>NC_015500.1:0-2400000 GCF_000212415.1 Treponema brennaborense DSM 12168 | reverse complement strand
CTGCTGACGGGTGCTCTGACGAGTACGCCCGGACTTTCCGCCGCAAAAGAAGTGGCGGCGAGTCAGGAATCCGTTATCGCCGGATACGGTATCGCGTATCTGTTCGGCGTTTTGGGGGTCGTGCTGTTCGTGCAGATCGTTCCCAAACTGCTGAAAGTCGATATCGCGAAGGAACGGGAACACTTCGTTGCGGCGAACGCGATCGCCGTTCCGGAACCGAAGGGCAAATTGATAAAGCTCGATCAGTTCGGTTTCTTTCCGTTTTTTCTGGCGATTTCGCTCGGCTGTATCATCGGTGCGATCGAAATCCCCGGCATCAATTTTTCGCTCGGTACGTCCGGCGGAACGTTGGTTGCGGGGCTGATTATCGGCCATTTCGGTCACATCGGGCCTCTGGACTGCCGTATCGATAAGGCGAACGTCAAATGCTTCCGTGAATTGGGGCTGATTTTGTTCCTGATCGGAGCGGGAGTTCCCGGCGGTATGGAATTCGTGCACAACGTGCGCGTTTCGTATTTTATCTTCGGCGCTATCATTACGCTGGTACCGATGATAATCGGATTCCTGGTTGCAAAGTATGTGTTCAAATTAAGTATTTTCAACAATCTCGGTGCGATTACCGGCGGTATGACCAGTACTCCGGCCCTGGGAGCGTTAATAAATACGGCCGGAACGGACGACGTGGCGTCCGCATATGCCGCGACGTATCCGGTTGCGCTCGTTGCCGTCGTATTGGCGACGAAGTTATTTATACTGTTCGTATAAAGTGAGGTGTAGTATGACGATTGAAGCATGTATGGGCAGCTCCTGCCATGCAAAAGGTGCCGGCCGCATTCTTGAGCTTTTGAAAAAGGCGATCAAGGAAAACGGGCTTGAAAACAAAGTAACGCTTGCCGGTACGTTGTGCCTCGGCCGTTGCGGTGAACCGGGTGCGAATCTGAAAATCGGCGACGAAGTTATCACCGGTATAACCGAAGCGAATTTTGCCGAATTCTTCGACACTCGCGTCAAAAAAGTGGTCGGCTGATAAGCTGAAAACGGCTGATAAGCTGAAAACGGCTGACAGGCCGAAATAGGCAAAAAAACTGCCCTGACGGAGTCCGGCGGCGTACCGCGCGGAACTCGTTTACGGGCGGTTTTTTTACGTTCGTTCGATACCGACGGTCATTTCGATGTGCCGCCGGTATTTTTTTTGGGCAGGGGCAGCCACTCGAACGCGGCGAATCTTTGCGGCTGATGAAACCGGGGAGCGGGGGCGTCCGTATCGGCGAAGTCGAGCAGGCATTGCAGTCCCGACTCGCCGCGCACGTGCGGCCGGCCGTAAACTCCCGCGTCTATTCTGTTTATCGTGCCGTACCAGACGGTTCCCCGTGCCGGCGGTTCGCTCATGCCGAAGTCGCTCCAGGGAACGAACAGTTCCAAATACCAAAAAACGTCTTCGCATTCCATGCGCCACTGCGCGCGGCTTTGCCAATCGTAATCGAAATGGATATCGATTCCTTCAATCCGATCCGTTTTCCGTCCGCAGACTTCCCGATGAGCGTCCGGCGCGGCGGTACCGTCCCGTTCTGTGCTGCCGTCTTGCGCGCGATTCGGGACGGAAACGGTTTTCAGCCCGCTTTCCCCGACGCCGGCACGGTAATCGAGGCAGGCGCCGCACGCATTGATTTCCCAGCCGTAATAGACGTCGGAATCGGCGGGACGTATGAACAGTTCAAGGCAGTCGTCTTCAAACACTTTGCCCTTGTAAGAACGCCGCTTCGCCGTAAATCCCGGCGGAACGGCGTTCCGCTGAGCGGCGAGCCCTTCCCGTGTATACGAATCGTATTGCCGCTGTGCGAACGCTTTTGCGTGCGGCGCTTCGGCGCAGAAAGAAACGGCCAGTCCGTCGGTCCCGCCGGCGAAAAAGGCGCCGGTAAACAGATTCCGGCCGGCAGTGCAGCCGGGAATGTATTCCAATTCGATTCCCGAAACTTCATACGTTTGCATTTTGGAATCGGTGTCCCGCTCGACTCTGATCGGCAGGATCGGTACGCTGAATTGTTTCATGCGGACAGTATAGCACGCTTTTCGGAAAAAAAGAATCCGCCCGAATCGACGATCCGGGCGGATAGAAACAAGGAAGGAGAAAAATATGAAAAACGTCAGGCTATTACAGCATGAATCGTTATTTCCTTTGTACCGGGTTTTACCCGGACGAGGCTGCCGTTGACCGAACCGTCGCCTTCAACGACCGCAAGCGAAACGGCGCGCGCCGGGTCGCGGTTTTCAATCTTGATCGTATACGTACAGCCGCGGAATTTACGGGTAATCACCGCGTTTTTGACATGGGCGGGCAGCCGCGGTTCAATACGCAGACCGTCGTATTCTCCGCGGATTCCGCAGATCCACTGCGACAGCGCGACGAAGTTCCATGCGGCGGTTCCCGTCAGCCAGCTGTTCTTGGCTTCACCGTGGCGGCGCGCCGCTTTGCCGGCAATCATCTGCGCGTATACGTACGGTTCCAGCCGGTGTATTTCGCTTATGTCTTCAAGAAACGCGGGTGCGATCTTCGTGTAATATTCCCAGGCGCGCTCGCAGCGGCCGGATTTTACTTCACCGATGACGACCCAGGGATTGTTGTGGCAAAAAATACCGCCGTTTTCCTTATATCCGGGCGGATATGAAGACACTTCACCGAGTTCCACGTGGTACTCTTTATACGGCGGATCGAGAATGACGATACCGTATTTCGTATCGAGGTGTTTTTTTACGCTGTCCAGCGCTTTGATCGGGTAGTTTTTATCCGCGCCGATCTGAGCCATGGAACCGAATCCCTGCGTTTCGATAAAAATTTTACCGTCGCCGCATTCTTTGGAACCGATTTTGTTTCCGTCGTTGTCGTACGCGCGCAGGTACCATTCGCCGTCCCAGCCCGTTTTGCAGATCTGCTCTGCCATTTCCGCGGCGGCTTTTTCCGCAAACGCGGCTTCCGCTTCGTCGCCGGCGATGCGGCACATGGCCGCGTAATCGGGCGCGACGTACACGAACATTTGTGCGATCATCACCGATTCGGCGTTCGCGCCGTCTTTATTCGTACACGTTTGGAACGAATCGTTCGGGTCGGTGCTGAAGCAGTTGAGGTTCAGGCAGTCGTTCCAGTCGGCCCGCCCGATGAGCGGCAGCCCGTGCGGCCCCTTGTGCGTCGTGATATAGCGGAACGAGCGCTTCAAATGCTCGAACAGCGTCGCCGTGTTGCGTTCGTCGTTGTCGAACGGAACGTGCTGATTCAGGAATTCCGTGTCGCCGGTTTCGCGGATATAGCCGCCGACGCCCAGAATGAGCCACAGCGGATCGTCGTTAAAGTTGGAGCCGACGTCGGCGTTGCCGCGTTTGGTAAGCGGCTGAAACTGATGATACGCGCTGCCGTCTTCAAATTGCGTCGCCGCAACGTCGTACAACCGTTCGCGCAGGCGGCTCTGCGGCAGCTGATGCACGACGCCGAGCATGTCCTGACTGGTGTCGCGGAAACCGATTCCCCTGCCGATACCGCTTTCAAAATAGGAAGCCGAACGGGCAAAGTTGTACGTAACCACGCACTGGTACTGATTCCACACGGCCATGCGGTCGAGCTTTTCGTCTCCCGTTTTGAGCGTGAAATTCGACAGCATTCCGTTCCAAAACGCTTTCAGTTCGTCGAATGCCGCCTGAACCTGCGCCGGAGCGGAAAACCGGTGCTGCAGCGCGATCGCTTTTTCCTTGTTGATCACATGCATCGCCGCGTTCGTCTGGAGCAGTCCGGGTTCGCTTTTGGCCGCCCATTTTTTATCCGTTTCGTTTTCGATATAGCCGAGTACGAATATGAACGTTTTTGATTCACCGCTTTTGAGTTCCAAGTTAAGACGATGACTCGCGATCGGCGACCAGCCGTCGGCAACCGAATCGCCGCTTTTGCCTTCAAGAACGGTTTTCGGTGCGTCGCAGCCGTTGCTCAGGCCGAGAAACGTTTCACGGTCGGTGTCGAATCCGTCTATAGGCGCGTTTACCGAATAGAACGCAAAATGATTCCGGCGTTCGCGGTATTCGGTTTTATGATAGATGGTACTGCCGGAAATTTCGACTTCTCCGGTTGAAAAATTGCGCTGAAAATTCGTCGTGTCGTCGTGCGCGTTGTACAGGCACCATTCGGCGTACGACACCAAAGACAGTTTTTTAGCTGCGCCGCTGTCGTTGGTCAGCGTAACTTGCTGCACTTCGGCGTTTTCCCCGTTGGGAACCATGAACAGCACGTCGGCTTTTACGCCGTTTTTGGAACTGCTGATTTTAGTGTAGCCGAATCCGTGGCGGCATTCGTACGCGTCGAGGGCGACGCGGCAGGGTTTCCAGCCGGGATTCCAAACGGTATCGCCGTCTTTGATATAAAAATACCGCCCGTTGTTGTCGAGCGGAACGTCGTTGTACCGATAGCGCGTCAGCCGGCGCAGCCGTGCGTCGGTATAAAACGCGTATCCGCCGGCGGTGTTTGAAATGATGGAAAAGAACTTCGTATTTCCCAGATAATTGATCCAGGGGTACGGAGTTTCCGGCGTTTCTATAACGTATTCTCTGTTTATATCGTCAAAATGTCCGAAGCGCATATTACTACCTCTTTGGTTAGTTGATTTATCCAATCAACTATAGCGTATCACAGAAAATTTCATCTGTCAAACAAAATTTTCCGAATTCCGAAAAAAACGTGCAAAGTTAGCCGTTTTATGATATGATTACTCTGGACAGGGAGAATTAAAGATTGTACAGTGTGTGTACAATCTTGTTTTACCGACAGTTTTAGGAGTTTACTATGTCTATTTGTCTGTATAACGGTACGCTGCTGAGCGGTTTTTCCGTGATGGAAAAATGTGCGGTTCTCATTGAAGACGGAAAAATCGCCGACGTTTTCAGTCAGAAACGTTTCGAGCAGAAGCGCTTTGCGTCGAAAGTTCGCCTGATCGACGTGGAAGGCGCATATATCGCACCCGGTCTGATCGACACGCATATTCACGGTTTCAACGGGCACGGAACGGAAGACATCAGCGCGGATTCGATCCTCGCCATGTCGAAAGATCTTGCCGACTACGGCGTTTCTTCGTTCAACCCGACGCTGTATTCCTCCGACGAACCTACGTTCGTCAAGGCGATTGAAGCGGTTACCGAAGCGATGGGCAAAGAAGAAGGCGCGCGGATTATGGGCATTCACCTGGAAGGTCCGTTCGTTTCTCCCGATAAGGCGGGCGTTCAGCGTCCGGAAACCATCAAGGGCACCGATATCGAAATGATGGAACGCCTGTGGCAGGCTTCCAAAGGTACGATCGTCAATATGACTGTTGCGCCGGAAGTAAAAGGTATGCGCGAACTGGCGCTGTACTGCATAAAAAGGGGCATCGTTCTGCAGGCCGGACATACCAACGCGCTGTATGAAAATATGGTCGAAGGTATGCAGGCCGGTATTCTGCATTCGACGCACCTGTTCAACGCGATGAGCCAGATGCATCACCGCAATCCCGGTGCGGTCGGCGCGGTACTGATCCATCCGGAAATGTCGTGTGAGGTCATAGCCGACGGTGTGCACGTGCATCCCGATCTGTTCAAATTGCTGATGCGCGATAAACCGATCGATAAAATCGTACTGGTTACCGACGCGCTCAAACCGACCGAGCAGGCGGGCAGCGAGTTGTACGCGAACGGTGAACAGGTCGTTTTTGAAGGCGGCTGTTTCCACCGGAAAGCCGACGGTGTGATCGCCGGTTCCGCGCTGACGATGATCCGCGGCGTCAAGAATTTGGTGTCGTTCGGATTTCCCGTGGGAGACGCGGTCCGATGCGCTTCGACGAATCCGGCGCAGATCATGCGGTACGCGGGTAAAGGACAGCTTATTCCCGGTTACGACGGCGACGTCGTCGTGTTCGACAAGTATTTTAACGTGCTGATTTCGGTTATAGCCGGCGATATTAAAAAGAACATCATGTAACGCCTGATAAAAACCGCCGCAGACTGCGGCGGCTTCGGCCGAATGCGGTGCGTTTTGCGGAAACTTTTCTCCGTTCGGAGAAAAAACGATATTTATACATACAATGAGGTTTGTATATGAGAGTAATTGTGAGACCTGATTATGACGCGTGCTCGGTGTGGGCTGCCAATCATATTGCGAAGCGGATTATCGACGCGGCTCCTACGGCCGAAAAACCGTTCGTTTTGGGACTGCCGACCGGTTCCACGCCGCTGGGAACGTATAAGCAGCTGATCGCCTTGTGCAAAGCCGGTAAAGTTTCGTTTAAAAACGTCGTTACGTTCAATATGGATGAGTACGTCGGTCTGCCCGCCGATCATCCGCAGAGCTACCACCGTTTTATGTGGGATAATTTTTTCAATCACATCGATATCAAAAAGGAAAACGTGCATATTCTCGACGGTATGGCAAAAGATCCCGCCGCCGAATGCCGCGCGTATGAAAAAGCTATCGCAGCCGCGGGCGGTATAGACCTCTTTTTGGGCGGCGTCGGCGTCGACGGGCACATTGCGTTCAACGAACCGGGTTCGTCGCTTTCATCCCGTACGCGCGTCAAGTCGCTGACTGCCGATACGATTGCGGTCAATTCGCGCTTTTTCGGCGGCGACGTTTCCAAAGTGCCGGCGACCGCACTGACCGTCGGCGTCGGTACCATTACGGACGCCCGCGAAGTGGTGATCCTTGCAACCGGTCACAACAAGGCGATGGCGGTAAAGCACGGCGTGGAAGAGGGAATTTCCCAGATGTGGACGATCAGCAAATTGCAGCTGCACGAGCACGCGCTTATCGTCTGCGATGAAGACGCTACCGACGAACTGCGCGTCGGCACGCTGAAATATTTCAAGGATATCGAAAAAAACAATATGAACAACGGGCTGTAAAACGTTTTCCCGTTTACGGTCCGCACGCCGGCAAAAATAGCCGCGCGGTGGTGAGAAAAGGGCGCACGCCGGCAAAAATAGCCGCGCGGTGGTGAGAAAAGGGCGCACGCCGGTGCAAAAATAGCCGCGCGGCGTGTGCTTTGAGCTGAAAAACGTGTTTTCGGGCTTAAATATAACGAAAAAGGCCGGAAACGCGTTTTTTTTATTGCAAATATCAAAAAGTGCTGATAGGATAGTTGAGAGATGAAATCAATTAACTCGCCCGCAGATATAAACGTATCCCGTATTCTCCGTCTGATTTGGCAAAGTAAAGGCATCAGCCGGATCGAAATCGCGAACGAATTGGGTATAGATAAATCGACCGTTACCAAAATAACGGCTTCATTGTCGTCCATCGGTCTTATTTCGGAAACGTCTCACGGTGTTCCCGGCCCGCTCGGCGGCAGAAAGCCCGTATATCTTGAAATAACCAATTCGTTTGCCTGCGTCGGCGGAGTGGAAATCAATCCGGAGCGATTTGTGTGCTGTCTGCTTGATCTGCACGGAATCGTGCTGTTTCAGTATCAGGAAAACGTGCAGCCGCACACGTACGAACGGCTGCGCTGCGACGGTATTTTTTTCAAAGCGTTTGAAATGATCGCCGCGGAAGCGGAAATGCGCGGTATACCGCTTATCGGCGTGGGGGTGGGCGTGCCGGCAATGGTGAACTCCGATGACGGCACAATCATTCAGTCCGTTCCGCTTATGATAGACGATCCGTACCGGTTCGTCGAGTCGGTTTCGGAACAGATAGACGTTCCCGTTTTTCTTGAAAACGATGCGCGCTGCTGCTGCTACAGTGAAAAAATGCTTTCAAACGACCGCGGTACGGGGAACATGCTGTTCGTTTTGACCGAATACCGGGTGCTGCAGCCTAAAATCGCGTCGAAAAAAAACCTGTCGGTCGGTATGGGGATCGTTATCAACGGTCAGATTTATAAAGGAAACGAAGGTTCGGCTGGCGAATTTCGCAGCATTCTCTGGGAATCAGACAATGCCGGACAGTTTTTTTCCGGCGAAGACCGGTTGGAAACGATTTCGTTTGAAAACGCTTCAATGGAATCGGTTTTTTTTGAACTGGCTCGGCACGTCGCTTTTTTAGTCAATATACTGAATCTGGAAGTCGTGTATATCGGCGGAATTGAATCCGAATTCGCCGAACGGATAGCAAAAATCATTTCATCCCGAATCGAATTTCAGTGGCCGTATCATCAGCACCGTAAATATGAAGTGCGCGTCGCTTCTTTGGGGCACTTTGCCGTTTCGTACGGTGCCGCGGCTATGGTGGTTGAGGATTTGTTTGCGCTGCCAACTTTGGCTTCCATGTCCGGCACGGCCCGTTCGATGCTGGAAACGTTTTCAAATCTGCGGCAGCCGTTTAATGAAATGAAAGAACGGTATCCGGCAACCGGCGGTGCTGTCCGTCCCGCTCCGAAAGAGGTTTTATGAAAAAACTGCGAATCATGATTGGGGGCGGTTTCACGCTGATAACCGTTGCTCTCTCGTTGTGCCTGCTGTGCGGGTGTTCCGGAAAAAAAGACGGTTCCGGTGGCAACGTCGTTCTGCACGTGCTTAATTACTTCGATATAACTCGTGCCAACGCGACCGATGAAATCGAACGCGTATGGAACGCGTTTTCCGCGCAGCACCCGGACATAAAAGTCGTACGGGAAGACCTGTTCAACGAACCGTTCCACGAGCGCCTCAAATCGTACGTGGACGCGGGGCAGATCCCCGACGTTCTGTACCTGTGGCCGTCGGGACGGTCTTCCGATTTGCACGCCAACAATCTGGTAAAAGATCTGGCTCCGTTCGTTGAACGCGACGGTCTGGACGGTGTGTTCAACGCAGTCGCGCTGAAAAAGCAGATGGGCGGCTATTTGGGCGAATTGCCGAACGGAATGACGCATACCTCCGTGCTGTACGCGAATAACGCCGTGCTCGCCGCCTGCGGGCTTGAACCTGCGCAAACGTATGAAGAACTTGCCGCTCAGGTGCCCGTGCTTGCCCGTCAGGGATACGAGACGGTGCTCATGGCGAACGAAGAGCAGTGGGTGCTCCAGTCGTGTCTGTTCAGTCTGCTGCTCGGGCGGTTCGCCGGCGAATACTGGGTGGAGCACATCCTGTCGGGTACCGCCGAATTTACCGATCCCGAATTTCTGGCCGCGTTTGAATTTTTGAAACGGATGTGCCTTGACGACGTTATTGCAAAATCGACGTTCGACGTCAATTACAACGACGTGGTCGGGTATTTTGCGGCCGGCCGCGCCGCGTACCTGATAGACGGCGATTGGCGTATCGGTTCGTTTATAACCGACGCGGTAACGGGAAAGGCGCTCATAAGCCCTGCCGATCAGGAACGTATCGAATTGCTGGTGTTCCCGTCGATTCCCGGCGAGCGTCAGCGCGGCAGCGTTGCGGGAATCTGCGGCACGGGGTGGGGAATGAGCGCCGCCATACCGGCCGGTTCTGCCAAAGAAGAAGCGGCGTGGCAGCTCATCAAGTGGCTTGAGAGCGCGGAAATACAGTTGTGGCGTATGGAAAAAGGCATCGCGCCGTTCCCGTCACGCACGGATATAAACACGTCCGGGGCTGCGCTCGAACCGCTTCAGTCCAAAAGCGCCGCGTTTACCAAAGCGTACTTCAGTATTACACCCGTGTTCGACGGCGGCCTGCCGCAGGAAGTCAGCACGGTCTGCAACGAAGTGCTGCCCCTCGTTTGTTTGGAAAAAATGACCGCACTGCAAGCCGCACAGGCGATTCAGGAAGCGGCGGACCGTTATTTCGGCTTATAAATCCTTATAGTACAATTTTATACAAAAAATAGTGAAAAAAATTAAAAAAATGTTTGACATATTGGAAAAGTAGGTGTACGATAATGTTAGTTGATTGATTCAACTAACAAAGCTCTTAATTCGGTTTCACCGATTTAAGAATAGTATTCCATACTTCTTATTTAGGAGGAGATGTATGAAACTTTCAAAGAAAGTTATTTTGATTGGGCTCTTTGCTGTTTTGGCAATGGGTATCGTTTTTGCCGGCGGCGGAAAAGACGGTAAATCCGGAAAAACAGTCGTTAAAGTGCTTGCCTACGGAGACAACTCGAATTCTGAAGGACAGAGTTTCGTCCGCATTGTCGAAGCTTTTGAAGCTGCCAATCCCACTATCGATATCGACTATGAAATGCTGTATGATGAAGCGTATCATCAGAAAGTTCCCGCCCGCCTTGCTTCCGGCGACGTTCCGCACGTTGCGTATATGGGAGCCGACGCGCGCTGGGGTACCGCATGGAAAGAAGCTGCTCAGCAGGTAGACATGAGACCGTACATCGATCAGAATCAGTATGATTTGAGCTTGATTCCCGAAATGGGCCCGAACGGCGAAAAATACTACCTGCCGCTGGGAACGTCGAACGCCTGTACCGTCGTTTTCGTAAACGAAAAACTGGTTAAAGAACTCGGTTTCGACATTCCGAAAACGTACGACGACATGAAAGCCATGGTTCCCGCGGCGAAAGCGAAAGGAATCGAAGTTCTGTCAACTCACGGTGCGGACGGCTGGGCGTGGGGTTCCTGCGTGATGTCGGCTCTCTTTTCCCGCACGACGGGCAAAACGGATTACATGAGCGACATTGCCAGCGGTGCCAAGAAATTCACCGATGCGGACGTCGTTTCGGGTCTTGCGTTCCTGAACCAAATGGTAAAAGACGGCGTTATGTCTCAGAAAGCTGTTCTGATCGATTCCGGTACCGGACTTTCAGATTACAGCAACGGCAAATGCCTGATGTACGTAACCGGTCAGTGGGATGCCGGTAACATTTCACCTGAAGCACAGGCTGTTACCAAACTTATCGCATTCCCGTCTCTCCCCGGTCAGAAAGGCCCCGATACGATGGCCGGTGCGTGGCAGGTCGGTTACGGTATTACGAAAGCGACCGTTGCGGCAGGAAAAGAAGTGCTCGACGCTTCCATCAAGTTCCTGAACTACTTCAACAGTGTTGCCGAAGTTACGCAGCGTCTGCGCGACGGTGCGATCGTTGCCCCGATTTTGAAGGATTATAAAGTTCCGGCCGATATGCCCGCGATCATTTCCGAAAAAATCGCGCTGGGTAAATACGTGTCGTGCGACGTTATCGATTCAACGCTGACCGGTGCGCCCAACGACGCGCTGAACGCAGGTATGCAGGAAATCGTTGCCGGTAAATCAACTGCCGCACAGGTTGCTGCAAAAGTTGAAAGCCTTTATTCCAGATAATCGGATCCTCTTGGCAGGAATCGGTTGATGCAAGGGGCTGTCTGATAATCCGGGCAGCCCTTTCTTTTAAAAGGGGCATCCGCGCGGTGCAACCCGAAGTTTCGAGGAGGTTCTGTTTTGAATAAACGTGATACGAGAGACTTTTTAACTTTTCTTGGATTTATACTTCCGGGGTTCCTTCTGTACCTTTTTATAGTTGCATACCCCATTTGTTATTCCGTCGTGCTGAGTTTGTCCGATTTCAACCCGAATATCGGCGGTGCTTGGCATTTTATGGGATTAACACATTATAAAACGATGATTGCAGATCCTGATTTCTGGCACGCATTAAAAAATAATATGATTGTCGTATTGGTTTCCGTATTCGGACAGATTCCTATCGGATTCATTCTTGCGTTTATCTTGTACAGAAAGCAGGTCAAAGGCGGAAATTTTTTCCAGTCGATGGTGTTCCTGCCGCAATTTCTTTCAATGATTGTTATCGGTATCATGTGGCGTATGCTGTTTATGGTCGACGGTCCCGTTGCCCGTATCATGCAGTCCGTTTCCGGCGATCCGCATCGGCAGTTTACGATGATGCTCGACCGCAATAAAGTTATGATTCCTATAGGTATCGCGCTGATCTGGGTATATACCGGTTTTTATATGATTATCTTCCTTGCAAACTTGCAGAAAATCAACGAAAGTATGATTGAAGCTGCAAAAATAGACGGTGCAAACGAGCCGCAGATTTTCTTTAAGGTAATCGTGCCGCTGCTGGCCGGTACCATTCTGACGTCGTGCATTTTGGCTATCGCCGGTTCTCTTAAAGGATTCAGTTTAATATTTGCCATTGCGGCGGACGGCATAGTCCGGTTAAATGCGGAAGTACTCCCCATTTTGATGTACCGGACGGCGTTCCAGGATTTCAGTAATCCGATGCGATTCGCGTACGGTTCCGCAATTTCAAACACCGTTGTTCTTATCAGTGTCGTGATGATTTGCTTCAGCAATTTCGTCGGTAAGAAACTCGGTACGGACGAGGAGTATTGATATGGCTACATTCAATTCGATTCCGCAGGAAGCCCGGACAGGATCCGTGGTAGCCCAAAATTTTACGAAGGGGCTTTCCTATTTCATTTTCATTTTGTGGACTGTGGTTACGATCGCGCCGCTGGTTTGGATGCTCTATTCGTCGTTCAAAACGAATGAAGAACTGAACAGTAACATTTATTCGCTGCCGCACGCTATGTTCGACAACAAGGAAGACGAGTACGTGGTCGTCGCACCGCAGCTGAACATCGTGTATCCCAAAAAGCTCCAAAAGCAGCTGGAAATCGTTCCCGGTAACTTCGACGATATCAATGAGAAGCTGGTTATTCTGGAATCGACGACTATCGGCGGCGGGCGCCGTCTTATGGTGCAGTTTTTGGAACGCGCCGATTTGTCGGATGAAATGAACGCCCGATTGGTTCCGAATGCCAAAATCACGCTGAACGAGCTGCCCAAATCGTATCAGCGTTCGATCAGCTGGAATACGATTTGGTGGAACTACACGTCTGCCTGGAAGCGCGGGTCGCTGGGAATGAAGTTCCTGAACAGTATCATTTATACGGTTTCATCCACGTTTTTCGTCGTACTGTTCGGACTGATGATCGGATACGGTATCAGCAAGTTCAAGTACAAACGGATTGCGCTGATCGTTTCCGGACTGATCGGGCTGGGGTATTTGCTCGACGTTAACCAAGTTATCATTCCGCTGTTCCTTATGATGACGGGCATCGGTTTAACCGATACTCATATCGGTATCATCATGGTGTATATTGCGTTCGGGCTGCCGCTTTCGGTCATGCTGTGTGCGCAGTTCATTAAAGGACTGCCGAACAGTCTGATCGAGTCGGCGTATATAGACGGAGCCAAGCCGTTCAGAACGTTTGTCAGCATCATATGTCCGATGACCGTTCCGGTTATCGTAACGATTTCCATTATGACCGCGCTGAACGTTTGGAATGAGTTCCTGCTGGTATTGATTTTTGCCAGTAAGGAAATGACAAAATCGCTGCCGGTCGGTGTGTATTCGTTCTCGAGCCGCACCGGTATCCAGCTGGGCTGGCAAATTGCCGCGCTGATTATCGCGACCGTGCCCGTTATGATCGTCTACTTTGCGTTCCAGAAAGAGCTTGCCAAAGGTGTTGCCGGCGGCGCTATCAAGGAATAGGTTTCCGTTCGCAGTACGGACGTCAAGACGGTACAGGCGGCTGCCGGTGTGCGGCGACCGCCTGTACCGTGAAAACGTAAAAAAAATCCGATCGGTTTTTCCGGTCGGATTTTTTTTTACGGTACGTCTTAAAAGGCTGACAGCCGCCGGCGGCAGACGAACGGTTTGCCGTTAGCCGCCGTTTCTTTCCGCTGCCGGCCGTTTTCAGTAAGTGTCCGTCAGCGTCGTAACGGAAAGCGCTTTTTCAAATTTCTCCTGCGTCAGTTTTTCACTGTCGGCGGTAAAGCGCACCGTAACCGGAGCTTCCGGCAGCAGCGTGAGCATATTGTCGGAGAACGTTCCGCCCAGTTTTTTCGTATCGAGCGCCGTAAAGAACGCCGGTTTATCGGTCGTTAGGGTAATTTCAAATATCTGCGGAGCGAGCCGCTTTACGGCCGTTTTTATGCAGGCTTTCCGCAGTTCGCATTCCTTGGGCAGCGCCGGCAGCAGCGTATTCGACGTTTTCCGGTTGTCGCCGTAAGTCAGTTCCGCGTATATGAAACATTCGTGGGCGGCGAGCGGCAGTTCCGTTTCCGGGCACTCGAACACCTTCAAAACGGAATCCGGCGCAACGGTCGCATCGATGCTGAGGTCGGTCTGCGTTCCTGCGTGCGCACCGGTTTGCGACGCGGCGCTTTTTCCGTCGAACGTGAGAAATCGGATGGCAACGCGTACCGGCAGATTTTCTTCCGTGTCGTTCAGCACGTGCGCGCTGATTTTTCCGTCCTTTTTGTACAGCACGACGGCGACCGGTGCAAAAAACTTTTTCGCTTCATAATGCAGCAGCTTCCATTTGCCCGAATATTCGATGGAAGACCAAGAGGCGACCGGCCAAACGTCGTTCAGCTGCCAAATGATGCTTCCCATACAGATCGGACGCAGGCTGCGCCAGTATTCGACGGCCGTCTTGATGGCGAGCGCCTGCTGCACTTGGCTCAGATACAGCATGTTTTTGATTCCTTCGGGGAATCTGAAATACCGTGAAAAGTTTTCCAGAATGATGGAGTTGCCGCCGGGCGACCGCTGATGGAATTCCATGACCGGGCTGGTCAGGTTCAGCTGGTCGCGGGGAGCGTAGGTCTGCACTTCCGACAGCGACGGAAACGATTCGTAGCCGAATTCAGAAACGAATCGCGGTTTTATCGTCAAATAAGCGTCGAACGATTTTTTTTCGTGCCAGACGCTCCAATAGTGCATGTCGCCCCGGCCGTCGGCGTGCCAGTTGTCCGAATAGTCGTTCGGTCCCGCCGAAGGTGAACTGGGCCACCAGGCGCGGTCGGGGTCGAGCTGTCTGATTTCGTCGGCAAGTACGCCTTCGTTCAGACGGTCGTAGTCGATGATATACCGGTCCCGGTTTGCAATCGATTCGGGATACCAGGTCAGCGCGCCGACGTCTTCGTTATTGCCGCACCACAGTGCCAGCGAAGGGTGATCTTTCAGCCGGCGTACCTGATGGCGGATTTCCGCCCTGACGCTGCGTAAAAACGGCGGCGTCGCGGGGTACAGGGAACAGGCGAACATACAATCCTGCCATACCATGATGCCGAACCGGTCGCACAATTCGTAAAAAATATCCTTTTCATATTGACCGCCGCCCCAGACGCGCACGGTGTTCATGTGTGCCGCCGCAAGATCGCGCAGCAGTTTTTCGTATTTTTGGGGAGTTTGGCGGGACGGCAGCGCGTCGCACGGTATCCAGTTGGCGCCTTTTGAAAACACGGGGCGGCCGTTTACCTTAAAGTACATGCTTTTGCCGTGCTCGTCGGGTTCGGCTACGACGTCGATAGTGCGGAACGCAATCCGTTTGGTTTTTACGGCGTGATAGGCGGTAACGGTGAGCGTATACAGCGGATTTTCACGGAGCGCACTGCTGCCGGTCAGCACGGCCGCCGTGTCTTCGGGAGCGCATCCGGCGGGCCACCACAGTTCGGGGCGGCGCACCGTTACGGTGTGCCGGATCAGGTTTTCACCGACGGTAACGTTGACCGGCGTTCCCGTAATGACCGTATCGATGCCCGGTCCTTCTATCTTGACCGATACCGGAATCGTACAGTCGGTGATGGCGGTGTAAACGGTCGTTACTTCAACCTGCCAGTCGTCGTTTTCCCGTACGTATCTGGTGTTGACGTAGTCGATAAAGCCTTTCGTCGTCTGTTCGAGTCTGATGGATTCGTACACGCCGAACGCCATGATGCACGGTCCCCAATCCCAGCCCGCGTGGCACTGCGTTTTGCGTACCAGATTGCGGTGCGGTGAATACACCGGATACACGCTGTACGGTACGGGGTAGGGCTGTCGGGCGGCGCTTTCGATGGCACGCCGTTCGGCTGATTCAAACATGATTTCAATCGTGTTGATTCCTTCGTGCAGCAAACCGCTTACGTTGAACCGCCAGCTGCGGAACATGTTTCCGCCTTTGCCCGCTTCTCTGCCGTTTATGAACACGTGAAAAAAAGTATCGGCAAATTGAAACGATATGAACTGCTGTCCGCTCAGAAAAGCTTTTTTGATTTTTATTTCCCGTGAAATGATCCAGTCTTCTTTGCCGACCCATTGTACGTCGAGTTCGTTTTTTGCAAAATACGGATCCGCGATTATTCCCGCGTGAATGAGAGCCGAATGAATGTCTCCGGGAATCGGGACGGGTATTTCCGTATGAGCGGTAAATGCGTCCGTATAAGCGGCAACCCGTTCGGGATGCCGGGGGCGTAATTTCCATGTTCCGTCGAGTGCTGTTGCTTTCATGGTTATTTCCTTTTCACTTATTTTGTACGGAATGTTGCCGTTGCGCGTCGTTCAGTAATGAATCCGTATAAAGTATATCATATTGCGGTCCGTTTGTCATATTTTTGAAGATAAATCGGTTTCAGGCTTTCGATTCCGCAAGCTGTTTTTTGAATCCGGTAATGCAAATTTCCGCAACGAGCGTTCCCAGACTGTCCTGCACGGTGATTTGGTAAAAACAGGTCGATTTGCCGTCTTTGACGCAGCGTGTTTCCGCGCTCAGAAACGCCGTTTTGGCGGTGCCCAAAAACGCAATCTGGCTTGCCAGTGAAACGGTAATACAGCCTTCTTCCTGATTCGCCGCCACTGCGAACGCAAAGTCTGCGAGCGTGAACAGCACGCCGCCCATGACGGCGCCGGCCGCGTTGAGATGTTTTTCCGTAATTTCAAGCGAACATTTTGCGTAACCGGGACGCGCGTCGTCTATGCTGATTCCGGTTACCTGCGTTGCGTATTTATCGGCTTTGAATTTTTCCCGTATGAGGTCAAGCCCCTGCGGTTCACGTGTATTCATACGTTATAGTATATCGATTTTTCGCCGTTTTGCAAAGATTCGGGGCGCGGCATTTTACGGAAATCTGAAAAAGAGAACGGGACGGCCGAAACAGTTGCCTGCCCGACCGCCCCGTTCAAGGAAAAGAACAATAGTGCGCTGCGGTTAGCCTTTTACGGCGCCGGCGAGAACACCCTTAATAATATGCTTCTGACATGCCAGGTAGAAAATGATAACCGGCAGCATGGCCAGAACGAGCATAGCCATCATCGCACCCATGTCGACGGCACCGTAGCCGCCGCGCAGATACTGAATTGCGATCGGGATGGTCTTATAGTCCGTACCGATGGTCAGATACGGCAGCAAGTAGTCGTTCCATACCCACATGATTTCAAGAATACCGATGGTAATGGCGGTACTTTTGAGCATGGGTATGATAACCAGGAAAAATATCTGCGGCGGAGTCGCTCCGTCGATCATCGCCGCTTCTTCCATGGAGAGCGGAATCGATTTTATGAATCCTGAAAACATGAACGTCGACATACCGCATCCGAAGCCGATATACACCAGAATGATACCGACCGGATTGTCCAAATGCAGCAGGTTCGCCATCTTGCTCATGGTGAACATGACCATCTGGAACGGCACGATCATTGAAAATACCAGTGAATAATAAATGATACTGGTAGCCTTGTTTTTCACCCGGGTGATGAACCAGGCGAGCATACTCGAAATGAGCAGAATGCCCGCGACCGACGCGACGGTGATCCACAGCGAATATCCGAAGGCGGAAAAGAATTTGATTTTCTTTATACCGGTTACGTAGTTCAGCAGACCGACGAACGTCGGTTCCGCCTCGTTCGCCGTGGGCAGTTTGAACGGTTCCGTTGAGATGAACAGGCGGCCTTTAAAAGAGTTCATCAATACGACGACGATCGGAAACAGCACGTAGAGTGCCGCCAATACCAGAAAGGTAAAAATGATTTTCTTGGACGTTGTACCGCGGATGGAATTTTTCATTGTTCGATCTCCTTGCTGCGTGTGAGTCTCAACTGAATCAGCGCAATAGCGGCGACTATCAAGGTGAAAACGACCGCTTTCGCCTGTCCGACGCCTTCAAAACCCGACCGCCCGTAAAACGTGTTGTAAATGTTCAGTGCGAGCATTTCCGACTGTTTGCCCGGTTCTCCTGCGGTCAAAGCCAAGTTCTGATCGAATAATTTGAAACCGTTGGTAACCGTCATGAACAGACAGATCGTAATGGACGGCATGACGGTCGGAATGATGATTTTGAACAGCGTTTTCCAGTAATTCGCGCCGTCGATCGCCGCCGCTTCAAGCATATCCGTTGAAACGTTCTGAATCGCCGCGATATATATGACCATCATGTAACCGACGTTCTGCCAGTTCATCAGCAGAACCAAACCCCAAAAACCATAGCGGGGATTTGAAACGATCGTCGCGCCGTAATTATACAGAACGCCGTTGATGATAACCTGCCATATCCAGCCGAGGACGATACCGCCGATAAGGTTCGGCATGAAAAATATCGTTCTGAATACGTTCGTCCCTTTTATACCGCGGGTAAGCATTATGGCGAGTGCGAACGCCATTATATTGATTGAAAGTACCGACACGACCGTAAACTTGGTCGTCGTCCATAACGCCGAATTGAAATAATTATCGACCGTAAAAGCTTTTACATAGTTTGAAAGCCCGACCCACTGTGCGTTCGTAACGTTCGTGAAGTCGCAGAAAGAAAGATAAATACCCATGAACATGGGAATAAGAAACGCTATCAAGAAACAGATCACACCCGGAAGTGCGAACAAAACAAAATATTTGCGCAATGTCTTTTCCATAGAATCCTCGCAAGTACGGGGAACTTCCCCGTTTGAACGCAAAAGAAAAGGCCGCCTCCTCGCTGTAATACACACGTCAGAGACGGCCTCCGGTTATTTTTATATCAAATAGGCAGCAGCCCGACGCTTACTTCAGCAGGGATTTTTCTTTTGCCCAGCTGTCGACAGCCGTTTTTTCAACTGCGGCCCAGTCGGCTTTTCCTTCAAAATATGAAAGGAGCGACGAACCGAATGCGTTTTTCCATTCTTCCGACGGAATCGCGGCGAACGCCCACGGTACCGACGAAACACCGTCTTTGTTCATCCAGATGCTGACCTGCTGAGACAGCGGATCGGCCGGCAGTTCGCTCGCTTTGAAGCTGTTGAACGGCGTAATGAACATCAGATCGTTGGAAACGATTCTTTTTCCCGTATCGGAGCTGAACAGCCAGGTCAGGAATACGTCCGCACCTTTCTGCGCTCCGGCGGAAGCCGCTTTGTTAATGCACAGGTAGTTTTCGGTACCGACGCACAAACCGGCTTTTTCTTCATCTTTGATGCCCATGTACAGCGGCAGGAATTTGATGTCTTCCGCTTTTACTTTGTTTCCCGGTGTTCCCAGAATCTGAGCGGCAGCCCAGTTTCCGTTCTGAACCATGGCGCACTGTTCGAGCGCGAATTCAGCCATCGAGTCGTCGACGCTCTTTGAGCCGAGCAGCGTTTTCTGCGTTACGCTGTTGTTCGTGTACAAGTCGATCAGGTTTTTGAAGTTCTTTCCGTATTTGAACGCAATCGTGTCGGAAGCCAGACCGGTGGTCACCGCGGGAACGCCTGAGTTTTTGTCGTTGAATTCATAGTACAGCGGTACGTTCACCGTGTGCGTCTGCCATCTCCACTGGTTACCGGCGGACATCGACGTTGAAGCGAACACGCCTTTGATTCCCAGCGCGTCTTTGTTTTTCTGCATGTCTTCAACAACCGCTTTCAGCGTTGCAAAACTGTTGATCTGATCCGCTGATGAAACGGAAACGGCTTTGTTCGGCAGCGCGAAGTATTTCTTCATGATCGATTCGTTGTAGATAATACCGTAACCTTCAACGGCGTAAGGAATTGCCGCAACGCTTCCGTTCAGCTTCAGCGCCATCGATTTGTCGCCGAGCAGTTTGTAGAAACCGGTGTTGTCGAGCGCCGCAACGGTATCCTTATTGTTGTTCAGCCCGGTGGGACCGTTGACCTGGAAAATGACCGGCGGATTGGCTTTCGCCATTTCACTGCGCTGAGTCTGTTCGTATGTTCCTGAAGCGGCGGTTACGACCTTCAGTTTATAACCGGGATTTTCAGCCGCAAAAGCGGGCGCGACTTTTTCTTCATAGACGGAAGCGATTTCCGGTTTGAAGTTTAAAAAGTAAATTTCCTGCGTTGCATCTTTTCCGCCGGCGGCGAATATCGACCCGCACAGAACTGAAAGAGCCAGCACCATTGTTAATACCTTTTTCATGTGTTCTCCTTTGCCGTGTTTACGGCATCTCGCATATGAATATATAGTAAACCGGTTTTCTTGACCTGTCAAGAAAAACTTTTACTTTTTTGTAATTTAAGTATAGTCCGGCTGTTTTAGTAAATCAAACGGAGCGGCGGCGGCGTTTGCCGAGACCGCTCGGGGCGCGCGTCTGTCAGCGGCGGCGTTCCGCTATTTTCCGCAGATTTCCGCAGCGCGCGTAAGCGCTTCTTCAAACGTGCTGAAAAAATTCCCGTTGCCGAGTTTAACCGTCAGGCCCGTTTTGATGGCAAGCATGTACGGCTGCGTGTGGATTTCCGATATCAGTAGAATGACGTTTCTGCTGCAGCAGTTCTGATACAACTGTTCCAGCACGTGTATTCCGCCCGCATCCAAGTACATGGTGTTCTGCATACGCAGCACGAGCGCTTTGTAGGTGATGCCGGAAACGGCCGTTGCTTCTTCAAACTTCTGTATCGTACCGAAAAACAGCGGCCCTTCGATTTCAAATATGAACGTTCCGTCCGGTAGTGCGGGGGTGCTTTCTGTAACATCGGTTTCAGAGCGGCCGGTCTGCGACGGCTGTGCGGAAGCCGGTTTTATGCTTACGGCCGGTTTATTCGTGCTGACTTGCCGGATAGACGACAGATCGATCATTTTCTTTATGAAAAAGAACGCGGCGCAAATCAGTCCCACTTCGATCGCGACGGTCAAGTCGATAAAAACCGTCAGGAGGAACGTAACGGCAAGAACCGTTATGTCCGATTTCTGTCCTTTGAACAGCGCTTTTATCGCGGGAATGCCCGCCATGTTCCATGCGACCGACACCAATACGGCGGCGAGCGCCGCCAGCGGAATATATACGGCGAATCGGCCGAAAATGAACATGATGAGCAGCAGCGTTATCGCGTGTACGATTCCGGCCACCGGTGTACGTCCGCCGTTTTTGATGTTCGTGGCCGTTCGGGCAATGGCGCCGGTTGCGGGAATACCGCCGAACAGCGGGCTCGCAATGTTCGCGATTCCCTGCGCGATCAGTTCCGTATTTGAATCGTGCTTTGAGCCGATCATTCCGTCGGCAACGACGGCGCTCAGCAGAGATTCTATCGCCGCGAGTATGGCGATCGACAGCGCCGGCGCGAACAGTTTCCGCAGCAATTCAAAGCTGAACGCGGGCAACTGCGGCGCCGGAAGCGAAGCGGGAATTGCCCCGTACCGCGAACCGATCGTATCGACCGGCAGATTCAGCAGTTTTACCGCGGCCGTTATCAGAATGATAACGACGAGCGAACCGGGGATTTTTTTATTTATTTTGGGCCATACCAGAATGACGGCAAGCGAAACCGCGCCGACTGCCACTGCGTACGGGTTGACCGTCCCGAACGAGGCGGCGTACGCCTTGATTTTGCCGAGAAAATCTCCCGGCAGCGGGCCGGTCGTCAGACCGAAAAAATCGCCGATTTGCGTAGTCAAAATGGTAACCGCGATACCGGCCGTAAATCCGGTGATAATAGTATATGGAATATATTTGACCAAAATGCCCATTTTGAACGCACCGAGCAGTATCAGCATGACGCCCGCCATCATCGTGGCGAGCATCAGTCCCGAAAAACCGTACTGCCGGACGATGCCGTACACGATGACGACGAACGCGCCGGTCGGGCCGCCGATCTGCACTTTACTGCCGCCGAGTACTGAAATGATAAAACCTGCGACTATGGCGGTGTACAGCCCCCGCTCCGGTGCGACGCCGGACGCTATTGCGAACGCAATGGCGAGCGGCAGTGCGACGATTCCGACGATGATTCCGGCCGAAAGGTCACTGGCGAACGTTTTTACTGAATAACCTTTCAGTGAATTGAGTAATTCCGGTTTGAACATGGTATGCTCCGATTTGAAACGACATTTTATGGTATCAGTCAAAAAAAATCCGGTGCTGCCCGAAAAAAGTTTCAGACTGCCCCCTATTCTTAATGATCGTTAATTTTTATGTGAATAACGTACCGTATTATACCGTTTTGCCGAGAGAAGTGCAAGGCGTGCGTTCAGCCGCAGATACGGCCGTGCGGAATCAGGTACTATCCACCTTATATTGAACCAATAAGAATCTGAGCATTTCCCGGTTTTTTACGCCGAACAAACGGCATATATCCGTCATATCTTTTTTTATGGTTGATTCGCTTACGTAATGCGTATCTGCAAGCGTTTTATACGATATGGAATCTTGCAGACATGCTTCCACGCACCGCCGCTGCCGTTCGGTTAATCCGAGCGCTCTCAGGTTCAGTATTTTTCCCGGTTCAGGCAGCGTGCAGGCAGCTTTCATTTTACATACGTTTACGTCGGGCAGCAAATAGGAAAGCTTATCGCTCAGTAAATAATAGATGTACACGTATGCCGCAAACATGAAAATTGAAGTACTGACTGCAAAAATGAACCTTTCAATGCCGAACGGTATGAGCGTTGTCAGTGTCAGTATCCAACCGGTGCCGATGAGTGTCGTTTTCAGTTTTGCCCGAGTTTTGAAATATCCTTTGCAAAATAAGACGAGGTTAAGAAAAGCGAACAGGAACAGTCCGAGTAAATCGAATCCGGTGCATACGTTGTAAACACTTTGTATAACTAAAATCACGTACAGCAGGATGCGTTTATTCGGTTTAAAAATGAGAATTAAGGAAAGAACCGTACAAAATCCGTTTACACAGGGCGTTACCGTTTCCGTATACGGTATGAAAGATTGCGTGAAACTGCTGCCGAAGCAAATATTCAGGAGCGTTCCGGTCAGCAGCGCGATAAAACCGCATACCGTAAGGCAGGTAAACGGACTTGAATCGGCTCGTTTTCTTCGTTTCATATTTCTCTCCTGATGGCAGCGTACCGTATACGAGTATAGCATGGGCGTGAAAATTTGCCAAGTTTCGTTTTCCCGCTTTGCTTTTTTCAGACAAGAATAATAACTTCGGTTACTTCTGCGGTAACTTCGGTTAATTCGGCAGCGAATTCATTTACAGGAGCGGAAACTGCATTATACACTATAACTGGATAAGAAACTGTGTAAATAATGGAGAAGGTACGATTATGAAGAACATCAGGAATTTTTGCTTTTGTGCGGTTGTTTTAGGATGCGTTTTATATGTGTGTGCCTGCGGGCAGTTTTCCCAGGTGCAGAAACAGCCTGCGGAAGATTTTTTTGCGGAAAATCCCGTAACTATTACGTGGCAGTCCGGAGCAGAAAAAGATATTGAAAGTTTTCAGGCGGACGTATCCGTGTATACGAATACGAATAGGGCGGGTACCGGAACTTCGCTGCAAAATAAATATCGAATGTCGTTAAAGACTGTTAACGACGTGCCGTATGTGCGATTGGATTTTGATCCGGAATACAACGGCGGGCTGTTCCGTTCCGCCATATCCGATACTGCGGAAACGATTATAGTGGATACGGTTTCTGAAGAAATCGAATATCGGATTCCCGTGCAGGACGATTATTCTGCGGATCTTGCGTTTCTCGGAACGGAAACCGCTGTAAGCAGGGTGAATTTATCCCTTATAAAAACGGAAGCACGGCGTCTTGCATTCGATATGACTGATGAACAGGGAAGCGCGCTGATCGTTTCAATTCCGAATGATTTTTTTGCAGATCCGTATAAAACACGGCTGTCTACGAGGGTAACGTTTGATACGGTTAACGAAACGTTAAATCAAGTCGAAATCGTAACGGTTTTGCAGGACGGTACGAACGTAACTACGACGACGTATCCGATGTATGAAGAAAAAAACGGAGAACCCGTTAAAATCGGTTCGGTAACTGTTATCGATTCAAAAGCACCGGGTTTACTGGCGGAGTTTGAAGATGCGGAATACTTTGACTCCATTGCTGATATTCCTGAAATAAGCGACGCCGAATACCAGCGGCTGCTGGATAGCGGAGAAATAACGGAAGTAGAGGCTATGCCGTTCGGCAATCCGGCGGATATGAGTTATCAGGAAACGATAATCGAAGTATACAACGATATAGAAATAAATACCGTAACGGATAATCCGTTCAGATTACTGCTGAAGGAGTAAGACCCTGAAAAAGCTTATTTTATTGCTGGCGGTCTGTGTGTGTGCGTTGACGTGCACGGGATGTTCTGATGAATGGGGAAGCAAATGCGTCTCTATAAACTACTATCTTTACATTGGAGAAGAATCCGCAGAACTGGGGCCGGTGAAAGATGTTCGGCGAGTTAACGCCGACGGTACTTTATCTGAATATCCGTTACTGACATTTGATGAGAGTGTTCCAAACTCGGTGTTCTTGGGTTCTGGCGGCCGGGATCTTGAAACGAGACGGGATTTTACGTATTCGGTAAAATTGGAAATACGGTATGAATCCGGAAAGAGCGTACGGGTATTTGCATCTATATATGTGCCGTATTTGGAAGAAGACGGAATATATGCAATCCCTGTTAAGTTTACCAGTAAAGACGGTTCCATAGTATATGAAGGAAAAATTAGCTATATCTTTTCAAGGTCAATTTAAGGAGCATGGCGGTTATGAAAAAGCTTATTTTATTGCTGGCGGTCTGTGTGTGTGCGTTGACGTGCACGGGATGTTCTGATGAATGGGGAAGCAAAAGCGTCTCTATAACCTACTATCTTTACATTGGAGAGGAATCCGCGGAACTGGGGCCGGTGAAAGCTGTGTATGACGTTAACGCCGACGGTACTTTGGTTAAATATCCGTTAATTGCACTTACTTCAAGACCGGGGTTCCTTGGTTCAGGCCGCGGGCAACCTGAAACGCGGCGTGATTTTACGTATTCGGTAAAATTGGAAATACAGTATGAATCAGGAAAGAACGTACGGGTATTTGCATCTATATATGTGCCGTATTTGGAAGAAGACGGAATATATGCAATCCCTGTTAAGTTTACCAGTGAAGACGGTTCCATAGTATATGAAGGAAAAATTAGCTATATCTTTTCAAGGTCAATTTAAGGAGCATGGCGGTTATGAAAAACAAGCTGTTAATAAGTATTATTGTAAGTATGTTTGTGATGCATTCGTTTGTATTTTCACAAGTAACAGAAGAGAACTTTGAGCTCAAAAAAGATTTTGCACGAATGGAATTTGATGAAGACAGCAACAAAAACAAAGTTGTCGGCTACGTCTACTTTAAAGGCTTCGATTTTACAGGCTATGAAGCTGAATCGGTCGGCATAGAACCGATGCTGCAGACGACGCTTGAATTGCTGCAGTTTAGATATAAGGCAAGTAAACAGCCGTTCGTATTCGTCGGGCACAGTCAGGGAGGCTTGCGTTCCCTTGCAATGAGTACGTATTTGAAGCGCCGTGATCCGGAACTGTATAAGCAGCTGCGAGGCGTGATAACGCTTTCGGGAATAGACCGCGGTCTGAAACTGCTCGAAGGGCGCGGTTCCGCGTTCCGCTCAAGATTGTTTAACGATGTTCAGATTCTCACGAATGGGATATACGGAGTCGCCAAGTTCTTTGATTTGATACCTTTTTGCGATCCTGTAAATGATTATATATTTGGTGGAATAACAAAAGCTGATATAAACGGCGCCGCATGGCATTTGTGTAAATTGATTTTGGGCGGCATGCTGCCTTTAACAAAAGAGTTTGCTTATCCCATAATGTACAATCGGGATTGGGACGGTCATGCCCAAATAAGAGACATGGTGCCCCAGAGCAAACTTATAACGGATTACGTACTTACCGAGCAGACGGTCTATATGCAGCACAAATCCAAAACGACAAGCAGTCTTGCCGTCGAATGGCGCAGAGGTTGGTGGGGCATAAGATATCCGGTTCTTGTATGGAAATCGAAACCTGTTATCGTTGCAGCACAGAGCGTAGATTTGAAAGTTGATAAAAATCTTCCCTTTATGTTTCTTGCCGGAACTGTCAGCGACTCGTTAGGTCTTGCTGACGGCGATACTGCACGGAAAATAAAAACGGGATTCGATCATACGGGAAACGTTTTTAGAGGTGCGGAGTATTTGCATTATGCAAAAGCGGTGTGTATTTGGGGGTTATTTACCGGCAGTATTTCTGCAGCAAACGACTGCCGCAAAGCTGCAAATTGGTGTAATAATTTGAACGGTGAAATCAGTGAACTGGTGGGAGAACAAACGCACGACGGTTTGGTAGCTCTGTCAAGCCAGTATTTACCGCAAAAATCGCTCGTCGGCACCGGCTATGATACGGTTATTTTGAATAACACGGATTTCCGGACATACAGGGATATGAATCATGAAACGATTAACAACACGGGGTCACTTTCAAAAACGACCTCAGAGACCAGAGTTCTGGAACTGCTGGGCAAATAAGCATAGTATGAAGTATATCATTTCCTTTTTTGCGGGCGGCATATTGTTTCTGTTAGTATCGTGTTCTCAGATGATGTCTTCCGGCGATGCGGATATCTTTGTCCGCATCGCTGTCGAATCCGAAAAAAAATCTGACGCCGTCGTACGGATTTTTGCGGAAGGTGCTGACGGAAATATGCTGACCGGTGCGACGGTACTGGTGTATGATACTTTGAAACAGGTTTCACCGGTCAAATTCGACACGCAGGAATGGTGTTATAAAATCACTCTGCCGGTTCCCTCCGACGGTATATTCCGTATTTCCGTTTCATCCGCTGTTTCTGCGGCGGCAAAGGAATACACTGTTCCTCATTTTCAGTGTAAAGGAGCCCCCGTTGTTACCCTCATTCAGGATTCCGAAGGTAAGTCCGTTTTTGCCGGCGAAAAGCCGTCTTCGGCAAAGGATATCCAGATTTGCTGGAATACCGACGGCGTCGCCGGTACTGTATATAAAGTTGCCGTGAAGACTGCGCTTGAAGCGGTCTATACGGTTTCCTGCGAGCAGGCGCAAGTTGTTATTCCGGCAGGTACTTTGCTGCCGAATCAAACGTATTATGCGCAAGTTCAGGCACAGCGGATAGCGGGTGATGCTTTCTTTAAAAATGCACCGTATTATTCCGTTTCCGTGTATACGGGTTCTAACGTAGGGTTCTCACTTGAATAAAAGAACCGTATTGCGCTGCCTCTTTATTGCAGCCGGATCGTTATTTGTTTTTTGCGGATGTGAAAAGGTGTATCAGTCGGAATTGCCGGGAATGTCGTTTGCAATAACAAGTCCCCGGGCGGATTGGGTATTCTATACGGATATGCCGATCCGTTTTTCGACAAACAGTAAATCAGCGTATCCTGTATGGCAGTCTTCAATAGACGGCTGTTTAGGTGTCGGGAGTACCGTCGATGTGTTGCTTTCCGCCGGTATTCATCGTATTACCGCTGTACACGGCAGCAGCAGCGATGCGGTATCCATAACGGTCGTTTCCCGCGTGTTGAATACAGGTGAAATCCGGCCTCATTTATTGAATGCTCCGAAGCAGTCCTTGTACATGGATAGCGGTACGTATGTACCGATTGTGTATACATATAACGGTTCCGTTTCCCAGTTGGAGATGTCAGCTCCGGTAAAGTATACTGCTGACTCATACGCGGCGTATGAAGATGATAATCACGCCGGTTTCGGCAGGAATTTTTCCGTTGCTTGTGATATAAAAACATTGGTTCCGCTCGCAAACGTATCTTTTTCACGTACTGCGGCTGCCGATGATATGCTTGTTCAGGAACGTGATTTTTTTGTAATCAATACGGCGAATCAGCTTGCGGCACCTCATATAGTGCGTGCTGAATTGTATGCGGCGGGTTCTACATATACGATATGGAAACCGTTATCGTTCGCCGTTGATGCTGCCGCCGTTAATACGCTCATAGAAAATATTGAAACGCTCGTGATTCCTCGTGTGTGTTCCGTTTTCGGACAATGGGCCGATATAAACGGTGACGGAAAAATTGCCGTTTTGCTGTGTCCGACTATTAATCAGGAACAAATGGCAATCGGTTTCTTTAATTCGGCGGATTTGTTTATCCGCAACACTGATAAAACATCGGATTCATATAATCCTTACAGCAATGAACTGGATATGTTGTATCTTGCGGTTCCTTCCGCTGCAGCGACCGGCAATTACAGTGCCGCTTCGCTGTCTGCAACTGTTGCGCATGAATTGACTCATAATGTAACGTTTAATCGCAAAACGTTCCGGCACATTCTTGCCGGAGATACACAGAGAAAACAGGAAGAACTGTTTCTTGACGAGGGATTGAGTCATTTAAGTGAAAATCTCTGCGGATTCGGCGTGTCCGGTGGTAATATCGTATTTCTTGATGCATTCTTAAAAGATACCGGTTCGTATTCGCTTTGTGCGGAAGATAAATACGGCCGCAGTGATTCTGTGGGGCGGCGCGGTGCAATGCTGTTATTTTTGTCATGGCTGTACCGGCAATCTGCAGACGGCGATTCTTTTTTGCGGAATATTCTCGATTCTCATTGTTTCGGCTGGGAATGTATAGGTGAGGCGTTAGGAACTTCAACGGATTATCTGTTCGGTTCTTTTGTTTCAGCGGTTGCCACGGCGGTGTATACCGGTGAACCTTTTCCGTACCGCACCGATTCGGTAACAGGTGAACCTGTAGATTTTTTCTGCAATATGGGTATGTTTGAATTCGGCGGGAAATCATACGATATAGGAATTCCGCGCTTATATACGTCTGAAACGGAATTCTCGGTATTGAAATATTCCGTTTCTTTTTTTGATCCTGTTACATTTGAATCCATGCAGCCGATCGTTTTTTCTGCGAATGGCATAAACGGTACCGTATACGCCGGAATGCTGAAAATTGAATGACCGCAGTGATCGCGTTCTTATTTTTTCCCGTTTACAACCGGGTAAAATTAGTATAAACTGTACACAGCGAGGATATCATGAATCGAATGAACAGGATTTTTATAAGCATTGCGTGCCTGTGTGTGCTGCCGCTTTCTTTCGGCGCTGCGGACGAGTATTCCAAGCAAAATGAAATACAGCTTAAAATCGGGATGTTTCCGGCTGTTGAGTCTGTAGTGGGGCTTACCGTTGAGGTATCGAATTTGTTTTTCGGGAGCTTGTTCAAATCTTCTGAAATTTTCGATACTACCGTATATACTATTCCGGTTTTTTCAGTTGAATATCTGCACAACATTACGGAACGACACGCAATCGGCACGACCGTTACGTACGGTATTCCGTTTTACGGACAAACGCAGGGAGCCTCAAGCGAAAACGTTCTGCTGCAGTACGTTGCGGCCACGTTCAAGTATCGGTATACGTATTGGCAGAACGCTGCCGTCCGTCTGTACGGGGCAACTTCTTTGGGATGCGAAATTTTCTTTGAAACGCCGCTGCGGGGCACCGTGTTTCCGTTCGTTGCTTTTCAGGAAGTGCCGATCGGCATTCAGTTCGGCGGAAAAACGATGTTCGGCACTGCTGAAATAGGTGCCGGTTCGGAAGGATCGTTTTTGGTACTCGGCGCCGGCATGAAATTCTGACAGCCGGCGCGGCGACTTTTTTGCGGCGGTGAATGAAGTAACCGCGAGTGAAACACGGTGCCGCAACGTTCATCGCAGCACTGTGTTTTTCAATGACTTTAACCGTAAGGTTTGAGAGCCACGGCCGTAAGGTTTGAGGGTCACGGCCGTAAGGTTTGAGCGTCAAAACAGTAAGGTTTGAGCGTCAAAACAGTAAGGTTTGAACGTGAAAACAGTAAGGTTTGAACGTGAAAACAGTAAGGTTTGAACGTGAAAACAGTACGTCACGGAAATTCAGATGCAAGTTCGTTTTTATTGGAAAACTATTCTATATAATTTTAAGTTCAACATTTTTTGGAATGAATCACCTAATTTATTCAAAGATAAATATAGTAACAAAAATAGTTTGGGGTTAAGTATTCTTTTTTTACTTTTCAATAATATAATTATATTGTTATTTATTGTTTTTTGTTTCTATGAATTTTTTCTTTCTGATTCAATTGAAAAAGAAAGATTAAAAAAACTTTTATACATAAAATAACTTGGGAGGGTTACATGAAAAGACTTAGTTTAATTGTTTGTTTTATTTACATGGCGGTTTATTCCTACGGACAAATATCTTCAATAAACGATTTTTATAAAGCGAAAATAAATTTTTACAGTGAAGAGAATCCTTCTATTGTTATTTCAGAAATTGAAAAAATTATAGAGCAAAATAAACATGAAAATTTTGTTAAAAACAATGAACTTGCTTTAACGATTGAAAATCTACTTCTTATTGAAAAAATTAATTTCCAGTTTGATGATACCGTTAATCATGAAGAAATTTATTTATCACTGAATACACAAAATCTAAAAAATGAATTATTCATTAAAGATAAAAAATTGACATCTTTTTCTACCGAGTATTTAACTTCATTTGCAGATTTGAAAACAAGATTATTATCTTATCTTTCACAGTCTGAAATGTATAAAGAATCAATGTTTGCTAAAGAATTATATATGAAAGGCTTAAAGAAAAATAAGAAATCAAGTATTGGTCTTTCAAGTTATGCTTTGTGGTTATATTTTGCACCGCCTGTTGCAGGAGGTGGATATGCTGAAGCTCTAAAAAATATTACTTTAGCCGAAAAATATGCAATAAATAATGAAGAACTTTTTTTTGCATTAATTAATAAATCTCAAATTTTATATTCAATGAATAGATTAACAGAATCAAAAAAGGCATTGGAAAAAGCTCATTTGCTGTTTGAGCAGGAACAATTTACAAAAGTACTAGGAGAGAAAAATGAACAAGGTAAAACGTTGTTTGATTAGTTCTCTTTTTATCTTAATTTCATTTGCCGGACATACCCAATCTATCATTGAGGATTTTTATTCCGGTAATGATATTAAAATAAACGAAGCTATTGCAATTTATGAGAAAGCCAAAAATGCTATAAATTTTGAAGATTTAACAGAAGACAGCATATTGGAGTATTTATATGCTTCAACTATACTATCAACTCTTTATTCTTCAGGGCTTATGCCTAAGTATGAGGAGTTAGTGAATTCTCTTGATGATGAAATAAAAAAGCTTATTAATCATTTTCCACAAAGTTTATCTTCTTATGATATATGTATGGAATATGCAAATTTTTTATATTCGCAATTTTCATGGAAAACAAATACTGGTGATATTATTATGAAGTTACCTATTTTGTACCGAAAAGCTTCTTCTTTAAATAAAAATAATACAGACCCTTTAGCAAAATTATCAATTTGGTATATTTCTGCAAGTAATTATACAACTTCAAATTGGAATGGTTTTATAAAACTACAAGAAGCAAATATTTCGAAATTGAACGATGTGGATAAATTCAACGGGTATTTGTGGTATTCAATTTTTTATGCCAAAAATTATAATTCGGAAAAATCAATTTTTTACTTAGACCAAGCAAAATCAATATTCCCAAATAGTATTCTTACAATGATAATAGAAGAAAATTATAAAAAAGGGATTATGGGGTGGTAATATGCTTAAAGTAAATAATATTTGCAAATCATACAGTATAGGAAAGACTTTTATCAATGCAAATAAAGATATCAATTTAACAGTTCAAGATGGCAAACTGATTTGGATTTATGGAAATTCCGGATCAGGAAAAACTACATTGCTTAATTTATTGGTAGGACTGGATAAGGAAGATAAAGGTGAAGTTATTTGGGATGGAGATTCTTTAACAAAAAAGACTGGTAATCAAAAAGCCGATTTTAGATTATCAAATTGTGGGTTAATTTTTCAGTTTTTTGAGATGATAAAGACACAGAATGTGTATTCCAATATTTCAATTCCTTTGCAATTACAAAAAAAAGATACAAAAACTATAAAAAATATTATTTATCCTTTTTTGGAGCAATTTCAAATAGCAGAGTTAAAAAATAAGAAACCAAATCAGTTATCAGGTGGTGAAAAGCAAAGAACGGCTATTATCAGAGCTTTGGTGACTAATCCTAAATACATAATTGCAGATGAAATTACAGCTAGTTTAGATGTTGAAATGTCAAAGTTTGTTTATCAAGTTATACGAGCATATATTAAAAAAAATAATGGTATAGGTGTTTTTGTTTCACATGATCCGATAATCGAAAATTATGTGGATAGTGTGTATAAAATGCAAAATGGAATTTTGGAGAAATTATGATTGTTGTAAAGCTTGCGTGGACTAATTTGTGGGCAAATTGGAAACGAACTTTATTACAATTAGTCTTAATAATGGTAACTGTCAGTTCTTTAATATTGTATCGAGGATACACTGAATACTCAAAACAAGGTATGGCTTTAAGTTTTATAGAAAAAACGGGCAATTTGCAAATTTCAAAAAAAAACAATTCTGAATATCTAACGGAAGCTGAAATGAATATGATTTTTTCGGAATTAAAGAACTCTTCCATCATAAAGAACGTTGAACCTGTTTTGGATTTTTCGGGAATTATAGGAACTGATAAAACCTCTACAATTTTCTGGGGAGAAGCTTATGATAATCCTGAAAAAAAATATGGCGTTTTATATGGCAAACCCGTTTTTAAGAATTCTGACAGTATTGTTATTGGGACTTTGTTAGCTGAAAAGCTAGGCATAAACTTTGATTCTTTGGAAAACTCTTATGGAAATGTTTTATCGAACACAAATGATTCGGGAATTTCGTTAGCTTCTTTTAATATTGCAGGAATTACATCTACAGGGATTCCTCAAAATGATGAAGGTTTATTGATAGCCTCAAGAGCCTCAATTTTGGAGTTTTTAGGATTAGACAACATAGCATCTTATCTTCAGGTTTATACACGAAACGATTCTTATACTAAAGAAATGCAAGAAAATTTGCAGAAAAAATTATCTGCTTCTTTTGAAGTCAAAAACTGGATAGAAATGAATCCTTCTTACAATCAAATTAATGCTATGAATGAAGTACAATGTACAATAATTAGCGTCATTATGTGTGCGTTAGTTTTTATTTCTCTTACACAATCTATTTCAACTGCATTTAATGAACGATTGTATGAATTTGGAACTTTGGAAGCTATCGGGTTAAAAAAGAATAAACTAATTGTTTTGTTAATTAACGAAGTCGTTTTTCTTTCTTTAATTGGAATACTTGGGGGCGTTTTATTTTCGGTATTTTTATCGAAATTTATTACCTTCTTAAAAATAACGTTTACACCTCCAGGATATTCGGAAGGGTATTTGCTTAATTTTTTTGTAACTTCCGAAATTGTATCTTTAGCAGTTTTTTTCGTTTTTTTGACTTGCATTCTTGCTATGATAATTCCTATATATCATGTTCTAACAAATTCTGTTGTTAAATTAATGCATCATGTGGAGTAGTTTATGTTTATAAAAAAAACTGTTTGCATTTTAATGTTTATAAGCTGTTCGATATTTGGTTTTTCCCAAAATGATATTTCTTTTTATGATGAATTTATTAGAATTAATAATATTTTAGGAACCCAGCAATATGTATCTTTACAAAAAATGCTGGTTGCTGAGGATAATAAATTTGTAGATGAGAAATCGGCAATAACCATATTTTCAGGGGAATCACAAGTTACCTCCTTGTCTGGTACTTATTTTTTGAGTACACCTCAAGGCTATTGGATATTAAATGGAAAATTAAAAAGTCCTCTAAAAATATCCGGGAATTTTCAAATTGATGAAATGGAAATACAAGATATTTTGCGTATTGATTATGAAAAAAATTATAAAAAAGCGGTTGATGATAATGAACAAGGGCTATTATTAGAACGAGTTTCAAAAAAAAATGGTATACCCGTATGTTTACCTAAAAGAAAAATCATTAAAACAAATGGTATACCCGTATGTTTACCTAAAAGAAAAATCATTAAAACAATATGAAATAACCTTTATGGATAAAAACAAAACTCCAATTAAAACTTTAATATATAAGACAGGATTTGTAGATGGAATAGAATATTTTTCAGATATTGAAATCCATAATCATTTATTTAATACATCAACTATTAAAAGATATATAACTTCGTCGCTCAGTAAAATCAAAATACCGAATGTTCTTTTCTCAAATACGCAATTTCAAAATTTAATTCCCTATTTAGAGATAAAATGAGTATGGTAAAAAAAATTTTTATTTTTATTTTTTCTTTTTTTACAACAGGGATTTTTTCTTTAGATTTGGGTTTTAATCTTTCTCAAAATTATTCATTTATTGAAAAAACCGAATATACACCATCAGTTTATTTTACAAACAAAAGTAACTTTTTTTTAAATTTTCAAATTATATCGGATTATATTATTTTTTCAGCCAGCCCGTCCCTTTCGCTAAAAAATAAAAATAGTTTTCTTAATTTTTATCGTTTTAAGTTTGATTTTTTGTTTGAAAATGCAGTTTTTTCTTTATCAAAAAATATTTATTCAATGGGGCATGGCTATATTTATAATCCGATTATCCCTCAAAGTGTTTCTCAAAAAATTAATGATAGTACGGAATGGTATGGTAAATTTGATTTGTATTTAAATCAGCATACCGTGACTTTAGGTGCTTTAATTGATCCTGATATTGACTATTATGAAATTCCTGACTATACAAATCCATATTTTTATTATACTTATAATACTTTATCTACCATGATTGGATTTTGTGTCGATTATGATTATAAATTTGATAGTCCTGATATTTCGAAAATCAAATTTGCTTTGGATACACAGTTTTTCCTTAAAAATGACTATTCTTTATATTTTGCAGCTTCTCTACTTTCAAATTTTTCTGAAAACCAAAACTATTCCTTTTTAGCTTCTATAGATAAATCTTTTTTTGTTAAAGAGTCTATTTTTACACCTAAAATTGAATTTTTGTTTAAAGATGAAGTTTTCTCTTGTGGTTTTAATATGAATATGGATTTAGGTACATATCTTAATAATGTTTTTTTTATAAAATATTCTAGTGAAAATGAATTGAAAATTATTAATAAAGCATCTTTTGTGTTAGGCAAATATAAATTTGAAATGTCTTATATGACAGGTGATATTTTAAAAAAATCTTTGAGTGATGATAGTTTATTTATTTTGGGAGTTACATATGAATAAAAAAAGACTTTTAGTTGTCGTATTGTTAATTTTAACTTTAGGTTCAATTTTTTCAGAGAATTTCATAACTAGGTCAAAGCTTTCTTTAGATATGAATTATTATGGACTTCCTATAAATATAAAAATTGGCTATGAATATAGACAAAATGACTGGGGGATATTTCCCTTTGTTGGTTTTAATTTCGATTCAGACGATTCTTATTCTTTAGCATCTTTAGCTGGGATCAGTTTAACATTAAAGCAAATTCGCTTTACATCTGAATTGCATTATGAATTGTTACCCTCTCTTGTTTCTTTTAATAATCATGTATTTTATAACAAAAACAAACTTGATTTTCAAATGAAAAGAGGAGGAATTTATTTACCTTTTGTATTGGGCAAAAAGAAGTACATTTCTGTAAGTAATGAAGCTGATATTTATGATATGGCTGCTCTCGGAATCGGTGCTGATATTTTTTTGGTTGAAAAAGGCTTTATTAAAAGTACTCTAAATATTGAATCAAATTTTTCTCTGATTCCTTCTGAAAAATTTACTTATTATGATATAAAACTTTTTGTTCCGCTTACTGTATATTCTGATGCAATTGAACTTGGATTTTTGTATTCATCTTTTTATGTTCAGGATTTAGAAGTGAAAGATGTAACACCTGATACATTTTTTGATGTAGGAAAATCTTTTGCAACTTTTACAAATCGTTTAAATTTTTCATCAAGACAAACAAAATATAATATCATTCAGGCTTTTGAAATCGAACCTCGCTGGTATTTTATAAGAAATATAAATCCGTTTTCTTGTTTATATCTTTCTGTTTTTGCAAACGGAGGCATGGGGATAACAAATTCCAGTGATGTTGATTGGTTGTATCAAGTTGGGGGAGGAATCGGGTATACTTTATTTGATGCTGTTCCTTTTGAATTTCAGATAGGCTATGATAATAAAGCCGGAATGTTTTTGTATATCGGCGTTGTTTCAAGAATTATGCATAAACCATAATAAGCTAAATCTCTACTTTTATGAGTTTTTGCATTTGATATGCTGATACATGCGATTGAGGGACTTCTGTAAAAATGAAAGGCTTATCTCGTTTTTTGAATCGTAACTTTTTGCACAAAAGTCCTTGCAGAATACGTACGTTCCTGCAAGGACTACCATTTTTTACGTTACCAAATCTCTTATACTATGAATCAATAGAAACTATTGTTGAGTAAAGATATTTTTCGTAACGCTCGGAGCCGGGCTTCGTTACAATTTTAATTTCATAACTTCCGGCTGCCGTTCCGGCAGGCACATACGCATCAATAATATTAGTTCCAATATTATGATATTTTGAACAACGAATTTCATTCTTTGAGTCGTTGACCAAAAACACACCTTGAACGGAATCAGTTAAATCAAACGAAAGATGATTGCCTTTTATACGCACAATGGCTCCGGCATGAAAGTTAAGTTCTGTGCTTTCTTTTCCTTCATCAGTAAGTGAATTAACATCTTTGATTACGGGAAGAATCGTATACCCGCTTCCCGCCATACGATAAACGGCCCCTTTTATCATACTTTCCGCAGAATTTTCCTTAAAAGTAAAATTTGCGGTAATTCTGTGATTTGCCGTTCCCGGTAAAAAACCGTCGTTAATTCCATTTACAGTGCCGTTTGCTTTCAAGAAAACGTACCCAAAAGGCAGTTCCACTTTGTAGCCCATATTCACATACTGTGTAACTTTATCATCCAGAACGGAAAGAATCGCGCGAGCATCAGCTTCTGTAAAAGAAGAGTGATAGCGCACAATTTCTTGAATTAACTGTTCCGTGTCTAAAGTCTGATCGATTGTACTTCTAAAGCAGTACTTGCTTTTTGCAGTGTTAAGCGAATTTACGCTGGTATAAATATTTACCATAATAAGTTTCCTCGTCCTTTATCGGACTTTTGCAAAGCAACGTTTTATTGCTTATGCGTTATTGTTGTTGCATGTGTGCTTTTGAGCATCACAGCCATTGACAAAAGAACAAGGATAAACTAAATTCTATAAGTCAGATTTAGAAAAGGTTTATCCTTATTCTTGACCTAAAAGCCGTTTTAAGTTGTACCAGAACTTAAACGGCTTTACTTTTCGCAATCAATACGATAACAGACCTCCTCTTTTTTATTCAGAATATCCTGAATGGCTGATAACTGTTCGTCTGTTAATGACGAAAACCTATTTGCAAACGACAACACTGTTTCTTTTGCAAGTACATTATCCTTTATTTTTTCCAAATCCAGCTGCACCGCTTTACGATCCCGCTCAAGCTCCGCTTGATGCAGCTTTTGCCTGTCTTCCTCTGAAAGATTATAAACCTTACTGATCTTCTCTGTTAAATCAACCGGAATATCACGATGATCGCTTTCTATAGCGCTTAAATATGAAGATTTTATATCCAGTTTTTGTGCCATATCTTGCAGCATCTCTTCATTATTGATTCTGAGATGTTTTAAAAACTTACCGTATTCCCTTTCACCCATATTGCACCGCCTTCAAACATAGCGTAATCAAATTGATTACCAATTATTTACACCATGTTAATAGCGTACAACCGTATGAAATAATTGTCAAGTGGCAAAAATCCTTTTATCAGTATGAATAAGCGGTTTTAGCGGACATACTAAACAAAATTTGCAATTTCACACTATTCATTGTATCCTTATAAAATGAACCATATCGGAGACAGTTTATCGCAATCTTATTCACAAGAAGAAGAGTCCGCGTTATGCAATGCGGTTTTACCTTATGACAATTCGCAAGAAAACTTGGAACTTGCGCAGAGCATTACCGTTCAAGCGATTTTGAATAGTGACACACTGCGGGAATATTTTGACAACTTACAATGTGTCAAATCGTTATACGCGGCTGGCAACGGAGAAACGTCCAGGTATTTTATTTTTAAAGGATGTGATGCGGTCACCGGACGCAAAGTTGTTTTAAAAGTTACGAATCCCGCTTTTCAAAACGCAACGAACGACGAAGAAAATCTTAAATGGGAATCTGCAATTCTTGAATATCTTAAAAATAAAAAACGATGCCAGCAAATTGTAAAATCATTCAATTCAACAAAAATAGACCTTCTCCGCGATGATAAAGCTTTTAGGGAAACGGTATTTTACATAGCAACGCAAAATCTTGATAAAGATATTAAAAAAGCTTTTTTTGATGCAAAAGATACAAGTTTAGAAAATATTGCAAATCGTCTTACTATTTTTATAAGCATAATACATGCCGTACAAGCATTACACAAAAACGGCATCTGTCACAGGGATATTAAGCCTTCCAATTTTATGGGAAAAACTGAGAACTTAAAATGTGTCGTAAAAACAATTGATTTCGGTTCGTCGCTTGCCACGGAAGATATTGAGCGAAAAATAAAAAAATATTCACCGGCCGTTCAGACTTCAAAACTGTATGCCGCGCCGGAACTTACAAACGGATTTTCTAATAATAGTGAACTTGCCCGAAAAGCTGATATTTATGCACTCGGCTGCATGCTTTTTGAACTCTTAGATAAACGCCTTTATTTTAATGCAATGAAAGACGCAAACACGGAATTTTTTAAAGCCATAAATTACTGCACAGTAGATGAAAATGATTTTGGCGGAGATTTTGCCCAACGCATCAATAAATACAATTCGCTTCTTTCTTCTTATGCGGCAAATTTGAACATTCCGCAATTTGCAGAAAACAGCGTTATTCCGGATTACGAAAAAAACAAACTGCAAAAAATAATAGAAAGCATGTGCAATTTTGATTACAGAAAAAGAATTGCAGACGAAGGTTTAGAGGATGTAAAAAACACGTTACGAACTGTTATACGGGCTTTAAAAAACGCTCATCTTTTACAAATAAGAAAACAGCGTAAACAGATTCAAAAAATGCACCGGAAAGAGAAGAACAATTACAGAGGAGCCTTCTAAAATGATTAACAACGACGAACAATTGGAAGAAGAAAAACCTGTAATTATCTACCAGATTCCGGAAACCATAGATACCTGCATTCCCGGTAACGGTCTGGTACTCCGCTTAAACTGCAAATTTTTTAAGGACAACCAAACTGATTCCGTTGCAATCGTTAAAAACGACAAAGCATCAGAAGAATTATCGGAAATTTGCATGATTCAAGATGCACTCCAAACTTTTATAAATGATAATTCCTTACTTGCAAATGACGAGCAAAGTGCAGACACGTATTTTTATAGAGTTTCATCTTTTTACAAACAGCTTGGCGATTATAAGCGTGAAGAAAACTTTTTGCTTCAAATAAAAAATCAAGAGCACCCGACTTACAAAGAAGCTATTGCAGAAAACGGACTTCGTAAAAATGAAAACAGTTCTGAAAATCTTAAAATCTTGTATAACTTAAATACATCTTCTTCTATAAAAAAACTTACCGGCTTTTACATGCAGCAAGAAGAAATGCAAAAAGCAGAAGAAGCATTTAATCATTATTTTTCAGAACATGACGAACCTTCTTTTGAGCTTTATTTTCAATACTCTTTTTTTACTATTCAAAATAATGAACCACGCAAAGCAATCCGTTATTTAAAAAAAGCCTTTTATGTCTCAAACAATTCAGCTGCCGCTGCAAATGCGCTTTCCATTTTATACTTACAAGAGTCCCTTCATAATAAACGTCTTATAAAAAAAGCGCTTTTTTGGCTTAAAACGGCATGCTTTACAGACGTTCAGTATGTTCCTTCCCTTTCTTTTTTAACTTCAGGTCTTATAGAAATAGATTGTGATTTTGTAGAAAAGCAGCTTGCTCAATTTTTGGCGCTTGCAAGTTCAAATAAATCATCTTTTTATTTTGATGCTCAAAATAATTTTGCTTTCTGTGCTTATAAACAAAACAAAATAACTGATTGCTTGGAAAGATTACAACCTATCGTACAAGATGCTGCAGATGGCGCAACAGTTTGGAACAATATTGCTTTGTGTAATTATCGCCAAAAGGATTTTATCCGAGCAGAAAGAAACATAGAAAAAGCATTACATAAATATTCATTTTCAAATACGAAAAAGGAACCCACACTTGAAACAATTCTTAGCAATTATATGATGATTTTAAATATTCAAGGAAAGTTTACGCAAACTAAAAAGTTTTTTGAAAAATGGAACGGAGAAGCAAGTTTTCTTCCGACAGAAAATAATTACCGAAACTATTTCAGACAATACAGAATTGCCTTGCGTTCAACAGGAGAGAACGAAACTTACATTAAATTTCTCAAGGCGTTTTTTTTAGATTCAAATGATTCGCAAATAAAACTTTTTGCCTGTTATGATATTATAAATTTTTTTACTATAACAGATGTCATTTCTCATGGAGGTAATTTAGTAGTTCAAACTTTAGATTTTATGCTGTACACCTATAGAAAGAATGTAAACATAAAAAATAAAAATGCAATTTTAAACAACATTGTATTTTTATGTCTGGAGCTGAAAGAGCCTGTTCCTGAAGATATCTTCAATACTTTCAGATCAATACTATCTCAAAGCCCTTTTTCCATTGCGACGTGGGGATTATACCAGTTCCGTATAATGCATAACCTGCAAAAAGGCAGAACCTGCTATGAGAAGGCAATAACTGAAGCCCGCTCTCTCCCGGAAGTTTCAAACTCAGTTCTAAACATCCAACTCAAAATGAATTTAGAAACTGCCCGTGAATATCTGTTTGAAGGCGGAACGGAAAACATAAACGATGCTCGCAGGCTTTTAAAGTCCGTCATCAAAAAATCGGATTTACTGACAGCCGGCTATCGAGCGCAAGCAAAACAGCTTCTTGCAGAATGCTGACCGTATTGCATGAGTGCCGCGTTCCCGTGTACAATATGCGCATGAGTGCAGCGAACCGGATAAAGAAAACGAACGCGATGCGGATTCTTGAAGACGCTTCCATACCGTACGAAGTGCTTTTATACGACGACGACGGCGAACACAAATTGGAACTCGGCGCCGCCGTCCGTATCGCCGAAACACTGCATCTCGATGCCGCCGCGGTGTTTAAAACGATCGTGATGCGCACCGAGGCAAAGGAAATCTGCGTATTCTGCGTTCCCGCCCGGCTTGAAGTGAACGCAAAAAAGGGGCGCATCTCGTGCGGGGCAAAGGAAATCGCGTCGGTAAAACCCGACGAGCTGAACGCGCTCACCGGATACGTCCGCGGCGGTTGTTCTCCGCTCGGTATGAAACGCCGTTTCAGAACGTTTATAGACGAATCGGCCCAATTGTTCGGCACCGTATACGTGAGTGCCGGTGTGCGCGGCGTCCAGCTTGCGCTTGATCCTCAGCATTTGGCAGCCGCGGCGAACGCCGTCTTTTGCGATCTTACCTAGGAGGTTTTTATGGCAACGCCTCATAACAGTGCGGAAAAAGGACAGATAGCCGCGACCGTATTGCTGCCCGGCGATCCGCTTCGGGCGCAGTATATTGCGGAACACGTGTTCGATACCGCGGAACGGGTTACCGCCGTCAGAAACATGCTCGGCTTTACGGGAACCTGGCACGGTAATCCGGTTACCGTTATGGGATCGGGAATGGGCGGCCCGTCCGCCGGTATTTATTCGTACGAATTGTTCTGTACCTACGGAGTGCAGCGGATCATACGCATCGGTACGGCCGGCGGTCTGCAAAAGGAACTGCAGCCCGGCGACTTGGTTTTGGCGATGACCGCTTCCACCGATTCCAATTTTGCGTATCAGTACCGCCTTCCGGGAACTTATTCGCCGTGCGCCGATTTCGGGTTACTGCAGCGTGCGGCCGCTTCTGCGCGCGCTCACAATTACCGGTTTGCGGCGGGCGGCGTGTTTTCATCTGATCTGTTTTCGGAGTACAACGCGCTGGGCGCGCAGGAATCGTGGAAACCGTGGGCAAAAATGGGCTGTCTGGTACAGGATATGGAAACGTACGCGCTGTATTGCACGGCGGCTTTTTTGGGCAAAAAAGCGCTTTCCGTTCTTACGCACACCGACTCGTGCGTTTCCGGACACGGTTTGGCACAGGAGCAGCGGCTGACGGCGCTCGAACCGATGTTCACCGTCGCGCTGGAAAGCGCGTTCGGCCAATAGCGCCGCCGTCCGAACCTGCGCACGGCGTCAATCCATAAAATACGTTTTAAGCGGCGGAAAGCCGTTAAAACAGACGGAAGCGTAGCTGGCCGTGTACGCACCCGCGGAAAGTACGTATACGCGGTCGCCGATTTTCAGATCGAGCGGCAGTTTGTATTTGAAATCTTCGTATATGATGTCCATGCTGTCGCACGTGGGACCGGCCAGAATGACTTCGCCTTCTTTTGCCGACGGATCGTCTTTTTCGGTCAGCACCGGATATTTGATCGATTCACCGAGCGTTTCTATCAGCCCGTTGAATTTTCCGGTATCCAGATATACCCACCGGTAGAGCGCCGTGTTGTTTTTTCGCGAAATGAGTACGACTTCCGAGACGAGAATGCCGCTGTCTCCGACGAGCGAGCGACCCGGTTCCAGAATGATCTGCGGAACGTTGTCTCCGAAGTCGTCGTGCAGATACCGCGTGATTTCCGAAGCGTATTCGCTCAAATCGTTCGTGGGCTGAACGTACGACGCGGGAAACCCGCCGCCCATGTTTATCATGGACAGTCTGATGTTTTCTTCTTCTTCAAGCGCCGTAAACAGATATTTCGTTTTTGCGATCGCGTCGTTCCATTGACCGATATCCCGCTGCTGACTGCCGACGTGGAACGAAATGCCGTACGGCGTCAGTCCCGAGTCGCGCGATTGAACGAGCAGGTCGTACGCCATATCGGGATGGCAGCCGAATTTTCGGGAAAGCGGCCAATCCGCCGTGGCCGAGTTTTCAACCAGAATCCGCACGTAAATGCGTGAGCCGGGAGCGTATTTTGCAATGTTCTTGAGATCTTCCTTGCTGTCCGTCGCGAACATCCGCACGCCCTTTTCGTAAAAATAGGCGATGTCTTTGGCTTTTTTTATCGTGTTGCCGTACGAAATCCGATCGGGAGATATACCGAGCGCCAGAACCTGATCCAGTTCGTACCGCGAGGCGATGTCGAAATTACCGCCGAGCTGATTGACGAGCGAAATGACTTCGTTCGCGGGATTGGCTTTAACCGCGTAATAAATTGCCGCGAACGGAAACGAATTTTGCAGTTTGATATAATTTTTTTTAATGGTACGCAGGTTTACAACGATACACGGGGTTTCAAGCTCCTGCGAAAAAGCAAGAAACCGCTGCCACTCTGCTTCGGAAATATACTCGTCTTTTTTGATCATGCATTCACCTCTCGGCACAGTCTTTTCTTGGATAGTATCACAAGCGTGAATTCTGTACTATATAAAAAGCGCACAAAATATACCGAAATCCGTATTTTTTTACGCCGCGTATAGGTGTTATGACGCCGCGATTGCTCACCGGCGGCGCCCGTACTGAAAAAATAGTGGACAGACTGAATCATTGCTTATATAATGGAAATAATTATCAATTTGAGGTCTGAAATGAACGATGTCGTGTTATTGGGTGATGAAGCCCTCGCGCAAGGTGCGCTTGATGCCGGACTGTCCGCTGCGTTCGGCTATCCGGGAACTCCCTCTACGGAAATTCTTGAATATTTAATAGAAAAAACGAAACGGTCTGCGGACGGTGCGGCCGCGCAGTGGTGTGCGAATGAAAAAACCGCTTACGAGTCCGCGCTGGGCGCCTCTTTTGCCGGTAAACGGACGATGGTTACGATGAAGCACGTCGGTTTGAACGTTGCCGCCGATCCGTTCATGAACTCGTCGCTCGTCGGTATTAAAGGCGGCTTGATCGTCGTCGTTGCCGACGATCCGGGAATGCATTCGAGTCAGGGCGAACAGGATACCCGTTATTACGCGGATTTCGCGATGGTTCCCTGCTTCGAGCCGACCACGCAGCAGGAAGCGTATGAAATGGTGAGCGACGCGTTCGCGCTTTCCGAATCAAAACGCGTACCGGTCGTTATGCGTATGGTAACGCGTCTTGCGCACAGCCGCGCAGTCGTTCATCCGGCGGAAAAACCGGCGGAGCGGAACGGGCTTTCTAAAGCGGACCGCATGGACTGGATGCTGCTTCCCGCGCTCGCCCGTAAAAATTATGAAAAAATGCTCGACAAACAGACGGAACTTTTGCAGTGGGCGGAGGCTTCCCGTTGGAACACGCTGAAGCTGAATCCGGCGCGTACCGATTTGGCGATCGTTACATGCAGTTTGGGCCGCAATTATTATCTTGAAAATCTTGCCGATTACGAAGCGTATTGCCGAGCGCAGTTTCCCGGAAAAGGGGTTCCGTCCGTTCTGCACGTCGGCGCGCTGCCGCTTCCCGTCGAATCGTTTCAAAAATTGGCGCAAACCGCTTCGACGATTCTGGTCATAGAAGAAGGTATGCCTTTTATAGAAAAAAAACTGAAAGGGCTTCTGCCGGGAGCGGTGAACGTCGTCGGCAAATTGTCCGGACGGCTGCCCCGTTCCGGTGAATTGAATCCCGACGTCGTGCGCGCCGCGCTCGGTCTGCCGGCAAATAAAACCGCGCTCGACGCCGTTCGTGCGGCGGGATCCGCCGCGGAGTTTATCGATAAACTGCCCGGCCGTCCGCCGCAGTTGTGCAGCGGCTGCCCGCACGCAGATTCGTACACGTCGCTGAACGCGGCGGTTCGCTCCCTTACGGAAAAGTCCGGTAAGGACAACGTGGTCGTTGCCGCCGATATCGGCTGCTACGCGCTGGGTGCGGTTCCGCCGTTTAACGCGGTTGAAACCGTCGTGTGTATGGGGGCTTCCGTCGGCATGGCGCGCGGCGCTGCCGTTGCGGGCGTCCGATACGCGTTCGGCGTTATCGGCGATTCGACTTTTCTGCATTCGGGAATTACGAACCTGATAGACTGCGTTGCCTCGAAGACGCCGGTTACGATTTTGCTGCTCGACAATTCAATCGTAGCCATGACCGGCTGTCAGCCGACGATTCTGCCGTCAAGCAAGCTTGAAGGGCTGATTAAGGGAATCGGCGTGGAACCGGAGCATATCCGCGTTCTGGCGGCGAATCCGGCGAATCGCGAAGAAAACGCACATATTATAGAAGAAGAAGCCGAATATCGCGGCGTTTCCGTCGTCATTATGGTGCGCGAATGTCTTGAGGCGTTCCGTTTGAGAACGAAAGCTGAAAAAGCCGCAAAAGCTGAAAAAGCCGCAAAAGCTGCAAAAGCCGCCGCGCCGTGCCAAAAATAATAAGAAGGACTTGATTATGAAATACGATATATTGCTTGCCGGGGTCGGCGGTCAGGGTGTTTTATCGATTGCAGCCGTTATTGCAACGGCGGCGATGAACGAAGGGCTTTACGTGCGCCAGTCCGAAGTACACGGAATGAGTCAGCGCGGCGGCGGCGTACAGGCGCATCTGCGCATATCCGACGCCCCGATCGCGGGGGATTTGATTCCCTGCGGGTGTGCGGATATGATTCTGTCGATGGAACCGGTTGAAAGTTTACGGTATTTGTCGTGGCTTGCTCCCGACGGCGCGCTGATTACCGCGGCGGAAGCGTTCGTCAATATTCCCAATTATCCCGAATTGGAATCGGTGTACGAAGCGATCCGCGCGATTCCGGGCAGCCGCATCGTTGAATCCGCGGAACTTGCCAAACAAGCGGGAAATATCAAAGCCGAAAACATGGTGCTCGTGGGCGCGGCGCTCGGTCATATTCCCATTTCCATCGAAACGGTGGAAAAAGCCGTGTCCGAACGCTTCGGCCGTAAAGATCCGCAGCTTGCCTGCATCAATATCACCGCACTGCGTTCGGCGTATACGGAATAGAAGTCTGCATGAAAGGTGCGGCGTAATGGTGCCGCAGTGACTTTTTATAGGAGTCTGTATGAATCGGGAAATACCTTTTTGGGATAAAAAAAACGAAACGATGAGCCGTGAAGATTTGCGCGCGTTGCAGCTGGAGCGGCTTCGCGTGCAGGTTGATCACGCGCTGCGTACGTCGTTCTATAAAGATCGCTTACGCGCGGCCGGCGTTACGGGAGCGCAGTCGATTAAATCGCTCGACGATTTGCGGCGGCTTCCGTTCACCACCAAGACGGATTTGCGGGAAGCGTATCCGTTCGGTATGCTCGCCGTTCCCAAAGACGAGCTCGTCCGCATTCACGCGTCGAGCGGTACGACCGGCACGCCGACCGTCATTTATTTGACTCAGCGCGACCTTGATATGGCGTCCGACACGATGGCGCGCTCTCTTGCCGCCGCAGGCTGCACGAAGAGCGACACGTGCCAGAATATGATGACGTACGGGCTTTTTACCGGCGGACTCGGGTTTCATTACGGGGCGGAACGGCTCGGTATGACGATGATTCCCACCGGTTCGGGCAACACGCTGCGCCAGATAAAGTTCATGAAAGATTTCGGAACGACCGTTACGCACGCGACGCCCAGTTATCTGCTGCATCTGCACGCCGCGATAGAAGAATCCGGCTTCGCGCGCAGCGATTTTGCCTGGCGCCTGGCTGTTACCGGAGCGGAACCGCATTCGGAGGAGCTGCGCTGCAAGATTCAGGATAAACTCGGCATTGAAGTTTACAACTGTTACGGTATGAGCGAGCTGAACGGGCCGGGTACCGCGTTTGAATGCGTTTTCCGGCAAGGTATGCACGTGTGGGAAGACCGCTATATAATGGAAATAATCGATCCCGATACGCTTGAGCCCGTTCCCGACGGAGAAATCGGCGAACTGGTGATGACGATCCTGCACCGCGACGCGATGCCGCTTTTACGGTACCGCACGCGCGATTTGACGCGCGTCGTTACCGAACCGTGTCCGTGCGGCCGCACGCACCGGCGCATCGCCCGTTTTACGGGGCGTACCGACGATATGCTTATTATCAACGGCGTCAACGTGTTTCCCAGTCAGATTGAAGAGGTGCTGCTGAAAATGCACGGCGTCGGCGCCAATTATCTTATAATAGTAGAAAAACACGGCGTGCTCGACCGGCTCATCGTTCAGACGGAAGTTACGCCCGAAATGTTTGCCGACGACGCGCGCGTGCTGAACGCGCTCCGCGATAAAATCAAGGCGGAACTTTCCGCGCTTATCACGATCAATCCCGCGGTCGAGCTGAAAGAACCCGGTTCCATGCCCGTTGCCGAAGGAAAGGCGAAGCGTGTGGAAGACCGTCGCAAAAACGAATGTAGATAATTTATGAAGAAAAGAATTTTACTTTCTTTTATGTTATTATTAATTTCATTTTTTATAGTTTCAGAAGAATTACAAACTTTTACCAGTAAAACATTTAGAGTGTTTAACATAGAAAATGGACATCGAATTGAATGGTATTATGGTGGTACCCATTCTGTTGTCATATCAAAAAATAATATTGATACACTTCAAAACGGTTGGCAACAGTGTAATGTAGTTTTGCCTTTGTTTATTAAATATGACGACAGTTCTGTTATTGATAAACCTTATACTATACAAGGTGGTAATTATTTTTGTTTGTTTGATTCTTCTATAGATGTGTCTACTGCAAAGTTTTCTAAAATTCCAGGGGAAAGTTTTTTGTCTCAAATACGAAATACAATTGAGGTTGTTAAAACCTATTCATATGAAGAATTAATAAAAGAGGTTTCAAAACCTACTGATGCAGTAGGTGCTCAATTGTTTTTAGAAAATTTTGATATTAAAAATATTAAGGCATCGTCATATTTAATAGAAAAAACAAAATCAGGATTAATAGAGTATAAACCAGAAATACTAAATTGTTTATTTATTGATGGAGCACATCCTACTTGGATTAGGCATAATCCATGGGTAGCCGGTAAAGTAAATAATTCTTCAGGAATCGGTGAATACTTAACAATAGAATTTACAGAACCAAAAGATAATCTAGTAGTATTAAATGGGTATGTAGATTTATTTAAAAGATATTTATATAAAGCAAACAACAGAGTAAAAACAGCAGTAATAACATCATTAGATGAAAATAATCCTTTTGAATTTGAATATACCTTTGAAGATTATGTACACTTTGCAGAAATCAATTTTCCAAGTGCAGTAGATAGAGTCAAATTTACAATAAAAGAAGTATATAAAGGTGAAAAATGGGATGACACCTGTATAACAGCAGTCATTACTAAATATGAGAATGAGTAGTAGGTTGGGTCTACGGTAAATATCTGGATATAGAAAACTGATGTTCGGTATATCAAAACCGGTTGCCGGCCGTAGGTTTATTTATTTCCCAGGTGATTCATGGTAGTGAAGCAGCTATGGAAACAGCAGACAGTGTATGACCCGACTTATTTTTATAATATATATAAGAAGGAGATGATTTATGAATAAACTCATTATAACGAAGATATTCCTTATACTGCTCGTTGGAACTCTTTGTCTAAGTTGCACAAAGAAAAAACCAGATGAAAATATTGTTATAAAGAACGATACAGAAATAGAATCACTAGAAAGCTTAATTAACAATAATCAATTTGGATATCAAAAATATAAAAACATGGAATTAATCGGAAATAGAATTCGAGTTCCATATAAAATAAAGTATGATCATTTTACGACAGGTGGTTTTATGAATAATATTTTATACAATCCTGGTTGGGCTACTGGTAATCAAAGTTACACGCCGATCTTTATTAATAAGAGGTAGAAAAAATGAAACGTAATCTTTTTTTTGTGATATTTATTTTTATTCAAGTGTTATGTTTTGGTTATGATATTAAAACGATTGATGGGAGTTGTTGGGCTGCTGAGGATATATATAAATATCTTATGGAAAACAAACACAAACAACTAGGTAGATATGCCTGGAGCCTAAGATTTGATATTTCAAATGGAATTTTTCAAAATATAGAGACTAGAGCCTGGAAAATTGACGAATATTTGATAAAATCAAATAACACAATTGAAATAACAATCTCAGTTGAAGGGAAAGAAACAGGTTGGTATAGGGTAATAGATTGTATATTCCTTGATGAAGATACTATGTATTTAATGGGTGATTTAGATGGTACAGGTATTGTATATGGTAAGGAAAATCTCTATTATCGCCTCTCAGGCCCCGCAAAAATACCACAAAATTATGCTCTCCTTAACGATACACGAGTACGACTTAGAACTAAGCCAAATTTACAAAGTGATACATGGGGATTTCTTAATACTGGTGATAAAGTGAGAATAAAAGACAAAACTGCTGACAAACAAAAAATAGCCAACATGAACGACTATTGGTATAAAGTTGAAACGGACGGTTATCCTGACGGCTGGATTTATGGAGCCTTTTTGGATATAAAATATGATGCAGTTGAACAAGCCATAGATGGTCTAACAATCGAAAGTGAAATGCAAAAAGTAGAAATATCAAAAATAAAACTATTGTATAACAAAAATTATGAAAAAGAAATAAATGATGATTTTCAGGAAATTCGTACAATAACATCTGATTATTTTAGTGAAATAATGAAAGAAAAAGAAATAGAAGAAAAGATCATTTATGAGAATGAAGCAAATCTATTAGCAATAATAAACAAAGAAATGGGAAATGTTTCTATATATAATTTATCGTTTAGTGGAATCTTTATTCAAAAAATAAAAAACAAATATGATATTATTTATGATATTTATTTTTATCAGCAGAATGCATTATTAACACGGGGACTGCAAAGAAAAACGGAGGACGGTGTAATTTCTGATTTTAAAGGTAATCTATTTTACCATGAAAAAAATAAAATCGAGGTTGTTGGAAATGAGTTTTTGCTACCAGAAATAAGAATTGGAATGGATAAACAAGATATATTTAATGTATTAGGTAAAGCAGATAAAGTAAATTCTGATATTGTTTCTTATACAGTAAAAGATGGGTTATTTACATTTGTATGTAACTTTACTTTTGAAGATAATAAATTAATGAAAATTATATGTACTTTTACATCTAGATAAAGGAGATTTCATAACTTAAAAGTAACAAAAGATATTGAGTAATTGTTAACTAATTCTGGTTTGAGGAGAGAAAAACTAATGCAGATTCATTGAGTAGTGGTGGTTATATCGGGGGAGTTTTGGTTGTCAGATTTGGTATACAACAACCTATTCACAATTAACTTCTCCGGGGAACACTGTGTTTTTTAGCATAGCATCCGCGTTAGGGGGTGAAAGGGTGCGAAGCATAGAATGCGGGAAAGCCGCATTCTACGGAGCGCGAGAGCGCGAAGCCCTGAAACACCCGGCAGGAAAAAGGCAGGCAGCTCACGGCATGTGACGATATAATTAAAGTTGTCGTTCGGATTAAAGAAGACCGTGAAAAAGAAAGAAATAGGCCTTTTTTCTGCAACGCCCCAAAAAAGAAAGAAGAAAAATGTTGATCGATTGACGAAATAAATGTTAGAACAGGCGAGTTTAGAAACCGAGCGCAGAGAGGCTTCTAAACTCGGTAAGCAAGACGGCGAAAGCCGGATTGCGACTTGAGGCAGCAGGAAAGAGCGAAATAAACGTAGAGAAAACGATAGAAGAAACGCTGAAACAAACGAAAGAAATAGGAAAAATGAAAAAGAGGGAAATAGACATAAAAAAATACACAGGAGAACTGCTTGAAGGAACGAAACTGGCAGAACTGATGAAATATGCGGGAGACATAGAAGGAAGAGGAAAAAATGCGGGAAACGTGGTGAAAAGAGGAGTAGAGAGAAAAGAAACAGCCAGTGAAGAATACGTAAAAGCGAAACAGGTAGTGGAAGGAATTCGGGAAGAACTGGAAGAAAGCGCCGGAAGACTTGCAGCGCAGCAGGCAAGAAAAATGCTTGAAAAGACAAGAGAATCGTACGGAGAAAGACTGGAAGATGAAAACCGAGGAATGGAAGAATGGGAAGAAACGCTGGCGCTGAACAACGGCTACCGAGTGGACGGAGAAATCCGGAGAGAAGCGATAGTAGGAGCAGTACTGTTCAAAGCGGTAAGGGAAAACCAGAGAATGCACCGATATGAATACTATGAAACGGCCCTGCCGGAAATGAATGAAAGACTGAGAGACGAAACGATTGAGAAAGCGGAAGGAATACAAGTACTGCTGATAATAGAGCAAGCACAGAAACAGATGAAAGAATGGGCAGAGAGGATATTCGGAAAAGAAGAAGAGGGAAAAGTAAAAGAGTGGAAAATACCGAGAGAAGTAGGAGAGGGAAAGAACAAAGAAGAATACGGAAAAGCGGAACAGAAGAACGAGGAGAAACTGAAAAGACTGGAAGAACTGAAGAACAAAGAGTATGATAAATTGAGTGAAAAAGAGAGAGAAGAATATCAGAAGATAAGCGAAAGCCTTGTAACGGTGAGAGACGGAGAACTGGGAGAACATATAGGATACGCAGCGCAGCTAAAAAGCGGAGAAAACCTTGATTTGAGCAAAAGCAAGGAAAGCAACGTAGAAGCAAAAGGGCGAGGACAGATGAGCTATATAATGCTGGACTTTCAATGGAATAGTATGAAAGCGCGGCAGGGAATGGCAGAACTGGGAAAACCCGGATACGACAAAAGACTGTGGGATGACAGCGACTCCTGGCTGAAAGCGCCGACACTGAGAGAAGTAACGGAGATAGCGCTGGAAGTAGTTGGAAGCGCGACCGGCCAGCAGTGGTGGCTGGGATATGTAGACGACGCATTGTTTGCAGGAATGGACTTGGGAGGAGGATATAAAACAGTAGAGCAGATAGGAAACGAACTGGGAAAGAAAGCACTGACACAAGCGGTAAACAGGGGAGTAGGAAACGTAACGAAGTGGGCGGGGAACGCCGCAGGAGCCGCGTTATCGAAGAGCGGCAAGGCAGCGAACATATTTGCCCAGGCGGGAATAAGTGCCGCAGGCTCTTACGCGGGAAGTGTGGCGAACAATTATGTGAACGCGCTGGACTTGAGTAAGCTTGGAACGAAGGAATGGATGAACTGGGAAGCGGGCAACGCCGGATGGACGAGTGCAGGCAGTGTGTCAGGAGCATTGAGTGCCGGAATAAGAAGCGGAATGGGAGGAATAAACCTGCGTGACGGAAACGGAATAACGTTAAACGGCAACACCTTTAATACCCAATGTATAGCAGCGCTGAACGGATTGGCCGGAGGAGTGGCGAGCAGTGCGGTAAGTTTTGCGATGACAGGAAACGCGACGTTCAACTTGGCGAGTGTAAAAGGAGTAGGTTTATTTGAACTGAGCGTTGGAAAAAACGGAGTAAGCAGTAAAATAGGTATGGGAGGCATGAACGTAAGCGTTCAAAATCTGATGAGTGCAGCCGGAGGAGCAAAAGAAGCATCGAAGGTAAGCTCCTGGAAATACGGAAAGATAGAAACAGCAAGCACATTGAATAGTATAAACATGTTGGGCTATACAAAAGATATAGTAAATCAAAATCTTGCAAATGATATATGGAAAGAAAAACTTAATGTATCTTATGGTAACACAGAAGGGTATGGAGAATACGAAATAGGTAGTGATACGGTAACGATAAGTGACACTTTATTGGGAGGAGGAAAAGACGGAAGTGCCAAACTTGGCACTGTATTAAGCCATGAAGGAACTCATTATTATGGAAACCGAGTAGAAGGAGTAGCTCATTTACAAGGACTTGTAACATATACGGCTATAAACAGTCTTTTTGGTCTTTCTCCGGACAATAAAATTGTAGAGGAGATGGCCTACTCCGTAGGTAATATTGATAACTGGGTGGAGAATACGGGAGATACGGATTACTGGAAGATGACCCATGGCGGACAATTAGTTAATGATGGTCAAGGCTGGTTGAAAGACGAAAACGGTAAATATGTGTCAGTAGATGGTTCACGACATGATAAACCACGGGATGACACATTAGGCGGAAACGGAGTTGAAACAGGATTATTGAATATAATCAATAATACAAGTGGAAAAGCGTATGCAGCATTTACAGATGAAGAAATCTTGGTTGCACAAGGACTAATGACGGGTGTAGACATGAAACCTTTAAATCCAAATGCAAACTTTAGAGATTTTAAATGGTCGACAGCAAAAGGCGGCCAAAAGATAGAGATGCTTAATTTTATGGTTGCCTCTGGATTAAATGTATCTGATGTAATATTTAATACATATTATAACAATACAGTGGATAGTCAATTGGCACAAGCATGGGGAGTCGATTTAGGTTTTACTCGTGATCATGAAGTTCCATCAATATTGGCAGAAAAATACAGTAATCTTGTAACTCAGCATATAATAGATTTAAAGACCCCAGCTGGGCTAGAAAACAAATATAAGTTTTCAGTATATGGAAAAGATGGAGTGGGTACAAAATTATTCAACATAGATGAAAATAATCCATTTTTAGATAACTTATTAAAACAGGGAGATGCAGGGTTAAATTCAGTAATAAATAATTGGGGCTGTAATTTTATGACAACAATAGCTTATCCACAATTATTGACTGGTAATATTTTTGATACAGGAACTATTACAGATATTTGGAATCAAGCAACGACTAGTAGCTTTATAACTCATGATACAAAAGAATTAAAGTATTATGTTAATTCAAATAATGCATTAGTAAATCAACCAGATTCTTTGTCTTCTTTGGTTCTTAAACAAATAGGATATTCAAATCTAGGAATTTCTATAGGACGAAGTTCTTGGTGGGACAATGTAAATGGAGAAGTAATTGGAAATAGAATTCGAGTTCCTTATAAACCTGATCATTTTACTTTAGGTAGTGTTAATAATTCTATCCTATATAATCCTGCTTGGAGTACAGGAAAACCTACTGCTATTGAGGTATTATTATATGGTAAATAAGAAATTATTGTTTTGTGTTTTTCAAGTTTTGTCGAGTATTTATATGTTTTCAAATCCAGTATTGGATGGCACTTGGATAGATTCATTGAGCTATATTTGGCACTTAAAATCTCCTGAGAAAAATGAAAATTTACTATATGAAGATTATTCATGGGGAAAAGCAAAAAACGAACCAAATACAACAATGGATATTGATATAGCCAATAATATGATTTCCGATGCCACTTTGTGGGGATTTTCAATTAGAAATATCGAATACAAAGGTAAAAGTAAAATTATATTGAATGTTTCAAGATATGTTGAAGCTATAAATAATTATTGGGATTTAGAGTTAATCATACATTTTATCGATGATGATACTTTTTGGATTGAAAATGAGTGGTTAGAAAATAATTGGGATAGTTTTGCAGGTCCAAATATATTACGTCATCGTATCTCAGGACCTGCAAAAATCCCGCTTCAAAACGCAATTCTCAGCGATAGTCGAGTGCGGATTAGGACAAAGCCGAATTTACAAAGCGATACATGGGGATTCCTGAATAAAGGTGATAGAGTCGAAATCAAAGACAAATCTGACGAACCTTTTGAAATTAACGGAGAAAAATGGTACTGGTATAAAGTTGACGCCGAGGGTTACCCTGACGGCTGGGTCTACGGTAAATATCTGGATATAGAAAACTGATACTGGGAACACTGTGTTTTTTAGCATAGCATCCGCGTTAGGGGGTGGAAGGGTGCAAAGCATAGAATGCGGAAAAGCCGCATTCTACGGAGCGCGAGAGCGCGAAGCCCTGGAACACCCGGCAGGAAAAAGGCAGGCAGCTCACGGCATGTGACGATATAATTAAAGTTGTCGTTCGGATTAAAGAAGACCGTGAAAAAATAGGCCTTTTTTCTGCAACGCCCAAAAAAAAAAGAAGAAAAATATTGATCGATTGACGAAATAAATGTTAGAACGGGCGAGTTTAGAAACCGAGCGCAGAGAGGCTTCTAAACTCGGTAAGCAAGACGGCGAAAGCCGGATTGCGACTGGAACAGTATGAAAGCGCGGCAGGGAATGGCAGAACTGGGAAAACCCGGATACGACAAAAGACTGTGGGATGACAGCGGCTCCTGGCTGAAAGCGCCGACACTGAGAGAAGTAACGGAGATAGCGCTGGAAGTAGTGGGAAGCGCGACCGGCCAGCAGTGGTGGCTGGGATATGTAGACGACGCATTGTTTGCAGGAATGGACTTGGGAGGAGGATATAAAACAGTAGAGCAGATAGGAAACGAACTGGGAAAGAAAGCACTGACACAAGCGGTGAACAGGGGAGTAGGAAGCGTGACGAAGTGGGCAGGGAATGCCGCGGGAACCGCGTTATCGAAGAGCGGCAAGGCAGCGAACATATTTGCCCAAGTGGGAATAAGTGCCGCAGGCTCTTACGCGGGAAGTGTGGCGAACAATTATGTGAACGCGCTGGACTTGAGTAAGCTTGGAACGAAGGAATGGATGGATTGGGAAGCGGGCAACGCCGGATGGACGAGTGCAGGCAGTGTGTCAGGAGCATTGAGTGCCGGAATAAGAAGCGGAATGGGAAGCGCCTTTGGCACAATGGGAGCCGCAACAAATAAGTTCTATGGAGGAGCCATGAACCTTGCCACATCAGCTGCCACACAAGCGGCAACATATGGAACGTACTTGGCATTTAATGGCGGAAACTTTGGAGCAGCCTACGAAGCCATGGGAGGTATCACCTTGAACGTGGCGAACCTAGGCAGTATGATAGACATGGCAGGAACAGGAATAGCCCGAAATAACGGCCTGGGACAAAGTAGATTAGGAAGCATAGCACAAAAGCTAAGTAATACGGGGTTACTGGAAGTAAACATCGGAAGTAATGGTGTAACAGGCCGTATAGGAATGGGCGGGATAGATGTAGGAGGAAACTTGTATAACCTTGCCAAACGCATGACAGACAAAGCATCTCTTGAAGCATATAAAGCAGAATATGGAGATGCAAAAGGAAACGCCGCATACAACGCCTATGTATACGGAGACTGGACACAAGAGAACACGGCCGCACGTTTAGCATCAGAAATAGATCAACTAGTTTTTAGTGATGGTTCAGGTAAATCAGAAGGTTGGAACGCACAAACAACCAGTAACGGAAGCGGCGGCCGTACCATAGAAATGCTCAACAGCGGAAACGACTATAACAACGCAATAACATTAGGCCATGAAGCATACCGAGACGGTGTCATAGGAAATAATCAGAAAGCCGAAACCTTAGCTGCAACCTTTGGACACACAGGAATGGCAGTAAGAATGCTGCAAGATGGAGCAAATGTTGGGGTAACAGAGAATTTAGCGAAAGACATAAACGCATACCTCGGTGGCAATATGGACGACTTTCTAAAGTATGTAGATGGGAATTATGATAGCAGTGCAGATTATTGGAAAGTTCTAGCTAATGGAAATATTGTTTTTGATGGAAAGAAAGACCTGTATGATGAAAAAGGGGAGCTTTTAAAGAAGTATGAGGGAACCGGCGGATATACAGACTCATTATCTCAAATGCTTGGCATAAGTACAGTCGAAGCAAATAAATTAATGATTGCAGCAGGTTATGATCATTACAAAGATGGTGCTTTTTATAGTGAAAATAAAATTAGTGCTCTGTTAAATGAAGATATGCAAATAAAGACAACTGATTTATTCAAAGCTTCATATGAATTTCAATTAAAATATGCAGATCAAGTAATGACAACCTATGGCGGAAGTATGGATTCTGCAGTAGCAGCATATCATAATGATGTATTAATGAATGATATTTTTGGCGGAAATATGCTATCAAACTCGATAGTCGCATCAACAATGATGGGAGGTTTATATGAGTTTGCTGAAAGCTATGATAATGTTATTGCAACATATGGAAGTGTTGAAAAGAATGCAACTTATGAAAGTAAAGATGCAAAATCGGCAGTAAGTGCCATTGCAGAAAGTATAAGATCTGGTAATTACTCAAATGATAATTCTGTCTATCGAGCTTTTGATTCTACAGGAATCTTAAATCCTGTAAATTCTCCAAACACAGCAATTTCAACATATGCTTATTATGAAGATGGAACAAACCATGGCTGGGGTGACCCTCGTGGTTTTGCAGTTGATATAAAAAGTTATGGAGTAGAAGGTCTTCCTGTTTTAACTAATGTTGCAGGTTATTTATTATCAAATTCTATTAACTCTAATGTTCCATTGAATTTAAATACAGGAAATGAAATTAGATTATTTGGTAATAATAGCACTATTATCTACGGACACTTACAGAGTAACGCAAGTTCAACTACTGCATTGATGGAATTGTTACAGAAAACTACAAATGCAAATTTATGGCGTGCTTATATACCTTCTGGAACACAGATAGGTAATTTAGGAAATACAGGTCACTCAACTGGGCCTCATTTACATTGGGAGTATAGAACAGGTTACCAATACTGGAACAACAGGAGTAATTAGTATGAAGATGAAAATTAGCTTAATTATATTTTGTTTATTGACTGTATTTATTAATGGTGAAAGTATTTGGGAAAATGCAACAATTATTGAAGAAATTTTTAATGTAAATCACTTTACAAAGAGTAGAGTTGTGTTTGATTTTACACCGCCAAATTCAAGAGGTTTAGTAGCTTCTGTAGTTCTCGATTCTAGAGGGTTTGCAGAACTTATTTATGAAAGTTCTGGTTATTATATTAATTTAAGTGATATAAAAATTGAAGATAGTTATTTTACAATTTCTTTTATAAAAATATGGAGAGGAGCAGAAGAAACAAACATTGGTGATAGACGAAAACTGTATAAATATGTTGTAACTGTTACAAAAGATGATATAACTGATAAAAATGCTTGGTTAATACAAATTCCAAACGTCACACCAGTATTAAAAATAGAAGATTCCTATAATTCTGTAATAAAAGGTGATACATTTACTGTAAAAAAAACTACTTCAGTAATGGAAACAACATCTGAAACATCAAAAGCATTATTTGTTTTAGAACCAACACAGTCATTTGATATTATAGATGCAGTAGAAGACTCAAATGTAGGCAATTATTTTTGGCTGAAAATAAAATATGATGACATTGTAGGATATATTCCATTAGACTCATTATCTGACAATTGGGTAGTCCTAGAAAACAATCTCACAAAAACGGTTAGTACAAATGGAACTATTAACGACAGCCGAGTGCGAGTACGTTCAGAACCAAACTTAAAGTGTGAAACACTTGATTATGTAAACAAAGGGGACTCTGTAAAAATTCTGGACCGAAGTACCGACAAACAGCAAATAGGCGATATGAACGATTACTGGTACAATGTAGAATTGCAAAACGGCACAAAAGGCTGGGTCTACGGAGCCTATATTGATTCGTTGTAGCACACTCCCTTCATTTTCAACAACAATTAGATTTATTTAAGTACTGGGGAATATACAATGGATATGAGTTTAACATAAAACTAGAGGGGAAAGTAAGGCCATGAAAAAAATTGTTGGAATAGTATTCGCTTTAACGATTACAGGTGTAACTTTTTGTCAAGAAATCAATTGGTTCCCATATTCCTTTGAAAAGTCTTTCAACGGATGTTGCTGGTTTTGAGAGTTATACTCAAAAGTTGTGGATGAGTTAAATTAAAAATAGAAAAAGAGACTGAGATTTGTTAAAGTTTAATGACCAAACCAAACAAAAACAAAGGACAGTCTCTTATGGAAAATATTTTACAGTGGAATTTGGAAAAAAGCACTACAGCAAGTGCAGATTTTTTTGAAAATCTTGTCCGGGAATCGGCAAGAAAGATGCTCGCGGCGGCATTGGAAAGCGAAGTTGACCAGTTCATCCAGAAACATCAGCATAAGCTGGATGCAGACGGACATAGGACGGTGGTCAGAAACGGCTATATGCCGGAACGTGAAATTCAGGCGACATGCGGAACAATCAAAGTCCGCCAGCCTCGCATTGACGACCGTGCTCTTCCTGGTCCAGAGCGTTTTACAAGTGCGATTCTTCCCAGGTTCATGCGGAAAACACCGACACTTGAGAACGTGATTCCAACGCTGTACCTGAAAGGAATCTCCACAAACAAGTTTCAGGATGCGCTAACGGCGATTTTCGGAGAAGGCGCGAAAGGCTTTTCTCCGGCAACAATAACAAGACTCAAGGAGGTCTGGCGGAAAGAATATAACGAATGGGCACACAGAAGGCTTGACGGAAAAGAATACGTATATGTGTGGGCTGACGGTGTCTACTGCAATGCCCGGCTTGATGACCAGAAACTCTGTCTCCTTGTAATAATTGGAGTTACAGTAGACGGAAAGAAGGAGCTTGTGGCAGTTCATCAGGGAGTGCGTGAAAGTGAGGAATCCTGGCTTGAGGTTCTGCGCGACTTGAAATTCCGCGGACTTACGGCAGCTCCAAAACTTGCAATATGTGACGGAGCGCTTGGATTTCAAAATGCAGTGGATAAAGTCTGGGGTCAGATGAAAATCCAGCGATGCTGGTTTCACAAGACGGGCAATGTGCTGGACAAAATGCCGGACTGCGTTCAGCCGGCGGCTAAAAAGAAACTTCAGGATATTTTTCTTGCAGACACAAAACAGCACGCACAGGATGCCTATCGGCATTTCATTGATACGTATGAGCTGAAATATCCGAAAGCAACGGAGTGCCTTGCAAAAGATTACGATGACCTGTTCAGGTTCTATGATTATCCGGCAGAGCACTGGGTTCATATCAGGACTTCAAACCCGATTGAATCGATGTTCGCAACGGTAAGGCTAAGGCACAGGTCAACTAAAGGAAATGGTTCTGCGGATGCCACGCTCGCAATGGTGTTTAAGCTCTGCAAGGAAGCTGAAAAGAACTGGAGACGGCTCAAAGGTTTTGAAAAGCTCCAGCTGGTCAAAGAAGATAAAACTTTTGTAGATGGAATCTTACAGATTGCAGCCTAAACAAATCCCAGGATTTTTCATCCACAACATTTGACAATTTCTCTGGTTTTGAAAATGAATATATTATTATTTTTCTTTCACCGGGGAATTGCATAATTACACAAGTTTTTGATAATAATAAAAAGGTTGAATTCAAATATAAATCTGATGAAATACAAATATTAAATGGATTTGTAGATTTTAGACGGATGAATCTATATCTTGATAATAGTAGAGTGAAAAGAGTACTAATAGAATCGGAAAATCCGAAGTTTTCAAAAGAATATAATTTAGAAGATATTGTAAAATATAATGTTATACAATTACCGGAAAAGACTGATAAAATTCGTATAACCATAAAAGATGTATATCCTGGGCGGAAATGGGATGATACATGTATTTCATCAATTTTAATTACAAACCCTGATTTACCACCACGAGAAAAACAACTTGAAGAAAATATGACATAAAAAAATAGGCAAAGATGAAGCTTATTGGTATAAAGTAGAAACGGACGTACACTGAAGCCAAGATAGAAGGGCTTCTAGGCTATACAATGCAGTTGTCTTTATTCAAAATATCTGATTTTCAAAAAAAACTTGCTTGATGCAGCAAATTCACTTCATTTTCTCCCATAATATATATGCCGAGTGAACGGTACCGATTATCGGAAATCGCAGCTATTTGCTGAGCCGCGGCCGGCGCTTTCGGCCAACGTTGCCCGGTTGCCGGATACGCGGCCAGTCGCTGAGCCGAGCCGCCGTCTTTGGCCAACGTTGCCCGGTTGCCAGAACTGCTGCCACCCACCGGCGGCAACCGGCACCGTCCGCTCGGAGCGTCATATACAGGAGAGACCATGAACGCAGATTTTCCCCGCTGGGAAGACGTTACCATCACCAACGACTTCTTCTTCGCCTATTCGATGCTTCACGACACCGAACTGTGCCGTCTCCTTCTGCGCACCCTGCTCAAGCTGGACGCAAAAGAAATCACCTACGTCAACACGCAGGAAACGCTCGCCGCCGCACCCGGCTCCAAAAGCGTCCGCCTCGACGTGCTGCTCGAAACCACCGGTGAAATCGTCAACGTCGAAATGCAGACGACCTCCGAGCCGAACCTGTTCAAACGGATCCGCTATTACCAAAGCTCCATCGACATCGGCACCGCACAGCGTGGCGTTGATTACGACGACCTGAAAAAGCTGTACGTTCTGTTCATCTGCACGAAGGATCCGTTTGGCGAAGGGCTGCCGCGCTACACGCTCAGAACCGTCTGCGACGAGCACACTGCGCTCGACGTCCGGGACGAACGGTTTGCCGTCGTTTACAATGCCTCAGCGTATGAAAACGAGCTTGATTCTGAAACGGCGGCCATGTTACACTACATAGCGGAAGGCGGAACGGACACGGAGACGGCGAAGAGCTTTGCCGAGCGGGTGTTCAAGCTGAAAACCGACGGTGCCGCCAAGGGGGTGTTCATGAAGTACGAGATAGAAATCAAACGCATCCGTAAGGAAGGCTTTGCCGAGGGCCTTACAGAAGGCGAATCCCTCGGTTTTGCAGCGGGCGAATCGAGCGGTATGGCTAAGGGCGAAATACGCGGCATGGAAAAAGGCAGAATCAGCGGTATTGCGGAAGAAAAATACGCTACGGCCGGCAATCTCCTGTCTATGGGCGTACTTACGCCGGAGCAGATTGCTGCCGCGACGGAACTCCCGTTGGAAACCGTGCAGGAGCTCGCTTGCCGGGAAGAATAAAAACCGGCGGTCTGCATAATCCGAGCGCCTCAGTATAATCAGTATAATTATAAATTATTCCTTTAACTTGTATTAAGGTGCAATGCAATCTGTTGAACAGAATGTCAATTATGTGAACCTGATTGAAAAAGGCCAGCGATTGCCATCTTTTATGAAATATTTGTAATCCTTTCAATCTCCTTGATTGACGAGTAATTAAAATACAGTTTCTTAATTACATTTTCAGCTTGTTCCATAAATTGGTAAAACTCTGCCTTCTGAATGACAATAAGATAAGTTCTTCAAAAACAAACGGGGCGGTTTTTCTTAGATATGAAAAAAGCCAGCCGTTGTTATCATTTCTGATTGAGTTGATATTCTTATAAATTCTTTTTCTGCCTTTTTCCAGCCAGCAAAAACAATTGATTTGAGAATTGCTTTGTATGTGTATTTTCCGTTAAGTATAAACATAGTTTTTTCTAAGATTTGTATCGCAATATTTTGAAAGAGGATATTTATCTTTTAAAATTCTGTGCTATTGCGGCCAGAACTGCGGTCTGAACCTTGCCTACAGGGAGAGTGATTTTATGTCCTGCAAGAAGCGTCTCATAAGGAGTCAGATTCATTCCGATCTTGATGACAAGCGGCGTTTATTCGATTAGATGTAATATCTATGAAAATAGTGTATAATGGATATGTGTATTTTTAATCTAGTGGATTGTACTGAATATTCCCGCACCGGGCAGAACAAAGGAGGTTATGTGATATGACTTTCATGAAGCTGGAGGATATTACAGTCCTGAAATTTGATTTGAATGAGAAACACTATGAAATTCTCCGACCGGATTTATTGCCGCTTACTCTGCGCGGCAGCCTGGTTGATACGACAAGGACTGTAAAAGCAGATATGTCCAGTATATGGTTCAACAACCAGGAGCTGATTTCGACATTCTTCTATAACAGAAGCCTGAGCGTCAAAAGAGAGAATGCGAAGTACATCATGAACCAGCTTCATATTAGGCAGAACAATGATTTTGAGAGCCGGTACAAGGCCATGATGCTGTGCAAAGCGCTTTCTGTTGCAGACAATTACTGGATAACTGATTCAGAGACGGAAAGCTGGGCTGATGTGAATTTACAGGACAATCCTCTGCACGAGACGCTTCAGCAGATTGCGCTTTTCGGAAAGTCCCTGCCAATTACAGGAAAAATCAGGAGTCCTGAGGTAACCGGTCAGGGAGCCTATGCGAAGGCCTGGTATAGGGAGAACGGGAGCCTGTATCTGTATAAGGCCGATTCGCCCGGCGGAAACGAATGTCGCAGGGAAGTTCTTGCAAGTGACATTCTGGACTGTTTCAATGTTCCCCACGTCAAATACACACTCGGAAAGAAAGAGGACAGAGTTGTATGCGCTTGTCAGAATATGAATTTTGACAATACGAGCATCGTGGACTCCATCGAGCTTGACATCTGGGCTTCTCGGAACGGTAAGGACTTTTTCTCCGAGGCGAAGAGAATCGACAGTGAGATGTTCTATAAGACAATCGTTGCGGATTATCTGATTGCGAACAGCGACAGGCATGGCGGCAACTGGGGCTTCTATATGAACAACCAGATGGGCAGCCTTGTCTGCATGCACCCGCTTTTCGACCATAACAATGCCTTTGACGAGGCCTTTATGAAAGATCCGGACGGCGGCATATGCCAGCTGCTTCCTGGAAAAACCCAGAGAGAAGCCGCTTTGTATGCCATAAGCCGCTGTGATTTCAGGTGCATAAAGCCGGTTTCAAGGAAGCTGTTCTTCGATGAGAAGATGTATATTACGTTCATGGCGAGAGCCTGCGAGCTTGGATTGTATAAACAGCAGCGGCTGTCCGTATTTGACAGGATGTTCTCATCAGGAAAGGAGGCGTATGTTCCCGTTGAGATAAAAGAGGATAATACTGTCGACTTCTGGAGTAAGGCAAAGTTCCTGTTGCAGAGAAGAAACAATCCTGCGCATGGATGCGAGAACGGAATGCCAGAAAATCAAAGCACAAATTGATGAAACAGAAGGAAAAGCGGATGTTGAAAATACTCGGCGGCAGGAAACACTCGGCTGATGATAATTTCGGAAGGTTATAGTCGTTCTTTATGTTTCTGTTCTGATGTTCCGTGGTTTTCAGTAAAAGTAGCAACAGCCGCAAGGACTGCAATCGTGTCAACCATAAAACCTCAGTATTCAGCGCCGCTTGGCGCTCATCTTTTTAAGTCTTGTCAAAAGCCTGTTCCAGTCCTTTGGTTTCCGAATCGTATTTAAATTTCACCTTATGGAATAACCAATAGACAAGATAAAGGAAATTGTGTATTCCTGTTCCAGATTCTTGTATTACAATAACTTGTAATTGTGTAACTTCCTGCTGTCACCTACACAAACAGTACACAATGGTATCTTGATTTATTGCTGATGTTTCCTACCGTATTGAATCACGTAAAAATCTAACCGAAGTCATGTGTCTGTGCGCTCTTTACGCTCATATCCGATGATGCGGCGGACAACGCTGTCGTTTTCCTGTTTCACGAAACAGCTGTCGTTCTTCCTGTACGGACGTGTGAACGTGATGTCGTGTTCCTCGCTCCATCCCAGCAGTGCACTGCGTATTTTTGAATTTTATTGCAAAATGATTTAGTTCATGATATGATTATACACAGTAACATAAGGCATATGAGGAGGTATCAGTATGCAGAAAAAAAGTATCATTTTAATGATGGTAACTTTTTGTATTGGAAGTGCAGTGTTTGCAAGCGGAAACATGGAATTCACCGGGGGGGGGCGTTTCAAACTGCAAAACTTGAAGGGTATTTGAACGGAAGCGTTCCTGCAACTATAGATCTTACGTTCAGCGGACCGTCTGTGGGATTCGGAGCGTATGAGTTTAACGGTAACAGCCGGGTGACGTTCGGTGGTTTTATGAATTTGTCGTTTCCGATGAAATTCAAAACTGAAGTAAAAACGGATTACGGCAAAGAATCTGGCGAAGGTAATATCAAAGATGGCTTTGATTCTTATATCATTTTTGATGCGCTTATCGGTCCGGTTATCAAAGTCTTTTCTACCGATCGTGTGGAAATCTTACTTACTCCCGGAGGGCATTTCAGATATGACCGCTTCAAGGTTATAGGAAAATCTTCAGGTGGTGATTTGTATCTCGGTTTTGGCGCGAATGCGGGAATTAATGTCTATTTCACTAAATCGCTGTACGCAGCAGGAAAATTTACGTTTGCGTATGATTTTTTCCTGACAGGCATCGACGATACTATCAAAAACGGCATGACGATATTGCCGGCACTGGGCCTTGGCTATAAATTTTGATGTATCTGAAAACGTGAGTTACTGATAATTTTATTTGGAACGGTGGTAATCCTAATTGTGATTGGCATTACCATCGTTTTTTTACATCTGCAGTTGCAGCGCGCGCCATGTGAGTCTCATTTTATTCTTTCTATTTACTTCTGATAAAGCCAATGCGCTGTATTGACAGTTTTTATTCAATCAAGTATACTTTATACGAACAATAATTATATCCTTAGTGTCGGGAGTCGTTCAAACGGCTCTTTTTTTGTACGCGGGCAGTATTCGGCCTACTGCTCATGGAGATTGTGTGGATTATATTTCTCTTGATACGATACCTCATTATACAGAATGCAGCCCGCTCGTTGCAGGCTTAGGTTATGTGTTAGTGGAATTGCGTGTGATACCGCAGCACGGTGTGATTCGTGTGCTGGCGGTTATTTCCCATCCTGCCGGAGAAAATTCCATCGCCTTGATAGGAATAAATGATTGCGCGAAAGTGCATCGCGCGTTGCTGCCCCGTCTTGAAGTTGTGCTTAATTCCCAGGACATTTATATGGAAGTAACTTCTCCGGGAATGGAACGGGTCATAAAAAACGCGGCAGAATTCGCCCTGTTTACGGGGCATTTAGTCCGGGTGTGGGACAGCGAAGTAACTGATTGGATTGCCGGAAAGATCGTCGTATCCGACACGGAATCTGTAACATTGGAGATGATACGTACGGAACTCGTAAAAGGCGCGGAACCCTCGATTGGTGCGCCGGAATCGAAGCGAATCCCGTACGGCCGTATAGCGAAAGCAAAATTATTACAAATGTAGGGGGAGGCTTGATATGTCCTCACAAATGGCAGATGCGATCCGCCAATTGACGCAAGATAAAGGAATCTCGGAAGACGCTATTCTTCAAACTATTGAAAACACGCTGAAAGCGGCATATAAACGCAAGTTCGGTACGAGCGATAACGCAGTGGTAAAATTCAGCGATGATTTGTCGGACGTTGCGATTTATTCGCGCAAAGTGATCGTCGACGGTGTGTACGATCCGGTTACGGAAATTGAACTTGACGAAGCGCTCGAATTGAGTCCCGAGTGCGAAGTAGGCGATGAAATAGATATTCTGGTTGATCCTAAGGAATTCGACCGGTCCGCCGTTCAGACGGGAAAACAGACCGCGCATCAGTCTCTTTCTGAAATTCAAAAAGACAGTCTGTTTGCCGAATATAAGGATAAAGTCGGAGAAATTATTATCGGTTATTATCAGCGCGAGCGCAACGGAAGTATTTACGTCGATTTGGGAAAAATCGAAGGCGTTCTGCCCGCAAAAAATCAGTCTCCGCGCGAAACGTATCATAAAAACGACCGCATCAAAGCGCTGATTACCGACGTAAAAAAAACGAATTCCGGTTTACAGCTGGTGTTGTCCCGTACCGATCCCGATTTTGTCAGAGCGGTTGTGGAGCTTGAAGTTCCCGAAATATACGATAAAACGGTTGAAATCCATAAAATCGTGCGTGAACCCGGCTATCGTACGAAGATTGCCGTATTCTCTCACCGAGAAGATATCGATCCGGTCGGCGCGTGCGTCGGCTTAAAAGGTGTCCGTATTCAGGCCGTTATCCGTGAGCTTGAAGGTGAAAAAATCGATATTCTGAAATACGATCCCGATCCCCGCGAATTCATTAAAAACGCGCTTTCTCCGGCGGAAGTGCTGGACGTGGTGATTCTCGACGAATCGAAGCGTCAGGCTTTGGCGGTCGTTCCCGAAGAGCAATTTTCACTGGCTATCGGCAAGCAGGGCTTGAACGTCCGGCTGGCAAACCGGCTGGCGGACTGGAGTATCGACGTCAAAACCGAAGCTCAGTATGAAGAGTTCGATTCCGTTGTGGCCGAGTCTCGCAAAGCTGTCGAACAGCTCTTTTCCGATATTCCCGAAACGATTGCATCCGTTGCCGAATTGCCCGGAGTTGACGAACAAGTCGCGGCAGTGCTGAAAGAAAACGGCATAGAAGATATAGAACAGTTCATGCAGTCTGTCGAAAGCGGTGCCATTCGGCAGATTGAAGGACTTTCCGATACCGATATTACCGCAGTTCAATCGTTGATTAACGATACGGTTGAATTTGTGGAAGACCCTGCTCCGGTTGCCGCGGAATCCGCTGCGGAGCAGATTGAAGAAGACGAAGAATATGTGTGCCCCGAATGCGGTGCAAAAATAACGATTGATATGACGACGTGTCCCAGTTGCGGTATCGGTCTGAGCTTTGAAGTAGAGGACGAAGAATAGGATAGCATATGGCGGATGAAGTAGAAAATAAACCCAAATTTATATTGAACAAGCAGAAAAGCGACCCGCAGCCGTCAGGAGCTTCACCGAATCCTTCGGCAGAACCGGCAAAGGTAGTAGTGCACAAGCAGTCTGCCGTCGATGCCGATAAAGCTCCTGAAAAGAAAAAAGTCGTCGTCGTCAAGAAGAAGGTCGTCGTAACGGCCGCTCCTGCCGCTGCGGCTAAGGGTGACGGTCCGAAACCTGCTGTGAAACCGATTCCTTCCTCCGCCCCGGCGGCGGCTCCCGCAGCTGCCCGTCCCGGTTCGGATTCCGTCCGCAAGGATAAACCCGCCCCTCAGGGACAGGATGCCGCGCCTCGCGCAGAGCAAAAGCCGCGGCAGAATGCGCCTTTTGAATTGAGTCCTTCCCGGCCTAACGTAAAAGCGGGAAATCTTTCGGATAAACCGCGGAATAATAATTACCGCGGCGGCAGAGACGGCGGCGGCTACGGTCAGCGCCGTGAAGGCGGCTTTACCGGTGCACAGGCACGTGAAGGGTATCAGAACCGCGGACAAGGCGGCTATAACCGCGGCCCCGGTCAGGGAAATCCGGGCGGACAAGGCGGTTATAATCGCGGCCCCGGTCAGGGTGCTCAAGGCGGACCGGGCGGCTACAATCGCGGTCCCGGCCAAGGCGGACCGGGCGGCTACAATCGCGGTCCCGGCCAAGGCGGACAAGGCGGCTACAACCGCGGTCCCGGCCAAGGCGGACCGGGCGGCTACAGTCGCGGCCCCGGCCAAGGCGGACCGGGCGGTTACAATCGCGGCCCGGGCGGCTATAACCGCGGTCCCGGACAGGGCGGTCGGCCCGGATTCGGCGGCGCGCCTTCTACTCCTATTGAAGAAGCCAAAAAAGTTCCCGCTAAGAAAACGTTTAAGGCTAAAAAGCCGGTGTATTCGCGCAGGGACAGAGAAGAGGAATTCCGCGATAAACTGTTCGGACAGAAGAAAAAGCAGTCGACGATGGCGAATCCCGTTCCCCAGTCCATCGAGATTATGGAAACGGTCTCCGTTTCGGACCTCGCAAAAAAAATGAACCTGAAAGCGTCGGATATCATCGCGAAGCTGATGTCTATGGGCATGATGGTTTCGATTACGCAGTCCATCGACGCCGATACGGCGACGCTCGTTGCCTCCGAATACGGATGCGACGTGCATATCGTCAGTTTGTACGACGAGACGGTCATTGAAAGCGATACCGGGTCGGATGCCGGCGAACAGCCGCGGCCGCCGGTCGTAACGATCATGGGACACGTCGACCACGGAAAGACTAAAACGCTGGACGCCATTCGCAGCGCACACGTTGCGGAAGGCGAATTCGGCGGCATCACGCAGCACATCGGCGCGTATATGGTCGAAACGGCGAAGGGACGCATTACGTTCCTCGATACGCCCGGTCACGAAGCGTTCACGATGATGCGTGCGCGCGGTGCCAAAATTACCGACATCGTCGTGCTGGTCGTTGCGGCCGACGACGGCGTCATGCCGCAGACGGTTGAAGCCATCAATCACGCGAAAGACGCGAAAGTACCGATCATCGTTGCGGTGAACAAAATAGACAAACCGGAAGCGAATCCCGACCGCGTCAAGACGCAGTTGTCCGATCTCGGTCTGATTCCCGAAGATTGGGGCGGAGATACGCAGTTCGTCCATATCAGTGCGCTTAAAAAAGAAGGACTGGACAATCTGCTCGACGCGATCCTGCTGCAGGCCGAAGTACTCGAACTGCAGGCTACGCGGGATTGCCGTGCCGAAGGTAAAATTGTCGAATCGCGCGTCGATCACGGCCGCGGCGTCGTGTCGACCGTGATTATCGAACGCGGCACGCTCAGAACCGGCGATCCGTTCGTCGCGGGTATTTATTCGGGACGCGTCCGCGCGATATTCAACGACGTCGGACAGAAAATCGACGAAGCGACGCCGAGTATGCCGGTTGAAATTCTGGGTATGGAGTCTATGCCGAACGCAGGGGATCCGTTCCAGGTAACCGACACGGAAAAGACGGCCCGTTCGATTTCAGCAAAACGTCAGGAGCTGAAACGCTTTGAAGACGCCAAGAGCGTTAAAAAGGTTACGCTCGACAACTTGTACGATACGATCGACGCCGGCGAGGTCATGGAACTGAAAGTCATTATCAAGGCCGACGTTCAAGGCTCCGCGGAAGCGCTTAAATCTTCACTCGAAAAACTTTCGACGAAAGATATCCGGCTCGTGGTCATCCATTCGTCCGCCGGCGCCATCAACGAAAGCGACGTTATGCTCGCAGCGGCGGATTCCAACGCGATTATCGTGGGATTCAACGTCCGCCCGACTCCGAAGGCGAAACTTATTGCCGATCAGGAAAAGGTAGACATCCGCAAATATAACGTTATCTATAAAGCGGTTGAAGAAATTACGCTTGCAATGGAAGGAATGCTGAAACCCGACGTTAAGGAAGAAGTGATCGGTACCGTTGAAGTGCGCGACACGTTCCGCGTTCCCAAAATCGGAACGATCGCCGGTTCGTACGTTCTGCAGGGAACGGTTAAACGGACGAGCAGCGTGAACGTTATCCGTGAAGGTATCGTCGTGTATACCGGAAAGATTTCTTCTTTGAAACGTTTTAAGGACGATGTGAAGGAAGTCGCCGCCGGATACGAATGCGGTATCGGCGTAGACAGCTGGCACGATATACAAGTCGGCGATCAGTTTGAAGTATTTGAATTCGTTGAGGTCGCGCGTAAACTCGGCGATCCGATTTCAAACGCAAAAACGGCGGCCGATTCCGGTGCGGGAGAATAAGCAGCGTCATGTCATCGTTTAGACTGATACGGCTGGGCGAGCAAATCCGGGAAGAAATTTCCCGGATGATACTGACCCGGCAGATAAAAGATCCTCGTGTTTCGACTTTCCTTTCCGTCAATCGGGTGGACGTGTCGGGCGATTTGGGGTATGCGAAAGTCTACGTTTCCAGCTTTATGAGCGTGAAGGAAACGGAAAACGGCGTAAAAGGACTGCAGAACGCCGCAGGTTTTATCCAATCGACTATCGCAAAGAAATTGACGATCAGGCAGTTCCCCAAACTGTCGTTCATATTGGATCAGAGTATAAAGGAAGGGTTCGAGATGGTTCGTAAACTGAACGATCTTGAACTCCAGTCCCAGAGTTCACAGGAGCGGTAAACTGCGCTCCCGTGATTCTGGTGTGTCCGGAGTTTTGCTGTACGCGAAGCGTCCGGGACCGACAAGTTTTGCATCACTCGGCGCGGTAAAAAAAGCGCTCGGCACCGGTAAAGTCGGACATACCGGTACGCTCGACAGCTTTGCCGAAGGGCTGCTGGTCGTGCTTGCCGGTAAAATGACCCGCCTCGTTTCCCATATCACTGCGTTTGACAAAACCTATCAGGCCGTTATCCGTTTCGGTACCGAAACGGACACGCTCGATCCGGGCGGAACGGTCGTCGAGTCCGCGCCGATTCCCTCTCTTTCTGAGCTGGAGCGCGTTTTACCCCGTTTTACCGGAACGATTTCTCAGGTTCCGCCGGCGTATTCCGCCGTGCACGTGGACGGTAAACGGGCGAGCGACGTGATCCGCTGCGGCGGCAGCGTTACGCTGAGTGCGCGCAGCGTTGCAATCCGTTCACTGCGACTGCTCGATTTTGCCGGCGGCTGTGCGCTGATTGAAGTTTCCTGTTCAAAAGGAACGTACGTCCGTTCTTTGGCGCGCGATATTGCGCGTGAAGCCGGTTCCCGCGCGCATCTTGCGGCGCTGCGGCGTACGGCGGTGGGACCGTTCCGGCTGGAGGACGCCGTTTTTTCCGATACGCTCGCGCCGTTTACGGTCGCTACCGAAAGCGCCGCTGCGGTGCGCTCGCAGCCGTGCCCGGATTCCGAATTGGCCGACATCTGCCGGTCGCTGCGCGCGTTTACACCCGAAACGGCGCAGGCGTGCGGGTTTTATCCGGTTACGGTGTGTTCCGAACACGCCGGCTCGTATGTGAACGGCCGGAGTTTACAAAACGAATGGTTCGTGCCGTTCCGTCCGGAACAGTCGTGCGCCGCGGGCGGAGGTCGGTTTGCGGCCGCTGATCCTGCCGTTGCCGTTGATACGGATTTTGCGGTGTTTTACGGCGACGGTTCGTTCGCCGGTATCGTACGGCGCGGCGGCGGACGGCTCTCCTACGGATTCGTTATTCAGCCGGGAGATTTCCATGCGTGAATATGATTTTACCGTTTACGATTGGGACAGCGCCGTTGCCGGCGGCTTCGGTGAGCCGGACCGTTTCGCTTCGTACGGCGCTGCCGGTACCGCGCTGTCGGTAGGCGGATTCGACGGAATGCACGCCGGTCACGACGCGCTTTTTAACGCGGTGCTCGCCCGCACGGATTTGCTTCCGGGCATCGTAACGTTTGCAAAACCGCCGCGTGCGCTTCGGCATCCGGCTGTTTTTGAAGGCGCCGTATCGACGCTGGCCCAGCGGCTGGATATTTGCAGGGAAAAAGGTTTTGCGTTCGCCGTGGTAATTGACTTTTCCGGTGAATTCGGTAGAATGGAAGGGAGTACCTTTTTGTCGATTTTGGCGGACACGTTCCGCATGAAATTTCTTGCCGAAGGTCCCGATTTTCGCTGCGGATATAAAGGATCGGCGGATATCGACGTTATCCGTACTTTTACGGAAAAACGCGGCGTGGTGCTGGACGTTATCGAGCCGGTCGTAATCGACGGCGAACGGGTGAGTTCCACTCGAATCCGCGCCGCGGTAGCCGCGGGTGATTTTTTCGGTGCGGAACGGCTGCTTCGGCGTCCGTTCAGATTGGATTGTTCGCTTTTCCGTTGGGAACGGTCGGCGCCGGATGTTTTGACGGCAGAAGCAGGGGCGGACGGTGCGCGGACGGTGCAAGTGCTTCCGCCGGACGGAGAATACGAAGTACGGGCGCTTTGCCGGGAAAACGGATTTTTGCAGCCGCAAACCGCAATTTTCTGCCGGAAGTCGCGGAAAATAACGGTACGGTTCACGCGGGGCACCGCGGGAGAGGCTCTTGCCGCCGTAGATTTTACGGCGTAACGTTGGTTATCTTAGGGATTAAAATAGAAGGAGTAAGTAATGGCACTTACAAAGGACACAACTGTTGCCGTTATCGGCAAGTTCGGTGCAAACGAACGCGATACGGGCAACACGAAAGTTCAGATAGCTTTGCTGACTGAACGGATCAAACAGCTTACGGAACACTGTAAGACTTTCAAGAAAGATAAGAGTGCATCGCGCAGTCTTATCAAACTTGTCGGTCAGCGCAGAAGTCTGTTAAAGTACTTGCAGGGCAGCGATCTTGAAACGTACCGCGCGCTCATCAAAGAACTGGGACTTCGCAAGTAAGTTGTTCAGGACAGTCTGCTGCCGTTGTGTGCGGGAGACTGTCCTTTTTCACTTTTCGGGGATGCCTCGTTGACGAGTTTGCAGCGTTCCCGGATACAATATGAGTTTTTACCGCAATATATAAGAAGGATAAAATGGTTCAAAGAGTTACTTATAAAATCGGCGATCAGGAATTGATTCTTGAAACCGGCCGGCTTGCAAAACAGGCGAACGGAGCCGTGTACGCACAGTTCGGCGGTTCCGCCGTTATCGCGACTGCGTGCGCGTCCGGTACGGCGCAGGAAGGATTGGACTTCGTTCCGGTTACCGTAGACTATAACGAAAAATATTATGCTGCCGGAAAAATTCCCGGCGGTTTTATTAAACGCGAAGGACGGCCCAAGGACAAGGAAATTCTGGTTTCCCGCCTGATCGACCGCCCTATGCGCCCGCTGTTTGAAGTTGCGTTCGGCCGTGAAATTCAAATCGTGCCCACGTGCGTTTCTTCCGATCAGATCAATCCGCCCGATATGCTGGCCGTCGTCGCAAGTTCCGCGGCCGTCGTCATTTCCGACATTCCGTTCAACGGTCCGATCGCGGGCGTGCGCGTCGCGTACGTCGACGGCGACTACGTGTTGAATCCGACGTATGCGCAGATCGAAAAAGCCGAGCTTGAAATCGTCGTTGCCGGTACGGCCGACGGTTTTACGATGGTTGAAGGCGGCGCGAACGAAGTTTCCGAAGACGTAATGCTCGGCGCGCTTGCCAAGGCGCAGGAGTTCATTACGGCGATGTGCGGGTTGCAGAACGAACTGCGCAAGCTCGCCGGCAAAGAAAAACTGCCGTTGTGCCCCGTTACCGTCGCGCTCGAAAATAAGGACGCGATGCTTGCTGAAGCCATGCCGCGCATGGAAGAAGCGTGTTTCGTCAAAGGCAAACACCTGCGCCACGAAGCGATCGCGGCGGTCAAAGCCGACCTTTCCGCAAAATACGCGGCTCAGCTTGAAAACGAAACGCAGATGAAACTGTTCAACGCGCTGTTTGAAGATATGGAATACAATATTCTGCGCAAGAGCATCCTCGACAAGGGAGTGCGCGTCGACGGCCGCGGTACGGAAGACATCCGTCCGATCAGCTGTGAGATCGACGTGTTGCCCCGGCCGCACGGATCGGCCATTTTTACCCGCGGTGAAACGCAGTCCTTGGCCGTCGCCACGCTCGGTACGGCGCTCGACGAACAGGTGTACGACGATATCGACGGCGACCGCCGCGAACACTTTATCCTGCACTACAACTTTCCGCCGTATTCGGTCGGTGAAGTCGGCCGCATGGGTACCGGACGCCGCGAAATCGGTCACGGAAACCTCGCCCGCCGCTCGCTGGAACCGATGGTGCCGTCGCGCGAAGCGTTCCCGTACACTATCCGCGTCGTTTCCGAAATCATGGAATCGAACGGTTCGTCTTCAATGGCGTCCGTGTGCGGCGGTACGCTGTGTATGCTGGCTGCCGGTGTTCCGATGAAAAAGCCGGTTGCCGGTATCGCGATGGGACTCATCACCGAAGGCGACAAATACGAAAAATATGCGATTCTGTCCGATATTCTGGGTGAAGAAGATCACTTGGGCGACATGGACTTTAAAGTTGCGGGAACCGCCGACGGTATTACCGGCTTCCAAATGGATATCAAAATTGCCGGCGTTACGACCGAAATCATGCAGAAAGCGCTGGCACAGGCTAAACGCGGCCGGCTGCACATTCTGGGTATCATGAATCAGACGATCAGCAAGCCCGCCGCTAAAATCAGCGAGTACGCACCGAAAATCGAAACGATGAAAATCGACGTAGACAAGATCGGCGCGCTCATCGGTCCCGGCGGTAAAACGGTTAAAGGAATTTCGGCGCTCTACGGCGTTACGATCAACACCGACGACGACGGTACCGTTACCATTTACGGTAAAAACGGCAAATCGACGGATGCGGCGAAAACGGCCGTGAAAGCTATCGTCGAAGACCCCGAAGTGGGAACCGTTTATCAGGGAACGGTAAAACGGATTATGGATTTCGGCGCGTTCGTCGAAATTCTGCCGGGAAAAGAGGGTCTCTGCCATATTTCCAAACTGTCGCGCAAACGGGTTGAAAAAGTAACCGACGTCGTCAGTGAAGGACAGCAGATTCCCGTAAAACTCCTTGAAATCGATAAAATGGGACGTCTGAATCTGTCTTACATCGACGCGGTCGAAGATCAGAATAAATAAGGAATGTCTGTCAGTACGCAGATTTTAACAAATAAAACGGTACTCGTTACGGAGCCGGTTGCGGAAGTTCAAACTGCCGCGATCGGCTTTTGGTTTCGCGCCGGATCCCGGTACGAACGTCCGGGGGAACGCGGCGTTACGCATTTTGCCGAGCACTTGCTGTTCAAGGGTACCGATACGCGCCGCGCGTTCGACATCGCTTCTTCGTTCGACCGGATAGGCGGGTATATCAACGCGTTTACCGAACGGGAAAACGTGTGCGTGTACTGCGTCGTGCCCGCCGTGCACGTGCAGACTGCGCTCGATATTTTATGCGATATGACCGAACGTTCGGTGTTCGATCCGGAAGAAGTTGAGCGCGAGCGGGCGGTGATCGAAAGTGAAATCATTTCTTCTCAGGACGATGCCGAAGAGGCCGCGCTCGACGCGGCGTCCGAAGCGGTGTGGCCGAATCATCCGGTTTCCGCAAGTATTTCCGGTTCCGTTAAAGACGTGGAAAAACTGACGCGCGATCAGGTGTACCGCTGGTATCGGGAGCGATTTGCATCGGGAGCGCTCACCGTGTGTCTGGCGGGTAACATCGACGCTGCGTCCGCTGCGCGGCGGCTCGAAACGCTGTCCGTCCGCAGTGAACCGCCGGCTGATGATATCGGACTCGTCGTTTCCGCACCCGAATGGAAGCGCGGCGTCGTTTTCCAGGAAGCACCGTTCCGACAGACGCAGTTTTTTGCGCAGTTTCCGCTGCCGGTTCCATTCGATGAACGCCAGTACTATTCCTGGGCGATTTTGAACGCGCTCGCTGGCGATACGATGAGTTCGCGCTTATTCCAAAAGCTGCGTGAAGAAAGCGGATTCTGTTATAACGTATACAGTTTTACGACGTTCTACGCCGACGCGGGCTGCTGGTGTGCGTACGCCTCCAGTGCGAAGCGGTACGGTCTGCGTCTGGTAAAAACGCTGTTCCGGGAACTGCGCGCTCTGCGTGAACAAGGGTTTACGGAAGACGAAGTTACCGCTGCAAAAGAACATTTATGCGGCGAAGAAATCATTTCTTCAGAAGATATGGAATACCGGATGAAGCGGCTCGCGCGCAATTATACGTACGGTTTTCCGCAGCGGTCGACTGCCGACGTCGTCGACTGTATCCGTTCGATTACGGCGGAAGAACTGAGCGCCGCGCTGCGGATACTGTGCGATTTTGACCGGGCCGCGCTGCTCGTATACGGGCCGCGCGTAACGGAGCGAATGAAAGGGCAGCTCGTCGCCGCGTCGGAAATCGTTCAGTCCGATTCGGATCGGTAACGGGGCTCCGGTTCCGCCGCGAACAGCTGCGCGGCGAGTGTGTCCGCAAGATCTTCCGCTTGGCTTGCAGTCTGTGCCGGATACGAAGCGGCGGAACCGGACTGCCGGGACGCCGCGTGCGTTCCCGCCGCGCTGCGATTTCCCGCCGCCGGTCTGCCGGAAAGCACTGCCCGCCGTTCGCGTTCGCGCACGGCCGTTTTTGCCGCGGCGAGTATTTCGGCTGCCTGTGCGATCGGTATGCGCAGCGCGTCGGCGATAGGCTGCGGCGAATCGGTGCACGCGCCGATCATTTTTTCCGGTGATGTGAACGTCTGCATCAGCGTGCGCGCGCGGACTTCTGCGACGTGCGGCAATGCGGCGAACGCGCTGACCGTGTTTTCTTTCGTGCGCAGGCGCTGGTTTCTGCTGGTAGCGAACCGGTGCGTTTCATCGCGCACGCGCTGCAGCAGGCGAAGCGCGTCGCTTCGTTTGGGCAGACAAATCGGCGTACTGTTGCCAGGGCGGTAGATTTCTTCGTCCCGTTTTGCAAGGCCGGCTACCGGAATGTCGAGCGACAGCGCTTTGAGTACGCCTTCGACGGCGTTCACTTGTCCGATACCGCCGTCTATCAGAATCAGATCGGGCATTTCCGCCTGTTCGTTCAGAAGCCGGGTATACCGGCGGCTCGCCGCTTCACGCATGGACGCAAAATCGTCGATAACGCCGTCGGTTGTTTTCAGCCTGAAATAGCGATAGTTTTTTTTGTCGGGATTGCCGTTGTAAAAACTGATCAGACTCGCGACGGGGAATTTGCCGTCGATATGGGCGATGTCGAATCCTTCTATTCTGACCGGAAGGTGCGGCAGACCCAGCAGATCCCGAAGTTCTTCCATTGCCGGTATGTCTCCGCGTTCCCGGACGCGCCGTGCGATATCTTCGCGCGCGTTTTGAAACGCCATATTCAGCGCCGCTTCGTGCCGCCGTGCGTTGTCGGTTCCGTCCGCAACCGTGTCGATTTCCGGATGTGCGCCGAACGCTGCAGCGAACCATTCTTTCGTCAGTTCGAGACCTTCTCTGGTCGGAACGAATATTTTCGGCGGAATCGCGTCCGCGTCCGTATAATACGCCGCCAGAAATTCGCCGAGCAGTTCGTCCGCTTCGTTCAAGCTGACGGTGCGGTAATTGTCCCGTCCGAGCAATTTACCCTGCCGCATTTTCAGAACCGTAAAACTGACCAGCTCTCCTTCGCAAAAGTACGCGATATAGTCGCGGTCTTCGGGGTTGAAGTCTTGGACGATGTTCTGCGGTTTTAATATGTCGAGTGCGGCAATGCTGTCCCGCAGCCGGGCCGCTTTTTCAAACTGAAGGTCCTGCGCGGCCTGCTTCATGCGCTCCTTGAGCTTGTCGGCGGTCTCTTTCCCTTTTCCCTCAAGTATCTGTTCTATTTCACCGATATATTCGTTGTAGGTTTCGGTGCTGATTTTACCGCAGCACGGTGCGCCGCAGCGGCCGATATGGTAATACATGCACGGTGCGGAGCGGGTGCGCAGTTTTTTACACCGCCGTAACGGATACAGACGCAAAAGCGTTTCTATAAAAGCGTCGAGCGCGCCGACGTCGGGGAACGGACCGAAGTATTTCGAGCCGTCCTGCATGATTCTGCGGGTTTTGTACAGACGGGGAAACGCTTCGTTTGTAACGCGCAGTACCGGATACGATTTGCCGTCTTTCAGGTTGATATTGTAGCGGGGTTTGTGCTGCTTTATCATGTTGTTTTCAAGGATAAAGGCTTCGTATTCGTTCGCGGTCGTAATGTATTCGATTGAATGGGCGCGGGATACCAGAATTTGCGTTTTGATATCTTTTTGCCCTGAAAAATAGGAAGAAAGGCGGTTTTTGAGATTTTTTGCCTTTCCGACGTAAATAACGGTGCCGTCTTCTCCTTTCCAGAAGTACACGCCGCTTGTTGAAGGAGCTTTGAGCGCTGTGTCGTGCAGTTGTTTTCGTATCAGATTATCTGTTTTCATGATTCATAAAACCGTCAGACAACTCATACCCTTTTTTGCGGTTGTTTGTCTACTGGCTGCGGTATGTTTGCCCCTTTTTTCCGTTGAGAAGACTATCGAGCTGGGCGGCAAAAACGGATGGGAACAGCTTTCCGTTATGGACGGCGTAACGACCGGCAGCGGCCGCTTCGGCTACGAGGCGGTGATGCTTTCCACCAATTCGCGGAAAGTGACCGAATATACCGATCTGCTGCTGCCGTTCGATTTGGAACCCGTTTCCGATAAAGCGGGGAATTATACGGTCGTTTCGTCGAATCTGTCGCTTGTGCCGGGCGGCAACAGAGGCAGCGGCGCGGCTCTTTCGCGCGGCGAGTCGGGCGGATTGGTGCTTTCCGGCAGCGCGCAGTCGATTTTCGGTTCCGGAAACTGGACCGGTTCTTTTACGATCGAGTTTTGGCTGTGTCCGCTGATCGTCGAAAACGGTGAAACGGTACTGACTTGGCGGTCGTCGCGGAATACGGGCGGCTATTCGGCTTATCAATTGCTTTCTGCTTCGTTCGCAAACAGCCGTTTGGAATGGACGCTCACCGATTTGTTCGACGGAGCGGCCGCTTCGTCGAACGGCATCGTGCTCAAAGGAGACCGCGCTGTTATTCCGGGCCGATGGGCGCATCACACGCTGACGTATTCGGAAGAATCGGGACTACTCGAATACCGGGTGGACGGGCTGCTTGAAGATTACCGGTACGTTACGTCCGAAAACGGCGAAGGCGGAACGGTGTATCCGCTGGTTTTGGGTGCTCCCGCCGATATCGAAATTGCACCGGCTTTTACCGGAAAAATAGACGATTTCCGCATTTTGCGTCACGGACTGGACGTTCAGCCGGAAGAAATCTGCACCGCTTCGCCGTCCGGCTCCCATTACGACCGGTACGTGCAGGACGGCGGCCGCTTTGAAAGTCAGCCGATTCCGGTCGGCAGCGGAAGCGTGCTTTCTTCCGTCAGCGCGGAAATAACCGAACCCAGTCAAACGGCCGTGCAGCTGTACGTGCGCGCCGGAGACAATTATTTTACCTGGACGGCCGCGGAACCCGCGTGGATTCCGGTTACGGCCGGTGAAAGCGTTTCCGGAGTGAGCGGCGCTTATTTTCAGATTGCCGCCGATTTGTATCCCGACGGAGCCGGAAACGAAACGCCGTCGGTAACTGCCGTAACGCTGACGTATCGTGAAAATCCGCCGCCGCTGCCGCCGTTCGCGGTCTTTGCTGCTGCCGGAAACGGATACGTCGACTTATCCTGGTCCCGCTCGGTTGACGAGACCGGCGGCTATTACGTGTATTACGGCGAACGTCCCGGCGAATACCTGGGGCGGATTGCGGCGGAAGGTCCTTCGCCCGTTTTTGCCGGACTGCGCAATTCCATCCGGATCACCGGACTGCAAAACGGTAAGATTTATTACTTTGCGTTGGCGGCGGAACGGGACGGAAAGACCGGCGCCCTTTCAAAAGAAGTATACGCCCGTCCGATGAAAAAATAACGTATTTTGATAAAAAATGTGTACCGTTCGGCAGCGGCGGCACCGGTTTTATGAAAGGAGAATGTCCCTTATGGCGAACGACGATGTACAGAAAAAAGAATTCATGCTTTCACGTGCGAAAGCCGCAGTGTTGTCCAGAGATTTTGAACTTGCCGCCCGATTGTATAAAGCGATACTGAAAGCGGCACCGGACGACGGCGCGACGCTGGAAGCGCTCGGTTTGATGTACGTCCGCGCCGGTCAGGATTCAAACGCGCTGCCGGTGTATAAACGGCTTGTTGAAAAAAATCCCGGCGACTGCAAAGCGCTTACCGCACTGGGCGGCGTGTACCGCCGTTTGGATCTGTATCAGGAATCGATTGAAGCGCTGGAACAGGCTATCAGCCTTCAGCCCGATCAGACCGAAATTTACTATAATTTGGGCTTTACGTATAAACTGATGGGAATGTACCAGGACGCGCTGGAATGTTTTAAAGTGGTAATTGAAGAAAATCCGAACGACATTTTGGCATACAACCATTTGGGCAGCCTGTATTCGCTGCGGCACGACAGTGCGAACGCGATCGCCTCTTATCGGCGCGGTTTGAAACTCGATCCGAATCATCCGGTGCTTCATTTGAATCTTGCGAAAGAATTTGAAATTTTGGGTAAGGATGAAGAGGCAAAACTCGAATATGAAAGCGCGCTGAAAGCGAAGCCAGGATGGGCCGACGCGCTGAACGGATACGCTTCGTTTTTAATGGCGCGCAATAAAAAACACGAAGCCTTCGATTTGTTGGCGCAGGGATTGGCTTTGCAGCCGGATGATCCGGCGATGCTCGTGTCCATGGCAGATTTGCAGACGCAGAGCGGCAACTATGCGGAAGCGTTTAAACAGTATCGTTCGGCGTTGTCCCGTAATCCTGCTGATGAAAACGCGCTGCTGGGCCTTGCGACCGTATATGAAAAAGAAGGTAAATTTCCGGAGTCCGTTCAGATTTTTGATAAACTGGAAAAAGATTCCCTGATGAACGGCGATATGCGCTTCCGATACGTTTCGGCGCTTTTGAGTGCGAATGAATTGGCCGCGGCGTCGCGTCTGCTTAAAAAATTGTGGCACAAAAATCGGTTGGATGTGAACGTGTGGAATATGCTTTCCCAATATTACCTGTGCAGCAACGATCGCAGACGCTTCGATACTTGTCTGAAACGCATTGCGGAACTCGATCCGCAGTACCGCAGACACTACCGTGATTTGGGAATGCGCTGCAAACAGCTGGGAAAACTGGCGATGTCGGAAAGTTTTCTTGAAAAATACGTCGATAAGGATCCTTCCGACGCCGAGGCGCTGACGGCGCTGGCCGCAGTGTATGAATCGCTGCGGAAACTGCGTGAAGCGCTGGCAACGTACCGCCGGGCACTTGCCGCGGATACGTGCAGCACCGCTTTGGAAGAAAACGTCCGGCGGTTAAGTTCAATACTCGCGGAAAACGGCGAGCCGGCCGAAAACGGCGGTTCCCTGCCGGCCGATCCGGATTCCGTCGCCGCGTCGGTGGATGCGGCCGATTTCGATTCTTCTGCGGACGATGAAATTTGTCTGGCATCCGATGATTTGTTCGACGCTCCCGGCCGTTCCGGTGATTCCGACGCCGAGCCGTCCGGAGAGGCTTCCGGAAACACGTCTGCGAATACGGAAGACGAGGAAGCGTTCCGATTCGATGATTTTGCCGACGTGTCCGAAAGTGCCGACGTGTACGATCCGCTTGAACTTGATGAAACGGTCGAAGAAGAAGACGCGGACGGATTCGGGCTCGACGGGCTCGTTGCCGACGGCAGTCCGATCGACTACGATCCGGCGGCGCACACCGATTCCCGTCTCCCTGATGCGGAAAACGACCGCAACGCTTCCGGCGATCCGTCCGTACTCGATTTTGAAGACGAAGATCTCGACCTCGGTCCTGCGGCGCCCGAACCGGTACGGAAACCGTCGCCGCTTCAAAATGAAGCGGCTGAGGACGTTCCCGATTCCGACGTTCCGCCCGTTCCCGAGCCGTTTAACGCCGAGCCTCGCGCCCCTGAGCCGTTTAACGCCGAGCCGTATGCTGCCGAGCCTCGCACTCCCGAACCTGCACGGTATCGGGATCCCGAACCGGCGTTTCCGCCTGCGCCCAAACCTTGCCCTTCCGAGTCTTCTGTACCCGAACGTCCGGCGCCGCTTCGGCCTCGGCCCGATACGAATACCGATTCGGTTCCCCCGTTCGACCGGCAGCCCGAACCGCCGTTTGAGCCCTCGGTTCCGCAATCCGCTTCCGCCGACGAACCCGTTCCCGCAGCGGAGCCGGAACCTCTTGCCGAGCCGGAATCTCTCGTTGAGCAGGAACCTCTCGCCGAGTCCGATATACCCGAACCTGCGCCGTCTGAGCCGGTGCCGGCTGAAGACACTTCGCCCGAACCCGCGCCGATTTCGGATATTCCCGAACCCGACGACCCGTTTGAAGAGCCGCTGGATTTTGTCGAACCGGGCGAGTCCGAATCGGCGGAAATCGCGGCTGCTGAAGCTTCCGCGCCGGAACGCTCCAGTCCGGCAGCCGCGGATATGCCGTTTTCCGCTGCGGTAAAGCAGTTGCCCGAACTGGTGCGGAAACTGATGAATACGCCCTCCGGAGAAAAATGCGAAAGCGCCGCTGAAATGTTCCGCCGTATGCGCGACTTGTGCAGGTATCTGCCGCCGCTGAAACGGGAAGCGTTTATGACCGGCAAGCAGCGGCTGCAGCTCGATTACGTTATAGACAGACTTTCCGGTAAACCCGGATTGCTCGCCGCCGCTGAAGCGCTCCGGACGAACGGTTTGGTTGCTGCGCCCGAACAGCGGTACGACATAGTGGAAAAATTCGATGAAATCGCCGTTGCCGGAAAAGTGTTCGGTTTTATGCGCCCGCTGATTCACGCTTTACCCGATAAGGATTCCGCGGTGGCGCTTGATGCTTCGGCTGCCGCCGTGCTGCGCAAGCTGGACTCTGTCGCCGACGGCAAAACGGTGCCGGACGAAAACTGACGGGCGGAATTTAACGAACGGGTAGAAACTGACGGGCGGAATTTTCCGCCCGAACGGTGGCCGCGTCCGATATCGCCGGCGCGGGGGGCCGTCGGCGGATCGGCGTTAACCTGAAATTCTGCCGCCGGTGCATCCCTATCCGCCGAAGCGGCGGATAGGCGGATCGACGCGCGTTTATAATCTGATTATTTTTGATTTGGTGAGCACTTCGTGCCCGGTTTCCGTGATGAGCACGTCGTTTTCAAGACGGCAGCCGCCGTTCGCCGGATCGTACAGCCCCGGTTCCAGCGTAACGACCATTCCGGGAACGAAAACGGTTTCGGGCGGAATCGCCGGTTTTACCGGCGGAAATTCATGTGCTTCAAGACCGATTCCGTGACCGAGCGCGTGCGGCATGGATTTTTTTGCTTTCGCGAACACTTCGTCGGCTTTAAGCGCCGCCGCTTTGATCGGAACGCCGGGGTTGTACAGTTCCAGCGCTTTTGCGTACGCTTTTTCCGTCAATTCCAGCTGAGCTTCCTGTGCGGGCGTCAGCGTTCCTTTTGCAACGGTGAGCGTTACGTCGCTCGTATACCCGTCCGTGACGACGCCGAAATCGAGTATCGACAAACCGTCCGCGGGAAACGGCTGCGCGGTGTACGGCGGAAAGCAATGTATGCCGAAGCTGCGCGCCGGACCCGCCGCGAGCGTTTCAAAGCCCGTTCCCTCGCACCCGGCGTTTCTGCATTCGCGTTCAATCAGCAGCGCGGCGTCGGTTTCAGTTTGAATCGTTCCGTCTTTTATCCGTGCCTCGATCAGTTCGATGATGGCGTCCGTTACCGCCGCCGCTTTTCTGATACAACCGATTTCGTATTCGTCTTTTACGGCGCGCATCAGCACCGCCTCTTCGTGCGAACCGTTTTCCCGGCACAACACGTTGTATCCGGCGAGTGCGTCGACAAACCGCAGAAACAGCGGATACGGCGTTTCCGGCGGGATTTCGATTCGGGAGCCGTCGGCCAGTTTCAGTTTTCTGAATATTCCGGCTGCGGCTTTGAGCGGATTCCGCGCGAATTTGGTAAACGGCAGCACCGTATCCGCTTCTGCCATAAGAGCCGCCATATGTTCGTCCCACGGACAAAGCACGGATTCGCCTTTCGCCGTAACGACGAGCAGCGCGTCTCCCGGATGGCCGGTAAAATATCTGATTGCAGGATCCCTTCTGCCTTCCGTGTCTTCAAAAAACGCGGCGGCAACGTTCGCCTCCTGCAGTTTTTGCGCGAACGCCTGCTTCCGGCGGAGGCAGAACTGACTGTACGGTTTTTCAGTCTGACGGACTGACATGATTACTCCCATAAAAAGTCAAGACGAAAGTGTCAAGTTTCGGATTGATTTTTTAAGCTGCTTTAACGAAAGCAGCAGATGATAAAAAAGTTTGCAACGCAAACTTATAAAAGATAAAAAACGACGATATTGCAGGCGGTTTTTATCTTACGCTCCTCTCATTTGCGGTTGTTTTCCGGCGGAATTTCGCCGTGATAAGCGAAACGACCGGATCCCGCGTTATAACCAGCAAGAATACACCGATGAGCGCAAAAAGCAAAGCCCCCAGCACCAGCGGAACGCCCTGCGCGACAAATCTGTTCCGATCGGCAAAAAGCGAAAAAAGCGCCGGTTTCAAAAAGTACACCGGCACTGCGGCGATAAACGAAAAAACGGCTATGCGGACCGTATAAAGCAGCGTCTTCGTTACGACGTGCAGCACTTCGATCGTTTCCGTTTTTGCAAGGAAAATGAACAGGAACACGGTGTTCACGATGCTTGCCACTGTCAACGCGAGCGCTATTCCGCCGCCGGCCATCGGTTTTACGAGCAGCAAAGCGAGCGCGATGTTCGCCGCGAACCCGATCAGGCCCGCTGCGGTCGGCGCTTTAGTGTTGCCCTGCGCGTAAAATGCCGGCGATATGATTCTGTTTATCGCGACAAAAAATAGTCCCGTAATGTGAAACCTGAACGCTTCAAGCGTCAGCCGGACGGACTCGTCGGTAAAACTGTTCGATTTATAAATCAGCGTGATGATGTTTTCTCCGGTTATGAGCGAAAAAAACGTAATGGGTACCGTTATCAGCGCGATGATTCTGAGCGCTTGCGTCAGCATCGTGTTGAACTGCCCCCATTCCCGCCGTTTTGCCAGTCCCGACAGATCGGGCAGTATGACGGTGCCGATCGAAACGGCAAAAATGCCCAAAATCAGTTCCTGCAGGCGCAGCGAATACTGTAAACTCGAAACGATTCCGGTGCCCGCGTTTCCGGCCAGCGCGGTGGACACGACGTCGTTCAGCTGATACGCCGCCATGCCGACGATCGTCGGTCCGACGAGCCGCATGACTTTGCGCGTGCCCTCGTTTGTAAAGGCTTTTTTCAGCCCCGTAAGTGAAAACGTCCAGCCGTTTTTCACAACGAACGGCAGCTGGAACAGTGCCTGAACGGTTCCTCCCGCCAGTACGCCGATCGCCATCGCGCGCGCCGGATTTGCGGTAAACGGCGACAGCCAGTACGTGCTTGCGATAACGATCAGGTTGAACAGAATCGGCGTGAATCCCGACGGAGAAAATATTTTGAGGCCGTTCAGTATTCCCTGAAAAAACGCCGCTATCGAAATGACGAACAGATACGGAAACATGATCCGCGTCAGCAGAACCGTTTCTGCCATAACGTCCGGCGCCGCGTCTTTGTAAAAGAACGGAATGATGAGCGGCGTAACGCAGATTCCGGCGACGACGACTGCGGCGGTCAAAAAGGAAACCAGCGTGCAGGTCGCCGATACGAACTGCTTCACTTCCGCCTGTTTTTCCGGCGTCCGGGCGTCTTCCAAATACGCTTTGAACGTCGGAATGAACGCGACGGAAATGCTGTTTTCAGCGAAGAGGCGCCGGAACAGATTCGGAATCATAAACGCAATGCCGAACGCGTCTGCAAGCGCGGACGTTCCCAAAAAAGCTGCCTTTGTCGATTCCCTGATGAGGCCGAGCAGCCTCGAACCGAGCGTTAACACGGACAGCTTGAGCCCCGCTGCGACGAGTGATTTTTTCCCGGAATTCTTCATATATATATGATAGCGATGTTGCTAATTTTATGCAATCTGTGTAAAATGAAAACGAGGACGTTTATGGCTCGGCAAAAAAAATTGTTTCAATACGTGGGTCAGACCCCGATCATTCCCGTTTCGGTAAAGATTTTGGGTGTCTTTTCCTGCCTGCTGCTGCTGTCGAATTTTGCAACGAATTTTGTCAATATTCAGCTGAATCAGCACGAAGTGTACGCGCTTACGAATACCGTTATGGTCAATCAACTGAAAGATCTGTATACGGCAGCTTCCAATCAGTATGAGATTTACAGTTTTTCACGGGACCGGCGCGCCGCACTCGCTGCGCTTGAAAAAGTCGCGCAGAAGGGGTTCAGCCGGAAAGACAGCATGGCTGCCGGGATCGGTTACGACGGCCGCGCGTATTTTTACGTCTCCGCGTCGGGCGAGCAGCAGACGATTTTTCCCGATATGAAAGCCGTCGCCGCTTTAAACGCCGCGCGGCAAAGCGGTACGCAGGAAGGTTCGGTAACGTTTGAAGGCACGAAAGGCGAGTATTTCGGTGTGTATAAGTATCACGAAGATTGGAAATGTTATCTGATCCGGGCCGAATCGAGGTCGGAAGTCCGCCGCGCGTCGTTTAAAGTATTCGGCCAGATCGCCGTTATCATCGTACTTTTGACTCTCGCGTTTTTGTGGATCGGTTTTACCGTATTTTCGCGGATATTCGCTTCGGTCAGACGCATAACGGAAAGTCTGTACACGATGCAGGCGAGCCAGAATCTGTCGCTGCTCGATTTGAGCGGCGCGCCGAACGACGACATTACGTATTTGGGAGCGTCGTTCAATTCGCTGTCGTCGACTATCAACAATCTGCTCAAAATCTTTCAGAAATTCGTTTCCCGCGACGTCGTTGAAAAAGCGTACAGCGAGCATATTATCCGGCTTGAAGGAACGCAGCGCGAACTGTCGATTCTGTTCTCCGATATCCGCGGTTTTACGTATATGACGGAGACGCTCGGCAACGATATCATCAATCTGCTGAATCTGCATTACGATCGGGCGATCCATTCGATTCACGAGCAGAACGGAATCATCGGTTCCATTATCGGAGACGCCGTGCTGGCCATTTACGGAGCGACGGATTCGGCTGAAAACAAATCGGTTTCCGCCGTGCGGAGCGCCTGGCTGGTAACGCGGGAAACCGCCGAGCTGCGTGAAAAACTGATCCGGCGCCGGACGCAGATCGAAGCCGAGCGCACGCTGACGGAAGCGGAAGAACGCGTGTATAAAGCGGTTCTGATAGACGTCGGCGTCGGCATAGACGGCGGAACCGTGTTTTACGGAAACATCGGTTCGTTCGAGCATATGACGAACACCGTCATCGGCGACAACGTAAACTCGGCTTCCCGCCTTGAAGGTTTGACGCGGGTATACGCGCTGCCGGTTATCGTTTCCGAGTATATCAAGAACGAAGTCGAACGGCATTCGGGACAGTACCGCTTTTTCGAGATCGATACGGTTCAGGTAAAAGGCAAAACGGAAGGAAAGAAGATATTCGTTCCGCTCGATACGGAAACGACGGATCCCGAAATTCTGCGGAAATTCAGCATTTTCGAGCAGGGGCTGGCGGCGTATTACGTCGGAGACTGGAAAACGGCCCGGCAGCTGTTTAAATTGTGCGAACTTGATGTTGCGGACGTGTTTCTCAAACGAATGTCGATAAAACAGGCTCCCGAAGGATGGAACGGTATATGGACAATGGCAACAAAATAAAGATAAGTAAACCGGAAGTACGGCTTTTCTTGCAGGGCGATCTGCTTCCTCCCGAAAAAGACAAGCCGGTTTCGTACGATCTTGAAGTCGAATACGCCAAGACGCGCAAAAAGAAATCCCCGTTCGTTATTATCGTTATGCTGTGCTGCATCGTAACGGTCGGGCTTTTGACGTTCGGCGTCTCGAAATATATCGAACATAAAAACAATACGCTGTCGGTCGGCATTGAAGTGTTTGAAGATCTGAATCTGAAAAATCTGCTCGACGTCGTTTCCCGGACGGAGAATTCGCTGAAGCAGGCGACGAATCAGAAAATTCAGCTTGAAACGGAACTTGCGTCCGCTTTAAAACAGGCGGAAGTGAAACGCGATTCGGACATTTATCTGCTGGGAACGCTGAAAATGAGTAAAAGCGAACGCCTGCGCCGGACGGAAACCGTTCAGAACGAATATGCGTCGGCGGTGAATGCCCTGCACGCCGATTACGATCCGCAGCTGGCGTTGTACGCAAACCAGATAGAGGAACTCAAACAGCAGCTTGCTTCGTACGACCGTAAAAATATCGAACTTGCCCAAGAGCAGGAAGCCGCGATAAACAGTCAGCGGCAGCTGTTCGAGCTTGAAAAGCAGCAGCTTGCAAGCGAATACGAGCAGGTGATAACGGAATTGCGCGGACAGCTTGCTTCCGTACAGCAGGAATTGCTCGACAGTCAGAAAGTTTCAATCGACGCGCTGACGAAGCAGTACGAAGCGGAAATCAGTCTGCTCGATCCGGTGTTTACGGACGCGCAGTCCGCCGCCGTTATTCGGGCCGTTTTGGATTCCGGCGCGGACGGATCGGAAGGTGCCGATAACGCGGATAACGCCGATGATGCGGATAACGCCGATGATGCGGATAACGCGTCCGGCACGGTTGATACGGTTTTTTCAAAAGACGCCTATTCGCTTGCGCTTTCTGACGCGGCGGTTTTGCAGTACGCCGACTCGGTGCTTACGGACGTGGACGCCCGGTTTTCACAGTTCAACCGTCTTGCGGCCGCCGTGTCGCAGGTTCCGTGGTCGAATTCACTGCCGGAATACGTGAAAGCGATGACCGTTCTGGCGAACACCATCGGCAAGCAGACCGTCGCCGCAACCGTGCGTATGCTGCAGTCGCAGGACGACGTTATCGTCGATCAGCGGCAGACGATTTCCGACCTCGATTCCCGTCTGCAGTCGTCCGCTTCGGATATGCGGCAGCTGCGTGATGAAAACGCCGTGTACCGGAAAGCGATGAACGCGTTCGACGCGCTTACCCGTCAGAACGGAGACGCCGGTTATATCCTCGATACGGAAAATCCGGCGAGAATGCTCGTCTATATTTCACCGCTGTTCACGGATTCCGTGCGGAACGGTACGCGGGCGTACGTGTTCCGTGCATCAGACAAACTGATCGGCATGGTAACGCTTGAACGCGCCGGAAAATTCATCTACGCGATTCCCGACGGTGCCGAATCGGCGGGCTTCCGCCCGAATGATCGGATTTTGCTCGAATTGATAAAATAAAAGGATTGTACGATATGAACTTGATGAAAAAATTGCGGTATACCGCCGCCGTATTGTTATTGATAACGCCTGCGGTTCTTTTTTCACAGGCATGGCGGGTCGTTTCCGCCGAAACGGCAAAAACGGTGCTCGCCGACGGCTCTGGCCGAACGTGCGACGTTTTTTCCGATGCGGAACTTTCCGGCGATTCGGTCGAGTTGATCGGCAATTGTCTGTCCGCAATATGGGCGCTTCCGGGACTGACCGGAACGGAAGCGAAAGTAAAATCCGATGCGGCGGGATTTCTTCATTTTATCATTTATCCCGAATCGCTGTCTTATAAAAACGTTGAGCTGCGCGATCTGCTGCCTTCGGGACTTTCGTTCAAATACGACACGACCCTTTTTTACGATGTTACGATGAAAGTCGGAAACCTCGCGCCGCGCGTTGCCGGAACGTACGTGTCGCCCGAAAACTTTTTGGAACAGCTGTACGCGGCTTCCGTAATGCCGGAGTTATATCTGTACGACAGCAATCTGCTTGACCGAGTGGCGCGTTTGGAACAGACGCTTATGGCGATATCCAAAAAAGGGCTTTTTTCAAAACCCGCGCAGGTCGATTCCGATATTGTCCTTGCCGTGCGGAATCTGTATAATCAGAATCCTGAAATTTCAGTAAAAGAGGCAACGTCGTTGTTAAAACAGCAGGGAATCGCCGCGTCTGCTGCCGATATTCAGGCTGTTTTTATGGTATATTTGGGAAAGTTTGAATAGTAGTAAGGTTGGCACATGGATATTATTACGACGAACGGCACGGGTCCTCTTAAGCCCGTCTCCGTTCCTATCAGAATCGGCATAGACGTCGGTTCTACGACAGTGAAGATTGTTATACTCGACGATACAGATTGCATTTTGTACAGCGATTATCAGCGGCATTTGGCCGACATCCGCAGTACCATTATTTCCGTAGTCCGCCGCGCGCTCGACGAACTCGAATCGCGTACTCCCGCGGGAATCGACCAGCCGCTCAGCATAAAAGTGACCGGTTCCGGCGGATTTTCCGTCGCGCAGTGGCTGTCCATTCCGTTCATCCAGGAAGTGGTCGCTTCGACGACTGCGGTGCAGAAACTGATTCCGCAGACTGACGTCGCGATTGAACTCGGCGGTGAAGACGCCAAAATCACGTATTTTACCGGCGGCGTGGAACAGCGTATGAACGGAACGTGTGCCGGCGGTACCGGCGCGTTTATCGATCAGATGGCGGCGCTGCTTGAAACGGATGCACCCGGATTGAACGAACTGGCGAAAGGCGCCACGACGATCTATCCGATTGCGGCGCGCTGCGGCGTGTTCGCAAAAACGGACGTGCAGCCGCTGATCAACGAAGGCGCGCGGCGCGAAGATATCGCGGCGAGCATTTTTCAGGCCGTCGTCAGCCAGACGATTTCAGGGCTTGCCTGCGGAAAACCGATTCGCGGCCACGTCGCGTTTTTGGGCGGACCGCTGCATTTTCTTGACCAGCTGCGCCGCCGTTTTATCCTGACGCTGAATTTGAGCGACGAATGCAGTATCGTTCCCGAAAACTCGCAGCTGTTCGTTGCTGCCGGCGCGGCGTTTTCCGCCGAACGGTCGCTCGACTGCGTGCACGCTCCCGACGATAAAATCCGGTTCCCGAAACTCGGCGATTTCCGCGACAGTCTGCAGAATCTGGTGGGCGCGGAAATGAACGAAGTGCAGCGGCTGGAACCGCTGTTCAAGGACGAAGCGGAACTGGACGAATTTTACCGGCGCCATGCGTCTGAAATGGCCGTTTCCGGAGATCTTTCACTGGCGTCGGGGCCCGTGTTTCTCGGGCTCGACGCGGGTTCTACGACGACGAAGGCCGTTTTGATAGATAAAAAAGGCCGGATCTTGTGGCGGTTTTACGACGTGAACGCCGGAAATCCGGTCGATCTCGCCGTAAAAGTGCTGAAAGATTTGTACCGGCAGCTGCCGGCGAACGTGCATATCGCCCGATCGGTGTCCACCGGATACGGTGAAGCGCTTTTCCAGGCTGCACTCGGCGTAGACGCGGGCGAGGTCGAAACGATCACCCATTACCGCGCCGCCGATTTTTTCGTTCCCGGCGTGGAGTTTCTGCTCGACATCGGCGGGCAGGATATGAAATGTCTGCGCATGAAAGACGGCGCGATTACGTCTATCCAGCTCAACGAGGCGTGTTCTTCCGGCTGCGGAAGCTTTTTGGACAATTTTGCGCGATCGCTCGGAATGGACGTACGCGAATTCAGCAAAAAAGCGCTCATGGCCGAGCGTCCGGTCGATCTGGGCAGCCGCTGCACCGTTTTCATGAACAGCCGCGTCAAGCAGGCGCAAAAAGAAGGCGCGACCGTCGCCGATATTTCGGCAGGTCTGTCTTATTCGGTGATCAAAAACGCGTTGTTTAAAGTTATCAAGCTGCGCAAAGCCTCCGAAATCGGCTCGAAAGTCGTAGTGCAGGGCGGTACGTTCAACAACGACGCCGTTCTGCGCGCGTTTGAAAAAATATCGGGAGTGAACGTGTTCCGGCCCGACGTTGCGGGACTTATGGGTGCGTACGGGGCGGCGCTGATTGCGCTCGACCAATGGACCGATTTGACCATGCCCGGTCCCGGCGATGATGCGGAAACGTTCGTGCCGCCGCAGATCCGTTCTGGCATCGCGACGCTCGAACAGCTCGAATCTTTTAAAGTCGAACTTGAGCTGAAACGCTGCGGCAAATGCTCGAACAATTGTCTGCTTACCATCAACACGTTTTCCGCCGGAAAGGACGACGGAGAAAACGGCAATCTGCGGACGCGCCGCTTCGTTACCGGCAACCGCTGCGAACGCGGCGCGGAACTGGGCGACGAAGTCAAAATCGTCGACGCAAGCAACGCGCGCAACACGGATTCCGGCAGCGATTCCGACGGCGGGCCTGTTCCGAATCTGTTCGATTGGAAGTACAAACGGCTGTTCCGGCATTACACGCCGCTCAAGGCCGAAGCCGCGCCGCGCGGAGATGTCGGCATTCCGCGCGTGCTCAATATGTATGAAAATTATCCGCTGTGGTTTACGTTTTTTACCGAATTGGGCTTCCGCGTGCGGCTTTCTCCCCGGTCGACTCATTCCGTGTACGAAATGGGACTTGAAACCATTCCGTCCGAATCGGTTTGCTATCCGGGCAAGATCGCGCACGGCCACGTAATGGCGCTTTTGAAAGACGGCGTCAAATTCATCTTTTATCCGTGCGCTCCGTATGAAATTCAGGAAGACAGCGGTGCGGGCAATCATTACAACTGCCCGATCGTTACCAGTTATCCCGAAGTGCTGCGCAACAACGTGGACGAACTGCGCCGCGACGATTCGGTGCTTTTCATGAACCCGTTTCTGCCGATATACGACAAACCGCGCCTTGCCGAACGGTTGTTTGAAGAGTTGGGCACCGCGTTCGGCATTGCCAAAGACGAAATCGTGCGCGCCGTAGACGCCGCCTGGAAAGAGCAGGATCGGTTCCGCGCCGATATAAAACAGGCCGGAGAAGACGCGCTCGAACGCATAATCCGCTGCGGCGTAAACGGCATCGTGCTCGCGGGTCGCCCGTATCATCTGGATCCGGAAATAAATCACGGTATTCCCGAATTGATTGCGGGACTCGGCCTGGCCGTGTTTACCGAAGATTCGGTGGCTCATTTGGGTACGGTGGAACGGCCGCTGCGCATCGTGGATCAGTGGACGTATCACAACCGTCTGTACCGCGCTTCGTCTTTCGTGTCGGAAATGCCGAATCTCGAACTGGTGCAGCTTACCAGTTTCGGCTGCGGACTGGACGCGGTTACCGCCGATCAGGTCGACGAAATCCTGCGCGCTCGCGGCCGCATGTACACGCTGATTAAAATAGACGAAGGTTCAAACTTGGGCGCCGTGCGCATCCGTATCCGCAGTCTGATTGCGGCGGTACGCGAACGGGAACGCAACCGGAGAAAACCCGCGGTCGTTTCCGCGGCGTACAAACGGCAGGTTTTTACCAAGGAAATGAAGAAAAAGCATACGATTCTTGCGCCGCAGATGTCGCCGATTCATTTTAAATTGATTCAGAAAGCTTTTGAATATTCGGGCTTCAATTTCGTCATTCTGCCCGAGGTCGACACGCTCGCCGTTGAAACCGGTCTGCAGTACGTAAACAACGACGCCTGCTATCCGTCCATTCTGGTTGCCGGTCAGATGATCGCGGCGCTCAAATCGGGTAAATACGATTTGGACCGCGTGAGCCTGCTGATTACGCAGACCGGCGGCGGATGCCGCGCTACCAACTATATCGGTTTTATCCGCCGTGCGCTTGCCGACGCGGGATGGGCGCATATTCCGGTTATTTCGCTGAGCGCGCTCGGCTTGGAGTCGAATCCCGGCTTTAAAATTACGCCGGCGCTCCTGCATCGCGCGATGATGGCGCTGATGACCGGCGACGTGCTGATGCGCGTTCTGTACCGCGTGCGCCCGTACGAGGCTGTTCCCGGTTCCGCGAACGCGCTGTACGAAAAATGGAACGGTCGTGCTCAAGTGCAGCTGCAGTCGCTCTCCGTTCGCAAATACCGTGCGCTCATCAGGGGAATCGTGCGGGAATTCGACGAACTGCCGATTCTGCCGGTCAAAAAACCGCGCGTGGGCGTCGTCGGAGAAATTCTGGTCAAATTCCACCCGACGGCAAACAACGATATTTTCAGTACGATCGAGCGGGAAGGTGCCGAATGCGTGGTGCCGGATTTGGCCGATTTTCTGTTCTATACGTTTTCAAACGGTATTTTCCGCCACAAGGAGCTCGCGTTTCCCAAGAAAACCGAACGGAACGCGCGGCTTTTGGTGTGGTTTCTGGAACTGTATCGCCGGTACATCAAAAAAGAACTCGGGGCGAGCAGACGCTTCGATCCGCCGTCTTCCATTTACGATTTGATGAAAGGCGTCGACGATATCGTACAGCTCGGCAATATCACCGGGGAAGGCTGGTTTCTGACTGCGGAAATGGTTGAACTGATAGAAGAAGGCGTGCCCAGCATCGCGTGCGTGCAGCCGTTCGCGTGTCTGCCGAATCACGTTACGGGAAAGGGCATGATAAAAGAATTGCGTGCGCGGTTCCCCGGTGCGAATATTGCCGCTATCGATTACGATCCGGGCGCGAGTGAAGTCAATCAGCTTAACCGGCTGAAACTGCTTTTGTCAAACGCGCCGGTCGGCAGAAATCCCGACGAAGCGCGGTAAACGCAGCCGCCGAGCGCCGTCCGTTTCTCTTCGGAACGTGCGGCGCGCCCGGTTTGTTTTACGGACGGAGGTCGTATGTATAGACGTGTGTCGCTGTGTGTCGTAACAGCGCTCCTTTTAGGTTCGGCGGTTCCCTGCGCCGCGCTGTACAACCGGTTGGGGATTCCCGATTCGTCGGAAATCAGGCGAACCGTCCGCAGCGAATGGTGCGACGCACCCGTTTCGCAGGTGCGGGAAAAAAGCCCCGTGCTGGTACCCAACGACGTCGGTACCGTTTTTCAGGTCAGAACCGAAGAAACCGAAACCGAACAGTTCGTTATCGTCGCGCCGCAGCGGAAACTTGCGGTCGACGTGTATACCGAAAAAGGCGTGCACGCTTCGTCTATCGACATATATCCGGCCGACGCTCCCGGCAGCTGGGTGCTTATCCGCAGCCGTAAAACGGGTGAGCCGCTGCGCGTCAGGTTTTACTTTGCGGCTGATTCCGGCGTGTACGTCCAGTTCCGCCCGTTCGCGCACAAAGTGGTCGCGGATTTCGTCGTGTTCGGCGCGTACGCTGCGCGCGGTGTTCCGGTGGGAATTCCGTTCGAGCAATTATATTCGGCTTCGTTTATGGAAATTTACACGCTGACGGAAAAAACGCTGCCGTGGTCGTATGCGGACATCGTTCCCGGTTTGTATCATCCGGTTTTGCAGATGATCGCCGTTATCCGTGAAAATTTGGAACGAATCGCACCTGCCGACGACGCCGCGTACGATGAAAACGGCGAACCCGTGTTCATTTCTTCCGGAAAAACGCGTACCGTGCCCGCTTCCGAAACCGAAGCCGGAAAACTTTCCGTTTCGTCGGCAGGATTTTTAAAATGGATCGTGGACGGTCTGGTCGTTCCGCTCGCAGGCAGTTATACGAAAATCGAGCCGCTGAAAACCGCTACCGTCGAATACCGCAGCGGCAGTTTGTCCGACGTGCTTTCTTCCGAATATAATTTATCGTTTTCACTCGACTGGACGCGGAATCTCGCGGCGGCGGCGCTTTCCGTGTATACCGGCAAGACGTACTATTTCGATTCGTCCGGTGCAGACGTGATTTCGGAGCCGTTTTCGGCGGAAATCGGCGCGTCGGGGCCGGTGAATGCACTCGGATACGTTGCGGATACCGGCTACCGGATTGAAGCGCTCAAGCCGCTTTTATACGTATTCGCCGCGGAAGAACCGGGCCGCTTCTTTTTGGGAGCCGTGCTGCAGACGGACGCGGGGCGGGGCGAGCTGCCGGAAGTCCGGTTTTTTACCGAATGTGCGGCCATTTTTCCGTATTTTGACCGTAACGGTGCGTTCAGCGCCGCGGTGTTTGAAAACGGTGTCGAGATGACGCTCGATTCGTTTATCCGCAAATATCCTGAAACCTACGTCCATTTGGTTCGCGTCAATGCTTCGGAACGTTTCTTTCCGCAGTGATCCGTAACGAGCCGGATACTGTGCTGTTTTAATCGATATGGGAATGGAGTCTATGTGCCGAAATCGAAATACGTTTCTCCGGTTCGGATTGTGCGCGCTGCTGTTCAGCGCCGTGTTCGTTCCGTTTTTATCCGCAGTTCCGGCGGCGGCTCCCGCAGGCGAGTCGGAAGCGTACGCGGAACTGTACGCCGCTTATAGGGGATCGTTTTATCCCGGCGTCGTGCGCGCCGCGAAGGAATTTGAAACGCGGTATCCGCGGTCGATTCTGCTGCCGGAGGTTCGCGTTTATGCGGGGGAAAGTCTGTTCCGTTTAGGACGGATTTCAGAAGCCGAACCGATGCTCACGGAAGCTGCCGCCGTTTTTTCTGAAACGAATAAAAAAGATCGTTTTTTGAAAGGAACCGCGCTCTACTGGCTCGGCCGCGTTTCGTACAGCCGCAACGCGTTCGACCGGGCGGCGCAGGAGTTTTCCCGTTCCGCGGCGCTTTTGGCGCCGGAAGCGAAGGAGTCCGTGTACGCCGAGGATTCCCCGTTTTTTGCTTCTCTGCGGTACGGCGCGCGTTCCTGCCTGAAAACGGGAAACGCCGCGTATGCAGCTCAGGCCGTTCCCGTACTGGAATATTTATGGCGCGCTTCGCTTCCGTCCGGCGTTTTTTCCGAAACGACGGTGATGCTGTTCGCCGCTTACCGTGCGTGCGGATCGTACGACGCGCTGATTCGGGCATTCGGACAGCTTTCGCTGCAGAGCGTGAGCGCCGACGTATACGGGACGCTCGCCCTGCAGGCCGCGGAAGCGTTTACCGTTAAAAAAGATTTTTCAAACGCGTACTCCGTATACGCCGGCGTCGTCCGAACGGGCGTTCCGTCTCAGGCGGTTATCGCACTGCAGCGCGCGTGGGAACTGCCGCTGAGTGCCGACGGATCCGAACGCGCGGCGCTGCTGACGGATGCAGGCGTTCGTCTGCACGAGTATCCGCAGTTTTTGGCTGAATTCAGAACCCGGCTCGGAACCGACGGATTCGGACGGAAAAACTACCGGGATGCGGAAGCCGATTTTACGCTTTCAAAACAGTATCTTGAAGCCGTTTCGCCGTCGCCGGATATCCGTTTCCTCCAGACGGTCAACGCCCTGTATCTTACGGAAATCCGTTTCAGAACGGCGGCAGGCGTTTCCGAAGCGGCCCGCTCGGAAAGCAAACGTAACGGAGCGGTCTTGTCTGAAGCCGCCTTGTCTGAAGCCGCTGCTGCCGCTTACGCGGAGTTGTCCGCGTTTACGGCGTCGCTTGAAGCCGATTCCGGTGTGTCGGCGGATCCGATGATTTCGGCGCAGCTGTGCCGGTATGCGTGCCTCTCCGGAAACTGGAAAGCGGCTCGCGCTCACGGTTCCGCGGTTCTCTCCAGTGCGGAACAATCTTTGAACGATCCGCTTCGCACCGACACCGCGTACTGGTACGCGCTCGCCGAAATGCAAAGCGGAAACGGCGCCGAAGCGGTGCGGCTGCTTGAAACGTATGCGTTCGCGGCCAACCCCGCTGCCGAAACTATTGTCGCCGAAAACAATGCTGCCGAAAACATTGTCGCCGAAGCCTCGTATCGGCTGTACGCGAACGCGCTTTTTTCAAGCGGTCAGACCGACCGCGCGTTCACCGTGTATGAAAAACTTTCCGCAGCGGATTTGCTGGGCGGGGCGGGCACGCTCGATTACGCGAAGGCCGCGCTGCGTGCCGGAATGAACGCGCGTGCGTACGAACTCGCGGCCGGAGTTTCGGATGACGCGGAAGCGCCGTATATCGCGGCGCTCGCTTCGATTAACCGCCGGGACTGGCAGACCGCGGACACGCTTTTTTCCGTATATTTGGCGGAAGCGTCCGATCCGCTGCCGTACGCGCTGTTTTATCAAGGATACGCCCGGTATCTGCTGGGCCGCGCCGAGCAGGCGTACGCGTCGCTGACGGCTTTTTCGGCATGGAATCCGTCCCACGCGCTCAGTCTGACGGCAGATCGGATCGCCGCCGTGTGCGCGGTACAGATGCATCAGCACGTCGGTGCGTCTGATACGGCCTGGATCGGAAAAGCGGTCGGACTTGCCGAATCTATCGTAAAACGCTCCGAGGCCGGCGCGGAGCGGGAATCGGCCGTACTGTTCGCGGCCGGTGTGTACGACGACGCCGGTGCGTACGAAGCGGCGCTCGATTTGATGAAACCGTATCTCTCCCGGCAAAGCCCGTTCGGTATGAATTGCCGGTACCGGAGCGCGCTGCTTTTGGTGAAACGGAAGCAATACGACGAGGCGGACGCGCTGTTCGCCGATGTGGAACGGTCGTTTCCGACCGAATCGCTTGCCGAAGATGCTTCGTATCGCCGCGGCGAATCGTATTATACGGCCGAAGCGTATGAAACGGCTGCCGGCAGGTTTGCATCGTACCGGCGAACGTATCCGCGCGGAAAATACGCCGACGCCGCATCCTATTTCGGAGCGGACTGTTTTGCCCGTATCGGACAGCCCGATCAGGCGATACTGCTGTACGAATCGCTGCTTTCTTCTTTTCCGGCGAGCACGTTCGCATACGGTTCGCTGTCCGCGCTGATTCCGCTGTATCGGGAAAAAGGAGAGTACGCGGCGGCTCTGCGTTGTGCCCGAGCGGTTTTGCAGCGTTACGGGGATCAGGTGGAAAAATCGGAACTGTCCCGGCACATTGCGGAACTTGAACTGCTCGTTTCGGGCGCGGCGGAACGGACGGCGGTAAAACTGGTCGAGTTTGAAGCGGCCGGAAAAACGTCCACCGCGGCGGGCCGGAAAGCCGGAGTTGAACTCGGCGAATTGTATCTCGCTGCCCCTGCAACGGCGCCGGATGGTGCGGCACTGCTTGAAAAGATTTATACTGCGGTAAAGAAGCCTTCGTCGGGAGCCGATTCGTTCGCGGAACGGGACATCGCCGCGCGCTGCGCGTATCTGCTCGGTACGTGGAATCGGGCCGGCGGAAACTACGCGGAGGCGGCGCAGTATTTTCTGTCAGCTGCGGAGTATTACACGCTGCTGGACGGCGAGCTTTCCGCCCGATCTTTGTACGGTGCGGCGGAATCGTTCGACAGCGCGCGCCGTTATGCGGATGCGCGCCGCACGGTGGAAGTTTTACGTGAGACGTTTCCCGACTCCGTGTGGGCGGCGCGGGCAGCCGCGTTCGGAAACTGACGTTTCCTCGATAACTTTTTATAGGAGTGGCTGAAAGGAGCGGCATGAATGGCGCCGCCCCTTTCAGTGCGAGTTTTCAAGCAAACTCGCATATCAACTGCACGTCCGCCGCTTTGCTGCGGTCGTGCGTAAAAAGTCATTTCGGAAACTGACGTTTCCTCAATAACTTTTTATAGGAGTGACTGAAAGGAGCGGCATGAATGGCGCCGCCCCTTTCAGTGCGAGTTTTCAAGCAAACTCGCATATCAACTGCACGTCCGCCGCTTTGCTGCGGCCGTGCGTAAAAAGTCATTTCGGAAACTGACGTTTCCTCGATAACTTTTTATAGGAGTGGCTGAAAGGAGCGGCATGAGTGGCGCCGCCCCTTTCAGTGCGAGTTTTCAAGCAAACTCGCATATCAACTGCACGTCCGCCGCTTTGCTGCGGCCGTGCGTAAAAAGTCATTTCGGAAACTGACGTTTCCTCGATAACTTTTTATAGGAGTGACTGATGAAAAAATCTGCCGGACGGCGCGCGTACGGCGCAGCCGCAGCTTTCGTTTTTTTATGCGCACTGACGCCGACCGCTGCTCAGCAATCGGGTGCCGCGGCCGATACGGTCGTGCTTCCTGAAGTAACGACCGTTATTTCAGGCGGCGCGTTGAGCGCGGATCCGGGTTCCGTTCCCGACTTTTCCGCAGCATTGCCGGCCGACGCTGCTCAGACCGGCGTGTTTCCCGTTTTGCCGGCCGCCGCCGTTTCGGTTCCCGAAGCCGACTCCGGCAGCGGTTCCGTTTCCGGCAGCGATGCCGAACGGGACGTATATATGGAAGGTTTTGTCGGATTCGGAATGCCGGCGTTTTTTACCGGAGATTTTTCGGTATATCGTGCCGATTCCGAACATCCGTTCGAGATCCGTTTTATGCATGAATCCATGGACGGTTATGCGTTCAAATCACCCGGAGACGGATTTTCGGATACGGCGACGCTGCTTTCCAGTTCCAAAACGTTTTCAGCCGGGAGCGCCGTTTGGACTGCCGCCGGATCGTATCGGCTGACGTCGGCCGGGCTGCAAGGACAAAGCGATCTGTTCAGCGATATAACGCGGCAGACCGCTCTGGCTTCTGTTGAAGTCGGCGTCCCGTTCGCAAAGGGATTCCGATTCGACTCGTCCGTGCACGCCGAATGGTTTAACCGGTACGGCGGTTCCGCCGGATCCGCGGGGCAATCCGCCGAGAAAACCGCGGCGTCTTTCGTTTCGGCACGGCCGGAAATTGCCGCCCGGTGGGAGGGCGATTCGATACGCGCGGCTGTAAGCGGAAATTGGGATTTTGCCCTTTACGCGGGCAGCGGCGTTCGTCCGGTAAACCGCGGAGAACTGACGCTTTCCGGAATCTGGGCGGGACCTTCGCTTTCCGTATGGGCGAACGCCGGCGTCGTCGGTATTCCCGGCGGCAGCGGCGCGGACGGAACATCGCTCGTGGCACCGTTTTCCGCGGGTGTGTCCGCCGAATTCGGCGTGCCGTTTTCCGAATTGCCGGCATCCGTGCGGGTGCACGGCGGACTCGATTCGCGCGCAATCGATTTTACCGGACTCGAAGCGGTCGCTCCTTTTACGTGTTTTGCGCCGGAACTGCTGTCGCTGAATCGCGAACAAACGGACTGGTTTGCGTCCGCTGCCGCTTCGGTTCCCGCCGGATCCGTTTTTTTGCTTGAAGGTTCCGCTGAATTCAGAAAAACGGCGTTCGGCAACGGCATGATAGAAAGCCGCTACGATTCGCCGCGGTATCTGAATTCCGGACTGTTTTCCGCAGCTGCCGCGGATCGGACTGCATTGGCAACGGTACTGAACGTTTCTGCCGGAACGGGGCCCGTGCTAATTTCCGCCGCGTGGAACGCCGAATGGCTTGACGTTCCTGCCGGAACGGACGCACACGCGATTGAAGCTGCCGCCGGATACACGAGCGGCAGCGGTGCCTGGACTGCGCACGTTTCCGTCTCCGAAGCTCTTTCGGCCGGGGCCGATTTTGTACCCGACGTCGGGATACGCGCGTCGTATCAGGTAACCGATGCGGTACGTCTTGTGTTTAAAGTAACTGATGCGGTAAAATTGTGTACCGGCAAAACGCGCGTATACGAAGCGCCGTTCGTCAGCCGCAGCGGCACCGCGTCGTTTGCCGTACGGTTTTTCTTTTAATGCCGACAGGAGGTTTTATGTTTGACATATTGCGCAGCGGCGGATTGCTGATGATCCCGATCGGATTATGCGCGGTTTCGGCTACGTTTATCATTTTTGAACGGTTGTATTATTTTTTCTCGATTAAAAAGCGGGATACGCCGCTTGTGTCGGAGGTTTCGCGTCTGATCGCCGCACATCGATACGAAGACGCCGTCTCGTATTGCGTCAATGCGGATACGCCCGCCGCCCGCGTGGTCAAAAAAGCCGTCGAATGCCGGACGTGGCCCGAAGATCATATCAGGGAAGCGGTGTCCGTTGAAACCGACACCGTTATTCCCGAACTCGAACATTTTTTGACGCCGCTGGGAACTATTGCGAATATTTCGACGTTACTGGGACTTTTAGGCACCGTAACGGGAAATATTCAGGCGTTCGGTCTTTTGGGCGCGGGCGGCTCGATGGGTGATCCGGCGAGTCTGGCCGGTGCAATCGCCGAAGCGCTGGTAACCACCGCGGCGGGGTTGGTCGTTTCGATTCCGTCCGTTATTTTCCATAACTATTTCATTTCACGGGTGAACCGGCGTATTACCGATATAGAAGCCGCTTCCACCGGCGTTATCCTGCAGCTGTGCGGACGGACGTTCCCCAAGGAGCCGTAATATGAAAAGCAGCCGCGGCCGCAGCCGCGTCAGAACGTCGCAGATAGATCTCATTCCGATGATAGACGTCGTGTTTCAGCTCATATTGTTTTTTCTGGTATCCACGACGTTCGCCGTGCTGCCGGGAATCAGCGTGAACCTGCCGCAGTCGTCCACCGCGAAAGGCGGCGAAACGGGTGGAATTACCATCACGGCTGAAGCCGGCGGCGCCTTGTGGTTCAACGAAACCGCCGTGACGGCGGCGGAGCTCGACGCCGTGCTCGCCTCGTTCGATACGGCGGGTACCGAACGAGCTTCGTATCCGATCCAGCTTGAAGCCGACGACGCGGTTACGAACGGCACGATCGTAAAACTCTTCGATATCCTGCGGAAAAACGGTTTTTCCGCAGTCAATCTGCGGACGACTCAAAGGTAGCGTATGACAGCCGGTTTTCTCCTTGAATCACGAAAAATGGGTTTTATCGGTACCGTGATAGTGTGGTTCATTTTCGTGATGTGTGCGGTTCTTATTCATCCGGCACCGCGAACCGAGCCCGAATATGAAACGGTGCGGATCACGCTTGCACCGCTTCCGGCTGCACCTTCGCTTCCGGCTGAAACGTCTCTGCCTGAGACGCCGCCGGCGAAGACGGAACGCCCTGCCGCTGCGGAAACGGCGGCTTCTGCAACGTCTCCCGCCGCCGTGCAGTCCGTATCCGAATCTGCCGCCGCGCGGACAGAACCTGCGGCTCGGCCTTCTTCTCCTACGACTCAATCCGCTGCAACTTCCTCTGCCGCATCCGCCTCCGCAGTACAGCCTGCGCGGCAGGAATTGGTAAAGAGCGTCGAAGAGCTTATGGCCGAATCTGCCGCCGCCCGTCCGAAGACGACGGCGGATGCGGTGAACTGGGATGAATTGTTTGCGGACGGCGCCTCGGTTTCCGAAGTTTCCGGCGGCGGAACGGCAGCCGTTAACACCGCGCAAACTGCGCGAATCGATCCGCTTTCAGGCCGCGCCGCGGAGGCCGGCCGGGATCAGGGCGCCGCGGTTCAGAATACCGCCGATTCGCGCCGGCGCGAGGATTCCTCCGTTTCCGAGGGGACGCAAAACGCGCTGGAGCGTATCGTTACCGCTTCCCGGTACGGTTCGCGCTCGGCGTCGGGTGCGGTCGATTACGCGGTTACCGCCGACACGGCCTCCGAAGCCGCCGCCGGCAGCGGTACCTCCGCCGGGAACGGTTCCGGTGCGGAAAGCGGCAGCGGCCGGATACGGATCGCGCTTACGGACGGTTCCCTGCGTACGCTTTTGGAACCCGAAAAACCGGTCATTACGATTTCCGCCGCCAACGAACGGTATATCGACGCGTCGCGTGAAGTTTCCATCAGTTTTTCCATTCAGCCGTCGGGCGCGGTGAGCCCCGGTTCCATCCGCATCACGCCGTCTTCGCTTCTGCATCAACTGGTGGAAGACGAAATTAAAGCACAAATCGCAAAATGGCGGTTTCAGGAAGCGGCAAGTTCTGGACAGGTTAGCTTTAAATATAATATAATAAAAAGATGAAAGATTCCATCAGGGCTGTTGCGTTTGACATCGACGGAACGCTGTATCCGAATTGGCAGTTATATTTCCGTATCATTCCGTACACGCTGAAACGGCTGCGTTTTTTTCTTACCTATAATTCCGTCAGAAAAATACTGCACCGTACAGCACCGCTGGCCGATTTTTACGAATATCAGGCGCGGCTGCTCGCGCTGAAAATGCATACGAGTCCCGAATCTGCAAAAACGATGATAGAAAAAAACGTGTATTGCGGTCTGGCTCCGTATTTTAAACGGATAAAACCGTTTGCACATATGAAAGAAACGATTGAAAAATTCCGCCGGGCGGGATATAAATTGGCGGTACTCTCCGATTTTCCGCCGGCGCAAAAAGGTTCCATTTGGGGTACGCTCGATATGTTCGACGTCGTGTGCGGTTCCGAAGAACTCGGTGCGCTCAAACCGTCCAAATATACGTTCGGCGTATTGGCGTCGAAACTCGGTGTCGCCGAAAACGAAATTTTGTACGTCGGAAACAGCGTTTCTGCCGACGTTCGCGGCGCTTCCGCAGCCGGAATGAAAACGGCGTATTTGATGCCTTTGTGGCGGATAATTTTAAATAAACCGTTGCAAGATGCGGATATTTCGTTCAAGAGCTATCGTCATTTACAAAAAATTGTGTTACAGTAAATATACTGAAATAAAAGTTGCATTTGCAGCGTATTTTTTGTGGTGGAAACAATGTTTAATATTTTCGGAACGATTTTTTCTATCGGCGTATCCGTCGCTCTGATATTGATGTTCAGATATTTGGACAGAAACGGCCGATCGCTTGAAAAAGTAAAAAAATATACTGATAAAATAAAGGGCGATCTCGACGCCCGTTTCGGCGAACAGCTGCAAAAACTGAACGCCGCCGCGGTCGATATCGACGTCCGGCAAAGTCAGGCGATCGCGACGGTCAAACGGCTTGAAAAGCAAATAGAAGATTTTCAGCTGATCAGTGAAAACCTTTCCGGTCGTCTCGCTGCAATCGATGAAATAGATAAAAAACTGTCCTCGTACGATTCGCTGCTGCAGCAGGTAATGGAAATGACGGCGAATCTGGAAGAAAACATGCTGCGCGTCGGAAAAGAGTCGGACGCGGTCGGCAAATTGGAAAAGAAAGTACACGACTATATGAAAACCGCGGCTGCTTTGGAAGAAAAGATTCCGTCTCTGACGGCCGAATTTGCCGCGTCGAACGACGAACGGCTGAAGCAGATCGGAACCGATTTGCTGAGCCGTTTCAAAGTACAGGTAGCGGAACTGGAAGATTCCGTTCGGCAGGCCGTTTCCAAAAACGACGAATTGCTTGCTTCTATTGATACTCGCGTTCAAAACGCGCACGCAGAAGCCGTCAGAAAAGCCGAAAGTCTTGAAAACGACGCACTCAAAGGTTTTATGGATCGTTCCGCCGCCCGGTTTGCCGAATGCGGCATCGCGCTGAACGAAAAAACCGCCGGATTACAGGAAGAGATCGCCGCTGCGTCGGCGTCGCTTCGGGAAGAACTGGAATCGGTTTCTGCTCAGACCGAAAAGACGGCCGACCGCCTTGCCTCCGAATTGCAGGATGCCGAGGGCAAACTGGACGCGCTTGAGCTGTCCGTGCGTCAGCGCGTTTCCGAGTTGGAAAATACGTATCGGGATTCTTTTACGCAGGCCCGTGCCGAAGCTGAAACCGACGCGCGCCGGCTGCTGGACAGTTTTGAAATCGAATCCGCCAAAAACATGGAAGAAACCGAAAAATATCTCGACAGCCGTTTGTCGGGAATACAGTCGCTCGTCGACACGACGGTTTCTGCTCTTCAAACCTCGTTGGCTGAGGCAGACGCGCGCAGTCGTGAATTGACGGAAACCGGAAACGGTATGCAGCTCTCTTTGGACGGGTTGCAGAACGATCTTGCGCGGAAAACGGATGAACTTGCGCAGCGGATGACGGCACTGTTCGAGCAGGCGGCCTCCGATGCCGACGAATCCGCTCAGCAAATGGCGTCCCGTTATGCCGAACGCGCGGAATCCCGGCTTGAAGAACTGAAAAATTCACTGAACACTAAAATCGCCGCCGTGCAGGAATCGGCGGAAGCCTACCGCGCCGCCTCCGCGGAAGAAACGCAGAAAGCGCTTGCCGGAATGCAGGACGACGTTCGCCGCACCGCCGAGTCGGTCGGCGCCGTTATCGCAAAAATAGAAGACACCTGGCGGGTCGCCGACGAAGCCGCGCAGCAATCTGAACAGCGGCTTTCGGCAAAGAACGAAGAGACCGTCCGCCGGTTTGAAGATTTTGCCGCCGCCATGAAAGACAAGCTGGCGGAATTCGACGTATCCGTTGCCGATTCGATGAAGAAAATAGCCGGTTCGTACGACGCGCGCCAAACCGCGTTTTTGGCAAATCTGGATAAACAGCTTGAAGATTATAAAGAAGACATGCAGTACCGTTTCGAACGGCTCGATACGGCCGGCGCCGACGTGGATACGCTTGAAGCCGATTTACGTCAGGCGATGCTTGAAGCCCAAAAACGCGTTCTGAACGAATTCCAGACGTTCAACGGTGAACAGCAGCAGCGGCAGGCTGAATTTGAATTGGCCGTCCGCAAGAATTCCGACGACATCGCCCGGCAGATCAAGACGATTGAAGCCGATTTGGAAGAACTGAAGGCGCGCGCTTACGACAACGTTTCCGCAAAATTACAGGATTTTGAAACGGAATTCTTGGCTGATCTGGGAAAGCGCGGCGAAACGCTCACTTCCGATTTGGATCGCTGGAAAGATGATTTTGACGGCAAACTTTCGGTGATGCAGTCGGATTATGAAAACGAACGGCGTTCGCTTGAACTGAAATACGGAGAAGATCTGAAAGACCGTCTGTCCGTTCTCCATGAAAAAACGCGCGAACAGGTTTCCCGGTTTGAAGATTCCGCCAAACAGTCCGAGCGTGCGGTGCAGGAGCGGATCGCCGCCGTCGAGCGCGGTTTGCACGAGTTTGTGGATCAGTACCGCGACGGCTTGCAAAACGCGAAAGCCGCCGTCGATTTGCAGCTGAAAAAAGATCTTGAAGCGTACACGACGGCGGTAAACGAACAGCTTTCCCGTGCGGAAAAAGATATCAACGACCGGCTCGACGGATTGAACGGCACGGTTGCCGCCGCGCAGGATAAAAGCGGCGACGCGATCGACGGGCTGGTGTCGGAACTCGCTGCCTGGCAGGAGCGGCTGCGCGCCCAGTTTGACGAAAGCCGGACGCTGTTCGGCGGAAAATTGGACAGCTTGAAGCAGCAGTCGGCCGACATGATCGAGCAGGTAAAGCTGTCGTTTGAATCCGATATTGCCGATTACGGTGAAAAAATAGCCGAAGAACGTTCCGGCATTGCGCAAAAACTCGAATCGCTCAAAACCGAGACGAATCAGACGCTCGCCGATTGCGAAACCCGCGCCGCCGGCGTCATGGAAGATTTCCAGAAAACGTACGACGCGCTGCTTGAAGACACGCAGCGCCGTATCCGGGAGCAGAACAGCGACGCCGAACAGAAACTGCGGGCGCTTAAAACGCTCGTTCAGGAAATACGCGATAAAAACGAAGCCGCGCAGTCTCAGATGGTTTTGAAAATGCAGGCCGACGCCAATACGCTGAACATGTCGATGGACGATATCGACAAGCGTTTGAAGCAGTTTACCGCCCAACTTCCGCTTTTCGATAAGGCGGAAGATCTGAAATCGAAACTTGAAGAAGAAATCGCCGGGCTGCGCGCCGATATCGGCAATCTTGAAAATTTCAAAAAAGAAATTTCCGTCCTCGATCAGGAATTCCAGAGAATGCGCAAAATGGAAGACGAAGTTAATCAGAAACTGCTGAAATTTTCGAGCGAAAAAAAGCACATCGAAATGCTCGAGTCGGATTTCAACCGGCTCATGCAGCTTTCATCTTCCATGGATCAGAAAATTTCGGAACTTCAGACGACGAACGACGATTTGCAGAATCTGCAGATTGAAGTCCGGCGGTTTCAGGATACGCTTTCAAACATTTCGGTGCGGTACGATCGTCTTGAAAAGAAAAACGACGTGCTTGACCGGACGATACTCGACGTGGATAAAGCGTTCACCAATCTGGAACAGCTGGAAAAACGGCTTGAAGCGTGCAACGGTCAGGTCGTGCAGATACCCGAAAAAATCGACGGTGTGCGCCGCGACGTGGATCGGCTGGTAGACAACAGCGGGCGGATTTCCGATGCGGTTGAAAAACTCGACGCGTTGGACAACGTCATTTCCGAAACGGAAAAACATATCGGCGAAGTCATGAACGCGCGCGAAGGCATCGTAAACAGTGAAAAGCGACTGCAGGAAATTGCGAAAACGGCGGACGAACAGGTAAAACTGCTCGGCGCGCTGCTGCGCAAAGACACCGCGCGCGAATCGGGTGCCGCCGGAGCGCCGCCTATCAGCGTCCGCGAGCAGGTCATTCAGCTTGCCCATCAGAATTGGACGGTCAAGGAAATTGCGCGCGGCTTGAAGCTTACGGAAGCGGAAGTTGAATTGATTCTTGAAATGCCGCGATAGTGCAGCGGGGCGGCCGCGCTGCCTGTTTGCGGAAATCCCGCGGTTTGCGGGCGCGCCGTCTGTTTGCGAAAGGTCCGCTCAGACGCCGTTTATTTTGCACAGCAGACACGTAACCCACGCTTCTATTGCCTCGCCGGTCCCTATCGGCGGTAATTTTTCTCCCGTCTTTGCTTTTACGAATACGGAATCCGTATCCGTGCCCAATATGCCGGCTACGGAAGCGCGTATCGCAGTGCGGTACGGCAGGAGTTTCGGCTGTTCGAGCGCGACGACGCAATCCATGTTGCCCAGCCGCCAGCCCGCGCGTCGTACCGTATCCCACGCCGCCTTCAGCAGTCCGGCCGAATCGGCGTCTTTCCATTCGGGATCGGATGGCGGAAAAAGTTCGCCGATATCGCCGAGTCCCGCCGCACCGAGCAGTGCGTCCGTTATTGCGTGAAGTAACACGTCTCCGTCGGAATGACCCGCTTCTCCTTTTGAAAAGGGAACGACGACCCCGCCGATGATGAGTTTTCTTCCTTCCGTCAATCGGTGCAAATCGTAGCCGAGTCCGGTTCGTATCGTCGGGAACGGTTCTTTTTTGCAGGGGAGATCAGACGCGTACGTGATTTTCCTGTTTTCGGGCGAACCGGGAACGATGTACACGGGCGAAACGTATTTATCCCAGATTTCAGTATCATCCGTATAGACGCCGCCGTCCGCCGCGGCTTTTTCGTGTGCCGCCAACAGCTGCGCAAAGCGGAAACCCTGCGGCGTTTGCACGGCCGCGATGCGGGAGCGATCAAGGTGAGCGGTTATTTTACCGGTTCCGTCCGTTTCTTTTTGCGTGTCGACGGCGGGCACCGCGCAGACGGCGGCTCCGTGTTCAAGCACGCCGCGGTATACGCCGGTTACGATATCCGGCGTAACGAACGGCCGCGCTCCGTCGTGAATGAGCACGATATCCGGCGTTTCCGCGCCGGCAGCGAGTTTTTTCAATGCGTGAAATACCGATTCCTGCCGGCTCTCGCCGCCTTCGGTAAAAATCAATTCTGGTGTGTCGGGTTTTCGGCTGAATATATCGGTGATTCGGGGGGAAGCGAACAGCGCGTTCCGCATCCGTTCGGTCATCTCGATTCCGCCGCGGGGCGGTACCGTTACGAGTACGGTACGGACGGGCAATGCGCTCAAAAACGCTTCCGTTGCGGAAGAAATCACCGTCGCGTCCGTTCCCGGCAGCGGCAGCAGCTCTTTTTTTACCGTTCCGCCCATTCTGGCGGAAGAACCCGCCGCGGCGATGATAAGCGCGATACGCACGGCGTCATTCTTCGTCTTCACCGTCCGGCTCTTCGTCTTCTTCTTCCTCTATGATGTCTTCTTCATTGTCGTCGATGAATTCCTCATCGTCGTCATCGAAGTTATCCGCATTCGCCGAATGCTTGGAATCGCGCAGCAAACCGAGCGGTTCCAGTTTTGCAAGCAGCAGCGTCTCCACCTCTTTCGGTGTTTTTTCGAGCGCGAATGAAATTTCGTCTTCAAGCAGTTTTTTAGCCGAATCGTATAATTTGCGTTCAAGAATCGGCAGTTCCTTTACTTTGCTGCGGTGATACAAACAGCGGACAATAGTCGCGATATCGGAAACGCTTCCTTTTTTGAGCAAATCAAGGTTCATCTGATAGCGGAGTTTCCAATCCGACGTAACGGGTTCGACTTCCTCACCCATCATTTCGATGGCCTGCAGCGCTTCCTGCTGAGACACGATGGCGCGGATTCCCAATTCTTCAACGCGGTTGACCGGAACCATAACGGTCATATCGGAAACCTCGAGGTAAATCACGTAGTAGGGCAGCACGTTGTCTTTGAATTTTTTTTCAGTGATTTCGGTAATTTTCCCTACGCCTTGGGAGGGGTAGACGATTTTCTGATTCACTTCAAATGTCATTTTCGTATCACTCATAGTCATATAGTATACCATAAATTCCGATTATGGTCAAAGTATTTTCCGACGGAGCGCACTTACCGCAGTGTATCCGCGCGTACCAGATTCGGAACGTACGGTTCCGTCGTCTGCTTGAACAGGTATTTCAACGGATGGATGTCGAGCGCGTTCGTATACCAGCCGCCTATCGCGGCCGTATCGATAACGTTCAGAGCGACGGGATGCGAAATCGGTATGACGACGCCGTCGGACAGCAACACGTCTTCGGCACGGGAAAGCAGTGCGAACCGCTCGTAATCCGTTTTTTTTGAGGCTGAATCGAGCAGCGTGTCGTATTCGGCGTTCGACCAGGCCGATTCGCCCATCGTCGAGCCCGTCCTGAACAGTTCCAAAAACGCGAGCGGATCCGCAAAGTCTCCGATCCAGGTGTAAACGAACAGATCGGCGTTCCAACCGGAAATGCTTTGCAGATACCGGTTTGCGGGGGTTTTACGCACGTCGACGGTTACGCCTATGCGTTCCCACGCCGTTTTGAGCAGTTCCGCCATTGAAAGCATATACGGCGAATCGGAGACGGCGAGCGTAACGGAAACGCCGTCCGCCTCCTGCAGGCCCGCTTCGGCCTTTGCCCGGGTGAGCATGAGTTTCGCTTCGTCCGGAAAATAGTCGTTCAGGCCCGCCGGCATTTCGTAGCCGGAAACCGGATAGATGAACGTTTCCGCCGGAACCAGCGCCTGCGCGCGCAGCTGTTCCCACGGAACGGCCGTAAGCAGCGCGTTTCTGAACGCAGCCTGATTCCACGGAAAGCGGTCGGCTTTAAAGAACAGGTATTCCGTCGCAAATTCCGCGCTCAGCCGGATCGCGGTTTTATCTATTACCGACGCGATGTCCGCGTTGGAGGCTATCCAGTCCGCTTTGCCGATATTGAACGCGTACGTGTTTTCCGTCGTATCGTCCGACTGGCGGACGGTGATTGCGTCGAGTTTAACGTTTTCCGCATCCCAATACTGCGGATTTTTAACCAGTTCGAGCGTATCGTCCGCGTACGAGTCGAGTACGAACGCGCCGCTGTATATGCCCGGTTCCGGACTGACGGCGGCGAACGCGTGGTGGCACAGAATCCGGTTCAGGTGTTCCGCGGGTGCGGTGAGCGCAACGGACAGGGTTCGTTCGTCGTGAACGGTGATCGCGACGCTGCCGGCGGCCGCCGCGCCGGTGCGGTATTCGTACGCACCCTCGATACAATCGAGCAGGGAGGCGAACGGCGCGTGCGTTTCCGGAGCGAGCAGCGTGATCCACGAATCTTTGACCGTTTGGGCGGTGATCGGCGTTCCGTCGCTGAACGCTGCGTTTTCCCTGAGGGTGAACGTCCAGCGCAGTTTGTTGCGGGACAGTTTATAAGATTCGGCGAGCGCGGGTACCGGTTCGAGTGTGTACGGATCGTATGAAAACAGCCCTTCGTACAATCCGGTGAGAATTTGCGCTTCGGAACTGTAATTCGCGGTGTGCGGATTCAGATCATATTCGTGTTTCAGATCGATGACGGTTATCGAGTTTCGTTCCGACTCGGTCGATTCGCTTGATTCCTGCTCGGCAGCGACAGCGGCTGCGGCGCACAGCGTGACGGCGCATATGAGCGGAATGATTTTCCGTGTGAAATTAATAGACATCCTTGATTCCCAATTTACGCATTTGCTGCTGTTCTTCCACAAACGCGGAATATTCGGCTCTGCGCTGATTCGTTTTTACCATCGTATTCTTGATGGCGGTCAGTTCCATTTTGAGCCCCTTGATGCGGGGTTTGTTGATTTCCTGCGGCGCCGTTTTGAAAAAATTATCGAACGCGTACAGTACCGAGAGCAATTGCTGGCATTCGGAAAGTTGCGCCGTCAGAAAATTCAGAATTTCGGGTTCCGGCTCCGATTCGGTTTTCTGATAGCCGGGGGTTCTGTGCGACGCGAGCGATGCGTAAAAGTTGATCCGTTTGGAAATATCGCCGGTGAATTTCTGGAAATTGACGCGCTCTTTGCGCGTCGTTTGGGTAACGGAATCGGTCAGCGTGATAACGTATTCGATAGGTTTTTCCTGAATGTTGAACGCTTTCCGGCACACTTTTTTGAACTTTTCCCATACGGACTGATGCTCACCTTGCAGAATGTCGCTGTTTTCGTTGATTTTTTCAAGCAGAACGGTCAAAAGCGGCGCCATTGCGGACAGCGTTCTGACCGCTTCCATCAGCATTTCTTTCGTGTTCACTTGAATGGCTTTCTTTTCGGGAGTCTGTTCGTTGACTTTCAATTTGTCCAGCAGAGCTTTCCGTTTTGCGTCGCGCTGCGCGCCGTTGTCTTCGGCTATGATTTCGTCGATCAGCTCGGGGTAAAAAGGCCGTTTGCCCATGACCGCCGGATACAGTTTCTTTATCTGAGTCAGAGCGCTCTGATTCGATTCAGCGGCTTTTTCTGCCGAGTACGACGGATGCGAAAAAACCGTTTTCCGGACTTCCGCCTTGTATAATTCTTTTTGCAGTTCCGTCGTTTCTTTGAGAATTGCGCTGACTTTTGAAATCACTTTTGCCGCCGTCGTAACGCAGTTGTTTACGACGCTGATGGCCAGCGTGTCCGTGCCTTGGCGGATTTGATTGATGATTTCTGCCAGTCCCTTCGTGTTCGGCTGCGGATTCGAGGGAGCCATCGCGTTCCATTGAAAATAATTGTTCAGCGCGACCAGTTTTTTAATACGTTCGACGGTGAGCGTTATTACCGAAAACTTAAAATAATTGCATAAAAAGTCTATACTGCTTTCGTAGTCGGACAGTCTGATTCCGATCGCCATGTATTTATCGGTTTCGATAAAATCGGATTCAGCCGGTACTTCGATATCCGATATTTTTTTCTCCAATTTATACGGATCGGCGGCAATTATCCCTTTTTGAATGAGTACGTTTATCAAATTATTCGTGCAGGAATGCAGAATCCGGTATTCGTCGAGCATGGGCGGTAAAATGTGAGTATCAAACCATGCAACCCTGTCTTCCAGCGCTTTGAACAGCGACTTGTCAAAATCTGTCGTTTCTGCCATGTCTCTATTATCGTGTATAATCGTATTTTACGCAAGTATTGAAAGTTCCGTTGCGTAAAACTTGACTTTTAAAGCCGCTTAGAATATACTCATTCATATTGCGGACGATTAGCTCAGTTGGGAGAGCGTCTGGGTCACAACCAGAATGTCGGCGGTTCGAGCCCGTCATCGTCCAATCTGTTGACCGTTCCCGCCGTATTCATTACTATGTTTGTACATTTTAAGAACAAATTGTTTCTCTCGACGGCGGGCACTCGCTGTGAATTTATTTACCCATATTAGAGGAGTTACGTATGATGCAGTATGATGCGGCTACGGGATTCGCTTTGGGCGATCCTGCGGAAATTCCGCTTTCCGCCCGAAGCGGCGGACTTCCGGTTCGTGCGGATTTTGAGCGCGAACTTTCAACGATGATTTTATCCGCATCAGGCTGGCGGAAAATTTTTGCCGAATCGGGTGATGAAGAAGACTGCACCGGAGCGATAGGCGCGGCGAACACCGCGCTTTCCGTTTTGATAGCCGATACGTTCGCCGAATATATTATCGGAAAATGCGGTGCCGGCTGTACCGTCGCGGTCGGGATCGACGCGCGACCCACGGGAACCGCCGTCGCCGACATAATGCTCCGGGTGCTGCTTGCGCGCGGTATTTCCGTGCAGTACCTGTTCATTACCGCCGCGCCGGAAATCATGGCGTACAGCCGCTGCGTTGACGGCTTTGCGTACGTTTCCGCCAGTCATAATCCGGTAGGACATAACGGCGTTAAATTCGGACTGAACGACGGCGGCGTCCTTCCCGGAAGCGAAACCGCTAAATTGACCGCTGCGTTCAGGGAACGCTGCGCGCGCTCCGACGCAATCCGCATTGCGGCTGATTTGGTCGCTTCGTGTGCACCGGCCGCGCTTGAAAAGACCTACGCCGCGTGCGCCGCGCATAAAGCCGCCGCCGTTGAAGCTTATCGGGCTTTTACCTGCCGGGTCGTTACCGGAGAAGAAACGGAAGACGCTCAGCGCGTTTTCTTCCGGAACGTGGCGGCGAGTGTTCGCGAACATCCGCTCACCGTCGTGTGCGATATGAACGGCTCCGCCCGTACCGTTTCCATCGATAAGACTTTTTTGTCCGGCTGCGGTCTGGGATTTTCCGCCATCAACGCGGAACCTCGGAACATCGCGCACGCTATCATCCCCGAACCCGAAAATCTGGTGCATTGCGCGGCTGAAATGGCCCGTTTGAAAAAAAATGATCCGGCGGTTACGCTCGGTTACATGCCCGACTGCGACGGCGACCGCGGTAATATCGTCTATTGGAACGATGCGGCCGGGGCGGCGGAAGTACTGAACGCGCAGGAAGTGTTCGCGCTTTCCGTTTTGGCGGAGCTTGCGTATCTGGATTACCGCACCGGCGGCGCCGGAAAAACAGCCGTAGCTATTAACGATCCGACGTCGCTTAGAATAGAAGAAATTGCGTCCGCGTTCGGTGCGAAAACCGTCCGCGCCGAAGTAGGTGAAGCGAACGTCGTCAATCTTGCGCGTGAGCTGCGCGCTTCAGGCTATACGGTTCCGATTCTGGGCGAAGGCTCGAACGGCGGCAACATAACGCATCCGGCTGCCGTCCGCGATCCGGTGAACACCGTTTTCGCTTTGATAAAACTGCTCGTTCTGCGCGACGTGAAGGCGGCCGACGGTTCGGTTTGCAAGGGGCTGTTTCATCTGTGGTGCAGCCGTTCCGGGCAGGAATCGGCGTACAAATCCGATTTTACGCTTGCCGATATCATCGCGACGCTGCCGGTTTATACGACGACCGGCGTTTCCGAAAAACGCGCGCTGCTTCACATCAAGACGCAGGATCACGGCCTGCTGAAAGCGCGTTTTCAAAAAGCGTTCGAGCGCAGCTGGAATGAAAAAAAAGACGTGCTTGCAAGCCGGTACGGTTTCGTTTCATACGAGGCGGTCTGCAATAACGGAACGAAGGAAACGCGGAATCTGTGCGATTACCGTCTTTCCGGCAAGGGCGGACTCAAAATCATATTCAAAGACCAGGCCGGAACTTCCCGCGCGTTCATGTGGATGCGCGGCAGCGGCACGGAGCCGGTGTTCCGCGTTTTATGCGATGTGAAAGGTGCGGACGCCGCGCCGGAACGCGAACTGCTTGCGTGGGAAACGGAATTGCTTTCTCTCGCTGACTGCGAATAATTGCTTCGATTACGGCGGAGGTTCATATGGCGGGCAGTTCTTTCGGAACGGTTTTTAAAATTACGACGTTCGGTGAAAGTCACGGAGCCGCACTCGGTGCGGTCGTCGACGGCTGTCCGGCGGGGATTGCACTCGACGAATCGGCCGTACAGGCGGAACTCGACCGCCGCCGCCCCGGAAAACACGGCGGCGAGCTCAACGCGGCGGTAACGGCCCGGACGGAGGCCGACCGCTGTGAAATACTGAGCGGCGTGTTCAACGGTACGACCACTGGCACGCCGATAGCGGTGCTGATACGCAACACGTCGCAGCATTCAAAAGATTACGACTCGCTTAAACGTACGTTCCGTCCGGGCCACGCCGATTATACGTATGAGGTGAAGTACGGTGTTCGCGACTATCGGGGCGGCGGGCGGTCTTCGGGACGTGAAACCGCCGCGCGGGTGGCCGCCGGCGCCGTCGCGAAAGCGCTGCTCGCTTCTCGGTTGGGCGCATCGTTTTCCGTCACGGCGTATACGCTGCGCGCGGCGGGCGTTTCGGGTGAAACGTTCGATTCGTCCGTTATAGAGCGCAATTCCATGCGTGCGGCGGATATGGACGCGGCGCAGCGTATGGCTGCCCAAGTCGAACGGCTGCGCGCTCAGGGCGACAGCTGCGGCGGCGTCGTCGAATGCCGGATTTCAGGCGTTCCGGCGGGATGGGGAGAACCGGTGTTCGATAAACTGGACGCGGAACTTGCGAAAGCCGTCGTTTCAATCGGCGCGGTAAAGGGAATCGAATTCGGTGCGGGATTCGCCGCCGCCGATCTGACCGGCAGCCGGATGAACGATCCGATGCGGGTCGTTTCCGATGCCGGCTGCGGCCGTTCGGTACCGCCGCAGTTTGAAACGAACAACGCGGGCGGCGTCTTGGGCGGGATATCGTCGGGCGCGGACATCGTGTTCCGTGCGGCGGTAAAGCCGGTTCCCAGTATATTCAAAACGCAGAAAACCGTTTCCGCCGCGGAAGCGGGATATGAAAACGCGGAACTGCTGATCGAAGGCCGCCACGACGTGTGTTTATGCCCGCGGATCGTTCCCGTGATAGAAGCCATGACGTACCTGACGCTGGCCGATATGTACTTACGGCAGTGCGCGGCGGGGGAACGCTGATTTCCGTCTGCGGCGGATTTTTCGCTCATGCCGGATCTGTTCGCCTGCTCTTTGTACGTGAACGCTGATTTTCGCCTGCAGTGGATTTTTCGCCGGATTTTACCCGGCGCGCTCTTGCCTGATTTTTACAATCCGCTGACGGGTACTATATCGTAGCCCGCCGCAAGAATTGCACTGATAAGCAAATCCGTTTTATCGTACAGATAATCGCCGCGCGTTCCGCTGCCCATTCCGACGGATACGGGCAGAATCGCGCCGTCGCCGAGCTGCGGAATCAGCTGTTCGATAAGCTTCGAGGCGGAAAGATAATTCTTTTTATAAAAAACCGCTTCTTCAAGCGTAACGCCGTCGGCCGGTGCCAAAGTGCGGTCGACGTACTTGTAACCGGCTTTGTTTCCCGCCTGAATTATCAGGTCGTTCGCTTTATAAAACGGCGCGTGCCACAGCAGCGCCAGTTCGTATCCCGTTGAGGCGAAAAATTCGTCTTCACTGCGGGCAAGTCCGCGCCGCACGAACGGTTCGTCTACGATAAAATGCGCCGCCGCCGTCAGATCGGCTGCCGAATGGAACATGGAAGCGCATTCGTGTCCTTTTTGCGCGATCAGTTTCGATTCAGCGGGATACCGGCGAAGAAATTCACCGTTTATGAAAAAAGTAGCCGGTAATCCGTATTTTGCAAGTGCTTGCAGGATCGGCGTCAGGCCGTCGGCATTGTCGAGCGCGTCGAACGTGAGCGCTACTTTGGGACGGGGCGCGTTTTTTTTGCCGGCCGGAGCGTACAGAATCGCGGTAACGGCGGGGCCGGTCAAAGACCGGACGTACACGGCGTTCGTAAAATCCGCGTTCGGACTTGTTCCCAAAAACACGCGGTACACGCCGTTTTTGACAGATTGGGGCGGCAACGTTTCCTGTGCCGATTTGCTCCACGTGCCGGAATCACCGTCGTAATCGAAGATGCCCGCCGCTATCTGCGCGGACGGTGCGTTCGTTTCGGGATTCCACGCGTACGATTCGGCTGCCGACAAAAACAGCGTTTCGGCGATTCTGCCGTTTTCTCCGGCAACTTTCCATTTTCGCACGGATTCTTCACCGCCGACGAACAGCGTCGTCGGGTCGGCCCACACGTACGATACGATCCGCTCGCCGGACAGCGTGCCGGTTTGTTCCCAATTGTGAACGAGGTACGCGTACGCGTTCCGATCCGAAGCGCAGACGAACCGCTTTCCGTCGGGCGAAACGAGCGGAGCGCTGACGTTTTCAGGCAGAGGCAGCGCGCTCATCGCCGCCTGCGTGTCGGTTTCATTTTTTATCAATTTGAACGCCCGGCTCGTTTTTTCCCCCGCCGTGTCGTGTTCAAACCAGACGACGGGCTGCCTGTCCGCCGTCCAAAACACGGAATATTGAATCGATTCTCCCGCCGCGGGAGTGAACGTCTGGGCAAAATATATGTGCGTAAAATCGGCCGATTGCGGCAGCGCGACGTAATAAACGGCCCGTCCGTTTCTGATAAGTACCAGTTCGCCGCAGTTATCGCTGACGCTGAACCGGTCGCGGCCGGTAAACGGAACCGGCAGTCTGCCGATGATGGTTCCGGTGCCGACGAAATCGGCGTAGAGTGAACGCGTATACAATTCGAAAACGGGAATTTTATAGACGAGATCGTTCGATATGTATACGAGGTTTTTTGCGGAAGCCCAGGCAATCGAATGCACGGTGCCCGTTCCGAGTCTGCGCAAATATTCGGGAATCTGGCTCGTTTTGAACGCGGCGGCGGGATCGGTAAAATACAACGCGCCGTTTTTTTCATATATAAGGAGCGAACTGTCGGGCGACCAGCTCACGGGAATCTCGTCGTAATTCAGTTCGACGTTTTGCGCCAATTCCGTTTCGCTGTAGCCGGACGCAGTTTTCAGCGTGAGCGTTCCCGTTGCGATACCGCTCTTTTTTACGGAACAAATCCATTTGCCGTCGGGGCTGACGGATTCCGCGTCGAGCTGCACCGGTTTTGACGGCACCGGTTCTCCCGTTCCGGATCCTGCGACGCGGGAAAGCGAGTGACCGGCATCGGAATAGTGGAAAACACCGTACCGGTTTCTGATGCGCAGGAGGGCGCCTTTTTCAATAACGGAAAGTCGTTCGGGAAAACACGTGATCAGCCGGGGATCGGCATCCGGTTCGGCGAGATTTGCCGTAAACAAACTGCCGTACGATGTTTCACCCGGTTCGCGGTGTTTTGCCGCGAACAGGATGTCGTTGCGGACGTTCAGATCGGGAGCTGAAAAGGTAACTTCCGCATACAGCGGAAAAAGAGCCGCGCACAGCAGAAAAAGCGTCGCGTACCGCAGACCGCATCGCGTCGGGATCCGTTTCGTCATTTATGCATCTCCACGCTCAGGACGAGCGTCGTCAGGTCTTTTTCAAGTTCCGCAAGAATATCGTCAAGCTGCTTGAGTTTTTTGACGCGTCCGCGTTGTTGCAGTTGTTCAAGGCGGGTAAACACCGGTTCGAGCGCTTCCGGTTCGGCGTTTCTGATACGTGCTGCGCCGCACCACGGACAATATAAAAATTCCGTATCGATCGTGCGTCCGCATCCATGGCATACGCATACTGACTGCATGGCGACTCCTGTTTATTTGAGTACGGTCAACGGGTCTATCAGCTTGCCGTTTTTGTAAACGGTGAAGTGCAGATGCGCGCCGGTCGAATATCCGGTGTTACCTACCAAACCGATCTGGGTTCCCTGTCCGACGCGCTGCCCTTTTTTGAGAGGCGACGGCTTCTGCATATGACCGTACAACGTTTGGTATCCGTTTTCATGATCTATTATAACATAGTTTCCGTACACGTTGGTATAGCCGGCTGCGATAATTTTTCCGCTCATGGCGGCTTTTATGGGCGTACCCTGTGCGATCGCCATATCGATTCCGGTATGAGTCGATTTGACGCCGGTAAACGGATCGGGGCGGAAACCGAATTTCGATGTAAGCCGCCAGTTTCCGTTCAGCGGGTAAATGAATAATTCTCCCATTGCTTTTTTGAGCGTCGTCGTGTCGAGCCGCGCTCCGGGAATGAACAGCTGCTGACCTACTTGCAGTGCCGCGCTCGACAAATCGTTGACGTCGAGAATATCTTCAACGGCAATGTTGTTGCGCAGCGAAACGCCTTCGATCGTTTCATTCGCTTTGACGGTATAAATCAGACCGTCGATAGACGGAATGCGCAGTTTCTGTCCGGAACGGAGCAGCCTGACGTTGTGGATATCGTTGGCGGCTATCAGGGTTGAAATATTGGTGAGTCCGAATTTACGGGTGATTCCCGAAATGGTGTCTCCGCTTTTAACGGTGTAGGAAGTGTACGTTACCGGCTGGCTCAGATTGATGTCTGCGATTGAAATCGCCTTGCCTCCGTTGAGCAGGTTGCCCGCGGTATCTATTTCATCCGAAGAGACGAGCGCAAACCGTTCCATTGCGTTGTCGAGCACTTCGATTTCGTTCGGAGACAAATAGGCGAGGTGAACCGGGCGGGCGAAACTTTGTACGTATGCGTTCAGTTCGTAAAACGCCGCCGTGATGGCAAAGCCGCACGCGCTCAGCGCTCCGATGAACAGGAGCGGGCGGGCGTACCGGCTGATCCGTTTCAGCGTGCGTGCGGCGGTGCAGCCGATGCGGACGAATACGGCGGCATCACAGCTTGTTCCCGTTTCCGCATACGACGGTGAGAACGGCCGGCAGCCGTACGCGGTTTGTTTAGTCGTCCGATTGAAACTGCCGAAGGGGCGGGACGGGCTGCGGTGCGAGACTTGCCGGTTATCAAGGTAACTGATGATTTCCATATGGTAACTATCGACATAAACGGAACGGCATATTAGAATATTCCCGTATGAAAAAATCAAAAAAAAACAGTTCGCCGTTATTGTTCGTTGTCTGCGGCGTTATCGCCGGTATCGTGCTGAAATTGTTCGTCGTAGATATATTGAACGTTTCCGGTACGTCGATGGAGCCTGCGGTGCCTGACGGGGCGGTTATCGTCGTGTCGAAGCTGGCGTACGGATTGGTAAAACCGTTCGGCGACGAACTGCTTGCGCAGTGGAGGACGCCGCGCAAAGGCGAGGTCGTGTTGTATTTCTATAACGATAAGGCGGTCGTCAAAAGATGCGTTGCGACGTCCGGCGAACCTCTGGATTTTTCGACGGATTCGGGATATAGTCTTACCGTTGCGGATAAAACGATTCCGCTGACGGAAGCACAGTATCAGCGGATCAAGCATAGCTCGGAGGTTCCCTCCGGGACGATTCTCGCGATCGGCGATAATTACGCACAGTCCGTCGATTCGCGGAATTACGGGTTCGTCTCGGTTCACAATATAATAGGTAAGGTCATTTGCCGATGAATGAAATCTTTTCCCGCCACCGTCTGCGGGTGTGCGGCGTTATCGTAGTGTTATTCGTATTGTACGTAGTGATTTGCTACGGACGACTTGCGTTTTCTCCTGTTTCTCCGGCAGCGGCTCCCGCACAGGAGCTGGTGCGCGGTTCGATCGTGGATCGGAACGGAAAACCGCTTGCAGTGCAGACGAATTTTTATCATCTTTCGGTAACGCCGTCCGCGGTATCCGATGCGGAAAAAACGGCCGAAGTGCTCTCTCCTGTGCTGAATTTGCCGGCCGATTACATACAGGACGCCGTGCAGTCCGCGACCAAAGTGTTTTACCTGAAAAAGCGTATGGACGAAAACGAATACGAAGCGGTAAAAAAGGTCATTCAGGAGCGGAAACTGTCGGGACTCCGATTCGACCGGATTCCCGGCCGCGCGTATCCCGAAAACGCGCTCGCATCGCAGCTTATCGGTTTTATGGGTGACGACGGAGAAGGGCTTGCGGGAGTCGAATATTCGATGCAGAACGTACTTTCTCCTCGTGAAGAAGCCGGTTCGGGTACGTTGGCGCCGGGACGGAACGTGTATCTGACGATAGACGCCAATTTGCAGTACAAACTTGAAAAGATCGCGCGGCGCGCCATGGAGTCGACGCAGGCCGAAAGCGTTATGATGATTGCCGCCGAAGCGGAAACCGGCGAAATCCTTTCGTACATCAGTTTACCGTCGGTCAATTTGAACGAATACAGGTTCGCTTCGGCGTCGGAACGTCAGGATCGGCCGGCGGTCGTCGCGTACGAGCCCGGCTCGGTTTTCAAGATTTTTTCCGTCGCCACGTTTATCGACGCGGGCGTGATTTCCGAAGACGAACGGTTTTACTGCGACGGCAAATATGAAGTAAAATCGGCGAACGGCGAACGGGTGAGCATCACGTGTCTGGGGCATCACGGTTCGGTAACGGCTCGTGAAGCGCTGCAGTTTTCGTGCAACGACGCGCTCGCCCAGATGAGCGACAAAATCAATTCCGAATTTTTTCTTGCAAAGCTGCGGCAGCTCGGCTTCGGTTCAAAAACGGGCATTGAGCTGCCCGGCGAAACGGCCGGTTTGGTAAAAACGACGAACGACCGGCTGTGGTCGGCGCGCTCGAAGCCGACCATTTCCATCGGGCAGGAAATAAGCGTTTCGGCGTTGCAGATGGTTGAAGGAGCGACGGCGCTGGCGAACGGCGGCGTGCCGGTCAAACTGACCGTCGTGTCCCGCATTACCGATCGCGGCGGTGCGGAAGAATACGTTCACGTGCCGCAGTACGGTGAGCGGATCTATAAACCGGGAACGGCCGCCTATCTGCTGAGTTGTATGCAGTCGACGGCGAAAAGCGGTACCGGTTACCGCGCCGCGCTGGGAGATATTTCCATCGGCGTAAAAACGGGTACCGCCCAAATGGCCGATCTTGAAAACGGCGGTTACAGCGACACGGATTTCCTTTCAAACTGCGTCGCCGTGTTTCCGGTGGAAAATCCGCAGATCATTTTATACGTGGTCGTTACAAAAGCGCAGGGGGAAACGTACGCCGGGCGCATCGTGGCTCCCGTCGTTGCCGAAGCTGCGGACGTTATCATCGACCATTTGGGGATGTCGCGCGCAGGGGCGGCGACGCTCGCACATTCGGGGCTCGTTTCCATTCCGGCCGGCAAAAACGCCGAGATCGGTTCGGTTATGCCCGATTTTAGCGGCGTTCCCAAACGGTTTTTGACGGGGCTGCTGAACCGGACGGACTTGCGGGTGAGAATCGTCGGCGACGGATACGTAGTCAGGCAGAATCCGCCCGCCGGAACTGCCGTAACGGAGAATATGGCGATTGAATTCTTTCTGGAATAATAACCGTACGTTGTTTGAAAAACGTTTTCCTCAATTATATGCGCTGATTGCGGACGAATTGCGGCGGGCTGCCGACGGTGTGAAAACCGCTTCCGACGGTTCCGCTTCGTATCCGTGCGGCTGGACCGTGCGCCCGGCCAAGAACGGGCAGCCGACGGCCGTTTCTTCCGAAGGACGGCTTCACTCCGCGTACGATCCGGGGCGTGAGGCCGAGCAGCTGGCGCTTTCGTTCAAAGAGGAAGCGCCGCGCGTCGGTGCGTTCGTGTTTTTGGGATTCGGACTCGGGTACGCGCCGCTTGCTGCGGCACGATCGTATCCGTCGGCAAAACTGATTCTGGTGGAACCGGACGCGGGGTGTTTTGCCGCGGCGCTTTCGTGCGTCGATTGGCGTGCGGTGTTCGCTCATTCCGACTGCGCCCTGTGCGTCTCCGCCGCGCATCAGAGCGTTATCGCGCTGCTTGAACGGGTCGGTTCGGATTCGTGCGTTTTCATAAAAGGAAAGACCGGGTCGGAAGAGGGGAAACGGTATTTCGACGGATTGGACACGCTGATCGCGCGCAACCGCAGCAAACGGGCGATCAATACGAAGACGCTCGAAAAGTTCGCTTCACTGTGGCGGCGGAACAGTTGCAGGAATTTACCGAAACTGGCGGAACTCGACGGTATCCGGCGGTACGAGGGAACGGCTTCAAACTTGAGCGCCTGCGTGCTCGCGGCGGGGCCTTCGCTCGACGGCGTGCTGCCGTATCTTGCCGAAATAAAAGAACGCTGTCTGCTTATCTGCGTGGATACGGCGCTCCGCGCGTGTCTGCGTTCGGGCGTGGAACCCGATTTTATCGTATTGGTCGATCCGCAGTATTGGAACGCGCGCCATTTGGATCGGCTGCGCGCGCCGCACGGCGTATTGATCACCGAGTCGGCCGCGTATCCGTCCGTGTTCAGGTTCGATTGCCGTGAAACGGTTTTGTGTTCGTCGATGTATCCGGTGGGCGCCTATTTTGAAGCGCGCTGTGGCGAAAAAGGAAAACTCGGCGCCGGCGGTTCTGTTGCAACCAGCGCTTGGGACTTTGCCCGGGCGTGCGGTTGCCGCGAGATTTTCATTGCAGGGTTGGATTTGGGGTTTCCCGATAAAAAAACGCACGCGCGCGGCAGTACGTTTGAAGAGCGCGCTCATGCCGTTTCAAACAGATTGGAACCGGCGGAGCGTACCGCTGCCGCCGCGCTTTTTGCGGCTGAAACCCGTACCGCGCGGAGTTACGCAGGCGGCGAACTGCTGACGGACAACCGGATGTCGCTGTACGCCTGGTGGTTTGAAAGCAGCGCGGCGGCGCATCCCGAACTGAAAACGTATTCTCTTACGCCGGACAGCCTGCGCATACCGGGAATAGAAGCGTTTCCGCTTGAACGGCTGCTGGCGCGCCGGGATGCGGCTGACGAACGCCGCCGGTTTTTCGACTCTGAGAAAGCGGCGCGGGCCGAGTTTGAAAAAAAACGGCCGGAACGCGCCGCGCGTTTTGCGGCGGCGCTCGGCGGATTGAAGGCTGATCTTGCCGATATGCACGCGCTTGCCGAATCGGGCGAGCGTCTGTGCCGTTCGGCGCTTGACTGCCGCAGCGAAGCGGAATTTACCGCGCGATATGCGGACGTTTCCGCATCTCTTTCCGAGCTGGATAAAAAAATCGTTTCGAGTTCAATCACGGAAGCGGCCTCACTCGTGTTTCCGACGGAAGAGCGGCTTGAGCGCGTTTTTGCGGATTCGGCTCTGCCGGCGGAACCGATGCGCGAATCGTTGGAAAAGTCGCGCGTCATATACCGGCTGGTACGGGAAGCGGTGCGCGGCTATCAGCGTCTGCTTGCCGAATAGAGCCTTACCGGCGGTTCGGTGAGCAGCCAGCGTTCCATAACGGTCGCAAAATCATTTTGATCCGCGCTTTCGATGCCGACGTACGCGTCGGCGTACGCGCAGGATGTTCCCGTGTTCAGCAGACTTTCCGCAATGAGGCGCGCGGTTCCTTCGTTGGTTCCCGTTTGCGCCAATTCGTTCCGTATCCACCCGTTACGTATCCGGTCCGCCGATTCCGGCGTTTGCAGGCTGTCGTAGAGTGCGCGCGCCGCGCCGTAGAGTGCCGCGTCGATGTCGAACGTGCGCGGAATTCCGGTGAACTGCATGGCACCGTACGGAGCGCGGGGCGACGCGGCGTGTACGCGGACGCTTTCCGCAGGAATCTTTCCCGCCGCAACGTCGTCGTTCAGCCGCCGTTCCAGTTCGTACAGGAGCGCGTTGTACACGGTCTGCCCGAAAAGCCCGCTCGGTGCGGGTGCGTAATACTGCACCGGATCGTTGAATTCGGCGGTCGGAACGAGTACGGGCGGTTCGTGCGGGGCCTCTCCCGCAGATTTGTCCGTAGAAAATATTCTGCGCAGCCGGACGTACCGTTCCGTGAGCGGAAACTGCGGTTCCGCGGGAGGCGTTTCTTTTTTGCTGACCGCTTCGGTAATCGTTTCGCCGTGCGTCCGGGCGGGAAACGGTGAAAATACGCCGAAATACGTTTCGCACAAATCGGCGATTCCCGCCGTTCCCTCAGGTTCTCCGCCCACCGCGATAAGCCGGTAGCGGCTCGCGTCGAGCAGTCGCGGATAAGCGGCGGCAATCGTTGCGTACGGAATCCGCGCCGTACCGTCGGATTCGGCTTGGAACAGCGCTGCGTAAGCGGTGTCCGCGTAAATCAGCTGCAGCGCGGCGTTTTGCATTTGCACCGCCGTGTCGGCCGCTTCCCGGCGGGCACGGTATTCCTGCGCGTAGACCACTTCGTCGGCTGCAGCCGGCGGAATGTCTCCGAATATGAGCGCGCCGGCCGTCGCTTTAAGGCACGGCTCGAAGTCGGCGGTATCGCACGTTATGCGAATGTAACTCGTTTCAGGGCCGGTTTCGGCGGAAACGGCGGGCATCCGCGCGATGGCGCCGTCCGTAACGGCGACGGCCGCCGCTTCCGTGATGTTCCGGGCGACGGCTTGGATCAGTATCGATTCGAGTCCCGCGTACGCCGCGCCGGAATCGAGTTCTCCGCCGGTAATTTCAAGAACGAATGAAATCCGGCTGCTGTTCGGCGCCCGTTTTACGATGAGCGGGACGCCGTTAGAGAGCGTCAGTTCGGCGGTCTGCGCCCGCTGCGCCGCGGCAAATCTGCGCGCAGGGGTGTTTGCGGATTCGCCGGTGATTTCAGGATGCGCGTCGGCCGGAGTGTTTTGCGCCTCGGACTGCGGTGCATCTTGCGATGACGTTCGCGGTGTGCGGGTAAGTTTGCGTAAGTCGGCGCGCGAAACGGCGGCGAATCCTTCCGCGGCGAACGATTTTTTGTAGGCTGCGTAAACGGACGGATGCGCCAGTACGAAGATAAACGGTTCGCCCGGTTCGTTCTGCGCGTCTTCCGGCTGATTCGCTTCGGAGCCGGTACCGGCGGCTGCACCGAATCGTTCGGCGAGCGCGCTCAGATACGCTGCCGCGTCTGCGTACTGCGCGCGGTCTTCCGTCCGTACTGCGCGGAACGCGGCGGCGAGCCGTTCCGGTTCCGCGGTCAGATTGTCGTACGCGTTCTGTACGTAGCGCGCCAGTGCGAGCGCCTGTTTGGCCGGCGATTCGTGCGGACCGGCGAGCACCTGTACGATCAGGCGGCTGGTATCGTACGAGCTGTCGGCAGCGATGCTTACGTAATCCGGTGAACCGATTCCCAGCGTTCCGTCGGAGAGAAGGCGCCGGATCAGATCGGAGTCTTCCGCCGCGAGTACTTTCTGCGCGGCACGGAACGCCTCATCGTGCGAGGCCGGATCGGCGGCGTACTGGAGGACGATCTGCTGTATGTCTTTTGAAAAGGAGCCGTCTACGAGAACGAACCGTTTCGTCCGAGCGTCTTCGCCGGCGCCCGTCGTTGGGGAAGACGCTGCCGCCGGGGAAGACGCTGCCGCCGGGGGCAGTGTTCCGCGCCGTTCGCGGGTGCGCCGTTCGGCTTCCGCAGGAGAACGGGGCGCACCGTCCGCCGGAAAAACGCCGTACCGGCCGAACGTTTCGGCTGCGAGTCGTTCGGCTTCTTCGGCAGTGATCGCGCCCGAAATGAACAGCGCGCCGTTCGCGGGTGCGTACAGTGTTCGGGAAATATCGTCCAATACCGAACGGATTTGAGCGGGCGTTTTTCCGTCAAACACGCCGGCGGGAATCCCCGCCGCGTAGCGGTACGGCTGCCCTTTGAAAACCGTTCGGTTTACGATTGTGCTGATAAAACCTTCGGGACTGCGCTCGAAGCCGGCCAGTTGCCGTGAAAGTTCCGCCGCGGCGCGTGCGATCGATTCGTCCGTAAAGACGGGATCAAAGGCGCATTCCGCAAGATATTCCAGCGCCGGCCGGACGTGCGGCGGTGTTACGGTAACGGCGTACCGCGCCGCCGTTTGGGTACATGCGGAGCGTATCTGCGCTGCGTACGTGCGTGAATCGTTCCCTGCTTCTGCAAAAAGGCTCGCGTATAACGGAACGTATCCCGCCGTCGGTTCGCTCTGATCGGCGTATCCGGCGCGCACGGCGTATTCGATGCGTACCAATGCGTCGCCGGAATCTTCAATAGTATAGAGCGTCAGTCCGTTCTGCAATCGGACTTCGCGTACGGCGGTTTCAAAAGACGCACGCAGTGCGGGAGCGGTATCGCCGGCAGAAACCGGCCACAGCGCAGCTGCCGCAGCGGCAATCAGCGCGGCGGTTTTTACAAGACGGGTACCCATACCCGGCAGTATACTATAAGTCGCGTGCTGCGTAAACTCCGCAATTGGACCTGCCGGGTGTTTGCTTGACTTTAGACCGTATGTATATTACTGTAATATTATGAATGATTCCGTAACAATCCGGACGAACGAATCGGCCCGGAAAAAATTTATGACCGGCGTGTACAGCTGGATGGTGCTTGCGCTCGCTATCAGCGCGGCGTGTGCGTACGTGACGGCGACGAATACCGTGCTGCTGTCTTTCATTTTCGGCAACGCCTTCGTTTTCCCGATTTTGGTTTTGGGCGAATTGGCGTTGGTGTTCTGGCTTTCCGCCCGTATCGGTAAAATGAGTGCGGGAGCGGCGGCTGCGGCGTTCGTAGCTTATTCGGTGCTCAACGGCATAACGCTTTCATCCGTTGTGCTGGTATATTCCGGCGCATCGATCGTGCGGGTCTTCCTGATAACTGCCGGAATGTTCGCCTGCATGAGCGTCTACGGCCGCGTGACGAAAAGCGACTTGCGTTCCGCCGGGCGCTATTTGATGATGGCCGTGTTCGGTATTCTGATAGCGTCCGTCGTCAATGTGTTCACGCGTTCATCCGGGCTGGACTGGATTCTGTCTTTGGTAACGGTCGGCGTGTTTACCGGTCTGACTGCGTACGATACGCAGAAATTGTACCGTATTTCCGCTCAAGCGGACGAGAGCGAACTGTTCGCCAAAGTCGCGATTATCGGCGCGCTGGAATTGTATCTCGATTTCGTAAACGTTTTTCTGGCGCTGCTGCGTCTGTTCGGTAAAAGTAAAAACTGACAGTCTGCTTTCCGCGGAACCGTCTTGTCTTGAACCGGTTTCGGAGCAAACCGGTTCCGGCAATTATTTTTACGGGAGTTTCGTATGAATATGAAGTCGGCTGATACTGCCGGAAAAAGCAAACTGCTGCAGGCGGCGTCCAAAATGGGCGCAAAGCCGTTTATCATTTTATTTTTAGTGCTGCTGTTCCTGATTCCGCTCAATTTGGTAAAATCGCTGATTCGGGATCGGGAGTATTATCGCAACGAAGCGGTCGAGTCCATTCTGCTGCCGAAAGGCGGCGAACCGGTGCTTGAAGGATTCGTTACGGCGCTGCCGTATACGGTAACGACTGAAAAAAAACTTTCCGACGGCTCGGTCGAGCGCACTGAAAAGATTCGCTACATGATCGCCGTTCCCGAATCGTGGGCGCTGCGTGCCGACGTTTCTCCCGAATACCTGACGCGCGGCATTTTTGAGGTTCCCGTTTTTTCCTGTTCGGCCGTGTCCGAAGGATCGTTCGCGCCGGCTGCGTACGGATACCGGAACGTCAGTGAATCGGATATTTTGTGGGATCAGGCGCTGCTGCTGCTGGGCGTTTCCAATAAGAAAAATCTGACTTCTCTTCCGGTTGTTACGGCGAACGGTACGGATTTGGAAACCGCGCTGATTGCGCCGGAAGGCGTTTCGCCGTTTTCTCACACGGTGTTTTACCGGCTGCCGGACGATGCGGCGCGTTCCGGGTTTGCTTTTACGTGCGACGCTTCGGTTCAAGGCGGCGGCAGTTTGAGTGCGGTGCCGATGGCGGCGGACAATCGGTTTACGGTTACTTCCGATTGGCCGACGCCCGGTTTTTCCGGCGGATGGCTGCCGACCGAGCGGCATGTTTCTGACGGCGGATTTTCCGCCGAGTGGCGTATAGCCGGGCTTTCGACGGTGTTTCCCGAACGGTGGCTTTCGGACGCGCCGCATCCGGTTTCTTCCGCGGAAAGCGTCCGGGCGGGTTTCGTAACGCCGGTCGACAATTATCAGAAAACGATGCGGAGCGTAAAATACGCCGTGCTGTTTCTGTTGATTCCGTTTCTGACGATTTTCATTTTCGAGTTGTTTACCGGCGTCAGGATTCATCCGGTGCAGTATTGTCTGATCGGCACGGCGGACGTCGTTTTTTATCTGCTGCTGCTGTCCGTTTCCGAGCACGTGCCGTTTGCGTCGACGTATTGGATAAGTTCGGCGGCCGTGTGTCTGCTGACGCTGTTTTACGCGGCGTCGATTTTCAAAAAGGTAAAATGGGGCGCGCTGTTTGCCGGCGTTCAGCTGGTTTCGTACGTGTTCCTGTTCGGAACGCTGCAGACTGAAGATTACGCGCTTTTGATAGGCAGTTTGGGGCTGTTCTGCATCGTAGTGCTGCTGATGATTCTGACCCATAAAGTTGATTGGTACGCTTCTTCCGATAATCCGGAGCTTTTCCGTTAGAGAAGGGGGTGTGCCCGCAACGAAGTGCGGGCCAGGGGGAAGGCTTTCCCCCTCCTCAAAAAAAATCACTGTAGTGTGCGTTTTGGCAGTGCTCATGGCTCTTGCGGGTTGCACGACGGTTCAGCCGGTTGCTGCGACTTCTAACGCGGTCGGTTCCAAAGTCGGTGAAGCGAGCGGCGGATTTTTGTTTACGGTGATTCCGATGGGAGGCGCGGATTGCAGTATCAAAGCTGCCGCGCAGAATGCAGGAATTACGAAGATTTCGACTGTTGATCAGAAAGTAACGCTGTACTTGGGTTTCTGGGCAAACGTTACGACTATCGTAACCGGCGAATAATTTTGACGAACGGGAACCGCGCTCGGATGATTTGAGCGCGTATCGCCGCGTTTTATGCGCGGCGGCCCGGAATGCCGGCCGGAGGGTGCGCGAAGGCGTGCCGCGTTCGGCCGGTTTTTTTGTTTACAGGTGATGTATGGGAAATAAACCGGTGAAATACGGAGCGGGAAGCGCCGCTATTTTCATCTGTGCGGTCGTTTTTTCTTTTTTAACGGCGGCGTGTGCGACCGTTGATCCGCTGTATACGACGCCGGGGCCGGACGGATCTCAGCTGCTTTTTGCGCGGCCGTTTTCCGTGGCGTGCCGGCGCTGCGCCGTGTCCGGTGTTTCGTTGGATATGACGGTTCCGACGGTGGACAGAAGTTTGACCGGAAATCCGGTGGTCAATTATTCGGTGACGGTTCCGAAGTCGGCCGTCGCGGCGGCTGATACGGTTTCCGTTCAGTTCGTTTCCGGCGAAGCGGCGTATGAAACGATGAACCGGGCGCTTATTTTCAGAAGTCTGAAAGGAAGCTCGTCCGTTGTGGTCAGGTATACGTCGGAACTCGGAAAAGACGATTTTACGGCGCTGCTGCACAGCCGGCAGCTTTTACAGATCCGGTTGGCGTTTTCAGACGGAACGGAGATTACGCTTGATTCGCCGGAATTGAATCGGCGGTTCGACAGTTTGAGGTTGCTGCTGTTATGATAAGACAATTTTCGGGCATTCGGGCGCTGCGGTGTGCCTTTTGGGATGTAGGCTTTTGGGGTGCCGCCGTGTGCGTCGTTTTTTACACCGTTTTGTGTACGGCGGGGTGCACTGCGAAAAAAGCCGCCGTGGCGGTGGCGCATGATCCGGCGAATTGCGTGGCGCTGTACGGCGATTGGAATCGGACGTTGATTGCGGAAACCGAACTGCATGAGGCCGGTTCGCAGTCCGACGGGAGCGGCCGTGTTGCCGGAGTCGCGCGTTTTAAGGCGGTCACGGTGCAGTCGTTTTTTCCCGACCGGACGTTCCGCACGGAAATGCGGCAGGAGTTCGTGTCTTTTGTACCGACGGCCGGCGAATCGGCAGATAACGAATCGTCGGCCGGCGAATCGTCGATCCCGGAAACGGATTTGCGCGCTTTTTTTGATCGGACGGTTGCGGTTACCGGTTCGTATGCCGCGTCCGAACGGCTGCTGCAATATGAGAGCGTTTCGGTTCAGCTGCCGGACGGGACGTCGGTGCCCTATGCCGAATACGTGGCGATGAATCCGCAGATGGGGAGCGCCGTACAAACCGTTTCATGGCGGGTTGACGGTGATACGCTGTATTTGCGTGCCGATACGAAGCTGGAGCCGGTGGAGACCGAATTCCGGCGGGCGGCGGACGGGCAGGTATCGGACGGGCAGCCGCTTATCGGCAACTGAGCGCGGCGCGTACCCGTGAATCACCGATATTGAAACTCTGTGCGTAAACGAGTATATTTAATGCAACAGGAGTTATTCGTATGGTAGAAGCATTGAAAAAGAATCCCGCATGGAAAGGCCGCAGAGGGCCGGTCGTTCTGGTTATTATGGACGGTGTGGGTTACGGTAAATACAAGGATGGGGACGCCGTTCAGGCTTCCCGGATGGATTGGCTGAACACGCTGACGGACGCGTCGCCGCATACGAAATTGAAAGCGCACGGTACCGCAGTCGGGCTCCCCTCCGACGACGATATGGGCAACAGCGAAGTCGGTCACAACGCGATCGGTTGCGGCCGCGTTTTTTCTCAGGGTGCGAAGCTCGTTTCCAATTCGATTGCAAGCGGCGCCATGTTTAAGGGCGATACTTGGAAAAAACTGGTTGCGAACGTAAAGGCGAAAAACAGCACGCTGCATTTTATCGGATTGTTTTCCGACGGCAACGTGCATTCGCATATCGATCACCTGAAAGCGATGATAACCGAGGCTCAGAAGGAAGGCGTTAAAAAGATCCGCATTCACGCGCTGCTCGACGGCCGCGACGTGGGCGAAACGAGCGCGCTCGATTACGTGCTTCCGTTTGAACAGTTTTTAGCCGAATGCAATAAAGCCGGCGCCGATTACCGGATTGCTTCCGGCGGCGGCCGTATGTACATTACGATGGACCGCTACAATGCGGACTGGTCGATGGTTGACCGCGGCTGGAACGTGCACGTTTTGGGTGAAGGCCGTACCTTTAAATCTGCACAGGAAGCGATCGAAACGTACCGGAAGGAAATTCCCGGTATCATCGATCAGGATATGAAAGAATTCGTGATTGCCGGAGCCGACGGCAAACCGGTGGGAACGATTGAAGACGGCGACAGCGTTATCTATTTCAACTTCCGCGGCGACCGCGCGCTGGAAATGACTGCTGCGTTTGAAACGCCCGCTTCCGCCGCGTTCGAGCATTTCGACCGCAAACGCGTTCCCGCCGTGGAATATGCGGGCATGATGGAATACGACGGAGATTTGCATATTCCCAAGCAGTATTTGGTAAGTCCGCCCGCAATCGACCGCACGATGGGCGAATATTTGTGCGCGTCGGGCGTGAGAACGCTGGCTATCAGCGAAACGCAGAAATACGGACACGTTACGTACTTTTTCAACGGCAACAAGCTGGGCAAGTTTGACGAAAAACTTGAAGATTACGAAGAAATCAGAAGCGACGTCGTACCGTTCGAGCAGCGCCCGTGGATGAAATGTGCCGAAATTACCGACCGCGTCATTCAGGCAATCGGCAGCGGCAAATACGATTTTATCCGCCTCAATTATCCGAACGGCGATATGGTCGGTCACACCGGCGTGTTTAACGCGGTCGTGTGCTCGATGGAAGCGATGGATCTGCAGCTCGGCCGCCTGAAAAAGGCTATCGACGCGGCCGGCGGCGTACTGGTGCTTACCGCCGATCACGGCAACAGCGACGATATGTACGAACACAACAAGAAAACCGGCGACGTTTCACGCAAAGAAGACGGTTCGCCCAAAGCCAAAACGTCGCATTCGCTGAACCCGGTTCCCGGCATCATTTACGATCCCGAATACAAGGGCGATTACCGCAAAGATTTAAATGAAGGGTTGGGCATCAGTTCGCTTGCAGCTACGTGCATGAATCTGCTCGGATTTGAAGCGCCGGCCGATTACGACAAGTCTCTGCTCAATTTCTAGTATTTTTGCCGTTTTACGGTGATGAGCCGGCGGTTTCCGGATGCGCCGAACGCGTACCCGAAAACCGCCGGTTTTCAGCTTTCAGCGTCTAAACCGACGGTTTCCGAACTATACGGACGACTCCCGTGAGTGAACCGTATAACGGACGCCGCCGGTTTTTTCATTCGGCGTCGAAATCACACGAAGCGCGGTCGGAAACGACTGTATGCACGTATTGCTTTACCGCAACGTGTGCCGGATGCTCCTGATACAGTGCGAGCGCTTCGCGGCTTTCGTGCGTGCTGACGAGCGCGACGTCGTAGCCGTTAAAGCCCTGCGCGACTTTTGCCGAAACGAGTCCCGGCACTTGGCCGACCAAGTTTTCAAGCCGTCTTTTCATTTCGGCTGCCTGTTCCGCTTTTTTCGCCGGATCGGCGAGTTTCCAAAGTACGATGTGTGTTGTCATGCGCTCAGTATAGCATACGGCGGTCGGTCGTGCAAATGCGGATTTGGCGCGCGCGGTGTTCCGGCGTTATCTGAGAACGATGTCGACCGGCAGCCAACATACCGTTTGCGCCGGCGGAGTTCCTTCTATCAGGTCGAACAACAGTTGTGCCGCGGTGCTGCCCAGCCGTTTTATGGGCTGCTTTGCGGTTATGATCGGAAAATCAAGAAAATCGAAGATACGGCTGTCGTCGAACACGCCGAAGCCGAAGCCGCGGAGACTGATGCCCGACAACCGCAGCGTTTCAAGAATGGTGAGCACGAATTCTCCGCCCGCCGTGATAAAAAGCGCATCCGTGTCGGGGTAGCGTTCCATCAGTTTGGCCGTGTTTTTTCTGGTGTCTTCTTCAAGGTACGACGTGTGTACTATTCTGGTGCCGTCGAGGTTCGCCGCGTTCATCGCGTCGGTGAATCCCGTGATACGGTCTTGCGTGTACAGGTAGTCGGCGGGGCCGGTGATGCACGCGATGTGTTTATATCCGTGATTGATCAGCTGCGACACGACGGCGGCTGCGCCTTCGGTATTGTTGACGTCTACGCAGTAATGCTGCAGCACGGCGTTCCGGCCGATAAAAACGAAAGGAATGTCTTCCATGAGGATTGACATCATGCTTTTTGTGTCGAGCTGTTCCGCTCCGATAATGAGACCGTCGACGATGCGCCGTCTGATGATCGATTCCAGCGATGCGAACGGATTTTCGGCGTCTTCCGACGGCGTGATTACCATCAGATTGCAGCCGCGTTTTGAAACTTCCGCCGCTACGGCGGTTACGATGCCGGCCCAATAAACGCCCGACAGTGAAAAAGCCGCTTCGTGCGGCAATACGAAGCCGATCGTTCCGGTTTTATTTTGTGCGAGCGCCCGTGCGGCCGAATTCGGTTGGAAATTTACTTGGCGCACGATGTTCAAAATACGTTTCCGATTTTCTTCACTGACGCCTTTTTGTCCGTTCAGCGCTTTGGAGACCGTACTTTTTGCAACCTGCGCCATTTCGGCAATTTCGTTTATCGTAAGTTTCATATTCTTTGATCATATTACCAAAACCGGCACGGTTTGTATACCGCATTTTGCGTCCTGTGCGGCTGCCGTTTTAACCGCACGGAACGCGGCTGTTTTTATAATTTGATTGCGAAGCGGGCCGTTATCGCGCCGTCGTCGTATACGGGATTTTTTCCGGTTTTGTCCGAGCGCTCGTACCTGAGGTCGACGCTGAACCGAGGTGCGGGGACGAACAGTACGCCCGCGCGCGTGTTCAGATCGTCGGTACCCGTCAGTTTTCCGCTTCCGTATCCTTGCACGTATTTGGCGAACAGATACGGTCTGATTTTTTTTGTAACGCGGTATTCGATTTGGACGGCGATTCCCGCGCGCGCGTCTTTGCCGTCGGATGAGGCTGCGTTTCTCAGTTCAAATTCCGCGAATCCGCCTAAATTCGGTATCAGGCCTCCCGGCGCGGAATCTTCAAACAGGGAACAGATAAGATTCACTTGATTTGCGTCGTTTACGTTGAGCGCGGCGGAAAATCCGACCGGAATTTTCAGATTCCATATGTTCAATATGTCGTAAGGAACCGCGTATTCGGCACCCCGCCAGTAAAACGTAAAGCCCGCGCCCGCTTCCCAACTGAATTCGTTTTGTTTGTACATTCCGTCGAAGCCGGCGTACGGTTTGATAACGTATTCGTCCGTCAGATGGAATGCGTAATCCGATTTCAGGCCGAATTGCGTAACGTCGACGTATTCGCGGGTACTTTCTTTGAACGTATAATTGACGGTCGTTAAAAAATCGGCGGACGCCGAAAGGTCTTTTAACGGTTTCGCCGTTATCGAACCGCCGAATATCCAGGCGTTGCGTTCGTTGTCGAGCCAGGTTCCTTTTGAGGCGGCCTTGACCGCTGCGGAAAGCAAATCCGTCCGGTAGCCGGCGCTCAGGATACCCGAAATGTCGAAGTTGGCCGCCGCCGATTTTACGCTGTCTTTCGTGATGCCGGTAAACGGAATGCCGAGCAGGTTTTCGTCTCCGGATTTTTTTGCCAGCTCGTCAAAAATGCTTTGCAGCGATGCGCTGGAAAACCAGACGGGATTGTCCGTATCCGCGATGCTCAGGTAAAAATCCCGGTACCCGACTTCTGCTACGATGCGCTCGCATTCAAACGTATCCATTCTCGATTCGGAATATCTTCCTGCGGAGGAAACCGATTCGGCGGTGTCGTCGGTCGGTTTCCGGTACATGTCGAACCATTTGAACGCATATTTAAGCCCTTCGGCCCGGATGCTGACGTTCAGGCCTTTTTTTGCTTGCGGCGTAACGCCGTACGTGTCGTACGGAAAAATTTCAAACCAGACTTGCACTTGATCGATTTGCGTTTCCAGTCCGCTTCGATTCGTTTCAAAGTCGTATCCCGCGCTCGTATGCGCGCGCATTTCAAAATTTGCCGTCGTTTTGGCGTCGATCGTCTGCTGGGCGAACGACGCGGTTCCCAAAACGAGCAGCGCCGCGCCGACCGTTCCGATTTTCTTTTTGAAAGAGTAATTCATGTGGTGTTCCTGTTTTCGTTGAAAAAACGAGCCGGCGGGATTTTGCGCCGCCGGCTCCGGCAATACTCTGCCTCGGAGTATCAGTTCGCGTCGATAATGTCGATCCAGTCGACGTAGAGCGGTTCGCACGCGGCGCTGCCGTTTACTTCGTACGATATGCCGAATTCTTTAACGGCGGTTATATCGCAGCCGTCCGCACCGGTAAGCTCGGTGAACGTCGCGCTGACAGTGACCCATTCGTCGCCGTCGTCGGACAGCCATTGCAGTTCATTGATCCATTTGTCGCCCCAGGCCCAATCACCCGATTTTGCATAGAGTTTAACGCCGGGGGTTTTTACCTCGGGATCTGCCGCGTTGTTCTGAGATTTTGCGTGGGCGGCGGGAATCCAGATTCTCGCTTCAAGTTTTTTTCCGGTCATATCTGCGGAATCGGGCGCGGCGGATGCCGTAACTTTTGCGCCGCCGGCGTTTACGGTGAGTTTGAGCGTCTTTTGCGACTCGAACGCCGCGGCTTCTATCGTTCCGTCTTCACCGCCGGTGAAGCCTTCGGCGGTTTCCGCGTCGAAGGTATATTTTTTTGCCGAACATATTTTCGTCGCTGCTGCGGACACCGCGCCCGCACCGTTTACGGCGATCGCTTTGACGGTCGTACTTGCCGCTGCGGCAAACGGTGCGGTGTATTCCGCCGAATTTACCGTGGGTTCGGAACCGTCCGTAGTGTACCTGAACGTGCAGCCTGCTTCACCGGTTATGGTTACGGTGCCGGTACCGGCGTCGTATGCGATTGACGGTGCGGCGGGGATTGCCGCGGCGATATCGGTGACATGCACGTAATCGATATAGAACGGTCCTTCCATTGCGGCGGAAATTCCGTTCGCATAGAAGCGGAATCCGACGGATTGCGCCGCGCTCAGATTTGCTTTCCACGTGCTGACGTCGGCGGTTTCTCCCGTTGAAAGATCCGCCGCACTCAGCGCGCGGTCGTCGATTTTGACTGCGGCGTTTCCGATGTCTACGGTAATCGTGTGCCAGCCGCTGCTGATCGTTGTGGTGTTCAGTTTTACTTCAGTCGTGCTGGCCCAGGCCGTTCCGTATTTTGCAAACAATTGAACGACCGGATAGACGGCTTCTCCGGCGGCCGTGTACGATTCGGGAATGTAGAGTTTGGTTTTCCAAACTGAGTTCGCGATGTTTTTTCCGCCGAGTATGAGCGACACGTCCAGTTTCTTTTCACCCGTTCCCGTCAGGTCGTAGGCGATTTTCAGTACTTTGTCGGTTCCCGCCGCGGCTACTGACAGAACGTCGGCCGTAACGTTTTTCCAGTCGGAAGCAGCGTCTTTTGCTTCGTATTTGAAGTCTCCGTCGAACACGTATTTAAGATTGTCCGCGTCGTCCGTTTTCAGTTCGGCGCTTTTCAAATCGGACGTAACGTTGCCGTCGTCGTCTTTTGCGCCGTCTTCGTAGGTGCCGCCGCTGCTTTGCGCCGGGGTTCCGCCGCCCGACGACTGCGGACAGCCGGTCAGCGCCACTGTTGCCGCGGCAAAAAACGCCGCGCAGGTGAGTACGATTCTTTTTTTCATCATGGTAAACCTCTTTGATTTCGCCGTTATTTCAGGCGGATATTGTCGATGTAGAGAAACCCTTCCGTATCGGCGGGCAGTTGGAACTTGACGGCGACGCGGCGTACGTCGTCGCTGTCGCCAAGATTCGCCGTAAACTGCCAGCCGGTCAGCGCGCATTTGAGCGTTCCGGTATAGAAGTCCGCTTGCAGATTGCGTGCTTCACCGGGTGCAACCTCGAACACGTTGCTTTCATACCATTCCCAACCGCCGCCGGTCGTTACGGCGAACGAAACCTGAACGGGAACTTCCAGCGGATTGTATACGTCGAACAGCACCGATTCGTACGGACTGAAATCGGCGACGGCCGGCGCTTCCGTAAAATACGTCGCCGCTCCGCCCGTTTCCCCCGTTTTTGCAAACGAACCTTTCAGTGCTCCCGTTCCTTCCGTGTGCCATTCATCCGTAACGAGTGCCGACGTGGAACAGTCTCCGTCTCCCCAGTTTTTTCCTACGGCTTTCCACGCGGTGCTTCCGTTGAAACCTTCCAATAATTCTTCCGCGCCGGTATCGGCGGCGATCGCTTTCGTCGCTGCGCATGAAAACACGGTGAGCGCAGCCGCTGCTGAAAGCAATACGGCGGAAAGAATCCGTAACTTTTGATTCACGTTAATCCTCCTGTTATGTTTAAAAGAAACCGTTTTCTTTTTGTTAAGGAAAACACAGTTTTTCCGGTTTGTCAAGAAAAAAATCATTTATTTTCGCACGTATGTGTTTTGTCGATTCATTCAGCGTCGACTGCAAACGGGTATGCGTTGTGTTTCTTTATATGTATGATTTATTTAAGTGATTGTAATATAATAAATAATAATTGCATCGTATGGCAGCTGCGGAAACGGAATCTATATGCGGCGGAAAGCGGATCGGAAAATCACCCGATGAATGGAAAAAAAGCTTGACAGATGCTTTCTCCCCGTGCATAATGAATTATGTTTTAAGAAACCGGTTTCCGTGTCAAACGGGCGGTATTCCGTTCCGTCGTTTTCATTAGGAGGATATCATGAAAAAATCGATTGCGCTTTTGGCAGTTTGTATCGCTGTATTCGGTACCTTGTATGCAACCGGCTCGAAAGAGTCGTCCGCGGTCGGCGCCGCTACCGGTGAGGTTTCGGGCGACATCATCGTTTTGCACCACCGCACAGATATGGAAGACAAGTTTGAAGAATACAAGGCTCAGTTCGCCGCCGTATATCCGAACGTACACGTTGAATTTGAAGCGGTACACGATTACGCCGGCACGGTTCGCACCCGCATGTCTACGAAGTCGTACGGCGACGTGCTGATGGTGGTAACCGCACCGCCTTTCAACAGCGATCTCGGAAAATTTTACGAACCGATGGGCAGTTTTGCGGATTTGAATCAGAAATACGATTTTCTTGAATCCGCACAGCAGTATTATTTCGACGGTATCGTGTACGGGGTGCCGATCAACGCGAACGCCGGCGGTTTGCTGTATAACAAGCAGGTGTTCAAAAAAGCCGGAATTACCGAATTTCCCACGACTTCGGATGAATTTTACGCTTGTCTTGCCAAAATAAAGAAAAACACGGCGGCGATACCGTTTTTCATGAATTATCCGTCGAAATGGACTTTGACGCAGTGGGAGGGCGGCCGGCTTGCGTATGCGGGCGATCCCGATTGGGGCAATAAAATGATCCATATGGACGCTCCGTTCAGTAAGGGAATGCCGCATTACGAATTATACAAAGTGATGTACGAAGTGGTAAAACGCGGTTTGTGCGAACAGGATCTGCTTACGTCCGATTGGGAAAAATCGAAGCAGGATTTCGTAGACGGCAAAATCGGCGTGATGAATCTGGGCTCGTGGGCTATCAGTCAGTTCCGCGACATCGCGGCAAAGTCCGGCTACGATCCGGATGCCGTCGTCGGCTATATGCCGTACCCGGTCAGTCACGACGGTGTCGTGTATGCCGAACCTTCGTTGGATTACGCTATCGGTGTGAACAAATACAGTGAAAACAAAGCCGCCGCAAAAGCGTGGGCTTTGTGGTTTGCAAATCGGTCGTCGTACGCAAAAGATAACGTCGCCATTCCCGCGCTCAAAGGCAGCGAATTTCCGGCCGTGCTGGACAGTTTCAAGGAAGTCGGCGTCGTTTTCAAAACTCAGCTTCCCGCGCATGAAGGTGAAGAAGGTCTGCTGGATAAATTGGATTCCGAATCCGAAATAGGTTTGTGGCAAGATCCGCAGAAAGTCCGCATCGTGGACGCCGCCATGGGAACTACCAAAGAAACGTTCGACGATATCATGAACGATTGGAACGCGCGCTGGGCAAAAGCGCGTAAAACTTTGAACGTAACTCCGTAAGACGTACCGTTTTGGCGGATATTTGAAGAAGGTGTGCCGTGCGAAGCGTTTCTTCCGAATGCCCGCTGCGTTCGGAGTGCGGAGTACGCCGGGTAGCGGCCGCCTTTTTTTTATGGAGAAAAGATATGGAGAAAAGATAATGAAACGATTTTCTGATTTGACGTATAAAAAACAGCAAAAGACGGTCGCGTTCCTTTTTCTGCTGGTGCCGGTCGCTCTTATAGTCGTTTTCGGCTATTTACCGTTTTTGAGCATGATCGAATACAGCTTCCTGCGATGGGACGGCATGGGGGAGAAAAAATATATCGGATTGCAAAATTATATCGACGCGCTGACCCGTCCGGAAAATTATCGGGTGTTTAAGGTCAGCTTGTATTATCTTGCCGCGTCTATCGTGCAGATTGCGGCGGCCTTATTTTTTGCGACGGTTCTTTCGTTTGAATGCAAAGGAAAATCGTTTTTTAAAGGCATATTTTTCTTTCCGAACTTGATAAACGGCGTAGCCATCGGTCTCATTTTCCTGTATTTCTATCGGGATACGGGAACGCTGAATACGCTGCTGCGATTTTTGGGCTTTAAAGGCGATACGCTGTGGTTGAGCGATCCTAAATTGGTAAACTGGTCCGTTGCGTTCACGTCGGTGTGGCGGTACATGGGCTACAACATGATCATGTTTCTGGGAGCGATTCAATCCATTCCCACGGAGATATACGAAGCCGCCGAATTGGACGGCGCGAATTGGTGGGACGTGTTCCGGCACATCATTTTGAAAACGATTATTCCGATCGTAAAACTGATGGTCATTTTGTCCATCACCGGTTCGCTCAGTGCGTTTGAAACACCGTACATTATGACCGGCGGCGGCAACGGCAGCGAAACGTTCGTTATTCGGACGGTCGATACGGCGTTCAAGTACAGTAAAATCGGTTTGGCGTCGGCCATGGCCATGATTTTAACGGGTATCGTTCTCGTCGTAACGGCGATTCAGGAAAAATTTTTCAAACTGGAGGACTAACTATGGATAACGCGTTGCAGAAAACCCGTTCGGAACAGAAAAATGAGTTTCGGCGTTTTTTCCGGCATTCCGGTGTGATGGGAACTTTATTCACCTGCCTGAAGTATACGCTGCTTGTTTTTACCGCGCTGATAATCATTCTGCCGATTCTGGTCGTTTTTTTCGGTGCTTTTAAAACGGGTGCCGAGTTCAATTCAACCGGCGCGTTCGAGTTGCCTCAAAGATGGGCGCTCGACAATTTTATCACCGTGTGGCAAAAGGGAAACATGGGGCTGGCGTTCTGGAATACGTTCGTCATGATCGTCCTTGCCAGCGCCGGATCGATTATGACGGGAACGATGGCTTCGTACGTATTGCATCGCTTCGATTTTCGCGGAAAAGAACTGATCAGGCACTTGTTTTTGTGGATCGTACTGATTCCCGGTACGACGGCGCAAGTGGCGCGGTTTCAGATCATAAACGCGCTGCATTTGTACAATACCATGGCAACTCCGATTATCCTCGCCATGGGAACGGATATTATGGCTATTTACATTTACCTGCAATTTTTGGAAAGTATTTCAAAATCTCTGGATGAATCGGCGATTCTGGACGGCGCCGGATATTTTCGCGTGTATTTTCAGATAATCATGCCGCTGCTGAAACCGGCGACCGTGACCGTTCTGATCATAAAATCGATCGGGCTGTACAACGACTTTTACACGCCGTTTCTGTACATGCCGAAAAAATCGCTGACCGTTATCTCAACCGTTCTGTATAAATTCAAAGGGCCGTTCGGATCGCAGTGGGAACTGATTTGCGCGGGAATCGTTATCGCGCTCGTGCCGACGCTGATTATTTTTATCGTTCTGCAAAAACAGATCTACAACGGTATGGTCAGCGGTTCCGTCAAACAGTAACCGTATTTATAGAAGAAATCAGGAAAAAAATTGGGAGAAATACGAATGAAACCTATCGATGCCGCCGCCGTGCCTGCGCTCCGGTACGGATTCAACATGCTGTGGATGTACAGCCTTGCCGGCTTGAAATCACCTCGTCCGGCCGATGTTCGCGTTGCGGAAACCGAGTTGGATTTTATCTGCGGTATGGGCTGTAATTTTATCCGGCTGCCGGTAGATTACCGTTTTTGGATACGTGATTTCCGTTACGCCGAACCGGACGAATCTATGCTCGTTCGGCTCGACGACTGTGTCAAGGCCGTCGTTTCGCGCGGGCTGCATTGTTCGCTGAATCTGCACCGTGCGCCCGGTTATTGCATAAACGGCGCGGAAACGGAAAAACACAATTTGTGGTGCGACCGCGTCGCTCAAGATGCCTTCGTGCAGCTTTGGACGGATCTTGCGCTCCGCTACGCGCCGTATGGGCCGGAGCAGCTCAGTTTCGATCTGCTGAACGAACCGCCTCGGATCGGCCGGTACGGCATGACGCGCGCCGTTCACGAAAAACTGATGCGCCGGACGATGTCCGCCGTGCGCGCGGTGTCGCCGTTACGTCCGGTTGTGCTGAACGGTATCGACGGCGGTAACGAGGCGATTCCCGAATTGGCGGATACCGGTGCGATTTTGAGTACTCGCGGTTATCAGCCGATGGCGCTGACTCATTACCGCGCGCCGTGGTGTGAAGAAACGGCGGACTGCACGCCGCCGGTATATCCGGGAACGGAGTGGAACGGAACGTGCTGGAACCGTGAAACGCTGCTCGCTCATTACGCACCGTGGAAAACGCTCGCCGACGCCGGTGCGTGCGTGCACGTGGGCGAGTGCGGCTGCTATACGAAGACTGATAACGAAGCGGCGCTCGCCTGGTTTGCGGATCTGTTTTCGGTTTTCCGTGAACTCGGCTGGGGATACGCGCTGTGGAATTTCAACGGCGATTTCGGCATCTGCGGCCACGGGCGGGGCGGAACGCGTTGGGAAAAAAGAGGCGGTTTTACCGTTGACCGCGATTTGTACGAGTTGTTCATATCCGGTATGCGCACGTAGCGCAAAGCGTTCCCGTTTCAATGCGCTGTTTTGTCCGGTATGCGCGATGCGAAAACCGGCGGTAATCGGCCGCCGATTCGCCGTACCTGCGTAGCGTGCTGCAGCGGTTCCGGTGTCGTTTTTTACAATTAGGAGGAATGATGAAAAAGCCTGTTCGTTCGTATTGCCGTGCGGTGTCTGCCTGCGCGGCTTTTACCTGTGCGATTTTTTTGCTGCTGTTCGCCGCTTGTGCCGGCAATTCGGCCGTATCCGCTGCCGGAGCGGCGGAGAAAGGATTCGTTACCGTACAGGACGGTTCGTTTATGCTCGGCGGCAAACCGTTCCGGTTCGTCGGCACGAATAATTATTATTTGCATTACAGTCCCGATAAAATGATAACCGACGTACTCGACGATGCGTGCGAAATGGGATTGCCGGTGCTGCGCGTTTGGGGCTTTCAGATTGGAGCGAATCGCGATCATAATTCGTTCGGATTGAACGAACCCGCCCGCGGCGGAAAACCGGGCGTTTACGGTATTCCCGAAAAATACCGGAAAACGGATAAAAAGCCCGACGAATTCGGATATCCGCGCGACGTTTTTGAACGGCTCGACTACGCCGTTGCGGAAGCGGGAAAGCGCGGCATAAAACTGGTCGTCGTCCTTAACAATTATTGGGCCGATTTCGGCGGCCTGCAGCAGGCGTCCACCTGGCAGCGGTGGTTCAATCTGGAAAACGCGACGGATTTCTATACCGATGCCGGCTGCAAGGCTGCGTATAAGGAATACGCGGAACGGCTGATGACGCGCGTGAACTCGTACACCGGTATCCCGTACAACGAAGATCCGACTATCATGACGTGGGAACTGATGAACGAACCTCGTAATCCTCCGGATAAAACCGGCAAAATACTGACCGCCTGGGTAAAAGAGATGAGCGCTTACGTTAAAAAACTCGCTCCGTTTCAGCTGTGCGCCGTCGGTGATGAAGGCGGCTTTCTTCGCACTGATCCCGACGTCTTTATGGGTGAAGGAACCCATATGTATAACGGGTTTGAAGGTACGGATTTCGACGCACTGCTTGCGCTCAAAAACGTCGATTACGGTACGTACCATCTGTATCCTGAAAGTTGGGGAATCGCGCCGGAAGCAGCCGAGGGGTGGGGCGCCCGGTACATCAAGGATCATATCGATTCGGGCAAAAAAGCCGGTAAGCCGGCCGTCCTTGAGGAATTCGGCGTTTCAAAGGCCGGAACGCAAAATCGGCTCGCCGTGTATGATCTGTGGAATCGTACCGTGTATGAAAACGCAGGTGCAGGCAGCATGTTCTGGATTCTGACCGCTTCAAACGTGTATGAAACGGGGGCGGATGAAGACGGACTGTACGACGATTACGACGGATTCCGCATTCTGAACGACGGATCTTCCGTTTCAAAACTGCTGTCGGCATGGGCGGCCCGTTTTGCCGGTACGGAATCGGTGGAACAGACCGCGCTGCTCGACGATCCCTGTGCGTATCTGCTTGATCCCGCGCGCGCACAGGAAGCAAAAGGGACGGTTACGATCCGTGCCCGTCTTGCGGGAACGTACGGCCGCGTGAAAAGTGCCAAATTGTTCGTGAACGGTCAGTTAGCGAGCGCGCCGAACACGATGCAGTTCAATAACGCCGGACAACTTTGGCGCATAAAACTGGACACGACGGCGTTCGACGACGGTGATACGTTGGATTTGCAAGCCGTTTTTACGCTCGAAGACGGAACGCAGATACGTACGGAAGCCGTTGCGATAACCGTCGCGAACAACGTAACGTATTCGCTGTTCAAGACGTTCGATTTTAAAGACTCCATCTGCGACGCGGTGTCTTTGGGAGGGTATCAAGCCGAATTACGCTCGCTTTCTCACAGTACGCTGAACGGCGGTATGCTCCGCGCGGACGCTTTGTACCCCGGTCTGAACGAATGGGAAGAACTCAAAATCAAGTTTCCGCTGATGAGTGAAGTTGCCGAGGCGGCAAAAATTTCGTTCACCGTTTATCTGGAAAAAACGCTCGCTTCAACGCCGTCGGGAAAAACGAAACCTGAAGACAAATTACCCGGCGCGCAGCATTACGTTGCCTTTGATCCCGGCTGGGTCAAAACCGGTTTGGGAACGCAGAACTGCGAATTGGCGAATTTGGAAACGGTGATTCTCGACGACGGCAAAAGTTATTACCGGCAAACGTGTACGTTCGAGTTTTTCAATAATCCGCAGTACACGCAGGCAACCGTATGTCCCACGCTGGGCTACGTGTCGTACAACGGTCCCGTTTATATCGATGATATCAACTTGTATAAAAAAGACTGAAAAAATAATAGGAAGCGTAAGATAAAACCCGGCTTAAAATGGCGCCGGTTTTTATCTTTACCAGTTTGCGTTGCAAACTGCGATTATCTGCTGTTTCTCACTGCGTTACGAAACAGCGTAAAAAGTCAAATCGGAAATTGACATTTCCTCATTGACTTTTTTATAGGGAGTTATGGAATGGTTACAGTTATTGGAGAATCAATTGAAAACATGCCGTGGGAAGATAAACCCGCCGGCTGCCGGTTTCCGATGTGGCGTTATTCGCAGAATCCGGTGATCGGCCGCAACCCGACGGAAAACGTTTCACGCATTTTCAACAGCGCGGTCGCCGTATGGAAAGACGGCGGCTTTGTCGGCGTGTTCCGTGCGGAAACTTGCAGCGGCATACCGTACCTGTACACCGGATTCAGCCGGGACGCGCTGCACTGGCAGTTTTCGGCCGGACCGATCGCCGTAAGCGACGGTGCGGGCAACGATGTCAGCCCCGCGTACGCCTACGATCCGCGTCTGGTACGGATAGACGATACGTATTACGTTATCTGGTGCACGGATTTTCACGGCGCGTCGCTCGGTATTGCCGAAACGACGGATTTCAAACATTTCAAATCGTTCGATAATCCGTTCCTGCCGTTCAACCGGAACGGCGTGCTGTTTCCCCGTAAAGTGAACGGCCGGTATCTGCTTTTGAGCCGGCCGAGCGACAGCGGACACACACCGTTCGGCGACGTTTTTTTAAGTGAAAGTCCCGATCTGTACTATTGGGGAAACCATAAACACGTGTTCGGTCCCACGGGCGACTGGTGGCAGTCGGTAAAAACGGGTGCCGGCTGCGCTCCTATCGAAACGGACGCAGGCTGGCTGCTGTTTTATCACGCGGTAACGGGCACGTGTTCGGGTTTCGTGTATTCGATCGGCGCGGCGATTCTGGATTTGCATGATCCGTCGAAAGTTCTGCATCGCTGCCGTAATTTTCTGCTGACGCCGGAAGCGCCGTATGAAGAACGCGGTTTCGTTCCGAACGTGGTCTTTCCCGTCGCGGCGCTGACCGACGCGCCTACGGGACGCGTCGCGCTGTATTACGGGGCGGCCGACACCTATACGTGTCTGGCTTTCACAACCGTTCAAGATACGATAGACTATATAAAAACTCACGATATAACGGAAAATTGACATTCCGAAGGACGGTTTTGATGAAACGATTCGATGCTGAGCACCATTTGAAAACGGTGATTTTACCGTATTGGAACGCGCTTAAAGATACGGAATACGGCGGATTTTACGGATTCAAGACGTACGATCTTGCCGTGCAGAAAAAAGCCGATAAAGGCGTCATTTTGCACAGCCGCATTTTATGGTTTTATTCCAACGTCTATTTAACTATCGGCGGTGCTGAAAATCTTGCGAACGCCCGGCACGCGTACGAGTTCATCGTAAAAAGATGCTTCGACACCGAGCGCGGCGGCGTTTATTGGATGGTCTCGTACGACGGTGTTCCCGCCGATACGACGAAAAACGCGTACAATCAAGCGTTCTGCATATACGCGCTCGCCTCGTACTATCGTGCGTCCGGCAACGCCGAGGCGCTGCGCCGTGCCTATTCGCTGTTCGAGTGCATCGAAACCTACTGCGCCGACGAATACGGCTATCTTGAAGCGTTCGGCGCCGACTGGAAAACGCCGGTAGAAAGCGCTATCTGCGATCAGGGCGTTGCGGCTGAAAAAACGATGAACACGCTGCTGCACGTGCTTGAAGCGTATACGGAATTGTTCTCCGCCGATTCCCATCCGCTCGTCGGCAAAAAACTGACGCGGATTCTGCGGATCGTGTGCGAGCGCGTGTTCAACCCTGAATTCGAGCGGCTCGAAACGTTTTTCGACGCACGGATGAAGCCGCTCGCAGACATCCACTCGTACGGGCACGACATCGAAGCGGCGTGGCTTTTGGATCGGGCTGCCGAAGTGCTGACGCGTGATGTCGAACGGGGAAGCGCGGCCGCCTGCGCTCCGTTTGCAGACGACGTGCGCGCCGCCGTTCGCGCCGTTGCCGAGTGTACGCCGCGCATTGCGCGAAAGATTTTGGCGATTGCGTACGACGGTCAGGCTTTGAACAACGAATCGCGCGGAGAAGCCGCTGCGGCGAACGCCGCTTCGGTCGGGAAAAATCTCGGCGTTCACGTCGATACGGAGCGTATCTGGTGGGTACAGGCCGAAAGCGTCGTCGGTTTCGTTAACGAATACGGTAAATCGGGAGACGAAAACTTCCTTTCGGCTGCGCGGCAAATTTATTCATATATAGAAAATACGCTCGTGGACAAGCGCCCCGGAAGCGAATGGTTTTGGAGCGTGAGCAAAGACGGTGAAGCGTCCCGGCACGGCATTACCGAACCGTGGAAGTGTCCGTATCACAACGGACGCATGTGCGTCGAACTGATACGCCGGGGATACTGACCGTTCCGCCCGTACCGTACGGGGCGCTTTCGTGCTCCGTACGAGTCCGCTTTTTATAACTTCAGATTTTTGTCGATAAGCGCGATACGCTGCGCTACCGAACCGTGCGATGTGAGCGGGTCGGCGGGAGTGTTTTTGCAGTAATCGACCATCCGTTCTATCGTGGTCTCCGCTACGTGCATACGGGTGTCCGACGAAGCGTAATAAATAAGCAGTCTGCCGTCGTCGTCCGCAACGGCGCCGTTCGTAAAAACGACGTTCGACACGTCTCCGACTCGTTCTTCCCCTTGCGGAGCGATAAGATATCCGCCGGGACTTGCAATGACTTCCGCCGGATCGTCGAGCGCGGTCATAAAAGCGTATACGACGTATCTGAGTCCTGCCGCCGTGTTGCGCACGCCGTGTGCAACGTGCAGCCAGCCTGCCGGAGTTTTTATAGGTACCGCTCCCGCGCCGTTTTTCACTTCTTTAATGGTGTGATAAACCTTGCCGTCGATGATTTTTTCATCGGTAACGCACGCGTTCTCCATAGAATCGGTAAATCCCGCGCAAATGCCGCCGCCGCTTCCCGTTTCAATAAAACCGTCTTGCGGCCGCGTATACAGAAGGTACTTACCGTTTACGAATTCAGGGTGCAGAACGACGTTTCTCTGCTGTAGCGAAGCGGTTTTCAAATCTGCCAGCCGTTCCCAATGTTCCAGATCTTTCGTTCGTACGATTCCGGCGGCGGCTGTCGCGCTCGACGTGTCGGAGGCGGGAACGGACGGATCTTTGCGTTCCGAGCAGAACAGTCCGTAAATCCAGCCGTCTTCGTGCCGAGTCAAACGCATATCGTACACGTTTACGTCCGGATCAGTCGTCTGCGGCAGGAGAATCGGCTTTTCCCGGAACGTAAAACGGTTGATACCGTCGTCGCTTTCGGCAACGGCAAAAAAACTTTTGCGGTCGGCTCCTTCGACGCGCACTACCAAACAGTATTTTCCGTTCAGTTTAACGGCACCCGCATTGAACGCTGCGTTGATTCCCATCCGTTCCATCAGGTACGGATTCGTTCGGGGATCAAGGTCGTATTTCCAATTCAGCGGAACGTGATCGGCCGTGATTATCGGATATTTGTATCTTACGAATATCCCGTTTCCTGGATATACGGGTTCGTTTTCCCTTTTAACGATAGCGTTGTGTTCGGTTTGCAGCATCTGCAGCCGATCTTCAAAAGACAGCATCATTTCTTTGGCTCCTTGGTATCTTTTCGGTATAACGGTTTTATAAAAAATCATATAAGAAACCGGTTTCCTTGTGCGGTTCAGCGACTACACTGTATCGATTCTCCGTAATTCTGTCAACAAGCGATAAAACAAACATATGCGGAGACCTGATCGGGTGTCGGCTGCCGTTTAATTTCGATTACTGACGGCGGGCACTTTTTGCCGCGGAACGGCCGATGATTCTGAAAATCGGTGCCGGTTGCATAAGTTTTCGCTTTTTACTATTATTGAACGATATGAGAAGCTTATTCAGAGTATGTTGCGCCGTCTTTTCTTCCGCCGCACTTTTTTTCTCCTGCTCGCTTACCAAAAATATTGCGGTGAATTCCGTATCCGATATGCTGGCCGGCGGCGGTGATTCCGATACTGCGCTGCTCGCGCTGACCGGAGAAACGGACGTCCGGCTCGTTGCCGATTTTTTTCCGACGGCGCTCAAACTGTACGAAGTATTGCATTTTCAGAATCCCCGGCACGTAGGGCTTGCGGTTACGACCGGTTCGTTGTACGTGATGTACGCGAACGCTTTCGTACAGGCTGAAGCCGAGATGCTGCCTATAGACCGTTTCGGCGAACAGACCGAGCAGTTCGGTCGGGCAAAGCTGTTTTATCTGCGCGGTAGGGAATACGTGCTGAACGCGCTCGACACGGCTTACGCGGGCTTTGCCGCTGCGGTGCGCAGTTCCGATGCCGACCGCGTCGCGTCCGCCGCCGCGCGGCTCAAAAAATCGGACGTAAACGCCGTGTATTGGCTGTGCGCCGGCTGGCTGGGAGCGTTCGCACTGGATCCGCTCGATCCGGAACTGCTCGCGTCGAGCGGTTCCGCCGTCGTGCTGCTCGAACGGGCGGCGGAACTCGACGGATCTTATAACGGCGGAGCGCTGTGGGACGTGCTCGCCGCGTATTATGCGGCGGCTCCCGCCGGCTTCGGCGGCGATCCCGAACGGGCGGCGTTTTGCCAGCAGGAGAGTATGCGGCTGTCCGGCGGCAAAGTTCCCGGGCCGTATATTACGTACGCAGTGTCGTTCTGCGTTCCCGCGCAGGATAAGGCGGGTTTCGTAGACGCTTTGCGCGCCGCGCTGCGCATCGATCCCGACGAACAGCCCTCGTCGCGGCTCGCCACCGTTATCGCGCAGAAAAAAGCCGCCTGGCTGTTGGACCATACCGACGACTATTTTATCGATTGGAATTAATCGTGCGCGCCGCCTGCGGAAGGCGGCAGCTTTTGAGAGAAGGTAAGATAAAAACCGTCTGCAATATCGTCGATTTTTATCTTTTATAAGTTTGCGTTGCAAACTTTCTTATCAAGTGCAGCTTTTCACTTTGCTGCGAAGCTGCGTAAAAAGCCAAGCCGGAAATTGACAGTTCCTCCTTGACTTTTTATGGGAGTTTTTATGAATGGCAAGAACGTTAACGGCAATAATTGTAAAAAATACGCGGCGGCGCTGCTGTGCCTCGTTTGCGCGGCGATGTGTTTCGCTCAAAATACGACGGTTAAAATAGCGTCGGTCGCTCCCGTCCGTTCGCCGTGGGATACCGAACAGAAATTGCTGGCTCAAAAATGGTCGAAGCTCAGCGGCGGTTCCGTAACCATGCAGTTTTTCAGCACGAGCGCGCTCGGCGGAGAAAGCGGCGTTATTCAAAAGATGCGCGCCGTCCGCCCCGGTCAGCGCAGTCCGCTCGACGGCGCCGTTTTTACTTCAGTCGGTTTTTCCGAATTCGCTCCCGAATCGAACATGCTCACACTGTGTATGCCGTTCCTGTTCCGCAGTCAGGATGAAGTCGATTTGATTCTGGAAACGTTTTCCGACAGAATAGAAAAGACCGTCAGCGAACAGGGCTTCGTTCTGCTCGGCTGGTTTAACATCGGCTGGGCGTACTTTTTTACGAAAGAGCCGGTGCGTACGCCCGAAGAACTGAAAAAACTGAAACTGGTCGTCGGCGGTATTACCAGTCCCGCGCTCGGCGCGGCGTTTAAGACGGTCGGATTCAACACCGAAGACATTCCCGACGACAAACTGATGCAGAGTCTTAAAAGTCCTAACGGCGTCAAAGGTTTGTATACGATCCCGATGTACGCGTACGCCGCGCGGTATTACGAAACGCTGCCGTACGTGATCGAAGCGCCGCTGTGCCCGGTTATGACCGCGTTCGTCATTTCCGAAAAAACGTGGAACTCGATTCCCGAATCGTACCGTCCCGCGCTGCGCGCCGCGGTAAAAGAAGCCGAACAGAAATTCGTCGCCGTGCAGCGGACGTCCGATGCGGAAAATCTCGACTTGCTTGAAGCCGCCGGTATGACCCGCATCGTGCTTTCTCCGGAAGAAACCGCTTTGTGGGAACGCACTTTCAGTGCCGACGTTTCAAAGCTGACCGGTATGAAAAACTCGGTGATCGACGTTGCGTTTTATCGTGAAATCGAAGCGATCCTGACGTCATACCGAAACGGGATGCGCTGATGACCGCTCGCCGCGTGTTTGCCGCCGCCGAAACCGTCGCCGCGGTCGTTTCCGTCGTCTGTCTTTCGCTGCTGCCGCTCGCAATCAAGCTGGTACAGCAGGGATTTGGCGTTCCCGTCGTAGGGTCGGACGCGGCCATCGTAAATCTCGTGTTCGTTTTCACCTGCATCGCCGGCGTCGTAACGTGGCGGGCGGATCGCCATATCAGTCTCGCTTCATTATCCGATACCGCGCCGCAAAAAGTGCGCGCCGTTATCCGTTCCCTGCGAAGCGCCGCCGTGAGCGCCGTGCTGACCGCGCTGTTTTTTGCCGCGTTTTCCGAAACGTTCGCCGCGTTCGCGCCCGGTTCGGCGGTGTGGGGCGTGCCGCTGCCGCTGATTTTCGCCGTACTGCCCGCGTCGTATGCGGTGATGCTCGCGGCCTGCTGCGCGGTAAAAGAAAACCGGCTCGCTTCTGTCGCTGGTATCCTTGCCGGACTGTTCGTTTCCGCCGGACCGATCGGCGGCGTGCTGTATTATCTGTTCGGGCTTGAGAATCTGAACGTTTTATACGCGCTCGGCGACTGCTGGCTTTCGTTTTCGTCGGCGGCGTTCGTACCGCTTATGCTCGCGGTCGTCGCGCTCGCGCTGCTGGGCGTACCGCTGTTCATCGTGATCAGCGCCGCCGCGTACATCGCGTTTTCCCAGGGCGGCGGCTATGTGGAAGTGCTTTCGCTTGAAGCGTACGGCATTCTGACGGATAAAAGTATCGCCGCCATTCCGCTGTTCACGATAGCCGGTTACATTTTGTCGAAGGGGAGTGCCGGTTCGCGGCTGGTCGCCGTGTTCAAATCCCTGTTCGGCTGGTTCCGCGGCGGCGCGGTGGTGGCTGCCGTCGTCGTCGCGACGTTTTTCACCACGTTTACCGGCGTTTCGGGCGTTACCATACTGGCGCTCGGTTCGCTGCTTACGATGGCGCTCGCCGGGTCCGGCTATTCAAAAACCGGCGCGCAGGCGCTGGTAACGTCGTCCGGTGCGCTGGGACTGCTGTTTCCGCCGAGCGTTGCGATCATCATGTACGGGACGACTAATTATTTTTCCGTCGACGTGTTCGATTTGTTCCGCGGTGCGATTATTCCCGGCTGCATTTTGGCCGTTTCGATGATTGCACTCGGTTTTTTCAAGGACAAGAGACCCGAAACGGCTCCGTTTTCCGCGCGGGAAGCGTTCGGCGCAGTGAAAAACGGTGCGTTTGAATTGCTGATGCCGGCGTTGATCTGCGCCGGATATTTCAGCGGCTTTTTTTCACTGCTTGAAACGGCTTCTTTTGCCGTCGTGTATGCGTTTTGTCTGACCTGTTTTATCCGGCGCGATTTTACGTTAAAAGGTACGCTGCGCGTCGTTGCCGAAAGTATTCCGGTTTCCGGCGGCGTGCTGATCATTCTGGGCGCTGCCCGCGGATTGTCGTATTTTCTGATAGACGCGAACGTGCCGGTGCTGCTTTCGGATTTCATTTCGTCGTTCGTCAGCTCGAAATACGTGTTTCTGATACTGCTGAATCTGGTGCTGCTCGTCGTCGGCTGTATGATGGACATTTATTCCGCGATTCTGATCGTGTCGCCGCTTGTCATTCCGATTGCCGAATCGTTCGGCATATCGGCGGTGCACACCGGCGTCATTTTTCTGATGAACATGCAGTTGGGATTTTTGACGCCGCCGGTCGGCATGGATTTATTTATCGCGTCGTATGCGTTCGATACGCCCGTTATGAAAGTGGTCAAAGGAATCCTTCCTTTTTTACTCGTGCAATTTATCGTTTTATTGTTGGTAACGTATGTCCCGTGGTTTACTGAAGCATTGCTGTAGTCCGCTTTGCCTGACGTCCGCCGCCGTGCTGCTGTGGTGCGCGCTGGGCGTGTCGTGCGGGCAGGCCGAAAAAAAGCAAAATGAAAAAGAATTGAAGCTCCGCGCGGAGGCGCGCGCATCGTACGAAAGTCTGCGTTCCGATATGCAGCTGCGTACTGACGCGGTCAGGGAATTCGCGCGTTCGCTTTCGGCGGAAGAAAAAATCGCGCAGCTTTTTCTGGTCAATCTGGAAGGAAAATCCGTTTTCCGTCCGATCGAATATACGGCGGACGGAACACCGCTCGTCCCCGGCGGCTATTTGTTTTTTTCATATAATATAGCCGATTCCGCGCCGGAGATCATGCGTTTTACGGAAAGTATCGCGGCGTTCTGCCGTGAACGGAACTTGCCGCCGCCGCTTTTGACAATCGATCAGGAAGGCGGCGTCGTAAACCGTCTGCGTGCGGTAACGTCGCCGCTTCCGTCCGCGCAGCTCGTCGCTTCCCGTATGCCGCCGTCGGCTGCCGAAGCGCTGTACGCGGCGCAGGCGCGGCAGCTTTCGGCGCTCGGTTTCCATATCAATTTGGCGCCCGTGGCGGAAGCCGCCGCCGATACGAACCGGCAGTTTTTGGGAACGCGCAGTTTCGGTGACGCCGCTGCGGTCGGCACGTTTGCGGCGGCCGCGGTACGCGGTTATGAGTCGAACGGGATCGGCGCGGTGCTGAAACATTTTCCCGGCAACACGAACGACGATCCGCATTCGGGTTTGCCTGAAATCACGCTTTCCGCGGAAGCGCTCGAAACGCACGCGATAGCGGTGTTCCGTTCGCTGCTGCGGTACGAACCCGCGGGCGTTCTGATGTCTCACGCACGCACTGCGGCGTACGACGGCGGCACTCCCGCCTGTCTTTCGCCGTTTTGGGTCACGTCGATGCTCCGCGAAACGCTCGGCTACACCGGGCTTATCTTTTCCGACGATATTTTTATGGCGGCGCTGGAGCGGAACGGATTTCCGCCCGATACGGCGGCCGTCATGGCGATAGAAGCGGGCGTTGACGTCATCATGCTGTCGGAAAAAAAATTCGCGTCCGCCGTAACCGTCCTGCTGCAGAAAGCCGCGGCCGACGGCGAGTTCGCCGCAAAAATAGACGCCGCGGTCGTTCGGATTCTGCAGGCAAAAATAGCGGCGGGCGTTTTGGAACTTGAACGAACCGGCGGTTATCGTTCGGCGGAGGCGGCCGGCTCCGCTGCTGCGCCCGGTTCTGCGTTCGACTCGGCGGCATACGCCGTTCGCATCGCACCCGTGCACGAGGAATCCCGGATAGCCGTTCGGACGGCGGCGTTCAGCACGGCGTTCGATGACGGAAGCGAATTGTATTCTGCATACTTCGGAGGAAAAAAATGAGCAGTGCCAGAGTTTTGTACGCGGACACGGATCTTGCCGTCGTCGTCAAATATGCAGGTGAAGTGTGCGAGTTACCGTCTGCGGCCGCCGCACATTCTGCCGACCGTCCGGCGGCGGAATCGCCGGCTGCGGCTGAAGCGCCGTGCCTGGCCGACGTCGTCCGGCCGGAAATTGAAGCGGCGCTCGGTTCGCCCGTTCCGTTTTGCGGCTGCGTGCATCGGCTCGACCTGCCGGTTTCCGGGCTGTGCGTGCTTGCCTTGAACCGTGACTGTGCGGCGTTGCTTTCCGCGCAGTTTGCCAACCGCGATTCGGTGGAAAAAACGTATTTGGCCGTTACCGAACTGAAAAAAAACGGAGACGATTCCGTTCATAGCGGTACTCCGTCGCCGGAAACGCTGCTTTCCTGTCATATGATATTCGACCCGAAAGCGCGCAAAGCCCGTATCGTAGCGGAAACCACCCGAAAAGCCAAAAAAGCGGAACTCGCGTATCGAATCGCCGGTACGGGCGAACGGTATTCGTTCGTGACGGTACGATTGCTGACCGGCCGCACGCATCAGATACGATGTCAGCTGGCGGCCGAAGGAATGCCGGTTAAGGGCGACGTCAAATACGGCGCGCGCCGTTCCGATCCGCTCGGCGGAATCCGCCTGCACGCGTATCGGCTGCGTTTTACGCATCCGGTTACCGGAAAACGCTGCGACTTTACCGCTCCTCCGCCTGTCGTAGACACGCTGTGGCAGGCTTGTCTGGATGCGGCCGCGCAGTCTGCCGAAACGCAGTCTGCCGAAACGCAGTCGGCCGAAGCGCTGCCGGCGTGTACCCAGCCGGCGTGCGCACAACCGGCCCCGAAGCGCCGCCGGCAGGCGCGGGGCGCCGATGAGTAAAAAGAAAGCGCAGGCTGCGGAAAAACTGCGCGGTGCGGAAGGGTTCGATACGTATTATTCGCGATTGTACGGCGCGCGCTGGCAGCCGCTGAAAGCCGCTTTGTTGCAGGAAGCCTGCGCCGCCGCCTGGCGGACGGACGATGCGTATCTGGCATATTTCCTCGATCGGGGCAGTATAAAAGCCGCTTTGTCGCTGCCGCTCGGCGGCGCCGAACGTATCCTCGATATGTGCGCGGCTCCCGGCGGTAAAACGCTCGTCGTTTCATCCCTTATGGACGGAACCGCCGAGCTCGTTTCAAACGAACGTTCGCACGAACGCATGATGCGTCTCTCCCGTGTTGCGGACGAGCATCTGCCGCCGTCCGTCCGCGCCAGAGTTCGGGTAACCTGCGGCGACGGAGCCCGCCTGTGTCTGTCCCGGACGGAATGCTACGACCGCATTCTGCTCGACGCGCCGTGTTCGTCGGAACGGCACGTGCTGTCTTCTCCTCAGTACCTTTGCGAATGGTCTCCGGCGCGCGTAAAAACGCTTTCGGTTACGCAGTGGGCGCTGCTTTCGTCGGCCTTCCGCCTTTTGCGGCCCGGCGGATATCTGTTGTACGCGACGTGCGCGCTTTCTCCGGCGGAAAACGATGAAGTCGTCGCTCGCCTTGAAAAAAAATTCTCCGGCGTGCAGTTCGTCAGGAATCTTCCGCCCGTTCCCGTATCCGCGTCTTCGTTCTTCGACGGAGCGCTGCCTGACGGCGAACCGACCGCGTTCGGTGTACACGTACTGCCCGATTCGTGCGGCGGCGCGGGGCCGCTGTATTTTTCGCTGATACGGAAAGGAACGCCTGCGGCCGCCGGTGCGTAAAATTCGTTCAGTGCGGCGCGTAAATCGGCGTATTGCGGAAAAATGCTCGATTCCTGCACTTGACTAACGATTGGCTGTCTGGTAACATATATAAAGTTTTTTGTTTGGGGGTGTCCTTTTGGCAGTAAAACAGTCATCTGCAGAAAAAAGACATAAGCAGAGTGAAGTCCGCCGCTTGCGCAACAAGTCAGTCAAAAGTTCTGCACGTACAAGTGTTAGAAAATATGTTGAAGCTGTACAGGCCAAGGATTCTGCACTTGCAGCGCAGTTGTTGAAAGATCTTGTAAAAGAACTGGATACGGCGGCCGGCAAGGGAATTTTGTCTAAGAATGCTGTTTCGCGGAAAAAGTCACGCATGATGAAACTGTATAACGTTTCATTCGGCGCTGCAGCTGCTGCGAAATAATCGGGTCCGGCATGGGATGTTGCAAACGAATAGTTGTAACGTCCCGTCGTCGGGATTCGCTTAGAATAGAGTGCTGGTTGAGGTGTGTACCATGTTAAAAGTTACTAAATACGATTTGATCGAATCCGTATATCAGAATACCAAATGTGAAAAACGTGTCGTTCAGGAAGTATTTGAATCTTTACTTGATCAGATCAAAGAATCGTTAAAATCCGGCGCTACGATCGAATTGCGGGGCTTCGGCACGTTTGAACCCCGGCTGCGCAAAGGTCGCAAAAAGGCCCGTAATCCTAAAACCGGCGACCATCTCTCCGTTCCTCCCCATTATATTGCCGCGTTCCGTTCCGGTCAGGAATTGAAAAACGCTTTGTGGAATTTACCCGTAGAGGAAGAATAATTTTCATATGGCGATAACGAACCGGATTGCGTGCAGTGATCGTAAAATACAGCGTGTGGTTATGCCGTTCGGATTGCTCGTTTCCGCCGTTATCCTGTTCGCGCTGCCGCAGCCGAACCTTTTTACCGTACAGGGCTTTCCCGTTCTTGCGTACGTCGCGTTCATTCCGGTATTTTTACTCGTCCGTCTCGTGTCCTGGAAAACCGTCTGGCTGTACGGATTGCTGTACGGCGTCGGATCTTACTGTCTTTTCACTTACTGGCTCGCTACGTTCCATCCGATGGGAATTTTCGTCATATCGTTCATGTACGGCTTCTATCTGATGCTGACGTTCCCGCTGCTGAAAGCGGCCGATTCGCTGTTTCCGAAGCGCGGCTGGCTCGTGCAGTGGGTCGTTTGGTGCGGCTATGAATACGTTAAAACGCTCGGTTTCGCCGGCTTTCATTACGGGGTAACCGCGTATACGCACTGGCGGTGGACGCCGCTTATCCAATGCGCCGACATCGCCGGCGTTTGGGGACTGAACGCGCTGATAGTGTTCACTTCCGCCTGGTGCACTGCCGTTATCGTGCAGGCAAACCGTACGGCTGCCGGCGGCGGATTTCGCGCCGCGGTGCGGATGATTCCGGCGGCGGTGAAAACGCACGCGCTCTCGGCCTGCCTGTGGTGCGCAGTTTTTGTCGCCGTGCTCGTCTACGGCTTCGTTTCTCCGGTAGATTATTCGCAGGATAAAACGGTAACGGTTGCGCTCGTGCAGCAGAATTCCGACCCTTGGGTGGGCGGTGTGAACGCGTACCGGCGCGATCTGGACACGCTGATGCGCTTGTCCGATGAAGCGCTTGCGTCGGATCCCGCCGTTCAGCTCGTCGTTTGGCCCGAAACGGCGTTCGTTCCGCGCATCACCTGGCATTATAAGCATTTGTACGAACGCGATAAATTCGAATTGGTCGAAAAACTGCTTAATTACATAGACGCCGCTCCGGTTCCGTTCGTTATCGGCAACGATCACGGTGTGGACGGATACACCAGAAGCGGTTCGTACGACGTCGTCGATTACAATTCCGTATTGCTGTTCAGGCCGGGAGAAAACGTCGTTCCGCCGCAGCCCGAACTGTACAGCAAGATGAAGCTGGTGCCGTTTACCGAATATTTTCCGTTTGAAAAACTGTTTCCCAAACTGTATCAGCTGCTTTTAAACGGCGACACGCACATGTGGGAACCGGGAACGGAAGCCGTCGTGTTCGACGTCGGCGGGCTGAAATTCGGTTCGCCGATCTGTTTTGAGGATACGTTCGGCTTCGTCGGCCGCCGCTTCGTAAACGCCGGGGCGAACGCGATCGTAAACCTTTCCAACGACGCCTGGTCCAAAAGCCCGGCGTGTCAATATCAGCATTTATCCATGGCGCTTTTCCGGTCCGTGGAAAACAGGATACCGTCCGTTCGCGCGACGGCGTCGGGACAGACGGCGATCATCGATCCGAACGGAAAAATCACCGCTATGGCGGAGCCGTTCGCACAGACGTATCTGACCGGTTCCGTTCCCGTTCGCTCGATGGATAAAAAAACGCTTTATACGCGGTACGGCGATTACGCCGGAATCTTTTTTGCCGTTTGTGCAGGCATTTTGCTCGTTCTCGGAGTTATATTGAAGATAGCACGGAGAGGTTGCGCCGATGTCTGCACAGAAAAAAATACTGATTGTTGACGACGGTAAGGAAAACGTATCGTTTTTCAACATCATGCTTTCCAAATACGGATATGAAATTTACTGCGCCGAAACGGAGCAGGCCGCGCTTGAACTGATACGGACGGCCGCTCCCGACATCGTGCTGCTCGACGGCGCGCTGGCGCAGGCGTCGGACTGGTCTTTTCTGAAAAGGCTGAAGCACGACGCGGGTTTCGACGCGTGGAAAGATATTCCGGTCATCGCGTTTTCCGCTTCGGCAAGCATTTATGACAAATACAAAGCCGTGCAGCTGGGCGCGCTCGATTTTATTACCAAACCGGTTTCTTTTGAAGATATGCTGATGCGCCTTCGGCTCTTTTTTGAAAAACAGGATAAGCGGAAGAATTCGGCTTCCGCGGAACGGAAACTGAAGACGCTGCTGTCCGGCGTGCTGAGCGATATGGACGTGCTCGCCGGTGCCGGTCCGAGCTGTCCGGCGGACGAATTGAAACGGCTGAAAGATTCTTATGCCGAAAAATTGGATGAAATGGATTTTTCCGACGTAAAATTACTGGAACAGAACGGAAAAAAAAAGTATACTGACTGAAAGATTGTGATCGGACGATTCGTTCGGCTTTTAGTAGGAGAAGCAATGGCTCACTCGTTTGATATGAAGAATGGGAACGTAACCGTGTTCGGCCAGGAAACGGAATTTAACGGCGTACTTGAGTTTACCGACAATTTGGTTATTACCGGAAAGTTCGACGGTACGATCAAAGCGACGGGAAATCTTGAGATCGATAAAACGGCAGTCTGCACGGTGACCGTCATGGCCGCCGATTCCATACTGGTGGCGGGTACCGTTACGGGAAATCTTGAAGCGGCGTCGCGCGTTGAAATGCGTTCCGGCAGTAAGATTACCGGAGACGTTACGACGCTCAGACTGCGCATTGCCGACAACGTCAATTTTCACGGGCAGGTAACGATGCTCGACGCGCTTCCCGAAACGGATATTTTTTCCGCTGCACCGGCGGAATACAAGCAGTCTTGTATTTCACACGGATGAAGGCTACAATGAAACACATGGATACTCGCTATATATTCTCAGACTTCGGTACGAAGTTGACCGGTCGTTCCGGTATCTTGCAGCTGATGGACGATCTCGGTCGTCCGCTGCCGGAAGGCGTTACTCCGTACCGGCTGGGCGGCGGTAATCCCGCACGCGTTCCTGAAGCGGAACGGCTTTTCCGGCGCGAAATGGAACGGATCATGGCGGACGGCGATTCCTTCGAGCAGTTGATTTCCCAATACGACGCGCCGCAGGGACGCACGCAGTTTATAGAAGCCGTCGCTTCGTTTTTGTCAAAAACGTACGGATGGAAAATCGGACCCGAAAACGTCGCCGTTTCAAACGGCAGCCAGTCGGCGTTTTTCTATTTGTTCAATCTGTTTTCGGGCACGTATTCATTGTCCGGTGATTCCGGTGACGCGGCCGGCGGTTCATCCGCGGCCGACTGTTTCAGCGACGCGGCCGGCGGAACTCCGCAGCGCAAAAAGATACTGTTCCCGCTTGTTCCCGAGTACGTCGGGTATGCCGATCAGGGAATCGAACCCGATACGTTCGAGGGAATCCCCGCGCGCTGTGAATATTACGAAGACCATACGTTCAAATATTTTATCGATTTTGAAAAACTTGAAGCCCGGCTCGCTGCCCGCCGGGACGTAGGCGCGCTGTGCGTGTCCCGCCCGACGAACCCGACCGGCAACGTGCTGACGGATTTTGAAATCAAACGGCTCGCGTCGCTTGCTTCCCGGTATCAGCTGCCGCTGTTCGTGGACAACGCGTACGGACTGCCGTTTCCCGACATCGTGTTTATCGACGACGCCGCGCCGTATTGGGACGAATCGGTCGTGCTTTCTATGAGTCTGTCCAAAATCGGCCTGCCGACTTTGCGTACCGGGATAATCGTCGCGGACGCGCAGATTATCAGCGCGCTGTCGAATCTGAACGCAATTGCGGCGCTCGCCTCCGGAACACTGGGACAGGCGCTTGCGGAAAATTGCATTGCCTCCGGCCGAATCGTGTCCGTCGCACACGAATACGTCCGTCCGTTTTACAAGAAACGCAGCGAACAGGCGCAGCGCTGGATTCATGAATTCTTTGCCGGCGGCGATTATGCCGTTCATAAAAGCGAAGGCGCTATCTTTTTGTGGCTTTTGCTGAAAGATCTGGCCATTCCGGCAAAGGAATTGTACGGTAAATTGAAAGAGCGCGGCGTGATCACCGTTCCCGGAGAATGTTTCTTTTTCGGCGCCGAAGATCCTGCGAATACCTGTCACGGTCATTTCGATAAATGTCTGCGCGTCAATTATTCGGGGCCGGAAGACGAAGTTCGCGAAGGCTTGCGTATTTTGGCGGAAGTATATAAGGAAAACCGTATCGGCTGAGCTGCCGCGGCTGCCGCAGAGAACGGCGGTTACCGCAAAGAACGGCGGTTACCGCAAAGAACGGCGGCTGCCACAAAGGGCGGCGGCTGATTGTCCGATTCAAGTTTACGGTGCAAACGTATCAGGGAACGTCGATGCCTGCATTGACGTTTAGTCAGAAACTTTTTATGGGAGATTAAAATGAATCGTTCGTTAAAATCGATCGTCTGTATAGCGGCCAGCGCGCTGCTCGCCGTTTCCGTATTTGCCGGGGGCAAAAAGGATAAAACTCCCGTCCGGCCCGAAACCGACGACCTTCCTGCTCCGGCGGAAGCGATTTCCGAAACGCCCGCGGTTCCGACTGTGCCCGAACCGGCCGGTTCCGTGCTGCGCGTCGCCGCACTCAACGGTCCCAGCAGCATTCCCGTTGCGTATCTGATGGAAAACGTTTCCGATTTGGGCGATACGGCCGTTTCGTTTGAAATAGTCGCAGGTGCGGACGTTCTGCTGCCGAAGCTGCTTAAAGGTGAAGTCGATATCGGTATTCTGCCGCCGAACGTTGCTGCGAAAGTGTTCAATAAAAATAACGGCGCGGTCGTCGTCGGTGCGGTCGTCGGGCAGGGAATGCTGAACCTGATAACCAAAGACGCGCAGATCGCTTCTCTTGCCGATTTGAAAGGCAAAAAGGTAACGGTTGCCGGGCAAGGTGCGACTCCCGAATACCTGTTCAGATACCTGCTTGAACGCAACGGAATCGCCGTCGCACCTGACGGAAAAGCTGCCGGCGAAAATACCGTTGAGCTCGACTTTTCCATTCCCGCTGCGGAAATCGCCGCCGCGCTGCTTTCCGGCCGGATTGAATACGCGGTCGTTCCCGAACCGTTCGCGACGGTAGCCGTTTCAAAAGATCCGTCCGTGCGCCGTGCGGTTAACTTACAGACCGAGTACGCCGCGGTTGAAGCGGCAAACGGTTCTCTCAATTATCCGATGACCGTCGTCGTTATCCGCGCCGCCGCCGCGCGGGATCAGGCGGAGACTGTCCGCCGCTTTTTGGAATCGTATGAAGCCGCTATCGTCTGGACAAACGCGAACCCTGCAAAAGCCGGCGTTTTGGTGCAGAAGCATTCGTTGGGGCTGCTTGCGCCCATTGCGGCGAAAGTGATTCCGAACGGTGCGTACGTATATCAGAGTGCGGCGGACGCCCGGAGCGAACTTGAAAATCTGTTTACGATCTTCATGAGTTTCGCACCCGAAGCGGTCGGCGGCGCGTTGCCTGCGGACGATTTCTATTTCCGCTGAGCGCCGGGCCGCAGGGTATGCTTCAACGTACCGGAATGAAAAGACTTCCGGCTCCGGCTGCATTCGGTATTTCCTTCACGGTTATGCTAGTGCTGTGGCAGCTTGCGGCGGCGGTTGTCCGTTCGCCGCTCATTCTGCCGTATCCGGCTGAAACGGCTGCCGCGCTGTGCCGGAATATCCGTACGCCGGTTTTTTGGCAGCATATCGGTGCGACGGCACTGCGCAGCGTCGCGGCGTTCGCCGTGTCGGTGACTGCCGGGACGGTGATTGGCGTGTGCTGCGGTGTCAGTAAAACGTTTCGCCGCCTGCTTGAATTTCCGCTTGCAGTCATCCGTTCGACCCCCGTCGTTTCGTTTATCCTGCTTTCCATCTTCTGGTTCGGTTCCTCTCTGGTGCCGGTGTTCGTTTCCGTGTTGATGAGTCTTCCCGTAGTGATTGCCGCCGTTTCGGCCGGAATCGGATCCGCCGATCGGAAACTGCTTGACTGCGCGCGCGTATACGGTTTCAGTGCCGCCCGCACCGCGCGGTACGTGTATCTTCCGTCCTGCACGCCGTATTTTTGGAGCGGGGCGCTTTCTGCGTTCGGTTTGAGCTGGAAAGTGGTAGCAGCCGGCGAAGTGCTGAGTCTGCCGCGGCGGGCGGCGGGAACGCTTTTATACAATGCCAAAGTGCACCTTGAAACGGCCGACGTGTTCGCCGTAACGATCGTTTTGATTATCCTGTGTTTTACGCTTGAAACGGGGTTCGCTGCGCTGCTGCGCCGCCGCGGGCTGCGGACGGACGGCGTATGATTGAGCGACGCACGGCGCCGGACGGCGCGCCGATTTCGATTGCGGGATTGCGCGTTACGCGCGGTTCCAAAGAATTGTATCGCGATTTTTCAATCGATTTCGCTTCCGGCGCCGTAACCGCGCTGCTTGCGCCTTCCGGCGGCGGTAAGACGACGTTGCTCGACGGCATCGCCGGTCTTTTTCAGGCCGGCAGCGGTACGATTCTGGCTCCCGCGCGCGTTTCGTACCTGTTTCAGGAGCCGCGGCTGCTGCCGTGGTGCAGTATTGCAAAAAATATCATGCTTCCCGTTGAAAAACTGCTTTCCGCCCGTGAAGCAAAAGAGAGAACCGATTTTTTTTTGGAACAGGTGGGTCTTCTGTGCAAAGCGGCCGCCTTGCCCGCCGAATGTTCCGGCGGAGAGCGGCAGCGTGCGGCGCTTGCCCGCGCGTTCGTGTATCCGTCGTCCGTACTGCTTATGGACGAAGCGTTTCAGTCTCAGGATTTTTCGCTTAAACTGAAACTGATGGAATCAGCGGAAGCGCTGCTCTCCCGCGAAAAACGCACCGTTGTTTTGGTTACGCACGATTTCCGCGAAGCGCTGTGTTTGGCAGACCGCATCGTCGTCATGACCGGTTCTCCGCTCGAAATCCGGCTCGATATTCCCGGCTGCGGCAGGGAAAATTCCCTGCTTGACCGCTATGCTTCTCCGGATGAAAGCGCCCGCACCGCGGAACGGCGGATTCTCGACGTGTTGTGCCGCGCGGACGCGGAAACCGAAAATTCTTAAAGCCCTGTCTGTTTCCGTACCGCGGCGAGCAGTTCGCCGTATTCGGTGAACGCGGGAATTGCCGGATACTCGGCGATTATGTGCTGCGGCGCGCGGAACAGAAATCCCGCTTGGGACGCTTTTATCATTTCCAGATCGTTGAACGAATCTCCCGAAGCGATCGTGTCGAATCCGATCGACTGCAGCGCTTTAACGGCGTGGTATTTGCCGTTGTGCTGGCGCAGTTTATAGCCGGTAATCATACCGTCGGTGCCGACTTCAAGTTCGTTGCAGAAAATGGTCGGCAGCCCCAATTTTTGCATTAGGGGAAACGCGAATTGCGTGAACGTGTCGGATAAAATGATTACTTGCGTAACCGTGCGCAGTTCGTCCAGAAAGGCCTTCGCTCCGGGCAGCGGGTCTATTTTTGCGATCGTATTCTGAATCGCCTTCAAACCGAGCCCGCGTTCGGCAAGAATACCGATCCGTTTTTTCATCAGCACGTCGTAGTCGGGAATATCGCGCGTGGTGAGCCTCAGTTCCGCTATTCCCGTCTCTTCTGCGAACGCGATCCATATTTCGGGAACCAAAACGCCTTCAAGATCCAGACAAGTTACGTACATTACAAGCCTCTTTTCAGAAAAATATGCATACCAGTATACCGGAAAACGGTCGGAAAGGGTAGTGCGCACCGCTGATTTTTCGATTTCCCGATTTTTCACGCGGGGCTAAAAAAACTGCCCCGCGGTTCGTTTTTACGGACATGCGGGGCAGTGCTTCGGCGTATCGTGTTTTTACGTACCGGCGACGTTTATTTACCGATGACGGCTTTCATTGCGGTCATGTAGCCGCGCAGTTTTTTGCCGACGATTTCAATCGGATGATTGCGGATTTCGTCGTTTACGTAAACCAATTCATGGTTTGAAACGCTGTTGTCTTTTACGGAAAGTCCTTTGCCGATGACGTCGGTATCGATCTTTGCCATAAAGTCTTTCAGCAGCGGCCGGCACGCGTTGTCGAACAGATAGCAGCCGTATTCGGCCGTGTCGGAAATGACTTTGTTCATTTCGTACAGCTTTTTGCGGCTGATCAGGTTGGCGATAAGCGGCACTTCGTGCAACGACTCGTAATAGGCGCTTTCCGGTTTAATGCCGGCGGCGACCATCGTTTCAAACGCGAGTTCGACGCCTGCTTTGACCATCGCGGCCATCAGAATGCCGTGATCGAAATATTCCTGTTCGGCAATTTCAACGGCACCCGCGGGAGTCTGCTCGAACGCCGTTTTGCCGGTCGCTTCACGCCACGTGTGCAGATTGATATCGTCGTTCGCCCAGTCGATCATCATGACGCGGCTGAATTCGCCTGAAATGATGTCGTCCATATGCTTGTGATACAGATCGCACATGATGGTTTTCAGTTCTTTGGAAAGTGCGTGAGCTTTCAGCTTCGCCGGATTCGACAGGCGATCCATCATGCCGGTGATACCGCCCCACTTGAGCGCTTCGGTGATCGTTTCCCATCCGTACTGGATAAGTTTGGACGCGTATCCCTTGTCGATACCTTTTTCTATCATTTTATTGAAACACAAAATCGAGCCGGTCTGGAGCATACCGCACAGAATCGTCTGTTCGCCCATAAGATCGGATTTTACTTCCGCAATAAAGCTCGATTCGAGCACGCCTGCGCGGCTTCCGCCGGTTCCGACTGCAAGCGCTTTGGCGATTGCCCAGCCTTTACCGTCGGGATCGTTGACGGGGTGCACCGCAATCAGCGTGGGAATCCCGAATCCGCGCATGTATTCGGTGCGAACTTCGGAACCCGGACCTTTGGGCGCCATCATGACGACGGTGATATCGGGGCGAATCTGCATTCCTTCTTCAACGATGTTAAATCCGTGGCTGTACCACAATGCCGAGCCTTTTTTCATAAGGGGAACTACTTTTTCCAGCACGTTGGAATGCTGCTTGTCGGGTGTTAAATTACCGACGAGATCTGCGGCCGGAATCATCTGGTCGTACGTTCCGACTTTAAAACCGTTTTCAGCCGCATTTTTCCAGCTCTGGCGTTTTTCGGCGATAGCCGATTCACGCAGCGCGTAGCTGACGTCGAGTCCCGAATCGCGCAGGTTCATACCCTGATGCAGTCCCTGGGCGCCGCAGCCGACGATAACGATTTTTTTGCCTTTCAGCGCGTTCGTTCCGTCCGCAAATTCAGCGCGATCCATAAAACGGCAGTGACCCAGCTGGATCAGAGCTTCCCGCCACGGAATGGAATTAAAATAATTTACCTTTTCCATATCTAGTCCCCTCTATATTAAAATAGCAGTTTCCAATTATATTGAAGTTTCTACATTGTAGCGCAAAAAACATATCGCGTAAAGCGCTACGCCATTCTTTTGCGCCACTTTCCGTACTTATAATGCAGGATGAAAAGAATCGAGGTAACGACCCAGGTAACCGGGTAACTTGCGAGTACGGTGGTGATTTCCCGGCGAAACGGCACCACGCCGACGAGCCACAGAATGCGCAGCAGACAAATACCCGCGCCGGTCATGACCATGGGAATGAACGAATCGCCGGTTCCGCGGATTGCGCCGGACAGAATTTCAATCGATGTGTACGTGATATACGTCGGTACCAGAAAATACAGCATTTCGAGCCCGGCGGAAACGACGTCCGGATCCGGGGTAAACAGCAGATACAGATATTTTGCGGTGAGCATAAAAAACGCGCTGATGAAGACGGTTGTACCCGCAGCCATAAACAGGCATTGCTTGGTTCCCTGATGCAGCCGATCGTATTTTTTTGCGCCGAAATTTTGCCCGGCAAACACGGTGATTGCGACGCCGAACGCGTTGATTATCATCCAGAACATGCTGTCGATTTTGCCGTACGCGGTAAAAGCCGCGATAGTGTTCGTTCCGAATACGTTGATGTTCGCCTGAATGATAATATTTGAAACCGCGTACATGACCGATTGCAGACCGGCAGGCAAGCCGATGCGCACCATGCTTTTCAGCATTGCCGATGAAAACCCGATTTTTTTCAGCGACACTTTATACGTTTCGTTCGTCTTCATCAGACACGCCATTACCAGAACCATACTGACGACCTGCGACAGCACCGTTGCCAGCGCCGCGCCGGCAACGCCCAAGTGCAGTACGGTGATGAACAGCATGTCGAGTACGATGTTCGCGGCGCAGCCGGCGATCAAAAAATACAGGGGGCGGCGGGTGTCGCCGACTGCACGTAAAATGCCCGAACCCATGTTGTATACGAGCGACGGAACCATGCCGGTAAAAAATATGCTGATGTAGACGACTGCGGGGGCGAGTATGTCTTCCGGCGTTCCCATCAGGCGCAGCAGCGTCGGTGAAACGGCGATTCCCGCCGCCATGATGACGACTCCGCCGGCAACGGAAAGGGCGATCGCGGTATGAACCGCGCGTTCCACGTCCCGTTCGGCGTTCGCGCCGTAAAATTGGGAAATTACGACCGTCGCGCCGGAGGAAAGTCCGACGAAAAACCCGACGAGCAGATTTATGATGGTACCGGTTCCGCCGCCGACCGCGGCGAGCGCTTCTTTTCCCAAAAAACGGCCGACGATAACGGCGTCCACCGTATTATACAACTGCTGGAAAAACGTTCCCAGCATAATGGGAAAGAACAATAAGAGGAGCTGCTTCCGGATACTGCCCGCGGTGATACCGTTTGACTTCATAGCACCGTTATAACGCGTCGTACATAAAAAGTCAAATACTGCACGTTTCAGTCTGTTGTAACGCAGCGCGCGGCGTGCTATACTCGGCCCATGAAAAATATACGGAATACGCTGCGCCTGTGTGCGGAACTGTTCGGCGTTTTTTTTAAGATAGGAGCCGTTACGTTCGGCGGCGGACTGGCGATGCTGCCGATTCTGGAACGGGAATTGGGAAAAAAGCGCGACTGGGTTACCGGCGACCAATTGCTCGACTATTACGCGATCGGACAATCGACGCCGGGCATTATCGCCGTGAACGTCGCGACTTTTATCGGTTACAACCGCTGCGGTTTGGCGGGCGGTGTCGTCGCGACTGCCGGAATCGTTGCGCCTTCGATTATCGTCATTACGCTGCTCGCGCTTTTTCTGCGCAATTTTACTGATATCGTGTGGGTACGGAAAGCGCTCGGCGGTATAAACGTTGCGGTGGCTGCGCTGCTGACGCAGGCGGTGTGGCAGTTCGGCAAAAAATCGGTAAAAAATATCTGGGGATTTCTGATTTTGGCGGCGGCGTTCGTTTCGATGTATTTTTTCGGGGTAAATTCGGTAGCGGTTATCGCCGTCAGCGCAGCGCTGGGAATCGCCGCTTCGTTTACGCGCTCGCTGAAATCGCGGCGGGAGGATCGGTCGTGAGTTTGCTGCAGCTGATGTGGGTCTTCTTTTACGTCGGCCTGTTTACCATCGGCGGCGGTTTGGTCGCCATTACGCTGATGTACGATCCGATCGTGGGCGGCGGTCTTATCAGTTCCGAACAGTTTTACCATATGGTCGCCATTTCGGAGTCGACGCCGGGGCCCATCGGCATCAATATGGCGACGTATATCGGCTGCGAGCTGTACGGCGTGTGGGGCGGAATCGCGACGACTGCCGCAACCGTGCTGCCGTCTTTGATCTGCATTATCGTTATCGCCAAATATTTCGGGCGTTTTCAGGAAAAACCGCTGGTGAAAGCGGCTTTTACCGGACTTCGGCCGGCGGTAAGCGGGATGGTGGCGGTGGCGGCGGTGCAGGTGTTCGTTATCGCGATTCTCGATATTCCCGCGTTCAAGGAAACCGGCGCTTGGCTGGATATCTGCAATTGGCCGTCGGTGATTTTTTACGCTGCGGCGCTCGCCGCCGTGTTTAAAACGAAAATTCATCCGATCGCGGTAATCGCCGCCGGCGCCGTGTTCGGCGCGCTGTTTTTATAGCGGAGTCTGCCGGGCGGCGGACTCCGCGGTACTTCGAATATACGAAACGCGCATACGGCGGAACCGTACTGCAGCCGATTCCTTACTTTTTTGCCAGTTCGGTAACGGCCGTTACGATGCCCGCCAGATTTTGGATATCCGACGGAATGATTATTTTGGTCGCCTGACCGTTCGCGGCTTTTTCAAACGCTTCCAACCCGCGCAGCCGTATCAGCGATTCGTCGGCCTGAACGTTTTTGATTTTCAACAATCCTTCCGCAGTTGCGTTCTGTACGGCGAGGATCGCTTCGGCTTCGCCTTCAGCCCTGCGGATAGCCGCCTCTTTCTGTGCCTCGGCTTCAAGAATTGTGGCCGCTTTTTTGCCTTCGGCAACGAGGATTGCGGACTGCTTCTGTCCTTCGGCGATCAGAATCGATTCGCGGCGTTCGCGCTCGGCTCTCATCTGTTTTTCCATCGCTTCCTGAATGGATTCGGGCGGAATGATGTTTTTGACTTCCACGCGGTTCACTTTTATACCCCACGGATCGGTCGCGTCGTCGAGGATACTGCGCATCCGGGTGTTGATAACGTCGCGGCTGGTCAGCGTGCCGTCGAGCTCCAGTTCGCCGATGATGTTGCGCAGCGTGGTTGCCGAAAGGTTTTCAATCGCGTTCATCGGATTTTCAACGCCGTACGTGTACAGTTTGGGATCGGTAATCTGAAAATAAATGACCGTATCGATCATCATCGTAACGTTGTCTTTGGTGATAACCGGCTGCGGCTGAAAGTCGAGCACGCGTTCCTTGAGCGACACTTTGTTCGCGACGCGGTCGATGATCGGAACCTTGACGTGCAGTCCGACGTCCCAGGTCGTCAAATATCCGCCGAGCCGTTCTATGATGAACGCCTGTGACTGCGGAACGATTCTGATGTTTTTAATCAGCACGATCAGGATAAACACGATCAGGGCGATAACGATGTAAATCAATTTCTTCTCCCGTAAAAAATCAAGACGAAAGTGTCAAGTTTCGGATTGATTTTTTAAGCACGTTCAAAGCAAAGCGTGAACGTACAGACAATAAGACAGTTTGCAACGCAAACCGGAAAAGCTGCAAACTGACGGCAAATCGGCAGTTTTCAGCTTACCTTCCATAAAAAGAATCCGAATCGGAGCCTTTATTCTTGAACGGGTTTGACGACGAGCGTTACTCCCGCTATTTTATCGATGACGCATTCGGTCTTTTCTTCCAGAACGGAACCGTCCGCGCTCTGCGCCGTCCACACGGTTCCGCTTACGGTAACTTCGCCTTTTTCAAATTCGGAAATCCTTTTGACGACCAGCGCTTTTTTACCGATAAGGCTTTCGCTGTTCGTTTTCTCTTTTCCGACTTTCAGCTTTTTGACGGCGAGCGGCCGGGTGAATCCGAGCAGCACTCCGGACAGTATGAAAAAAACGAGCAGCTGCCAGGCGAACGGCAGCGGAGTGAACGATATGAAAATCATGACGAGCGCTCCCGCGGCGAACCAAATCGTCGTCAGCCCGAACGTAACCGCTTCAATCGCCGTGCAGACGACCGCGATGCCGAACCAAAACCACGGCAAATGTTTTATGATAAAATCGAACATACTGACAGTATATACGGAACAATCGTTTCTGGCAAGGAATTCGGAGCAGATGCGGAACTGCTCGAAATTGCCGATTCGCTGTAATCCGTCCGTATCGGCGTCTTGTTTTTTCCGTATGTCCGGTTTATACTGACAGTGAGAAATTTTTACAGGAGTTCACATGAGTACTCACATCAACGCTGCGGAAGGCCGGATTGCCGATACTGTTTTGCTGCCCGGTGATCCGCTGAGAGCAAAGTTCATTGCGGAGCATTTTTTGGAAAACGCCGAATGCTATAACGAAGTGCGCGGTATGTACGGTTTTACCGGTACGTATAAAGGCAAACGGGTTTCCGTGCAGGGAACGGGGATGGGACAACCGTCCCTTTCGATTTACGTAAACGAATTGTTTCAATTTTATGGAGTTCAGAAAGCGATCCGCGTGGGAACGTGCGGCGCGATACACGCGTCTACGAAGATCAGGGATACGATTCTTGCCGCGAGCGCCTGTACCGATTCGTCGCTGCAGCTGCAGCGGTTCGGCAATCTGCATTTTGCGCCGACGGCGAATTTCGACTTGTTGTCGGCCGCCCGAACGGCTGCCGAAAAAGCCGGCATCAAAACGCTGGTCGGTTCGGTTGCGTCGAGCGATCTTTTTTACGATGAGAACGAAAACTGGAAATTGTGGGCAAAATTCGGCGTATTGGGAATCGAAATGGAAGCCGCCGAATTGTACACGCTCGCCGCAAAGTTCGACCGCAAGGCGCTCGCCATTTTGACCGTTTCCGATCATATCGCGACGGGTGAATCCACGTCGGCGGAAGAGCGGCAGACGACGTTCTCGAACATGATCCGGATTGCGCTTGATGCGGGGATTTCCGTATAAACTACTTGACTGCCGTATTTAAAATGCGTATATTTTGTATGAATTAAGTAGTATGTAAGTTGCCCGTAGAGCGGCTTTACGGGCTATAAAAGGGGTTTTGCCGCTTCGCTGCGTTGCAGTCGGCCGGCAATACGGGACGTTCCGGAAATCGAATGGTTTTCGGCTGTCTCCTCCTTACCGGAAAGATTTCATAGGAGTTCGTATGAAAAATACAAAACTGATACTGGCGTGCGCCGCGGTTCTGATAGGTTCCGTTTTTGCAGCGACAGCTCAGAAAGTGACGATTGACCTGCGCTTTAACGCACTTGCGGAAGATTCGGCCAATTATTTTAATTGGGCCGCGGACGGAAAAGCCGTGAAAGACGGCTACGATGCGGCGACCGGCGCTTCAAAAGCACAGTCCACGACTGCTTTCAATGCGGTTCGCTATGACAGCGAAACTTCCAAAAAAGCTGCCATTCCCGCCGGATTGCGCTCGTTGGTTTTATATCCCGTTGCTGACCGCGGAACTGCCGAATACGACGCGTTTACCGTTATTGAAAACGGCAAACAGCTGACTATCCGCTTCGTTCATCGCGGAACCGCGTATCAGATCGTTACCGACGCTAAAGGCAAAATCGATATGGGTTCGTCTTTTTCGATGGCCGGCGGTCTCGCGGATAACGTTGCCGGAAAATTCATCATCAAAGCCGATTACCTGAAAGACGGCGGAGACGCTGCGAACATGGCCGATCTCGATTGGTCGAAAGTAACGCTGGCTGCCGATACCGCCGCTGCGGACGCTTCCCGCAGTTTTACCGGTACGCTGACCGCTGCGTATAAAAAAGGTATTCTGACGGTAAAAGGTTCTTTGAACCAGAAATAACGTCCGCCAGCGTACGATGCGCTGCGTATAACCGCTGTACCCGGATTTTTGCCTGTTTGTCAAAATCCGGGTATTTTTTTATACTTGCCGGATTCGTTTTTCCGTGATATGCTTTCAAATCGAACGTATGATACGGTACGGAAAATCATGCCGATTGCATAGGAGAAGAATATGAAACCTACTTTAGTGGTTTTGGCTGCGGGAATGGGCAGCCGGTACGGCGGAGTAAAGCAGATAGATTCCGTCGGTTTGCATAACGAAACGCTGCTCGACTTTGCAACGTACGACGCGCTGCGCAGCGGTTTCGGTAAAGTCGTGTACATCATCCGCAAAGATATTGAAAAAGATTTCCGCGAGCGGCTGTTTGACCGCGTTGCGCGCAATTGCGACGCCGAATACGTGTTTCAGACTCACGAAGCGGGTTTAACGCGCGAACAGCTCGCCGCCTCGGCGGCCCGCACGAAACCCTGGGGAACAATCCACGCCGTGCTGTGCGCAAAAGACGCCGTAAAAACGCCGTTCGCCGTCATCAACGCCGACGATTATTACGGCCGCAGCGCGTTCGCAACGCTCGGCGAACATCTGTCGGGAATGGGAACCGACGGTACGGAACACGCGATGGTCGGGTTCGTGCTCGGTAATACGATGAGCAAATCGGGAACCGTTTCACGCGCGGTGTGTACGGTGAAAGACGGTTACCTCGTTTCCATGCGTGAAAACACCAAAATCGGCTATGAAAACGATAAAATAATCAGCCTGCTGGATGATAAAAAAATCGAACTGACCGGCAAGGAATGGGTGTCGATGAACTTTTTCGGTTTTTCTCCGAAGGCGTATGAAGAATTCCAGTCGTATTGGGATGCTTTTATCGCGGCGAACAGCGGCAGTGAAAAAGCCGAATCGCTGCTGCCGGAAGCGGCGAGCGGTATCGTTGCGCACGGTAAAGGGAAAATCAAATTCTATACGTCGCCCGAAAAATGGTTCGGTATGACGTATCCCGAAGACCGCGCGATCGTCAAAACGGAAATCGCCGCAAAAATTGAAAGCGGTTATTATCCGGACAAATTGTGGGCGAACTAGAGCATGTATAAGCTGAGACCTTTCGTATCCGAAAAAATATGGGGTTATGAACGCTGGATCGTGTCCACGCATCCGGCGGGGCAGTCGCTTGCGGAGGGCGCCGGAAACGACGGAACCGCCGTACCGTTGGCCGACGCGATCGGCAGCTATCCGCTGCTGATTAAAGTGATTCAGGCCGATCAGACGCTGTCCGTTCAGGTGCATCCCGACGACGCCTACGCGCGCGTTCACGAACGGTCGCTGGGAAAAACCGAGTGCTGGTACGTGCTGGACGCCGCGCCCGGTACGTCGCTGATTTGCGGACTGACCGGAACGTACACTGCGCAGGAACTCCGTTCCGCTATTGCGGAAAACCGCCTCGAGCCGTATCTGCGTTCCGTGCCGGTTTCCAAAGGTGATTTCATTTTCATCCCGGCGGGATTGGTGCACGCGATCAACGGCGGTCTGCGCCTGCTTGAAGTGCAGGAGTCGAGCGATATTACGTACCGCTTGTACGATTGGGGACGCGGGCGTGAAGTCCACGTAGAAAAAGGGCTGTCGGTTACGAAGGATCTGTCGTCCGAGCCGGTGAACGATTTTACGGGGCCGTTTTCATGCGATTATTTTTCGCTGGAACGTATCGACGCCGGAAGCGGAGCCGTTACCGTTTCGTGTGCTGAAAACGATTTTATCCTGTTCGTGCTGAGCGGGGGCGGTGCGCTTGCCTGTGCGGGTAATCGCGCATCGTGTAAGGCGGAAGATACGTTTTTCTGCCGAGCCGGCGAAACGGTGGCGGTACCGGCGGGAATGTCCGTTATGAAGATCGCCGCGCGGTAATACGGGGCAGAACCGGCCGCGTTTACCGTTGTTCAGAGTTCAAGTGTAAAAAACGCCCGGAGGCACAGTGTGCTGCCGGGCGTTCGTTTTTGCAGGTGGTTATTCTTCCGGTGCGGACTGAATGAAGGCTTTCGCTGCTTGTATGATTTCATCGGCAAGTTTGCCCGATATGGGATCGTAGTGGCTGAACGCCGTTTCAAAGCTGCCGGTGCCGCTGGTCATGGAGCGCAGATCGATCGCGTATTTGAGCAGTTCAGACTGCGGCGCCTGCGCGCGTATTTCTTCAATTCCGCCTGCAAGAGGCGTTTGTCCCAAAATGCGGCCGCGTTTTCCCGAAATATCGGACATGATGTCGCCCAGATATTTCGATTCAACCCAAACGGTGATGTTCATGACCGGTTCGAGCAGAATCGCGCCGGCGTTTCGCATTGCGTCGCGGAACGCGTTGCGTGCGGCGATTTTGAACGCCATTTCCGAAGAGTCGACCGGATGTTCCTTGCCGTCGAGTACGGTAACCGCGGTGTCCACTACCGGATAACCTGCCAGTACGCCGTGCTCCATGGCTTCTTTCACGCCTTTTTCCACACCCGGAATGTATCCTTTGGAAATCGCTCCGCCGAAAACCGCGTTGGTGAACTGATAATTTGCGCCGCGGTCAAGCGGTTCCACCGAAAGCACGACGCGTGCGTATTGGCCGTGACCGCCGGACTGTTTTTTATGCGTGTACTCGGCCTGCGCCTTGCGCTGCACGGTTTCACGGTACGCAATCCGGGGCACCGCGGTGTCGATCGTGATTTTCGACTGTGCGCGGACTCGGTCAAGTATGATGCCGATGTGCAGTTCCCCCATGCCGGACACGACGTTCTGTTTGGTTTCCGGATTGTAGCGGAACGCCAGCGTGCGGTCGTCTTCCGCCGCTCGTGCGAGCTGTTCGCCCATTTTATCTTCATCCCGCTTGTCTTTTGCCGAAACTGCGACGGAATACACCGGTTCCGGATGGCGCAATTTGACGAACGGTACGGCGTCCGGCAGTGCGGAGAGCGTGTCGCTCGTTTTGGTTACGGCAAGTTTGACTGCGATGCAGACGTCGCCGGCGGCGGCGGATTTGATTTCTTCAAGTTTTTTGCCGACGCAGCGGTACAGTTTGCCGATTTTTTCCTTACGGTTTTCCGTCAAATTGTACAGTTCGCTGTCCGCGCTCAGCGTGCCGGTGACTACTTTCAGATACGAAAGCCGGCCGGAAAACTGGTCGCTCGCCGTTTTGACGCATTGAGCGGACACGCTGCCGCCGTCGCTGATTTTTACGGTGGCCGTTTCACCCGCTTCGTTCCGTGCCGTTTCAAATACCGAAGACGGGTCGGGGGCGATTTCCGCAATAAAATCGAGCAGGGCGGTGGTTCCTGAATTCCGCGCCGCGCTGCCGGCGAACGCCGGAACGACGCGGTTGTTTGCGAACGCGATTTTGAGTCCGCGGATGATTTCTTCGGCGGAAAGTTCCCCTTCGTCTATGAATTTGACGAGCAGGTCTTCGTCGCCTTCAGCTGCGGCTCCGGCGAGAACGCCGCGCGCGGTTTTATACGCTTCTTCGTATTCGGCGGGGATGGGCATTTCTTTTTCCGCCGAACCGTCCGCCGCGTACGCTTTTCCGTGCAGAACGTCGACGACTCCGGCAAAAGAACGCCCGCAGCCCATCGGAATGGTAAGCGCGCAGACTTCAACGTTGAATTTATCGTGAATGTCTTTTGAAGCGGCGGCAAAATCGGCTCGGTCGTCTTCGCACTTGTTGACGAACAGCATACGCGGCTTGTTCCGCCGGTCGAGATCACGCCACAATTTGATCGTTTCTATCTGCGCGCCGGTTCGGGCGTCTACGAGCATGACCGTCATTTCACTGGCGCGGAACGCGGAAATGACTTCGCCGATAAAATCGGAAGAACCGGGGGTGTCCCACACGTTGACGAGCGTATTTTTCCAGGTAAGATGGGCGAGCGATGCATATATCGAGATTTTGCGCTGTATTTCTTCGGACGAGCAGTCGCTGACCGTTTTGCCCGATTCGACGGATTCCGGTTTTGCAACGGCGCCGCCGGTAAAAAGAAGCTGTTCAAACAACGCGGTCTTTCCGGTCTGACCGTGTCCGGCAATAGAAACGTTTCTTAACTGTTGGGTAGAAAAATCCATGCATCGCTCCTTGTTCAAATAAAAATCATATGAAATCGATGCTTATATGATAAGTTTGAAATTTCGTACTGTCAAGGAAAAGTTTGCCGATGCGGAGGATACGCCGATGCGACGGCGGTTTGCCGCTACTGCGGTTGGTTGCCGATGCGGCCGGCTGTGAATAATACGGCCGGCTGCGCAGTACGCAGTTTAGATCAGCTGCAGATAGATTTGATCCGCAAGGCCGAATCCCGCGTTTTTGGTCATGGACGAAGCGAGTTCGTCGTACAGCATGTCTTCGTACATATTCTGGGCGTAGCTTTTTTCTTCACCGTTGAGCGACGTGCCGCCGAGCGTACTGCGCATCGAGGAAAGCATGATTTTGACGAAGTACGATTCGAGTTCAAGCGATTTTTCGTACAATGTGCTGGTTTTGTCTATCGTTTTTGCCGAACCGGCGGTCGCTGCCGCCGCGGAGTTGGCGGCAGCTCCGCTCGGACGTGCGGTTTTGTCCGCTTCTGACGTGAACGTTCCCGCGAACGACGACGCGTAGTCGCCGTTCAGCCGGCCGGCTTCGGTGATTTTGCCTGAGGTGAAAGCTGCAGACGGTACGGCCGCCGGATTTTGTGCCGCCGCGCCGCCGGCCGAATCGGCTTGCGCGTTCCGCATCGAGTCGACGAGTGCCTGAAAGCCCGCCGTTTCCTGCTGCAGGCGGGCGGACTGTGCTGCCGACTGACCGTTCGTTACCGACGCACTGCCGCCGGTGAATATGCCGTTTACGGAACTCATACGCGCTACCTCTCGTTTTCAGTATTACCGTTTCAAGTTGACGGCGGACGACAGCATCGTGTCGCTGGTTTGAATGGCCTTTGAGCTGAACTCGTACGCCCGCTGGGCAACGATCATCTGCACCATTTCGTTGACGACGGACACGTTCGACATTTCAAGAAATTTATGTTTGGTTACGCCCATACCGTCGAATCCGGGCCGGCCGGCGATGGCTGCGCCCGACGCGTTGGTTACCTTGAATAAATTGCTGCCGGTCGCTTCAAGGCCGACGGCGTTCGGAAACCGGTATAATTCAAGCTGTCCGACCGTCAGCGGATCGTCGTTGCCGGCGATTTTGACCGTAACGCGGCCGTCGTCGCTGACGGTGAGCGTTGAAAGGTTGTATCCTTCCGGCAGGATGATTTCCGGCATTACGCGCAGCCCTTCTGACGTTACGAGCTGACCGTTCATGTCCACTTTGAACGAACCGTCGCGGGTATACGCGAAACTGCCGTCGTACTGCTGAACGCGGAAAAATCCTTCGCCGACGACCGCCATGTCGGTGTCCACGCCGGTATTCTGCAGGGAACCTTGCGTGATGATGCGCTGCGTGGCGCCGACTTTGACGCCGGTACCCATTTGAATACCTACGGGCGTTACGGTGTCTTCCGTTGCCGGCGTTCCCGCCAGTTTCAGGTTCTGATAAATCAAATCTTCAAACTCGACGCGCTGCTGTTTATAGCCGGTGGTGTTGACGTTTGAAAGATTGTTCGAGATTGCGTCGATATTCGCCTGCTGACCGTTCATGCCGGTGGCGGCTGTCCATAAACTACGTACCATTTATTTCCTCTGCCTCGTGTTATCTTGAAAGCGCCACTTTGCCCCACAACGTGGACATCATCGTGTCTTCAGTCTGTATGGTTTTCTGGTTCGCTTCGTACGCGCGGTTCACTTCTATCATGGAAACCATTTCGTTGACGACGTTCACGTTCGACGTTTCCGTGTATCCTTGTATGAACGCCGGACGTTCCTTGCCTTCGGCGATGTACGCTTCACCGCTGATATCGGTATTTTTGTACAAACTGGAACCCATTTTCTGCAGATACCGTTCGTTGTCGAACCGGACGACTTTAAATCGGTCTATCAGTTCCATATCGTCCGCCGAATAAATCATGCCGTCGGGATTTACGGTAAACGAATCGTCGTTTACGCGGATATAACCGTTTTCACCCAAAACGGGGTAGCCTTCTTTGGTTTCAAGAATGCCTTCCTTGCCGATCATAAAATTACCGTTGCGCGTGTACCGTTCGCCGGCGGGAGTCTGAACGGCAAAAAAACCTTCGCCGCTCAACGCCATGTCGGCCTTCGACGACGTCTGTTTGAATGACCCCTGCTCGAAATCCGTATACAATTCGTTCGTTTCGACGCCGAGGCCGATTTTTCCGACGATGGGTGCAGCGTCCGCGGAACCGAACGGCGTGCGGTACACACCGTCGTCGTTCATGCGGCGCATCAGCAGTTCGGGAAACGATTTGCTTACGGTAACGTCGCGTTTGTACGCGGTTGTGTCCGCGTTTGCCAAATTGTTTGAAATAGCGTCGAGTCTGTTCTGCTGGGCGTTCATGCCGCTTGAACCGATATACCAACCTCGTACCATCGTATCCTCCGCAGGTGTTCGTGTATACGTATACAGTATCGGAAAAACGGCGGGACGGGTTGAGCATAAAATGAAAACTTCCGCGTATCCGGCGGGAGCGCGTGCCGTTTCCCTGTACGCACCGTCGTTTTACCCAATGACACGGCCCGTGATTTGTGATATAGTAGAAATGTTTGGGACAGTCGGAAAACCGGCGTCTCTTGCGCAGGCTCTGTCCGGAGGATTATACTATGAACGTTGTGGTTATCGGTGCCCAGTGGGGTGATGAGGGGAAGGGAAAAATCGTAGACTTTTTGGCCGACGACGCTGACGCGATCGTCCGCTATTCGGGCGGTGCGAACGCCGGTCATACGATCGTCATTAACGGCGAGCAGTATGCGCTGCATCTGGTTCCGTCCGGAATCCTGTATCCCGGTAAAGTTGTCTTTTTGGGAACCGGCATGGTTATTGATCCCGAGGCGTTGTTTGCGGAATTGGCAATGCTCAAGGAACGCGGAATCGAATGGGAAGGCCGCGTGTTCATTTCGGAACGCGCTCATTTGGTGCTTCCCCGTTACCGTGAAATGGATAAAACGCGCGACGCGCAGCGCAAAAAACCGATCGGAACGACCGGCCGCGGCATCGGCACAACGTATTCCATGAAAAGCGAACGCGACGGCATCCGCCTTGCCGATCTGCAGTGGAACGACAAAATGGCGGAACTTGAACCGGAAGACCGCGATTTTCTTGCACCGTATACGGAACGGCTGCTTGCGATGCGCGTGAACCTCACGGCTAAAATGCACGAACTCCGAGAAGCGAACGTGCTTATGGAAGGCGCGCAGGGCGCGCTGCTCGACCTCGATTCGGGAACGTACCCGTACGTTTCTTCCGGCATGTCGTGTTCCGCCGGAGCGGCAACGGGAGCAGGCGTCGGTCCGCGCGCGCTCGACCGGATTTTGGGTGTGTTCAAAGCGTATTCGACGCGCGTCGGCAACGGTCCCATGCCCACCGAATTCGACGAGCAGAATCAGAGCGAACTGTACCAGTTCGTGCGCGACACGGGCCGCGAATACGGCGTTACGACCGGACGGCCGCGCCGCTGCGGCTACCTCGATCTGGTTGCGCTGCGGTACGCGTGTCAGGCAAACTCGATCGACGGGCTGGTGCTGACGCACTTGGACATTTACGATACGCTTGACGAAATAGAAGCGTGCGTCGCGTATGAAATCGACGGCAAACTGGTAACGGATTTTCCCGCGTCGATTGAAGAACTCAATCGCGCCAAACCGGTGCTGCAGCAGTTCAGCGGCTGGAAAGCGTCGCTCAAAGAATGCCGCTCGTATAAGAAAATGCCGAAAGCTGCCCGGGAATACGTGGAATTCATCGAATCGTTTACGGAAACTCCGGTGGATATCATTTCCGTCGGATACGAACGCAGCGAAACCTTTATCCGCAGAAATCCTTGGAAAAAATAACACGCAGTTCCGGCGGCGGTAACCGTCCGCAGCCGGATTTTGTTTTCATATCAGATACTCGACGGAGAGAGACAGCGATTTTGCTGTCTTTCTTCATATAGGTGCGGTATACTGTAAGTCGGTGCCGCTTGTTTTAACGGAGAGTTTTGCCGGTTTTTCGTAGGAGGTCTTATGCAGACGATTTCTGATTTAGGAACATACACGTTTCCGGCCCTGTTCCGGAATACGCTTTTGAAATTTTCCGAATGCAGCGCGCTTTCTATGGTACACGGAACTCCGATCACGTACCGGGAATTGAACGCGCGGGTCGAACGGGCGGCGCGGCTGCTGTATAAGAACGGTTTCGCGCCCAAGCAGAAATTTGCCGTTTTCAGTTCCGGAATGCCGAACTGGGGCGCCGCGTATTTGGCGATCGTCAACAACGGCGGCATCGCCGTTCCTCTTTTACCCGATTTTACGGCCGGAGAGGTTGAAGCGATCCTGCGTCACGCGGAAGTAGACGGTATGTTCGTCAGCGACCGCCTGTATGCGCGCATAGAATCGCTCGCACCGGAATTGCTGCCGGTCGTCATCAAATTGGACGATTTCAGCGTGCTTCGCGGCGGACGCGCACCGGCGGAAACTGCTGCGGCGGAGCACGCTGCGGCTGATAATGCTCAGGCGGCTGATGAGAGCGCCGCGCCCTTGCCCGACGTGCCGGTTGCCGAAACCGATACGGCTTCGATCATCTATACGTCGGGAACGACGGGGCGCTCCAAAGGAGTGGAACTGTCGCATAAGAATCTGGTGTGGACGGCAATTCAGTGTCAGACGATTCACCGCGTAAACAAACTCGACCGCTGCCTGTCTTTTTTGCCGCTGTCGCACGTGTACGAGTTTACCATCGGATTCGCGATGCAGATACTGAACGGCAGCTGCGTTTATTATCTTGAAAAACCGCCGACCGTTTCGACGCTGCTTCCCGCGTTCAAGCTCGTGCGTCCGACCGTCGTGCTGAGCGTGCCGCTTATAATGGAAAAGATTTACAAAAACAAAATCGTTCCGACCTTTACGTCGAAAAAACTCGTCGCCCGATTGTACTCGATTCCGTTATTCAGAATACTGATGAACCGAGCCGCCGGAAAACAGCTGAAGAAAACGATGGGCGGTAAAATCAAGTTTTTCGGTATCGGCGGGGCGAAGGTGGATCCCGAAGTCGAGCGGTTTATGAAAGAAGCGCGCTTTCCGTACGCGATCGGCTACGGACTGACCGAAACGTCTCCGCTGCTTGCCGGTTCCGGTCCGAAAGAAACGGTTCCGGGTACTATCGGGCCGGTGATGGAAGGGGTCGTGATGCGGATTTTGGATCCCGATCCCCGTACGGGAATCGGTGAAGTCATCGCGTGCGGGCCGAACGTAATGCGCGGCTACTATCGCGACGAGGCGCTGACGGAACAGGCGTTTACGACCGCCGCGGACAGCTGCGGTTCGGGCTGGTTTAAAACCGGCGATTTGGGTTTGCTTGAAAAGCGTAAAGGCCGTTTGTGGCTGTCGCTGAAAGGCCGCTCGAAGAACATGATTTTGGGTGCGTCCGGCGAAAATATTTATCCCGAAGACATCGAATTCATTTTGAATCAGCATCCGCTGGTTTCGGAGTCGCTCGTGGTTGAAGACGGCAACGGCTTGGTTGCGCTCGTTCAGCTTGATGAAGAAAAAATGAAAGCGGAAGAAAAAAAACGTGTCGCTCAGCCGTCTGCCGGAAAACCGGCCGCCGGAAAGCCGGGATTGCTGCCGTTACCCGAAGTGCTGCAGACTGCCGTTGAAAACGCCGCTGCGGCGGTAAGCAACGCGGTTGAAGAACTGAAAGGCGATTTGCTGTACAAGCGCGAAGAAATTCTTTCCGAAATCCAGTTTTTCATAAACAATAAGGTAAACCGGATTTCAAAAATCGGCAAAGTGGAATCCGTCGCGCAGTTTGAAAAAACGGCAAGTCAGAAAATAAAACGATATCTGTATAACTTGAAACACGGTACGCATTCGCCCGAAGGGGCGCCTGCGCCGCAGAATTTGCGTGATTCCGATGCGCGCGACGCGGCGGATAAAAACGGAAACTGAGACTGTGCCGCGTCAGCCGGCTGCTGCGGTTGCCCGCGTCAGCCGAACAGTTCCGCGACCGCGTTTTTGAACCGGCAGCCGCGATCGAATTCGTTGCTGAACATGCCGAACGACGTCGCGCCGGGAGAAAAGACGACGATCTGTTCCCGATCCGTGCCGGAGGCGGCGGTTTGCTGCAAATTGCGTTTCAGCGCGGAGAGCAGCTGCGCGAGTGATTCAAACGGTCCCTCGTACCGGATGTCGCTCGCCTTGAGCAGCGGCAGCAGCTTGTCCGTTCCGGTTCCGGCCAGCGCGTACACGGACGCCGGCGGCTGTGACCGGAGCGTTCGGGCAAGCGGCAGAAAATCGAGGTTTTTATCCGTTCCGCCGCAGAGCAGATGCACCGGCTTGCCGAACGCCTGTGAAGCCGCTGCGGCCGCTTCGGGAACCGTGGCGGCGGAATCGTTGTAAAACTTTACCGAACGACCTTTTGCGCCGGGGAGCTGCCATGTGTGAAAATATTCAAGCCGGTGCTGAATGCCGGGCCAGCGCGCGAGGATCGTTTCGGTCTGTTCCGGCGCTACTCCCAGCAAAGACATGACGAGCGCTGCGTTGAGCGCGTTCGTTTTCATATGGCTGCCGGGGACGGCGAGCGTATCCAGAACTTCGTGCGGTTCGCCGTCGGCGAATCGGCCGCCGGAAAAACGCGCGGCGGGCAGTCTGACGTATCCTTTTCCGTTTTTTCCGATCCAGGCGCCGCATTCGGCTGCAGGCAGCTTTCCGCCGCCGTACCGCAGTACCGTTCCGTTCGTTTCCGCAGCGAACGCGTCGCCCCACTCGTCGTCCGCGGCGCAGACCGTCCAGCACGACGCGTCCTGATCCGCGTAAATCAGTTTTTTATCGGCGACGTATTTTTCCATCGAGCCGTACCAATTCTGATGATCGGGAACTATTTTCGTGAGCACGGCCACGTGCGGTTTGAGCAGCCGCCGTCCGCGCAAATCGGCGAGCTGCCAGCTTGACAGTTCGAGCACGACCGGAGTCGTTCCGTCGGTTTTATCGAGAAAGGTGAGCGGGCTGACGGTAATGTTGCCGCCCAAAAACGCTTCAAACCCGGCCGCACACAATCCGTAATGAATCGCACTTACGGTTGAAGATTTGCCTTTGCTGCCGGTAACGGCGATAATCGGCGCTTGCGTAAAACGCAGAAAAACGGACACGTCGGTTTCTATCGATTTTGCCGCGGCCAGATACGCGTTGTTTTCAAATTTGACGCCCGGATTTTTTATGACGACGTCGGCATCCGCAAAATCCGCAATTTCGTGCTTGCCCAGAACGTACCGCAGTTTGTCGGGATAGGCGAGCGACTCGGGCGTGAGCGCGTCTATGGTCGGCTGCAGCTGCGCGGGCGTTTTCATATCGGTAACGGTAACGTACGCGCCGTGTTTCAGAAAAAAACGTACGGACGCTTCGCCGCCGCCGTTCAGGCCGAGCCCCATAACGGTGACGCGTTTTCCCGCGATGTCTTGAAGCGATTTGAACGCGCATCCTGCCGGATATTCATGCGGTTCCGTCTCACGCTGTTTTTCAGCCATGTTTCAGTTCCTGCTCGTTTTAAGCGCGCGGCGCGCTTTATAGCGGTCGAGACCTTCGGTGATGATCAATTCCACCAAATCGGCGTAAGAAAGTCCCGCCGCTTCGCACATTTTGGGAAACATGCTGATCGACGTGAATCCGGGCATCGTGTTGATTTCGTTCAGATACAGATTTCCCGTTTTGCGGTCGATAAAGAAATCGACGCGCGAAAGTCCGCTGCAGTCGAGCGTTTCATACGCTTTGACTGCCGTTTTCCTGACGACGTCCAACTGTTCCGCCGACAGATCCGCCGGAATGCACAGTTTGGCTCCGTTCGGATCGGTATATTTTGCGTCGTAGTCGTAGAACGTGTGCGAAGGTTTTATTTCTCCCGGCGTATAGGCGGTTACTTCACCGCCGCTGACGCTGTTGCCGGTAACCGAACATTCGATTTCGCGCGCGTCTATAGCCGGTTCGATAAGAATTTTGTCGTCCCAGCGGAACGCTTCGGCAACGGCGGCTTCAAGTTCCGTTTCTTTTGACACTTTGGAGGCGCCGACAGAACTGCCGGTTCCGCACGGTTTTACGAACAGCGGATAGCCGAATTCCGTTTCGGCCTGCCGCATCAGTTTCTGCAGCGATTCGCCGTTTCCGTTCACACGGTCGCGCTGTTTAAGACAGACGTGCGGCAGCACCGGCAGCCGGGATTCACGCCAAATCTGCTTGGTTTTTTCCTTGTCCATCGTCAGCGCGCTGGAAGCGGTGCTGCATCCGGTATACGGAATGCCGGTCATGTCGAGCAGGCCCTGAATGGTTCCGTCTTCACCGTACGTGCCGTGCAGTACCGAAAACACGACGTCGACCGGCAGCGTGCCTTTCTTAGTGCGCAGCCCTTCCGTGCCGCCTCCGGGCACGATGCTGACAAGCGCGTCGGCATCTTCGGCAACGGTTAACGCGGCGTGCGCGTCGGCGCGTACCCGTTCGCATTCGGTTTCATTCTGAAGAAACCATTTTCCCGATTTGGCTATACCGATCAGAATGATATCGTGTTTCGCGGTATTTATGTTCCGCACGATCGACGCGGCGGAAACGAGAGACACTTCGTGTTCACCCGATTTTCCGCCGTATATGACTGCAATTTTCACACTGAACCTCCGCCCGTCCTGCCGGTGAAGCCCGCTTCGGCAAGCGCTTTTTCCGCTTCGGCGATTTCATCGTAGGGCATGGTGTAATCTTTATATATAATTGAATTTTCGTGAGCTTTTCCGAGCAGCAAAACGATGTCGCCTTCAGCGGCGAGGGCAAACGCTTTGCGGATGGCTTGCGGGCGCGGCGGAACGACGTACAGTCCGTTTCCTTCGGTTTTGCCCGCACTGCGGCAGCCCGCCGCAATCATCTCGAGCAGCGCCGCCGGATCTTCTGCGCGCGGGTCTTCGTCGGCAAGAATGACGACGTCGCACCAGCGTGCGGCGATGCGGCCTTGTTCCGGGCGTTTTTTGGTGTCGCGTTCGCCGCCTGAGCCGAACAGTACGATAATGCGGTTCCGGGCGCGTTTACGGAGCGGCGGAAAAATGGTCTCGAACGAAGACGGCGTGTGCGCGTAATCCACGATCACTTCAAAGGGCTGTCCTTTGTCGATGACGGTCATGCGGCCTTTTACCGGCTGCAGCTGCGGGCATTTTTCGGCAACGCGTGCAAACGGAATGCCGGTTATCGTGCTCACCGTGATGAGCGAGGCGAGTACGTTATATACGTTGAACGCGCCGGGGAGCGGCGCTGTTACGGCGACCGGGTCGGGTGCGGTGGCCCGAATCGTGTCCGAGGGCGGAACGTTTGCGGTAAAAGCGATTCCGTCCGATTTTGCCGCAACGCGGTCTGCGGAAAAGCGGGGAATTTCGGCAGGAATTTCAGGCAGCGGAATATCCGCGTTTTTGCCTGCCGCTCCGCCGGTGGTAAACCCGTAGACGGTTTTCTCCGTGGCGTCGTTGAAATAAGCGGCGGCGGGGTCTTCAAGATTGACGACGCCGAACGCGGGAACCCTGCGCCGTGTGCCGCCGATCGTTTTCAGATGATCGTGCGCGTCGAGCGCGCGGAACAGATTCGCCTTGTCGCTTTTATATTGTTCGTGCGTACCGTGAAATTCCAGATGTTCGTGCGTAACGTTCATGAATACGCCCGCGTCGAAGCGGACGTCTCCGAGCCGGTTCGTTTTACGGGACAGGCCGTGGGAAGAAGACTCCACGACGGCGTACTCGCATCCGTTTTGCACCATTTCGTAGAGCTGCCGCTGCACGATGGGTGCTTCCGGCGTCGTCTGATGTTCGGGATTGGCTATCGCGTCGTCTCCGAGCGAGTACTGCACGGTGGAAATGAATCCCGCTTTTTTGCCGCAGAGTCCGAGCAGCTGCCAGATAAACGATACGGTTGAACTTTTGCCTTCCGTACCGGTTACGCCGATAACGGCGAGTTTTTCCGACGGTGAATCGTAAAAAGCGTCCGCAGCGGGCGACATGGCGAACCGCGCGTCCCGTACCCGGACGAGTACCGGTGCTTCCGCTTCGTTGTTCCTTTCTTCGGCGGCGCGCAGTGCGTCTTCGGGCAAATCATCCTGATAGACGATTGCCGCCGCGCCTCGTGCGATTGCTTTCGCTATAAAAGCGTTGCCGTGAACGTGCGTTCCCGGCAGCGCGAAAAACAAAGATCCCGCGCGTACCGCCCGTGAATCGAAACATATATCCGTAATTATCGGATCCGAGGATCCGCCAGCCGTTTCGTGCTGAAACCCGGTGAGCAATTGTGAAAGCCGTTTTTGCATAGCGTTTTTATTTTAACGCTTTCCCGTCATTTTGCATAGTACGTATCGGAACCGGCAGGGCACCCGCATTATAAAACTTCTCGACAAAACCGGATACAAAAGTATTTTTGACACGTACCAGGTAATCAAGCAATTAAAATCGGAAATAAAGGACAAGCGCATTACGTTGTGCCGGAAAATTGTATCGACGTACTGTTTTCACGTTCAAACCTTACTGTTTTCACGTTCAAATCCTACTGTTTTGACGCTCAAACCTTACTGTTTTGACGCTCAAACCTTACTGTTTTGACGCTCAAACCTTACTGTTTTGACGCTCAAACCTTACTGTTTTGACGCTCAAACCTTACGGCCGTGGCTCTCAAACCTTACGGCCGTGGCTCTCAAACCTTACGGCCGTGACGCTTAAATCTTACGGCCAACATTCTAAGCTTATTTCTAGGATAATGAATCTGCTTTCTTCTTGGATTCTATTAAATCGGTAAAATGATTCTTGTTGTATCGTAAGAAAAATTCATCCGCCACCGCCTGCTTGTTCTCAGCGGAAACTGTTTTCCATTGATTCAATAAATCGGCATACTCTCCCGGCAGATCCGCAACATAAAACAGTTTGTTTTCGGAATTATCCTCAATACCTTCAAATGCAATATCCGTTCCGATGACAGAACATCCGCAGGAAAGAGCATCTATGACTTTTACCTTTACACCAGCCCCCTTGTGAAGCGGAGCAATCAAAGCCTGACACTTTGCAATCTCAACCACAGGATTATCAACAAATCCAAGACATTTTACATTTTTATAAGCGCAAAGCCAATTTTTCAATGACTTACTCATTCCTCCGCCGATTACCACATACTCAATATTACCTCTGACGTTCGGATACACTTCAGAAAAGAACCATTCCAGACATTCTGTATTTTCCGCGCGGTTCCAGGCACCGTAAAAACAGAACGTATTTTCATATATCGTTATTTTTGAGGAACAATAATCAAACTGTCCGTTTTTCAGATAGAAATTCACAGGAACAGAATCAAGTCCATATTCACATTTTATCACATTGGAATCTTTCTTACTGAACGTAACGATTTTATTTGCAGTTGAAAGCAACTTCTTTTCGCAACGCTTTATCCACGGAAGCTGAACTTTTCCCTTCCTGCTAAATTTTTGACAGATGACATCGTGACACATCAGGACTTTGTTCGGATGGTTTACAAAGAGCGAATAAACGTGAATCTGAGAAAAATCAAAATACAACAGGTCAAAATGCGCAGACCGTGATTTTATACATTCAAGCGTTTTGCTATTAAACCGCCGTGTATAGAACGGATGAAGCCGAAGATGAAAAAGGCAATTTCTGAAGTCCGGGTGTATAACGGAAATGACGTTTACTCTGTTATCAAGCTCGATTGAATGACCGGGATAGTCTGCGTATATAAGAGAAACGGAATGCCCTTTCTCTGTCAAATCATTCAGAAGCCGGCGAGTATAGTCCTGCCCGGCAGTTTTTTGATTTGGTGGAAAAGCGGTGATGAAGAGGATGGTCATTAAAGAATCGCTCCTAATAATTCAAATAAAAAAGTTTCCAATTTTATTTTTCTGCAAACTATCGGTAATTTTTAATAAAAACAATGAAAACATGCCCGCAATCACTATCATAGAAATATCAAAAAAAATACCAGTATGATAAACACCAAAAAATGTTTTATAAGGAACAAGCTGATTCTCTACACCATTCATAAGTATTGAAAAATAAAATACGCAAAAAAAGCATAAAATGCAGGCATAATATCCTATCTCTTTATATTTTTTTTGCTTATGGATAAAAGAAGGAATCATAATAATCAAACCAGGCAAAAAGAACTCATTTATTCTTGAAACAACCACAAATATAGGAGAATCATTCAATGCAATTCCCATACTTAAAATGCAAATACTTAAAAAAGCTATATTATAAAAAATATATTCATGATTATTTACCATAAAAAGTACAACCACTACACATAAAAGCACATCAAGTATAAATACAGGTGAAAAACTTCCTTCACCCGAACTTCCTAAAAGATAAACAGCATAAGGAGTTGCTTTTATAATCAAATGCATCAAGCTTGACATACCAACAAAAATCCCGACTAAAACCATTTTTGTTGTTGTCCTGTATTTCCTGTTCAATAAAAAATATAACGGTAATGTTACTAAAACGGAACTATGTGCAAAAAATGCTGCCATTAATATAAAAAAACAATATTTAAAAAGTTTTCTTTCTCGGATAAATCGGGTAGCATACATAAAAATATAGATAGCAAGCCCCTGACGTAATGTGTTCAAAGTCTGCAAATAAAACGGCGTATATGTATAAAAAATAAATAGGGAAAGTATCTTATTCTTAGAATTCTCTGAAATGAAAAGAAAGGCAAATATCGAAGTAAACATTGCATATATGATAATCACAGCCTGTAAAGTGAGATCATAATTTATAGCTAAATTATTCAGCAGCATATATCCTTTTTCATGAACTTGCATTTTCTCCGGATTATTAAAAATTATCATATAGGAATCATAATCACGTCCGATGTCATAGCGCATAGCAGATAAAAGAAATAAAGGAATAAAAAGAAACATCATTACGTTGAAAGAAATCTGCTTTGGATAAGAAAAAAGAGCAGGAATCATCAATGTCATACAGACAAATATATATATTTCCATCACTCCACTCCTTCATAATGTCCTATTAAAGCAAGCATTTTTTGAGCAAGACCTTTAAAACGCAGTGCAAGTTTTGCACAAATAAACCCTTTCTCATATTTTATGGAAAGACTGTCCGTGTTGCTTTTAAAGTTTCCATTCCATTGCTGATTTATAATGTGAGACAGCAGACCATACATCTTGATTCCAAAGTTTTTTCTAAATTCGTACCAATCATCTGCAACATAATACGGTTTTTGCGCAAGCAACAACTCTGCACCTCTCGCATTCAGCATATATGAATGAGCGAGGAAGCCTGAATACAGGCTTCCTAGTGCATTACCGGCAAAAAATTCTTTTTTTGTATACCAAAACCATCCCGAAAGCAAGACGATTGCCGGTTCTTCTTTAGATTCAAGGAACTGTTGTATTTTCTTTACGACGGGCATCATTTCTGACTTTGGTGCAATATCATCTTCAAGAATAAGACAAGATTTTTCTCCTGACTGTAAAAATTCCTCATAGCATTTTCGATGGCTTAATGTGCAGCCAATCTGTGCATCATTCGGGAGTTTTGCATATTTTTTTGTAAATGCAGCGCTGTCAAAAAGCCGTTCTTTTTCTTGCGCAGAAAGAGATTTTCCATAGACAGCCTCAACAAAAACAACGTTTTTGAAGTTCTGTTCCTGCAGAATTTTCTGCATATATCTTTTTCGTTCTGCATCACGAGGTAGATTTATTACATACGTATTCATGAAAAACACTCCAAAAAAGAAGCGTAAAACCGTTCCAATGAAAATTCTCTTGCACGTTCAAGACTTGCTTTTGACATTGACAAACAATCTTCCGGCGAATGGCAAAGTTTATTAAACGTTTCAGTCATATTTGATACCAATTGTTCATCACGTTCCAAAATTATTGCGCATTTTTCTGTTACATATTCTGGAATACCGCCTGAACGGGTAACAACTAACGGCATCCCTGCTGTCATGCTCTCAATCTGTACCAAGGCGCATGGCTCTTCCCATAAACTGGGAAGAGCCATGCATTCACAAGACTTGTAAAGTTTATATACCTCTTTATTATGAACGAATCCTGTAAAAACAATGCGTCCTGCCTCAATCTGACCAAGGCGCATGGCTTCCTTTAAATACGATGACGTTGTTCCGTTTGCATATTGGGGGCTTCCGATGATCAAAAGCTTTACATTTTTTTCTGCATTCAATACGGCTTTTTCCAGTTCATGCACACCTTTCTCTGCACAAATCCGTCCGCAAAATACAATGACAAAATCAGAATCTGTAAATCCGTATTTACGCCGAATCACGTTTCGTTCGTCTGCCGAGATTTTACTTCTAAAGGCTGACTGATTTACTGTATTCAGTACTACAAACGGTTTAATATCTTTGTTTGTACAGGAAGAAAGATATTCATCATTCACAAATTTACTTACACTGATAACACGACCAAACAGACGGGATACAAACGGTGACGGAAACCAATTTCCATGCAAATGAATAGCCAATCTGTCCTGTGTAAAAGTTTTATTGAATACAGAAAACGAAGCGGGCATATTCCCGCCCTCAAAGACAACAAAATCAGGTTTACAGGCAACTGCGAGTTTATAAGAGCGCTTATACCACGCAGAATAAACCGGTATTTCTGTTCTAAAAAGTATTTTGCACAATTTGTTTGCAGTACGAGAAATAAACTGCAATTTTTGCTCAAGCCACGTATCTGCACGATTATATAAAAACTGTGTATGCCTGTATTTTTTACTTTCTTCAAAAGCCTTTTCATACAAGCGAGATATAATAACAAATTCACACTTTAGTTGCCGTTCATTTTCTTCCGCAAGAAGCTGCAAAAGAGTTTCAACAGCCCCTCCCTGAACTGCAGGGACTGGCAAATCGCCGCATGTAACCAAACAAATTTTCTGCATTATTTCCCCTCCTGATATTGATTCTTTCTGAATAAATTTATAATCAGGCGCAAACGCAGGGTATCAAGCAGAAAATACCCAAATGTTCTTAATGAAAAGATATTTCTTTTGAATGGAGAACAGACAAGCGCCGGATAAGTTTCATAGAAAACTTCGGGAAATTTGTAGTTTTTTGGGAATTTATAATCATAAGACATAAAAAGTTTGCTCATCCGAGAGAAAGCCTTTAAATCTTTGTTTTGATTTGACGAGCGCTGAATATATGATGTATGAAAATACTTTTCTTTTTGCCATGAAATCTGATATTTACCGCACTGAACTTCATTGTTGTCGCCGTCAAAAAATCCTTCTATTCCGTAATAGCCGCCGCAATGAATGCCGGGTATTTTCGTTGAATACAATCGGATTGTTGATGCCTCATTTTTATCTAGAAAAGCAAAAACATCCCTTCCTGGTTTTCGGTAATGAAAAATGTCCTTTGCACAATTTATGTAATGCTGAGCGACTAATAACGGTTCTTCTGCTGAATTTGCAATTGCTATGAGTTCTTCGATAGAATCTTTCCACCAGATTTCATCGCCATCCAAAATCATAAAATAATCAGTCTCAGTTTTTTCAAGCATTTCCTGTCGCAATACACCAAGTCGAGTGCGGTCAACATCGCCTTTTTCTTCAAAAATAATTTTATCCTCATAGCCTGATCCAATGATACTCTGTATTATTGCGACAGTATTATCCGTAGAACCGGTATCGAAAATAATCATTTTGTCCACATAATCAATTACAGACATGATAGCAAACCAAATGAATCTGTCCTCATTTTTTACCATCGTATGAGCTGTTATTGTTCTTCTCATTTTAAAACTCCTGTAAATGAACAGTCCTTTTCTAAAGAAAGCGGATATTTATCTATGCGTTTCTGAATTTTCTGATATGAAAGTTTCATAACATCAAGCAAAATTTTACTTCCATGACAAAACATTTCCAGCTTTGCAAGTGAAACTTGCTCTGTCTTCTTGCAAAGCGTATCTGTTGATTTTCCATCTTTATGAAGCAGCCGCGATGTGTTGAAAAACTTTAATTTTACCCCCCCCCCCAGTCTGCATAAAACAGAAAGTATAGATTCTTCATAATACATAAATGTATATGGATAAAGCATTTTGTAATGGCTAAAATAGTAGGGAGTTAATAAAAATCCGCAGCCTGGCAGCCATATATCATTTGAAATTTCTGGTTGACGACTTGCTTTTCCATCATAGACAGGTGGAACATACAAATTTCTTGTTTTCTTGAATTTTGAATAAATTGCATTCAGAAAATTATGCTTCACAATTGTCAAATATAGTTTCCGCTTAAAATATTCTTTTTTCTGCTCTGCAACCGTAGGAACTGTCAAACGAGAAAGGTATGCAGGTTCATTTTTTGAGTTAATTATTTCAGGAGCAACAACAGCAATATTGGGTTCAACAGCATCAAATGTTTCTGAAAGTACATTTTCATCAAAAAATTCTATATCACTATTTACCAGATACACATAGTCTGTATGCAGAACTTCACGAGCATACAAAATTCCTAAATTATTGCCATTGGCAAAACCCAAGTTTTTCTTGCTTTGTAAAAAATGTATATTTTGTCCCGAAAGTGTTTTTTTTAACAAATTTGCTGAATTATCCGTAGACTTATTATCAACAATAACAATATGAATAAGATCTTTTGGATAATCCTGTTTGCGAATAGAATTCACACATTCTACCGTATCTTCAAAAGTATTGTAATTCAGTATGACAATTGCAACATTTTCATTCACGGCTTAGCTCCTTTTGGGGAATATTTTTTGTTTTATAAGGAATAGCAATTTTTCCCGCTCATTTTTTTCTAGTAACAGTAAGGTAGCAAGAACTCCGACCCAAATCACCGACGCACAGACAACTGAAAAAAACTGAACTATTTGTATATCAATCAATTTCTGGACTGCATACGGAATTGGAAAGGATAGTAAAGTAAATAACACCAAAGGAAAAACTACCTTTTTTATGAAAGTAGATATTAGAAAATTAGCTGCCAATTTTTGAAGCATAAAAAGACGAAAAAGAATAGAGATAAATAGACAAATGATATAAATACATATGATTATATATGGAGGAAAACCGGCATATAAGGCAAGAATTGAAAACGGCACATTGCAGAAAGTAAGCAGACTCACAATACTTTGGTACAAGCGGATTTTTCCTGTCGCCTGTGCAAGTATGTCTAAAGAATAAGTCGTAACCTCTATACATGTCGCAATCAAAGTTAATACCGTAAAGATCGGTGTATAATCCGGGTAAGTGCTCAGCCATATTTTCAGCACAAACAGGATTTCAAGACTAAGCGGTAACAGAAATACGAACATAAGGGCATAAGTAAGTTTTATTCCGCGCCATAATTGTGCATATAAATCATCATAAGCTTTTACTGCATAATTTTTTATCAGCTGAGGTTGTAAAGCAGAAGAAAATCTACCGGCAAAAGTCGTAACAGCTCCGTTCACCTGAGAAGCAATCGCTCTTGCACTATTCACGACAGGACCGCAAAATATGTTGAGAACCATATTCAGTCCCTGATTATATAAAGCACCTGAAATACCTGTAAGCATATTCCATGCAACATATTGAAGCAATTCTTTTATAAGTGAAAAGTCACAGAAAAAACGGATTTTGCAAACAACATATTTTTTTATACAAACAATTTGATATATTATAAAATTACATAGTGCTACGAAAACAAAAATAATACCATACAGAATCATATTGTCAAAACGAGTATTATGAGCCATAAGAAAAACAAGAGTCAGTTTCAAAGCACATTCAAATATGCTCATCCAAGCATAAATTGACATATCCTCATATGCAGTGATGATTGCAGTAAACGGTGTTGACATAATAGTGATAACGAAGGTAAGCAGCGAAAGGTGCAAAACACAACGACTTGCTGCCAAACGTTCTGCAGGAATAACAAGTCTGTTATTTACAAACCATAAACCTATCGTTTCACAAATGACTACGATGAACAGTGCCATTATCAAGTAAATAACAAAACTAGTATCATAGGTATTCTTTAAATGCCGCTCATCTCCTTTACCAATATCAAAAGAAAAATACCTCTGACATGCGGTTGTCATTGCATTACTCAAAAATCCGAGCATTGTAACCACTCCAGCCACAACGTTGAATATGCCGAAATCAACAACACCCAATGCTTTTAATACTATACGAGAAGTATATAATCCGACAAAAAGAACAAGAATCTGCCGCATATAAAGCATGAGAGTATTTTTTAAGATAAGGCGATTATTTGTAATAGAGGACATCTATATTTTCTCTCTCATCCTGTGGAGAAATTTCTTTAACACTTTTAATAAATCCCCGACAAAAGACAGCCCATTTAAGTAACAATATGCTTCTAAGCGATTGTAAAAAGGAATAGTGAATAGAGAGTAGATATACTGGTTTGATTCTGGAAATAAACCAATAAAATTTTTACGTTCCATCTTTCTTACTTGGATTAAAATGAGCGTTTTTGCTCGAGCTTTTAAAAAATTAAAATTCTTCTCGAATAAATGGAAAATTTTTTTTGATTTTAAAAAAAGTTCCACATTACATACGATACCGATTATATCTGTTGCTGACTTTATAGAAAACTGATTACATAATGATTGATAATTAAAGCGATAATAATATAGAGGCTTTGAAACATAGGCTATTTTATTAGAAAAGTAATATGCTTCTAAGGAAAACAAGATATCTTCCCATAAAGAAATCTTACCAATATCGAAAAAATTATTTTGCCTTAAAAGATTTGTTCGTATTAACTTTAACCAGGTGTAACCATCGAGAGAGCCTTCGAGAATCTTATAAATTGTATCTAATCCAGTTTTTGCAGGAACTTCTTTTTTCACTCGTTTTTTTTTGCCATGAACAAAAAACGCATCGCAACTGGCTATATCAGCATCGCTATTCTTAATTGTTCTATATAACTCTTCTATATAGTTTACTGCGATCCAATCATCGCTATCAATAAATGCAATGTATTCTCCCGATGCATTTTGTAAACCGGTTTTTCGAGCCTGATATGATCCCTCGTTGTTTTTATGAACTACATGAATTCTTGAATCTTTATTAGCGTAAAAATCACAAATCTCTGGACATTTATCCAGAGAACCATCATCAACAAGAATAATTTCAATATTATCGTATGATTGGGACTGTATAGATGTGATACAATCATGAATATGCAATTCGGAATTATATATTGGAACTACGATTGTTATAAGTGAATTTTTATTCTTTTTACTCATTACTCTATCTCCCTCAACACCCGCTTATTCATCTCTCGCCGCTCGCGGTCGAACCACCAGCCGTACTTGTTGAAGTAGCGTACGGCGCTTTTAATGTGCGCGGCGAGCATTTTTTTGTTTTTATACGAAGCCTTCTCGTGGTCGTGAACGATTGAAACGTCAGGGCAGTACAGCGTCTTTGCGACACGGTGCAAGCGGCGGATTAAGTCGAAATCCTCAAAGTACATAAAAAAGCGGTCGTCAAAGAAAATATCGTTTTCCGCAAGGACTGAAAGCCGCATAAACATAAAGCAGCCGGAAAGGCACGGCGGATTCATCACAGAGTGGTAGCCGGAATTCTTGAGACAGTATCGCGCGTCCTTGCGTTCCTTCCATTTTTTGAGAAATCCTGCGGACGGCACGAACCGGCGGAATATCAAATCACCGGGTGTCGGAAGCAGCTTGCACAGATATTGCAGTTCTCCATCCGGAAAGATTACTTTCGGAAGCACGTACGCCGCATCATGATTTTGCTCCATAAAATCAACAAGAAAAGGCAGTACTTCCGCATTAAAGCGTATGTCGGGGTTCAAAACGACGTGGTAGACGCTTCCGTCCTCAATCGCTTCCTGCATGGCAAGATTATGGCTTGCGCCGTATCCAAGATTCTCGTTGTGAATATAGCGGATAAACGGATACTTTTTTTCAAGAATACGCCACTTGTCGTTCGGAGAATTGTCGATGATGTACAGCCGTTCCACACGCCTTGAATCGAGTACCGATTTCATTACCGACTCAATCTGAGCGTGCGGCGTATCGTACAGGACAACCGACGCCGTTAATTTGTTTCCGCTCATATCCGCACCTCTTTGCTGTTCCAAAGTTCCATGCATTTTTTATGAAAAATTTCCAACAGGTATGCACATAAAAATGATGTGCCTAAAACTGCGAACAGTGCGAATATCCAAAAACGTTCAAAAAGTCCGAGGGCGGTAAAACACATCACAAGCGGATAATGTACGAGATACATTCCGTATGAAAAATCGGCGTTCTTTCCCACGGAAAAAAACGGCTTTAACGTGAATGCAAAAAACATAACCGTAACCGTGAGGCAGAACGGAACGGCGAACGCCGTCGCGAACGGAACGGATACCGCAGAACACACTACAAGAATCGCCGTACAAGGAAGTACAAGATATGCAAGCCGAGAGAAAAGTTCATTCCAGAAAAACACGAACGCCATTCCGCTTGCAAAATATGAAAGAAATGCCGGCAGTTGATTGTTTAAGGCGGAAGGAAGATTCATCCGGGATGTTATATGCGGCATAAGCACCTCATATAAAGCGGAAAATGTATAGAGTATGCATAATACAAGCAGTGTTGCACGTTTATGCCCCCCCCCCATACCTTTCTGACGTATTGCTTGATAGACTGATTATCTTTTTTATCAGAAAGACAATGAAAGGCAGCGCAATATAAAAGCCGATTTCAACTTTGATAGTCCAAAGCGAACCGTTCACGCTTCCGTCCAAAATCATTCCCCCAAAAACTCCGGGAAGCGTCGGACAAAGAAAATTGAGCGTTAAAAGATTTGCCGCCAGATACTTGAAAAAATCTGCATTCAAAAAATATTCGCGCATACCGAGGTTTGAAAACGGGAAGAGCAGTACTGCACACAGAATGACTGTTGCCGCGTACTGAGGAAAGATTTTCCGTACCCGTTTAAGTGCATAAGTGCTTATCGTGGAACTTTGCAAAAAAGAGCGCGTTACCCAGAATCCGCTTAGAATAAAAAATATCTTTACCGCAATTCCGCGCAAGTTCAGACAAGGAAAAGGATTTTCCGTTAGCATTACTGCGTGTTCGTAAATCACTATCATGCAGCATGCAAAACGAAGAAACTGGAATGCATTTTCACACGGAACATCGGAAACTGCAAAAAATTGTCTTTTATTTTGAATACTCTTTCCGCTCATATCCGCACGCTCTCCGATTTGCGGCAACGTGCCGGTTTGATTTTGCTCGATACTCCGCCGGATTTTTCCGAACCGGCAGGCTGTGTCGTATGATTTCCGATTTCCCGTGCCACGGCGCACGCAAAGCGCGCGTTTCTGTCCGCTGCCGTAAAGTCGAGCAGCGTGTCAGCCGAACAAAGCGCCTCCACTAATGCCGCGGTGTATACTCCGCTCCCGTCCGCACCCAGCACTGGCTGGGCGCCGTCTCCGCAGCCGTTCAGCCGCAATCCGCCGTTCAGCGAACAAAACGCTTCGTCGCTTAAAATTCTAGCCGCCGCGGACTGTCGTTTGTCCGCAAAATCAGCGGTACATTCTGCCGCGCAGTCATCATCCATCGGAATGAGCGCGGCGCACGCGTCGAAAACCGTAATCTGATGCGGACATATTTCTTCTATATAATTGTACTTAATCTCCGTGCCGCCGACGGTGAAGCCGCCGCGGGTTCGCTCGTCAGCTTGGTTTCCGCAGAAATACAGAAAAAGAAAATCGGTTCCGCTTTCAGCAACGCGCCGCAGAATGAATTTCAACAGGGGAACGCTGACGCCTTCAGGCAGAATGAGAATCTCCCTGTCAAACCAAAAACCGCCGGCGGTACTTTTGAGAAAATCGTATATGTTGCAAAGCGATTTCTGCTGAAATCCCGCTTGTGCGGACGAGCCGGCAAGAATTGCGTAACGTGTCAAAAGATTCCGTATCCTTTATCTGTATTTTAACTATATAGGCAAGTTTGCCTATATAGTTTATTAAAATGTATCATACTTGCCTATATAATTCAAGTGAAATGAATTGCATAGGCAAAGAAATTGATTATGCCGCTATAGGCAGGCGGATAAAAAAATATCGTTGGGAAAGCAATATATCTCAGGAAGAGCTTGCGGATGCGGTAGGCGTTTCGACTACGCACATGAGCCACATCGAAACGGGAGGAACAAAACTGAGTCTCGGCGTCTTTGTTAAAATTGCCGACGCACTTCAGATTTCCGCAGATCTGCTTCTGAACGGGGATCGTGCCACCTCAAAATTATCGGAAATCGATGAACTTTTTTCGGCAAGCGACGAGCGGCAATCCAGAATCCTTCTTGAAATTACACGCGCCGCAAAGAACGCACTTGACAGAGAACGGGTTTAGGTTTTATGAAATTTCACGCGAAAGCGTCCCGGCAAAAAAGTCCGTCACACGTAACGTGTCCCTTTCGTTCCGCCGGTGCGGCGTCAAGGATCGCCCGGTGCGGATAAAAAGCGCCGCACTATTTGCCGGCCGCTTCAAGTGCCGTCAATTTGAAATGAGCCGCATTCGGTTGAAACTCCCGTGCCGCCGGCGGTACTTTTGAGAAAATCGTATATGTTGCAAAGTGATTTCTGCTGAAATCCCGCTTGTGCGGACGAGCCGGCAAGAATTGCGTAACGTGTCAAAAGATTCATTTTCTCTCTTATGTTATCAAATAGTAACTTAAAGTTATCATAACATCACATAAAGTAAAAGTCAACAACAACTCAAAGTTATAATTATAGTATGGAAAAATTAAAAATAATTGTAGGAGATAATATACGGCGATTGCGGCGCGAGTACGGATGGACTCAGGCATATGTAGCAGAGAATCTCGGTGTAACCGCTCCGTTTCTGACAATGATTGAATCAGGCCAGAGAGGTATGTCTCTTGATCTCATAGAAAAACTCAGCGAACTATTCGATGTTCCCGCTGCATCCTTTTTTGTTCAGTACAGCGATACTTCCGCCGGCGTTTCAAGGCAGGAACTCGCTGCTCTCAAAAAACGCCTGACGCTCAAAATGATAAAAGTAATAGAAGAAACGCTTTCAGAAACTAACACATAGCTTCCGGCATACGCGGCGTTACACGCGGCCAAAGATCCGCATCACTGCGAACGATGTCCGCGCCCGGTGCGCTCTTGCCACGACGTGCCGCGTGTGCTACACTTTGCGCATGAAACAGACACGTTTTTTTATCACGGTATTTTGCCTTTGTGCGGCGGCCGTTATGGGCGGGTGTTATTCCGTTCCCAAAACGATTCCCGAAGATCTTTCCGCCGAAGAATTGGTTCAGCTTGCGCAGTCCAGTTTTGACGCGGGAAACATCAAGGCTGCGGAAGTTTATTATGAAACGATCATCAAACGGTACGGCAACGACATAAATCTGCTCGTTGAGGCGGAATTCGAGATCGCGCATTTGAAAGTCAAGCAGGGTAAGTGGGAAGAAGCGGTTCCCATGCTGAACCGGATCCTCTCTTATTACGAGAGCGACGAATCGGGTTATTTGTCTGCTGCGTATAAAAAGCTGGTACTGATCGATTTGGCAAAAGCGCCGGAACATATGCTTGAAAAAGCTGCGCCGCCGGAGAGCGAGCAGTCGGCAACCGAGTCTGTCGCTGCCGAGCCTGCCGCCGCTGAATCTGCCGAGTAATATATTTTAGGATAAATCGTCGCCGGATAAAATAAATGCCGGCACGCATCGTGCGCTCCCGAAACCGGACGAATATCCGGCGCAGGGAGCGTTTTTTATTTTCTGTCGCGGGCCGTTTTTCCGTCCGGCGTAATGACTGCGTCGATCACGATATCGCGTGCGAGCGCCGTCGCTTCAACCAGTTCGCGCGTGTACTTTTTTGTTCCGCGCGGAACGGGATGTGCTTCCGCGTCGCCGATAAGAATGATTTTCCGCTGCGCTGCAGGATTCCACGGATAAAAATCCATCGAGGCGTACAGCGCTTCGTACACTGCTTCGGGAACGTCTCCGCCTTCGGTTCCGTATATCGTAAACGAATTGAGTGCTTTCATGAACTGCCCGATATCCTGCGTGAACGGAAAATATTTTACCGGCAGTCCGTCCGTGCGGTAATTGTCTCCGTAATCCCGGTATAACAGCAGACCGAGTCTGAGACTGCCGAAATCGGCGAGCGTCTCGGTGAGCTGCGGAATCAGTTCGCTGCGCAGCTGCTGGATATCGTCTTTCATGCTGCCGGTCGTATCCAGTGCGAATACGACGTCGACCGTTTCTTTGGGATTTATCGAGGCCAGCGAACGCATAATGTCGTCGACGATCGTTTCCGGACCGTCCGAATAGGTGACACTGCCGCCGGCAAAGCGTGCGATATCGGAAAAAGACGCGGCCGCTTCGGGACTGTATTTTTCAGTTAAAACGACTTTATTTTCCGTTTTTTCTGCCGGTGTGTTTTCGGCCTTTTTGGGCTGTCCCAAATCGAACATAAACGGATTATCGGCAAATCCGTCCGTATAGTCTCCGTATCGGGCGCCGAATGCGCGTATGTTGATAAACGTTCCGCGCGCAATTTTAACGGTTCCGTTCCGAGTCCAGGGATAGCCGAATTCGATTTCAGACGGAATATATAAATGGAACGCCTGCCCGAATTCCGCGTCCGGTTCCGGAGTTGAGTCGATGATGCTGTATTTTGCGTATTGGGAAGTGAGCGGCGCTCCGTTCAGCATACGCAGTTCGTTTCCGTTTATCGGATTCAGCGTTTTTGCCCGAAAAGCGTAGTTCGCTTCCGTTCCGGTCGGATCTTTTGTGGTTTCAGTCAGCAGTACGGAATTTATATCGGGTTTTTTGCGGATATAAAGATGAAATCCCGGCGCCGTTCCGGCTGGAACATCCGTTTCCCGCTCGATGCGGAGATCTTCCGTTCCGAGGTGCAGGTCCCCGGCTGAACAAACTGCCGCTGAGCCTGCGAACAGCAGCGCGCATATTGCGAACTCGACTCTTTTCATATTTTCTTATATCGGCATATTGCGTGAAAAGCGTTAACGATGAATCGGGCCGATACGATATGTTTTCCGAACAGGTCAAATTCCGTAAAAAATACGCCATATTATAAGTGTTCCGTCCGTCTGTCTATGGTATGGATCATCATTTAAACGATACTGCGAAACGGTTTTTCGTAATAAGATTTTAAAAATATCCGCAGAGTAGGAGAGCGTGTTATGAGTGTTTCCTGTTACGGGAGGTTGTCCGCAAGTGAACCGGATTCTTTTGCCGGAAGAACGGTTGATACCCGTTTTCCGCTGATTTACAGCGAATGCTGCGGCGGTGATTACGGACGTCTGCTTCGTGAAACGATCGTTTCCGGCGTGTTTCAGCATACCGTTTTAACCGCCGAATCGCAGGCGCTGTTTGAAGCAAAACTCAGGCCGTATGCGGGGCTTCCGCTCGGTGTCTTTTTTCATAAAGCGCCGTTTTTGCTTGCTGAATTTTATTTTCACCATCTGCTGCTCGAACTGCGCGAGTACGGCTGCAATCGGTTCGATTTTTTTGCGGCAAAAAAAGAACTTGCCTATTGCCGGCGGATAGAGTCGTTCCGCCGGATTTTACACGAGTTATTTCTATTAAAGCGGACTTACGGCAGTTTATCCGCTGCGTCCGGGAGCGGCAGTCATGCGGCGTTTGACGCGTGGCATCTTTTTTTTACGGAGTGCAACGCGGTGTTGCTGTGCGACGAATCGGCTGCGGCGCTCGATTACCTCGTGCGGCGGAACGATCGGACTGCGCGAATTGATATTGTGTGTGCGGACAGCGGGCCGGAACTGTTTGCCGACATATATTTGGCGTGTACTTTGCTGTGCTTCGGTCTTGCGGAGCGCGTCGTATTTCATGTAAAACCGTATCCGTTTTTGGAACGGAACGCTACCGTCGCCGATTTTTACCGGCTCGCGGCCGAATTGACGGCGGACGGAAACAATAAAACGCTGGCGGATTTTATCGCAAGAAAAAAGATTTCCGTCCGAACCGCCGATTTTTGGATTTTGCCGTGCACGTTCGATGAAATGCCGTTCGGCCTGTGCAGTTACTTTTCGGAAAGTGCCTTGGTGGTAATAAAAGGTGACACGAATTACCGGCGGTTGGTGCAGGATATCAGGTGGCCTCATACGGACAGCTTCGCTTTGCGCAGCGTTTTGCACACGCTGCCGGTAGCCGCGTCCCGGCTCGTGCGTTCCGAAGTCGTAACCGGTCTCAGTCCCGCGGTTGCCGTTTCCGTACCGGATTTTATCTGCGGTTCAGAATCGTACGAGCCGTCGGGTAAGAACTGCGGTGTGATTCAATGCTCGATTCCCGCCGCGATACCGGCGGCAGGCGCTGGCCGGAATCAGATATCGTTCCGCATCCGCTGATAGGGCGGGGCGGTGTTATACTCGGTGAGCCGACGGACGAATCGGCGAGTCGGTGAATCGTAACGGTTTTATGAATCGGGTTCGGATCATGTTCCGTAAATATCATTATTTAGTCTATCTGAATATCATTATTTAAACGATATTCTAATCCATTTATTGAAGATTACAATTAATAGGTTTCTACAGTCATTTTTCTCGTTTAATAATTCGGAGGCAGTGCATGTTTTTGGAGAGATGCTCCCTTTGGAGCTCCGCCGTGAGCGTTTCCATACGGAACGGCGAAACGATTTGTCCGGCGGCAGTACGCCCGGTACTCAGCGGCACAACGGATGTATTTCAGGTATTGAAACCGATTTTCTTATAAATCGGTTGTAAATGCAGATGCAATCCGGCGGACGGTTACATAAACAGATACATACGCTTTCTCTGCTCGTATTCGGCGTTTTGAGCGGTATGGGCCTGTTTACCGGCTGCTCAGATCGGCTTTCGGCCGTTTTTCAGCACGGAACGGTCGTGAGCGCAGATTCCGCGTACGGGTACGCCGATGAATCGGGAATGCTGACCGTAACGCAGATCGCTTCTTTGCGGAAAGAAAACGCGCTGCCACCGGCGTTCTCCGAGCGGGGTGTGCCTGATTGCGGCGGTTCGTATTGGCTTGCAGCGGACTTGCCCGACGCGGCTGTCTGCACGGAGCCGCTCGTCGTTTATTTGGGACCGGGAATCGTGGCGCGTGCGGATTTATACGCATATCGCCGTTCGCCGGATTCCGCGTCGGCGCAGTTAGTCCTGCTCGATTCCGCCGGATATCGTGCGGCAAACGATGAAAAACGTATCGTATCATGGCGAACCGTGCTGGAAATTCCTCCGGAATTTTCGGGCGGTACGGTTTTTGTTCGTATCGAACGCGGCGGGCCCTTTGCCGTATTTTGGGATTTTTATCCGGTAAGCGTTTTTTACGCGCGGATGTCGGTACTTTTATCGCTGCAATTGCTGCTGTTGGGCGGCATGTGCGCGGCCGCCGCCGGATTTGCGTTTTTTTTCTTTGTGAAAAGGGAAAAACTGTTTTCGTATCTGTGTCTGTTCAGCGTCTTTTCCGCGCTGTATCAATGTGCGGAAAAAGGATTCGGCGCCGCTTATCTATGGAACGTTTTTGCGGATACCCGTTTTTTTGCGCGTATCGGATTCGTTTTTCTGGCAGCTGCCTTTTTTTCGGTACAGGCAATTTTTATCCGTACCGCCCTCGGACATTATTCGGAACACCGCGGCCGTCCGGCTCGGCGACGCTTCGTCTTTTTTTGCGTATGTACGGTTTGCGTCGCCGTATCGTACCTGCTGCCTGCGGACATGAAAATTCCGTATGTCGCCGCCGGGCTGATTGCGAGTGTGTGTTTTGCGTACGCTGTGTACGGCGTGCTGAAAAAAATCGGCTGCCGCCGCGCCGTTTCCGCGGCGCTTTGTTTTTATCCGATCGCACTGTTCGTGTTCCGTTCGTACTGCGTGTGTCTGCCGGCCGGCTTGTACACCCTGCCGTTCAGAGCAGCCGCTGCGGTCGATTTTTATTTCGGCTACGACGCGGTGTTCGTTTTGACCGCGGTGATCGGTTGTTGCGCCGTCCGTCCGCAGCTTGAAGCGCAGCGATTTCGCCTCATACATTCGCAGCTGGCTCCAATTTTGACCGGAGTTGCACGGGACCTGATGACGCCGATTACGCTGCTGCGGAATATGCTCGGCGACGCCGGCTATATGCCGGAAACGATTGCGTCGTTCGTCCGGATTTTTGCGGACGGCTGTACGAGAATGGCCGACGCCGCGTTTTTGGCAAAGACGCTGGACGAGCAGGAGCGCAGTGTTGCCGTCATGCGGAAAAACTGTGTTCCGGTTGCGTTCGTACCGCTTTTTAAAAACATTTCCGACAGTTTTATGCCGTATTTGGAACTGCACGGCAAACGCTTGGAATTTTCCGCGGATTGCCGAGACCGGGCAGCCGTATATGCGTTTCCGCTGTTTCTGAAAACGGTCTGCTATAACATATTCAATACGGCGGTAACATACGGCGCTGAAAACGCCCCCGTTCGGGTGGAGCTGAATTGGGATCCCGATACGGAAAACCTCGTATATCGTGTGCACGTTACGAGCGGTGTGCCGGTTCCGCCGCAGCCTTTTTACGAACAAGTGCTGAACGTCGGACAGGGCTTCGTTTCCCGTATCTGCGCGCTTTACGGCGGCGTTTTTTCGACAGACTGCCGGCCGGAATCGGGAAACGGAACGTCTCCCCGTTATACCCGCTATACCGCGGTTTTTACGGCGTCCCTTTTCTTGCAGACTTGCGCCGCCGGCGTTTTTGCGGAGCGGGGCGATTCCTGTGTTTCCGGTTTTTCTTGCGATTCTGCGGAATTCGGGCCGTTTTGTCCGCCGGGCGGTACGGTTCAGCCGGCCGCCGCGCTGCTGCCGGTTCTGCATAAAAGTACCGTTTTATTGGTTACTGATGATGTTGCGCTGCTTCGGCTGCTGTCCGGCCTGTTCGCCGACAGCGCTCGCGTGGTTACCGCAGGGCACGGACAAAGCGCGCTTGAAGTAATGCAGAAAACCGTACCCGATATCGTTATAGCGGATATGCAGTTGCCCGTTATGAGCGGCGGTACGTTGTACCGCCTGTGCCGTGGCAGCAGTCAATTGAGTCACATTCCGTTTCTTATGATGTGCGAAGGATCCGATTCGCGCGCGCGGCACGAACTGCTTGCGGACGGCGTACTCGATTTTGTCGTAAAACCGATTGAGCCGGACGAATTGTTTCTGAAAGCCTGCGCCGTTTTATCGGTATGCGCCGGCGTGCGTAAAAAATATGCGCAGACTGTTTTGCAGCTGGTTACGGAAGCGGCGGAAACGAACGCCTGTGCTGAACGATCTCCGTTCGGCGGCGACTTCAGACCGGAAATGGCGCCGCAGCAGACGGCGCGCACCGCGTTATATGCAAAACGGAATCTGTCTCCCCGTGAAATCGAAATCGGAGAACTTCTGTACGATAATTACAGCAACAAGCAGATTGCGGAGCGTTTGGGTATAGCGGTAAGCACCGTTGCGACGCATATTCAGCATATTTATGAAAAATGCAGCGTTCGGAACCGTAACGAATGGATACGGTTCATGACCGGAATGTAACGCGGAACGGCGTCCGGAATCGTGCGCGCGCCGTCGCCGGAACCGCCGGCTTTTGCGTGTGCTGTCGCCGTTTCGGGACGCTTTCCGATAAATGCGGCTTCTTGCCCATCCGGCCGTTTTCGGCTACAATTCAACGGAGAATGGAGGTTCGTCATGATTTCTGCGGGTATTATCGGCGCCACCGGATACGCAGGGGTAGAGCTGGTTAGGCTTTTGCTTCAGCATCCGGACGTAAAGGCTTTGTACATCAGTTCCGTCAGTTTTGAAGGTCAGCTTATTACTGATATTTATCCCAATTTATACGGTTTGTGCGCGTCAAAAAACGGTGCGGTTTGCGGAAAAACGACCGGCGTGCTGGGAACTGCGGATGAAGTGGTCGAGGCGTCGGACGTCGTGTTCACGGCGCTGCCGCACGGTATCGCCGAGCAATACGCCGACCGCTGTGTCAAAACGGGCAAAAAACTGATAGATTTGTCCGCCGATTTCCGCTTTGATGAAGACGAAGCGACTTTTACGCAATGGTATAAAAAAGAATGGGAATATCCCGCCGTTCACGCGGAGTCCGTATACGGACTTCCCGAAATGAACCGGGAACGGATACGCTGTGCGCGTATCATCGGCAATCCCGGCTGTTACGTTACGTCCGCAACGCTCGCACTGCTTCCCGCACTGAAAGCCGGTATCATCGAAACTGATCCGATTATCGTAGACAGCAAAAGCGGCGTTACCGGAGCCGGGCGCACTGCGTCCATGACGAATCATTTCTGCGAATGCGGTGAATCCGCGGCCGCGTACGCCGTCGGCGCGCACCGGCATCAGCCGGAAATCGCGCACAATTGCGCAAAAGCTGCCGGAAAACCGTGCGGCGTCGTTTTTACGCCGCATCTGCTGCCGATGAGCCGCGGCATTATCAGTACGGTGTACGCGCCGTTGGTGCGGGAACTCGACACCGAACGTATCCGCTCGATGTACGCCGATTTTTATACGGACGAACCGTTCGTTCGCGTTCTTCCGGCCGGAAAAAATCCGACGACTAAAAACGTCCGCGGCTCGAATTACTGCGACGTGCAGGTATACGCCGTGCACGGCGGAAAAATGCTGCAGATCGTGTCCGTGCTGGACAATATGCTGAAAGGCGCGTCCGGCCAGGCCGTCCAGAACATGAACTTGCTGTACGGTTTTGCCGAAACGGCGGGAATCGATATGGTTCCCGCCGCATTCTAGCGATCAGCGAATGAGAATCCGCCCCGCAGCAGGCTGAATTGCCCGCCGCGGGCCGGAAACGTTTTCCTGTCGGCGGAAACGGTCTTTCTGTCGGAGAAAACGTCTTTCTGCTGCCGGTTATTTTTTAACCGATGCGGAAAAGCCCAAATCGTCAAGCTCCTGTACGGCCGTCCGGACGCAGTTATCGCACCCGTCGATGGAGACCGTTTTATCTTCGAGCGATACCCGATACGTAAGACCGGCGTCGTCGAGCGCCTTGCTGATTCTGGCAACGCACTTCGCGCAGTGCATGTCGGGAACTTGTAACGTAACCATGAAAACCTCCTGTAATACCTTATAATTTTTTACGCAGGCCGCCGTGTTTCTGGCGGCGTCATTTCATCAGTTTCTGCAGCGTTTTTACCAGTTCATCTACCGTTTCGGTTTTTCCGGAACGGATATCGTCGGCAACGCACGTTTTGATATGGTTGCCGAGCAGTTCACGGCTGAACGCGTTCAGTGCCGATTGCGCGGCGGAAACTTGTGTCAGAATATCCACGCAGTAACTGTCGTTTTCCACCATTCCGCGGATTCCCCTGATCTGGCCTTCAATACGGCTGAGCCGATGGATCAGATCCGTAAATTCCGCCGTATCGCGGTGTTTTTTACGGCAGGTGCAGCATTCTTTCGTACATTCCGTTGCGTTTTCCATCAGTGTGATCCTTTCCTTATAATTTTTTTGTTTTCAGCCTGAGTGCGTTCGTAACGACGCATACGGAACTGACGGACATGGCGAATCCCGCAATCATGGGGGTCAGCAGCGTTCCGGTGAACGGATACAGCGCGCCCGCAGCGATCGGAATACCGACGACGTTGTATAAAAACGCCCAGAACAGATTCTGTTTTATGGTTCGCAGCGTAAGCCGGCTCAGTTTTACCGCTTTCGCTGCGTCCCGTAAGTCGCCTTTCATTAAAACGATACTGCCGGCGTCCACCGCTATGTCGCTTCCGCCGCCGACGGCTATTCCGCAGTCGGCCTGTACGAGCGCGGGCGCGTCGTTGATGCCGTCTCCGACCATCATGACCCGTTCACCCGCGCGCTGCAAATTTTTTACGGCCTCGGCCTTTTCCTGCGGCAGCACTTCCGCCTTGACCGTGTCCGCTCCGATTTGCTTCGCGATATGTTCCGCTGCGTTTTTATTGTCGCCGGTGAGCAGGTGTACTGAAATTCCGGCGTTTTTCAGCATCCGAACCGCTTCGATACTGGTTTCCCTGACGGTATCCGAAATGCCGATCAGACCCTGCAGCGCCGCCTGTCCGTAAGATTTTCCGCCGCTGTCTATCCGTTCGGAAGCGACGTACGTAATCGTGTGCCCCTGTTTGGTAAGCGATTCGGCTTTCGTTTCCGTTTCCGCCGGAACGCCGATCGATTCTTCGTCCATAAAGCGGCGGTTTCCCGCATAGATGAAGTACTGACTGCCTTTCAGTTCGGCGCGGGCAACGATTCCCTTGCCGGGAATGTTTTTGAACGAAATCACTTTACCGCCGGCCGTAGCCGCATCCCCGGTGCCCGTTCCGTTTGTAGCCGCATCGTCCGGGCTGCGTGCGGCTTTTTCCGCTGCGATAATCGCACGGGCCAGCGGGTGTTCGGAGCCCGATTCGGCCAGCGCCGCGTACGCAAGCACGTGCCGTTCGTTCACTCCCTTTTCGCTCAGCACCGCGGTTACTTTCGGTTTTCCCTCCGTGACGGTTCCGGTTTTGTCGAGCACGGCGGCCGTGATTTTTCCGGTCGTTTCCAGCGCTTCACCGTTGCGGATGAGTATCCCGTTCGCCGCACCCAGACCGGTTCCGACCATTATGGCTGCCGGCGTTGCGAGTCCCAGCGCGCACGGGCACGCGATGACCAGCACCGACGTTACGATGCGCAGCACGAACGCCGCGTCCATTCCGGCGGCGAACCAGGCGATTCCCGCTGCGCAGGCGATTCCCATAACGGTGGGAACGAACACGCCCGAAATCCGATCCGCGATTTTGGCGATCGGTGCTTTTTTGCCCTGCGCGTCTTCCATGCAGCGGATTATTTGGGAAAGCGTCGAGTCCGCGCCGGTTTTGGTAACGGTTACGTGCAGCATACCGTTCAAGTTCATGCTGCCTCCGGTAACCGTGCCGCCTTTCGCTTTGTCCACGGGAAGACTTTCACCGGTAAGCATCGATTCGTCGACGGAACTGGAACCTTCGGAAACGGTGCCGTCTGCGGGAATGCGTGAGCCCGGTTTTACCAGTATGACGTCTCCGGGTTTCAGAGAATCGGTCGCCACTTCGGTAACCGTGTCGTTCCGGACGAGCAGCGCCGTATCCGGGGCAAGTTTCATCAGTGCGGTGATTGCGTCTTTCGTTTTCGCTGTGCTCCGCGACTCAAGATATTTGCCGGTCATAATGAACGTCAGCACGACTGCCGCCGATTCGTAGTACAGGTGATGAACGTGCGCCGGATTAGCCGAAATAAGGAACGTCAGCACCAGACTGTACGCGAACGAACAGGCGCTGCCGAGCGCTACCAGCGAGTTCATGTTCGGATTCCGGTGGAGCAGGGCCGAAAAACCGTTTACGAAAAAATGTTTGCCCCACACCAGTACGGGGATCGTGAGCAGCAGCTGCAGCACTGCAAAATTGACCGGATTGGCGTGCATGTCGAACAATGCCGGAAGCGGTACGGGATGCGGCAGCATGGAACCCATCGACACGTACAGCAGTAATCCGGTGAATATCCAGGAACCGGTGAGCCGCACGATCTGCGGCGTGTCGGCTGTACGTTTTTTTTCAGCCGGTTTTTTTTGCCGGTTTGCCGGTTCGCATGAAAATCCGGCTTTCGTTACTTTGCCGATTATGAGTTCCGGCGTTACCTTTTCATCGTCGTACCGGATAAGCAGTTTGCCTGTCGTCAGATTTACGTCGCTCCGTACGACTCCGTCGAGTTTTCGGGTGACCCGTTCCACCGCGCTGCTGCACGCCGCGCACGACATCCCTCCGATAGTATAAAATTCTTCTTTTATCATGGTTCTGTAACTCCTGTCTACGGGCGGGATCCGCCGCCGATCCCTTCCGTATCAAATATATACCTGTAGGGGGTATATTGTCAATTTTTTTTGCTTTTTTTACGGAAAAATAAATTTTTTGTAACTATCCGCCGCAAGTGCGGTTTATACAGTGATTGCAAGAGCAACAACAATCACCGCAGTTTCTTCAGAAATCTGCAGACGCACACACTGTGATTTCTGGTTTTCTGCATCCTCCTCTCCTTTCGGAGGTCCGGTAAAGTTTTTATCGGGCCTCCTTTTTCATTTTTTCTGTAAAGTCGCTCCGTTTTTCCGCCGAAAAATAAATGAAGGATTAGACCGTTTTATATCCGATTCGTACCGCCGTGCGTTCACGCGGAGTGCCGGATGCGGATATCTTTTAGGGAGCTTCGTATGACTAAAGAAACAGCCGCGAACGATTTATACGCCGTCCTCGTGTCTCAAAACGAATTGCTGGACACGATGCTTGCGACGCAAAAAAACATACGCACTGCGGTAACCGGTAAAGTGTGGACCGACTTGGAATCGTTTTTATATAAAATGAACGAACTTTCAGAAGATTTTGCCGAATTGGAAAGTACCCGCGGCAATTTATGCCGCACGCTGTGTTCCTCCGCAGAAACGGATGCGGTTCCCGATATGTATCAGGTCGTCTGTCTGATTTCGGGCAATCTGCGTACTCCCGTTCTGGATCTGTTCCATCAAGTTCGCCGCAAGCTGGCCGAGTCAAAAATAGAAAACGACGCGCTCAACGATTATATCCGGATCACGAAAGATTTTCTGCAGGGTGTGTTCGATTCGGTCATACCGCAGCGCCGCAATACGGTATATTCCCGTTCCGGTACCGTCGTTAAACCGGTTCCGGAAAGTCTCGTCTTGAATACGATTTTATAGGAGATACATATGGCGTCTTCGTTTGCAGGAATTGAAATGGGAAAACGCAGTCTGATGGCGCAAAGTCAGTCTATCAGCACCGCAGGTCATAATATTTCCAACGCCAGTACGGAAGGCTATTCGCGTCAGCGCGTTCAGCTGCGCCAGTTCGACCCCATTTACCGCCCCGATCTGAGCCGTGCCGAAACCGCAGGGCAAATCGGGCAGGGGGTGACCGCCGAAAGCATTTCGCGCGTACGGGACGAGCTGCTCGACTCGCGGATTACCGCACAGTCGAATCAGGAATCCTACTGGAGCACGCGTGAAAAATATTACGTTATGCTCGAACAGATATACAACGAACCGAACGACGTTTCCATTCGCTCGAATATGGATATGTTCTGGCAATCTTGGCAGGAACTTTCCTTGTATCCCGAATCTCAGGCCGCACGCCAATCGATCGTAACGCGCGCCGGTTCGTTGACCAACTCGATTCAGCAGCGTTTCAACAGTTTGTCCGGTATCGGTACCTTGCTGAACGGCGATATCGAAGCGACCGTGGATCAGGTCAACGATTATGCCCGGCAAATCGCCGCACTGAACTCCGAAATAGTCCGTTCGCGCGCGATGGGCGACAATCCGAACGATCTGCTCGATCGGCGCGATTTGATGGTGGATAAGTTGTCTTCACTGGTAAACATTACCACGGATCAGCGCGATCCAGACGAATTCATGGTGCATATCGACGGCCGCGTGCTGGTTCAGGGAAACAGCGCCCGCTCGTTCGACGTTATCCCGCTGACCGACAACGACGGCTACAGCAAAGTGGTCTGGAGCGATACGGGAAACGACGCCGCCATCTCCGGCGGTTCGCTGGGCGCGCTGATCGAATTACGCGATTCCGACGTTCGCTCCGAATTGCAGAATCTGAACACCATGACGATGAATTTTGCCGATTTGGTAAACGACGTACACCGGAACGCGATCGGTGCGAACGGTACGACCGGGCTCGACTTTTTTACGCAGCAGCCGTTCGTAACGAATACTGCCGGTAATTACGACCGCAACGGCGACGGGGAAGCGGACACGTCGTATATCTTCCGCATCAGCGGAACCAACGCGCTCGATCCGCAGGAACAGATCGGCCTGCGCGGTTCCATAACGCTGTCCGGCAAGACGGGAACCGTTTCCGTTCCGTATTATCCGACGGATACCGTCGAGGCGGTCGTAAGCCGCATAAACGATTCCGACGGTGAAGTCAAAGCCTATCTCGACCGGAACGGCAATCTGGTGCTGAAAGCAACGACCGCTCAAGCTCAGGAAAATCCGGATTTCGTCATTCGGCACGTTGAAGATTCAAGTCATTTTCTTGCCGGATACGCGGGTATTCTGCAGGGATCCGGGCCCGAAAACGCATACGATTTTGCCCGCCCGGACTCGGTGGACGTTTTGAACGGTGCCGGAACCGGCGGCGGTGCGCAGTACGCGGTTTCTCCGGTGCTGAACCCTTCCGCGTATATAGCGGTTAATCCCGCAATTACCGGCGACGTATTGTCCGTTGCGTCTTCTTTTCCCGGAGCGTCCGGGTACGGTGAAAACGGCGACGGCCGTGCGGCTTCCGCAATAGCGGCTATCCGCAATTCAAACGTCATGATCGGCCGGTATCGGACGCTGGACGATTATTTTGCCGAATCGGTGACGAACGTCGCGCTGAAAGGCGAGCAGGCGGAAATAAACATGCTCAGCCAGAATTCAATTCTGGCCGATCTGCGTACGCTGCGCGATTCGATTTCCGGCGTAAACGTTGATGAAGAACTTGCTGATATTATCAAATTCCAGCATGGATATAACGCGGCGGCAAAATTCATTACCGTTATGGACGAGCTGCTGGATACGGTGATAAACCGGCTCGGCGTATGACCGGCGCAGTGATGAGGTAGAAAGATGAGAAGAGTCAGTTCCGCTATGACGAACAGCGACGTGCAGGGAAATCTGCGCATACAGGAATCGCGACTGAACAAGGCGAACAATCAGATGGGCAGCCAGCAGCGGCTCCAGTCGCTGCGTGAAGATCCGCTGGCTGCAGGACATTTGGTTCGGTATCAGTCGTATTTGGGGCGCGTGCAGACGTTTGAAAAGAACGCCCAAACGCTGACCGACCGTTTTTCCCTTACGGAAGGATACATGAATCAGTCGCTCGACGTCATGCACCGTATCCGCGAACTTGCCGTTACCGGTGCAACCGGTACGAACACTCCCGACGATCTTAAAAATATGGCGTCTGAAGTGGACGAATTGCTGAAAGAACTCGTGCAGAACGCGAACGCGACGGGACCCGACGGCACGTCGCTTTTCGCGGGAACCCGCACGAACCGGACTGCGTTCGATATCGAAATGGGCGCCGTTCCCGGTTCCGCGGAACCGAAAATTGCGGCAGTCCGCTATAACGGCAATATCGACGGCAATAAAATCGAAGTGGACGAACGCGCGTATCTTGAAGTTGAATCGGCCGGCAACAAAGTGTTCTGGTCCGAACCGCAGCGCCTGTTCGGCAGCCGCGACGCGTCTTCGTACCGTGCGGGCGCAGACAGCGTGATTTCCGTTGACGGAAAGCAGATACAAGTGGCTGCGGGCGACAACGTGTACGCGCTTGCAGCAAAGATAAACGTTTCCGGAGCGGCAGTCCGCGCGTCCGTAGATCCGGTTACCCGCGGCCTTAACCTGCAGACAACCGATTCGCGCCAGCTGTGGCTTGAAGACGCGTCCGGTTCCGTGCTGAACGACTTGGGACTGATCAAAGATGCCTCCCAGCGCCCGCCGTACAATCTGGGCGACAGTACGCGGCTCTCCGGCGGTTCGCTTTTCGACAGCGTGATCGCGCTGCGCGACGCGATGCTTTCAGGCGATCAGGAAACGATCGGCGGCCGGGTTCTCGGCAGTCTCGACGGTGCGGTGAACAATCTGGTAACGCGTCTCGCCCAATCGGGTGCGCAATATGAACGCGCCGTGCAGAATATCACCCGCAATTCCGCTACCGCACTGAACGTAACGTCGCAAATTTCGCGCGAAGGCGATCTTGATTTTACGAAAGCCGTTACCGACATGAAAATGCTCGAATACGTTCATCAGGCAACGTTGAGCACGGCCGGTAAAATGTATTCAAATACGCTGCTCAATTATATGAAATAGGATTTGATATGGAAGTAGAAACAAAAGCGCAGGGCACCGTGTGCGTCGACGAATCACAGAATCTCTCGTTTCCGGCGGGGTTATTCGGATTCGAGTCTTATACGGAATTCGTCTTGTTTGAATCGGAATACAAACCGTTTTTCTGGCTGCAGTCGGTACAGGATAAATCGCTGGCTTTTTTGGTCGTCGACCCGTTTCTGATTTGCAGCGAGTACGAGCTGGACGTTGACGATAAAACGCTTGCCGAAATCGGCGTAAAATCTCCGTCCGACGTATTCGTTCTGGCGATCGTTACGGTTCCACCGAACGGCACTCCGGTAACGGTAAACCTGCAGGGCCCGCTCATCGTCAATAAGCGGAATAAGAATTGCCTGCAAGTCATTTTGTCGGATCCGCAGTGGGGAACGAAACACGATATCCTTGCCGAAATGAAAAAACGGGGGAATTTATGCTGATTCTCTCCCGTAAAGTTACCGAAAAGATAAAAATAGGCGATGAAATCACCGTTACGATTATGGAAATCCGCGGCGATCAAGTTAAAATCGGCGTGGAAGCGCCCAAAAACGTAAAAGTGTTCAGGCAGGAGATTTTCAACGCGATTCAGGATGAAAACCGTGCCGCGGTTTCACCGGCAAATCTGGGCGTTCTTTCCAATCTGTTTACGAAATGAAAAAAACGCCGACCATCAGTGAGTGATCGGCGTTTTCTTATAGGGAGTACCGGTTGGCGCTGCAGCCGGTTGTCATTACAGCCGGCCGGATCTTATTCTCCGTCAGCCGTGATTCCGTGGCGTTTCTGCTGGAATTTTTTGAGCATGGCGACGCCGTTCCGCTTTCCGTTGTAGACGAAACCGCCGTTCCAATATTCAAGCGCTGCAAACAATGCGTTTCCGCCGTCCTGATCGTCGCTCCGTTTGGTACGGAACGAAACGAAATTCGACAACTCTTCAAAATTCTGATTATGCAGGCATTCAAGTCTTCTGCGGTTGAAGTCGTTCCACTTTTCAAGGTCTTTAAAGCCTTCACCTTCGTCTTCAACGATAATGTGTGCGTGAGTGGGGCTGAAAGAATACCAGACACGAACTTTTTTGTTGATATCGCAGTTGTTTCCGTGTTTTACGGCATTCTTGATAACTTCGCTGATCTGCTGCTCAAGCAGGTTTATTTCCTTTATTTCCAACGGTGCGGATTGAACTATCAGCAGCGTAAAATAACGAATCTGTCTGAAATCCGAGGGAAATTCTTTATACAGCATATTCGTTTTATCGAATAACGCATCATTGTCGCCTGAACGTAATTCTTTTATCTGTTCCATTTGGCTCTTCCTTTATGCAATATTCTTTGAGTATTAATCATTAAGCATAAGCAACGCTTCTTCCACGCTGTTCGCAATCGGAAAATATCCCATAAGTTTCGTCAATTCGATAACCTTTTTAACGGAACCGTGGATATTGGAAATCGCCAGCTTCAAATTCATCTTCTTGATTGTCGAGCAGATGAATATGAGCGCGCCGATTCCGGACGAGTCGATATAATCGACTTGTTCCAGATTAATTACAAAGCTTTTGACGTTTTTCTCCAACATTTTCATAACGAGTTCTTTCAACTTGTACGAATTGTACAAATCCATTTCACCGTTTACGTCAACGATATAAATCTCACCGTTTTTCCGTATTTTAAGTTCCATAGTAGCTCCCTTTCCTACTGAATTTTAATGACCAGTAAGGTTTGATCATCGTGCTGGTGTCCAGCCCCGCTGAATTTTTTAACATCTGCCTTTACTATATCGGCAATTTCTTTCCCTGACAACTGATGATTTTTAGCAATCAATGCCATTAATTTTTCTTTTGAATACTGTATACCCCTTGCATCGGGCGTTTCAACCAGCCCGTCAGTATATGTTACAACAATATCTCCAGAATGTACACTATATTCTTTATCGTCATAAACGGTCGTTTTCTCAACTCCGATCGGTTCGCTTACGGCCGATATCTGTTTAATGGAATCCGTTTCAGCGCTGTACAGCAGCACCGGGGTAGTTCCCGCGGTTGCCAGCTGTATTTTTTGAACCGTACTGTCGTAATTGATGAGCGCCAGACTCGCAAAATGATCGATGTTGCTTTCACCGGCAATGCCGCGATTCGCCCAGCCGAGAATGGTTCCCGCACTCTGCGCCGTATTCACGATGAGCCGCAGCATGGCGCGGATCATGACCATGACGATGAGCGAATTCATTCCCTTACCCGCGACGTCCGTCAAAATGAACGAGATTCGGTCTTTCCGTGCGGGAACGATGTCGTAATAGTCGCCGCAGACGCCTTCCGCCGTATTATAATAGCAACCGAGCGCCAGGCCGGGAATGGCGGGCAGCAGTTTCGGGTGCAACGTGTTCTGCAGGCGGCAGGCTATGTCCGATTCTTTGGTGAGTTCCGAGTGTTCGACGATTTCCTGAAACGAATAGACGTTTTTGACCGCAGTACTCGCAAAATCGGTGAGTATCGCCGCCGCGGTAAAATCCCGTTCGGTAAACGGTTCCACCGCGTATTTGCGTGCAAGCGCCGCCACGCCGATGACCGTATCGCGTATTTTCAGCGGTACGAAAATATAGCTGCCGCATTTGAGGAAATCTTCCGGTTCATTCTGATAAATTCTGTCGTCGGCGAGCGGTTCGGTGATCAGTTCCGCTTTTCCGCTGCGGGCGACTTCGCCGAATATCGTTTCACTGAGCGGAAACTGCGCGAAGCGGAAATTCGTTTCGACGCGGACGATTTTGTGCGGAATGTCGTCCGACAGTTTGTACGGCGGCGGAAAATTACCCTGAAACGTCTTGACGGCGAGCACGTCGTCAAAATCGTCTATCAGCAGGATCGCACCCCCGTCGGCTTTTACTTCACGGATGAGCGTCGTATTGATATAATCAAGCAGTCCGTTAAGTCCCGATTCCTCCGAAAACGCGTCCGCGGCGTGGATCATGAAATCACGGCAGACTTCGATCAGATCGGCCGGAACGGTATCTTCGCCGTCGCTCTGATCTTCTTCCGCATCGCCGTCGGAGATTTCGCATTCCGGTTCTTCAGCCGGTTCCGGCGCTTCGCGCTTTCCGTTCAGCAGCGGCAGCACCGCCGGAACGAGCAGGCCCGCCGAGAGCGCCGCGGCGGCGGCGAACACGGTAAGTCCGGGATTGAGTATCGCGTATATCGAACCGGCGCATAAAATTACGGCCGATGCGATATGAAAAACGCCGACGGATCCGTTTCCCCTGCGCTTCGTGATCGAGAAGAAAACTGCAAGCAAAAAGGAAAAAACGGCCGTAAGTAAAAGCGGAACGTATGCGAAACTGTCACTGGTTATGAACACAGGTTACTCCCGAAACTAATCTATTTTACCATTCTAACATCGAAAAGTTTTACCGTCAAGGATTTCTAGGAGTTTCGCGTTTTTTTTAACCGGGATATCATATTTCTGAAAAATCCGGTACCGAATTTTTTGGTAAAATCTTCGGCTGCTTGATCGAGACTGAAATCGTTTCCGAACTTTTTTTTCAGTTCGTCCCAATATTTTATGATCCACACGTACATGTCGCTCGGCGTCCGGTGTCTGAATTTGCGCAGGATATGCCGTTTTTTTACGATGGAAATGACGGGCAGATACACCGTTTCGTACCAGGACTGAATGGCGTCGGTCATGGATATTTCTTCCGTTTTGTTCTGGTTGATATAGTATTTATGGATCAGTATGTGGTGATAGATGACGTCGTACTGTCCGGTTGCCGAAAAATCGAGATTCCAGCAGTCGGTAATGTCGCCGAAGTTCGTTTCCGCATAAAACACCCGTTTTTCATACTGGATAACCTGCTTGATCATCTGTTTCTGCGTGGCGCCGGGTTTCAGTTTGATTTCACTTTGCAGGCTGACGACTTCCGCGTCGATGTTTTCAATGCCGCGCGTTTTGGCAACGGATACGCGGTGGTTGCCGTCCCGCACGAAGTACACGCCGCCCAGTTCGTATAAGGTGATCGGGGGCAGAATGACGTCCTGCAGATGCGCCAGATCGATATTCGCCCAGCGGTTTTTCAGATGCAGGCTTTTCGGAAAAAAATGATTGTCGAAGTCGTTGTACCGGCCTTCGCTGCCGACGATAAGGCTGACCGGAACGGTCTGCATACCCTGATAGACTTCACCGGTCGGTTTGAGCATTTTTTTTATATCCGTGAGAGACAGCAGATTCGTTTCTTCCGGATTCAGAAAATGCTGAATTTCATTGAACAGCGCTTTGTTGCGGGCTTTTGAAAAATCTTCTTCCGTTTGAACTCGCTGATAGTTTTTCATTCCATCTCCAAGGGAAAATCAAGGATATAATGACTGTATGCGTTTATGATCGTCGTCCCGGCATATTCGGAAACGCGCGGTTCCTGTAAATCGTATAAATGAATATGTCCGTGGATCATGTACGTCGGTTTGAATTTTTTGAGAAACCAACGGTAACAGGCGAATCCTTTATGACACGGATCTTCTTTATCGTGAATGTGCCGGGGAGGGGAATGTGTCAGAAAGATGTCGAGGTATCTGCCGTACCGCAGCTTGTTCAGCAACAGCCGCGGAATCATTCGTATCAGCTGCCGTTTCATGGCGCGGTCGGAATACTGGCACAGCCCTTTGTTGTATTTTATCGAACCGGACGCGCCGGCCAGCAGCAGCGGATTTTTTTGGTCCGGTTCGTGGTATTTAAGCACTTTAAAGCCTGCGTATACGGCGCCGTGACTTCTGCTCATATCGTATTCCCGCACGGGGGCGAGTCTGACCGAATGTCCTTTCTGCGTCGCACAGTCACCCGAATGATATAAGTAAAAGTCGGACAGATTGTGGTTTCCGAACACGAAATACGTGGGAACGTTGAGCGTGGAAACGATAAAATCTATATATTCCATCGGTAAATCACCTGCGCACAGAACCGCGTCTATATCCGAAAATCGTTGCTTTGCGGAATTGCTGTATACGATAGGATCTATTTGGTCCGAGACGCAGAGGATTTTCATGTCAGACTCCGGCTTTCGTGAGAATCGCTTCGAGTTTTTCTTTTCCGACCAGCTCGACGGGTCTGTTTTCTGCAAAAACCATCGCAGGGCGGGTGAATCCCGAACTGGTGAAAATGATCGCTTTCGTGTAATTCTGTTTTTTCGCTTCTTCGACGATCTGGCGTACGGCGGAATCTTCAATGGGTTCCGGTTCGCGGTAAAACAGCAGGTAGTACAGCTGCTGGCGCACGTTCATCCAGTTGTCGTTTTTCGCTTCCGTTGCAATCATTTTACAGCCGTATTTTGCAGGTTCCGCTTTCTGAACGGTCAGATTGAAGCCGGCGAGGGCCGCTTTTTTGCACAGTTCGATAAACATATCCGCCGAACAGGTCAGATATTCTTTCATATGATCGTTCGTTTGCAGATCGCTGTATTCGGCCAATTTTGCGGCCGTGTCCAGAAAATTATGATTTTTGGCGTAGATCTTTTCCCACTGCGTGATGGCCGCGTCGATCTTACGCAGTTTTTCATAGCACGCAGCCAGAAAATACCGGGAATACAGTGTTTCGGCGCTTGAATCGTTTTTGGACGCTTTCACTGCGCGATCGAATTCCACGAACGCTTTGTCTATATTGTCGACCGCCATAAAGCACGAACCTCGTTCGAGCAGCGCGCGTTGTTTGTATTCGGGATCGCGGAGCGCTTTTTCAAACGCGTTGACGGCTCCCGGATAGTCTTTGTTTTCTTTCAGGATTTTACCGAGGTAATAATAAATGGAAAACATGTCTGAATTTATGCCGAGCGCCGTGTCGAATGCTTTCTTCGCTTCAGTATAGAGTTTTGCGCGATAGAGCATCAGACCGAGCGCGGCGTGCGCTTTGACGAACCGTTTGTTCAAATTGATCGCCTGCTGATAAAATCCGCGCGCCTGATCGGAACGGCCGCGCTGCTCGAACAGTTTTCCGGCGTTGTAAAAGTTTTCCGCATTGCGCGGCTCAAGCTTGGTCAGCAGCAGAAATTCCTTGAGCGCTTCTTCGGGCTGATTGAATTTCAGGTACAGTTGGGATATCTGCCTGCGGAATTCAACTTCGGGCAATTCTTCGTCAAAGATTGCGTTCTGATTGACGATTTTGAATTCCATGAGCGCCAGTTCCGGTTTGTTGTCAGCCTGATACGCTTTTCCCAAAAAATAGTGCGCGTGGTAATCGCGGGGATTCTTTGCGATGATACTTTTAGCAAGTTTTACGGCGGATGACGTTTTTCCCTGCTTTATAAGTTTGTTGATCCCTTCGATCCGTTTGGGAACTACCGTTGACTTGATTACAAAATACGCAAGAAACCCTACTCCGACTGCCGACACCGCGATAATAATTATCTGAACAGCTGCCATTGGTACTCCGATACATATAATATGGAGGGCACTCAAAACGGCCGAGTTTTGAACGCCCAGCTTTACTCTATTGAAAGAGTAACTTTTTTATGCGAATATGTCAAATGGCTATCGTTTATCACGGAGGTTTTGATGAAACTGATAAAGTTTCCGCTTGCAGGATTTGTCCTTGCGTTTTGCGCGTCCGTTCTGTGCGCGGCTTCGTTCGATTCGGGATACGCGCTGTTTTCAACGAACCGGCCTGCCGAAGCGATTCCGTATTTTACCGCTGCGCTTGCCGAGCCGGACGTGCCGCCTTCCGTTTATATGTATTTGGGAATCGCGTTTTATCAGACCGGCCGGTATGCGGAGTCGCTTGAAACTTTTGAAAAAGGATTAGCCGCTTCGGGAACGGACAAACGGATTCTCGCGTTCAACGCCGGCAATACGGCGTTCGCGCTCAAAGATTACGCACGGGCGGACGAATTGTATTCGCTTGCCTGCGCCGCGGATCCTTCTTATGCGGCTCCCGTTCTGAATCGGGCGAATACGCGGATTTCGCTGAATAAACTTGAAGACGCGTTGAGCGATTACCGGACGTATCTGGCGCTGGATCCCTCGTCGGCGCAGCGGGAACCGGTGGAACGGATGATAGCGGCTATCGAGGGTGAATTGGCGCTCAAGGCGCAGGAAGCCGAACGGCTCGCGCAGGAAGCCGAGCGTCTGAAAGCAGAAGAAGCTCGGCTGGCAAAAGAAGCCGAACGGATCGCGGCGGAAAAAGCCGAAGCGCAGCGGCTGGAGGCCGAGCGGGCTGCTGCGGAAAAAGCCGCACGGGAAGCGCAGCTTGCCGCCGAGCAGGCTGCGGAAGCCGAACGCCGCCGGAAATTATTGGAAGAAGTTGCGGCTTCGCTTCAGGATACGGAAACGACGAACATGAACGCCGGTACAGAAGGAGTAATAGACTATGAGTACGAATCGGAACTTGACTGAACGGAACGACGGAACGGATACTGCGGTCAGTGCCGCGGATTCCGACGCGGCGGAAGTGAAAAACGCGAAAAAGAAAAGAAAACTCGCCGCCGTTATTGCCGGCATTGCGGCCGTTTTGATTGTCGGTGCGGGCGGAGTTGGCATATATACGCTCGTTTCTGCAAACCGGGGCGGCGGACGCGGAACCTCCGTGCAGGATTCCCAATCGGAAGCGGCGCTTGAACGTGAAAACACGCTGGCACTGGCAAAACGCTATATCGAGCGCGGCGAATACGATCGGGCGATGAATCTGCTCGATTCGCTTTTGATAAAAGACGCGCAGGATCGCGAAGCGCTCGATATCATCGATGAAGTTATTGCGCTCAAAGCGGGCGCTTCGTTGCAGGATTTTGAACGCTACAAGCAGGACTTGACGATAAATACCGACGGACTGAAAGAAGCGATGCAGTCTACGCTGGACGCAGCCGCCCAAAGCGCCGCCGCGATGAACGAACTGGTCAAACAACAGGCCGAGCAGGCCGCCGCTCAGCGTGAAGCGGAACGTAAAGCCGAAGAACAGAAGCAGGCGCAGCTTGCCCAAGAAACCGCGCAGCGCAAAGCCGAGGAAGCCAAACGGCAGGCAGAAGAAAAAGCACTTGCCGAAAAAAACGCCGCGCTGAAAGCGCAGATGGGCAAAGTTGAAGACGCCGTTTCATTGGGAAAAGCGCGGCTTTCGATCGGCGAATACGACGCGGCGCTCGATTATTTCAATCAGGCAAAAGACTTGCTGCCTTCCGGGCAGAAACTGTTCGCCGCCGACAATTTGTCCGGAATCGCCGAAGCGCTGAGCAGCGCGTCCGAATCGGTAACCGACGCCGCTTTGCAGAAGTCCCTGATGAAATCGGCGGCGGATTTTGCACAGGATGCACTGGCGTACAACGCGAAAGACGCGCCGTCCCATTACATTTTGGGCAAACAAGCATCCTCCGCCAAAGATTGGAACAAGGCGCTGTCCGAATATACGCAGGCGGTTCAGTCGGATGCCTCCAATTATTTATATTATTACGATTTGGGAAAAGTGCAGTACACGCTGAAAAAATACAGCGAAGCGCGCGCGTCGTTCGAGTCGGCCGCCCGCTCCAAACCGGATTTTCCGCAGGCACAATACAATTTGGGTATGACGCTGAAAGCGCTGGGCCGCCGCGACGATGCGATCGCCGCGTTCAGAAAAGCGGCCGCCATCAATCCGCTGTACGATAAAGCGTATCTTGAAATGGCGCGGCTTCTGACGCAGAAAAACGATACGAACGGAGCGGTCGTCGCCTATCGGGAAGTGCTGAAACTGGACGCTGCCAACGGCAACGCGCTGCGGGAATTGGCCGCCGTATACGCGTCCGCCGGAAACGATAAGGAAGCCGAATCGTATTTCAAAAAAGCACTCGCGCTTTCTCCCGAAGACGCGCTGACGAATTACAACGTGTCGACCGTCCTGTTCAATCAGGGTAAAACTGCCGAAGCCGTTTCATACGCAAAAAAAGCCTATGCCGGAAACGGAAAAAACGTTTCCATCGTCTATAATTACGCGCTGACGCTCGAAGCTTCCGGCGACGTTACCGGCGCGATTCCCGTGTATCGCGAAGCGCTCGCGCTGGATCCGAAACACGTGCGGTCTTTGATAAATTTGGGCGTTATTTTCCTTGATTCAGGTGATACGGAAACGGCGCTGTCGTTGCTGCAATCGGCCGCCGCGCTTGAGCCTTCCAATTTCGAGGCGAACAACAACCTTGCGAACGCGTATCTTGCGCAGAAAAAATATACCGACGCGGTAACGTATTTTCAGAAAGCGTTAAAACTCGACTCTAAAAACAATACGGTGCGCGCGAATCTTGCCGCCGCCTATGCGAGCGCCGAAGATTACACCAACGCGCAGACCGTGTATCTTGAAGTGGTTAAAGCGGATAATAAAAACTGGGACGCGTGCTTTGATTTGGCGAAGGTGTACACCGCGCTGCACGATACGGCCGGAGCCGAAAAATGGCTCGTGTATTTGCAGGAAAAAAATCCGACGTACCGGACTGCCGAAGTAGCCGCGTTGCTTGCAAGCTTAAAATAAAACAATGCCCGGCGGCGGCCGTAATCATCGTGCCGCCGTTCATCCGGCTTCGGCAACCGCGGTCATACGCCGCCGTGCGCGCTGCGTGCGTTTTACCGCTCAGGTGCGTTTTACCGCCGCAAACAGTTCTTCCCTGCTGATTTTTTTCCACAGCGGCCGTCCGTGCGGGCAGTGCGGATCACTCAGCGCGAGCGCCTGTTCGGCGAGCCGCTGCGCCGAATCCGCGTCGAGAACGTCGCCGTCCTTGACCGCCGCCCGGCAGGAACTGGTCGCCGCGAGCGAGGCGATAAGTTCGGCCGGTGCGATGCGTTCGGCAAGTAAATCCGCGGCGAGATCCCGTTCCGTGCCCTTCCATTGTATCGGTACTGCGCTGAATTCCCAGCGGCCGCCGCCGCAGTCGGCCGCTTCAAAGCCGGCTCGGTCGAGCTGTTCGCCGATAGAGTGCAAATATTCGTCTTCCCGTGCGTCGGCCGTTTCCACCACGTAGGGAACGAGCAGCGCCTGCTTGCGGCCCGCCTGCGCGATAAACGCGTTGTACAGGATCCGTTCGTGGGCGGCGTGTTGATCTATCAGATACAGGTTGCCGTCTTTTTCCGCTGCCAGAAAAACGCCGAGTGCGGTGCCGATATATCTGACGCCGGCCGCCGCTGTGTCGTGTCCGAATCCTGCTGCCGCGCCGTGTACGGTGCCGTCGTGCGGAAGTTCACACGATGGTTCGTGCGATGCAGTTCCGTATGTCGCCGCCGATCCGTCGCCGGGCAGGGCGTACGCCGGCTCGCTTTGCCGTACTTCCAATTCGCCGAAGCTGTCGCGGAAGAACCGGCGCCGGTTGTCCGATGCGCCGGACGGTGCCGCATCGCCCGAATGAGCGCCGTACTGCGGCGCAAAATCCGCCGCGGGCGCAGCGTTTTCGGCTGCCGCAGAGGCGGCGGAAAAATTTTTCACCGAACCGTCCGCGGGGACGGTTTCCGGCCGTGCTTCCAGTTCCGGCTGAATACGGCAATACGAGGCGGTCTGTGCCGCCAGATGCGCAACCGTATGACTTCTGAAAAAATCGCGGACGGTTGCACTTACGGCGCGGTGTACCGGCGCAATGTCTTTAAATCGCGCTTCCCGTTTTGCGGGATGAATGTTGAAATCGACCAGCGCCGGATCCATTTCAAGAAACAGCGCCGCTGCCGGATGCGTTCCGTTCGGAAAATATCCTTGCGCGCCGTATTCGATCGCCTGCATCAGCGAATATTCGTTGATGCGTCTGCCGTTTACGTAAATGAACAGCAGTTTTTTGTCCTGCCGCGATACGGCCGGTTCGCCGATGATGATCGTAAATTTCCAGTCGCAGCGGCGGCCGTCTGTGCGGCTCGGTGCGTCGTCTTCGCGGTTGGGTACGCTGTCTGAGGGGAGCGCGGAATTGTCCGCCGCGTTCGGTGCGTCGCCGGCAGCGGACAGCGCCGCCGAACCGTGCAGTTCGTAAAAAAGCGCGGGACTTTCCGGCAGATCGAGCGCCGCGGTAAAACGTTCGGCAAGCGTCTGCCCCTTGGGCAGGTCGAGCTTCCGTTTGCCGTCCTGTACGAAGTGAAACGAAATATCGGTCCGGGGCAGCGCTTTTTCAACGAACGTTTGGCGGCACATGAGCGCTTCCGCCGCGGGACGTTTCAAAAACATCCGGCGTGCGGGAAAATTTTCAAACAATGCTTCCGATTGAACCACGGTTCCGCGCGGCAGATCTGCGGGAGTTATCAGATGATCGCGGACGACGGACGCTTCAAGACGCCACGCGCTGCCTTCGCAGGCAGACGTTATGCGCAGTCTGCTCACCGCTGCAATGGAAGAAAGCGCTTCTCCGCGGAAGCCGAGCGTCGAAAGATTCATAAGATCCGTTTCGGACGTTATTTTACTCGTTGCGTGCGGCCGGGCGCAGTTTTCAAGGTCTTCTTTGGTCATTCCGCTGCCGTTATCCGCGACGCGGATACAGTCTATACCGCCGCCGGTTATTTCCGTGACGATAGAATCCGCACCCGAGTCCACCGCGTTGTCCAGCAATTCGCGGACGATTGCGTTCGGCCGGTCTATCACTTCGCCGGCAGCTATTTTACGCGCGACTTCGGGCGGCAGCGTTCTGACCGGTTTGCGTTCTCCCGTCATTCGCTCAGCTCCGAAAACAAATCAAGCTCCGGTTTGGAACTCGAAACGGCGGGGTCCGGCTGATTCATGAGAATCTGTATTTTCCCCTCAATCTTATCCAATTCTTTTTCCATCCCGCGGGCGAGGGTAATGCCTTCTTCAAAATATTTGAGCGCGTCTTCAAGCGTTACGTCGTTTTTCTTTATATCGTTGCCGAGCTGCTCGAGACGTTCAAGTTTTTCTTCAAAATTTTTCATCGGATACTCCTGTTTTCAGCTTGTAATTATTCCGCCCCGGTAACGCTGACCGTTATACGCCCCGAAGCGGGGATGATTTCGAGCGTTTGCCCGATCGCCGTATCCGCCGGAGAACGGACGACCGCTCCCGTGTGCGGATTGCGCACCATCGAATAACCGCGCGCGAGGATTGCAGACGGATTCGCGCCTTCGAGGTCCCGTACTGCGGCGGTGATCCGCCGCCGCAATTCGTCGCATTTGCACTGCATGTTGCCGAGCAGGGCTTCTTTCGCATCGTCGAAATCGGCGAGCAGCGGCTGTTCGATCGTTCTGAACCTGAGTTCAAGCGATTCGGGCGTGAACGAGCGCACCAGCAGCCGCATCCGCTCAAGCCTTGTTTCTACCGTATGATAAACGTCCCGTTTTATCCGGTCAATACCCGCGTACAAGTCGGTCAGCAGCGGCGTAACCAATTCCGCAGCGGCGGAAGGAGTCGGCGCTCGAACGTCGGCGGCAAAGTCGGACAGCGCCCAGTCTATTTCGTGACCGACGGCCGAAACGATCGGAATTTCCGACGCGGCCACCGCCCGTACGACGGATTCTTCGCTGAACGGCAAAAGGTCTTCCAACGAACCGCCGCCGCGCCCGACGATGAGCACGTCTGCCAGCCGGTAGGCGTTTGCCGTTTCGATCATTCGGACGATCGCCTGCGCCGCGTCGGAACCTTGCACCGCGCACGGCAGTACGGTAACCGACACTTTCGGGTTGCGCCGCCGGGTGATTTGCAAAATATCGCGGAGCGCGGCTCCGGTGGGGCTGGTTACGACGCCGATCGTCTGCGGAAAAAACGGCAGCGGCCGTTTCCGCCGGGAATCGAACAATCCTTCGGCTGCGAGTCTGCGTTTACGCTCTTCAAGCATTTGCAGAATGTTGCCGGTTCCGGCAAGTTCCATGGATTCGACGACGATTTGGTAATTTCCGCGCAGCGCGTATACCGAAATCGAACCTTTTACCCTGACCAGCGTTCCGTCCGCCGGCGCGAACGTCAGCGATTTCATTTTTCCCTTGAACATGACGGCGGAAATCGCCGCACCCGCGTCTTTGAGCGTAAAATACAAATGTCCGGTACTCGCCGGCCGGCAGTTCGATATTTCGCCTTCGATATGTACGAACGGAAACGAACCTTCAAGCATTTCCTTGATAATGCCGGTCAATTCGGAAACTGAAAACGTTTTGTCGCGGAACGTTTGTGCGAACAGTTGCGGAACGCTCATAGTGTGCCGCCTTTTTTTTCTTCTATAATAAACGCTTCGTACGGCGGAAGTTTTGCGTGCGTGCGGTGCGAGCGGTTCGGGCGGCCGGAACTTTCGCCGGTTTGCGGCACGTGCAACTGCGGCACGTGCAACTGCGGCACGTGCGGCTGCGATGCGTCCGGCGTATAATCAGTTCCGCTGACGGAACAAAGCGTTTTCGCGTTATGCATGGAACCGATGCGCGCTGCAAGTACCGCCGGAAGCCTGCGTCTTTTTTTACCGAAATTGAGAACTATCAGCGCGCGCCGCTTTGCGTCGGATTCTTCCGAAACCCGCTCGAACGCGAATACGCTGCCGCTTTCGTATAGCGGATTGAATTCGCCCGCCGTCAGTTCCGGCGTTTTTTTGCGCAGATTTATCAGTTTTTTATACCAATTCAGCACCGAATCGGGGTCGGCGCTTTCCGTTTCAACGTTGACGGTCGTTTTATTTGCGTTCACTTTGAGCCACGGCACGGTACGCCCGTTCGGCGAAAATCCCGCGTTTTCCGCCGCGCTCCACTGCATCGGCGTCCTCGCGTTGTCGCGGCCCGTTTGCCGGATCATCTTCCATCTGACGGCGGCGGGGAAGTGCAGCTTTTCCGTCAGTTTCCAGATATTGTGCGATTCGATGTCGCGGATATCGCTCATCGACGTAAAATCGCCGTTTTCCATGCCGAGTTCCTGCCCTTCGTATACGAACGGCGTTCCGCGGAGCGTGAACAGCAGTACCGCGAGCAGTTTCGCCGATTCCGTGCGGTAGCGGGCGCTGCCGAAACGTGAAACGGAACGCGGCTGATCGTGATTTTCAAAGTACAATGCGTTCCATTCTAGTTCCCGCTGCCATTTTATCAGCGTCCGCATGAACGCTTTCGGTCTGAACGGCGTTTTGAACCATTTGTTGTGTATCTGATCGCATTCCATATGTTCAAACGAGAACACCATGTCGAGCTCAAGCGGCGAGCCGTTCCCGTCCGTCCGGCACAGATCGCGCGCCTGTTTGGGCGTTACCAGTACCGTTTCACCGACGGTGAAGCAGTCGTATTCGGACAGCACGTCGCGGCGCAGTTCGGCAAGAATCTCGTGGCAGCCGCGCTGCGAATGATAGTGTTCGCAGCCGGTGAGCGCAATCCGTTTTTTACCGTCGGCGAGGGACGTTTTAAAAATGAGATTTATCACGTCGCATCTGAATCCGCCGATTCCCAAATCAAGCCAAAATCGCATGATATCTTTGACCGCCGCGATAACGTCCGGATTGTGAAAGTTCAGATCGGGCTGTTTTTTTGAAAACAGATGCAGATAATATTCGTCCGTGTGCGCGTCGTATTCCCACGCCGGACCGGTAAAAAATCCGGTCCAGTTGTTCGGCGGCAGTTTTTCGCCGTGTTTGCCGGTTTTTCCCGGACGCCAGATGTAATACTGCCGGTACGGATTGCGCACGCTTTTCCGGCTTTCGGTAAACCACGGATGCTCGTCCGACGTGTGGTTGATGACCAAATCCATTATGATCTTGATACCGCGTTTTTCCGCTTCGGAAACGAGCCGCTTCATGTCGTCCATCGTGCCGAATTCACTTTGAATGTCCCGATAACCGCTGATATCGTACCCGTTGTCGTCGTTGGGCGAGCGGTATACCGGAGAAAGCCAGAGAATGCCGACGCCGAGCGCGGCGAGATAGTCGAGCTTTGAAATGATGCCCGGTATGTCGCCGACACCGTCGTCGTCGGAATCGCAAAAACTCCGCGGATAAATCTGATATACTACGCGTTCTTTCCACCACGGTATCTGGATATTCATGGATTTTATTATATCACATATTTGTTTTTTTTGCCGATACTGATAACGTATGAAAACACTCATTTCTGTATATGCCGGCGATGCAGCCGGATACGCATTCGAGCCGGTGTTCGGCGGAGCTTCCGCGTTTGAGCGCGTACTGTCCTGGATAGCGGCGGTCGTTTCCGCCGGTTCGTGCGGAACGGTCGGTGCGGCCGTCGTATTCGTGCCGTCCGGATACGAGCGGTCCGTCCGGGATGCGCTCGCTTCAAAGCAGCTTCCCGTACCGGTTGCCGTCGCGGCGGGCGATTTTGCGGAAACGGCTCCGTTCATTGCGGAACTGAACCGCCGTGCGGCCGGTTTTGACGCTGTTGTTCATGCCCGCGGTGCCTGTCCGTTCTACGACGAAGCGCTGACCGCACGCGTGTTCGCGCTGCACGTCCGTTCGGCTGCGGAGTATACGTTTGCCGACGGCTGGCCCGAAGGCTTTGCGCCGTGCGTGATAGATACGGGAACGGTGGCGATTCTGGCGGCTCTTGCCGAAAAAAAATCGTCTCCGGCAGCGAATGCCGCTCCGGTAACGAATGCGTCTCCGGCAGCGAATGCGTCTCCGGTAACGCGCGACGTGTTTTTCGAGCTGATGAAAGGCGATATCAATTCTTTTGAAATAGAAACGCTCGTTTCCGACGAGGACATGCGGCAGTACCGTTTGGATTTCGCGTGCACGTCGAAGGCGGGACTCACGGCGTGCCGCCGCCTGTTCGAGCTTACCTCGTGCGGCGCCGGGGACGCGCACCGGCTTTCCGCAGACGAATTGGCGGCGAAGGCCGTGTTCAGTTCCGCCGTGCTTCGCACGGTGCCGTCGTTTTACAACGTTCAGATTTCGTCCGTGTGTCCCGGTACGTGTACGTATTGCCCGTATCCGTCGGCGTACCGTGCAAAATTCGGGCACGATCCCGCCGAAGCCGCCGCGCTGAATCCGCGCTGTTTTATGGATATCCGGCAGTTTTCGGAACTCGCGTCCCGAATGGCGGATTTATCGGGTGAAGCCGTGGTAGCGCTGTCGGCCTGGGGTGAACCGCTGGCGCATCCCGAATTCCTCCGCTTTATAGAAGCGGTGCTTGCGCATAAGGGGCTGTCGTTGCTCGTTGAAACGGACGGTATGGCCGTTACGGATGCGCTTGCGGGTGAAGTCGCGGCCGCCGCCGCAAAGTCCGCGCCGCGCGCGAACGGACAGGCTGCCGTAAACTGGATCGTGTCGCTGGACGCCGCCGACGAATCGATGTACGCCGCCATGCGCGGCGCGGGTACGCGGACGATGCCCGTTCGGTACGGGAAAGCGCTCGACGCGGTATCCGTGCTTGAACGGTATTTTCCGCGCAGCGTGTACGCGCAGTTCGTCCGCACGACGGTGAACGAAGCGCAGCTTGAAACGTTTTACCGCGGCAGAAAAGAATCGGGCGGCCTAATCATACAAAAATACGACGATTTTGCCGGTACGCTGCGCAACCTGAAAGTCGCGGATCTGTCTCCGCTCGTGCGCAATCCGTGCTGGCATCAGCGGCGCGACATGGTGATTCTTGCGGACGGCAGCGTTCCGATGTGCCGCGAATATCTGTTCGACGGAATTTGCGGCAACGTGTTCGCCGATTCGCTCGAAAACGTCTGGAATCGGGGGAAAGATATGGTGTATACTGACAAATGCAAGGCGTGCGATGAATACTATACCTTTAATTTTTAACGAACGACAGGTGCGGCGGACGGTTCTCGGCGGTGCCGAAGACGCAGCCGCGGCGAACCTTACCGGCGACGCCTCTCAAATACGACTTCCGCTTTCTGTTATCCTGCTCAATTCGAGCAGCGGCAGTCATTACCGCGGCAGAATTCTTGAAACGCTCGTACGTTTGGGATTCGCATCGATCGTTTCGATAGAAAATTCCGCGGATAATTACAATATAGAAGATTTGGCGCAGCGTTTTCCGTCCGTTAAATTTATCGTGCCGTTGGAACCGGTTACCGTCGGCGACATGATCAATATCGGTATGGGAGAACTTGACGGCGGCTACGTGCTCGTGATCCGCGATACGGTGCGGCTGTCGTCGTCGCTCATTACGCCGCATCTTGCCCGGCGTCTCGTTTCATCCGATGTTTTGTGCGTTGCGCCGCGTCTCATGACGCCTCGGCTCCAACCGCTGCCGGTCAAATTCAGTCCGTCGGTGGAAAACGGCGTGTTCAAGCCGCTCAGTTCCGCTTCGATCACGGAAAAAAGCCGGACTTTATATCCGTTCGACTTTATGGGCTTGTATCATCATGAAAAATTCGTACGCTTGGGCGGATACGATTATACCATCCGTTCCCCGTATTGGCAGAATCTCGATTTTTCCGTCCGCGCGTGGCTGTGGGGCGAACAATTGCTCGTTTCGCCGGTGTTCCAAATTGCGTACGACGATGAAATTCCCGTGGAAGACGCCACGCCTGATCAGTACCAATTGCGGTTCTTTTTGAAAAATCTCGCGCCGCGGCTGAAAACGGATTACGGTTATATTCCGATCAGCAAATTTTTCGGTTATCAGCGGCGATCTTCGTTCGGATTCGCCGACTCGTACCGGCAGTTTACCGACGCGCGCCGCTGGGTGTCGCATAATAAATACAGATTCCAAATGGATATGAATACGCTTATCCGAACGTGGGAGACAGTCCAATTATGATTATCATCATCGTGCAGTGCAGATTATCCTCTTCCCGTTTGCCGCGCAAAGCGCTGCTTCCGCTCGGCGGAAAGCCGCTTATCGCTTGGACGCTCGAAGCGATGAAACAGGTGCCGGCGGATCGGTATATTCTTGCCACGGACGCCGATTCCGAAAGCGAATTGCAGAACGTCGCGCGCGAGTGCGGGTGGGAGTGCTTTGCCGGTTCACGGGACGACGTGCTCGACCGTTTCTGTCAAGTCGCCGTCCGCGCCGACTGCGTGCTGCCGTCGGACACGATCGTACGGGCGACCGGAGACAATCCGTTCCTTTTTTACGAGGCGGCCCGCGCGCTCGTAGACGAAATGAAAAAACATCCGTGCGACTACATCACCTGGACGGGATTGCCGCACGGCAGCGGCGTGGAACTGATAAACGCCCGCTCGCTGATAGAAGCGTGCGGCATGACCTCCGATCCGTACGATCACGAACACGTCGGCCCCGCGCTGTACAAACATCCGGAAAACTTTGCGGCGGTGCTGCTTACGGCGCCGTCTGCGTGGAATCATCCCGTTTACAGAACGACGGTCGACTCGTACGCCGATTACCGGCGGGCGCTGCGGATCGTACGCGCTGTTTCCGGATCAAAAACGGTGCGTAAGCCGTACGCTGCGGAGGAAATCTGCGCGGCCTGCGCGACCGCCGCCGTAACGGATCCGGTGCTGTGCGTGCCTTCCGTCAAAAAAGGCTGCGGTACCGGACATTTGCGGCGTTGCATCGATATCGCGCTCAAAACCGGCGCCGATCTGTATATTCCCGCTTCGGCGGATTTGGCTGAAACGTCCGATTTGCTGGAAGAAGCGAAGCGCAACGGGCTTGAAAGTTGGCAGATTTTGGACACGCTGCCGGCGCCGGGCGAATACAGTCTTATCGTAACCGACCGTTTTTCGCTCGATCGAAGCCTTGCTCAGCAGCTGTATGCTGCGGCGCCCGTCGCCGCTATCGACGAGGGCGGCTCCTTTACGGGATACTGCGACTATCTGCTGGACATCATCCCGTCGTATAAATTGAGCCGCGAAGCGAATCTGTGCAACAGCGGATTTATTCCGCTTCCGAAAAACCGAAAACCGGAATGCGGCGGCGCGGAACGGACGTTCCCGCCCACGCTCGGTGATAAAGTGCTCGTTTCCGCAGGCGGAGAAGACCCCGCCGGATTGACCGTTCCCGCCGCAATCGCGTTTGCGGAAAACGGAAAGAGCGTTACGGCGGTGGTTGCGGATCCGGCGGCGGTCAGAGCCAAAATACCCGAATCGCTGCAGAAAAATATCAGGTTTGTGCCGCCCATTTCCAATTTGCGGGAAAAACTGTATTTGTACGATGTCGTCGTAACGCATTACGGGTTTACCGCGTTTGAAGCGGTTGCCGCCGGCTGCGGCGTCGTGCTGCTCGGCACGTCTTCGCTGCACGTCGTGTTGGCGCAGAAATACGGATTTCAAGTACTGGCGCAGGACGCGCTGAACGCAAACGCCGTGAACGGTTTGCTGCTGAAACCTGAGCTGCTGTATCCCGAATCGCCGCTCGTTCGCGCCGCAGCCGTTGAAACGGATACGCTCGATTCGTTCGTGCTCAAATTGGCGCGCGGCCGGCGCAATACGTGCCCTGTCTGCGGTACCGTATCGGGCCGTGAAAACGTACCCGATCCGATAGCGGCGCGTACTGCGGAGCGGACGTTCCGCAGATGCGCGAAATGCGGTATGCTGTATATGTCGTGGACGGTAGATGCCGCGCAGACCGAATACGGCGCGGCGTATTTTTTTGACGATTATAAAAAACAGTACGGAAAGACCTATCTTGAAGATTTTACTTCCATAAAAGCGCAGTGCGTGCGCAGAATGTCCGTCATCGACGCTTTGTTTTGGATGCGGACGCATACCGGCGGTAAAATCAGGAAGAGTTCCGCGCTTACTCCGTCGGTTTTGGATATCGGCTGCGCGATGGGGCCGTTTTTGGACGCAGCTTCCGACGCGGGCTGGCAGGTGTACGGTACGGATATTTCCGGTGAGGCGATCGAATATGTGCAGAACATTTTGCGGTATCCGGCCGTTTGCGCCCCGTTTCCCGACTTCGACCCTGCCGTTGAATTCGGAGTCGGGCAGTTCGACGCGATTACGATGTGGTACGTCATCGAGCATTTTACGGATCTTGATTCGGTGCTTAAAGCCGTTTCGGGCATGCTGAAAAAAGGCGGCATTTTCGCGTTTTCAACGCCGTCGGCGTCGGGTGTTTCGGCAAAATATTCGCCCGAATCGTTTTTTGCGCGGAGTCCTGCGGATCATTATACGTTGTGGGAACCCGGACGCGCCGCGGATATTCTGAAACGGTACGGATTCAGGACTTTGAAATGTATTTCGACCGGACACCACGCGGAACGCTTTCCGGCGGCGCAAAAGCACGGGATGACGCCGCATTCGCCGCTTCATTCGCTGCTTTCCTGCTTCAGTCGTTTTTGCAGACTCGGAGATACGTTTGAATTATATTGTGTGAAAAAATGAGGCTCGTATGAAATCGTATAACGGACATATTCTGATACTCGGCGCCGGTCTGATGCAGCGCCCGGCGATAGAAGCCGCCCGTTCACTCGGGTATAAAGTAACGCTCGTCGACGCGAATCCGGCCGCGCTGTGCGTGCCGCTCGCCGATCGCTTCGAGCCGATCGATTTGAAAAATCGCGACGCAATCCGCGATCTCGCGCTTGAACTGAAAGAAAAGGACGGTCTGACCGCCGTCTTTACCGCCGGAACCGATTTTTCGGCGGCGGTGTCGTATGCGTCCGCCGCGTGCGGATTTGCCGCCCATTCGGTTGAAGCGGCGCTCAACGCGAGCGATAAAATAAGGATGCGCGGCTGTTTCAAAACGCACGGCGTGCCGTCGCCTCATTTTATGCAGGTTGACGAAGCGTCTTTCGATTCGGTGTGTCTGACCGCCGATCGGCTGGGCGCGCTGCTGTTTCCGCTCGTCGTAAAACCGGTTGACAACATGGGTGGCAGGGGCTGCCGGCTGATCCGGGCACGGGACGAACTCGAGCCTGCGCTGCGCGCCGCGATGGAAAACTCCCGCAGCGGACGCGCCATTCTTGAAGATTATATGAACGGTCCCGAATTTTCGATCGACGCGCTCGTGTACGACGGAACGGTAACGGTTTGCGGTTTTGCCGACAGACACATTTTTTATCCGCCGTACTTTATCGAAACGGGGCATACGATGCCCACGACGGTGAGTGAAAAAGACCGTCTCGAGTTGATCGCCGCGTTTGCCCGCGGCATTCAGGCACTCGGGCTGACTTGCGGAGCGGCGAAGGCCGATATAAAACTGACCCGCAAAGGGCCGATGATCGGTGAAATCGCCGCACGGCTTTCAGGCGGATACATGTCCGGCTGGACTTATCCGTACGCTTCCGACTGTCCGCTTACGGAACAGGCCGAACTTATCGCGGCGGGAAAAGAACCGGCGTGGCTTTTGGCTCACCGGCAGCCGCTTTCGCTGCGCGCGGGCGTTTCGGGTGCGGCGCCGTTCGATTTGTATGAAGTGCCGTCCGCCCGGATCTGTGCCGAACGGGCGTGGATTTCCGTTCCGGGAACGGTAGCCGCCGTCTGCGGATTGTCCGAGGCCGCTTCCGTACCCGGTGTCCGCGACGTATTGCCGCGCTTTGCTGCCGGTGCTGCGGTGGTCTTTCCGCACAACAACGTTGAAAAATGCGGAAACGTTATTGCCGTTTCCGCAGACCGTACCGAAGCGGTTTCCGCAGCGGAACACGCCGTTCGGTGCATCGTGCTCAGACTGGAAGCGGATAATCCGGCTACCGACGCTTTTTTGGCCGGGCGGACGGTCTGTGCCGGCGAAGACGGATATCCGCCGGCTGCGTTTCCGCTCGATTCCGCCGTTTCCGCTGCGTTCGATTCGTTTCTCGGCCGTTCGGACGCCGAGCATACCGCCGTACGGTATCCCGTATCGGCTCATATTCCCGCGTGCTTGCTGCCGGTCGCCGATACGGTGCGCGATTGGAGTTACCGTACGATCCGGCAGTCGGCGGAATCGTTCGATAAAATGATTTCCGAATCCGGCCCCGATTCGGCGGCCGGCGTACCGGAATCCATGTTTTGGCGTGCGTGCGTGCGCGGCGGCTTGCAGGGAATGCTGTACGCCGCGGATTCGGCCGGCGTTCACCGGTCGGCTGCCGGAGCACCGCTATGATAAAACGGTACGCCGGTACGCTGCTGTGCGCCGCGCTGTTGCTGCCGTTGCTTTCGGCTCAGACTGCGTCCGTGCGTTTGCAGGATGCGGCGCTGCAGACGGGCGCGTCCTTGTATTGGGATCCGCTTTCAGGCAGCGGATTGCTCGAAAAAAACGGACATCAGCTGTCCTTTCACGCGGGCGATCCTCTCGTGCTTCTTGATTACAACCGGTTCGCCGTTACTGACGCGCCGCAAAAACGGGACGGCGGCGTATACGTTACGCAGGCTTTTCTTGCCGCCGTTTCGGAATTGTTCGCTTCCGAAGTGCCCGAAGTATTTTACCGTATCGGTGCGATTCTGATCGATCCGGGGCACGGCGGCAGGGATCCCGGCGCGCTGGATACGCATACAATTAATGGAAGAAAAATAACGCTGAAAGAAAAAGACGTTACGCTCCGCGTGTCGACCATGCTTGCCGAAAAATTGAAAGCCGCATATCCCGACAAGAAAATCATGCTGACCCGCTCCACTGACACGACGCTTTCGCTCGAACAGCGCGTCGATATAGCCAATTCGGTGCAGCTGGAGCCTCATGAAGCGATTCTGTATGTTTCCATTCACGCGAACGCTTCGCTCGACAAAAAAGCGTCCGGTTACGAAGTGTGGTATCTGAGTCCCGGTTTCCGGCGCACGGTAATCGCATCGGATGCCGCCGAAGACGAAGCGCTGCTTCCGATACTGAATTCCATGATGGAAGAAGAATATACGACTGAAAGTATTCTTATCGCCAAATTCATTATGGACGGGCTCGGTGCGCAGATAGGAGATAAAAGTTCTTCGCGCGGTATCAAGGCCGAAGAATGGTTCGTCGTCCGCAACGCGAACATGCCGAGCGTACTGGTTGAAACCGGTTTTATTACCAATGAAAAGGAAGCGGCGCTGCTTGCCGATCCGGAGTACTTGCGTAAAATTGCCGTTGGGATATATAATGGACTCGCTGCGTTTGTAACGCATTTTGAACGCTCAAGAGGTTTTACCGGTACGCAATGATACAGATACGTAATTACCGTTTTACACGCGCGGACTCTATCGCCGCGCTCGGAATCGCCGCTGCGTTTGCAGTGTCGCTCGTTTTTTTTCTCGTACGGAGTGACGGCTCGCGCCGGATCTGTTATTTTGAATCGTTGGATGAACCGGGCGTGTTTACGGAGATTCGATACATGCCTTCGTCCGTTGAACCGGATTTTTCCGCCGAGAGCGGTGTCCGCTTTTTTGTGGAAGACATACTGCTCGGTCCGCTCACGCATCGCTTCCGTCCGCTGTTCGTGCCCGGAACTCAGGTGCAGTCCTGCTTCGTCCGCGGCGGCGTGTTGTATGTGGATCTGTCCGCGCAGGCGCTGCAGGCCGGCGGCGTCGTTTCTTCCATAAAAGACGGAACCGACGTTTTTACGCTGAACGTGCTGAAAAATTTTCCCCGGATAAAAACGGTCGAACTTTTTATCGACGGGAAACGGGTTTATGAAGATGTGTCCGGAAATTGACAGTTTTTTACAAAAAACAATTAAACCGGAAAAAAAAGCGTTGACAAAAAAGCTATCTTGAGAGATACTTTATAAGTATACAAGGCTACATATAGTGTATTATAAGGAGCTTCGAATGAAGAGGACTTTCATTTTATTTGCAGCGGTTATGTTGCTCGTTGGAGCGTTTGCATTTGGTGATGAAGCAACAATTATTGATTTTACATTGTTGAATGCTGATATTATTGCCGATGACAACGGCAATCCGACTCAGAACAGCCGTACTGTAATGGATTATTCTGTTACCGCCGGGGCGACGTTCACCGACGATCAGAAGTCGCTTATGAAAACTTCGCTGGCGTTGTCCAACTGGGAAGTTTCATTGAATTCTTCCGCGCGCAGCGTTACCAGTCTTGCCCTGTCTCAGGTCAAACCCGCACCGGTGAAAGATTCCGCGACGGTACCGTTTGCCGGCAAAGAGGTTATGGGTGTTCGCATTGAATTCCCCGCCATGTCCGTCAACTCAAACGCAAAAATCGTACCGGCGTTCGATATCCCCGCATATGAACCTTTGTCTACCGCCGACGATACGGGTACCCGCCAGACTCCTACTGCGGAAGAAAAAGCAAGCGGAAAAACGCTGTTTGAAGACGGTTACGGTGTCGTAAAGAACGTCGGAACCATTAAGTCCTTGTCAGTTACGACGATGGGAATGAACTTCCCCCATAAATTGTACGTTATGCTGAAAGATACCGACGGAATTGAACGCCGTTATCTGATGGGTGATTTGAATTTCGACGGCTGGAAAGAAATGAAATGGAACAATCCGGCTTATATCAATGAAATCCGTACCCGTGAAATCCGCGTATACCCGATTTATCCGCGCGGACTGCCGTTCGTGAAGTTTACCGGATTTCAGATTTCCCGCGACGCCATGAACGCCGGGGAAACGTTCATCGGTTATTTCAAAGATGTTAAAATCATCTACGACAAAGCCATGCTGACAACCGATCGCGACATTGCCGATGAAGATTTGTGGGGAATCATTACCACAAAAGAAGCGCAGAAGCAGAATGCTGAAATGACGCGTTTCGGTAACAAGCAGGTCAATCGTTTCCTGGAACAGGCTAAACAGGCGCAGGAAGACAGCTTTACTTCCAGCTTGACCACTACAACTGCCGAATAATTTAATTTGCAAGAATCGATACGTCCGTACCGATTTTTGCAGATGATCTGAATGTTCTTTTGAAACCGTCTGCCGTGTGCCGCAGACGGTTTTTTATTGTCTAAGACCGGAATCGGTGCTATACTGTAGTTCTTCGGTATATATTACAGCATTATAGGAATAAAAGTTATGCAGATACTTCCGAATAGAAGCGCCCTTGAAAACCTGTATAAATCTTATCGGCCGACGCTCGAATCCGTGCTTGATTCGATCGAATTGCAGCTGAAGGATTCCATTTCCCTGTCGTCCTGTCCGACGTTCAAATCCCGCGTAAAAGATTTTAACAGCTATTATCGGAAGCTGCTTCGTATAAAGCCCGCGTCGCTCGGCGGCGGCGGGCTTCCGGTGCTGACCGATTTAATGGGGATTCGCGTGATTTGTGCGTTTTTGGAAGATCTTTCGCTCGTCGAGCAGCAAATAGTGCAAATGTTCGACGTGCGTGAAATCGAGCGCAAAGGCGCCGACTTGACGTTTAAGGAATTCGGGTACGAGTCGGTACACGTGCTCATTGCGCTTCCCGATGAAATTACCGACGCCGCGGCTTCCGGCGGGTTCCCGCTGCCGGACGAATGTGTGTGTGAAATTCAGATTCGGACCATTTTGCAGGACGCGTGGGCGGAAGTTGAACACGAGTTGGTGTATAAATCGGAGTTTTCTCCGTTCGACCTGCCGCTGAAACGGAAGCTTGCTTCAATGAACGCGAGTTTAAGCCTTGCCGATATTATCTTTCAGGAAATTCGTGATTATCAGAACAAACTGAATCGTGAAATAGATTGCAGACGGAATTCCTTTTACGAAAAAGCGGATAAAATCACGCGGGAAACCGCTCCCGATTACGAGTCGCCCGTTCAGGCGTCAGCGCCGCCGCCGTCTCCGTACGTGCGCGGTACTATAGACGATTTGCTGCTTGAAGCGATCCACGCGCACAATACGGGGGATTTGGACACCGCCGTGTTGATTTATACGCGCATCATCGAATCGAAACCCGAACCGAATCGGATTATTTTATCGGTCATTTACAAGCATCGGGGAATGGCGTATTTTGCACAAAGCAAATATGACGAGGCGCTGCGTGATTTTACGGAAAGCGTGGCGTGTCAGCCCGAAAATTTCCGTTCGCTGTATTATATGGGGATCGTGTACGGCATTTTGGGCGAACATAAAAAAGCCGTTGATTTTTTTACCCAATCGCTTACGTTCAACGAATTCCAGTCGCACGTGTATTACCGCCGCGCGCTGGCGAAATACGAACTTGCGGACTACGCGGGAGCTATGGCGGATCTGGACACGGCGAATAAACTCGGATTGGACGACGAAGATTGCCGGCGGCTGCACGCGAAACTGGTTGAAAAATTCGATATGAATATGTGAATTTTATAATGAAAATACTTGACGTTTTTTTTATCATCTGGTATATTGTCAAACGTCGCGTATGTCTCCTTCGTCTAGTGGTTAGGACATCGGGTTTTCATCCCGACAACAGGGGTTCAATTCCCCTAGGAGATGACAAAAGGGCTGATGATATTCAGCCCTTTTTTATTTTAAATATGCCGTTGTACCCGTACGCGAAGCACCGGCCCGGAAGTGCGTATGAATAGTTCTGAACGTTTTACACAGGCCGTGTGCGGCGAAATGTCCGCGGCGATTGCGGAAGCGGGCGGGAACGAAGTTTTTTTTGCCGGTAAGATCAATTCCGAAGGAATCGTCGTTTCCGTCAGCGCCGCCGCCCGCGGTCACGACAGTGCCGTTCCCGTTCAGTTCGAGCAGGCCCGGCAGGCACACGTGCTGATTCACAATCATCCTTCCGGCGTTCTGAAACCGTCCGACGCGGATTTGGCGATCGCTTCCCGTGCGGCTGAAAACGCGCAAGGCTTTTATATTATCGATAACGACGTTACTTCGGTATACGCGGTGGTGGAACCGGTCAAACCCGCGGTAATAAAAAAACTCGACCCTGATGAGGCGTGTCTGTTCATTTCAGGCGGCGGACCGCTTGAAGCGCAGTCCGACTATTTTGAGGAGCGTCCGACGCAGATTGCGCTGCTTGCTGAAATCAGCCGCGCGTTCAACGACAACGCCGTGGGTGTGTTTGAAGCGGGAACAGGCGTCGGTAAATCGTACGCGTATTTGATTCCCGCCATGTTGTGGGCGCTGACGAATAAGGAACGCGTTATCGTTTCTACGGGAACCATCAATCTGCAGCAGCAGCTTGCCGAAAAGGATATTCCGGCTGCGGTGAAATTGATTGATAAACCGGTGAAGGCCGTGCTGCTGAAAGGCCGGCAGAATTACGTCTGTTTGCGCCGTTTGAACGACGCGCTTGCCGAACAGGATCTGTTTTCGGAATATACCGACGAATTTGAACGGATTTCTCAGTGGGTCAAAGATTCTTCTACGGGGAGCCGCTCCGATTTGTCGTTCATGCCGTCCGAATTCGTGTGGAGCCGAATCAATTCCGAGTCGGACGCCTGTATGGGAATGCGCTGCGCGCATCGGGATCAGTGCTTCGTTATGAAAGTGCGAAAAGAAGCCGCCGATGCGAATTTGCTGATCGTAAATCATCATTTGCTGTTCGCCGATATTGAAACGCGGCTTGCGGGTGCCGGATACGACGACACGGCGGTGCTTCCGCCGTACAAGCGCATCATTTTCGATGAAGCGCACGGTATTGAAGCCGCCGCGACGAGCTTTTTTTCGGAAACGATCACCCGGTTCAAACTGATAAAACAACTCAATATCATGTATCGGATACGCAGAGGCGGCGCAGTCGCGGGGCATTTGTTTACGCTCGACGCGCTCGCTCCCGGTTCGGACAACACGACGGCAGTCATCGCGGCCGTGACTGAAATAAAGGACGCCGTGCGTAACCTTGACGAAGCGGCTTTGACCCTGCTTGATACGCAGTACACGGTGCGCCTGTCCGATTCGACGGCGAATCTGTTCCCGCCCGTGCTTGACGCGCTCGAAAAAGTGCGGAGCGCGCTCACCGCCTGGACTGCTCTGATCCGCGAGCTGATAGACAGCATTGCCGAAGACGAACGGGATGTTCCTGCCGTCTGGGAATCGCGCGCGGTGCTGCGCCGCCTGGAAGGTTCCGCCGCGTTGTGCAAAAACTTTGCAGAATGGGACGAACGGCGCGATACGGTGTTTTTTATTGAAAAGATGAAATGGAACGCTTCCGCCGGCAAGGGACGAGCGGCGGAACCCGTTTGGTATCCGCGCTTCGTCCAGACGCCGCTTGAAATTGCGCCGATGATGAACGCCGGTGTTTTTGAGCCGATGAGCAGCGTCGTCTGTACGTCCGCGACGCTCCGTATCGGAAGCACGTTCCAGTTCTGGCTGCATCGCAGCGGCGCGGGGTTCGTAGACGAAGGACGCGTGCGTACCGGCGAATTCGCTTCGCCGTTTCCGTACCGGACGAATCTGCTGTTCGCCGTGCCCCGCGATGCGCCGTTTCCGGACGACCCGCGTTTTCAGCCGTTTACCGAGTTTGCGGTAACGCGCCTGATCACGTCGGCGATGGGACGCACGCTCGTCCTGTTTACTTCGTACGAAGCGCTGCGCAGTGCGTGCGATGCCGCGCGCCGGGAATTGGCGCCGTACGGTATTACGGTGTTGCGTCAGGGCGACGACGACCGCTTCCGGCTGCTTGAAACGTTTAAAAACGACGGTGCGAGCGTGCTTTTTGCAACCGACTCGTTTTGGGAAGGCGTGGACGTTCCCGGCGAATCGCTTTCGCAGGTGATTATCGTAAAACTGCCGTTCAGTGTACCTTCCGATCCGGTTTTTGCCGCGCGCTCGGAAGCGGTGGAGCGGAAGGGCGGAAATCCGTTTATGGAGTTGAGCGTACCCGACGCGGTCATCAAATTCCGGCAGGGATTCGGGCGGCTCATGCGCCGTTCTACGGATCGCGGCTGCGTCGTCGTGCTCGACCGGCGGATCATGGAAAAACGGTACGGCCGCATTTTTTTGGACAGCGTGCCCGAAACGAAACGTCTGTACGAACCGCTTGAAACGGTGTGTTCCGCCGTCGAACGGTTTTTGTAAAAAATTCAAACACGGCACAAAAAATCGCGAGGGATAGACTTTTCGGAAAAGAACCGATAAAATACACGCACAGGAGTTATTTGCCGCATGACCAATTTTATTACGATAGGGTGCTTTCTCGTTGCGTTAGGGGGACCCGCCATATTGAATATTTTTGCTTATCCGATTTCGCGGAAGTTGAGCGTAAAAATATCCGATTATATCGTGCGCGTCTGTGCGCCGCGTCTGTTTTCCATATTATCGACGTATAAAAATTTTAAATTCTGCGGAGATAAAAATCTGAAAAGCGAATTGCCTGAGCAGTTTCTGATCGTGTCGAATCATCAGAGTTTACTCGATATCCCGCTGTATATGCGGTTTCTGCGCGATAAGAAATTGCGGTTCGTTGCAAAAGCCGAATTGGGCCGGCACGTGCCGCTCGTATCCGAAATGCTGCGCGCACACGAACACGCGATGATTCCCCGCACGGGCAGTCCGTCCGTCGCAATGAAAACGCTCGACTCGTTTGCGGAACGCGTAGTCGCCCGCGCTCAAATTCCGGTCATTTTTCCCGAAGGAACGCGCAGCCGCGACGGCAATCTCGGTTCGTTTTACGCGGCCGGTTTCCGGCGGTTACTCGACCGGGCTCCCATGCCGGTTGCCGTCTGTGCGCTCGACGGCGGATACAAGGTTTCGACGTTGGACGGTATCATGCGGAAACTGCATAACGGTTTATATCATGTGAAGATACTGAAAATATATCCTGCGCCGACGTCGAAGCAGGAACAGATGCGGATTCTTGAAGAAAGCAAAGTACTGATTCAGCGGCAGCTCGACGAATGGCGTGCCGGAACGGATGCGTGCTGATTTCAGCCGGCTGTTTCCTTTCCCGTAGCGAATAAAAAAACCTGCTGTTTCCAGCAGGTTTTTTTTGTGTGAACGATTTATTTGAAGTCTTTGGGACGGCGTTCTACACGCTTGCATTTCGAGCATTCGGCAACGTTTTTCAGTCTGCCTTTTTCAAACAATGTCTTCATTACAACTTCACCGCCGCATGAGCAGAAGAATTTATGGGTGGTAACGGTCGTACGAGAGTTTTTACTGGCTCCAGCCATGACTAGCCTCCGGTTAAAAAAATATAATCGATTATTCTATAATAATACACAATTATCAGGCCGGTGTCAATTGAAAGGCGGATTATTATCGAAGGTAAACGCATAATAATCCGCGGCAATGCCGTTTTTTACGGTACACTTTGAATGATTCGATGCGGGAGCTGCGTCCCGTTTCCTTTTGCCCGTTTCCGCGCAGCTTGCCGTAACGTTTCACATTTGGTATACTGATACGGTAAATCATGGATAAAAAGAAAAAACGCAGACGGACGCGGAAGCCGAAAGTCGTACTTCCGCGCAAACAGGTTTTCATTTTAACTGCTGCGATTGCCGCCGTATGTATCTGCATGTTGTGCGTGGCCGTTTTGACTGCGCCGCCCGCTGCCGAAGATTTTCGGCAGCCGCCTGCCGTCTCACCGTCCGTTCCCGCGCCGGTTACTCCGCAGACGCCTGTTTCGCCGTCAGTTTCCGTGCAGCCGCCTATTTCCGTGCAGCCGTCCGTTGAACAGCAGCCTGCCAAGCAGACTTCTCCGACTGAACCGGTCAGTGTTCCGGAACCTTCGCTTCCGATAGTTCCGAAAGAACCGGTGCCGCCGGTTCATCCTGAATTCGATCTTATTCCGACCGCCGCACCCCGCGCCGTGCTCGTTTTCATTTTTGATGACGGCGGTCAGAATCTGGACCAGCTGCAGCCGTTTCTCAATTTACCGTTTCCCGTGTCGATCGCCGTAATGCCGGAACTGGTGCATTCGGTTGAATCGGCAAAGCGGGTGCGTGCCGCCGGCAAAGAATTGCTGCTGCATCAGCCCATGCAGGCAAAAAATTTGGCCGTGAATCCGGGTCCCGGTGCCATTCATCCCGATATGGATCGGGACGCCGTACGGAAATTGCTGCACTCGAATTTGCAGAAAATCGGTCCGGTGGCAGGAATGAACAACCACGAAGGTTCGCTCATTACCGAGTCGGTAACGCAGATGGACGCGGTGCTTGACGTATGCGCCGCCGAAGGGATATTCTTTTTGGATTCCAGAACGACTGCCGATACGCAGGTTCCGGCCGTTGCCGCCGCGCGCGGCATGAAGATTTGGGAGCGCGATATTTTTCTGGATAATACGCCGGATCGGCGGGATATTTTGGACCAGCTGTATCGCGGCGCAGCTATTGCGAATAAAAAAGGGTATGCGGTTATGATCGGACACGTATGGTCGCCGCAGCTTGCATCTATTTTGAATGAATTGTATCCTTTGCTGAAGAAAAAAGGGTATACTTTTTCGGGAATTCGAGGTTTGTATGAAGATTTTGGGAATTGAGTCCTCTTGTGACGAAACCGCCGCCGCCGTAGTCGAAGACGGCCGCACGATCCTGAGCAACGTTATCGCAACGCAAATTCCGTTCCATAAGGAATTCAGCGGCGTCGTTCCGGAGATAGCGAGCCGTAAACACGCCGAATGGATTCTGCCGGTCGTATCCGAGGCGTTGACCGAAGCCGGCGTATCGCTCGGCGATATAGACGGTATTGCGGCGACGAACCGTCCCGGTCTGATGGGCTCGCTGCTCGTCGGCCTTACGTTCGGCAAAACGCTCGCCTGGGCAACGGGCAAGCCGTTTATCGCCGTGAACCATATGCTCGGTCATCTGTACGCCGCGCATCTTGCTTCCGACATCGAATACCCGTATTTGGGATTGCTCGTTTCAGGCGGGCACAGCATTATCTGCAAAGTTTCCGGATTCGACGATATCGAAATCTTGGGAACGACGGTAGACGACGCCGTCGGTGAGGCGTTCGATAAAGTCGCCAAATTTTACGGATTCGGTTATCCCGGCGGCGTTATTATCGACAAACTTGCCAAAAACGGAAATCCCGCGGCGGCCCGGTTTCCGGTACCGTCGCTGCATAAGGGCGAGCACCGCTACGACGTGTCGTATTCGGGACTTAAAACGGCGGTGATCAATCAGATCGATTTGTTCTGGAATCCCGACTTCGAGAAAACGCCCGAAAACATCGCCGCTTCTTTTCAGGAAACCGCCGTGCGGATTCTGATTTCACGGCTGCTGCGTGCCGTCGCGGATACCGGTTTGACAACGATCGTTGCCGGCGGCGGCGTTGCGGCGAACTCGCGGCTGCGCGCCATGCTTGCCGAACGTACCGAACTGAATTGCATTTTTCCGCCGCTTAAATTGTGTACGGATAACGGCGCGATGATCGCCGGCGTCGGTTATAGGTTTTTGCAGCGGGGCGACCGCAGCCCGCTCGACGTTACCGCGTGTGCCCGCGTTCCGACGTTCAAACGCGGTTTGAAACGCTGACCGCCGCCGCGTCCGCCGTTTGTCCGTATGTTCGCGCCGTTCGATGAAACGCTCGCCGCTCGGTATTGCCGTTCGCTTATGCGTAAGCTGGACGGAGAGCGGTGCCTTGATTTTGAAGATGCCGCAGGAAATCCGATTCCGGCAGGGGAGCGAAGCGGGCGGTTTTCGACGTCGTACGTGTTTAGCGGCGCGCGCGGGCAGATGTTCGGCGTACTCGTGTGCCGTACGGCGGCCGGCGGAACCGTCGTGCTTAAAGCGTTTTCGGGACAATACAACGGCTGCTGGAACGTTCCCGGTTGGGTGCCGCCGCTTTTGGACACGGCGGCGTACGATGCGATTACGGCGCGCGACGATGCGGAAATCAAATCGCTTTCACTCCGGATAGCCTCGGCTCAAACCGGCGGTTCCGACGCCGTTTCTATGGCCGAATTGAAGCGTCTGCGCAAAGAACTTTCCCGCCGATCTCTTGTCTCCGTTTACCGACTGTACCGTTTTCCGTGCGCGGACGGAACGATCCGTACGTTCGACGATTTTTACGGAGGTTTTCGGAACGGAACGGCTTTTCCGCCGACCGGGACGGGAGACTGCTGCGCGCCCAAGTTGCTCGGGTACGCGTTTGCTCACCGATTACAGCCGCTCAGTCTTGCCGAATTCTTTTACGGCGCACCGAACCGTTCCGGCACCCGCGTTCCCGGCTGCTTTTATCCTCCGTGCGATGAAAAATGCGGGATAGTGCTGCCGGTTATGCTCGGAATTGAAATCGTGTACCGCGACGAGCACTGTATCGTACTGAACAAGCCTGCGGGCCTGCTTTCCGTACCCGGCCGGGGTGAAGATAAGCAGGATTGCGCGGTGCACCGGCTGCGGCGGCTGTATCCTGACTGCATAGCGCAGCCTTCGGTTCATCGGCTCGATATGGATACGTCCGGATTGCTCGTATTGGCTTTGACGGCGGACGCGCACCGATGTCTTTCCCGCCAATTTATGGAAGGAACCGTCCATAAGGAATACGAAGCGCTGCTGCGCGGAAAACCGCGCGGTGCGGCGGCACAGTCCGTTTGCGCTGATCGGGACGGGCTTTGCGGCTTTCGTGCGGCGGAAAGCGGCCGGATCGAATTGCCGTTCCGGTTGGACGTTGAAAACCGTCCGCGGCAAGTGTTCGATCCCGTATACGGAAAAACGGGCGTGACGGAATGGCGCCTCATCGGTTTTGAACGGTGCGGTAAGGAGACGTCTTCCGACGGTGTGCTGACTCGCGTCCGTTTTACGCCGTTGACCGGCCGTACTCATCAGCTGCGTCTGCATTCGATGCACCCGAACGGGTTGGGCGCGCCTATCAGGGGCGACCGGTTGTACGGGACCCGGCTCGAAGGCGAGCGGCTGGCGCTGCACGCCGCGCTGCTGTCTTTTACGCATCCGGTTTCGGGCGAACGGATGACGTTCACCTCCGCCGTACCGTTTTAATGGCGGGATTGCCGGCGGCGCACTTTGCGGTTGCCGGCGGCAGCGCTTTGCGGCGGCCGGCCGGCTATAAAAAAAACGCCGCGCAAGGCGGCGTTTCACAGTTTATTCCGCCCGTATGGACGTGTTTCGCACGACGACGTCGTGAGACGAGCCTTCGGCGATGGACGCTTGTGAAACGAGCGTGATTTTCGCGTTTTTCTGAAGTTCGGCAATGGACAGTACGCCGCAGTTGCACATCGTGTGCCGTATTTTGCTGAGCGTCATGCCCACGTTGTCGTGCAGGCTGCCCGCGTACGGCACGTACGAGTCGACGCCTTCTTCAAACGCCATCTTTTTTGCGCCGCCCAAGTCGTAGCGCTGCCAGTTGCGGGCGCGGTTTGAACCTTCGCCCCAATATTCTTTTACGTAGCTGCCGTTTACGATGAGTTTGTTGGTAGGACTTTCGTCGAATCGGGCGAAATAGCGGCCGAGCATAACGAAATCCGCTCCCATTGCGAGCGCGAGCGTTACGTGATAATCGTGCACGATGCCGCCGTCGGAACATACCGGAATATAGACACCCGTTTTTTCATAGTATTCGTCGCGCGCTTTTGCCACTTCGATAGTTGCGGTTGCCTGACCGCGCCCGATTCCTTTCTGTTCGCGCGTAATGCAGATCGAACCGCCGCCGATACCGACTTTTACGAAGTCCGCCCCGTTTTCAGCCAGAAACAGAAAACCCTCTTTGTCCACGACGTTTCCCGCGCCGACTTTGACTTTGTCGCCGAAGTTTTTATGAATGTCGTGCAGCGCGCGTTTCTGCCATTCGGAAAATCCTTCTGAAGAATCCAAGCAGAATACGTCCGCGCCCGCTTCGATCAGCGCCGGAACGCGCTCCATATAATCGCGGGTGTTGATTCCCGCGCCGACGACGTAGCGCTGTCTGCTGTCGAGCAGTTCAAGCGGATGTTCTTCATGCGAGGCGTAGTCTTTTCTGAACACCATGGAAACGAGGTTTCCTGATTTGCCGATGATCGGCAGTGAATTCAATTTATGTGCCCAAATCAGTTCGTTCGCTTCACTGAGCGTGATCCCGTCCTGACCGACGATCAAGTCGTCGAATCGCGTCATGTAGTCGCGGACTTTTGCCGCCGGGTCCACTTTATTGATACGGAAATCGCGGCTGGTGATGATACCGAGCAGTTTTCCGTTGGGACTGCCGTCCGCAGTAACGGCGACGGTCGAATGACCGGTACGGGCTTTCAGATCGACGACGTCCTGCAAACTCTGATCGGGTTTGATGTTTGAATCGGAGGTAACGAATCCGGCTTTATAGCTTTTTACGCGGCGGATCATGTCGGCCTGCCGTTCGATCGTTTGGGAACCGTAAATAAAGGAAATTCCGCCTTCTTTTGCGAGTGCGATCGCCATCGTGTCGTTGGAAACCGACTGCATGACTGCCGAAACCATCGGAATGTTCATAGAAAGCGGGCTTTCTTCGCCCCGGCGGAATTTGACGACGGGGGTTTTCAGATTGACATTCGCCGGTATACAATCTGCGGATGAATAGCCGGGAACGAGCAGATATTCACCGAACGTGTGCGACGGTTCTTCAAAGTAATACGCCATGATGTCTCCTTTTTCGGTATCCCATAACTGGGTATGAAAATGTCCGATTTAATAGATGAGTATACCGAAAAGCACGGTTTGAAGTCAATACGTGCGTTGCGTACGCGGCGAGGTACGGCGGAGTACAGCAAGATACGGCGGAGTGCGTTTCTCGGTAAAAAAAGGGGCGGTTCGTTTTTTTACTGTTTTTGTCCGTTTTCTTTTCCTAAAATGATAGTATACTGATACGGTATGTATGAAGAAGAAGCGGCGATAGCCGCACGTGAAACAGTTGAAAAAGCGGGACCCGCGGTACGGGTTTCCGACGTTTCGGGCGTCAAATTGTATCTGGTCGGCGATTCCACGGTGAGTCCTTTTAACGATCCGTATTATTGTCCCCGGTACGGATACGGAACGAAAATCGCCGATTACGTTGAAAATATCGGCGTCGTTAATCTCGCGCTTTCCGGCCGCAGCTCAAAGAGTTTCACCACTGAAGCGAATTATCGGGTGCTGCTCGATTTGCTTAAAAAAGACGATTTTCTGATGATCGGCTTTGCTCACAACGATGAAAAAGCGGAAGCTGCTCGGTACACCGATCCGAACGGCGATAAAAACGCGGTCGGTTCGTTCAAAAACTCACTGTATGAAAATTATTTGAAGATTGCGTTTGAACGCGGCGCCGTTCCGATTCTGTGCACGCCGATCGTGCGCCGCAATGCGGCCGGAATCTACGACGGTACGTTTATTCACCGAACGGCCGGCGTTCCGGGATTTCCCGGCGGCGATTATGCCGAATGTATCCGCCGTTTGGGCGCCGAAACGGGGACGACCGTCGTCGATTTGACTCTATTGACAAAATCGCTGTACGAACGGCTCGGCCCGGCCGGTACGCTGGAACTGCACGCGCGCCCCGGTCCCGAAATCGCCGGCGTAGACAACACGCATTTGAACGCGTACGGCGCGTCGTACGTTGCGTATCTGGCAGTCCGCGCCGTCGGCGAATCGGATAACGCGCTGAAAAAATATGTCCGTACGGATAGAGCCGCGCCGGCCGAACCGAGCTGAAAAGCGGCGGATTCGTTCCGGTTTTCAGAACGCGCGCGCTTCGTTCATTCGTCGGCTTGCGTAAAGACAGTCCGTATTTCCGAACCTACCGCCGTTTTGATGACTTCGAGCCGGGTCGGAATGCGTGATCTCATGCCGGGAACGTGAGAGATCAGCCCGACGCAGCGCGTTCCCCGAATTTCGTCGAGAATGGCAAGCGCTTTTTCAAGCGACGCTTCGTCGAGCGAACCGAATCCTTCGTCTATGAACAGCGCGTCGAGCGTGATGCCGCCGGCGCGGTTCCGAACGACGTCGGTCAGCGCGAGCGCCAAACTGATGGACGCCATGAACGTTTCCCCGCCGGAGAGCGTGCCGCACGGTCTTTTTTTGCCGGTATACGCGTCGAGAATTTCAAGATCGAGCCCTTTTGCGCCCGACCCGCCGGTATCCTGATTGAGCAGGAGCGTGTACCGCCCGTCCGAAATCCGATGCAGACGGCTGCTGGCGTACGCGGTGATTTCTTCAAGATAAATGCCCAGCACCCAGGAGTCGAGCGCAATCTTACGCGGATTTTTTCCCGAAATATCGTTGAACAGCTGCCGGTACAGACCGGCGGTGCGCGCCGTTTCAAGCCGCCGCGCTTCAAGCGCGTTCCAGCCGCCGATCCGGGCTTTAACCTGTTCGAGCGCGATAAGGGTATCCTGATACGTTTTTTCTGCCGCTGCGAGCGTTTCGCGTGCTGAAGCCAGCGCGTCTTCCAACTGCGCAAGCTCCCGTTCCGGCTGCCGGGTTACGCCGACGGCCGCGGCTTCCGTTTCACGCAGAAGCGCGGCCGTTTCCGCGTATTCCGTTTTCCAGCGTTCGACGCGCGCTGCCCGTTCCGCTTTTTCCGCGGCAGGAAGGATCGCTGCGCGTACTGCGTCCGCTCCGGGGAAGTCGGTGCGGGCGAGCAGGTCGCCGAATCGTTCGGCGGCTTGGCGTGCTTCGGTTTCACGGATTTTCGTCTGAGCGGTCAGTTGTTCGATACTTCCGGCCGCTTGGGCCAGCTGTTTTTCCGCTTCACGTTTGGCTTCGGTAAACGTATCGAGGTACGTTTGCAATCGGTCGAGCGCCGCCCGTACGGACTCCGCCGTTTTTGCCGCCGTGTCGGCCGTGTAACCGGCTTTCTGCGCCTGCTGCATGACGGCGGCGGCGAGCGTGCGCAGCGCGTCGCTTTCGGTGCGCGTTTGGGCGAGCGCTACGGATTGCCGCGTAAATTCCGTTCTGAGCGGCTCCAGTTCGTCCTGCACGCGCCGGAGCGCTCCTTGCAGTTCACGTTTTCGCCGGAACGCGTCGAGCGCGCCGGCGTATTCCGATTCGATTTGCCGGACTGCGGCTGCGGCGCTTTCGAGCCGTTCCGCTGCCGCTGCCGGATCGGGAACGTTTTCCATAGCGTCGAGCGTCGTCTGCAGCTGTGCGAGCGTTCCTTCAAGACGCGCCGCGTGTGCCGTTTCTTCCGCGCTCGCTTTTTCCGCTTCGGCGGCTTCCGCTTTGAGCCGGTCAAGCTCCGCGGTATCCGGCGCGTCGTCCGCTTCCGTTCCGGTTCGTGCGGTACCGGCGATCGCCGGATGTTCGCGCGCGCCGCAAACGGGACACGGGCAGCCGTCTGCAAGCGCGCCGGCGAGTATTCGCGCGTACTGTGCGTGCTCAGCGTGCGTCTGCCGCTCGAGATACGCTTCCACGCCGCGTTTTGCTTCGGCGCTGCGTTCGGCGGCGGCGCGGGCTTTCTGCTGCCGGAACGCGTAGTCCGTGTGAATCCGCCCGATCGTATCTTCCGTTTCCCGTTTTTGCGCCGCCCGTTTTGCGGTTTCTTCCGCGTTGCGATACGTCTCTTTCAGCTGCTGCCGTTTTTCGGCAAGCTGCTGCGAGCGATCTTCATCCGTACCGGCAAAATCGGGCGATTCAAGCTGTTCTTCTATTTCGGTGCGGCGGGTTTCAAGAGATCGTATCCGTTCCGCAAAGTCGTCTGCCGATTTTTGGGCTGCCAGTTGTTTCCGTACGGCGTCCGTCAATTCCCGCTCGGCCCGAACCGCTTCTTCAAGCCGGAGCCGCAGAAATTCCGCCTGAGAATATTTTTCCCGTGCACACTCGACGTCGTTTTCCTGATCCGTAAGCTGGCGCAGCGCGTCTTCCGCCGCGTTCTGTTGGAGCCGGGTCTGTGCAAGCTGCGTTCGGACGGTTTCCGCCGCGCGTTCCGCCCTGTCCGCCTCGTCCGCAGCCGCGGCGATCGGTTCCGCTTCTGCCGCGAGTTCCAGCGTTTCCCGTTCCTGCTCGATTGCGGGCCGTTCTGTTTCAAGCAACGCGAGCTTTTGCCGGAGTCTCTCGGCTTCGGCAAAAACGCGCAGCTGCTCTTCCGCCCGGATCCGATCGTTTTCAAGCGCGATTATGCGCTGCTGCGTTTCGCTCCGTTCGCACTGGCACCGTTCGAGCGCTCCGTTCAGCTGTTCGAGCAGCGTTTTATCCGCGGACGGCTCGTAATCGGCTCCGAATTGCTGCTGCTGTTTGACGATGGAGTCCAGTTCGGCCCCGAGTGCGTTTGATTTTTCTTTTGCCCGCTCGATGCAGTCGGCGTATATCTGCGTCGGAAACAGTTTGGCAAGCGTGTCGCGCCGCTCCGCCGAACTTTGCCGCAAAAAATCCGCGAATTCGCCTTGCGGCAGCAGTACGATGCGCGCGAATTCGTCGTGCGAGAGTCCGATACTGCCGGTGATAGCGGCGTTGAGTTCGCTGATCGTTCCCGAAACGGGTTCTTCAAGCCCGTCCCGCATTCGGCACAGCATCACTTCTTCCGGTTTTTCGGAAATTTTGCCGTTGCGGTTCACGTAGGGGCACGGCAGAATGCGGGTAACGGAAAAGCGCTCGCCGTTCAGGACGTATTCGAGCGTAACGAAAGCTTCTTCGTCGGGGGCTGCAAAATCGGAGCGCAGCCGTCTGACGTTTACGGTCGAGCGCGCGCCGGGCAGTTTTCCGTACAGCGCGTACGTGATCGCGTCGAATATCGTCGTTTTTCCGGCGCCCGTTTTGCCGCAGATGAGAAACATGTCTCCCAGCGCGGTGAAGTCTATCGTCTGATCCCTGAACGGGCCGATGTTTTTTACGGTCAGTTTGAGCGGTTTCATTCATTGCCTCCGGCAAGTTCCCGCGCCGTTTCACGGAACGCCTTTTTTTCTTCGTCAAAGTTTTCGGGCAGTTCCGCGCAGATATCGTTCATGAACGCAGTGAAAATTTCTTCGGACAGCGCGTCGTGCGGTGCGTTCGATTCAAGCAGCGCTTTACGCTGTGCGATGGCGGAGGTTCCCGCGTCCAGAACGGCCGTTTCCTGTAATACGGAAAGCAGATACGGATATTTCGGTTTGAGCTGCGCCATCGGATTTTCAACGAGCGCCCGGTCGGTACAGCTGATCTCAAGATAGGCGTCCGTGTAGCCGGCGAACCGGCGTTCGTCGTCGCGGTAGAACTGTTCAAACGGGCCCGAAAGTTTTACGACGGGGCGGGGCGGTGTGATCGGGATTTTTTCTACCGTAACGGCCGGCCGTGCGCTGCCGGCGGGGGCTTCCGGCCGCATCGGGGCATTTTGCTGTTTATCCGTTTCTTTTACCGTCTGCGTGCCGAAATCGAGCGTAACGCGGAGCAGGTATTTTTGCGCACCCGCTTCGCCGAACGAATACGCGAGCGGCGACCCGGCGTACCACACCGTTTCGCTCATCTGCTGGCACGAATGCAAGTGTCCGAGCGCCGTATAGGCGAACGGTTTGAATATATCCGCGGCGACTTGCTCCGCCGTTCCGACGAAGAGCCGCTCCGAGTCGCTCGTTACGCCGTTACGGGCGAACAAATGCGCGCATAAAACGGCCGGAATTCCGGCGTACGCCGCTTCGTGAGCGGCGGCGATGCGTGATACCGCTTCCTGCGCCATATCCTGCTGCCGATGCGCTTCCGTTCCGGTAAAGCCCGGCGTCAGAAACGGCAGACCGTATATCGCCGCGCACTCCGTTTCGCCGTGCGTTTTTTTTTCAAGCACAACCGGAACCGTTATCCGCTGCGGCGTGGTGATCAGGTGAATATTCTGGGCGTCGAGCAGGCCTGCCGCGAACGAAAGCCTTCGGGCGGAGTCGTGATTTCCGGGGATAATGACGACGTGCAGTTCGGGGCAGTTTGCGCGTATTTCCGTCAGAAACGCGTCGAACAGTGCGACCGCTTCGGGCGGAGGAACCGCGCGGTCGTATACGTCGCCGGCGACGAGCAGCGCGTCGTACGGTTCGTCCGTGTCATGTGCCGCGGTGAGTTCCGCGCTTATCGTGTCGAGCACGGCGGTTTGGTCTTCTAGCAATGATCGTTCGTAAAATATTTTTCCCAAATGTAAATCGCCCGTTTGCAGGAATTTCATGGTGTTACTATATAATAGAAAGAAGAAACCGGCAAGATACGGGATATTGCGGAAACCGGCGGCAGCCGCCGCTAACAAAATTCGAGCGGTTGTTTCTCTGCACGCGTTCGGTTATACTTCCGGTGTGCCTCTCGTATCGGCAGTTTTGAAGGAGGACTCTTTGCTGAATTATATCAATCTTTCCGGAATCGCGGTAATGGTCTGCATGATGATTCCGAATATCGTCTATTCGATAAAAAACGGAAATGCGTTCGTTAATGTGTATTCGAATAAGATCGTACTTTTGCTTGAACAGATCGGCAGATACGGCTGTTTCGTTTTTATGATAGTACGATTGCCGAATCTGCAAAAAACGGTGCCGTTCGGGCACGGTGAAACGGCATATCTGGCGGTAAACGGCGCGCTGGTTCTGCTGTATTGTTTTTTCTGGATAGTGCTGCGGCATAAAACGGGCGTACCGCGCGCCGTCGTGCTGTCCGTACTGCCGTCGTGCGTTTTCATTTTCAGCGGTATCATTGAATGCTCGCCGCCGCTGATCTTTTTTTCCGTGCTTTTTGCGTTCTGCCATATACGCGTCAGTTATAAAAACGCCGTATCGTGAATAACAGTGCACGGTTGCCGTGCGCCGCGCGTTCGGCTATACTGATCGCATGAGTTTTTTACCGGACGATTTCGATTCCTTCCTTGCCGCCGACTGCGACCGCGAACGATTCATTACAAACCGACTCGCGGCGGCGGGCGTTACGTGCGCGGTGGTGCCGATCGACGGTTCCCGCCATCTGTTCGTGCAGTTTCCGCAGAGTGCGTACAATCCGCTTTTCAGGATAAAAACGGTGCTCGTGCATTACGATCGCGCGCAAAACAGCCCCGGAGCCAACGATAACAGCGCCGCCGTGTTCCAAATAGCCGATTGGGCGGTGCGCCTTACGAAGCGGAACGGAATCCACAACGTGCGCATCTTTTTTACCGACGGAGAAGAATTGGGAAGCGGCGACGGCGTCGCTTCCCAAGGCTCGTTCGGCATTGCGGCAAAGTTCCGCAGCCTCGGCATAGTAAACGACGACGTGTACGTGTTCGACTGCTGCGGCCGCGGCGGCGTACCCGTGCTGTCAAAAGCCGGAACTGCAAGTGGCGGCGGCTCATTCCGCTCCCGATTCGCTTCCTTAACACAGCGGACGGAAAAACTGCTGCGGACGGTCTCCGCCCGCAATTGGGTGTCGCTCCCGGTTCCGTACAGTGACAACGCGGGCTTTCTTGCATGCGGAATTCCGGCCGTCGCGCTCACCGTGCTTCCGGCGGAAGAAGCGACGCGGTATATGCGGGAACTGCAGCGCGACAAAACCCTTGAGTCGGCCGTCATGCGGCATACCGCCGCCGCTGAAAAGCTTCCGCCGACGTGGCGCTTGCTCCATACCGAATACGACAATCGGCTGAGCCTCACCGAGGATGCGTTCGTCCTCATGCGCGCCCTGCTGGACGAACTTGCGTCCGTGCTCGTTCCGGTGTAACCGCCCGGGCCGTGCGCTTAGCCTTTTATGCGCGCTTTTGCCTTATGTTCGGCCGGTTCCGGTAGCCGGGCCGCGCGCGTTTTCGTCCCCTGTGCGCGTTTTGGTTTCTCGCGCGCTTAGCCTTTTATGCGCGCTTTTGCGTCCCATGCGCGCTTAACGCGTTCGCTCACGCCGCTATTTTTCGCGCGAAGCGAAAAACGACACGCAAAAACCCGCCGCCGCACACACGAGCGAAACGGCGAACACGACGGGCGTTCCGCATCCGGGAAATATGACGAAAACCGACCCCAAAATAAGCCCGAAAATGGCGCCGTACGTTTGCGCGGGCACTTTGGCAAGCAGAAACCGTACCAATCCCGCGCCGCCGAGCAGTCCTGCAATCGCCCCCAAAGCGGCGGGAATCAGCAGCGGAATGTTCATGTCGGCAACAGCCGCGATGATAGTTCCGTACACGCCCAGCACCAGCATCAAAAACGAACCCGAAATACCGGGAATGATCATTGCTACCGCGGCGAGTGCAAGCGCAAAAAAGAGCCGCAGCGCGAGTGTGAATGAAAAATCGGTCCGGATAACGCCGCCCGCTTCCGCCGCGTCCGTACACGTGAGCACGATCATGAGCGCGAGCGCCGCCGCACAGCAGACGATCGCGGAAACGGCCGGAAGCCGCACACCGTTTTTTTCCGGAGATCGCCGCGTCGCGCGCAGCCGGTCAGCGTCCGCCGCCGGCCGTACGGCACCCGGTTCACTCGTTTTTGCCGCCCCGAGCAGCCGCTTGTATATCATCGGAATGCTTCCTGCGATGATACCGATGAAAAACCAATTCGTCTGCACCGGATAACGTGCGAACAGAAACGCAATCAGCTTGCTGAAAAGAATGATCCCTGCCGCCATGCCGCCCCCGAGCGGCAGAACGAACTTCCATTCCGACAGGATCTTTTTAACGTTCAGCGTAATCACGCCGAGCAGCCTGTCGTACACGTTGAACACAACGGCAAGCGTCCCGCCGGACACACCGGGAATGACGTTCGCAACACCGAGAATGATACCTATACCGATAAGTTTGATTATTTCCATGCCGAAACTATATCGTATCGGCACTGCGAGTGCAAGATGGAGCGGACTGAACGCGCAAACCGGCTTGCTCCGGGGTTCGGCGTCCGTGCGCCTCCGGGGTAAAAAGCCGGTTTTTGCCGGAGCGGCATTCGTTCCGAACCGGCTTTTTACCTCCGGCCGCCTCCGGCGGCCGCCCTCCGCATCCGGGCTGGGCGGTATCCGGACAGCGTAACGGAACCGTTAAATTCCGAAAATGTTCGCGAACGCTTTGAGCGCGCCGTCCGTACCGCCTGAAAGCACCTGTTTGGTCAGTTTTTTGCCGAGCTGGACGCCCTCCTGATCAAAACTGTTCAGGTTCCACAGAAAACCCTGGAACATGATTTTATTTTCATAGTGTGCAAGGAGCGCACCAAGCGATTCGGGCGTCAGCGTTTTGCCGTAGATCAGGCTCGACGGACGGCCTCCGGGAAAATTCTTGTTGGGATCCGTATCCTGCTTTCCGCACGCAAACGCAACGATTTGCGCGGCAAGATTCGCACACAGTTTTTTCTGACTGGTCGAACCGTCCACGGTGACGTCTTTGCCGCTCTGGTTGTCAAGAAATCCGACGAACTGCAGCGGTACGATGTCTGTTCCCTGATGCAGCAGTTGATAGAACGAATGCTGTCCGTTCGTGCCCGGTTCTCCGAAGATGACCGGACCCGTCGCGTACGCAACCGGTTCGCCCCGGCGGTTGACTTGTTTGCCGTTCGATTCCATATCCGCCTGCTGCAGGTGTGCCGGAAAACGGCTGAGCGCCTGACTGTACGGCAGAATCGCCGTCGCCGGATATCCTTGCACGTTGCGCTCGTACAAACCGATCAGCGCGTCGAGCAGCGCGGCGTTTTTCGTGATATCGGCATTTTTCGCGCTGACGTCGGCTTCGTGCGCGCCCGTGAGAAAATCAGCGAACGCCGCGGATCCGAACGCCAAAGAAAGCACGGCGCCGCCTACTGCCGACGTGGAAGAAAAACGTCCGCCGATAAAGTCGTCTATATAGAAGGAAGCCAAATACGCCGGATTATTCGCAAGCGGACTCGTTTCGGACGTTACGGCGATCATGTGCTTCGCCGGATCGAGTCCCGCTTTTGAAAGGAAATCCTTTACGAACAGTTCGTTTGCAAGCGTTTCCTGCGTAGTGCCGCTTTTTGAAACCAGAATGAACAGCGAATGCGCAAGATCCGCCGACGCGATAACACCCGCACCGTCGTCGGGATCTACGTTCGAGATGAATTTCGCGTTCATTTTAAGCGTACCGTGCGCGCGCGCCCACTGTTCCAGGGCAAGATACATCGCCCGCGGTCCTAAATCCGAACCGCCGATGCCGATTTGAATTACGGTAGTGAATTTTTCGCCTTTCGCGTTGGTAATTTTTCCGTCGTGCACGTTGCCGGCAAAGGCGGCTATGGCGTCCTGCTGCGCTTTGTAGAACGCGCGCGCGTTCTTGCCGTCGTATTCGACGTCTTTGCCGAGTTGGCCGCGCACCAGATGGTGCAGCACTTTGCGTTTTTCTCCGGTGTTGATAACGTCGCCGTTGTACAGGGCTTCAAATTTCTGCACAAGCTGGGCTTCGTCCGAAAGTGCCTGTAAAACCGTCAGCAGCTGCGTGTTTATCTGTTTCGCCGCATAATTGTACGTCAGACCCGCGGACATCGGAACGGCGTATTTTGCGACGCGCTCGGCGCCGCCTGTTCCCGCAAGTTCCTGCTGCACTGATACCAGATTCCGTAAAGACTGGAGTTTTTTGAAAGATTCCAGTTTGTCAAGATTTTCCCAATTGATCATACTCGTGCCTCGATACGTATATAAAAAGTGGATTGCGGCGGTTCCGTCCACGCCGGATGCGTTCGGGAATCGCGCCGGTAAACGGCTACAGTATATCATAAATCGGTTCATTTAGGATAGCCGGCGCGCGGCGCACCCGTACGATTTGCCGGTGCCTTGACTTTTCGGTACGATCCGGTTATCATATACCGTATGACTATTATAGCTTTTATAGTCATACGGTATATGATAAAAACGCTTCCGTTACCGGCTGCGTTTCTCAGGAGGTGAGCAGAAAATGCCCGCACCGCTTTCGGAAAAAGAACGCGCGGAAATAAAACGACGCTTGACGGATGCCGCCGAATCATGTTTGAAGACGACCGGAATACGAAAGACTTCGGTCGACGAATTAACCCGCCGCGCCGGCATTGCGAAGGGAACGTTTTATCTGTTTTATCCGTCGAAGGAACTGCTTTTTTTCGACGTTATAAACGCTTTTCATGAAACGGCGGAACGGCTGCTCGCGGCGCGACTGAAAGAAGTCGCTTACCTTGACGCCCGCCGCACTTTATATTCCGTGGCGCCGTCCGTGCTTGCCGATATTTTTACCGATTTATTCCGGTTTGCAGACGGATCGTTCATGCCAGAACTTATCAGAAACGGCGAACTTGAATATCTGATGAGAAAACTGCCGGATGAAGCGGTAGCCGCGCATCATGCTGCCGACGCGGCTATGTTTGAACGGCTTACAGCGGTTTTGCCGGACGGTATGGGCAAAAAACATACCGCCGAGGTCGTCAGCGCCGCATTTCGGCTGCTGTTTTTGACGTTGCTTCACAAACGGGAAATCGGTGAAGCCGTTTATTTCGACGCCGTCGGTCTTTTGCTGAACGGTTTGATAAAGGAGCTGTAAGCACATATTATGGAAGATTCCGAGATGATTTCAGTAAAGCACGTCGATTTCAGTTATGAACGGAAGTCTCGCGTGTTCGGCGGTTCTCCGTTCATTCAGGACGTGTCGTTCCGGGTCGGTACCGGTGAAATATTCGGCTTTTTGGGACCGTCCGGCGCGGGAAAAAGTACTTTACAGAAAATCATGACCGGTATCCTCACCGGGTACACCGGGTCCGTACGGGTGGCGAATCTTGATCCGGTGAAAGGCGGTGAATTGTATCATCGCATCGGCGTCGACTTCGAGTTTCCCTCTCTATACGAAAAGCTGACGGCGCGGGAAAATCTGCAATTTTTTGCATCCCTGTATGCAACCGGCGGCCGAAAACGGTGTGCTGCCGCGATGAACGGACGGATAGCGCTGCTGCTTGAAGGAGTCGGGCTGACCGCCGATGCGGACAAAACGGTCGGTGCGTTTTCCAAAGGTATGAAAAGCCGGCTCAATTTCATAAAAGCGCTCGTACACGATCCGGACGTACTGTTTTTAGACGAACCGACGAGCGGTCTTGATCCGGCGAACGCTGCCGCAATGAAATCGCAGATTCTGGAACTGAAGCGGTGCGGAAAAACGATCATTTTGACGACGCACAATATGTACGATGCAGCCGAATTGTGCGATCGGGTCGCTTTTATCGTAAACGGACGAATCAAGGCGCTCGACACGCCGCACAATCTGATCATGAGGCGCGGCGGAAGTACGATAACGTATTCCTGGCTGGAATCTGCTGCGGACGGTACGCGGACGGAATACTCGGCCGTCTGTCCGCTCGGCTCTGTTTCACAGGATGTGCGACTTGTGCAGCTTATTGCGGAAAACCGTATCGCGTCTATCCACAGCGGCGAACCGACGTTGAACGACGTTTTTGTCGAAGTAACGGGAACGGCGCTCGTATGACGGGATTCCGCACTCTTTTCATCGGCGACGTCCGTTTTCAGATTCGCTACGGATTTTACGTATTGTACGCGTTTTTTACCCTTCTATATACGGCTATCGTCGCCGCTTTACCCGAGTCGTGGCGATACGAGGCGGCCGTCGTCTGTATTTTCAGTGATCCGGCAACGCTCGGTCTTTTCTTTATGGGAGCGGTGATTTTGTTCGAGAAAAGTCAGCGTGTACTCGATTCGATTAACGTCGCTCCGGTGAGCAAAACGGCGTACGTTGCGGCGAAGGTCTGCTCTTTTGCCGTCGTGTCGCTTGCGGTCGGTTTTGCGATCGGACTCGCTTCCGGCGCGGTACGGAACGCCGTGACTTTCGCAGCGGGCTTGTTGCTTTCTTCATCTTTGTTTACGTTTGCCGCACTGTGTGTCGCGTCCCGCTGCGGCAGTTTAAACGCGTTCGTGCTGGGAACGGTTCCCGTTGAAATTGCCGGAACCGTTCCCGGAATACTGTATCAGTTCGGCATCGCCGTTCAAGTCCTTCAGTATCATCCGTCCGCCGCCGTAATCGATCTGCTTCGGAATTGCAACGCGTACGGGGAAACGCTCGGTATCGGCGGCGTCGGCCTGCGGGTCGCCGTGCTCCTCGTTTGGAACGTGCTGTCGTTTTTTGCCGCGCGTCACTTCGTTCGGCGGATGTTTTCGGAATTGGGGGGAGTAAGACTTTGAACGCCAAAATATACGCCGTACGGGTGTCGTTCCGTATGTTCGTAAAGCAAATCGCCGGGGACGCCATGCTTGCCGTTGTCTTTGCCGCGCCTTTTTTGGCGGGGAGCGTGTTCCGGTTTTTGGTTCCGTTTCTGGCGGAACGGTTCGCTTTTACGCCCCGTATCGCGCCGTTTTATCAGTTGTTCGATGTATTTTTATGCATTTTGACACCGTATATGTGTTGTTTCGCATCGGCAATGATTATGCTCGGTGAACTCGACGATCATGTGACTTCGGCGTTTTTCGTTTCACCGCTGGGGCGCGACGGGTATCTCGTGTCCCGGCTGTTCATACCGACGTTGATAGGCGCCGCCGGTACGGTGCTGATTTTCAGCCTGTTTCATTTAACGCCGGCATCGCTCGGTACGCGCGTAACGCTCGCGCTGCTGACCGCGTGCTCTGCTTGTATTTCGGCACTGCTGACGGTAGCGTTCGCCCGAAATCGGGTAGAAGGGATGGCGCTGGCAAAATTGTCGGGCATTATGATGCTGGGAGCACTCGTTCCCTACGTATTGAACGGGCGCGCTTCTCTTTATTTTGCATTTTTACCGCCGCTGTGGATTTCCCGGTTCATGCAAAGCGGACACGCGTCGGATGCACTCGCGTGTCTGGCGGTGAGTGCGGTATGGATGAGCGTGTTGTATCGTTCGTTTATGCGGAGATGGCGCTGATTGGCTGGCGGCGGAAAGCCGGCTAAGGACAATCGAGCGGGAATGTCAGAGGGATCATCCTCTGATTATTCCTCAAGTTCCGGTATGCGCAGTTTCAATGCATCCAAAAATTGGTCACCGGTGATACCTTCGCGCAGGCAGACAAAAATGCAATTGTCCTTGCCTGCAACGGTACCGAGAATTTCATCCATGGCCATCGCGTCGAGCGCGGCGGAAACGACGTCCGCGTGTCCGGAATACGTTTTGATGACGACGAGATTTCCCGAAAAATCGATCGAAATGTATCCGCGCAGAAAATCCTGAACGAGCGTCTGCTCGGATTCCTGCCGTTCGTCTTCTCCGGGCAGGGTATACACATATCCGTTGTGCCCGTCCGAAAGTTTTCCGACTTTCAGCAATTTGAGATCGCGTGAAAGGGTTGCCTGCGTAACTTCAAACCCTTCTTTTTGAAGATATCCTAAAAGCGCTTCTTGGGACTCTATTCTGTATGATTTTATTAATTTGCGTATAATTTTAAGCCGCGATAACCGCTCTTTCACTGATCGCCTCTGTGGAATATTTATGTATTAAATATGTATAAAGATTCAGATTTTGTCAAGGCGCGGCCGTCCGATTCTCTGCGTTTTCGACCGGCGGAAAGTCCCGGCGCCCGGCTGCCGTCGGTGCCGGTATGCACCGTATACCGAAAATTTCGTATAAAATACTAGTTAATCGTACTGCTGCTTGCTATTTGCGGATATAAAGTTGACAACGTGGAGATTATCATATAAGATAATCTAGTTTAATACTGGTTAATCTCTTTATCAGCGGGGATTAATACAAGTCCGTACTCTGTTTCGGCGAGGCGGATTTGGTTTAGCGTCTCGTCGTCTATGCGTATTTATTATGCATTGCTGCGGCGGAGCTATAGCCCGTATACCAGATTAAAACTCCCGAACATGAAAAATAAAGAATGCCTCGTAAAAACTTCTGCAGAGAGCAATGTTGCTGAAAAATCCTGTTTTCACTCGGATACCGTAACCGATAGCGTTGTCCTGTCTGCGTATACAACCAGTTCCAAACGCATAGCCCGCAATACGCTGATGTTGTATTTCCGCCAGATACTGATCATGCTGGTAAGCCTGTATACGGTTCGAGTGATTCTGCATACGCTGGGGGCAGAAGACTACGGGATCTATAATGTAGTGGCGGGTGTTGTCGTCCTGTTTTCATTTGTAAATAATGCGATGGCAACCGGTACTCAGCGGTTTCTCAATTTTGAATTAGGCAGAAAAAACGCGGAAGCGGCAAAAAAGGTATACAGTATCAGTCTGCTGATCCATACGGGTATATCAGTCGTGTTTATCATTCTTGCTGAAACGGCAGGATTATGGTTCGTAAGCAGTAAACTGAATATTCCCGCCGTGCGCCGTGATGCGGCTGTATGGGTATATCAGTTTACCGTGCTGACGACAGTGGTAAATATCTTTCGGGTACCATATCATGCGGTGATCATTGCGTATGAGAAAATGTCTTTTTTTGCTAAGATCAGCATACTTGAGGCTTTTCTAAAGCTCGGTATTGTGTTTTTGCTTACCGTGTCGCATTCTGATAAATTGATTTCTTATTCACTGCTACTGTGCGGAGTGTCATTCATAATTCTTATCGTATACAAAATATACTGTAACAAACATTTTGAAATTGCACACTTTGCTGTACCGAAAGAAAAAGGTGTTGCCGGCGAACTTGTTTCATTTTCAGGGTGGAGCCTGCTGGGAGCTGTTGCAAATGTAAGTAATTCGCAAGGGACGAATATAGTTCTGAATATGTTTACGAATGTTACGGTGAATGCTGCAATGGGAATAGCGAATCAGGTAAACAGCGCAGTATACAGCTTTGTAGTCAATTTTCAGACGGCGTTCAATCCGCAAATTGTAAAAAGTTATGCTGCTGGGGAAAGAGAAAAATTTAACAGTTTTGTATTTCGTACATCGAAAATTTCATTTTTGCTTTTGTGGATGATTGTGCTGCCGTTATCTTTGAATCTTGAGGGGATTCTGACAGTATGGTTAAAAAATGTTCCAGTATATTCAATGGGGTTTGTTCAGCTGATTTTAATTTATTCATTGATAGATGCGTTGAACGGTTCTCTATGGGTTGCTGTTCAGGCACGGGGAAAGATAAAAACTTATCAGATAATTGTAAGTATTCTGATTTTTGCAAACCTTCCGGCTTCAATCATTGCATTCAGATTTGGGGCAAGTACGTATTCAATTTTAATCATAAGAATTTTTCTTGCAGTTATTGTAACAATCTTTAGAATTTTGTATCTCAAAAAAAATATGAGTTTTAAAGCGTTTTCTTTTCTGCGTGATGTGATATTTAGATGCGTCTGCATTGCATTATTGAGTTTTTTTATCGTAAGAGTCTGTGTTTCTGGTCTTGATGGACCTAGCTACTTTTTCATTTCCTGCTTATTAAGCGTTGTGTTTTGCGGAGTTTTTTCATTTTTCATCGGCCTAAAAAAAGAAGAGAGAAAAGTGGTTTTACGTTTTCTTAAAACTAAATTGGGAAGAAAAAGGTGAATGTTTCAACAGTAGAAAAGAATAAATGCTTTGGATGCGGTTCGTGTTTTCAAGCCTGTCCTAAAAATGCAATTAGGATGGAAGCTGATTCAGAAGGTTTTTTATTTCCGAAAGTTGATGAAGAAAAATGCATTGACTGCGGATTATGTGTAAAAAAATGTCCATCACTATCGCCTGTTAATATAGAGAAAGATTTTGTTCAGGAATGTTATTCTGCAGTTTATCTAGCTGATGATGTTTGCAAAAATTCTGCTTCCGGTGGAGCTTTTGCATCTTTTGCGATAAACACTCTTAAAGATGTCGGAGTAGTTTTTGGGTGTGCTTACGATGACGACCTTAATGCAATACATGTGAAAATTGATTCATTGAAAGAACTTTCGAAATTACAAGGCTCAAAATATGTTTCGTCTGATACAAAAAATACATTTATCGAAACAAAAGAAATTTTAGATTCCGGAAAAAAAGTCCTGTATTCAGGTCGTCCGTGTCAGATAACCGGACTTCTGAAGTTTCTCGGTAGGCAGTATGACAATCTTGTTACGGTTGATTTAGTCTGCCACGGGGTTCCAAGCCAGTTGCTTTTTTCAAAATATCTTGAGTGGCTCGGAACGAAAATCGGCGGAAAAATCATTTACTACAGTTTTCGGGATAAAGATGCAGGCGGCTGGAGCTGCGGCGGAAAATTTAAGACTAAGACTAAGACTAAGACTATGGAAGCTTCGTGTGATCCTTATTATGCAAGTTTTCTTCGGGGAGAAACATATCGACTTTCGTGTTATGAGTGTCCGTTTGCAAATGCGGAAAGAATAGGCGATTTATCTATATGTGATTTCTGGGGAGTGGAGAAGTTTTATCCGGAAATTGACACTTCGAAAGGAGTGTCTGGGATTATTGTGAATTCTGGGAAAGGGAAAAAACTTTTAGAGAAATGTGCAGATTCTTTTTCAATAAAGGAAATATCTCTTGAAGAACTGAAAAAACAGAATACAAATCTGAACCATCCGACACCGATGCCGGAAAAAAGAAAAACTGTTTATAAGGATTCTCTTGCGGGCGGAAAGTTTACTGCGAACGGCATAAAGTACGCTTCATCTTTAGAATTTTATTTAAGACAGACAGCTTTAAAATATATGCCAAAGAAACTGAAAAAAATCATTAAAACCGTTTTAGGAGAGAAGTGAAATGAAGAAAAATTTTTCCTTCGGAAAAAATCAGCTGGAATTATTACATATTTGGATACTCTAAATAATTACGGAAGCATTCTGCAAAATTATGCGATTCAAAAATTCTTAAATAACTTCGGCTTATATACCAAGAATGAGATTAATTCCAAAAAAATTAAAGTAAATGCATGGATAACGCTTTTTCATGCAAAAATAAGGTATAGATATGAAAATAGGTATCCTATCAATGCAAAAAGTTATTAATTACGGTTCTTTTTTACAGGCTTATGGATTACGGAAACTTGTAAGATCTTTGTGCGCTTGCGAAGTTGATTTTGTTGATATTATTGATGGCAGAGAACTTGAAGTAAATAAACTTTCAAAAAATCAAAAAGTTTTAAGTATTTTAAAAAGTGTAAAAGATGGGTTGTTTTTTGAAAAACTGAACTCACGATTTTATATGAAAAAAATTGAACATCAGTTTTCAAAAGATTTTTTTCATATTTTAGAATTAAATGAAGAGAATAATTCTAAGCATTTTTCGAGTGTAATTATAGGAAGTGATGAAGTTTTTCATTGTTGTCAAAATGCAAAATGGGGATTCAGTACACAGCTTTTAGGCAATGTAAAAAATGCCGATAATGTGTTTTCGTATGCAGCTTCTTTTGGTGCTACGACATATGATGATATTATAAAAAATGGAATTCTAAATGAGGTTAAAGGAAATTTATCGAAATTAAGTTCAATTTCTGTTCGAGATGAAAATTCAAAATTTATAATTCAAAAAATATTAGGAAAAACTGTAGAATCACATTTAGACCCTGTTTTAATAAGTGATTTTGAGAACGAGATTAATTTATCACCTGATGTAAAAATAAGAGAAAAGTTTTTAATTGTTTATTCATATGCTGGAAGAATAACTGAAAAAAAAGAAGTAGGTAATATAAAAGAATTTGCAAAAAAAAAGGAATTGAAAATTTATACTATTTTTTGCAGATATAATTGGGCTGATAAATGTATTATTCCTGAAAGTCCTTTCCAGTTATTAAAAATTTTTAGATTAGCAGAATATGTTGTTTCAGATACTTTCCACGGAACGATTTTTTCTATTATTTCTCACAGAAAGTTTTGCACATTAATTAGAAAGTCAAACAAGGAAAAAATGACAAGTTTATTAAAAAGCTTCAATTTAGAAGAACACGCTGTTTTTGATGCTGATGAGTTGAAAGAAAAAATTGAATTAGAAATAGATCATAAAGTTATAGATACAATTCGTGAAGCTGAAAAACAAAGAAGCTTAGCATACATAGAAAGTAATGTGAGATGATGGAGTATGAAAAAAATAGCGATTGTCATCGGAAATATAAGCACTGGAGCAGGCACTGAAAGAGCTGTTACAAATCTGGCGAATATGCTTGCGGAATCTAAAGAATATAATGCAACGATTATAAGTCTTTACTCTAAAACAATAGACGAACCTTATTATAATTTGGCAGATAGCGTTTCAGTTATTCATTTGTCGCTTAATAAAACCTCTAAGTTAAAAAGAGCAAAGTCATATATAAAATTTATACAATTAACTAAAAAAATTGTGAAAGAAAAAAAGTTGGATTATATTCTTGGAACGACACATGCATTGAATTGTTTAATGTATTTTACAGGGAAGATAGTAAAAAAGATTGCATGTGAACATATGAATTATGACGCATGTCCTTGGATAAGTACAAAAATTAGAAAACTAATTTACCCAAAACTTGACGCCGTAGTTCTTCTTACAAATGCCGATGCTTCTCATTATACATTCATTGCAGACAAAAAAAGATTTGTTATTCCAAATTCACTTTCATTTTTCACAGAAAAAAGTGCAGATTATAATTTAAAAAGAGTTATTGCCGTAGGAAGGCTTACTGAACAAAAAGGTTTTGATATTTTAATTCAAATGTCGCAACGATTAAAAGAACATATACCTGAGTGGCATATAGATATTTTTGGAGAAGGCGAAGAAAAAGAAGAACTTGACAGTTTAATTTCTTCACTTGAAGTGAATGATTTTATAAAAATCAATGCGCCGACAAAAGACATTCAGAAAGAACTTTTGAATTCAAGCATTTACGTTATGACTTCCCGCTGGGAAGGTCTGCCGATGATTTTACTTGAGTCAAAGGCGTGCGGTTTGCCGATTATAAGTTTTGATTGTCCAGAAGGTCCTGCAGATGTTATAGAAGATGGTGTCGATGGTTACTTAGTTGAATTTGGAAATGAAGAGGTTTTTATAAATAGATTAATTAGTCTTTGCAAGGACAATGCTGCACGAGCTGAGTTTGGAAAACTTGCGAGACTGAATTCAGCAAAATTCAGTTCTGAAAGTATTTATAAAAGGTGGAATAACCTGTTTATAACACTGATGATAGAGGAGCTATAGAATTTTGATTTATATTGTGTCTTCCGTCTACGGATTGTTTTTTACAACTTTTATGCTTCTTGATAATAAAAAAGAGTTTTTATTTCCTCATAAACAATATCTTGTTTTGGACAACGGAAAAAAAATCTTGTTTTCAAGAGGTACTTCCTATTTCCCATTTCTAATTTTCCTGCTAGGAACACTTTTGTTCGCTTCATCGTTTCAGTATATAGACACCTCTAATGCAGGACGTTGGGGAACGAATGATTTGCCTCGTTATTATTTTTCGTTTAATGATGCAGATAGATATTCCTTTTCTGATTTTTTTATAAGCAATATGCAGGAACCTCTGTATCTGCTGTGCGTCTGGATTTTCAGAAGGATTTTAAAATCATTTTCTTTATTTCTGGTGTTTGTCTACACCTTTCATTTTATCGCGCTGAAAAATATTTTGAATTGCTTTAAAATTCCTTTTGCATTTTTTTCGATATTGGCAATATATTCTTTATGCTTTACGACAGTCATTGTTTCGTTTTGTGTTTTGAGAATGGGGATTGCCGTTTCGTGGTCTTATTATTTTTATATTTTTTTGAGACAGAAGAAATTCGGAAAAAGTTTTGTGACTATGCTTGTGGCAATCGGTTTTCATTTTTCTGCTGTCTTCCTAGTTTTTCCGTTGGTGTTATATAAATTGTTTCGACAGAAATCCATCAAAAGTATTTTATATTTCTTTGCTGTGACATTTCTTGTGGAGTTCGCATTTGCCTTGTTGATACCTTTTTTTGTTCCATTTTTATCATCAAGATATGTTACATATATAAGCACGAATGACAATGCTATTGCGGTTAGTACATATTTTTCCACATTTTTGATAGTTATTCTTATGCTGATTCAAAGACAAAAATTTGAGGATGAAAGGAACAAACTACTTTTTATAATTGTCCTGTCGGTTTTGTATATACTTCCGCTTCAGCGTGTTCTTTCGATTTTTTATCGGCTTATTTTCTTCACTTATTGCAGTACCGCTTTCGCTCTTATAGAAATTGTCAGTATATATAAAAAAAGTGGAAGCGAAATTCTGTATCTGGGTGCGTCTGCTTTTTCTGTACTGTATGTGCTGCTGTTTTTGAATTCATTTTTCTGTAATGCATTGAAAAGCTATGGATTGTTGAATTATTCGATACCGTATTTTTATTGAAATAATTACGAATTTGAAATAATAAAATCAGATTTAAATAGAATCTGCAAGCCGTCAGTTTGTAATTTTTTTAATGAATATTATTTTTGAACTGACCCTGAATTTTAGAAGAAGCAAATCTCCTGCTGTTGCACCTCTGGGGAAAGGAAATACAAAAACATTCATTGTTAAATAACACGAAATCCTGAATTCAAACAAAGAAAGTCAGTTAGAAAAAAATTCAGGTGACATCTATGTTATTGACTCAGAGGGAGGGTGGAGCAAACTCTGTTGTTTACAGGGATGTTCCTGATAATATGCTGTATCTACAAAATGGTGAGATGAAAAAAATTGAACGATAAAAAACTGTTTCTGAGGATAGAAATTTATTTATATGTATAACAATATTCCTATCATTTATGACGACATAATCTATTCCTTGCAAAAATCTGGCGGAGGTTCTGTTTATTGGACAGAGCTTATAAAGCGAATTAAAGAGAATGTTGTGCACTATGCTTATGATTCAGCAAGAAATAACTTTTTTTTTAATGAATCGGATCTACCGAATTTACATATTTGTTCTTCATCTCTTTTAGCAATAAAACGATATTTAAATCTAAAATTAAAAAACAGAAAAGAAATGTTTATTTTCCATTCAAGTTTATATCGATTATGTAAGAATAAAAAGGCAATAAATATAACGACTGTTCATGATTTTACATATGAATATTACCGTAAAGATTTGAAAGCAAATTTGCATAAAATGCAAAAAAAATATGCAGTAATGCATAGTAATGGTGTTATTTGCATTTCTGAGAATACAAAAAAAGATTTGTTGAAATATTACCCTAAGTTTAAAGGGAAAATAAAAGTTATACACAACGGATATGCAACGGATACTTATTTTTACAAATCTAGTATAAAAAAGACAAAGAATATTTTATTTGTTGGTGCAAGAACAGACTATAAAAGATTTGATTTTACCGTAGGGATTGTGAGCGAACTGAATGATTGTAATTTTATAATTATTGGCGGTGGAAATTTAACGCAGAGTGAAGAGGTTTTACTGAATACAAAACTCACAGGGCGGTATGAGAAAAAACATTATATTTCAGATGAAGAGCTTTGTGAGTTATACAATTCAGCTTTTTTCCTTTGTTATCCAAGCGAATATGAAGGCTTTGGAATACCGGTAATAGAAGCTCAAGCGTGTGGTTGTCCTGTTGTTTCTCAGGCTAAATCGAGTATTCCTGAGATTGCAGGAGATACGGTTGTTTATATTGATTCTGATAATTTTAATAAATCTGTAGAAAATGTACGGAAATTATATGATAGCGAATATTATTCAGAAATACAGAAAAAGGGACTGGAAAATGTAAAACGATTCTCATGGGATAAAAGTGTATCCGAAGTAAAGTCATTTTATGAATCTCACAAAAGAATTTAAGGTGTGCGAGTTCATCTACTTAACTAATAGTTGTTGCACACATTACTAACTGCATTATAAATGCTTAAAGGCAATCACAGTTATTTTATGAAAACTCTTCTAATCAACGCCACCGCCGCCCGCTCCTCCGGTGCACTAACAATCCTAAAAGACTTCCTGTCCTATGTGTACAAAAGCGAAGAAACAAAATACCACCTGCATTTACTCACGACAACAGAAGGTATTTTCCATAATTCGGCAAACGTCACGGTGCATGAGCTTCCCATCCAAAACTGGAGTACACGTCTTTTGTGGGACAGAAGCGGCTTTCAAAAATGGTGCGAGCAAGAAAGCATAATACCGGATATTGTGGTTTCTTTCCAAAACACATGCCCTCATTTAACCGGCGCGTACCGCGATGTGAAGTTGCTGGTGTATTACCACCAGCCACTTCCATTGGTTAAATACCAATGGAAGTGGCATCGCTCTGACGAGCGTAAGTTGTTTATGTATGCGCATTTCTACCGTTTCTTTGTAAACCGCTGGAACAGGAACGCACAGTACGCGGTTCAGCTGCCGTCAGTAAAGGATTTATTCTGCAGGAAATTTGCCAATATCCCGCCGGAACGAGTACACGTTGTCCGACCTAATCTGCCGTGTATTGACACAGCGGTCGTTCCTTACAAGACGATTAGTAATAGCAGCAAAGTCTTCCTTTTTCCGGCAACACCGCTAAGATATAAAAATCACGCAGTCATCTTGGATGCCCTGAAGATATTAAAAAATGAAGCACCCGAAGCAGTTGAAAAACTACAAGTTATTTTTACGGTATCATCCGAAAGTTTTGTTGCTCAAACTGTTTTTTCGATGGGGCTTGGTTCGGCTGTTTCGTGCATCGGAAGTATCTCTTATGAAGATCTGCTTTCATACTATAAAAGTTGCGATGCACTACTATTCCCTTCTAAAATAGAGACGTTCGGACTGCCGCTTGTAGAAGGCGCGATGTTCGGGCTGCCTGTAATTGCCGCTAGTTTGCCATATGCACGGGAAGTTCTTGCAGATTATAGAGATGCAGTATTTGCGGATGCCGATGACCCTGCTGAATGGGCGGAGGACATAAGACAGCTGGTCGTAGGGACAAAGCAAATTCATACCCCATTGCAGGGCAATGCTATAAATACTTGGAGTGATTTTATGGGTATCGCGGAAGAAATGACAGGTACAGAAGTACATTGCTGTATTGAACGCCATGCAAAGCTATGTCGGGAAATGCCTTGACAAAATATAACATATTCTGTTATGTTTTGTACAATATGCAGCCCATGAACCAATTGACTGAGGTTTTAGAACATTGTGCGGACAAAACGCATTGCCTTTTTTCCGAGGATGATTTTTATCCGCTTTTTCCGGGAATTACCGTACAGAATCTTAGGATGCTGCTTTCCCGGGCTTCTAAAAACGGCGTTTTAGAACGAGTCTGCAAAGGCGTTTATCTTTACCCGAAAGCGGAATACGATTCGTCGTTAATTCTTTTTAAAGTCGCGTCTAAAGTCCGTGCAGGCTGTTGGAATTATGTCAGCCTTGAAACCGTCCTTTCGGAATGCGGAATCATCTCTCAAATGCCCATGGGCTGGATTACCATAATGACGACAGGAAGGCGGGGCGTAATCGGCTGCGGACGTTTCGGTTCCGTCGAGTTCATTCATACTGAAAAACAGCCGGAAAAAACAATGCCGGAACTGCACCTTGACCGGACTACCGGAATGTTTTGGGCAAGTCCCGAGCTTGCGCTTCGGGACATGAAGAACGCGCGGCGGCCGCTGGATTTAGCTGATACGAACCTTGCTAGGCAGGTAACACCGGTAAAAGGAGCCGTCTTTGACAGCATTTGATACGCTGGTCGAAAATGTCGTTTCAGAAAAAGCCGAATACCCTGCCCTGCGTAATGTAATAGAAAAGGAACTTTTACATCAGGACATTTTAAGGACGATGAGCGCAACCGGAATCCTTAAGAATTTGACATTTATGGGCGGTACTTGCCTTAGGGACTGCTATGGTTCGCCCCGGCTAAGTGAAGATTTGGATTTTACCGGCGGATTCGATTTTTCAAAAGACGATATGCAAAGCTTGGGCGATTCAATCTGCCGGGCGATTCAAAGAAAGTATTCGCTTTCGGTTACCGTGACGGAACCTGTCAAGGATTTCGGGAATACGGACACATGGAAAATAAAGGTGATTACACGGCCGGAAAAGCCTGATTTTCCTGCACAAAAAATAAACATCGACATCTGCCGTCTTCCAAGCCATGACCGGAAGCCTTCTATGCTGAAAAATATGTATGGCGTAGACATGGGAACGGACGGCATACTGCTTTACGCAGAAAGCTTGCAGGAAATTCTGTGTGATAAGCTTATTGCATTTGCCCGGCGTCCCAACCGTGTAAAGAACCGGGATTTATGGGATATCCACTGGATTACACAGAAAAACATCGATGTCAAAAACGAACTTCTTTTAGAAAAACTTTCGGACAGGCAAATACCCGAAGCGGAGTTTAAAAATCAGTACAAAGAGCGCATTGCTTCAATTCAACAAGGTCAGAAGGACTTTTTGTTTGAAATGCGCCGTTTCCTTTTACCGTCAGCGTTCAGTACACAGTTCACATCGGAAATATGGTGGCAGTACTTGCTGGGTTTGCTGGAAGAACTTGCAATACGTTAGCCTTGAATGGAACTGCGCAAAGACTGACGGCAAAGAATAAAGTCTCGTACATTTAAACAATGATTCGTTTTTAACAGATCGTAATAGAAATTAAAGTAATCTTCTCTTTTCAAATTTAATTTTTCTCAATTTACATAGTTTTCAATAATTTTCTCGAGGTATAAATTTATGTCAGTTTTCACAAATAAAACCCTGCTCATCACGGGTGGCACCGGCTCGTTCGGCAACGCAGTACTCCGCCGCTTCCTTGATTCCGACATCAAGGAAATCCGCATATTCAGCCGAGACGAAAAGAAGCAGGACGATATGCGGCATGCTTTACAAAGTCTGAAAGTAAAGTTTTACATCGGGGATGTTCGGAATAAAAGTTCTGTTGATATTGCGATGAAAGGTGTCGATTATGTTTTCTCCGCAGCGGCACTGAAGCAAGTTCCGTCCTGCGAATTCTTTCCAATGGAAGCTGTGCGGACAAACATTGAAGGAACAAACAATGTGCTTGAATCAGCCATCGAGCATGAAGTAAAGAACGTTGTCGTGCTTTCCACCGACAAAGCTGCCTATCCGATAAACGCCATGGGAATGAGCAAAGCGCTCATGGAAAAAGTTGCAGTCGCAAAAGGCCGCGAACTTGGTGACAACGCAAAGACGACAATCTGCTGCACCCGTTACGGGAATGTCATGGCAAGTCGGGGTTCTGTAATCCCGCTCTGGGTTGACCAGATGGAAGATGGAAAACCGGTAACGATTACAGACCCGAACATGACACGCTTCATGATGACACTTGACGATGCTGTTGATTTAGTCATTTACGCATTTACAAACGGACATAACGGCGACCTGTTCGTCCAGAAAGCACCTGCTGCGACGCTTGAAACACTTGCTGAAGCATTAAAGCAAACATATTCCAGAATCGACAAAAAATATGCTGATACAGAAGTCAAAGTTATCGGCAGAGTTATACTCAAAAGTTGTGGATGAGTTAAATTAAAAATAGAAAAAGAGACTGAGATTTGTTAAAGTTTAATGACCAAACCAAACAAAAACAAAGGACAGTCTCTTATGGAAAATATTTTACAGTGGAATTTGGAAAAAAGCACTACAGCAAGTGCAGATTTTTTTGAAAATCTTGTCCGGGAATCGGCAAGAAAGATGCTCGCGGCGGCATTGGAAAGCGAAGTTGACCAGTTCATCCAGAAACATCAGCATAAGCTGGATGCAGACGGACATAGGACGGTGGTCAGAAACGGCTATATGCCGGAACGTGAAATTCAGGCGACATGCGGAACAATCAAAGTCCGCCAGCCTCGCATTGACGACCGTGCTCTTCCTGGTCCAGAGCGTTTTACAAGTGCGATTCTTCCCAGGTTCATGCGGAAAACACCGACACTTGAGAACGTGATTCCAACGCTGTACCTGAAAGGAATCTCCACAAACAAGTTTCAGGATGCGCTAACGGCGATTTTCGGAGAAGGCGCGAAAGGCTTTTCTCCGGCAACAATAACAAGACTCAAGGAGGTCTGGCGGAAAGAATATAACGAATGGGCACACAGAAGGCTTGACGGAAAAGAATACGTATATGTGTGGGCTGACGGTGTCTACTGCAATGCCCGGCTTGATGACCAGAAACTCTGTCTCCTTGTAATAATTGGAGTTACAGTAGACGGAAAGAAGGAGCTTGTGGCAGTTCATCAGGGAGTGCGTGAAAGTGAGGAATCCTGGCTTGAGGTTCTGCGCGACTTGAAATTCCGCGGACTTACGGCAGCTCCAAAACTTGCAATATGTGACGGAGCGCTTGGATTTCAAAATGCAGTGGATAAAGTCTGGGGTCAGATGAAAATCCAGCGATGCTGGTTTCACAAGACGGGCAATGTGCTGGACAAAATGCCGGACTGCGTTCAGCCGGCGGCTAAAAAGAAACTTCAGGATATTTTTCTTGCAGACACAAAACAGCACGCACAGGATGCCTATCGGCATTTCATTGATACGTATGAGCTGAAATATCCGAAAGCAACGGAGTGCCTTGCAAAAGATTACGATGACCTGTTCAGGTTCTATGATTATCCGGCAGAGCACTGGGTTCATATCAGGACTTCAAACCCGATTGAATCGATGTTCGCAACGGTAAGGCTAAGGCACAGGTCAACTAAAGGAAATGGTTCTGCGGATGCCACGCTCGCAATGGTGTTTAAGCTCTGCAAGGAAGCTGAAAAGAACTGGAGACGGCTCAAAGGTTTTGAAAAGCTCCAGCTGGTCAAAGAAGATAAAACTTTTGTAGATGGAATCTTACAGATTGCAGCCTAAACAAATCCCAGGATTTTTCATCCACAACATTTGACAATTTCTCTTATCGGCACCCGCCATGGTGAAAAACTGTATGAAACGTTAGTCACCCGCGAGGAAATGGTTCGTGCAATTGACATGGGCAACTATTTCAGGATTCCTTGCGATACGCGCGACTTAAATTATGATAAGTTCTTTACAAAAGGAAATGAGGATGTTGCCAGAATCGAAGACTATCATAGCCATAATACACGCCGTCTTAATATTGACGGAATGAAGGAACTTCTTTTAAAACTCCGATTTATTCAGGAAGATTTAGGACTAAAGCCAAAAGCCAAGGCAAAGGAAATTAGAAGTGAATAAAAAAAAGCTTTTAATTCTAGGGGCTACGGGTATGGCAGGTCATGTTGCATACTTGCACTTAAGTGAAACTGGTAAATACGAGTTGGCAACAGTATGCCATTCTGGTAAAATCGGAACAAATAGTTATGAACTAGATGTTTATGACACTCAAAAACTGACAAAGATTATCACAGTAGAAAAACCTGATTATGTAATCAATTGTATCGGCATACTAATTAAAGGTTCAAAAACAAATCCAGCAAATGCGATATATGTCAATGCCTATTTTCCTCACCTGCTGTCCAAAATTGTCCATGAGAAGTTGCCCAGCACAAAAGTAATACATATAAGTACAGACTGTGTTTTTTCGGGTAATAAAGGAAACTATAAAGATAATGATGTTAAAGATGCCTTGGATATTTACGGAATGACTAAGAATCTTGGCGAGCTTATAAATGAACAGGATCTCACGCTTCGAACTTCGATTATAGGACCTGAGTTAAAGAAAAATGGTGAAGGATTGATGCATTGGATTTTTTCCCAAATGCAAAACAAAGAATTAAATGGTTATACAAAATCGATTTGGGCTGGAATTACTACATATGAGTTGGCAAAAGTAATAGATTATTCCATCGGAGAGAACATTACAGGTCTTTATCAAGTTTCAAATAATACTAGTATAACAAAGCATGACTTAGTATCAATGATAGTGCAAGAGTATGGTCTGCCTATTAAAGTAAATGAGGTAGGTGGTGTTGTTTCTAATAAATCGATTGAAAACTCCTCTCGGACTAATTGCAATTATTCAGTATCAAGCTATGATAAAATGATAAAAGAAATGCATTCTTTTATGAATCAACATAGAGAATTATATACTCAATATTTGGGGGAATAGACTAAAATGAAATTATCTACAATACATAAACTAAAAGTAATGATAGTTATGGGAACTCGCCCTGAAATAATCAAGTTATCATCGGTAATAAAGAAGTGTGACAAATACTTTGATTTAAAAATCATACATACAGGGCAAAACTATGACTACGAGCTTAATAAAGTCTTTTTTGAAGATTTACAATTACGCGAACCGGATTTTTATCTGAATGTAGTCGGTGAAAATCTAGGACAAACGATGGGAAATGTAATTGCAAAGTCCTATGAACTTTTTTCAGCAGAACAGCCGGATGCAGTACTAGTATTAGGTGACACAAACTCATGCCTTTGTGTAATTGCTGCCAAACGTCTAAAGATTCCGATTTTCCACTTGGAAGCAGGAAACCGTTGTAAAGATGAAAACCTGCCGGAAGAAGTCATCCGTCGTATCGTTGACGTAACAAGTGACGTAAACTTATGCTATTCAGAAAATGCCCGCCGATATATTTTTGATACCGGAGTAAAACCGGAATATACCTATGTTGTCGGTTCCCCGATGGCGGAAGTATTGAATGGTTGTATTGATAGAATCAGTTCAAGCAGTATTCTTTCAGAATTGAACCTTGAAGCAAATAAGTACATTCTTCTTTCTGCTCACCGTGAAGAAAATATAGATATGGAATCAAACTTTTTGGCACTGATGAATGCAGTTAACGCGATGGCAGAGAACTATGATATGCCGGTATTGTACTCCTGCCACCCGCGTTCAAGGAAAATGATAGAAAAACGTGGCTTCAAATTCGATAAGCGCGTGATTCAGCACCAGCCGCTCGGTTTCTTTGATTACAATAAGCTTCAGCAAAATGCCTTTTGCGTAGTTTCTGACAGTGGAACAATTCCAGAGGAAGGCTCATACTTCAATTTTCCAGCTGTTTCCATTCGGACCAGTACTGAACGACCAGAAGCTATGGAAAAAGGCGTCTTTACTATAGGAAGCATCACAAAAGAACAGGTGCTACAAGCTGTGGACTTGGCAGTTTCGATGCACGCTAACGGCGACGACGGGTTGTCCGTCCCGTCTTACACCGACGAGAACGTCTCCACAAAAGTTGTAAAGATTATTCAAAGTTACGTCGGCATCGTAAACAAAATGGTGTGGAGAAAAACTTGATTCTTGATACAAAATTCTTAGACGAATTAACTGAAAAAGCAAAACGAAACCATCGGCTCAGAATGAACTATAATCTCCATGATTCTATGGACTCTAAGGCTCAGCGTCTTTTTAATGGTCTGGAGCCAGAAACAATTCTGCCAATTCATAGGCATGTTGATACGGCGGAAACATATATTCTAATCCGAGGGCGTCTTATCGTTACGTTGATTGATGATGATAAAAATGTGATGGAAGTAGCTGAATTGGATTTATCAAAAGGAAAATTTGGTGTTCACATTCCTAAAAATACTTGGCATAAAATTGAAGTAAAAGAAAGCGGTACCGTTATTTTTGAGGTCAAAGACGGTCCTTATACTCCTTTAACGCCAGAAAATATTTTGTAATTAATTCTTATCTTATCAATATAAACATTTCTTAAAAAAAATTCTTGTCATTGCTGCTTTTCAGCAATGACATTTTTTTTGATTCCATTATTCAATTTAATAAATTTCTTTTATTTTAGCAGGTATTATGAAAATTTGCATATTTACAAACCATTTTTATCCAGAAGATTTCAAAATCAATGACATAGCCTTTGAGCTTGTCAAGAAAGGCTATGATGTAACGATCATAACTGCAGTTCCCGATTATCCCCAAGGAAAATTTTTTGACGGTTATAGTTGGCATAAAAGAAATAGAGAAAATGTGAATGGCTGTCATGTTATTCGGCTTCCAATACTTTCTCGTGGGAAGGGAGAAGCTAAAAGACTTGCGTTACAGTACCTTTCGTACTATATATCTTCATCCGTGTTTACTTTTTTTCACAAATTCTTTCACAACTATGATGCGGTTTTTGTTCATTTAACATCACCTTTTTTTATTGGAATACCTGCAACAAAGTTGAAAAAGTATCAAAAGATTCCAATGATTTTCTGGACGCTTGACTTGTGGCCGGAATCAATTACCGCAGCTGCAGGAATTGCAAATCCTCTTATTTTAAAGTTTCTTACAAAGCAGGTTCAGTATGTTTACAATAATGCTGATAAAATTCTGATAGGTTCAAAGGGATTTGAAAAATCAATTCTTGAAAAGGGAAAATATAAGGAAAAGCTCGTTTATTTTCCTAACTGGTGTGAGTCAGCAACTCTTCCAGAAGATATTGAAAGGTACAAACATATTGAACCGTTCTCTTCTTTTTCAGACAAAGAGTTCGTTGTGCTATTTGCAGGAAATATTGGTGAATCTCAAAATCTTGACTGTGTACTTGATGCAGCTATAGAAATATCAAAACAAAAACCAGAAATAAAGTTCATATTTTTGGGTGATGGCAGGGCAAGAGTGCATCTTGTTCAGAGAGCTACAAGTAGTGCAATTATTAATAAGACGGTCTTTTTTCCTGGAAGATTTCCGCTTGAATCAATGCCATATTTTATGAGTAGAGCATCAATACTACTTGTAAGTTTAAAAGATGAATTAATATTTAATTTAACAATTCCTTCTAAAGTTCAATTCTATATGGCACAGGAAAAGCCAATACTGGCAATGCTTAACGGTGACGGAGCAGATTTGATTAATGAAGCAAAATGCGGTTTTACAGTTTCTGCAAATGACAAAATTGCATTTGTTAAGGAGTTATTCAAGATATCTATGATGCCAAAAGAAAAACTTTTGCAGATGGGAAAAAATGGAAAAAATTATTATGAACAAAGTTTTAGGAAAGAACAGAGAATCGAGCAACTGGAAGAGATCTTGAGATAAGTAAATATCATAGTTATTGTGATATTGCTCTTATTGCATTATATCGGTCTATGTATAGCCATGGTGTTTCTTCAAAAATATATAACAATATGACGGCAGGAAAACCTGTTTTATTTCTAGGGCCAAAAGATATCAAAATCTACAATGGAGTCATAAATAATAATATTGGCTTTGTTTTTAACTTTGATGAAAAAAACAAAACGATTGATTTTTTTAAATGTCTTTATCAGATAAAAAAATGTTCAAACTGAAAAGTTGAGCAGCTAAATAAAGGGTATTTGATGTTTATTCAATAGAGGAGCAAATAATATTGCAATAACAATAATTGATGGTTTCGGTTTTATAGGAACGCCGTACAAATTCCATCGCCGTCTACGGTTTTGTACCGGTGGAAACTGGTGAGAGCGGAAAAATCAATTATTCAATGATTACGAACGCATGAAATATCTTGCCGAAGAAAAATATCGTGAGTGGTTCAAAAAAGATTTCGCGAATTCCGTAGATTGCGGGTGGAAAGTTCCAGATGGTCGGTAAGGGAACGAATCGCAAGAGCATGAACCATGTTGAGTACATGGCGGCGTTCATCGAATATCTAGGTGTGCATGACAACCTTCCGGACTGTGAGTTTCTGAACGGAAACTCGGGAAACAACATCAAGAAAACAGATTTTTTTTTGCCGGTAAAGCTTGAGAACAGACTGAAAGCCACGATTGAGTATGAGTTTGTTCATAAAACTGAGGAACACGTGTTTTTGTGTGAATAAGCTAAGCTGCATGAATCAAGCAGGTCGCCTGTTTTATCTTTCCCTGTAAGCAAGCTCCTGCACGGTTTCCAGCGGTAATTCCGTTGCAGCGGCGATCTGCTCCGGCGTAAGCACTCCCATAGACAAAAGGTTGCCGGCTGTAGCGTATTTTTCTTTCTCCATGCCCCGTGTTTCACCTTTAGCAATACCGCTCGATTCGCCTGCTGCAAAACCGAGGGATTCGCCCTCGGCAAAGCCTTCCTTACGGATGCGTTTGATTTCTATCTCGTACTTCATGAACGCCCCCTTGGCGGCACCGTCGGTTTTCAGCTTGAACACCCGCTCGGCAAAGCTCTTCGCCGTCTCCGTGTCCGTTCCGCCTTCCGCTATGTAGTGTAACATGGCCGCCGTTTCAGAATCAAGCTCGTTTTCATACGCTGAGGCATTATAGACGACGGCAAACCGTTCGTCCCGAACGTCGAGCGCAGTGTGCTCGTCGCAGACGGTCCTGAGCGTGTAGCGCGGCAGCCCTTCGCCGAACGGATCCTTCGTGCAGATGAACAGGACGTACAGCTTTTTCAGGTCGTCGTAATCGGCGCCCCTCTGTGCGGTACCGATGTCGATGGAGCTTTGATAATAGCGGATCCGTTTGAACAGGTTCGGCTCGGAGGTCGTCTGCATCTCGACGTTGACGATTTCACCGGTGGTTTCGAGCAGCACGTCGAGGCGGACGCTTTTGGAGCCGGGGGCGGCGGCGAGCGTTTCCTGAGTGTTGACGTAGGTGATTTCTTTTGCGTCCAGCTTGAGCAGTGTGCGCAGAAGGAGGCGGCACAGTTCGGTGTCGTGAAGCATCGAGTAGGCGAAGAAGAAGTCGTTCGTGATGGTAACGTCTTCCCAGCGGGGAAAATCTGCGTTCATGGTCTCTCCTGTATAAAGCCGCTCCGAGCGGAATTTACGATAACCGGGCAGCGTTGGCCAAAGACGGTTGCTGGTGGTGAGGGCTGCGTCTCAGCGTATATGACGCGCCGTATACAATGCGCTGCCGCGCTGCTCACTCGGCATATATATTATGGGCGAAAATGAAGCGAATTTGCCTCGGATTGGCCGCATCGGCTGATTTTTCAGGAAAAAATTAAAAATCGTTCTATAAAATATGCAGTGGCTGCACTGCCGGAGTTCGGGCGTGAAGCAGCGGTTTGATATCGCTGAATTTTTATTAGAGAGATGGAACGCCCCGTATTCGTCGTTGTGTTCTGGGGCAGCGATAATATCCGTATCGGCCGTATTTTTTTATGCGGAAAACTTTCAGTGGGAAACTTTCAGCGGAAAACTTTCAAAAGAAGCGCGATTTCCGTATAAATTGCCGCGTTAGCGCAGCCCCCATACTTGTCATGGCGTCCTGCGCAGTTACCGTGCCGGTTCAGCTTTCCGGCAAAAAAGTATGACGTCGGTCGTAACGGAACCGTCTTTTTCCGCATAGGGGATATGGCGGGCGCTGATGATCGAAAAGCCCGTTTTTTCAAGCAGCCGGCGGACGTCGTGTTCCCGATGATAGTGGATCTGCATCGGTTCATCGGGCCAGAACGACGCGCTTTCCATCCGGACGCCGGATCCTTCCATAAAACTGAGGTACACGACGCCGTTCGGTGCCAGTGCGCGGAACGTTGCGGCAAAACTCGCTTCGGCCTGTTCCGGCGTCAGATACGGAAGGCCGAACGCGTTTACCGCGGCGTCAAAGCCCGCCTTTGCCCTGATTTGGTGCTGCTGTCGGCCGCAATCTGCATTCACGTTTACTTCCGTGCCGAATCCGTCGGCAACCGTAAAATCGATGATCGACTGTTTGAAAAAGCGCGCTTCGGGCAGATTTTTGCACGCCAGTTCCAGCATCCCGTCGGATAAATCTATCCCCGTTATTTTGAGCGGGAGCGGTGCGTACGAAGTTATTTTCTTCGATGCGTTTGCCGGTCCGCAGGCAAGATCGAGCAGGCTGCCGCCCGGCGGAATCAGATGTGCAAAATCGCGGTATGCGTCGTCGTAATTTGCAAGCGCTGCGATTTTCGCTTCAAACGCGGCGGCAGCGTGCGTGTACGTTTCAACCGTCCATTCGTTCATCGGCTGGGCGCCGAACGAACGGTAAAACCGAATACTCGGCGTGTTCCAGTTCAGGCAGCTCCATTCAAGCCGACCGCAGCCGCGCTCCACGGTGAGTGCCGCCAGTTTCTGCAGGAGCGCCTTACCGTATCCTTTGCCGCGGAACGCTTCTTTAACGAACAGATCTTCCAGATAGATTCCCGCTCTTCCCAAAAATGTCGAAAAATTATGAAAAAATAACGCGAATCCTACCGTCGTACCTTCCGCTTCCGCAAAAATGACTTCCGCCTTCCGCCTGTCAAAAATCCATTCCGTTAACAACGCCTCATCCGCAACGATTTGCGTTTCAAGCTGCTCATATACGGCGAGTTCTTTTATAAAAGAGAGAATCAGCGGTATATCCTGTTTCCGTGCGAACCGGAACGAAACGATCGTATCCATTGTATATCCTTTATCAGTGTCCAGTTTATCTCGTTTTTCAGTACCGCTGCAAGATATCCCCGTTTTTGCCGGTTCCCGGCCGCATTCCGTATAAATTTGTATACAATTTTAGGTAAGTATGTTATTATAATGAAGGTTACTGTATGCATGATAAAAAGTTAAATCTTTAGTTTTTAGAGGTTTCATATGAAGCTGCAGAAGAAAATAGGTCTGGTTTTTTTTATACTCGGTCTTGCGATCGGAACGACGGAAATCGCCGCCGTGTATACGCCGTTGCTCGCCAATTTCGAGCGTGTGTTCGGCACGCAGGCGGAAATGATCGTTACGTCCGGCAATAATTTGGTGATGACATATTATCAATACGACACCGATGAGGGAAAGTATGTCGATACGGCGATGAACGACGCGAATCTGGTGAGTCTGTTTTCTTTGCCGAAAGAAGTGCAGGATATCCTGATCTATCTGGATAAAAACGGTCAGGCGGAAGCGTCGTACACGTATAAGGGCGGAAACTATCATATTATCCGTAACAATATCGTCGACACCGATTACAGCGTGTACATCACCGTTCCCGATGAAACGCTGTTCGCTACGGTTTTTACCATGCGCCGTACGACCGTTCTGATCGGTGCCGTAATCGCAGCCGTGGTGCTCGCCGCTTCGTTCATTATCGGGCGGGGAATCATACTGCCGCTGCTGGCAGCTTCCCGGTCGCTGAAGGATATTGCCGAAGGCAGCGGCGACCTTTCCGTACGGATGCCGGTAAAGGGAAACAACGAAGTTTCCGACGTAGGTAGGTATTTTAATAAATTCGTCGATTCGCTGCACGCAATGGTCGTGCAGATAAAGAAGGAATCCGAACTTATGGCTGACATTTCCGCCCATTTGAACGAAAAAACGGCGGGAATAAAAAACGATATGACGCAGATTTCGACGAGTATTACCGATCTGAATTTCAAAACGGAAGAACAATCAGCTTCCGCAGCGGAAACTTCGGCAACTATTGAGCAGATCGCCCGGAACATTGAAAGCCTGTCCGGTCAGATAGAAGATCAGTCGTCTGCGGTAACTCAATCGTCGGCGGCCGTCGCTCAGATGGTGTCCAACATCAATTCGATTTCAAATAATCTCGATAAAGCTTCGGCAAAATTCAAGCGGCTGCAGGATTCTTCTACGGACGGAAAAACCAGTATAGAAGACATGCGCGCCGTCGTTGCGGACGTTTCCGGCCGTTCGGCGCTGCTGCTCGAGATGAATACGGTGATCGACGCGATCGCCAGTCAGACGAACATGCTCGCCATGAACGCGGCCATTGAAGCCGCTCACGCCGGAGACGCCGGCGCGGGATTTTCAGTCGTTGCGGACGAGATTCGCAAACTGGCGGAAGAAACGGCGTCCCAGTCGAAGCAGATTGCGGGTGAATTGCAGAACATCGTGTCCAGTATAGAAACGGTCGTTGCCGCTTCGGCAAAAGCGGAAAACGTCTTTGATGAAATCGTGTCCGAAGTTACGGTGTCGAACGGTTTGGTCAATCAGATTTCGATGGCGCTCAAAGAACAGTCTGAAGGCAGCCGGCAGGTACTGACCGCGCTGAAAAACATTCAGGACATCACGGTGCAGGTGCGCGACGGTTCCGTTGAAATGAACGGCGGAACGACCGCCATACTGAAAGAGATGCAGCGGCTGACGGATATTTCCCGGCAAGTGCAGGATAACGCGCTGATTATTGCGAACGCGGTCGAAACCATCGGCGCTTCAGTCGATTCCATCACGAGTGAATCGAACCGGAACGGTGAATGCGTCGAGGCGCTGAACGAACTGACCGGCAAGTTCAAACTGTAGCCGAACATTCCGCCATGCATGAAGTTACGGTCAAGGGAATTTTATCGGCTGAAAACGGTATGAATCTGTATCGCGGCTGTCTGCACGGCTGCATTTACTGCGACGCGCGCAGCGCCTGCTATCATATCGATCACGATTTTGAAGATATAGAAGTGAAGTCGAACGCACTGGAGCTTTTGGAGCGCGCCCTCGCCCGGAAACGTAAAAAATGCATGATCGGTACCGGTTCCATGAGCGATCCGTATCTTCCGCTTGAGCGGCAGCTCGGCCGCACGCGCGCAGCGCTCGAGCTTATCGCCGAATACGGATTCGGCGCCGCGGTGCAGACGAAAAGCGATCTGGTTCTGCGCGACCTCGACGTACTCGAAAAAATAAACGCGCGCACGAAATGCGTCGTGCAGCTGACGCTGACGACAGCCGACGACGCGCTGTGCCGGATTATCGAGCCGAACGTGGCGGTTACCGGCAGACGGTTTGAAGTTCTGAAAGCATTGCAGGCACGCGGTATTCCGACCGTCGTGTGGCTGACACCCATCCTGCCGTTTATAAACGATACCGAAGAAAATATCGTGCGTATCCTCGATTACTGCATTGCAGCGGGCGTATACGGTGTTATCTGTTTCGATATGGGATTGACGCTGCGCGACGGTAACCGCGAATATTTTTACCGTAAACTCGACGCGCATTTTCCCGGCCTGAAAGAACGATATGTCAGACAATACGGAGACCGGTACGTGCTTTCAAGTCCGCATAGCGGCGCTTTGATGAAGCTGTTTCATCAAATATGTCGGGCGCACGGCATCGTTTCCGACGCGGACGCCGTCTTCAGGTATCTGCACCGATTTGAAGAAAAACGGCCCTCGGGCCAGTTGTCCTTGTTTTCCTGAACCGTCTATCGCAGCGGCTGCGTAAAAAGACCGTGCGTACTGCACGCAACGTACAGCGTTCCGCCGGGCAGCTGCGGAATGCGGACGGCGGCTTCCTGTTCGGGATACAGTTTTACGAGCGTAAGACTGTCCCAGCGTACGTATGCGGCGAACGTCAGATAGTGCATTTTAGACATTTCGTGATTGAACGTAACGTAATAATCCGTATCGCTTTTTTCGATACGGGCTGCGTGCGCTTTGTCTGCCGCCTGCGGTGCAAGCGGCTCCAGTTTTCTGCCGCAGCACGAAATTTCTGCCTGTCCCGTTGCGCTCAGTATATTCGCGCAGTCGGGGCAAACGTAAAACGATAATTTTTTCATATTGCCTCCATTCCTATCGTTCGGTTCAAGGTCTCCGTTCAAAAGCGCGGCGGTATCGACACCGAGGATGCGCGACAGCGCGGAAAGCAGCGTAACGTCGGGGCAGCCGGCGCCGGTTTCCCATTTTGAAACCGCTTTATCGCTCACGAACAAACCGTCGGCAAGCTGTTTCTGCGTCATACCTCGCTCTTTGCGCAGTCGTGCTATCAGGTTTCCGGTTTTTCTGCAGTCCATATCTCAAGACCTCCATACTTCGATACTACCATCGGAAGCGGATGTATGCAATCAACGCTCCGTAGAGTTGCTCTCGAAAGACGGGCACCGGTGCCGGAGACGGCGCCGGATACCAAACCTCCGTGCGTCCGCGATTCCGGAATCTGTGCGGCAGGAAAATAAATTTCTTAAGCAAGAAATTTATTTTCTTAAGCAAGAAATTAGTATTTCTTAAGCAAGAAATTAGTATTTCCTAAGCAAGGAATTTATTTTCTTAAGCAAGAAATTGGTATTTCCTAAGCAAGGAATTTATTTTCTTAAGCAAGAAATTGGTATTTCCTAAGCAAGGAATTTATTTTCTTAAGCAAGAAATTAGTATTTCTTAAGCAAGGAATTTATTTTCTTAAGCAAGAAATTCCCGTTTCTCAAGCGGAAACTGTTTGTGGTTTCCTGAACGGGGTGAGCGGTATCCGGTGCGCGTAAATCTTCCGCAGCGCCGGTGTGCCGTCGTTTTATCCCCGGCAAATAAAACGTTCCCTCTTTCGTTCCCGCCGCACACTGTGCTATACTGAGCGCATGAAACATCCGGCGCGGATCAGTACGGCTTTAAGAATCGCGTGTGCCGTCCGTTTCTGCACGCGCACGCGAATGAAATCACCGGCTGCGTGCTGAGTGGGAGAGGAGTGTGTTTTGAAAATCGACCGCCTGATAGGGATATTATCCGTCTTGCTTCAGCAGGATAAAGTAACCGCACCGTATCTGGCGGACAAATTTGAAGTGTCGCGCCGAACCATTCAGCGCGATATCGAAGATATCTGCCGCTCGGGAATTCCGCTGGTAACGCTGCAGGGGCAGAACGGCGGGATTTCGATTATGGACGGCTTCCGCCTGGACCGGACGCTGCTGACGTCGTCCGACATGCAGGCGATTTTGGCCGGAATACGCAGTCTTGACAGCGTAAGCGGTTCCGCGCGGTATCGGCAGTTGATGGAAAAACTTTCCGCCGGGAATTCCGACGTATTGGCTTCGAACAATCACATCAGCATCGATTTGTCTTCTTGGTACAAATCGTCGATTGCGCCTAAAATCGAACTGATACAGGCGGCCGTCGGCAACTGCGAACATATCAGTTTTACGTATTTTTCTCCGAAGGGCGAAACCTTCCGCCGCCTGGAACCGTATCGGCTGCTGTTCCGCTGGTCGTCCTGGTACGCGTGGGGCTGGTGTCTTGAGCGCGGCGATTTCAGAATGTTCAAACTGAACCGTATGCAGCAGCTGACGCCGTGCGGATCGTTTTTCAAGCCGCGCCCGCTGCCGCCGCCCGCTGCGGATGCTGCCGAAGACCGGTACACCGAACGACGGCTGGACGTGTGCGCCGTATTCGAGCCGTGCATGAAATGGCGGCTGATAGACGAATACGGTGCGGCGAGTTTTACCGAACGGGACGACGGAAAACTGCTGTTCCGATTCCGTTTTACGGATAAACAGTGGCTGTTCGGCTGGCTGCTCAGTTTCGGAGCTGCCGTTGAACTGATTGAACCCGCCGAGTGCCGCTGCGAGTTGGCCGGAATCGTGCGTACGCTTGCGGCAAAATACGGCTGAGCTGCAAATCAGTCCAAGTCGAACATGCCCGTATACAGGTTGTAATATCTGCCTTTCCGGGCGATCAGTTCGTCGTGGGAACCGCGTTCGATGATACGGCCGTTTTCAAGAACCAGAATGACGTCCGAGTTTCTGATGGTTGAAAGCCGGTGCGCTATGACGAACACGGTGCGGCCTTCCATCAGGCGGGACATGCCTTTTTCTATGAGCGATTCCGTTCTCGTGTCGATGGAACTGGTCGCTTCGTCAAGGATCAGCACCGGCGGGTTTGCAACCGCGGCTCTGGCGATTGCCAAAAGCTGCCGCTGTCCCTGACTGATGTTGATTCCGTCGGACGTGAGCACCGTGTCGTAGCCGTTTTCAAGATGTGCGATAAACGAATCCGCGTTCGCAAGGTGCGCGGCGTCCCGTATCTGCTTCATACTTGCGTCCGGATTACCGTATCTGATGTTGTCCGCGATGCTGCCGGTGAACAGGTGCGTGTCCTGCAGCACCATGCCGAGCGATCGTCTGAGCGCGTCTTTTTTAATCTTGGCAAGCGGAATCCCGTCGTACGTGATACTGCCTTCCTGCGTGTCGTAAAACCGCGTCAGCAGGTTCGTGATCGTCGTTTTTCCCGATCCGGTTGAACCGACGAGCGCTATTTTCTGCCCCGGTTTTGCGTACAGAGACACGTCGTGCAGTACGGTTTTTTCCGCTACATAGCCGAACGTTACGCCGTCGAACCGGACTTCGCCCCTGAGCGGGACGAACGGCGCGGTGTCGGGCGCCGTCGTGTCTTTCCAGGCCCAGGTTCCGGTTCGTGCGAACGATTGCACGAGGTGCGCTTGGCCGCCGGCGGAAGCTCCGGCAGGAGCTTCGACTGCGTTCACGAGCGTATAGATGCCTTCATCCGATTCGGACCGTTCGTCTATCAGGCGGAAAATACGTTCCGCGCCCGCAAGCGCGTTCAGTATGCTGTTGAACTGCTGCGACATCTGCGTAACCGGCTGTGAGAACGACCGCGTGTATTGCAGGAACGACGCGATCGTTCCGATATCCATGCGTCCGGCGATAACGAGCAGCGCGCCGGCCATTGCGGTGAGCGCGTAATTGACGTGCGACAGATTTCCCATCAGCGGCATCAGGATATTTGCCAGCGAGTTTGCCCGTGCGCTCGATTCGCGCAGTGCGTCGTTCAGCCGGGCGAACGCGGCTTTCGATTTTTCTTCATGGCAGAACACTTTGACTACTTTCTGCCCTTCGATCATTTCTTCTATATAACCGTTCACCGTGCCGATGTTCAGCTGTTGGGCGCGGAACGCGGAACCGCTGCGTTTGCCGATCTGCGCGATGCACAGCAGCATGACGCCTATCATGGCGACGACGACGACGGTCAGCAGCGGACTGAGCAGAATCATCATGGTGAACACGCCGACGACGGTTACAAGTGAAGACAGCATTTGCGGAATGCTCTGGCTGAGCATATCGCGCAGCGTATCCGTGTCGTTCGTGTACAGCGACATGATTTCGCCGTGCGTTCTGGTGTCGAAATATTTGAGCGGCAGCGTTTCCATATGCTCGAACATTTCGGTTCTGATGCGGAACAGCGTTCCCGTCGCGACGGTCAGCATGATTCTGTTGTTCACGTAGCCGGCGACGGCTCCGGCGGCAAAAATCAGCGCCATAACGGACAGTAATCCGATAAACTCGCTCAAGTCGGGATGCTGCTGCCCGATCAGCGGAATGATGTAATCGTTGAGCGCGGGGCGCAACAGATACGTTCCGGCGATCATGGCGCCGGAGTTGAGCAGCACGCAGATAACGACCGGTATCAGCAATAATTTATATTTACCCATATAAGAAAACAGCCGACCGACTGTTTTCCCGATGTGCTGCGGTTTTTTTCCGGGGCCTCCCGCGCGGGGGCCGTGTCCTACGGGCGGCATCAGACCGCTCCTTTCTGCTGAGATTCGTATACTTCGCGGTAGATGCTGCACGATTTCAGCAGACTGTCGTGCGTACCGGAATCGACGAGGCGGCCGTCGTCCAAAACGAAAATGATGTCGGCGTCTTTTACGGAAGTAATGCGCTGCGCGATGATGATCTTCGTCGTGTGCGGCAGGCTTTTTCGCAGCGCGCTTCTGATGCGGGCGTCGGTCGCCGTGTCTACGGCGCTCGTACTGTCGTCGAGGATGAGTATTTTCGGCTCTTTGAGCAGTGCGCGCGCAATGCAGAGACGCTGCTTTTGTCCGCCCGACAAGTTTACGCCGCCTTGTCCGAGGACCGTTTCGTATCCGTCGGGAAACGATTCTATGAATCCCGCCGCGTCGGCTGCGGTGCAGGCGGCTTTGATTTGCCCATCGGTCGCCCGTTCGTTGCCCCAGCGGAGATTTTCACTGATAGTGCCCGAAAACAGCACGTTCTTTTGCAGCACCATGGCGACCGCGTTCCGCAGCTTTTCAAGCGGCAGCGTGCGGACGTCTTTTCCGCCCACGAGAACGGAGCCTGCGGTCGCGTCGTACAGCCGCGGAATCATCTGCACGAGCGTCGATTTGGACGAACCGGTTCCGCCGATAATACCCGCGACGACTCCCGCCGGAATGGTCAAAGAGATACGGTCGAGCACCGGCAGCGCCGCGTTTTTAGCGTATGAAAAAGACACGCCGCGGAATTCGACGGTTCCGTCGCCGATATCCGCCGCTTGAGGTGTCGTGGCCGCTTCCGGTGCAGCGGATGCATCCGTGCCGGCGTCCGCTTTGACCGGCAGCGGATCCGTTATGTCGGGAGTTTCGTCGAGTACTTCAAGAATGCGCCCGATGGACGCTTTGGACAGAACCAGCATGACGAATATCATTGAAATCATCATGAGCGACATGAGTATCTGCGTAATGTACGTGACGAAACTGATCAGCTCGCCGGTCTGCATCGTGCCGCCGATTATCATGTTGCCGCCGAACCAGAGCACGGCGATAATGCACACATACATCATGATCTGCATGAGCGGCATACCGAAAATGATGATGCGCTCGGCTTTTACCTGCGCGGTACGGACTTCGTCGGCCGTTTTGCGGAATTTGTCTTCTTCATATGATTCGCGTACGAACGATTTGACGACGCGTATGCCGTTCAGGTTTTCCTGCACGTCGCTGTTGAGACGGTCGTATTTTTTGAGCATTTCGCGGAATCGGGGGAACGCTTTTATTCCGATGAGTACCAGACCGATTGCCAAAATCGGAATCACGATAAAAAACAGGGATGCGAGTTTCAGGTTGATAAAACACGCCATGATCGTCGCGCTGATAAGCATGACCGGCGCGCGTACGCAGATGCGGATGATCATCTGATACGTGTTCTGCGTGTTGGTAACGTCCGTGGTCAGCCGGGTTACCATCGACGCGGTACCGAATTTGTCCATATTTGAAAACGCAAAGTCCTGCACTTTGCCGAACAGCTTCCTTCGCAGATTATGGGAAAATCCGGTGGAGGCGAGAGCTGCGAACCATCCCGACAGGACGCCGCAAAGAAGCGAAAAGCAGGCCGCTCCTATCATCAGCACTCCGGTGCGCACGACGTAATTGATGTCGCGGTTCGTAATGCCCGTATCGATTATGTTCGCCATAATCAACGGAATCAGGACTTCCATTGCAACTTCGCCGATCATGGCTAACGGGGTCAGAACTGTATATATTTTGTATTTTTTTTCCAACCCGCCGACCAATTTTGTAAGTGTCGTCATGTCCTAAATATACTGAAAAAAAAAAGATCAGTCGATGAAAAATCTGTTATATTTTTGCATTTTTTTCATACCGATATTCCCGTTCGGCGAGCGTTACCGCGATTCGCCGTGTACAAGCAGTTCCCAAACGGAAAAGCCCCATTTCGTGGCCCGTTCCGTGCAGTCTAGTCTTACGAAGCGGCCGGTTACCGGAGAAAACGCGACAGTCTCGTCTCCGCCGGCACCTTGCGCCGTTTCGTACACGGTATGCCAGTTCCTGCCGTCGTTCGATATCCTGATTTCGTACGCCGTCGCGTACGCGGCTTCCCAGAGAACGGTAACGCCCGAAATAGGGACCGTTTTTCCCAAATCGACGGTTAAATACTGATCGTCGGCATATGCGGAAGCCCATCTGGTACGCGGGTCCGAATCGAACGCCTTATCCGCACTCAAAAACGCGGTTTCCGTACTTGACGCCGAGGCGGCCGGTTCCGCTTGTGCGGCGATGTTTTTGTATGCAACGTAAATTTCGGGATTCAGCGTCGAGGCGATTGAAGTTCCCGAAGTGAGTTCCGCCCGTGCGGAAAGTGCGTATCTGCCGTTTTCCGGCGGGATCCAGGTGATGGCGAACGGTGCGTTTTGCGCCGTACCGATAACGGCTCCGTTCGCTTTATATACGATTCTTTGCACGGATGCGGCGTTTTCCAGCCGTACCGACAAGCCGAGCGGTTGGCCCGATTCGGCGATGGCGGGCAAGTCCGCCGTGGCGAGCTGCACGCGGTTTTCCCGCGGCGGATGATTATAGAAGAAATCCGCAACGTACGCGGTCGTTTCCGGTTGCCACGCGTGCCCGCCGGTTTCATACGTTGCAAGGACGATATCGGCGCCGGTTTCGGGATTCGACCATATTTTTGCGGTCGCGCCTGCGGGAGCCGGATACGGGGCGGCGTTCGGTTCCGCCCGCACTGCGCGACGCCAATATGAAACTGATTTTTCCGCCGCGACCGGAATCCCGTAGACCGGATCGCCCGTGAACGGAACGTTCCGATCGTCAAGACAATGTATGTGCAGCAGCGACGTGTTTGAGTTTTTCAAATTGCCCGAATCGCTGATCGGGCGCTCCCGGGTCGGATACATGAGACCCGAAACCGGCGCGACCGCAGCGAACGTATTCGGAAACTCTCCGGCGAGTTTGTATACGGCGAAACTTCCGAGCGAAAAACCCGTTGCGTAAATTCTGTCTGCAGCGATCGGGTAGTGCGCGCAGAATTCGCGGATGAGCGTTTTGAACAGTCCTTTTTCATCGAGCCGGCTTTCCCGATCCGGCATGATTTCCCAGTCGCCGTTGTAACCGTCGGGATATACCATGATAAAATCGAGTTCCGGCGCGAGTTCGTCGAAGCCGCGGATTCGGAATTGCTCGCCGACGGCGGCGGTCCAATGCAAGCCGAATACGAGCGATTTTTGCGCCGCACCGTGATTTGCGTTCGGAACGGTTATTACGCCGCTTCGGGTTTTGCCACCGTGCGTGAGTACGAATCTGCCGCCGTTATCATAGACGGTGAACGGAATGTCCGGCGCCGATTGAACGACGGGCTCCTTTTTTCCGGCGAGCATTCGTATGAACGAATGGATAAAAAGCGTATCGTTTTCATCCGATCCGCCGAACCCGGTTAAAAAGTTCCGATCGGCGGTAACCAGCGCCCGGGTGTACACTGCGCCGGAACGTTCGAGCGTCGGTTTTTCACTCGGAAACGCCGATGCCTTCATTCCGTTTAGGAACGGAGCGAGCGCCGCCGTCGCATATCCTGAAGCGGCAATCGGTTTGTCTCGGTGGATTAAATGGGTACAGATCCGAATGAAATCCGGATCCGATGCAAACGTACTGCGCTGCGCGCCGTTTATCAGGAGCAGCGCGTCGTATTGACTCGGATCGAGCGTATTCAGCTTTCTGCAGTTATAAATCGTACGGTTGTGAACCGTAACGGCGCTTCCGCCCGAAAGCGAAGCATACGTCAGGGTGTTTCCTGCAAGCGATAATCTCGTTTCCGCTATCGTAAACTGCAGGTCGTCTAGGCCTGCGTCGGGGAGCAGAACCAGAATACGCTGATTGAGCGTACCGTACGTTTCCGGGCGAACGGCAAAACAACCGCCGAACACAAAAAGACAAATGGCGGCGAGTACCGTCTGCAGAAGCTGATGCGCTATTCTCATGTTAAAATGGTAATCTGCCTCATACCCGTTGTCAACTTAAAACGTATTGATTTGCCGCAGACAGTGCCGTATTTTATTTTCGGCCGTGTATTATGTCCAATCCTTCTACTTTATTGCGGCAGAAAGGATTCCTTTGACACGGATACTTTTTTTTGCTATACTATTGAACATATTGCATGGGATCATAGCTCATCCGGATAGAGCAACTGCCTTCTAAGCAGTAGGTAGGGGGTTCGAGTCCCTCTGGTCCCGGTTTTGACGGGATGTAGCGCAGCTGGTAGCGCGTCTGGTTTGGGACCAGAATGTCGCAGGTTCAAATCCTGTCATCCCGAATTAATTTATTGTAAAGAAAGAAAATAAAAGAACAGCCGTTTCTCATTCGGTATGACTTTGCATAAAAAGTGCATACGGAGGTTTATTATGGCTGTCTATTATCATTTATTCAAAAAGACCGTTACGCTTAAATCAGGTAAGCAAATAAAAAAGTGGTACTACTGGTACTACAGCAGCGACAAAACGCAGGTGCGGAAATCATGTAAAGGTTGTGTGTCCAAAGCTGAAGCACAAGCGTATATTGATTCATTACCGCCGCCGGCAGTTTGCAGTGCGACGGTTTCCCGTATTGCCAAAGATATGTATATTCCCGGTTCCGTTCATTACGAACGACGGCGGCAATTCGGTAAGTCGATAAGTCCCCGCACGATGCTTGATTGCCGTGCATACGTTAAATATATAATCGACGTTTTCGGCGACAGACGAATTGAAGATCTGCGGGTCTCCGAAATTCAGCAGTATTTACTGAACTGCAATAAATCAGGCAGTTGGAAAAATCGATATCAGGAAATCTTTTGTGAAATATATGATGAAGCGGTTTGGCAAGGGATTTCCGTTTCAAAACCGACTTTCATAAAATTTAAACGAAATTCAAAACGGCAAAGTGTTCTTTCTACGGAAGAATATTCCCAAATCTCGTCAACGACGCCGGAAACCTTCCGTATCCCCGGATATGTGGAATATGAATCGTTTTGCACTCATATTAAGCCGCTCGCATTGGAACTGATTGAAAAGAACCGTACTGAATTGAATCTGAATCATGACAAGACTCAAAATGAAGAGCCGGTTAAGAAAAGTGAAGCAGTACAAAACGAACGAATATTTACCGACAGAAACCTTGATCTGTTACAGGGACAGCTTGAACTGTTTGAAAATGCTGCCGAATACAACAGTGTTCAGCATGACTTTTGCTTACTGATACTTTTACAAAAGAATCAAAACCTATTGCGTTTGCCCTTGATACGGAATCAGCCGTTTCACACAGCAGACAAAGAATTATCGTAAATGAAATTTGCAGTATTCACGATAGAACTCTTATAGCTAAAAACGGTACGAATGTGCTTGACCAATGGACAGCCAAAGGTTTGCTTAGATACGTTGACGACAAAAAAATATCCGATTGGCAGCGGGCAGCCGGAGTATACTTCTCCTTAGCGGCTCTCCAATCGGATAATCAAACCTTATCCGGAAACACCGATTCTGTCAAGACGAAGACCGGCTATCTTAATTTCATCATAGCAGAACATCCGGATACATATCTTACATCCGGCGATCCTGCCGTTACGCGCGATCACATCCGGCAAGCAAAAATGGCCGCACGCATGTACTGTGATCCGATACTGAGCGGTACCAATGACGGACAGAAATGCGGTCTATGGAAAAGTTTCCGGGATTTCAGGCAGCACGGAGTATTTGATATAACGGGAAAATCCGTTGACGTAGATACTGCCGGAAATATCAGCGCCGACGGCTGGAGTCAAATGGCTCAGGCGCTGCGCATTTACCGCGATAAACGCTTTGAAACGTTCCGGTACCTGTTCGTCGCACCGGACGGCACGGTAAAAGATCAACTGGCAATCTCAGCCCACCTGCCGAATAGAACCTTTGCCACTGAAGATATGGATACAACAAAAGAATTGGAACGGCTGTTTACCGGCAATGACGGAAAGTGTCTGCTGCAGGGACATGTCATACTTGATCATGATACGTTCGGATTATATGAACGGGGAAGCGTACGGAATCGATTGTGAATCGGCTTATAACTCCGGTCAAAAGTAAAAACGCAGACTACGGCTTATCAAACGTATTTAAGGCATTCCGGACTGCCGTTCAGGATGGCTCCGGTTTTAACGCCGTATCGATCCGAACCGGTAAGAATATTGCGCCGGAAAAAGCCGTACGTATACTTGAGGACAAAAAATCGTTTAAAAGACAATCGCAGACGCCGGTGGTCAGAAACAGAACCGAAGAGCGTGGCGGCAGTGTGAAAATAGCGTAAAACTTCAGAATTTCCTTGCTTTTTTCTAATAATAATATTATTCTAAAAGAAGAGGAGACATGATATGGCATCTTTAAGTATAAGTTTGAAACCGACTCTTTTGGTTAAACTTGATGAATGCGCAGAAAAATTCGGATATACTAAAAGTAAAATTGCGGAAAATGCAATTTCACGTTATTTGGAGGAACTGGAAGAGGATAGGGCGGATTATCAGCTTGCCGAAAAAGCTTGGTTCGATTTCGTGTCTAATGGAGAAAAAACCTATACACTTACTGAAGTTGAAAAAGAGTTCGGTCTGTGAAAGTAGTTTTAACGGATTCTTTTAGAAAGCAAATAAAAAAAATTGATAATTCAGTTGCAAAATTAATTTTAAACTATTTGAAACAGATTGAAAATTTGGAAGATCCTCGTTCACGTGGTAAAAAACTGATCGGTAATTTAGCCGGAATATGGCGTTATAGAGTAGGCGATTACCGTATTTTTTGCAGAATTGTCGATGATGAATATATTATTTACGCCATTGATTTCGGACACAGGAAAAATGCCTACGACTGATTAACAGAATTTGATATTTGAAAGACTACTTGTTTTTTTGACTTTATAGTATTATAATTAATACCATATTTTGCAGAGGTTCCCGAACGCCGTCGGATACCCTCTGAAACGTGCTTTTATAGTAAATCGGAAAATCCAAATATATCGCCGATTGCTTGTAAATTATTTTCGAGAGGGTATGTTAAAATGAAACTCAAAAAGATGGCCGCATTGGCAGCGGTAACAGTGTGTGCATTCGGGGTATTTGCAGTCGAAATTTCGGATGCATTTTTTGAAGACAGCAGTTCGTACAAATTGAAACCGATTAGCGGGCTTGAGGTGTATGCTGCTAAACTTCCCCTTGAATTTCCGTATGATCCGAAAGCATTCAAAGACGAGTTATGGAATCTGGCCAAACGGCGTGATGTGATCGGGAAAAAACTTTCAGCGTTAAATGATACTAATTTTTCGCCGGAAGCAGCAGTGGCAAAAAAATATATTCCCGAATATACACAGGATAAAGAATTCATTGCACGGATAAAAAATTTGCAAACTAAATCTCCTGCTCAAATCGGAAACTATGCCGTTTCGTTAATGAATACTTATACCAGCGAAGGTGTATTCGGAAAGATAACGAATAGAATTATCAATAATCATGATGATTTATCCGTTGCCGATAAGTGGACTGAATTCGGTATTACCGAATTATCCGAGGCAGGAATAGGTGATTGGTGTACGAGGGTTTCTAACGAATATCAGAGAGTGTTGAATTCTCTTTCTGACGAATTTGTGAATTACTATAATGGAAAGCTTGCTTTAATTCAGGATGTGGCAGTTGCCACTTCTGACATGGAAGCCGTGCAAAAATATTTATTGGAAAATAAGGCCGCTTTTGAAGCCGTTATGGTGGCCGTTGGTGACTATTATACCAATATTTCGTATTGTGAGGCATATATCGGTTCTTTTTTTGCCGCTTACTTTGCCTATCGGGACGGAACACCTGTTAATGCGAAGTCTCCCGATTCTTTTTATGTAGCAAGTAAAAGTAATTAATTTCTTGGAGGAATACAGTGAAAAAATTAATTGTAGCGTTTTGTGTTATTTTTGCAGCTTTCTCTATGATAAGTTGTAAACAACCGAGGTTCAGTTTATAATCCCAGCTGGTCGTAATGCTGATGCTCGCTTTCATGCTCTGTGATATTCCGGAAAGTGTCGTCAGTGCGATACTACCTGTGGGATCTTCTTTTATGCCGGTTACGGATATCGTTTTGGACGCGGGATCGACTGCGTAGGTAATGTATTCGTTCGAGTTGGTGAACCACTGGATATCGGCAGTATCCGGCACAAGCGTATATTTGAACGTTTTCGTTTGTCCCGGCTGTACACGCATGGTCTGCGTGTCGAACGCGAATTGGCGGGCAGCTTCGACTACGGCATCGCATTTTGCTGATTTTCCGTTCCATTCCGCTGTGACGGACGTGCGTCCGGATGCGAGTCCGTACACTGCCACAGTCTTACCAGACCCGAGTACGGTTACGATATCCTGTCCGCCAACCTTATCGGCCGACCAGGTGATGTTGTTGTAGTCGCTCGTTGTGCCGTTATCAATGGTTGCCGACAATTCTATCGTCTTGCCGGTTTCAAGGGACATATAGTTTTTATTGAGCGCTATGCCTCCGGCGGAACCGGTAACCTCTATGTGCATACGGACCGCTGACTGTCGCAGGGCAAATCCTGTCATCCCGAATATCGCGTGTTAGCAAGACGTTTTTTCCGAATGCAGACCGACAGGGATTTTCCGTATAATAAGAATATTTTAAAACCTATCCGGTTTCCAGGATAGATTTTGCAGTTGTCATGGCAGGATTTTGATCTTTCGATACGGATTCCTTCAATAATATGGTGCTGCTTTTTTTCGGCGCCTGCTGTGCATTGTTCCGTCCATTCCTTTATGCGTTATCCCGTAAAATCGGTTTTGACTATTGACTACGACCGGATGTTTTTGATATAATATATAGTACTTATGGTATAAACTGTTCCGGTATATTCCCGTTAGATATCGGAGCGTGCATGGGTTTGTCGGATAACTTCAGTTTCGAGACGGCCCTATATAAAATGGATACAGAGGTAGAAGATGTACGCACTCGTCGAGTATAAGGGCAAACAGTATAAAGCTGAAAAAGACGCTCTCATTCAGGTAGACAAGATTGATGCTGAAAAAGGCAGCACAATTGATATTGATACGGTATTGCTCGTAAGCAGCGACGGATCGGTAAGCGTTGGCGCGCCGTATGTAAAAGGCGCAAAAGTCCGCGTCGTCGTGGAAGACTCTTTCAAAGACGGTAAAGTTATCGTTTACAAATACAAGAGCAAGAAAGACTACCACCGGACGATCGGACACCGCCAGCAGTATACGACTGTCCGTGTTCAGGAAATCGTCGTAGCGTAATCCGTTATGACGGTGGTGTATCTTTCGCGGAGCAGAAACGGGCAGTTCCGTTCCTGCAGGGCGGAAGGGCATTCCGGATACGCTCCGTCCGGTTCCGATATAGTTTGTGCGGCGGTAACGGTTCTTTTGCGGACTACGCTGCAGGTTTTGTCGGAATCATTCGGAAGTGCGGTTAAAACGGATATTACTTCGCGCGGAAATCTCGCGTTCCGTGTGGATGATTTTGCCGGCGGGAAATCCTGCCGGTTGATTTATGCGGCGGATTTTTTACGGAGCGGTCTTACGGCGCTTCAGAATGAATATCCCGACTGCGTAACGATGCGGGAACAAATTGAAGATTAACAGCGGAGGCATATTATGGGACGTAAAAAGGGCGGAAGCGGCGCGAAAAACGGCCGCGATTCAAACCCCAAATATTTGGGTGTAAAAGTGTACGGCGGTGAAGCGGTATCTGCCGGTTCGATTCTTGTCCGCCAGCGCGGAACGAAAATCCATCCGGGTGACAATGTTCAGAAAGGAAAGGACGACACTTTGTTCGCAACGGCGGACGGTACCGTTCTGTATCACGAACGCAAGGGCCGCAAACTGGCGTCCGTCGCGCCCGTTGAAGCGTAACGCGAACAGTTCTGAACTGATGAATATACCCGGAGCAGGTCGTACCTTCTTCGGGTATTTTTGTATTTTAAGGATAAGACAGTGATACAATTTGCAGACGAGGCGTTGATTGAAGTCCGTTCCGGCAAGGGCGGCAACGGCTGTATCGCGTTCCGGCGTGAAAAATACGTGCCGATGGGCGGTCCTGCCGGCGGCGACGGCGGCAAAGGCGGCGATGTCGTGTTTTGCGTAAAACGTAATCTGCGCACCCTCGCGCACATGCGTTACAAACAGGTTTTCAAGGCCCGCAGCGGAGCCGACGGCGAAGGCGGCAACCGTTTCGGGCGCGACGGTGAAGACGTGATTATTCCCGTTCCTCCGGGAACGTCCCTGTTCGACGCCGACAGCGGCGAACTGATCCGCGAATTTACGACCGAAAGCGAGGACGACCGTTTCGTGTTTTTGACCGGAGGTAACGGCGGCTGGGGAAATTCTCATTTCAAGACGTCTACCAATCAGGCGCCCCGTTACGCGCACGAAGGCAAACCGGGCGAAGTTCGCCGGCTCCGCGTAGAGCTGAGTATTATGGCGGACGTCGGTTTGGTCGGTTTTCCGAACGCGGGAAAATCGTCGCTGCTCGATCATTTTACCAACGCGCGGCCTAAAATCGCTCCGTATCCGTTTACGACGAAAATTCCGAATTTGGGCGTGCTGCACGCAGACGCCGACCGCGACATCATCATCGCCGATATTCCCGGTATTATCGAAGGCGCTTCCGAAGGCGCGGGACTGGGAATCAGGTTTTTGAAACATATTTCGCGTAGCGCCGGATTGCTGTTCATTATCGACTGCTCCGACGACGACTGTTTGAACGCGTACGACACGCTGTGCGCGGAACTTTCTTCTTTTTCGCCCGAACTCGCCGCCAAACCCCGCATCGTGTTGTGCAATAAAACCGATACGGACGGCGCTCCCGAACGCGCCGAATTGGTTGCCGAGTCGATCCGCACAAAGCATCCCGGAGAAATCGTCATTCCGATGTCGATATACGCCCGAACGGGACTCGATAGGGTGCGCCGCGAAATCCTTTCGCTGGTCGAACGGATGGAAGACGCCGGACACGTCAGCCCGTCGTCCAAAAACGTGCCCAGAACGGCTGCTGCGGACGGCGGCGCCGAATCGGAATTTTTGAAAAGCCGTTCAGTCTGCGGCGAAGAACCCGTGCAGTATCCGGGCAGCGAGGCGTAGCGGCGTGAAGCTTGCGATTCTCGGCGGCAGTTTTAATCCGGTGCACATCGGACATCTGGTGCTCGCACAGGAAGTCTGTACCCGGCTCGGTTACGACAAAGTGCTGTTCGTTCCGGCAAATCTGCCGCCGCACAAGGAATTGGCTGCGGGTGCTTCCGCCGGCGACCGGCTTGAAATGGTAAATCGCGCCGTTGCGGACAATCCGCTCTTCGCGGTTGACGACTGTGAACTGAGGCGCGGCGGTATTTCGTATTCGTACGATACGCTCGCGTATCTGGAAGACCGGTATGCGGCCGGAACGGCCGGTTCACTGCTTGCAGGCAAAATCGGTTTGATTATGGGCGACGATCTGGTTGCCGGATTCGATTCATGGAAATGTGCGGCGGAACTCGCCGATCGGGCCGATCTGATCCTCGCTCGCCGGCTGATTCAGTCGGAACGGGGGCAGCCGGTATTTTCTTACCGTCATACGGAACTGCAAAACGCCGTGCTTCCGGTGTCTTCTTCGGACATCAGAAACGGAATCCGCAATTCCGCCGAGCCGCACCGGCGGTGTGATTTACCGTTCGCGGGAGGGTGGCGGTATCTTGTTCCTGACGCCGTTTATCGGTATATTATACAGAGAAAACTGTATGGATATGGAATTAATTGAACGTGTAAAAAAATACGCGCTGGGTGCCGAATCTCAAACTCGGTTCGAGCATTCCGTGCGGACGGCGCAGACTGCCGAAAAACTGTGCCGCCGGTACGGCGCTGATCCTGAAAAAGGTTATTTTGCGGGAATCGCGCACGATATGTGCAAAGAAATGAATCCCCGTCTGCTGTTGTCGCTCGCCGCGCGCGACGGAGCGCCCGTTACGGAATTGGAGCAGGAAAAACCTTCTTTGCTGCACGGACGCGCCGCGGCTGCAATGCTGAAAAGCGATTTTGCCGTGGACGACGCCGATATTCTCGAAGCTGTCAGAAATCACACGTTCGGCGCGCCCGGTATGAGCGCGCTCGCGAAAATTATCTATGCGGCGGATAAAATAGAACCCGGACGGGAACACGTTACGCCTGCGTATTTGGACCGGCTGTTTTCCCTGTCGCTGAACGGCTTGGTGCGAACGGTTGTGCAGGAGAATATCGGCTGGCTTGAAAACCGTAACAAATCGGTGGCGCCGGTTTCCCGCCGGTTCCTTGAATCCTTGGAGGACTGATGGCTCATAAGAACAGACGGATCGAAAAGAGCGCACTCTTTTTGATATTGATTTTTTTCATTCTTGTCGTTACGGCGATCATTCTCGTTTTTTCGTTGCAGACGGATCCCGTTTCCGAAATTCTTGAAAACGACGAGTTGTTAAAAGTGCTGTTCGTACTTGAAGACGGGGGAACGGTTTTGTTTTCCGACGTCTTCGTCTACTATCCCGTTTCCACGCGCGGTACGTTGTTCAGTATCCCCGGTAATACCGGAGCCATTTATTCGAGCCTCGGCCGGGTAGACCGGATAGACGCCGTTTTTACGGAAAAAGGTATCGACGCGTATCGGGCCGAAATCGGCAAACTGATCGGACAGACGATTCCGTTTTCGATCGTTATGAATCTCGGCGATTTTCAAAAACTGGTAGACTTGCTCGGCGGCTTGCGGATATTCGTACCGTATCCGGTTGATGCGGCCTCGGATACCGGCGAACGCTGGCTGCTGCCGTCCGGATCGGTCAATTTGGACGGGGACAAAATACGGACCTATCTGCTGTACACCGTGCCGGAGGAATCCGCCGCGGACATTCAGGAACGCCGTCAGCACGTTATGGTTGCGCTGCTCGGTGCGCTGAACCGTAATTCGCCGCGGATCTTTTCCGCCGGTAATTTTACGCCGTACGGTAAATTGCTGCACGCCAATATGGATACGAAATACGTCCGCCGCCTGCTGTCCGTCATTGCCCAAATCGATTCCGAACGGCTGGTGCCGCAGACGGTAACCGGTTCATCCCGTGCGGTGGACGGACAGACGCTGCTGTTCCCGTATTACGACGGTCAGCTGATAAAAGACGTGGTCAAACAGTCTATCGGGTCGCTGGCGTCCGCTTCGGAAACGGTGTACAGCCGCATTTACGTACTGGAAATACAAAACGGTACCGCCGTGCAAGGACTCGCGCGGAACACGGCCGCGCTTTTGCAGGGCGCCGGATACGACGTGCTGAGTTCGGTAAACGCCGATTCAAACGATTATGAAAAAACGGTGATCATTAATCATATCGGGAACGAAGACGTTGCCAAAACGCTGGGAGATTTTATCCGGTGTACGAATATCGTTGTCGACGAAGTGCTGCCGGAAGAAGCAGGCTCCGATTTGGGTACGCAAGTCGATTTTACGATCATTTTGGGAAAAGACTTCGACGGACGGTACGTCCGCTGAATTACGCATATTGTTTATAAGGATTTATATAATGAAAACGGTTCAGGAAAAAGCACTTGAAATAGCGCAGCTGATGGAAGACGGAAAAGGACAAAACGTTACTGTTCTTGACGTATCAAAATTGAATAGCTGGACGGATTATTTCGTTATCGTTACGGTAACCAGTTCCGTCCATTGGAAGGGATTGTATAAACTCGTTAAAGATTACGTACGCGACAACGATATGGAAATACACGTTACCAACCGGAAAACTCCCGACGGAGACGACTGGAATCTGATTGATATCGGGAACGTCGTCGTGCACTTAATGACGGAAGAAGCGCGTTCTTTTTACGATCTTGAAAAATTGTGGCATAACGGTGAGCGGCTGCGCTGAAAAAGAAACGGGAATGTAGAAAGGGGAGCTTATGTTCTTTTTACATTCCCGCTGCACTGATTAAAGAAAATTGCGATGCCGGTTATTCGTCGAAATCGTCGTAACTGAGATCTTCATCCTCGTCTTCATAGTCGTAAAGATCTTCTTCGTCATCAAAATCGTCTTCAAGATCATCATCAAAATCGTCATCCAAAAACTCGTCGTCTTCAAAATCGTCTAATGAGTCGTCTTCATCGTCGAAGTCGTCGTCTTCGTCGTTATAATCGTCATCATACGCGTAATCGAATCCGTAACCGGCTAGTGATGAGTATTCCAACAATTCACTTTCGCTGAGCATACATCCACGTCCTTAATAAGCAAGTAGTATGTATATACAATAGATGAGAGAGTGCCGTATGTCAACTAGATATTATAAAAAAAAATCATTTTCAAAAAATATCCGTAAAGTATTTGACAATTTCCTTATTTATTGTATAATAGCAGAGCTTATGTTGCACGATATTCATGTGTCCGCTCCTGCGAAAATCAATATCGGACTCAGGGTTTTACCGGTCCGGTCGGACGGTTATCATGATATCGAAAGCATTTTTCAAACCGTGCCGTTATACGATGAATTGTTTATCAGGACGGGAAATACGGCGGTACGAACCTGTACGGTCGTGTGCGACGGAATGGATTTGCCGGAACATAATACGTTGACGGCCGCGTACGACGCTTTTTGCAGCGCGACCGGTATAACGGACGGTGTTGCCGTTACGCTGAAAAAACGTATTCCGAGCGGCGCAGGTCTTGGCGGCGGTTCCGCCGACGCGGCGGCCTTTATAAAGGCGCTTAACGTGTCGTTTGAAACGAAGTTGACTGCCGATGTGCTGCATGGTATTGCCGGAAAAGTCGGCAGTGACGTATTTTTTTTCTTGAGCGGCAGCTCTTTGGTTGACGCGCCGGATTGTTCCGGATGTGCGGTGGTAACGGGGCGGGGAGAAAAGGTTTTTCCGATAACGCCCCGAACGGATTTACATTTTGTTTTGATTTGTCCTGATGTGCATAGTTCTACGGGAGAAGCGTACCGCTTAGTCGATGCGTATTACGCTTCGGGGCATCAGGATTGGAACGGACCTTCACGGGAAGAGCTGTATGATGTATATAAGCGGCCGGTTAAAAGCTGGTCGTTTGTAAATAGCTTTACGGAACCTCTCGTGCAGCGGTATCCGCTTATTGGGCAAGCTTTAGATGACCTTGTGCTGAACGGTGCATCGTATGTCCAAATGTCCGGCTCGGGATCTGCGGTTTTTGGAGTTTTTGAAGATTCTGATAAAGCAGTTCACGCCTGTTTTGTACTTGGTGTAAAATGGAAGCGGTGTTATACATTCGCTTCTTCCTGATTTTTTATTATAAAAATAAGGTTTTTGTATGTAGACAGGAGATGAGTATTATGCAGATTACTGAAATCCGGATCCGTAAGATTGCGGTGGACGGCAAGCTGAAGGCGTACGTAACCGTTACCTTCGATGATTGTTTTGTCGTTCATAATGTGAAGATTATCGACGGCAAAACGGGCTTGTTTATCGCAATGCCGAGCCGCAAAACGGCGACGGGCGAATATATGGATATTGCGCATCCTATCAGCCCCGAATTCAGAGCAGAACTGCAGGAGCGCATTCTTGCGGAATATCGTGCCGGGCACGTTGAGGAATCTCAATCCGGCGACGATATGATAGAGTGATTATTTTGGGACGTTGGCAAGCGGTAAGCCCCCGGCTTTTGGTGCCGGTATTCCGCAGGTTCGAATCCTGCCGTCCCAGTTATAATATATATGAGGTAGTTGTTTGCTGAAATACTGCTTCGTGTAATTTGTGAATAAGGAGTCCTCAGATGGATCAGTTAGTTGTTAACGCTGTTACCCGTACGGAAACAGGTAAGCGTGTTGCAAAAAAACTTCGTGAAAACGGCCGTCTCCCTGCAGTTATGTATAATTCCAAGGGTGAAGCTGTCATGCTTGATATTGACGAAGTCGAATTTACAAAAGTATGGAAGAGTGCGACACCTACCACTCTTGTAAATCTCAAATTGGACGGAAAATCAGATAATTTGGTCTTTATCAAAGATACCGAATACGATATTAAAACGGATAGGAATCTGCACGCTGATTTCCATGCTATCGATGAAAAGAAAGCGTTGAAAGTTACGATGAAAGTACTGCTTTCCGGAAATCCCGCCGGCGTTCGCGAAGGCGGATTTTTGACGACGCATCAGTCGCAGATTACGATTCAGTGTCTGCCCAAAAATCTGCCTATACGCGTTACAGCCGATATTTCCGGTTTGGGCGTAGGACAGGTGTTCCGTGTTAAAGATCTCGGATTGGCTAAAGAAATCACCGTTTTGAGTGATCCCGAAGCCGCGCTCGCGAGCGTTTCCGCTCCGAGAACATAAACGCGTTTTATCCGCTAGAGGAAGTCCCCGCTCCGGGGACTTTTTTTTTAGCGATATTTTGCCGGTGGTGCCAGTGAACACGAGTGAAACGGATGAATTTGCCGTATTTTTTGAACGCCGCGTTATGGACGGGTTTTCCCGCGCCGGTTATCCGTGTGCGGAACTGTTCCGTCCCGGCAGTATCGTTGCGTTCGGCGTCTCCGGCGGTGCCGATTCCATGGCGCTGCTGTGCGCGAGCGTCCGCATCAGGGAATCTCTCTATTCCGCGTCCTGCACACCCGGCGAAAACGATACCGCTTCGGCCCGATTTCGGGTGATAACCGTCGACCACAATATCCGGCCGCCGGAAGAAAGCGGCGGTGACGCTGCTTTCGTTCGGAATTTTTGCGAAACGCTGCCTTCGACGGACTGTCGCGTTGCGGTGTTTGAACGCGGGGCGGTCGAACGTCTTGCGCGGGAACGCAGGCGCGGTCTGGAAGAAGCGGCCCGCTCGCTGCGGTATGGGATTTTTGAATCGGATGCGCGGCAGACCGGCGCCGCCGTAATTTGCCTTGCGCATAATCGGAACGATCAGCTTGAAACGCTGCTGCTCCGCTTTTTGCAGGGGAGCAGCGCCGCTTCCGGAATCCCCCGGTGTCGGGAGCCGTTCGTCCGGCCGCTGTTGGATATAGGGCGCGCCGATATACTCCGTTACCTTGAAATTCTTGCCGTACCGCACCGCACCGATGCGACCAATTTTGACAACCGGTATTTGCGAAACAAATGCCGCAACGAACTGGTGCCGGTGCTGAACTCTTTGGTGCCCGGATGGGATACGGCGGTACTTTCCGGCGCGGAAAAAGCGGCGGAAGACGCGGTTTTTATCGATGCGGCGGCAGATTCGTGTTCCTGGCGTTCGGACGGTGATTCGCTCTGCATGGACGCGCGCACGTTCCGGCTTCAGGCTGCGGCTATTAAACGGCGGCTGATCTATCGGGCGTTCGATGTGCTCGAAACCGAAACCCGCATTCCGTATGCGTTCGTACGGCGGATCTGCCGCGCCGGCGGCGGGGAACACCGTTTTTCAGTTTCCGCCGGCGGCATCACTGTCGATTCCGACGGCGTCGTGCTGTGCCTCCGGAAAACCGAAAAAGACCGCACTGCGGAGGAAATTGGTTTTTACGCGGTGATTACCGCGGCGGGCGCGTATGAGTTTCCGTTCGGAACCGTCGCGGTTTCAAAGGAAACCCCGCCGCCGGAGGAATCCGCCGCATATTCCGGCGGCCGCTCGGTGTTCGTCGAGCTGCCTGTCGTCGTGCGCAGTGCAGCGCCTGCGGACTGCGCCTATACGGGCGGCGGCATCCGTAAAAGCGTTTCAAAAATATGTGCTGAAGCGGGCGTTCCCGCGGCGCAGCGGGGAAACGTTCCCGTTATCGAATCGTACGGAGCGCGTTCGGTCATTCCGTGGACGGCGGGCGGCGGCTTCGTGTTTCATTGTGAGAAATCGTTTTCGCCTTCCGGAGAAAAAAATACGTTTCGGATCGAAATAATTTCGGAAAATTGATGGAACGCTGTAAAAAAGATACGTTTTCTGGTATAATAAACGGATATTGAGAAACTATGGAAGTAATATGAATAATAAGATTTCGCCGCAGCCGGTAAAAAAAGGCAACTTCGGATTTATGTTTTTTGTCGTCGTGCTGATCGGCGCCGGTATTTTTTTTATCCTGAACGGGCAGAATGCCCGGTTTCCCGAAATTTCGTATTCGGAATTCCTTGCCGAAATTAAAAACGGCTCCGTTACGGAAGTGAAAATTACCGACGAGCGGATAATCGAAGGCGTCGCCCGTTCGTCCAATTTTTCGCAGGGTGCTTCCAAATCGTATTTTAAGACGGTCATTCCGTACGGAGACACGCAGTTGATGCCGCTGCTTGCGGAACATAACGTAGTCGTCGTCGGTGCCGAAAGTTCCACCGGTTTTTTCCGGGCGATACTCGACTTTCTTCCGATTATCATAATGGTGTTCTTTTTCATATTCATTTTCAGACAGAATGCGTCGCAGAGTGCGAAAGGTATGCAGTTCGGCAGGAGCCGCGCGCGCGTTTATTCCGGCGGAAAGAAAATTACGTTTGCCGACGTTGCCGGCCAGGAAGAAGCGAAAAACGAACTTTCCGACGTGATAGATTTTTTGAAAAATCCGCAAAAATATCTCGATATGGGGGCGAAAATTCCGACCGGCATTCTGCTTGTCGGAAATCCCGGTACGGGTAAAACGCTTCTTGCCCGCGCGGTTGCCGGTGAAGCGGGCGTTGCGTTTCTGCACATATCGGGAAGCGATTTCGTCGAAATGTTCGTGGGCGTCGGTGCGAGCCGCGTCCGCGACCTGTTCGAGCAGGGACGCAGAATGGCGCCGGCGATCATTTTTATAGATGAAATCGACGCGGTCGGCCGCGCGCGCGGCGCAGGACTCGGCGGCGGCCACGACGAGCGCGAACAGACGCTGAATCAGATGCTGGTGGAAATGGACGGTTTTGAAAGCAAAGACGGCGTGATCATTTTAGCCGCGACGAACCGGCCGGACGTACTCGATCCGGCGCTGCTGCGTCCCGGCCGCTTCGATCGACAGGTAACCGTTTCCCTGCCTGATATCAAAGAGCGCGAAGCGATTCTCGGCGTGCACGCCGCGAAAATTCCGCTCGGCGACGACGTCGATCTGAAACGGGTCGCCCGTTCTACGCCCGGTATGAGCGGCGCCGATTTGGCAAGTCTGGTGAACGAAGCCGTTCTGTTCGCCGCGGGTAAAAATCAGCGGAACGTTACTTCGGTAGAATTTGAAGAAGCGCGGGACAAACTGCTTATGGGCGTGGCCCGTAAATCGATGGTTTTGCCGGAAACCGAAAAGCGCATGACCGCCTGTCACGAAGCCGGCCACGCGCTGCCGTATTATTACCTTGAACACGTGTCGCCGCTGCATAAAGTGTCGATCATTCCGCGCGGCCGCGCGCTCGGCGTTACCGTCGGAATTCCCGAAGAAGATTCATATTCGCACACCGGCAGCTGGCTGCACGATCAGTTGGTCGTGCTGTACGGCGGTTATGCAGCCGAAAAACTGACGTACGGCGATACGACGACCGGTACGCAAAACGACATCGAACGGGCGACGGAACTCGCCCGGAAAATGGTGTGCGAATGGGGCATGTCGCCCGATATCGGCGCGATTTCATACGGACAGGAAGAAGAACCGATTTTCATGGGACGCGACATCGCCCGGCATAAATCGTATTCCGAAGAAACTTCGTGTAAAATCGACGCTGCGGTCGCGCGTATTCTTGATACGGCGTATCGAAACGCGTATGATTTACTGGAGGCGCACCGCGATCAGCTGACTGCGCTGACCGACGCGCTCGTAGACCGCGAGACGATGGACGATGCCGATATTCGGGCGCTGCTCGGTTTTGAACCGCGGCCGGCAAAAGCGTAGGAGCCGTACGTTCAGGGGGCGAAAATATGTTGAAAGGACGTTTTTTTGGGGGCGCGTTGTTTTTCATCTGTGCCGCGTTCAGTGTGTTTCCCTGTTTTGCGCAAGATTCCCGCCCTGCGGACGTACGGAGCGGTTCGTATGCGGACGCGGCGAATCGGAGAACGGCGCTGCGGTGTCTGCAATTGAGTAAAGACTATCTGCTGCGCCGGGAATATCGGAACGCCGCCGGACAGGCTGAGCTCGGCCTCGCGTACGACGCGGAAATATCCGAACTCTGGTACGTGCTCGCCGCTTCACTGAATGAATCCGGCGCACCCCGCGCCGAAGTGCTGAGCACGCTCGATTCTGCCTTTGCAAAGAACGTCTGGGTCGATTCCGGCCGCGACAACGCGCGTCTGCTGTACGCGCGGTTGCTGTGCGATACCGGTGAACCGGGCCGGGCGCTTGAGGTACTCGATTCCGGGACGTTTTTGTACGCCGCTGAAGCCGAATACATCCGCGTGTTGGCGTATTACCGGTTGGGAACTTCCGACGGTACGCGCCGCGCCCGGGAAAAGGTCGACGCTTCGTCGCGTGTTTTTCCGGCGGATTCCCGATTTCCGCTGGCTTTTTTTTCATACGAACTGCAAAACGATCTATCGTACGATCCTTCCGTTCAGCCGCTCGCCGACGCGCTGATCACCCGTTTTTCCGACTTGCAGACCGATTCCGCGGAATTTTCGATATACGCGGCGGCTTTTACCGCAGGAGAGCCGGGGGAGCGAATGCTGCGTGCGTTTAACGCGGCGGGACTGCGGCATCCGTTGTACGCGCCGCTCGCGCTGAAGGCGGGACTCATTGCCGAAGCCGACGCGTACGAATATTTTTGTTCGTTCGCAAAAGAAAGCGTTCCGCTGCCGCAGCTCGTCAGATTCGCTTCCCTGCTGAAAGACGATGCGGTTCTTGCCGCGTTCAAATCGTTTTTGAACGCATACAACGGCATTCTGCTGTGCGATTATTCCGGGGACGGCTTGACCGACGCGTCGATTTCGTACGCGCGGGGTCGGCCGGCGCGCGTGTCGTACGATGCGAATCAGGACGGAATGATCGAATGGACCGCGGAATGCGACTTCGGCGTGCCGGCACGGATTATCGTTCCGGAGAGCGGGTACACCGTTCATTACGGAAAGTATCCGTTCGTTTCCCGCGTTGAGTTTACCGACGGCACGATATACCGCCTCGTTGCCGACACGTTGGCGTGGACGCCGCTGACGCTGTACGCGGATCGGGAATTGAAAGAAACGCTCGGCGGATTCGACTTTTTCGTTCCCGCGCCGAAATCCGATCAGACGGTTTTGGATCGCCGCTCGCTTGCGGCGGCGGCTTCATCCGTTGAAGTGCCGTCCGATGAGCGTTCTCAGGCGCGTATCCGGTTCGCCGTGCTCGACGGAAAATTCCGGCTCGCACAGTATTTTACCGGTGATACGCTGTACGCGCAGACGCAGTTTTCAAACGGAATTCCGACCGTGCGGACGGTAGACGCCGACGGCGACGGATTTTTCGAGTTGACGGAAACGTTCGGGTTCGATCCGGCGCGCTCCGGTTCTTACGCTGACGAATCGGAAACGGACGCACTGTACGGACAGCTGTTCGGGCCGCTCGCTTTTGATCCGGGCGTGTTCATCCGGTCGGTTTCGATAGATCGGGACCGGGATACCGTAGTCGATTTTACGGAAGAATACGCCGCCGCAGGTGCGCGCGTTTCCACCTGGCTCGACCAGACGACCGGCGGCTGGTCAGCCCGATATTCCGTGCTTCCCGATAAAAAAACGGCGGAAGCGCAGTTCCGTCTGCCGCTCGGCGGCGAATCGGTTACTGTCCGGATGGAAAACGGCGTACCGGTGCGCGTTACGGTGCAGGCAGTAAACGGCAGTTATGCGCGCGACCTGCCCGTTTCGCAGGACGATACCGGCGTATATTGGCTCGGAAAAGCGGCATCGGCGAAAACTGCAAAAAAAGTACTCGATTCGCTTAACCGAACGGGCAGTCAAGGTGTTTCTCTGGTAGTCGATGGAGAGCCTGCTGACGACGGTTCCGTTCCCCGCGTTTCGGCAGTCAGAATCGGCGAATTCGTCTTTGGAGTTCTGCAGAATGAATAAAGTCTTTTTGTCCGTTTGCGCGTCGGTTTTACTGTTCGCCTCCTGTGCGTCCGAGCCGGACGTATACGTTCCGTTCGATTATTCACAAAACGACGTCGTCCGCAATGAAATCGGTACCGTCCGCGGAATGCTTGCGGACAAACCGGTTACCGCGCTGTGGCGCGTTTTTCTGCTGAAACGGAACGGCGCGGGCAGCGGCGACGTCGTCGGCGAAATAGCGGCTCTGTACGATGAATGCGCGGCCGTCGTCGCGGCCGGCTGCGTTGCAAGCGAAGCTTCCGACGACGTGCTGAACGCGCTCCGCTTGTATACATCGCTCGAAGCGGTGCAGTATCCGCTGTTGTCCGAAATTCCGTTTTCCGCGGAATCCTTGGCTTCCCGCGTCGTGCGTTCCGTTCCCGGATTGGGCGGAGCGGTCGGTTCCGCCGGAAACGCTGCCTCCGACGCCGTACCGGTTTCCGCGCCTGCGAAGGTGTCGTCGTTCATAAACGGAACCGTCACCGTATGGGTCGATTTGGGAATCCGCGTGACGAAAGGCGTCGGCTACGCGGATCGGGTCATCGGTTCCGGATTTTTCATCGATCCGAGCGGTTATATCGTTACCAATTATCACGTTATCCAGTCGGAAGTTGATCCGGCGTACGAAGGGTATTCCCGTCTGTACGTAAAACTTGCCGAAGATTCGGATACTCGCATACCCGCGAAAGTGGTCGGTTGGGATCCGGTGCTCGACCTCGCGCTGCTGAAAGTCGAAGTGGACGCACCGTTCTCGTTTTCACTCGGTTCGTCTGCGGATTTGGACATCGGAGACCGGATTTTTGCAATCGGTTCTCCGGTCGGTTTGGAACGGACGCTGACGTCGGGTATCGTTTCGGCGGTGGACCGGAAACTGTTTACGGTGGGCAGCATCATGCAGATCGACGCCGCCGTTAATTCCGGAAATTCCGGCGGTCCTATCATAGACGGCAAGGGGAACGTGCAGGCGATCGTTTTTGCGGGAATGCTCGCATACGAGGGGCTTAATTTCGCCATTCCCGTCGAATATCTGAAGGCCGAATTACCGCTACTTTTTAAAGGCGGAAAGCGCGAACACGGATGGATAGGCGCTTTCGGCAAAGACATCAAGGCCGATCCCATTACCGGGCGGCCTGCGGGGCTTGAAGTGCAGTACGTCATGCCCGGAGGCAGCGCGCACCGTTCCGGCATAGCCGCCGGTGATGTTATCACCGCAGTGAACGGCACTGCGGTGGACGGACTCGACGCGTTTCAGTCGGCGCTGCTTCATATGATGGCCGATACGATCGTTACCGTTGATACGGTAAAAGCGGACGGCGGCAGTGAAACGTTCACCGTGTATATAGAAGCCCGTCCCGAAAATCCCGGCTACCTCATTTACCGCAGCGACGTGACGGCGAAAGCGTTCATTCCCATTTTCGGCATGGAGCTGACGCCGGTTTCGGTGTCCGATAAGAAAAAATATACGGTGACGAATATTCTGAAAGGCAGTTCCGCTGATGAAGCGGGATTTTCCGTGTACGATCCGGTGGAACTGATCAAAATCGAAATAACTCCGGATAAAGACGGCATTTTCGTTCAGGTGTACACGAAAAAGCGCAAAAGCGGATATCTTGACGTAAACATCGCCGTCGGTGCGCAGCTGGACAGCCCGTACTATTTCTAAGTCGTGCGGCGGATACCGCTTACAGCCGCGGTATGCTTCCGTTACCGCGACTGCCCCTCATGTCGGCGGAGGCGTTCAGCGTGTCGGTGAGGGCGTTCCGAAAATCTGCTTCGCGGCGTATGATTTTTGCATCGGCATGTTGAATCATTTTCGTATTTCCAATACAATGGGCGAATGACTGATTTATCCCGCAAAAGGAATTTTTGTATCGTTGCCCATATCGATCACGGCAAGTCTACGCTGGCGGACCGTTTGATCCAGAAAGCCCGTATCATCGACGACCGTCAATTCCAGAATCAAATTCTCGACAACATGGATATTGAACGCGAGCGCGGTATTACGATCAAAAGTCAGGCCGTAACGATTCCGTATGTCGGAGTCGACGGCGTTTCGTATGAACTGAATTTTGTCGATACGCCGGGGCACGTCGACTTTTCATATGAAGTGTCGCGGGCGATAGCCTCCTGCGAAGGCGCGCTGCTGCTCGTGGACGCGGCGCAGGGCGTTGAGTCGCAAACGTTGTCGAACATGTATTTGGCGCTGGAACACGATCTTGAAATCGTTCCCGTTATCAATAAAATCGATTTGCCGGCTGCCGATATTCCGGGCGTAAAGCATCAGATCGAGCACGATTTGGGGCTCGACGGTGAAAGCGCGGTACTGGTGTCGGCAAAAACCGGCAAAGGCGTGGACGAACTGTTTGAGGCTATCATTTCCCGGTTTCCTCCGCCGTCCGGAGATCCCGCCGGAAAACTGCGCGCGCTCATTTTCGACTGTCATTACGATCCGTACCGCGGCGTCATCGTGCATATCCGCATGATAGACGGTTCCCTGAAAAACGGTCAGATTATCCGCTTCATGCACAGCGGAACCGAATACAAAGTCGAAACCGTCGGTATTTTCCGGATCAAACTTGAAGAAACGGGTGAATTGTCTGCCGGAGACGTCGGTTATATCATAGCCGGAATCAAAACGGTTGCCGACGTTCGGGTCGGAGACACGATCACTCTTGCCGATAATCCGGCGACGGAAATTCTGCCGGGATTCAAGGAAGTGAAGCCGGTCGTTTTTTCTTCCATTTATCCGATCGATTCAAACGATTATGAAGAATTGCGCGACAGTATGGAAAAATTGACGCTGAACGACGCGAGTCTGATTTATGAAAAAGACGCGTCGCTCGCACTGGGGCACGGATTCCGCTGCGGCTTTTTGGGATTGCTTCATTTGGAAGTCGTTCAGGAACGGCTCGAACGAGATTACGGCCAATCGGTCATATTTACCGCACCGTCCGTCCGATATCTGGTTACGCTGACAAGCGGTGAAGAAAAATATATCGACAATCCGGCTGATTATCCCGAACAGGGACGCATTTCGGCAGCGCAGGAACCGTACATAAAAGCGTCGATCATTACTCCCGCGACGTATTTGGGATCCATTATGGCGCTGTGCACCGAAAAGCGCGGTATTCAAACGAACATGCAGTATCTTGATGAAAAACGGGTTGAAATCACGTACGAAATGCCGTTGGCGGAAGTGCTGTTCGATTTTTACGATCGGCTGAAAAGTTACAGCCGCGGTTACGCGTCGTTCGACTACGACGTTATCGGGTATCGGGCGACGGATCTGGTAAAAATCGACATTCTGATAAACGGTAAAAGTGTGGACGCACTCGCGCAGCTTTCGTTCAAGGGTAACGCCTACGACCGCGCGCGGCACGTGTGCGCGCAGCTGAAAGAAGAAATAACCCGGCAGCAGTTCAAAATAGCCATTCAGGGCGCGATCGGCAGTCAAATCATCGCACGCGAAACGGTGAACGCGCTGCGCAAAGACGTTTTGGCAAAATGTTACGGCGGCGATATTTCACGTAAACGCAAATTGCTTGAAAAACAAAAAGAAGGCAAAAAGCGGATGAAAATGGTCGGCGACGTCGAACTGCCGCAGTCCGCGTTCCTCGCCGTGCTGAAATCGAAAGAAGAATAGCGTAAAACACCGGTTTCGCATACGTCTTTCGCGGAATCGGTGCGCGGCTATGGCTTAGTGCGGTTCTTGATTCGTGCCGCGTCCGGAGCCGGTCAGTTTTCCGTTTCCGGACGTGTTCCGGCGCGGACGTTTTTCCGCCCCGATCGAATGTCTTTCAGAAAAAAATCTATTTCCGCCCGTACTCGTTTCAAAAACGGAACGTCCGTCGACGGCTTGAATCCGTCGGGAAAATGCAGATACAGATATTCCCTGTTCAAAAGCAGTTCGCGCAGTTGCGCGTCGGTCGCGCCGCCGCGTACGAGGTATGATTTCAGTTTTTCAAGCGCCGTTTCTTCTTTGTCGTAGAAGTCGAGTACGGCCTGTCTGCACGCGGCGGCATCGGAACCGGTATCGTCGCCGCTCCCGCCGGCCGCAGCGTGTGCCGGGGAATCGGGCAAGGCGGCGGTGAACGAAACGAAGTCGCCGATCGTACGAACCGGCAGGCCGAGCGGCAGTCCGATGCACGCGAGATCGAACAGATTCGGAACCGTCCCGTATCTGTCGGCAAAAAGCGCTCCGTAACCGGCGAGCGCGCGGTCCGTTACGACGTTTCCGGCGCGCTTTGAAACCGCTGAAACGCCGTTTCGGTACGCAGCGGCCGGGTTCCCGCACGGCGAAAGCCTGTTTTGCTCGATAAGCACGGTTTGCAGCTGCGGCGTGCCTCGGCAATGCGTTTTTCCCGGTGGAAAGGCGAAATCAAGCCCCGTAACGAATACCGGAACCGATATGTCCGCGCGCAGCATGAGCGCGATTTCCGTTGCCGCAAGCCCGACCGAGCCGAGCGGCGGTACGGCCTGCGGCAATAATTTTGCTGCTCGCAGCGTGTCCAGAAAACCGGTGTCTGCAAACGCCGAGCTGAAAAAAACGACCGGGCCGCCGGTGCTTCCGCTGCCGCTTTCACCGTTCGCGGGGTGCGTCGCCGGCCGTACAGCGGCGCTGCGCGACGTCATATCGGCGAATAGGGGAATCCGTTTCCCGGCGGCGCCGTAGTAGGCTTTTTGGATTGCGAACTGGCATTCGACCGTCGCCGCCGCATCGGGAACAAGGCGCCGGCCGAGCAGCGCGCCGAGCGCCGCATCCACCGCGATGATGTACAGGCGGTTTCTCGTATCCGGCGGCAGCGCCGCGATCGCATCCAGCACGCCGTCCGCGGAAGGGCCCGCGCCGGCGACGACGATCGGTTTTCCGACGGAGCCGGCGGCGAACGGCTTCGACGAAGGCAGAAGTCCCAGATTTCGGAACAGATTCCGATGATACGTCCGCCCCATGCGAATGAGGGTCAGCCTGTTTTTCCAAAACGAAGCGATCGCACCGTCCGCGGCTTGGTGTATCTGCCGGTACGTCTGTTCCCGCAGGGCGGGCGCGGCGGAAAAATCGAGCCGCAGACAGCGGCGGAACGTGCCCGGCGGCGGAAAAAGGTTCCCGAAACTGTCGGCTGCGTTGCGCCGTTCCAGTATCTGCGGTAGCCGCGGAACGTCCTTCGGCGCGACGACCAGTGTTCCTTTCGGATACGAAGCGCACTCGTATAATTTGAAAAGGAGAGGATCCGCTTCCACGACGCAGATACGGCAATTTTGCCGCAGCTTGGCGGCGAGTGTTTGCAGTCCGTATCCGAGAATCGGTGAAAAACATAAAATCAGCGTGTCTTCACGCAGCTGCACGGAATCTGCGAGCCGTTCCGCTGCCGCTGCCGGGTCGTAGCGCGAATAAAGATATCGGTTTCCGTATAAAACGGACAAGCCCCGCCCGGTTTGCACCAGACAGGGCTCGTCGCGTATATCTGCAGAATTCATGTACTCCTAGTATTTCATGAAATTGTTGAAATATACTTGTATGAAATCGTTCTGCAGTTTGTCGCTCGACATGATGGCGGACTGTACTGACGACTGATCGAACTGAGTGATATAATACGGATACAGAATTGACACCGTTGAATTTTGTTCAGCCGGCACCGTGATTTCTTCGGTCATTTTCAGGACGATAACGTTTTTGTTGACGACGATTGGGCTTGAAATTTCATCTTTCTGCATGGAGAACGCCGTTTTCAGGAAGTTATCGTTCAAAGAAGCGCCGGCGAGCGCGGTATCCGCGGCGGACATCGTTTTCAGCAGCGGATTGTCGTTGTAATTGAGCGGAAACGCATCAAGCGCCCCTTTCGTGAGACCGTACTGCGCACAGGCGGCATCAAATCCGCTGCGCGTCGCGACGGCGGCAAAATCTTTGGCCGTATCGACGTAATATCTTTCGATAACGCCCGCTTCGTACGAATTCATATAACTGTACACGGTTTCAATCATCGCACTGTCGGTAAAATCGGCGTCGACGGCCGGCGCGTTCAGTTTGAAAATGGAAAATCCGTTGACTGTCGGAATGACGCCGCTGATCGCTCCGGGCTCGAGTCCGGTCAATTCGTTCAGCGACTGCTCGTCCTTCATGATGCTTTTCAGCTGATACCGGTACGAGTTGACCACTTTCCCGTCCGTACTGCTGTAATAATTGCGCGAATATTCGGCAACGGCGTCTTCAAAAACCAATTCGTTGTTCTGAAGCTGTTTGAGCAGTTTTTTGGCGGTGTTTTCATCTGAGACGGAAACGACGGACATATCGTATTTGGTGAACAGATCGGGATTCTGCATCCCCCATGCCGCAGCTTCCGTACGGGGATAATCCGCCGTTTTGAACGCCGCGTATTCAAAACTCCGCTGACGTTCTCCCATGCGCTGGAGAAACGGCGTTTCCGCGGAAGCGGTTTTTATTCCGTACAGCGGCGAATCTCCCAATGCTTCGGACTGCGAACCGAACGAGTCGTCGTAGTAACGCTGATAGACGAGACCGTTCGCAATCTGGTTCCGCAGTTCGATTTTGTCCGTATCGGGTGTGTCGCGGAAAATTTTGGGAGAATACACTCCGTTTGAATCGTAGAAGTACGGCAGCATGGAACGGTCGATCGCCGCGTCGGGTACGATGTAGCCCGACGCTTCCACCGCCTGGGTAAAAGCCATATTCAGAACGGTTGAACTGAACGCGGTGTTGAATATGGAAAAATATGCCGATTCGTCCAATTGGCTTCCGTTATTTTTCATTTGCTCGGAATAATACTGCACCATAGAGGCGAAATACGATCCCGTTTTATATTCAATGGGTTTTTTATTGAAACGACCGAAAGGCGGCAGTTCCGTTCCGGAGCCCTGTACCATCGCCGGAATGAAAATGAACGAAACGGCCGCAAGAATCAAAATCAATATGGAACCGATGCTCAGAAAAACCTTTTTCATGGGTTTATGTTCTTTTTTTCGAGTATCGGCTGAAAATTTTCCTTTTTCTGCTTCTTTCATACGAATTATGTCCTCAGTTATAATATAGTAGATATTTAATAATTTTATCATGCTGAAAGTATTCTGTCAATGCAAGTAAACGGAATGAGATTCCGGTATACTTTACTTTTTTATGCGTTTTGCTGTAGAATAGTAGAAATCTTCTGCTATTTGAGGTATATCTTGCAAAATCAGATTCAGGAAAACAAAATGGGCGTTATGCCCGTAAATAAACTTATTATCACGATGTCGGTACCCATGATGGTTTCCATGTTGGTAACGGCGCTGTACAACGTCGTGGACAGTATTTTCGTTTCGATGATAGGCGAATACGCACTGACCGCGGTTTCGCTTGCCTTTCCGATCCAGAATCTGATGATTGCGATTGCAACGGGTACGGGCGTCGGTATAAACGCGCTGCTGTCCATGAACTTGGGGCGCAAGGATTTCGACGCCGTTAACCGAACCGCCTCGAACGGCGTGTTTCTTGCCGTATGCAGTTACGTTTTGTTTTTACTGTTCGGCCTGTTTTTCGTGCGTGTTTATTTTGAAAGCCAGACGGATATTCCCGAAATCATCGAGTTCGGCTGTGATTATATGAAAATCTGCGCCATATTCTGTTTCGGTTTGTTCGGACAAATTACGTTCGACCGGCTGCTTCAGTCCACCGGCAAAACGCTGTATACGATGTTCACGCAGGGGCTCGGTGCGGTCGTCAACATAATTTTGGATCCGATTATGATATTCGGACTTTTCGGCTTTCCGGCGATGGGCGTCGCGGGAGCCGCCGTTGCGACCGTTATCGGTCAGATTGCCGGTATGTTCATGTCGATCATATTCAATCTGAAAAAAAACCATGAAATAACGTTCGCCTTTCGTTCCTTCCGGCCGAATTTGCAGACTATCAGGGGAATCTATTCCGTCGGATTTCCGTCGATCATCATGGTATCCATTGCGTCGGTAATGACGTTCGGCATGAATATAATCCTGATGGCGTTTTCTTCGACGGCGGTGGCCGTGTTCGGCGTTTATTTCAAATTGCAGAGTTTCGTGTTCATGCCGGTATTCGGATTGAACAACGGTATGATTCCGATTATTTCATACAATTTCGGTGCACGGAACCGGCACCGCATTATGAAAACCGTCAAATTGTGCGTTATCTACGCGATGGGGATGATGATCGTCGGATTCGCGCTTTTTCACCTATGCACCGGGTTCCTTCTGTCGATGTTCAACGCGTCGCCGGAGATGACCGCCATCGGTATTCCCGCGCTCCGCATCATCAGCATCAGTTTCCTGTTCGCCGGGTTCTGCATTATCTGCGGATCGGTGTTTCAGGCGCTCGGCAACGGTGTGCTCAGTCTGATCGTTTCCGTTGCGCGGCAGCTGGTCGTATTGCTGCCGATTGCCTGGTTGCTGTCTCGAACCGGCGATATCAGTGCGGTGTGGTGGTCGTTTCCGATCGCCGAAATCGCGTCGCTCATCTGCAGCACGGTATTTTTACGCTACATATATAAAAAAGAAGTTAAGCCGCTTCCCGCCGGAGCCGATTAACCGTCCGGGTGCTAGGAGTTACCGTCCGGACGTCAGAAACATACCGGCCGTGTAATCCGAAGCATACCGTCCGGGTGCTAGGAGTTACCGTCCGAACGTCAGAAATGTACTAACAGTACCAGCGTCCCGGCGGTGATCAGCACGAGCCCCGTCTTTTGATACGGATTCAGTTTTTCGTGAAAGAAAATGCGGGCGAACAGCGCCGTTCCCAAAATGCTCAGTTTGTCTATGGGAACGACGACGCTCGCCGGTCCGCTCTGCAGCGCCCGATAATAGCAGAGCCACGAAGCGCCGCCCGCTATGCCCGAAAGCGCGATAAAAACGATGTCTTTTTTCCGGACGTTTTTCAGCGCGGTTTGCTTTTTCTGTATGAATACGACCAGCCATGCCATAACGAGTACGATGCCGGTTCTGAACGCGGTGGCGTAATTGGACGGAACGTTTTCTATTCCGTATTTTGCAAGAATCGACGTCAATGCGGCGAATACTGCGGAAAGGGCGGCGTACGCGAACCATTTTCGGTTTTCGGCACCGGATTGACCGTCAGCCGCCGATTGTTCCCGTTTTCCCTTTTTGAGCATGAGGACGGTTCCTCCGGCGATTGCGATCATTCCGACGATCATATTGGCCGAAAGCGGTTCGCGCAGTACGGCGAACGCAAGCAGCATGCTGAGCACGGTGCTCGATTTGTCTACGGCGGTTACTTTATTGACCGTTCCCAGATGCAGCGCGTGGTAGTAGCAAAGCCATGACGCGCCGGTCGCGACGCCCGATAGCGCCAGAAACAGATAGCTTTTTACGCTGATGTGCGGCGGCGCGCTTTGTCCGGTTATCCATACCATAAGCCACGCGAACAGCAGAATGACCGTCGTTCTCAGCGCGGTTGCAGCCGTACTGTCTATGTGTTTCATACCCGCTTTTGCCGGTATGGATTGAAGCGCCGCGAACAGCGCCGAGCCGAGTGCAAAAAATATCCACGTCATTACCGCTCCGCCTTATAAATCACTTTCAGCCGATCCATGCGATTAATAGTATGTCATGCGTGAACCGCGGGTCAAGTGAAATGTTCAAAGATTCAAGCGGAATATTCAAAAAATTTTCCGTTGCTTTTTCAAAAGAACGGGTTTATACTATCTCAACAAGAAAGGGATCTTTGTTTTTTAAAATACGGAGGTAAAATTAATGGCGAAAGTTTTGTCTATCATTCTGGGAGGCGGAAAAGGAACTCGGTTGTATCCGCTGACAAAAGAGCGGTCTAAACCCGCCGTTCCGTTCGGCGGAAATCATCGCATCGTCGATATTCCGATCTCGAACTGCATCAATTCCGGATTCCGGCAGATATATTTGTTGACGCAGTTCAATTCGGCATCGCTTCATATGCACATATCGAATGCGTATAATTTTGACCGGTTCTCTCACGGTTTCGTTGAAATTCTGGCGGCAGAGCAGACGCTGGAACATTCGGGCTGGTACGAAGGAACCGCCGACGCCGTTCGCAAGAATTTTATCCATTTTAAAACGCAGAATCCGACGCATTATATCATATTATCCGGCGATCAGCTGTATCGCATGGATTTGAAAAAATTTCTCGATAAGCATATAGAATCCGGCGCCGACATCACGATCGCGACGACGTCGGTTACCCGTGAAGACGCGAGCGGGTTCGGTATCATGAAGATCGACAAAAAATACCGCATCACCGCTTTTATGGAAAAACCGGCGCCCGAATTGGCTATCGACGATTGGAAAATTCCCGCGGATGCGCATGCGGATATTCCCGAAGGAAAGGATTATCTCGCTTCAATGGGAATCTATATTTTTAACGCAGAAGCGATGGAGTCCGCTTTGGATAACGACTTTACCGATTTCGGTAAAGAAATTATCCCGATGGCAATCAAAAAGCGTAAAGTCAATTCATACGTTTACAACGGGTATTGGGAAGATATCGGTACGATCCGCAGCTTCTACGACGCGAATCTCGATTTGACCCGTATCAATCCGAAATTCAATTTTTACGACGAAGACATGCCCATTTATACGCATCCGCGCAATTTGCCTCCTTCAAAACTGAACCGCGCCGAAATGAATAATTCCATCGCGAGCGAAGGCTGCGTTATCACCAACGCGAAGATTTCCGATTCGGTTATCGGCGTTCGCAGTGCCATCGAAAGCGGCTCCGAACTGAACGGCGTTATCTGCATGGGAGCCGATTATTATGAGAACGCGGAACAGCGCCGTCTCAACCTTGAAGCTGGTGTTCCGGCGCTCGGTATCGGCCGTAACTGCAAAATTTCGCATACGATTATAGATAAAAACGCACGCATCGGCGATAATTGCCAGATCGGGGTGAGCGGAAAAACGTATGAAGACGGCGAACACGGTCCGCACGGTGAATTTTACAGTTCGGCAGGAATTATCGTTATCAGAAAAAATGCGATCATTCCGCCGGGTACCGTTATCTAGTACGGTTTCCGAATGAAAACGGGGCAGTCCGAAAAGAAAATCTTTCAGGCTGCCCCGTTTGTTTTATGAACGATCGCTGCGTTTCCTATTTTATTTTCCGTAAAAACGCGTCTTTATATCCGTATGATTTGAATCGGGCCAGAACCGTTCCGTATTCGTCCACGGAAAGCGGGCCGATCATAATCTGATACGCACTGCCGCTCTTTAACGGTACGAGTACGATCGGATATTTTATTCCGTACGTTTCAATAATTGCGTTGATGTTGTCTTCCTGCGCCAGCGTTGCAATCTGGATGTAGTACGAACCGCTTGTCAACTCTTTCAGCGAGGGGATGATGGTTCCGCCGGCGGAAATTTTTGCTTTTTCGGATTTTCCCGAGGCCGAGGGTACATCCGCTGCCGGCGGAAGTTTTTCCGATTCAATCGAGCCTGCTTCCGCCGGTTCAACCGGTTCGGGGCAGATTACGATCGCGTGATCGCCCGCCGCCGGTACTTCGTGCGGTTCGGGCGGATTTTCATTTGCCGGAACCAGAATGATCGGTGCGAACGGATCAAACAGATCGTCGTCGGCCGGTTCTGTCTCGCTCGGAGCGGTTTCACTTGAAGAGGTTTCACTCGAAGCGGCGAGTGCCGTTTCAGGTGCAATCGTTTCGGCTGCCGCCGGCGCGGTTTCGGCAATCGCGACGGGTGCCGGTTCAATAGCGGCGGGCGCGATTTCGGCCGGTACTTCCGGTGTTTCGGTTTCCGCGATTGCGGTTGTATTTTCAGCGGGTGCGAGTTCGGCTTCCGCCGCAGGTGATTCTTCGGCTGCAATTTCGGCTGCCGCCGGCGCGGTTTCGGCCGCTTCGGCTTGCGCAGCGTCGAGCGTGTTTTTGATTTCTTCCGGAATGGCGGCGGCGCTGTCTTTATCCGGGTCAGCGTTCAGAATCGCGTTCCCTGTCGCCGATTCGTCGAGCAGTCCGGTCCGTTTGGTAATTTTTACTTGTACGTTCGTATTCTTCGTTATGAACAATTTATCGGCTGCTTCCGGTGACAACAGGATCGCTATACCGGTAGAAGGATCGACCGATCCCAGTACGAGTACGCTGATCGTTACTCCCGTGGCCGGGTTGGTAACGCTGACGCTGTCTCCCGGCAAATATCCTACCGTTTTTGCAAATAATCCGTGCGGCAGTACACCTTCATCGGCAACAACGGCGCGTCCGTCGACGGACGGTTTTGATGTTGCGAATGCAGGTACGAGCGACATCAGAATCATTAATATTGTTACGACCCGTTTCATAGTAAATCCTTCTATCTGTCAAATGTTTTTAACGTTTATTGAAACCCGCAGCGATTGCGGCGGCTATCTGTTTTGCAAAATTTTCTATTCCGTCTGCCGAATCGTCTTCCGGTTTTATTATTTTCGGATTCCGTTTTCCTGCCGCAACGGCCGAGTTGTCGGAAACGCGGACGAGCTGCCATTGAGCGGTCTGTATGTGCGAAAGCAGATTCGCGTTGGGATTCGCTGACTGCGACGCATCGTACGTAATCGTAATGAATGCGATGTAATCGAACGATCCGCTCTGTGCGTCGTACAGTGCGATTCGGCTTCCCGGTTCGATATTTTTTTCTCCGCTGATAACCGGAGAGTTGGAAACGATAAATCCCTGATCGAACAGGTAATCCATAACCGCTTCTTCCATAAGCAGCGAAGTATCCGAAACGTCCGTATGCAGCGGATCAAGCTGTATCAGCTGAATTGAAAGGGTGCTCGCATATACTGCGGCGGTTATGCCGACGTGCAGCAGACAATACAAAACAATACCGATGCCATATTTACGGTTCATCATTTCCTCCCGCGCGTTTTACGGAAGTGCATGAGCGCGCAACCGTACATTTATGTATCGTCTTTTTCTTTCCGGGGGATTAGCGATTTATCCCGATAAATCGGCATATATCTGCGTTGAAGAAAGCCCCGTATTGTGTTATTATTATATCGATATGAATTATTATGCGGTTCAGGTGCGCACGCTTAAAGAAGAAGCGTATATTGCGAGCATTTCAAGACAACTTGAGGATACGGAAATAAAAATCCAGTTTTTATTTCCCAAGCGGAGACTAATTATCCGCCGTCAAGGGGAGCAGGTTAACGAATTGATGCCGCTTTTTCCCGGCTACGTGTTCATTGAAACGGAAAAATTATCTACCGAACTGTACAACGTTGCCCGTTCCGCCAAATATTTTTCCCGATTTCTGCCGAATAATCAGAATATCTGTTCCCTTTCCGGTAAGGATTTGGCCGTGCTGAAACATTTTATCGGCTTCGGTGCGGTTGCGGAAAGTTCCAAAGTGTATTTTGACGAAAACGATCGGATCGTCGTTACGTCGGGACCGCTTCACGGACTTGAAGGCTCGATTGTAAAAGTTGACCGGCGCAAACATCGGGCAAAAGTAAAACTGGATTTTGCGAACGAATGTTTTTTGCTTGATTTGGCGTTTGATATTATAGGAAAGAACACTGTCTCCGACGGAGGCTGTCATGACAGCACGGAATGAATGTAAACTGTACATAATCGGTGCCGGGTTCGCCGGGCAGATGATTGCGGACGAACTTTCACGTAAAAAAATATTCGGACGGGTCGCCGCCTTTCTCGACGACGACGCGGAACTGATCGGCAAGGAAATTGACGGAATTCCCGTTTTGGGGCCGATCGATAGGATTGCGTCCCTGCTGAGCCATAACGACGGCGATGAAGCGATCATCGCCATGCCGACTGCGGCGACCGCGCGCATCCGGGAAGTGTACGACGTGCTTACCGAATGCGGATTCAACCGTATAAAAATATTACCGGCTATTTCGCAGATTGTGGACGGAAGCGCGCATTTCGTTCAGGCGCGTGAAATAGATCCGCTCGACATTTTGGGGCGTACGCCGGTAACTATTTCCCTGAAAGAAAGTCTTTCGTATCTGCGCGGAAAACGGGTTCTCATTACCGGCGCGGGCGGCTCGATTGGTTCGGAACTGGCCCGGCAGCTGCTTTCAGGCGGAGCGGAGCGGCTCTATCTGTTCGGCCACGGAGAAAATTCCATTTATCTGATCGATAAGGAATTGCGTATGCTGCAGCGCGAAGGCGTCGGCGAAAAGGCGACGATCGTTCCCGTGATAGGCGAATTGAAAGACCGTACGTACGTCAATTACATCGTGTCGAAACTGCGCTGCGACGTCATTTTTCATTGCGCCGCGTATAAACACGTTCCGCTCATGCAGGAAAATCCGGTCGCCGTAATCGAGAACAACGTGTTCGGTACCAAAAACCTGCTTGACGCCGCGCTCGCGAACGGAACGCGCCGATTCGTGCTTATTTCTACCGACAAGGCGGTTAGTCCCGTTTCCGTATACGGCGTTTCCAAAATGCTGTGTGAAAAACTCGTTCTGCAGGCGGCTTCGCGCGTTTCCGGCGGCGCCTCGTATATGTTCGTTCGGTTCGGAAACGTGCTCGGCTCCCGCGGTTCGGTGCTGCCGCTTTTTATGGAACAAATCAAAGCAGGCGTGCCGCTTTCGGTAACGCATCCCGACGTAAAACGTTTTTTCATGACCATTCCCGAAGCGTGTTCGCTCGTACTTGAAACGGGCGGCGTCGGGCAGAACGGCGTGTCGTATTTGCTCGACATGGGCGATCCGGTGCGCATCTGGGAACTGGCCGAGCAGGTGATCCGGTTTTCGGGCTATGAACCGTATAAGGATATCGACATAAAATATATCGGACTGCGTAAAGGCGAACGGCTCGACGAACCGCTGTGGCTTGAAAGCGAGCGTCCGTCTCCGACCGCATACCCGAAAATACTGCAGCTTGAAACGGCTCTGCCCGAATACGATTTGGACGACTTGCTTGAAAAACTGCGTCCGGTGTGCGCGTTCGATCCCGAGTGCGCCGGCGTATACCGCAACAGCGCGTATCTGACTGAATTATTGTGCGGCATATCGCCGTCTTTAAAGGAATTTTACGATGCAGGAAACGAATAATTTCATTCCGTTTTCATTTCCGGCTTTGGGAGCCGAAGAAGAAGAAGCGGTGCTTCGCGTGATGCGCTCCGGCTGGCTCACGACCGGAAAGGAAACGCTCGCGTTTGAATCCGAATTCGCGTCTTTCGTTTCTGCCGGCAGTCCGGGGCAAAGCGGCGACGCTCCGCTGCGGGCGCTTGCGGTGAACAGCGCGTCGAGCGGTCTCATGCTCGCAATGGATGCGTGCGGCGTGGGGCGGGGCAATACACCCGGCAAAATCCTCACTACGCCGTACACGTTCGTTTCCACGGCGACCGGCGCGTGTCATTTGGGCGGCGGCGTCGTATACGCCGATATCGAACGGGATTCGTACAATATCGATCCCGCGCAAATAGCAAAAAAACTTGCGGAAAATACGGATATCCGGGCGATCGTGCCGGTGCATATCGCGGGTAATCCGTGCGATATGGACGCCATTCTCGCTATTGCACGTGAGTACGGCGTTCCCGTTATAGAAGACGCCGCTCACGCGTTTCCGCTGCGCACGGCGCGCGGCTACGCCGGAACGCTCGGCGATATCGGCGTCTATTCGTTTTACGCGACGAAACCGATTACCACCGGAGAAGGCGGCATGATCTGCACGCGCAATCCCGAATACGAGCGGCGCATGAACGTTATGCGTATGCACGGTATCGACCGGCCCGTCTGGAACCGATATACGTCCGAAAAAGCGTCGTGGGAATACGACGTCGTGGCACCCGGTTATAAATGCAATCTGCCGGATATCCTTTCCGCGATCGGAAGGGTGCAGCTGGCAAAAGCCGACGCGCTGCTTGCCGAACGTGCGGCGCTTTCGGCACGCTATAACGCCGCGTTCGCTCCGTATGATTTTTTGCAGTTGCCGCCGGACGGTGAAGGAAACGCGTGGCATTTATATATGCTGCGCATCGTACCCGAAAAACTGCGTGTCGGCCGTAACGAATTTTCGGCGCTGCTCCAGCGGGAAGGTATCGGTGTTTCCATGCATTTCATTCCGCATTTTAGGCTGTCCTATCTGAAAAAAACGTTCGGCTTGGATCCGGCGGATTTTCCGCACGCGCTGCGGCAATTTGAAACGACCGTTTCCCTGCCGCTGTGGCCGGGAATGACGTCCGCCATGCAGGAAAAAGTGATTGAAACCGTCGTCCGCATCGGGAAGGAACAGTATGTGCGCTAAGAAAAAAAATACCGGCCGCAGTCTGCTGGACTTTGCCCGGTCTTTTTACACTGATTTGGAGATCGACGGAATGCTGCACGCCGTTTTGGTTCGCAGCCCGATTTCCACCGGTTCCATAAAATCGATCACGCATCCGGCGATGCCGGACGGGTATTTTTTATTTACCGCAAAAGACGTTCCCGGCAGCAATATCGTGCGCACATTGGACACCGATTCGCCGGTGTTTGCCGATTCCGAAATTTCGTATAAAGGCGAGCCGATCGGGATTCTCGCGGGTCCCGACGCATCGCGGCTTCCGCTCATACTCGAGCAGCTTGAAATCCGGTTCGGACAGTCCGCCGCACCTTCGGAAACGCTGGCTGCGCCTTCGGAAACGCTGGCTGCGCCTTCGGAAACGCTGGCCGCGCCCGTACCGGAACCCGCGGTTGCAGCCGAACTTGCCGGCGATGCGGACGTTCCTGCGGACAGCCCCGCGGACGGAAGTTCGGGTATCGGCGGGCAATCCGATGCGGAGAACCCCGTACCGGATCCGTTCGGCGGAAACGCGATACTCGCCCAGCGCATCGTAACCGGCGGCGCGGAAGATGCGGAACTCGTGTTCGCCGAATCGGATACCCGAATCGAAGGCTGTTACAGTGCCGGCATCCAGCCGTTCGTGTGTACGGAACCCATTGGCGGTATCGCCAGCTACGACGGCGGAATGCTGACCGTCTATACTCCGGCGCTGTGGTTCAGCCATTTACGGCAGACCGTGTCGGACGCGCTGGGGCTCGGCCGGGAACGTATCGTGATAAAAAAAACGCTTACTTCCGGCAGCGGAACGAACAGCATCTGGTACAACGCGATTCTTATGGCGCAGATTGCGGTGGCCTCCGTTTTGACGGGAAAACCGGTAAAATTGGTGTTTTCGCGTTCGGAACAAAGTGAATTTATAGAACGGGTCGTTCCCATAGCCGTCAATCACCGGACGGCGGTTTCGCCGGACGGAGTAATAGAATCGCTTATAGTATCCGTTGCAATCGACGCCGGCGCGTATAATCCGTTCATTTCAGAAATCCTCGACCGGCTGGTCATTTCGGCCGCGGGACTGTATAATCCGGCTTCCTTTAAAATAGAAGCGTACGCCGTGCGTTCCCGGACTTCTCCCGCGTCGATTTATTTGCCGCGCGCCGACAGTCAGGTTTTTTTTGCCATTGAAACTCACCTGCAGCAAATTGCGCGCAAAATCGGTATGCATCCGAACGAACTGCGCCTGCTCAACATCAAACGGCCGCCGGTGCTGCCGTTCCGGTTCAACGCCGAGCAGACGGACGCCGTCTTTGCGGCTGCTGCGCGGGAAAGCGATTTTGCCCGAAAATATGCCGCGTATTCGTTGTCCGCAGGCGATCCCGACTTGCTCGGCAGCGGGACGGTTCCCGGCCGCGGAATCGGTTTCGTTTCGGCCTTTGAGGGCAGCGGCTTTTTGGGCGGCGCGCTCGATTCCTCCAATCAGCTCATGAAAGTTTCGATGGAAATCGACGGAACGGTTACCATTCATTGTTTTCCGCCGTCGGCTTCCATCAGATCGATTTGGGTGCAAATCGCGTCGAAACTGCTCGACGTGCCGCCGGCAGTGGTCAAGATCGACAGCGATTTCAGCTTCGACAACGAACCGTCGCTTCCCGAAGGTATGTTCAGTAATATCAGCGTTATGACGCAGCTGCTGCGCAAATGCTGCAACGCGATTCAGAAGCAGCGTTTCAGACAGCCGCTTCCGATAAGCGTTGCGCGCGGTATTACGCGCACGCAGAAAAAGTTGTGGGACGCCAAAAACTTTTGCGGTACGCCGTTTCTGAACACTGCGCTCGGCGCCGCCGCCGTTGAAGTCGAACTCAGTCCGTGCACGCTGCGTCCGAATATCCGCGGCATATGGATTGCGATCGACAGCGGTGAAATTCTGGCAAAAAAACAGGCGGAATCTACGATTAAAGCCGCCGTCCGGCAAGTGCTGTCGGGACTGGTCTCGAACGACATACTCGATTCTCCCAAAATTTCGGTATCGTTTATCGAAGATTCGGCGGAATCGAAACAGATAGGTTCCTTGGTGTATTCGCTCATTCCCGCGGCGTACGCGGCGGCCGTCGCTCAGGCGCTGGGAAGACCGGTTTATACGCTGCCGCTGACGACGGAACAGTTGTACCGGACGGATTCGGCCGCTGAACCTGCCGTATCCGATGAAAACGAATCTGCGGAAGAGGAGTCCGAAACGTGAAACTTCCTTTGATATTAAACGGCGAACAGAAAATTCTTGAAGTCGATCCCGCCGAAAAACTTTTGACCGTGCTTCGCCGTGAAAAACTGTTTTCGGCAAAGTCCGGTTGTGAAAAAGGAATCTGCGGAGCCTGCACGGTTTTGCTTGACGACAGGCCGGTTCCTTCGTGCATTATTCCCGCGGCGGCTGCGCGCGATTCCGTAATTGAAACGCTGGAACACTTTTCCCAGTCGGACGCATACGCCGATATTATCGGCGGCTTTTCCAAAGCGGGCGTCCGGTTGTGCGGGTACTGCAACGCCGGCAAGATTTTCGTCGCTTATGATTTGATAAGAACCGGTACGAGGCCGTCGCGCGGCCGCATTTACGAGGCGGTCCGGCACTTCAACTGCCCGTGTACGGAAACCGACACGCTGGTGCAGGGGATTCTGTTCGCCGCTTCCGTGCAGCAGGAACACGGCAGGAGAAAGTCCGATGGCAAAAACTAAGACTGTGTATTTCGCCCGTAATATGGCGGACGTTTTGTATCAGCTGAAAACGGTATCGGATCTGCATATTTTCGGCGGATGTACGTACAGTCGGACGCTCGCCGACACGTCTCTTATCATTCGGAACGTTCCCGAGCTGAAAGAAATCGACCGGCGGGAGCGGTATATCGATTTCGGTGCCGCGGTAACGCTTTCCCAATTGCTGGATCTCGGCAAAAAACGGCTGCCGGCCGTACTGTTCGACTCTTTGCACGCTGCGGCGACTCCGCTGGTCAGAAATCTGGCAACTGTCGGCGGGAATATCTGCATTCCGGGTATAAAACATTCGCTGTTTGCTCCGCTGCTTGCCGTCGACGCCCGGCTCGAATGCAGAAATTCGTCCGATACCGAGATAATTCCCATTACGCAGTTTACGGCGGTTCCCTCCGGCTGGTTGCTGTCTAAAATCAGGGTTCCGATCGACGAATGGGATATCGCCGTATTCCGCCGGATCGGTTCGTCGTATAATATAACGGAATCGAGTGCTTCGTTTACGTTTTTGGCGAACACGCAGAAAGGAATCCTGTTCGATTTGCGCATCGCGTTTTGCGGAAAGCTCCAGCTGCGGAGCCGGGAACTGGAAAACCGGCTCATCGGTTCGCGCCTGCCGCTTACTGAGCGGAAAATCGAAGATATGCTTGAAGCCGCCGCGCAATGTTTCGACGATATCTGTGAACGCGAATCGTTTCCCGTTGATTCCTGCCGCATATTGAAAAAACGTTTTTTGAGTATGCTCGGCTATTCAATGGAACAGTTGACGTAAACCGCCTGCCGGAATAAAAAAAAGACCGGCAGTAAAGCCGGTCATGCCATCAGGCAACCGGGTACGCAATGGGTGGGAGGGGATCTGCGTACCCGATATTTTATTATCGGGTATAAGTGCCGAAAACTTTACTTTTTTTATTGATTTTCCGTTACGTCGACGTTTACCGTCAAATTTACGGTATAAGATCTGCCGTTTATCGCCTGAATCGTTTTAACTGCTTCGTAATCGCCTACCAAAAAACGGATTCGGTGTTCGCCCTGACTGATGATAAACGGCGCGCCCGTTTCCGTAATCGGGTTTTCGTTCAGAAATATTACGGTACCTTCCGGCGCGGAAATTTGGAGCGTCGGCGCGATGTCTCTGAACTGGATGCCGATCGTATTGGTTTGCGCCTGTTCTATCGTAAACGTCCGGGTTTCGTTTCGGTAAAAGTCAGAAACGATTGAAAGATAATGCACGCCCGTATCGAGGATGACCGCGTTGTCTTTCAGCACGGTCTGTTTTTCATCGATAAAAATACTGAACGGTTTGACTATCGGTTTATTTCCGGCATCTTTGGGATATTGTACGTTGAGTGAGAGCCGGCCTTTGTCGATGTAGACGGGTTTTATGGTAACCGTAAAAGATTCGGCGTCGAACGATTCGGGAATTCCTTTCATGACGAGTTGGAATCTGATAAAAACCGTTTTTGCAGCGTTTCCGTAAAAATACGGCAGTACGGTCGTGTACGGATTCGTTTTTACCGTATAATCGGATCGGAGCGGCAGCGTTACGTTCATGCTGAGTCTGGGCGGCAGCGTTTTCAAATATTCTTTTTTTCCCGAATAGTCTATAACGTTCGGTTCCGGTTCGGGAGCGATATCAGTGTAAAAAGAATATGCGACCGAGTCCCGGTACGCTGCGATAATTTGCGGAATTTTGACTTCGATTTCGATCGCCTGTAAAAACGTTGTGTCTTCTGGCAGCGTTACGGCGACGGCGTCGTTGATGCCCGCTTTGCAGCTGACGGTTTCTCCGTCGTCGGGCATTTTGACGGTTTCCGTCCGGTGCACTCTGAATACTTCCGCCGATACGGACTGCAGCCCCGCAATGAAAAAAAACGTTATCAGAAAATAAAAAAATCTTCTCACCAATTTTTCCTCGTCAAAAAGCCGGAAGGAATTTCCGCGGATCCTGAGCCGAACCGTTTATGCGTATTTCAAAATGCAAATGCGGTCCCGTTGAAAGTCCCGTCGATCCGACGTTTCCGATTATACTGCCTCCGGTTACTGAATTCCCTTTTTCCACCAGTATCCGGGACAGATGCGCGTACACGCTCTGCGTATTATTATCATGATCGATGATAATAAAATTCCCGTATACGTCGTCGAATCCGGTATTTGCAATGACACCCGATTTGCACGCAAATACGTCCGTACCTTGCGGAGCCGCAAGATCGATCCCCCGGTGAAACGAAGCCGCTCCGGTGATTGGGCTTGCTCTCATACCGAATTTTGATGTAAGAATACTGCCGGGCAGCGGCATTTTAAGCGAGGTATCAAGAAAATAAGCCCGTTCCGTAGGGTTTAACCGTTCTGATGGTATATATTGGAATATCCTACCGTTCACAGTATAACATAAACCTTCATTTAAAGTATAGTATCTTTTCCGTAAGATGATCCCCAGATTCGTCACCGGTTCCGCAGGAATGAACAAGCCGGGCGCGTTCGGCAAAAACAATTCTTTTTGCTCCAACACGGTATCCGCCGCCGGTATGTCGTTCAGCAGCGCGATCGCTTCATAGGGGATCGAACACCGCGCCGCCAGGGAAAACAGCGTGTCGGTCCGTTTGGCCGTGTATGAATAGAACAGCACGGTAACCGGTTTTCCCGCGGCAATCTGCCGGTACGCAATTTCCACGTCCTGCGCGTACTGGGCGAATACCGGATTCGCAGCGCTCAATTCGGTTATGCGCGGAGAGTACGGCTGCGCGTGCACCGCCGATACGCCGCACATAGCCGCATACAGCAGAACGGCAAAGAGGCGCGCCGCGTTACCGTTTGTGTGCGTCTTTGCGTAATCCGAACGCAAGTATGCCATATATAACGACGGCGGCAAAAAGAGTCAGAGCTGCGGCGCCTTTCATTTCATGCAGGACGCAGACGATGCTGCCGATAACGCCTGAAGCTCCCACGGCGATCCGGAGCAGCAGTATTGCCAATCGGTGCAGCCGTTTTGATTTTTCCGCCCGGTCCGTTACGCCTATCGTGAGATACGTACGGATTTTCCGTGCGATGAAAAAAATGACGGAGCCGGTTAGTATGATCAGTACGGTCGCGCTGTACACGTTCGGCGCTGAAACGGCGAACATCCACAAGGGCAGGACGACGATGCAGCCGAACGCCGCGCATAACGCGGCGAGTGCCAGTATTTTTCCGGCGGAAACGCATAATTTTCCGTATCCTGAAAGAATTCTCTTGATCATTGCGGCTTCCTTTCTGCGGATAAAAAGGGGCTGCCGCGGAAGTCTGCCTTCCCCGCCAGCCCGTGCAAATTTACCGTAAACTGAAAACGGTTTATTCTTCTACGATAGCTTCCGTGGGGCACGCGGCGGCGCACGTTCCGCAGCTGACGCATGACGCCGCGTCGATAACGCGTTTGTCGCCGTCTTCGCTGATCGCGCCGACCGGGCATTCGCCTTCGCAGGAACCGCAGTTTACACAAGCATCCGTAATTTTGTAAGCCATAGGTATACCTCTTAGTATATATAATCTAGTATTAAAATAACATGTAATAGTATAAAAAAACAAGATATTTATACGGATTTTCCGTAAAATATTCCGCTCAGCCGCCGAACGCAGTCAGCAGTACGGCCAAATTCCGGCGCATCGCGTCGAGATACGCGTCTTTGTCCAACGGACCGGTTACGGCGGGATCCAGTTCGTATACGGTGAGTCCCGTTTCCGAAGCGATCACTTCGGCTGCGGAAGACGAATACTGCGGTTCGGCAAAAAGCACCGGTTTCCGCGCCGCCGCCGCGTACGTTTTGACCAAGGCGATCAACTCCAGCAGTTCTTTTGCCGTCGGCTCCGTTCCCGGTTCTCGTTCTATGATCGCCGCCGTGTCGAATCCGAATTCCGTGGCGAAGTACGGAAACGCTTCGTGAAACGTAATGACCGGGCGGCCTGCGTAGGGGGCGAGTTTTTGGTGCATTTCCTTAGACAGTGTGCGCAGTTTTTCGATATAAACGCCCGCGTTGCGCCGGTACGCGTCGGCGTTGGCGGGATCCGCTTCGGCAAGCGCCGCCGCTATTCGCTGCGTTTCGTACGCCGCGCCCTCGGGTGAAACCCAGATATGCGGGTTGTCGTCGATAAGTTCGTAGCCGTCGGCTGCGATAACGTTTCTGCCGCTGCGCGCCTGAACGGCTTTATCAAGGAAGCTTTCCATTCCCGCGCCGTTCAGCACCAGAATGTCGCACTGCGTGAGCGCGCTCATGTCTTTGGCGGTAAGCTGGTAGTCGTGCAGACAGCCGGTGTCTGCCGGTGCGAGCAGCGTGATTCGGGTGTCGGGAACGTTTTCCGTGATATTGAGCAGCATGACGTACAGCGGATAAAACGTCGCCGTCACGACTGTCGCCGGTTCGCTTGAAGCTGCTTCTCCCGTTTTTTTAGTGCAGGCGGAAAACGAGCATATGCTCAGAACGGCTGCCGCAGCGCATAAAACGCGGTAAAGATATAAAACAGGTCTTTTCATACCGTGAGTATAGCCGATCTGCCGGGTTTGCGCCAGAGCAGCGTCCCGTCCGCCGCCTGCATCCGTCCGCCGCCTGTAAGCGGCCGGCGGACGTGGCCGCGAGGTCGCCGACGGACGAATGCAATCCGCCGGCGGAACAGCCGCGTTACTTCGAGCCGGCCTGTACCAGCGTAACGGCGGCCGTGGCTACGATGTCGTCGGCGGAACAGCCGCGCGACAGGTCGCTGATCGGTTTCGCGAATCCCTGCAGAAACGGGCCGTACGCGTCGGCGCCGGCAAGCCGCTGTACCAGTTTATAGCCGATGTTTCCGGCTCCCAGGTCGGGGAATATGATCGTGTTGACTTTTCCGGCAACCGGGCTTCCCGGCGCTTTTTTAACCGTTACGGCCGGAACCAGCGCGGCGTCGGCCTGCAGTTCACCGTCGAGCAGCAAATCGGGCGCTTTTTCACGGGCGAGGCGGACGCCTTCCTGTACGCGCAGCACGTTTTCATGATTTCCGCCGGAACCCTTCGTTGAAAACGAGAGCATCGCGACGGCCGGTTCTGCGCCGATCATTTTCCGGCAGGAATCCGCCGCGGAAATCGCGATATCGGCCAGCTGTTCCGCCGTGGGAACCGGAATGACCGCGCAGTCGGAAAAAATCATCAGTCCGTCTGCGCCCCATTTACCGTTGTGCGTATCCATAACGAAGCAGGAAGACGCGGTTTTCATGCCGGGGGCGGTTCCGATAATAGTCAATCCGGCACGCAGTACGTCGGCCGTTGCCGAAAGCGCGCCGGCAACCATCGAGTCGGCCTTTCCTTTCCGTACCATCATCGCGCCGAACCGCAGAAAATGTTTGATGTCGGCGGCTGCCTGTTCACTCGTCATGCCTTTCTTTTTGCGCAGCTCGTAATATTCAGCGGCAAAATCTGCATTCCATTCCGACGTTTCAGGATCGATCAGCGTAATACCGTCCAGAGAAACGCCCAAAGAGAGTGCAGCTTTTTTGATTTCTTCCGGTTTACCCAAAAGGATTACTTCTTTCGCCAATTTTTCGGCGACGATTTTTGCGGCGGCGGCGATAGTGCGTTCTTCCGTTCCTTCGGGAAGCACCAAGCGGTTCTGAAGCGCGGATGCTTTTTTCTTCATTTCTTCGACAAAGTTCATGAGATATGTCCTTTCCAATGTGTTATATTATAGAGCATAATCCCTTATCCGAATTTACGCAAGCCGTTTTTTCCGCCGGGGTTTTGATTTTTCCGTCTGCTATTTGCATTTTTCTAGCGGACTGCGGAGCGGTCCGTGCGGTGCGGCGTTCGGGTTCGGCCTCAGGCAGGAGAATCGGTAAATACTTGACGGGAATCCCGTTTCCCGTTACAGTAAATGTATGTTTGAACTGAAAAATACGGATTTATTCGAGCTTGAAGAAGAAGATTTCGACACGGTTTTGGCAACCGATATAGTGTTTACCGGAGAGATCCGGTTTGCAAAACCTTTTATGATTAAGGGGTCCGTAAGCGGTTTAATAACAGCTACCAGCGATTTGGTCGTGGATACGAATGCGAAAGTCGTTGCGGACATTACCGCCGAGCGCGTGTTGGTGCGGGGCAGTGTGGAAGGCAACATCGACGGCAAACAGTTGGTTTTCGTCGCTTCCACCGGTTCCGTAACCGGTGACATTTGTTCCGCTCAGGTCGTGCTCGAGCCGGGAAGTTCTTTTTCCGGCAAATGTACTATGGTGAAATAATATGTCCGGAAAATTACGCGCCGTTTTTTACAGTGTATGTGTGATTCTGATCGCGGGAACGCTTCCGCCCGCGTTCGCCCAGCAAAAGGCCGACGCGCTCCAATTGTATACGAGCGGCAAATATGCGGAAGCGATTCAGGTGTGTGAATCGGAACTGGCGGAAAACCCGAACAATCTCGATTCGTATACGGTGCTGTGCTGGAGTTTGGTAAAAAACCGGCAGTATGCGGAAGCCGAACAGCGTGCCGGAGACGGGCTGAAAGTGAATCAGTACGATCACCGTCTCATAGAAGTTCTCGGTGAAGCAAAATTTTATCTGGGTAAAAATAACGAAGCGTTGTCGCTTTTTGAAGAATACATTTCGTACGTTCCCGCGAACGGCAGCCGCATCGGTACCGCCTATTATTTTATGGGTGAAATCTATATCCGGCAGGCCAAATATCAGCACGCGGATATCGCCTTGACTGCGGCCGTCCGCTCGGAACCGCTGCTCGATTATTGGTGGACCCGTTTGGGCTACGCCCGCGAAATGGCGGGCAATTACCGCGCGTCGATTACCGCGTACGATAAGGCGCTTTTACTGAATCCGTCTCAAGCCGATGCCCGGCGCGGCCGCGACCGCGTGCAGGCGTCCCTGTAGCGGAGCCGCTTTGCGTTTTACCGAAGTACCGCCCGCCGTGCATTTTGAGACGCTCGGCTGTAAACTGAATCAGATAGAATCGGAATCCGCCGCACGGTATTTTTCCGACGCGGGTTTTACCGTGGATATGGAACCGGCGACCGCCGCCGACGCGCCGGGGGCCGCCGTACTGTGCGTGGTGAACACCTGCACCGTGACGGGCAAGGCTGAACAGAAAGCGCGGCGCGTCATCAGATTGTTGCTCAGGAAATACGAAAACGCCGCGGTGCTCGTTACCGGCTGCTACGCGGAACTCGACGCGCCGCAGCTTGCCGCGATCGACGGGCGCGTGTGCGTGCTGCCGGGATCGCTGAAAGACACGCTTGCGGATATTCCCGCCCGATTCCGTTCTTTTATAGCTGCCGACGTAACGGCTTCTGAATGCGCTGCATTTCTGCGGCGGGCGGTGGCTGCGGAAAAATCGGCCGGCGGCGCGGTGTATACGCCGACGTTCAGGCTCGCTACCGACACTTTTTTTACGCACTCGCGCGCGTCTATAAAAATTCAGGACGGCTGCAACAACGCCTGTACGTATTGCCGTATCCATCTTGCGCGCGGAAAAGCGGTTTCACTTGACGCCGCGTCGGTTTTGGAACGGGTTCGTTCGATAGAAGCGCGGAATCAGCACGAAGTGGTGCTCACCGGCGTCAACTTGTCGCAGTACCGCGGTTCGTTCGGCTCGTTTTTTTTGGATATAGCCGGACTGCTGCGCTTTTTGCTCGACAACACGGAACGTATCCGCTTCCGGCTTTCCAGTTTGTATCCCGAACGGGTCGACGACGCGCTGTGCGAAGTGATTGCACACGAACGGATTATGCCGCATTTCCATTTGTCCGTGCAGTCCGGCAGCGACCGTATTCTGACTTTGATGCGCCGTCCGTATACGTCGGCTGACGTTGCCGCCGCAGTCGAGCGGCTTCGCGCCGTAAAGCGGAATCCGTTTATAGCCTGCGATATCATCGCGGGATTTCCGGGAGAAAGCGACGACGATTTCGGGCAGACGATGGAATTGTGCCGTTCGTGCCGGTTTGCGTGGATTCACGCGTTTCCGTTTTCTCCGCGGCCGGGAACTCCGGCGTACGCGATGAAACCCGTCGTACCTCAATCGACTGCCGCGCACCGCGTGCGGCGACTGACCGAATTTGCAATCGCTTCAAAATGTGCGTATATTTCATCTTATAAAGGGACGGTCGTTTCCGCAATAACGGAGCAGAACCGCAAGGATCGGAAAGCCGCTTTTGAAACGACTGCGGCCGATGATGCGGGGGGTGCCCGTACCGTTCGGTCTCCCGTTACTCACGCGGTTACTTCCAATTTTATTCACGTGGAACTTCCCGGCAGTTTTGCGCCCGGTTCGCGTATCGCCGTGCGGATTACGGACGCGCTGCCGGAGCATATACGGAACGGAGACGAATGTGAAGCGTCGGCGGAGCCTGTGTATGACGAAAAAAGCGTTACCGATTTATAGCTGCATTTTCACCTATTGTCTTCTCGTTTCCGCGTGTGCAAATTACAGCGTGTTCACCGGTTGGGATACGCCCGATACGGAACGGATCGCCGGGTATACCGGAGAAAAACTGCTGCGCGCGCTTGAAAAAAACAGCGGATCGACGGTGTTTTATGAAACCTTGTCTGACGCTCAGACGGGCCGGATCCGGCGATCGCTTGACGATCTGATTCGATCGCCGTCCGAATCGGTTTCGGTAAAATTACGCGCCGCGGCCGCCGCGGTTGACTTGCTCATTTATACCGACCGGCTGGTGTATACGGTCGTCTATAATCTGGCGGATCCGTTTTTGGAATCGATCAGCGGCGGTTCCGCGACGGTAACGTCCGTCTTTTCATTTTTCATGAAACCGCTGCAGGCCGAATTTGCGAGCGGCCGCCCGATGGGGGACTCTTTGTCCCGTTTTTTTCTTCGGCTGTATCAGATCACCGTGTATTACGATCCGGTTCTGGTATCCGCCGCCCGGGCGGGCAGCTACGGCGGCAGTGATCTGCAAAAATATCTGGTGGCCTCCGTCGTCGGCGGTATCGTCGCGAGTACGTGGAAATTGCTTGACGGAGTGCGGGACGACGTCGAAGCAGTCGTTCCCGCCGCCATCGAATATATCTGTGAAAACGTGACCGATCTGCAGTCGCTTGAAACCGTGCTGACGCAGCTTGAAAACTGGATCAAAACGCAGGAAGCTGCCGGAGGCAATCCGTCCGCCCGTGCCGCTGCCGGCAGCAGCGCGAACGATATTTTCAAAACGTACGGCGAACAATTGAAACTGAAAGCGAAAGTGCTGGGCGATATCGCGGAAAACGCGGGATACGAAACGATCGGCAAGTCGATTGCCGCCGTGCTGAAATCCTTTAAAACGGAATAGACCGATGAAAACGACTGCCGCGGTATCGATTCTTTTTTTATGCAGTGCGCTTGCTGTCGCCCAGCAGCTGTCCGTAAGCAGAAGCAGCGCCGTTCACACGATCAGGGCTGCGGGTATGGCCGGCGCCGTAACGTCGGTTCCGCACGGTTTGGAATCACTGCTGTATAACCCCGCCGGTTTGGCGGCCGGTTCCGCCGCGAAGCCGATGTGGGAAATCCGCGTCTCAGGCGATACGTATTTCCGTCCGGAGTACCTGTTTCCGATTTTAAATGATATTGCGGACTCCGCAAATAAAACGGGCACGATCCTTTTGAACGCGAAGGATTTGATTTCATCCTCCGGTGCGGGGCTGAGCGCCGTTTTTGCCGCCGCGCGTACCGGCGCAAATTGGGGTGCGGGATTGGTTTCGTCGTTTTCCGCTTTTTTTGCCGGAAGTCCGTTTCCGCTCGGAACGGAAGGATATTTTCAACTGTATGCCGGTGTTCCTGCCGGATACGCCCGTACGCTGTACGACGCCCATTCGATTAAAATCGACGCGGGACTTGCCGTCCAGCCCGGCGTCGTTTTTTACCGCGCGCTGAACGGAAGCGACGTGGACGCGATGATTGCCGGAACCGTTTCGTTTCGGGATCTGCTGAACCGGTCGTTCGCGTATCCGTATATCGGTATGCCGGTGGATGCGGGGCTGATCGCGACGGTGTTCGACGTTCCGTACCGGCAGGCCGAACTGCGTTTTTCCGCCGCGTTCAAAAATATATGCGGTGACTTTTTCATTCCGAATAACGATATCGCTCCGCTTCGGAACGCGCTTTCGGTGCAGACCGGCGCGGCGTTCGTTTTTCCGTTCACACTTTTGTGGCGGTGGACGGCGACGGTGAGCGCGGAATTGAACGGTTTTAACGACGTCGCCGCGGGAAACGCTTCTATCTGGAAAAGCGTACGGCTCGGAGCGGAAATCGACGTAAACGGAACGGTTTTTCTGCGCGGCGGACTTACCGGCGGCTATCCGTGCTGGAGCGCGGAAGTCCGCGCGTTCGGCTGTTCGCTGGGCTGCTCCTGGCAGACGTTCGAGGCGGGGCGGTATATCGGCGACAATCCGCTGTCCGTATTCCGTATTACCGCGGCGTTCGTTTTCTAGTCGAGCGTCTGAATTTCCCTGATTCGCAAAATGAGCCGCAGCGACTCCTGTGCGGCGGAAATCGCGTTTTTTGCCGGATCGAAGCGCGGGTCGAGCGCGAGACATTCCCGCCACGCCGCGATTGCTTCTTCAAGTTCGCCCTGCGCGTAAGAACGCAGCCCTTCGTTGTAAAATTCGTCTATGCGCGCCTGTTTTTCGGCTCTCCCGCCGTCTCCCAATTTCATTTTTGCCGAAAGACTGATCCTGTTCAGCGGATTCAGCGAAGAAGTCAGGTCGAGCGTGTAATTTACATTGAGAATGCAGGAGCTTACGGCGAATTCGCTTCCGATACTGAACCGGGGATTTCCGCCTTGCAGCAGAAAACCCGCCTGGAACGCAAAGAAATCCGTTATCCGTATTTCGGTTCCGGCGGCGGCCGACCAACTGCCCGATTCGGAAACGTTTTGGAGATTGACCGGCTGCCTGAATTCGAGCGAAACGAGCACCGGCCGTATTATCCGATAGGAAACGCCGAGCGCGATCCGCGTCGGAAGCGGGTCGTCGAGCGTTACGCCGCCGTCAGACCCGAAGCCGGTGAACGCCGCTCCGAGGTTCGAGACCGTCAGGCCGATTTTAAGGTTCGGTTCCCGCGACGCGTACCGTTTGGCGGCGTTGAATCTGAGCAGCAATCCCGCGTCCGCCATAACCGCAACCGCCGATTGGGCAAGCCCCGATCCGGCGATGATTTCGTTCGTGTCGTTATCGGCGTAATCGGGCATACTCCTGAAAGCGGTTTTCAGATTATATCCCAGAGAAAGCCCTTTGAAATAGTAACCGGCGAGAAAATTATACGACATGTTCAGCGTGAGCGCCGTCTCGCTGTAATAGCCGCCTGCCACGCGTTCGCCGAAGATATTGTATTCGGTGAACGGCAGATAAAAGCAGCGCAGCGACGCGCCGCCGCCGAAATTGTTTTTCCGCGTCGTCCAGGAAATCGTTTCGAGCGCCGAATCGGCGATCCAAGCGTTGTGAAAAACGGCGACTTCGGTGTTTTCCAGTACGGAGCTGGCGGCGGGATTGTATTCAAAAAAGCCGATATCGTCGGCTATGCCGGTGAACGCCGTTCCCAGCGATTCTGCGCGGCCGCCGGAAGGAACGTTCAGCGACCGGAAGCCGGTAAGACCTTCGTTCGGATCGACGAGCGACCCGAACGCGTCTGCCAGCGCCGCCTGAATATTGGTGTACTCGAGCGCGGGAAGCACGGAACCGCATACGTGCAGCAGTACGAAGAGGAACATATGATGTAACGGACGTAATCGTTTTTTCATTTTCCGTATATACCCTTTATAGTATATCGTATTTTTAATATATTTTCTCTATATTTATGCGCAGAAACTCCGAAAATATGAGAGAAAAGAGATTTCAATATAGGATATTTGTGTTATATTGAAAGAACTTTTCGGGTGGTTTACCATAAAAAAAACGTTGATCCTTTTATTCAGTTGTATTGTTTCTCTTTTGCCGTTGGCCGCCGCCGGAAAACAAGACGCCGATTTCCGGCAGATCGATACGCTTATCGAGCAGCGCAATTATAACGAAGCGCTTATCCGGCTCAACGAATATATCCGGCAGCATCCCGAAAATTTCGACGGTGCTCAGAAACGGATCAGCCGGATCATGGACGCGCGTTCTCTGTATTCCGAATTGGCCGACCGGCTGATAGACGTTCTCCTCGACGAACCGGCGAACGATGAAAAAAAACTGCAAATGATTGCGGAACTCGAATCGATGGAAAAAAATCCTACGACGGCGAATACGAACTTCATAAAAGAGACGAAAGTTGCCGCCCAATTTACGTTTTTCCGTGCAAAATATGCCGAACGCATGGAAAACGGCGCCCGCTTCGTCGATGAAAACCGATTCGTTCCGGCGGTAAACGAGTTTTACGCGGGACTCGAACTGTACCGGGAAGATTTTTTCGAGCAGGATTATCCCGATTCGATCACGCAGCCCATCGTACAGGCGCTCGCGGATATCGACGGCGCGGTTCTTGAGTATGAAAATATGCAGACGCGGCTGAACGAAGCGTATCAGGCGTTTGCGGACGCACTTTCGGCGGGCAATCTTGCGTACGCACGGGAACGTTTTGCGCTTTTCAGTTCCGTGATGGCCGAATTCGCTTCCGTCCGGAACGTGCTTTTTCAGTCGGGCCAGCTGTTTAAAAATACGTTCGCCCGCATGAGTTCCGAATATCCCGATTTGACCGAAGCGTCGTTTCCGGCGTTCGCGTACCGTTTTACGCTCGGGCGAAGCGGCGATACCCGTTCCGGGCTCGTGGGCGTGCTCGATACGCACTGTTCCCGGCTCATGGCCGAGCTGGAAAATGCGGCTGCAGCGCAGGTGCGGTCTTTTTCCGTTTCCGCGGATACGCAGCTTGCGTCGGATTCGCTGTTTGCGTATCCGGCACAGCACGGCGACGCACGCAGTTCGTTCGATTCGGCGTCCGGTTTTGCGGAGTTGGGAGTCGCGCTGCACGGTTTATACGGACTTTTTGAGACGGCAGACGGATTGTCTTCTCCGGCTATGGACGCGGTTTTTCCCGATCGGATGCGGCGTACGGCGGAAGTTGCGTCGGACGGAACCGAGTGCCTCGATACGGTGCGGCAGCTCGTTCAGACGGCGCGTTCGGTCGATGAAACGGCCGAAACGATCGATCCGGCTGCCGCGCTCCGTTCCGATTCCCGCTTGTTTCAGAATGCGCTGCTCGCTTTTATCGATGCGGCCGGAACCGCCGGGGAACGGGTTGCCGAAATCGCCCGGCGCGCCGCGCAGTACGCCGAAGCGGAAGAAACGACCGTCGCGCTTTTGCAGCGGCTGGTGAGCGAATCCGCTTTGTACGCCGATTCGCTGAAATCGTCCATGTGGCTGAAGCTCGCCCGTTTTTATGCGGCCGGCGCGGACGGAATCGCCGCCGACTATGAATCGCAGTACGCCGGTGCGGAAGCACTGCTGCAGGGAACGTCGGATGCAAACGGATACGTGTACCCGGCGGAATCCGCTGAGGCGGGCCGGCAGCTGCTGGCGCAGCTTCCGCAGGACCGCGCGCGCGTCGCGGCAGTGGCGCCGGAACTGGTGGCGGCGCCGGCGGCGGCTGCGGAAGAAAGTCTTTCCCGTATCGATTCGTCTCTTGCCGCGCTCGACCGTATCGCGGCAGACACGGCGGCGCTGATTACTGCGGCACAGGAGCGCGCCGTGCTCGCCGCCCGAGCGCAGAACGAAGCCGATCTGCGTTATAATCAGGCCGTACAGGCGATGAACGCGGCGAATTTCGACACCGCCCGTACGAACCTGCAGCGTGCGCGCGCGAAATACAGCGAATCGCTTTCCTATCAGGAATCGAGTTTCCTGCGCGAACGCAGCGACCGGATCCTTTCGGAACTCGACGCTTCCATCAACCGGGCTGAAAACGAAGTCGTCGTTCGTGAAGTCCGTTCCCTCAAGACACAGGCTAAAACGGCGTATTATAACGGTAATTTTGAAACGGCGGAGTCGCTGCTCATACGGGCCCGGACGCGCTGGAGTACGACGAATGTCGAAGAAGACCTTGAAATTACCAATCTGCTGTCGCTCGTCGGAACCGCTTTATCCATGAAAACCGGACGCGTCATTCCGCCGACGGCTCCGTTGTATCCGGAAATGAGCCAAATTCTCAATATTGCGAACCAATATTATGTACAGGGAAAACAATTGATTGCAGACGGAAAACGTTCGGATGCGGAACTGATTCTCAATCAGGCTAAAACGAAACTGCGGGAATTGCAGTTGGTTTACCCGCTGAATCAGGAAGCGAGCCTCTTGACGCTGCGTATCGATCAGCTTGTAAATCCGTCCGATTTTGCTTCATTATTCGAGAATAAAATTGCCGCTGCCAAAAACGATTATAAAGATCCGGATAAGCGGCAGAGCGCGTATACCGATCTGGTCGACTTGTATGAAATCAATCCGTCGTATCCGGGATTAAAGCAATTGCTGTACGATGTCGAAATTGAAATCGGTATCAGGCGCAAGCCGGTCGACACGACGGCGCTCAGCCGTTCCGCGTCGCTGACGAAAGAAGTCTCCGCGCTCGTTGACGCTGCCGGACGGGATGAACTGAAGCTCCGGCAGGCGCTGGTCAAAATTGACGAAGCGATCGGCCTCAATCCCGAAAATACGGACGCGATGCTTTTGAAAGACCGTATTCAGACGACTATCGGAGGTCAGAGCGTGTACGTTTTGTCCGCGGCCGACGAGGCGTTGTATCAGCAGTCTGTACAAGAACTGCAAAAAGGTAATACTATAGAAGCTATGGCTTTGATCGAACAATTGTTGAAAAATCCCGTAAACAAGCGTTCTTTTAAAATTCTTGAGCTGCAAAAAAGGATAGAATCGCTGCTGTGATGAATGCCCGAACCGGACGCCCGTACATTTTCCGTTTTCTCTGCGTGCTGCAGCTCTGTCTGTCGGCGGCGTCTTTTGCCGCTGCGACTGATTTTTATTGGGAAAATCCGCTTCCGATAACGGAATCCGATACCCGTTTTCCGCAGACCGTTTCGTCGCCTGCAATCTGCGCCGTGTTCTATCAGGAAATCGTTGCCGAAGATTCGCAGCGGGGGAGTATATATCTTTCCGCACAGACGACGCGGGACGGCAGTTCCTGGAATACGGTGTCCCGATTTGCAGGTCCATTCGCGTACGCGGGGGAAATACCGGATATATATTCCGCGGCGGTCAGCCGGACGGGAACGATCGCGGTTGCAGCGTCCGCCGATTCGGACGCGATACGGGTATATCTTTCGCGCGATTACGGGGCCACGTTCGTTCAGACGGCCGTTCCGCGCTATCCGTATCCGCTCGTGGCTCCCCGGCTGTACGCGCTTTCGGACGGCGGATTCATATTATTCGCGTCGCTGGGTGAAAACGAGTCGTTTTCACTGTTGTACGCGTATTCCGCCGACGGTGAGAATTGGAGCGAATTTTCCCGTTTCCCGCCGGCTGCGGAGCTTACGAATGCGTTCGTGCCGATGATCGCCTCCGTGCCTGCCGGAGATATCGCCGTTTTTCAGGTTTCATACAACAGCGGAAGCCGCCTTTCGTATCAGCTGTATTCGGCGCTTTCCGCCGACGGCGGGCGTACTTGGGGAGCGCCGGTTCTGATTACCGGCGATGCGTCGATACCGGCTGCGGCGCGGAGTTCGGCGTTCACTTCGTATCACAATCAGCGGCCCTACGTGTTCGCATATGAAGGCGACGTGTATCTTGCCTGGGAACGGACGTATTACGCTTCCGAAGAATCGCATATATTCGTGTGCCGTCTCGATTCCGCCGGTACCTGCGTCGCCGGATCGGCGGAGGAACTGACGACGGGCGGGACTGCGAACCGTCCGATCCTGTTCGATTACGGCGGAGCGCTTTCGCTTTTATGGTTCGATTCCCGCCGCGGTACGGAAACGGTGTATCTTGCCCAAAAAAACGGGTTTTTGTGGGAAGAAAGCGCGCTGTCTCCGTCCGGCACCGCCGCTTCGTTCGCCAATTTCGTTATTCCGGCAGACGGTCAAAGCATTCACGTATTCTGGCAGCAATCCGGCGGAAAGAGCGAACGGCCGGTAATAGTGCGTCTTTCGCCCGACAGAACAGTCGCTCCGGCCAAATTCATCGCGCGCTCTTTTTCCGAAGGGCAGCGGTCCGCTTCCGAAAAAGTTTCCGCCCGGGTCGTGCTGCCCGCCGATTCGTCCGGGATCGCCGGTTATTCCTGGATATGGACGCAGAGTCCGTACGAGCAGCCGCCCCGGCAATTTATGCGGCTGTCCGATCAGCTTGAACTTGCCGCTACCGCGGACGTTGACGGCGACTGGTTTTTCAAAGCGCGCGTGCTCGATTACGCCGGCAACTGGTCCGAACCGTCAAGCCTCCGGTACGTCCGGGATACGACTCCGCCCGAGCCGCCGGTCGTTACGCCGCTTGCCGCCGACGAAAACGGCTTCGCGCTGTCCAACACGTTTACGATGAACTGGCAGCCGGCCGCGGAAGATTATATTGCCGGATACGCCTGGTCGCTCGAATATCTTGCTCCGCTGTCGGCCTCGGCAGAGACCCTGCCGGCTCCGTCGAAACCGCCGCTGCAGCTGATGGGCAAAGACCCGCGGACTTCGTATTCCAACCGTTCAAACGGATGGTACGCGTTTTCCGTCGCGGCGATCGATACGGCCGGCAACGTCGGCCTTCCTTCATCGACCGTATTCGCGCTCAACAAATATATTCCGTATACGACGATTACCGCGGCTAACAGCAAAACCGACGAATTCGGTACGATAACTCTTACGATACTCGGCCGCGGCTATACGTACGACGGAACCGTTTCGGATATATATATTGACCGCGACGGTTCTGCTCCGTACGACGCCGTCCTTTCCGCGGCGGCCGGAGATTTTACGGTCTATTCGGACAGCCGCATCGGCGGTATCACGCTTCCGGATCTTGACGCCGGAACCTACCGGATCGGACTGATGCATACGGACCGCGGTTTGTATTTTTCGGCACCGCTGGTTACCGTTACGCAGACCGGAACCGTTAAGTTCGGAAACTATACGTATGATTTCATTCCGCCGTGGCAGCCGGCCGGTCCTGCTGCCCGATATTCCGTCCAAATCGGCTCGATTCTGATTTGGGCCGTATTCGCGCTCGCCCTGATCGGCTTTTTTGCCGCCGTCCGCGGTATCGTTCGATCAGCACAGGATGCGTTCGTCATCCGCCGCGAAATTCAGGCGCTTTTAACAGGAGATAGTATGCCGCTGGAGAAAAAACACGCCGCCGCGCGTCTTAAACAGAAAGGGATCAGTCTTAAAGTAAAACTGGTATTTTTCACCATATTTCTCGTACTGATGATCATCCTGCTCATATCCGTTCCGCTGGGAGTGATGATGATCCGGAATCAGGAGCAGACGCTCGCTGCCGGACTTGAGGAGCGGGCCTCCGTGCTGCTTGAAAGTCTTTCTTCCGGAGTCCGGGCGTATCTGCCTCAGTCGAATATTTTGGAATTGAGTTTCCTGCCGAGTCAGTCTCAGGCGATGGCTGAAGCACGGTACGCGACCATTACCGGTTTTCCGGCGAACGCCGCTAACACGAATCTCGATTACGTGTGGGCGACCAACGATCCGGAGATTCTTTCAAAACTGGATACGCAGTCGCTTTCGTTCGGCTCGTCCCGGCTGACGGGCGACGTCATAACGGAAATCTCGCTCTTGTGCAGCCGGCTCAACGAGCAGGCACAGCGCGAGGTGGGTGAAATGGCAGCCGGAATTGCGGAATTGAACGCGGAAGGTATCTCGCTCGCGGCAAAAACCGACCGGACGTCGGTCGAGCGCCGGCAGGAAATCAGTACCATAACGACGCAGCTGGGTGAACGGCTCACGCAGACGCTGAACGATTTTTCCAAGAAAGGCAGCGGATCGTGGCCGCAGTACGACAGTGCGCGGATCGATCGAGCGAACACCGAATATGTGTTTTATAAACCGGTATTGTACCGGCAGGGAACCGATCAAAACTATGTGCGCGGTATTGTCCTGCTTTCGATTTCAACCGAATCGCTCGTCGAGTCCGTCCGAAACGCTCAAAATTCAATCATGTACACCGTAATCCTGATTTCTCTGATTGCGATTGCGATCGGTGCGGTCGGTTCGCTTATTTTGGCCTCCGTCATCATCAGACCGATCCGGCGGCTGGTTGCCCACGTTTCGATGATCCGCGATACGGACGATAAGGAATCGCTTAACGGCAAAGATATCGTTATCAAATCCAAAGACGAAATCGGTTTGCTCGGAGAAACGGTTAACGATATGACGCACGGATTGGTCAAAGCCGCCGCTGCGGCAAAAGATTTGACGGTCGGAAAAGAAGTGCAAAAGATGTTCATTCCGCTTGAAACGGATTCCGCCGGAAAAAAATTGACTACCGGAGCAATGGAAGACGCCGGTGCGCAGTTTTTCGGTTATTACGAAGGTGCGAAAGGCGTTTCCGGCGATTATTTCGATTATAAAAAATTGGACGACCGCCGTTATGCGATCATCAAGTGCGACGTGTCCGGGAAAGGCGTTCCCGCCGCGCTTATCATGGTTGAAGTGGCGACGCTGTTTCTCAACTATTTTGAAGACTGGACGTTTAAAACGCACGGAACCAATTTGACGCCGATCGTATCCCAGATAAACGATCTCATCGAATCGCGCGGATTTAAAGGGCGTTTCGCGGCGTTTACGCTGTGTCTGTTCGATTCCGTTTCCGGCGACGTGCATTTCTGCAACGCCGGCGACAATCTGATTCATATTTACGACGGCACTGAACGCCTAAAGAAAACCGTCACGCTGCCGGAATCCGCCGCTGCGGGGGTGTTCCCGACTTTTATGGTTGATATGAAAGGCGGTTTCCGCGTGTCGAGCATGAAACTGAAAAGCGGCGACGTGCTCTTTCTCTACACCGACGGTATAGAGGAGGCCAAGCGGCTGTTCCGTACGCCCGATTTCAAACCGTGTGTGTGTGCCGAAGCCGGGCTGGAACCGAACGAGCCGCATGAAAATCACCTCGTGGGGCAGGACGGCGAAGAACTGTCGCCGGAGCGGGTAAACGCGATAATAGAGGCGGTGTTTTCCCGTTCGACTTTCAATCTGGTAAAATATCACAATCCCGTGCCCGGTGAAATCCTGCAATTCGATTTTACTACCTGTGAGGGAACGGCCGAGGATGCGATCATGGCGCTCGTATCGATTGAAAAAGTTTTCCGCATGTATAAGACGCCGAACGTTACGGAATTCGATCGAGTGCCGGTTGATCGCAAAATCGACGCGTTCCTTAACGAACATTTTGTACAATACGGACAGTATTGTCTTAATAAAGCCGATTTTCCCGGTGCTCCCGAGTATTTGTATTACACATACATGAAAGAAGACGAGCAATACGACGATTTGACGCTCGTTGCGGTGAAAAAGAAATAAAAAACTGACGTCCGGCGCAGTTTGTATTATATTGAAAGCAGACAGTTTTCCAATTTTCTGAACGGGAGGTGACAGCATGGCGTTTCTTAATAAAATGAAAGATTATTTGGATAAGGGCGTTGAAGTTTCAAAGGACGCGTTTTCAAAAGCAGGCGAGGCGGTGCAGGATTTCGGAGATAAAAGCGTACTCCGTATCGAAATCAAGCAGCTCGAAGGTAAATTGAACCGCGAATATGAATCACTCGGCGAGCACGTGTACGGATTTTTCGAGACGAACGCCGCTGAATCGCTTTCGGCTGATGATTCGGAAATTTCAGGTATTCTTGCCGAAATAAAACGACTCCGTGCAGAGATGGAAAAAAGGGAAGATTCTTTAGCCGGAACCCGGTCCGATTCCGATTCCGAAGCTTTTTCGGAAAGCAGTACGGCGACCACCGCAATGCAAAAAGGAAAAAAATAAAAAAAAACTTTAAAAACAATTGACAAGCAATCGTAGATTGTGATAAACTCAATGCACTTGCGAAAGCAGGAATAAAGCTGAAAGCCTGAAAAAAAAGGGGAGTAAGCGGTGATATTTGACAGTAAAGGGAAGGGAAAGAAAGACAAAGGTTTAATGCAAAAGCAGAAAACCGGTAAGGTCAGTACGTTCGGTACGGGAAACCGTATTGAAAGAGAAAGAACGGAAGACAGAGTAACATCTGTAAACCCGCCGAGTATGAAAATATTCGGCAGATTCCTTGAAAATAAGAAGGAATCGAACTGAAATGAAATCATCGGCTCTTCGGAGCTAATGAATAAATCATGGAGAGTTTGATCCTGGCTCAGAACGAACGCTGGCGGCGCGTCTTAAGCATGCAAGTCGAACGGCAAGAGATAGCAATATCTCCTAGAGTGGCGGACTGGTGAGTAACACGTGGGTGACATACCCTTCAGATGGGGATAGCTATTAGAAATAGTAGATAATACCGAATACGAGCACAGAGGTTAGAGAGCTGTGAGGAAAGGAGCTAAGGCTCCGCTGAAGGAATGGCCTGCGGCCCATTAGCTAGTTGGTGAGGTAAAAGCCCACCAAGGCGATGATGGGTATCCGGCCTTAGAGGGTGAACGGACACATTGGGACTGAGATACGGCCCAGACTCCTACGGGAGGCAGCAGCTAAGAATATTCCGCAATGGACGAAAGTCTGACGGAGCGACGCCGCGTGGATGAAGAAGGCCGGAAGGTTGTAAAATCCTTTTGAAACTGAAGAATAAGCGTTGTAGGGAATGACAGCGTGGTGACAGTAGGTTTTGAATAAGCAACGGCTAATTACGTGCCAGCAGCCGCGGTAACACGTAAGTTGCGAGCGTTGTTCGGAATTATTGGGCGTAAAGGGCATGTAGGCAGTTTTGCAAGCTTGGTGTGAAATCCCGGGGCTCAACCCCGGAACCGCATTGAGAACTATAAGACTAGAGTTACTGAAGTGAAACTGGAATTCCAGGTGTAGGGGTGAAATCTGTAGATATCTGGAAGAACACCAATGGCGAAGGCAAGTTTCAGGCAGATAACTGACGCTGAGGTGCGAAGGTGCGGGGAGCGAACAGGATTAGATACCCTGGTAGTCCGCACAGTAAACGATGTACACTAGGTGTCTGGTCAAGAGACTGGGTGCCAAAGCAAACGTGATAAGTGTACCGCCTGGGAAGTATGCCCGCAAGGGTGAAACTCAAAGGAATTGACGGGGGCCCGCACAAGCGGTGGAGCATGTGGTTTAATTCGATGGTACGCGAGGAACCTTACCTGGGTTTGACATATACTGGAATGTGTTGGAGACAACAGAGCGTAGCAATACGCCGGTATACAGGTGCTGCATGGCTGTCGTCAGCTCGTGCCGTGAGGTGTTGGGTTAAGTCCCGCAACGAGCGCAACCCCTACTGCCAGTTACCAGCAAGTAATGTTGGGGACTCTGGCGGAACTGCCGGTGACAAACCGGAGGAAGGTGGGGATGACGTCAAGTCATCATGGCCCTTATGTCCAGGGCTACACACGTGCTACAATGGTTGAAACAGAGCGAAGCGAATCCGCAAGGTAGAGCAAAACGCAAAAAAGCAATCGTAGTTCGGATTGGAGTCTGAAACTCGACTCCATGAAGTTGGAATCGCTAGTAATCGCGCATCAGCACGGCGCGGTGAATACGTTCCCGGGCCTTGTACACACCGCCCGTCACACCATCCGAGTAGAGGGTACCCGAAGCCGGTAGTCTAACCCGAAAGGGAGGACGCTGTCGAAGGTACGTTTTGTAAGGAGGGTGAAGTCGTAACAAGGTAGCCGTACCGGAAGGTGCGGCTGGATCACCTCCTTTCTAAGAGAAAGGTAACAGCAGTATAAAAGCTGCAAAAGGTATTGTGTATATACCGCCCGTTCACTGATTCTTATCACTCTTTCTTTCCTTTTCCCTTTTTGTTATATAATGCGAAAGTTTCAGAAATGAAACTGGAGATGAAAGGATGATCTGGGGATATAGCTCAGCTGGCTAGAGCATCGGCTTTGCAAGCCGAGGGTCAGGGGTTCGAATCCCCTTATCTCCAATAAAACTGATTTGCGGTTTTATATCGAAGAAATTGCTATGTAATTTTTGCGGTACAAGAAGAAGCGCAGGAAGTTTTTCAGTGAAATCTGGTGTCGAAGCTAGAGAATAATGAAGAGATCTTTGAAAAGAACAGGGAAGGGAAACGAAGAAGGAATTGAATGAAAGTTCAATTTCGGAATGAAGGTAAAAGAAGATACCTTTGATATGCGAGGATGCGGAAGCGAAGCTTGACGAGAAAAGAGCGGAAGTATCCGAGAGAGTGTATTGAAGGGAAGAAAAGATAATATGGTCAAGCGAAAATAGGTTTATGGTGGATGCCTAGGAGCTGAGAGGCGAAGAAGGCCGTGATAAGCTGCGAAAAGCCGCGGGTAGGAGCAAATATCTGTTAAACCGCGGATAGCCGAATGGGGTAACCCACAGGGAGCGATTCCTGTACTACAGTGACTGAATAAAATAGGTCAGTAGAGCCAGACTGTGTGAAGTGAACCATCTAAGTAACACGGGAAAAGAAATCAAGAAGAGGAGCGATCCTCCGGAGATTCCGAAAGTAGCGGCGAGCGAAATCGGAAGAGCCCAAACGTAAGTACCGCAAGGTACAACGGGTTGTAGGGCCGCATGGGGATGACCCGAAGAGTTGAGATAAAACTTATTTATAGCAGAAAGGTATGGGAATGCCTGCCGAAGAGGGTGAAAGCCCCGTAAGCGAAATGAATAGGACTCTTTGATGCGGTACCTGAGTACGGCGGGGCACGAGAAACCCTGTTGGAATCTGGGTCGACCACGATCCAAGGCTAAATACTCCTCAGCTACCGATAGTGAACCAGTACCGAGAGGGAAAGGCGAAAAGAACCCCAGTAAGGGGAGTGAAAAAGAACCTGAAACCATAAACTGACAAGATGTCACGGCACGAAAGTGTTGTGGCGTGCCTTTTGTAGAATGAACCTGCGAGTTACGTTATGCAGCGAGGTTAAGGCATAGTAGTGCTGGAGCCGGAGGGAAACCGAGTCTGAAAAGGGCGAACAGTTGCATGGCGTAGACCCGAAGCCAAGGTGATCTAGTCATGAGCAGGTTGAAGCAAGGGTAAAACCTTGTGGAGGACCGAACTATAATCTGTTAAAAAAGGTATGGATGACTTGTGACTCGGAGTGAAAGGCTAAACAAACCTGGAAATAGCTGGCTCTCCCCGAAATGCCTTTAGGGACAGCCTCATACAAAATTGCAGGAGGTAAAGCACTGGATGGGCTAGGGGGCGTCACTGCCTACCAACCCCAATCAAACTCTGAATGCCTGTAATCAACGTATGGGAGTGAGACTGCGTGCGACAAGGTTCGTAGTCAAGAGGGAAACAGCCCAGACCAACAACTAAGGTCCCGAAATACCGCTAAGTGTAAAATGAAGTGCAAATGCAAAGACAGCCAGGAGGTTGGCTTAGAAGCAGCCATTCCTTAAAAGAGTGCGTAATAGCTCACTGGTCGAGCATGTGTGCGCAGATAATGTAACGGGGCTAAGCGGTATACCGAAGTTTTGGATCAGTATCATAAGATACTGGTGGTAGGGGAGCATTCCATTAACTGAAGAAGGAAGACCTGTGAGGGGTTCTGGAGGAAATGGAAGAGAGAATGCAGGTATAAGTAACGCAAAGACGGGTGAGATCCCCGTCCGCCGAAAACCTAAGGATTCCTGGGTAAAGGCAATCTGCCCAGGGTAAGTCGGCCCCTAAGGCGAGGACGAAAGTCGTAGTCGATGGGAATCTGGTTCAAAATCCAGAACCTTCAATAGTTTCGAGGGCAGGACGCATGAGGTGAAACCCGGCCGGAGAATGGTAGTTCCGGTCGAAGCGACGAGCTGAAGAGAGATACAGGTAAATCCGTATTTTGAGGTGAGTTGTGACAGCGAGCGGAGAGAAAGTCGAAGTGAAGCGGGTGTAATCAAGGTGCCGAGAAATACTGTCTAAGGCTAGGCTATTGAAGACCGTACCGGAAACCGACACAGGTAGGAAGGATGAGAAATCTAAGGCGCACGAGCGACCTCGCGTTAAGGAACTCGGCAAAATGCACACGTAACTTCGGAAGAAGTGTGGCCCCTGATTGGTAAAAGAATGGGGGTGGCACAGAGCAGGCCCAGGCGACTGTTTATCAAAAACACAGCCATCTGCGAATCAGTAATGAGACGTATAGGTGGTGACACCTGCCCGGTGCTGGAAGGTTAAGAGGAGCGGTAATACGAGAGTAGAAGCTGTGAATCGAAGCCCCAGTAAACGGCGGCCGTAACTATAACGGTCCTAAGGTAGCGAAATTCCTTGTCGGGTAAGTTCCGACCCGCACGAATGGTGTAACGATTCTGGGCACTGTCTCAACGCGAGACTCGGTGAAATTTATATACCGGTAAAGAAGCCGGTTACCCACAGTTAGACGGAAAGACCCCGTGAACCTTCACCGTAACTTACTATTGGGATTCTATTTATGATGTGTAGAATAGGCGGGAGACAGAGAAGCATGGGCGTCAGCTTGTGCAGAGTCGAAAAGTGAAATACCGCCCTTTATGAATGGAATTTCTAACCGGAGCCATGAAGCTGGTGCCGGGACAATGGTAGGCAGGCGGTTTGACTGGGGCGGTCGCCTCCAAAAGAGTAACGGAGGTGCGCGAAGGTCTCCTCACGCTGGTTGGAAATCAGCGCACGAGTGTAAAGGCACAAGGAGGCTTGACTGCGAGACAGACATGTCGAGCAGGTACGAAAGTAGGTCTTAGTGATCTGGCGGTAGCGAGTGGAAGCGCCGTCACTTAACGGACAAAAGGTACTCCGGGGATAACAGGCTGATCTTCCCCAAGAGTTCACATCGACGGGAAGGTTTGGCACCTCGATGTCGGCTCATCGCATCCTGGGGCTGGAGCAGGTCCCAAGGGTTTGGCTGTTCGCCAATTAAAGCGGTACGTGAGCTGGGTTCAGAACGTCGCGAGACAGTTCGGTCCCTATCTGCTGTGGGCGTTGGATGGTTGAGAGGAGCTGCTTTTAGTACGAGAGGACCGAAGTGGACGAACCTCTGGTTTACCAGTTATCCTGCCAAGGGTAAGTGCTGGGTATCTAAGTTCGGAAGGGATAACCGCTGAAAGCATCTAAGTGGGAAGCCCACCTCAAGATAAACCATCCCTGAGGGTTTAACCCTCCTGAAGACTCCAGACAGACTATCTGGTTGATAGGCTGCAGGTATAAGTATAGTAATGTATTCAGCCGAGCAGTACTAATAAGTCGTGAGGCTTGACCATATTATCGTTTCTTGATAATCTTATGAAACCTTTGAAGCGCAATAGCCTGAACCGCAGCGGCTCTTGATATTGTATCGTTTCCTTTAATCTGTTTAATTGCCTGGTGGCCATAGTGGAGAGGTAATACCCGTTCCCATCCCGAACACGGAAGTCAAGCTCTCTTACGCCGATGATACTGCTATTGCGGGAAAGTAGGTTGCTGCCAGGCTTTTTTTATTAAAAACCCCACACTTTTTGTGTGGGGTTTTTAATAAATGAGAGACCTAAAGAAACCTAACGAGTTTGCAGAAGATTTTCAAAGTCTGACAGAGTAGGCTCCAAACTCGTAAGGTTGTAGCGGGATTCCTCAGTCTGGTAGGCATTCTCCAAACTCGTAAGGTTATAGCGAGTTTGTAAAGTGCAGATCACACGGGCTTTAAACGATAACGGCGAGAAACGATAACGGCGAGAGCCGAACCGATGAAGCCCGCTGTTGAAAAGTTCTATCAAAAGCTGGGAGTTTTTCAACTCATTCTGCGGAAAACGGATAAACACGTTTATCTGCGGCCGCTCATCACGCCGCCGAGCAGGCCGTTTGAGGCTGTTGAATTGATGACAACTTTAGGGTCAAATGATTTTACGGTTTTCTTTACCGTTTTTTCGGCTTTTCGCTGAATTACCATAAAAGCAATCGTTTTTTTGTTGCACTCGCGCCCTTCGCCCCTCAGTATGGTAACCGCAATGATTATCAATTTAAATCCGGTTCCGAAAAGACAAATTTATAGTTCCCGTTTTGAATATTTTCAGACACCTTTAAATGAAAATATTCAAAACGGGATGTGTTCGGCTCGTTTCGTTTTGAAATAACGTTTACTGTTTTTTTATACCTGCTATTTTCTCAAAAATGCGGGCAAAAAAAGCTTTGAGCGCGTTCCAGATGCGCCTGAAAAAACCCGGATTCCGCAGCTTTTCAAGTTGCTCGTACCCTTCCAGCAGTTCCATATCGGAAAAATCTGAGCGCTGCGTATTTTCTTCAAGTTCCATTTCCAGTTTCATAACGTCGTCAATGTCATCAATAATGATTGCGTTGATACTTGTCCATCCCAGCTGCTTTGCCGCTTCCAAGCGGCGCTGTCCGGCAATCAGTTCGTTTTTTGTCGTTATCGTAATCGGGTTGAGCAATCCGTACCGCTTTAAGCTGTCTTTAAGCGGTTCAAGATTGCCCAAATCTTTACGCACCCGTTTATGTACTATAATATTCTCGATATTTACTTGCATATTTCCCTCTGAACATAGCTTACGCTATGAATAACACCTAGTCAAGTAAATAGTTATACAACGGTGCGGTATTACCGGTATTATTTGCAGTCTCCTGTTCCGAACCGGGGAAACCCGTCGCCGTTTGGTCTTCTGTCAGCCCGGAGCCTTCCGGAACGACGTCTTCTTCCAAAAACGATAAATCAACGGTAAGCGGCGAGTCGTCAACCGAAAAAGTTCTGCGTTCTCCCGATATGTATTTTTCCCGTTCAAGCCGCTCTACGCCTACCGTTCTTGCCGATTCCCTGTTGATATGCAGCTGGCACAGCGCTGTCGGCTGTGTGCCTTCAAGAAAATACTGCGTCGTTTTATGCGAGCCGCACGCTGCCGTCAAAATCTGGCCGGAAACGGAGCAAACCTCCGCTTTGACCAGTCCGGTCTGCGGTACGGGAAATCCCTTGTAGGGATAATCCTCGTTCGCAATGCGCATGTATTCGCCCCAGACAACACCGGAAAGGGTGGAACCGGTGAGTTCGAGTCCGAGTGACTGGCCGGGCATGTCGAAGCCGAACCAGACTGCGGTAGTGATATACGGCGTGTAGCCGACCGCCCAGGCATCCGCCCAGTTTTGCGTCGTACCCGTTTTACCGGCCGCGGGCATCGTGTACGTTCTGCCGTTTTTATCGGTATAGCGAAATCGGGTTCCCCAACCCGCGCCGCGCGCCAATGTTCCGATTCGGACCGTATTTTCAAGCATATTGGTCATGATAAACGCGTTCTGCGGTGTGATAACCTGTATCGCGTCGCCTTTTTGCTGCTGCTCGATACGCAGTTCCCGTTCGGGGTTCAGAATGACTTTTCCGTTTCTGTCTTCAACCGAGCGGATGGCGATGGGCGTTACCTCTTTTCCCTGATTTGCAAAAATGGCGAACGCGCGAGCCATTTCAATGGGACGCACGGAACAGACGCCGAGCCCGAGCGGATACACGCGGTTGAATCCGCGAGAGGGTAATTCCGCTTCCGAAATGCCGAGCAATGCGACCGAACGCTCTATGGCCGCGTCGAATCCGATTTCATCAAGGATTTTTACGGATGGAACGTTCATCGAAGTTGCAAGTGCATACCATACTTGAACGGAACCTTCCCACGTACCGCGGAAATTTTCGGGAATATACGGAGTGCCGTCTTCTTTATAAAAAATGGTCGGCGTGTCGTAGACGATAGTGGCCGGAGTGAACTTTTTTGAATCGATCGCGGCCGAATAATACAGCGGCTTGAACGAGCTTCCCGGCTGAATTTTGGCCTGAACCGCGCGGATCAGCTGATTTTCTTCTTCAAATTTACTGCCGCCTATCAGTGCCGTAATATACCCGGTACTGTTTTCAAGTGAAATGAGCGTACCTTCTATAACCGTTTTGCCGCTGTCTTTTTTGATTTGCGCGTTCGCTTTATTGATGACGCCGATTTTCAGATCTTCAATACCGAACATGAGCGACATGACGTCCAGAATCGGATTGATTTCCGTATTGTACGTCGATAAGGCGCGCGATTCCACCCGCTGTTCGGAAATTTTCAGCTGCGGAAGGTTGAACACCAAAGACAGCAGTTCCGTCATCGGTATGTACGTAGACGCTGCGTCGCTCTTTCGGGCCCCGCTTGAGTTCTGATAAGATTCGTTCGCGTATGCGATGTATTTATCCATCGTTTTTTGCGCGGCGGCCTGATTTTTCAAGTTGAGCGTGGTGTTGACGGTAAACCCGCTCGTATAGATATCCTGCGTACCGTAAATCATGCTGCCGAGTTCGCGGCGCACGTATTCACTGAACCAGGGTGCTTTATCCGTTCGCATGAAATATGCCGCCGAATTGATGCGCGTATAGTCGAAATTGAGCCAAAAATCTTCAAAAGAAGCGTCGGCTTCCGCTTTTGTCAGATATCCGGCGTTGACCATTTCGCTCAAAACGTTCTGCTGCCGGTCCATGGCGCGGTTCGGATAATCGAACGGATTGTAATAGGCCGGATTTGACAGCTGAATGACCAAAATGGCCGATTCTGCCGGCGTAATCCGCGTCGCGTCGTGTCCGAAATAGTACTTCGACGCGGCGTTTACTCCGTACGTTCCGCCGCCGAAATATATCTTGTTCAGATACAGTTCCATGATTTCATCTTTCGAATACCGGCGCTCCATTTGGATTGCCCACCATAATTCCTTTATTTTGCGCGTGATCGATTTTTCTGTGCGGTCGCAGTATATGGTTCCCGCGATCTGCTGAGTGAGTGTGCTTCCGCCGCCGAGCGAACGGCCGGTCAAAACGCCTGCAAACGCACGGATAATCGCCTTGAGGCTGAATCCGTTGTGTTCGTAAAAAACACGATCCTCGCGTGTTACCAGCGCGTCGACCATGTGCTGCGGAAGCGCGGTCAGGCTGATGATTTCACGCTTTTCATCCGAGGCGAATTCGGTAATCAGTTCGCCGTTTATATCGAGCAGTTTCGTCGGAAGCGCAGTCGTAAATTCCGTAAAATTTTCCGTATTTATTGTATTAACAGTAATTGCAAGGGTAATCCCCAGAACGGTTCCGAAAATCAAAGAGCACAGTAAAGTTCCGAAAACAAACACGTACGTCCGTTTTTTTATTTTTCCCATTTTAATAGGATATGAAACGGGCGGGATTTTGTCAAGTCATAGCGGCTTACGTCATAACGACTACGAGTTTTCATAGTTTACTCTCTGCCGGTAAAAATGATACACTTATCACATGAACGAGCATGATTACCGTATAAAAGCGTATAAAAAGGCCGCGGCCGCTCCTGCAGGATCTGCGGATGAAAACGTGCCGGACGGCGTCCCGCGTGCGCCGCTTTTTCAAAATGTGAACCGACAGATCGGGCAGATATTCGATGAATCGGAAAAACGTTCGTCTGCGGCGTCATCTGCGCCCCGTGCAGCGTCTCCCACTTCGTCTGCGGCGTCATCTGCGCCCCGTGCGGCGTCTCCCACTTCGTCTGCGGCGTCTCCCGCATCCGCGTCGGCTCCCGGTGATGCGCGGGCAAAAGCGCACCGATCGGGCGAGCCTGTTCGCGATTTCACGCGCCACGGACTGGTCAAAGTGCCGGTGTCGCCGCAAAACGCCGACGGTAAGGAAAACATGTACCGGCGCGTCGCCAAATTTCTGCTGCTCATCGGCGTGGACGAAGCGGCGAAAGTCATTTCCCATTTAACGCCGGAGCAAACGGAAAAAATCATTCCCGAAATCGCTTCCATCCGCCGTGTCGATCCCGACGAATCGTCCGTTATTCTTGCCGAATTTCAAACGCTGCTCGATTCTTCGCGTGAAAAGGGCGGCGTTACGACGGCCCGCACGATTCTGAAAAAAGCGTTCGGAGCCGACCGCGCCGAGCAGATGCTCAAAAAAACGGTGCCGTTCGCGGACGGCGTTCCCTTCGATTATATGCAGGATATGGACGGTGAGCGCGTGTTCTTTCTGCTGAAAGACGAATCCGCTCCGGTGCGCGCGCTCGTTTTGTCCCGCCTGAAACCGCCGGTAGCCGCGGACGTGATAAACCGCATGAGTGCGGCCGATAAAAAAGATACCGTGTGCCGGCTTGCAAAACTCGCTCCCGTGGCGCCCGACATTCTGCGCCGCATCGATCAGGCCATGCATGAAAAAGTGCTTGCCGTAAACACTGCCGCCGCCGATTCTTTGGACGGCCGCGGTGCGCTCGCCGAGATTTTGAAACGTATGAGCCCCGATGCCGAAAAAGACATCCTTTCGTCTCTTGCTGAAGAAGACCCGGATTTGGGACAGGATTTGCGCGAACGGCTGTTTACGATAGACGACGTCGTGCGTGCAGACGATCGCTATATTCAGAAGCAGCTCCAGCTTATGGCGGAAAGCGACATCGCGTATCTGATTGCCGGAAAACCCGAACCGTTCAGACAGAAAATCCTTTCCAATATATCGAAGACGCGCGGCGATATCGTACTTGAAGAAGAACAGATCAAAAAGCCCATGCGGCGTACCGATTGCGACGAAGCGACGAATCGGTTTTTCGGTATACTGCGCCGTGCCTGGGAAAACGGTACGCTCGTTATTTCGGGCAGGGACGACGACGTGTACGTGTAACGCCGCGCGCATCGGCGGCGGGTGCGGCTGACTGCGTTCCGTGCCGCGGACATGAAAAAAGCTGCCGAAAGTCGCAGCAGTCGACTCAAGGCAGCTTTTTTTGTCTGCGCTCCGGTTTCAGCCGGATGATTTTATCCGGATCCGTTCTAGCCGGATCGGCTTAGAATTTTGCCATTTCGATTTTTTCAACCGTATATTTGTAATCGTGTTCGTTGATTACGAACGAGAGCGCCTGCTTTTCTTTCGCGTTGAGAATTGCGTTTCCGAACGGCGACATGTAGGAAATGACCTTGTTATCGGGATCGGATTCCCACGGGCCGAGGATCGTGTATTCTTCCGATTCGCCTGAAACGTCGTTTTTAAGCGTTACGACGGTACCGAACGACACGCGGGCCGTAGTGCCCGTCGTCGGGTCGAAGATTCGCGCACGGTTGATCTCGTCCTGCAGTTTCGTCGCAGTGGAAGCGAGCAGCGTCTGGCGTTCCTTGGCCGCTTTGTATTCCGCGTTTTCACGGAGGTCGCCCTGTGCGAGCGCTTCACCGATTTCCTTCGAGTTGGCGGGAATATCGACGGATGTGATGTGTTCAAGCTGCTGTTTTTTCTGCTCGAACATTTTCGCCGTAACGATGAGTCCCTGCTGGGCAACCGTCTTTTCTTCCGTTCCGTAGAATTTGAAATCGGGATATTTTTCAAGAATCTTGTTGCGGATGTTCATTTTGATCGCCGGATCAAGATCTTTGACGTCGTCGACCAGCGTGTACATGCGGGTAATCGTGTCTTTGTCGTTTTCCAAAATGTATTTAAGCAGCTGATCGTTTTTGAACAGCAGCAGCTGAATCTGACGGTTGATTTTGCGGTTTTCAGTCGTATCGACGTGATTCGCAATTTCACGGTACGTCAGATCCATGATGTGGATCAGCGTGATAAGCTGTTTTTCATACGGAATGTCGACCGATTTGAACCAATCTTCTTCACTGCATTCGCGGAAGAAATAAATGGCCGCTTCACGGTACAGCCGGTATTCTTCAAAGCTGACGGCGGCGAGCTGTTTTACCTGTTCCAAGTGCCCGGTGTTGATGAGCGTTACCAGCATTTCGTCCTGCAGGACGGTCGGGAACAGTTCGATATACACGTCCACCCAGTTCGGCAGCAGCGTTTTGATGCAGCTCAGGAAATCTTTCCGCAGCGATGTGTTTTTGGTATCTTTGAGCGCCGCATACGTTTCCCGGGGATTTTCAATTTCATTGAAAAGCTGTTCGAACGTGTATTTGATGCCCGGATTCAAGTGCGGAAACTGACTCGAAATGCGGCGCACGACGAGGAACGCCGCCATGACCTGTTCGGTAACGTTGCTGAACGATTTCAGATATCCGGTGAAATACGAGAACATATCGGCGAACAGTTCGGATTCGGTATCCGCTTCCGCCGCGAATTTCATCAGAACATCGATGCGCGCAAAGAACTGTTTCTGCGCCTTGAATTCGTTGGACAGTTTTTCTTCTTGGGAAATGGCGCGGTCGCGAACCGTGTACATGTTGATGTCGTTGGGGTTGACGCCGAACGTCGGATCCGTATCGAGCACTTTGCGGGCGCTCGTACTCCAACTGGTCCATTCTCCCGGCGTCAGAATCGCCGGAGACAGTTCCGCTTTGATACGTTTGAAATCGCAATTGTTGCCGAAACTCTTGATGATTGTTTTCAATGCCCAGGCTTTGTCGTCCTTGACCATTTTTGCCAGCGTTTCGCGCGGTTTGGTCGCTTTCAGCACCCAGATATGATCCGCCGTCAGCGGCTGCAGCGCGCTGATGGCCATTTTAAGCGACATTTCGTGCATTCCGTATTTTTTGCCGAAGTTGATCGTCAGCTGGTCGCCGGTTACCTTGCGGATAAGACCGACGCCCCAGGACCGGTGGAATACGAAGTTTTTCGCGTCAAACGCGATGTGCTTTTCAAAGTCGGAGATGGCCTCAAAAATATTGCGCCAGTTCTGGCTCAAATTCGAAACGCGGATATAGTCGTCGAGCTGGCTGTGTCCGGCGTATTTTCCGCGGAAGCAGTCCACGATTTCACGGCGCGCCCAGGCGTCTTTTTCGTCGATCTGCAGAATCAGTTTCAGAATATCGATGGCGGTATTCCAGTCTTGCGTATCTTTATAGTATACATACAGTTCCTGCATGAGAACGGCGCTTTTTTCTTCACTGATCGATTTGGCGATTTTGCGCTGCAGCAGATAGAAAAAATCGATTTCTTCGGGAATCACGGTGACGAGTTTCGTCCAGATTTCCTTTATCTGATTCATGAAGTTGCTGCCGTTGTTGATGTATCGGAGAATCGCTTTTTTATAGTAATCGATCGCCGTTTCTGAGTCGCCGTCTTTTTCATACCGTTCGGCAAGCATTTTGGCGATATCCGCTTCTTCGTAATCGATGCGGACGATCGTTTCGTAGATGTCCCACATCTTTTCGTTGCTTTCTTCACGGTAACAGTCGGCGAGCGTCCGCAGGGCAAATTTATTGCTTTCATCGTCGGCAAGAATCGTTTCACACAAATAGGTGACGATGTTCGATTTATGATTGTCCTGGAAAATGGTGATCAGCGTAACCAGTGCGGAGTTGTCGAGCGTACCCTTTTTCAAAGCCAGCATACCGGAGATATACAATGCGATGATACTGTTTTTGGTATGGGAAAGATGTTCATCGCACACGGCTTTTACGTCGTCGATGCAGTTCTCATTGCGTGCGTTTTCTACGACGGCTGCAAGTTCAATAAAATTGTTCTTTGAATAATTACTGATAGCGGCGCGCGTCCATTTTTCTTCATTCAGCATATCCTGAACAGATTTTACAAGTTCTTCAGACATATATACTCCTATAAAAATCCCTGCAAAGGGCGGGGTGTTCCGCAAATTGATTACGTTTAAATATCCCCGATTTACGGAACGAACACGATGTCCCCGTTCTGTAAACGATAAGATTCGGTACGGTCGCTACATGGTATATTTATCGTACACGTCAATATCCAGCAGCTTGATTTTCAGCAATGTTTCATTTATTCCGGCCCGCTCGGCGTTTACCGTAACGTAATGGTCGATAAGCCAGAAATAATGATTTATCAACCGCGGAATAACGATATCCGGTTCGCTCGATGCGTCCTTGAGTTCGTTTTCCAGCGCGTAAATCGCCTGTTTTAAGCGTCCCACTTCCTGAGCGCGAAGCTCGCGTTTGATATTGAACACTCCGTACAGAACGCCGTAGACGGGTATCCATTCCTGCATTACCGCTCCGGAAAAACCTTTCTGACTTACCGATTCGATAAGGCAGTTGATGAGTTCCGAATCGAGAAACTGTATATCGATCTTCTGCGCATCGATAAAAAAAGCTTCCCTGAACAATACTTTCGCGTTACGGTCCTGACCGCATAACGCGTAGCAGTCGGCCATTTCCGCCAGAACGAGCGGCGAACCGGATACGAGCGTATTCGCTTCGCCTAAATATGAAAGCGCCGTTTCATATTCTCCCAATTTTTTATAACAGAGCCCCGTTTTTCTGAATATTTCGGCTTTTTGCGACGGATTGTGTTCGTTGCACAGTGCCTGATAATTTTCCAGTGCCAGTGAGAAAATCCCTTTACGGACGGCGTACATGCTGCGTTCGTACGCGGGGCTGTCTTTTCCCACGATAGTAATAAACTGTTTCCAATGCAGAATCAGACTTTCACCCCGTTCAAACGGCGTATCCATCGTTGCAAGATCAGCAATCCGGTCCGTCCAGTAATTGACGCAGCGGACGGTGAATAAAATTTCTCCGTTCTCGAGATCGTCGGCGAGCGCGTCTTCCAGCAACGGTTTCGCGCGCGCAGGATCGCCGGTTTTTAAAAATTCATATGCCTGCAGCAGTCCGCGGTCTGATTGGATACTCATAACTACCTGTAATTATTATACTGATAAACGGGCTTTAGTCAATTGTTCTGTCTTATTTTTTTTGAAAAGCGGGGTAATTTTATAGTATGTTTCACGTTGTTTAGTCAAGATACTTCCGTCTTTTTTTATCGTTTTTTTATCTTTTTTTCATCAAAAAAAACGTGCGCGCGCTTTTCGTGCAAGTGTTTTCAATAAAATGATATTTACAACTTCGGTATCATTTGTTACTATAGATATTAATGAAAACACCGTTGCTTGCTCCGTCATTATTATCCGCTGATTTTTTGCACCTTGATTCCGCGCTGAAACGTATCGAACAAGGCGGCGCTTCTTTTGTGCACATCGACGTTATGGACGGCCGGTTCGTGCCGCAAATTTCGTACGGACAGCCGGTCGTTTCGGCGCTGCGTCCGCATACCGAACTGCCGTTCGACGTGCATTTGATGATCGAACAGCCGGAAAATCATATAGATTCGTTCATACGGGCGGGAGCCGATTACCTGACCTTTCATTGGGAAAATACGGTGCATCATCACCGGATTATCGGCCGCATCCACGACGCGGGAAAAAAAGCCGGCATTGCCGTCGTGCCGTCTACTCCGATCGCCGTTTTGGAAGAAATCCTTCCGTATCTCGACTTGGTTTTGGTCATGACGGTCAATCCCGGATTCGGCGGACAGGCGTTCATACCCGGCTGTGCGCGTAAAATAACGGAACTGCGGCGTATCAAAGCCGAACGGGGATACGGGTTTCTGATTTCCGCGGACGGCGGAATAAACGGGCAGACGCTTGCAGCCGTGCTGGATGCCGGAACGGACGTCGTCGTGTCCGGTTCCGCGTTTTTCAGCGGTACGCTCGGATGGGAGTTATAAAATGAAACGAACGGTAAAAACTTTCGTATGCGCGCTTGTTTTGTGCGTATCCGCCGCGGGATTGTGCGTGCCGGAGGACAAATCGGCCGGCAGCGCGCTGCTGCTGCAGGGATACGAAGCGTTCCGCGCTGAAGACTGGGTGTCCGCCCTGTTCTTTTTTCGGAAAGCGGTAAACGTCGCCGCTCCGCAGGAAGAATCGCTGTACATGCTGATTTTATCGGAAATGTTCGCGGAAGATTACGGCGGCGCGCTCGGCGACTGCGACTGGTTCGTCACGCTGTTTCCCGGCGGAACCTACTATCCGCTCGTGCTGTATCAGCGCGGTAGGGCGCTGTATTATCAGGGCTCGTACGACGAAGCGGTCGCGCAGCTTACCGAGTTCTGTCATTTGTATCCCGCACACGAAATGTATCCGTCCGCGCTGTTTTGGATTGCCGAGTCGTTTTTCTTTGAATATAATTATTCGGCGGCAAAAGTGCTGTACGAGCGGCTCGTTTCGGATTTTCCGCGGGATGCGAAAGCCGTCGAATCGCAGAATCGGCTGCGCTCGATCAGTCAGTACGAACGTGAAGAAAAATTGCTGTATTTGCTGAAAGTGGTCGGTGAAGAATATCTGGCTGCAAAAGAATCGTATGAAAAAGAACTGAAACAGTATCGGACGGAAGATAAAATCGGATTGCGCGAGCAACTGCGCACCGTTATGGCGGAAAACGAGCAGCTCAAAGACGCTCTTGCCGAAGAACAGCGCAAAACGGCCGACGGGCAGCTGCGCGTTGCGGAACTCGAGCGTATCAATGAAATCCTGCAGGCTTCCACTGATGAAGCGAAAAAACTCGCGGTTGAAACGGTAACCGCTGTGCAGGAAGCGGCCGCCCGTTCCCGGACCGAAGCCGGAACGGTCGTTTCGCCGGCGGTTTCTGCGGGCGGCTTTACGGACGGTTACGCCGCCGGTTATGCGGACGGTTACGCGGCGGCGACTCAGGCTGTCGGTTCCGCTGCAGATCCGGCGCTCGGTACGGTTCCGGCTGCTGTGCAAAAACAGTATCCGGAAATTGATGCGCTGAAGCGGAAAGCCGCCGAACTGCAGCGGCTTTTGGATAAGAATTCAAACGGAGAATAGGTATGGAAGTACGATTTTTATATAAACGGATGATTTTAGGCGCCGTGTGCGCGCTGACACTCGCTGCGGCGGTTTTTGCCGACGTTGAAAAGCGGCAGGGAAATTTCGTCGTCCGATTGATAGAGTCGGCAGGAAGTTTCGCGCTGCGCTACGACAGCGGTACGGGAAAGCCGGTGTCGTTTTTATCGGCTAATGAAAACGGCCTTTCCTCCTTTTTTGCCGTCAAAATCGACAATACCGTTTACAAATTGAACCGCGATTCCTCGGTGCCGTGCATTGCCGAAGAAACCGAAGGAGGCGTGCGTTTTACGTATACAGTGAAAGGAAAGGCCGAAATCGCGATCGATTTTTCGTTCTGTCCTGAATTCGACGGTATTTCGCGGAGCGTCGTAAAAGTCGACGTTACGGTCGGCAATATTTCTTCAAAAGCGCAGTTCGTGTCCGTAAAAGGTATCTTCGATACCGTTTTGGGAGAAAGTACGGGAACCCATTTTTCAACCGCACGCCGCTCTGCGGTGAACGCGGAGCTCGATATGGAAACGCTCGCTTCCGATAAATGGCTCCGCTCGGCGAACGAAAAGTATGCCGTTCAGTTTTTGGTGTACGGCACGGAAATTACGGTGCCGCTGTCGGTTTCGGTTGCAAATAAGGACGTGCTGAGCGATACGGTGTGGAAGCCGGTTATTAAAACCGGCAGAAGTTTCAATTCCGTTTTTTCATACAATAATTCGGCTGCCGGTATTTTCTGGAATCCCATATCGCTGACGCCGATGACGCGCAGTTCGGTACGGTTTTATATTTCATTGGCGGCCGCCGGAGAGGTTCCCGCCGATTCCCGTTTTCTGGGCGAGGCCGAATCGACCGATTCGCATTTGAATGAAAACGATGAAGTCGTCTACCGGGACGAGCACGGCACGACGTATACCGTCGGCGCGCTGACCGACGAACAGCTCGATCCCGCTTATATTGAAGATTTGCTGCTGCGTATCCGCCGGCTTGAATCGGATCCCGAAAGCGCCGAGCAGATCGAAATTCTCCGGCTGAACGCGGAACTCGACGCCATTTTGGAAAAAATAAGGCGGCTGCAGTAAATGGCATCGCACGGCGTTCTGCATCGCGCCCGCACGTTACTGAAAAGACGTCAGTTTTCGGATGTCATCAAATTGCTGAAAGGGTGCGAGCTTGAATATCGGGATTCTTTTGAATATTATTACATACTCGCGATCGCGTGCATGTATGTCGGCGATACCGGCGGTGCCGGAACGTATCTGCAGGCTGCCCGTAAAATAAAGCTGCTCGACACCCGTCTGCTGGTTGCTCAGGCCGCGCTGTTTTTGCGCCGCGGCGATACGGGGCGGGCGGTTGAATATTATCTTGAAGTGCTTGATAACGAGCCGGCGAATAAAATCGCGCCGAAAGCGCTTGATTTTATCAGAAAGCACGGAGATCCCGACACCATTTCGGAATGGGTTTCTTCCGGGAAAATAAAGCGGTTTTATCCGCCGCTGGGCGTGCCGCCCGCCGTTTCAGCTTGGTTGACCGTCTGCGCCGTGTGCGTATTGTGTGCGGCCGCCGCCGTCGCCGTATACGTTCGGCGGGAAGCTTTAAAACCGCCGGCGCGCGCGGATTTATCCGCGTTCGCGCTGACCGTCGAAGACCGCGCTCATATACTGGAAGACGATTTATCCGGCGGCGTCTATCGGTACATTCTGACACCGAAGCAGATTGCCGAATCATACGACTCGGTGCGGCTTTATTTTCAGGATTACCGCGACAACGCCGCGCAGGTTGAAATCAATCGTATCCTGAACTCGAACGCGTCGGCGCTCGTTCGGCAGAACGCGCAGATGCTCAAGTCGTATCTGCGCGAACCGGGCTTCGACACCGTTTCGGATAATTATCCGTACGGGCAGGTCGCTTCCGATCCGTATCTGTACGCCGATTGCTGGGTGGTATGGTCGGGCCGCGTGACGAACGTGTATGCAACCGATACGTCCTATCAGTGCGATCTGCTCGTCGGGTATGAAAACCAGAAACGGGTGGACGGCATCGTTCCGCTCGTCTTTGCGGAGCCGATGGATATAGACGCCGCGAGACCGCTCAGGGTTTTAGGGCGGATCCGCCTGCGCGACGGCAAGCTGACGATGGACGGAAAATCGGTCTATCAGCCGGTGGACGGAAACAAATTGTAAGGTAACGCGCGGCCGTTTGAAGACGCTCGTTTTCCCGGTAGTGCGTACCGGTTTTGAGGCGTGCGGCTGTTCGGTAACGCGCGTTTAAATAATTTTTTATTTTATCGGATAAAAATGTAAAAAACGTTTTGTCTGCACCTATAATAAGTATGTGGGAGGAAAAGGGTGGCTAAAATGACGACTGATACGAATCCGCCGGCGGACATGTCGGAAAAGCTCAAAGCACTGGAAGCTGCGAGACTTCAAATTGAAAAACAATTCGGCACCGGTTCATTGATGAAACTGGGAACGAGCGCCGACGTTTCGGGGCTCGACGTAATTCCGTCCGGTTCCATTTTGCTGGACGAGGCGCTGGGCATCGGCGGATATCCGCGCGGCCGTATAATCGAAATGTACGGTCCCGAATCTTCCGGTAAAACGACGCTCGCGCTCCATGCGATTGCCGAAGCGCAGAAACTCGGCGGTATCGCGGCCTTTATCGATGCCGAACACGCGCTCGATCCTATCTATGCCAAAAATCTGGGCGTAAACATTGACGAACTGTGGGTGTCTCAGCCCGATACCGGTGAACAGGCTTTGGAAATTGCGGAAAGTCTCGTGCGTTCAGGCGCCGTCGATATTATCGTCGTGGACTCCGTTGCCGCGCTCACGCCGCAGGCCGAAATCGAAGGCGATATGGGCGATTCCCATATGGGACTACAGGCCCGGCTGATGAGCCAGGCGCTCCGTAAACTGACCGCGACGATCGGTAAATCGAAATGCATTCTGGTGTTCATCAACCAGATCCGTATGAAGATCGGCGTTATGTTCGGAAATCCCGAGACGACCACCGGCGGCAACGCGCTCAAATTTTATTCGTCGATACGGCTGGAGATCCGCCGTATCGAGTCGATTGACGCCAAAGGTGCCGAAGACGCGGTCGGTAACCGCGTCCGCGTGAAAATCGTAAAGAACAAGGTTGCGCCGCCGTTCCGTAAAGTCGAACTTGACATTTATTTCGGAAAGGGTGTTTCGGCTACGGCCAGCTTGCTCGACGCGGCGGTAAAATACGGCTTTATCGATAAAAAAGGCGCGTGGTTTACGACCGAAACGGAAAAAGTCGGTCAGGGCCGTGAAAATGCGATTGCGTTTTTGGAACAGAATACCGATTTTACGCGCGACATTGAGCAGAAACTGCGGGAAAAAATGTTCCCCGGCCAGATGCTGAAAAATAAGGACAAGGAAAGCGGTAAAAAAAGCGCGGCGAAACCTGCGGGAATATCTGCCGGAACCGACGTAACGCCGAGCGAAACCGCTTTGAAAAAAGCGGAAGCGGCTAAGTCCGATTCCTCGCCGGTAATTCCCGATGAACTGTTTTGATTTCACGCGGATCGGAAACGCTTCCGGCAGCGGCAGCTCCGGCGGCGGCGTTTCCGATGACGGCTGTCGCGCCGGCTTTAACGGTGATCGTCCCGGCGGCGACGGTTTCTCCGGCGTCGTCGCCGCCGATTCGCCGAGCGGTTTTTCGCCGAATCGCGCGGCACCGACGTTCGTCGTGCTCGGTCTCGGCTCAAACCGGAGCTTCGGGCTGTTATCTTCAGCCGAAATTCTTCGCGACGCGTGTGCGCAGCTTTCCGGGCGAATATCGTCTTTGCGGCGGTCGTCCGTATACCGGACGCGGGCCATGTATTATACGGCACAGGACGATTTTTACAATATGGCGGTCGCGGGGTTTTTCGACGGCACGCCGTACGAACTGCTCGATTTCATTCATCAAGTGGAAGCCCGTTTCGGCCGCAACCGCACCGCTGAATTCAGAAACGGCCCGCGGCCGCTCGACGTGGATATCGAACTGTTCGGCAGCGTTCGCCTCAACGAACCCGACTTGCAGCTGCCGCATCCGCGCCTTACCGAACGCGCGTTTGTTTTAATTCCGATGCTTGAGATTTTGGCGGAATCTGCCGAAAGTATAGATACGGAGTTTTACGCGGCGTGTCTGCGGAAACTTCCCGATCAGGGAGTCCGGCTGAGCGGCGGCATATAGTTCCGAGCGATACGCGTTATCACTTCGTTCTGCCGCCGGCCGGAAATCAATTCCGCAGATTTGGAGGCAGATATGAACGTAACGGCAGCAAACGGAATGACGATAGACGAACAGGCGCGTGAAGTCAGGAATTTCGTATTGGGCGATTTTGAAGGTCCGCTCGATTTGCTTCTTTTTCTGATAAAGAAAAACGAAGTGAATATTTACGATATTCCCGTTGCCCAGATAACGGAGCAGTTCCTGGAGTATCTGGATTATGCGGTAACTCCCGATCTTGATAATCTGACGGACTTTTATTCTATGGCGGCTGATTTGCTGTATATCAAATCGCGTATGCTGCTGCCGGTTGAAGTAACGTTCGGAGAAGATGAAATGGAAGATCCGCGGCAGGAACTCGTTGACAAGCTGATTGAATACCAGAAGTTCAAAAAACTGTCCGCGCTTATGGAAGAAAAGGAAGACGAGTCCGAATGGAGTTTTGAACGCAAAAAAATCCAGCGGGTGCTGCCGTTTGAAGAAGACAGTTTGTGGGAACGTGTCGACACCTGGGATCTGCTTCAGGATATGCAGAAAATCTTTAAAAATATGGTTTCAGCGTATTCGTCGGAAAAGATTCTCGATATGTATGAAGAAATTTCCGTAAATGAAAAGATTACGCTGATGAATGAAATATTTGAAAATAAAGGCGAATGTTTTTTTACGGATCTGATCGTCCGTAAGGGAAATATCATGGACGTCGTATGCGCTTTTATGGCCGTACTTGAAGCGGTGAAATTTAAAATGGCGTGTATTTATCAGAACAGAATGTTCGGAGATATAAAAATTTGTCCGTACAAAGCGGCGTAGTCTGCGGCGGCGCTCAGGCGGTGATTGCGCAAATTCCGCCTTCTGCCGAGACTGCGTGCGGTGCGGGAGGTAGTAACGATCACATGGAGATTCAATTGGAAAAAGAAACGGCATTGATAGAGGCGATATTGTTTCTCGAGTCGGAACCTCAGGATGAAAATTCGCTCGCCCGTATTTCCGAAATGTCGAAAGACGTCGTGGACGAGGTTTTGGAACGGCTGAAAGCGCGCTATGCGGCCGAGGATTCGGGGATAGAACTTTCGCGTATTTCCGGCGGCTGGGTGTTGTCGCCTAAAAAAGAAATGTGGGGATTTTTGAAAGAACGGTACGGCAAAAAGAACGAAAGTCGGCTGTCCCGTGCGGCGATGGAAACGCTTTCCATCATCGCGTATTCCCAACCTATTACGCGTGCCGAAATCGAAGCGATCCGCGGCGTTTCGGCCGACAACATGATACGTATTTTGACAGAACGGAACCTGATAAAGGAAGTCGGCAAAAAAGATATTCCGGGAAAACCCGTACAATTCGGAACGACGAAAGAGTTTCTGAAATTCTTCAGATTGAACAGCATCGCCGATTTGCCGCGGCTCGATGAAACTGAAAGCGAGAGGTTTGAACTTGCCCGTTAATTCTTCTGCGGATCAATCGCAGCCTGAATCGCTGCGATTGCAGGTATATTTGGCGCATTGCGGCGTTGCCAGCCGCCGTTCGTGCGAAACGTACATAGCCGACGGCCGCGTTTCGGTCAACGGAACGGTCGTGACGGTTCCCGGTACGAAGGTGCTGCCCGACGATACCGTTTGCGTCGACGGAAAACGCGTTACACTCGAAGAAACGAAGCGGTACGTCCTGCTGAATAAACCGGCCGGTTTCGTGTGTTCTCTTTCCGATGAAAAAGGAAGACAAACCGCCGCGAGTCTGCTGGAACCGCATTATTCGGAGCGTCTGTACAACGTGGGACGGCTGGATATGTTTTCTGCCGGATTGGTTCTGTTTACGAACGACGGCGAATTCGCCGCGCGGGTATCACATCCGTCTTCTGAAATGGAAAAAGAATACGTCGTCGACACCAGTTTGCCGGTACCGCCGGCTCTTGCGGAGAAATTCGTAAAAGGTATCCGCGTTGACAACGTTTTTTACCGATGCAAGTCGGCTGAGCGGCTGAATTCCCGCAGAATGCGGATCGTCTTGATAGAAGGAAAAAACCGTGAAATACGCCGTGTGTTTGAAGCGTTTAACATAGGCGTAAAGCAGCTCGTCCGTATCAGAATCGGCAACCTGAACATACAGGGTCTCGGGCCCGGTGAGTTCAGGGATCTGACGGCGGCGGAAGTCGCTGATATTTTGGCATTATGCAGAGGATAGGAGTATAGAATGGTAGTTGCCATAGACGGTCCCGCCGGATCCGGTAAAAGTACGATCGCGCGCCTTATCGCCGATAAACTCGGTATTACGTTTTTGAATTCCGGCAGTTTTTATCGCGGCATTACGCTGTCGCTGCTGCGCGCCGGAACGGATTTATCCGATAATGAACGGATTTTGGCGCTCGCCCGTTCGCTCGACATCGATTACGTCCGCTCCCGGCTGGTGATAAACGGCGAGGACGTGGAAGATCTGCTGCACAGCGACGCGGTCGACGCGCACGCCGCGCAGATATCGGCGATCGTCGCGCTCAGGCATATCGTAAACGATAAGATCCGGCAGATAACGCGGTCGCTGAGCGTCGTGTGCGAAGGTCGCGACATGACTACCGTCGTGTTTCCGGACGCCGACTATAAGTTTTATCTGGATGCGTCTATCGACGTACAGGCGGAACGTCGATTTAAACAAGGGGTAAGCAGCCTTTCATTGGAAGAAATCAGGGAAAGCATAAAAAAAAGGGATGAAATTGATAAAAACAAGGCGGAAGGTTCGTTAAAAATCGCCGCCGACGCCGTGTATATTGATACTTCGGACTTGACCATTGAACAGGTTTGTGAGATAATAATTAGTAAAATTCACATATAAGGGTTTAATATGGATCAGATGGAAGTGGAAAAGGATGAATCTCTCAATACTAAGGGAAACATTCAGACACAATTACAGGAAGAGTATCTTAAAAGTCTTGAATCACTTGAAGAAGGTCAGCTTGTAGACGGAACTGTTATTCAGGTAACTCCTGAACAGGTTTTTATCGATGTCGGTTATAAATCAGAAGGTAAAATTCCGGTTTCGGAATTTGTTGAACTGCCGAGCGTAGGCGATGTCGTTTCTGTTGTTCTCGTAACCAAAGAGAACAAGCACGGAGAAGTAATCGTCTCTAAGCAAAAAGCAGACGTAAAACAGTTGTGGAAAAATCTTCGCCAGGCTTTTACCGATAAAACTCCTATCGAAGGAACAATCGAAAAGGTTGTGAAGGGTGGTTTTGACGTCAATTTGGGCAGCGGAATACATGCGTTCCTCCCCATCAGCCAATCCGACAGTCAGAAAGTTGAAAAATCGGAAAAACTTCTGGGCGTTAAGAGTCAATTTTATATCGAACGTCTCTATTCGGACAACAAAGCGAACGTCGTCGTCAACCGCCGCAAGTATTTGGAAGAATCGATGGAAACGAATCGTGAAAAATTCTTTGAAACGATATCTATCGGCGACACCGTTAAGGGTGCCGTAAAGAGTTTTACCAGTTTCGGTGCGTTCATCGATTTGGGCGGATTCGACGGATTGCTTCATATCAACGATATGAGCTGGGGACACGTTACCCGTCCGAAAGATTTCGTCAAAAAAGGTCAGGAAATCGAACTCAAAGTCATTCGTCTGGATCCTGCTGAAAAACGCATTAATTTGTCGTTAAAACATTTCAGTGAAGATCCTTGGCTGCACTTTGAAGACAAATATCACGTCAACGACGTCGTAAAAGGCCGCGTAACCAAACTTACCGATTTCGGCGCGTTTATCGAATTGGAAGAGGGAATCGAAGGTCTTGCGCATATCAGCGAGTTTTCTTGGGTCAAGAAGATCAATAAAGCTTCCGATATGGTCAAAATCGGCGACGAAGTCGAATGCATGGTGCTCGGATACGATATTCAGGCCGGTCGCGTTTCGCTCGGTTTGAAGCAGGTTACCAACAATCCGTGGGACGCCGTTGCGGAGAAATATCCGGTCGGTACGCGTTTGACTCGGAAAGTGGTAAAAGTTACCAACGTCGGCGCTTTTATCGAATTGGAAGAAGGTATCGACGGTTTCCTTCATGCGGACGATCTGTCGTGGACTAAAAAAGTCAAGCATCCGGGAAGCGAACTGTCCGTCGGACAGGAGATTGAAACGGTCGTTATCGAAAGCGACCCCGAATCTCACCGCATCCGGCTGGGCGTAAAGCAGCTTTCGGACGATCCGTGGCAGCAGTTCTGTCTGGCGTATAAACCCGGTTCAACGCTTGAAGGTGAAATCGTTTCCATTACCGATTTCGGTCTTTTCGTGCGTGCTCCCGGCGGAATCGAAGGGTTGGTCAATAAAGCCAATCTGAGCGACAACCGCGACGAACCGTATGAAGAAGCCGTTAAAAAATATGCGGTCGGCGATAAAGTGAACGTATACGTTGTCGATGTTAATCCTGAGAAACAGAAGGTTGCGTTTTCCGTGAAGGAATTCAAGAAAAAGCAGCAGCGTGAAGAAATTTCTCAGTATATGTCGTCTTCCAACGACGACGATGACGGAGCGTTCACGCTCGGTGATTTGCTGAAGAACAAGAACAGCTGAAATGATTTCGGTGAGTGATACATGCCGTCTAGCGCGTTAGAAATAGATAGACTGAAAACGCTCATCGAAATTAATACGCTGATAAATTCGAGCTATTCGGACGTGAATGCGTTGCTGGTGTATATTTTGGAATCGGCAATGCGTCTCGTCGAGTGTGAATCATCGTCGCTGCTGCTTGCGGACAAGAGCGGTTCCACGCTTCGGTTTGTCGTTGCGTTGGGACCGGTCGGTGCCGAAATACAGAATATTCCGGTCGATATGAACGCAAGTATCGCCGGCTGGGTGTTTCGGAATAACCAAAGTCTCGTCGTAAACGACGTTCAGAACGATTCGCGGTTTTATTCCGCAGTGCAGGAAAAAACCGGTTACGCGAATAAAACGATGATAGCGATTCCGATGCGTGTGCGTAATACGTGCATCGGCGTTATCGAGTTGCTGAACCGAACGAACGGACAGAAGTTCACGCAGAGCGATCTTGAAATTCTTGAACTGCTGAGCATTCAGGCGAGCGTCGCCTACCAGAATGCCGATTGGTTCAGAACCGCTCAGGACGAAATTCACGTTTTACAGAATACGATAACGTCCGGATCGGATTATCATACGTTTATAGCGAAAAGTCCGGTCATGCTTGATTTGCTGAAAGTGATCGATGAAGTGGCTAAAACGAATTCGTCGGTATTGATTTTAGGAGAAAGCGGAGTCGGTAAAGAATTGTTTGCCGAACAGCTGCATTTGAAAAGCGCAAGATCCATGAACCCGTTTGTGCGTGTGAATTGTGCGGCTCTTTCTCCGTCTCTGCTGGAAAGCGAATTGTTCGGTCACGTAAAAGGCGCTTTTACGGACGCCGTATCCGACCGCGTCGGCCGATTTGAGATGGCCGACGGCGGTACGCTGTTTTTGGATGAAATCGGGGAGCTTCCGCTTGATTTACAGGCGAAGCTCCTGCGTGTTATTCAGTCCAAAACGTTTGAAAAAGTCGGTTCGAGCGCAACCATTTCCGTCGACGTACGGATTGTGGCCGCGACGAATCGGGATCTTGAAGCAATGGTAAAAAACGGTACGTTCAGAAGCGACTTGTATTACCGGCTGAACGTACTGCCGTTGTACGTACCCGCGCTGCGGGACAGAAAAGAAGACATAGAACCGCTCGCTCTGTTTTTTTGCAGAAAATTCGGCGGAGAAACGAAGAAAAATTTTGTGGGATTTTCCGGTGAAGCACTCAAGGCGCTGTACGCGTACTATTGGCCCGGAAATATCCGTGAATTGGAAAATACGATAGAACGTGCGTGCGTGCTGGGTAACCCGCCGTTCGTGCAGGTTTCGGATTTGCGTCTGAACGTTTCGCCTTCGGGCTGCGGGAATCCGTCCGTAACGCCTGATATGATGCCGGAATGCGAAGACGGCGACCGGACGCTGAAAGCGGCGGTCAACCGTTTTAAGAAAGCGTATGTTACCCGGATTTTGACTGAGACATCGTGGAATCAGACGGAAGCCGGTAGAATTTTGGGAATCCAGCGGACGTACGTGTCGCGGTTATTGAACGAATTGCATATTCGGTAAGAAAACCGGCGTATATTGCGGAACCGCTTTTTAAGAGGAGTTATGTATGGCTGAAAAAAATAAGGAAGAGAAAAAGAGTTTTGCCGATACGTTCAGCGCCGTCGTTACGAAATACCGGGTTCTGCTGCTTGGCATTATTGTGGGGCTGATCGTCATTGCGATTGCTGCCGGAATTTCCGTTTCAGTAACGCAGTCCTTTCATAAAAAGGCTTTGACGGAAGTCGACGCCATCGTGTATAAATTAACTCAAGCTTCCGCCGACAGCGGAGATTCCGTTCGTGCGGATTCTCTGGCTGCGCTGCAGTCGCTTGCCGAAAAAAACAAACGCAACGTTGCCGGCGTGCGTGCGTATATGGTTATTGCCGAATTGTATTACAACGATTCCGAATGGGAAGCTGCTTCCGAAGCTTGGCTTGCCGCAGCCCGCGCCGGTGAAAAATCGTATACCGCTCCGCTTGCGTATTATAACGCCGCGGTTTGTGAAGAAGAATTGGGAAATCTTTCCGATGCGGTTTCGTATTACGAAAAGGCGCTGACCGGAAACGATTTTTATTTTACGACGCATACGCTTTTCAGCATCGGCCGGATTAAAGAATCCTTGAACGATTTTGCCGGCGCGGCGGTGCAGTACGAAAAACTGCATGATACGTATCCTTCCGATTTGTGGACGTCTCTGGCCGAAAGCCGCCTGATAGAACTGCGTGCGGAAGGCAAAATCCAATAATACGACGGATTTTATAATGTTTGTTCAAACAAACCGGACTGTATATTATGTTTTTTGTTTTGTAATAATGCTTCCGGTTTGTTTTTTCTTGTGGTCGTGCGGTCTTGATACGTATTATTATCTTGAACCGCCGATCATCGGTTCGTATGTCGAAAAACCTGTCGATCCGGAAAACAGAATTTTTTCTTTTTATACGGTTCAGAATACCGGCAACGCCGACGTTTTTTTGGGAACGGCGGTCTATTACAAAATCTACAACAACGAATCGCTCGTAAAAAGCGACATGGCGTCCGTCAGCAGCGTGAACCTTCAGTACTCGGATGCGGCGATGAACCGGCTGCGGTCTTTGAAATATTCGCCGCTCGCTTCCGGGCAAATCGGGGATGAAGTACTGATCTTAAAATCGTTCGGCAGTACGTCCGTCCGGATCCGTTTGTTTTCGGAAAACGACTATTCGGCCACCGTTACGATAGGGGGCACCGATTACGGTATTCCGCTGCGAACGCCGCTGATGAAAGGCTTTTCCTTTTATCCTGAAAACGATGCAGCTCCGGTTCCGGCACAGGGAGATTCCGACGTATCGTATTCCGCGAGTCCGACAAGCGCGGATACGTGGTACGTGGCGGCGTACGCCGTTTCTACCGGTATGAATACGGAACTGTCGCCCGTATACAGCCAGGTGCTTCCGCTCGGATATATTATGATAAGCAAGAATTAGTAGGTTTGCGGAGACTGTACCGCACGGCGGCTGAGCAATCGCCGGCAGTATTACTGCTTTGACGGCAGTGTCACGCTTTGACGAGTGAACTTTTGGGAATCCGGTATATGCTTCCGCAGTTATGACAGATAACTTCAAGCGGATCCGGATCATTCGCCTGTATATCGGCAAGCTCTTCCGCCCCGAGTGAAAGAATTGCGTTCCGGTATTTTTCCTGCGAACAAGTGCAGTCGAAAACGATATCGCGTTCAAGTACGGTCGTCGGGCTGAAATCGCGGAATAAACCGTAAATAATGTCGTCTCTGGTGCCTTTTTCCGCAAACCACTGGCCGTAAGAAGGGGCGGCCTGAAACGCGTGTTCAACGGCGCCGAGCAGATCGTCGTAAGCTTGTGCATCCGATTCCGCCTCTTTTTGCATAAATCCGCCTTGCGGCGGCATCGCCTGCAGAAACATGCCGCCGGCTCCCACGACGCGTCCCTGTTTGTCGAATTGGATGCCGGTGTTGAACGCTGTGCGTATTTGTTCGGATTGGGCGAAATACCACGTCAGATCTTTCGCTATGTTGCGGTATTTGATTTCAACGCTGCCCGTCTGCGGCGCACGGTCGTTTTCATTGTATCTGGTAACGCTCAGTGTTCCCGGACCGAAAAACGGTGAAAGATCCCAGCTTTCAAGCGGTTTGTCTACCGGAATCGTATTTTGAAGCAAGTAACCGCGAACCGCGCCCCGGCTGTCTGCCTCAACGCTGAATCCGGCCGCAGGACCGTTCGTATCGTAGCGGAACGTCAGCCGGCCCCTGCCTTTCATCGTCGGAATCATCAGCGCCGTGCAAAGGTAGGCTTGGCCCAGAATCATGGTTTCCAGTATACCCAGTTTATGATTTGCCCGCATTTGGTTGATGAATCGGGTGCCGTTAAAAAACGCCCCGCGGAATTTACCGTCCGCCATGACGAATACGGACATACCGTCGTGTTCCAGCGTGTCCAGATGCCGGATGAGATCCGCGTCCGCAATAGAATTTTGTATCATATGTAAAATATACTGCTTTTTTTGCTTGACATCAATCTGTTTTCATTGTATTCTGAATTTAATTACGTTATCTTACATGGTTCCTGAATGAACCCATCCTGTCGAATATTGTTCTTGCGATTTCCTGCCGGTTTGTGTGTTTCCTGTTCAGATTCAGTATGAAAACGGAGTTAAACCCGCCCGTCTTTTACGGCGGTCGGGAGGTATATTATGCTGCCGCGGTAAGCGGCGAAAGGAATTAAAATGTCCAAGAAAATTTATGTAGGAAATCTGAACTACAGGACAACGGAAGACACTCTGAGCAGTGCTTTTTCACAGTATGGCGAAATCGTTTCTGCCGTCGTAATCAAAGACAAATTTACAGAACAGTCAAAAGGTTTCGGATTTATCGAAATGGCTGACGACGCAGCGGCTGATGCGGCGATCGCTGACATGAACGGTAAAGAAGTAGACGGACGCCGCGTTCGTGTAAACATTGCAGAAGACAAACCCCGTACGTCACGTCCCCGCGGAGATTTCGGCGGACGCAGCAACGGCGGCGGTTACGGCGATCGTAACAGCAACCACGGCGGCGGTTACAACGATTATCGCTACTAAGTTGTCTCATATATAAAGAAAACCGTAAGCTCCCTTGCAGGATCTTACGGTTTTTTTTTAGGCATGCCGTTGCACCGTCCGCCGGCCGGACGTTCCGCTGCTAATATCGGTCGAACGTAACGGGGCGCCACTGCTCCGTTTGAGCCATATCCTGCGCGATAAGTCCGAGCGAGACCGGCGCCGTCGTTTCCGCCAGCAGATACGGCCTTTCGCCCACCGTTATTTTTGCTCCCGGCAGATCCAGTGCGATTCCGAGCACCGCGTGCCGGTACGCGTCGGAAACGAACATGACGGTATCGTAATTCATGTGCCGCAGCAGAACGGCAAGCAGCAGGGCTCTGCTGTCGCAATCCGAACTTGTGCTGCCTGCAAGCACGGCCGGCAGCGGCGAAAAATCGCTTCCGGCAAAATCCCGGTCGTACGGAAACGTCTGGACCCAGCTTAGCAGCGTCTGTGCGAGCGCGGCTTCCGGCTGGGCTTGGTTCTGCCGGGCGGCGTTTTCGCTGAGCGCCGCGTACAGCGCGAACGCGGGTTTTTTAAGCCGTTTATACGCGTCGCGGTAAATTTGCCGGTAATAGCGGTCCCGCGCTTCAAAACGGTATTCGGAATCGGCGTATAAGCTCAGTACTCCGTATTCCCGGTCGATGACGAATTTATTTGCTTCCGCGTCTTCGGCGTCGATGACCGCGCGTATCGGCGTGCCTTCAACGGTCATGGTGATTTCCTGTGGCGAACTGCCCGGAAAGGCGAACGCGGTAACCGGGCCGCATTCGTAATAACTTCCGCGGTCTATATAAATTGAATCTACGACGGATAAAATGAACTGTTCGTAGGCGGCCTCGTCTTCGGCATATGCGAGCAGCGTAAGATACCCTTTCGATTCGGGGAGCGCCGCGCATACGGCCCAGCCTGCGGAGGTTTTTTGCGGTGAGAGCCGCATCGTGAACTTTGCCAGCACGCAGTCCGCGTTCCGCCACGAAACCGGCGTTATTTCTCCTTGAGCGGACAATTTCTTGAAAACGGCGGAAAGCGTCTGGTTCGCGTTATCGTACGCTGCGGCGGGGTAGATGCGGAGCGTCACCTGCACCTGTACGATCGTATGATCGAACAGATAGCCGGTTCCGTCCTGCGTCGCGTCCGAAAGTGCGAACGCTTCGGGCAAATCGATCGAATATCCGTACGTGGGCGAGTACAACAATTCCGCGTACGCGCCGCACGGCGCCGCGGCGGCCAGTATGAACGCGATTATATACCGTAAAAAATGCTTTTTCATGCGTGCTCCTGCAACCGGAATCGCTTGCCTTTTCCGATGTTCCAGTTTATACTTTTGCGCATGAATATGCTACCGGTCGTATTTGAAAACGGGGAAATTATCATTGTAAATAAAAAGTGCGGACTCGCCGTTCAAGGCGGCGCCGGCATCCGTTTTTCGCTCGATCGGCTGCTGTCCGAACAGGTCGGGTATAAAGTGTATCCCGTTCACCGCCTGGATAAGGATACTGCCGGTCTGCTCGTTCTGGCAAAGACGGCTGCGGCCGCGGCCGTTTGGACGAATCTGATCGCGTCGGGCGAGGTTCGTAAGGAATACGCGGCGTTGTGTGCCGGCATTCCGCCGGGCAAAAAAGGGACGTTTACGGCGCCCATAGAAACCAAGGGCGAACGGAAAAGCGCCGTGACAGATTACGTCGTGTGCCGAACGGCCGAAACCGTGTTCCCCGACGCACCCGGTCTTGACGGAGTGCAGACGGTTCCGGTTTCCTTGCTGCGATTGACACTCGGTACGGGCCGGATGCATCAGATCCGCATCCATCTTGCCCAGGCCGGCTGTCCGATCGTTGCCGACGACAAATACGGCGATTTTCGGCTGAACAAGCTGTTCCGTTCCGGCAGGGGAATCAGAAAATTGCAGCTTGCCGCGGTAAAACTGACGATCCCGCTTGCCGGAAATAAAAACGTTTTTGAAATAGATTTGCCTGAGCATTTGCGAAATGCGTGCGGTTTGCTGTTCGATTCCGCTGCCACTTGATGTTGTTTTGCATTTATTGTATAATTATGAAATCTTAAACACTATTGGTGTATAATTATACATCGACACGAGGGGAGGCCGTCTTGTCCGACTGCTTTGAACATTTGACCGTACAGAAATTGTCGTTGCTGGCGGAACTTAACGATCCGATTGATCCGGAACTGTACCAGCAGTTTGACGTAAAACGCGGACTTCGGTATTCCGACGGCCGCGGCGTACTTGTCGGCCTTACCCAAATCGGCGACGTCGTCGGCTACGACGTTGTGGACGGAGAAAAGGTTGCCGTTCCCGGAAAGCTGATTTACCGCGGATATAACGTCGAAGATCTGATACGGGACACCGTTGCCCACGATGATTTCGGTTTTGAACAGACGGTCTATCTGTTGCTGTTCGGCGAGCTGCCTACCCGTGAAAAACTGACGGAATTCCGGACGTTTTTGGGATCAAAGCGGGCGCTTCCCGACAACTTTACCGAAGACATGATCATGAAAGCGCCGTCTCCCGATATCATGAACAAACTCGCGCGCAGCGTGCTGGCCAGTTATTCGTACGATCCGTCGGCGGAAGACCGGTCGATCGCGAACATCCTGCGGCAGTGTATCGAACTGATCGCGCGCTTTTCAACGTTCGCCGCGTACGCGTATCAGGCGAAAAGCCGTTATTACGACGGTAAAAGCATGTACATTCATAACCCGGTGCCGGAGCTTTCCACTGCCGAAAACTTTTTGCGCCTGATACGGCCAGACAAGAAGTATTCGCGCCTTGAAGCCGACGTGCTCGATTTGGCGCTGATTCTGCATGCGGAGCACGGTGGCGGAAACAATTCGACTTTTTCCATTCACGTGGTGTCTTCCACCGATACCGACACGTATTCGGCGGTTGCGGCGGCGGTCGGTTCCCTGAAAGGCGGCCGGCACGGCGGCGCGAATATGAAAGTAATGGAAATGATGGACGACATCAAAGCGAACGTAAAAGACTGGGCCGATACGGAAGAAGTCCGTGAATATCTGCGGAAAATCGTCCGCAAGGAAGCGTTCGACCGTACCGGTCTGATATACGGGCAGGGACACGCCGTCTACACCGTTTCCGATCCCCGCGCGATTCTGCTGCGTGATAAAGCCGCCGAATTGGCTGCGGAAAAGAACTGTCTGAACGAATACCGTTTGTACTGCGCTATCGAGCAGCTTGCGCCGGAAGTGCTTGCCGAAGAAAAAAAAGGCGATAAAAAGATTTGTACGAACGTGGACTTTTTCTCCGGATTCGTGTATTCGATGCTGAACATTCCGCGCGAACTGTACACGCCGATTTTCGCCATATCGCGGATAGCCGGCTGGGCGGCCCATCGTATTGAAGAAGTGATCGCCGGCGGACGGATCTACCGCCCCGCGTATAAAAACGTCGCGCAGGAGCGCGCGTTCGTTCCGATGGAAGATCGCGTGTAGTTTCAGGCCGACGTGTAGAGTCCGCCCGTGCGGATATATCGGTTTTACCGCTTGGTATATCCGCAGTTCCGGGAAATTTCTTCCGCCGCTTTTTTTACCGCACCGGTATATTCTGCCAACCGGTTTTCATCGAATCTGAACAGCGGAAAGGAAACCGAAACGGCTGCGGTGATCTGTCCGCCGTGCTCGAAAACGGGCGCCGCAATGCAGGTAATGCCTTCTTCGTGTTCCTCTTTGTCCCGCGCAATTCCCCGTATCCTGATGTGTTCGAGTTCCGCGCGCAATTCGTTTTGCGTGCAAAGCGTCCGAGGCGTGTAGCGGGTGAATTGTCCGGTAGTTTCATCGGTGATTTGCTCCAGACGCATATCGCGTTCTTCCTGCGGCATGTAGGCGAGAAACAGTTTTCCCATCGCCGTGCAGTGAAGGGGAATATGTTTGCCGACCCGCGAATACATTCGGATAGTGTGCTTCGATTCCATTTTCAGAATATATACGGCGCTGTTTCCTTCCTGTTTTGCAACGTGAACCGTTTCGCCGGTAAACTCGGATAATTGCCGGGCGGCGCTCTTTGCCGCGCTGACGAGATCTGTCTGTTCAAGTCCCTGCGAACCGACGCTGAACATTTTCAGCGTGAGCGAATACCGGTCGTATTCATCGCGGCGGACGTAGCCGAGCATTGCAAGGGTCTGCAAAAAACGGTACACTGTTGCCTTGGGCAGCGCGCATTTAGCGGAAAGTTCTTCCAGATTACATCTGTTGGAACCGGCTATGGTTTCCAGTATGAGCATCGTCCGTTCCGCCGCCGATACGGACGGTTCCTGGCCGGACTGGTTTTTGTGGTCTGACATACGATATATACCTTGAAATGGAATGATGTTCCATAAGTGTATAAGAAAAAAGATGTTTTGAAAAGAGGTATGCATGAAAACCGAGCGTTTGGATAAAATATTGTCGCATCACGGATTCGGATCCCGAAAGGACGTCAGAAAACTGCTGCATGCGGGTTCCGTGGCGGTCAACGGAACCGTCTGCGTCAGTCCCGACGTTCACGTCGATCCCGACGCCGACGAATTGACGGTTGACGGTTCTTCAGTGCCGATGCGCCGCCATATCTATATTATGATGAATAAGTGCGCCGGCGTCGTGTGTTCGGCCAGAGACGGCCTGCACCGGACCGTGTTCGATTTGCTGGACGATTCGTACCGGCAGGAATTTTTGGGCGGCAGCCTGCATATGGTCGGCCGTCTCGATATCGATACGGAAGGACTGCTGCTTTTGACGACGGACGGAACGCTGACGCACCGGCTGACTTCTCCGAAAACGCACGTAACCAAAACGTATACGATCCGGCTCAAAAACTGCGTTCCCGACGAAGCGCAGCCGCTCATTACGCGCCGGTTTTCGGACGGTATTCACATCGCGCCGGACGGAGACGACGGCGAATACGACTGCAAACCCGCCGATCTGCATTGGTTCAGCGGCACCGAATGTTCTTTGGTAATTACGGAAGGCCGGTTCCATCAGGTGAAGCGTATGATAGCCGCGGCCGGCAACGAAGTGGTGTATTTGAAGCGCATTGCAATCGGCGCGCTGCTGCTCGATCCGGCGCTTGAAAACGGCGCGTACCGGGAATTGTCGCTTCGGGAATTGGAAAACGCGGGTTTGATTTGAGCCGGCACGGGCGGCGCGGTTTGTACGGCTAGCGTGATTTATGCGGCTAGCGCGGTTTGTACGGCTAGTGCGGATAGTGCTTCTGTTTGAGCCGTTTTTCAAATTCCGGTTCGGGCAGCGGCTTATCGAAAAAGAATCCCTGAATGATGTCGCAATTCAATTCAGTCAGAAGGGAAACCGTTTCCCGAGTTTCGACGCCTTCGGCGACTACGTCCATGTGCAAATCTTTCGCCATGCGGATGACGTTGGTCACTACCGTTTTGGCCTGCGTGTTCGGCAATATGGTGTCTATCAGCGATTTATCGAGTTTCAGTACGTCAAAGTTCAGATTCTGCAGCAGACTGAGCGAAGAATAGCCGCTCCCGAAATCGTCTATCGACGACGATATGCCGGCCCGTTTCAAAAGCTGCATGGTTTCTTTGAGATTCTGCTGCGCGTCCGTATACAGCGTTTCCGTAAATTCAATTTCGATCAAATCGTGCGGTATTTGCCACGTATCGATAACGTTGCAGATGCGTTGCGCGATGTCCGGCTGTGAAAAATGCAGTTTTGAAAAATTAACCGATATTTTTACCGGCTGCACGCCGGCTTTGAGCCACTGATCCAATTTACTGCACACGTGGTTCAGGACGAAAAAGTCCAGCCGCCGCACGATACCCGTTTTTTCGCTGATCGGGATAAATTGGGTGGGAGAAATGATCCGTCCGCCGCGGTTCCACCTGATCAGCGCTTCCGCGCCGGTCAACGTCCGGCTTTCCAATTTTACTTTCGGCTGATATACGACGAAAAATTCGTTGTCGGCGAGCGCCTGCGGTATCTGCTGCGACATCAGCATCGTATGCACGACGTCCGTACTGACCGTTTCGTCGTATTGCGCGACATCCTGATTTTTATTCGTTTTGGTGAGCATGAACGCCGAAATGAGCCGGTTTACGATCGTTTCCGTTCGCTGTTCCGTTCCGTCCGGTTTGTAAATACCGCAGCGGATATGCAGCGCAATTTGCCGTTCTTCTTCCGCACATGCGGTTTCAAGCTGTATGTGATTCAGCGAAAATATGACGAAATTGACCCGTTCTTTTTTCAGGATGGCGATAAAATTATCCGCACCGGTATGAAAGAGCCTTTCTTCCGGTTCAAGCAGCAGCCCCGCTTTTCGTGCAAATTCAGCGAGCACTTTGTTGCCGCCGTCGAAGCCGATCCTGTTGTTGATGAGTACGAAGTCTTTTATGTTGAAGTATGCGAATGAATACGCGCTCAGCCTGTTTTCGCGGATGAGCGTGTCGGTTTCTTTGTGCATCAGGTATTTGTTCGGCAGACCCGTTATGGGATCGGTCGTGTAGAGCCGGAGATTTTCGTCTTTTTCGTATTGCACGCAGTTCCTGATCGTGTTGTAGCCGCAGGCAACCGCTTCCGCCATTTGCCGGCAGGTATCGTAGCCGCAGGACTGACAGTTGCGGTTTCGGGATTCCGGTGTGTTTTTATGCATCTGCGTAAAAATTTCTTCGATCGTGTCTTCCGGAATTTCAAACGGCTGTTCGTAGCGCTCCGCATACGTGCGCATAAAAAGCCGGACGTCCAAGTTACGGTACCGTGCGTTCAGGTTTTCAAGGCGCTGCGCGCGCGAAAGGTTCCGGTCGAACGCACCGTTCGCCGAATCTGACTGCGCGTATCGGTGCCGCAGTTTTTCCGTTTGCCGCAGTATCGCGGCGAGCGTGCAGCCGTCTTTTTCAACACCGGTTCCCAACAGGCAGCCGTGAGCGCATTGCATGATTTCGAGAATAACCGGATTCTGCGAGTCTTCAAGCAGTTCGGCCGGCGATTCGGCCCCGGGCAAAAGCTGTTTCAGATTCGACTGCGGCAGTATGAGATAACCGTCGGTAAGAAACTGTTCCAAATTTTCCTTGAGGCCGCCGGGAAGCGGGTATATCGTTCCGCCTCCGGAATCTTTTACGTCCGGTTCCGCATGGTATCCGCTGAGATCCGTCTGCGCCAGTTTTGCGAGCAGATGGGCAAACGTTACGTTGTATTGGACGAGCCCGCCGGTTTCAGGCGAATCTATTTCGTCTTTTTTGGCGATGCACGGGCTGATGAACGCGATACTGTCTGTATTGCCGAGGTAGGTGCGTACGTAAATCGCAAGGCACATCAGCGGGGAGTGCACGGGCAGCAGCCGGGGCAGCAAATCGGGACGCTGCTTTTCCATATAGTTTACGAGTGCGGCGCACGGCTGCGTTATGCCGCCGGTGCGGGGATGTTCGGTCAGATACCGAACGTACGTCCAGGTCGCGATATCCGCACCCGCGCTCACGTTGCATATACTGCGCACGCCGATAGATTTCAGATACCCGAGTATTTGCGGTGCGAGTTCCGGATAATCGATATAAAACGCAGGCGCGACGGCGACCGATATGTTTTTGCCTTCTTTGAGGTCGGAAAAGAAAAAATCCGTATCGTCGATGTATTCGCGCGCGCCGTGCGTACAAGTCGCGAGACAGTTGCCGCAATGGATGCATTTGCCGTCGTCCACGACGATACGGTTTACGCCGTCTTCGTAATGTGCGATATTCGCACCGGGAATCGGGCAGCCCGATATGCAGCGGTTGCAGCCGATACAGCGGTCGTTGGTAAAAATGACGTTCGTTTTTATATGATCCATACCGGCTGAGCAACCTTACTCGAAAACGAGCGCCAGCAGCGTCTGATTCAGATGAATTTTCCCGAGTTGTTCGCCGAGAGATGAATATCCGGCGATCGGGGAAAACGCGGTGCTGAATTTCGAGTTAAATCGCTCCAAATACCGTTCCTGTTCGTAAAAAATCGTTCGCGCCAGACAATGTATCAGGAAAACGAACGACGGCGCGGGAATTGCCTCCTTAATGGCACGGATCGTATCGTCGGTGATCACTTCATAATTTCCGGACTGCAGCAGCTGCATCGTGGTGTGATTGTAAATGCGCGCGCTCCATGAAACTGATTTATCCTGATAGACCCGATCGAACGCAGTGATGAAAACGTCGTGGTTGACCACCCGTCCGATCTGGCGCGCGGTCAGCCTGTCCGGCAGTTGCTGGATCGTACAATTAAGTTCCTCCGCCAGTACGTCTGCAGCGGGTCTGTGATCGAATTCCCTGACGATTCTGTTTTTTACGTCTACGGACGTTGCCGTAAACCGGCGGTTCGCCGGCAAAAAAATATTTTCTTTGAACACGGCTATTTTGCCGCCTTCGTTATGGATGCAGACGAACACGCTTGCGTCCGTGTAGACGGCGCCGTTGTACGATACGTAGGATACCCCGGCAGCGGCGGCTTCTTCCCAGCTCATTCCCGCCGTTCCGCCGGCAACCTGTATTCCGTATCTGCTGCATATCGAATCGTACGCGGCGAGTGCCAATTCTTCGCTTAAAGAAAAAGCGCTGGTAAATTCCAGGCAGATACAATTCCGTATGGACGGGAGCGCTAAAATGCAGTCTTCCACGCGCTGGGCGTATTTGAGCGGAAATCTTTTGATCTCTTCCAATACGCCGCCTTTGCAGACTATGCCGTCGTTGAACGCATACGCGCACAGCGAATCCGTATGCACGCAATCGTTGCCGTAGGTATAATGGGAAGTGGTTCCGACTATTTCCGCAGACGGAAAACGGGCAGACAACGCTGCCGCTGCCGTCTTAAAAGATGAAACCGGCGAAAAAAAGATGATAAGTTTTGGGCTTTTGAATCCCGATACTGCCTCTGCAACAGCCTGTTCAGGATCCTTTTTTGAGCTTATCCCGATCGTATAATCCATAAAATCCTTATCCATAGGCGCCGCAGCGCGTAATTCCGCGGAAAGCGCCGGCTGAAATCAGAATATATATAATAATATATGAGTAGTTAGCCGTTGTCAAGAAAAACGGCAGATTTGAAGAAGCTTGCAATCAATACTGAAAATCAGCTATACTGTATTAATAGGAGTTCTGCTATGAGACAATATTATATTGCTGGTAACTGGAAAATGAACAAAATCAAGGGCGAAGCGGTAGAGCTTGCAACTGGTCTTGTTTCAGCTTTAAAAGACGGAAAAAATAAATACATGATCGCTCCGTCGTTCACTAATCTCGATGCGGTTGCGCAGGTTGTGAAGGGTTCAAATATTCTGCTCGGTGCTCAGAATATGTCGACGGAATTGTCCGGTGCGCATACCGGTGAAGTTTCCGCTCTTATGCTCAAAGATTTGGGCGTTCAGGTCGTTATTCTCGGCCATTCGGAACGCCGCCATATTTATAAAGAAGATGACGCGATGATCAATAAGAAAGTTAAACTGGCGCTTGAACAGGGCCTCGACGTCGTGCTGTGTATCGGCGAACTGTTGGAAGAACGTGAAGCCGGTAAAGCGGAAGCCGTTTGTGAAGCACAGACCCGCAAAGGGCTCGCGGGCGTCAGCGCGGAACAGATGAAAAAAATCACGGTCGCGTACGAACCCGTTTGGGCTATCGGTACCGGTAAAACCGCTACTCCCGACGACGCGCAGGCTATCCATAAGTTTACGCGCGGCGTGCTTGCCGACATGTTCGGTAAATCGGTTGCCGAAGCGACCATCATTCAGTACGGCGGTTCGATGAACGCTTCCAACGCAGCCGCGCTGCTCGCGCAGCCCGACGTCGACGGCGGACTGATCGGCGGTGCCGCGCTGAAAGTCGAAACGTTTGAACCCATCTGCAAAACGTACTAGTTTTTGCACCGTAGATTCCGCGGAACGGACCGTTTTTTTTGCGGAATCTACTATACTCTTGTACTTCAACGCACTTGCATAAAAGTATTATTTAGAGTAGTATTCTGATTCGTTATCTTGTTTTAAATGGAGTAATCTGCAATGGGTGCTATCGGTATTATCCTTTTGGTTGCGTTTGTAATAATTTGTATTCTGCTGGTTTGTATCGTTCTCGTTCAGAACGAAGAAGGCGGCGGTATGGGCGGTCTTTTCGGCGGCGGAAATTCGGCTGCGTTCGGTTCCCGCTCCGGCAACGTGTTGACCAAAACGACGTACATCCTCGTTACGTTATTTTTCCTTTCGAGTTTCGGTTTGGCGCTGATCAATAAAGCACCGTCCGTAAAATCGCTTGATTCTGCCGTACAGCAGGAACAGGCCGGTTCCGCTTCGGAAGGTTTCTGGCTGGACGAAGCCGCTGCTTCCGGTACGGCGCCTGCTGAAATTTCTCCTGCCGAATAAGCAGTGCATAGAGGTGTGTGATGATTCTTGGACAAGTTTTTGATCCGAAATCCGTAAACATCAGTTTGGAAAGTACTGACAAGGACGAGGTCTTTGAAGAACTTGTCGAATCGCTCGTTGCCGTTCAGCCCGGCTTGAACCGTGCAGAAGCACTCGCAGCCGTTCAGGAACGCGAAGCTAAGCTCAGTACGGGAATCGGCAGGGGCGTAGCGGTTCCGCACGGTATCTGTTCCGGTGTTTCCGGAGTAAAGGGTGCCATCGGTATTTCGCGCGGCGGAATCGAATACGATTCTTTGGATAAAGCTCCCGTCCGGATCATTTTCATGTTGCTTTCGGGACGGGATGAATGCGAATATCATTTGCAAGTCATTAAACGCCTTGCACAGATTTTGGAAGACCCGTCTTTCGTCGATATAATTCTTTCTAAAACTACACCGCAGGACGTGTACGATACGCTCGTCCGTTTTGAAGATGCGGTAACGGCAGCAGTATAACAAAGCGTTTGCCGCAAAATACTGCTGCGTATGGAGGTTGCTATGGCAGAAACCGATGTAATAGGACATCTGCTCAATATAGAACATCAGGCAGCGGAGTTGCTGCTCGATACGCAGACCGAAGCCGACCGGCGTCTCACCGAAGCGCGCGCCAAAGCCGACGCCGAATATAAAACGCAATACGAACAGCTTATCCGCCGGCTTGAAGCCGAATACGCGGCCGCCGCTGCGGAAATCGAAAAAAATCATTCCGGTATCATGCACGAATATCGCAACACCGTAGACGCAACGGAAACGGATCCCGTTTCGTTCGGCGCGCTGCTCGATTCGCTGCTGTTTACCGAATAACCGGTACGGGAAGTAACGTATGGATCATTCCGGAGCAGCTGCTTTCATATATGCAAAGGCAAGCGGTATGCTTGCAAAATCGTTCATCGGCACCCGCGCGGCAAAGTTGTTTGAAGTCCGTTCTTTGCCGGAATTATGGACGCTGGTTTTTAAAACCGAAGTCCCGATGGTTCCCGAAGTGCTCCTCGCAAAAAAAATAGAACAGGAAGCCGAAAGCCGCTTTCTGTGCGATTATACGTCTTTGCTCCGCAATTATTCAAAACCCGACAGCGTGTTGGTCGAATTGGTGCGGTTTTACGACTACGACAATCTGAAAGACATCGCGGCGTTTTTAAGCGTCAATAAATCTTCTTCTCACGCTCAGACTATGCCGCAGCTCGCCGACATCGGCGAATTCAGCATGTTCGATTATACGAAATGGCCCGATATCGCGGCGATTACCGCCGGTTCTCCCGTTTCCTGGTACGATTCGGTTCCCGAATTCAGCCGGCAGCAGGAATTGGACACGAAGCTCGACTTGCAGTATATCCGGCGGCTGTGGGCGAGTATCCGGAAACTTCCGGCAGCCGAACGCCGTCCGGTGGAATCCCTGATAAAAGACGAAATCGTCATGTACAACATTATCTGGGCGCTGCGCCTGAAAGTGTATTACGGTATGTCGAACGAACGCATTCTCGACCGGCTCGCTTCGGCCGGAGGAGCCGAAACGGCGCGCAGCTTGGCGCAGGATCCGCTTTCCGGTCCTGCGGTGAAAATGCTCGATTTTGCGGTCGATTCATACGCGGAATGGGAAAACTGGAAATACGCCGGTTTTTTGAATCTGCATGAAGAAGGCGTCGTCTGGGAAGCCGATCCCCGCTGGATACAGCAATCCGCGAAGACCGCGCTCAATAGAAAAGCGTTGCGCCAGTTTCATCAGCATCCGTTTACGGCGTGCGTGCTGGTGTCCTGGTTTAAGATAAAACAGTACGAACTCGACTGTATCCGTACTGCGGCCGAAGGACTTCGCCTGAACGTGTCTCAAGATCAGGTGAAGCATTTTGCCGGAGTTGCGGACGCGCAGTCCTAATCGTTTGGGGGATATATGGCACGTACGACGGAAATGCGGCTTATAGAATTGATGATTCTCAAAGAAGATATCAGCCGCGTTATTGAATTTCTGGGAAAAAAGGGAAATTTTCAGTTCCAATCGCACATGGGCGAAGGCAGTGCGAATTCGGCGAATCCTTCCAAAGAACTGTTCGACAAACTGCAGCTTGCCCGTACGTATCTTGGACTTCCCGATAACGAATCCTACGCTCCCGACGCGGGACTGCCTTCAAACGACGATTTTGAAGCCGCCGGAAAATTGCTTGCCGGTATCGACGCGCTGCGCCAGCGTGAAGCGGCCGCTTCTGAAAACGCAAAACGGGTGGGCGACGCCTATTCGGAAGCGCTCGCGTTTTCCAATTTGAAAGTGCCGTACGCGGAACTCGATCATTTGTCGTTTTTGAGTCTGCGTATCGGTAAAATAGATCCGGCCGTGGTTGACGAACTGATATTCGACGTCGGCGGCCGCGCGGTGGTCGTACCGCTCGGAGAAGACAAAACCCGTATCATGGCGGCTACTTCCAAAAAAGGACGGTTCGCACTCGACACGGAACTCAAAAAATACGGTTTCGTACCGCTTGAAGTTGCCAAGGATTTTAAGGGGATTCCCGACGACGTGCTCGCGAGTCTGAAAGTGCAGAGCGGAGAAACGAAAAAATTGCTCGCCGATATCGTCGCCGAACGCAAAAATTACGCGGAAACGCACTGTACGCAGCTGCGCCGGCTGCTCGGATGTTTTTCGATCGGTATGCAGGTGCAGCAAGTGCAGGATAAACTTGAAGCCACGCAGCTGGTGTATCGGATCACCGGGTGGATACCGGCGGCCGATTCCCGGCAGATGATGAAAGACTTGGACGATTTGACCGAAGGCCGCATCGCCATCCGGCTGTATCAGCCCGGTGAAGTACCTTCCATCCGCGACGGGCGCGAACAGGTTCCCGTTAAACTCAAACACGGTAAATTCGTGAGCAGTTTCGAGCGGCTCGTGTTCAGTTACGGTTCGCCGCTGTACGGCACGATTGACCCGACGCCGCTGGTCGCGTTCTTTTTTACGCTGCTGTTCGGTATCATGTTCGGTGACGCGGGGCAGGGATTGGTGTTCGTGCTGATCGGCATTTTGCTGACGGCGAACGTTATCAAATGGTTTCCCGCCTGGAATAAATTTGGTCTCATTTTTGTCGCGATCGGGTGCAGCAGTACGGTGATGGGCGTTTTGAACGGCGAGTTTTTCGGCAACGGCGAAGTGCTGGTGCCGCTCAGCCGGTTTCTGTCCGGTTTGTTCGGCGAGCCGCGCGATCACATTCTGCATCTGATGCCGAGTTCCGGCGCGATAGATAAATTGTTCATGTTTTTTGCGTTCACGCTCGCCGTCGGTTTCATTATCAACTCGATAGGGCTTATCATCAATATCGTCAACCAGTTTACGCTCAAACGTCCCGGTAAGGCGCTGTTCGGCAAAACGGGATTGAGCGGCGCGTTGTTTTTCTGGTACGTCGTTTTTATGGCAGTTCGCATTGCGGCGTTCAAGATTCCGCCGTTTTGGGCAGATTGGACGGTGATCGGCGTAACGCTGTTCGGCGTGTTTATGGCGACGCCGCTTGAACGGCTGATAGAAGGCGAACGCCCCGTTTTTGAAAACGGATTCGGCATCAGCGTTATCGAAGGTGCGGTGGAGATTCTTGAAGTAATTTCCAGTTATCTTTCCAATTCGGTCAGTTTTTTGCGTGTCGGCGCGTTTGCGCTCGCTCACGCCGTTCTCGGGTTTATCATATTTACGATGACCGATCTGATCGGCGGAGCCGGCGGATTTGCGGTTTCGCTGTTCGGCAACGTGATCGTTATCGTGCTTGAAGGAATGATCGTTGCGATACAGGTCATCCGCTTGCAGTATTACGAGTTTTTCTCGAAGTTTTTTACCGAAACGGGACGGGAATTCCAGCCGTTCTCTTTCAGGTATAAAGCAGATAAATAGACTGTTATCCGTTAAGTCGGAAAAGTTGAGGTTTCGTATGAAAATGAACAGAAAATTTTTGGTTATTGCCGCGGCCATGCTGTGTTTTGCCGCCGCAGGTGTTTTCGCTTCTTCCGGTGATGCGGCAGCTGCGGGTACGGCTGATACGTCTGCGGTAAAATATATCGCCGCCGGTCTTGCCGTCGGGCTTGCGTGTATCGCGGGCGGTATGGCGGTCGGTAAAATCGGCGCCGCGGCAATGGGCGCGATGAGTGAAAACGCCGAACTTTCCGGTAAAGCGCTTCCGTTCGTCGGTCTTGCGGAAGGTATCTGTCTGTGGGGCTTTCTGGTCGCACTGCTGATCATCATTCTGTAATTCTTTCAAGGTTCGGATATACCGTGAAATATTATGTGATAGCGGAGCGGGAACTCGTTCTCGCTTTCGGTCTCGTCGGCGTTGCCGGAAGCGTCGCGGTAAACCGGGAGGAGGCGCTTGAAGCGTTCAACCGGGTTACCGGCCGCGGCGGAGACACCGTGAGCGAGTCCGTCGTTACCGAAAGACCGAAAGTTCTCATTTTGACGGAAGAAGTGTCGGTCATGCTGGAAGATGAAATTCTGGAATGGCAGATGAGCGGATCGTATCCGCTTATCGTCGAAATACCCGGTATTCAGGGTCATCTTGAAGGTAAAAAAACGCTCACCGACGCTATCCGTGAAGCGATCGGTATTCATGTCTAAAATAAAGGTGTAGTTTTTATGGAAGAATTGCGTTCTACAGAAATCCTCGATAAAGAGATACACGAAGACGCCCGCAAAAAGGCCGAGCGTATCCTCGCGAATACCGACGCCGAGTGTCAAAAGATACTTGATGACGTTGCAGTCCGTATTGCCGCGGTAACACAGGAAAAAAAGACTGTGTACGCGGACAAACTCGCCGCAGTCAGAAAGGATGCCGATTCATCCGTTCCGCTTGAAAAAGAACGTTTTCTGGTATCTTTTGAAGGTAAATCCGTCGTTTCCGCGATCAACGCGTATTTGCGGAATTTATCCGAGGATAAACGGCTGTATTTGATCGGAAAACTGCTCAAACGTTTTAAGCCGGTGGTCGCCGGCACGCGTTTGAACGCTTCCGTTTTCGGGATGAAAGAAGCCGCCGCGCGTACGCTGCTCGCGGCTGAATTCGGAACGGATGCAATTCTCGGCTGTAAGGCGGTTCCGTTTGAAGAAACCGCGCTCGATTCGGTCGCCGGACTGGAGATTCACGAAGGTATCGTTTTGGAAACCGAAGATAAAACGATCCGGTGCCGGGTAACGCTCAACGAACTTGTTGAGGAAATTCTTGATACGCATAGTTTTGAACTTGCCGAAACGTTGTTTTGCGGGAGGCTTCCCCAATGATAGAAGGTAAAATAACCCGTATTTCAGGTCCCATCGTATACGCGCAGGGACTTGAAGGCTGCGGTTTGTACGATGTGGTCGACGTCGGTGAAGCGAAACTGATCGGTGAAATTATCCGCCAGAAAGAGGGCGTCGCGACCATTCAGGTATATGAAGACGACACCGGTATGCATGTCGGTGAGAAAGTCGTCTGCAATCAGCGCCCGCTTTCCGTCCGTTTGGGACCGGGCTTGGTCGGCACCATTTACGACGGTATACAGCGTCCGCTTGCCGCCATGTTCAGCGAAGGCGGCGCATTTTTGCTGCCCGGTCAGCGGACCGAACCGCTCGATACGCACAAAAAATGGAAATTCGAGCCGGTACTCGCCGCGGGCGCCGCGATCGCTCCGGGTATGGTGCTGGGAACGGTCAAGGAAACGTCGTCGATTACGCACCGCATAATGGTGCCGCCGACCGTCCGCGGACGGGTTTTGAAATCGATCGTTCCGGCGGGCGAATATACCGTCGACGATGAAGCGGCTCAGACCGAACTCGGTGAAAAAATATATTTTTCCCAGTACTGGCCGGTGCGGAAACCGCGCCCGTACGCGCAAAAAATGACGGTAACCGAACCGCTGGTTACCGGGCAGCGCGTTATCGACGTGTTTTTTCCGCTTTCCAAAGGCGGCACGGCGGCGATTCCCGGCGGATTCGGTACGGGTAAAACGATGACCCAGCACGCCGTTGCCAAATGGTGCGACGCCGATTTGATCGTGTACATCGGCTGCGGCGAGCGCGGCAACGAAATGACCGACGTTCTCACCGAATTCCCGTCTTTGATCGACCCGCGCACCGGGCGTTCGCTGATGGAACGCACTATTTTGATTGCAAATACGTCGAACATGCCGGTTGCAGCGCGCGAAGTTTCGCTGTATTCGGGCATCACGCTCGCCGAATATTACCGCGACATGGGCATGGCCGTCGCGATCATGGCGGACTCCACGAGCCGCTGGGCGGAAGCGCTGCGCGAACTTTCCGGCCGTATGGAAGAAATGCCCGCGGAAGAAGGGTTTCCCGCGTATCTGCCGACCCGGCTCGCCGAGTTTTACGAACGCGCCGGCCGCGTCAATTCGCTGTGCGGCAAAGAAGGGTCCGTTTCCGTTATCGGTGCGGTTTCTCCGCCCGGCGGCGACTTTTCTGAACCGGTTACCCAGCACACGAAGCGGTTTATTCGCTGCTTTTGGGCGCTCGACCGTGAGCTGGCCAATGCGCGCCATTATCCGGCTATCGGCTGGATAGAGTCGTATTCCGAGTATGCCGAAGAAGTGAAAGCCTGGTGGGACAAACTCGATCCGCGCTGGGCGAGCATCCGCCTTGAAGCGCTCGAATTGCTCAAGCGCGAACAGCGGTTGCAGCAGATCGTGCGCCTGATCGGTCCCGACGCGCTGCCTGACAGCGAACGGCTCATCCTGACGGTTGCCGAAATGATCAAAAACGGTTTTCTCCAGCAGAACGCATTCGACGAAATCGACGTGTACTCGGTTCCGGAAAAACAGATATTGATTTTACAGCTGATGATGACGTATTACCGGAAATCGCTCGCGGCGGTAAAAGCCGGCGCTCCGCTTATAAAAGTAACGTCGCTGCCGGTTCGCGAAGAGATCGTCCGTATCAAAACGTCCGTTCCGAACGATAAACTCGATATGATTTCAGTAATTGAAAGTCATCTCGACGAACAGTTGGGAAACGTTGAAAGAATGTATCGAAAGGTGGCAACCGCATGAGAGGTGTAGAATATAAAGGCGTACGGTCGGTCGACGGTCCTATTATCATTGTCCGCCGCAGCGAAAACGTGTTTTACGGTGAAATCGTCGCCGTCCGCAGCCGCAGCGGAGACAAACGGACCGGCCGCGTTATAGATATTTCGGAAGAATACGCGGTGGTTCAGATTTTCGGTTCTACGACCGGAATCGACCTCGATCAGACTCGCGTGGAATTCCTGGATACGCCGATGGAACTGCGCGTCGGCGAAGGTCTGCTCGGCCGTATTTTCAACGGATTGGGCAAGCCGATCGACGGGTATCCCGATATCGTGTCTTCAAAGAAAATCAACGTTAACGGAAACCCGATCAACCCGTATGCGCGCGTCTATCCGCGCGACTTCATTCAAACGGGCGTCAGCTCCATAGACGGTATGAACACGCTGATCCGCGGTCAGAAACTGCCGATTTTTTCCGGAAACGGCCTGCCGCACAACCGTCTGGCAGCCCAGATTATCCGTCAGGCGAAAATCCTGAACGCGGACGAACAGTTCGTTATGGTGTTCGCCGGAATGGGCATCAAATACGACGTCGCGCAGTTTTTTATCAATACGTTCGAGGAATCCGGCGTTCTGTCGCGCGTCGTCATGTTCCAGTCGCTGGCCGACGCGCCGTCTATCGAGCGTATCATTACGCCGCGCTGCGCGCTGACTGCCGCCGAATATCTTGCGTATGAAAAAGGTATGCACGTTCTGGTCGTGCTGACCGATATGACGAACTACTGCGAAGCGCTCCGTGAAATATCCACTACGCGCGGCGAAGTGCCCGGCCGCAAAGGGTATCCGGGATATCTGTATTCCGACTTGGCCGAATTGTACGAACGGGCCGGAAAAATCAAAGGTTCCAAAGGTTCGATCACGCAGATTCCGATTCTGACGATGCCGAACGACGATATTTCGCATCCGATTCCCGACTTGACCGGTTACATTACGGAAGGACAAATCGTTCTCGACCGTGAAATGTCGCAGAAAGGTATGTATCCGCCGGTTGCGGGGCTGCCGAGTTTGTCGCGCCTGATGAAAGACGGTATCGGTGAAGGTATGACGCGCGAGGATCACAAAGACGTTTCAAGTCAGCTGTTCGCCGCGTATTCCAAAGTGAAGAGCATCCGAAACTTGGCGGCCATTATCGGCGAAGAAGAATTGTCCGATACCGACAAGCAGTATCTGAAGTTCGGCGAACGTTTTGAGAACGAATTTTTGACGCAGAACGAGTTTGAAAACCGTTCTATCGAACAGACACTCGATATCGGCTGGAAAATGCTGGCGCTTTTGCCGCGCGGCGACTTGTACCGCATCAAGCCTGAAATGATCGACAAATATCTGGGAAAGGCCGCCGCCGTTCCTGCTGAAGCGTAGAGGGCGTCCGTATGGCCAAGCTGAATATCGCACCGACAAAATCGAACCTGCTCATGGTTAAAGAGCAGCTCGCCGTTTCGGAAGACGGGTACGACCTGCTCGAACAGAAACGCGAGATTCTCGTTATGGAATTGATGCGCATGGTCGAAAAAGTCAAGCTGCTTGAACGCGACATCGATAAGACGATTCAGTCCGCATATCCTGCGCTCAAAAACATGCTGATGGCCGTCGGCGGCGACCGCGTCGAACGGATTTCGCACGCGGTAAAATATGATTTTACAATTACGGAAAAACCTGTTACAATTGCAGGTATGGGGTTTTCCTCGATAAACGTTGAATTGCCTTCGCGTGAACTGTTCTATTCGTTTTTGGGATCGTTCGCCGATTTGGATAAAGTTATGGTGGATTTTTTTGAACTGCTCAGACTGCTTACCGAAATGGCTTCCATCCGTACCATCGTATGGCGGCTTGCCACCGAAGTCCGTAAAACGCAGCGCCGCGTAAACGCGCTCGATAAAATGGTCATTCCGCAGACGAGGGAAACGAAAACCTATATCGAAGGCGTTCTTGAAGAACGCGAGCGCGAAAACGTGTTCGTCCTGAAAGCCTTAAAAGCGCGGCAGGCGCAGCAATAGGAGATAGAGAATGATAAAACCGCTTTTTCAGAATGTTATTATCGTAATAAACGGTTCTGAAGCTTCCATACATGCGGCTCAGTACGGTATTCTTATGGCAAAACTGTACCGCTGTAATTTGAAAGCGGTATACGTCGTCGACACGGCCACTATCAAACAGCTTACGTTGGGTAAGTTTTTCGTTCAGGACGAGGGGCGCATGTACGAAGATAATCTGCGTTCCGACGGCAATCGGTATTTGGAATATATTGCGAATTTGGGAAAAGCGAAAGGCGTCAGAATCGAAACGGAACTGCGCACGGGAGCGGTCTGGTCGGAAGTCATTATGGCTGCGGATGAAATGAAAGCCAACCTGATTTTGCTGGGCGGTTACAAGTCCGATATGAATTCGGCTCCGATTGAAAAGCACGACGCCGTTTCCAGCTCAAACTTCGCGATTATTACGAACGCGCATTGTTCCGTACTCGTCGTCCGTGAAAAAATGATAGAACAGCTGTATAAACTTGCCTAGTTGAGGAGCGTAAGATGAGAGTGGTATTACTGCATTTCCTTTCTGCGGAAAACGGAAAGCATTCTTCTATTTTGAAAAAACTGAGCGACGCGGCGTCAAAAAACGGTCATCAGGTAGACGTCGTAAGCGGTACGCGCGATACGGATTCGTTCCGCATCACGCCGTACGAATACGTCGCCGTCGTCTGCCCGTGCACGGGAATCATCGGCGGAAAAATATCTGCGAAAGTTTCCGAGGTGCTTGAAAACAGCGGTTCGGTAAGCGGCAAAAAAGGCTGCGCTTTGGTCGTAAAATCGGGTCTTTCGGCGCAGAAAACGAGCCGAAATCTGATGCGCGCCATGGAAAAAGAAGGCATGGTCATCGATTACTTCGACGTTATTGAAAATGCCGATCACGCTGCGTACGTCGGCAAAAAAATCGGCTGATACCAGCTTTTCCGGTAATTAATTTGGAAGATTTCTATAAAATACTCGGAGTGCTGCCTTCGGCTTCCGCGTCGGAAATAAAACGCGCGTACCGCAAGAAAGCGAAAGAACTGCATCCTGACACGTCCCGGTCTTCCGAATCGGTAACGGAAGAATTCCGCCGGCTCGTGCGGGCGTATGAAATACTGTCGGACGCACATCAGCGTTCCATTTTCGACTCGTCGTTCACGCACCGCAGGGCGGCGAATCCGTTCCGCAGCGAACATTCGTTCGATTACCGTGAATGGCTTTCGGCCCGGCCGGATGAAGAAAGCCGCGCTAAACTGATATTGTTCGATTTGCTGCACTTGCGCGAAGACGACGCCGTCGCCGAATTCGTGCGGATGTCAAGTGAACACGCGGATTTTTCACTTGCAAAGTGGCTGACGCGCGAAGATTTTATGGATTTCGGTTTTATTTTATGTGAAGAATTGGTCATGCGCGCACAATATTACGACGCGGCGGTGCTTTTGATACAGATCGTCGAGATGGAATACCGTTTTTCATATTTCAAGCATTTTTTTCCGGAAGTGGTGCTGCTCGCGCGCAGTGTACTGCTGAACAAACTGGAAGGGGCGGTTTCCGACGAACTGGCGCTCGACGCGTGGGAGCGTGCGCTTGAACTCGATTTGGGCAGCAGCGACGACGCCGCGCTTTTGGTTAAAATGGCCGGTGCGTATATCCGCATGGACGACGCGTATACCGCCCGCATCTGTTTGGAAGAAGCCGTTAAACTCGACCGTGCGGTCAAAATTCCGTCCGTGCTGCACAGCCGTTTCAGTGTGAACGATATGGAAGTGAGGTATTGATATGATCCGTTTGAAAAACGACGTTCAGATTGCGGGAATCCGCAAATCCTGCCGTCTGCTGGCCGATATGTATACGTCCGTTATTCCGCAGGTTGCCGCCGGCATCTCTACGAAGGACGTGGACGATTTGTGCGCTGAATTTATCACGCGGCACGGCGGTACTCCCGCCTGGTACCGTGAAGATTTTCCGGGTGCGGCGTGTATTTCGATAAACGATGAAGTTATTCACGGTATTCCGTCCCGTAAACGGAAAATTCACGACGGCGATTTGGTGTCGCTCGACGTGGGAATAGATTTGGACGGATATATAAGCGATTCGGCGGTTACCGTGATGGTCGGAAACGTAAAACCCGAGTACCGCCGGCTGGTTGAAGTAACGCGCGAATGTCTCGCCGCGGGGATCGCCGCGTGTAAGGCCGGCAACCGCATCAGCGACATATCGAAAGCGGTGTTCGCCGTAGCCGACGCCGCCGGTTACGGCGTCGTGTACGAATACTGCGGGCACGGCGTCGGACTCGACGTGCACGAAGATCCGTCCATTCCGAACGTCGTGTCGCGCGGCCCGAATCCCCGTATCCAGCCGGGAATGGTGCTCGCGATCGAACCGATGATAAACCTCGGCTGCGCGGACGTCGAACTTGCCGACGACGGCTGGACCGTGCTGAGCGCGGACGGCAAAGTTTCCGCTCATGAAGAGCATACGGTCGCCGTATTCCGCGATCATACGGAAATTTTGACGCTGCGCGGTTAAATATAACAGATTTTTCATACCGACTGCTGTAACGAACCTTTCTCTGAATTTGTATTATATAACAGATTGTATTATTTTATGTAAGAGAGAGTGCAATCATTTCAACTGCAGTTGCATATTGTTTGGAGGTTTATCTTATGAAAGGATGGTCAAAGTACGTTGCGGGGGCCGCCGCTGCGGTTCTGGTTTCATTCGTACTGTTTTCTTTTTCATGTAACTCATCCGATTCTGCAAAATCGGCAAACACCGCTTTTGCCGATACGGGTTCCGCGGTTTCGATTCCGTCCGACGCACTCGCCGTTACGGAAGCCGTACAAAGCGTATTCCGGGCAATTTCCTCCGGTGTGCTGCCGAGTATCGTTGAAATTGACGTCGTTGAAAAAAAGACCGTGCAGACGCCGTCGTTCGACGGTTTCCCGTTCAATTTCTTTTTCGGACCGCAGGACGGATCCGACGGTGAAACGCGCGAATACGAACAGTCCGGACTCGGTTCCGGCGTGATCGTCCGCAAAACCGGCGACACGTATTACGTTCTGACGAACAATCACGTTGCAGGCTCGGCGAACGAAATATCGGTAAAGCTGAACGACGGCCGCAGTTTTTCCGGTAAATTGGTCGGCGCCGACGAACGCAAAGACATCGCGCTCGTTTCCTTTGAAACGAAAGACGGCGACATTGCCGTTGCGGTTCTCGGCGATTCAGACACGGTGCAGCCCGGCGACATCTGTTTTGCAATGGGAACTCCGCTCGGCTATTATTCGTCGGTTACGCAGGGAATTATCAGTGCGACCGGCCGTTCCGGCAACGGTATCGGCAATATCAGCGATTTCATTCAAACCGACGCCGCGATCAATCAGGGCAATTCCGGCGGCGCGCTGGTGAACATCTACGGTGAAGTTATCGGCATCAATACCTGGATCGCCTCTCAGTCCGGCGGCTCGCAGGGATTGGGCTTTGCCATTCCGATCAACAACGTGAAAAAGGCGATCGACGATTTTATCGATTCGGGAAAAGTGACGTACGGCTGGATCGGCGTGTCGCTCGTGGAAATCACCGATACGTATAAAGAATCGCTCGGCGTCGGAAAACGGAACGGCGCGTTCGCCTCCCAGGTGTTCATCGGTTCTCCGGCGCAGAAAGCCGGAATGCAGGCCGGCGACTTCGTCATAAACTTGAACGGTAAGGACGTTAAAACCGTCGATCAGCTCGTGCGCGAAGTAGGCGACTTGAACGTGGGTGAAACCGCCCAGTTCACGGTCCTGCGCGGCGGCAAGGAAATGCAGCTTAAAGTCAAGATCGAAGGTCGTGATAACGAAATCGCTTCAAACAACACGAAGCTGTGGCCCGGTTTTATCGCGTATCCGATAGACGATTCGCTGCGTGAGCAGCTTAAAATCGAAAAGAACGTGGAGGGTGTCGTCGTAACCAATTTGATGGCGAAATCTCCGGCCGCCGCGCTGCGTCTTCAGAACGGCGACGTCGTTACTGCGGTAAACGGCAAAAAGGTAACGAATCTGTCCGAGTTTTACAGTGCGCTCGATTTGAGCGGAAACAAGGAAATCTGGTTCGACGTTTACAGCGACGGCCATACTATTTCAACGGGACGGTATAAGCTGTAACGTTTTACCGCGCGGAGCGTCCGCCGTGCACGTACCCGTCCGCACCCGTTGTATATTGCAACGGGTGCCTTATTTTGCTACAATACGCGCATGATTGTAATGAAATTCGGCGGATCGTCCGTTGCCGATGCAGAACGGATACGGCACGTTGCGTCTATCATAAAGACATATGCCGACAAAAAACCTGTCGTCGTCCTTTCCGCAATGGGAGATACGACGGACCATTTGCTTGAAGCGGCGGATCTTGCGGTAACGGGAAAAGTCGACATCAGCCGTATCGAAAAGCTTCACAAGGATACGGCTGAAGCATTGGAAATTCCGTTTACGGATGCGGCGGCGCTGCTCGGCGAGTTGAAAATGGTACTTACCGGCATTTCAATGCTGCGCGAATTGACCAAACGTACCCGCGATTATTTGGTGTCGTTCGGCGAACGGCTTTCCGTGCGTATGGCGGCGGCGTATTTGAATACCATAGGCCTTCCCGCCCGTTTTTACGACGCCTGGGACGTCGGCATCGTTTCCGATTCCAATTTTATGGCTGCCGAACTGCTCGACGACGTGTGGCAGACCATTCCCGCCGCGCTGAACGGATACAGGAACGGCTCCGTTTCCGAAATTCCCGTGGTAACCGGCTTCATTGCCAAAGATCCGTCCGGCTATATTACGACGCTCGGCCGCGGCGGCAGCGATCTGACGGCGACCGTGATCGGCGCCGCGATGGCTGCCGAAGAAGTGCAGACTTGGAAAGACGTCGACGGCATTTTAACGGCCGATCCGCGCGTAGTTTCAGACGCGCATCCGGTTCCTGAAGTAACGTATGAAGAAGCGGCCGAATTGGCGTATTTCGGCGCGCAGGTGCTGCATCCGCGTTCAATGATGCCGTGCCGCAAGTCGGGAACGCCCGTCCGCGTTAAAAATTCGTATAATATGACTTCGCCCGGCTCGATCATCGTAGAAAATCACGCAGGGCCGGTGGCCGCCGTCCGGGCGATTACCGCAGTTAAACACGTAACGCTGATAGATATCGTTTCTACCCGTATGCTGGGCGCGTCCGGCTTTTTGGCGCATATATTCAATCAGTTTCTCAAGTGGAACATCAGCATCGACGTGATTGCGACGAGCGAAGTGTCCGTTTCCCTGACCGTGAACACGAAAGCGGATTTGTCGGGCTTGCTTGCCGACGTGCAGAAAGTGGCGGCGACCGAATGCAAAACGGGAAAGGCGATCGTAACGGTTATCTGCGACACCGCCCGCGCCAGTTCGATTATTGCCGACGGGTTCGCGGCTCTTGCCCGTGAACGTATCAACGTGCAGATGATAAGCAAAGGGGCTTCAAAAGTGAATATCAGCATGATTTGCGACGATTCCGAAGCCGATACGGTGGTACGCACGCTGCACGCGGCGTATTTCGGGAAAAACGGAGATACTGCGAAATGAAAATGGCGCTTGTCGGATACGGTCAGATGGGGCACATGATTGAAGCTTGTGCTAAAAAAGCGGGACACGAAGTCGTTTTAACGGTTGACCCGTTCGCCGCCGACGCTTCGGTGCGGATTCCCGCCGGAAACGGCGCCGCGCTTGCAGCCGCGGTACGGGAAAGCGGGGCGGACGGCGTTATCGAGTTTTCGCATCCGAGCGCCGTCGTCGGCAATATTACGGCGCTGCTGCCGCTCAAGTTGCCGCTCGTCGTGGGAACGACCGGGTGGTCGGATCAGGAAGATGAGATCCGTTCTCTGGCGGCAGAATGCGGCGGCACGCTGATGACGTCGGCGAATTTCTCCGTCGGCGTGAATCTGTTTTATCGGATCGTGGAAGAAGCCGCCCGGCTTTTTTCCCGGTTCGACGAATACGATACGGCGATTTGGGAAGCGCATCATATCCGCAAGGCGGACAGTCCGTCCGGAACGGCGCTCGAAATAGCGCGCCGCGTGATGAAAGCCGATCCGCACAAAACGGAGATCGTAACGGACGCGTTCCACGAAAAACCGCAGGCCGGGCAATTGCACGTGTCGAGTACGCGGGTCGGCTCGGTGCCGGGTACGCATACGGTGTTTTTCGATTCCGCCGCCGATACGATAGAACTGACGCATACCGCGCGTTCCCGCGAAGGTTTCGCGTACGGCGCGGTGCACGCGCTGGAGCGGCTTTCTCTGGCGCTCGAAAACGGTTCCCTCGCGTCCGGCGTGCTCTACGGCATGAACGATTTATTCTGAAAAGAGCGTTCGGCACAAAATTGCGGACCGTTTTCCGATGAATGACGGAGACCGTCCGCTTTTTTATATAATAACGTTTTAGCTCCGTATTCATATCTTGAATAAAACATTTCTTTCTTATATACTTAAATAATATACAGGTTATTTTTTTGGAGGACATATGACAATAGTTGATATGCTCGGTCAAAGTCTTACGCTGACTTTGCTGGGAATGGGTGTCGTTTTTTCCTTCCTTATTATTCTCATCATTTGCATGACGGTCGCTCACAAGATCATTCACGCATTGAAGCTTGATAAGGATGTTGCGGAATCGGCGGCTCCTGCTGCTGCAGCCGGAAGATCACAGGACAATGCGGTGATCGCGGCTATTGCCGCAGCCGTGCGTGAAAAGCAGAGTAATTAAGACGAGGAGAACTACAAATGGCTAACAAAGTTAAAATTTCTGATTTGGTACTGCGCGATGCGCATCAGTCGCTTCACGCGACGCGCATGACGACTGCCGATATGCTTCCGATTTGCGAAAAACTCGATAAAATCGGTTATTGGAGTTTGGAAGGATGGGGCGGCGCTACGTTCGATTCCTGCATCCGCTTTTTGAATGAAGATCCGTGGGAACGCCTGCGCAAACTGCACAAAGCGCTGCCCAATACGCCGATCATGATGCTGCTGCGCGGACAGAACCTGCTCGGTTACCGCCATTACGCGGATGACGTCGTTGATAAATTCGTCGAAGCGGCCGCCCGCAACGGTATCGGCGTATTCCGCATTTTCGATGCGTGCAACGATCCGCGCAACCTGAAGCGTGCAACCGACGCTGCAAAAAAAACGGGCAAACACGTACAAATGGCGATTTCATACGCGACCACTCCGTACCACACGAAAGAAATCTACGCCGACCTGGCTAAGTCCTATGCGGATTTCGGTGCGGATTCGATCTGCATCAAAGATATGTCCGGTCTGCTCAAACCGTACGAAGCGTACGATTTGGTAAAGGCGATCAAAGCGAAAGTCGATCTGCCCGTTGAAATCCATACGCACGCGACGACCGGTCTTTCCGTTGCGACGCTGCTCAAAGCGGCTGAAGCCGGTGCGGATATTTTAGATACGGCCATTTCTTCCATGTCGATGGGAACTTCCCATAGCCCGACGGAAACGGTCGTTGAAATGCTCAAAGGTACCGAACTGGATACCGGTCTCGACCTGAATACGCTGCTTGAGATTGCCGCCTATTTCCGCGACGTGCGCAAAAAGTACGCAAAATTTGAATCGAGCTTCCTCGGCGCCGATACGCGCATTCTTGCGTCCCAGGTTCCCGGCGGTATGCTTTCAAACCTCGAAAATCAGCTGAAAGAACAGGGCGCGTCGGACAAAATCGACGACGTACTGAAAGAAATCCAGATCGTGCAGAAAGACTGCGGCTATATTCCGCTCGTTACGCCGACCAGCCAGATTGTCGGTACGCAGGCCGTATTCAACGTCCTGTTCGGCCGCTACGCCAAACTGACGCAGGAAACGCGCGATTTGGTAACCGGCAAATACGGAAAAACACCCGCCGCCGTCAACGCGGATCTGCTGAAAGAAGCGCTCAAACAGAACAATATGGACGCTCCCGTTACCTGCCGCCCGGCCGACCTCATTCCGATGGAATGGGATAAAATGGTTGAAGAATCGAAGACTAACGGCGGCGACGGCAGTGAAGAAGACACGCTGACCTACGCGATGTTCCCGAAAGTCGCTCCCAAATTCTTCAAAGAACGCGCAAACGGTCCGGTCAAATCCGAATCTTTCGCGGTAAAACCCGCCGCTTCCGCAGCATCGTCGAACGGCGGTTCCTATACGGTAAACGTCAACGGTACTTCGTACAACGTTACCGCAGGCCCCGCGGGCGACGCGATGAGCGTTACGGTTAACGGTACCGCGTACAACGTTGCGTTCTCTGCCGCAGCTGCCGCGTCCGCAGCTCCCGCCGCAGCCGTTTCCGGCGGCGCAACCATTACCGCTCCGGTTGCAGGAACATTGCTCAAGCACGTCGTTCCCGCCGGTTCGATGGTCAAAAAAGGCGACACCGTTATCATGGTCGAATCCATGAAGATGGAACTGGAAGTTAAAGCAACCGTTGACGGCCCGATTACGTATGCCGTTCAGCCCGGCTCTCAAATCGCCGCGGGTCAGGTCATCGCCAATATCGGCGGCGGCGCTCCCGTTGCAGCTCCCGTTCAGGCAGCGCCTGCTGCGGCTCCCGCAGCACCCGCACCCGCTGCGGCTCCGTCCGGTACCGGCGCGGTCATTGCGGCTCCGGTTGCCGGAACGCTGCTCAAAAATGTTGTTGCTGAAGGTTCGGCCGTCAAATCCGGTGATACGATCATCATGATCGAATCGATGAAAATGGAACTGGAAGTCAAGGCCGCCTCAAACGGAACCGTACACTTCCTTGCCTCTGCCGGATCGCAGATTTCTGCCGGTCAGCCGCTTGCCGAAATTAAATAAGTAAAGGAATAACTATGCTTGGCACTAAGAACAACTGCAAAAAGCAAGTATTGAACGCGACGCTGATTATCATGGGAATCGCCATGGTGTTGTCAATCTTCAGTACTGCGTTTGCCTCGAATAACAACGATGAAGTCGCTTCGTTCAGAACGATGGGAACGGCGATCATCAAGGGCTCCGAAAACGTACCTTCCATTTCCGTTTCCGAGTTCTTGTCGAATACGGTAGAAAATACCGGTTTGAACGCTATCGCTACCGGCGTCGAGCAGGTGCCGGATCTCGTCGATCCTGCAAAAACGACTGCCGTTCCCGGATGGCAGCGGCTCGTGCTGATTGCGATCGGTTTTCTCATCATTTATCTGGGCGCGGCGAAAGGTTTTGAACCGCTGCTCCTGATTCCGATCGGATTCGGTACGGTGTTCGTAAACATTCCGTTCGGCGGCATGTACGCGGAACACTCCGGTATGCTGAAGATAATCTACGACGCCGGTGTCGGAAACGAATTCTTCCCGATGCTGATATTCATGGGTATCGGTGCGATGACGGACTTCGGACCGCTGCTCGCGAATCCCAAAACGGCGCTGCTCGGCGGAGCCGCCCAGCTGGGCGTGTTCATCACGCTGTTCGGCGTCGCGCTGATGAACCTGATTCCCGGCGTCGACTACAACATGTTTGAAGCGTGTGCTATCGCGATCATCGGCGGTGCCGACGGTCCGACGTCGATTTACGTTTCGGGTAAGCTCGCTCCGCACATGATGGCCGTTATCGCCGTCGCCGCGTATTCGTACATGGCGCTCGTGCCGATGATTCAGCCGCCGATCATGAAGCTGCTGACGACCGACAAGGAACGCCATATCAAGATGAAGCAGCTGCGCCACGTTTCCAAGACGGAAAAGGTGTTGTTCCCGATTCTGCTGCTCGTGCTTTCGATTATGTTCATTCCGACCGCCGCGCCGCTTATCGGCATGCTTGCGTTCGGTAACTTCGTCAAACAGTGCGGCGTCGTGGACCGGTTGTCGAAGACGATGGAAAATGAAATGCTGAACATCGTTTCCATTCTGTTGTCTTTGGGCGTCGGTTCTCAGATGACTCCCGATAAGATACTGAACCCGAACGCGGTCGGTATCATCATTTTGGGATTGGTCGCGTTCGCTATCGCTACCGCCGGCGGCGTTATGATGGCAAAACTGATGAACCTGTTCCTGAAAGAAAAAATCAATCCGCTCATCGGTTCCGCCGGTGTTTCCGCAGTTCCGATGGCCGCCCGCGTTTCAAACAAGGTCGGTATGGAATACGATCCGTCGAACTTCCTGCTCATGCACGCCATGGGTCCGAACGTAGCCGGTGTTATCGGTACGGCAATCGCGGCGGGTGTGTTTATCGCGACTTACGCGAGCTGATGCATTCGCTGACTGTGTAAAAGACACCGACGGGACGCCGCAAAAGTTCACACCTTTGCGGCGTCCCGTTTTTTTATTATACAGCGGCGCTTTAGGACTGCTGCCGGACAGCGAACGGGCGGCCGGTTTCACTGTTTCTTCTCGTGATACGTTTTAGGACTGCTTCAGGATAAAAAAACCGAATGCCGGAATCTGTACGGGACCGCTGCCGTGTATCGGGGCGCCGGTTGATAAGTCGGTGAACGTGCCGTATAGCCCTTCAAACACACCGTGAGCGCCGGGACTGCCGCTTTTTACGGGAAGCGGCACGTCCGTATCGGTGATGTTGACAGCAGTAACGATGCGCTCCGTTTTGCCGGAAAACGGGCACTCGTGAACCCGCTCAAAGACAAGCTGCCCGTTCGTAACACACAGGGTTCGGTACGAACCGTACGTGAACGCCGCGTGTGCCCGCCGTATGCGGATCAGTTTTGCAATCAAGTCGGTGAGCCCGTTCCATTCCGGAACAGAAAGGGCGGGGCGCAGCGTGCGGTCACCGTTTTTCTTGTCGCCGGTTACACCCCATTCGCTTCCGTAATACAGGCACGGAATGCCCGGCATGGTGAACAGCAGCGCGTAGCCTGCGGCAATCCGGCGTTTTTCATTGATGATAGAGGCAAACCGTGACACGTCGTGATTGTCGGTGAACGTAACCAAATTTTTATCCCGAAACACCCCGTCGCTGCCGAATTGCCGGTTCAGCGAATGGGCGAGTTCAAACAGATTTACGTCGTTCAGACTTGAGTATACACCTTTATATAATTCGTAATTGGTACAGCTGTCGCATCCGTCGTTCCGTACCAGTGCGTAGTCGCTGCTGTGGATCGTTTCGCCGATGAGTGCGAAACTCCCGTCTCCGAAGATCGACGGCAGCGTTTTGCAGAATCGGTTCAGCTTCCGCAAAAAAGAAGGATCGAGGCTGTACGCAACGTCCAGTCTTAAACCGTCTATACCGAAAAGCTCCGACCATTTACGTATCGCACCGAAGATGTGCTCAATAACTGCCGGATTCTGCAAATTCAGCTTCACCAAATCCATACAGCCTTCCCACCCCTCGTAAGCGAAGCCGTCGTTAAACGGTGAATTGCCGTTCCAGTCGATAGTATACCAATCGGCGTACGGCGAACGTCGTTTGTTCCGCTGAATGTCGCGGAACGCCCAAAAGCCGCGCCCGGTGTGGTTGAACACGCCGTCGAGAATGACGGCGATATGCTGTTCGTGCAGCGATCGGCAGACTGCGGCAAAATCTTCGTTCGAGCCGAGCCTGCCGTCTATCGTGTAATAATCGCGCGTGTCGTATCCGTGCGCATCGGATTGGAATACCGGAGAAAAGTAAACGGCGGTTACGCCGAGTTTTTTGAGGTGCGGAATCCAGCCGGCAAGCCGTCCGATCCTGTTTTCATCGGGACGTGCCGCACCGTTCCAGGTATTTGCATTGTCCCAGCGGTTGTATTCGGAGGCACCGCACGTGCCGAGCGGATAAAACTGATATATGATGGATTCTTCAAAATGCATGAGCACTCCTTATGAAAATATGCCGTGCATGAACAGTTTTACCGTTTGCTCCGCGCGCTGCCGGTCAAGCGGATAGTGCCCGTTATGCCATAACCCGACTGCCGAGTGTATCAGCGCAAGATAATTGACTGCAAGCAATTCTTCTTTCCGCTTCATGTTTCCGTGATACGCGGACATGGAAGCGAACATGTTTTTCAATATGAGCCGTTCCCGAATCTGGTATTCTTTTATGCGCTCGGTCATCTGCGCGTCGGGATGGGCGTACGTCATGGACAGGGAGAGCAAATAAAAATCGGAATACTCCTGTGCGAATCCGAAATACGCTTGAGCGACTGCGCAAAGTACGGGAAACACGTCCCGATCATATTCGGCCGGATGCGCCTCGTACGCGGCCGCGTCGGTGATTCTTCCGAGCAGCTCGGTGTAATACGTTTCGAGAATCGCCGCAAACAAACCTTCTTTGCTCCGGAAAAAATAGTACAGCACCGGTTTGGTGATACCCGCTCGCTGAACGATCTCGGTTACGCCCGTTCCTGCGTATCCTTTTTCCATAAAAAGACGAAGCGCCGCTTTCATGATCGTATATTTACTGTTTTCGTGTGCCATATGTTATTTATATACCGATAGGTATATAAATGTCAAGAAGTCTCAACGATATCGCGGGACGCTGCGGCAAAAGTTGCGGAGTGCTGCGGCAAAAGTTGCGGAGTGCTGCGGCAAAAGTTGCGCCGAAAACTGCCGGCTCTTGCCTAAATCCGCAAAAGACTGTAGTATGTGTGCATCACCGGGGTGTGTATGCGCGCCGGCCGGACGTTCGTTCGGCTCTGCATACTCTGAGATTATACCCGTATGGCAGCTGCACGGCTGCCGCAACCTGATCCGGATAATACCGGCGGAGGAAGTATGAAGACTCGTCTTTTTACCGTTATCCTTTTATGTTCTATCGTTGTGTCCCTGGCTGCGAACGGCGCCCGGGACGATGCCGCCCGTCAGCACGAAGTGGTCGTGTATACGTACGATTCGTTTATCAGCGAGTGGGGGCCCGGCCCGGAACTCGTCAAACTGTTTGAAGCGAAAACCGGTTTGAAATGTACGATGATCGATGCGGGCGACGGTGCCCAGATTTTGTCCCGCGCGATGCTCGAAAAGAAAGCTCCGCAGGCCGACGTCGTTATCGGAATCGACAACAATCAAGTGCAGGCCGCGCGCAAAGCGGAGGTGCTCGTTCCGTACAAGCCCGCTCACGCGGATACGGCCGTTCCGGCGGAACTGCGCCTGAGCGACGATTGGCTTTTAATTCCGTACGATTGGAGCTATTTCGCGATGATCTACGATACGGCCTCGAACGTTCCCGCTCCGACGTCGCTTGCGGATTTGACGAAACCGGAATATGCAAAAAAAATCATTCTGATGGACCCGCGCACCAGTACGCCCGGTCTGGGGTTCGTAGCCTGGACAGCCGCCGTGTTCGGCGATTCGTACCTTGATTATTGGAAAGCGCTGAAACCGAACGTGCTGACCATGGCGCCCGGATGGAGCACCGGTTACGGTCTGTTTACGTCCGGCGAAGCGCCGCTGGTCATAAGTTACACGACCAGCCCCGCCTATCACGTGGAATACGGCGAAGGAGCGCGTTTTCAAGCGGTGCTGTTCGACGAAGGCCATCCGATCCAAATAGAAGCCGCCGCAATCGTAAAAGGTGCGCCGAATAAGAGCGGCGCGGAACTGTTCATAGATTTTCTGATTTCAGAAGAAGCCCAGCGGGTGATTCCGCTGACCCAGTGGATGTATCCGGTCAATCCCGCTGTCGAGCTGCCGGCGTCTTACGCGGCGGCGCCGAAAGCGGCAAAGACGGTAACCGTTTCCAATGAAACGCTTTCGGAAGCGGTAGACGCGGTAACCGCGCTGCTGGCCCGCTGACCGTCCGCGCCCTATGAAAGTAAAACTTGCTGAATCGGTTTTTACCGGCGGCGCCGCCGTCGTGTTCGCCGCTCTGTGTCTGGCGTTTTTACTGCCGTTGGGTGCTTCTTTCAGTCCGCTGTGGGCGGCTGACGGCGAAGTTGGCGCGGCTTCGCTGTTTGCGTCCGCACGGATTTGGAAAGCCGCCGCTTTCACGTTAAAACAGGCACTTTGTTCCATGCTGCTTGCGTTGGGAGTCGGCGTTTCGGCGGCATTTTTTACGGCACGCAGGGATTTTCCCGGCAGACGCGTGCTGCTGTCGTTGTCGGCGGTGCCGCTGTGCGTTCCGCCGCTGCTCGTTGCACTCGGCTTCGTTCTGTTCTACGGAATGCAGGGCGTGTGCAACCGGTTTTTAATGCAGACGTTCGGTTTGCAGAATCCTCCCGTTACGTTTCTGTATTCTTTTTGGGGAATCGTGATCGCTCACGGCTTTTATAATTTTCCGTTGGTGATGAAAACCTGTTCAGACGCCTGGGAGCGCCTGCCGTCGGCGGAACGCGACGCGGCGGCTTTGCTCGGCGCGGGTAAATTCCGCGTATTCAGGACGATTACGCTCGTTCAGCTGCTGCCGGCGATCGCGTCGTCCGGTATGATCGTTTTCCTGTACTGCTTTTTCAGTTTCGTGATCGTGCTGCTGTTCGGCGGCGTGGGAACTTCCACGCTGGAAGTGGAAATCTATCAGGCCGCGCGCGCGCAGCTCGATTTCAAGTCGGCGGCGGCGCTCTCCGTGGTGGAAACGGGTATCGCGTTCACCGTCGTTTTTGCGTACGGATTTTTGGAACGTCGGAGCGCCGAAAGCCGCGGTCTTTCGTTCGATCGCGCCGGACGGAAAAAGATCCGGGGTGCCGCGGAACTGGGCGCCGCCGTCGCGTGCGTTTCGGCCGTACTGCTGTTTTTTATCGGCCCGTTCGTGAGTATTGCGGTGAACGCGTTCGCAGAAAAGGCGGCCGGATATCACGGCGGCACGGGCGCCGCCGTTTTTTCGTTTAAGAATCTGTACAATCTGGCAGCCAAAGCGTCGTTCCGCACGGCGTTCGGAAACACCGTTGCGACGGCCTGTGCGTCGTCGTCGCTTTCGGTAACTGCGGCGCTGTTTTTTGCCAGCCTGCTCCGCTCGTTCGATCCCGGACGTACGCGCGTCGCGCTCAGAACGGTGCCGCTTCTGCCGATGGCCGTTTCGTCGGTAGTACTCGGCTTCGGCATGACGCTGCTCGTACGCCGCGGCTCCGCGCCGGTTTTGGTACTGGCTCAGGCCGCTTTAACCTGGCCGTTCGCGCTGCGCCAGATATCCGCGGCAATGGACCGGATTCCGCAGGCGGCGCTCGACGCTGCGGCCGTGCTGTCGCCGAACCGGCTCGACACCGTGTTCCGGCTGTATCTGCCGATGAGCGCGCGCAGTATCGTGTCGGCGTTCGGTTTCTGTTTTGCCGTCAGCTGCGGCGACGCGAGTCTGCCGCTGATTTTGGCCGTTCCCCGCTTTGAAACGCTCGCCTTGTATACGTATAAACTCGCCGGATCGTACCGGTTTCAGGAAGCGTGCGCGTGCGGAGTCGTGCTGGCGCTGATTACGGTGCCGGTGTTTGCGCTCAGCGCGTACCGGTCTGATAGGAGAAACACTGATGACAACTGATTCGGCTTTTTTTGATGCCCGCCGGCTGCGGAAAACCTGGCGCTCCTCCGGCTCGAAGCCGGTTTGCGTCGACTTTTCGCTGCAGGCCGCTCAAGGGTCCATGACCGCCGTCGTCGGCCCGTCGGGATGCGGCAAATCGACCGTTCTGCGTCTGATCGCCGGACTGCTGGCGTGCGACGAAGCCGCCGGTGAGACTGAAGCTGCAGCCGGTGCCGAAGCGCGCCCGTCGCTGACGTTGGGCGGAAAGGACATCCTGCACGTCGCTCCGGGAAAGCGGGGCGTCGGCATGGTGTTTCAGAATCACGCGCTGTTCGCCCATATGAGGACGGACGACAACGTTGCGTACGGGCTGCGCTGCCGCGGAATGAGCCGCAGCGAAAGCCGCCGCCGTGCGTGTGAATTTCTTGAGCTGGTGGGACTTGCGGGCTTTGCGCGGCGGAAACCCGAATCGCTTTCCGGCGGAGAGACCCAGCGGGTGTCGCTCGCGCGGACGCTCATCGTGCGTCCCGAATTGGTGCTGTTCGACGAACCGCTTTCCGCGTTGGATGCGCCGCTTCGCCGCAAGCTTGCCGAAGATATCTGCCGTATGCAAAAGGAAACCGGCTTTACGGGGATATTCGTTACGCACGACTTGAACGAGGCGAAAACGGTTGCCGACAGGATCATTACGATGGAGCAGGGGCGTGTCGCGGAGGACTGCGCCGCTTCGGACTATGACGCGAGCGGCGGCAAAACATGCGGAAGAAAATAAAAAACATGCGCATCTTTTGCCCAAAACATGCGGCAAGGAATTGCAGCGCCGTGCGCCGCCTGTTACCCGATGAAGGCCGCCTGTTACCCGATAAAGGCTTCCGCCCCGAAAGCGCCGTGCGCCGCCTGTTACCTGATAAGGGCCGCCTGTTACCCGATAAGGGCTTCCGCCCCGAAAGCGGCGTGCGTTCGGGACGGTTCTCCGTATCGGCCTAACGGTTCCCCGTACCGCAGACGGTGCGGCGTTCGGGGCACCGATGCCGGTTTAGCCCTTTACCGCGCCGGCGGTAAGACCCTTGATAAACTGTTTGGACATCGCAAGATAGAGCAGTATGACCGGTATGGCCGACAGCGTCAGCACGGCGAGTACCTTGGACCAGTCGGTCTGATACTGCCCGAACAGACGGGTAACGCCCAAAAGCAGCGTTTTTGCGCGCTCGTCGTTGATGAAGATGAGCGGAAACCACAGGTCGTTCCAGAACGGCACCAGATTGTAGATTCCGACCGTTGCGAGCGCCGGGCGGAGCAGCGGCACGATGATCAGCGTAAATATCTTGAATCTGCCCGCGCCGTCTATGATACCGGCTTCCGTCAGTTCGTACGGAATTTCCCGAATGAATTCGGTCAGTACGAAGATCGATATCGGAACGCCCATCGCGATGTAAATCGGCACGAGAGACCAAATCGTGTTGAGCAGTCCCATATTGCGCACCATTTCAAGCAGTTTGATGGACGCGATTTTGATGGGAAGCATCATTCCCGCGATCATGAACAAAAACATGCCGTGAGAAAATTTGCCTTTCCAGTTCGCGAACGCGTAGCTGGCGAGCGCGCCGATACCGAGTACCAAGACGATCGACAGCGATACGACGATAAAACTGTTCTTGAAATAATTGAGAAAATCTCCGTCCTGAAACACCATCGCGTAGTTTGAAAAATTCCATTTCACCGGCAGTCCGAACGGGTTTTCGTATATGGTCAGCCTCGTTTTGAACGAGTTTATGACCATAACCCACAGCGGAAACAGTACCAGAGCCGACCAGGCGAGCAGAACGATATGGGAACCTATGTGTTTGTTTTGCGTTTTAAGCGATGCCATGTTGCTACTCCTTTGTCTGCGTCGCGCGCAGGATCGGAATGACGCCGGCGGCAAGAACGAAGAACGTGATCGTTGCGATCGCGGCTCCCATACCCGTGTCCGGAATGCCGATCGGGTGTTGTCCCGCGATACCGACGCGGTAGAACAGCGTTCCGATGATGTCGGTTGCGTATCCGGGCGCACCGTTCGCCGTTTCCATCGCGTACACGACGTCGAACGCGTTGAAGTTGTTTACGAACGTCAGAATCGCGACCATGCCGACTACCGGCAGAATCATCGGCAGTTTTATCTTCCAGAAGATGATCCAGGCGCTCGCTCCTTCAACGTGACCGGCTTCGATCAGGTCTTCGGGAATGTTCTGCAGCGCGGCGGTGAACATCATCGTCGGAATGCCGACCCACTGCCAGCACGAAACGAGCGCAACGAACAGCAGCGCGGTGTTTTCCTGTCCGAGCCACGGCTGTGCCAGAAACTCAAGTCCTATTTTTGAAAGAAGCGATTCGGACCAAATCGGATTCAGAATCAGTTTCCATAAATATCCCGTTATCAGCACCGCAAGCGTTGCCGGAACGAATATGACGGTGCGGTAGCAGTTTACTCCTTTCATCGTCTTATTCGTCAGCAGCACGGCGAATAAAATGCCGAGGCAGTTCTGTACGATCATGTGGATGCCGAAAAATACCCAGGTATTTTTGAACGCTCCCCAATACCGCGCCGCGTTTTCGGGAACGGTAAACAGTTTGATAAAATTGTCGAATCCGACGAAGGTTTTGGGTCCCGTCGGGTTTCCGCTGAAAAAACTGAGCCGCAGCGAATCGAGCAGCGGATATGCCATGAACACAACGTATATGAGTACCGCCGGAAGCAAATAAAGCAGCCAATACCATGTCGGCGGAGTCATACTGCCTTTATGTTTTATCATATGTTCTCCTAATACAAATTCGGCGCCGCTCGAAGTTTCGTCGCGAATAGCCGCCGGACGTCCCGTCTGCAAAATCTTTTACAGCATACTGAAAAGTCCATAATAAAGGCTGTTTCCGTGTGTGTGCATTGCTTCTTTTTTTATACCAGCAAGAAACAAATTCCGGAAACAGCCTTATCCGTTTTACCTGTTAAAAACTATTTTTTCAATGCGGCAACCGCGTCGGCAGCCTGTTTCGGCGTCTGCTGTCCCTTCATGACGGCAATGACGGCCTGATTCATCGGTGCGTACAGATCCATGAGCGCGGGCCATACGAAGCGGGCGTCCGTTTCCTTGCCCTGATTCAGTGCGAGAAATTCGTTCGCGTGCGGGTCGGACAATTGGATCGGGAAATTGATCATCGGGAAATAGCCGACCGGCAGGTTCTGTGAAGCGGTCGTGGCTCCTTCTTTGGTGCACAGCCAGGCGAGGAACGCTTTGGCTTCCGCGGGGTGTTTCGAGTGCGCGTTCATCGTGATCGCCATATCGGGATGGAACGTAACGGCGGTTTTCTTTCCGGCGGGTGCGGGAACGGCGAACACGCCCCAGTTGAACGTTGCGTCGGCGTACACGCCTGCGGTCCAGGAACCGTCGATGAACATAACCGCTTTCTGCGTGTTGAACAGAACCTGACTGTCGTTGTAGGTTACCGCTTCAAAGCCTTTGGGGCAGTATTTCGCGACGTCCGCCATCGCCTGATACGCGGCGACGAAATTTGCGTCGTTCAGTTTTTTGCTGCCGGCTTCATATTTTACGCGTTCCGAAGCTCCGCCGACGTAGTTCGGCACCAGTCCGAGGAAGAAGCATTCGAGAATGTCCCATTCGTCGGCAAGGCCGTTCGCAAGCGGCGTATAGCCTTTTTTCTGCAGGGTGTCGCATACGGCAAGGAATTCTTCCCAAGTTGCGGGGATCGCCAATCCTTCTTTTTTGAAGATGTCTTTGTTGTAGTATACTGCGTGAGATACGGCGGCGAACGGAACGGCGAACATTTTACCGTTGGGCATTTGCCACGGAGCCAGATTCGACGCGGTGAAATTCGTCATCAATCCGGGGATATCGGTGCAGTCGGCAAAGTAGCCGGCGTTGAACAGTTCCTGTCCCGTTGCGTAAGAGCGTGCGTACATCAGGTCGGGGCCGGTTCCGCTGTCAAGCTGAAGCCGGAGCGTCGCGTTGTAATCGGACGGGTTGGTCGGTTTAAATTGGATTTCAACGTTCGGGGCGACTTTCTTGTATTCGGCAAGAAGTTTGTTCATCTGCGCCACGTCGTCGGCGCGCCAGGAACCCATGGTGAGTACGACTTTGTCCGTTTTTCCGGAATCTTTTGTTCCGTTGGCAAAAACGGGCAGCGCCGCTGCGGCCAGAACGAGCATACATACGAATGCTGTCAGCTTTTTCATAGATTTCTCCTCCATTTGCAATACTTTCAAACCGGTTGAATTTTTCCGAGTTTTCCGGTTCAAACATCTGTTTTAAGTATGAGGGGAAAATCGGATTCGGGGTAGTTACAAATGTACTGGAAAATGTACTGTTTCCGTACTTTCGGCGGGAGTACGCGTTTTGTGTCCGGTGTTCAGCGTGTGCGCGGACTGCACCGCGGAGCTTTTGGTCTCCGGTGCCGCGCGGCGTTCTGGCGGCACCGCGGAGCGTCAGGAAAAATATGCCGGCGGAATTTCGCGCGCTTTCGCAAGAAGCGTCCGCCTGTCGGAAGTGCCCAGTTTTGCGTAGATTGCGGAAATGTAATTGCGTACCGTCTGTTCTCCGATGTTCGCGTCCGCCGCGATTTCCTTGTTGCTTTTTCCCTGCAGCATGTGTTTGATGATCGTCCGCTCTTTGGGGCTTAAATCGAAGAACCATTCGGGCAGTTTTTCGCCGGTGATGCGCTCGGCGTTGCTTTTATTTGAATACAGATGCTGCATGAGTGTTCCGGCGATATTCGGATCCATCAGAATGGAGCCGTCGCACACGGCGCGTACCGCCGAAACGAGCATTTTGGGTGCGATGTTTTTTAAAAGATAACCGGATGCCCCGTTGTTCATGGCTTCGCGAACGTAGCCGTCGTCGTCGAAGGTGGTAAGCATGATGATTGCGATCGCCGGCCAGGTTTCGTGTATGATTTTGGCTGCGGTTACTCCGTCCATAACGGGCATACGCACGTCCATCAGAATCGCGTCGACGGGGTGTTCTTTCAAGCGGTTCACGGCTTCTTCTCCGTTCGTCGCGGTGGCTACGATGGTTATATCCTGCGCGATACTTTCTATGACGAGCTTCAGACTTTCAAGAAAAAGAATTTGATCGTCGACGATCAACAACCGTATGCCCGTGTTTTTCTGTTCACTCATCTTCCTGCTCCATCGGTATTACCGCTTGTACGATAAATCCGTCTATTGCGAATACGGCGGAGAAAAAACCGCCGGCTGCGGATATCCGCTCGCGCATACCCCGTATGCCGATCCCTTCTTTGACTCTTTCACCGGAAAAATAGCCGCCTTGCCCGTTGTCGTGAATGCGAACCGTTATCCAGTCGTTTTCGTATGAAAACGATATGGCGATTTTGGTCGCTTTTCCGTGCTTGAACGAATTGGTCATGCTTTCCTGTATCATGCGGAATATGGTTTTTTCGACTTTGCTGTTGAATACTTTGGGCGTATTGCCGAAATCGACGGCGATCGCGATGCCGGTAAGCGCGGCGAACGTTCGGGTCAATTGCAGAAACAGGTTCGGCCCGTGCGCCGATTCTATGTCGCGCTCGCGCAGCCTTCTGAGCGCCAGCCGCGCGTCGTCGACGCCCGAATTCAAATGCGTGATGGCGGTTTCAAGCAGTTCGGTGCGTTTCGCTTCGTCCTCCGTGTGCAGGGCCGCTTGTATGAGCATCAGAATGTTGGTCATCGTGTATCCGATGATGTCGTGGATTTCGCGTGAAATGCGGTTCCGCTCTTTTTCGATCGCTTTGCTTTCGGAAATGGCTGCGTAATTTTGGTACGCAAGGTTCGTATTTGAAATGCGGTTGATGACGTCTTCAAGCCGGTACATTTCCTGCTGAAGCTGCCTGCATCGGTTTCTGTACCAGCTGACCAGCGTTCCCGCGGCGATGAGCACGACGCCGTAGAGAATCGCGTGCAGCGTCTGCGCTTGGGAGAGCCCGCCGATATGCGTAAAGAACGTCGTGTGCGGCAGGAGTGAAAACAGCATGATTGCCGTGATTCCCGCGCTTACGATAGTGCTTACCGGTATGGACACGAGGAAAACGGTTTCAAGCAGCAGCGAAACATACACGTACTGATAAATCTCGGCGGTGCTGCCGATTGCTTGGCAGGTGAAAATGAGAATCGCCGTTTTTACGGTAAGGGTGATCGCCGTACAAATCGAATTCTGAAAAAGAAACAGCAGCGTAACGCCCAAATCTATGAGCAGTAAAATGTATACCTGATATGTCGTGCTGAATATGAGGTTGTCTATGCGAGGAATGATCGTTTTCGTATACAATACCGCCGGCGTCAGCATTACGAGCGACAGCGCGACTACGGCGGCGGTGATAAGAAATCGTTTCCTGATCATATATCCATAATAGCACGGAATTTTCACCGGAGCAACCGAATACGGCGGGCAAAATGCGGCCGCGGTGCAGCGGTGCCGTAGCGGCGAGTCTGCGATACGGCGGGCCACCTTGCAGCGCTCCCGTTTTTTCTATATACTGCATATATGGAAACCCGTAACATTTTTTTGAACATATCGCCGTTGGATCACCGGTATTCGCTTTCGGAAGCCGCCGTGTTCGATTCGCTTTCGGCTCACATTTCGGAGCAGGCAGCGATTCTTTCGTGTGCGCGCGCGGAGATTGCCCTGGTTAAAGCGCACTTGTCCGTGCGCGGAACGCTTTGCGCCGATATGGAAAAGCGGCTCGACACGGTTGCCGATACGATCGATCCCGCCGCCGTTTACGCTGAAGAAGAAAAAACGAAGCATAATATCCGCGCGCTGGTGAACGTCATGAAGACGCTCGTTCCCGAAGAAGTCGCGCCGCTGGTGCATTTGGGTGCGACCAGCGTCGACATTCTGGATACGGCGCTTTCGGTGCGCGTGCGCGACTGCGTGCAGCAGGTGCTGCTGCCGCTCCTCAAAGAACTTGAAATCAAATTATGTGAAATCGCCGCGCGCGACGCGGAAACTCCGCAGGTCGGCCGTACGCACGGCCAGCACGCCGTGCCGATTACGTTCGGCTTCGCCGTCGCCGAATACGTTTCGCGCTTGGGAAAATCGATTTTGGAAATCGAAGCGCGTTCCGACGGTCTTAAAGGAAAACTGGCGGGACCCGTCGGCGCGTACAACGGTCCGTCGATGATCGTCAAAGATCCCGAAGACCTGGAACGCCGCTATCTGGGTTATTTGGGACTGGAACCGTCGGAACATTCGACGCAGCTGGTGGAACCCGAATATCTTTTGCGGCTGCTTTTGGAATGCAACGTGGCGTTCGGTATTATTGCGAACTTGGCCGACGATCTGCGCAACTTGCAGCGTTCCGAAATCGGCGAAGTGTTTGAATATTTCAGTGCGACTCAGGTCGGTTCTTCGACCATGCCGCAGAAACGCAATCCCTGGAACAGCGAACACGTGAAGTCGCTGTGGAAGGCGTTTTCGCCGCGCGTCATTACGTTCTATATGGATCAGATTTCCGAACATCAGCGCGACTTGTCGAACTCGGCGAGTCAGCGGTTCGTTGCCGACTATTTGGCGGGTTTTGCGATGGCGGTAGCCCGCATGAAAAGCGTCGTTTCCGGATTGCAGGCCGATCACGAAAACATGTCGCGCAATCTGTCGAGTGCCGGCGGAAAAGTGAAGGGCGGCGTGCTCGCCGAACCTGCCTACATTCTGCTTGCCGAAGCGGGCGTTTCCGACGGGCACGAAGTTATCCGTAAAATCACGCTTGAAGCCGAACGGACCGGTTCGTCGTTCTACGAAGCGCTGGTAAAGCACGCCGACGCGTACGCAAAAATTACCGCTCAGCTCGAGAAACTCGGTGTGGCTGATCCGGCAGGATTTTTTGCGGACCCGTCGCGCTACCGCGGTCTTGCTGCGGAAAAGGCGAAACGGCTTTCGGCGAAATACGCCGAACTGATGAAAAAGTAACCCAAAAAAGCACACTCGAACCGCCGCTCGAAAAGCCTGTCAGAACGGCAGGTTTGGACGGCAGGTTTAAACTGTCTGGTTGAGCGCTTCCGAAATGCTGAACGCGCGGTCGCCGATTTTTTCGAGATTGCGCACCAGATCGATGTACAGCAGTTCCGACTTGACGTCGGCGCCGTTTTCGAGCCGCTTGCGGGCGACTTTTTTCAGGTTTTTGCGGAACAGGTCTATCTGATCTTCGAGAACCTGCGCCTCCGTCATTTTTTCCGCGGTCAGGTGGTGGTTGATGTTGCCTCGGATCAGACGGACGAACTGATTGACGAGCCGGACGTACGGCTCGAACCGTTCCATATCTTCCGGGGCAAAGTTCATGTTTTTTTCGATACTCCGCTGCAGAAGCAGGGCGATTGTAAAACAGTCGTCGGTCATTGTTTCCAGTTCGTCTACGATGCGGAGCATTTGCGAAATGTTGTTGCGCTGATTGTCGGTTACCGGCAAGTCGAGGCAGTGAACCAGATATTTTGAAAGTTCTTCCTGCATCTGGTCCGCGTACGTTTCATCCGCTTCAAGCGGCTGCATGTTTGCCGCGATGAACGTTTTGCTGCGGTCGGCGAAGCCGCCGGTAATGCGGTCGAACATGCGGATAACGACGTCGCTCATGTCCGCGATTTCTTTTTCGGCCCTGACGACTGCCGCCGCCGCGTTTTCCTTAACCCCTGCAGGTGCAATCTCAAGCCGGTACACGTCGGGCATTTCGTCTTTTTTGGGTTTTATGAGCCGTTCGGTCAGCCGCGCTATCTGTGTGGTAAACGGCAGGAACAGCAGCGTGTTGACAACGTTGAACACCGTGTGCAGCATGGCGATGTGCATGGTGATCGATTCCTGCACCGGTCCGGGAACGAGCAGATCTACCAGCGTCAGCAACGGATGGAAAAATATGACGGCGAGCACGGTTCCCGAAACGTTGAACAGTACGTGAACGAGCGCCGCGCGCCGTGCGTTTACTTTCGTTCCGATCGAAGCGAGTACCGCGTCGATCGTGGTTCCGATGTTGCTTCCCAGCACCATCGCCGCCGCGAATTCCCACGGCAGAAGGCCGTTGTACGACATCGTGAGAATGATCGCGGTCGCCGCGCTCGACGAATGTATGATGACCGTAACGGCAAGACCGGCGGCTATTCCCAGCAGGATGCTCAGTTCGCCTTTTCCGGTCAGAGCGGCCAGAAAACCGACGTTGTCCGCGTCGAGCGACGGCATTGCCGACGACAGCAGACTCAGCCCGAGAAACAGCAGGCCGAATCCCATGAGCGCTTCACCGATGGCGTGTTTGTGCAGCTTTTTCATGAGTGTCAGTATGTAGCCGATACCGAACATCGGAACTGCGAACAGCGTGATATTGAAGTTGAAGCCGAAAAACGACACGATCCAGGCGGTTACGGTAGTTCCGATATTCGCGCCGAAAATCACGCCGACCGACTGCGTCAGCGAAAGCAATCCGGCGTTGACGAACGAAACGACCATTACGGTGGTGGCGCTCGACGACTGGATGATCATCGTAATGAACAGCCCCGTCAGTACGGCGAAGAATCTGTTCCCTGTCATAAGACCCAGCACGCGGTGCAGACTTTCGCCCGCGCTTTTCTGGATTCCGTCGCTCATCAGCTTCATGCCGTATAAGAGGAATCCGATACTTCCGATTAATTGAAAAATGATAGATATGACGTTCACACGATAGGGTACCAGATACGGCGCGTGGCTTTCAATGGGAAAAGTCCGTCCGAATGTTAATTTTCCGTTAAATCATGCGGCCCCATGACAACGCCGCCGCTCCGTGGTATACTGGCTGCATGAATATGCTGAAACGGATGCTTCCGGCGGCCGCTGGCTTTGCCGTCGGAGCGGCTTTTGTCTGCTTTGCGTTCGCGTATAAAAACGCGCGCGCTGTGTACGGGGTGTATATCGATCCGCTGCTGACGGAGCGGTGCGGAACCGTCTCTTTGCCCGAACGGTTCGTCCGGGTGGATTCGCCCGACGGTTCCGGGGCGAAGGGGCTGAAAGGGGCGAACGGAACGAACGGGACGTTTCCCGTCGCGCTCCGGATAGACGTGCGGACGGAGACGGGCGGGCTCGGAGTTTCCGCCTCCCGTACCGATCCGGTTCCGGAAGATGGCTTGCGCTTCCGGTATACGCTGAGTGAAGAGCCGCTGTTTCCGATTGTGGAACGCGGCGCGGACGGGCGGGAAAGCGTTTCCCTGTATGCGGAATCCGCCGTTCCCGACGGGGCGGCCGCGCTGCCGATGGATTGGAAATACGCGGGAGACGAATCGTATCCCGCCGTTTCCGTTACGTACGCCGAAGGAACGTATTGTCTGCCGCTGCCGGAAAAACTGAAAATTCCGCTGACGCACTGGCTCGACGCGGTTTTTGCGGCGGCGGACGCGCAGCCTGCCCGTCCGGAAACGGCGTTCATCGCAGCCGTAGGTGATATCATGGCTGGCCGCGGCGTGGAGGCGCTGCTGCTCAAGGACGGCGGCGTTGAAAAAGTGTTTACGGATACGCTTCCGGTGCTGCGCGCGAACGACATTCTGATCGGAAATCTTGAAGGTGCGGTAACGGGTGGCACTGCGAAAGCGGTTAAAACGTATACGTTTAAATTCAATAAAAAAATACTGCCTGCCTTACGGGAAGCGGGCTTTACGTATCTTATGGTTACGAACAACCATTCGTTCGATTACGGTTTGCAGGGTTTTACCGATACGCTCGCCGCGCTTGCCGAATACGGCATTCCGACATCCGGTGCCGGCAGCTCGGCGGACGAAGCGCGGCGGTTTTATCATACGACGGTGCGCGGACTGCCCGTCGCGATTTTATCGTGCGGTGCGTATCCGGTGGAACGATCCGGGTTCAGCGGTCAGCGCGACGCGGCCGCACGTGCAGACCGCGCGGGCATTTTGTGGCAGTCGGACGACGTGTTCGATTTGGTGCGCGCCGAAAAGGAAAAAGGGTTTTTCGTAATCGTCAACGTACACGGCGGAGAAGAGTACGTGTTTACGCCGTCCGCCGCTCAGAAAACGTTTTATACGGGTTTGTGCGATGCCGGCGCGGACGTTGTGTTCGGTTCCCATCCGCACGTTCTGCAGCCGGTCGAACGGTACGGCAGTTCGCTGATCGCGTATTCTCTGGGAAATTTCGTGTTTCCCGGAATGGAAGGTATGCGCGGCGCTACCGACAGCCTCGTCGTGCGGCTCGGCGTGTACAACGGCAGAATCAGATATACGGAAACGTATCTGGCCGCGCTGTCGGGAACTTCCGTTTCCCTCAAAAAAGACCGGTAAATGCGGCGGATTCCCTCAGCTGAAAGCCGCGAAAGACCGGTAAATGCGGCGGATTCCCTCAGCTGAAAGCCGCGAAAGACCGGTAAAGCGGCGGATATCTTCGGCTGAAAGCCGCTGCCGCCGTTTTCAGCCGGCCACCGCCTTGTTCAAACGCGCGATAATCTGCGGTATCTGTTCTTTTCTGATGCCCGAATAGTTGACGACGAGCGTGCGCGTTCCGTCTGCCGGAAAATCAGGCGCGGTGCCGGCGTACAGATAATCGGACAGGAACGAAACGGCGAGTCCGTTCCGTTCAGCCTGCGTTTTAAGCTGCGCGTCTGTTTTATCCGTGTCAATCTTGAGCAGAAAATGCAGTCCCGCGTTTTTTTCCTGTATTTCCATAAGCGGCCGGAGCGCGCTGCGTTCCAGTGCGGAAATCAGGTCGTTGCGCAAATTTCGGTAATAGTTTTTCATTCTGATAAGATGCTTTTCATAAAATCCCTGCCGGATAAATTGGGCGAGCGCGAGCTGTTCAAAACTGGAAACCGTACACGAATAAAACCCGAATTCCGTCTGGAAGCGCCGGCTGAGCTGCTTCGGCAGTATCATGTAACTGATACGGAACGACGGCGCGAGCGTTTTGGAAAACGTATTCATATAGATCACCCGTCCGCCGCTGTCCGCGCTTTGCAGCGTTGCGATCGGTCTGCCGGTAAAACGGAATTCGCTGTCGTAATCGTCTTCTATAATATAATGTCCGCCGCGCGCCGCCCAGACGAGCAGTTCCTGCCGCCGCTTGACGGGCATGACGATTCCGGTCGGAAAATGGTGAGCCGGCGATACGTGCGCCACGTCGGCGCGGGTACTCAGCAGATTTTCTTCCGTTATTCCGGCGTCGTCCATGCCGACGGGAACGCACGCCGCGCCGTTTGCCGAAAGAATCGCCGCCGTTTTGGTGTAGCCGGGATTTTCCACCGCGTACGTTTTTCCGCGTCCTAAAAGCTGTACGATCAGACCGTACAGATATTCCGTTCCGGCGCCGATAACGATCTGATCGGCTGATACGCTCATGTTGCGGAAACGTTCGACGTATTCGGCTATCGCGCCGCGCAGTTCTTCAAGTCCCTGCGGCGGAATCGGCTGCAGCAGCCGTTCCTGCGGTCCGTTCAGCACGGCGCGCAGCAGTTTTGCCCAAAGCGTAAACGGAAATTTTTCGCTGCTGGTCGAATTGCTGCGTAAATCCACGCTGTCGCCGGCGCGGCGCGCTTCGGAGAAACGCGCTCCCTGCGCTCCCTGCGGCGCATTCTTTGCTGCACCCTGCGCTCCCTGCGGCGCATTCTTTGCTGCACCCTGCGCTCCCTGCGGCGCGGCATGCGGAAGTCTCGCTTCCGACTGCTGCCGCGGCAGCGGTTCGCCTGAGTGCATCGAATCGGATTCGAGCGGGGTTGCGAAATATCCTTTTTTTTCGCGGGAATAGACGTAGCCCTCGGCGATCAGCTGTTCGTACGCGTTCTGCACGGTTATGACGCTGACGCCCAAATGATCTGCGAGCGCCCGTTTTGACGGCAGTTTTTCATCGGCGAGAATCGCACCCCGTCCGATCCGGTCTTTGAGGTCTTCATAAATACATTCAGTAAAAGACTTAGCGCCTCTACGTGAAAAATCGATTGTCAGCATAAAACGTTCCGATCCGCTTTTCTGATTATATAGAAATATATGTAAAATGGATATATTCATAATACCAGATTGCGTGTATCGTGTACATACTTTGGGGGTGTATGATGGATACGAGAATTTTGACCATTCAGGATATTTCATGCGTCGGCCAGTGTTCCCTTACGGTAGCGCTGCCGGTCATTTCCGCGTGCGGCATAGAAACGGCCGTGCTGCCCAGTTCGGTGTTGTCGACGCATACGTCCGGGTTCAGCGGTTATACCTTTCGTGATTTAACCGACGACATGGAACCGATATTGGCTCATTGGAATAAAGAAGGAATCACGTTCGACGCGTTTTATACCGGCTACGTGAGCAAGGCGCAGATTCCGCACATTCAGGCGATTATGGAACGGACTGCGCGTACGCGGCCTGACGGTACGACGGCTCTGCGGATAATCGATCCGGTGATGGCGGATAACGGAAAACTGTATCCCGGTTTCGACGACGATTTCCCCGCCGAAATGGCGCGTTTGTGCAGCGGTGCGGACGTTATCCTGCCGAATCTGACCGAAGCGGCGTTCCTGCTCGGAATTCCGTACGCGGGAGACAACCGGAACGGAACGGACTACGATGAAGCGTATATTTCGTCCGTTCTGAAGCGGCTGCGCGCGCTCGGGGCGAAGCACGTCGTGCTTACGGGCGTGAGTTTTGCGCCCGATAAATTGGGCTGCGCGTGTTTCGACGGGCATGAAATCACGTACTATTTTAACGACCGGATCGACGCTGCGGTGCACGGAACGGGCGACGTATACGCCTCTTCCTTTACCGGCGCGCTGTGCCGCGGCTGGAGCGTTCCCGCAGCGGCGGCGCTTGCGGCCGATTTCGTCGTCGAATGCATGAAAGCGACGATTGGTGACGAATCGCATCGATACGGCGTTAAATTTGAAAAAGCGCTGCCGTACCTGATTTCCCGACTGAACGGCTGATCTATGTGACCGGCTGATACATCGGTCGGCTTATAGGGCGCTCCGCGTTCGGCGTTTTAGGGGGGCGTTTTTATCCGTGTTTTCATATAGATTTGGTAGGAAAAAGACGTAAAAGCGCTTCCATTTTTTGCCGAAAAACGGTATATTGAAAACGTGAGATTTACAGATTTACCATTACCCGAACCCGGAACGACCGTCGCGGTCGGCATGTCCGGCGGGGTTGATTCGACTTTGGTTGCGATATTGCTCAAAGAACGCGGCTGCAACGTGATCGGCGTTACGATGTCGAGTTGGAACGACGACATGCCGTTGCCTCATTCGGCGGACGGCGTCCGTTCGTCGTGCTACGGTCCCGACGAACAGGTCGATATAGCGCAGTGCGAGTCTTTTTGCAAAGAACACGATATCGAATATCACGTTATCGACGTGCGCGAAACGTACCGGAAAGAAGTTCTCGATTATTTTAAGGCCGAATATCGTGCCGGGCGCACGCCTAATCCGTGTATCCGCTGCAATCCGCGGGTCAAATTCGGCGCGCTGCTTGAAGGCATCACTGCGCTCGGTATCCGGTTCGACTATTTCTGCACCGGTCATTACGCGCGCCTCGTGCGTCCGGAGACTTCCGTGGCTGATTTGTACCGCGAACATGTCGTGCCTGGCTTTGCCGCCGCGCCGGGCTTCGACGCCGTGCCGGCGGAATTCCGTTCAGCGGAAGCCGGGGTGGAACCGCCGTCGACTGTCTCCGCGGTACCGGACACTTCCGCGCTGCCCGTGTCGGAACGCCCGGTCATGATCGCGTACGCGTCCGATTCGACGAAGGATCAGACTTATTTTTTATGTCGCGTTCCGTCGCACGTTCTCGAAAAAGTGCGTTTTCCGCTCGCCGGTTTTACCAAAAAAGAAGTATTCGCAATGGCGCAGGAACGCCGTCTCGCCGCCGCGTCGCGCAGTGAAAGTCAGGACTTCGTTCCCGAAGCGTATTTCGACGTTATCTTTTCCGACAAACCGTCCGTTCCCGGTGATATCGTGAATCTGGACGGAAAAGTGATCGGCAGGCATCGCGGTATCGAACATTATACGGTGGGGCAGCGCCGCGGTTTGGGCGTCAGTTCCACTCGTCCGCTGTACGTTCATTCGATCGATGCGGTGCACAATCGGGTCGTGCTTGCCGAAAACGACGATTTGCTGTGCGGCGCGCTGCTTGCCGACGACTGGGTGTGGGCCGGAAATTACGTTCCCGCGCTGCCGTTTACCGGCGAAGTGAAAATCAGGCTCGCCTCGAAACCTGTCGAAGCGGTCGTCGAGCCGTACGCCGGCGTGCATACTACCGCGTGCGCCGCTGGTACGGGCGATTCGGATGCCGCACGAGATTCGGATGCAGCACGCGAACCGTCCGGCGTTTTCAAAATTACGTTCAAAAATCCGCAGCGGGCTGTTGCCCCCGGACAATCGGCGGTAGTATATTTAAATGGAGTAATCGTGGGAGGCGGGATCATTTCCCGGGGGATATAAACACATGGAACGTATCTATCTTGATTATAACGCGACCACGCCGCTTTCGCATGAAGTGCGTGATTTTTACGTCGCGGAATTGAATAAATATGCGAACGGTTCCAGTCTGCATGAAGACGGACGGGTCGTCGCGCACGACATTGAAAAAGCCCGCGCGCAGGTAGCCGCTTTGATACACGCCGATGCGGCTGAAATCATTTTTACGTCCGGCGGATCCGAGTCGAACAACACCGTGTTCAATACGATGGTGCAGCTCGGTAAAAAGCGTGGCAGAAACGTCGTCGTTACGACGACCATCGAACACCCGTGCGTGCTTGAATCGTCAAAACGGCTTGCCGAACAGTTCGGTATGGAAGTGATCTATTTGCCCGTCGACGGCGACGGAATCGTAAAAGCGGATGCGTATGAAGCCGCGCTCGCGAAAAAACCGCTGCTCGTCTCCGTCATGACGGCGAACAATGAAATCGGTACGATTCAGGATATCAAAACGTTATGCCGCCGTGCGCACGAAGCGGGGGCGCTGTTCCATACGGACGCGGTGCAGGCTGCGGGAAAAATTCCCGTGGACGTCAAAGACTGGGACGTCGATTACGCGACGTTTTCCGGACATAAAATTTACGCGCCGAAAGGAATCGGCGCGCTGTTTGTCAAAAGGGGCTGTCCGATAGAACCGCTTATCCGCGGCGGGCATCAGGAACACGGTCTGCGCGCCGGAACGTACAACGGCCCGGCGATCGCGGCGTACGGCTTCGCGGCGGAACTCGCGCTTGCGGAACTTGACGAATACGGCCGGCACACCCGCGCGCTCCGCGATAAATTCCGCGACGGACTGCTTGCTTCCGTGCCCGGTATAAAAATAAACGGTCATCCGGAAAAGGTGTTGCCGAACACGCTCGACGTGTCGTTCCCCGGTGCGGAAGGCGAGGCGATTCTGCTGCATCTGGATCTGCTGGGCGTTTCGGCTTCAACGGGATCCGCGTGCGCGTCGGCGAGTCTCGAACCGTCGCACGTTCTGCTGGCGACGGGACTCGGCCCGGAACTGGCACACGGTTCGATCCGGTTCAGTTTCGGCAAATACAGTACGGAATCTCATATCGAATATATTTTGAAGACATTCCCGCCGGTTATTGAAAAACTGCGGAAAATGTCCACCGTGTCGTACGGTAAGTAACAGTTGCGTAAATAGGAGCATATATGGACGAATGGTTGTATTCCGATGTGGTTAAAGAACATTTTATGAATCCCAAAAACGTGCTGATGGGCGAAGAATCCGAATGGCCGTGCGACGGCCGCGGAATCGTCGGCAACATACAGTGCGGAGATCAGATGCTGATTCTGCTGCGGATAAAAGACGATGTGATTCAGGATATCAGATGGAAGACGTACGGCTGCGCGAGTGCGATCGCGTCGACTTCGATTCTGTCCGAGGCCGTTAAAGGCATGAAGATTCAGGAAGCGTACAAACTGCGGCCGCAGGATATCGTGGCGCGGCTGGGCGGTTTGCCGCCGAATAAGATACACTGCTCGGTTCTGGGCGACAAAGCGCTTCGTTCGGCGATCGACGATTATCTGTCGAAGAACGGAAAACCGTCTTTATCCGGCCAGGAACAGGTTGAAGTTATCTGTACGTGTCTGAACGTAACGGATCGCGATCTTGAAGAAGCGTATAAAGCCGGCGACCGTACTTGGGAAGACTTGCAGTCCCGTACGAAAATCGGCACCGGCTGCGGTCAGTGTAAAAAACGCGCGATGGAAAAAATGCACGAATTTGAACATTTATACGGTAAATGACCGGATTGAGATCGGCGCAAACGCGCCGGGCTTTTCGGCAGCTCCGGTAGCGTCCGCACCGTTGCATCGCCGCTCGTACTGAAACCGCTTTTCGGCGGCATCGGTCGGCGGCGGTTTTATTTTATGTCGAGGATGTACGTCAGCGGATATTCCGTTCCGTTTATGTCCGCCGCCGTTACGGTCAGCGTGTTTTTTCCGCGGGAAAACGTCACTTCCGCCAGCAGCTGCCGGGTGTTGTCGGGATAAACCGCTTCCACCGGGTAATTTTTTTTGCCCATGACGCCGATCCGGTTTCCGTTCCGGTTCAGCATGTCGAACGTGATCGTTTCCACGGCCGCGCCGTTGACCGAAACGATCGTTTTGTACGGCATGACGGTATTCGGCCGTTCCCTATAGAGCAGGTAAACTCCGGACGGGAGCGTACGTCTGACCCGCAGGTCGAACACCTCACCCTGCTTGCTGACCGCCGTGATGCCCGCCAATCTGAGCGGCTGTTCCGCTTCCATATGCGGCATGAGCATCCGCGGATTTATAACCGTTTTGTTTTTAGTATCTACGATTTGAAATTCGAGACTGCTTTTTCCCTGCTGCCAGCCGGAACTGCCGCTTTTTCCGAGCGGCGTGCCGATCGACACCTGTTCCGCCTGATCGTCGAGCGCAACCGTTTCGAGATTCGCGTATACGCTCAGCAGTTTATCGTTGTGCGCGACGATCACTGTGTTTCCGAGCGGTGAATCGAACCAGCCCATCTCACCCGATTCGCCGCCGATTTCAACGAGCACGATTCCGTCGCCCGCAGCGGTAATTTCTTCCGGTTCGGTAAAGATGAGCGACGTGCCGAACACCGTTCCGCGCAGCTGTCCGAATAGCGAATAAAACGAATCGGCGTATACCGGCGTTTGCGGCCAGTCGAAAGCGGCAGCGGCGTGTATACTCAGCAAAACGCCGCTCAGAACGGTAAAAAGCCGGATTGTCCGGTAAAATTTTTTCATGTCAAACTCCTCTTCGCGCGTCGGTTCATTTTCGTTCCAGTCTGATTCGTGAAATCGTGTCGTTTCTGCCCACGTACAGGGAATCCGCGTCGGTATCGATAAACGCATAGTCGGCCGTAAACGAAAAGTGTCCGATCAGATTGCCGAACTGTTCGACAATATAAACCGAATATGTCGATTTTTCCTTTGCCAGTACGCAGACTACGCCGGGAATCTGCGTTTCTTCAACGGCAAGAATCGTTCCGGGGAGCGCAATGATTTTATTTTTGAACGTTGCGCAGTCGACGATGCCGAGCCCGTCCGTGCAAGCGTAAAACACGGTGCTGCCGGCTTTGTTGAATCGGACGAGCGCCGGACTGCGCATATTGCCGTTCAGATACGTATGAAACACGATCTTGCTGATGCCGTCCTTTTCCTGCGTCAAAACGAAGCGCTGCCGGTCTATTCCCGAAACGCAGGCGATCTGTGTGCCCGATTCGGTAATGTCGACGCCCAGAATGATCGGATAGTCGCTGCCGCCGGGAACGAACGTCTGTTTGACCGTTCCGTCCGCGTCGAATACGATTACCGTTCCGTCCGCGTATCCTGCGGCGCAGCCGGCGGCGGATGAGGCGAACGCAACGATAGGCACGTATCCTTCAAACTGCCACTTTTTGGCGCCGGAGGCGTCGTACTGCGCGAGCGAAGCTCCGCCCGGCATGAAAAGGAAAATTCGCTCCTCATCGAAAAAGGGAAAGCCGCTTCCGCCGATAACTGCAGCCGGTTCAAGCCGGTCAGGCGTGTAAAACGGAATGTTCACCGCGTCCGGACCGTACGCCGCCCGGTATACCGGTGAGATTGCTGCTTTAAACGGAAAACTTTCCAGAACGGCAACGGTTCCGTCCGGTGTAAAATATCCCATGTTTTGGCCGAGCTTAAACGGTATGAGCGCAGTTTCCGCCGGTAGCGGCGGTGCGTCCGGTACCGGAACATGTTCGGTAACGGATATCGTCCAGCAGGGAATCAACTGCAGTTCCGAGCCGAGCGGTCTGACTGCCGCGACCATATATACGAGCAAAAAAATACATCCGGTGATAATAAAAAAACGGACACTTCCTTTAAATTTCATATATTTATGGTATAATAATGAAAGGTATTTGTAAAGAGGTCGCCTTGTTCCGCTGCCGCCTTCCGGCTGTCATGCCGCGCTTCACGGCGATTCGGGCTGTGTATTGTTATGGGAGTAATTATGGAAAAAGATCAGATACGCGCGTTTTATCGGGCTGCGCTCCGGGCTGCTGAAAAATCATATTCGCCGTATTCGCATTTTCCGGTGGGAGCCGCCTTATTGCTGAGCGACGGAACCGTCGTTACCGGTGCCAATATAGAAAACCGCTCGTTCGGTCTTACCAACTGTGCCGAACGGACGGCGGTGTTTACGGCGATTGCCGCCGGTCATACGACATTTAAAGCGCTGGCTATCGCTACGCCCCGTTCCGATTATCCGGTCGGTCCGTGCGGCGCTTGCCGGCAGGTGCTCACCGAATTCGCGCCGCCTGAAACGCCGGTTTTTTTCGGCAGTAATGAAGACGAACTCGTTTCCACGACGCTCGGCGCTTTGTACCCGTACGATTCCCTGCACGAATTGGTTCAATAACGCGGCGTAAGCCTTGACATAAAAGCGTAAACAATGCAAAATAAGAACGTAAACGGTACTGTTTTACTGCATAAGGAGAAAGTCGTGGACGACGATATACTTACAATAGAAGAAGTTGCTAAATATTTGCGTGTTTCGGAACGCACCGTATATGACTGGGCTCAGAAAGGGGAAATCCCTTCCGGTAAGATCGGTACCGTATGGCGATTTAAAAAATCCGAAATCGAAAAATGGGTGAACGACCGTTTGTCTTCGGGAACGAAGCCCGTATCGCACAGCACGGCCGTTCAGGTCAAAAATATATTGTCGCCCGACCGCATTGTTTTCCTGAATCATTCGACGAAACACGACGCGCTGGTTGAACTGGCAAATAATTTGAGCACTGCGCCGCAGGTAAAATACGCGCAGGAATTGGCGGTCGAAATACTGAAACGTGAAGATTTGATGTCTACTGCGATCGGCAGCGGTATTGCGATTCCGCACGTGCGCCTGTCTTCGGTTACCGATTTGGTCATGTCCGTAGGTATCAGCAAAACCGATATCATCGATTTTCAGACGATTGACGACACGCCGGTTCGGCTGCTGTTCATGATTGCCGCCGCGTATAATCAGCATTCGTATTATCTGCAGACGTTGTCGTTTTTCAGCTCGAAACTGAAAAACCGCGAACTGCGCGACGCATTGCTCGCCGTAAAAACGCCGATGGAAGCGTATAATTTACTGATAAAAGAATAAACGGTTACGCGGTTTGCCGCCGGACGGTGAGTCCGGCCGTAATCGCGTAATATTGAAGCCGCCCGTTTTGAGAACAGGCGGTTTTTTTTTGCGGAAACTTTCAGTTCGTATCCAAGTGCACGTACGTTTTACCGGTACCGCCGTCTTCCGGCCGGGCAAAATGAAATTCCGCGACGCCCGGATAATGGGCAAGATAATCCTGTACGGCTTGCTGCAGCACGCCGCTTCCTTTTCCGTGAATAATCGAAAAATCGTGCAGTCCCCGTATGCTTGCAAGATCGAGCTGCCTTTCGAGCGCTTTAACCGCTTCTTCATACCGCATTCCAAGCAGCCGCAATTCAAACGCAGGCACTGCGTCGTTTCGGTTCCGTGCATCCCGGCCCGCGTCGTCCTCCGCTTTTCCGGTTTCACCGTATCCTGATGAGGTTTCCGCAGCAAAATCGACGGTAACCGACGGTTTTTCTGCGGCATGCGGTGCGACCGGCGTCAAATCTTTTTCTTTAAGCGTCAGTTTCATACTGCCTACTTGGACAATCCAGCTGTTTTTACCCGATTTCCGCAGCAGCGTGCCGCGGCGGTTCGCCGATCCGGTCAGCACTTCCGTTCCCGCTTCAAAGCCGGGAAGGCTCCGGCTGTCGTCCGTTCGGGTACCGAACGCTTGCCCGTCCTGAGCGGCGGATTTTGCGGCGGCGAACGCGTCGGCGTTTTTCAGTCTTTTTTTCGCCGTATGCGGCGGTTTTGCGGCTGCCGTTTCATACTGTTTTTCCCGTTCGGTAAACGCCGCCTGTTCGCGTGCGAGCGATTCTTCCTGTTCGTCGAGCAAGTCGCCGCGCTCCTGAACGTTCTGCGCCAGTTCGGTAATGAACCGCTTTACCGCGCGGGTCTTTTCGCGGGTAATTTCGCCTTCACGCAGTTCCCGCACCAGATTTTCAAGCATTTTGCGGCTTTCTTCCAGAAACCGGCGCGTTTCGCGATTGCCTTCGTGTGCGAGTTCCCATTCGGTCTGTTTCAGGCGGAGGGATTTCAGATCGGCGGCGCGGCGCTGTTCCCGGAGCCGCTGCTGGTCCTGGCGCAGCTGTTTTTCGAGCAGATCGGCGGCTTCGTGTTTCGCCGTCAGTCCGCGGATCATCGCCGAAACGTCGGCCTGTTCGCTGATCAGGTATGAAGCGGCTTTATCTACAACCTCCGGCGGCAATCCGTTCCGGCGTGCGATATCGAGCGCGCGGCTTTCGCCGGGAATACCGGTTCTGATACGGTACGTCGGCGCGAGCGTCGTTTCGTCGAATTCCGCCGAAGCGTTGACGCACGCGCGGTGCGTGTAGCCGTAGTTTTTCAGCACGCCGTGGTGGGTCGTTACCAGTACGAACGAACGTTTTTCTATGAGCGCGTCGAGCACCGCCATCGCTATAGCGCCGCCTTCCTGCGGATCGGTGCCGCTGCCCAGTTCGTCGAGCAGTACGAGGCTGTCGGAATCTGCGCGGGTGAGCGTGTCCGCGATGTTCTTCATGTGACCGGAAAAAGTCGAAAGCGATTGATCGAGCGACTGTTCGTCGCCGATGTCGGCGAACACGCCGGTGCGGACCGGCAGCCGCGTTCCTTCTTTTGCGGGAACGGGAAATCCGCTTTGATTGAGCAGGGTGAACAGCGCGACAGTCTTGAGCGTTACCGTTTTTCCGCCGGTGTTCGGTCCGGTGATGATCAGCACGCGGCAGTCTTTCGGAAAGGCGAGGTCTATCGGCACCGCTTTTGCTCCCAGCAGCGGATGCCGCGCCTGTACCAACACCGGCTGCGCTTCGGTATCCGCTGCGAATACGGCTTTCTGCTCGATTCCCCAGCGGGCGGCTGCGTGCGTTACGTCGAGCCGGATCATGCACTGTCGTGCGTTTACGATATCGTCTTTGAACGGAGACAGCTGCGCGGTCAAGTCGCGCAGAATCCGTCTGATTTCCGCGTCCAATTTGAATTGTTCCTGAACGAGGTCGTTGTTTTTGCGGACGACGTCGTCCGGTTCGATATAAACGGTTTGGCCGGTTTGGGAAACTTCGTGAATGATGCCGCGGATTTTGTTTTTGCTGCCGGCCCGAACTGCGAGAACTTGCCTGTCGGCTCGCAGAACGGGAACGTCGGACTGCAGCGTGTCGCGGAGCGCGGTATCCGCGGTGTAATTTCTGATGAGGGAATCTATTTCACGCCGCAATCGGCCGATGTGTTCGCGGATTGCGCGCAGTTCCGGCAGATCGCGCAGCTGCCCCGCGGGATCTATGATTCTGCCGATCAATTGTGCGGGTTGTCCCGTATCCGGAATCCGGGCAGCCAAGTCCGCAAGCAGCGGCAGCGGCAGTTCCTTGGCCGCGCGCGCGATGGTCTGCGCCGCGTGCAGGGTAACGGTGCAGAACGTATTCAACATGCGTACGTCGTCCAGTTCAAGCGCGGCTCCTTCCACCGCGAGCATATCGGTCAGGCGGAGCACCGGTTCCCACGACGAAAGTGCGCTCGCACGGGCCGAATTCAAGTAAACGGTCCATTCCGCCGCTTCCGCTTTCAGCCGCGCGATTTCTTCCCGGTCGGTAAGGGGGTCCCGCTGTTCCAGTTCCGTTTTACCGTCCTGGCTGACGCAGCAGCCTGCAACGTCGTTTCTGATGCGGTAATAATCAAGCTGTGCGAGCGTTTTCGGCTCGAAATTCGTTTCGCGTGTATCAGGTGAATTGCTCATACTCTTTTTGCCTCAGTGATGCGCTAATCTTCCCAGCTGCCGCTGCTGATTTCCGCGCAGATGCGTTCCCAGCTTTCAAAGCGTTCTTCGCTGATAACGCCCGCGTAAACCGCTTCCTGTATTTTACAGCCAGGTTCACTTCGGTGCGCGCATGACATCCCGAACGAACATTTTCCCAGCAGCGGCTTCATTTCCCTGAAATACAGCGCGAGGTCGCACGCTTCAATGTCGTGCAGTACGAAGCGCCGTACTCCGGGCGTGTCGATGATGGACGCGGCGGCGTTTTTTCTGCCGCCGACGAGCGACTCGTTCAGCGTGATATGCAGGAGGGAACCTTTCGTCGTCGTGTGCGTGCCGCGCCCGTATTTTTCGGAAAGGCTGCCGGTTTTAAGCACGCAGGTCGAATCGAGGACGTTTATCAGACTCGATTTGCCGACGCCCGATTGGCCGACCAGCGCGCATAAGGCGTTTTCCATTAAAGCAGCGAGCGCCGGCAGTCCTTCGCCCGTTCTGGCGGATACGCGGAGAACGGTATAACCGATTTGTTCCCAATTGTTCAGTCTGTATTCCACGTCTGTGTCAGGTTTCAGATCATATTTGTTGCAGATGATGACCGGCGTTATGCCCGCGTATTCGGCCTGCGCAAGCGCACGATCGATAAAACGGGGACGAAAGGGCGGCTCGTCGGGGGTGGTAACGATCAGCAGGTAGTCCAAATTCGCCGCAAGCAGCTGCGGTGCGCGACCTTTTACGTTCCATCGGACGAATTCGTTTTTGCGCGGAACGAGTGAGAGAATCTGCCCCGATTCTTCGTCCAGTTCATCGGGCTGAATTTCCGCACGGTCGCCGGGGGCCAACGGGTTGTAATATCCTTGAGAATCTTTAAGCTTTTTTCCTTTTATCGAACAGTGGCGGATGACTCCGTCGTCGCATTCTACGGCAAATACGTTGTTGCTGCCGTTTAAAACGGTTCCCTGCATGGAACCAGTATATCAGAACAACCCCCTCCCTGCAAGGGAGGAGACTCTCTGCAAGGGAGAGTGGTGACGCACGGTAATTGTTTATAGACTGTATTTATGACAACGATACGGGTGAGGTGAAACGCCGCACGCTGCGTTGCTTATAAATGTTTATGCCATTTCGGACGAGCCGGCGGACAGTCTCGGATTATCCGGAAAAAACAATGTTTTTAGTTTTGTGACTTTGCTATTGTTTCTATATATTGTTCAAGCGCATTGCGTTCATAATCAGGAAGTTTTTTCAGGCATGTGATAATATGATAATCCTTTTTTGAAATTGAGTTTTCTGCTTCATTCCCCGTTACAAGATATTCCACGCTTACGCCAAGAACTTGTGCAATTTTAACGGCAATATCTGCAGACGGCATACACCCTCGTGCTCCTACATAACTGTCCATCGTTCGCTTTGTAATTCCTGCTTTTGCTGCAACTTCCTTATAGAGCATCCCTGAATATTCAATTTCTTCTCTTAATCTAGAACGAAAATCCATAGAAATAGAATACTAAAAATTTGTGCTTTATTTATTTACAAGTACACTAAATTAGTGTAGAATGTAGGTAAAGCATAAAATGATGTGCCTATTATACTATGATTTTATTGTTTTGGAAATTTGGGAGATATCTTTGATTCGTTACGCCGTTCTTGCCGGAACTTCCTCTAAAGCGGGATTCCAGCAGAAATCAATTTGCAGCATATACGATTTTCTCAAAAGTACGGCCGGCGGCGCTTGGGCGGACAGGGAGATTTTGATTCTTCCCGAAGGCGTTGACGTTCCCCTGCTGAAATTCATTCTGCGGCGTGCTGCGGAATGCGGAACTGATTTTCTGTTCCTGTATTTCTGCGGAAACGAGCACGACGGGCTGACAGGGGACGGCTTCTCCGTCGGCGGCACGGAAATTAAGCGTAGTTATATAGAAGAAACATGCAAAAAACAGGTTACGGTGTTCGACACGTGCGCGGCGCTTGTTCCGGCGGACGATGACGGTGCGGACGATGACGGTGCGGAGATTTGGAACGCTGACGACGGTGCAACCGCGTGCTGCGCGGACACCGGCGACGGTGCAGACGAGCGGCAGCTTGCAATGGCACGCATATTGGGTGATGAAGCGCTTTGTGCGGTGGACGGCGGTTTGTGGCTGTCAGGGTGCACGGAGGGCGAACGGCCGGTGCTCCGCGTTGACGGCTGTGGCGTGTACACCGCGGCATTGGTAGAATCGCTTGCCGCGGCGGACTCTATGCTCGATTTTAGAACGGCGGACAGAAGCGCGCGTTTTGCGTGCGCCGTGGCAAGGGCGGCGGCGGAAGCACAGCGGGAAGCGGCTATTGCGCGGGGGAGCGCAACCGACACGGAAAAAGCAGCTTCTGCTGACGGTTGCCAGACCGCGCACTCAAAAGCGGCGAACGTCTGCGCCGCCGAATACGCTAACACGCGGGGGAGAATGGATTGCAGATGACATCATTCCGTACCGAGGGCGGGACCGCAAGCAGCACCTCGCGCATAGCGCGCAACACGCTTTTCCTCTACTTCCGGCAGATACTTATAATGCTGGTGAGTTTGTACACCGTGCGCGTGGTTTTGGACGTGCTCGGCGCGGAGGACTACGGGATATACAACGTCGTGGCGGGAGTGGTCACGATGTTCGGCTTTTTGAGCGGCGCGATGGCGACCGCAAGCCAGCGGTATTTCTCATTCGACTTAGGAAAGGGCGACACGGAACATTTAAAGACGACGTTTTCCGTTACCTTACAGATTTACGTCCTGATTGCGCTTGCTGTCATCGTCTTGGCGGAGACGGCGGGGCTGTGGTTTATGAACAACAAGCTGGTCATTCCGTCGGAGAGGCTGGCTGCGGCAAACTGGATTTTTCAGGCATCAATCGTCTCGTTCCTTTTAACTTTGATTACAACCCCGTATATGGCTTCAATAATCGCCCACGAGAACATGAGCGTCTACGCCTACGCAAGCATCGCGGAGGCAGCGCTCAAGCTCGGAATTGTGTTTCTGCTAAAATTTCTGCCGTTTGACAAACTTTCCCTCTACGGCGTTCTTTTAGCGGCAGTTGCATTTATAAATACGGGGATATACCGATTTTACTGCCTCCGCCATTACGATGAGTGCCGTGTGCGGTTTGTCCGGGACGGCGCGCTGTTCCGGGAAATCGTCGGATATTCGGGATGGAACCTGTTCGGCTCGATGGTCGGCGTCTTCAAGAACCAGATTACGAACATTCTTTTGAACCTGTTCTTTACCCCCGTAGTGAACGCGGCGAGGGCAATCGCTTCTCAGGTGAATAGCGCCGTAGCAAGTTTCAGCCAGAATTTCAGTACGGCGGTGCGCCCGCAGATTATAAAGAGTTATGCCTCAAATAAAAAAAACGAATGCAACAGCCTTGTGTTTTATGGGTGCAAAATTACCTTTTTCCTGATGTATATTTTCTCGCTTCCGCTTGTATTGGAAATGGATTTCGTGCTTAAAATCTGGCTCAAGAATCCGCCGGAATTAGCAGTGGTTTTTACGCAGCTTGCCTTAATCGATGCGTTGATAGACTCCATAAGTTATTCGATTATGACGCTTGCGCAGGCAACGGGTAAGATAAAGCTGTATCAGGGCGTCGTGGGCGGAATCCTTCTTTTGAATCTACCGGTCTCATATATCGCGTTGAAAACAGGATGTCCTGCAGTTTCCGTAATGGTAGTTTCAATCTGTATAACTTTTGCTGCCTTTGTTGTCCGTCTCCTGATAGTAAAAAGGCTGACCGCATTTTCCCTGCGGGCATTTGGCGCCAGTGTTGTCGTTCCTGTCGTTTCGGTCGCCTTGCTTTCGGCTGTCGTTCCCGTGGTGCTGAAGATGCTGGTTTCAAATCCGGTTGTCGAATTTCTTGCGGTTGTTCTCTCTGCTGTCGCGTCCTCCGGAATATTCGTCCTGCTCGTCGGGATGGGCAGGGACGAGCGGAAGAACCTGCTGCTGAAAGTAAAGGGGAGGTTCCGCCGTGTTTCTTGATGACGGAGTAAAGTCGGGCTGCTGCGGCTGCAAGGTATGTGCGTCAGTCTGCAAAACGAATGCCATTAGTTTTGAATCTGATGAGGAAGGATTCTGGTATCCCATTATTGACGGCAATAAATGCATAGATTGCGGACAGTGCCGAAAAGTCTGCCCGGCTTCGGACAGAAGTTCTGTTCCCGGCGGCGCATTGCTGCCGATTGCCGACGAAGGACAGTTCTGCGCAGCGTTCTCGAATTCAGCTGATGTCCTTGAAAACTCCGCGAGCGGCGGTATGTTCACCCATATTTCCGACTGTATTTTGGGAAACAACGGCGTTGTATTCGGTCATCGCTATGACAAGGATTTCAATGTGATATGCGATGCAGCTGACTCCAAGGACAGGCGTGACTTGTTCCGCGGCTCGAAGTATGTGCAGAGCGACATGGGAAATGCCTACGCGGAAATAAAACGGCAGACGGAAACTGAGCGGCCGGTGCTTGTGTCCGGTACGCCGTGTCAGATTGATGCGGTAAAGCACTTTTTCGGCGGGAAAGTGCCGGTAAACTTGTTCCTGCTCGAGATAATATGCCACGGAGTGCCGCCGCCGCTGATTTTCAGAGAATATATAGGGCTATGCGAGAAAAAAGCCGGAAAGAAGATAACCGATTTTGAATTCCGCGGAAAAGAAAAAGGCTGGACAACGCCGTTCAGGAAGATTTCATATTCCGACGGTTCGTGTCGCGGTGAATTGTTGAACACTGACGCGTTCAACAATCTGTTCCTTGGAACAGATTGCATTTTGCGGCCGTCCTGCTACGAATGCAAGTATGCAGGAAAAGAGAGGGTTGCAGACATCTCAATAGGAGATTTTTGGGGAGCGGAGGACGTGCATCCGGATATGTTCAACTCGAATCGCGGTACAAGCCTTGTCCTCGTGAATACGGAGAAAGGCCGGGAAATGTTCGGACACGCAAGAAAGTTTATGACGGTGAAAAACATCCTGCTTTCCGACTGCGCCGGACGAAACCTCCCTTTGCGCGGTTATCCGCGCCCGAGAATCGACAGAGAAAGCTTCTTCAATGACTACGCAACGCAAGGTCTGGAATGGAGCATGAAGAAGCACTGCTTCAAGCCGGAACGGACATTAAGGGCAAAGATAAAGAAACTTATTGTTCTGCTAATCGGAAAGGAACGGGCAATAAAACTTAAAAAACTGATGAAAGGGGGCGCGCTGGAAAGATAATTGATTTTTGATGTAGGCTGTGTAAGATTTTGCCGGAGGTTTTTTATGGTTGTGAATATGACGATTCAAAATGCGGATAATGCTCTTGTCTCTGCCTTGAAAAGCGTATGTAAGCTGTATCCTGAAGCTAAAGTTTCCATAAAAAAACAGAGTTCCCATGCAGATGAGTTAAAGGCGGAAATTCTAGAGGAGTTCCACAACGGGACTCTAAACACTTTCGCTTCCATGGATGAGTATGATGTCGCCCATGGTTTATAGAATTGCCGCGACAAAACGGTTTGACAAGGATTATGCAAAACTATCAACACCGGACAGAAAACTGGCAAAGGCAATAATAAATCGTCTTGCTAATGATGAAATTCTTGAGCCAAAATATAAAGATGCGCTTCTGCTGACAGCATTTAGAATAAACTCCCACAGCGAGTTGTTTTAAGAAGCACAGTACGCGTCGTTAGCCAAAAATCATTTCTCTTTTCAGCCAGAACATATGGCTGGAGCAGCAACTAATAATTCTTTTCTCAAAATTGTAAGAAAAACACACGGCGCATTATTCCAAATTTTTGGGTCAGTTTATGCTCATTGGCATACTTCTTTTAAGGAGTGTGCTTGATATGAAAATCGGAATCCTCACTTTTCACAATGCGGACAATTATGGTGCGGTTTTGCAGTGCTACGCATTGCAGGAAAGTTTGAAAAAGCTGTTCCCTAATGATGAAGTCTGCGCGGCCGATTATAGAAACAATGAAATTGAGAAATCGTATAGGATCCTGTCCATTAGAAAGAAACTGAGAGCCAATATCACTCAGTTCCTTTACATTCCGGCTGCCCTTGGGAAGCGGAATCAGTTCAAAAAGTTCAGGGAACGTTTTCTTTCGCTCGGTTCTTCGGACATCACGAAATACGACATGATTTTTTACGGCTCGGATCAGATTTGGAATCCCGTGCTTACGGCCGGCGACCTATCCTATTTTGGCAATGGCTTTGACGGCGTAAAGATTGCCTACGGCGCAAGCGACGGCGGTGAAATAAAAGAACAAGAAATAAAAGAATTGCTTTTAAAGTTCAAAGGCATTTCATGCAGGGAAAAAACTCTTGCAGAGAAAATCTCCTGCATGACAGCCCGAAAAGACATAAAGGCTGTTTGCGATCCTGTGTTTTTGCTTTCAAAGAATGCTTGGCTGGCAATTGCTAAAGCTCCAAAACAAAACGGCTACATTCTTGCATATAAAATTGCTGATAATCTAAACTTTGACAGCGAAGTTGAAAAAACGGCAATACGTCTCGAAAAAAAAGTAATTCAAATAGTATATCTGAAATCTTTAAGAAAACTATTTTGCAGAAAACAGCATTTTGTAAAAGGAATTTCTGTAGAAGAATTTCTGGGTTATGTTGCAAACGCTGATTTAGTTATTACTACAAGTTTCCATGCTACCGCATTCAGTTTAATATTTGAACGCCCGTTTTATGTTCTAAAATTGGAGATTCGTTCCGAGCGGATTACGGACTTGCTTAATTCAATACAGCTTGAAGAAAGATACGTAGAAAAAATACCTGAAAAAATTACAGGCTGCGAAATATATTCAACAGAAGTTAAAGAAAATTTTAAAACACATTGTAGCGGCGGAAAAAGGTTCCTGTCGGAGGTTTTGAATGTCTAATCCAAAAATTTCAATACTATTTTCTGTTTATAAGGTGGATTGAAATGGGGGAAAAAGATAAACCCGTGATTTTTTTTCTTTCTCAATATGCTCCTCTGCCAACTTCCGGTGGAATTGAAAGAGTCGTTTTTAACTTAAAAAATGCACTTAATAATTCTGAAAAATATGAAGTATATACACTGTCACTCGATGTAGGAGAGAAATCAGAAAGACATTTTTATCTTCCTCCTTATAATTTCGCAAAGCAGCTGGAAAAAATGATAAGAGAAATGAATGTAAGAATCCTAGTCTGCCATGTGAATGTTGGAGCAAATATTATAAAAAATGTTAAGAAAATGAATATAAAAAACGTAAAAATCTTCTATCATCATCATCATGCTATAATTGCTACCCTTTCGTATTGTCTTTCTGCAGCTTGGTATTCTGTACTAACTTCTCATGGAATTGTGCATTTTGCAAAAGCCGCTTTGTTCCCGATTTATTTTGTTTATATTCTGTTTTCCGTATATATTGGGTTTTGGACTGGAGTAAAATATTCTGACAAGTATATTTTGCTGTCTCAATATTTTAAGAATGACATCCTTAAACTTCCCGGTTTTAAAAAATATGAGCATAAAATAATATCACTTACAAATCCGCATGTTTTTTCAACAGAAACTTTTTGTATGTACCCAAAAGAGAAGTTAGTATTGTTTGTAGGACGACTTCATTATCATGATAAAAATATTCCGGAATTATTGAAAGTCTGGAAAAAAATAGAATCAAGAAGAACGGATTATTCCTTATGTATCGTGGGAGACGGCTTAGACAGACAGCGGCTTGAAAAAGATATCCACCGTATGAATCTTAAAAAAGTATTTCTTGTAGGCAATCAAAAAAATGTTGCGGATTTTTACAAGAGGGCATCATTTCTTTTTCTGACTTCAAAAGAGGGATGGGGACTTGTTCTTGTGGAAGCTATGGAATATGGCTGCATTCCTTTTGCTTTTGACTCCTATAGTTCGGCAAAGGAAATCATTGAAAATGAAAAAAACGGATTTCTTATACACCCTCATAATATCTCACAATATGCGGATACTGCCTGTGTGGCCTTCGATTTAGATGATGACTCTCTATTGAAAATTCGCAAGGAAGGTTATGAACATATACAGAGGTTCTCAATAACGAAAATAGCGGAAAAATGGGAAAAGCTGTTTGACGGAGCACTTCTATGATGTATGCATTGCTGTTTTCTTCATTTTTTTTGCCGATTCTTTTTGAAATATATGTTCCCTGTAAAAATAATGGCAATGTATTATTTCATTCTCAAAAAGAACTTCAGAAAGTACTATTTTATTTTTTATTTTTGATTTTTTTCTTTGTCTGTGCGTTTCGCTATAAGACAGGCTATGACTGGATTCCTTACGAGTTATATTATCAAGATTTTCCTAAGAGCCTTTTAAAAGATAATTGCGAACCCTTTTTTATTGCTTTATATGCGATTTGCAAGTTTTTTGGACTGAATTTTTATGGTATGCAAATTTTCGTTTCATTGTTCTGCTGTAGTGTGATTTTTAAGTGCTATAAAAAATTCTCGCCGTTTCCAGCTCTTTCAATTTTTTGTTATGCTTGCTTTTACTATCATATTCTCCAAATGGGATTTGTGCGACAAGAAATCGCGATTGCTTTTTCATTGCTGGCAGTAATGAAATTTGCAGATAAAAAAAAGCGAAGTGCTTTTATACTTACACTTGTTGGAACATTATTTCATTATTCGTCTTTTCTGCTTTTTGTCATGTTCTTTATAAAAGTTACAGAATTGAACAAGAAAAAGATGTTTTTCATTTTGCTTCTTGCATATATCCTTTTAGGAAATTGGATGGTACTCAGGTTTCTGTTCCTTCTAATTGCAAAACTTCCTTTTATTCCTTCAAAAATAATTAGAATGATAGACATATACTTTTCTCTTACCAACATGACTTCAAATGCCGGGTTTTATGGCGTTGGTTGGTTTTCCAGACGGATTGTTGTATGGATTGCGGTTTTCTCTGCACATACAAACAGCAAAACTGAAATACTTATATACAAACTTACATGGATTGGTCTTATTTTGGAATGTTTCGGTCTTCCTGTGATTGTATTAGGACGGCTCAGTTACCTTTTTTTATGTTTTGAATTTATAGCTATAACTTTGTTTCTAAGGGATTTTTTCATAATAAAAACAAACAGTTTTTTCAAGACTCTAATTATTTTTTTGGTATTGCTTTTTTATAGTGTGCAAGGACCTGTAAATTTCATTTTTTTTAGAACTGATGATGAAGCAAAAAGATATAAACCTTACTATAGCCTGTTTAATCCGCCAAGTTCATCTCTACGAATTCAGCATCAACTAAACAGATATTATGAAACACATGGGAGATAAAATGGACGGATTGGTTACGATAATTGTTCCCGTATATAATACGGAGAAATATGTTCTTCGATGTCTAACAAGTGTTCAGGAGCAGACGTATAAAAATTTTGAATGTCTAATAATAAATGACGGTTCCACTGACAAGTCTTTAGAAATCTGTGAAGAGTTTTGTAAAAAAGATTGGCGCTTTAAAATTATTTCTCAAGAAAATTCCGGTCCGTCCGCTTCTCGTAACAAAGGGTTGCAAGAAGCGGACGGAGAGTTTGTATTTTTTCTTGATAGTGATGATTGGGTAACAGAATATGCCCTGGAACTTCTTGTTAAACATATTGGAGACAAAAATGTTTGTACAGGACAGCATTGTGCAGTCCGAAATGAAAATTTTTCTCTTAGAAAGAAATCAGAACCTTCAAAGTGTATAACAATTTCATTGGAAGATGCTTTTTTTCATGCTTTGAATACACAGCAACCATATTTCTTTGCATGGAATAAGCTTTTTCGTAAGACTGTTTTTGACAACATCGGTTTTGCCACGTGTATTTACGAAGATGTTGAGATTGCGTTTCGCTTGTTTTGTTCTTGCGGTGATTTTGTTTTAGTTAATAAGATTACTCTTTTTTATAACCTTTGTAATTCCAGTTCAATTACAAGCAGTTCATTTTCTTCTATGCAAATGGATGCAATAAAAAATTCTCAAATGTTGATTCAGAATATATCGGATATGTTTCCTAAACTGCAAAAAGCTTGTTGGAAGTATTCTGCAGGAGTAAATTTTCATATTTTCCGACGGATTATAAGCTCAGAAAATAAAACCGAGTTTTTGTATGAGCTGAATACCGTATCTGAAAATTTCAAGAAAACGAAATCATATTTATTCTATAAAGAAAAAAACAAACTTAAAGCATTGCTAAAAATTATTTGGTTTTATTTTTTTACAGTTTTAAAGAAGGACGGAGCAGTAAAATGAAGAAAATCTGCATATTATCCGCAGGCACATTGCCAGTTCCTCCTGTTAGGGGCGGAGCTGTTGAATGTTTAATTGATATAGTTCTGCAAAAAAATGAAGTGCAAAAGGATGCCGAGTTTGCCGTTACATCAATTTATGACAGTGAGGCAGAAAAACGCGCTTTGGGATATACTCAGACGAAATTTTATTTTTCAAGAATACCGGCGGTTATGACTTTGCTGGATAAAATTGTTTATTTTGCTGCGCAACTTGTCTTTAAGCGAAAGTCAAATTCTTTTCGATGCATTTTTTCACGTCTTTATTACATATATTCGACAAAAAAAGTATTGATTGAAAATGATTTTGATTGCGTCGTTGCAGAGAATCATCATTCGTTGTTTTTGGTGATGAAAGATAAAAAGATTAACGAAAAATATGCGGATAAATTTTTCTATCATGCTCACAATGAACCGAACGGTAATTTTACATGCAGAAAACAGATTGAAAATTGCAGTAAAATTCTTACCGTCAGCGATTTTATTTCAAAATGCTATAAGAAAAAATATCCGCACGGTAAGGCGGAATACAAAGTTGTAAGAAATGGAATTGACACGGAGCTTTTTTCACAAAAACTGACTGACGATGAGCGAACGGAATTCAGAAAGTTGCAGGGAATAAAGAAAGATGATTTTCTGATTATTTTTGCAGGAAGATTAAGTGCGGAAAAAGGCATAGACAAATTATGTGGGGCATTTTCAGAACTGAGTATTCAAAATGCGAGGCTTATGATTGTCGGCACAAATTTTTTTGGAAGCAATGCAAAAAATACATTTCAGAAATGGCTGGCAAAAATCATAGAAAACAAGATAAATGACGTGCTGTTTGCAGGATTCGTTCCTTATTCTGAAATGTGGAAATACTATGCGATTTCTGATGTTGCGGTACTTCCGTCTGTCTGTAATGAGGCTGCTTTATTAACAAACATAGAAGCCTGTGTTTCTTCCTTGCCGGTTATTTCAACAGTAAGCGGCGGAATTCCTGAGTATTCAAATCCGAAAAGCTCAGTTCTTCTTAATCGGAATGAGAAACTTGTAGGAGAAATAATTAAAAATATAGAAGATTTATATAAGAATCAGAAAGAGAGGAAAGAACTTGGCAGACTTAATCATGATTTTGCCGTCAAGTTCAGCAAGAATAATTTTTATGAATCTTTTATGAAAGAAATCGGAGCATCACTATGAACAAAATCCTTTTTCTTTCCAACACCGCAAACTTTTCCAAGTTCAACTTGCCGTATATGCGCTGGTTCCGCGAGCAGGGCTGGCAGGTTGACTATGCTTCTGCCGGTGAGGAAACAATCAGCGAGTGCGACAATCAGTACACAATCGCAATCGCGCGTTCGCCCTTCTCGCCTGCGAATTTAAAGGCGTACCGCCAGCTGAAAAAGCTCCTTGCCGAGAACCGGTATGACATCCTGCACTGCCACACGCCGATGGGCGGCGTCATCGGCCGGCTTGCGGCAAAAAAGTTATGGAAAGAACACAAAATCAAGGTGATTTACACTGCGCACGGCTTCCACTTTTATAAGGGCGCGCCGCTTATAAACTGGCTTTTGTATTACCCGATGGAAAAATACCTTGCGCGCTGCACGGACGTAATTGTAACCATAAACGAGGAAGATTATGAAAAAGCAAAAGAGTCATTCTGAAAACGGTGGAAATACCGGGAATATAGCAAGTACCGTGAATACCACGGCAAGGGCGAAGATCTACAAAATTGACGGAGTCGGCGTGAACCTTGAACGCTTCCGCCCGGTGCGGTCGCCGGAAGAAAAAACTACGCTGCGCAAGGAACTTGGCTTTTCTCCTGAAGATTTTATCTTAATTTATACGGCGGAGTTTATTCCGCGCAAGAATCACCGGCTGCTTTTTGATATCCTTCCGGAATTAAAGTTAAAAATCCCGGAGCTGAAAGTTGTTCTGTGCGGCAAGGGTGAACTTTTGGAGCCGTATCGGCAGCTTGCTTCTGAACACGGGATGGATTACGTAACGTTTACCGGCTACACGAAGCGCGTGGCGGATTATTGCCGGGCAAGCGATGTACTTGTTATGCCGAGCCATCAGGAAGGGCTGCCGCTTTCTATGATTGAATCCATTGCAACCGGGCTTCCGGTCGTTGCTTCAAAAATCCGCGGACACGTGGACGTTGTAGAAGACTGCGTGAACGGCTTTTTGTTTGAGCCTAGTGATTGCAGCGGCTTTGTGAAAGCTGTGTACACATTGTACAAAAATCCAGTTCTGCGCACAGAAATGGGGCTGCGTAACGTAGAACGGGCGAAATTATTTTCCGTGGATACGGCTGTGTCCCGTATGGCGAATCTATACCGTAAAATAATGCAGAATACTCTTTGACTGCATGAATAAATAGATTAACCTGCTGCCACTGGGTTTAGAAAACGGACGCAGAGTTCGTAAAAGCTGCGGCTACCTTTCCCGGCAAGCAAGTTCCTGCACGGTTTCCAGCGGAAGTTCAGTCGCGGCGGCAATCTGCTCCGGCGTAAGTACGCCCATAGACAGGAGATTGCCGGCCGTAGCATATTTTTCTTTCTCCATGCCTCGTGTTTCACCTTCCGCAATACCGCTGATTCTGCCTTTCTCCATGCCGCGTATTTCGCCCTTAGCAATACCGCTCGATTCGCCTTCAGCAAAGCCCTCATTACGGCCCGCTGCAAAACCGAGGGATTCGCCCTCGGCGAAGCCTTCCTTACGGATGCGTTTGATTTCTATTTCGTACTTCATGAACGCCCCCTTGGCGGCACCGTCGGTTTTCAGCTTGAACACCCGCTCGGCAAAGCTCTTCGCCGTCTCCGTGTCCGTTCCGCCTTCCGCTATGTAGTGTAACATGGCCGCCGTTTCAGAATCAAGCTCGTTTTCATACGCTGAGGCATTGTAAACGACGGCAAACCGTTCGTCCCGAACGTCGAGCGCAGTGTGCTCGTCGCAGACGGTCCTGAGCGTGTAACGCGGCAGACCCTCGCCGAACGGATCCTTCGTGCAGATGAACAGGACGTACAGCTTTTTCAGATCGTCGTAATCGGCGCCCCTCTGGGCGGTGCCGATGTCGATGGAGCTTTGGTAATAGCGGATCCGCTTGAACAGGTTCGGCTCGGAGGTCGTCTGCATTTCGACGTTGACGATTTCACCGGTGGTTTCGAGCAGCACGTCGAGGCGGACGCTTTTGGAGCCGGGGGCGGCGGCGAGGGTTTCCTGCGTATTGACGTAGGTGATTTCCTTTGCGTCCAGCTTGAGCAGGGTGCGCAGAAGGAGACGGCACAGTTCGGTGTCGTGAAGCATCGAGTAGGCGAAGAAGAAGTCGTTGGTGATGGTAACGTCTTCCCAGCGGGGAAAATCTGCGTTCATGGTCTCTCCTGTATAAAGCCGCTCCGAGCGGACGGTGCCGGTTGCCGCCGGTGGGTGGCAGCAGTTCTGGCAACCGGCCGTGTCGGCCGAAAGCGTCGGCCGCGGCTTAGCGACTGGCCTAGGCTCTGCGAATAGCTGCGATTTCCGATAATCGGTACCGCTCACTCGGCATATATATTATGGGAGAAAATGACGCGAATTTGCCTCGGATTGGCCGAATCGGCTGAGTTTTCAGGCAAGAATCGGCTGAGTTTTCAGAAAAAAATCGGTATTTTTAGGGAAAATCGACAGGAATCGTATTGATATGGAATCAGTTTTATCACATCAACTGCTTTCCTGCAATTTTATGAACCAGATTTTCTATTGATTCTGCTATTTCAGGAGAAAGGGCTGACAAATCTTTTTCCAAACGGGAAAAATTGGTGACGATAGGATGCGGATGCGTTTCACCTGTAACAAGATATTCCACCGTTACATTAAGTACTTTCGCCAGCCTTACCGCCACATCAGCAGGAGGCATGGATTCCTGCGCACCTATATACATATCCAACGCCCGTTTTTTTATTCCTGCCTTGTAAGCAATTTCTTTTTGAAGCATTCCCGAATATTCGATTTCAGATTTTAAACGCTCTGCAAAACTGTTCATATAGTATTGATAACATAATTACGATACCGTTTGATTGACATTATCGTTATTACGATGTATTATAAAATGCATTGTATCGTAATTACGTTATTTTAAGGGAGATTATATCGTATTTTGACACGTTACGCCGTTCTTGCCGGCTGCAGTGAAAAAGAAGATTTCCGGCAGAAATCACTATGCGACATGTACACCTTTCTCAAAAGTTTTGTCGGCGGCGCATGGGCAGACAAGGAAATCTTCATACTGCCTGCGGGCGTCAATGTTTCAATGCTCAAACTGATTCTGCGCCGCATTGCCGAAAGCGGCACGGATTTTCTGTTCCTGTATTTCTGCGGAAACGGACACGACCGGCTGACCGCGGACGGATTTACCGTCGGCGCTACTGAGATTAAACGCATATATATAGAAGAAACATGTGAAAATCAGGTCGCCGTATTCGATGCGTGCGAAAACTTGGTTTCGGATGATGCTGCCGAAGCTCCGGTTTGGGATGCGGTTGATTTTGATGCAGACGCGGCCGTCTCCGCCATAAACGCGGAGGGCGTCTGCCGTACGAACGGGCAGCTGCTTGCTGCTGCTCGCATTTTAGGCGATGAGGCGCTCGGCCGGATAAAAGGCAGTCTGTGGCTGTCAGGGTGCACAGCGGGCATCGGCGGCGAGCGGCCTGTTCTTGGAGCAGACGGAAGCGGTGTGTACACCGCGGCTTTTACGGAATCGCTTGGCGCAGCAGACACGATGCTCGATTTTACGGCGGCAGACAGGAACGCGCGCTTTGCGTGCAGCGTGGTGCATGAGTATCGGGCGGTTTCTTTTGCGGAGCATAATCGGGGAAGCTAGATGGGCGGAAAGTGCAGGTGTTCCGGTCTGAACGGACGCGCGGAGGGCGGAGAATGACGTTCTACTGCATATCCGTGCGTACCGGTATGGAGGAAAAGTTCAGACAGAGCGTTCTGACTTTTGTTGAGGGCGATGAGCGCGTTCTGTGCGGCAGGCTTCACATACTGAAAAAGCGTATGAGGCTTAAAAGCGGCAGGGAATACTTCGAGAGTTTTTTTCCGGGGTATGTATTCCTTGAAACGGAGGAGTCTGACGCGGCGAAACTCAGGTGTTTTTCTGCGGGAAAAGGATTCCTGCGGTTTCTGCCTTCGTCAAGCGAAGTGCATCCGCTTGAGCAAAGTGATTCCGAGATTGTGCGGAAGATATTGCAGTTTGGAAGCACAGTCGGAATCGTTCCGGTTACGTTTGATAAGGGTGACCGCATAGTGATTATGAATGCTCCGTTCAAGGATTTTTCCGGGCGTGTTGTTGCGGTAAACCGCCGCAATAAGCGGCTTAATATAGAAATTGACTTTATGAACGGAGTAAAGGTCGTCGGGCTTACATACGAGGAAGTACGGAAGCCGGACGGTACCATTTAAAGACAGTTGGTTCAGGAGCGGAGCTTGGTTCAAGCACGCACACCGGCCGGCGATCATCTTTTTTCAGGGAGGACGGAACGACTGTTTCGTCTTCAACGGAGAAGGTGTCTTTAAATGAGATTTTTGCGGTTACTTACAAATTTACTTGCAAAACGGACTAGCTGTTACAACGATAGTCGTTAGAAAAAACATATTCCTGTTAGAGGGCGGGGACGTCCTGTTGGAAGCGTGTCGCTGTTGTCACAGGAAACTGAAATTCCATAAGCCGGTGAAAAAACGCGGCGTGATTTTTTTAGTAAAAACTACACAAAAATATCTGCATAGGCTAGAGGGAATCCTTTGAATAGCCTATCCGAAGGATTCTGATAGGCTGGTGTGATAAGATGGTCTATAACGGAGAGTGATACAGTTCCACTATGTTGCAGCGTGTCTCCGAGTTGAAGCGGATAGCAAGTAAAGTTTGCGGTATGATCGAGTGAAACTTGCGAAGAAGAAAAAAGAAACGTATGCTGCCGTAAAAAGGGCAAATACTAAATATAATGAATTATTTCCTAATAGATTACAAACTATAAAATAATGGAATAACTAAATAATCAATGATCACTCACAATTCTATAAAGCGCAATGCATTTCTAAATATGGTACGGACATTATTGTCAATAATATTTCCATTAATAACATTTCCGTATGCTACCAGAATCTTACAACCGGAAGGTATCGGTAAGGTCCAGTTTTCAGCCAGTATTATATCATACTTTGTTATGATTGCTGGCTTAGGTATAGGAACTTATGGAATTAGAGAAACTGCAAAAAAACGGGATAATGAAGAAAAACTTGCAAAAGTAACTAAAGAGCTTTTTTTACTGAATCTTATACCAACGGTTATTGCTTATATACTATTAGGAATTGCCTTTGTTTTTATACCAAAATTTAATAGCTATAGGGAACTTCTTATAATTTATTCAGCTACAATACTATTTACAACTTTGGGCGTTGAATGGTTGTATAGCGGTTTGGAACAATATGCATATATAACAATAAGACAATTTGTTTTTCAGCTTATAAGTCTTATCTTACTGTTTGTTCTTGTTAAGCAACCTAGTGATACTGCAAAATATGCACTAATAAGTGTCTTTGCAAATATTGGGGCGAATATCTGCAATTTGTGTCATTCCCGAAAATATGTATTATGGCGGTTTCCTGTAAAACTTGAAATATTACAGCATTTAAAATCTGTATTCATTCTTTTTGGAATGAGGATAGCAGCAAGTTTATATGTATCTATTGATACAACTCTTCTTGGTTTTTTTACAGATGATAGGCAGGTCGGTTATTATGAATCAGCAAATAAAATGACACGGATTGTTGTGTCATTAATAACTAGTGTTACTGCGGTTATGTTGCCGCGGCTTTCTTTTTACATAGAAAAACAAGATTTTAAGTCTTTTAAAGATTTATCCGGAAGAAGTTTTGCAGTAACAATGATGTTTGCGTTCCCCATGTCCGCAGGACTTTTTGTTTTGAGCGAAAATATCATATTGCTTATCAGTGGCAATCTCTTTTTGCCAGCTGTTCCCGTAATGAAGGTCTTGTCTCTTTTAATACTTGCAATTTCATTAAGTAGCTTTTTTGGTAATCAAATCTTTCTTCCACTAGGAAAGGAAAAGATTTCGTTATATGCAATGCTTGTTGGTGCTGCTGTAAATATTGTGTTAAGTGTAATGTTTATTAAGAAGTTAGGAGTTTTGGGAGTGGCAGTTGCCAGTGTAATTGCAGAAACTTCAATTACAATTTTTTACTTAATTGTAGCTATAAAAAAATCTATCTTTATAGTTGCTATAAAACCTCTTGTGCATTATGTTTTTGCATCTTTGATTATGACTGTTGTTGTATTTTTTATAAACACAATTAAGTTTCATTTAATTATTAGAACATTCTGTGCTGTCTTGAGCGGAATGTGCATTTATGGCATGTTACTTTTTTTTATGCGTGATAAGACTTTTATGGAACTTTCAAGGCAACTTAAAAATAAAATTTACATCAATAGGAGATAGCAAATGAATCAACCAAAAATTATTGCTGAAATTGGCTGTAACCATAAAGGAGATATGGATATCGCCAAAGAGCTTATTGTAACAGCTGCTACATATTGTAAAGCAGACTGTGTTAAATTTCAAAAACGTTGCAACCGCGAATTGCTTACACCTGAAGAATTTAATGCGCCTCATCCCCATCCTGAAAATTCTTACGGTAAGGCCTACGGTGAACATCGGGAATTTTTGGAGTTTACTCTTGAGCAGCATAAGCAGCTCAAGGTATGGTGCAATGAATTTGGAATTGAGTATTCTACATCAGTGTGGGATTTGACTAGTGCAAAAGAAATTACAACTTTGCAACCAAAGCTTATAAAAATTCCATCGGCAATAAATTTGAATAAACCTGTTTTGGAATATCTTTGTGATAATTTTGGTGGTGAGATTCATTTGTCATTCGGGATGACTTCAAAAGATGAAGAAGAACAAATCGTACTGTTTTTTGAGGATAAAAAGAGAGCAAAAGATTTAGTTATTTATTCTTGTACATCAGGTTATCCTGTTCCTTTTGAAGATATTTGTTTGTTGGAAATTACGCGTCTACGACAGCAGTTTGAAAAACGGGTAAAGGCGATAGGATTTTCCGGTCATCATCTTGGTATAGCCGTTGATTCTGCTGCTATTGCTTTAGGTGCAGAATATATTGAACGTCATTATACCCTTGATCGTACATGGAAAGGTACAGACCATGCAGCGAGTCTTGAACCAGATGGTGTCCGAAAACTGGCTCGCGACTGTCGTGCAGTGTACAAAGCACTGACATACAAGAAAGAAGATGTGCTTGAGATTGAGAAAGCACAGCGCAATAAACTCAAGAAAAACTCTATAAAATGGGATTAGTATAATAAATGACGATAGCTTTTATTCCGGTTCGCGGCGGTAGTAAATCGATTCCGTTAAAAAATATAAAACTGTTCTGTGGTAAGCCTTTGGTATATTGGAATGTGGCTGCTTTGCAAGCGACATCTTCTGTAAACAAGATTGTTGTTGCAACTGATTCTTTGCAGATAAAAGAATCAGTCGCAAGTTTCGGTTTTTCAAAAGTTGAACTTTATGACAGAAAAGCAGAAAATGCTTGTGACACTGCAAGCACAGAAAGTGTTATGCTTGAATATATTGAAGCTGTTGCACTTTCTGATGACACGACTTTTATGCTTGTGCAGGCAACCTCTCCACTTACGGAAACACTGCATTTTGAAGGCGGTTTGGAACTTTATAATTCCCGCAAATTTGATTCGATTTTGACATGTATTCGTAACTACCGTTTTTTTTGGAATGATGACGGTACTTCTAAGAATTATGAGTATATGAATCGTCCTAGAAGACAAAACTTTGACGGTATGTTTATGGAAAATGGAGCTTTCTACATCAATTCTGTTGCAAATATTAAAAAATTTAGAAATCGTCTTTCTGGGAAAATCGGTATTTATGAAATGCCGGAATACACCGCAACGGAAATTGATGAACCGGATGACTGGATTGTGTTGGAAAATCTTATGCGCCGACATGTACTTGTTAAGCAAACTTCAGATTACTCCAAAATAAAACTTCTTATTTCCGATGTGGACGGAGTTTTAACAGATGGCGGTATGTATTACAGTGAAAATGGCGATGAACTCAAAAAATTTAATACTCGTGACGGTATGGCTTTTCAACTTTTGCGAGAACATGGCATAAAGACAGCCATAATTACAAGTGAGAATACGAAAATGGTGGAATACCGGGCAAAAAAACTGAATATAGATTTTCTGAAGCAGGGAAAAAGAAACGGCGGAAAGCTTGAAGCTGCCCAAGAGATTTGTCGGAATTTAGGAATAAGTCTTTCTGAGGTAGCGTTTGTTGGTGACGATGTGAACGATATTGAACTTTTAGAGCATGTTGGCTTTGCTTTTTGCCCGGCAGATGCGGCGGAAACGGTAAAGGCTGTATGTAGTGTATGTGAGCTTTCTGCAAAGGGTGGAGAGGGTGTAATTCGGGAAATAGTAGGATTTCTATTGGTATGAAATTGCAAAAAAATCAAAATTTAGCATTTCAACTATATTTAGTTGGAATGCCTATTATCTTTTTGCTAAGTTTATTTTTTTATGTATTCTTTGATGATAATATTTACGCTTTAATGACAGGTTTTCTTTTTATATTTACTATTACGGTTGTGTATGCAATACGTTATTTTGGAATAATGTCGTTATATTCAATTTTTTTATATACAAGTACCTTTTTTTTATATAATTGTTTTTGGTTTTCTTTGTTTGATAAAAGCAAGGACTTCCTTATGCAGACTTTTCCTATACGGCATTTCATAGATATCAGTGTAGGAGTAAAATTTATTTTTTGTTGTATTCTGTTGACTTATGTAATGCATATTACATATTGTCTTATTAATAAAAAACGGTTAAAAGATTTACAAATTGTAAAACATCAACTGAATTATGAAAAAGTAGGTATAGGCATTATGCTTATTTTTCTTTTACCAAGTATTGTAAAATTATATATACAATTAATATATGTTCAAAAATATGGATATCTTACTGTATTTACGGGAGATTTGAGTTTAATAAAATATCCGATTTGGACAGCAGGGGCAAATCTCTTATTTATAACTGGATATAGTCTTTTTGTTGCTTCAAATCCGTCTAAAAATAAATTTATTATTTATTCAGTTCTTGTTTTCTTTATCATGATTTTTAGTGGAATGAAAGGTCAACGAGGCATAGTGTTAGGTCCGCTTGTAGGGCTTCTATATTGGTATTTCAAGAAGTACTCAAAAAAAATAAGAATAAGAACTCTAATTTCTCTTTTTGTTTTTATTATTTCTTTTACATATCTTTTAGGAACGATACGGAACTTATATGGTCATAATTCGGACGTATCGAGTTCTGATGTGAGGGTCTTGGATTTAGTTAGTGATGTATTGTATTCTCAAACAACTTCACGGTGTGTTCCTATGAAAATTATAGAAGGTGATTTACCATATCATAACTATCCTTTTATTTTTTCCCCTTTTTTTTCATATTTAAATTATTTCCTTTATCCATCAAAAGGACAAACTGTTGTTTCTGTTGAAAAATATAATGATATTTCACAAGTTGTAATGTATTCTATTTCGCCGAGTGCACATTTTGCTGGGAAAGGCTATGGTGGTGCTTTTATTGCAGAAGCATATGATTGCGGTGGATTTTTTGGAATAATTTTTTGGGGGATTATATTGGCAATATTTATTGCATTTTGTGATTTTACAAATTTAAACATAAGAAATAAATATATACCGTTTTTATTTTTAGTGATTTTAAATTTTGCAATGCTTCCTCGTAATCGTTTGTTTACGATATTTGATGCTCATTTTGTAAAACTTTTTGTTCTGTGTATGCTTATTCCATTGATAAATACAAAACAAATTTGGAGATATGAAATTAATGGAAAATAAAAGGATACTTTGTATTTGTAATACACCTTTACAGCTTCTTAATATGATAAACGTAATTTCTTCAGACTATCAAAATGAAAAAAGAGATTTACTGATTACTGATGAAATAAGAAATTGTGAAATACTTATAGAAAATATAAGAAAATCTAATTTTTTTGAGAATGTATATCTTGTAAATGAGGATTACAAAACAACTGTTTTTCTACAAAAGAACTTATTATGTAAAATATATGAATTAAATAAATATAGAAAAAGATTAAAAGCTCAATATGATACAAAAAAAATATATGACAGAATTTTTTTTGGGGGGAAAAATTGGCTCAATAATTTTGTAGCTAAACAAATTCGTAAAAATAAGAAATGTGAGTTTGCATGGATAGACGAAGGAACTGCATCATATTCTACGCATGGTTTATTTTGGAAAAAAAATTGGTTTCAGAAAGTTCTTTTTCGGTTAAATCCAAATCAATTATTAAAAGAACTTTTTGGAATAAATTATTTAATTAATAAAGTAAATTTCCAGTATTTATATAGACCTGAAATTGCAGATTATGAAGTTCCATTCCCAAGAAAGCAAATATCATTACTAAATAGCAACTCTGATAATGCTTTGCTTTTTAAGCAGATATTTGGTTGTACTGAAAATAATTTTATAAAAGAAAAATATATTTATTTTGATGGAGCTGGTGATGCAGATGGTCTGTATGGAAATGACAAAGAACTGCTTGCATTAGTTGCGGAATGTGTTGGTAAAGAAAATTTATTAGTGAAAGTACATCCAAGGAGCTCAATAGAATATTACATACAGAACGGATACCATATAAATACAAATCTTTCTATACCATGGGAAATTTATTGCTTAGAGCCGGAACAATTAAATAATAAAGTTTTAATAAGTATTTTTTCAACGGCTATTGTAAGTCCTTACATATATTTTGGTTTGAAAAATAAAGTTATTTCATTAATTCATCTATATGACAAAAGTTTCTATAACGATTATTACAAGTATCTTTTGGATTTTATTGAACGAAAAATATTTCTTGCACATAAAGATATTTATATGCTTCCAAACACTTTTGAGGAGCTAAAAAAATATTTAACATAAATCGAGGTTCTATATGTCTTTTATCCACTATTTAATAAAACAAATAATTCATTTTATCTTGCATATATATTGGATTTTTCCCGTAAAAAAAAATCGGATTACTTTGCTTAATGATATGTCCTATACATATGGTGATAGCATGAAATATCTTAATCAATACCTTCGTGATCAGAAAATTAATGATTATGAAGTTATTTTTCCTGTACATGAATTAGCTTTCTCTGTTGGTGAGGGGTGTATTGCTGTAAAGAAAAATACTCTTTTATTTTTTTATTATATTTTGACAAGTTCTGTTGTTATCACTAATGCTGGTGGAATTTCTTATTTACCCTTCAAAAGAGGGCAATTTGCAATTAGTACATGGCACGGTGGCGGTCCGTATAAAAAAACTGGGAATGCATTGTACCATAACAAATGGTATGAAAAAGAAATGAGAATGCACAGAAAGAATACAAAGTTTATTCTTTCTAGTTGTAAATATTTTACAGATATAGAAGCAAAAGCAATGTTGTTTAATGAAGCTGCTTGTATTTCATCGGGGATGCCGCGTAATGATATTTTTTTCAAAAATGATGTGTCAATCAGAAAAAGGGTATTTGATTACTGTAGCATTGATTTGAATTCAAAACTTATCTTATTTGCTCCTACTTTTAGAACTGATCCAAAAGATTTTACAGATTCAAAGAAATATCATGTTTCCGATTTAGATATGGAACGAACTATAAAAGCGATAAAGAAGCGTTTCGGAGATTATAATTGGCAATTTGGTATTAGACTGCATCCAAAATTAAAAGATGTTGAATTAGATATAAGCAATGTAATAAATCTTACAGCCTATCCGGATATTCAAGAATTGTTGTATTCTGCAGATGTTCTGATAACCGATTATTCATCTTTGATGTGGGATTATTCGTTAACTAAAAAACCATGCTTTCTTTATGCTGATGATATTGATGAATATGAAAGAGAACATGGATTTTACATGCCAAGTAAAAAATGGCCGTATCCAATAGCTCGGAATAACGATGAAATGGTTAATTTGATATTAACTTTTGATTATGAAAAATACAAGAAAGATATAAAACTTCATCATGAAGAATGCGGCAGTTTTGAAGAAGGACATGCATGTGAAGTTACAATAAATCTAATAAAAAACGCTATCATAAAATAACATCTCAATTTGATTAGCTATAATTTTTTCTCATTTTATGAATATAAACGTGTATCTGTTTTTGTTAATCAACCCTAATTTTATAAATTCAAGGAGTAAATACATTATGTATTATATCAATCCTGTTATTAAAGATTTCATTCGGACGAATCAACCGGAAAATAGAGGTGGTTATATTCGACTTGATCAAAATGAAAATCCGGATGGGCTTCCAAAATGGCTATTTAAAAAGGCAATAAAGCGTATAACCCCGTCATATCTATCCCTGTATCCAGAAGAAATAGAGTTTACAGCTAAATATGCGCATTTGCTTGGACTTAAATATGAAAATATTACACTTACAGATGGATCTGTTGTTGCAATGGGATACGTAGTAAAAGTTTTCGGTGAATCTAGAAAAAAACTGCTGTGTGTAACCCCGACATTCGGAATGTATAAAGTGTATGCCGATATGCAACAAATGGAAACTGAATTTGTACATTACAAAGATGATTATACTTTTAATATTGATGAACTTATTAAAAGAATTGATGAAAGGACTAGTCTTATTTCTTTGGTAAATCCAAACATGCCGATTGGAAATGTTTATCTACAAGAGGATATTATTCGTGTAATAGAAAAAGCAAAAGAAGTTAATGCTATGGTTATAATAGATGAAGCATACCATTATTTTTATGAAAAAAGCTCAATTAATTTAATCGATAGATATGATAATCTTATAATACTTCGTACTTTTTCTAAATTTCTTTCAATTCCTGGCCTTAGGATGGGAGCAGTTATTTCAAACCAAAAAAATATTCAATATGTTAAAAATTATAAGCCTCATTATACTGTTAATAATGTTGCATTAACATTTGGGGAAACAATTGTTGATAATTTTGACAGATTATATGGCGATTTGCAGAAAAAATTTAAAGATGGTAAAAAAGCTTTGTTGAAAGCTTTGGACGAGGCTGCATATTCGTATATTCCTACGGAAGGCTGTTTTATTTGTATAAGACCAAAACATAAAACGGCTGAATATATTACAGAAGAATTGAAAAAGCAAAACATTCTTATTTTTTGTGGTAAGGGTGATAGTGCAGGTTTTTTGCGTGTAACAATTTGGGATAGAAAGTATATGAAACTTTTTATCAGTACTTTGTTGGAAATTGATATAGAGAATTAATATGAAAAATTATGCGATTATTCTCGCCGGCGGCGTAGGTTCTCGATTAGGAGGAACTACGCCTAAGCAGTTTCTATATGTAAATGATAAACCGGTAATTATTCATACTTTAGAAAATTTTGAAAGAAATCTGAATATCGACGGTATTATTATCGTGTGCCTTAAAGATTGGATTCCGCATCTCAAAGAAATACTTTTGGAGTATAAAATTTCAAAAATCATAGGCATTGTTGAAGGAGGAGAAACGGGTCATGATTCTACGAGAAATGGAATCTTTGCGCTGCATTCAATTCTTAGTTCTGAGGATTTTATTGTAATCCATGATGCAGCTCGGCCTATTTTACCTCAGGCGGCAATTAACGACATGCTGAAAGTTGCACATGAAAAAGGAAATGCCTCTTTAGCTATCCCTTGCTATGAAACTGTCATTTATACAGATGATGGATTATCTGGTCAAAAACAACTGGATAGAAGTTCCATCATGAGAATTCAAACTCCACAGACTTATAAATATGATGATATTTTGAATTTATATGAAAAAGCAGAGAACGACAATAAGCATGATTTTATTTATGCGGATTTAGTTCTAATTTATTACGGAAAAACTGTATATTTTTCAAAAGGTTTTACTAATAACATCAAAATTACAAAAAAAGAAGATATCTCGTTATGCAAAGCATTAATGACTTTTTCAGAGGAGGAATTGTATTCATGAAAGTTGCAATAGGCTGTGATCATGCAGGATTTGAATATAAAGAAAAGTTAAAAGTATGGCTTGTTGAGCATGGGTATGGATGTGAAGATGTAGGAGCCTTTTCATTGGAGTCTGTTGATTACCCTATTTATGCGAAAGCAGTTTGTCATAAAGTTGTTTCAAAAGAAGTTGATTTTGGAATCCTTCTATGTGGAACTGGAATAGGAATGAGTATTGCCGCGAATAAAGTAAAAGGGATTCGTGCTGCTGCTTGCTCTGATATAAAATCTGCGGAACTTACTCGCCAGCATAATGATGCAAATGTATTGTGTATGGGAGCTCAGATTATTGGATTTATAACAGCTCGTGAAATAGTAAAAACATTTTTATCTAATTCTTTTGTTAGCGGAAAGCATAAAGTTAGGCTTGATATGTTGGAGAATTAAAAATGAACGAAAGATTTGTTTTTCAAAATAAAATTGAAAAAAGTTGTACGTTACCTTCTCATTATAAAGAAATAGATATCATAAAAGCAATAAGTATAATCTTTGTAGTTCTTGGACATACTTACGACCCATTTTGTAATAAGTTTGTTTATCTTTTCCATGTGTCAGCTTTTTATATTGCAGCAGGTTTTTGCTATAACGAAAAATATTCTGAAAGCTTTAAATCCGTTTTGACTTTGATGCGTAAAAGAATATATTCCTTATGGATTCCTTATATGGCGTATAATATAGTATTTTTATGTTTACAGAATGCATTTGTAGGGGGGGGGGTATTAACTGATGATCATTTATACTTTGAACTAAATCCTCTTTTGCCAGATGGATTTTGTAAATTAATAACTCTAAAACAAGCAGCGACAATTCTTTTAAAGATGTGTTTTTTTATACATTCGCGCCCTTTTATGGGGGCATTATGGTTTTTGGGGGGACTATTTTATGTAACTGTTTTTTATGCAGGTATCGACTGGCTCCTAAAAAAAATAAACTCTCAAAAATTTCATATTATTTTTTCTGTTTTATTTTTAATTACAGGTTTTTTGATAAAAAATCATTATCCTTCTTTTAAGCCTATTTTGATTGTAATGTGTACTGAAGTACTCTTTGCTGCAGGTGTATACATTAAACAATATAATTTTTTAGAACTGTTGAAAAAAGTAAATGTTTTTCTTCTCTTGGGGATTACTTTTTTTATCCTTTTATTTTTGACTAGATACGGTAGAATTTCTATTGCGAGCGTTAATCTTGTAAATCCGCTATTTTTTATAGTATCTTCTCTCACTGGTTTTCTATTTTTATGGTCTTTGAGTCAGGTGATTCTTATGTACTCAAAATTTTTTGTGCAAGTTTTACTTTATATTGGCTCTCATACCATACCGATTTTGGCATTGCATATATTAAGCTTTAAAATAATTACTTTTGTACAAATGAAAATCTATTCTGCTGATCACATTGTTTTTTCATTGTTTCCTGTTTGGAAAAATGAATGGTATTGGTGTTTTGCCTATACGGTGGTTGGTGTTGCAATTCCAATTATAATTTCAATTCTATTAGGACATGTAAAATTATTACGAAAAATATTTAAATTCTAGATGGGGAGAAATCATAAATATGATAACTGCAAGCATCGTCCTTTATAAAACAAATATATCTGAACTAGTAACCGCTATAAAATCATATGCCCCAAGTGCAGATAAACTATTATATCTTATAGATAACTCACCAGCGGCCCTTCCTTTGCCAAAAGAAATATCTGAAAATGAATATATTTTTTATATGTTCCTAAATTCTAATAAAGGCTATGGCGCAGGGCATAATATTGCAATAAAACAAGCTATGACGAATAAGTCAGATTTTCATTTTGTTCTGAACCCTGATATTGAATTTGATTCTGAAATAATAAATAAAATAGTCTGTTTCATGGAATCAAATGTGAGAGTTGGCTTATTGATGCCTCAAATTCTAAATACAGATGGTTCTTTACAGTATGTTTGTAAATTATTGCCAACACTTACAAATATGTTTTTAAGAGGCTTTCTTTCAAGGACAAAGATAGCTGAAAAAATGAATGAACGATTTGAATTAAGAAAAACTGGATACAATAGAGTCATTCATGTTCCCTATATAAGCGGATGTTTCATGGTTTTTAGGGTTTCTGTCTTTGAAAATGTTGGGGTATTTGATGAAAATATTTTCATGAATATGGAAGATGCAGATATCTCTAGGAGAGTTGCATCTTGTTATGAAACGGTGATGTATCCAGAAGTTTCAATTATTCATAAGTGGAATAGAGAGTCGCATAAGTCAAAAAAAATGTTCATACAGACATTAAAATCAGCAATTTATTATTTTAACAAATATGGGTGGTTCTTTGATTCCGAAAGAAAAAGAATTAATGACGAGGCTCTCGACTTTAATTTCCCTGGATCAAATTTCTAAATTAAACGGTATGGGTAAAATGGGAAACAAAAAAATTGATGAACAGATATTTATAAAAAATGGATATTTGTTTGAAGCTTTGTTAGAAGTAGAAGAAAACGGCATAAGCATGATAAAAGCATTGCAGTTGGATTTAGCAAACCTTGTTTCTAACAATATTATTGAAATTCCATCGGAAGAAGTGAAACTTTATAGTCTTAAAGACTCTGGAGAATTGCAATTATTTGTGGGTTTAGAAAACTGGCGAAGACAGTATATAAGCTTTGTACCGTTTTTTCGAAGGAGAGCGGCATGACACGTTTCTTTGATATTCTCTTTTCGGGTATTGCCATCATTATCCTTTTGCCATTCATGATTCCTATAATGATTGCGCTTAAACTCACCGGCGAGCATGATGTTTTTTATAGTCAAATAAGAATCGGAAAGGGGAGAAAAGAATTTAAGTTGTTGAAGTTCGCTACAATGCTTCGTGATTCCCCCAATCTTGCCGGAGGTTTATATACCAGTAAGAATGATCCACGTATGCTTCCGATGGGAAAATTCCTGCGAAAAACTAAAATAAACGAGTTGCCTCAGTTGTTGAATATTTTTGCGGGACAGATGAGTATAATTGGCTATCGTCCTACAGTAAGAGAACACTTTGAAGGATATCCTGAAAACTGCAAAGTTGTTTTGGAAAAATCCAGACCGGGATTGTCTGGAATTGGTTCAATTGTTTTTAGGAATGAAGAAGAAATTCTACAGAACTTTGAAGATAAAAAATCTTTTCATCAGAATAGTATTGCACCTTACAAAGCGGCACTTGAGGTTTGGTATATTCAACATAAAACATTGTGGTTATACCTCAAATTAATTTTTATGACAGCAGAAGCTGTACTGAATCCATCTTCAAAAAAGTGGCGGACGGCTTTTAAGGACTTGCCTCCTGTTCCGTCTGAACTTGAGCAGTATATTTAATTTCATTTACAATCACTTTTTGGCAATTCTTTTCAAATCATTTCCTAAATAATTCTTAATCAAATATCACAATCTAAGGACAAATATGATGGACTCAATTCTTCCCCTTATCGGGCGTACTGCACCCCTGTTTGAAAAGGACATCGCGGCACACGAAGCAGAACTTTCTTCTATTATTTCTTCGTCAAAATTTCTTGTAATCGGCGGCGCCGGCTCGATTGGCTCTGCCGTTACCCGAGAGATTTTCAGGCGCAATCCCCGGCTTCTGCACGTGGTTGATATAAGCGAGAACAATATGGTTGAGCTGGTGCGCGACATACGTTCGTCTATGGGATATTCGGACGGAGAGTTTGCAACGTTCGCCATTGACTGCGGCTCGGACATATTCGACGACTTTATACAGGCGCAGATTAAGAAAAACGGCGGATACGACTATGTCCTGAACCTTTCCGCTTTGAAACACGTACGCTCGGAAAAAGACCCGTATACCCTGATGCGGATGATAGATGTAAATGTATTCAATACCGATAAAACGATGTGTCAGGCACGCAATATGCAGGCAAAAAAGTATTTCTGCGTTTCGACCGACAAGGCGGCCAATCCGGTAAACATGATGGGTGCGTCTAAGCGTATCATGGAGATGTTTTTGATGCGGCGTTCTCTTGAGATGCCTGTTTCAACGGCTCGCTTTGCAAATGTCGCGTTCAGCGACGGCTCGCTTTTGTACGGCTTCAACCGTCGTCTGGAAAAGAATCAGCCTCTTTCGGCGCCGAATGACGTGCGCCGCTATTTTGTTACGCCGAAAGAATCCGGCGAGCTGTGTCTGATGAGCTGTTTGCTCGGTGAAAACCGCGACGTGTTCTTTCCTAAGCTTGATTACGATTTAAACCTTATTACATTCAGTCAGATAGCGGTAAAATATCTTGAAAGTCGCGGTTACAAGCCTTATGAGTGCGAAAGTGAGGACGAGGCGCGTGCTAAGGTCAGCGAATTAAAAGCCGTTGGAAACTATCCGGTGTATTTTTTCAAAAGCGATACTACCGGCGAAAAAGATTTTGAAGAATTCTTTACGGATAAAGAAAATCTTGATATGAATCGCTTTAAAAATCTTGGAGTTATAAAGAACGAGCCGGTTTTTGAGCAGAAAAAACTTGAGATATTCATCGAAATGATAAAAGCAATGCGTGCAAAAGGCGAGTGGACGCGCGGCGAGCTTATCGCTCTTTTTAACGAGATGATTCCGAACTTTAACCACAAGGAAACTGGCAAATTTCTTGACGGCAGAATGTGATAAAACTGAATAAATCCGTTCCGATTTCGTTTACTTGTAAAAGCCTGTTTCACGGGATATACTAAAGGAAAATGCGAAGAGGTGCTAAATGGAGCGGTGTAAGTGGTGCTGTGACGATGGCATAGTGCAAAAATACCATGATGAAGAATGGGGAATGCCCTTACATAATGATAGAAAACATTTTGAGTTTATATCTATGGAAGTTATGCAATGCGGTTTAAATTGGACAATGATGTTAAATAAAAGGGAAATATTTAAAAAGTGTTTTTCTGATTTCGATTTTGAAAAAATTTCTCAATATACGGAAAGTGATATTGTTGAAATATTGAATCACGATGGAATGATAAAATCAAGACGAAAAATAGAAGCTATTATAGGAAATGCCGCTGCTTTTAGAAATATAATTCAGGAATATGGCAGTTTTAATCACTATATTTGGTCTTTTTCAAATAATGAGAGTTTGATCTATTTGAAACATCAGCAAGGACAGCCGGAAACGAAGAATGACTTATCGGATAAAATAAGTATAGATTTGAAAAAACGTGGTTTTAAATACTTAGGTTCAATTACAGTTTATGCTCACCTTCAAGCGTGTGGAATTATCAATGATCATACTCCTACTTGCTTTATGTATAATAAGCTGGTTAGGATGGGAAACGTGAGATATATTGATGATTGAGAGTAATAAATCAATTTTATTTTGCTTTTTACCGGTCAGACTGTTTCACAATTAGGAACGGGCATGATAAGTTTTGCTTTGATTATCTGGACATGCACACAAATCGGACTATTGGACCAGTTTTTGTATAAAAAAAGGTCAGCAAAAACGGCTGCCCCGGTCGCTTGTGCGTGCAAGGCGCGAGTACTGTGGCCGCTGCAATGCACGGAACCGGTAAACGCCTTTCCGCATAAGGGATGGGACTTTCCGTAAGGGAGAAACTCTCAACGAAAGTGGGGGAAGTTTCCGGCAGGGTGTGAAGGATTCCCTGCCGGAAAAGATTTCTGGTCCGGTTTTGTTCTTATTTCCAGATTGGTATGGACACCGGAATCGTCAATTTGTCCGTTTGTGTAGAACCTACCGTTTGGGAGGATTGAATATAGAACGACACTTCGTAGTTATGCCGATATACGTAGTCATCGTCGTCATTGCGCTTCTCTGTCGGATTCACAGTGACCGATATATGCTGTATTTCGACCTGATTGATAAAGAGTTCTTTGTTTGCAAGATACGGCGGCTCTATACCAAATATATCGAAAATCGTACTTTGATTGCTGCCGAACATGATTTTTCGCTTACTGTTTGAAAAATTGTCTTTGTTTTTGCCGTCGCCTACCAAAATGCCGTTTTCTATGTCACGAACGAGCGCGACCGGTTGCGGATTTATAATGGTGTCCAGCTTATATTGGGTATCGGTAATCTGGTAGTTACCGGCTTTAATGCCCGCTTTGAATTTTTTGTCATATTTTTCGTACAGTATTTTCTGCTCATCAGGATAAATCGTGATATACGGAGCAATCGTTTCTAAAAGCACCTTCTCATCAACCTGTTTAAATCCGGTAAAAGTCCGAGTTTCGTATTGGCTGCTATCCCGGTATCCGTGTGTTTCGGAATCTTCATGCGAGGCGACGCAGTAGGTAACGTGCAGTTCGCCCGTCAGATCGTTCGCACTGATATCCTGTATTGCTACGAAAAGCTTCCCGTATGCCGGATATAATTTTTGGTACAATTCAACTGTATCACTGTTAAACAGCTGTCCCCAACCGAGCGTTTTCCCAAAACTATGCTTGGCGTAAAGTTCCGATGCATAATGGGAATTCGTGTTTCCGCTTTCGGGAATCAGCCAAGGATCCTGCAATATGTAGTTAAGGACGTCCGTTTTCGTATAATACGGCGTTTCAATTGGAAGTCTGTACCGCCAACCATACGGAACTGTTTCTTTTGCTTCGTCTTTCCCCGGTTCGCGGCTGAAATAGTGAACCTGAAACTGCGCGTCGACCTGTATCCGCGTCGCATCCGCTGCTTTTTTCAGCTGAATATTTTCCACACTGTAACTGCGGTTGTTTGTGTCGAGCACGTCGACCAGCGTTCCGTTTTCCAAGCCGAACGAAAACTCTTTTATATATTTCTGCGGCTGTTCGTTTGCCGCGGTGATATACGCGTCGATATTCTGTGCAGATTGTATTGCGTCGGCAAAATCGAGGGTAAACTTGCCGGCGCTTTGCACGCTGCTGCCGTATAAATCCATAAAACCGGTAAAACTGACCTCGACGTTTTCAAACGTCTGTCCGCCGTACGTTCCGGAAAGCCGTGCCGTAACGCTGCCGGTTTTTTCCGTTCCCTTTGTGTCGGCGTATGAAAGGACGTCCGCCGCCGTTACCTGTATGCCGTTCTTCACCGCGCCCGGGACGATTTTCGTTTGTTCGGCGGACGCTATGCCGCTCAGCGAAATGCCGAAATATGCCGCTAATTCGGTGGTCTGTTCCGGGGTAAAGGCGGTTAACGGTTTGCCATTGGCTTTCGGAGCGGCAGGCGTATTGCTGCCGGCAGCCGGTTTATTCACAGCCGCCTTTTCGGTTACCGGAACCGTCGGTGAGGACTGCGTTTCGTTTGAACACGCACTCAAAACACACATAGTTAAAATTAGCATAGTTTTCTTTAAAAAAGTCACAGATGTCTCCAAAAAAGATTATGTTAAGTTTTATTACTTATTACTACTTTAATTCGTCATATATGTCAAGTGGTATACTACATTTAGCCGGACAAATGTGCAAGAAACCTGGGGACGCGGAAGCTCGGATGCGCGGAGATAAAAAAACGGTCAAAAAAAGGGCTGCCCGCGGACAGCCCTTTCGCCGTACGATTTTGAGAAGCCGATTACCAGTCGCTGCGCATCGCCGTGTCGAGCGTTATCGTTGCCGTTTCGGATGAACCGGGTGACTGCGCCGCCGGAATATCGAACGATACTTCGTAATTGTACAGATACAGATAATCTTTACGGTTGCGTGCTTTTACCGTCGGATTGACCGTGACCGATACCGGCCGTACTTGGACGTAGCTGATATACTGTTCACCGTTTGTCAAAAACGGCGGATTGGACGAGAATGTTTCAAAAACCGATTTTCCGCGGAAAGTGATTTTTCGCGTGTTATTTGAAAAGCCGTCTTTAGTACCGCCGCCGTCGCCTATCTGGAGCCCCTGATTTATTTCCCTGAGAACGGGATACGGTGCGGAACGGTCCTTTGTACCGAGGTCGTACGTCGCGTCGGCGTCCGTGTACGTACCGTTCTCCAAACCCTTTTTGAACTTAGCGTCGTAGTAGGCGAACAGTTTTTTCGTTGAATCGAAATCTGCCGGCAAGACTACCGGCAACAGGTTTTTTTCAAGTGCCGTTTTGTCGATTTTCTTGAATCCGGTAAACGTCCGGGTTTTTGCAGCGCTTACGTCGGTGTAATTTTCGGCGTCGATATCTTCTTTTGCCGCAATGTAATACGTAACGTGCAGTTCTCCCGTAATGTCGTTCGCACCCAAATCCCGTATCGCCACGATAATCGTTTTATACGCCGGATATAAAGAACGGTACTTGTCTATCGTCTCGCTGCTGAACATAAGATCCCACACAGCTTGCTTGTCGAACGTGTGACGGGCGTACAATTCCGACGCGTATTTGTCGGAATAGAGTGACGAATCGGGCAGCAGTAAATCGGCGTCTTCTATTATATAGTTGAAAACGTCTTTTTTGGCGTAAAATTCCGTTTTGATATCGTAATAGACAAAATCTTTCGATACCGTCTCTTTTACTTCCGCTTCGCCCTGTTCCCGGCTGAAATAATGCACGCTATACTGAGCGCTGATTTTTATCTGGGGAATCGTATCCGCAGATTTGGTCAGCCGCATGTTTTCCACACTGTAACTGCGGTTGCCTATGGCAAGCGCGTCGATCTGCGTACCGTTGTACAGTCCGAAACTGAACTCCTGCACGTAGTCTTTGATCCGTGCGTTCGCTGCGGCAATATAGTCGTCTATGCTTTGCGCGTTTTTTATTGCGGAAGTAAAATCCAGTTTAAAAGCATTTTTGCTTTGTACGTTGCTGCCGTACGCGTCCTTAAACCCGGTGAAAACTGCCTGAACGCTTTCAAACGGGCGGCCGTCGTACGTTCCCGAAAGGCGGGCCGTGATACTGCCGGCTCTTTCCGTTCCTTTTGCGTCGGCGTATGAAAGAACGGTCGCCGCCGTTACCTGTATGCCGTTTTTCGCCGCACCCGGAACGATTTTCGTCTGTTCCGCGGACGCGGGGGTACGCACCGCAATGCCGAAATAGACGCTCAGCGCCGCAAGCTGTTCCTGCGTGAACGCCGTTATCGGTTCGGTTCCCGGAGCAGCGGGCAGTACGATTTCGGGCGCAGCGGGCGATTCTGCTCCCGGTACGATTTCGGGCGCAGCGGGCGGTGTTTCGTCACCGGACTTCGGGTTTTCCGCGGCATACGCGATTTTCATAATGAAACTGTCTTTATCTACGGTTTCCGCCCTTTCGTCTTTATCCCGTTCCCGGCTGAAATAGTGTACTTTGTACTGAGCGCTCACTTTTACTGACGGAACGGCGTCGTCCGTTTTTTCAAACAGAATGTTTTCCACGGTGTAACTGCGGATACCCATGTCGAGCGCGTTGATATTCGTGCCGTTTTCAAGAATGAACGTAAACGTATCCAAGTACGTCGCGGGGGAGGCTTTTGCCGCAGCGATGAACTCGTCGATACTCTTCGATTGGGCGAGCAGCGATTTCGCGTTCAATTTCAGTGTTCCCCGATTTTTCCGGACGTTGCTGCCGTACACGTCCTCAAACCCGGTGAATACGGCTTGTACGTTTTGAAACTGCCGTCCGTCGTACGTTCCCGAAAGGCGGGCAGTGATATTGCCGGCTCTTTCCGTTCCTTTCGTGTCGGCGTATGAAAGAACGGACGCTGCCGTTACTTGTATGCCGTTTTTCGCCGCACCCGGAACGATTTTCGTCTGTTCCGCGGACGCGGGTGTACGCAGCGAAATGCCGAAATAAGCGCTCAGCGCCGCAAGTTGTTCCTGCGTAAACATCGTTATCGGCCCGCTTTCCGCAGCCGGCGGAGCCTGCATCTGATTCGAGCATGCGCTGAAAAATACTCCAAATATTAAAATTAATATGGTTTTCTTTAAAAAAGTCATAGACACTCTTGTGAAACGGTTATACTTAACCAGTTTAATAATAAGCAATCCGGCAGGAAAAGGCAAGTAGTATACCAGTTTTTTTTCGTTGTTTCAGCGGTTTTTCTATTGTTGCATTTCTGTACGAACTGGAGTATAATCCGAAATTATGGATAATTATTACGGGTTGGTTCCGCGCCCCCGGTCTGTGACCGCTGCGGACGGTTTTTTTGCAGTTTCTGCTGCTTTTATCGAGTGTGCTGCCGAGTTCGGCGAAACCGCGGCGGTATGCGCGGCTCAGCTGACGGAAGCAGGTCTTGCGTGCGCGTCCGGCGCGAACGGAACCGGAACGGCGAACATCCGTATATGTGAAGACGCGGGCGTTGCTCACGGTGAAGGATACGTCCTCGTCGTTGCATCTGACGGTATTACGATCCGTGCGTCCCGGACCGCGGGCGTTTTTTACGCGTTTCAAACGCTGCGTCAGCTGGTTATGAGCGCGGCGGAATGGTATGGATGCGCGGCGGAGGGGAACGGACGTCCTGCGGAGAACCCGGTTCCCGTTCGGCTGCCGTGCTGCCGCATTGCGGACGAACCGGCGTACGAATGGCGCGGCTTTATGCTCGACACGAGCCGAAATTTTTATCCCGCGTCGTTTATCAAAAAGGTTATCGATGCGCTTGCTTTTCACAAACTGAACCGCTTTCATTGGCATTTGACCGACGACCAAGGCTGGCGCTTGTACGTACCCGAATATCCGCTGCTGACCGGGATCGGCGGGTTTCGCGGCGATTTCCGTGCGAAATGGGTCGGCAAAACCGGCGGTTTTTATACCGATGCGGAGGTTTCGGAGATCGTCGAATATGCGCGCCTGCGCAATATCATCGTAGTGCCCGAAATCGAAACTCCCGGACATTCGTCGTCCGTACTTGCGGCCTATCCGGGACTGGGCTGTACGGGCGGCCCGTATCAGGTTGAACAGCGATTCGGCGTGTTCGACGACGTTTTATGTGCCGGAAACGACGACGTTTTCAAACTGTACGACGCCGTGTTCGACACGGTGTGCCGCCTGTTTCCGGGGCCGTACGTGCATATCGGCGGCGACGAGTGCCCGCGCACCAATTGGAAAACGTGCCCGAAATGTCAGGCGCGCATGAAAGCCGAAGGCTTGCGGAATGAAGATGAAATCCAAAGCTGGATGACCGTCCGTTTTGCCTCGATGCTTGAAAAACGCGGTAAAATTCCGGTAGGTTGGGACGAAGTTCTCGACGGAACCGAACGGCTCGGTTTGCCCGAATCCATGATCGTGCAGTCGTGGCGGGGCATTCAGGGCGGGGTGAAAGCATCTAAGCTCGGACACAAAGTGATCATGTCTCCGCAGACGAACGGCTGCTACCTCGATTACAAAAATTACGACGACGACAGCGAACCCGGCTGGATCAATTCGGCCACCGCCGAAACGTCTTACGGGTTTTCACCGATACCGGAAGGCAGCGGCATAGACGCGTCGTTCGTGCTCGGCGGGCAGGGCAATTTGTGGACGGAAGTCGTGTACGCGTCCCGTATCGCGGAATATATGATGTTTCCGCGGCTGTGCGCGCTGGCCGAATGTTTGTGGCTTCCCGAACGGGAAAAAGATTTCGACGGTTTCGCCGGACGGCTCGACTGCCACAAAAAGCGGCTTGAGACGCTCGACTTGCGGTATTATCGGGGCAAACTGCGGTAGCAGTTTTTGCTTCCTCCCCCGGACAAGAGACTGCCGAGGCGAGTGCTGCCGCTGGCGCCCGCTTTCCGGCGCCCGTCGGTTGCCGCTTACTGCCGCTTGTGTTCCGGCGCCTGACCCGATAGTTCGCGGGCTTTGGCCGAAACCGCCGCATTCAGCGCGGCCATAGCGTCCGTACCGCCGGAAGCGGTGCAGGCGGCTATCGTTCGCACGAACACGGAACCGGCGACGACCGCGGCTACCGTCGGTGCGAGCGCCGCCGCCTGTTCGCCGGTTTCAATACCGAAGCCGCCGAATACGGCGGATCCTCCCGCCGACACGTTCCTGATGAAATCGACGGTGCCGCTGCCGATAACCGTTTTTTCTCCGGTGATGCCGGCGCGGAGTGCGGCGTACAGGTACGGGAAACCCGCACGTGCAAGCTGTGAAAGCCGGTGCGGACTCATCGACGGAGCGGCGACGGGAATCATATGCAGGCCGTTTCTCCGGCAGGCTTCGGCGAGTCCCTCGTCGGCGTCGAACGGCAGATCGGGGACGATTATCCCCGCGACTCCCGCTTCCGCCGCGCGTCGGACGAACGTTTCGATTCCGGGCGCGTAGGCGAGGGACGCGTACGTCATTACGAAAACCGGAACGTCGGGAAACGCCGTCCGTATCCGATCGATCAGTTTGAATCCGTCCGCCGTTTTGTAGCCGCGCCGCAGCACCGAAGCGCAGGTGCTCTGGATTGCCGGCCCGTCTGCAGACGGGTCGCTGAACGGCAGCTGTATTTCGAGAATCGAAGCGCCGCCCCGTACGAGTGCCCGCGCCGCTTCAAACGCCGCGTCGTCCGTCGGATATCCTGCGACGAGGTGTGCCATCAACGTGATCGGTGCGCGCGCCGGTATTTTTATATTTCGTATCGTTTCCATAGTATCCTTCCGTTTGTAAAAAAATTACTGCCGCACCGGGCGGTCCGCAGTATCCGCTGCCGCCCGTTCGCACGAATCGGCCGGCGATTCGGCCTGATGAATATCCGTTCCGCTTTCGAGCCGCGCGAGTTCGCTCTTCAAAAAACGTCGCCATTCGGCGGGGCGGAACACCGGCGACGTGATGAAAATGTCCTTGTCGCCGCGTCCGGACATGTTTATGATGATCGCTTTATCGCGCGGAATTTCTTGTGCAATCCGCATCGCGAGCGCTCCTGCGTGCGCGCTTTCAAGCGCGAACAGAACGCCTTCGTGTTTTGCAAAAAACGCAAGCGCGGCGAGCGCTTCATCGTCCCGGACTGCCGAAAATTCGATTCTGCCGGAAGTTCCGAGCGCGGCGAGCTGCGGACCGATTCCCGGATAGTCGAGCCCTGCCGAGATTGAGCGCGTTTGGGCAACTTGCCCGTCCGGCGTCAGCAGAAACCGGCTTTTGTAGCCGTGCACGATTCCGTCGCGCGCGGCGTTTCCGCTCATGCGTACGGCGTTTTCGCCGATACCGGAACCGATGCCGCCCGCTTCCGCGGCGAGCAGCCGGGGCAGTGCGTTCGGGTGCAGCGGGTTTTCACCGGATAACGATTCGGCAGTGGAAACCGTTCGTGCGGATGCGGGATTCAGCCGTGCGGCCGATTCTCCGCCGATAAAGGGTGCAAAAAAGCCGATCGCGTTCGAGCCGCCGCCGACGCATGCGCACAACGCTGCAATGTCGATATGCCGTTCGGCCGCCTGTTTTTTGACTTCTTCACCGATGACCGATTGGAACGTGCGCACGATATCGGGAAACGGCGCCGGGCCGAGCGCGGAACCGATCAGGTAATGAGTCGTCTCGAAATGCGCCGCCCAGTCGCGCATCGCCTCGTTGATAGCGTCTTTCAGCGTGCGCGAACCCGAAGCAACCGGGCGCACTTCTGCGCCGTACAATTCCATGGCGGCGACGTTCGGTTGCTGCCGTCTGACGTCGACTTCTCCCATATACACGGTGCACGCGAGCCCGAGTTTCGCACAGGCGGCGGCCGTGGCGAGCCCGTGCTGTCCGGCGCCGGTTTCCGCTATGATGCGCGTTTTTCCCATCCGTTTGGCAAGGAGTGCCTGCGCGAGCGCGTTGTTGATTTTGTGCGCGCCGGTGTGTGCAAGTCCTTCCATTTTTATGTAAATGCGGCCGCCGCCGAGTTCGCGCGTGGCGTTTTCCGCGAACAGAAGCGGTGTTTCCCGTCCGATATAGTCGCGGCGCAATTCGTCGAGTTCGGCACGGAACGCTTCGTCGTTCATCGCTTCATAAAACGCCGTTTCAAGTTCATCGAGCGGCCGGCGCAGTACTTCGGCAACGTATTTTCCGCCGAATCTGCCGAAATATCCGTCGTTACGGTAATCGTTCATGTATGCTCCTTTCGTTTGCTATTCCGCCGTATTTCGGCGGATAGTATTCATCAGTGCGTCTATTTTCGCGTAATCTTTTTTTCCGGGCGACAGTTCCGTTCCGCTCGAAACGTCGATCAATTCCGGATCGTATTCCTTTATAATAGAAGAAACATTTTCAGGCGTAATGCCGCCGGCAAGCCAAAGCGGCGTCATTTTTGCCGCCGCACGTACGATAGCCGGTGCCGCCTGCGTTCCCGTTCCGCCGTTCAGATTCCGATGAAACGCGTCAAGCAGTACGCGCGGCTGTCCGTGTTCCAAAAGGGTTTCGAGTTCGCCCAAGCCAGACACGGATTCGGGGCGCACCGCGCCGTAACAGGCGATCCGCCGGGCGGTTTCGGAAGCAGGGTCGGGTACGCTGCAGCCGTGAAATTGGAGCGCGTCGAGCACGCCTTCCCGTACGAGCTTTGCCGCTTCCGCCGCTTCGGCTGAATCGGGATCGGTTATCACGCCGATACACGGCGGGCGCAATCCGGCGGCGCACAGTGCTTCACGTATCGCGCGCACCCGTTCCGCGCTCACGTTTCGCGGACTTTCCGGTGTGAATACGAAGCCGAGCATATCCGCTCCGGAGTGCGCTGCGTATTTCGCGTCGGCTTCGTTCGTCAGTCCGCAGATTTTTATCAGCGGCCGCCTTTTTTCCGTGCGGAGTTTTACGGCGATCCGTTCCCAGAACGCGGCGTTTTCTGATAGGAACCGCTGCGTTCGGCCGTGCTCACCTTTCGTTTTTGCCTTTACTTCAGCCGCCGCTTCAGCCTGAAGCGTAAAAGCTTTTACTATGGCGTCGACCGTTTCCGGGCTGCGTGCCGCGGCTTCTCCCACCAGAATCCCGTCGAAACCCATGCTTCCCGCGAACGCCGCCGCTGCCGGATGACGGATTCCCGACTCGAAGACGACTTTGTACGGGGCGAGTTCGGTAAAAGACGGCGGTACGAGCGGATCTGTCGCGAACGTTGCAAGATCCCGTGCGTTCACGCCTGCAACGGGAACGGGGTGGGGCGTCGCGCCGTCCCGTTCCGTCTGTGCGTTTCCGTCCCGTTCGGAACACGCACGGAACGCTTCCCTGAATTTTTCGATATCGTGTTCGCCGCGTATTTCGATAAACGGCGTTATGCCGAACGAACGGCATTCGAGTGCGAACTCGCGGAGTTTTTCCGCACTCAGTATCCGCGCAATGAGCAGCACGGCATCCGCTCCGGCTCGGAACGAAACGCCGATTTCGTCTTTGCGCAGAATGAAATCCTTGCGGAGAATCGCTGTCCGCGGAGCGGCCCGTGCGGCGTCCGTCAGGTCGGCAAGCGAACCGCCGAAAAAGTTCCGTTCGGTCAGTACCGAAATCGCCTGCGTTCCCGCATCCGCATACAGCCTCGCCGTTTCCGCTGCGTTCAGCTCCGGCGCGATGTTTCCTTTGGAAGGAGAAGCCCTTTTTATTTCGAGAATCGTTCCCGGCCGCGCCAGAAACGGTACGATCGGCCGCTGCCGGCATTCGGGAATCGTACTTCCGAAGGTTGCGCCGAGCGTTTCAAGGTCGCGCGCTCGCCGTGCGACGATTTCGGCTAAAATGTCAGGCATTGCTCAGCTCCCGTACTTGTGCAAGTTTTTGCGCGACCAGTCCGTTTTTCAGCGCGGCTTTTGCTTGCGCGTATCCGTCCCTGATGGAGGCGCTTCTGCCGCCGATGTAGAGCGCGGCTCCCGCGTTCAGACAGCACGCTTCGGCTACCGTTGTGCGTGCGGACGTTTCCGGAGCGGCCAGCAGGTCGAGGGCAATCCGCGCGTTTTCCGCGCCGGTTCCTCCGGCAAGACCGTCCGGAGTGCAGCCTGAAATGCCGAACTCTTCCGGAACGACCGTGTACGAACGCTTTACGCCGTCTTCGTCGATTTCGGTAACGTGCGTGGGCGCGCACGGAGACAGTTCATCGAAGCCGTCTTCGCTGCACACGGTCATGACTCGTTTGGAACCGAGCAGTTTCGACGCTTCGGCAACGGGGTCGAGCAGCGATTCGTCGTACACGCCGAGCATTTGACAGCGCGCGCCGGCAGGATTCGAGAGCGGTCCTATCAGATTCATAATCGTTTTGATACCGAGCGATTTTCTGACCGGAGCCGCGTGGCGCATCGCGCGATGATAGACCGGCGCGTATAAAAAGCCGAAGTTCGACTGTTCGATAACGGCGGCGGTTTTTTCCGGCAGATTGTCGATTTTGATGCCGAGCGATTCGTAAAAATCGGCGGAACCTGATTTGCTTGAAACGGCGCGGTTTCCGTGTTTTGCGACCGGCAGACCGCAGGCCGCCGCGATCAGCGCCGCAAAGGAACTGATGTTGAAACTGCCTTTGCCGTCGCCGCCGGTTCCGACTATATCGGTGAGTTCGACGCCGCCGGCGAGCGGAAGCGTTTTTTTCTTCCGGCACAGTACGGCGGCGCAGCCGGCGATTTCGGCTGCGGAGGGACCTTTGACGGCGAGCGCGCTCAGTATGGCCGCCGTCTGGCGCGGATCCTGAAAGCCGTCCGTCAGGTCTTCCATAAAAAGTTCGGCGGCTTCCTGCGTGAGATTTTTCCCGTTCGCGAGCGTGCCCAAAATGGCCGCTGCCGGAAGATTTTCGCGCCGATAGTTCAGAAACGACGTAAAAAACGCGTCGCAGCCGTCGGATGCGATCGATTCGGGATGAAACTGCACTCCTTCCAGTACGTACGTTTTATGGCGGATTCCCATGATATCGCCGTCGTCGGAGCGGGCGGTGATTTCAAAATCGGCGGGGAGCGTTTTTTCATCTACGGCGAGGCTGTGATATCGGGTGAACGTTCTTTCAGTTCCGATGGAACGGAACAGTCCTTTGCCGTCGAGCGCGATCTTTTCCGCCGAGCCGTGTCTTATCCGCTTTGCACCGACGATATCGGCTCCGAACGCGTAAGCGATCGCCTGATGTCCCAAACATATCCCCAAAATCGGGATTTTTCCCGCGTATCGGCGGATTGCGTCCACGCTGATTCCCGCATCGGCCGGATTTCCCGGGCCGGGCGACACTATCAGGCCGGACGGGTGCACGTTTTCTATATCTTGGAGCGTGCATTCTCTGCTGCGGAACACGGCGACCTGTTCGCCGCTCAGCCGTGAAATCACTTGTACGATATTGTACGTGAACGAATCGTAATTATCGATTACTGCAATCATGTCGATTTCTCCCATAAAAAGTCACGGAGGAACTGTCAATTTCCGACTTGGCTTTTTACGCAGCTTCGCAGCAAAGTGAGAAGCTGCACTTGATAAGAAAGTTTGCAACGCAAACTTATAAAAACACAAACTTATAAAAGATAAAAACCGACGATAGTGTGGGCGGTTTTTATCTTACACTCTTTTATGCGTTGCGCAGCACGGCGAGCATGGCGCCCAGTTTTTCATTCGTTTCTTCCCATTCGCGTTCGGGAACCGAGTCGTACACGATACCGCCGCCGGCTTGCAGCGTCCAGCGCGCTCCCTGTTTCAGGGCGCATCTGATTGCGATGCAGAAATCGAGGCCGCCTTTTGCGTCGATATAGCCGACGGCTCCCGCGTAAAAATTCCGCTTCGTTTTTTCGAGTCCGGAAAGAATTTCCATCGCGCGGATTTTCGGAGCGCCGCTCACGGTTCCCGCGGGAAACGCCGAGCGGAGCACTTGCACGGCTGAAACGCCGTCCGCACCCGTGCCGGCGACCGTTCCTTCAACGTCGGACACCAAATGCATGACGTGGCTGAACGGTTCGCATTCCATAAAACGCGTGACCGCGACGGAACCGGCTTCGCAGACGCGCCCCAAATCGTTTCGGGCAAGATCGACCAGCATCAGATGTTCCGCCCGTTCTTTTGGATCGTCGAGCAGTTCCCGTTTGAGTTTTTCATCTTCCGCAGCGTTTTTGCCTCGGCGCCTCGTGCCGGCGATCGGCCTGATAGACGCCGTTCGGCTGCGTACGCGGACGAGGCTTTCCGGCGAGGAGCCGACCAGCTGATGCGTGCCGAAATCGAGGTACAGCAAATACGGCGAAGGATTTACCGAGCGCAGGCGGCGGTATATTTCGAGCGCGCCCGTTTCACATTCCAGTCGGAGCCTGCGCGACGGCACTGCCTGCAAAAGGTCGCCGGCGACGATGTGTTTTTTCAGGGCGTTCACTTTTTCAATATACGCGGCGCGCGATTCGGCAAGATCCGTTACGGTCGTGCACGGCGCCGGCGTTTCCGGCTCGGCAAGATACGAAAAATCGAGATCGGAAAGCCTTTTTTGCAGCGTATCGGTCGCCTTTTGCAGATCGATTTCGTGTTCCGCATAATTGAGCGCGCAGATGTGCAGCCGCTCGGTAAAATGGTCGAAAACGATATACACGTGGCCGACGATGAACTCGGATTCGGGGATGGCGAGTTCGTCCGTCTGCGGAGCGAGCGCGACGGTATCGCAGCGCGCGCAGAATTCGTAGCCGAGGTAGCCGATTCCCGCGGCGGGGAGCGGAACGTCGCCCGGCACGGCCGCGTTTTGGGACGCGACGTATTCGAGCGCGTCGAGTATGTCCGGCTGTCTGCCGGCCGGTCTCTGCCGTGCGGGCGCGCCGTCGCACGTGTTCAAGCCGCTAAGCGCGTCCGATCGGTTACACGAATCCGAAGCCGCCGCTGCGTTCGGCGTTCCGAACGCTTTCCGTTCGCCGTTTACGATGAACGCGATTCCTTTATCGTCCTGTACGATGCGGAAGGCCTCTTCGGTCAGCAGTATCGAATACCGTTCTTTTCCGTGCGAAAAACTTGCGGATTCCAGAATCGCCCGCGCGCCGAGTTTTTTTGCGAGTGAAAACGGCGTGTAGCGGTCGCCGGGTACGGACAGGTACAGCGCGTCGCTTCGGTGTGCCATATTTTATCTCCTTTGTTTCTTTTTATAGTATCAGTTTGTTTTAATGTTACTGTATATAGTAATTGTGTTTCTGTCAATAGTAATTTTGTGTTTTTTTTAATTTTGTGCGGTTTTTTCGCGAGCACGGCCGAATCGGCGTTTTGTCCTTTTCCGTCGTCATTTTGTTCAAAAATGGTTTTACGCGCGTTTCCGTTTGACAATATATTCCGTTTGATACATCATAATGTTCGTATTTATGGAGGTTTTTATATGGATACGCGTTATTCGGCAAATCAAAAAGATTTTCAGCGGTACAATACCGATGAAATCCGCAATGAATTTCTGATTCAGGATATTTTCCGTGCGGACGACGTTTCCGTCGTCTATTCCCATATCGACCGCATCGTCGTGCTCGGCGCGATGCCGGTAACCGGAAAAATAAATATAGAAAAGAATATCGATCCGTGGAAAAATTTCGGCGTGCATTTTTTTATGGAGCGCCGCGAATTGGGCATCATCAACATCGGCGGCCGCGGAACCGTATATGCGGACGGTACCGAATACGAACTGGCGAATCTGAACGGATTATATCTGCCGATGGGCACTAAAAACGTCGAATTTGCCAGCGGCGACGCTTCGGCCCCGGCAAAGTTTTATATGTGTTCCACTCCCGCGCATAAACCGTGCCCGGCAAAACTGATCACCAAAGACACCTGCAAAGTGGTAAAATTGGGCGCACTCGCCACTTCAAACGAACGCACGATATATCAGTTCATTCATCCCGACGTTTTGGAAACGTGCCAGCTTTCCATGGGCTGCACGGCGCTCGCCGAAGGTTCCGTCTGGAACACGATGCCCGTGCACACGCACGAACGCCGCATGGAAGTGTATTTTTATTTCGATATCAAAAAAGACAACGTCGTGTTCCATTATATGGGCGAACCGAACGAGACTCGGCACGTCGTTATGCACAACGAACAAGCCGTGCTGAATCCCAGTTGGTCAATTCATTCCGGCTGCGGAACGTGTAATTATACGTTCATTTGGTCGATGGCCGGTGAAAACCGTGCGTACGACGATCAGGATTGGATCAAGACGGAAGATCTGCGCTGAACGGTTTCATTTTAAGATTATTTTAATAAACCGTGGTATACTGTCGGTATGCGATTGTTACTTGCGGAAGATGAAAAAAGGCTTTCCTGCGCGTTGTGCGAAATCCTTTCAAAGCACACGTACGACGTCGACGCGGTGTATGACGGAAAAAGCGCGCTGGCGTATATCGCGTCCGGCGTGTACGATGCCGTTATTCTCGATATCATGATGCCGGGACTGGACGGTTTGTCCGTTCTGCGTGAATTGCGGGCGGCTAAAAACAACGTACCCGTTCTGCTGCTTACTGCAAAGGATGAAATAGCGGATAAAGTTTCCGGTCTCGACCACGGAGCGGACGACTATATGACCAAACCGTTTTCCACCGATGAATTGCTTGCCCGCATTCGGGCGCTTACCCGGCGCCGGGGCGAAGTAATCACCGGCTGCCTGGAATACGGCGATTTGGCGCTCGATCCCAAAACGTGCGAGTTGTGCACGGATGCGCGGCGGAGTGGTATAGATGCGCGGCGGAGTGGTATAGATGCGCGGGACGACTGCCAGATTCCTTCCGGCGGAAAAATAAAACTTTCACTGAAAGAATACCGCATCATGGAAATGCTCGTCCAGAACCCGAATCAGATTTTGACGAAAGAACGTATTCTCGAAAAAGTATGGGGCGGCGATTCCGATGCCGAATACAATAATCTGGAAGTATTCATTTCGTTTCTGAGAAAAAAAATGCGGTTTATCGGATCCAAAGCCGAAATCAAAACGAGCCGCGGCATAGGATATTCGTTGGTATGAACGTAATCGCCCGGCTGAAACGTAAATTGATCGTGACCGTCGTCGCCATTTTGGCGGTCGTTTTCGCCGTCGTCCTGATCGCACTGAATCTCACCGTATATCGGGGCGGCAAAATGCAGTCCGTTCGGCTGATGAAAGATTTCGCGGCGTATGAACGGCAGGGGCGGAAAATCAGTCCCCCCGATCGTATTGAAACCGGCCGGCTGACAAGCCGGGAACGGAACGCCGCCGCTGAGCCGCCTGAACCCGATATGCGGACGGAGATTGCCGCTGAGCCGCCGGAACCTGCCGCCTCGCCGGCTGAATCCGTTTCACCGCCGCCGGAAGAACCATCCCGTTTCTGGCATTTTCTGAGCGGAACGGTATTACCGGGCGCCGGTGTAACTCATTCGGAGCGGAACGTGTTCGGGGTAAAACTGAAAGAGAACGGTACGTTCAGCGCAATCGTTTCCCGATTTCCGCTCAGATACACGGAAAGCGAAATCGCCGCGCTCGTTTCAAGCATAACGCCGTCAGCAGCCGCGCCTGCAGACGGGCCCGTCTTCGGCGTACAGGGTGCGTTCCGCTACCTGAAAGAAGCGCGGCCGTACGGCGCGCTCGTCGTGTTCAGCGACTGCTCCGACGAATTCGCCGTGCGCAGGCGTTTGCTCGTCGCGTCGGCCGGAATTTACGCGCTCGCCATGTTCGTTTCGTTCGCCGCCGCTGCTTTTTTTGCAGACCGCGCGGTTCGTCCGGTGCGGGACGCTTTTGAAAATCAGAAACGCTTCATTGCCGACGCCGGCCACGAATTGAAAACGCCCATCGCCGTTATCGGCGCGAATGCGGACGCGCTCGCCGGGGAAATCGGTGAAAACAAATGGCTCGGATACATTGTGTCTGAAAATATCCGAATGGGCGAACTGGTCAAAGACCTGCTGTATTTGGCTAAAAGCGACGCCGGCCGCGAACCGTTCGTTCATTCCGAATTCGACGCGAGCCGTGCGGTTACCGCCGCCGTGCTTCCTTTTGAAAGCATCGTCTACGAACACGGTCAAAAATTGGAACTGCGGATTCCCGACGGTATCCGGTATACGGGCGACGAACGCCATATTATACAGGCCGTCGTCGTGCTCATCGATAACGCGGTTAAAAACGCGTCGCCGGGCGCGCTCATCCGCGTTTCACTGCGAACCGAATCCGGCCGTTCCCGGGGAAAAACGGGTGCACGCTGTCAGCCGATTTCTGTTTCCGTTTTCAACGAGGGCGAAGGACTTGACCGCGCCGAGATGAAAAAAATATTCCGCCGCTTTTACCGCAGCGACGCGTCCCGTACGCGCGAAACGGGCGGCTGCGGACTGGGGCTTCCCATCGCGGAATCGATCGCTGAAGCGCATAACGGATGCATCACCGTCGACGGCAAAAAAGGCCGCTGGATCGAATTTACGCTTCGTTTAAAATAGTCCGGAACGTCGTTTTTGCTTGACTTTCACGGCTCGTGCCCGTACACTTTTTCTATGGCTGAAAAACATGTGAATTATTTTGCCCTCGAAAAGGCTTGTGAAAAAGACGGCTGTCCGCTGTGCCGTATTATCGAAGAACGCATAGACCGGTACATAGACGGTATGCTGTTCGAGCATATTTCCGATCGGACGTTCCGGGCTCAGTACCGTGAAGCCGGCGGATTCTGCGCCGATCACGCGAAAAAACTGCTTACGTACCGGGACGGACTTGCCGTCGCGATCCTCGGCAACGAAACGCTCGGCGGTTATATTGAAGATTTTAAAAAACGGAAAATGCGCGTTTACAAAAAACCGTGTCCCGCCTGCGCGGAGCGTACCCGTATTGAAAAAGAGTTTCTGTCGTTTATAGCCGAAGCGCACGACGACGCGGCGGCGGACGCGGATTTGCACGCCTTTTTCTGTCGCTCGGACGGGTTGTGCGTTTCCCATTATGCCCGGTTGGTGCGGCTTTCAGGACGCAGAATTCCCGAATGGCTTTCCGAATTTCAAGAGGCCCGTTTTTCCTCGTTATATGAACGGACGAAGCGGTTCATAGACTGTTCGGCCTGGGGTAAACAGAAAGAATTCGCCGCTTTGCCGGAAGCGGATAAAGTCGTGTGGAAAGAACTCGCCGCGTCGCTTCGCGGAGAGTTCTGAGCTGAGCGGAGCGGAGCAGCGAGGTAGCGCGGAGAGTTCTGAGCTGAGCTCAGCTCAGCCGCGAAGTAGCACGGCCGCTGCTTTACACGCCGTACCGTTCGATCGCGCCGGCGATATCCTGATTATTCGCGAGCACTTCAAAGTCAAGCGTTATCGGTTTTCCGTCCGCCGCCTCGTACGTAATGGAGAGCGTTTTCGGTTTGGACGAAAACAGCGCGGCGAATCTGTTTTTTGCCTGTTCCGGCGGCATTATCCGCGTCAGCATGCGGCGCTCAATCCGTATCTGCTGCGTTTTCGACGGCGAACCGGCGTTGAACAGCGCGAGCAACGCGTGCTGCGACGGATGCACGAAAAAATGTACGTCCTGCGTTCCAAATATGAGCAGGCCCCATAAAAAGGTTTGCCCCGGCGGAAATTCAAGCCCCGCGCGCCGGACGGTAACCGCACTGCTGTACAGGCGCGCCATCACCATCGTTTGCACGGTGTCTCCGGTCGCCTGCTCGAATTCTTCTAAAAATGCCGTTTTATCCGCTTGTTTCATTTTTGCAGTATACTCCGCCGCAGCCGTTCGGACAAGTCCCGGAATCGATTTCTCCCGAAAGTGATTTCAACGGCCGCCGGTTGTCTTATCGCAAAATATGCGGTATGATACGATTACAGAGGTTTTTATATGATCAAAGAATTTTTGACTTATGATAAAGTACGCAACAATTCGCTTAAAATGGCGCATCGGATTCATAAAGAAGGCTTTGTTCCCGACGTCATTTACGTTTCCCTGCGCGGCGGTGCGTACGTTGCGAACGTCGTAAGCGAATATTTCAAAATCGCACGTAAAGACGTGCACCCCGTATTGTATGCGGCCGTTGTCGCCCGCTCGTATTCGGATATCCGGCAACGGGACCGCGTTATGGTCGACGGTTGGACGTATTCTCCCGAACATCTGCGCCCCGGTGACAAAATCCTGCTGGTGGACGATATTTTCGATACCGGCAAGACGATCAATTATCTGGTCGAAGTCCTGCTTGAAAAAGGCATTCCGCGCAAAGACATAAAAGTGGCCGTTCACGATTATAAATATTTTACTTTTCACGACGAGCAGCTTCCGATCCAGCCCGATTACTGGTGCCGTAAGTTTACGATCACCAAACCTGAAGAAGATCGATGGATTCATTACATGAGTCATGAATTGATCGGGTTGTCGAAAGAAGAGCTTGAAGAATACTACTATAAAGAGGATCCCGAACTCAGGGAAGTTTTCGATTCTCTTTTCTAGCTTTGAGGATGTATTATGCGAGATCGATTCCGGTATATACAGCTGTCGGTGATTCTTTTATGCGGAGTTTGCGGATTGTATGCGCAAACTTCCCCGTTGTCTGCCGGCGCGCGCGTCGTAAGCCCTGCGGAAGGAACGTGGGCGAACAAACAGGCTTTGATTCTTGAAGTACCGGAAGGGTGCGAAGCGTATTATTCGTTCACCGGTTCCGATCCGCGGGATTTCGGCTTTGCGTACGACGGTCCCGTGCTTTTGGACGCGACCGGTTCGGTTCCGCTTCGGATCGTGACCGTGTCGCCCGACGGCGGTACGAGTGAACGGCGGATTCCGTTTACGGTTTCGGAACGGAGCGGCGCGTGGCAGCCGCCGGTTTCGGACGAATCGCCGTTCGTAAAGTATCATCCCGGCGACACGATCGTTTTTCCCTCGTCGTTTTCTTACGCGCTCGGAATCGAGCCGTCTCCTTTTATTTCAAACCGTTCCCTTTCACTGGAAGCCGGAGCGTTTCCCGCTCGCTTCGTTCCGTGCACGGTAACCGACGGCTCGCTGTATTGGCGATTCGTGATCGTTCCCGACGGTACCGTGCGGGCGGATACGGGAATAAACTCGCCTGATTCGCGCACCGCCGCTCCGGCGGATATTGCCGGCTCGGCGGGTATTTCCGCTCCGGCGGATCCGAACGCGGAACCGCCGTTTACCGTTACAGATTGGACGACCGTTACGTTTACCCGGAAAAAACTCATTTATTCGCTCGACGGCGGCGACTGGGCCGCCGCTTCGGGAAGTTTCCTGCTCGACCGTTCGATTCCGCATCGCATTTCATGGCAGAGCGTCGCGTACGATCCGTCGAATCCCGTTTATACGGCCGAACTGCCGCCGAAACCGCTGCCGTCCCCGAATTCCGCAAAAGCGGGCAATACTCCCGTCGTATTGGCGGCGGAAAACGGGTATCTGCTGTCGCCGCGCGGCTCGGCGCTGCCGCCCGAACCGGCGATTACCGTCGACGCGTTCTACGGTGAAGAACTGTGTGTTTCGGTTGAGTTCGACGCGTATTACGGCGGCGTGCGGCACGGTTCGCTGGCGTATACCGTCGCGATCGATAAGCGTCCGCCCGCGGTGCCGCGTTTCGTTTCCGACGGAGATTCGTTTTACAGCCGCCGCCCCGTGTCGTTTTCGTTCGCCGAAAGCGCGGACGCGGATATCGTGTACGCCGTCGAACTGACTTCGGAGGCGGCGACCGGTTTTAACGAGCTTTCACTCGACGCCGCCTCGATTCCGGCCGCACCGCTGTCGCCTTCGTTTACCGTCTACGACGGAACGCGCGTCAGTCTGCCGTCGCGCAGCGGTAGCGCGTCCCTGTACACGGTTACGGCGTACGGCCGGGACGCCGCCGGAAACGTGAGCGATCCCGCCGTGTTTCGCGTGATTATAGACGAATTCAATTATTATCTTGCGGCGGACGCCGTTTCCGACCGTCCCGACGGCAGTTTGGCGCGTCCTTTTTTCCGTATCGAACAGGCGTATTCCGTTATCAACGACGCGTCGTTTACCCGGCTGCACGTGAACGGCATGATCGCCGTGCCGGAGACGGTGACCGTTACCGGTACGTGTGAAATCAACGGCGCCGGCGACGATTCGGGGTTCATCTTAGCCGAAGGCGCGTCTTTTTCCGTACAGGACGCCGCGCGGCTGTACGTGAACAATTGCGTGTTTGAAAAACGGCAGCCGGCGGCAGCCGAAGCGAACCGTTCCGCCGCCGCAGCTGCAGCCGCAGGAAAACCGCTCGTCGCGGTGCGGAACGCCGCCGTCTCGTTTACCAACTGCGAACTGGTCGCCGGCTTCGGTTCCAGCGGCTCCGTTTTTACCGCGGATTCGGCGAGCGTACTGCTCGACAATTGCGGTGTTACGGTTACGAGCGGACGGTACGCCGCGCTTTTTTCCGGCGTCAGATCAAACGTTTCCGTTACGGGCGGCCGCTTTACGGCGGTAGCGCCCACTGCGGTTTTATTTTCACTGTCCGCCGGTATATTCGATTTGACAGGCAGCGGCTGCAAGGTGATCGCCGATCTTGGACGCATCGCCGAACTGACCGGCGTTACCGCGACGCTCAAGCGTAATGCGTTTGCGGCCGAGCTGCACGGCAACTCCGCCGCTGCCGCCCGCGTTTCTCCGGTATGGTACGACGGCCGCTCGAAGCTGACGGCGGACGACGGCAATACCGTTTCAGGATTTCCCGGAGGACTGTTTTGAAAAAGGTGTGTGTGTGTATTTGTCTGTGTGCGGCGCTGAGTACGGTGCCGCCGTCGTTTGCGCAGTCTGCAGTACGGAAAACGGGCGCTCCCGTGCAAACCGCCGGCAAAACGGCTTTGCCGGCTGATTCCGACGCATTACCGGCCGCTTCGATCGAAGACTGGAAGCGGCTCTCACAGCTGAACGGCGACGAATACGTGGAACTGTTTACGTCGTATCTTGCCGCCGCCGCGGCTTCCGACGCCCAGCCGTACGCGCTGGCCGAATGCCTGTGGTACGCGTGTTTCGTGCAGCCGTCCCTTTCTCCCGATGAAGCCGCTTCCGAACTGCGGCGCACGCTTGAGACGGCGGTTTCCGATTTTATCTTCGCCGTCGGTTCCGGCACCGTATCTGCGCACGTTCAGTCGGACTCCGCGTACGCCTTTTTTTCATGGCTTGCCGCGGCTCGTCCCCGGCCCGCCGCCGCCGCTCCGGTTCCCGCCATGCCTGTTTTCGACGCGGCGGGCGGTTTTGCAAAACCGTCCGCGGAAGCGCGCAAAGTCGCGCTGTACCGCGCGCAGGTAAAACTCGAACGGCTGTGCGAATCGGTTTCTGCCCGATACGACGATATCGAAACCGCCGTTTTGGAACCCGCCGAGGTTTCGGCCGTTTTTTCGGAAGGGGCGCTGCGCTACGTGCTGCGCCGTTCGGAATCGGCCGCACCGGTATACCGCGCGCTGCTGCGTTCCGAAGCGGCTGTCTCCGAAGCGGGGGAGCCGCTCGCCGCGGAAATAGCCGTAGCTGAGCCGGAAGCGCTTTTTGAACGGTTCAGAGCACTCGGCGTTGCGTACGGGTTTGTACCCGCTTCCGTATTGCCGCCGTATTCGGCCGGAATCGCCGAACTCACGGCGCAGGACGAGTTCGCGCCGTATTATATTCCGGCCCGCGACGCGTCGCTGTTCGTTTCAGATCTTGCGTGGCTTTCGGACGCCGTTCCGCTTTATCTGAATCGTTTTACGGCGCTGCTGTACCGGCCGGCCGGAACGGAGGAAAACTGATATGGCCCGAAAAAAACGTCTCGCCGGCATCATCGCCGTGTGCGTGCTGGTTTTGATTTTTATCGCTGCATTGTGCGCCGTTTTATATGCGGCGGAATCTTTTCCGGCGTTCAACGCGGCGGTCGATTCGCTGTTTCCCTTCATTTCACGGAATTCTGTCGCCGTGTCTGAAAGTTCCGCCGCCGACGTTCCCTCGGAACCGGCCGGCGCCCGTATAGCCGCTTTGGTACCGTCGTTCGCCGCTTCTGCCGTGCCGAACTTCGCTGATACGGCGGCATCCGGAACCGCCGCCGGTTTTACTATCAGCGCGGACGGCTACGTTCTGCGCAGTTCGGAAAACGGCTGGTCGTACGGGAATCGGTATCCGATCGTCAGCAAACCCGGTGCGTTCGCCGATGCGGTGGTGTTTATCGACGCTTCCCGTACGCTCGTTTGTCTCGACCTCGTTACCGGCGTTCTCGTCCGGGAAGCGGCGTGTCCCGTCTATCCGGCCGGCGCGGCGTACGCGGACGGCGCTTCGTACGTGTTTGAAGCCGCCGCGGGCGGCTGGTATGCGGCGTATTTTGGACTTTCCGATGCGGAAACCGCCGCCTCAGGAACCGCCGGTTCGAACTTTGCTGACACGGCGGCGCCCGGAACCGCCGGCTCGAACTTTGCTGACACGGCGGCGCCCGGAACCGCCGGCTCGAACTTTGCTGACACGGCGGCGCCCGGAACCGCCGGCTCGAACTTTGCTGACACGGTGGCGCCTGGAACCGCCGCCTCACCGGAGTTTCCCTCTGTACACGGAACCGCCGCGCAGCCTGTCGCCGGATTCGATCTGGCGCTGCACGAATCGTTTATGCCCGATTCCGCCGTACTCGCCGGCATTACGGCCAAACTGAACGGTTTGATTTCGGCGGAACCGCCGCAGCCCGTGCCCGGCGACTTTACGTATACGGAAACCGACGGCGTGCGCCGATTCGATCGGGGCGTTTTTTCGCCGCTGATTGTTTTTTCTCCGGCAGAGCAGGGCGTGTATACATTCGGCCTGTGCAGTGCCGACGGTGCCTGGATAAAAGACACCGCGTTTGTCGCCGTGTTTATCGGAACGGGCGAGATGCGTTCGGTCAGTCTCGATTACGTCGCGGACCGTCCGCAGATTACGATGCATCTTTCCGACGCGGAAATGTATTATGTGTGCGCAGGTTTTATGAACAACGTTCCGGCTTCAACAGCCGAAGATACCGCGGCGGCGGATTTGCCGGAAGTGCCTGCGTATTTCCAAGTCAAAAAGGCCCCGTGATGCAAATTCCGCTGATATGCGGCCTTGACGAAGCCGGCCGGGGTCCGCTCGCCGGTCCCGTTTCGGCGGGCGCCGTTATTCTGCCGCCGGACTTCCCGGTCGAGCTTTTGAACGATTCAAAAAAACTGAGTGAAAAACGCCGCGCCGTTCTTGAATCTCTCATAAAAGAACGCGCGTGCTGGGGCGTTGCGCTCGTAGATCATACGGTTATCGATGAAATAAACATTTTGCAGGCAAGCCTGCTTGCCATGAAACTGGCTTTCGATCAGATGCGGCAAAAATTACCCGCGTTCTGCGCCTCCCGGTTCGGCAGCTGCGCGCAGCCGCTCGTTTCGGCAATCGCCGACGGCACGTTCTGCCCGGACATCCGCGTCCCCTGCGTCGCCCGCCCGAAAGCCGACGCGACGGAAAGCGCCGTTATGGCCGCTTCCATTCTGGCAAAAACGGAACGGGATCGCGTCATGATCGCGTACGGACAGCTCTATCCGCAGTACGGCTATGAAAAACATAAAGGCTATCCGACGAAAGCGCATCGCGAACTGTGCAAACTGCTCGGCCCGTCGCCTATTCAGCGGCTGACGTTTCACTACTGAACCGCGCAATTTTCGGCATCTGCCACGCCCCCGACGATATCCGGCGACATCTGCCGAGCACCAGTCATCCGCCGGACGTTCCCGCTGCGTGCTCCCAACGATATCCGACGATATCCGCCGTGCCCCCGGCACCGGGGCGTTCCTCTCGGCCGTAAAAAAAACGCACCGCCGAAAACCGGCAGTGCGTTCCGTTTCGCGGGCGCGGTAACGCGACCTGCGGTACGTTTATTCTTCTTTCGATTTCTGGCGTTTTGAAACGACGTGCACTTTTCCCGTTCGCTTGATGCCGTCGCTTTTGCGCTCCTGATCGTCGGCGGGTTTTTTGTATATGCGTTTTCCGCCGGCAGCACTTTTTGCCGCTTTCCGTTCGGCCGCCGCTTTCGAGCGTTCTTTTCGGTCTTTTTCAATGAACGTGAGCGATTCGTCAAGGCCCTTGAAGAATTTCTGCATGTCGTCGGCAAATACGACGATCGCGTGCCGGTCAAAATCTTCACCGTTTTTGCTTTTGCTTTCTACAACCTGCAAAAACACATCGCCGGTCCTGTTTTCTTTTACGTTGAAAAAATACGATCTGTTTTCCAACATAACCTGAGTGGTAAAGAGTTCGCCGCGTGCGCCCATGTTATCCTTCCTTAATCTGCAAGTGCAGAATGCCTGTGCGCAAACAGTACCATATATTGCGGTATTATGCAAGATACCGATGGACGGTTCCTGCGGAGCACACCGTACCGCTGACCGGCTTGCTCCGGGGTTCGGCTCTCGCCTCCGTAAAAAAGCCCGCGCGGGGCTTTTTTACCGGGTTCCGCCCTGCGCATCCGGGCTAGTCGTTTTCAGACCCGTTTGATTCGAGCCGCTTCCAGTACATTTTGTTACCGCGAATGTAATGGCCGATTTTTTTCTGACCGTGCAAATACGACAGATACGAACGCAGCGTACAGCCTATCAGAACGTACTGCCCGTCGGCCAGTTCGATTCGGTTTAAATCGGCTACCGCCTGCAGCAGTTCTTCGGCCGTTTTTTCTTCTTTCAAAACCGCAAGAATACTCACTTCGGTTTCCATGATGGCGATCATATTCAGTTCCGCAAGCGCTTCCAGCGAATCGGCCGAATCGAGAACGTCTCCGTGGCTGGGAACGTACGCATCGGCGGGAACGGTTTTAATCGTATCCAGCGTCCGTTTGAACTGTCCGACGTCGAACAAAAACGGTATCCAGTATTTTTTTATCACGTGGCGGCCGAATATGCAGTCGCCCAAAAACAGAACCCGGCGCGGCGGCTCGTTATCCGTCTGCGCTCCGGTAATCGGCGCACCTGCGGTGTATAAAACGCCTATCATGTCAAGATAGTGGCCGGGCAGGGAAATAAACGAAATTTCCGCGCCGCCTGCAAGCCGCACCGTTTCACCGCAGCCGATAACGCGCGTTACCCGCGACGGCCGGGCCACGTACCGTTTGCCGGTAATTTCCGCAAACGGATAACCGCCCCAGATAATTGCCGCTTCAATAACGGTATGCTCGATGGAACCGCGTTCGCCCAAACTCGCCCAGACGCCGCAGCCGGTGTGCTTTTGAAACCAGTCGTTGCCGCCGATATGGTCGGCGTTTGAATGCGTGCAAATCACGGCTTTCAGCGTAAACCCTTCGGGATAGAGCGATTCAAGCGTTTTATATATTTTTTTCGCCGCGTCGCCGTCCGCGCCGCTGTCTATCAGATATAAATCGGGAACAGCCGCTGATTTTCCGCCGTCGGCCGGTTCCGCCGGATAATCGGCGATAACGCCGATATTGGTAACGCCGGTGATCACGTGCACGCCGGCGCACAACGGCACGGGCTGTTTGTTTGAGATGTCCATACCGTACTATACAACAGAATACTTTGCGTGTAAATAAAAGCGAATCTTTTACCGGCCGATCGCGAGTTTCCAGCACCGGTGAATTTTCGTATTGCGGTAATCTTCCGGAATCGTTTGCTCGGTGATATCCGTGATTTGGATTATTTTACGCTGTTCGGTTACGGACGGGAGCGCCGCCGCGTCGAAGACCAGTTTCCGGCTGTTCGTCGAAAAATACAATACGCCGCCGCCGCTCAGCAAATTCAGACAATCCGTTGCCAGCGCCGCCCAGTCCCGGTTTACGTCGAGTTCCGTTTCGGTTTTTTTGGAATTTGAAAACGTCGGCGGATCGAGGATAATGATGTCCCACTTTTCTTTCGCCGTCTTCAAAAAGGACGCCGCGTCGGCTCTGACGAACCGGTAGCGCGCCTGGTCGGTAAATTCGTTCAGTTCCATATTCCGCCGCGCCCAGCCGAGGTACGTGTTTGAAAGGTCGACGGAATCCACCGAAGCCGCTCCTCCCTGCGCCGCGTACACGGAAAAAGAGCCGGTATAGCAGAACAGATTGAGCACCCGCTTGCCGTCCGCCGTGTCGCGCACCGTTTTGCGCAGCGGCCGGTGGTCGAAGAACAGCCCCGTATCGAGATAATCGGTCAGGTTTACGTAAAAAAGCTGCCCCTGTTCCAGAACGGTGCCCGTTACGCTCGTTTCCGCTTCACGTTTTTCATATTGCGAATCGGTGCCGCGCTGCCGTCTCCTCGTTTTGACGATAATCCGGTTCCGTGCAAGACCGAGCACCGAAGCCGCCGCGTCCGCCATCGCGTCGAGCCACGCGCTTTCACTTGCTTCCGATTTTTCATACGGCCGCTCGTAGAGAAACAGGTGCAGATATCGATTCGGGTTTTCCGCGTTCGCGGCGTCTCCGGTTACGAATCGTACGGCCTGCGCGGCGGTACACACCTCGGGCGGCAGCGCTTCGTACAGATCCGCGGCCAGCGGAATTTCGGGAATGTCCCGGTCGTACAGACGGTAGCAGCTGATTCGCTCGCGCTTCGCCCATTTTCGCAAATGCTTATACCGTTTGCTCAGCCGATTCGCAAACAGCTGCGCCTGATACGCGTTTTTGGTCGTTTCCGATTCGTCGCTCATAATTACTCTTTTACCGGCTTCGGGCGGACGGCGTCCATCATTACGCACAGCATGGCGTAGCCCGAGGTAAGATCTTCACGCTGGCAGACGATGTCTTCCGGCAGTTTCAGTTTTACGTTCGTAAAATTCCAAATCGCTTTTATGCCTGCCGCAACGATTATGTCCGCCGTTTCCTGGGCGTTTTGCGACGGCACCGTCAAAACGGCGATCGTCGCGTCGAGGTTTCTGATTTGAACGGGCAGCGTATCTATTGAAAACACCGGCACGCCGTGAATTTTCGTGCCGATTTTCGCCGGACTCTTGTCGAACGCCGCGACGAAGTTCAGTCCGTGATATTGGAATTCCTGATATCCGGTCAGAGCCGTCGCCAAATTGCCGGCGCCTATCAATACCGCGTTTTTCGACGTATCCCAACCCAAAAAATGTTCTATTGCGGTAATCAGCGGCGCAACCGGATAGCCGCGTTTCGGTTTGCCGATAATACCGGTTATAGCCAGATCTTTACGTACCTGAATCGGTTCCAGATGCAGTTCTTGCGCGATAACCGTTCCCGAAATGAACTCATACCCTTCGTTCCGGGCTTGTCTGATAATGTGCAAATATGATGGCAGCCGTCTGATGGACGGTGTCGCCGGAATCTTTTGCTTTGACATAGTGTCTATTCTACTCTAAAAATTCCACTTTGTGAAGTAACTATTGCGGTGCCGGCCGGTTTTGCGTGCCGAATCGATGATCGGCGTTTTCCGAAAAAAATCATTTAACAACCGTGCCGAATCAGTCGATGATTACACTGTAGGAGATATGCCGATGCAGACAGTACATATTCAGCTTGATAAGCCGGGATCGGAAACGCTCTCGACTGCTTCAGCTCAAAGCCAGCGTCCGAAAGAAACGGGCGGCGTATCGTTTGAAGAACAATTGGAAAAGGCCTTAAAAGATACCTCCGGTACGAATACGGACGGCGAACGCATCAGTTCCGCCGCCGAATCGTCTGCGGAATCGGAACCCGCCGCCGCAGATGCCGACTCGAAGTCGGAGAATTCCGCAGTACGTGCGGTAAACCTTGACGGAAAGAAACCGGTCGGCAGTGAGATTCGGGCAGATTTGAAAGCGGCAATGGCTGCGGACGGCGCAGCGGATACGGACAAAACCGGCGCGGCGCTTTCCGAACTTGCCGTTCCGGCGCCGGCTGTCGATGCGGAAGCGGCTGCAGAAGATTCCGTTCTGTCTGCGGCGATTTCCGCACAAGCGGATGCGGATATACTTACGGAAGCCGCCGCAGATTCGGTTGACGCGGAACACCCTCTGGACAAAAAAACGCATAAACGCGATACGTCCGCGCAGTCCGGCGACCCGCTGCTGCAGGCAGCCGGAAGCGGCGCGCTGCAGCCGGAAACCGCCGCGTCGGCGCTTCCGTTCAGTGCGGACGGAGCGGAAGCCGAAGGCGGCCGCAAAAATATAAAACTTTCAACGGGAACCGCGCTTGATGAAAAAATTCACGTTACCGACGCGCGGTCGGCCGCCGACGGCGGCGTTACCGAAGCCGGACTGCGCGAATCGAAGTTCGTCACGTCCGTTTCGTACGGCGACGGTTCTGCCGATATTACGATGAACCTTGCCGGAGATTCCGGCGCGCAGGCCGGTACGGCTTCAGCCGCTTCCAAGCCGGGAGAATCACGGTTTGCGTCTTTGCTGTCGTCGGAACTGCAAAGCAACGCCGCTGAATTCGTCAAAACGGGCTCGATCGTTCTGCGCGACGGCAACGCGGGTACGATTAATTTGATTCTGCATCCCGAAGAATTGGGCAACGTTAAAATCAGCTTGAACCTGCACGACAAACTGATTTCAGGACATATAACCGTCGCGTCGGAAGACGCGTACAACGCGTTCAAAAACAATATCGATTCCATAAAACAGGCGTTCAACGCAAGCGGTTTTGAAACTGCCGGATTCGATTTGTCCTGGAGCGGCGGCGATACGGGAAGCGGTTCGCAGCACGACGCGCAGCAACAGACTGCCGCTGCCGAAATGCTGTTCAAACACACTTCGTACGCCGATATGGTAGATGATGGCGATTATGCGGAAGCCGAATTTTTTACTCAAAAAATGTATTCAGATTCGGCGCAAATTGCCGTTAATATAATGGCTTGAAACCGGGGAACCGTTTGCGTACATACGGTTCCCGACATATTTTTCAGATCTGAGAGGAGTACTGATTCATGGAATTTAAAGCTGTCATGAGTACGGCGGATCAACTGCAGGCGAAAACTGCGGTCGATTCATTCAACAAAACTCTTGCCGTAAACGGACGTACTGCAAGTCAGCAATTGGGCAAGGATGATTTTCTCAAACTGTTGCTAACGCAGCTTTCCAATCAGGATCCGACCAGTCCCATGGAGAACACCGAGTTCATCGCTCAGATGGCGCAGTTTTCTTCACTGGAGCAGATGACGAACATGAGCAGCGAGTTTACGAAACTGGCTAATATGCTCAACTCGAACGAAGCGGTGTCCCTGCTGGGAAAAAACGTCGAGCTGAACGCCGGCGACGCGGCGGTGAGCGGCGTCGTGGAATCGGTAACGCGCGGAGCCGCTCCGCAGATAAAAGTAAACGGAATGCTGTACAGCATGGATCAGATTAACGCCGTATATGGTAACTAAGAGGGTAGCTATATGATGAGATCACTTTATTCCGGTGTATCCGGTATGCAGAACCACCAGACGCGTCTTGACGTTATCGGCAACAACGTCGCCAACGTCAACACGACCGGATTCAAACGCGGCCGCGTCAATTTTCAGGATATGATTTCACAGCAGCTTTCGGGCGCTGCAAAACCGACAACCGAAGTCGGCGGTGTTAATCCTAAAGAAGTCGGTCTGGGCGTTATGGTCGCCAGCATCGACACCGTTTTTACGCAGGGAAACCTGCAGTCCACCGGAGTTGCGACCGACGTGGCTATTCAGGGAAACGGATTTTTCGTACTGAAAAACGGCGAAGAAACGTTTTATACCCGCGCCGGAGCGTTCGGACTCGACAGCGACGGTACGCTCGTCAATCCGGCGAACGGACTGCGCGTTCAGGGCTGGATGGCTCAGGAAGCGAACGGTGAAATGATCCTGAATACGGCCGGCTCACCCGAAGACTTGATTATTCCGGTCGGTTCCAAAGATCCTGCGAAAGCGACGCAGAACGTCAATTTTGCCTGCAACCTGAACAAAAACACGCCTGAAATTCTTGAAGGCGCGAGCGAATCGGATATCATGAAAGGCACTTGGTCCACGGAACAGAAAGTGTACGACAGCTTCGGCAACGAACACATGTTGTCCGTCGCGTTTGCCCGCGTACCGGGTAATCCGAACCAGTGGCAGGCAACCGTTCTGATCGATCCTGACAATGCCGACGTTACGCAGACGCGCGTCGGTTTGGGAACGACGGACGGTGTCGCGAACACGTTCCTCGTCAATTTCGACAATACCGGTTCGCTCCAGTCCGTAACGGACAGCGCGGGCAACGTTACGAATCCCACCGGACAGATCGTCTTGCAGACGTCTTTTACGGTAACCGATTCCAATCCCGACGCGGACGGAAATCCGTACCGTCAGACCATGAACATCAATCTGGGCACGATCGGCAGTCAGCAGCATACGATAACCCAGAGCGCGTCGCAAAGTTCGACGAAGGCGTATTATCAGGACGGCTACACGATGGGGTATTTGGACAACTTCAAGATAGATTCGAGCGGCATCATTACCGGCGTGTATTCCAACGGTACCAACCGCGTGCTCGGTCAGATTGCGCTCGCCACGTTCAGCAACCAGGGCGGTCTTGAAAAAGCCGGCGACAATACGTACGTGCAGTCGAACAACTCGGGACTGGCGAACATCGGTACGTCCGGTATCGCAGGCAAAGGTTCCATGCTGGCAGGCTCGCTTGAAATGTCGAACGTCGACTTGACCGAACAGTTTACCGATATGATCGTAACGCAGCGCGGTTTTCAGGCGAGTTCCAAAACGATTCAGACGGCAGACACGCTGCTTGATACGGTGATGAACTTGAAGCGGTAACCGGCAATGGGTAACCGGAACCGATAATCGCTAACCGTCCGCGCGGCAGCAGCCGGCACGCGGAAGTGTAAAGTGGATCGACCGAAACGGAGCGGAACGCTTCGCGGTCGATCCTTTTTTATGCGCCCGGCCGAGCGGCCTGTTTTCGGTTTAGTTGCCGGCCGAGTTGTTGGACGAGCGGCCCGTTGCCGAAACCGTGTAAAAAAACGCCGGCGGCGGCGTTTTTTTTCTCAGCTTCATTCCCATAATTCCGATATTGTAATAGAATGGATACGTATTTTTTTTGAGGGAGGTCATTGCGGCGCGGCGCTTGCCTACTTGACGGTAATGCCGTAAGCGTACACAATAAAGTATGATAGAAGTATTGCGTCTTGACGGAAAAAAATACTGGATCAATCCGCATCAGATCGAATCGATAGAATGCAATCCCGACGTTACGCTGACCATGCTTTCGGGCAAACACGTCGTCGTAAAAAATCCCCCGGAAGACATTATTGAAAAAATTATCGAATACAGGCGCCGGATCGGTGCTTTAAAGAACGAAGAGTAAACGGATATAGGAGTTTCTGAATGGATATAGCAACAATAATCGGTTTGATCGGCGGAGCGGCGTGTATCGTCATGTCCGTTCTTACCTCAGGCGGTACGCTTATGGGAATTATCGATATTCCCTCGGTGTTCATGACGATCGGCGGTTCGTTCTGCGCTTTGCTTATCGTTGCTCCGTTAAAACAGGTTACGACGATGTTTGCCATTATCGGAAAAACGTTCAAAATTCCCGACTTCGGTGAAAAGGTTTTGGTGCAGAATATGGTCGCCCTTTCCGAAAAGGCGCGCCGCGAAGGTATTCTTGCGCTCGAAGAGGGGCTTGAAGATCTGGACGACGCTTTTATGAAAACGGGACTGCGTCTGGTTGTAGACGGTACCGACGGCGCGGTTATCAGGACGATTCTTGAAAGCGAAATGAGTCAGGTTGAAGCGCGTCATATGGTGTACATCAATATCATGAACCAGTGGGCAGGCTTCGCACCCGGATTCGGAATGATGGGTACCGTTCTGGGTTTGATCGGTATGTTGAACAACTTGGAAGACAAGTCGTCGCTCGGTCCGAATATGGCCGTCGCGCTTATCACCACGCTGTACGGCTCCATGATGGCAAACTGGATTTTGGCTCCTATGGCGCAGAAACTGATCGGGCAGAACAACGTTGAAATGCGGACAAAAGAAATGATAGTAGAAGGCGTCCTGTCCATTCAGGCCGGAGACAACCCCCGTATTCTCGCCATGAAACTGTTGACGTATCTGGATCCTAAATCCAGAAAAGCAATAGAATCGGACGTTTTGAAAGACTAAACGGAGTTACTGATGGGAAGAAAAGAACCTGAAAAGCCCTCAACCGCATGGATGGGAACGTACGGCGACATGATCACGCTGATGCTCTGTTTCTTCGTCATGTTGTATAATCCGACCGAAGTCGACGCGGTGCAGATGGCGGCGCTGACCGCTTCTTTGCAGGGCGATCCGACGGCCGGCGGTCAGTCGCTTGCGGCGGGACGGCTTGCGGATTTGGGAAACACGATAAACAGTCTGCCCTCGCTTGAAAAAGGCAAATCGCTCGGACTTTCGGTAAAGCGTGCGGTCAGTTTGTTCGCGCCGGACGTAAAATCGAATAAAATTACGTTGTCGAGCGACGAACGGGGGCTGGTGATCACGCTCGCGTCGGATTCGTTTTTTGCGCCGGGCAGCGCCGCACTTAATATAGAAGAAACGCGGGCCACCGTTCTGCGGCTGGCGCAATTTCTGTCTTCAAAAGAGTTGTCCGGGCGGCGCTTCCGTATCGAAGGGCACACCGACGGAACGCCGGTTGCAAGTAAGGATTTTCCCAGTAACTGGGAATTATCCGCCGCGCGTGCGGTAAACGTGCTGCATTATTTGTCCGACTTCGGGGTAAACGAAGCTCAGTTTTCCGTGGCCGGCTACGCCGACACTCGCCCCAAGTTTTCAAACGATACGGCGGAGGGCAGGGCGTATAACCGCCGCGTGGATATAATTATTCTGGACGAAGGTCATTTTTAATGATAGAATGATATGATAGAGGAAGGTTTTGTATGGCTGATGACGATTTAGGTTTGGACGACAACGGAGAATCAGGCGGTGCTGCGGAGAAAAAACGCGGTATAGGCGGACTGTTTCCTGCTCTTCTGAAATGGGTCGCCATTGTTTTAGGTGCGATCATTCTCATCGTTACGGTCGTGGTAATTACCATGAAAATTATGGGCGGCAATTCGGCCCAGCAGGCGGCCATTCCCGTATCGCAGGATTACGTCGGCAAACGGGAAATTTTGGACTGGTACAGTTCGATCGGATCCATCCGTACGAAAACGAGCGACTCCATTCCCGCAAGCGTCGTTGTGGAAGTCGTTTTGGGCTACAAAAAAGACGATAAGGCGACTTCAACGGAAATTACCGCGCGTCAGATAGAGATCAAGGACTTTTTGCGCCGGTATTTTACGGAAAAGAAAATAAGCGAACTTCGTCCTCAAAATGAAGATAAACTGCGGATCGAAATCAGAAACGCAATCAACGACGATATTTTAAGCTCGTCCAAAATAAAAGACGTGCGCTTTTTGAGTCTTGAAATTATAGAACAGTAGCGTGCGTAGGCGCTGCCGCCGCCCGCGGCAGACAAAACGCAGCCTTTCGTGAATTAGGGGATCGACATATGAATGAAGTTCTGTCGCCGACAGAAGCAAACAAAACGCAGCCTTTCGTGAATTAGGGGATTGACATATGAATGAAGTTCTGTCGCAGGACGAAATAGATCAGCTCCTCACTGCTATCAGTTCCGGTAATACTGAACCTGAAGATTTTAAACCGGTAAACGATACGCGTAAAATAAAAATTTACGATTTCAAACGTCCCGACAAATTTTCAAAAGAACAGATACGTACCGTTTCCATCATGCACGAAACGTTCGCCCGTTTGACGACGACGAGCCTTTCCGCCCAATTGCGCAGCATGGTGCACGTTCACGTCGCATCCGTAGATCAGCTTACCTATGAGGAATTTATCCGTTCCATTCCGACGCCGACGACGCTCGCCGTCATCAATATGGATCCGCTGAAAGGAAACGCGATTCTTGAAATCGATCCGGCCATAACGTTTTCAATGATAGACCGACTGTTCGGCGGTACCGGGCAGGGGGCGAAAGTCCAGCGCGATCTGACCGATATCGAGCAGTCCGTTATGGAAGGCATTATCGTCCGCATTCTGGCCAATATGCGCGAAGCGTGGACGCAGGTTATCGATTTACGGCCGCGGCTCGGTCAGATAGAAACGAATCCGCAGTTTGCCCAGATCGTACCTCCTTCGGAAATGGTCGTACTGGTTACGCTTGAAACGAAAGTCGGCGAAGAAGAAGGCATGATGAACTTCTGTATTCCGTATCTTACGATAGAACCGATCATTTCAAAACTGTCGTCGCAGTTCTGGTTTTCATCCGTGCGGCGCAGTTCGACGACGCAGTATCTGGGTGTTCTGAAAGAAAAACTTTCCGACGTCGATATGGACGTCGTTGCGGAAATCGGTTCGGTTTCTTTGCCGATACGAGATGTTTTAGCTTTACGAGTGGGAGATATCGTCCGATTATCTAATGTACGCATTACCGATCCGATTACGCTGAGCATCGGCAATAAGAAAAAGTTTTTGTGCCAGCCCGGCGTTATCGGCAAGAAGATGGCGGTGCAGGTGCTGAGTAAAATAACTCAGGGCGAATTGGAAGAATTTGAAGAATTATCCGTAGAAGGAGATGAAACATATGAGTGATGGTGCCATTTCTCAAGATGAAATTGATGCTTTGTTGGCAGGCGTGGATATGGGCGGACTTTCGTCTTCGGGGTCGTCGTCTCCTTCCCCTGCAGTCCATATAGATACGGGCGTTCTGGAACAGTTCGCCGGAAAAATAAAAGATACGCTTGCCCAGAACGTCGGAACGATGACCGGTGTTCAGGTGGACGTGGGAAAACCCGTTGCGGAAACGCTTACCCGTGATCAGTTTTTGTCAAAACTGCCGGAAGTCGTCGTCGCCGTTATGGCTGATTTTTCGGAAGGACTGCACGGCGATCATTTGTACGTGCTTTCGACCGATTTCGCACAGAAATTGACGAATCTGATTAATAAAGAAGAAAACGCGGAACTCGACGACATGGCGCTGTCCGTTATCAGCGAAGTCGTGTCCCAGCATACCGGCGCTGAAATTACCGAATTGACGAAGACGGGAAAATTTCCCGGTCTTGCGTGCAATCCGGGCGAACCGGTGAACGGACCTAAAGCGATGGTTCGCTTTCCTCAGAATACGTTCGTACTGTTTTCATATCCGGTTACGATCGACGGCGGCGCGTACACCTTGTGGGAAGCAGTGGCGGGCAGCGTCGGTGAACAGATGAGCGCCGCACTCGGCGGCGGTGCGCCCGCTGCGGCTCAGCAGCCGGCCGGTATGGGTGGAATGTCCGCCGGTGCCGCGGATATGTCCGGTATGGGAATGAACATGGGGATGCCGCAGCAAATGGGCAATCCGGGTATGGGAATGAATATGGGAATGCCGCAGCAAATGGGCAATCCCGGTATGATGAATATGGGCAATATGGGAATGAACATGAACGGCGGTTTTTCCGCGGCTTCCATGGGAATGAACGCACCCAACGTGCAGTCCCTGCAGTTTCCCGGGCTGCAGTCGGGCATGAGTGTTACCGAACAGGGCAATATCGGTCTTATCATGGACGTATACATGGAAATGACCGTAGAACTGGGACGTACCAAAAAGCAGATAAAAGAGATTCTCGGAATGGGTGAAGGCACGATTATCGAACTTGATAAACTTGCCGGTGAACCCGTCGATATTTTGGTCAACCATAAACCGATCGCAAAAGGTGAAGTCGTCGTTATCGACGAAAATTTCGGTGTCCGTGTTACCGAAATCCTTTCACCGATCGAGCGCGTTACCGGCTGACGGTAATTACGCGTACGTTTTCACGGGGGTGGGAAAATTTTCAGGATTTCAAAATTCGTTTTGGTACTGTGCGCCGCTTTATGCAGCGCAGCTTTATGTTTTGCACAAACGCCGGCCGCGCAAAGTGTGCCTGCGCAAACAGGGGTCGTGCTTCCGGTGGAAAACGGCGGAACCGGCTCCGCTGCCGATGAAACTTCCGTACCGCGCTCAGAGGCGGAATCCCTGCTGGTAATCACTCCTGCGGCGCCCGATACCGGCGCGGCCGCGGTAAAGCAGCCGTCCACCGTATGGCTTTTCGTCAGGATGATTTTGGTACTCGCCGCGGTTATCGCCTGTATTTACGGTATCGTTTTCCTTCTGAAAAAAGGTATGACCCCCGCTCAAAAAACGGATCCGTATCTTAAAAAAGTCGCGTCGCTGACGCTTGCTCCCGGTAAATTTGCGTACGTCGTTACGCTGAACTCGCACGCATATCTGATCGGCGTTACCGATTCCGCCGTAAATCTCATCGGTGAAATAGACGACAAGGAACTCGTCGACGCGATGAATCTGCACGCCGAATCGGAACCGGCCGGTGCGAAGCCGAAAGATTTCGCGTCCGTTTTGGATCTGTTCAGAACGCCGAAAAACGCCGCGGCGTCGGGCGGTAAAATCCGTACGGACACCGCGTCTTCTGCCGAAAAGCCGTTCGCGGACTCCGCCGGACAGGCAAGCCGTATTCTCCGCCAGCAGCGCGAACGGCTGCAGCACACGACCGATTCCTTTCCGGAGGATGCGGAATGAAGCGGTTCGCCTCGAAAACGCTGCCCAAAATCATTTTGTGCTCGCTGCTCGCCGCGGCGTGCTGTATGCCGGTTATGTCTCAGCAGACGTTTCCGCAAGGTTCCGCGGCCGGTCGGACCGAAATGGACGGTACGGTAACCGGTACGCAAATACCCTCGATCAGCGTCGATATCCGCTCTCCGCAGACCGGACAGGAAGTCGCGTTTTCGGTGCAGTTACTGTTGCTGCTGACGATTTTGACGCTCGCGCCGAGCATTCTGATTCTGCTGACCTGTTTTTTACGGTTTTCGATCGTGCTTGATTTCATAAAACGCGCTTTATCCCTTCAGCAAGTGCCGCCGACGGCCGTTTTGAACGGCATCGCGTTTTTTATGACGCTGTTCATCATGTGGCCGACGTTCACCGACATTTACGATAATTCGTTTAAACCGCTTTCCGACGGAGAAATCGGCATTGAAGCGGCCTTTACCGAAGCGGAAGCGCCGCTGCGGATTTTCATGTTCAAACAAATGGGAACGAACACCGACTATATCACCCTGTTCATGTCTATGGGCGGGCTCGACCGTCCGCAGACGCTGGCGGACGTTCCGTCGCACGTGCTGATACCGGCGTATATATTGAACGAATTGACCGTTGCGTTCAAGATCGGCGTACTGCTATATATACCGTTTATCGTTATCGATATGGTCGTCGCGAGCGTGCTGATGTCCATGGGTATGATCATGCTTCCGCCCGTGCAGATATCCATGCCGTTTAAATTGATGTTGTTCGTGCTGATCGACGGCTGGGGACTGCTCACGCAGCAGCTGTTCAATTCGATCGTCAGATAATCGCTTCGGAGGCTCGGTTTTGCTCACCAAAAAACTCGCACTCAAAATATTTGAAGGATTTTCAATAGAGCGATGGAACGATCTGGTTCGCCCGCTCGAATTGATAGAAATGGACAAAGCTGCGGAAAAAATGGTTTTGGCCTATATCATCGGCAAATTTGAAGAAATGCGCGGCAATTGCGTCGATTGGGACTGGATGATACACGCGGCGCTGTTCGATTTGCTGCGAAAAATTGCGTTGTGTGACATAAAGTCGCCGGTGCAGCGGATGATCCGCCGCGAATATCCGGAGGAATACCGGAAATTGAACGAATGGGTCGTAGAGCAGTATCGGTGTATTCTGACGGATCCGCAGCTGTTCGGCCGGTTTGAAGAATACGTGACGGGTACGGAACCTGCTGCCGGAACCGTGCAAGGGCGCACGATGCGTGTGTTTCGCGCCGCACACAAGTTTTCGACCATGCGCGAATTTGAAATGCTTTCCGTGGTAAACGAAGAATTCCGGCTGGCGCATATTGCGAAGGAGCTGAATCGGGATATCGAAGAATATCTCGATTTGCGCGGGCTGCAGCTGCTGATTACCAAGCAGCGGCCGTACGATTTTCTGATGATGATAGAGCAGCTTCGGTTTCAAACCCGTTGGAATCAAACGCCGCGTGTGCCCAAAACAAGTGTGCTCGGCCATTCGTTTTTCGTTGCGGTCGTTACGCTGCTGCTCGAACGGAACTCCGGCGCGGAATTTTGCGCCGCCCGCCGCTACAATAACTTCTTTTCCGCACTGTTTCACGATTTGCCCGAAGCCGTTACGCGCGACATCATTTCTCCGGTAAAACAGGCGACCGACGGACTGCCGTCCATCGTGAAACGGATTGAAGAGGAAATCGTCGCAAAAGAACTCGAGCCGCTTATGGATCCGTTTTTTAAAGACGAATTGCTGTATTTTACGAGCGACGAGTTTGCAAACCGTATTTGCGTTCCGCGCGCGGACACGCTGTTCGCCGCCGATTTGCCGCCGGCCATAACGGGTATGCCGGTCGGCAGTACGCAGTTCGTCTCTTTTGAAGATTTGAACACGCTGTATAATTCGCCGGAGTTTTTGCCGGTTGACGGCAAACTCGTCCGCGTCGCCGATCATATTGCGGCTTTTCTTGAAGCCGACAGTTCGATCGCGCACGGAACCACGTCGAGCCATCTGCGCGACGGCCGCAGCAATCTTTTGAAACTGTATCAAGTCGGAAATCCGGTCAGCGGCGTCGATGTTGCCGCTTTTTTTGCCGAATTCTTATAAACCTTGCGAACGCGTATACCGATGTTTAAATAGTATGAATAAATTGCTGCGTTGTATCGTAATTTTTATTTGTCTTTTTTCCGCCCGCACGTTCGGCGCAACCTCCCATACCGTTGCGAAAGGCGAAACGCTGTATTCCATAAGCAGAACGTATCGCGTCAGCGTTGCCGAATTGTGTGCAGCCAATAACATAAAACAGACCGAATTGCTGAAAGCGGGTCAGAAACTGATCATTCCGGATGAAGCCGGCGCAACCGCGCCGTCCCGTTCCGCCGCTGCAAACCCGATCGGTGCCGAGCCGGCTGCAGAGCCGTACACGGTGCAGAAAGGAGACACGTTTTACGGCATCGCGCGTAAAAACGGTATTTCCGTGGACGATTTGCTGGAATTGAACGGTCTGAGCGCATCCGATACGCTCAAAGTCGGTCAGATAGTGAAAATTCCGGTGCCGGCGGAATCGCTGCCGCCGTCTCTTCCGGTACCGGCGCTCGAATTGTCCGATCCCCGTTCGTATTCGGGGAAAAAGGGCGACTCTTCGCTCGTCTGGCCGGTCAGCAATCCCGAGGTCGCGTACGTTACGGGGAAAATTTCGGGCGTACAGCTTTCCGCCGCAAGCAATGAAAAAGTTACCGCAGTCCGTTCCGGTTCAGTCATGTTCAGCGGCATGTACCGCGGATTCGGCAAAGTCGTGTTCGTCCAGTCTCAGACGGGCCATGTGTACGTGTATACCGGCCTGAGTTCGCTTTCCGTGCGCAAGAGCGATTACGTAACGTTCGGCGACGAATTGGGCACGGTCGGCGTAGACGCACTGAGCGGCAAGCCGCAGCTCACGTTCATGGTGTTTCAGAACGGGCAGCCGATAGATCCTGCAAAAGCTCCCCGTGGATAAATTCAAGTCCGTTTATGAATTTTCCGTTAAAAAACGGTAAATTTTTATAAAAAATATCGTTTATGTTTGAAGTATTTATCTTTCTCGGGTATCATGTGCAGTTAGGGAGATAATACAGATGACTACACGGCAGATTGCAAGTCTCAGGGTACGAAAGCCGCTGCAAACAAGCGGAGCTTTGGATGGTATGGGCCGGACCGTTGTCGATCCGGATCCGCTTTCTTTATATTTGAAACAGATTTCACGGTATAAATTACTTTCCGTACAGGAAGAGCAGGCGACTGCCGCTGCGATTCAGGAGCATAAATCGCGTATACGCCAGCTGAAATCGGGTTTGCTTGAACCGGCCGAAAATTCTCCGGCGTATGAAGAAATCGACCGGCTGGAACGGGATTTGCTCGTTCTGAAAAATAAGATGATTCAGGCAAATTTACGTTTGGTGGTTTCCATTGCAAAACGATATCAGCATCGGGGGCTTGGCCTGCTCGATCTGATAGACGAAGGCAACATCGGGCTGATTGAAGCCGTCGACCGTTTTGAACCGGCGCGTAATTGCCGTTTTTCCACCTACGGTATTTGGTGGATCCGGCAGGCTATTATCAAAAGTCTTGCCGATAAGGGACGCGTTATCAGGGTTCCCGTCCATATGCTGAACACGATCAACAAATGTTTTTTTATGGCGAAACTGCTGACGCAGGAATACGGCCGCGAACCGACGACTGCCGAACTGGCGCGGTTTCTGTGCGTTACGAACGAAAAGGTTGAAGATTACATACGGCTTTCGCAGGAGATGTCGAGTCTCGAAACGAACGTCGACGACGATAACTCCACGCGCTTGGGAGATTTGCTGACCGACGAAAACGGGGAAGCTCCGATTGAACGCGTTTTTGCCGCGGCGCTCACCGATACGGTGAACTTGGTTTTGAATCAGCTGTCCGAACGGGAAATGTCCATAATCAGACTTCGCTACGGTCTCGACGGAAAAGCGCCGCGGACGCTGACCGAAACGGGCAACGTTCTCGGTATTACCAGAGAGCGCGTCCGCCAAATTCAGGAAAAAACGCTGAAAAAACTGCGCGAGCGGGAAGAACTGATAGCCTTTAACGATTACCGGTAACGTCCGGCGTGCCGGTTTCAGCCGGCGTTGAGACAGCGCAGAAACACTTCCATACAGACGCGCGCATCGTCTTCGGCACGGTGCGCGTTCCGTACGTCGATACCGAAATACGCCGCGAGCGATTGCAGTTTATGATTCGGCAGCTGCGGAAATCTGCTGCGGGCAAGGTGCACCGTGTCCGCGGCGTTGTTTTTGAGCGGATTGAAGCCGCTGCGTTCAAGTTCCTTGTTTACGAAACTCAAATCGAATCCCGCGTTGTGTGCGACCAGAACGGAATCTCTCACGAACGTCAGAAAATCGGGCAGAACCGATTCTATGAGCGGACAGTTTCTGACCATATCGTCCGTAATGTTGTTGATTGCGCTCGCTCCCGGCGGTATCGGTTTTCCCGGATTTATCAGAATGTCGTACCGGGCGATGATGCCGTTTTTGTCAAAACGGATGGCGCCTATTTCTATAAGCCGTTCGTATTCCGGCTTCAAACCGGTGGTTTCCGTGTCGAACGCGGTAAAAACCGTCCCGTCTGCAAACAGCCGGGACAATTTTCCGCAGTCAGAAATGATATTACTTTGCTGCATCAAGCACCGTTTTTATTTCAGCCGCAATCGCGTTGCACTGCGCGTCTGCGGTTATCTTCGCTGCGTTCAAATTCGCACCGCTGACAGGAACCGTACAGTTGATATAAAACTTGATCTTGGGTTCCGTTCCGGACGGACGGGCGCTTACGATAGTTCCGTCTTCAAGGAAAAACTGGAGAACGTTGCTTTTCGGCAGCGCGATCGCCGTTTTGTGCGCCGGGGCTGCCGGATCGTACGTGACGCTCGTGCCGACGTCGCGGATCGAAACGACTTTCGTGCCGCCGAGCGACGTAAGTCCTTCGGAACGCAGTTTTGCCATAATGTTTTTCATCGTTTGACCGCCGGACGCGCCGGGAAAATTCTGCGAAATGGAGCGGTCTTCAAAATATCCGTATTTTACGTATAATTCTTCGAGCCGCTGAAGCAGGGATTTTCCCTGAGAACGCCAATACAGCGTCATTTCCGCACACATTGCCGCAGCGGACACGCCGTCTTTGTCACGGACGGCGTTTTCGACGTTGTAGCCGTAACTTTCTTCAAAGCCGAACACGTACTCGGCGCGGCCGGTCGTTTCAAAATCGGCCATAACCGACGCGATCCATTTGAAGCCGGTCAGACACTCTTCCAGGCGAACGCCGTAATCGGCGCATATTTTGTCGGCAAACGGTGAAGTTACGATGGAGCGGATGACCGCCGGGCGGGCGGGCATTTTGCCCAATTCCCTGCGGGAATGCAGTATATAGTCGGTGAGCAGTGCGCCCATCTGATTTCCGCTGATAAGGACGAATTTTCCGTCCGCACCGGGAACGGCGCTGCCGAACCGGTCGGCGTCGGGATCGGTTGCCATGACGACGTCCGCTTTTTCTTTTTCCGCAAGCTGCACGGACATTTTCAGCGCCGGCGCTTCTTCGGGATTCGGTTTTTCGACCGTCGGAAAGCGTCCGTCGGGAAGCCGCTGTTCGGGAACGGTAATAACGGTGAGTCCCAAGTCTCCGAGTACTTTTTCAACGTGCATGGCACCCGTGCCGTGCAGGGGCGTGTAAACGATCTTTACTTCTTTTGCTTTGGTCTTGATAAGTTCCGGTCTGAACAGCTGGCTTTTTACCATTGCCCAGTATTTTTCATCTATCAGGCTGTCGATCATCGTCAGCGCACCCGATGCGAGCGCCGCTTCTTTGGAAATCGTTTTTACGGCGGCGACGGCGTTCACTTCGTCTATAATGCCTTCGTCGTGCGGTTCGGTTACCTGCGCGCCGTCGTTCCAGTAGGCCTTATATCCGTTGTACTGGGGCGGATTGTGGGACGCCGTTACGACGACGCCGGTATCGCAGCCGAGCGTACGGATCGCGAACGACAGTTCGGGAGTGGGGCGCAGACCGGTGAACAGATACGTTTTGAATCCGTTCGCGGCAAAAATGAGCGCGGTCGCTTCTGCAAAGACGTCCGAATAGCGGCGCGAATCGTAGGCGACGACGGCGGAAAGGGTTCCCGCTTTCGCCTTTTCGGGGAACGTTTTGATAATATAATTCGCAAGCCCCTGCGTCGCACGGTTTATGACGAGCGTGTTCATCCGGTTCGTTCCGCCGCCGATAACGCCGCGCAGTCCGCCGGTGCCGAATTCCAGATCCTGATAGAATCTGTCTTCAAGCTCCGCCGTGTTTCCGGCGGTCAGTAAATCCCGGACTTCCTGTGCGAAACCTTCGTCCCGTTCCGCTTGTATATAGGCTTGCGCCCGTGAAAGTATTTCTTTGTGATCCATAACCGGTTCTCCTCTGACTGTTCCGTGCCGTGCGGTTCGGCGGTATACGCCGGACTTTGTCTGCTGCCGCCGGCAACGCACTGTCATATTCTTATCACTTACAGTATACCGGTATCGGCTGTCAAATACAAGCCGCCGCTTTCCGCAATGAGCCGAAATTCAGAAACCGCGCGCGCATCGAATCGTTTGCACTCGGCACGGATTTGCGTTCTCTTTTGAATGCCGATCCCTTGACAGTTTCCGCATTTTTCTTCATCATAAACACGATATGGAATGTAGTATATTGAACAGGGCGTATCTTGAAACCCTGCCGTCGGCGGACTTGATTTCGCTGGCAGACGAATACGGAATTGATATTCCGGAAAATTTGAGCCGGCGCTTTATAATTGGTGAATTGCTTGAGTTCGCTGAAGATATGCGCCGCGACCGCGGCGTTGAATTAAAAAACGAATCGGACAAAGCCGGCGTACGTGCGGCGTCCGTCCTTCCGTCAACCTATAACGAAACGCATATTTCCGTTATCCTGCGGAATCCCGTGTGGGCGTTCGTATACTGGGATATTAAGGAAGCCGAATTGATTGCAATAAGAAAATCGGCGGCGTTCTCTTCGTTGTTTTTGCGTATTTCGTTTTTTCCCGATGAAAAGGCGCCGAAAGCTTCCGATTCGTTCGATATTCCGGTTTCGCTGACAGACCGCGAGCAGTACGTGCTGCTTCCCGCCGGTGAACACATCGCGCGCGTCGATTTGATTGCTGAATTCAAGAATATGCCGCTGCGGGTGTGCGCGTCGTCGCGGAAAATCGAACTGCCGCACGTATCCGAAAAAGTTTCGGCTCCCGTTCCTGAAGTCCGCATTTCTCCGATTTTGGAATTGTCGGGACTGCCGGAACTGCTTCGGACGCATTATCTGAATCACCGCCAATCGTTTTCATAATTATAGGGAATATTATGCCAAAAAAATCGTTTGTTATTACGCTTGTTGCCCATCAAGGTTATATCCGCCGTACCGACGGCGATTCGTTCGGGCGCCCTGAGAATGAATTGTTATTTCTTGCAATTTCCGAAACGTACATTCCGCTGCTGAATATGTTTGAGTCGCTCGATACGGACGCCGTTCCGTTCAAGCTTTCAATGGTTATTACGCCGACGCTCTGTTCGCTGCTTTCCGATACCGCCGTTATAAACCGATACGTGGACTGGCTCGACCGGTCGATCGTGCTCGGAGAAAAGGAACTGACCCGGAACGCGTCGGATACCGGCCGCAAAAAGCAGGCGCAGCGGTGCCTTGATCGGGTCCGTAAAACCCGTCAGGATTTTATCGAAGTATATAAACGCGATTTGCTGAGCGCTTTCAGATATTACGCCGATCGGGGCAACGTCGAATTGCTGGCGACCGCCGCGACTTACGCGTTTTTGCCGCATTACGCCGATTTGCCCGAGGCCGTCAACGCCCAGATAGAAACCGGCGTTCAGGCGCACCGGCACTTTTTCGGCGTCGTACCGGAAGGTTTTTGGCTGCCGTACATGGGGTTTTCTTCCGGCCTCGAACAAGTGCTGCGCGGATACGGGTTCGATTACACGGTGCTTAACTCTCACGGCGTTCTGTTCGCTGACCCGCTGCCGGAAAAGGGAATTTTCGCTCCGGTGCGCTGCGGTAATTCGTTCGCACTTTTTGCGCGCGACGATGCGTCGGAAGACGAATTGACCGGTCCCGGCGGCTTTATGTACAATCCCGTGTACCGCGATCCGAACCGCGACGTGGCGTTTGAAGCGTCCGTCGGCGATCTGGACGGATTTTTGGAAGCCGACGGGACGCGGATTTCTTCCGGATACGCGTATTGGAACCGAAACGAATCGGCCGGCGGCTGCTGGTATGATTGTGAAGCCGCGGCAAAACAGGCCGCGTCGGATGCGAAGTCGTTTTTTGCCGGAAAAATCGGAAAACTCGCCGCGGCGGAAAAGCTGCTTCCGGGACATGATGTCAGCCTTGTCTGCGCGTTTGATGCGAAAATTTTGGGACAAAGTTGGGCTGAAGGCGTTTCGTGGCTTGAACAGGTGTTCCGCATCGCCGCGTCGCAGTCGGACGTCCGCATCGGGTCGTACGCGGATCTGCTTACGAATCGGTTCGACTTACAAAAATTGAAACCGTTCATGTCGGCCGCGACCGGAACCGGTTACGGTGAAAATATGCTCGACAGCTCGAACGGCTGGATTCTGCAGTATTCGCGAAAAGCGTGCGAACGCATGATGTATCTTGCGGACCGGTTTCCCGACGACACGGGACTGAAAGCCCGCGCGCTCAATCTTGCCGCGAAAGAAGTTCTGCTGGCGCAGTCGGGCGATTGGCCTTCCATGCTGCACGACCGGTTGTTTTCCGAGTACGCGCAGGAACAAGTTAAGAAAAACGTGCTCGCGTTTACGACGGTCTACGATTCGCTGGGGGCGAACACCATCAGCACCGAATGGCTCACGTCTATGGAACAGGAACATCCGCTGTTTCCGTGGATGAATTACCGCGTGTTCAGCAAAAAAAAATAAGCGGATCGGCGCGTTCCTCTATTTTGCAAAACGGCGCGTTCCGCAAATCGGTTCCGTTCGACAGCAGCGTAATCGCTTACGGCGCGTTCCTCTATTTTGCAAAACGGCGTGCGATTTCCGCTGCCGCGTCGACGAGCGCGTCCATGTCCGCTTGCCGCGTGCGGGTACCGAACGAAAATCTGACGGCGTTCGCTGCCTGTGCCTTGGGCACGCCCATCGCTTCAAGAATCGGGCGGCTCATTTTTCGGGCCGAACAGGCGGAACCCGTTGAAATGTAAAAATCCTTTTCCGCAAGCGCCCGCACCATAACCTCACCGGGGACGTTTTTAAAGCTTGCCTGTACGACCCAAGGCGAATAGCAGCCGTCGTTTTCCGTACCGCCGGCCGGTTTCCGTTCCCTGCATTCCGGAACGATCGAGCAGCCGGGTATTGCCGACAGCGCCGTTACGAACGCGCTCGTATATTCGCACTGCGCATCGTAGCGTTCAAGCGCGGCGGCGTTTTCCGGCCGTTTGGCGCCGGAAGTTCCCGGTTCGCACAGATAATACCGTTCCATGCATCGTGAAAGTGCCCAGGCGCCGGCAAGATTTTCCGTACCGCTGCGGATGCCCTGTTCCTGTCCGCCTCCGCGCAGAAACGGTTCCAGGCGCTGTGCGAGGTACAATGCGCCGATACCGCGCGGGCCGCCTATTTTATGGGCGCTGAACGCCGCGCTGTCGATTCCCTTATATGAAACGTTGAACGGTATCTTGCCCGCAGCCTGCACGCAGTCGACGTGCAGTTTCGCGCGGCGCTTTCCGGTTTCCGCGGCCCGCGCGGCCAGGACGTCTGCGATCCGGTACACCGGCTGCACCGCGCCGGTTTCGTTGTTCACTGCCATGATGCAGACGAGCACCGTGTCGTCGGTGAGCGCGCCGGCGACGGCTTGCGCCGTGACGATTCCCCGATTGTCCGGTTTGACCGTCCGTATGTTCCAGCCGCAGCGTGCGAGCATCTGCGCCTGTTCGCGGATCGCCGGATGTTCAATTTCACTGATCAGCACCGTCGCCGGCGACGGCCGCTGCAGCAGCGCGAGCAGCGGAATGTGGTCGGCTTCGGTTCCGCCGGAAGTAAAAAACACGGTGTCCGGCCGTACGCCGAGTACGGCGGCCGCCCGTTCGCGCGCTTCGGTCAGTTTTTTTTTGGCTTCAATGCCCGCGCGGTGCACGCTCGACGGGTTCGCAAAATAGGTAAGGGACAGCTCCGTCGCTTCCCGTATGATGTCTTCATCGGCCGGTGCGGTCGCCGCCCAGTCGAAATATCCCGATACGTTTTGCATGATTCGCTCCAACCGCTACGCGCCGAGTACGGCGGCAATATCGGCTTCCGCCGCTTCTTGGACGACGGTACTGTTCATGTCGCGCTGCAAAATGCAGCGGATGGCGCCCGGCGTGTTCTTTTTGTCTTTTTTCATCGCTTCGATCAGCGCCGCAGCCGTTTGCGCCGCCGTCCGCCCGGAGCCGGAAAGTGCCGAATGTACCGGAGCCGTTTCCCAGCCGTAAGAAGCGAGCACCGCGCAGACTTCGTCGCGGTATTCGGCACTGCACAGGCCGAGTCTGTGCGACAAATCGAGTGCGCGCGCCATTCCCCAGCCGACGGCGTCTCCGTGGCTGACCGTTCCGAGACCCGCGCACGTTTCGAGCGCGTGAGCGAACGTATGGCCGAAGTTGAGCTGCATCCGCAGTCCCGTTTCCGTCAAATCTTTTTCAACGATATTCGCTTTCGCAATTACGCACCGTTTTATCAGCTGGCGGACAACGTCCGTGTCCCGTCTCATGACGGCGTCTTTTTGCCGTTCAAGAATATCGAACAGTTTCGGCGCGTAGAGCAAGCCCGTTTTAACGGTTTCTGCGAGTCCCGAACGGTATTCGCTTTCCGGCAGTAACGGTATGAATTCGCTGTACATGCGCAGCCGGGCTGCGGGGTAGAACGTTCCTATCATGTTTTTGTACGCTTCAAAATCGCAGCCCGTTTTGCCGCCGACGGCCGCGTCGACCATTGCGAGCAGCGTGGTCGGCACCAGTTCGAGCCGGGCGCCCCGCTTGAAAAGGGAAGCGGCGAACGCGGTCATGTCGCACACGACGCCGCCGCCTATTCCGGTAAAAACGCTCGACCGCTGGAGGTTGTTTTCAAGCGCCGCCCGGATAATGGCGAGCACGCTTTCAATCGTTTTATACGGTTCTCCCGCGCCGAGTACCAGAAGCGCGTCGTTTCCGCTCAGATATGTCTTTCCCGCGCGCGGCGGTTCCTGTGTGAAGGCGGCGGTAAAATCCTTGAGCAGCGGCAGGGACGCGACCGTCTCGTCGGTAACGAACAGGCGCGGTTCCGCCGATTTTCCCGGTGCGTACGCATCGGCGAACGCGTGCGAATCGGTGTCGCCGCAGAATACTATGTCGGTTTTATCCGTTCCCGGATGAACGGCGGTATACGTTATTGAAAATGTGTCTTGTGTCATGCGGACATTTTAATACGTTTTGTCGTCCATTGCAAGGAAGGTTTCTTTTACTTTTGCGAGTCGCGCCAGTTCCCGGTTGAGAATCTTTTCATAATCGAGTTTTCCGGCTGCGATGCGCTCCCGTTCGTCTTCCCAATTCTGAACGTCGGTAAGATACAGAAAACGGAAGCTGCCTGCGTCGGCTTTTTCGGCCCATACCGAAGCTTCTTTCCAGTAATACAATCCGGCGCGGTACGCGCTTTCGGCCTTTTCAAGGTCGCGCAGATATTCTTCTTTCCAAGGCGCGTCGTAAAAATAGGCGACTTGTTTATCCCAGGTGCGCCCGAGCCGCATGTGCTGTTCGATCAGTTTCAAATTTATATGCATCATAAACAGATAGCGGTATTTTTCCCAGTCGCGCTCGTCGGTTATTTTTGCAAGCGCGTACTGCGGATTGCAGAAATCGGCCGCCGCGGCTTTTTCAAGCCAATAAATGTTTTCCAGTACGTCGTCGGGATATTGCTGATAATGGACGTGGAACAGATTGTAGTATTGTTCCTTATAGGTTACGAAGTACGGAAACGCCGGCTGCACGCAAAAACAGCACGCGAGTACAAGCGCGGTAAACCGTGCGGTCAGCGTGCGGCGTGCGGAAAAAACACCTGCCGGCGGTGTTCGTTGCTGAAAGCGAAAGTACGGAAACTTTTTCACGTATTTAATATCGGCATGTTCCGCAGAATGCTCCAGATATTTTCGGAGACTTCCGCGACGGATTCGGAGGCGTCGAGTCTGGTAATTTTCATGCCCGTCCCGACTGCCGTTTTTTCATATTCGCCGATGATGCGCTCGTATTCGGCCGCCGTTTTTTCAAGAAATTCCCGTTTTTCGTAAATTTCGGTAACGCTGCGGCCGGTAATTCGGTTTAAAGAAACGGACGGTTCGATATCAAAATAAAACAGGTATTCGGGTAAGGGAAACGATTCGTTCAGCTTTGCCGGCAGCTCCCTGCCGCATTCAGCCGACTGGTATGCCAGACTGGAAAAGAAATAACGATCGGAGACGACGATTCCGCCGTCCGCGCAGGTTTGCAGTATGCCGTCCTGCGCGTGCACGTGTTCGTAGCGATCGGCTGCGAACAGGTACGCCATCGTGCCCGGCGTCAGCCGTTCGTCTCCGCGCAAAAGGGTACGCAGAAATCTGCCGGTGGCGAGGGACGTCGGTTCGGCTGTGAACAGGGTGCCGGGATTCGGCAGTTTGTTTTTGAGCAGCGCAATTTGGGTAGAGGTACCCGAGCCGTCGATGCCTTCAAATACGATAAAATTATGTAATACCATGCGGATGACCTACCCTTTTTTCCGAAAATTTACTATAGTAGAAAGAAACATATGAAGTCGCAGATCGTCAAAATCAGTATCTCGAGCGTTCTCTTTATCGCGCTGTTGTTTACCGCATTGATACTGGTTCGTCCGCTGTGCGTCGCGTTCGAGCGGCAGCTGACCGACTACCGTACGACCGCGCTTCGTCTGCTGGAAGAAAAAACGGGGCTGCGTTTGTCGTATGCTTCGATTTCTCCATCTATTTTATCGGCGTTCAAAATAAAAGGTGTAGCGTTTTATGATGCGGAAACCGGTGTTCCGGTTCTCGAAATCGACCGGGCGGTGCTGTCGTATAAAATAGGAGCTCTGCTGCGCGGCCGTTTCGACACGGCGTTTACCAAACTGACGGTCAACGGAATCGCCCTCGAATACGACGCGATGATAAATTACCGGATCATCGAAAAACTGCTGGCGCTCGTTTCGTCGCGGACGGAAACGGAAACGCAGCAGTCGCCGGTCGTATCAGGAGCCTTCAATCTGTCGATTCCGTTCGATATAGAAGTCAAAAATATTTCTCTGCATTACAGCGATGCGTCGGTTGACGCCCGCGTCGTGTTTAAATCCGCCGACATCAAAAGTATGCAGCAGGGCAGTCTGCTGTCCGTTTCGGTGAACGCGAAGGCGTCGGCGGTGCTTTCCGCCGCGCTGCTTGCAAAGCTGCCGGCGAAAGTCGCTTCCGCTCTGGGGCCGGTGTCCGCGTCGTTTCAGTTCGACGCGGCCGTTACGCCCGATCTCGACGGCAGTTCCGCCAAAATAAAAGTGCTTTCGCTCAACAGCGGCAGTTACAGTTTGGCGCGAACGGGATTGTTCGCGGAGTATAAAGACGGTTCGGTTAAGCTGGCCTCGATGCAGAACGCGCTGCCGTTTTTTGTAAACATGGAAATTACGCCTGATACCGGAGATTTTGCCGTCCGCGTCGAAACGGATAATTTCGATCCGTTCACCTGGATAGGCGTAAAAAGCGCGCCGCCGATTGTCAATCGGATACGGGGATCCCTGATTTCGGGATTGTACGAGTTTTCATATTCGGGCGACAGCCGTTCCTTTCAGTATCGGGCGGCGGGACACACGCGACTGAGCGCACGCCTCGTACCGGGTGATATGACGGTTGCGTACGAAGTTTCGGGAGACAAAACGGACGTCGCGCTCCGTTCCGTCCGGGTAACGTCGCGGTCGGCCGAATTTTCGATGGAGGGTTCGTTCCATATTCCCACGCTGCAGCCGAGCGGCACCGCGTTTCTGGATCATTACGTGTTGCCGAACGGCGGAACGGTGAGCGCGGAATTGTATATCGATCCGCTCGAACGCGGTTTCATGTGCTTCGTTCCGCAGCTGTATCTGGACGACCGCAGTTTTACCGCTTTGCAGCTGACCGTTATTCCCGATCCGAAAACGAAGTCCGCCGATTTTTCATTTGAAGTATCGGACTATTCGCACGCAGATTTTGAAGCGCCCGGAGTTCTGACGCTCGACGGCAGTTTTATCGGCGGAGAAACGCCGTACGTGCAGTCCCGTATCAGTATCAGCAATTTTTTTCTTGATACGGCGATAACTGCCGGTGCGTTTTTCATGAACCGGCAGACGCAGGACTCGCTGCGTTCCGCCGCCGCTTTCCTTTCGCCGTACGTTCTGACGAACGAGTTTTACGTAGCGACCGATTTTTCGACGGTAACGTACAACGTGCCGTATTCGATTATAGCGAACACGGTGCGCGATCAGGAATTTTTGGTGTTTTCGGTAACCGGAAACGAGTCGAGCGTGCACGTTTCAAAATTCGATTTGCTGTACGCGGGGCAGTCCGTGCAGGCTTCGTTTGATGCGGATATAGCGGACGATTTTTACGATATGTTCTTTACGGCGGATTTGGCGGTAAACTCGATTCCGTATTCGCTGTCCGGTTCGTTCGTTCCCGGATCCTGGATCGGCGTTACGGGCGATTACGGATTGGACGCGGCGTTCACGTTCGGGTCTTCGGTTCAGAACCGCGGCGTGTCCGGTTCGCTGAAAATGGATAATCTGCCGCTCGCGCTGGGAAAATCGGTACTGTCCGTGTCGCTCGATACGGCGATCAATTTTCCGTATATGGATTCGTTCACCGTCGACGTGAACCGTTTCGAGCTTACCGAAGCGACGAACCGTTTGGGCTTTGCGCCTCACGTCAGTTTGAGCGGCCAGATCAACCGGTTCGGCTTTATGCTGAATTCGCTCGGCTATTCGGACACCGTGTCCCTTTTGGAAGGATCGGGCGGTATCATGTGGAATTTGTCCGAATCGGGACTCGATTCGGCTTCGCTCGATATTGCACTGTCAAATCCGCTTTCCAGCGAAGCGTACTCGGTGAACGCGACGCTGTCCAATCCCGAGCATAAACCGTTTTCCGCCGCGTCCGTGTTGTCCGATTTTTATTTTTCGAGTCAGATTTCGGTTTCCTCATTTCCGATGGCGCGCGTGCGCAAACTGCAAAGTGCGGCCGACGTGTGCAGCGGTACGATCGTCGCGATGGGATCGCTTGAAAATCCGTTCGTTTCCGTGCAAGTCGATACGTCTTCCGTATCGGTCGGCGGCGTTCCCGTCGTTTTCAGCGGCGGCGCGCGGCTTGACGACGGAACGTTTTTCATCGATTCGGCGAACGTTTCGTACGGGCGGCATCACGTTTCGGACATCGCGGCCGATTTCGATGTCGCCTCTTTTGCCGGTTCGCTCACGGCGCGCTACGACGGCGCGCTTGCCACCGTGTATACGGTGGCCGCTCCGTTCAAAATAACGCTTTCCGGCGGCGACTCGGCGGAAAAGAGCGCCGGCATTCTTTCCGCGCTGAATGCGGGGGTCCCTGACGTTTTCGCCGTCGAACTGGAAGCGGAACTCGGCGGTTCCGTTTTTGAAACGCCCGAAACGGTCAAACTCAGTCTGCTGCGTTCTCCGGGACGGTTCGACATTTACTCGTCCGGCGATTTGGGCATAAACGGTTCGCTGTCCGACGGCGGCGCCGTTCTGCTGACGCTCGACGGCCGGTTTCCGCTGCACGGGACGGTTTCCGGCACCATTCGGGAAACGAATCTGGACGTCGATTTGCGGAACATGAGCGCGGATTTGGCTTCTTTCCGGAATCTGGTTTCGTTTCCGTTTATCACGCTGTACGGCGGCGCTTTGAGCGGAAACGCGCACGTCGGCGGTTTTGTTGCGGATCCGGAGTTCAGCGGCGTATTCAGAGTAAAAAACATGGATCTCAATTGTCCCGATTTCGTTACGGAACACATAACGGCTGCCGACGTGCGCATTGCGATCGTCGACAACGAACTGCGCATCGACAACACTGCGTTCAAAGTGAAAAACGGCAGCGTCGTGCTCGATTTGAGTCTGGTGCTCGATCGCTGGCGGCTCGATCATCTTTCGCTCGGCATCAAAACGCCGCAGAACGTGATGATTCCGGCAAATATTTCCGCGCCGCCGGTGAACGTCGTCGGTATGTCCACGTGCGATCTTTCCATTTACGTAACGCTCGACTCGGCGACGGTTTCCGGTTCGTTTTTTGCCGATAACGTTGAAGTTGCGATTTCGACCGACACGCTGGCGTCCAAAAGCGGCGCCGAACCGTCGACGTTCGACGTGAATCTCGATTTCAACGTTACGACCGGGCAGCGCGTACAAATCGTGTTCAGTCCGCTGCTGCGCGGTTTGGTGGAACCGAATACGGATCTGCTGTTCCAATACGATTCGGCTGCGTCCGATTTCGTGTTCAAGGGAGACGTCGTGCTGCGCGGCGGTGAAATTCTCTATTTGAGCAGGAATTTCTATCTGCGCGAAGGCCGCATCGTGTTTAACGAAATGAACGGTTCGTTTGATCCGCGGCTTACCGTCCGTGCGGAGATTCGCGAACGGGACGCGGAAGGCGAACCCGTCCGCATCATTTTGAGTGCGGAAAATCAGCGGCTCAGCGAATTCAATCCGACGTATTCGTCGTCTCCGCCCAAATCCGAATTGGAACTGATGTCGATGCTCGGCCAGGCGTTTACCGGCGACATCCGCAGCGGCTGGGACGCGCTGCTTACCGGCGTCGATTACGGTTTTCAGATATTTGCGCTCAGCAAGGTTGAAAACGCATTGCGTGATTTGCTGAATTTTGATATATTTTCTATACGTACGATGGGCGTGCAGAAAATTTTAAAACAATGGTTGAATGTCGGTTCCGACGGAAAAGTTCAAACGATCGGTAACTTATTCGACAATACGACTGTTTATATAGGTAAATATTTCGGCAGTTCGATTTATGCCGATGCGCTGCTTCATTTTACGTACGACGAATCGAGGACCTCTGGCGGCAATACGACCTCCGGATTGGTGTTCCAGCCTGAAATCGGTTTGGAAATGGATTCTCCGTTTGCAACGATACGGTGGAGCATCGCGCCGGAAATCGGTACGACGCAGCATTTGTGGGTACCGGCAACGTCGATCAGTTTGTCGTGGAAGTTCGTTTTTTAGGTAGGAGTATGTATGCGTAATAACCGCCGTTCCCGAATCGCGTTATTGGGTTTTATCGTTTCAGTGCTGATTTCCGCCGGGCTGTCCGCCCAGACGACGGACGCCTGGTATTACAATAAAAAAATCCGTTCAATAGATTTTGAAGGTTTGACGCACGTGACGAACCTCGAACTTTCCGGAGTAACGACTCCGTTTATCGGAAAGGGTTTTACCGACGCGCTGTACGGCGATTTGCTGAATAAAGTATACGCGCTCGACCTGTTTGAAGACATTTCACCGGTCGCGCTGCCCGGCGACGCCAAAGGCGATACGGTCGTTATCAAATTTACCGTTACCGAACGGCCGTTTATCAGTAAAATATCTTTTTCCGGCAATAAGCAGGTGCGTTCTTCGGAATTGAAAGAGGCGGTGTCCGTCAAGGAAAAAGACATTTACGTGTCGAGCAAAGTGCTGCTCGACGAACGGGCCGTACGCGACGTCTATCTTAAAAAAGGATACACGAACATACGGGTTTCTTCCGAAGCGAACGAGACCGATTCGGGCGTGGAAATCGTTTTCAACGTAAACGAAGGCCGTTCCACCGTCGTCAAAAGTATTTCCTTTATGGGGAACCAAGTGGTCGCGGCAAAAACGCTGAAAGGTCTGCTGGGCATGAAGGAAGCCGGCCTGTTCAACAAGGGCGCTTTTCAGGAAAGCCAGCTCGAGATTGACAAAAACGCCATTCTGACGTATTACAACAACCGCGGATATGCGGACGCCGCTATTCTCGACGTCGTCAGGACGACGACGTATAACGAAGAGAACAACAGCGACGAACTCGATATCCGTTTCGTCATTCAGGAAGGAACGCAGTATACGTTCGGCGGCGTTACGTTTACCGGAAACGTCATTTTTTCTTCTGAAACGCTCCGCGCGCTTGTAAAACTGCAGGACGGTGCGGTGTTCAATCAGACGAAATTTCAGGAAGGTATGTACGCCGTTACCGATTTGTACTACGAAAACGGGTATACGTCCAATTATTTCAATCCCGAAATGAGCAAAGATGCCGACGCAAAGCAGATTTCCGTCCGTTTTGTCATTATCGAGCGGCCGCGCAGTCATATTGAAAATATCATCATCAAGGGAAACACAAAGACGAAGGAGCACGTTATCCGCCGCGAGTTGCCGATTGAAACCGGTGATATTTTTTCCAAAGCCAAAGTAACGTCCGGGCTGCGCAATCTGTTCAACCTGCAGTTCTTTTCGGCAATCGTTCCCGATATCGTGTCCGGTTCGGAAGAAAATCTGGTGGATCTCATTCTGAACGTGGAAGAACAGTCTACGACGGCGATCGAGTTCGGCGTAACGTTTTCGGGTGTTGCCGATCCGAACGCATTCCCGGTTTCGCTGTTTTTCAATTGGAAAGATTCCAACGTGTTCGGTACGGGAAAAGCCATTTCGGCAAGTACCGTCATTTCTACGGACAATCAGTCGCTCAGTCTCAGCTACAGCGATTCCTGGTTTTTAGGTATGCCGGTCAGCGTCGGCGTCAGCGCGGAAGTCGCGCATTCTTCGCTGTCAGCGCTGCGCAAAATGTTTCTGCCCGACGGTACGCAGGACGACACGTCGTATTACATGAATTATGAAAAAGTGTCGATGAGTTTAAGCGCGTCGCTCGGCCGCCGCTGGGTTCCCGATTTTGCGATATTCTCCCTGTCGGGCGGTATCGTCGGCCAAGTGCTCCAAAATTTTTACGATGCCAATGTGTACATTCCCGTTGATTCGACGCTCGCTTCATATCACGGAAAATGGGGAATCCAAAACTCCGTGTGGGCGTCCGCTTCCGTGGATATGCGCGACGTCAGCTTTGATCCGTCGTCCGGCTGGTTCGCGAGCGAACGGGTCGCGTGGACGGGATTTTTTCCGCAGATAGAATCGGAATTTTTCTTCAGAAGCGACACGAAAGCCGAAGGCTATCTGACGCTGCTCAACGTGCCGGTGTCGGAAACCTGGAATCTTAAATTCGTTCTTGCGGGGCTTTCGACGCTGTCGTTTATCGAGCAGCTGCCCGGCAGCGAGCTCAGTTCAACCAACAAGTTGTACATAGACGGTATGTTTACCGGCCGCGGCTGGAGTTCCATTTACAATACGAATCGGACGAAGGCTTTGTGGAGCAACACCGTCGAGTTGCGTATGCCCGTTGCGCCCGGTATTTTTTCACTCGATTTTTTCTTCGACGCCGCCGCGCTCAAAGAGGATGCCGCCGATATGTTTACGTCGCTGAAGCTTGACGATTTCTATTTCAGTTTCGGCCCCGGATTCAGATTTTCGCTGCAGCAGTTTCCGCTGCGCCTGCTTTTGGCTAATACGTTCCAGATCAAAAACGGTTCCGTCGAATGGCGGAACGGTACGGGACCCGAATGGCAGTTCGTATTGTCGTTCAATCTCACGAATAGATAGTAGGTGTTTAAATGAAGAATAAGTACGTTGTGTGTGCGCTGGTTTGCTGCGCCGTGTTCTGCGCCGCGGGAGGCGCTCAGCAGATTACGAAATTCGGCGTCGTGGATACGGCGCGCGTGTATGAATCCTATTTCCGCGAAACCGGACCGGTTCGTAATTACGAAGCCAAACGCGCCGAATTTCAGGCTGAAATCAACAAGCAGACGGAGGCGCTGCGCGATCTGCAGTCGAAGAAGGCCGAATACCGCAAAAACGGCAACGAGTCCGCTGCCTTGAAGCTTGAAGCCGAAATTACGACTAAAACCGATATACTGAACGAATATACGAACGCGAAAAATATCGAACTGGAATCACTGAAACGGTCTTTGAAAACGTCCGACGATTTTTACCGGCGGCTGTACGCGACGCTTGAGCGGATTGCCGAAGCCGGCGGTTACAGCATGATTTTGAGTTTGCAGGAATCGAACGCGATTTTGTGGTACAGCCCGACGGTGGATGTTACCGACGAAGTTATCAGCGCGCTGGGATTGTAGCGGTGGCCATGGCTGAAGTTACTCCGATGATGCTTCAGTACCGGTCCATAAAAGAACAGCACCCGGACGACGTGCTGTTCTTCCGACTGGGCGACTTCTATGAAATGTTTGACGACGATGCGATCGAAGTATCGCGTCTGCTGAATTTGACGCTGACGCACCGCGCTTCGCAGCCTATGTGCGGTATTCCGTATCACGCGGCTAAGATCTATATCGCGCGTTTGCTCCGGCTCGGCAAAAAAATAGCGGTTTGCGAACAGGTGACGATGCCTTCGGGACCCCGTACGCTTGCCGAACGGAAAGTCGTTGAAATCATCACTCCCGGAACCGCGGTCGAAGAAGAATATCTTGACCGTTCGGCCAACAATTTTCTTGCGTCGTTATTCTGTGCGCACGGAAAAGCCGGGTTCGCGTATATCGACGTTACCACGTCGTCTTTTTCCGCAACCAGCTGGAATGCCGCCGATACGGCGGAAGAGTTTGCCAAAGAACTCGGCCGCTGCGCGCCGCGGGAACTGCTGCTGCCGCAGTCTCTGCGGGAAACGGCTGCGGTTCAGTCGGTGCTGGAGCGGTACGGTGATATCGCCGTGTCGTATTATCCCGATTGGCATTTTGCGGCGGAATTGTCGTATAAACGGCTGGTCTCACAGTTCCGCACGGTCAATCTTCGTTCGTTTTCACTGACGGAAGTATCTCCCGAAGTTCCGCCCGCCGGATTTTTGCTTGAATATCTTTCCCAAAACTCGAATTCTTCGCTGCCGCATATAACCGGAATCCGCGTATATCGGGACAGCGAATTCGTTATCATAGACGATTCTTCGCGCCGTAATCTTGAGCTCATTTCAAATTTGCGCGACGGTACGGCGCAGTATACGCTGCTCGAATCGGTGAATCACACGGTTACGGCGATGGGAAACCGCATGATCCGTTCGTGGCTGCTTTCACCGCTGACCGATTGTGCAAAAATCCGGGACCGGCAGCAGCGCGTCGCTTCGTTCGTCAGCCGCCGGGACGTGCTCAAATCCGTTCGAGCCGAGCTGGCTTCCATACTCGACGTCGAACGGCTTGCCGGCCGCATCGCCATGGACCGGGCGCATGCGAAAGACGTGCAGGCGCTGCGTGCGAGTCTTGAAGCGTGGCTGCGCGTGCGCGACTGCATGAGCCGACTGGAATTCGGCGGAGCCGATACCGCCGCCGCGAAACAGCTGATCGATATGATTCGGGACGCCATTCTCGAAGATCCGTCTACGGTGCTCACCGAAGGCCGCATGATCAAAGACGGCTGGTCGGCCGATTTGGACCATTACCGGCAAGTGCAGAACGATTTTAACGGTATTCTCGATTCGTACGTTGAAGAAGAAAAAGCGAAGACGGGCATTGCCAATTTGAAAGTTCGGTTTAATCGTCTGATCGGCTATTATATAGAAGTAACGCGCGGAAAGCTCGACAGTGTTCCGGAGCATTTCATTCTGCGCCGTTCTTTAGTCAACGGAGACCGCTACACGACCGTTCGGCTGCAGGAATTGGAACAGGAATTGAACTCCGCCGGTGAAAAGATTATCAATGAAGAAAAACGGCTGTTCCTTGAGATCCGCGATACCCTCAAGACGTCCGTTCCGTACCTGCTTACGGCGGCGGCGGAGATTGCCGGTATCGATGCGGCCGCTTCGTTTGCGCACGCGGCGGCACTGCACGAATGGGTTTGCCCTGAAGTAGACGGATCCGACGATTTTACGATTATCGGGGGACGCCATCCCGTCGTCGAGCTGCATTTGCCTGCCGGTGAATTCGTGCCGAACGATTCGTCTTTCGATACGGAAAAAAAGTTCGCTCTCATTACCGGGCCGAATATGGCCGGAAAAAGTACGTATTTGCGGCAGAACGCGCTGATCGTGCTTCTTGCGCAGACCGGATCGTTCGTGCCTGCGGAGAAAGCGCATATCGGCATCGTCGACAAGGTTTTCTGTCGTGTCGGTGCGTCCGACAATCTTGCCCGCGGAGAATCGACGTTTTTGGTCGAAATGACTGAAACCGCTCATATTTTACGATCCGCTACCCGGCGGAGTCTGGTCATTATGGACGAGGTGGGGCGCGGAACGTCTACCGAAGACGGTCTTTCCATTGCCTGGGCGGTATCCGAATATTTGCTGAATGCGCTGCGCTGCAAAACTCTGTTCGCAACGCATTATCACGAATTGACCAGAATGGAGCATCCGGCATTGCAGCAGCTGTGTCTGGAAGTGCTTGAACGGGAAGGGCAAGTCGTTTTCCTGAAAAAAATAAAGGCGGGCGCTACCGCCAATTCGTACGGTATCCACGTTGCGCAGCTTGCGGGCGTTCCCGGTCCGGTCATTTTGCGGGCGCGGGAATTGCTGTCGCGCATTCAGGCCGCGGCGGGAGCAGGTACGGAATTACACACGGAATCTCTTTCGGACGTTCCGGCTTCTGCGGGAACAGTTGCGCCGCCGCCCGATACGGCCGTTTTTTCTGATTCCGCCGCTCAAAAGCCGGTCGCGCCGGGACTGTTTTCCGATGAGGAGCTGATCCTTGACGAGATCCTGTCCGCCGAACCGGATTCGATGACGCCGCTTGAAGCTCTGCAGTGCGTTTCCCGCTGGAAAAAAGTGCTTTCCGGCCGATAAAATCCGATAAAAACTGCGCCGGTTCGTATAAATCGTGTTTCCCTAAACGAATAATAAGGTATGACTTTTTCAGCCGCTTTATTCAGGGCAGAGTCGTTTTTCGGTACGGCCGCGCGCCGTCTGCTTTCGTTTCTCTGCGAACGGTATACCTGCGTGTATTGCGGTGCGCCCGTCGTTTCATCGGTTGTCTGCGATTCGTGCGCGGCGGAAAAACTGCTCGTCTGGACGCCGACTTTTTCCGAAGCCGGCAGGCGGCTGCGCTGCCGTGTGTGCGGCATTGAATTGCTGTCCGAGCGTGATGTGTGTATGCGCTGCCGGGAAACGCCGCTTTTGGCACATACCGAACGGGTGTTTCCGGTGCACACGTACGTACTTCGGAAAAAGGATTTGCTCGTGCTTTGGAAAATCCGCGGTGTCCGGCAGTTGTCCGCACTTTTTGCCGAAGTAGTAGCCGGCGTGTTGTCAACCGAATTATGCGACGGCGCGGTTCTGCCGATCGTTCCGGTGCCGCCGCGGCCCGGAAAGATAAGAAAATGCGGCTGGGATCAGATTGCGGATTTATGCCGTTTTTTGAAGCTCAAGTACGGTTTCCCGATTCTTCCGCTGCTTGAACGCCGTTCGGCCGAGCAGCAGAAAACGCTGAACAGATCGCAGCGGCTCCTGAATTTGGGTAAGTCGTACGCCGCCGATGCGCGCGCGCTCCGGCGCTGCAAATCCGTTCCGGAGGCCGTCGTTTTACTCGATGACATTCTGACGACCGGCGTTACGCTTGAAACGTGCGCCGCCGTTTTGCAGTCGGTCGGCGTCAAGCGGGTGTTCGCCTGCACGCTGTTTATCGTCGACTGACGCTATGCTTCCGGCAGATCGGCCGGCGCGACGAGTTGTCCGCCGTACAGTATTCGGGGATATACGGTCAGCGCAAGCTTTTTTTCAACGGCGGCAAGGTGCCGCAATTCCCGCTCGTCGCCGATAACGATGTCGTATCCCGCCGCTCCCGCCCGGCCCGTGCGCCCGGCTCGGTGGATAAAAAAGTCGTCGTCCGTAGGCAGATCCATCTGCACGATGTGAGTGATGCCGGTGATATCGAGTCCGCGCGCGGCAAGGTCGCTCGTTATCAGAATGCGGCATTTTCCTGCGCGGAATTTATCCAACGCCTGTTTCCGCTGTATTTTATCGGACCGGGCGTGCAGTCCGCAGCAATCTATTTTTTTGTATGACAGGCGCGATACGATTTGATCCACCTGATCGGGGCGGGCGGTAAATACCATCATCTTTTCGGGATCAACTGCTGCAATCAGCTTTCGCAGCGTGTCGGGTTTATCGCGCTGTTCGCTGTAAAGCGCGATGTGCGTAATGCGTTTCCGTAAGACGTCTTCCGGCGGGAGCAGTACCGTTTTTAGCGGTTGCTCGCCGTTATCCGAAACGGGCAGTGCCTCCCGTATGAGCCGTTCCGTTTTCTGTGAAATGGTTGCCGAGCAGGCGGCCAGCTGCACTGTCGCGGGCAGTGATTTTATGAGCGCGCACGTCTCATCCCGCAGTTCGGGTACAAGCAGTCTGTCCGCTTCGTCGAGGACGATCGCTTTTACGGCGGCCGTTTTCAGTTTTTTAAGATAAATCAGTTCCAAAAGCCGCGCCGGCCCGCCGATAACGATAAGCGGTTTTTCTTTCAGCATTTCCGTCTGCCGCTTTATCGGCGCGCCGCCTATGCACAGCGCCGTCTTGATATCGGTAAGCAATTTGACTTGGCTTTTTATCTGCGACGCCAGTTCGTGCGTCGGGGCGATTATCAGCAGCTGAACCTGCGGGTTTTCCATATCGATCTGCTGTACGAGCGGTAGCAGATACGCAAACGTTTTTCCCGTTCCCGTTTCGGACTGGAATAATACGTGGGCGCGTTCTTTCAGCAGCGGAACGACTTGCTGCTGAACTGCCGTCGGTTCCGTAATGCCGAGCGCGGTAAGTTTCCGGCATAAATCGGGAGAAACGCCGAGCGTTTCAAATGAAATGGTATCCATACGATTACTATAGCATATTATCCGTTTGTGTGCTATAATACGTAAATATGAAAATAGGAATTGATACATTCGGCTGCGACCACGGCAGATCGGGATTGGGTTTGTATCTTTTGGCTCTTGCATCACATCTTCCTCAAACGGAAGGTATCGAATATGAATTATTCGGTCCTGAAATGGATCGGTACACATATAGATCTGAAAACAGTAAACTTTCGTATGCCAGCGTTATGATACCGGACAGCACCGCCGCCGACCGCTTGTGGCATTGGTACCGCGCCCCGCGTTTTTCGGTTTCACGAGGCTACAATGCCACGCTGTTTGCCGCCGGTGCGCGCGTTTTGCCGCCGTCTTTTAAAGTACCGGGGGTTGCGGTTGTCAACGACGTTTTTTCCGCTCAAACGGAAACGGCGTCGAGTATTTTTTTTAAACGATATATGCTGAAAGGGCTGAAACGCGTAACCGGAATAATTGCGGCAAGCCAATTTATTAAAAAAGATCTGGTGTCGTTCGGTATTGCGGCGGATAAAATAACCGTTATCCATAACGGCATCGATCACAGTCTTTTTTATCCGCGCACCGGACTGGGCGATACGGTCGATATAAAGCCGTTCGCCATTAAGCGTCCGTATTTGATTTACGCTTCGCGTTTACAGGGTGCCGGTAAAAAACATATAGAACTCATAAAAGCTTTTTCCGTGTTTAAAAAACAAACGGGACTGCCGCACCGGCTCGTGCTTGCCGGCAGTGAAGGCGCCTATTCTGATGCCGTTCACCGGGAAGCCGCGTCTTCTCCGTATGCTTCCGATATATTCCTGACCGGATATTTTCCCCATGAAAGTTTGCCCGAATTGTATTCGTGCGCGGACGCGTGTGTGTTTCCGTCGGTGAGCGAGGGAGTGGGGCTGCCCGTTATAGAAGCGATGGCGTGCGGTATTCCCGTCGCGTGTGCGAAAGCCGGCGCGCTTCCCGAAATAGCCGGAAGCCACGCTCTGTTTTTCAATCCCGACGATATCGAAGATATGGCTGCCGGAATGCAGGCCGTGGTAACCGATCCGGCGCTGCGTGAAAAGGCGGTGGCCGGCGGCATAGAGTGGACGCAGCGTTTTTCATGGGAAAAAACCGCCGAACGCACGCTCGACGTGCTTACCGGTATCGGGAAATAAAAAAAACACCGAAAACCGTCAGGTTTTCAGTGTTTTTTTGCAGCAGCGGTTATGCCGTTTTCTGATCCAGCAGTACGGATGAAACGTCCGCTTGGCGTTTTCCGGTTACGATATCTTCCGTTATAACCAGTTTTTTATTGCCCTCGATAGATGGAACTTCAAACATGACGTTCATCAGCATCTTTTCAACGATAGAACGCAGTCCGCGCGCACCGGTTTTCCGCTTGATGGCCGTTTCTGCAATCGCTTCGATAGCTTCGTCGGTGAATTCCAATTCGGTGTTATCTATTGCGAACGATGCCCTGAACTGCTTGATGATCGCGTTTTTGGGTTCCGTCAGTATCAGTTTCAGATCGTCTTTCGTGAGTTCTTTCAGTGCAACCGAAATCGGCATACGGCCGATAATTTCGGGAATGAGTCCGAACTTTACCAAATCGTCGGGAATCACCTTGTTCAGCAGTTCCGCCTGATCTTCTTCGTTCAGGGCGTTGAACGTCGTTCCGAATCCCATCGTATGGTCGGCGACGCGCGTTTCGATAATATTATCCAAGCCGACGAACGCACCTCCGCAGATGAAGAGGATATTCGTCGTGTCGATATCGATCATTTCCTGATTCGGGTGCTTTCTGCCGCCCTGCGGAGGGACGCTCGCGCGCGTTCCTTCGATGATTTTCAGAAGCGCCTGCTGCACGCCTTCGCCTGAAACGTCGCGGGTAATCGACGTGTTCTCCGATTTACGGGCGATCTTGTCGATTTCATCGATGAAAATGATACCGCGTTCGGCGGCCGCAACGTTTCCGTCGGCTGCGTTTATCAGTTTGAGCAGAACGTTTTCCACGTCTTCACCGACGTATCCGGCTTCGGTCAGCGTCGTTGCGTCCGCAATGGCGAACGGGACTTTCAGCTTCTGCGCGAGCGTTTTTGCCAGCAGCGTTTTTCCCGAACCGGTGGGACCGATGAGCAGTATGTTCGATTTTTCAATTCGGACGTCGTCGTTTTCGACTTTGGGCAGCGACATCCGTTTGTAGTGATTGTATACGGCCACGGCCAGCGCCTTTTTCGCATAATCCTGACCGATTACGTACTGATCAAGATATTCCTTGAATTCTTTCGGAGTGGGAACGTCCGTGAGTTCGATCGGCGTCAGTTCGGCGTGGTCTTCGTCGAGAATACTCTGACAAACCGCGACGCACTGATCGCAAATAAAAATGTTATTCGGACCCGCAACCATTTTGCGGCCCGATTCGGCAGGTTTTCCGCAAAACGAACAAACCTGTATGTCATTTCTGCGTGCCATGAGTCCTCCGCGGCATGATTTGGTCAACGATACCGTATGCCAAGGCTTCGTCGCTCGACATGTATAAATCGCGCTCCATATCGGCGGCGACTGTTTCCGCCGTCTTGCCGGTATGGGAGGCAAAGTAGTCGATCGTAAGTTTTTTCAATCTGATAATTTCTTTCGCCTGAATGGCTATATCGGATGCCTGTCCCTGAACGCCTCCCCAGGGCTGATGGATCATAACGCGGGACGACGGCAGCGCGTACCGTTTACCGGCCGTTCCGCCGGCAAGCAGTATCGCCGCCATACTCGCCGCCTGTCCGACGCAGATGGTCTGCGTATCACATTTGACGGATTGAATCGTGTCGTATATGGCGAGTCCCGCCGTAACGGAACCTCCGGGGGAATTGATATACAGACTGATATCTTTTTCCGAATTCTGCGAATCCAAAAATAAAATCTGTGCAACAATCAAGTCAGCCGTCATATCGGTAATTTCACCGTCTATAAAAACGATTCTGTCTTTCAAAAGACGTGAGAAAATATCGTACGACCGTTCGCCATTGCTCGTCTGTTCAATGACGTAGGGAACAAGATTGTTCATTTGTTCGTTCATGTCTTATCCTTACCGTGATACGCGTTAGTTTTACAGTTATTTTTTGAACAAGTCCGCAAAAGACATTTTGTCGCCTTTCGTAATTTTCACCTGTTCAAACAACTCCTTATAAAGTTTCTGTTCTTTCGTATCATCTATAAGATACTCTTTTGCACGGGGATCCGCATAGTGTTTTTTTACTTCTTCTACGGAAATTCCCGCGCTTTCGGCTATTTTTACGTATTCGGCTTCGATTTCTTCAGGCGTTACCGTGATATTGCGTTCTTTCATCAATGATTCAACGACAATTCTGCTCTTGAGCATTTTTTCCGCATCGCCGGTCCATTCGGTCAGCATGTCTTCTTTTTTCTGTCCCGAAGCGGCGATCATTTTATCAAGCTGTTCCGGCGTGGTGCGGAACTGCTGCGCCATCATTCTCCAGCGTGAATCGAGTTCCGCCGCGATCATGGATTTGGGCAGATCGAACGCGTTCTTTTCTACCAGCTGTTCGAGCAGTGAATTCGATTTGATTTCCGCAATCCGTTTTGCTTTGGCCGCTTCCATGTTTTTCATGATGTCGGCTTTCAGATCGTCGAGCGTCTTATATTTTTCATTGACGTCCTGCGCCAATTCGTCGTCAAGTTCGGGCAGATTACGCACTTTCAGTGCGGTAACGGTTACCCGTAGTTTTTTTGTCGTGCCGGCGAGGTCTTTGTCTTCAAAATCTTTCTTGTATTTTTTGGTGATTTCTTTCGTTTCACCTTTTTTCATGCCGATAACGTCGTCGTCGATTTTGTATATGTTCTGACCGCTGCCGATCGTAAACACGAAGTCCTGGCGTTCCGAACCTTCAACCGTTTTGCCGTCGTCGTCGAGTTCGCAGTAGTTTACGGTCGCGATGTCGTCTTTGGCCGCAGCTTCGCCGTCTTTTTTATCCGAAACCAGCGCGTTGCGTTCGCGGATTTGTTCCAATTCTTCTTTCAATTCGGCTTCACCGACGGCGACTTGCGGTTCCTTAACGGTGATTCCGCTGAAATCTTCCACTTTTACCGTGGGAAACACGTCGTAGGTTACGGTGAACGTCATGTCTTTGGACGTGTCGAGCACGGGAGCTTCATCCATGGCAGGCTGCGCGTAGGGCAGGGGACGTTCGGCGATCTCTTCAAAAATATCGCCCAGCGCTTTTTCGATCAGTTCGCCGGCCGCGTCAGCTTTCAGCGCTTCTCCGTATTTGCGCTCCAGAATGGAAACGGGAACGTGACCTTTGCGGAAACCGGGCATCTGTATATTTTTTGCATATTTTGCAACAGTGTCATTGTAGTTCTGCGCTACGTCTTTTTTAGCGATCGTTACTGTCAGTTTGACGGCTGAGTTTTCCAGTTTAGTAATTTCTTTGGTTACTTTCACGGCTGGTTTTTCCTTTGGTTAAGAATATTAAAAAAGGCGATTCAGATTACTCCGAATCGCCTTTCGCTTCGAGCGGGAAACGGGAGTCGGACCCGCGACATCGACCTTGGCAAGGTCGCGCTCTACCACTGAGCTATTCCCGCAAAACATTTGCACGGCTATACACTTTCAGTCCTGTCCGCACTTACTTTTCAGTAATGCGAGAGAAGGGACTTGAACCCTTACGCCTAGGGCACCAGATCCTAAGTCTGGCGTGTCTGCCAATTTCACCACTCTCGCCCGTGCAGGGTATCGGTGTTTAACCTCTCGACGTTTGGTAGCCTAACATATCGATTAAAAAGTGTCAAGCGCTTTTCAGCGGTTCTTTTCACTTTTTTCCGAACTTTGCGTCCAGGCCGCCAGCCGAAAGTGCAGCGCGTTTTTATATATATCAGACCATGCCGTTTTATGCAAGCGGTTTTACCCGCTCGGCATAAAAAAAATCAGGCGACTCTGGAACCGAACGGCATCAGCGCCAATTTTGCCAACTTGAAAAACTGCAGACCGAACGGAATGCCTATGATCGTAACGCACCAAAGACAGCCGATCGCGGCGAATACGGCGGCGAGCGGAAGTCCCGATACGATAAGCCATACGATGTTCAGCAGCAAGCTGCCCGCACCGCCTCCGAATTCAACGTCGTTTCCGAACGGAAAAAACGAAAGCGAAGCGAATTTAAAACATTGCAGTCCGACGGGGATACCCACGATCGTAACGCACCACAGTATGCCTGAAACAATCCAGCACAGGCCGGCGATACAGCCGCCGAATACGAACCATAAAATATTTCCCAAACATCCCATGGCTTACTATATCACCGCTTTCAGCCCTATGCAAGGCTCATTGCGTCGGCAAAATCGATAGATTTCGGATGCAGGTAATGTTTGATAGCGTTGAATACCTTTACCGCGGGTTTTTCGCTGCGCAGCGCCGAAACGGCGTCTATATATTTGCATCCCGTTTCCTGCGCCAGCTTTTTGAGTTCCGCATTCAATTTGGCGGCGCCCGGATGCGATGAAATGACGGAAACGATGTAGATTTCCGCGGAACAGGCACGGTGCAGGGTGTACAGGAGCCATTCGTATTTGCCGACCAGATCTTCCAGTTTCATCGTGTCGTTTTCTATATCCGTTTCACCCAGATTCAGGAATACTTTTCCCGGATGCAACGCGACGATGCACGTTTCTATGATGTCTTCGACGTCCGTGATGGAAAGCCGTTCCATACTTCTGTTGTATACCGGCGTCGCTATGTTGAAATCGTTTGCCAGCTCGCTTACCGGCAATTCGGCAAAATAATCGGAGCCGAAGAACACGGCGCCACCGTGGCGGGATATACTGTTCAGTTCAGTATATTTTTTCAATTCGCTGCCTGCATTGCACATACTTGTACCTCCTCTTCTACGATAACGGTGGTGAGTTCCGCTTCTTTATCGCGTTTGAGATTGATAAAATAAACGACGATGTTCGTCGATACGATTGCCAAGTTCAATACGTATACGATGAGTACGTAACTGTAGTTGTGACTGATCAGTTTCGCGCTTATGCCGGCGATGTAGCCGCCGACGATAAGCAGAATGAACGGCAGGCTCATGGATTTGGCCGTTCCCGCTTTGATATTTTTGTATACGGACATCGGCCATGAAAAACCGAAGCACACGAGCATGAGCGTTTCAAGAAGCTGTGACATTATGAATCTCCTGTTAAAACGCTGCGGTGATTCCGGAACCGGCCGTTGCAATCGTCCGGTTCCGCCGCGCGTAATTTGTCCGATTCGGAAGCGCGCTTCTCCGTCGGACAGTGATACTATGCCATTGATTTTTTATAATGTCTAATATATAATTTTTATGGTAATCATAACTTTTAAATTATCATTTAGGCGGGATCGGTATGGAATTGATGCAGTTGCGGTATTTTTTGGAAGTGGCCGAATCGGGACACGTAACGCGAAGCGCCGAACGGCTCCATATCGCGCAGCCCGCTTTAACGCAGTCGATCCGGCGGCTTGAAAAAGACGTCGGCGTTCCGCTGTTCGTCCGTCACGGGCGGAACATCGTATTGACGGAATACGGTATCTTTTTAAAAAAACGTCTTGAGCCGCTGATTTCCGAACTGGATGAACTTCCCGGACAACTTCAGACAATGGCGCATCTGGAACACGCGACCATACATCTGAACGTGCTGGCGGCGACTTCTTTTACGACCGAAGCCATTATCGCTTTTAAAAAAGAATATCCGGAACTCATTTTCCGGCTGCTGCAAAATTCCGAAAAAGACTTGTACGATATAGGAATCACGACGCGGCTGTTCTATCAGCCTCCGCGGGAGGACGCCAGTCAGTTCGTGTGTACCGAAAAGATTTTTCTGGCGGTGCCGAACATCGGCAAATACCGGTATATGGAAAAAGTGCAGCTTGCCAAAATGAAAGATGAAAACTTTATCAGTCTGTTCGGATCCAAGCAGCTGCGCTGGATATGCGATAAATTCTGTCTGCACGCGGGGTTCAAGCCGCGCATCAGTTTTGAAAGCGACAGTCCCGCCGCGGTAAAAAACATGATTGCGGCGAATATGGGCGTCGGGTTCTGGCCCGAGTTCACGTGGGGCAAACTCGACAGTGATCACGTTATTTTACTTGAAATAGAAGAACCCGTGTGTCAGCGCGATATTCTGGTTACGTGCCGGCATAATAAAACCGACACGCGCGCCGTAGATACGTTTTTTACGTTTCTGACGGAGTGTTTTAAGGCGCAAACGGTAACGGAAACGCGCAAACGGTAACGGAAACGCGCAAACGGTAACGGAAACGCGCAAACGGTAACGGAAACGCGCAAATCCGACATGGATTCGGATACTTGCCGCGTTTTATTCTTTCAATTTTTTGCAATATGTGCGATACTGTTAACGGATTCGGAGGTTTCGCTTATGCAGTTACGTCGATACGGAATCGGTGCAGCCGCAGCCGCGGCTTTTGTCTGTTTTGCGTCGTGTCAGTTGTTTACGACGCCGCTTTTTCATAGCAGCAGGGATTTTTCCGCCGCGCTGCGCAATTCGTCGACGGAATCCATCGTTCAAAACATACCGGCCGTTTCAGCCGATCCGGATCAGACTGCCGCACTGCTGGAAGAACTGGGCAAACGGGATCAGGATGAGATTGTCAAGCTGCCGGTGGAAGATAAGGAATCCATCTTGGCAGCAGCAACGTCCGCCGCGCTGCCGGTGGGCGATATTACCGATGCGATTCAAAACGCGAAAAACGCCGACGGTTCTTTCGATACGGAAGCGCTCGTTACGTCGCTGTGCGAATCGGGGCGGGAGATCGACACGACGGCGGTTGAATCGATTTTGAACGATACGGAATCGTTGGCGCAGGCCGACGTTTCAGTACTTGCGTTCTCCGCGGCCGCCGTCGCGCTGTCCGCGCTGAAAGAAGAAGCTTCCGGCGGGTCTTCTGTTGCCGCCGTTGTTGAAACACTGCAAACGGCCGGATTGACGGCCGGTGCCGACGCTCAGGCGATTGCCGACGCGACGGGTTTTTCCCTTGATTCGGCCCGTAAATTGGAAACGGTGTTGGCGGTTGCGGCCGTTTTGAGCGGAACCGCCGGCGACGGCGAACCGGACCGCCGGGAAGACGCCGCCGCCGTTTCCGTCGGCGGCTTCGATATCGGCAGTTTACTCGACGGTTTTTTAGGCAATTGATTTTACCGCGGAGTGTGTCATGAAGATGAAGCGAACGGTTTTTATCGTATTCTGGCTGCTGACGGCCGGTTCCGTTTTTGCCTCCGGTTCGTATGCATTACGGCCGCCGGCGGTCGTCGACGTACGCTCGCTCGCTGCGGGCGGTTTTCATATATGCGACGTGTCTTCGGCGTATATGCTGACGGTCAATCCGGCTTTGCTGGCCTTTGCCGGCAAAAAAGTGCTGCTGCCGTCCGTAGCGTTCGATATCGGCGGCCCGTTGGGCGATCTGCCCGATTTGTATTCGCGTATGACCGATTCCGGCAGCACCGGATCTTTTGCGGACGTTCTGCTCGATTTCGTCGGAAAAAATAACGGATTGGATTTGGATGTCGGCGTTTCCGGTCCGCTGACGTTCGGCAGAGTCAATAAAAACAGGGGCTTGGGCGTTTTTAACCGGACGTACGTGACCGGTTCCGTTCCGTCGGTTTCCGTTTCTTCCGTTACCGCCGGTGAAGAAATGGTGTTTGCAGGCGGAAGTGCGTTTCCGCTGTTAAATTTCAGCCGTATGCAGCTTTCCGTAGGCGTTTCGTCCAAACTGCTGGTCAGACTTGAAGGCACGTACGACGGTGCGCCCGCTTCGCTTACTTCTTTTGATTTCGGCTCGGTTCCCGTGTCGGCGACGGTCGCTGCGGGCGGTGATATCGGTGCGTATTTTTCTTTATTCGACATAATCCGATTCGGCGCCGTCTGGAAGAATCTGTACGCCGGTTTCGTCAAGGATGCCGGAACTTTTTCTCATATGACGCTTTCTTCGGCCAAGCCGCCGGTGCTGCTGTTTGAAAAAGGAACGCTCGCGGTCGGAGTTGCGTTCAATATTCCGGTCGGTTTTACCAGAGGCGTGCTTTCTTCCTGGACCGTATACTGCGATTATGCGGACGTTCCGGCGCTTTTTACCGGTTCGGCTGATGCGTTTAAGGTGAATCCCGTTTTGGCGCTGAGTGCCGGCATGGAACTGGTCGTCTTCGATACGATCGCGCTGCGCTGCGGTATGAACGGCGCGTATGCGAGTGCCGGCGCCGGTATCGATTTGACGCCGTTCCATCTGGAATGCGCCGTTTTCGGCAAAGAGCTCGGTCTCGACCCGGGCGTGCGTGCCCAGCTGCACGGTGCGTTCGCCGTTTCTTTTTATTATTGAAAGCGGAATCGTGAAACCGGAATCGCTCCGTTTGTACTCGGTTCAGATCTTCTGCGCATCCGTTATTTTAAATGCGCGATATTGAAAGCATTGTGAAAAACTGGTAGTATATAGCACTATTTATTTTTTTGAGAAAAGACCGAGGTTTTTGTGTTTCTAAAGAGTCTTGAAGTTTTCGGGTTTAAATCATTCGCAGACCGCACGCGCATTGAGTTTTCGGACGGTATCACTGCGCTTCTCGGCCCGAACGGCTGCGGAAAAAGCAACGTCGTGGACGCGGTGAAGTGGGTACTCGGCGAACAGGGCGCGAAGAACATGCGCGCCGAAAAAATGGAAGACGTCATTTTTAACGGAACCGAAACGCGCAAACCGCTGAACGTTGCGGAAGTGACGCTGACTATTGCGAACGAAAACGGTCTGCTGCCGCTCGACGTAAGCGAAATCATGATAAAACGGCGCTTGTACCGTTCGGGGGAAAGCGAGTATTACATCAACAACGCGCAGGTAAAACTGAAAGACGTGCGCGAACTGTTTTGGGATACCGGCGTCGGCAAGGCGGCGTATTCGGTTATGGAACAGGGAAAAATCGATCAGATCCTGTCGAGCAAACCCGAAGACCGTCGCTATCTGTTTGAAGAAGCCGCCGGCATCACCCGGTTTAAGGTAAAGCGGGCCGAAGCCGAACGTAAATTGGAACGAACCGAAGAAAACATGCGGCAGGTCGAAGGCATTATGGGCGAAGTCAAACGCTCCTACGACACGCTGAAAGTGCAGGCCGATAAAACGATTTCGTACCGCAAATTCCGCGACGATATTTTCAATTACGAGCTTGACATCCAATTACTGCGTCTTAAAAACTTTACGCAGGACCGCGACCGCTGTGCGGCGGACGCGCAAAAAGCGGCGAATCTGCGCGACGGCGCCCGTGCCGAAATAGACGCGATAAACGCGTCGCTTTCGGAAAATATGGAAGAAGTGAACGCGATGGAAGGCCAGCTCGTTTCCATGCAGAAAGAAATTTACGGATTGGCCGTCGAACGTAATGAAAAGGACAAACAGGCGAAGCAGTTAAGCGAACGGAAGGCCGAAGCGAAAGCGAAAGTGTCTCAGCTGGAAGGTCGTTTTGCGGCGCTTGAAGAGCGTATCGGTTCCCTGCGCGAAGACATAGACGAACAGGACGCGGGGCTGCACGCGAAGCGCCGCCGTATAGACGAAATTACCGGCAACATCGATTCGTTTCAGGACAACATCACGCTTGCCGGCACGCAAATTACCGAAAACGATCGGCAGGCGGCGGAATGCGAAGCGGACATCGCGGCACTCGACGCGGAACGCGCCGAACTGCGCAAGGAACTTGAATCCATAACGGAAGACATCGTTACCGAACTCGATTCCCGCTTGAAAGACGCCGGGTATTCGTCCAAAGTCTGTACCGCCGCGCGTGAAAAAGTGGACGCGCTTTTGGGCAAGCTGGCCGTTCTTTCGTCAGGACGAAAAAACATTTTCACCGACTTCGCGTCGCTGGCGCATCCGGCGGAAGCCGACGTCAAACGCTTCGCGCTTAACGCCGTCGATGCGTTTACTGAAGCCGAGCGGCTGCTTGCCGAGCTGGGGGCCGCTATCGGCGAATACACCGCGTCGACGCCGCAATTTATAGATGAATTCCTTTCTCCCGAAGGTATCATTACCCGAAAGCGGAGTATCGACCGGAAAATTCAGGATTCGCTCGACAGCGTGAACCGCATCCGCGACCGCATCGCCGAACTGAAAAGCGAAAACGCCGGTCTCGTCGGTAAAATAGAAGAATACCGCGCGACGTTGGAACAGCTGCGAATACAGAAAGCGCAGATGCAGACGCAGATAGAAGCCGCCGAAGACCAGATCCGCATTCTGCGCCGCGAACTTTCGCTGCAGGAAAATTCACTGCGCGAGCTTGAAAACGAATTGTTTACCGAAAAAAAGCGGTTCGACGACATTCACGAACAATTGATAGAAATCGAAGGCGAAATCGCTTCCATCGAATACAAGGGAAGATCGCTGACGGAAAAACTTGAAGAACTCGAGCGGAACATCACGTCGCGGAACAGCGACGTTTCCGGCAAAAAGGAAGCGCTGAGCCGAAAAACCGCCGACATGGCGAAGTTCCAGTCCCAGCTTGAAAAATATACGCTCGATCTTGCGACGTCGGAAACGGAGATCCGCAACATAAAAGACAATTTCCGTGAAACGCATTCGCGCGATCTGATGGAATTCGAGGAGCGGATGTTTACGATCACCGTGCCGGCCGCCGAATTGCGCGAAAAACTGGCGGAAACCCGTCAGCAGCTCAAATCTCTCGGCAGCGTCAACTTGATGGCTCCCGAAGAATTTGCCGAAACGAAGGAACGGCATGATTTTCTTGCCGCCCAGATCGCGGATCTGCAGAAAGCGCGTGAAGACCTGCAGCGTATTACCGAAGAAATCCGCGCCGAGTCGACGGAGCTGTTTTTGGCAACGTATAATAAAATCAAGAAAAATTTTCACAATATGTTCCGCAGATTGTTCGGCGGCGGTCGTGCGGAACTGCGGCTCGTGGATCCGCACAACGTGCTCGAATCGGGTATTGATATTTTTGCGCAGCCGCCCGGAAAGAAACTTGAAAACATCGCGCTGCTTTCCGGCGGTGAAAAGACGATGACGGCGGTTTCGCTGCTGTTCGCAACGTATATGGTGCGGCCGTCGCCGTTTTGTCTGCTCGACGAGATCGATGCGGCGCTCGACGAACAGAACGTTCTGCGTTTCGTGCACACGCTGCGCGATTTTGCGAACGTGAGCCAGTACATCGTCATCACCCATAACAAAAAAACCGTTTCCGGGGCGGGAACGATGCTCGGCGTTACGATGGAAGAATCCGGCGTCAGTAAAGTCATTACGATCCGGCTTGAAAACGAGGCCGGTGCGGGTGTCGGTTCGCTGGCCGATCCTGAACCGTTTATAGAAGAAGACGTGGAACCCGAAACCGACGTATATATTCCGCCGCATCCGCCCAAACGGATTCGCCCTGCAGCGGTTTCCGGTGAAGAAGGAGTGCATGAAGAAACTTGATAACCGCAAGTTCATACGGGCCGCAACGGTCGTGTTGCTGTCTTTATTCCTGATCGCGTTCGTTTCGCTTTGTATCCGCAGCTGCCGCGTGCCGGGAAAGCGGGGCGGACAGGTAACGTTTTCCGCCGAGTTCATTCAAAAACATTCTTTTTTGCCGCCGTCCGTTCCGGTACTGCCGGACGATTATTATCTGCTGCGCGGTAAAGATTACCGCTGGACCGCCGCCGACGTATCCCGCTGGTTTACGCCTCCCGAAGGCGCGTTGCTGGACGAGCTGCACGCATCGAACGAACGCATGATTGCCGATATCCTTGGAGCCGCACCGTGAAAAAGTTTTTCCTGATAAGTTTTATTGCCGTTTTTACCGTTTTCTCCTGCAAGTCAACCTCGCAGCTGCCCGTACCGGCCGAATCTGAAAATACGGCGCTCGAAAATACCGCCGGTGAGGCCGAGCCGCAGCGGGATAGTACGGCTGCCCCCGAGGCGCCCCCTCCCGCGCCGTCATCTCCTGCCCAATCGGATGCTTATGCCGAAGCGGTGCCTGCAGTGGAAGCGCCGCTTGAGCCGGAGACCGTACCGGAAACAGCCGCCGCTCCGGATGTCCCGCTTGAACCGACTGCCGCCGCCCAACCGGAACCAGCCGCCGCTACGTCAGAGTCCGAATCCGTAGCTCAACCGGAATCCGCCGCCGCTACGATTCCCGAAGCTGTTCCGGAGCAGCCGGCCGAATCTGAACATACGGCGCTCGAAAATACCGCCGGTGAGGCCGAGCCGCAGCGGGATAGTACGGCTGCCCCCGAGGCGTCCCCTCCCGCGCCGGTATCTCCAGCCGAAGCGGATGTTTCTGCCGAAGCGGCGCCTGCAGCGGAAGCGCCGCTTGAGCCGGAGACCGTATCGGAAACAGCCGCCGCTCCGGATGTCCCGGTCGAACCGACTGCCGCCGCCCAACCGGAATCCACCGCCGCTACTGTTCGCGAAGCTGTTCCGGAAACAGCCGCCGCTCCGGATGTCCCGGTCGAGCAGGCTGCCGCCGCCCAACCGGAACCAGCTGCCGCTCCGTCAGAGTCCGAATCCGTAGCTCAACCGGAATCCGCCGCCGCTACGATTCCCGAAGCTGTTCCGGAGCAGCCGGCTGAATCTGAACATACGGCGCTCGAAAATACCGCCGGTGAGGCCGAGTCGCAGCGGGATAGTACGGCTGCCCCCGAGGCGCCCCCTCTCGTGCCGACTATTCCCGTTCCGTCGCGGAGTGTTGAACTCGGTTTACGTCAGTATCTCGACGTACAGTATCCGGGTTCCGGATGGATTTATTTGGGGGAGCTTGAGCCGGACGGAACCGACAAAAAAGTTCCGCTGCTGACGTATTTCGGACGGCAGCTTAATCATACCGATACGGTGTTCTCGCTGCGTTCCGGCAAATCCGGCGAGAGCATTCTTCATTTTTATAAGCCGGACGTGCTTACCGATGCGTATATCGACGACTATCTGGCGGTTACCGTTACCGATCAACCGGCGGCGGACGCGTCTCGGATAAAAGCGCCGGCGTATGCGGATATCGTGCCGCCCGATCAGTATTCGATACCCGTTCCCGTGCCGGCAGAAAACGCGGGCACGGAGTCTTCCGGTGCGTCCGGGGGCTCGTCTTCAGCGAACGGCACCGATTCCCGCCGTACCGATTCCGTGCCGGCCGGAACTTCATTGCCGCAGAGTACCGGTTCAGGTTCATCCGATTCAGGCTCCGATTCGACATTTTCAACCGTTATCGTGCAGCCCGACCGGAACTCCGCCGGGCAGTCTGATTCCTCGCCGGCGACTGCCGCTGATGTAGCGGTATCGGCAGGAACCGCTGAAAATACCGAAGCGCTGTCCGCAGTTTCGCCGTCTGCGACGGAATCAGATGAATCGGCCGCTTCCGGGGATTTGCTCGAACAGGCACAGGTTGCCTACGATGCGGGCGAGTGTGAAAAAGCGGCTTTGCTGCTTGATACGTTTTTTGCTGCGGCCGGTACGGATATCGATCGTGCGTTGTTTTTGCAGGGGCAAGTGTACGAGGCTCAGTCCGATATAAAAAATATCCGTAAATCGATTGCAGCCTATACGCAGCTGGTGCAGACGTATCCGCAGAGTTCGCTGTGGCAGCAGGCAAAAAACAGAGTGACATATTTGAACAGATTTTATTTCAGCATCAGATAACGTTTCTTATAAATCCTGTTGATGTATTACTTTTTGGTATTCCGAAGGGGTCATCTCTGCATATTTGAGAAATAAGCGCGCCAGAATTTCCGCGTTGCATCCGGTTTTAGACGCAACTTCCTTTATTTTTATCAGCGGGTATTGTTTTAAAATACGACATGCCCGTTCAAATCGGAAGTGATTCAAGTATTCCTTAAAATTTCTACCCATTGCCGATTTAAATATGGTTGACACATAAGCCGGCGACAGCCGGGCCGATTCGGCCAAATCATATAGACTTATGTCTTTATTGTAGTTGCATTCAATAAAATCCTGAAATTGCCGGATTATCACCGGATTGATTGTTTTTTTTGTCATGCTGATATTTTCCGTAATCGTAGTAAGAATTTTCACTAATTTTTCTTGCAGGATTTCAAACGAAGCACATGCCGGAAGAAAAAACTGTAATGATTCGTTTAGTACTTGCAATCCGTTGTCGTCGGGCTGCAGACCGCTGATAATTCTTTGAACTGTTGCGCCGAGCAGCACCGCCAGCTGCGGTAATTGATTTTTGTGTTCCGTTTTATTTGTTTCGATGATATCGGAAAGCAACGTTTTCCACTCGTTTTCTTTCCTATTCAGTACCGCGCTGATTAACGCTTGTTCGGTTCCAAGAGAATAAAAAACGGCTTGGCTTTGCTTACTGGAAAGCAATGTTTCATGCGTTGTAACCGATGAAAACGTATCCATATACGGCTGCATATCTATCTGCCATGCGGCGTCACGGTATGATTGCGCTGCAGCCGAAATGTGCGAAACTGATTTTCCACAGGCTGCTCTGCACGCCAGTTTGTATTTTTCTTCAGTTAAAGTCAAAATCTCCGTTAGATCTGCGATTACGGCAGATAAATCGTTTGTTGAAATGAGCAAGGCAAGCGTGTCGAATTGAATTTCCGCTAAATAAAAGTCGTGGAGTGCTTTATTTGCAGCAGGATTGAAATGGGACGACAGCCGGATGTACAGATTCTGTTTTGCAATGAGAAAGGAATTGGCGGATAACGATTCGCTCTGTGTCGTCGGGATTTCATACTTTACCAGAATACAGTGAAATGCTTGTTTTCGGTCCGTTATTTTGAATCGATGCAGCTGATCCTTTACATACGGCTGCGGCAGATATCCGGTTAAAAGTTCGGCCAAAAAGTTCTTTTTCAGCATTGCCGTATAATTCTTTACGGATGTTTCAGCTGACGACAACTCTGCGGAAAGCTCCGTGAATGCGTTTGCTATAATGGAAAACTCATCCGCATCAGTTTCCGATTTTTCGACTAATGTGAGCAGCTGTTTGATCGGTTCGTACAATTTTCTGGTGTATATATGCCCGATAAGTATGATGGAAAATATAATTCCGACGGTGATCATAAAAACCGTCAATAATTTTAGTGAATATACTTGAAATTGAGGCAGTTTTAAGTCATAACGCAGCGACGGGATCTCTGATGCAATACTTCGGATTTCAGTTTTCTTCAATACTTTTTTTGCAAAACGGGTGTAGATGAGCGTGTCGTTTTGGTATAATGAAAAATCTCCTTTTGAACTGATATTCGTATCGAAAAATTGCTTTTCACTATATAAGAAAAACAGGTAAAACGGTGTATTGTACCACGTGCGGTCGTAATTAATAATGATGATCATCGGCTGATTTTGATCGTTTTTGACTGATTTTACGATAAACGAATGAGACGGATTATTTTTTTGCATATCTGTTCGTATTTGAGAAAAATCATCCGGTGTTATAAAAAATAATTTTAGAAAAGTTTCCAAATCACCGTTTAATTCTGATGAAATACCGTAGTTATCGTTGGCAACGGTAAGCCCGATTATTTCTTGCTGATAATTTGAAAAATTGTAAAGGCGCTGTATTTCCTGTTGCAGTTTTAACTGGTAATACGCTGTCGGTTCCGTTTTCTGCATGAAATCGGTCATTTGTTTTGACGCGGCAATCATATTGACGAGGAAATGACAGAACCTGATACGGGTGTCCGTGTATTCTTTGAATGTGGTCAACTGCAGTTTGCTGTTGGCATCGTATTCGTTTTTTGCGTTAAGGCCCATTCTGATAAAATATGATAACGCGGCGACGCATACCAGCGGAATGGATATTAAATAGAACATTTTGATGATTTTCGTATAATACTTTCTGTTTTTTCTCACGCTGAATGCTCCGAATGATACTGTCAGTAAGTGATTTCCTTCAAAATTTGCGCGTCGGCTATAAATTGCCGCGGTTTGTCATTACGTACGAATTCGGTTAAAAGCGGACAATCGGGTTTTGATAATTGCATCCAATATTGTTTCCACACATTCTTTGCAGGATGCATCGGATGCCGGATATTACCCGGCGTCCAATTAAAACAATGGACGATGCAAATATAATCCCGTAATAGCGCTATTTCTGCCAGCTGTTCATTCATGGTGATATCCGGATTAGGCTGCCAATATGTATATACGTTCGGCATGTTGACCGTTTGCAGTAATTCAAGGCAGCTTTCTTTTGTATCCGTCAATGTTTTCCGGTGGTATTCCAATCCGATACTGATATTTTTTTCGGCAGCCATTTGACTTATTTTTTTTAGCTCATCGACGAGCCGAGCCTTATAATTCGGCGGTGCGTCTTTGCTTCCGTATTCACCTGCCCAAACGCGGATTATCGGTGCGTGCAATGCTTCCGCAACTGCAAGCGTATTTGCCCATATCCGGTCAAACGGTATCGTACGATTTGCTGCGAGTTTGTAATACGAACCGTAAGAAAATATCCGCAAACCGGCTTCGGTTGTTTTTTTTGCAACCGATTGCGCCTGCGCTACGGATTTTAACACGGCGTCTTTTTCGTCTGTTGCCGCGGGCGGTACGTGCACGTCGCCGCCCCATTCGATGCCGTCTACCCCGGCATTTCTGCACAAACTGATGATTTTGTCTGCGGTCAGTGTTCTGAATGTAATGGATGTCAGTCCGGTCATAGCTACTCCTGTAATATATCATACCGGCGGCTGCCACGAATGGCAGTAATCGTCGATTATTATGCCATCGTTTCCAGCATAGAAAGCGTAACTTCATACCGCGGTTCTTTTCCGTCGGTTATCCGCTGAAATTCGTCGAACATATATTTTCCGAGCCGCAAAACTTCTCTGCCGAAAGATCCGGCCCGGTGCGGTGAGATGAAAATATTGGGACAACTCCGATACGGATGCTGATGCGGCAGCGGTTCGTCCGGGTCCGTGACGTCGAGCAGTGCCGTTCTTGCCGGCTGTTCTTGCATTGCGCGAACGAGATCTTCCGCGCATACTTGAGCACCGCGGCCGGTATTGATAAACGTTGCGTTCGGCAGCATGGTTCGGAACAGTTCATAATTCAAAACTTCCCGCGTTTTTTCCGTATTTGCCAAATGATTCGATACGGTCTGACAGTTTGCAAAAATCCATTCCGTCGTCGTTTTCTGTACGCGCAGAAGGGCAGCGTCTTCGTCGGTCAAAAAACGGGCCGACACGTACAGATCCAGATCGTATGATTTCAGCAGCTTCATCGTTTCCCGGCTGATCATACCGCCGCCGAGAAAACCGACTTTAGTTCCATAGTTGCCGCCGAAAGATTGGGTATAATCGACAGACGCTTTGAACCCCTGTTTTGCGTAACGGTCGTGGGATTGGAAAAAACCCTTGTTGGCAAGAATTATTTGTGCAGCCGTGAATTCTGCGACCGGAACGGCATTCGCCATCCAGGCGCTGAATATGCGGACTCCCCGTGCCAGAAACGGACGCGCAAAATACTGCACCGAGCCGGCGGCATAAAATACGTATTTCAGCTGCGGAAAATACTGCTGAATATCCGTTTCACTCAAAACCGGCATTCCCCAGGTTGAAAAAATATGCGTCGTTTTAGTGTATGACTGCGGGGATTCCCGAACGGATTCATAATCGGCAATCCGGCCGGCGGTAAGTTGTTCAGGTGTAAAGCAGTTGTGCAGCTGATATTCATCTTCCTTTTTTGTCAAGAATAATATGTTCATGTCAGTTCTCCTTATAGGTGCTGTCTTTTCGTAAGGTGTTCGTTCCAGACCGTTTCAAACCAGTTTTCCGGTGCCGGCAGCGGCCGGACTTCTTCCGTTATACTTTCGTACGATGTGTTTTGCGTGCGTTTACTGATAATGCGTTTCCCGTGAGTTCCGTTCCGTTCGGGAAGCGGCTGTGCATCCGTTTTTGCTGCAAAAGAAATTGAACCGCCGCGCGACCCGAAGTCGTCGATTGCCTTTTTCATTGCCGACAGAATTGCCGCTTGACAATGCAGCATATCGTAAAATCGGTACACCGCTTTGAGTTCTTCCGGCCGGCAATCCGGCACGTATCGCTCGAAAAAGCCGTCCAATTCGGCAGCGACTGCGTTTTCAAGTTCGGTAATTTTGTCCCGATATCTGATATGGGCGGCACAGTCCGTCATGCGCTGCTGAAAATGTGCCTGCCGGGCGCGCAGCGTTTTGATTCCGTCGCCGCCCGTTTCGGCCGATGCGGCTTTGATACGGGCCGCTGCTGCAAACCGCATGAATGTATCTATTTGCTGCCGTTCGCAATCGGACAGCTCCTCCGTTCGCGGAGACGGTGTTTTCGGTTTTTCCGCAAAATTCCACGCGATATGCTGTGCCGCGCGCATTGAACCGACTTGCGTAGCGTTCAGTGCAGCTCCGCCGGGGCGGTATGCGCCGAACGTTCCTGCGCATTCGCCCGCAGCATACAGTCCGCTGATTGTCGTCTGCCAGTTTTCGTCAACCAGAATACCGCCGTTGTGATGCTGTGCGCAGACGGCTATTTCCAATTTATCGGTGTATAAATCGATGTGATGACTTCGGTACAGGGCTATTGCCTGCGGATTCATTTTTGCCAGACGTTGCACGGGCGTACCGAACAGAATATCCGACTTTTTCATGTACGTATAAGCTTCGCGGTCAAGCAGCCCGAATGCCCGTTCGCCGTCGGTATCTGCGTGCAGAACGGACGGATTCGCGGTAAAATCCAGAAATACGCGCCGTTTTTTTTCCGTCGTTTCCCGATAGACAAGTTGATCTATTACTGAAGAAGCCGACGCTTTTGCGCTGTCAAACGGCCATTGGTATCCTTTGAGAAAGACGTAGTTAAGCATTTCGGCAGGAGAAATGCCGAGTTTTCTTCCTTCACTGAAAAGAAATTCCGATTCGTCGCCGTTTTCACCGATTGAAACGTATCGGGGAAGTACTTGCTGGTAGCTGCCTGATACGTTCCATCGAAACTGAGTGGAACCGAGTCCGTACTGCCATTCCTGCAAATTTACTGCCGCCGCTCCGGCAGCGAATACGATTCCGCTCATCCCGCTGTGTCCGGCAGGATATACGCGGTTGCGGTAAACGGCGGCAGGCCCGCCGGTACACCAAACGACGTGCGCTGTTTTAAAATAGACCGGTTCAATTCCCGTATCGGCACGGCGCAGGGCAAGCAGCCCCCGCAGCGTATTCCGTTCCGTGACGATTCCGGTGACGAATGTATGATCCTCGATAGGAATACGTTTGTTGCGCACATTTTTTTCCAGAACTTCTGTCATGTATTTCGAAGTGAGCGGTCCGGCTGACGTTGCCCGTTTTGCCGGATCATGATCCGTTTTGTAACCGACGTATTCGCCGTATTCGTTTACCGGAAAATCGACCCCTAAATTTGCCAGTTTCATAAACGATTTAACCGAACAGGCCGCTTCGGTATAGGCAATCGGTCCGTCTACACCCTGTCCGCCGAAAAGCGTTTTTGCCATATCGGCAACGGAATCCGGCGGTTCCGAACCGAGCGACAATTTATAATACGTCTGCTTGTCGCTGCCGGTATTGCGCGAAGTTCCCGCCGTGCGGTTTTCGGTAATCAAGAGGATGTTTTTCCGCCCGAGATCGTAAAGCCAATCCGCCGCGTTAAAGCCGGCGCATCCGGAACCGACGACGATCGTATCATAATCGTATGTTTTCATATTTCTGTACTGCCTTTTTTATCGGTTACAGCCGCAGGATATGGAATCCGCCGTCGACGTTCACATAGTCGCCCGTTGTGTAGGTGAATTTATCGCTGCAGAACGCGCTTACCACGGCGGCAACTTCTTCAGGCATTCCCCAGCGGGGAATGGGAAACGTATTCCGTGCTATCAGTGTATCATATTTTTCCTGCACTGCGGCGGTCATATCCGTCGCGATTACGCCGGGGCGAACTTCGTGTACGAGAATTCGTTCTTTTGCCAATCGATCCGCATATAATTTTGTCAGCATGCTCATGCCCGCTTTTGAAACGCAGTATTCCCCCCTCGTTACGGATGAAACTTCGGCAGAACAGGACGATATGTTTACGATTACCCCTTTTTTTGCCGTCTGGGTTTTTTCCCGATATGCTGCCTGCTCGAACGGTTGTGCTATCATTTGTTTTGCGACTGCTTGCGTCAAAAACATTACTGCTTTGGTGTTGATATTTTGCACTCGGTCGTAACTTTCTTCGCCCATTTCAAGCAAATCAGTTCTTTCAAGCGGCGCTACACCGGCGTTGTTTATCAGTGCGTGAACGGCGCCGAAAACGGAAACCGTTTCCGAAACGATGCGTTCCCTGTCGTTCCGGTTTTCGATATGTGCTTGAACATAGTGCAGGGGAATGCCGTTCCGGGAAAACCAGTCCAGCCGATCTTTGTGGTGCTCATATGATCCGGTTGCGACTGCAACGATGTTATAACCGTCCTGTCCGAGCTGTTTGGCGATTTCATAGCCGATACCGCGGCTGGCGCCGGTAACGATAGCCGTCCGTTTTTGCATACTGTCAATCCTTTTGCTTGCGGCGGTTTTCCGCTTCAATTCTGTATTTTTTGTACATGGGACCGTAAATTTCTTTGTCCTTTATTACACAGCCGGTTTTGCCGTGATCCCGCATGATTTGCGTACAGCAGCTGCAGGTAATACAGCATTGTGCCGCATCCAGCGCGCCGCGTTCGATAATATCGCGCGGAGCTTGCGGGTATGCGAACATTTCGCGTCCTAATCCCATGAACGAGCAGCTGCCCGATTTCAGGTTCGCCGCACCCGCATAAGGCAGAAACTGTCTGAGCCACGAATATCCGTTTCCCACGACGGGTACGGAACGCGCTGCGTTCTGTATCTGGCGGGTAAAGTCGAACAGCCGTTCGATACTTTTCAGTTGATGTTCTTCCGGTACGGGAATTCCCTGGCTTGAAGTGTCGAACGGCCGGGTAATTTGCGGGTACCGATAATAGGGATTTCCCTCCGAATTGCTTATCAGTTGCACTCCCGCACGTATCATTTCCTGCACTAACCGCAGCGGTTCGGTACTGTCGAATTGCATGCAGTCGTCTTTTTGAATGCCGAATCCGTACGGATACGGATGTGCGTCAAAAACATTAAATCTGGAGGCGATTATAAAATCGTTTCCCGCCGCCGCTTTGACGGCTTTAATCGTCTGCAGCAGGAATCTGCTTCTGTTGGAAAAGTCGCCGCCGTACGGTCCGGCTCTGGTATGGGCTGCCAGCAGTTCGCTTACCAAGTATCGATGGCACGCTTTTATATCTACGCCGTCGAATCCCGCTTTTTTTGCCAGCAAAGCCGATTTCACATATCGATCGGTAAGTTTGTCAAGATATTCATCGCTGACAATTGCCGCGTCCGATATGACGCCGCTTACCGGATCAAGAAGCGGATCCCGCTGCGGTACCAGCGGCGCCGGCGTGTGGCCGTGCGGCCGCGCATACCGACCCGAATGGGTCAGTTGCAGAATGACGACCGGACGATGCGTTTTGGCGAGATTTTCGCCGGAAAACGCCTGCGCGGCCGATGCGTGTATTTCGCCTATTAGTTTTTGAAACGACTGCCAGTTTTTATCGGTAATCATCAGCTGCAGTTCGTTTGCCTTTCCTTCGGGAACGACGGCGTTGGCTTCAGCCCAGATGAGACCGGCGCCGCCGCGTGCAATCCGCCGGTATCGCCTGAATACCGATTCGCTCGGAGATCCGTCCGGATTAGAATCACATCCTTCCATAGGAAGCGACGCTATTGCATTCGGCGCGGCAGTATGACCGATCGGTACGCGGCGGGAAAAAACAGAAAAATCAGTATCCAAATCGATTGCGAGTTTCCGAACCGCAATATCATGTTTTAAATCGGATAACGAAGTGTAGTTAAACGGGTGATGCGGCATAATGATTCCTTGTCAGTAACGGAACTGATTAACGCTTATTTAAAAACGCGCTTCCGTTCTGCTCGTTTTCATGATAAGATATAAATTCTTCCGTATCTATGTTGATTTTTGCGCGAAAATATGTTTTTTTTGCGATTCGGAAATCGAGGTGCAAGCAGCGTATGTGTATTGACGAAACGACTCTTTTTTCAAATCGGGATCATTTTTCCATTTCATTGAAAAAAGGCGGCGGATCCCGTGTTTTTGAGCATCATTCTCACTTTCAATATGAATTTTTTTACATATTGTCAGGGCATATTACGTTTGAAATTGCCGGAAAACATTTTACGGCGTGCGAAGGTACCATTTTTTTTCTCAATATGGCGGAAGATCATTGCGTTTATCACGTTTCACCCGAGTGTACCAGGTACGTTTGCCTGATATCGGAATCATTGCTTGCCGATGCCGTAAAAAATCCTCGGTTACATTCGATTTTTATCAATAAAAATATGCATATAATTCCCGCATATACGTTCGGCAGTCATAGGAAATCGGCGGTTACGTTGTTTTTCAGCGAATTGCTGCGCGAATTCGAAAAACAGGACGATTTGTGGGATACGCAGGCGGCGGTGCTTCTGAACGGTATTTTGCTGCTTTTATACAGGGAAAATAAAGATTTGTTTACATCGTGCGATTCAGATCGTAAACGGTGCGTGCTGCTTTTATATAATTATATAGCCGAAAATCTTGCCGGAGATCTGTGTCTCGATGTGCTTTCCCGTGTCTGTTCATTAAGCAAATATCATATGACTAGACTGTTCAAGGAAGTGACCGGATCGGGATTAAAGGAATATATCATTTCCGTCCGTGTAAGTGAAGCAAAAAACCTTCTTTGCTGTACGGATTTGCCGATTACCGGTATCTGCGAACGGGTAGGCTTTATGGACGTAAATCATTTTATCAGGACTTTTAAAAAACATACTGCAACCACTCCGTTCCGATACCGGAAACGGCTGAATTCCCTCTGATTTAGATCGAAACGTCCGGAAAGTAAAAGAATCACGGGTTTTTCAAAAAAAATACTTCTTGTCAATTATCAAAACGCTGATAGACTGGTTTCAGAAACATAAAATCTGATTTACAAGGACTATGGTATGAAACGGAATCGTCGCCGGATTTTTGATAGCGATCAGCGGATGCTTTATCTGATAGGGCTGCCTTTTATTCTTTGGTATGTCGTTTTTGAATATAAACCGATGACCGGTTTATTAATTGCGTTTCAGGACTACAATCTGTTTAAAGGTATTGCCGGAAGTGCGTGGATCGGACTGCGGAATTTTGCGGATTTCCTTTCCAGCCCATATTTTTACGTAACGCTGAAAAATACGCTGATATTGAACGTATGGGGATTACTGATTGCCTTTCCGTTTGCAATTCTCTTTGCACTTTTGCTGAATGAAGTCCGCGGAAAATTGTTCCGGTCGTTTGTTCAGACGGCAGCCTTTTTGCCTTATTTTGTGGCGATCGTCGTTGCCTGCGGTATTTTTATAAACATGCTTTCCCCGACGACCGGTATCGTAAATCGGCTGCTTGAAGCCGTCGGAGGGGAACGGCGGTATTTCCTTTCAATTCCCGAATATTTTCCGGCGATTTTTACCGGTTTGGGAATATGGAAAAACACCGGATTTAACGCGCTGTTGTATTTGGCGGCGCTCAGCGGAATTGACGAGTCTTTGTACGAAGCTGCCAAAATAGACGGAGCGAATAAGTTTCATCAGCTGCTGCACATTACGCTGCCTTCCATTATGCCGACTATCATTATTACGCTGATATTGCGTATCGGAAGTATGCTGAATGTCAGTTTTGAAATCGTATTGTTGCTGTATCAGCCTGCAACGTACGCAACCTCGGACGTTATCAGCACGTACGTATATCGATTGGGTATGGAACAGCAGAATTTCGGACTTTCTACCGCCGTCGGGTTGTTCAACGCAATTATCGGATTTTTCTTGGTATACGGCTCAAATAAAATAAGCAAAAAAATGTCCGAAACGAGTTTGTGGTAACGGCTGCCGCCGTACTGCAGTGTAATTTTTATGGAGGTATATGTATGTTAAAAAACACCGTGACCGAAGAATCATTGTATAGCCGCGTAAACGGTATCTTTTTATGCATTCTCAGTTTTCTGTTTTTGTATCCGCTTTTGTATGTGTTTTCGGCATCGTTAAGCCGGCCGATTCACATACTGATGGGGGATGTCGTGCTGCTGCCGAAAAGTCTGACGTTTGATGCATATAAAGAAGCTTTCCGAATTCCGCTGTTTTGGCGTTCTTATGTCAATACGGTTGGAATCACGCTCGTCGGGACGGCGGTAAATATGTTCTTTACCGTTTCCGGAGCGTACATGCTGTCCAAAAAGAATCTGAAAGGGCGGACGTTTTTTACGTTAATGGTCATTCTCATCATGTGGTTCGATCCGGGTATGATTCCGCGATATTTGAATTTCAGATCTTTGGGATTGATCAATACGTATACGTCGGTAACGCTCGGATTTGCAATCAGTACGTTTAATCTGATTATTCTCAAATCTTTTTTTGAAAGCGTTCCGGCCTCTCTTGAAGAGTCGGCCCGCATCGACGGGGCGAATCAGCTGCAAATCATGCTGAAAATCCATTTGCCGCTTTCGGGCGCGGCGCTTTCAACCGTATCCGTGTTTTATGCCGTGTCAAGGTGGAACGGCTATTTTTGGTCGATGATACTCCTCACCGATGATAAAAAAGCGCCGCTGCAGGTACTGCTTAAAAAACTCATCGTGGAACAGAACATGAATGCCGATGCGGGCTCCCTGATTACGGGAGGCAGTACTTCATCTCCGGAGACCGTAATTTACGCAGTTATAATTCTGTCGATAGTACCCGTACTGCTTTCGTATCCGTATATTCAGCGTTTTTTCAAAAAAGGCGTCATGCTCGGTTCCGTAAAAGGCTGAGCTGAGAATGAAATATTTTGGAGGTATTTTATGAAGAAAATCGTAAGTAGCGTGTTTTTGGGCGCGATACTCGCCGTATGCGCGTTCGCTGCCGGCGGAAAAGAACCGATGGCAACTGGGAACTCCGCAAAGGAGTTGTCCGTGCACATGGTGCAGAACGGATTCGTGTTTGATGAAGACTGGGAAATTTACCGGTATGCGGCGCTTCAGAATAACGTAAAACTGAAAGGTGTCGCTTCAAAAAACAATACGAATGCAACGCAGGCTTTCAATCTGATGGTCGCGTCCGGAAAATTGCCCGATATCATCAGTTTTACGGTAGCTGATTTGGAAAAACTGGGAAGCGACGGCGGCGTTATCGATTTGACGCAGCTGATAAACGATTATGCGCCCAATATCAGCGCTTTTATGCAAGCGCATCCGCGTTTTGCGAAGGATATGTACGCGCTCGACGGGAAAATTTACGCGATACCGACGTTCTATGATTACGATAAACTGAATGTCGCGTACGGATTGTTCATCAGAACCGATTGGCTGAAAAAATTCAATCTTAAAACGCCGACGACCGTCGCGGAACTCGAAGCGGTTTTGACGGCTATCGTAAACGGTGATGCGAACGGAAACGGTAAAAAAGATGAAATCGGTTTGTTTGCCCGTTCTCCCGGCGGCGTCGCCGACGCTGTCCGGTATTCGGCCGGTATGCTCGGCGCCCGTCATATGGGCTCTTTTTACGTAGAAAACGGAAAAGTGAATTACAATCCGCTTGAACCGACGTTCAAAACGGCAATAGCAACTCTTGCCGACTGGTATAAAAAAGGCCTGGTTGATTATGAACTGTTTACCCGCGGAGGAGCAGCCCGCGACCGTGTGTTGCCTACCAATTTGGGAACGGCTACTTTCGATTGGTTCGTTTCGACTGCTGCTTACAATCGAACCGTTACCGATATTCCGGGGTTTGAATTCCTTCCTATTCCTCCGCTGAAAAACGAAACCGGAGCGATCGTTTCCCGCAGCGTTGCCCGCGGAACGACGAACGGTTCAGGCTGGTCCATATCGGCTTCCGCTTCGGATCCCGTTGCGGCTATAAAATTTATGGATTGGTGGTTCAGTGAAGACGGCCGCCGCGCGTGGAATTGGGGAATTGAAGGAAAACACTATGTCATAAAAGACGGCAGACCTGTATTTACCGAATTGGTGCTGGATAATCCGGAAAAACTAACTCCGATTCAGGTTTTATACAAAGCCGGTTCCCAAATTGCCGGTGTCGGCGTCTGGCAGGATGCCGAATATGAGATTGCGACTGCTTCGGATATAGCAAAAAAAGGATGGCAAATTTACATGCAGCCGGGAAACTGCTTCGACGACATTCCGATTTTAAAATTCAGTACTGAAGATCAGAATGAAATCAAAAAACTGATGGCGCCCATCAATCAGACGACTGCGGAATACGTTCAAAAATGGATTCTCGGTGCCGCTGATATCAATCAGGATTGGGATTCGTATGTAAAGCGTATAACTTCTCAAGGGCTGCCGCGGGTACTGCAGTTGCAGCAAGCCGCGTATGACCGTTTTAACGCAAACTAATTGACTGTATCCGATGCGGCATTTGTCCGTATCGGATATTTTCAGGATATTCATAATGAATTGTACCGTTTTGTCAACTATTGTACGGCGCCGCCGCTTTTTTTTGGCCGAATCTGCCGTCGATTCTTCTGCCTGCATTGTCAAGCGGGATCTTCTCGTTCCCGATTTTCTGTCTTTCAAACCGCATTCCGGTTCTGTCGAACTCGTGTACCGGCAGTACTGCGAACTTCTCGTATTGGCTAAATGTTACCGTTCGCCGGCGAGTATGTGGTACTGCAGCCGGCAGCTCGGACAAGCCGTGGTGTCGGGGCTGAACGCTTTATACGAAACGTGCTATCACATCGGTGCCGGCGAAAAAACGAATTGGTGGTTTTGGGAAATCGGGTATCCGTCGGTTATCACGGATATTCTTATTCTGATGTATGACGAAATACCTGATGCCGATTTGCGGAAATATATTGCCGTAACGGAGTATTTTCAGCCGGATGCGCAGTTTTCAGGCAACAACCCCCGTGCCATTCATCCGTGCGGCGTGCCGCTGCGTTGTTCAACCGGCGGAAATCGCGTCGATTTAGTTAAGTTGTGCGTTTTGCGCGGAGCTTTATCGGGAAATCGGGAAGCCGTCGAACAGGCGATAGCGTTGTTGCCTGAAGTTTGGCAGATAAAAACTGCTGCGGAAGGAAAGCTGCCGGTATCGATGGAAGAGCGGGACGGATTTTACGCTGACGGATCTTTTTTACAGCACGGCGACATACCGTATACCGGTACGTACGGACAAGTGCTTATCGGCGGAATTGCGGAAATTTTTTATCTGATTAACGATACGGAATTCGCCATACGACCGGAATTGTGTACCGGCCTGTACGAGTGTATTCTCAAATCCGTTGAACCGCTTCTGTATCACGGCGCGATTCCCGATATGGTGAGCGGCAGGGCCGTTTCCCGTGATGAAACGGATCACGATCGCGGACAGCGGATCGTCAATTCTTTGCTGTTGCTTTCATATTCCGCTCCTGCAAAATATAAAACGCTGCTGGAACGAATCGTATATCGGGAATCGGCGGGTGATTGTGTCTGGGTATGGCAGAACTCCGAACGGGATCCGTTTTTTTTCAGGGAAAAAAGCCGATTTATGACTTCCCGAATCGATACGCTTTCCGTGGACGAATACGAAACTGAAGCTTACTGTTTTAACGAAATGGAGCGCTACTTTTTTCGCTGCCGCCGCTTTGCCGCCGGTATTGCCGCTCATTCACGGAATATCGGAAATTATGAAAGCTGCAACGGAGAAAACGTATCCGGCTGGTTTACCGGCGACGGTATGCTGTATCTCTATGAGCGGCAGGATAATTATGTCGGTTTTTGGAATGCGGTTGATTTTTATTACATGCCCGGAACGACAGAAATCAGACAATCTATGGAAGCCGTTTTTGCCTGCCGCAGTCTGCAAAGTACTGCGGCAGCCGGACTGCCGACAACCGGTGTCCGTGTATGCGGCGGACGGGCGCTGCGTGTCATAATGGATTTTATAAACTGGAACGGAACGCTCCATACGGAAAAGCGCTGGTATTTGAGTGAAGATACGATAAATTTGGAAGAAAAAATTATCAGCGCCGAAGGCGAGGTTTACGCAACCGTAGAAAATAAAATCCTGCGCGATCCGTGTTCTTTACAGCTGGATTCCCGGCCCGTTTTTTCCGATATGCGATCGTTTCTGCATACGGTGCGTTCCGGCTGGAACCGTACCGGTGTGTGGCAGTCGGTCCGCGTTGACGGCAGATCGTATACGTTTTCCGCTGCCGTTCCGATTACCGTCCGCATTGAACCGCGCCGGGACGTTCATTTTATTATTGTGTATCTGGAATTCGGAACCGAATGCGACGGACAGCATTTTTCATGGCAGCTTTCTTTGTAAGGTATAAATCATAAAAAGCAAAAAAAATCCGGTGTTTTCGTAAAAAATACCGCTTGCAGGATATAAAAAGCGGTTCTAGTCTGAAAAACGGAAGATATTTTCTTCACATTCCATTATTTCAGGAGTCAGAAAGGAATTATGAAAAAGCGTGCAGTTTCCATTTTTTGCATAGCGTATCTGTTGCTGTCACCTTCGTGTAAAGATCCGGTATCGGTTCATCCCGATATCGATGTGCCCGATAACGTGCCGGTACCCGTTAAACCTCAAAACCCGGATCCCGTCCAGCCGGGAACAGGCGAAGATTTGCAGGAACTGAATTTGCTGCAGAACGCGGATTTCAAAGACGTGGTGCCGGCTGCGGAATCTAAATGTAGCGGAACAAAAACTCATGCCGCCGCGTGGACGAGCGACGCGCCCGTTCATTGGGATACATGGATTGCCGCCGGTTCGCCGTCGCCGAGTTTGTCGGTTGCAGCGGGAATAGTATCGGTAATAGGCGACGATTCGAAAACGGCAAAAAAATGTGCGGTAAAGCAAACGGTACGGTTGTCGCCTGGCGAATATACTTTTTCGTGGACGCAGGAACACGTTGCGAAGAAAAACGGTGCGTCGTACGTTTGCGTAACGGTATCTGCCGGCGGAAAAAACGTTGACAGACATCTGACCTCCTATACTGCCGGCACGGGAAAAAATCCGGTAAACGAATACCGTATCAGAATTACCGAAGCCGGTCTTGTAGAATCGATTACCTCGGGTTCTGCTGCGGGATTGCAGAGCAACGATATGCTTCAGAAGTGGTCTGCGGAAAAGAAATCGGGAAATCTCGTTTTGAGCGTACAGACATCCGCCGGATTTTCCGGTAGCGCACGGTTCAGCAATCTGAAAATAACGAAAAGCAAGTAAAATAAAGAGGTCTTTTTATGAAAATACGGTATTACTTCGGGTTATTGCTGATGATTGCCGCGTTTCCTTTGTTCATTTTCGCACAAAACCGGCTTCCCGTGAACGGAGATTTTGAAGCGGGTTTGGATTTCTGGCATACCGGAACGTTCGGAAGCTATACGCTTCCCGACATTTCAGTCGACTGCGAGGATGTGTTCAAAGGATCGGGTGCCGTCAGGCTCTCCGCCGAAACCGACAACACCCGCGGCTGGATTGAACAGTTTTTTCCCGTTCAGCCGGAAACTCGTTATAGCGTTGAAGCGTACATTAAGGCATTAAACGTTTCGTACAATCGTTTCGGAATTCAAATTATAGAATATGCCGAAGGCTCGAAAACGCCGCTGACGCTGGATATTGCAAAAACGCTGCCGATTCAAATCGGTAAAAACAGTCACGACTGGACTTTCTGCAGCGGAACGTTCGCTACCGGACCGATGACTGACCGGATTGCCGTGCGTGCCTATATCGGTACTCACGGTCCCGTTGCGCAGGGCGCTTCCGCTTGGGTTGACAATCTGGTCGTCCGTTCACTCGGTTCTGCAGCTGCTGAATATTCCCAAGAGAGTCCTGCCAATGGCAGTTTTGAGCGGAAACAGACGTCGTCCGCTCCGCATTGGGAAAACGGCGCAGCCGCGTCCGATTGGCGTCTGTGGGTACCGGAAGCGGGAGAAGCGCTTTCGGTATCGCTTGATGAAACGGAAAAAACGGACGGCATGTACTCGGTAAAAATAACTTCAAAAACGAAAAGCCGGTTGTGTCTCTATACGGAAACGGATGTTGATCCCGGAAAACTGTATCGGCTGTCTATGGAGGTAAAAACGGCTGAGGTTATGGGAAAAGGAGTTTATTTTCGCGTTCAATATTCTTCCGACGGAAAAAAATACCGTATTCCGCAAAATTTTAAAGGCTCTTTACCGTCTGTCGGTACTTCCGGCTGGCATACGCAAGCCGAAATGCTCCGGAACATTCCCGAAGATACGAAAAAAATAAAAATAGAAATATTTTTCGATTCTTCTGTCGGTACCGCCTGGATAGACGCCGTGTCGTTTAAAGAATCGTATGAATTTTCTCTTTCTCATTCCGGAATAAAAAAGATGGAAGGCAAAAAAACGGTTCTTGCTCCTGTGTTCGGTGACGGCAATAAAAACAGGGTTGTCGAATGGAGTTCCTCGGATGATAGCGTTGCCGTCGTTGACAGTAAGGGCTGTGTAACTGCCGTTAAAGCCGGTGCCGCCGTCATATCTGCCAGAGCTGCTGACGGCAACACGGCGATCTGCGTTGTCAGCGTTGAACATGCGGAACTGAAAAAACACTATGCGCTGCTGCGTCAGCGTTGGTTTGATCGTCTCACGTACGGTCAAATTCATGATAAACGAGATTCCGATTTTTTGCTTGCAAAAGAGCAGCTGGATATCGATGCAAAAATCAGATGGGATTACATGCACAAAAGTGCGGAACGCCGTGATTTGTGGACGCAGTATAATACGGCTCAAGAATCCGAAAGCCTGACCGGAACGCTTGCGGATTTGCGGATTCTTGCCCGTGCGTATGCTTCGGAAGATTCCCGCTGGTATCGGAATTCCGCGCTGAAAGCCGATATCCTTTCCGCGTTGGACTGGTTTTATGAAAATCGTTATAACGAAAAAGTTGAAACGCAGAACATGTACGGGAATTGGTGGGATTGGACTATCGGAACGCCGCAGAAATTGTGCGATATTTTAATTTTGCTGTATGACCGCATTCCTGAAAAAAAACGGATATCTTATATCAATGCGATAGAACACTTTACGCCAGAGCCTTCGGTTGTGCTCAACGGGCCTAATCCGCTTACCGGCGCAAATCTGCTTGACGCGGCAACCGTATGCGTCCTTGCCGGTTGTATTGAAGAAAACAATCGGAAAGTGCTCAGCGCCGTATCCGCTCTTGACCGGATTTTGACATACGTACAAAAAGGAGACGGTTTTTATGAAGACGGCTCGTTTATCCAGCATACGGTATTCCCGTATACGGGGGCGTACGGGGCTGTTACGCTTGCCGGTGTGGAAAACCTTTTGTACGTCTTAGCCGATTCGTACTGGGCGGTTCCGGCTTCGCGTATGGCGATCGTTTTTGAATGGGTTGAGAAAGCCTTTATGCCGCTTTTTTACCGCGGCGCCGTTATGGATATGGTGAGCGGCCGCAGTGTTGCCCGGCCCGCTGCCGATGATCACACAAGAGGAAAGGCGCTGCTGGCCCGAATTTTGGCGCTTGCCCGATTTGCTCCCGATCCTGCCCAAGCGCGTATATATAATTTTGTCAAAGCGAACATCGTCAATGATCAAAGATATATTGCGGATACCGATAAAAATTATTTTATGCGGATGAATCAAAACGACGCCGCGGCGTTCAAAACGCTTCTTGCCGATCTGTCCGTTTCAGGCGAGTTCTCTCCCGAACAGTGTCTGGTCTATGCCGGTATGGACCGAGTCGTTCATCGCCGTCCGAATTATGTATTGGGATTAAGTTTGTTTTCATCGCGCACCGGTGCGTTTGAAGTCGGTAACGGTGAAAACAAACGCGGCTGGCATACGGCAGAAGGGGTAACGTATCTGTATAACGGCGACGGTCTTCAGTTTTGTGATAATTACTGGGCTTCAATCGATATGCATCGGCTGCCCGGTATTACGACTGATTCGAGCGAGCGGACGAATCGCAGCTGGTCGCTGAATACGGGTTCTAAAGATTGGGTCGGCGGCAGTGTGCTGTTCGATTTGTACGGTGCTGCCGGAATGGATTTTGAAGCGGAACCGGGTAAAAGTTCCCTGCGGGCAAAAAAATCGTGGTTTATGTTTGATAACGAAATAGTCTGTCTCGGTTCCGATATTTCCGCCGCAGACGGTCGTATGGTTGAAACTATCGTGGATAACAGAAAGTTAAAAAATTCCGGAACCAATCGCTTCTGTATGGACGGAACCGCTGCCGTTTCCCGGTTCGGAACGGCGACTTTTTCAAATCCTCGATGGGCTTGGCTTGAAGGAAATAGTGAAGACGGAACGGATTCTTTCGGTTATTATTTTCCCCAACCTGCGGCTGTTTCCGTCGAGCGGAACCTGCGGACGGGAAATTGGTTTGCCAATACCGATTACGGCAGTGAAAATGACATACTCAAAAATTTCTTTACCATTTCAATTCCGCATGGGGTGAATCCTCGTTCCCGAACGTACCAGTATGTACTGCTTCCCTGCTTGCCACAGGAGTCCGTTCGCGCTTATAGCGAATCGCCCGACGTAACGGTTCTGCAAAATTCCGAAACCGTTCATGCCGTTTATGAAAAATCCCTGAGTATTATTGCAGCCAATTTTTGGCAGGCAGATTCGCTCGATACGCAGTCTGCGCAAAACTGTCCGGTCAATCGTATCGGCAGTTTGCAGCCGTGTTCCCTTTTATTTTCGTATGCGGAGACAATCTCTGCGTTGGCTGTTTCAGATCCCACTCAGCTTCAGGCTGAACTGATGATCGAATTGGAAGGTCGCCCGCTGACGGTCTCTGTTCCGAATGACCTCGTTTCAGCCGTTTATCGGGACGGCAAAACGATTATCACGATTCGGACGGAAAAGTCGGGGGGAAAAACATACTGCGTTTTTTTGGAGGAAAAATGAATACGATTATCCGCGTGCGTCATCCGTTTTTGATATTTTTTTTACTGATATGTGCGGCCGTTCAGCTTCCGGCGCAAATGAAATCCAAAAGTTATGAAGCAACCGGACTTTTTACGGCAGAAATGGATTCTATTTTAAATCCGGTAAGTTTTAAAAACATTCGGTTCGATAAAGCTGTGTTTGCTGTCGGCAGTTCGTCTGTGTGGACGGATATTGCTGCCGCAGCCCGGATCGGGTCCGTATATGTCGGCGGCGCATATGCGAATAATACGTTCCAGTTTTTTGCATTGCCGAAAATATACCCCGAAATGTTTCCGGGCGCGAAACCGAAAAATAAACACGTTGCGTCCGTTCTGGTCGGCGTACGGAATTTGGCTTTTAAGGTTGTTTTTGAAACTCATACGGTAAACGCTTTCCGCGGATTTCCGTATGAGGAACCGTTTGAACGAATTCAGTATAACGGCAGTTCGTTCAGTTTTTCTCCGGCAGCATCTTCGGGAATCGGTGATACGGCAAAAATCGACCGTACTTATTATAGAACCGATTTTGATTGGACCGGATTTCGTATCCCCCTGGCAGGAAAAGTCCTGACTTTAAAACCGTACGGCGGCTATGCGGAGAATAGGGCTGTACAAAGTGCCGCGGCGGAATTCATTTCCGATTCTGAACGGACGCAAACCGAAGGCAAAAAAGACAACACTACGCGACAGTTGCGGCTGTTTTTTTACAGCGGCTGGGGGCCGTTCGGTTTGAGTTACAATTTTTTTTCCATGTTTTTTAACGACAGACCGCAGCTGTATACGTATACCGGTGATACGCTGCAGGCGGGCCGCCTTGCGGAACATCGTGATGCGGAACAATCGTGGTATCAGCCGGGACGTACGGATTTTATTCATAAATTTTCGGCAGGATATAAACCGTCTTTTACGCTGCATAAAACGCTGCAGCTGAAAATAGGCGTCGACGTACCGATTGAATTCCGCTTCAGAAATACTCCGCTGTCTGAAGTTACCACGGTTAAAACAATTCTTGCGTATACGGATAGCGGCGTGCTGAATGGTTCGGAAAAACAAGTAACTGTAGAATATAAGGGCAGTATGAAAGAAGAACGAATCGTTTCTTGTATTCCCAAACTGTCCGCCGGCCTGCAGTGGTCGATTATTCCGAAAAAGGCAGTGCTCCACGCCGGCGTTTCATCTCAGCTTGTTCGCTATACGTATTCCCATATTACGGAGGAAAAACCGAGCACGGTTCGTAAAACGGCAACGCTGACCGTTGCTTCGGATGGAACAAAAACCGAAAGAAAAGAAGTCGTGCCGGCTGCGTCTTCCGAGCTTCGGACGGAACGTGCGTTTCATACGCTGCAGCCCGTTTCGGTTTCATTCGGAATGGGATTTACGTGGTATATTACCGGTTCGTTTATAGTAGATACGGCGTATTCGTTTTCGACTGATTTCACCAGTACCCTCGATTCGCTGAAACAGAGCAATTTGGGTGTAGCCGTTACCATGAAGCTATAGAATATGCATAAAAAGTCAGTCATATCGGGTGTCTGCATATTGCTGTTGTATTGCAGCATTGTTACCGGCTGCACCGGTTTTATAAACGGAGACTCGGCCGAAAAAAACGGCAGTGCGGAACAAGCCGTTTCCTTTACAAAACTGCGCGATGCGTGGCGTTCTCGGATAATCGATACGCGAACGGACGGCGGCAGCGGCGATGCTGCCCGCTTGACTGCTTCGTTATCCGGTGTGGCTGAAAAACACTTCGCCGCCGCTGTCGATTCCGATGACGGCTGTCCGTGGATTGACGAGGACGTATCTCGGTGGCAATCCGATCCGGCGCACCTGAGACGAATCGTGATGCGTTTGGAATGGATTGCAAAAGCCTGGGCTACGCCGCTTTGTTCCCGATATCACGATGCTGCTTACGAGGCCTTTCTGAAACGGGCGCTCCGCTGGGTTGCCGATACCGGATATCCGCGCTTATCTGCGTATTACGGTAACTGGTGGTACTGGGAACTGGCGATCCCCGAACATATCGGATCCGTCTGTATTTTACTGTATGACGTACTCGATTCCGAACTGATTCGGTGTTTGACCGGAACGGTATTGTTTTATCAATCCGATCCGTATTATAACCGAAATTCTCCCGCCGCATGGAACGGAATTGCGTCAACCGTTCAGCCGGTTGAAAGCCGCGGAGCAAACAGGATTGATTCTGCACGGGTCGCCTTACTGATGGCGATTCTTTCGGAAAACGGTGAGCAATTGCGCAAAGCTTTTTCGGCTGCGTCGGATGCGATTCAATATGAAATACGGAATAGCGACGGCAGTTTTTCCGACGGATTTTATGAAGACGGAACTTTCCGTCAGCATATTCACGTACCGTACACGGGAACGTACGGCAGTGAATTTTTACTCGGTGCTTGCACGCTTTTTTCCGTTTTTGCTTCCGCATCCATGTCTCTTCCTGAGGCGCAAATTCGGCTGTTATACGAGTTCGCCCAAAAAAGTTTCATTCCCTGCGTATACAAGGGGATAGCGCTCGACATGCTGCGGGGCAGGGCTGTTTCCCGATACAATGAATCCGATCACGTAACCGGGCATAATGTTATCGGCGGTTTTTTGGTATTGGCGAACCTTTTGCCTGCAGGTTCCGCAGAAAAAAAAGAAATACAAGGACACGCCAAGTCTTGGATTCTTGAAGATTCTTACCGGGAATTCTTGAAACAGACCTCCGACCCGTACCTTTTGATGCTTGCGGAAAAAACATTGGCGGATAATTCGGTAACGCCTGCTGTGTCTGCAGACAGTCATATACTGTTTCCGTATGCGGATCGCGTTATTCACCGGAGAAAAAACTTCGTTTTTTCCGTCAGCATGTTTTCAAAACGGGTCTGCAATTTTGAAAGTATAAACGGAGAAAATAAGCACGGCTGGCATTCTTCAGACGGTATGACGTATTTGTACGATTCCGATGCGAGCCATTACAGTGACGGATTTTGGGCGGCGGTAAATCCGTATCGGCTGGCCGGTACGACCGTTGATCCGGTACCGCTGATTCCGGGAAAAGGCAGTAAGTTATTTTCCCGGGAAACCTGGGTCGGCGGGGTGTCGCTGGATAAATACGGCAGCGCCGGTATGCAATTGAGCGGCAATTTAATAGAAGAAAACGGTCTGCCGATTCCTGATACCGCAGTACGGGCGTATCCGTCTTTGCGGGCAAAAAAATCGTGGTTCATGTTCGATAACGAAATAGTCTGTCTGGGGGCTGATATTTCGTCTCAGGATGCAGCCGACGATACCAGACATATAGAAACGATTCTCGAAAACCGCAGAATTACGGATGTGCCGCCCGATCGGTGTGTCTTTTCCGGGGCGGCGGGCTCGGTTCGATATTTTCATGTGCGATCCGTTGCAAATAGCCGGTTCGGCATCGGTTACATACTGTTACAGCCGCAGTCTGACATTCGTTATCATATAATATCTCGTACCGGCAGCTGGTCTGCAATCGGTTTGAAAGGAGCCCTATACGACACCGTCGTAAAAAATTTTTTTGAACTATGGATTGATCACGGCAAAAATCCGCAGCGGGCGGCATATGCGTACATCATTCTGCCCGCGGTAACGTCGGCCGAGTTGGTGCGGTATGCTGCCGCCCCTGAAATTACAGTCATTTCCAACACGGAGCGCGTGCAGGCCGTTTGCAATTTGCAAACGGGAAACGGAAAAACTCCTATTTGGGGTATACATGTTTGGACTGACGACCCTGTCGTTATTCAGCCGGCGGAAAATAGTGTCGTTTTTTTTCCCGATGTTTCAGTCGATGGGGCGGGGGCGTTTTTGCTGCGGTATGATACGGAACGGCAGTTGCTGGAGCTTGCCGTGTCGGATCCGACGATGGAAAAACGGCAAATTCGGATCGGTGTGTCTTATGAGGGGGCGCCGAATCGGCAGAAAAAAATAAGAAAAATAATTACTGCCGACGCTTTCATTACCGCCCGTATCAGTGATGATGAAAAACGCGCCGATATAATGATGAACTGTATCGGTGCGGAAGGAAAGAGTTCCCGTATTCTGTTCGGTATTTCAGAATGAAGCCGTATCCGCAGAGTTCGCTGTGGCAGCGGGCAAAGAACAGAGTGACATATTTGAACAGATTTTATTTCAGCATCAGGTAGTGGCTGTTCCCGCTCGGATACCGCGATTGCCGTCTCCGTTTGCGAACCGGCGGCCGGAAACGGTATTTTTATCGGGGCTTCCCGACGCTTTCTTCGGCTTCGCTTTTACGCAGATACAGCGGGCCTTCGTACGGTGCGAGCGGCGCTTCGCCGTTTTGCCGCATTCCGTCCGCTATCGCGAACAGCGCGTCGGATGCTGACGCCTGAATATTGCCGAAATACCGCAGATCGAGTTCCGATTCGTACCCTTCGGTAAGCGTCCGATATGCGAACGCCGCGTCCGCGCCGACCAGCAGCACCGGCTGCTCGCCGTCAAGCCAGGACCGTATTTTTTCCGGTTCCGCGTCCGCGGGTGCGTGCGTCTGCGTTCCGTTCCGGTAGAGCGCCGCGTACAAACGGTCTTTTTTTGCGTCGATTACGGCCAGAACCGAACCCGGCCACGCTTTATACGGGTACGCGTAAGCGTCGAGCGTCGTGACACCGTATACCGGGCACGTGAACGCCAATTCCAGCGCTTTCAGTGCGGCGAATCCGAGCCGCAATCCGGTAAACGAGCCGGGCCCCTTATCGAGGACGGTAAATTCCAGTTCGCCGGGTTGCAGCTGTACTTGTTCCATGACGTACTGCACTGCCGGCAGTAATTTCTCGGACTGCTTCATGCCGATGTCAAGAAAAAGTGAAGCTTTTTTTTCATCATTTACGGCGGCAACCGTTATTCCCGATACCGCGCTGTCTATTGCAAGAGCTTTCATTCGGTTATATCTCCGTACGGCCAATTTTCTACCGTTATCGTGCGCGCGCCGTCGTCGTCGGCTTCCAATCTGACGGTAATCGTCGTCGTCGGCAGTTCTTTCCGGACTTTTTCACTCCATTCGATAATGCAGACGCCCTTTCCGTAGAGCATGTCTTCAACGCCGAGGTTCAGAAAATCTTCTGCGGAATCGAGCCGGTAGACGTCCATATGGTACAGCGGTACGTTCCCTTCATATTCGGAAACGAGGGTAAACGTGGGACTGGTAATCGTTTCGGCAACTCCGAGCGATTCCGCGATTCCTTTCGTAATAGTCGTTTTACCGGCTGCAAGCGTTCCTTCCATTGCGAGCACTGCGCCCGGTTTCAGCTTTTTTCCGATTCGCCTGCCGAGTGCAATCGTTTCTTCAGCCGTTTTGGTATGAAAAATCATAGCGGTAATTCCCCGTCCTTATCTTTCAGCAGAATGAAATCTTTCAGCGCTTTTTTGACGGGAAGCACCGGATAATTCAATATTCCGCTGTCGAAGCACAAATCAAGTTCTTTATTGCCTAACGGACCCGTTTCTATCGTAAACGTAACCGGGAGATTTTCTACTGCTCCCGGTGTTTGGATTTCCGCGTCCGCACTGTATTCTCTGCGATAATAAATAACACCGTCGTTTTTCTGAACGTTCTTCAGATTCAAAACATGCATATACCATACTCCAAAGCTGTCTGCAAGTCAACACGGGCGTTTTCCCGTCGTCCGTTTTATTGTGCGGAGCGTATCATTTCAATTATTGATTCGATGCGAGGTCGGATTTCGTATTCCGCCAAATCGCCGATAAGAACCGAATCGGTATCTTTGAGAGCCTGTTCAAAATCGGTAAGTACCGGCGCGAATTCTTCAAAAAATGCGGAGAGACTCAAATCCCTGATACGCAGCTGTGCGAAGCGTTCGGGAAACAAAGCGGATAACGTCGCAGTTCTGCAGAATGCGTCGACCGTATCCGCCAGTTTTTTAATGGCTGCGGCTGCCTGTTTGTCTTTTCCGCTTTGAAACTGTACCGAAATCTGTTCCAGATCGCCGCAGAGCTGCTCGAACGAATCTCCTATTTCGGCAAAAGAGGCGCTGATATCTTCCTGCGTTACCGTCGTCAGGGAAACGGACCGTACGTCTGCAAGGGACTGCGCCGCCGCGCGGTCAAAATCGTCCGCCGTAACGGTTTTTCCGTCGATTTCAATACCGACTGTCGTCGCGTCGTGCCGCGCGCATTCGGTTTCAATTGCGCGCAATACGTCTCCGACCGTTTGCTCCGTTTCCAGTGTAATATCCGCTTTCGTCCCGTTGATGATAATGTCCATACGTACCTCGTTATTACCTATTGTTTTGATTACTGAATGTATTCGTGATTGAATTCGACTGAGACTCCAGACTGTTCAGCGTCGATTCCATTTGACCGTATTTCTGTTTCAATTCCTGTTCTTTCGACGCGAGCTGTGTCTCAAGTTTTTTGATCTTCGATTCCGAGTCGGTGATCTTGCCGTCGAGTCCCGACGTTTTCGTTGCCAGAATACCGCCGCTCTGCACGAAGCTCTGCAGCCGCTTATCCAGCTGATACGCGATACCGCTGTCTATGATAAGATCGCCGTCGCTGTCGTATCCGAATATGTTTTTGATATCAGCCAGATTGCTTTTTAACGCCGCGTCGAGTTTCTTTTCGTCTATTTCCATATAGCCGCGCATTTTACTTGCCGAATAGCCGCTGTACGCGGTTGCGCTGCCGGAAATGCCGATTTGGGAAAGCATTGAAATGTCCGTATTCGCATCGATTTGATACGGCGTCGACATGATGGTCTGCATGGCGCTTTTTCCGTTGGTGAGTGAAAAATCGTTTTGAAACAGGCCGAGCCATTTGTCGTATTGTTCGATTTCCGCGTCGGTAAGGTATTCCAATTCCGTAATCAGTTCCAGTTTGTTCTGCGTCAGGATATTCATTTCGGCAACGACTTGATTGTATTTGCCGATGAACGTTATGAGTGCTTCTTTCGCCGATTCGGTATCCGGTTCGATTTTTATTGTAGCGGGTTTTTCCGTTGCGGCGGCGACGGTAAGCGTAACGTTGGGAACTATGTCGTCTATCGTGTTCGTCGGCCGCGTGATGGTGATGCCTTCGTACTTTATTTTAGCATCGGCGGCGGTGCTTACCGGATGGGACGGCTCGAAGCCGAGATCTGCGTTTCTGTTGTACGCGCTCATGGCAGATACGGAAAACTCTTTGCCGGTGTTCCGATTGCGTACGACGATCGAATCGATTCCGTCGTAATCGGCCGTCCGTATGATCATTTTGCGGCCGCCGTCATCCTGCGCTGCCGCGTCGGCGTACGCAAGTAGTTTTTCGGAGCCGTCTTTCATTCGGACGGAGAATACGGCGTCGTCTTCCACCGGTACGAGCGGCTCTTTGGGTACCGTTTCCGCCGCCGCGGGCAGGGTAGTGTCCGATTTGATATTTTCTACTTGAATCCCTTTGAATGAAACGCTTCCCGCGTCGGGCAGTTCCGGCGTCCGCGCCTGTTCGTTGAGCGCCGCGGTAATATCTTCCGTTCGGTTTTCAAAAACGGTAAATTCTATCTGCTGATTGGGATCTGCCGCTATGCCCGCGGGAATTTTTACGGAAAAACTGCCGCGCGGCGGCACGTGAACGGCTCCGTCCGCGTATGAAACGTTTTTTTCGGAAAGCGGCGGCATAAACTCCTGTTCCGGTACCGCGGCCGTTTCCGGCGCCGCGCGAAGTTCTTTTCCGGACGCGGCGAACGTTTCCACCTGCGATTTGACTTTTCGGATCATATCGACCGATTCTGCAAAGTCGAGCGCCGCGTCTTCAAATATCAGCTTATTTTCATTGCCGGTGTGCAGCGATTCGATCATGAGCGACTGTTTGCCCGCCGAAACGCCGATGAGCGAAGCTTTTACGACGCCGTTGCTCCGTTTGTTCAAAGCGGCGGTAAAATCCTGCAACGCGCCGCCTTTCCAGTTCATGCTCACCGATTTGTCGCCGCTGCGGTACGTATACGTGCCGGCGGGAACTTCTGCGTTTTTTTCGATTTCCGCGGATAAAAAACGGTCTGCGGCTGCCGGATTGAGAACTTCTATTTTGAACGATTCAAAAGCGGCGTCTCTGCCGGCTTCTGCGGTTATCGCCGCCTCGTCCGTGGAGGAGGCGAGCTTGTTGTTAAACGGATTATCATACGAATACAGGCTGCGCACCGTTTCCCGCAAAGAACTCATATTCTTGTTGACGCTGCGCCACGCGGTTTGCTGTTCTTTATACCCGTCCAGCGTTTTCTGCTCACGGTCAAGCGGAATCCGCTCGGCTTTCATCAAGCTTTCAACGAGGTCGTTCGTTTTATATTTGTCACTGACACCGGGTATACTGATTCCAGCCATTATATGCGCGTGTCTGCAAAGAAACGTTAAATCTGCTCATCTACGAGAAGCCCGATAGCTTCCCTGATCTTGATTTGCAGATGTTGTATATCGGCAGACGGTATCTCCTTTATAACCTTATCGGTAGACGGATCTACGATCTTGACAACAACTTGTCCGAGTTCTTCATTTACTTTGAAGCGGACTTCTCTGCCTAAGGAGTCAGAAAGTTTTTGCAGTTCAATAATATCCTGTTGTGTTTCGGCAAGATTTTTGACAATGCTTTCAGCCACTTTTCCCGAATCCTGCATAATATTCTGAAATTGTGCGGATCCTTTTTTTTCTTTTGCTGTCACATCTGTGTTGTAATACGAGCGGCCATCCGTTGCCAAAGTCTGCCCAATAGCATTCATAACACTCATGGGCGTTCCTCCTGAAAAACGAAAGCGGGAGAGGGGCGCACCCCTCCCGTTCCGATGCGTACGCGATTAAAAAGATGACATCCAGAGATCTCTTTAATACGTAACGCCGTTTTAGCTCAGCAGCGCAAGTACGTTCTGTGACTGGCTGTTTGCCTGAGCCAACATTGCAGTACCAGCCTGTGTAAGGATCTGGTTCTTGGTGAAATCGACCATTTCCGACGCCATATCCGTGTCGCGGATACGTGATTCGGAAGCCTGAAGATTTTCAGCTGCAACCGCAACGCCGTTTGCAGCCATTTCAAAGCGATTCTGATATGCACCCAAATCTGCCCGCTGTTTTGAAACAGTTTTCAGGGCTGAATCGAGTGTAGAAATCGCCATGTTGGCCGCGTCGGGGGTCGCGATACCGATTCTGGAATCTTCGGTTCCCTGCACACCGGACAATCCGAGTGCCTGTGCCGTCATCGTGCCGATATACACGCGTGCGTTCTGGTCTACGTTCGCACCGATCTGGAACTGCATAACGCGTCCCGATACGGAGTCTGCTGCAAAGCCGCCGGTAAGCATGTTCATACCGTTGAACTGTGCCTGACTCGCGATGCGGTCTACTTCAGAAACCAGTTGGGATACTTCAACCTGAATCTGCATACGATCTTCATCCGTGTAGATACCGTTTGCCGACTGTACAGCCAATTCGCGGACACGCTGCAGAATGTCTGTGGTTTCCTGCAGGTAGCCTTCCGTTGTCTGAATGAACGAAACACCGTTTTGGATATTCCGTTCAGCCTGATTCAAGCCGCGGATCTGTGACCGCATTTTTTCAGATACGGCCAATCCCGAAGCATCGTCGCCAGCTTTATTTATGCGCTGACCAGAACTGAGTTTTTCTATGTTGCCTTGGATCTGTGCGTTAGAAACACCCAGCGTACGGTTAGCATACATAGAACTCATGTTGTGATTAATAACCATAGTTGCCCTCCATGTAAGGAACACCGGAAACAGTCCCTGTTTCCGGCCTTGTCTGTACGGACGGGTAAAGGTTTGCGCCCCCCTTACGCCGTTTTAGATCCGAACAGCAGGAACGGATATTGTAATGAAACAATATCCGTCTATGCTGTCACAGACAGATGGAAAGCATCTTTCAAAGATCGCGGTACGTCTAAAACCGTACTGAATTCAGATACTATAAATATACCAGCTTGTAGGGGAGTTGTAAAGATGAAAATGCAGAAAATTCCCGCACAAACCGGATAAAGGGAATGCCGCGTAAGTTTCGCTTATGCGGCCGCCCCTTTATTCCGGCAGTATAGATACACTATCTGAGCAATGACAACACGTTCTGAGACTGCGTATTGGCCTGAGCCAGCATTGCAGTTCCAGCCTGTGACAGAACCTGGTTTTTCGTGAATTCGACCATCTGTTTTGCCATATCCGTATCACGGATGCGTGATTCGGAGGCCTGCATGTTTTCAGAGGCAATATCAATGCCCTTTACTGCATAATCAAGACGGTTCTGGTATCCACCCAGATCTGCGCGCTGCTTGTTGATCTTTTTCAGCGCTTCGTCAATTGTACCGATTGCGCGGTTGGCATCATCCGGAGCTGCCAGACTGATGATCGATTCGTCGCCGAGCTGACGGACGCCCAGAGCGGTAGCGGTCATTGTGCCGATATACACGCTCATGCGCTGATCCATGTTAGCACCGATATGGAGCCACATTGAAGCGGTTACGGAATTTTCACCCGTAGGCTGTGCGAAACGACCCGTGAGCATGTTCATACCGTTAAACTGTGCGGTACTCGCAATGCGGTCGACTTCAGCAACAAGCTGTGAAACTTCAACCTGAATCTGCATGCGGTCTTCGTCGGTATAAATACCGTTGGAAGACTGAACGGCAAGCTCGCGCAGACGCTGCATGATATCGGTGGTTTCCTGCAGATAACCTTCGGTCGTCTGAATGAAACTGATACCGTTTGAAGCGTTCTGTGAAGCCTGGTTCAAACCACGGATCTGGCTTCTCATCTTTTCAGATACCGCAAGTCCAGATGCGTCGTCGCCAGCCCGGTTGATTTTCATGCCGGATGAAAGTTTTTCCATATCCTTCTGCAGACCCAGATTGGTAACTCCGAGCTGACGATTGGAATACATAGCTGACATGTTGTGGTTGATAACCATATTTTTCCTCCATGGAAATATGTTCGGACAGCATCCGTGCCGTCCGTTTGCAAGTTTGCACTACAAGGCTACATGAGTGAAAACTTACTTTGAAACGTTACGCACCGATTCTTCTACGAAGCTGCCGAATGCATAACTTTTCATGTTAAGTATCGGAATAACTTGTCTTTTTCTTTAATTTTTTTTATAGTTTTTTCATGCAATTCCGTACCTGTGTCTTTTGTGAAAGTGTTTCGGTACGCCGTTTTGACCTCAAAACCAAGCGCACGCTTCGCGGTTTTTCGTACTGCGCCGATTGCGGCGGGATCGCCGTATTACCCGAATATTTTCTTCCGCTTCAGGAACAGCGCGAGCGTTATCTGAAGCACCGCAACTCGCTTGCCGATTCCGGCTACAAGCGCTTCCTTTGCAGTTTTCTGGAGGTCGTTTTTGCTTTCAACGGTGGAGTCTGCGTTCACGCCGCTTCGATTTTGGATTACGGCAGCGGGCCCGAGCCGGCGCTGGTGCAGCTGCTGTGTGAGTCGGCGGCCGGCGGAGCGGGAGTCCGGCCGGCTGCTTTGCCTTTTTTGGAGCAGACGCGCGTCGTTACCGGCTGGGATCCGTTTTTTGCCCCGGACCTGCCTGAAACCGACAGGGCTGTTGCGGCTGCGGTTTCTTCTTCCGCGATGCCGGAAGCTGCCGACGGCTTTGATTTGGTAACCTGCCTTGAAGTTGTCGAACATTTCGAGCAGCCGCAGCGCGGGTTCGCCGGAATTGCTTCACGGTGCAAGCCCGGCGGATACGCGGCGATCGGTACGCTTCCGATACCGGCGGACTTTCCGATTCCGGACGGTTTTTCATCGTGGTGGTACAAGGACGACCGTACGCACGTGTCGTTTTATACGGAAAAAGCGATCGCGGCCTGCGGTGCACGGGCCGGTCTTTTATACGAGGGGATGGCGTCGCCGCGTGTTTTCATGTTCAAAAAGCCGCCGGCATAGGCAGATACGGCCATGAGAGGCTGCGTGTTGCCCGCAGGCTCAGCGGATACGGCCATGCGAGGCTGCGTGTTGCCCGCCGGCATAGCAGATACGGCCGGCTCAGCGGATGCCGCGGGGGTAATCGTCGAGCAGCTTGCGCAGCGCAGCGCCCGCTTTGCCGCGGTGTGAAACGCGGTTTTTCTCTTCGGCGGACAGTTCCGCAACCGTTTTCCCGTATCCGTTCAGTATTACGATCGGATCGTAACCGAATCCACCCGTTCCGCGGGATTCGCTGAGCGACGGTATGAGCGTGCCTTCCATGGTTTCCTGCGCGGCGTAAAACCGGTCCGGACCGAGAAACAGGATCATCGCGCACACGTATCTGCACGCGCGCAGTTCCGACTCGATTCCCTTGTGCGAAGCCGTTCCGGCAAGACGCGCGGCGACGGCTTCCGCCGTTTCTTCTAAAAGGAGCCGGTTCTGTTCCTCCTGCGGCAGTTTTCGCCCGTCGGGAGTGCCGGTGTGCCGGTCTTTTCCCGCGTAGCGGGCGGAATACACGCCGGGTACGCCGTTCAGTATATCGACGCAAATCCCCGAATCATCGGCAAGAACCGGCTGTTTGACCAAGTTCCACAAAGCTTTCGCTTTTATCAAACTGTTTTCCATAAACGTGGAGCCCGTTTCCGCCGGATCGAACTCGATTCCTTCATCCGCCGGAATTACGATCGTATGTCCGGCAAAAATCGCCGCCATTTCCTGTTTTTTATGCGCGTTGCCCGAAGCCAAATAAATTTTCATAATCGAATACTATCATCCCTCAGGGGGCGGGTCAAGTAAGCCCTTTACCGCCGCCGACACGCTCTGCGCCTTTTTGAGTATTCTCCGCACCGTTCCGGCGGTCAGTCCCAGCAGCCGTTCTATCGCGCTGTTCGACGGTGCGATACTTCCCGCCGTTTCCAGCCGGGCAAGAGTCTTTTTGAAAGCGTTTCGCTGCGTTTCGAGTTTTTTTTCGACGAGCAGGTACTGCGTGTCGCCCGTGTTGTTCATGTTTTCGAGTTCAAGTTCGTACTGTTTTGCCAGTATGTACGCGGAGTTTTTCTTTTCGATCAACTGTGTCCGGCGTTTTCGCTTGAATTCCAGTACCGGTGCAAGTGCTTGTACGTAGGTTTCGATCGTCCTTACCGGTACGCCCGTTGCGTCCGCCGTTTTCCGTATATGCGCGTACGTTATATCATGCACCGATTTGAGGAGCAGTACGAGCAGCGTCAACTTTTGCCGTTCCGACAATGACGCAGGCGTTCCGTTCGTTTTTGCACGGATCGTATTTTTTGCCGTGTATATCGGTTCCTGGTCTGCGACGTCCATTTGCCATTCTTCGTTCATTTCAAGGCAATACGCGTCGAGTATCGTCGTTTTTGCCGCCGTTTTTGCGCAGACTCGCTTCCAGCTTTTAGTATACATGCGGATTGCAGTCGTCATGTACGTGTAGAACGAACTTTTTTCCGGATCATAGCGTTCAAGCAAGTGCGGAACGTATTTGTATATCCAGACGAAAAATTCACTTTTCAAATCTTCCGAAAAAGAGGCGAGTCCGTAATGCTGCGGCATACGGAAAATTTCGGTAACAAGCAGTGATACGGTCTGCTCCCGGTTAAACCGGTGAGCGATGAATTGGGCGTAAATCGAGTTGACGGACGACGGCGGCATATGCGCTCCTTATATTCCGGGATGCGGAGTTTGCCGGCCAAGCGATACTCAATCGCCGTGCACGAACGCTCCGTATCAGGGAACAAGCACAAATCATGCCAACTTTGATCATCGTGTCATGAAGTAAAATCAGGAGAGCTTTATATGACTGCAATATAAAGACTTATGATGTTGAAATAAAAAAAAGACGCAGCCGCCGTCTGCCGGTGCGTCCGCATCTTCTTACTATCGAGTTATATTTGGATAAATAATCGGGATAAAATAGATATTATTTACAAGTTTTTTAAAGTATTTAAAAGTATTTTGTAAATTCTTGTAAAATCTTGGGAATTATAACGTCGAGCGTCCCCGGCGTGCTGCATCCCGCCGCGTTTTTATGTCCGCCGCCGCCGAACGTCGCCGCGATTGCACTCACGTCGATGGCGTCTTTCGAGCGGAGTCCGATGGTACAGGACCGCTCCGTTTCCTGCCGGACGAAGACGACTGCCTGTACGCCGTCTACCGCCGACAGCAGCTGATACAGACTGTCTGAATCACGGCCTTCCATTCCGTAGCGGCGAGTGTCTTCCATCGTTTCATACGTAATGAGCAGTTTGCCGCCGAATTTCTGTTCGGCCCGGCTGAGCATGATGCCGAGGAGTTTTCGCGTGTTGTACGGTTTGCCGCCCTGCATGTGTTCATATATGAGCCGCGGATCCGCACCCGCTTCTACGAGCCGCGCCGCCGCGTGAAATACTTCGGCCGATTCGTTTCCCAAAAACCTGAAATAACCGGTATCCGTCGCCAGCCCGAAAAACAGCAGCTTCGCCGTTTCCGCGTCGGGTGTGCCGACGAGTTTTTCATACAGCTGCTGAACGAGACAGGCGGTCGCGGGCGCCGTCGGTTCTATGATCGAATTGCCGCTTGCGTCTTCGGACGTTTTGTGATGATCGATGATAAAAACGTCGTATTTGGAAAAATCATCGGAAATATCGTCCGGCGGCAGGATGTCGCCCAACCGTTCCGTTTCCGAACAGTCGACGATGACGAGCGCCGGTTTGCGCTCGTTTTGTGCCGTTCTCCGGGGAACAATCTGTTTTGCAAATCGTTTTTCGTATTCTTTCAATTCAGGACGTTTGAACGGGCCCGCCGAAAGCAGCTGATACGTTTTTTTAAACGAATCGAGGATCGCCGCCGTTCCCAGCGACGAAGATATGCAGTCGCCGTCGGGTTCTTTATGCCCCGCGATCACGAACGAGTCGTGCGATTCGACGAACGCCTTGAAGAGCGAGACTTGCGTGTCACTGATGATTTTCATTCGGGAAATCCTTTGCAAGAAGCAGCTCCCGCTGCGGGAACGAGGGCAGCGCCTCAATTGTCCGCGCGCCGTATTTCATTCCTGAAATAACGGGAAAGCCTTCCTGCGTGATGTATATGTTGAGTTCCGTTCTCATGCCGAAATCGGCAAAATACAGCCCCGGTTCTACCGAAAAGCAACTTCCGGGCAGAATGCGGCGCGTGTCGGGAAACTCGACGGAGTCGAGATTGACGCCGCTTCCGTGGCACCGGCCGTCTATACCGTGCCCGGTCCGATGTTTTATGTACGGTGCGAATCCGCCGCCGCTCAGAACGGAGCGGGCGAGGGCGTCCAGCTCGCTGCCGGTAACGGTGCTGTTTTCCGCCGCGGCCCGTTCCAATCGCTCTTTTACCGAATCACGGGCGCGGCACAGCGTTTCAAACGGCTGCGCGATATGCGCCGGTACGTGCGTACCGTATATGCCGACCCATGAAATATCCGCGTATACGGCGGCGTCCGCCGTTCTGTTTCCCGCTCCGTCGTCGGCGATCCGTTCTTTTGCCCACAAATCAAGCTGTATGACATCGCCTTCGCGCGCGGCCGCACCGCCTGAAGCCGGCACTTCGTAGTGCGGATCGGCCGTGTGTACGCCGAACGCGACGATGGGAGCGTGATCCGTGGTAAGCGCGTACGCAAGAAACCGTTCGAGTATGAACGAAGCGACGTCGCCTTCGGTCAGTTCCCGTTTCGCCGCATACCGTTCCGAAATGAAACGCCATGTTTCAGATACGATTTTATAGAGTAACGCGGCCGCCCGTTCGTGGCTTGCAACGGCGGCGTCCGACAATAATCCTCTGCATCTTTGTATGAGCGGCGCCGCGCTGACCGCAGCTATGCCGGCCTGTCCGAGCAACTGCATAAAACCGCCGTCAATGGTCGATATGACGGGAATATTCGCGTCGCATTGTGCGGCAAACGTCTGCCCTGAAAAACGCCGCAGAACGGACAGTAATTCCTCCCGGGAAGCATACGTATACACCTCGTCGGCCGGCAGTGTGTCAAGTACGTGCGGTTCGATTGTATGTACGATTTTAACGGCGGATCCGTTTTTCAGGACGAGATATATCCAGCGGCGGGTGGCAACCGCCGCCGGCGGCAGATGCAGCAGGGACCGCGTAAACGAATCCCTGCCTGCGAAGTCGGTAAAAAGCCAGCCGTCCGAAACCGAATCGGCTGACTCACGTGCTACGGCATTTCGTATTTCTTCTATAAAACGCATCGTTAATAAACAATATCGAGCGTTTCCGTGTTCAGACCGTTCTGGATGTTCGCCGTTGCGGAGGCGACGCCCCATGAATTTGAAGTCCGTTCAACGGGCATCGTGAGAATGACTTTATGGAACGTTCCGTCTTTGTACACGACGCTCATAAACGGGGAGAGACCTTTGGGCAGCGTTCTGAACTGCAGTTTTCGCGGGTTCTCTTTGGACCACGTTTTCGGAATGATAACCTGACCGACGCCGATTGAATTTTTTGCATACAAAACGATATACGCGTCGTTGTGGTCGAGTACTTTATGTACCGTAACGTTCCGATAGGATAAAGACGAGGTATTGTTTTTATCAGCCTGCGTCTCCTGCGCAAAAACGGATACAGTTAACGCGAGAAAAATCAGAACCGAAAGAACCGTTTTTTTCATCTTCATCTGGTAACTCCTGATTACATCAAAGCCAGCATTATCGCTTTAATAGTATGTTTTCTGTTTTCTGCCTGATCCCAAACTTTGCTGCACGAACCTTCAAATACGTCGGAAGTAACTTCTTCCCCTTTTACGGCCGGAAGGCAATGCAGAAAAATACAATCTTTCTTGCCCGTTGCCTTCATAAGCGCTTCGTTCACCTGATACGGCGAAAGCAGTTTTGTCCGGCTTTCTTTGAGCGCTTCTTCACCCATTGAAACCCATACATCAGTATAAATCGAATCGGCGTCTTTTACAAGAGAAATATCAGCGGAAATGGTGATTTTGGAGCCCGATTTCTCCGCGAACGGCGCGCAGATCGTCTGTATTTCCCGATCGGGAAACAGCGCTTCGGGACTGACGATCGTAAAGTGGATGCCGAGTTTCGCGCAGATCAGCATGAGCGAGCGTGCGACGTTGTTCCGTCCGTCTCCGCAGAACGCCAGGTGCAGTCCCTTGAGTGAGCCGAAGTGTTCTTTTAAGGTCAATACGTCCGCAAGCGCTTGCGTTGGATGGAATTCATCGGTGAGTCCGTTGATAACCGGAACGCCCGAATATTCGGCGAGCAGTTCTACGTGTTTTTGGGAAAATCCGCGGAATTCAATGGCGGAAAACATTCTGCCCAACACGCGCGCGGTGTCTTCGACCGATTCCTTCGCGCCGAGTTGGATATCCTGTGCGGAAAGGAAAACGGGGTGGCCGCCTTCTTCCCCGAACGCCGTCTCGAAGGAACATCTGGTACGGGTCGAACGTTTTTCAAAGATGAGTGCGATCGTTTTTCCGATAAAACGCTGATGGATTTCGCCCCGTTTCGATTCGGCCTTGACCTGTTCGGCGATGCTGAGAATCTGCAATATCTCCTGCGGAGTGTATGCGATCCAGTTCAGCAGAGACCGTCCTTTGAACGGTGCTTTAAATATTTCGGGTACCATAGTTCCTCCGTTTTATGCGGTAAAATAATCGATGATGAAATTTCCGCAAAATTCCCGCATAAAAATGAAAAAAGCTCCCAAAAAGGGGAGCTTTCCGATAGCGACAATAGGGATTGAACCTATGACCGAACGGATATGAGCCGTTTGCTCTACCTACTGAGCTATGTCGCCGTAACTCGGTCATACTATCACGGAACTGAAAAAGTGTCAATACGGACGTTTCGTTGTTTTATGCATAATTCCGAAAAAACGGAAATTGCCGGAATCGGCGGCGCTTCTCTTCCATATTGATAGATACGTATGTTACATGCTTGACACGTTTTTTTTAATTGCGTTATAATAAAAGAAAATATATTACACATTTTATGCGCTATGAATTTTTATATGCATATATAAGGAGTTCCGATGTCTGGACACAGTAAATGGGCGACGATCAAACACGCCAAAGGCGCCGCCGACGCAAAACGCGGTCAGTTGTTTACAAAGTTTATTAAAGAGATTTCTATTGCAGCTCGTATGGGCGGCGGCGATCCCGGATCGAATCCGCGCCTGCGTACCGCCATGCTGAAAGCCCGTGCGGCGAACATGCCGAAAGATAATATCGAACGGGCAATCAAAAAAGGTACCGGTGAACTCGGCGGTGCCATATTTGAAGAAAAACTGTACGAAGGTTACGGACCGGGCGGAGTGGCCATTCTGGTCGAAGTTCTGACCGACAACAACAACCGTGCGGCTGCGAACGTCCGCAATATTTTTTCAAAGACCGGCGGAAACTTGGGCGCGACCGGTTCCGTTGCGTACATGTTCAACCGCAAGGGCGTTATCGAATACGATGCGGAAGCGGTCAGTGAAGACGAAGTCATGGAAGCGGCGCTTGAAGCGGGTGCGGAAGATATCGTCAGCGAAGACGGCGTCGTAACCGTTACGACCGATCCGTCCGCGTTTGAAAGCGTTTTGGAAGCGCTGCAGAATAAGGGATACGAATCGGTTTCCGCGGAAGTCGCGATGGTTCCCGACATGTATTCGGCCATCGATATGGAAACGGCGACGAAAGTGCAGAAACTGATCGATCGGCTTGAAGAAGACGACGACGTTCAGAACGTGTACAGTAACGCCGAATATCCGGAAGGATTCGGTGAAGAATAATTCACCTGCGTTCAATCCCCTGCCGGGGACGCAAAAAACCGGAGCCGAAAACTCCGGTTTTTTTATACGCGCGGAGGAACGGACACGCCGCGTGCTCGGTATAGATCCGGGCCTCGCTTCCACCGGATACGGCGTAGTCGAAAGCTGCGGGAACCGCTACCGGCTCGTTGCGTACGGAGTGATCGAAACACCCGCTTCCGCGCCGCGCGGTGAGCGGCTGCTCGCCATTTATTCCCGTCTGTGCGCGGTATTGGACGAATGGCAGCCGCGGGAGGCCGGGATGGAGACGCTCTATTTTGCCAAAAACGTGTCGAGCGCGATGGCCGTTGCCGAAGCGCGCGGCGTTGCGACGCTGTGTCTGGCGCAGCATTGCGTGCCGCTCGGCGAATACACGCCTAATACGATAAAACTGTCGGTAACGGGAACCGCTTCGGCAGGTAAAAAACTGGTACAGGAATACGTGCGGCTCCTTTTGGGCCTTGAAGCTCCCCCCGAACCGGATCACGCCGCCGACGCGCTCGCCGCAGCCATAACGCATCTGCATTCGGCGCGCGTTTGACGGATACGCCGTTTGAATATATAATGTAATTCATGCAGGATAATACGATAATCACGACGAGCAAAGTCGGTCAACGGCTTGAGATGCTGGCGGACACCGATAAAGTTTCTTATCTGATGTTCAATAATAATAAGATCAAATTGGTTGCCAAAATATCGATCGGGCGCGCGCCTGAAAACAACATCATCATCGATAATAAATTGGCGAGCCGTCATCACGCGCTGATCCAGAAGATCAAGGACGCGTATTTTTTGAAAGACGAAAACAGCACGAACGGAACGTTTTTGAACGGGCGGCGCATTCCGTCCGATAAATACGTAAAGCTGAACTCCGGTGATAAAATCACCATCGGCAACGCGAATCTGATCATATCCTGATCGTTCAATCCGTTTCCGGCCGTACTTGGAGGTTCGTATTTCAAAAAGGAAATTTTCGCTTAAAGATATAGGTCTCATTGCGTCGCGTTCCGAGTTGATTCCGTATAAGGAACTGTTCGGGCTGCTCGATGAAGCCGGAACGGTACTCGACGGCGAATCTCCGTCGTACCGGCCTTTTTCGGCCGTTTCGCACGGGCCGGGCGGATTGCTCGATTTTACGGAAGACGTGCGGGTTCCGGTTCTTCTGGTTCCCGACCTGCACGCGCGTGCGGCGTTTTTTGCCCGCTTGATGGCGTCTTCCGCGTTTTCCGACCGTATTCCGGGCGCCGACCCGACCGATTCCGTTTTTACGCTGCTGAACAAGCGGCTGCTGCGCGTCGTGTGTCTGGGCGACGGCTTTCATTCGGAAACGAATCGGGAACGGTGGCTGCTTGCGTACGATGATTTTCTTGCCGGAATCGTTGCCGGAGAATCGATGTGTGCCGAAATGCGGGAAAGCCTTGCACTGATGGCGGCGGTCATGCGGTGCAAATGCGCGTTTCCCGGATATTTTCATTTTCTGAAAGGCAATCATGAAAATATCCTGAACGCCGAAGGCGGCGGTAATCACCCGTTCCGGAAATTCGCTCAGGAAGGCGAAATGGTAAAGGCGTTCGTCGCAGAGTATTACGGGGACGATATTCTGCATCTGTTTTCCTATTTTGAAAACAGGCTGCCGCTGATCGCCGTGTGTTCCGGCTGCGTCGCTTCCCACGCCGAGCCGCGCGCCGCTTACACCCGGCAGCAGCTTGTGGACGGTATGGAAGACGCCGCCGTCATCGAGGGGCTCACGTGGACCGACAACGGAAGCGGCACTCCCGAAAACGTGTCTGCAATGCTGAAAACGCTTTTGCCGCTTTTTCCGGACGCCGTGTACGTGAGCGGGCATCGTCCCGTATCGGGTGCGTACGTGCGGCGCCGCGAAAATTCGTTTATTCAGATTCACAATCCGCTGCTATGCAACGCGGCGTTCGTTCCGACCGGCAGACCGTTCGATCCCGAAACGGATATACTGCCGGTATGAATTGCACCGTTACGGGAGGTTTCGTATGGGCGATACGCCAGAGATGATCGGAAAATATAAAATTTTATCGGTAGTCGCGCAGGGCGGTATGGGCACCGTCTATAAAGCCGAACATCCGTCTTTGAAACGTCAGATTATCATCAAAAAACTGACGATCCGCGGAAATCCGGCGGTACGGGAACGGTTCAAGCGTGAAGCGCAGATTCTGCTCGATCTGCACAGTCCGTACATCGTGCACATGTACGATTATTTTACGGAAGGCCCGTATCACTATATCGCGCTGGAATTCGTGGACGGCATGTCGCTCGACAAGCTGATTCAAAAACAAACGGCACTGCCGGTTGAAATTGCACTGCTCGTTTTTCTGGACGCCTGTTACGCGCTCAAATATGCGCACAAGAAGGGAATCGTCCATCGCGACATCAAGCCCGGTAATATACTGATCTCCAAGAATGCCGCGGTAAAATTGGCCGATTTCGGGATTGCAGTCAGCGATAAAGAATCCGAAGACACGCTGACGCAATCGGGCGTAACGCTCGGCACTCCGTCGTACATGCCGCCTGAACAATTTACGGACAGTAAAACGGTGGACTGCCGCGCCGATATTTACGCGATGGGCGTCATGCTGTACGAGACGGTTACCGGAACCAAACCGTTTCCCGGTTCGCTTTCCGCCGGAACGCTCGCGCAGATTCAAAAAGGCAAATACATCGCGCCGGAAAAAATAGACGCGTCGATTCCCCGAACGGTGAGCCGGCTCATAAAAAAAATGATCCGGTCGAATCCCGCGCGCCGCTATCAGACGATAGAACCTGTCATAGCGATAGTCAAACGGTATCTGAAAGAATACGACGCGCGTCTGCTGCGCGAAAATCTTGCCAGAATGATACTTTCAGGTGCCAAACCGTTCGAGTGCCCGCAATTCGTTCCGCGCAAGCATACGCTTCGCACCGTTCTGCTGTGCGCCGCGGCGGCGGGAATAGCGGTAATCGGTGCGGCGGCTGCCTGGAACGCGGGACTGGTTCATAAATATCTGCTGCGTTCATATTACACGCCGGTAACCGTGACGGTAACGCTGCCGGATACGGCTTCCGCTGAAGCGGATTTGCCGATACGGGCGTTTTTCTTTAAGAACGACAACGACCGTATTCCCGAAGTTGCCGGCAGCCGCCGCGTGCTGACCCTCGCCGATGTCGTCGAAGACGACATCCCGGCCGCAGCTTCCGAATTGAAGCGGTACCGGTCGAAACCGGTGTATGTGCGGCCGGGAAATTACCGGATAAAAGTCGCCGCCGGGCCGTACGTGTGGTGGCAGTCGCTGCCGGTGGAAAAAGAAGCCGTTTCCGCGTCGCTCGATTTGCAAAAATACGCGGTGCGTTCGATCAGCGTGCATCCGATCGTGTTCGAGGCGGCGAGCGGTAAGCGGATCTCCGGCGAACCGGACGTTTCCGTTTTGTACGGCGCCAAATGGGTTCCGTTGGCGGATATGGATCCTGCAAAATTGAAAACGGGCAACGTTTGGAAATTTAAAATATCCGCCGCCGGCTATTCGGAAGAAATTTTTTCGCTCCGGATAGACTGGTATCAGGACGAATTGTTCATTACGGCCGCTCTCGATAAGCGGGAATGAAAATTTGCTTTTTTACCGAAAATTTCGCATATTATATACTGATGTCGATTCGAGACCGTCCGTTCCGTACCGGTACGGGTGCGTGCGGACGTACGTTTTTTATAACCTAAGCTATTGTGTTCAGGAGGCGGCTTGAAAGTCCGTCGCTTTTTTTGCCGGCTCCGGAGCAAGATCGATTGCGATATTTTATGCGAACGGACGATATTCCGTCGTTTTGCGGCGGCGTTCGTTCAATTTTATTCATTGACTTTTTACGGGAGGAACCATGTCGGAAAAAAATACGGATACGGATACTGTCGATATTATTATAGAAGAATCGGCGCAATCTCCGGCTGATGAAACTTCGCGTCGGAATTCCCCTGCGGAAACCGGCGCGGCGGAAAAAGAGGCCGAATCGGCGAAAAGCGGTGATGCGGAATCGGCGAGTGCCGACGACTCTGCACCCGAGGCGACGATCGTCCCCGTTGAGCAGACGCTCTCGAATAAACTGTTTCTGATTCCGCTTTCGGGCCGGCCGATATTTCCCGGTATTTTTACGCCGCTGATGATTACGTCCGCAGACGACGCGAAAGTTGCCGAACAGGCGTATTCCGGAGACGGCCTGATCGGTATCGTCATGCTCAAAAACGAAACGGAATCTCCGTCCGTGTCGGATATGCACGAAATCGGTACGGTTGCGCGTATCATCAAGAAAATCAATCTGCCGGACGGCGGAGTGAACGTGTTCATTTCTACGATTAAACGTTTCCGCATTCGCAAAGTGCTCAGCAATCGCGAACCGATGGTCGCGATAGTCGAGTATCTGGAAGATGAAGAAGACGACACGTTTGAAGTCAAAGCGCTTACCCGCGCGCTTATCAGCGAAATGAAAGAAGTTTCCGAAAACAATCCGCTTTTTTCGGAAGAAATGCGGCTCAATATGGTCAATATCGATCATCCGGGAAAAATAGCCGATTTTATCGCGTCGATTCTGAATATCGATAAAGACGATCAGCAGCGCGTACTCGAAATGCTGAACGTTCGGCAGCGTATGGAGCAGGTGCTCGTTTTTATCAAAAAAGAGCAGGAACTGCTGCGGATTCAGAAAAAAATCCAGAACGAATTGAACGACCGAATCGAAACGCAGCAGCGCGAATATTTTCTGCGGGAAGAACTCAAGTCGATCAAAGAAGAGCTCGGCATGACGACCGACGCGCAGAATTCGGATTACCAGAAATTCAAGGAAAAAATCGATTCTTTTAAATTCCAGGGTGAAATAAAAGAAACGGTCGACAACGAGCTTGAAAAATTTTCGCTGATGGATCCGAACGCGTCCGAATACATCGTGGTCCGCAATTATCTGGAAACGATCGCGTCTCTGCCGTGGGGGGATCCGCCGCCGGAAGATTTCGAACTTGAGCGCGCCCGGAAGATTCTCGAACAGGATCACTACGGTCTTGAAGACGTTAAAAAGCGAATACTCGAATATCTCGCCGTCCGCAAGCTGAAAAAAGACAGTAAAGGATCCATTCTGATTTTGGTAGGCCCGCCCGGCGTCGGAAAAACGAGTATCGGGCATTCCATCGCGAGCGCGATGCAAAAACCGTTTTTCAGATTTTCGGTCGGCGGTATGCGCGACGAAGCCGAAATAAAAGGGCATCGCCGTACGTACGTGGGCGCCATGCCCGGAAAAATTATTCAGGGGCTTAAAATCGTCAAAAGCCGTACGCCCGTTTTCATGATAGACGAAGTGGACAAACTCGGTTCCAGTTACCAAGGCGATCCGGCGAGCGCGCTGCTTGAAGTGCTCGACCCTGAACAGAACGTATCGTTCCGCGACAATTATCTCGACCTGCCGTTCGACGTGTCCGACATATTTTTCATTTTGACGGCGAACACGCTGGACACGATTCCCGAACCGCTGCTCGACCGGGCGGAAATCATTTCGCTGTCCGGTTATATCGATCAGGAAAAAATGGAAATCGCGAAAAAATACCTGATTCCCAAAACGCTGACCAAAAACGGTATGAAAAAGAATCAGATCAAATTTGAAAAAGCGGCTTTGAACCTGATCGCCCAGTCGTACGCGCGCGAATCGGGCGTACGGCATTTTGAAAAATGTATCGACAAAATTACGCGTAAAATCGCGATGGAATTGGTGACTTCCGCGGAAGTACTGGAAGCCGAAGCTGCGCTCAAAAAATGTTCGGAAGAAGTAACCGCTGCCGCTGATACCTCTGCTGCCGCGGCGACTAGTGCCGCAGGGACGAATGCCGCTGCAGCCGTTACCGCCGCAAATTCCCCCGATACCGCGGATAATAACGCGGCTGCGGCTTCCGTAAAAAACGAAGCGGCCGTTTCCGCGCTGAAAGAAGCGGAAAAACGGCTGAAAACCGTTTTGGCTAAGTCTTTTTCTGTCGACGAAGCGGCGGCGAAAAAATATTTGGGAACGCCTGTGTTCGACGAATCGGAAATAAAAAAAGCCGACCGCGCCGGTACGGCGATCGGGCTGGCTTGGACCAGCATGGGCGGCGACACGCTCATGATCGAAGCGGTTTCCGTACCCGGAAAAGAAGGTTTTACGCTGACCGGACAGCTCGGCGACGTGATGAAAGAATCCGCGGCGATCGCGCTCAGCTGGGTACGCCGTTACGTGATCGAAAACAATATCAAAAGCGCCGAGTGGTTTGAAAAAAATACGATACACGTGCACGTTCCCGAAGGAGCGACGCCGAAAGACGGTCCTTCCGCCGGTATTACGCTTACGACGGCGCTCGTGTCGCTTTTGTCCGGTAAAACGATCCGGAGCGCGCTCGCCATGACCGGAGAATTGTCTCTTACGGGGCACGTGCTCCCGATCGGTGGTCTGCGTGAAAAAACCGTCGCGGCGAAGCGGAACAAAATCAAATCGATTATCATTCCCAAGGCGAACGTGCGCGACCTGGACGATATCCCCGAAATAGTCAAAAAAGGCGTTTCGTTTCATCCGGTTTCCCGAATTGAGGAAGTGATCGATTTGGCGTTTTAGATCGAGGCTGCGCTGCAGTGTACGCGCTCTTTCGTGCGTGCACGCCGCCGTTTGGCAGTCCGCCGCGTTTGACAGGCAGCGCGGGCTGCGGTAAAATGGACGGATAACGGTTAATTGAGGTGTTCCATGAATTACGCGATTCCTGCCGGAAAAAAAGTCCGGATAGCCATCTCCGGTAAGAGCGGCTGCGGCAATACGACCGTCTGCACGCTGCTTTCCGAAAAACTCGGTGTGCCGATGATAAATTTTACGTTCCGTTCGCTCGCCGCCGAAACGGGGCTTTCGCTTGCGGAAATCATCGAGCGGGCCAAAACGGACGACGGCTTCGACCGCGCCGTCGACACGCGGCAGATTGAACTTGCAATGCGGGATTCCTGCGTTTTGGGTTCGCGTCTCGCCGTCTGGATGCTTAAAGCCGCCGATTTGAAAGTATATCTGATTGCGGACGACGAAGTGCGCGCGGCGCGTATTTTCAAGCGCGAGGGCGGCGATATCGAACAGATCAAGGCTTTTACGCGGATGCGTGACGGCGAAGATACCGGCCGGTATAAGCGTTTGTACGGTATCGATAACAACGATTACGGTTTCTGCGATATGAAAATCGATACGGCGAACCATGATCCCGAACGGATCGCCGATTTGATTTTAACCGAACTCTGTCGCAGGGAACTGATCGTGCCGCGCGGGTGAGGCGTGGCAGAATCGAATGCTGTCTTTATCCGCCGCGCGCGTTTCCGATTTTCAGCAGACGATCCTCGATCAGTACCGGCAAAGCGGCCGGTCTTTTCCGTGGCGAGAAACGTCGGATCCGTACCGGATACTCGTTTCAGAAATCATGCTGCAGCAGACGCAGACGGAACGGGTGCTGCCCAAATATGAAGCGTGGCTCGAACGTTTCCCGACGGCGCGCTCGCTTGCCGATGCGTCTCTTGCCGATGCGCTCGGATTGTGGAACGGGCTGGGGTACAATCGCCGTGCGCGTTTTCTGCAGGAAGCGTGCCGCGCCGTCTGTTCCTCGTACGGCGGCGTGTTCCCTCGTACGGCGGACGAACTCGACGCGCTGCCGGGAATCGGTCCATACACGGCCCGCGCCGTTTGTACGTTCGCGTACGGTACGCCGGAAGTCTTTATTGAAACGAATATCCGTTCCGTGTACATTTTCTTTTTCTTTACTGCCGCGCGGGATTCCGCCGTGTCGGACAAGGAGTTGCTGCCGATTATAGACCGGACGCTGTACCGCGCCGATCCGCGCACCTGGTATTACGCGCTGATGGATTACGGCGCGGTGCTGAAAAAGAAAGTCGTCAACCCGAACCGGCGCAGCGCGCATTATACGAAGCAGTCGAAGTTTGAAGGTTCTCTCCGGCAGGCGCGCGGCGCGGTGCTTCGCTGTCTGACGGCCGCCCGTGCCGAAGCGCCGTCAGACCGTACGGCGAATCACGCCGTTTCGCTCGAATATATCGCGGAAACCGAACGTATCGACGTGCCGCGTATCCGGCAAGCCGCGGAATCGCTCCTCGCCGAACGGCTGATCGTATGCGAAAACGGTGCGTATCGGGTGAGCGATACCTGATTTACGTACGCTTCCGCAGCTTTCGTATTTTCCGTACTGAATGATTCCCCCTTTATCTTTTTAGCGATATGTGGCATAATAATACGAATACCTATTTTACATATGCGGTGCTTGCATAGGAGGAATTGTTTTGTACGAACCGGTTGATCCCAAAGCGAGTTTTCCTGAACTTGAAGAAAAAGTTCTGAAATTTTGGAAAGATAACGATATTTTCAAAAAATCCATAGCCATGCGCGACGGCTGTTCCGAATATGTGTTTTACGACGGCCCCCCGTTCGCAACGGGACTCCCTCATTTCGGACATTTCATTCCCAGTACGATAAAAGATATCATTCCCCGTTACCAGACGATGAAAGGCAAGAAAGTCGAGCGCCGCTTCGGTTGGGACTGCCACGGATTACCCGTTGAAAACCTGATCGAAAAGGAACTCGGGCTCAATTCCAAAACCGATATAGAAAAATACGGCGTCGCCGAATTCAACGAAGCGTGCCGTGCGAGCGTGCTGCGCTACGTCGACGAATGGAAGCAGGCCGTAACCCGGCTGGGACGCTGGGTCGATTTCGACAACGACTATAAAACGATGAATCCCGACTATATGGAATCCATTTGGTGGATTCTGAAAAGCTTGTGGGAAAAAGGACTTTTGTACGAAGGGCATTATATTCTGCCGTATTGTCCGCGGTGTTCGACCGTCCTTTCCAATCACGAACTCGCACTCGGCGGTTATAAAGACGTACACGATCCGGCCGTTACGATCCGGTTCAAGGTAACGCAGCCCGGCGAGGCTGCGAACGATCCGGCGATGGCGGACGGTCATACATATCTGCTCGCCTGGACGACCACGCCCTGGACGCTGCCGAGCAATCTGGGACTCACGATGGGCCCCGACATAGATTACGTCAAAGTGAAAGACGGAACCGATTTTTACATTCTGGCCGAATCTCGTTTGGCCGCGTATTACAAGAGTCCCGATCAGTATGAACTCGTGTGGCGTAAAAAGGGAAGCGAGCTTGTCGGTACCCGTTACGAACCGCTGTTTCCGTATTTTGCGAATTTGGCAAACGCTTCCGACGGTTCGGACGGTAATCCGCCGTCGATCGGTGCGTTCCGGGTGTTCACCGCCGATTTCGTTTCCACGGAAGACGGTACGGGCATCGTGCACACCGCGCCCGGCTTCGGTGAAGACGACAATAAAGTGTTCAAAGGTTCCGGTGTTCCCACCGTATGTCCGGTCGACAACGAATGCAAGTTTACGGCGGAAGTACCCGATTACGCCGGGCGTTTCGTAAAAGACTGCGACAAAGATATCATGGAACGTTTGAAAACGGAAGGCAAACTGGTCAAACGCGACCAGATTCTGCACGCGTATCCGCACTGCTGGCGTTGTTCAAGCCCGCTCATTTATCGCGCCGTCGGCAGTTGGTTCGTCGGCGTCGAATCGATCCGCGATAAGCTGCTGAAAGCGAATTATCAGATCACTTGGCAGCCGGAACATATCAAAAACGGCCGCTTCGGCAAATGGCTTGAAGGCGCGCGCGACTGGGCGATCAGCCGCAACCGGTACTGGGGAAATCCGATTCCCGTGTGGAAGTGTCCCGACTGCGGAAAAACGATCTGCGTCGGAAGCCGCCGCGAACTGGAAGAACTGTCCGGCACCTATCCTGAAGATTTGCATAAACACTTCGTAGATAAGATCACGATTCCGTGCGAGTGCGGCGGTACGATGAGCCGCATTCCCGAAGTGCTCGACTGCTGGTTCGAGTCGGGTTCCATGCCGTACGCGCAGAATCATTATCCGTTTGAAAACAAGGAATATTTTGAAGCGCATTTTCCTGCCGATTTCATTTCCGAAGGGCTGGATCAAACGCGCGGCTGGTTTTATTCGCTGACCGTTCTCGCGGCGGCGCTGTTCGACCGGCCTGCGTTCAAAAATTGCGTCGTAAACGGTTTGGTGCTCGCTTCCGACGGTAAAAAAATGTCCAAAAGTCTGCGCAACTATACCGATCCGGCGGTGGCCGTCAATACGTTCGGCGCCGACGCGATCCGCCTGTTTCTGATGCATTCGGCCGTAGTCAAAGCCGACGATCTCAAATACAGCGACGAAGGCGTGCGTGACGTGCTTAAAAGCATTCTGATCCCGCTGTGGAACAGCTACAGTTTTTACATCACGTACGCGAACATCGACGGCATTCAGGCAACCGGCCACGCGTTCGATTCCGTTTCGCCGACGAATCCGCTCGACCGCTGGCTGCTTTCCATTACGCAGAAATTGGTTACGGACGTGAGCGGCGCGCTCGACGCGTACGATTTGTCTCGGGCAATCGATCCGATCGTTTCGTACATCGACCAGCTGAACAATTGGTATATCCGGCGCAGCCGCCGCCGTTTTTGGAAAAGTGAAAACGACGGCGACAAAACCGAAGCCTACGAAACGCTGTATCTGGCGCTTAAAACCTTTTCACTGGTCGCCGCTCCGGTCGTTCCGTTTATAACCGAAATCATGTGGCAGAATCTGCGCACGCCCGAAGATCCCGAATCCGTTCATTTGGCGGATTACCCGGCGTACGACGAAGCGAAGCGCGATCTCTCCCTTGAGTTCAAAATGGAAACCGTGCAGAAAGCCGTTTCCATGGGGCGGTCGCTGCGCTATCAGTTCAACCTGAAAATCCGCCAGCCGCTTAAAACGGTTGAGTTCGTCACGCGAAATCCGGAAGAAAAGAAAGTTCTGCTCGAAATGGAAGAATCCATCCGTGAAGAATTGAACGTAAAAAAGGTCGTCTTCCACGAACGTGAAGACGAATTGGTCGAATATAAGGCGAAGGCGAATTTCCGTACGCTCGGCAAGGAATTGGGGCCGCTGATGAAAGCCGCCTCGGCAGTCATTGCCGAATTGGATCAGGAAGCGATACAGTCGATTTTGGACGGTTCCACGCTCAGCATCGACGTCGCAGGCCGAACGGTCGAACTCGACGCGTCGAAAATTATCGTCGACCGTCTTGAAAAGGCGCATCTGAAAGTAGTCAACGACGGTACGCTGACTGTCGCGCTCGATTCGGAAATTACCGACGATCTGCGTAAAGAAGGGTACGTGCGCGATCTTATCCGCGGTGTTCAGAATTTGCGCAAAGAATCCGGTCTTTCCGTTACCGATCGCATCGTGCTGACGGCGTCCGGTTCCGACGAATTGAAAGAAGCGTATGCGCAGTTCGCCGATTTTATTGCGGGAGAAACGCTCGCCGTCAAAACCGCGTGGGCGTCTTCCGTTCCGTCGGGTACGGATGTCGAAGCCGGCGAACAGGTGTGGAGCGTCGCCGTTGAAAAAGCGTAGACCGTATCCGATTCTGCACCGGGGAGCCGCCGCCGTATTCTGCCTGATCGGCGTTCTGCTGATCGCAGGCTGCGCGTCGCGTTCCGGCGCGGCCGCGGGGCGGTTGCAGCCGTTTTCCCTGATGCCGGAGAATACGGTTTTATACGTGCAGTTTCCCGCCGTACCGAACGAAGGCGCGGTGCGCGCGTTTACCGATGCGCTTGCGCCGCAGCTGGCGCCGGCGGATATACGTAAAGTTCTGAAGCGCGTCGATACCGTGTATGCGGGATTCGACGCTTCCGGAAACCTGTCTTCGGCGGTAACCGGTTCGTTTCCTTCTTTTGCGCTCGGCGCGGTTTTTTCAAAAAAGAACGGCTGGCGCAAAATTCCCGCCGCGTCCGGCGGCGGCGCGGGAGCGTATTACGCCCGACCGGATATTCCGCTGCAGTTCGCGTTCCCGTCTTCATCGCTTGCTTTTATCGCGGCGGACGTTTCCGCAATGTTCGCCGGCGGGACGGAACCCGATATCGGAGCCGCAATCGCAATCGACGGCCGTGCGGAAGCCGTCTCCTCCTCTTACGGTTTTACGCACGCGGCGGCCGACGATATACGATTTTATATAAAAGATCCGATTTTTGTTATGCGCAGATTGCGGCAGTCGGGATTCGTTTTCGATTTTCCGCTCGCCGCGGTATCGGGAACGTTGTCTTTTGCGGGCCTCGATCCTGAAACCGGAAGTCCGGCCTACGCGCTCACCGCGTTGATTGAATTGTCCGATTCACGGGCGCTGCGACCCGCACTCGCAATGCTCGGAATCGCCGTGCGCATCGGTGGAAAAAATTTCGATTTTGAAGCTGCGTCCGCCGATTCCGTGAGGATATCCGGCGCGGTTTTCAATATAGACACGATAGTTTCATTATTTACGAATCAACCGTCGTGAATGTGCGAACGGTTGATTTTTTATAGGAGTTACTCATGGATTCAAAGATCATTCTGAAAGCGGAATCACTCGACGGGTATTTGACGGAGCAGGACCAGAAGTATCTTGCCGAAATGGATATATTGTACGAACGCGCGATGGCTTCCTTTAAAGTGATCGCCGGCGGCGGATTCAGTTCGACGCTCGCTGCGGAAGAAAAAAAAGTTATCGACGTTTTTAACGAAATGGGGCATTTGATGCAGACTATCTGTGCGGAAGTTCCCGCACTGAAAGTTTTTTCATTCTGTACGGAAGAAGAAAGTCACGCCGAAGCTTCCCGTGTTATCGCGAAGCTGCGCGACATCAGAACCGACCATCAGGAATTCGTGTATTACAGTCAGCGCGCGTACGAAATGCTGTTCCGTCTGGCTTATACGGGAAATCATTCGGATAACAAAAATTATCTGGTCGTAAAAACGCCGGTTACCGCTCCCGTACAGAATTATTCGGTCCATAAAATACCCGATATCGATTATAAAATCGAAAACACCGTGATGTGCGTCATGCTGCGCGGCGCGCTGCTGCCTTCCATGATTATGTCGAAGGAAATTGAAGAATATTCTTCCCACGGATACGTTACGCCGTTCGCATTGTTCAAGATCAAGCGCAACGATTCCAAACACGAAAACGATATGGAATACATTCTGGATTTGCAGAATTCTTTTTTCAAATTGGAAGATTTGGACGGAAAGGACTTGATTTTTGCGGATCCCATGAACGCAACCGGCGGTTCTCTGGTTACGGTCGTAAAATATCTGCTTGAACAGGGCGTTAAACCCCGTTCCATAAAATTCTTCAACGTGATTGCCGCGCTCAAAGGCGGGCTGCGCGTCGTGCGTGCGCTCGAAAACTGCACCGTATACACGCTGTGGATGGATCCGGTGCTGAACGCTTCGGCGTACATCATGCCCGGCTTGGGAGACGCCGGAGACCGGCTGAACGGTCGCGACACGGAAGACACGCCGCGCAATATAATTCAGCTGATCGCCGATTACGGATCCAATATTACCGGTTTGTACCGTTCTCAGCTGCGCAAAATCGAACAAACCGTACTCGGAAACATGCGCTGAGGTTCCGCATGATACATCTGCGCTGCGTTTTGCGTATCGGAATCGTGCTTTTATCGGGCGGATTGCTTTTGGGGAGCGCGGCCTGTTCGTCCGCCGGGGGAGTGCGTATTCCCGGAGAGAACGAACGCATTCTGAAAAATCTGGCTTCCGAATATTACGCGATAGCCGAAGGCAATCTCAATCTGAAAAATTATACGAAAGCCGTTGAATATTATCGGCTCGCAATGCGCAGTGCCGAATTCGAGCGGATTGCGTACTACAAAATCGGTTACGCGTACGCGCTTGCAAAGGATTGGGTGAACGCGGAATCCGTTTATCGGGAGCTGCTTGCGCAGGATTCGCAGAACGTATCGCTCGCTGCGTCTTTGGCTTACATCACCGCGCAAAAAGGCGATATCGATTCGGCGCTCGTTCAGTATGAAAAACTTACCGCGCTCCAGCCGTTCGATCAGTCGCTGCGGGAAAATTACACCGTGCTGCTGGCTGCGGCCGGCCGAAACGACGACGCGGCCAAGCAGTTGGAACTGCTGAAAACCGACTTTCCCGACAGCACGGTAATAGAATCACTTGAAAAAAAATTGAAGCCGCAGGATACGGAAACGCCGGATACCGAAACGCCGACTGCTGAAATACCGGCGATCGAAACGCAGAATTAAAAACGACGTTGCCGGTTTACGGATTTTTCGCGGTATGCTGCGCGCTTTCGCTGATATACTGGCGGTATTTATCCGGATCCACTCTGAACGCAACGATTGATGTTTCCAGATCTTCAAGCGCGTGTACGAGCGCTTGCTCCGCTTCCGTAAAGAGCCGTTTCCCCGGTATCAGCCGAAACGATCTGGTTGAAATACCGATGCCCATTTTTGCCGTGAATCCTGCTTCTTCAAGCAGCAAGTTCAATTTTGCGTGTAATTCTTCGGCGAGTTCTATTGCCGTTTCAAGATCCGTGTCGTGCAGAATTCCCGAATAGCCGTCTTCGCCGTATTCAAATACCAAATCGCGGAATTTGAAGAAGTCCAAAAGCGCCGCGCAGATATTCCGGGCGAGCGGCGACGCCCGATCAAGTCCCGGAAATCGGAAAATCATGAGCGTCAGATCTTCTTCCGAAGACGCGGATCTGATCAGTTCGGAGTCAAGCCGTTCTTCAAGATATGATTCCCAACCGAATCCCGTTACCGGTGAAAACAAGCCGGTCGGATCAATCGCGCCTGAAACTGGAAGCGGCGCGCCCGCAGCGTTTCCAACGTTCGGTTCGCTCTCTGCGTTCGGCAGCTGCACTTCGTCCGGTTCGCTCTCTGCGTTCGGCAGCCGTACCTCGTTCGGTTCGGTCTCCGCCTCCGGCAGCCGTACCTCGTTCGGGTACTCCGGAACCGCTGCGTCTTCGTACAGCGGCGGAATCGCAGAATCATACCGCAAAACGGACTTCGTTCCGAATTCCGGCACCGCGGTATACGGAACTTCTTCCGGCTCGTCGTTCTGCCGGTCGGTCAGGTACACGTAGAGCAGCAGAATCGCCGCGCACAGCGTGCCGGCTAAAATCAGTAAAAAGGAAATTCGCGCGTAGGCGTAAATCGAAGCGGGCTGAATGACGTACGCGGCCGTTGTGATTACGGCGTTTTCGCCCGAACCGAGACCTGCGACTCTGCTCGTAAGCCGGACGAGTGCGGAAGACGCCGCCATTTGCGGCGAACCGTCGCTTCCCGTTGTTATCAGCGAAGAAGACAGCGGATAAGCGAACACCGTTTTATTATTCCGCGTTACGGTAACGGCGGCAACGTGCGGTTCAGAATCTATTTTATTCCGTAAAAGAGCTGCAAAATCGGTCGATTCCGGCGCGTAATATTCGCTTACCGCCGCTGCGTTTTGAATGAAGTCAGCCGCGGCAGCCTGAATGCCGGTTACGTTTTTACGGTATTCCGAGTAAATCGCCGTTCCGAAAAACACGAGCGCGGCGGCGAATGCCAATGCGATGCAGATTGAAAAAATGGTGATCCCTTTACGTTCCATAGTGACTCTCAGTATAGCGTAGTGTTTGCGTGTATGCAAGTTTCAACAATGAAAAAATATCATTTTTGTAGTCTAATTTCGTTCGATACCAGGCGGCGAGCGGCAGCACGGAAGTAATCGCTGCCGGATCGTTTCGGCGAAGCAGTTCCGTATACCAGACGGCGAATTCCCGGCCGCGGTACGGACGGGGAACCATATCGTATCCGTGTTCCGCCTTCGTGGCCGAATCCGTGTCCGCGGGTTCCTCATAATGCTCCGTTCCGTTCCATTCTATGCGGACGCCGCGTACCGCCTGCACGTACGCGCTGAACGCCGTGCGGTAGGCGTGCATCGTTCCGGTCGTAAGAATACTGGCGGACGTTCGGTATACGGGCGAACGGTACATGAGTTCGGTGAATTGCTGTTCCTGCGGCAGCGTTCGCCGGGAACAGCGGTTGTATATATCGTCGAGATACGTTCCCTTTGCGTACGGTTTGCCTTCCGTATAGCCGAAATCCGCGCCCAATACGGAAACGTCGCGAAAGCCGGCTTTTACGGCAAAATCGAGCGCCGCGGCGGTAACCGTACCTGCTCCCGTTTCAAGTTCCGGAAGCGGCGCGGATCCGTTCCGGGCAAAATATCCGGAAGCCAGCGTGCCGAGCGGATGTCCGTTTCCGGTAAACAGTATCGGACAGCCGCAGCGTACGGCGCGGCGGACGGCGGCGGGGCAGGCGCACAAGTCGGCGATCACCAGCGTTTCGGGCGGCAGTTTTCCGTAAAAGTGTCCGGCGGAAACGCAGCTGCCGTCGACGGTAACCACCGCGTCCGGCGCGATGTGCCTGCGGGCGAGGGCAGCCAGCGCCGTATCGGCGGCGATGACGTAAAAACGTTGTCTGTTCCGCTCCATGATGTGCCAGGTGCGGTCGAGCGTCGGCCCCGCGCCCGTTATCAGTGCTTTTTTGTCCGCAGCGATCGGCGGAATTACGCCGCAGTTCAGCGTGTCTGCCGTCAGTAAGTTCTGCAGAATATTCCGATGCCAGATCTTGCCGAAGCGTGCTTGCGTCGACGTGTCCGCCGCGATTTTTTCGATTGCGGAACGGACGTGCTCTTTTACGGCGGATAAGATATTCGGATGAAAATCCGCCCACGCCCGCAGCGGCGCCAGCAGAAAATCTCCGTGCAGCACGGGAATATACGTTTCGAGTATCGTCCGTTCGATGCGTTCCGGCGTGCAGAGCACCGTATCGCCGTCGGCGAATACGGCGGACAAATCGGCGTGTGCCTTCAGAAAATCGATATCCGCAGCGGACGCTTCAATGACGATGATTTTTGATCGAGGCAGCTTTCGCCGCAGTGCGCTTACGTGCAGTGCGCTGCCGAGTCCGCAGACGAGAACGCAGCCGGCGGATTCGGGAATCCCTTCGGCAAAAATGCGGGCGTCCCGCTCCGGATCGTATCGGGAATACATCGTTTTGCCGTCCGCAAAAACCGGCACGGGCTGTCCGTTTTGGGCAGTGTCGACGCTGCGATATGAAAGCGGTTTCATTGCGGTCTCCGACGTTCGATAACGTGTCGTATACGCTGCAGGCGGAGCCGTATTTTTTCTTCAAGGGCGGAAGATGCGCGGTGTGATTCCCTGTTGCGTTTCCACAACGCGAATTCCGCCGGTGCGAGCGCGGACAGCCACGTTTCCGGCAGCGATTCGGGCCTTCCGTCCGAAAAAAACGTTTTCAGTATTTCGTATCGTTTTCGCTGATCGGGTATTTTGCGAACGGTGCGTATCGAAGGTTTCGTTCGTCCCGCGGATTCACCGGATAAAAAACGATCGATTGCGTCGTTCCAGTTCAGTGTCCGTATGCTGCCGAGCATGCTTCCGGCAGAGGAAAATGCGCCCGGCGTGCCGGCATCAGCGGACGCGCCGGCAGTATCACCGTACGTGCCGGCAGTGTCGGCGGTGAGTCTGAAAAAACGGTTTTTGAAGTCGCCGTCCCGAGCGGCGAACCAGCCGCGGTATACGGCGAGCGAGCCGCTTTCAAATTCCGAAGGATACAGCCGAGTTTGGGCGGGGTTCAATCGGTAATCGCGGGCTGCGTTTCCCGCTTCCAGTGCGTTCGGGCGCGCGTGCTGAACGCCTTTGCCGGAGGCAAGATCTAGTCCGCAGGCAAAAACCGGCCCGCTGGTCAGCGCGAGTGCCAGTTCCGCCGCCGTTCCGCTGACCGTTCCATTCCGCCGGGCGCCGATCGCCGGTATTCCGCACGCGCGCAGCAATTCCGCTTCCGGCGCGTCTCCGTAGTATAACGGAATGCAGAGTTCCCGTTCCAAAAGCGTTTCGGGAACCGCGCTCTCCGCCGAAACGGCGAACGGCACGGCGCAGCGTTCGATATGTTTTTTTGCCCAATAACCGCCGTCCGTTGAAATACAGACGTCCGGTCGTATTTCCGCCGCGACGAGCGGCCCGTACGCCGAAGATACGGCTATGAGAAATATGCTTTGTCGCAAGCGGCGTATATACGGCAGTGAAGCTTCAAGCGAAGGGCCCGAGGCGGCTACGACGACGGGTGCGTCTCCCGCGGCTATGAGTGCCGTTCGCCGCACTGAAAGGCAGAATCGGCACGCGTTTTTCATCCACCGCTCGGCAAAGTACGCACGTGTTCCCAGCACGTCCCGCGCCGTCTCTATCGCCGCACCGATTTCTTTGCGTACGGCGGCGTATCGTTCGGGAAAAGCGCGCTGCGACGGTTCCCATGAGAGAAATAAGGTGGAAACGAGTTCCGTTTCATCCAGTACGGAAAGAAGATTGTTCGCCGTTTGTCCGGCCGGAATGATAAAATCCCATTCCGCGTCCGATTGCGTAAACGCCGTGCTGAATCTGACGGCTCCGATTTTCGCTGCCGGAAATCGCTCTTTGAGCGGCCGGGTGCAGTAGGAAAGGGCGGGTTCCGTTACGATTATTGCCGCCGGGGCGAAATCAGGCTGTAAACCGGCAACAAAACGATCCGCTTCTTTTTGCGGGTCGTAGGCCGAATGTAATCTGACGCCGCGCACCGTGCAGGAGCGCATACCGTTTTTTGCCGTGTCGAATACGGTATCGTTCATGCGCCTTACGCTATCCGTATCAGCTGTGCTGCTTTGCCGAGTACGGAAGCGAGCGTCTTTTTGCATTGGAAAAGGATTATGTCCGCGTCAAGGGTCTCCTGCGATTGCAGGTACAGTTTGACTTTCATCGCCGTATCCGGTATGCAGCGGTCGGGACTGCCGATGTGCGCGCATAACCGCACGTAAATTTCGGAAAACACCGTCGCTTCAAGTATTGCGGCCGCTTCCTGATCCGTATTCGCGTTTCGGACTGATTCGGCGATTGCATCCGAAAAAAACAGCGTAAACGGAAGCGTCTGCGGATCAGTTTCCGAAGCGAACGTCTCGAAGCGGGGCAGTTTCATATTGTAGGGGAAGCAAATCATATCGGAACAGATGCAATCGGCGAGTTCTTCCATGAGCGGATCCATCGTTTCCGGCGAAACGTCCGCTTCGTCGGCAATGAGCATGATGGCGCGCGCGGCGATATCGGACGGCAGCGGAAACGATTTCAGGTATATGCTTTGCATTCGATGTATTTCGTCCGATGAAAAAAGCTGATAATACGGTTCAAGCCGTGTCCCGTCGACGCACTGCCATTCCCGTATGCCGGGAAACGTGCCGTTCCAGAAATCGGCTGTGGAAACGGATTTCAGAATCGTTTCCGCGTCGAACCCGTGAGCATATCGCATGAAAAACCGCGAAGCGTACGGAACAAGAATCGCCGTTTTCCGCAATCCGATTTCATTCGCAAAATCGTGAAAATCGAACGGTTCGCGTCGTTCCGCTGCCGGTATTGTTTTTCCGTGAATCGATTCAGCCCGGTGCAGCAGTCCTTGTTTTTCGGAAACCGGTGTTTCGGTCCGAATCGATTCTATGTGGCTCAGCAATCCCATATTACGATAGTCCAAGCTCCGTAAAAAGTTTTTTGTACAATTCAAAATGTTCCGACTGCGCAAATTCCGCAATTTTCTCTTCCGGAAGATTTTCCAGCAGTTGATCCATGTACGAAAGTACCGATTTGATTTCCTGTTTCAATTCGCCGGGGATTTCATCTTTTTTCGCTTCAGGATTTTCCTCGGGTGCGCTTTCCTGAAGCTGCGTTTCCGGAGCGTCCCACTGAGCGGAATTAAACATTTCTTCCGTCGGTTCATCGGAAATTTCTTCTTCCGCCGGTTCCGGTTCTCTTTCACTTTCCGGTTCGGTTTCCGCTTCAGTTTCAGCCGGTTCCGGTTCAGTTTCGGTTTCCGCCGTAGTTTCATCTTCTGCCGCTTCATCGGCGGGGGAGAACGCTTCTTCAACAGCCGGTGTTTCTGCAGCAACCGGTGTCTCTTCCGGTAGCGTTTCGGAAATTGCCGTTTCAATCGGTTCGTCGATAGCGTTTTCTTCCGGCACGATGTCGTCCGAATTCGCCGTTACCGAACCGTCGTCGATCAAATCGGTATCGGAGGATTCCACCAAAATATCTTCAACTTTAGGTATTTCAATTTCCTGCGGAAGTTCCTGCTCCGCTTCCGCTTCCGTATTGGCGGCAAAATCGATATTTTCCAAAACGGGTTCTTCCAATTTTTCCGATTCAAAATCGATTGCAGGCAAGCCGTTGTCCGATTCTTCGTATTCATCCACGGCGGCGTCGACGTCGGAATCGATTCCGGTTGCGGCCGGTTCCTGCGTGTCAGCCGTATCCGTTTCTTCGGTAAAGTCGGCCGTGTTCAGAATATTCGACAATTCGTTGCCTGAAAGCGCGATCGTTTCGTCTTCCGTGTGTTCATCAAAGAAGCCGGCGCCGGTTTCCCAGCCTGCTTCGCTCTTCGTTTCCGTTTCGGAATCTTCGGAGATTTCGCTTTCGGTCAAGGCCGGTTCCCCTGCTCCGACCGCACCCGATTCTTCGGTAAAATCGGCCGTGTTCAATATATTCGACAATTCGTTGCCTGAAAGCGCGATCGTTTCGTCTTCGCCGTTTTCGGCAAAAAAGCCGCCGGCTGCCGGTTTTTCCGCCGCCGCGGGTACGGCGCCGTGTTTTTTCATGTCCTCAAAATCGGTTTTGAGCGAAGATATTTCTTCCCTGAGCGTCGCGAGTTCGGCGGCTATCTGCCGAAGTATCGCGGTTTCCGCCGCAGGTTCGGCGCACGCGCCGGCTGCCGCCGCTTCGGCGCATTCTGTCGCTTCGGTGTATGTCGCCGCAGGTTCGGCACAAATATCGTCCGCTGCCGTTTCGGCAGTTGTCTGAGGTTCCGGTTCGTCGAATGCATCCGGCATATCAGTCGTGTCAGGCTCGACAAAGTCCGTTTCGGAAGAAACCGCTTCAGTCGGTTCATCGAAAATACTGTCCGGTATTTCAACGGGAATATCATTGAACGGCGTTTCCTCGGATTCCGGTATCTTCGCCGTATCGGGTTCGGTAAAATCGGGAGAAAATTCAAATGTGTCGACCGCCGTATCGGGTTCGGTAAAATCGGAAGAAGATTCAAACATATCGGCCGCCGTATCGGGTTCGGTAAAATCGGAAGAAGATTCAAACATATCGGCCGCCGTGTCCTCTTCGGTAAAAATGCTGTCCATTGCAGGTTCCGTTACGTCGAAATCCGACACGTCGAATTCTTTTTCGGGATTCAATATGGCGTCGGTATTTTCTGCAGGAGCCGTGTCACCGTCGGTTTGCGGGGTTTCAAAAAAATCCACATCGAAAATATCGTTTCCGGTAGGCTGTGTTTCGTTCTGTTTTTCTTCATCCTGAAAGCAATCTGCTGTATCTGCCGGCATATTTTCTCCTCCTATATCTTCAACTTCCGACATGATTTTATCTATGTCGAAATCACTGTCATCGGTGTATGTTGTACTAGTATACTGCGAAGTCAGGGTTCTATCAAGACTTGCATCTTCGTTTTTATCCGATTTTTCGATACCCGAATCGCCGTAGAGCGGTATTTCGGTAATTGCGTCGTCGTCCGTTTCGGTTTGTACCGAACTGAATTCCTGCGAATCGTCGTCCATCGTAACGGATATATTGTAGTCGATTACCGCCGCGGGGCGGGAATTTTCGGTTTTAACGGTGCTCGCGGAGGGCGGAGGTGCGTCCGTGATGGAATCGAGCAGATCGTCAAAATCAGTCACTTCGTCGAATTCAATGCTTTCCTGCACAACCGATTTTTCCGGTTCGGGCTGACTTTCATCTACGATGTTGTCGAACATATCGTCGAAATTGAAACTGTCGTCCGTAACCGATTCCTGCTCGGCTGACGATTCACCGCCGATCGTTTCCATTTGGGTAACGGGATCGGCGGCCGTGTTCATGACGAAATCGTCGTCGAACGAAAGTGCTATATCCATTTCCGGTTCGTCGAGAATATCGCTTTTTTCTTTTTTCGATTCGTTCGGCATAAACTCGTCGAGTGAAACGTTGGTGTCGTCACCGAAAAAATCGTCGAGTGAAATCTCTCCGTCTTCAAAAGCCGTGTCGCCGGCGTCGTTTTCAGGCGATGTGATTGCGCCGGGAGCGGTAATCGTGTTGTCCGTATCTGCCGAAGTTTCTGCGGAGAAGTTTTCCGCACCGGAGATGTTTTCCGCACCGGCGGATTCGGTGTTCAGCGGTGCCGCATCCGCGGGCAGTTCAAAATTCGACATATCGGGTAATTCGTCGAACGTTACATCTTCAAAAACGGTGTCGCCCTCGTTGTCTTCGGGCGATGTGATTGCGTCGGGTTCGGCAAAAGCCTGCTCCGTAACAGTCTCTTCTGCGAAAGCAGTGTCATCGGGAAGAATATCGGTAAATTCGATATCCTCAAAAGCCGGTGCGGCTTCATCTGCTTTACCGGTTTCCATCAGTTCCGCTGATTTTGCAGAACCGTTCGCTTTCACCGCTTCATCAGTGTCCGCCGTCTTTTCCGCGAAGCTATTTTCTTCGGCAGCGGCGGACTCGGCGAACTCTGCCGGTTCGGCATTCTCCGCCGTGTCGTTTTCAACAGTTATGTTGGCGTCCGGTTGCGCGGTGATTTCCGTTTCCTGCGTAAGAAAGTCGGCCGGAACGGAAATCTCCTCCCGTTCTTCCGGAAGTTCCGCGGAATCATCGGTCAAATCGAATTCAGTAAAATCGGGTAATTCAAAATCTTCTATTTTAAAAGAATCTTCGGACACCGCGGTATCCGCGGAATCTTCAAACGTTGCAGCGTCCGCCGTGGAGTTCGCATCCGTGTCCGCCGCAAAATCGGCATCCGCCGCAAAATCGGAAGTTTCAAACGTTGCAGCGTCCGCCGTATCGGCGACGTCCTCAAATGCTGTGGTGTTTGCCGCAAAATCGGCATCCGCCGTAAAGTCGGAAGTTTCAACCGTTGCAGCGTCCGCAGTATCGGCGACGTCTGTATCGGTATCCGTGTCCGCCGTAACATCGAAAATATCTTCAATAACAATCGGCTGGGATTCCTCGTCGGGTACGGTAGTTTCCGGTTCCGTCTCATCATGGATTGTTCGCGGAGGTGTTTTTACCCATACGCCGTACCGGTCCAATTCCGTATTGCGTTCCGGGAGATCGTTCGTACTCGCTTCATTATGTTCAAAATTAAATGGCATACTGACTCCAATGATGATATAAGCCGCTCCGGAAACGGACCTGGCGCGGCTTTACGGAAAATTTCTGTTCTTACCGTAATAGTGCGTTTTTAAAATCGGGCGATTTTAAAAAACCTCTGTGTATATAATCGGTATGAAACGGGTAAAAGCGCATATTTTTCTCTCGTTTTTCCGATAAAAATCGGCCGCCGCGCTTAACGTTCCGTCGATACGTTTTTATCGAACGGTTCTTTTTCATATTACATGATTACCGGCAATTTTGCAAATTTTACGTGCGCACAACGATCCGATGTGCAGAAAAATGGAAATCTGCCGATGATAATACTATGTTACGTTTAAAAGTGTTAATTTCGATTTGCGCCGGTACGCTCGTATATGTACTCGCTTCGTTTTTCGGCGGACAGGACGGGTTGTGGGCGATGCATCAGCTTGAATTGCAGAAACAGGATATCAGCGTGCGCGTTGCGGAAATCGCAAAAATAAATGAAGAATTGCTGCTCGAATACATGGCGTTAAAACAGGATCCGGACGTGATCGCCGCGTACGCGCGGAAATTGGGATACGTTTCGGAGGGTGAAAAACTGGTGAAAATTTCCGGTTTGGCTCCCCAATATACGCCGTTGTATAATGCCGGCGTGCTTCTAAAAAGTTCTCCAGTTTCTTTCATTCCCGAATGGGTGTGCAAACTGTTCGGGCTTTTGGTGGGAACGCTGACGTTCGTTTTATTACTGCTGAAACATCTGGCCAAAACTCCCCGGCATCGTGAAACATGTGAAAAAGAAATCTTTACCGCGGGCGTAAAAGCGCCGAGGTATGAATCTATTGCCGGCATTCCGGTGGAAACGATATGATCATTTTGAAAAAAGAGGCCGAATCGGCCGACGCCGTCGTCCGCGCGTTACGCGGCGGGCATGTTGTCATAATTCCGACTGATACGGTGTACGGCTTTTCGGGGATCGTTCCCGTCGCCGACGCCGAAATCCGTGCCATCAAGGGCCGAAGCGAAACGAAACCGTTCATCCGGCTGATTTCTTCTCCCGAAGCGGTGTTCGCGTACACGGACGACTCGATTCCCGACTCGCTGTATGCGTTGTGGCCCGGCGCGCTCACGCTCATCGTAACGCTGAACGCTTCGTGCGCGTCGTTTCCGGGAGAAACGGCGGCGTTCCGCTGCCCCGGAGACGAGTGGCTCAGGCAGGTCATTGCCGGCTGCGGCGCGCCCGTCTATTCCACCAGCGTAAACCGGTCGGGGCAGCCGCTGCTCCGTTCCGTTGCGGAAATGGACGCGGAATTCGGCCGTGAAGTTGCGCTGATAGTCGACGCGCAGGATTCTCTGCCGCAGGACGCGCTGCCTTCCACGCTCGTGAATATCAGCGGCGGCACTTACACTGTGCTCAGACAGGGCAGCGTTGCGGTTCCGCTTCCGTAAAAGATGTTTTTTACTGTTGCTTGTGCCAGGTAACGCCGATTTCCGCCGTTTCCGTTCCGGCGGCTTCTCCGCCGTCGTAACGCGTGCGCAGCGTTTTTTTGATACCTGAAAGCGTGCCGTTTTCCGTGAGCGAGAGTGTCCATGCTATCGGTTCCGCGTTCAAAGCGGCAACGAGCGCGATTTCTCTGGGCATATCGGGAAAAAACGACGCGTTCGATTTTCCCGTTTGCGTACAAATTACCTGCCCGTTTTTTATTTCAACGGAAATGTTCATCGACGCGCCGTTTCTGAAAATGACGAATCCGCGGCCGCCGCGCAAAATGACGATTTTATTGATGTTTTCTTCACCGCTCCAGGTTCCCGAAATGCCTTCCAGTGTGGGAACGATCGCGTCTCGCCGTGCGGAGCTCGTATCGGTTGCGGCGGCCGAGGTATCGGTTACCGCTGCGGCTAAATCGGAAAAAAGCGTCTGCAGCGTCGTTTTCGCTTCGGTTAGAATTTTGTAATACGAGTCGTACGTATTCGATACCGATACGGTTTTTCCCTCGGCCGGAAAGTCCATATACAGCGTGCATTCCCATTCGGCTTCCGATTCCTTGATTTCAGCGTGGAACGCGAGCGCGTCGGGGCGAAGCTCGTCCGCCGCGTCCTGATACCGTGTTTTGCGTTTATCGGTTACGGTTATGCCGTTAAAAGACATCAGCTGCGTATAAAACAGATCCTGCGTCATGGCGATCTTGCCGCCGTCCGCAACGTCCGCGACTATCGCGTAAAAATCGACTTCCGACGGCAGTCCCGCTATTCCGCTTTGCGCCGCACCGGCCGAAACGGAAACGAGAACGTATACTGCTGCCGCCAGAACGTATTTTTTCATGGTTATCCGTGCAGTCCTTTCCTGAACTCACGCTGCATGTCGCGTTTTACATCCCGGTCGCGGATGTCGGCCCGCTTGTCGAACTGTTTTTTTCCGCGGCAGACGCCCAGATTGACTTTTACCCGCCCGTCTTTCAGATAAAAGTCGAGCGGTATCAGGGTAAACCCTTTTTCATCGATTTTACGGATGAGCCGTTTTATTTCGTCTTTATGAAGCAGCAGTTTTTTGGGGCGATCCGGATCGTGGTTGAATACGGAAGAAAAGGCGTACTCCGCTATGTGCAGACCTTTGACCCACACTTCGCCGTTTTGGATTTCCGCGAACGCGTCCGGAAACGAAATGTTCCCGGCTTTTACGGATTTTACTTCGGTTCCTTCCAGAACGATGCCGCATTCGATCGAGTCTTCTATTGAATAGTTGAACCGCGCTTTTCTGTTCTGCGCGATAAGTTTTCGTCCTTCACTCATAGGTTTACAGTATACGGTATCTTCGCAAATCACTCAAGAGAGCGGCGCTGCTGCCGAAGGTCGATTTCGCTGCGGTTTCGCTTTGATTTCGCCGTGTTTTCGGCGTTCAGTTCCTTTTCGTAACGATATGCCGCCACGTTATTCCTTCTCCTTTAACCGCGTCTTTTACCAGAACGGCGCCCGTCACTTCCGCAAGAAATTCAGGCGGCAGTCCGGGCGTCAATATCTTTTCGGTGCGGAGAACTGCGATGCTGTCCGGCGTCAGAACCGATCCCGCTTTCATGTCGTGCAGCAGGTGTATGGAGCGGTTCGTTCGGCCGTAATTCGCCGTTTCCGCCGGGGCGAGCCGTTTTATGCCGGTTCCGAGTGCCTGCCGGACGATACCGCTGCCGTACTTTTTTTCAAGTTCTCGCACGAACTTTTCACCGTCGATTCCTTCGCCGGTATTCGTCCGTTCCATTTTACGGATGAATTCGGTCATTGCGCGGAACTGTTCGGGCTCAAGCGCAACCGGATCGTCGAGCCCGGCCGCCGTTCTGCTCAGCGTTATGTGTTTTTCGATCATGACCGCGCCGCAGGCGGCGGCGAGCGCCGGTATCAGAATCGGGTCGAGACTGTGATCGCTGATTCCAACGGGTATGCCGAATACGGCGGAAAGATTTTTTACGAGTCGCACGTTATATTCCGTTTCCGGAGCCGGATAGCTGGTAACGCAGTGAAGCAGGGTGAGCGGCGGCAGTTTCCGGCACTCGCTGCGTTTTTCGGTTCGTTCGGGCAGATTCAACGCACCGGAGTTTGGTACGGATTCGGTTCGTGCGGAATCGGTTCGTGTAAATTCGGGAAAGCACGCGAGCGCGTTTTCCATATCGCCGAGTCGCGCCACGCCGGATGACAATACGACCGGCACCGGTTCTTCGCCGGATCGTATCCGTTCCGCGCGGTACGCGGAAAGCGCTTTCAGCAACGGAAAGTGATTCAATTCCGGCGACGCGATTTTAACCGCGTCCGGTTGTAATTCAAGCAGCTGTGAAAGGCTTTTTAACCCGAACGGCGAGCAGATAAAACCGCATCCGGCGTCGCGGGTCATGTCGCGCAATTTTTCAAAAAACGGAACCGGCATTTCAAGCGCTTTGAACCGGTCGTACAGCCGTACGTTCCCGCCGGGCAGCGCGACGTATCCCGTGTCGGGATGCAGAATCTCGTCCGCATACACCCATTGGAATTTGATAAAATCGGCGCCGGCGTCGGCTGCCGCGCGGATCAGTTGTGCGGCTTTGTCCAAAGAGCCTTCGTGGGCGGTTCCGACTTCAGCTACGATGTGCACGTTACGGCCGGCGTTTTGCATACCGTTATTCCGCCGTTATTTTCTGCGCGGCTTCCCGGACAAGCGCGCTGGAGCCTTTTTTCATGACCAGTGCGTTTCCGTTTTTGATGACGATGATCAGATCGTCGACTCCGCAGAGCGCTACGGGAATATCCGAATAGACGAAACAGTTTTTGCTGCTTATCACGGCCGTTTTGGACGGGCTTTCCGTAAAAAATTTTTCAAACGCATCCCAGCTGCCTACGTCGTCCCATGAAAAGGACGCTTTTACCGCGCAGGCGCGATCCGTCCGTTCGGCAATGGCCGTGTCGAGCGATATTGCCGGCGTCCGTTCATACGCTTCGTTCATACCGTCCCAGCGTTCGACGTACGGTATACCGTTGAAATATCCGGTTACCGGAAGCGGACTGTGTTTCAGCGCCTTGAACGCTTCGTACATTTCCGGCACGAAACGTTTCGCTTCCGCTTTGAAAAAGGCGGACGTGAACGCGAACATTCCGCTGTTCCACCAATATTCGCCGCTGTCGAGGTATCGCTGTGCCGTCTGTGCGTCTGGTTTTTCCTTGAACGCGGCTATTTTAAATGTAGAACCGTCGCCGGCGAGCGGTTCGCCCGATTTTATATAACCGAATCCGGTTGCGGGTTCCGTCGGACGGATGGCGTAACAGACGAAGTTTCCTTTACGTGCGATGTCGTACGCTTTCTGCGAATCGGCGACGAACGCGTCGATCGGACTTATGACGTGATCGCTGGTTAAAACGATGATCGAATGATCCGTTTCCGGCGCGATTTTTTCAAGCAGCCGGCACGCGAGCATAACCGGCGCGGCCGTGTGTTTCGGACTCGGTTCCGCGACGACGAGCACGTCCCGTTTGATTTTTTCGCGAACCGCGTCGTCGGCGTGTTCGGCAAGGTTCCGGCAGTGATTCGCCGCGAGCTCAAGCAGATCCCTGCGGGTAATGAGAATGATTTTTCCCGGAATCTGTAAAGCTATCGCCCGCAATAGCGAAGTCTGTAAAAACGAAATTCCTCCGTCGAGCGAAAGAAACTGTTTCGGGCAATGCGGCTGGGAAGCCGGCCACAGCCGTTCACCGAATCCGCCTGCAAGAATCACCGCATCAGTAAACATATGCATTCCTTTATAAGTTGGAAAAAATATAATTGCAGAACGTTTTTATTCTGTTTATAAACGACGTGTCTATCCGGTCTTTCAGGAAAAAGATATTCGGTGCGTCCACGCCGCCGATTCCGTATAATACGATAAAATCGTCAAACCGGAATACGGCGATAACGGATTTCATTTTTTCCTCTTTCGCACACGTGTATTTATCGAACGCTTTCAGCTTGTTCAGATTCGTCGTAACGTAATATAAGGATTCCGGCGCCGTGTCTATCGTAATCGCCGTGTCGATGATTCCGAACGGGTCCATTTCAAGCGCGGCGTTCATCGCAGTTCTGTTCTCCGTTTCGCTTACGGATTTGACGACTGCGGACGAATACAGATCGTAATATCTTTGATGCCGTTCGGAATAGTAGGGAATTCCCACGTATGATTCCACGTCGGTCAGCAGCGGCTTCAGCGTGTCGAAGATCGATTCGTTGCCGTGGTACGGACGGATCTGGATGACTTCGGCAAGATAAGACGGATCAAGCTCTTTTATCGTATCGATCGCGCGTTTCGCGGTGTCGTTTACCGGATTCAGACCGATGTTTTTTGCCTTGCCGATATTTCTGATGACGATTTCACCGTTGGCGATACGCTGCAGTTCGGCTTGGCTCATATTTCCGTTAAACAGCTGTGCGCTCAGCGCCGCCGGAAAGAGACAGAACAGTACTGCAGCCGCGGCCGCCGTATGTTTTTTCATAAATCCTCCATAAAAAGTCAATCTCCGGGCGTTCGATTTCCACCGGCTGCCTCACCGTTTTTTGCCGTAATAACGTACTTATAGAATATTTCCGTTGCCGGTTAGTTACAGTTGAATCGTTACTTCGTTTTCGCTTTATTTAATAGAATATAACACAATCGATGTCTCCTTTCAAGCGGTGTGTTTCGCGCGCCGTTTTACGTCCGGGTTTCCGTATTTTATGGGCGCAACGTCTTTCTTTTTTCGGATTTTGTGCTATACTGATACCGATAAAGTGAGGTTTACATATGCCGATAGCTCCGTATATAAAAGAAATAATGAACAGTAAAGGTGCGTCCGTAATAAGAAAAATGTTTGAAGAAGGGGCGGTGCTTAAAAAGCAGTACGGCGATGACAACGTGTATGATTTCAGTATCGGAAATCCCGATTTGGAACCACCGGAGCAGGTTATCGAGGCAATCCGCGAAGTTGCAGCCGATTTATGCAAAGGCCGCCACGGATACATGCCGAACGCGGGCTATCCCGAAACGCGCGCCGCGATGGCGGAAAAAGTATCCGGCGAACAGGGTGTGACGGTTCCGGCCGAATGTACGCTCATGTCCGTAGGAGCCGCCGGTGCGCTCAACTGCGTTATGAAGGCGATCCTGTCGCCCGGAGACGAAGTCATCGTTCCCGCGCCGTATTTTGCCGAATACGGACATTACGTGCGCAACCACGGCGGAACGCTCGTTCCCGTGCCGACGAAACCCGATTTTTCACTCGATACCGGCGCGATCGCCGCCGCGCTGAACGGAAAAACGGCAGCGGTGTTGATCAATTCGCCGAATAATCCTTCCGGAAAGATTTACAGCGCGGCCGATATAGCGGCGCTTTCCGCCGTACTGAACGCACACGCCCGTTCGTGCGGCCGCACACCGTATCTTTTGTGCGACGAACCGTATCGGGCGATCGTATACGGAAACAGGACTGTCGCCCCCGTTTTTCCCGCGTACGATGCAGCCGTCGTGCTTTCTTCTTTTGCGAAAAATTTGAGTTTGCCGGGCGAGCGCGTCGGCTACATCGCGGTGAATCCGGCGTGTCCCGACGCGCGGGAATTCGTTGCCGCGTGCGTTTTTGCAACGCGGACGCTCGGTTTCGTCAACGCGCCGGCTTTTTTTCAGCGCGTGGTGCAGCGTTCCTGGAACGCTCCCGCCGATTATTCGTCTTACGCTTTGCGGCGCGATCAGCTGATGGCCGTGCTGAAGGCTGCGGGAATCGATTTTGCCGAACCGGAAGGCGCGTTTTACCTGTTCTGCAAAGTGCCGCCGAAAAAGGCCCAAATGGCGCAGGCCGCTTGCGAAACCTGGCGGGGCGACGACGGGGAATTCTGCGGTCATTTGAAGAATTTCCGCGTGTTGTGTGCGCCGGGTTCCGGGTTCGGCTGTCCGGGTTGGTTCCGCATGGCGTACTGCACGTCGGAAACCACCATCCGCAATTCACGGGCCGCTCTGGTGCAGGCCGTCGCCGAGTGGCAGCGTTAGCCGCCGCCGGCCGTATACGGTGTGCGCTGTATTCCTGTCGTGAACGCAGCGCAGAAGTATTTTAGTTTGACAGGGAGATTTCGTATGAAAATTCTGATGGTTTCGGCTGAAGCTGTTCCTTTCGCAAAAACCGGCGGCCTTGCCGACGCGGTGTCCGCTCTCGCGATCGTTCTGCACAAACTGGGACACGACGTCAGAATCGTCATGCCCCGGTATTATAAAATCGACCGTTCCAAATTGACGCAGCTGCCCGGACCGATGGGCGTTTCCGCCGGTTATACGGAAGCTTGGACCGCCGTGTATTCGGCCGTTATGCCGGGAACGGAAAATCTTCCGGTTTATTTTATCGATCACGAGCAGAGTTTCGGACGCGACGGCGTATACGGTACGCCGTCGGAATCCGATTTTCACGACAATCCGTACCGTTTTTCCATTTTGTGCCACGGTGCGTTTCAGCTGTGCCGTAAACTGGACTGGTATCCGGACGTCGTTCACGCACACGACTGGTCCGCGGCGCTGGCTCCCGTTCTGCTGAAATTCGCGGAACGGCACGACGGTTTTGAAAAGACCGGCAGCGTGTTTACGATTCACAATTTGGGATATCAGGGTGTGTACGGTAAACACAACTATCCGGCAACCGGACTCGACTGGAACTGTTTTTACGCCGCGGGATTTGAAGACTGGGACCGGATGAATTTTTTGAAAGCGGGTCTGACTTCCGCCGACATGCTGACCACCGTATCGCCGACGTACGCGCACGAGATCCAGTCGCCTGCCGCCGGTTTCCGAATGGATTCGCTGCTGCGGTACCGGAGCGCGGATTTGGTGGGCATACTGAACGGCGTGGACACCGACGTTTGGAATCCTGCGAAAGATCCGCTGATCGCGGCGAAGTATACGGCGAAAACGATCACCAAAAAGGACGTGAATAAAGCCGCTTTGCAGCAGCGCATGGGGTTGCCCGTCGATCCCGAAGTGCCGCTCATCGGGATCATAACGCGGCTTGCTGATCAGAAAGGTGTCGCCGAACTGTTCGCGCCGACGTACGGCAGCATGTACCGCATCTGTTCGGAAATGAAACTGCAAGTGGTCGTTTTGGGAGCGGGCGAGCGCTGGTGCGAAGACGAATTGCGTTCGCTCGAATCGAAGCTGCCCAATCTGAAAGCGTACGTCGGATACGACGAATCGCTGAGCCACCAGATTGAAGCCGGAAGCGATTTCTTTTTGATGCCGTCGCGTTACGAACCGTGCGGCCTCAATCAGATGTATTCGCTGCTGTACGGAACGCTGCCGATCGTCCATCGGACGGGCGGGCTGGCCGACACGGTGCAGAATTATAACGAGCAGACCGGAGACGGCACCGGTTTTATGTTCGACGAACTGACGCCGCAGAGCGTCTTCGATACGGTCGGCTGGGCGATGTACGCGTGGTACAATAAAAAAGAGCACATCAAACAGATGCGGCTGCGCGGCATGAAACAGCAGTTCGGCTGGGACGTTGCGGCGGAAAAATATCTGGACGTATATAAACGCGCGCTTGCCGGACGTTAAATCATATGAAGCGGCGGACGTTCCGCAGCTTCATTTTTAAGGAATACGGCTATGTTGAAATTTATCGTTAAATTCTTTTCATCTTTGAACAGCAATTCGCATCCGGGAGAAATTGCCCACGCGGCGGCGATCGGGGTTCTGCTCGGTCTTATGCCGAAAAACAACGCGCTGTGGTATTTGCTGTTCGTTTTTTTCCTGTTCGTGCGGATCAATAAAAGCGCTTATTTTCTGGTCATTCTCGGCGTTTCGCTGTGCGTTCCGTCCGCCGATATGCTGCTGGATTCCGTGGGATACCGGATTCTGTCGTGGCAGCCGCTGATTCCCGCATTTCGGACGCTGCTCGATATTCCGTTCGTCGCATTCACCAAATTCAACAATACGGTCGTGATGGGCAGTCTTGCGGCGGGACTGCTGCTGTACGTTCCGGTGTACGCACTGACCCGGCTGATCGTGCGGGTATGGCGGACGTGCGTCGCGCCGAAGATCGTTTCGTCAAAAGCCTGGGTGGCGTTCAAAAAACTTCCGTTGGTGCGGAAAATCGTTTCCGTTTCCGCCGGAATCGCGGAATCGGGTAAATAGGGAATTCGGGGGATACAGGGTATGGAAAAAAAATCGGATAAGACTCCCGGCCGGAGCAAAAAAAAATCCGTCGGGCAGCCTGAAGCGGCCGTACCGGCCGTCCGTAAAGAATCCCGCTCTGCGGCGGATAAAAAAACGGTTCCGGTAAAAAAATTACCGGGATTGTTCAGAAAAAAATATACGGAGCGTTCCTTTTCAAAAAAAATCCGGAAGCGGCTGTTCATTGCCAAAGACCGTGAATTCGTGGAATCGCTGTTCGAGCCGGTTTCCGCGGGGAAAAAAACGTTTTTTCAGATTCCGTGCGACCGTACTTTTTCCAAAAAAGACTGCGTCCGTTTGAAACTGCTTGCGAAGCAGATCAAAAAGCAGAAGTCGCGGATCAAATGGGTGCCGCTTGCGGCTTTCGTCGGCGTGATCGCCGCGCTGGTTCTGACCGTTTTCCTTTTTAAAGATGCGATGATCAAAAAAGGCATCCGGGCCGGCCTTGAATCGGTGTTTCAGGCGAAATGCGATATCGGTTCCGTCCATTTGGGAATTCTCGATTCACGGTTTTCCGTACGAGCTCTCGCCGTCGCCGACAAAAACGAGCCGATGACGAATCTGTTTGAAGTCGACGCGCTGACGCTCGATTTCGATTTGGTGCAGTTGCTGAAAAAGCGGTTCGCCGCCGACGTTTTGGAACTTGCAGGCATCAGACTCGGTACGCCGAGAAAAACGGACGGAACGCTGCCGGTGAAACCCGCCAAGCGGAAAGAAAGCGCGCCCGAAAAACCGAAAAGCCAGTTTCAGCTGGAACTGGAAACGTTCGCGGCGCAGAAAAAAGCCGTTGCCGAAAACAGTATCGCGCATATATTCGCACAATACGATCCGGAATCGCTGCTTGAAAATTATTACGCGCAGCTCAAATCTCCGGAACTCGCCCGAACCGTTTCCGCCGAAATGGAACAGATCGTTCCTGCCTGGACGGAAACGCCGGACATTCTGGCCGATTCGGTGAACGAAGTTATTGCCGACGGCCGGACGGTGCTTGAATTCGATTGGCAGAGCATCCAGTCCGATCCCCAAAAAATCAAAACGGCAATCGAGCGGATATCCGCCGCCGTGAACAGCGTTACGGCTCTGCAAAAAGAAACTGAGCGGACGCTCGACATGCTCAAACGCGATTCGGAAAAAGTGAAAAAATATTCGGCTCAGCTTGAAAAAGCCGTACAGGCCGATTATTCGTTCGTAAATAAAGAAATAAATAAAATCACGTCGTTTACCGTCAAAGACGGACAGAACTTTTTAACGGAAACTTTCAACTCCGTGTGTGCCGACTTAGTGGGAAACTATTATCCGGTCGTGCAGCAGGTTCTTTCATACGCGAAAGAATACGCGGGGTATCTGAAAGACGATTCGGCAAAAAAAGTCAAAAAGTCGAATTCTGCGGTTGCCCGATACTCAGGGCGGACTGTCGATTTCCGCAAGGATACGACGCCCGATTTTTTGATAAAGAAGATACACGGTTCCGGTTCCGGCGAGCGCTTTTCGCTCGATATTTCGGTGTCGGACGTGTGCAGCGATATGGATAAATGGGGGAAACCGGTTACTTTTAAGGTGTCGGCGGTGCACGGAGCGATGAAAGACGCGCTGGACGGAACGTTCGACGTTCGTACGGAACGAACCGGGTCGCTGCTGTCTCTTTCGTACACCGGTTCCGGATATCCGGTAACGGTTTCCGTTCCCGACGCGGAAGCTGTTCCCGGCGTTCCGACCGTTGCGGGAACGGGTTCTTTTTCCGCTGAGCTCGCCTGTGCCGAAAACGGCGGTTTCGCGCTGACCGGCGGCGTTTTGCTCGATCCCGTTTCGATTACGGCGGCTGCGTTCGAGCCGGCGTTCGCTTCGAATTTGTATGCGAAAGCGCTTGCCCAGTTTTCATCGATAGAAGCGGGCGTTCGCGCGTCCTATTCCGACGCCGCCGGTTTGTCATTGGGCGTAACATCGGATATAGACCGGCGCTGTGCCGCGATATTGCAGAAGCTGATGAACGACGAATTGGGAGCGCTCAAAGAATCCGCTGCCGCTCAGGTAAAAGAATCTCTTGAATCCGCGCTTTCCGGTGTTACCGGTCAGTTTTCTTCTTTTACCGAGCTGAAAAACCGGATAGAAACTCAGGCCGGTAAACTCGACGATTTTAAAACCGAATTGGAACGGAAAAAGAAAGAAGGCGAGGACAAATTAAAACAGGCGGCGCAGGATGCCGTAAAAGACGCCGCGGCTTCGGCAGCCGAGGCGGCGGCGGATTCGTTGAAAAATCTGTTCAACAAACAGCGATAACGGCCAAAGCGTAACGTTTTGATTATCAGTCATGACAGCCTGTTCAATATAATGCCCTCTCGCGCAGGATTGAGAAATTGTATTTCATATTACAATGTCATATTTCCGGCAGAGGATACGTTCGCGCCTCAATACACGCTCATGCCGAACGCATGCGGAACGCTGTCGCTTGCGTTCGACGGTAGTGCCGTAATCCCCGAACTCTGGGGTGCGTCTTTGTCTCCCGTTCTGTTAGGTGCGGAACCGAACGCTTACCGTATTCTGCTGCTTATCCAGCTTTCGCCTTTCGGTCTGTATCAGATAACACGCCAAAATCAGTCTGAGTTTGCCGGTAAACGTCTTTGCCTTAGGGATATCGACAGCGGGCTTTGCAATTCTCTGTATCAGGCTTTTATGACATCAAAAACCGTAACCGAGTTAGTGAATGCCTGTGAGAAAATATTGTACGGACGCGCGGAAAAACGTATCGTTTCGGACTCTTTGCTGCTGGCTTCAAACGTTATTTCCGGCAGTCACGGGTGCGTACGTGTGACTGAAATTGCCCGGCAATCAAATTGTAGCGAACGACATCTGAACCGCCTGTTTCTTTCGCAGATCGGAACAACTGTCAAAAATTACGCACGCTTAACCCGTTTTAATTATGTACTGCAGCAGATTCAAAAATCACCTTGTTTCTTTGCGCAGTTGTCACAGAATGCCGGCTATTTCGATCAAGCCCACTTCGATAAGGATTTCAAGGCTATCAGCGGCGTCAGTCCTCAAACATATGTAAAAACGATGTCCGATTTTTACTATGACGGAGCGGAGCTATACGATACAGTATCCTCATAGGAGGAATGAAACGTGAAATATCAAGGGTGTCTTTTAGCGATCAGCGATATAGCCGCATCAAAGCATTTTTATGAAAGCGTACTTCATCAGAAAGTCGTCATGGATATCGGAGTTCATGTAACATTTGAGGGTTTTTCTCTGCAGCAAGGATATGCCGAACTTATCGGTACGTCGGCTGTCATTGTAAAAGCGCGTCCGCATAATTTTCAAATCTATTTTGAAACGGAAGATTTGGACAAAATTCATGCCGAGCTGAAAGCGGTATCCGGTCTGCAGTGGGTGCATGAAATCAGGGAGTATCCGTGGGGGCAGCGCGGCCTTCGCATATACGACCCCGACGGGCATATCTCGGAAATTGCCGAAACTATGCATACGGTTATCACACGTTTTTTCAGTCAGGGAATGCCGGCGGAATCGGTTGCCGAACGCACGATGTTTCCGCTTGAAATCGTAAAACAGTTCGCGCCGCACTCCGGCTCATAACGCAGGCGGCTTTGATCGTTGATTCAAAGCCGCCGTTTGCTTTTTTAATACCGTTTTCTATTTGACTTCCGTCAGATCTGTTTTTTTGAGCAGCTTCGCATTGCCGGCGGTGTCGGTTACGCAGATACCGGCGTCCGTTACGACGATAGGCGTCGCAGGATGTACGGTAATCTTCGATTTTAACGTCAGCGACAGCGCCGCGTCGTATTTGCCGACGATCCAGCCGGTCTGATCCTGCACGACGGCGTAAAAGTCGTTTCCGTCCCGAATGAGAACCGATTTTTCCGCCGCTTGTTCTTTGCTTTCCGCAACGATTTCCATATTCACCGTGTCGAGGAGTACGAGTTTGACTGCCGCGTTGCCGCCGGTCTGTCCGGCGACCGCCATATAGTTTTCGCCGGCGGGCAGCAGCGTCCTGCCGCGGACGACCGTTACGGGCGACTGCCGGATGACCTGTCCGGTGGCGGCGTTCAGTTTGACCATGACGGAAAACGTGTCGTCGAGCATTTTCAGTCCGTAGGCTGCGTTGACCGGCGGCTCCGCCGTTTCGGCAATCAGCTGCTGCTGGTCTTTTGCGATTTCCGTTCGGTCAGTGCGCGCTTCTTCGCGTTTTTTATCGGCGGCGGCTTGCTGTTCGGCAGCCGTCGTGCGTTTTTCTTCCGCTATCTGTTTCTGTTCTTCAGCCTTCGCGGTTTGCGCTTCGGCAGCCTGCCGTTTCGTTTCCGCTTCCGCAGCGGTTTCCGCAGCCCGCTGCTGCGCCTGTGCGTCGTCGGGGTTTGCGGCAGCTTCCTTTTGCGCCGTTTCGGCCTGTTTTTGCGCCGTTTCGGCTTCTTTCACCGCCTGCGTCTGTTTCTGTTCTTCTTCTTTCTGTTTTACGGCAGCCTGCGCAGCCTGTTTTTGCGCGTCGGCAGCCTGTTCCGCCGCCGCGTCGGCTTCGCGCTCTTTGATATCTACCATATCCTTACGGACGTCCACACCTTTGTCTTCTTCTTCGCGCATCGATTGGACGACCTGTTTGTCGGAAATGATCGTCGTGTCGACCGTACCGAGCCCTCCCGCCGGATTTGCCAACGGGATTACTATCTGCGATTTTCCGGGCCAATCCTGATAATTGAGCGCGAGACCGGCTTTCTCCGCACTCAGATGTTTCGTAACGGCCGGTTTGTATTTTGCGCTGAAGGAAGCCGTGTCGCCGCGATATACGGCGTTGTATACGGTGATGAACACGGCGAGCGTTTCGGCGTCTTTTTCCGTATAACCGTACGCAGACGACAAGTACGCCGCGATGATCCGGCGCAGGTTGCGGATATGGTCGACCGTCGCGTTTTCCCCCAAAATCAGGATATCGGCGTCGAGTCCCGCGGCAATGTTCGGATCGACTGCGTGGATTACGTAATAGCGTGATGAAAGCCCCGCTTCAGCTGCTGCCGGATCGGAGGCGATTACGTTTCCAAGAGAAGAACCGATTCCTTTTATCTGATCCACCGAATCGATGACTGCGTGCGGTCCCGTGTAGTTGACGAACACGATCGTATCGGCCGCTGAAACACTTTCCAGTTCCTGCTGATCGACTTCAAGCGCTGCGGCGGAAAAGGGCAGCGCGCATACCAGTAGTGCAGCGAATACTGCAGAAAAAAGTCTTTTCGACATGGTTCCTTCAATCTCCTTGTGATACGGCGTGTGAATACCGCCAAACGTTGTAATTATATCATGAAAATACTGCCTGTGCTACATTTGCAGCGATATTATTTTCTGCATCGTTTCGGAGGCGTATTCTTTTATTTCCCGATCGAACTGCGGATAGAAAAAATACCGCAAAATATCGATACCTTTTGAAAAAAGCGCCGGCTTGCCCATAAATCGGCAGATTTCGTACACGGCGTCGCACGCGTCTTTTGCGACGCGACGATTTGTAACGGTCGTTTTTTTGTGAATCAGCTGCAGAATCGCGTTCAGCATTGCGCCGTCCGGATCGTAGGCGGTCTGTGCGGCAGCGTGCAGGACGGCCGAAATCATGCTGCCGTCGGTTTCGGTCGTCAGGAGAGCGGCGATGTCCGCCGTAAACGTCCGCGTACCGAACGTTCCGGCAAGGGTGACGACGTTTTCCGCGTAAACCGCGTCGGTGTCGAATATCGTTACGTCCTGACGCGAGTTCCCGTTCCGCTTCGTGAATCGGCTTCGGAGCTGGTGAATTTCGGCGGCGACGAGCGGTATCCACTGCGCTTCGGCAGTACCGTAATTTCCCGTCTGCAGCGAGGCACGCATGGTTCGATACGTATTCTCATCGATGCGTTTGCCGTACGCCGCGGTCGGCACCGTTTCCGTATATATCGGATACGCCGGAGTTGCCGGCGTTTTTTTTCCGGTAGCGGCGCTCGGTGCTCCCACAGTCTGCACCATCCGGTACGCGGACGTTATCCAGGTATTTTTTTCAAATACGGTTAAATAGCCGTTGTCGAGATACAGCAGATACGCCCAGGGGCTGCGGGAGGGAATCTGCGTCTGCCAGAGGTTCCGTCCCGTTTCCTCGTATGCCGCCGCTGTGTCCGTGTCGCACAGTACGAGCGTCTTATCCGAAAACTGCGCGCAGGTGAGGCGGTTTGCGTTGACGGGAATCCCTATAATACGGTTTTTGATTGTTCCGGTACGTAAATCGACGAACGCGCAGTTTGCCGAGCCTATCGCTGGCGAACCTGCAGCCGCCGAACCTGCGGCCGAGATATAGCAGCCCGTACCGTTCTTTTCATCGACGAGGAGCACCGCGCTGCCGTCCGGCACGACGGCGTCCGGCTGCAGCATCCAGCGGGTTTCGGCCGCGTTGTCCGGTGACGAACAGCAGCCGGTGCTGCCGTCGTCGAATACGAGGATGACGCCGTACGGTGAGCAGGCCGCGCTTCGGATGCGCCCGGTAAACGTTATCTCTTCAATCACGGCGCCGAACGGCGACAGTCTGAGCGCCGTACTGCCTCCGCTGACCGTTTTACGTTGGATGTGCAGCAGGCTGCCGTCCTCAAGCTCGTACAGCGGAAATTCCGCCGGTTCTCCGGCCTGAACGAACCATTTTTGAACGCCGGTAACGCCGTAACAGCCGACGCCGTCGGCGCACTGCACGAATATCCGCCCGTCCCGCCCTTGCAGCGGTGCCGAAACGATGTCCGACGGCAGCTGAACCGTCCACAATCGCAGCCCGCTCGGATTATATGCGGAAAGGAACCGGCGGTCGGTAACCGCGTATAAAAAATTACCGCTGCCGACACCCAAAAAAGGTTCCGGTTTGCCGGGCAGGCTTTTTTCCCAAAGCAGCGTACCGTCGGCGGTGGCCGCCGCGATCGCCCTGCCTTCGAGCAGTACGGCGAATCCGTAATCCGTTTTTACCGGCTGCGCGACGGCGCTTCCGCCGCTTACGAGCTGCCAGCCGGGAACTGCCGCCGGCTGCTGCTGCGCTGCATAAACGGCGCCGGTCAGCAGCAGTACGAGCGCCGCCAGCTGCGGGACGTTCGGCTTCATACGTTTTTTTCTAAGAGCGCCAGACTTTCAATATGACTCGTCTGCGGATAAAAATCGAGCAGATACAGTTTTTTCAATTCATATCCGGCCCGTATGAGCGCGCTGCAATCGCGCGCCTGCGTGGCGGGATCGCAGGAAACGGAGCAGACGCGCGGTACGGCTGAGCGGCCTAAAAAGTTCCGGACATCTTTTTCCATCCCGCTGCGCGGCGGATCTACGACGGCGCAGTCGTACGGTCCGTTTGCCCGGATATCCGGTTCCGCGTACGCGGTGATCCATTTGCTTCCGCTGATTCCGTAAGAAGTGTGCGGTACGCCGGTCAGGTTCCGTTCGGCGAACGCGAGCGCGTCCCGGTTGTGTTCTACGAGCGTAACGGCGGATGCCGTTTCCGCAAGAAACACTGAAAACGTTCCCGCGCCGCTGTACAGGTCGAGCATTCGTCCCGTACCGGCAAAGCGGCATATTTCAAAAACGGTTTTTTCAAGCACTTCCAGATTTGATTGGAAAAATCCGCGTACGTCGAACGAAATCCGTTTTGCTTCACGTGTTTTTTCCTGATTTTCCGATCGATCAGCCGTTTCGTGCGGCTGCAAAGCGACCGTACACACGTTTTCCGGTGCATACACGGTACCGGAAAACCTTTTTTTCACCGTATCTTTTACCGGCCGCCCGGTTTTGCCGATTATCCGTTTCGTTTCGGGCTGCGCGGTTTCCCGTGCGAGCAGTACGTTCGGAAAACGCTGCTGAACGCCGGCCTCCGTTTCGACGCGCCGGTCGCCGAACAGATGCACCCGTCCGCGCGGTCTGTGTTCGCACGGCGTCTGCCTCATCCAGGAACGTATTTCTTCCGTTGCAACCGGACAGTCCGCTATCGGAACGATTTCGCTGCCGGATCTGCTTTTCAAACCTCCGTCGTGAAGCTGAAAACGGCAGCGGTACGAATCGGTACTGCCTGAAATGATTTCTAAGGAAGGAATTTCAATATTTTCGCGTTTGAACAGATCGCCGAGTATGCGCGTCCTGAGTTCCTGCTGATATGCAGGTGCGATATGGCGCATGTTGCAACCGCCGCAGCGGCCGTAATACGGACACGAATTTTCGATTCTGAACGGGGAGGGTTCCGCGACGCGCACGAGCCGCGCCGTGTCGTAATCTTTATGCACGCCCGTTATTTCGATTTCAGCGGTTTCTCCGGGAATCACTCCCGGAACGAACACCGATTTGCCGTCGATTTTTGCAAGGCCGTCGCCGCCGGTAATCAGTTTTTCTATAGTTACGATCCGTGTCATGCGCTGCGCCGATGTTTATAAAGCGAGCTGCACGGATTGCGCAGTCTGCATTCCTTTCGCACCGTATTCTTCCAGAAATTCCTGGCTGATATATTCAAATCCGGTAACGTTTGAAACGCAGTCGCTCAGCAGCGTGATCTGCGCTGCCGGAAGATATACGCACAAGTCGCGGATCGTATTCGACACGCAGTGGGATAACGCTTCACCGGCAACGATGATGCGGGTGTTTTTTATTTTGTCGATGAGTGCGAAATTGGTGCGCGTCGATTCGTCTTCAGGATCGGGAACTTCAGCCTGCACGATGCTGTAATGCTCCGTGAGCGGATTCACCGCTTTCTGTACGTAATCGATCGATTTGCCCGGATGCGCCAGTTCCCAACGATGCGCCGCGTTCCACAAATCCTTGTTCACGCATGCTCCCGGCGTTGCTATCAGACAGTGGGGCGGCCAAACGGTAAGCGTGTATCTTCCGCGTGATTCCAAATTCAGCAGATATTCTTCCGCGCGTTTTTCAAGCGATTCGTCCATAGGGCGGTATTCGCCGGCGGCAAAATTCGTATGCGAAATCATCGTATACGGCGCCGGCTGGTTTCCGTTTTTATCTTTCCAGAAAACGGGATGCGCAATGTGATAAAACGGATGCGTATCAAGCGATATGTGGATGGAATCGATAGCGTCGGAATTCGCGTCGATAAAAGACGCGATCCGTTTACAGTCGAACTCGGCACCCGGAACATATAACGTACCGTCGGGCGAGCAAAAATCATTTTGCGGGTCGATTAGTAATAATGATACACTCATAATCGTTATATGATAATTAAAAACGGCGGCTCTGTCAAATATAATTTAAATCGCGATTACCAATCGCGGTAAATTGAAGCGCTGCCGAAATTTTTTTCAGTTATCGGACGGTACGCCTTCGATTTTTTCGAGCAAGCCGGCGAGCATCGATACTGCTAAACACAAGCCGAGGCTTCCGACGATTGCAAGGCCCAAAATTTTCAGCAAAATAAGCACGTTCGTTATAATTTCCATACGGTTCCTCCTGAATAGGCACAGACAGTTCGCAACGATTTCGTCCGGCTAACGTTATTAATCATATTTTAACAATATAAGTTTTCCGTTAAAAATGTGTGAAAAAATGATTAAAACGTATAATCCGTGCGGTGCAGACTGCGGAGAAACGCGCGATTCGCTGAAAACCGGTATGCTATTTGGTGAATTTAAGTTTCATCGCTTCAAGAATGTCTTTTGCCGTCGAAGTATCGACCGCCGCCGTCGGTTCGTGATATTCGACGAGGTGTTCGGGAATTTCGTCCAGAAACCGCGACGGCGTGCATTCGACGACGGACTGCATTTTGCGCCGTTTGCGGCAGCTTGAAATGAACAGTTTATCGCGCGCGCGCGTGATTGCGACGTAAAAAAGGCGGCGCTCTTCTTCAACGTTTTCTTCGCCGTCTTCGATGCTGCGCGCGTGGGGAATGATACCGTCCTCGGCTCCGGCGATGAACACGACCGGAAATTCAAGCCCTTTAGACGCGTGGATAGTCATGAGATTTACTTTTCCTTTCAGGGAATCGTCTTCCATATCGTCGCGCGACAGCAGCGTGATCCTGTTCAGATAATTGAACAGCGACGGGTCGAAGTTGTCCGGATTGTTTTCCCAGGCTTCCATCGATTGGATGAGGCTTTCGATGTTCAGGAATTTGAAGCGCGCCGCCTTTTCGTTTTTCTGGTATTCGCCGATAAGATAATCCCAATAGCCGATTTCGTCGACCAGTGCGCGCGCTTTTTTTGCGAGCCCTTTACCGCCGAGCAGCAATGCGCGCTGCGTCGTGATAAGCTGCACGAACGAAGCGAGGTCTTCGCGGGTTTTTTCACTGACAACGCCGCCGATTCCCGCATTCGCACCGTCCATATCGCCGAAAAGTCCCGATTCGGGTGAACCGGTGCCGAAGTTTTCCGATTCGCCGTCTTCATCGTCGCCGTACGATTCCGGTACGCGCGCGGCTTTCGTTCCGAGAATTGCGTTTATGGCGTCCCACAAAGAACATTTGCGCTCGTTGGCGACGGCGTTTATGTCTTCGATCGTTTTACGTCCGATACCGCGCCGCGGCGTGTTGATAATGCGCAGCAGATTTATGTCGTCGTCGTGATTCGCGCAGACGCGCAGGTAGCTTATGACGTCTTTTATTTCCTTGCGCTGGAAAAAACTCGTACCGCCGCTCATCGTATACGGGATGTTCGCTTCAAGAAACGCTTCTTCAAGCGCGCGGCTTTGCGTGTTTGCCCGCATCAGTACGCCGAAGTCGTCGTATTTGCGTTTTTCGGCCATGCATATTCCCTGAATGCTTTCGGCGATAAAATCGGCTTCGGCCGCTTCGTTTTCGGGCAGATAGATTTCGATGGGCTTGCCCGAACCGTTTCCCGACCACAGCGATTTGTCTTTGCGGTTCGTGTTGTGCGAAATGACGCCGTTCGCGGCGGCGAGAATGGTTTCTGTGGATCGGTAATTCTGTTCGAGCCGGATTTCCTTGACGTCGGGAAAATCACGCTCGAACATCCTGATGTTTTCGTAATTTGCGCCGCGCCATGAATAAATGGACTGATCGTCGTCGCCGACGACGGCGACGTTTTTATCCGCGAGCAGATGCATGAACTCGTACTGCTGGATCGACGTATCCTGAAATTCGTCCACCATGATGTATTTGTAGCGCTCGCGGTATTTGGCGAGTACGTCGGGATGTTCTTTGAACAGTTTGATCGGCAGTGTGATCAAATCGTCGAAATCGACGGCGTTGTATAATTTGAGCCCTGATTGGTATTCTTCGTACAATGTGCGGTATTGGTCGTTTCCGCGCGTTTTGCTGTCGGAACTGTCCCAGCTCCATCGGCCGATTTTGATATTTGAAAACAGACTGCCGACTTTATACACGTCGAGCGCGTCGGCGGTAAATCCGAGTTCGCGTCCCGTTTCCTTTATAAGCTGATTGCGATCGGTTTCATCGTAAATGGAAAAATTGGGACGCCAGCCGAGCTGCTCTATATCCTGCCGCAATATTTTGACGCCGAACGCGTGAAACGTGGATACCGTCAGGTTTTGCAGTTTTTTACCGGTATGCTCTTTAACCCGTTCTTCCATTTCGCGGGCGGCTTTATTCGTAAAGGTCAGTGCCAGAATCTGGCTTTGCGGTATGCCCTTGTCGAGCATGTGGGCGATGCGGAACGTGATGACGCGCGTTTTACCGCTGCCGGCGCCGGCTATTATGAGCAGCGCGCCTTCGGTCGTAGTGACCGCTTCGTATTGTTCCTGATTCAGTTCGTCTCGGAGATTTACAGACATACCGCCTATTGTATGAAAAACGGGCGGCAGTTGCAAGCGGAACTGCGCCGCTGAACGCACGCGAATCATTCGGCTAATTGCATAAAAGGCCGCACTCGCACGCTGCGGAAAAATGCCGCTTCCCGATCAGACTGTTTCTGCAGCTTTACAAATACTGCAGATGGTGATATGATACCCCGAAGATTTTAATCGTATTTGAGGAAATGTATGTCCCAGCTCGTAATCCCCGAAAACTACCGGCCGCTTCTTTCCGTAAAAGAAACGGAACACGCAATCGTGCTGATTAAAGATTTTTTTCAGCTCACGCTTTCAACCGAATTGAATCTGACCCGCGTTACCGCTCCTTTATTCGTTCCCCGCGGTACCGGGCTGAACGATGATCTGAACGGCGTTGAACGTCCCGTGACCTTTCCGGTAAAGGATATGGATGAAGCTCAGATGGAAATCGTTCATTCGCTGGCAAAGTGGAAGCGCGTTAAAGTTTCCGATCTGCATTTGAATCCGGGATTCGGCATCTATACCGATATGAACGCGCTTCGTGCGGATGAAGAACTGGACAATATCCATTCGTTATACGTGGATCAGTGGGACTGGGAACTGGCGATTGCCGAAAGTGATCGCACCGTGTATTATCTGCGTGAAACGGTAAAGCGCATTTTCCGCTGTCTCAAACGGACTGAATTTTTCATTTACGACCGGTATGAATGTATTGAACCGGTTTTGCCGGACGATATAACGTTCGTTTATGCCGAAGATCTCCAGAAAGCCTATCCGAAATTGGCGCCGAAAGAGCGCGAAAACGTTGCCGCCGAAAAATACGGCGCCGTTTTTATCATCGGTATCGGCGGAAAACTTGCGGACGGTGAACCGCACGACGGTCGGGCGCCCGATTACGACGACTGGATTACCGAATCCGGCGACGGGCATCGCGGTTTGAACGGCGATCTGCTCGTGTGGAATCCGGTGCTGAAATGCGCGTTTGAATTGTCTTCAATGGGAATCCGCGTTTCTCCCGAATCGCTTCGGATTCAGCTTGCCGAGCGCGGCTGTTCCGAACGGGAAAAACTGTATTTCCATTCGAGGCTGCTGAACGGTTCTCTGACACAAACGATGGGCGGCGGTATCGGCCAATCACGTCTGTGCATGTACTTTCTGCGCAAGGCGCACATCGGTGAAACGCAGGTAAGCGTGTGGCCCGCCGCCATGAGCGACGCGTGCCGTAAAGCCGGCATTCAGCTGTTATAAGCCGCCGATGCCGCACAATCCGCACACGGCTTCCGCTTTTCATCCGGCATCAGCGGATGAATCAGCGCCGTCCGAAAAAGAATATCGTTTTTCCGCTTCCGGTTTGGAGGCCGAATTGCCGCTGCTTGCGGGTAAAGGCGTTACGAAACTGACCGTCCACGATCCCGGCGTAACTTCTTCAAAAGAACGGCTGCTTCGATTTTTGGAAGCTGCGTACCGCCACGCGCCCGACGTATTTTATACGGTGTATCTCGACGATTTTGTCGTAGATCGGGACGTATGCGCCGCGTTCGCACGGCTTTATTGTTCTCTGCAAATCGGAATTCCGTTTTTAACGGCGCAGGATAAAAAACGCCTCGCCCGAAAGGCCGACATATTGAACGCTTCCGGTTTGGTGTTCGGTTTTGAAACGGATATTGCGTGCGGAAACGCGGATACGGTCAAACTGTTCCGTGAACGGCTCGATTTTGCCGTTTCCCTGTATCCGAATCATTTAGATTTTCCCCAGCTTGAAGCCCGCGGATTACCGGGGGCAACGCAGTATTACGCGGCGCAGGATATCGTATCGGCCGCCGCCGCCGCGTTCGCCTGCACCGTGTTTTATTCGGCGGGACGCGCCGTTCCGTGGTTTTTGAGCGTCCTGAAACCCCTTCGTATAACGCCGGCGCGTTTTTTCGCCGATTTTGCCGAATGGCTTCGCTGCAACAATTGTGATCGGGAAACGGGATTCGATCCGGGCGCGGCGGGACATGCGGAGATCGAGCGGATGCAGCTGCATTTTTTGCACTTTAAATATGAAGAAAAACGGGTTGCACATTTGCTGCCGGTCGTAAACGATGTGGTGCGCTTGAACGGCGCGTTTTCTCGCCTTGCCGGGGAACGCGAGGAATGTGAATTGGAACTTTCGTTTCATCCCGACGATCTGGGGTCTCCGTACGCGTCGGATATCGTATCGTTTTCGGAGAACGTATGCATGGAATCCTGCCGTGTCAAAATTTATACGGCGTATGCGCCCGACGGCGAGCCGTATCCCGACTGCAAAATCATATAATTGCGGATAAAAAAGTTGACGTTTTTTATATTATATTAGTATCTTATCTATATTAAGATAACATAAGACAGGATGTGACGTACAGATGAAAGAGCATAAGGGTGAAAAGCAGAAAACGCCTGCCGAAGAACAAACGCAGCGTGCGTCTGCGGGAGGGGAAGAGGCCGAAGTAAAAGCCGCGCAGGCAGAAACGGACGCCGCGCCCGCCGAATCGGAAGCAAACGGGCAGGATGTTCCGGCTGAACCGACTGCGGAAGAGCGAATCAGTGCCCTTGAAAAGGAAAACGCGGAACTGAAAGATCAGTATCTGCGGAAAGTTGCCGATTTCGATAATTATCGGAAACGGATGATCCGTGAAAAACAGGATGCGTTCGACTATGCGAATACGAATCTGCTGTCGGATCTTTTGGAAAGCCTCGACAATTTTGACCGGGCGCTCGAATCGGCACGAAACGCAACGGACGTGCAGTCCGTCGTGGAAGGCGTTCAGATGACGAAAGACCGTTTGGTATCGATGCTTGAAACGAAATATAATCTGAGCGGTTACGGCGCTAAAGGCGATTCGTTCGATCCGAATGTGCATGAAGCGATCGGAAGTTCAAACGGGCCGGTTGCCGAACCCATCTGTTCGGAAATATATTTAAAAGGATACAAATTGAAAGATCGGGTGATTCGCCACGCCAAAGTAATGGTGCAAATGCCCGACGGTTCAGTTGCAGCGGAAGAAAACGCCGATTCTTCCAAAATATAGTACGGAATGATTTTGCTGCGGGACGTGCAGCAGAAGAGGAGATAAAATTATGGGAAAAATTATTGGTATTGACTTGGGAACAACGAACTCGTGCGTCGCCGTTATGGAAGGCGGAGAGCCGGTCGTCATACAGAATTCGGAGGGCGGCCGCACCACACCGTCTATCGTCGGTTTTACGGCGAAAGGTGAACGCGTCGTCGGTCAGCCGGCAAAAAACCAGATGGTAACGAATCCGGAAAACACCGTTTATTCCATTAAACGGTTTATCGGACATCGCTACAGCGAATTGTCCGGCGAAGCAAAAATGGTGCCTTACAAAGTCGTCGACCACGGTGAAGACGTCCGCATCGACATTGAAGGCAAACAGTATTCGCCTCAGGAAATCAGCGCGTTTATCCTTCAGAAAATGAAGAAAACGGCGGAAGATTATCTGGGAGAAACCGTTACCGAAGCGGTCATTACCGTTCCGGCGTATTTTAACGACGCACAGCGTCAGGCGACGAAAGACGCCGGTAAAATTGCGGGGCTCGACGTCAAGCGCATTATCAACGAACCGACTGCAGCCTCTTTGGCGTACGGTTTTAATAAAGACCAGAAAACCGAAAAAACGATCGCTGTATACGATTTGGGCGGCGGTACGTTCGATATTTCGATCCTTGAATTGGGTGACGGTGTTTTTGAAGTCAAATCGACGAACGGTGATACGCACCTCGGCGGCGACGACTTCGATCGGCGTATCATCAACTGGCTGATAGACGAATTCAAAGCCGATTCCGGTATCGATTTGTCTAAAGATAGAATGGCGCTGCAGCGTCTGCGCGAAGCGGCGGAAAAGGCCAAAATCGAGCTTTCCGCGGTTGCAAGTACGGAAATAAACCTTCCGTTTATTACCGCCGACGCGAGCGGTCCGAAGCATTTGCAGAAATCGCTCAGCCGGGCGAAATTTGAACAGATGACGGACGATCTGCTTGAACGCACCAAGGAACCGTGCCGCAAAGCGCTTAAAGACGCCGGTATTTCGGCCGATAAGATTGACGAAGTGCTGCTTGTCGGCGGTTCGACCCGTATGCCGAAAGTCCTGCAGGTCGTAAAGGAACTGTTCGGTAAAGAAGGTTCAAAAGGCGTTAACCCGGACGAAGCGGTTGCCGTCGGCGCCGCGATTCAGGGCGGTATTTTGGGCGGAGACGTCAAAGACGTACTGCTGCTCGACGTAACGCCGCTTTCGCTCGGTATTGAAACGATGGGCGGAGTTTTCACAAAACTCATCCCGCGCAACACGACGATTCCTACCCGCAAGAGTCAGATTTTCTCCACTGCGGCGGACGGTCAGACGGCGGTTTCGATCCACGTTTTGCAGGGTGAACGCGAAATGGCTTCCCAGAACCGTACCCTCGGTCGGTTCGATTTGATAGGTATTCCGGCGGCTCCCCGCGGAGTGCCGCAGATTGAAGTAACGTTCGATATCGACGCAAACGGTATCGTACACGTTTCGGCGAAAGATCTCGGAACGGGTAAAGAGCAATCCGTACGTATCGAAAGTTCAAGCGGTTTGAGTGAAAGCGAAATCGACCGTATGGTCAAAGAAGCTGAAGCGAACGCCGAAGCTGATAAAAAGGAACGCGAACGCGTGGAAGTCCGCAATGAAGCCGATTCGCTCGTGTACGCGACTGAAAAGAGTGTAAAAGAACTGGGCGATAAAGTTTCCGCTGCCGATAAACAGAAAATCGAAGACGCGGTTGCTGCCTTGAAGCAGGCGCTCGGCGGAGACGATGTCGAAGCTATCAAAGCCAAGACGGAAGAACTGAAACAGGCGTCGTATAAGATTGCTGAAGAAGTGTATAAGCAGCAGCAGGCTGCAGGCGGCACGGCCGGTGCTGACGGAGCAGGTCCCGATATGGGCGGTTCCGCAGGTGCAGCCGGTTCCGGCGCCTCGGCAAAAGGCTCTGCGGATGACGTCGACTACGAAGTCGTAGACGACGATAAATAATCCGCATACTGCATGAAACGGAACGGAATGGCAGATTCATTTCTGCCTCCGTTCCGTTTTTATACTGAAGCAAAATGCCGTGTTGCGCCGCTATTCTTTTTTGTGATATAATCATACGTAATTTACAAATGGAAGGCAAATTCTAATGGCAAAACGCGATTATTACGAAGTTCTGGGTGTCCAGAAAAACGCAACGAAAGACGAAATAAAAAAAGGTTACCGCAAACTTGCGGTGCAGTATCATCCCGATAAAAATCCCGGAAACAAAGAAGCAGAAGATAAATTCAAAGAGGCAACCGAAGCCTATGAAATACTTTCCGACGACCAGAAACGCCAGATTTACGACCAGTACGGATTCGCCGGTCTTGAAGGGATGGGAGGCGGCGGAGGAGGCAGCGGATATTCGCACGCGTTCAACGATTTCAGCGATATATTCGGCGACTTTTCAGGTATGTTTGAAAACCTGTTCGGGGGCGGCGGCGGACGCAGGCGTTCGAGTGCCGAAGCTGCGGGGCAGGGTTCCAGTCTGCGGTACGATTTGGAAATATCGTTTCAAGACGCCGTGTACGGAACGAAGGCCGAGATACAGTTTCAGCACAGCGAGTCGTGCGATGCGTGTCACGGTACCGGCGGCGCAGACGGTGCAAAACGCAAAACCTGTCCGACTTGTCAGGGAACGGGACAAGTCCGCCGCAGCGCGGGATTCTTTTCCGTTGCCCAAACGTGTCCGACCTGTCAGGGGGCGGGAACGGTTATCGACAATCCCTGCAAATCGTGCAACGGTTCGGGACTTCAGCAGAAACGTAAAAAAATCAGCATAACGATCCCCGCCGGCGTCGACGACGGAAAACGTATTACCATTCCGCGTCAGGGCGACGCGGGACGCAACGGCGGGCCTGCAGGCGATTTGATCGTCGTACTGCACGTTGCTTCCCATCAGTATTTTGAACGCGACGGATACGATTTGTACTGCGCGGTGCCCGTGAGCATCGCCCAGGCCGCTTTGGGTGCCGAAATATACGTAACCTCCCTCGACGGTAAAAAAATCAAATTGAAAATTCCGTCGGGAACCCAGAACGGCAAAATGCTTCGTTTGCGCGACGAGGGCGTTCCCGTAACCGGCTCATCGCGTAAGGGCGACTTGTACATCAAAGTAATGGTGCAGGTTCCGACAAAATTGAATACGCAGCAGAAATCGTTGCTTGAAGAATTCGCCCGTTTGGAAGGCGCGACCGATTCTCCACAGCCGGTTCCGCTTTCTTCTATGCGATAAAAACGACCCTCGGTTATTGATATGTACCCCCTTTCCTGGACAACCCAGTTAAGGGGGTATTTTTGTAATTGGAGCGGAAAGGTTCCGGAAGAATTGAGCGTGCGATATTTTAAAAGCCTCAAACCGAATGCTGGGGCGGCTTGGTTTTCATTTCACCGCCGGGCAGAATTCCTGCAGAAAAGCGAATTCACGGTGCATTAACAGAAAAATCAGCACAATTCCGAAAATCCGTGTTATACTTACTTCCAATGGTTTATCATGAAAAACGTTTGAAAATACATTGCGACAGGAAGTTGTTATGGCAGAGGATTGGGTTGAGCAAATCAGGGAATGCAAAATACATAAAGAAGACGATGCCTCTGCCGAGCCGAGCAGAACATGGTTGCTTTTTGCCATTAATAAACGGCTGTTTGCGGTTCCGTCGGACGAGATAAAAGAGATTTTAAAAGATTTTGAGGTTTTTCCCGTTCCGTTTGTGCCGCCGTATGTAAAAGGCGTTCTGAACCGCTACGGAGACCCGTATGTTGTCGTCGATCCGGCGCTTTTACTCGGAGAAGAGGAGCAAAACGCCGCTTTATTTGTCGTTCTGAACGATGCAAGCAACACGTGCCTGAAAATCACCGATATACAGGATTTTTACTCTGCGCCGGAAACAAACGTCGTGCAGTTTTCGGAAACCGCGATGTCTGACTTTTTTGACGGTACGCTGCACGCGGACGGACGCGAAGCACTCGTAATCAATATAAAATCTTTTTTTAAGAAGGTAGGTGCAGATTTTGCAGTGCAGTAGGAAATTCGTCTGCCTTTCATATCCCGATGTCGCTTTTTTTCTTGTGGAGAAACTCATGCCCGCCGCATTCTGCTGCAATAAGGATGATTTGGCGGCACGTGAAATGCAGACCGGAATTTCATATGTTGATTTTGATATGTGTGCGCGGCTGTTTTCAGACGCCGTTTTTGACTCCTTTGTAAGAACGTCTTTTATTCTGCAGGACGGCCTCGCTGAAAACGATGGTAAAAAACTGATTGTTGTAACTTCCGCTGACTGCTCGGTTGTAGAGAAAGACATTGCTTCGTTCTCTCTGGTTTCTGATTTTTATTTCAGCAGGATAAAGAATACCGGGATTTGCGCGTGTACTTTTTCCGGGAATAAACGAGGATTTCTTATTGACCTGGGCGTTTTACTGCATACTTACGCTGATAAAAGCCGCCTGCACGCCGGAAGGTGTTGAGCATGAATATTTTGGTTGGAGAACCTTCTGCCGTCACTCGCTCCATAGAAAAGGAGCTGTTCAGGCAGAACCCTTTTTTTGAAAAAGTACGTTTTGCCCGTTCATGGGAAGAAGTTTTAAAAAAAGTACGTGAAGAAAGTACGGACGGACTTATCGTTGATTCAGCTCTTTTTGCGGAAAAGAATTTTGATAGGATAATCCTAAAAGTGAAGGCGGCGGGAATAAAAACCGTTCTTTTTACCGACAAAAAGAATACGAGAAGCGCCGTTTACGGAAATATTTTCGTTGCGGAGCGCTTTTCAATGCAGAGCGCTTCGTCTGAGATGCTTAAAGAATATGCCGCGTTATTGGAAAATCTGTTTAATAAACTGCTGTTCACGGGAGCGTACACGGATACGGCAAGACAAAATCGCCCTGATGATGTCGTTTCCGCTTCCCCTGCTGCCGAGCGTACCGATTATAAAATTGTTCTTATCGGAGTCTCAACCGGCGGCCCCGGCACAGTTCAAAAGCTGCTCAAGGATATCGGTTCCGGTTTTCCCGTGCCCATTCTGATTACGCAGCATATCGATTCAAATTTTGACCGAAATCTGATCGACTGGTTGAACACAAGTACTTCTGTTCCCGTCAAACTTGCTGAAAACGGTATGGTTGCTGAAAACGGCCACGTTTATTTTGCTCCCGCCGACTATCATCTTGGGTTTACGAAGAGCACGGCAAGGGGAGTCGTGCTGGAGCTTAACCGCGACGAGCCGCTTCATTTTCTGCGCCCGGCGGTGGACAAAATGTTTTTCAGTGCGGCAGACGTTTTTGGAGAGCACTGTCTCGCGGTGCTTCTTACCGGAATGGGTAATGACGGTGCCGCAGGCTGCTGCCGGATAAAAGAAAAAGGCGGCTATACAATCACGGAATCAGAGGAATCCTGCGTAATCTACGGTATGCCGAAGGCGGCTTTTGCCGCCGGCGGATCAACGGAAGTACTTCCTTTAAAAGACATTGCCGCAAGACTTAAAGAACTTACCGGACGTGTCTCATCTTCTGTGCGTGCGTCAGACAATGACGGATGCGCTACCCGGATAAAGCGCTTTGAATGGAGTACGGTTGACTATGAATAGTCTTTTACTTGAAACGGTAAAAAAAATTCGCGATTTCACGGGAATCGTCGTTAGCACGCTCCAATATGATGCGCTCATGAAGTATATAGCGGAAAAATCCCATGAAAAGCATATCTCTCCCGAAGAATATTGTGGGGTCTTGGTTCCCGGTTCCGCCGTTTTTAACGAACTGATACGGACTGTTACTATTAATGAGACGTATTTTTTCAGGGAAGAAAAGCAGTTTGCATTTCTTCAGTCGGAAATTTTTTCTGAAGCTCGGAAAAAGTCTTTTGACGTGTGGTGCGGCGCTTGTTCCACGGGGGAGGAACCGTATTCCGTACTTGCATTGGCGCTTGAATCAGGGGTGAACGTAAATTTGTACGCCACCGATATAGACTCGACCGTTCTTTCCGCCCTGAAAGCCGGGGTTTATACGAAGAATTCTTTCAGGCAGGATGGAGCTCAGTTTCATCCCGGTTTGAAAAATTATGGTAGACAGAATGAATCCGGTCTGTTCGTTCTGAACAGGGAATTTGCCGAAAAAGTGACATCCGGACAATTCAACCTGCTTTCGGACCGGATGCTTCCATGGAACGTTTCGTTTGACATTATCTTTCTGCGGAATGTGTTCATCTATTTTGAAAAGGAAACGCGCAAAAAAATTCTGGAGCAGGCGGCGGGATATTTAAAACCTGACGGCAAACTCTTTCTTTCTGTGAATGAGATCGGTTGTATAGACGATTCCGCACTTCCGTCCCGGCTGTACAAGACTCATTTCAATTCCGTCTATTATCTGCAAAAAAGAAGCGAACTTCCGGTCAAAGAAAATGTACGCACGCAAGCCAAAAAAATTCCTTTTTGCGTTTCTGCGCCGTATGCAAAGGTATGCTCTGAAAAAAAATCGGTTGTATCCCTTGCCGCCGTTCATGAGGAAATCTGCCGGAACGTGCATGAAAGTCGTTTTGAAGAAGCAAAGAATATTGCCGTGTCGTTGGGAAAGGACATGGAGATGAAACCGTTTTCTTATTTTTTCAGGGGATATGTTGAGTATCATTCGGATAATAAGAAGGCGGCTGAAATATTGTTTGCGTCGTCTTATATGGTGAATCCTGATTTTTGGCCGGCATATTTTTATCACGGGATAGTACTCAAGGATATGGGAATGGCAGATAAAGCCGATCAGTGCTTCGATCGGTGCAAAAATCTTCTTGATTCCGTGCAGCCTGAGAATCGGTACGGATTTATTCTGGGTTCTTTCAGTTTGTCCTACATACAGTCTTTGTGCCGGCAGTTGAAATCATAGCAAGTGGAGAAAACAGTGGAAAGAGTGAAAGCAAACTTGATGGACACGGAGAATTTTATACAGGACTACCTTGTCGAGGCGCGGGAATATCTTGACAGTTTGGATGATTTTTGCATACGGGTCGGAAAAAACGACCGTGACGAAGAACTGCTCAAGGAATTGCTGCGTATCCTGCACACTTTTAAAGGTACATCCCGCATAATGGGATTTTCCAAAGTGGAGCAAATTATCCACGGAATGGAAACGGTGTTCAAGAATATCCAGAGTAATCATGTTGAGATAAAAAAATCGGAGATCAGCCTGCTTTTGTCCGTCGTCTCTGTCGTTCGCAAGGCCGTTGACTCCATTGAGGTCTCCGGAGTGGAAAATATCCCTTGTTTTGATTCCGCCGTTGAGAATATACGGAGAGCTTCGTGCGGCGACGACTTTTCCGCAGATTTTGCGCCCGGCAAAAAAACTGCTGACGGCGGAGATGAAGATGCTACTGTTTTTCATGATTCTCAGACGATAAAAATCAACGTCGCGCAGATTAACGATATTCTTCAGCTGTTTGACAAGCTGATTATGCGTCAAATCCGCCTGAAAAATGAGATTTCGGACGTCAAAAGCAAATGCAGTGCCGGCGACAATTTGTTCCGGGAAGTTGATGAGAATATGGAAGTCCTTGAAAAGCAGAGTTTTAATATACAAGAGCGGATTATTGCCCTGCGAATGCTTCCGTTTGACATGATGCTTCAGCCTTTAAAACATTCCGTTGCACAGGAAGCGGCAAAGCTGGGCAAAGACGTTGATTTTGATATCCCGTGCTCGGAAATTACCATAGATAAAACGATTCTTGAGCGCCTTCCGAAAATCCTTGTTCACCTGGTGCGTAACGCTATTGATCATGGAATTGAAGATGCCGAAGATCGTGAATCGCTTGGTAAACCGTCAAAGGGATACGTGCGTATTACGGTGCACCAGAAGTCAAGCAGGGTTGTTGTAACGGTGAGCGATGACGGACGCGGCATCGACTTTGAGAAAATTCGCAGTACGGCAAAGGTCCGCTATCCTGAGCGAGAGAAAGAGATTGAAAAAATGGAGAAGAACGATTTGATTCAGTTCCTGTTTGAATCAGGTTTTTCCACTCGTGACACCGTTTCCGAACTTTCCGGCAGGGGCGTGGGAATGGACGTCGTACGCTCGGAGATGGATCGTTTGAAAGGCAAAATCTCCATAACAAGCGATCGGCACAAAGGAACTGCCATAGAACTCGTTCTGCCGTTTTCATTGGCAACGCAGGACGGTCTTTTTATCCGTCAGGGAAAAAATACGTATCTGGTTCTTTCCCATTATGTCAAAGAAATCCTTACCGTTCCCCGGTCGTCGTTTTTGATGATGCAGAAAGGTCCGGTGGTGAATTTACATAATGAGCTCGTGCCGCTGTATGATTTTGATGCGATTATCGGAAATCTTTCGGGAACGTATGCGCTTTCAGATGCCGAGGTGCCCGTCATCGTGATTGAATATCTGAACAGGAAAATCGCCGTCATGCTTGACGAAGTGTTGTATTATAAGACTGTCGTAATAAAGCCCGTTCCTCCGCTTCTGAAGAATGTGGAAGGATTGCAAGGTGTCGTGTTTGATGAAAACTACCGGATTATTCCTGTTCTCAATATTCCGAACTGCATGGAGCGCTTCAGGTCATTAAGCATATACAGTGAAAAAGAGCTTGAGGTAAAAAAGACTGCAAAAGTCCGTTCCGTCCTTATAGTGGATGATTCCCATACGACACGAAACATAGAAAAAATCATTTTGGAATCGGAGCATTATGCTGTTGATACAGCTTGCGACGGAATTGAGGCGCTGGAAAAGCTAAAGGGTCGCAGGTTTGATTTGGTCGTTACCGATATAAAAATGCCGCGCATGGACGGTTTTGTTCTTCTCCATAATATGCGTCATACGGCGGAGTTTTCGGATATTCCGGTCATCGTCGTTTCGTCCGTGTTTGAGAGCGATACCGCGGCAAAAGTGAGCAAAATGGGTGCGCAGGGTTATATTGTGAAATCGGATTTTGAACGTGAGAATTTAATTGAAAAGGCAAAGGAGCTGTTATCGCATGGATAAAAAGATAGTATTGGCAGAAACCTCCGCCTTGCTGACTCAGCTGATCTCGTCCCGTCTGAAAGACGAATCGTTTGACGTTATGTGCTTTGACGACGGTAAAGATGCTGGAATGTACATTCTGGACAACAACGTCGACTGCATTCTGTCGGACGTCAGATTAAAAACGATTTCCGGAACGCAGCTTTGCTGCATTGTAAAGAATTACTTTGAGCGCAATTCCGTTCCGTTTATCCTGTTTTCCACGGACAGTGCCGATAATGATTTTTGGACGAAGCATTCAGGTGCGAATCATATCGTAACGCTTGAGCGGAATTCCGTTGAAAATCTGGTTCTGGCGCTTAGGGAAAGTTTTTCCGTAAAGCCGCCGGCAGAAGAAAACGTCGCCGTGGAAGCGTTCAAGCGGAATGAAGCGGCAGCGCTTCATTCCGCTCGGTGTGAAACGGATTTGACGCTTACCGTGATCAATGAAATTGAGCGGAGCCGTCACTACTATCTGCTTTTAAATTCCATACTCGGCTTATCTCCGTTCGTGCATGATACGGACGTATTGGTCAAAGAAATTTTTAAGACAATTCGATCTCTGTGTACATTTGATGCGATTGCCCTTTTTTTGAACGACGAGCCCCTCTGTTTTTATCATACAGGCATCGACCATTTTGCCGTGACGGAAAATTCATTCTATAAGATTTGCGAAAAAGATTTTCAGTCATGTTCGGGCAATCTTGCCGGATTTTCCTGCCGGACAAAGGAAATTTCAGATGGAGCGGAAGTATCGGACGGCAAAGATTTTAATTCGTACCTGCATTTTCCTATCGACGGTGCATCTTTTATAGGAACGCTTCATATTGCGTCAAAGCGGAGCGCCTTTTTTACGGACAAGGAATCTTCGTCTCTGGAGTATTTATGCAGAAATTTGGGATTTGTTCTTGAGGAAGCAGTACGTTTCAGAAAATCTCATTTAGTGGAAAGCCGGCTGCGCTCTGCATTCTCGAAATTCGTTCCGGCGGAAATTATTGATGATTTGATAAAAGCAGACAACACGGAAAAAAAAGCTTCCAATGAAAAGCGAAAGGTTGCGATTTTAATCTGTGATATACGGAATTTTACCAACATCAGCGAAGTCAATCAGCCGGAAAGCGTCGTTGATTTTCTGAACGGCTATTTTACGCGCATGGTTTCCATAATAAAAAAGCACGGCGGTTCAATTGATAAATTCATAGGAGATGCGATAATGGCAATTTTCGGTGCTCCCGTAAGCTATGTCGATAACGCTTCGCGGGCTGCGGATGCGGCGCTTGAGATGATTTCCGTTCTGCCTGAAATTTCATTGTCATCTTTAGAGCTCCCCGCAGGAGTGAAATTTGATGTGGGAATCGGAGTTCACTACGGGGAAGTTATCGTCGGAAATATCGGCTGTGAAGATAAGATTGATTATACGGTCATAGGAGATTCGGTAAATCTTGCCTCGCGGCTTGAAGGCCTTACCAAGCAGTACGGTGTGAAAATCATACTTTCGGAGGCAGCAAAAGAAAATCTTCGCGCCGGCTACAATCTTATGCAGGTTGATACGGTGAAGGTAAAAGGCAAGAATCAGGGAGTGCGTATTTACCGCTCGGATTTGCAGCCTTTAAATGATGCGTACGTGCAGGTATATGAGAAAGGCCTGAGCATGTATATGAACGGCGCGTTCAGTCTTGCGCTTTCATATTTTGAGGAGGCATTAAGACATTCTCCGGAGGATAAGTCCGCCTGCCTGATGAAGCAGCGATGTGTTGAATTCATGGAGAAAAAACCGGAAAATTGGGACGGTGCCATTGCTCTTACGTCAAAATAAAAAAGGAATACCATTGGAGGATAGAAATGATTTTTTCAAAAAAGGCCGCCGGATTGGGCGGTGCAAAGCGCAGCAACTTTGAGAAAGAGGTGCTTGCGGCCGGTATGCTTCCCAATCTACTTACGGGACTTACGACCGTCCTATATATGATGGTAACAATCCAGCTGCCGAAAGACCGAATTCCTATGGTCGTTCTATTAGGAATTTGCATATGTCTTGTGCTTCAGTTTTTGGTGGCTCCGTTTACAAATAAGTTGATAACAAAAAGACTGTCCGACGATTTGGAATGGTTTGGCAACTATGAGTCCACGGAGCGGGAGCGTACAACGCTTATGCGCCAGGTGATGGAAATTCCGGAGAAGGTCGGCGTACAGGTGTTTTGTGTGTTTTATGCCGGTGTTATCTGCTGGGTTATCCTATGCTGTACTTTTGCAGGGGCTTTGCAGGACGTCGCTGTTATGGCGCTGTGCTCGGGTTTTTTTGGTGCATATGCCGGATTTGTGTTTGCGATTGTACAGACGCAGAAAATCTGTTCCGGATATGCTGCAAAAATTGTCGGGCAGGGCGTTTCCGAGGTAGAGATAAAACAGAAACACAGCTTCGGGACACCGTCTGCAAAACTGGTAGTTTTTCATATTTTCGGTCCGATTATACTGGTGAACATATTTTTTATGAGTATATCATGGCGATCGTTCGTCATTTCTTCCTCGTTCCAAATCGCATTGCTGAGGGTTTGCATCATTTTTGTCATGAACCTTGTGTTTTACTGCACGCTTTCTGCAATGCTGTTCAAGCGTATGATGGAATCGATTAATTTTACAAATACGATTTTGCAAGACATGAATAGGAATAATCTTCACAATATCAGTCATTCCCGAACTGATTTATCGAATGAATTCATGTACAATATTCATCTTATAAACACCATCTCGGATATCCTTCAGAAAATTCTCAAGGCCAGTACCGATATAAGTGCACAAGTCATAGAAGCGAGCAACGAACTTTCCGTCATTTCCAAGCAGACGGCGGCGACCTCGCTTGAACAAAGTTCCGGTATAAAGGAGCTGCTGTCTGCAATGGAAGAATCCGACAAGTTGGCTCAGAATATATTTTCAAAAATAGGAGAAGTGTCTCTCGTTGCAAGGCGTACTACGGAAGTTATCTACGATGGATTCAATATACTTCAGCAGAACATGCAGAAACTTTCGGAAATCAATCAGGCGAACGAGGTTACTTTGGAGGGCATAAAAACGCTCAGCGGTAAAATTTCAGGAATTTCCGACATCGTGGGAATCATAAATTCCATTGCAGATCAGACGAATATCATAGCTTTCAACGCGGAGCTTGAAGCTGCAAGTGCCGGAAAATCGGGAAAGAATTTCCATCAGGTTTCCAACGAAATCCGCCGGCTTACGAACAATACGATTCAGTCTACGAATGAGATACGAAACAAGATTATAGAAATCCAGCATTCGTCTGAGAAACTGCTTACGCTGTCTTTAAACGGAAGCAAAAAAGTTGCAGCTGGCAATGAGATCGTGAAGGAACTATACGGCAACTTTACCGGCCTTAAAGAATCTTCGCAAAAGGCGAACGCTTCTTCGGAAGAAATCAAATTCATCATCGAACAGCAGACGGCTGCATTCGAGCAGATTGTCGTAACGTTGCGGCAACTTTCCGCTGCGGTGGAGACCTTCTCCGTTTCCACGCATACGATAAATACATCGGCTGAGCATCTGTGCAATATTTCAGAGAAACTGCAGAATCTTCAGCCGAAAGAGGACATTCAGGGAGCGTAACAATATGAGCAATCAAACTGGTAAGAAAAAATCGTTTTTGGCACAGTGTGAACGGGTGTGCATTCTGCCGAATATTCTGTGCGGCTGGGTTCTGCTTACGTATTCGCTATTAATCATCAATATCGATATACGGATATACTGGCAGTTCATACTATTCGTTGTCATGATGATTTTTATAGCGCAGTTCGGGCTTGCTCCGATTACGAATAAAATGATTATGGGCAGAACGTCAAAGTTGATTGATGAATTCCGCATAAGGGAATTTTCCGTCGGCGAGCGAACGGAACTTTTTCTGCATCTGCACAAAGTGCCGGAGCGCAACAGGATTAGTACGCTGCTTTATTTTTTTCTAAGCAGCAATCTGCTTTTTTGCGGATACTACTTCGTATTGAAATCAAACTTGTATATAAGCCTTTGCACCTTATTCTCTTGCTATTTCGGCTCATATATAGCATGTCTTTTGGAATTCAGCTATACCAAAAAAATCTGCTCAAAATATGAGGCGGAGCTTGTAGGACAGGGAATTGATCAGAAAATTCTTGATGAAAGAAAATGGTTTGGTGAACAGTATGAAAAAACTTTCATAACCTTTGTAATAATTCCCGTTGTTTTTTCTGCAATCAATTTCATTCTGCTGTATATATGCTATTTTTTCCACAACAGTGTTTCGGACGCAGGGAACGGTTTTATCCGTGCGCAGGTGTCATTGGGGATTACGCGGGAACAACTGCCTCGGCTGATTGCAATTCTTGCAATTAATATCGTCGTCTGCATTGCATCCGTGTATTCATTTTTATCCCGTATTCTTGACTCTACGCATCATTTGCAGTCTGCAATGAACAACATCATAACCAACGACGTTTTTACCGTTACGCTTACACCTACGGACTACGACAATGAGATTTCGTATAACATTGCGCTGGTGAATAAAGTTGTCGTTCTGTTCCGCTCGATTCTCGATGATATTCGTGGCATCGGAAAAACGATGGCTGAACCAATAGAAGAAATATCCGAGATTTCTGAAAGTACCGCCTCCACTTCGCTTGAGCAGTCTACCGGAGTAAAGGAAATTCTTGCAACTATGGAAGAAACGGACGCACAGACGCGCGGGATAGCGGAGAAAATTGCGGACGTTACGGCAGTGGCTGAAAACACCGCGCAGAATGTTTCGGCAGGATTTGACACGCTGCAGCAGAATCTTGACAAAATGAATGAAATTACAGATGCGAATATCTCCATAATCGGCGGAATAAAAGAGCTGGGAGACAAAATCGGCAGTGTCTGGGATATCGTAAAAATTATCAACGATATTGCAGATCAGACGCGGATTATTGCGTTCAATGCGGAACTTGAGGCCTCCGGCGCAGGGGAGTCCGGCAGAAATTTTCACATCGTTGCAAATGAAGTGCGCCGACTTGCCTCCGGGATTACGAATTCCGTTAACCAGATAAAGGAGCGTATTGCGGAAATTCAGCATTCGTCGGACACTCTGATAATCACCTCTGAAAGCGGTACGGAAAAGATAAAAGAAGGTCTTGAACTTTCAAGTTTACTGAAAGAAAAATTCAATGAAATTCAGAAATCGTCGGAAGTTACCGTAGAGTCCGCCGTTCAGATAAAAGAGATTATTTACCAGCAGTCGGCGGCTTTTGACCAGATCGTTTCGACAGTTCGGCAAATTTCCGTGGGAATAGAGAATTTTTCGGGTGCCACGGCAACAGAGAATGAGACTGCCATAAAACTGAAGAATGCAGCGAACAGACTGGAAAATCTTCATCAGTTGATTGTCAGCTGATTGAGCGGTTTTGCTCCGGCGCTTGGTGGAGTTTTGAATTCCCGGCGTCGGGGATCGGAGAAAAGGAATTTTTTCCGGAAAAATAAAGAATAGTGCTTGACACTTCTCCGCCGTTTATGATATATTGTCAAACATCACGGGGGCGTAGCGAAGCTGGTTATCGCGTCGGCCTGTCAAGCCGAAGATCGCGGGTTCAAGCCCCGTCGCTCCCGCTAACGCCCATCCGGCAAGGATGGGCGTTCTCTTTCAGAGAGAAAAACGGGCAGTAGCGCAGTTGGTAGCGCGCTAGGTTCGGGACTTAGAGGTCGCGGGTTCAAATCCCGCCTGCCCGATAAAATTGAAACGGTATCATTTTTCCGGAAATGGTACCGTTTTTTTATTTTATACCGGATTCCGATTTATTGCGAAAAAGCCTCGTACGGGAAATCGCTGTTGCAATACTGTGTCTCGGAAAAGATCGGTGTTTGGGAAAACATTAACTTTCAGAAAAATCCCGAGGCTTGGAAAATCCCGGTATTCGGCCGAACGTTTTTTCCGAATTGCTTGCCTTTCGCGTGCGTCTGCGGTATTATTACGGCTATGTTTTCCGATACCCATTTTCATTTACTGCATACTGCCGAGCGCGGCGTCGATATGAGCGAAGCGTTTTCCGCGTTGGCTTCTCGTTCCGCGTTTTTTGCGCTCGAAATAGGAACGCACTGCGACGATCTCGACGCACGGCTTGCCGCAGCGGACTCCGCTGTTTCTGCGGTGCGCGACGACGCGCTTCGCTCAAAACTGCTGGATTTATTGTATTTTTCCGCGGGAATTTGGCCTGCTCCCGAAGCGATCGGCGCCCGGTTCGAGCAGGTTGCGGAACTGGAACGCCGGATAAGCGCGGCGCGTTCCGCCGATACGCTGCTGTCTTTCAAAGGCAAAAAACTGTGCGCGCTCGGCGAATGCGGTCTTGATCATCATTGGAACCCTTCCGGTGCGGACAATCGCAGCGAGTCCGATTTTTCCGCCGCAATGCTTACCGGCGAGGCGGAACTGTTTGAAATGCAGCTCGAGCTGGCCCGTAAATTCGGACTGCCGGTTATCGTGCATTCCCGTGACGCGTTCGACGGGACGCTTTCCTGTATTGCCAACGTCGGTTACGATTGCGGCGTTATTCATTGCTATTCGTACGGCATCGCCGAGGCGCGCGCTTTTATCGACCGCGGCTGGTACGTTTCGTTTTCCGGTGCCGTCACGTATACCAAGCGTTCAAAAATGCCCGAAATGACCGATTTGCTGCGGTTCATTCCGCGCGACCGGCTCCTTTTGGAAACGGATTCGCCGTATTTGGCGCCCGTACCGTACCGCGGAAAACCGAATACGCCGGTGCTGGTGGAACTCGTATACCGGTACGTCGCCGACGCGCTTAATCTTCCGCCGGAAACGCTGTCCGCGCTGGTAGACGCCAATATCCGTGACTTATTCGGAATAGGGCGATAGCGGGGCTTTATTCGCTGTCACTGTAATTTGCTCAGCGCACTCCGTTCGTTCAGCGCACTCTGTCCGTGCCGTGCTGGTGCCGTTCGTTCAGTGCACTCTGTCCGTGCCGTGCCGGTGCCGTTTGCTCAGCGCGCTCGGTAATCCGCGATAAACTGTTCGTATGCGGCGATCGTCGCCGCCATGACGGTGTCTCCCAGCGGACCGCGACCTTCCCAGTTGTTTCCTTCGCTGATGTACAGATGGTCGAGTATTCCTTTTATGTCATCGATCGTACAGGCCGTATCGTTCGCCATGCGGCGTTCGATGCCGCGCAATTCTTCTTCAAACACTTCCGTGTATTTTTCGTCTTTCCAAATTGTCGATTCACTCATTGCAAGAATATACTGTTTTTTTTTGCGGAAAGCAAGTATACTATAGCTATGGATGAACAATTACAAGAGCAGGGGCTGCACGAAGTGTGCAAGCTGCTTGCGGCAACGACGGATGTTACGCTGATAGAAGATTTTTTCGGCTGTCTTTTTACCGCTTCCGAGCGGCAGGATATCGCGAAACGCTGGCTGCTGGTGCGGGAGATCGATAAGGGAACGACGCAGCGGGAGATCGCGCGGATGTTCAGTATGAGTTTGTGCAAAATAACGCGCGGTTCCCGGGAACTCAAAAAGGCAGACAGCGCTTTCCGCAAAATGCTGGAATTGGCGGATTCGCTCAAGTGATTTCCGCTCTACCTGAAAACGGACGGCGTCGTTTTCGCCGTCCGTTTTAAACGGTTCTGCCGTTTATTTTAAAAGTGCCGCAATTTCAGGGCGCTGCCACCGAACGGCGATGTCGTACGGCGTTTCTCCGGTGATACTGCGTTTACTTCGGTCAAGTCCCATCGACAGAAGCCGTTTTACCGTGTCTTCGTCGGCCAGGCGGGCCGCGTAATGCAGAATTCCTTCTCCGGTGATATCGGTTTTGGTTCCCGCCAATTTTACGATCTGATCGAGCACCGGTTTATTCAGCTTGATCGCTGCGGAGACCGCGCACTCTCCCGAATTATCCGAAATGTACGGATCGGCGCCGTTTTCGATCAGAATGGAAGCCAATTCATCCGCGTCGGTTGAAATCGCCATCGTGAGCGGTGTCATGCCGGAACTGTTGCGCCGGTTGAGCGGATATTTCATTTCTATCAGCATGGTAAGCACGCTCGGCGGTGCTTTTTCTTCTACGGCGATATGAATCGGCGTATTGCTGTCCGAGTCTATCAGATTCGGATTGCTTCCGAGAACCGCTTTGATAGTATCGAGTCCCTTGTTCAGCACGAGCGAAAACGGCGTGTTGCCGTTAGTGTCCCGTGCGAGCGGATTGCCGCCGGCTTCGCGGATTATGGTGATCATTTCGGGATTGCCCGCGATAGCCGCTTCGTGAAACGCGTTCCGTCCGTACATTTCCTGTATGAGCGGAGAGGCGCCGCGCGCAAGGAGCAGTTTGACCAATTCAGTGCTGCCGCTCTGAATCGCGTCGATGAGAACCGTTTTTCCCGTTGCGTCCGACGCGTTTATGTCGGCGCCGTTATCGAGCAGCAGTATCACCATATCGATTTTGCCGGATCTGGCGGCTTCACTGAGCGGCGTTTTTCCGGAAATGTTCTGTGCGTCAAGATTCGTTCCCGCCCGAATGAGCGCGTAGGCGGCGTCTTTCGCATTCCAGCGGACGCACGCGTGGATCGGCGTGTTACCCAGATAATCCCGCGCGTCTTTCGACGCGCCTTTTGCGATAAGTTCCGCGATGATTGCCGGATTGTTCGATTTTATCGCGTTGAAAAGCGGCGTTTCTCCGTTGGCATTTTTTGCGTTCGGCGCCGCGCCTTTTTCGGTGAGCAGCGCGACTGCGTTCGTCAGTCCCCATTCGGCGGCGTAATGCAGCGGCGTGTTACCGCTGCCGTCGGTGGCTTTTATGACTTGGGACGTGAGCAGCCAATTTTTGGTATCCGAATTCGATTCGAGCGCGATTCGCAGCGGCGAATAATCTTCGTTATTTGCCGAAAATACGTCCGCGTTTCGGGAAAGCAGGTATTCGCCGGCGCTGCGGATGTTCCGCTGTACGGCGATGGAAAGCGGCGTGTCGCCGTTTCGGTTTCGGGCGTTGACTTCGGAACTGAGCGAATACAGATAGGCGAGTTCTTCTTGCAACGTCTCGGAATAGTTTTTCGTTGCCGCGCTGCCATCCGGTGTTGCCGTCATAACCGCTATGTGCAGCGGTGTGTTGCCGTACGAATCGCGGGATGCAATGTTGGCCGCGATTACCAGTTTGGACAGCATGTCGGAACCCTGTTTGAGCGCTCTGGTAAGAGGGGTGTTGCCCATCGTGTCTTCGGCGTGGATATCTGCGCCGTTTCGGGCGTAAAACGAAACCAGACTCGTTTTCTGGTGCTCAACGGCAAGCGCCAGCGGCGTAACGCCCTGTTTGTTGCGCTCGTTGATGTCCGCGCCGGCGGCGGTAAACTGCGTGAGCGTTGAAACGTCCGCGCCGCTCATTGTTGCAATATGGAGCGCGGTGTCGCCGTACATGTCTTTTGCGTTTATGTTCGCCTTGTACGAAATGAGCAGCGTATATATTTCAACTTGTCTGTTTTGCGGGATAATGAGCAGAATGGGCGTTTTGCCGAGGTTGTCCCGTGCGTTCACATTCGCACCAGCTTTCAGCAGCAGCCGGGCTATATCCGTGTTGCCGTAGCGTACCGCTTCGTGCAGCGGCGTCGCGCCCGAAATATCCTGCGCGCCGGTAACGGCACCGCGTTCCAGCAGATATTCGGTAATACCGGTGTGCCCCTGGATTGCGGCCAAATGGAGCGGCGTTTGCCCGTCGTCGAATCTGAGCGAAGGATTTCGGGCGATAACGGCGTCTTCAAAATACGCGTATTGACTGCGTTCGGGAACGGCGCCTGCGAGCAGCAGTTTCGCTGCCATTTTTATGCTCGCAACGCTCGTATGGGCGTGCAGGGCGAGTGCGAGCGGTGTGTTCCCGCCGTTGTCGGCAGCTGAAAGCGGCAGCTTTTTCTGCAGCGCGTTGTCAAGCGCAGCCGTATTTTGATTTTTAACTATGTAATGGATAATCGTTTGTCCGCTACTGTCCGTGATCTTCGCCGTCTGATTCGTTATCAAAATATCGAAATAATCGGAGCTTTTTTGAATACCCAGTTCAAACGCCGTTTTTCCCGACGCGTCCCGGGCAAAAATCGTATTGCCTGTTGCTGCCAGAATCTGTGCCGATTTTAGGCTGTCGTTTTTTATGGCGACGTGCAGCGGCGTATCACTGGCATTATTTTTCAGCTCGGCTGAAGCTCCCGCCGACAAAAAAAACGCGACGAGTTCCGCGTCGTTCACCTGTGCGGCCGCGTGCAGCGCCGTATTGCCCTGTTCATCCGCCGCATCGGGATTGTTTTCTATTTGAAAAGCGGCTTTCGCCGCGGCAGAGTCGCCTGCAAGGATCATGTGCTGAATCGACTGTTCCTCCGGCTGCACCGGTTTTGTGTTCGTTTCCGATGTCGATATGCATCCGATGGATACCGTCAAGTACATCGATACTGAACATATGACGAATAATGCCTTTTTGTGCATGTATATACTCCTACAATACTGTTATCGAACGAAAGCGGGTCCGAGTTAAGGATTTTATGGAGTAAAAAAAATACGATGATATCGGTTCCTGAAACGCGATATTACGCCGATTTCAGAGGCCGGCGGAACGTTCTTACCGTTTCCGCTCGCACTCGGGACAGGTTCCCCACACGCAGACTTGTATTTTGTGCGCGGTAAATCCGGTGGGTAATTCCGCGGCGAATTGCGCGTACGACTGCGGAGTATAATCGGAATCGATGTCGAATACGTTGCCGCATTCGGTACATTTGAAGTGCAGATGTGCGCTCGTATCCGCATCGTAGCGGACGCTTTCATCTTCTATTATCAGCGTCTGGACTAAACCGTGTTCCGCAAACAATTTCAGCGTATTGTATACGGTAGTACGTGAAAGCGTGGGTATGACGGGGGCAAGCGCCGCATACACCGTTTCAGCCGTCGGGTGAACGGGGTTGGAACAGACGTATTGATAAATTTGTATACGCTGCACCGACGGCCGGATGCCCCATTCGGTAAGTTTATCCGCGATATCCGCAGTGTTCAATATCATTTGCATGGAAATCTCCTATCATAAAATCACTCAAAAACGTCTTTGAGTGATTTTATGATACTGCCCTGACGGAACTATTTCGGTTTTACTGCTTTACTGCGGCAACCGTTCCGCCGTACGTGACAGCCGGCCGCCGCAACAGTGTGCTTAACCGAAATAACGGGCAAGCAGGCCTTTGAAACCCGCGCCGTGGCGCGCTTCGTCTTTGGCCATTTCGTGTACCGTATCGTGAACGGCGTCGTAATTCAGCGTTTTCGCCTTTTTGGCGAGCATCAGCTTTCCTTCGCACGCACCGGCTTCGGCTGCCGCGCGCATTTCGAGGTTCTTCTTCGTGCTGGAGGTAACGACTTCTCCCAGCAGTTCGGCAAAGCGGGACGCATGATCCGCTTCTTCCAGTGCGTAGCGCTTGAACGCTTCGGCAACTTCGGGATATCCTTCGCGGTCAGCCTGGCGGCTCATTGCCAAATACATGCCGACTTCCGAGCATTCTCCCATAAAGTTGTCGCGCAGTCCCTGAACGACTTCGGAATCCAAATCTTTTGCGATACCGATTTTGTGTTCGTCAGCAAAACCCGCCGTTTCAACGCGTTCGTTAAACTTATCTTTTGTGGCGTGGCACTGAGGACAAAATTCGGGCGCGTTGTCTCCCGTGTGAACGTAACCGCAAACGCTGCATACCCATTGTTTCATGATCAAACTCCTTAACAAATAATTGTATTAATTACAATATTGATATTATTATAATAACAACGAACTGTCAAGTAGATTCGGGAAAAATCCCGCCGATTTTTTATAAAATGAGCATCGCGTCTCCGTACGAAAAAAAACGGTATCGATGCGCCACTGCGTTCCGGTATGCGTCCATGATATGTTCTTTGCCGGCGAACGCGCTTACCAGCATCAGCAGCGTGGATTCGGGGGTGTGAAAGTTCGTGAACATTTTATCTACGACGTTGAACCGGTATCCCGGATACATGAAAATCCGCGTACTGTTGATGCCCGGAATCAGTTCGCTTTTGACCGGATCCCACGCCGATTCGAGCGTGCGTACCGAAGTGGTTCCGACCGCCAAAACGGGACGGCCTTCTTTTTTTGCCGTATTGACGAGTTCTGCGGTCTCCCGGCTGACGGAATATGTTTCTTCGTGCATCGTATGATCTTCAATCCGTTCCGCGCGGACGGGCAGAAACGTTCCGAGTCCGACGTGCAGCGTAACGAACGTTCTCCGGATTCCCCGCGAGTCGAGTTTTTCGAGCATCCGTTCCGTAAAGTGCAGCCCGGCGGTAGGGCAGGCGGCGGATCCCGTTTCCCGTGCGTAAATATTCTGATACCGCTCGCTGTCTTCTTCCGTGTCTTTGCGTTTGATATACGGCGGAAGCGGAATGTGCCCGTTTCGCTCGAACCATTGTTCTTCGATCGGCTGTGTGAACGAAAGCGTGCGGAACTCCGTGCCTGCGTCAGCCGGATTTTCGGTAATAACGCCGACGCTGCCGTCGGGGAATCGGTAGCGGTTGCCGGGACGCTGCTTTTTGGCGTTTTTGACCATGGTTTTCCAGAGCGTCGGTGCGAGCGGCGTCAGAAACAGGAATTCCGTTTCGCGTCCGGTGTTTTCTTTTATTCCGTATACGCGCGATCTCCGCACGCGCGAATTGTTGAACACCATAAGCGCGTTTTGCGGAACGAGGTCGGGTAAGTCGTCCATCAGCTGATGACGGACGTCGCCCGTCGCTTTGTCGAGGACCATCAATTTATCCTGCCCGCGGATACCGGACGGATGCTGTGCTATCAATTCTTCAGGCAGATCAAAATAAAAGTCTTTCGTTCGCATGCGGTCTTCCTTCCAGTCCCAGATGTTTATATGCTTTTTCCGTAACGACGCGTCCCCGCGGAGTGCGCTGTATCAATCCGCATTGGATAAGATACGGTTCGTAGTAATCTTCCAGCGTGTCGATCGATTCTCCGATGGAAATGGCGAGCGTTTCGGCTCCCACCGGTCCGCCGCCGAAATTCTCGATAATCGAAAGCAGAATTTCGCGGTCGTATTTTTCCAGTCCGAGCGAGTCTATTTCAAGCCGGGTAAGTCCCGCCGCCGCGACCTGGCGAGTGATCGTTCCGTCGCCCATAACTTGCGCAAAGTCCCGCATCCGGCGCAGTACCCGGTTCGCAACGCGCGGCGTTCCCCGCGCACATTCGGCCATGAGCCGCGCCGCGTCGTCGGCTACCGTTACGTTGAGAATTCCGGCGGAACGCCTTATAATGGAAGCAAGTTCTTCCGCATCGTAAAAACTGAAGCGCTGAACGATCCCGAACCGGCTGATCAGCGGACTTGAGACCATACCGGCTTTCGTCGTTGCGCCGACGAGGGTAAAATGCGGGACGGGAATGCGGACGGTTCGTGCGGCGGCGCCTTGTCCGATCACCCAATCGAGTTCATAATCTTCCATGGCGATATACAGCATTTCTTCTATTGCCGGTTTGAGCCGATGAATTTCGTCGATAAAAAAAACCGTCCGCTCCGTAATGGTTGAAAGAATGCCGGCCAAGTCTTTCGGTTTATCGAGTGCCGGCGCGCTCGTTACTTTAAAATCCGCTCCTAATTCGTGCGCGGTGATTTGCGCCAGCGTCGTTTTTCCCAATCCCGGCGGACCTATAAGAAACAAGTGGTCGAGACTTTCACGCCGAGTTCGGGCCGCTTCGATAAAAACGGAAAGATTTTCTTTAACGGAGGTTTGTCCCAAAAAGTCGCGGAGCAGCTGCGGACGCAGCGTCGTGTCCTGTGTGTCGTCGTCGAACGGAACGTTCGCGTGTAAAATGTCGTTCATGTCAGGCAAGCTCCACTATGGCGCGCCGGAACATGAGTTCTTCCTGCGTTGCTTTGTTTTTGCCGTCCAATTCTGCCGCCAGAATAGGTTCGAGCCGGTCAATCGTTTCTTCGCAGACTTTTTTGTCGTATCCCATATCAGCCAGCGCGGTGATGACGTCCTGCCATTTTGCTGCCGAAGGTGAACGCTGCACGGAACCGCGGCCGGAGTCGGCGGAAAGGGCCAGTTTTCCTTTTAATGTCAGCATCATTTTCTGAGCCGTCTTTTTGCCGACGCCGGGCAATCGTTCCAGTTGAGAAAGATCTTCGCTGTCAAGTGCTTCGACGAGCTGACGGGGTGCGATTCCGGACATTATTTTCAGCGCGCCCTTCGCTCCGACGCCGTCCACTTTCAGCAGATCCAGAAAAAGAAGCCTGTCTGCGGCCGTTGCAAATCCGAACAGTTTGACTGCGTCTTCACGATGATAAAGCCAAGTGTAGACGCGCGCCCGTTCGCCGACGGGCGGCAGCGTATCAAGTGTCGTATCGGGAACTGCTATATCCCATTCAATTCCGTCCGTTTCGAGGTATATGGTCTGCGGCAATTTTGCCGTGATGGTTCCGTATAGGCTGTTGAACATGACGATAGTATATCGGAAAATATGAAAAGTGGAAATACTGACAGGGGGATTGTGATTTGTATTGTGTGAAAAAAAAAGAATACAATAGGCAATTGAAGGAGAACGCACCTGCTTTGAAGTCCGTTATCCCTATCCCTATTGTATCCTTTTCCACCTATAAATCTATCGGGTACCTCCTCTACCTTTAGATTTCTCTCCGTCTATGGGTATTAATCTGATAGGTCACTTTTAAGGCATTGCAAAAAATGTAAAAAACATTTTCACTTTATTAATCTTAATCGCTTAAAACGAAAATAAATTGAAAAATATTCTTTTTCAATTTATTTTTATTTATAGTATCAGAATACGGTGTTTTCCGTGCAAAGTAAATACGGAAAAATGAGAAATAACTAGTTATAACCGGTTATTACTTCAGCGATTTTTGGAAAAAAATAAAAAATATTACGGATTGTCGTTAAAAATATATAATTTTAAAAAATAATTTTGTTATTTGTATAAAGTTCGAGTAATTCTTTTTTATTTTGAATGCCGAGTTTCTGGAATATTATTATCATTATCTGCTTTATGGAACTTTCACTTTTATTTCGATTCATACCTATATTTTTATATTGCTGCCCGTTCAGAACGCATTTGAGAATATCCAATTCTTCTTCTGTTAATTCCTTTTCGCTCAGCTTGATTTTTTTATTCTCACCGGCAAAATATAATTCAATTTTTTCCCTGAACAGGAAATACATAAAAGTAAAAAAAATAATGACGAAAAGTCCGTCCAAAAGAGATTCTGCAAGAACTCTCGTACCGAACCGCAAAAGCGCCAAATTACTGGTACACAACAGACCTAATATGGCGAGCGCCTTGATTTTTTTGTGGTAGGTAAAAAAGCCCTGATTGTAGGCGAACGTCATACCGAGCAGAAACATCAAGTATCCGTTCGTTCTGCCTTTATCCATAATACTCAAAATTCCCCACAGACAGCACATAAACGCGTAAATATACAGATTCTGCGGATAAAAAATGAGTATTACGGATGCGAACATCGATAAAATACACAGCATTAAATTTACCGATCCTGCTATAAAATACTTAGGTTTTTGAGGTAAAAAAAATGCTATGTTCCATAATAAGACGATCGTCCAGATAAATAAACACGCAACTGCGATCAATCGCCATATTACTTTTTTATCAAGATCCATTGCGACTCTAGTTTTCTGTATCGGTTGATTCCCATGCTTCAGCGGGATTCTGAACAAATTCGCGTAAAGCGCTGCTCGGGTTACTGCCGATTGAACTCAGTAAATCCCGTTCCATCGACTCGAAATTCCATGAACCGTCGTTCAGCGGATTGTAAATGTGATGCTGCGCATCGTACGACTTACTTTTTTCATATCCGCGGATCATAGTCAGCGCAAGCAGGCTCATTCCCTGATCGATCACGGATTTTTTCCCGCCTTTAAAAGATGAAAGCAGCCGTAATCGTGCGTATACGGATTCGTTATCGGCGGGAGTATGGTCACCGATAACGGCTCCACCGCGCAGTTCCGTTACGTAAATTGCCAGATGTGCGAGGGCGGTGCGTTTTGCGTCGTCGCATTCGGCTGCAAAAGGCAGCGCCGCGATGAGCTTTGCCGTTTGATTTTTTTGAAAAGCTTCCTTTTCCTTTGCTGAAAACCGGAATGTTTCGCAGATGCAGTTGCACAATTCCGTCCACTGCAGCTGCCGTACGTTCGCGCATACACTTGTTCCAATGTCTCTCATGATGAACCCCTTGTAAATAATTTGTTATATTATAAAGTCGAATTGAAAATAAATCAATCTTTATTGACTTCCAAATACTCAAAAAGAATACATTTTCACAGGATTCTGCGTAAAGGTAAGTTTTTATGGTTTTATCAGATTGCTTCCATATAAAACCGAAATTCAGCCGTTTTATGACCGATTGAAAAACATCTCGTGCGGAAACCGAAATTTCCGTTCCCTTACTTGACACATTGCCGCCGTTTCTGTTATTATCACTAGCGTTAGTTAACTTGGTGCCTGTAGTTCAGGGGTAGAGCACCAGATTGTGGATCTGGTTGTCGTGGGTTCGAAACCCACCAGGCACCCCTCAACGGGTACGTTTGCTAGACACGCGTTCGTAGCTCAGCTGGATAGAGCAACGGACTTCGAATCCGTAGGTCGCACGTTCGAACCGTGTCGGACGCAACCCTGTCAGTAGTTTTTCGGGCCATTAGCTCAGCTGGTAGAGCAACAGACTCTTAATCTGTGGGTCGCAAGTTCGAACCTTGCATGGCTCAACGAAAACGACTTGCAGCTTATTTTAATCAATAAGCTGTAAGTCGTTTTTTTTTTGCGTTCGTTCTTTTGCGGATGCCGCGTTGCCGGATTTCGCCGGAACGGGATGCCGTCTTGTCAGCATCCCGCTTGCTGGAACCGTCCGGTTACGCCATCTGATTGATCGCGCTCACAACTGCCGCGATGCCTGCGCGCCCGATGTTGGAACTTTTGCTGCAGCCCCAGTATTTTGCGCCGTTTTCCGTCGTAATTTCGATATAAGCCATCGCGTCGGTGTCGGAACCTGAACCGACGCTGTGTTCGTGAAACGCACTGATTGAAAATCGCGGAACCGGAGTCGAACGAAGCGCTGCGACGAACGCGTCGAGCGGTCCGTTTCCTTTTGCACCGATTGCGTGCGTTTTTCCGTTCCAGACAACCGACGCCCGGCACATAACCTGTGCGCCACCCGCGTCGGCGTCGGAACCGCCTTCAAGATGCGTTTCGGCCAGATCGAGGATTTTGAGCGGTTCGTTTTTGGCAAGCCACTGCCGGGCGAATATATCGTAGATTTCGGCCGGCGTCACTTCGCGCTGCAGCGTGTCCGCCGCTGCCGTGATTACCGCGCCCACCGCCGGATGCATTGCTTTCGGCAGGAAAATACCGTAATCCTGTTCCAGTATCCACGCCGAACCGCCTTTGCCGCTCTGACTGTTGATGCGGATGATTTCTTCGTATTCGCGGCCCACGTCGTGCGGGTCGATCGGCAGGTACGGAACGTCCCAGTATTCGTCCGGCGCCATTTTTGCACGCGCCGCCATTCCTTTGCGGATTGCGTCCTGATGCGAACCGGAAAACGCGGTGAAAACCAATTCCCCTGCGTACGGATGCCGCGGATGAATCGGCATACCCGTCAGTTTCGTGTACGCTTCGGCAACGGCACCGATTTTTGAAAAATCGAGTTCGGGATCCACCCCCTGCGTGAACATGTTGAGCGCCACCGTTACGACGTCGAGGTTGCCGGTGCGCTCTCCGTTGCCGAACAGCGTTCCTTCAACCCGATCGGCACCGGCGAGCAACGCCAGTTCGCAGCTGGCAACGCCTTCTCCGCGGTCGTTGTGATTGTGCAAACTTATTATAACCGAATCGCGGTCGCTGATGTGTTCCGCGAAATATTCGATCTGATCCGCGTGAACGTTCGGCGTGGCGCACTCTACGGTGGTCGGCAGATTCAGGATGATTTTCTTTTCTTTCGTTGCTCCCCATTCATTTTTGACCGCTTCGCAGATTTCAACGGCAAAATCGATTTCCGTGTTTGAAAAACTCTCGGGGGAATATTCAAGGCGGATGTCGGTTCCGGCGGCCATCGGCAGACAGTTTTTGACGCAGCGCACTCCGTCGATTGCAATTTGCACGATTTGCTCTTTGGTCATGTTGAACGTGTATTTCCGCTGTGCGGGAGACGTCGAATTGTAAATATGGAAAACGGCGGATTTTGCACCTTTCAGGCATTCAAACGTTTTTTTGACCAAATGTTCACGCGCCTGGCACAACACTTGTATCGTTACGCCGTCGGGGATGCGATTTTCTTCTATAAGGCGGCGCAGAAAATCGTATTCGGTCTGAGACGCACTCGGAAAGCCCACTTCGATTTCCTTGAATCCGACTTTTACCAGTAAATCGAAGAACGCGAGTTTCTGTTCTACGTTCATCGGCACGGCGAGCGCCTGGTTACCGTCCCGTAAATCGACCGAACACCATACCGGTGCGTGCGTAATTTCGTTGTCCGGCCATTTTCTGTTTTTGATCGGAATTTTTCCGAATGCCTTGTACTTTGATGCATGTTCCATTTATCGCTGTCCTCCTTGCAGACTGCCGATGCGCATATAAAAAAAGCCCGCTGCCTCCAAAGCAGCGGGCTGTAAGTCCTATGATATAGAAACTATAACTCAGCTCGTACACTTCGCCGGCAGGCATGAGAAAAAGAGTGTAGTAGTAGTGAAGCTGCTGTATAATTCATAAAGAAAGTATACGGCGATTACAATGTTTTTGTCAAGATGTGAAACTAGGCGGCGGTACCGTTGTCGATGGCATTGTCAGCAAAAGCAGCAAAGGCCGTTCCGCCAGCGTCGTCGGCATTATTATCACCGGCGCAGGAATTCCTGCTTTCCGTAATGCTTCCGTTTGATTAAAACACGATTTACGCGTATACTGTCCGGTATGACACATACTCAGAACGATTTGAACAAAGGCGATTCGTACCGCGGTTTCGACGTGGTAGACTGCGTTGACGTTTCCGATTATTCGGCAGCGGGCATCTGGCTTCGGCATCGGAAAACCGGCTTGGAAGTGTTTCACCTGCAGTGTGCGGATGAAGAGAACCTGTTCGCGTTCGCGTTCAAAACACCGCCGAAAGATTCCACCGGAGTGGCGCATATCCTTGAACATTCCGTTCTGTGCGGTTCCGAACGTTTCCCGCTCAAGGATCCGTTCCTTCGGCTCGCGAATCAGAGCGTTAAAACGTTCCTGAACGCCATGACTTTTCCCGATAAAACGGTGTATCCGGCGTCTTCGATTTCCGAAACCGATTATTTCAATCTGATGGACGTGTACGGCGACGCGGTGTTTTTTCCGCTTTTAAAAGAATGGACGTTCGCCCAGGAAGGTCATCGGCTCGAATTAGACGATTCGGGCGCCGTGTCGCTCCAAGGGGTCGTGTATAACGAAATGAAGGGGTGTTATTCGAGTTTCGATACCATTGCGGCCGACAAAGCGGTGCGGAGCGTCCTGCCTCATACTGTGTACGATCTCGATTCGGGCGGCGATCCGGCTGAAATTCCGCTTTTAACGTACGAAGCGTTTTGCGCCTTTCATCGGGAGCAGTACGCGCCGGATAAATGCCTGCTGTTTCTATACGGGAACATTCCGACGCGTCGGCAGCTCGATTTCATACAGGAACGTTTTTTGGATCGCTTCGAGCAGCGCGGATTCGTTCCGGCTTCCGTATCCGGAGCGGCTGCCGCTGCCCGTACGCTTTCTTCAGCCGGTGCGGATTTTGCGCCGCCCGAGCCGTTCAAAGCGCCCGTATATCGGGAATTCCCGGCGCCTGCTGCGGAAAACGGAAACGACGGCGCGACGGTTACCGTAACCTGGTTTACCGGCGATTCGTCCGATCCGGTGCAGTTTATGGAAACGGTGTTTCTGTCTGAAGTGCTGATGGGACACGACGGCTCTCCGCTCGTTAAAGCCCTGCTCGAATCGGAATTGGGCGACGATATCGCGCCGAATTACGGCGTAGACGGTGAGATGCACTGGACGCTGCTTACCGCCGGATTGCGCGGCGTGCCGCGCGGCAAAGCGGCGCAAGTCGAATCGGTAATTACGGGTGTACTGGAAAACCTGTGCAGCGGCGGCATTGATGCGGCCGATATCGAAGCGGCGGTTATGTCCGTCGACTTTTCCCAGCGGGAAGTGCGCCGTTCCGGAGGACCGTATTCGCTCATACTCATGCGCCGCTGTCTGCGCGGGTGGCTGTACGGAAAACCGCCGTATCATACGATTTCAAACCGCCGTGCGTTCGATGAAGTGAAAAAACGCATCTCATCCGATCCCGATTACGTGTGTGCTCTTATCCGCAGACTGCTGCTTGAAAACGCGCACCGTTCTCTGGTGTGCGTGTATCCCGACGAATCGTTTACGGCGGAACGCGAAGCCGCCGAACGCCGGCTTGCCGAACGGCTCGCGCGCGCCGTTCCCGAAGAATCGATACGCCGGGCCCAGACCGAGCTGCACCGCATTCAGCAGACGGCGGATTCCGCCGAAGCGTGTGCGCTCATTCCGCATATAAAACCTTCGGATCTGACGGTCAAAATAGATCGCATAGAAACGGTTCGGACCGTCTGCGCCGCCGGCGTGCCGCTGTTTTTGAATACGGAACCGACGAACGGTATCGTGTATCTCGAAGCGGGATTTCCCGTCGATTCGATTGCGCCCGCCGATCTGCCGCTTTTGCCGCTGTTCGCCGCCGTCGTTACGAACGTCGGTTTCGGCGGAAAATCATGGGCGCAATCCGCCGCGCAGGTGGCGCTCAAGACGGGCGGATTCGGTGCGAGTCTGTTTACGTCGGGTACGCCCGAGTCGGCGTTGTCTGCGGACCCGGCGGATCCCGTGATAGGGCGGAGCTGGCTGTTTTTCCGCGTTAAGATGCTTACCGAATATGCGGACGACGCGCTCGCGCTTTTGGCGGATTGCCTGCGCACGCCCGATTTTTCCGATGTAAAACGCCTGCGCGATCTTGCCGCCGAATTCCGCAACGATATGATCGCGTCGGTGATTCCTTCCGGCAACGAGTACGCCGCGTCCCGCGCTTCGTGCCGGTTCAGTCCGTCGAAGGCGCTGGATGAAATATGGAACGGCTTGTCGCAGGTGTTTACCGCGCAACGGCTTGCGGACGCAGAACCGGATTTTCTGCCGCGCGCGTTCGGCCGAATCATGGCGGCACTGCGCCGATCGGGCACCGTTCTGCACGTGACGGCCGACGAACCGGGCGTTCTTGCGCTTCGGCAGCGGCTCGACGCTTTTGCCGCCGCGTGTGATTTGCTGCCGCCGTCTGCGCCGGTACCGTACGCTGCGGCGGAACTGTACGCGCTGACCGACATCCCCGCATCCGCCGCCGCGTACGACGGTGAATCTTGCAGTATCTCCGATTCTGCTGCGGGCGCTTCACACGACGCTCCCGTTTCGCACCGTGCGGAATCCGGCGGACGTGCGGCGCACCGTGCGGCGCACCGTGCGCTTGAACAGTTTACGGTCTCGGCTCAAGTCGGTTTTGCCGCCGCGGCCTGCAAAGCGAGTGCGTACGGCAGCAAAGAAGCCGTTCACGACAGTGTGTTCGCCCATTGGCTGACGAATTCGGTGCTGTGGGAACGGATCCGCACGGTCGGCGGGGCGTACGGAGCGTTCGCCTGGTCAGACGCGATAGAACGGGTGTTTACGTTCGCTTCGTACCGTGATCCCAAGCCGCTTCATTCTCTGGACGTTTTCTCGCAATGTCTTACGGAGGCCTCGGATACGCTGCTTGACGGCGAAACGCTGGAGCGGATCGTTACCGGATGCTACAGCAAGGAAGTGCAGCCGCGTTCTCCGTCTTCCCGCGGCTTTACCGGTTTTCTGCGCTGCCTGTACGCGCTGACGGACGATCAGCGCGAGCGTAAAATAAAATGGCTGCTGTCCGTTTCCGCATCCGACGTTAAAGCGGCGGCGATTCGGCTTTCTGCGGCGGAAACGGAATGTACTCGCGCAATAATTTGCGGAAAAAACACGGAAAAGACTGGAAAAATTATTGATTTGCCGGTATAATGACTTTGGCTATTTGCTAAAGGTTTAGGTGGTTGTTATGGACAAGCGGTTAAAAGAGTGCAGTGAAAAATTAAGAAGACTCGTATCGGACGTTCAGGGTGCTCCATATCCGGGATCTTTGGAAAGTGAATTATATACGATTTGGTATGAACATATTCAGCAGATTGCCGTTGAATGCTTTGAATTTCTCGATGAGAATTTTCCGAAAGAGCAGGAAGATATTTCCAAATCAATAAATAAAATTTTCTAAAAACTCATTTATTATCACCGGATTGCCGATAATAAATCTGCAATTCAAAAAATATCTGTCGGGTGGGTATAAATGGTGAAAAGTATCCTGAAAAGAAGCGGTTTCAGCAAGTGCCGGTATGTTTTTACCGGATATCAGTTGGAAACCGGTGAAATTGCGTCATTTTTTATTGAATTGGACATATTGAATCCTGCCGTTTCTCCGGAAACCGTGCAGAGTAATCTGTGCACGGTTGCTGCCGTTTCCGATCCGTCTTTATACGCTTCGGCGGCTTCAACACCCGCCGCCGTTCCTTCGTATTTCGTTATTCGTGCCGGTATGTACGGCAGCGGCGGCTGCCGTTTTGAATCGTTTAATCCCACCGGTCTGTTGACCGTTTCAAAAAAAGAATTAAGACTTTCCTGCGGCTCGTGTACGTTCGGTTATACCGAATCGGCGGGTTCCGTTTCCGATCCGGTTGCGGGAACGATGTCGTGGAATTTACGGATGGAAAAAAACACGGATCGCGTGCCGGTTACGTTGCAGCGAGATGTGAAATGGAACGTTGTCGGTATGAGAACGGTGTTTTCCGGCAGCGTTACGGTTAACGGCGCGGAGTGGATTGTCAAGCCGTCCCTTTCAAACGGGTACTCCGATTTGCTGTGGGGCAAAAATTATCCCGAGCCGTTTTTCCATCTTTCCGGTTCCCGGCTGCAAAGTCTGATTTCCGGAAAATTGCTGGAAAATTCGAGCTTTGCCGTTCAGGGCGTGTGCGCCGGCACGGCGGCTGTTTTTGCGGATTTTGAAACCGATGACCGCGTTCAGCGCGTTTCGTACGTACAAAAACGTGAAAAAGTCCGGTTTAACTGTACGACCGTCGACTCGAACGTCCATTGGACGGTAAGTGCCGAAAATAAGAATTTCCTGCTCGATATCGACGTATATTGCGACGCTGCGCAGATGATGCTGCGCAAATACGAGCTTCCGTTTGCTTCAACCGCTGAACTGCACGTGCTCGGCGGCGGCGCGGGTATCGGCGAAATCAAATTGTACCGCCGCGGCCGCAAAAATCTGGAACTTATCGAATACGCAAAACTTGAACACGCGTTTTGCGAATACGGCAGTATCGATACCGCGCCGTAGCGGTGCTTCCTCCGGCTCTTCTCCTTACCACGGATTCGTTTTTTTACTTCCTTTACCGAAAAATTTGAATTTCGGCGGTTTCATGCGTATTTTAAAAGTATGAATTACGATCAATATACAATCAAAGCGCAGGAAGTGCTGCAGAATGCAAGCACGCTTGCCCAACAGAACGACCACAGTGAAATCGGAACGGAGCACCTGCTCGTTGCGCTGCTTCAGCAGAAAGACGGCGTCGTACCGCCGCTCGTTGAGCGGATCGGTTTTTCTGTCTCCCGGTTGATCGAAGATACGCAGCAATTACTTGACACCTATCCTCGTATCAGCGGCGGAGCTCAGATAAGCCTGTCTGCGGAGGCGGCGAAAATCCTTGCGAAAGCGGACAAGGAGGCCGCTTCGCTCAAAGACGAATATCTTTCTACTGAACATATCTTTTTGGCTATAGCAGGATCGGACGGACGCTGCGGTGAATTACTCAAAAAAAACGGCATCACTCGCAACGCGATCCTCGATGCGCTCAAAGCGGTGCGCGGAAATCAGCGCGTTACGAATCAGGATCCGGAATCGACGATGCAGTCGCTTGAAAAATACTGTCGCGACTTGACCGCTCTTGCCCGGCAGGAAAAAATCGATCCGGTAATCGGGCGCGATGAAGAAATCCGGCGCGTCATGCAGGTATTGTCGCGGCGTACCAAAAATAATCCGGTTCTGATCGGCGAACCCGGCGTCGGCAAAACGGCAATCGTCGAAGGACTCGCCCGCCGTATCGTTTCGGGGGACGTTCCCGAGAGTCTCAAAAATAAACGGGTTCTATCGCTCGATTTGGGCGCGCTCGTCGCGGGAGCCAAATTCCGCGGTGAATTTGAAGAGCGCCTGAAGGCCGTTATCGGTGAAGTGCAGAAATCCGAGGGACAGATAATTCTGTTTATAGACGAGCTGCATACGCTCGTCGGCGCCGGTGCGTCTGAAGGTTCAATGGATGCGTCGAATTTGCTGAAACCGGCGCTTGCCCGCGGAGAACTGCGCGCGATCGGAGCGACGACGCTCGACGAATACCGTAAATATATCGAAAAAGATGCCGCTCTTGAACGCCGTTTCCAGCAGGTGTACTGCGCCGAACCGTCCGTCGAAGATACGATTGCCATTTTGCGCGGTCTGAAAGAAAAATACGAAGTGCATCACGGCGTCCGAATTCGCGACGACGCGCTCGTTTCCGCCGCCGTGCTTTCAAATCGGTACATCACGAATCGGTTCCTGCCGGACAAAGCGATCGATCTCGTGGACGAAGCGGCCAGCCGGCTCAAAATGGAAATCGAAAGTCAGCCGACTGAACTTGATCAAGTCGAACGGCGCGTGCTGCAGCTCACGATCGAAAAACAGGCGCTTTCCAAAGAAAACGACGTCGCTTCAAAAGAACGGCTCGCCAAACTTGAAAAAGAACTGGCGGAACTTTCTTCCAAGCGCGACGCGATGAAACTCCAGTGGGAAAACGAAAAAAAAGAGATCGGCGAGAGCCGCAAGCTCAAGGAAGAGCTTGAGCAATTGCGGATTGACGAAACGAAATATACCCGTGAAGGTAATTTCAATAAAGCAGCCGAGATTAAATACGGTCGGATTCCCGAAATCGAAAAAAAACTGGAAACGGCGGCGGAAAAAGCCGAAAAGGAAAAAAGCGACGGCAGCGACCGGACGGCGCTTTTACGGCAGGAAGTTTCCGAAGAAGATATCGCGCGCATTATTGCGACCTGGACGGGAATTCCGGTCAGTAAAATGCTTGCCGGTGAAAAACAGAAATATCTGGAACTTGAAAACGTCCTGCACAAGCGCGTAATCGGACAGGATGAAGCGGTGAACAGCGTTGCGGACGCTATCCGCCGCAATCGTGCGGGACTTTCGGATGAAAATCGTCCGCTCGGCAGTTTCCTGTTTATCGGACCGACGGGCGTCGGTAAAACGGAACTTGCAAAAACGCTCGCGGATTTTCTGTTCAACGATGAAAAATCGCTTACCCGTATCGACATGAGCGAGTATATGGAAAAATTCAGCGTGAGCCGTCTGATCGGCGCACCTCCCGGATACGTAGGATACGACGAAGGAGGTCAGCTCACCGAAGCAGTCCGCCGCCGTCCGTACAGCGTCGTGCTGTTCGACGAAATCGAAAAAGCGCATCCGGACGTGTTCAACGTATTGCTTCAGGTGCTTGACGACGGGCGTCTTACGGACGGGCAGGGGCGTATGATCGATTTCAAAAATACGATCATCATTATGACGAGCAATCTCGGTTCCGATTTGATTTTGGAAGCCGACACGAGTGAAAAATTGAACGCGATAAAACCGCAGCTCGATTCACTGCTCAAATCGACGTTCAGACCTGAATTCCTGAACCGGATAGACGAAGTCATTACGTTCACCCGTCTTGATAAATCGAATATCGCCGCGATCGTTCGAAACCAAATAGAGCGCGTTGCAAAACGGCTCGAAGAGCGTCGCATTACACTGATCGTAAAAGACGACGCGATCGGATTTCTTGCGGACGTCGGTTACGATCCGCTGTTCGGCGCGCGACCAATCAAACGTTCGATTCAGGCGTATTTGGAAAATCCGCTTGCAAAAGAGATTTTACAGGGAAAATACGGCGAAGATTCGACCGTGACGGTTACGCGTGCGCCCGGCGGCAGCGGATTGGCTTTTTCGTCGTAGCGTGGTGATCAGACAAGGTGCCCGATTCGCCAATTTCCTTCCGGGGAAAGTATGTTCGACAGATACGGCAAAACGACGTTCAGCTGTTCTTCGAGCTGATACGGCGGATTGATGATCAGCATTCCCGAACCGTACAGGCGCGGCGTACCCGGTTCGGGTTCCTTTTCCGGCGCGACGCATAATTCGGCGCAGATAACGCTGCTTTCGCCGAGTTTTGCGGCGGCGGAGCGTACGCCGCCGGTGATCGTTGCTTTAAGCTGCTGCAGTTCCCGACGGCGGTGAAAAAGCAGCGGATACCACAATGCCATAATACCCGTGTTCCATTTCCGGTGTGCCTGCACCAGCGCCGCCGCCGCGTCCGTATAATCGCCGTCCGTTTCGTAACTCGGATCCGTCAGGATCAATCCGCGTTTAACGAGCGGCGGAACGGCCGCGTTCAGCAGCGCAAATCCGCTCGTATGCCGGACGGTTGGTATCGGAAAGCGGTCGGAATCCGCCGCAGTATCCGTTTCCGCGGCAAGCGGCCGGCATTGCACGGTTCCTTTGAGTACTTCTATTTCAGTCGTGTGCAATTCCGATAAAAACAGTTTATCCGTGCGGCGCATCAGGCTGCGCATGATTTCAGGCGAGCCCGGATACATTCCGTGCGCGGCGTACGTTCGGCACAGGTTCACGTACCTTTCCAATTCGGCCGGTACGCTGTCAGCGGCAAGCAGCCGCTGCACGCCGCGGGCGGCTTCTCCTGTTTGAGCGAGACGCTCGTCGTCCAATCGATACGCGCCGGCCCCTGCGTGCGTATCAAACGCGGTGAACGGTTTGTCTTTTTTCAGCAAACTTTCAAGAATCAATACCAACGTACCGTGTTTCAGCACGTCGGCATGATTTCCCGCGTGAAAGGCGTGTCTGTAGCTGAGCATTATTCTGCTGCCGGCGCGATACGGTCGATTTCGGCAAGTTCCTCATCGGTAAACGACGTGTTTTGGATGATTTTTATATTTTCCGTAATTTGTTCCGGTTTCGACGCGCCTATGAGGACGCTCGTTATCGCGCCGTCTCTCAGAATCCATGAAAGCGCCATCTGTGCGAGCGTTTGTCCGCGCCGCCGCGCGATATCGTTCAGCGCCCGTATCTGGGCAAGCCGTTCTTCCGTCAGGTCCGATTCATGCAGGAATTTTCCGCTTACCGCGATTCTGCTGTCTGCCGGAATACCGGTTAAATATCGGTCCGTCAGCAACCCTTGCGCGAGCGGACTGAACGTAATGATGCCGCAGCCGGCTTTTCGGGCTGCTTCTTTTAAATTGTCCTTTTCGATTTGCCGGTTGAAAAGGGAATACCGTACCTGATTGATAACGAACGGACAGTTCAAGCCGGCAAGAATCGCCGCCGCTTTTTTCGTATGTTCCGCATCGTAATTTGAAATGCCCGCGTACAGCGCTTTGCCGCTTTTTACCGCCTGAGCGAGCGCACCCATGCTTTCTTCCAGCGGTGTTTCGGGATCCATCCGGTGATGATAGAAAATATCTACGTAGTCAAGATTCAATCTGCGCAGGCTCTGATCAAGACTTGCAAGCAGATATTTTCTGCTGCCGTGGTCTCCGTACGGTCCGGGCCACATCTCGTATCCCGCTTTAGTCGAGATGATCAGTTCGTCCCGATACGGGCGAAGATCCGTATGCAGAATTTTTCCGAAATTTTCTTCGGCACTGCCGGGAGGCGGTCCGTAATTATTGGCAATATCGAAATGGGTTACGCCGTTGTCAAACGCGGTAAAACACAGCGCTTTCATGTTTGGCATACTTGCGCTGCTGCCGAAATTGTGCCAAAGTCCTAATGACAGCATCGGCAGTTTGAGACCGCTTTTCCCGGAATAGGCGTATTTCATTGTTTCATAACGTTTTTGTGATGCCAGATAATGCCGGGAAGTCATTTCCGGAGTAATATCGATAGTCATAATTTCTCCTCACAGATAATCGTTCGGGTTTTGCACGCCGTAAATTGCCGGGGCGCCGGAACGTATTTAAGTATAAACCGATTTCATGAAAACTGCCATATATTTTATTACCTTTTTGATTCAAATGTGTTATATTATATATATGAGCACCTTTAAGACGACGGCCGAACTGCAGAAACGGCTGGAACAAATACAAAAAGATATTTTCTCTTCGGAAGCCGCGATCGGGCGAGCCTTGCTGACATCCGCCGAAAACGGTATCGATGCGGCCGTTCTGGCCGAATATACGGAATACGAGCATCTGAAAGATTCTCTGCGTTCCGACATCGATTCGATTCGAGAGATCGTAGCGAAGAGCGTTGCGATCCGTAAAGAATCGGAGGCCTTTAAAAAACAAGCGGCGGAATTGAATTCCGAATGGAATCCGCTTTATGAAAAACTGGGCTGCGCGCTGTCCGATGCGATTGACAGCCGCTACGGTGCCGCCTTTGAGCAATACCGGATCGCCGTTGCCGAACAGCGCAAAAAGGAGCAGGAAGCTCGAACCGCGCTTGAAACGCTGCGTCAGCAAATGGAAACGCAGTCGTTCATGAACAGACTGCTGACGCAAGTGCAGTATACAGCCCGTAATTCCGCGTTCGTGCAGTTGCAGAAACGGCTGGCGCAGCTGTACGTAAAAAGCGCTCTTGCCGTGTTTGAATCCGGCGTTCTGGAACCGCTGTACGCCGAAGGAACGCTGTCTGCCGAGGTAAGCGCCGCGTATGCTCCGTGTGCGGATTTGAAACGCCGTATAAACCAGCTTTCTGCCGACGCCGCCGATTGTGAAAACCGTTTTCAGAAAAACGAACAGCTGCTCGCCGGTAAGGGCGCTTCGGGAAACGGGGAACGCAGAATAGAAAATATTACCCGCGAGATCGAACAGTTGAACGGAAAACAATACGCGCTGGCTCAGAAAACCGGTCATGAATTTGCCGGAAAATACGTTACACCCGACGGCGAAATCCTCGTTCCGTACGATGATGTTTCCGGAAAAGACGTACAATCCCACTTGGACAAAATTGCCGTAAATCGTGCGGAAGCCGTATCGTGCAACCGCAAAATGGAAATCATTTCCTTGACAGCCAAAATCGATTCCGCCGGCAAACGTATTGAACTGCTGCAGCGGAACATCGGCGAAAATGAATTGAAAATACATCGTCTGACGGAAGAAAACGCTTCGCTGCAGCAATCTATCGTTTCGCAGTCCGAAGAACGGGATCTGCTTGTTGCAAAGAGATCCGAACTCGAAATGGAAGATGCCGGAGAAACGAAGCGTATCCAATCGTAAGGGATACCCGTGCATCGTACGTTTTTCATCGGCATTATTCCGTTCCGTTTTCGGGGATGAGATTGTGTTCTTTGAAACTGTAATACGTTTTCTGCGTTACGATGATATGATCCAATATTTTTATTCCGATATATTCTGCGGCGATCATCAGTTTTTCCGTTGTTTCTATGTCGGTTTCCGACGGTGCCTCGCTGCCTGACGGATGATTATGGCAGAGAATGACTGCCGCCGCCATATCTTTAACCGCGTCGGTAAATACTTCCCGGGGATGTACGACTGTCCTGTTTATGGTTCCGACGGAAACCGACCGTATTTTGATAATTTCATATGCGCCGTTCAGTGTAACGCAGACAAAATGTTCTTTCGTCTGCATTGAATAGTGCTGCAAAAACGGAACGAGGTCTGCCGGCGTTTGGATTTTTTTGCCGGTTGCTGCGTTTTGTCTGCGCCCGAATTCGATGGCTGCGCCTACCAGCAGCGCCTTACTCGGGCCGATACCGGTAATGCTCAATAAACTTTGGATAAGCGTTTCGGCATGTGATTCCGATACGGTGCCGAGTACTTTTTTTGCCATCTGTTTTACCGGCATTCCCTGTATCCCGCTGCCGAGCAGCAGCATGATGAGTTCCTCGTCGGTCGGAAACGTCAAACCGTTTTTTAACACCTTTTCCCGAATATCCGGTTTTCTGCATTCTTTCACTGATTCCTCCAGCCGCACCGCGCGCTTTATATTATTGGTTTTACAGATCGCAATTTATCCGTTCTTGCATAAAAACATAAAAAAAAGTACTCTTATCGTATGAAAACGCGATTCCTTATTATAATTATGCTGCTGGCCGGCTGTCTGATTTTCATTTCTTGTGCCGGAATGAAAAATTTTTCCGCAGAACCTGCCCAATCCGTTCCGATATCGAGGAGGATCGATGCTTCCGGTATGAAATCGGCCGCACAGCTGTGCGCGTTTTTTTTATCGCAGAATCCCGATGCGGATGGAGTTCTCGTGAGCAGACTTGCGTCGTATTACGTTGAAGAATGTGCTGCGGAAAGGATCAATTCCGACGTAGCGTTCGTGCAGATGTGCCTTGAAACCGGATTTTTGAGATTCGGCGGATTGGTTACGCCGGACATGCACAATTACTGCGGTCTCGGTGCGATCGACGCTTCCAGACCCGGCGAACGGTTTCCGACCGAACGGCTCGGCGTTCGCGCGCACGTTCAGCATCTGCATGCATACGGAACGACGGTTCCGCTCAAGGGGGCGCTCGTCGATCCCCGTTATAAGTACGTGAATCCGCGCGGAAAGGCTCCCGACGTTTGGGCGCTTGCGGGAACTTGGGCAGCGGACGTCTCGTACGGAACCAAATTGGATGCGCTGCTCGGTCGTCTTGAAGTTTTTTACTGAAAAATCCGGTAATGCGCCGGTTTTAAATAAAGCCGCCGGGTGCGAACGGATAATTCCGTAGGTACACGGCGGCTTGTGCCGCTGAACGGGCGCGGCGATTAACTTATTTTGGTACCTTTAAACGGCTTCCCGTCGAGTACCGCTCTCGTATTGTCGATATCGGTTCCGCCCGCGCAAATGACTGTTAATTCGGCTACCTGCGCCCGGCGGCTTGCAATCGGGTCGAACGGAGTGTTTTTACCGGGAGTCCATTCGTCGCCGACCATTTTGCGGAAATCGTCCCAGCTGATTTCGTCGAGCGGTTTTGCGTCGGGATTTTTCCGCGGATCGTCGGTGTATACTTTTTCGATATTTGAAAGATTTACGACCGTGTCCGCTGCAAAACGTTCCGCCAATAACACCGCGTCGTTGTCGGTTGAAAAACCGGGCTTCCATCCGGCGGCAATCATGATCCTGCCGGAAAATTCGGACACCTGCGTCGGATCGTATACGACGTCCTGATTGCACATGTCGGCGAATATCGCTTTTAACAACTGTGCGTTCAACCGCGTCGCCGTAATGCCTATCCAGTCAGCCTGCTCGTTGTTCGGCGCAGTACCCGTTTGTTCGGTGATCGTCCGATAGGCTTTCTGATACGTGCGCGCGGGGCCGCCGCCGCCGACGACCAGAATCAATTTACGGCTTGCATCTTCGGCAAGCCATTCGCGGATCATTCGTGAAAACCGTATCAGAAAATCCGCATCCGGCGAGTCCGGAGCAACAATCGAACCGCCGAGCGACAAAACCTTTACCACCTGTATCTCCTTTCGCAGCATCCGTGCTGCTAATAAATTCCCACAACGACCGGATCGTTCCAAAGCGAGCTGTAACTGATCGCACCCTGCGAGGTTTCCTCCCAGATCGATTGCAGCGCGTATGTTTTCGGGCGATACACCGTTTTGTTGTTTACGATTGTCGATTTGATCGTGTTCCAGCCCCGGGAAAACGCGACGTGCTGGGAATCGAGATTTCCGAAATAAAATTCACGGTAATTTTCAGGCGGCTGAAAAATTTCGTAAGTCAGTCCCGCTCCCAACGACGGATCGACGGGTATCCAGCCGATATTTTCCAGATAGAATTCGCACCACCAATGATTCAGACTGTTCCGGGAGCCGTCGACGAGTATGCCGCTGACCGGTATGGCGGGAATACCCGCTGCGCGGGCAAGCGTACAGAACAGAACGGCAAAATCGTACGCGTCGCCGGCTTTCGATTCGAGCAGTTCCCCTATATCCGGTTCACCCGGTCGGATTTCCTGCAGCAGTGTGTACGTGTCCAGTATGTATGAATAGATCAGATTTGCCTGCCGGTAGGGATTGGATTCCCGTTTCAAGACTGTTTGCACCAGCGCTTCTATTTCCGGCAGATCGCTGCATATGCACGGATCGGGCGCAAGCGTCGCCGCGTAAAGCAGCCTGTTTTTTTCGGTAAGGGCGGTTACTTTGCTCGGCGTTATATCCGTGGTAACGGCGAAAACCGGTACCACGAAATTCTGCGTGAACACGGCTTTTTTATCGCCGAGCGTATCGAGCTGCACCTGATGAATGATCGTTTTATTATATTCGGCGATAACCGGATCCGGTGAACATTCGGTCATCTGCACGAACGGCTGCGACGCGCCCTGCTGCGGACGGGGCACGCGCAACGTCAGTACTGCCGGCGCGTCGGTAACCGCGTTAGTAACGTCCGCCGACACCTGTATCAGATACGTCCGTTTGCCGGAGAAACGTTTCGTGCCGGGCGGGGTAGAGACGCTGACTCGGCGGTGATTGCTTTGCCCCTTATCGGTTTGGACGTACATATAACCGCTGGCCGCACCGTCGGGAACGCGTACGCGGATTTCCGTATCACTCCAGTATTCGTAATCGAATTCCTGTTCCGAAGCCGGAATATATTCCAGACCGCTCATTTGCGAGTCCTGCGCGGGTGATTTTCCTTCCATCCACTGCGGCGTAAAATAAACGGTCGAATCGTTTTTGACTGAACCGAAATTGCTTCCCCGTATTGTGAGGATTTGCCCGACGGATACGGCGCGGTAATTTTCATCGGTAATGACCGGCTGTACCGTTTTCTTTTCCTGCCTGACGGCAACCGGGATTGCGTTTTTATTCGCAAAAATGACCGGTTCGGAACGGCCGTCGTGCGTTGAAACGAAGACCAGCCCGTCCTGAACGTTAGTCGGAAGCAGCAGCCGTATTTCGGTATCCGTCCAGGAAAGGTATGCGGACGCCGTCAGTCTGCTTCCGCCTATTTCAACGTAATTCGTGTCCCTGATATGACCGAATCCGCTTCCGGTAACGGTCATTATGTCGCCGGGGCTGCCTATCTGCGGATTGATCGCCGTTATAACCGGTTCCTGCAGTATGTTCATCGTAACGGCGGCGATTATCACCAATATAACGACGATAAGGCAGCCGATGCTGGCTGCCCTAAAAAGCGGTGATTTGCGGAAAAGATATCCGAAGTTGAAATTCACTATTCGTTTCCCGGCAGATGTTCAGCTGAATCCCAAGCGGGAACGGTAAACTCCGTTGAAATCGGAAGTTCACCCAAATTCGAAAGCGTTATTTTAACCGATATCCGGTTGCCGGTTTCAAATTCGGGACGGAATATATCCACTGTTGCGAACATATTGTCAGTCGAATACGAATTGGAACCCGCCGTGCCGGACGTCAGCGACGGCAGTGTGCTGCGGATATAATTGCCGGAACTTGCGCCCGTATTTTGAACCTGATGTATCAAATTTCCCGGAAGAAATCCCGAAACTGCCGGCGTTGCAAGGCCGCTGCCGAGCGCGCTCGCTTGAATGCTGATCGGTACGGAAGTCTGTGAGCCTTGATTTCCGGAAACGCCCTGCCGAATGCTGATCGGAACGATCAGCGCGAACGCGAATACGGCGGCTGCAGGCAGCGCCCATCTGAACGCGGACGGCGCGGGTGCACGCAATTTTTTCAGCGTGCCGGAAAACCGGAGCTTTGTCTGCAATCTGACGAAACCGCCGTCCAATTCTTCCGCCGGAAACGAAATCCGTCCGGCATCGTCTTTGAGCAGGGCGCTCAACTGCTTCAGTTTTAAGAGTTCGGCGCGGCACTGCGTACACGAAGCGATATGCGTTTCGTACTCCGGAACGTATGTCTGCGGCAGTTCGTTATCCAGATAAATCGAATGAATATCTTTTTCAGGGCAAGTAGACATCGTCTTCTCCTATCAGTTTTGCCAGCTGTTCACGTGCGCGAAACACTCTGACTTTAACGTTTCCCTCGGTTATACCCATAACCCTGCCGATTTCCTTATAATTAAGTTCGGCATATTCACGGAGAATCAGTACCATTTTCAGGTTCTCCGGAAGTTTGTCCAACGCGTCCCGGGCTTTTTTACGCGATTCGGCCTTGAGCAGTTCGGTTTCACCCGAATCCTGCTTGCGGCGGTCTTCGTACAGCGCCCGTTCGTAGGCTTTGCGTTCACGGCCTTTTCGTTTCGCGTAATTCAGCGACGCGTTTTTTACGACGCGGATGAGCCAGTACTTCGCATCGTTCAAACTCGGAAACGTAAGCGCTTTTTCGTTCATTTTTATGAGCGAATCGTGTACCAAATCTTCCGCCGCTTCCTCGTCGCTGACTACGCGGTACGATACCTTGAAAAGCAACTGCATGGTCGCGTCGTATATTTTTCTGAAATCAGCGGGATCCGCCGCGTTCAGCGTTCCCGTCTGATTTACATCCGAAGAAGTAAACAAATGATTCCCCCAATCGTTACAGTAAAAATGCGCCTTACGCGCGCTTCCAGACGGTTCCCTGCGGAGTGTCTTCAAGGATGATGCCGCGGCCGTTCAATTCGGTACGGATTTCGTCCGCCCGGGCATAGTTTTTCGCTTTTTTAGCTGCCGTCCGTTCTTCGATCAGAGCTTGTATTTCTTTCGCTTCCGGGTCGGAACCGTCCGTTACGGCGGCCGCGGTTTCGTCTGCAAGCAGCTGCCGCGCGTTTTTCAGCAAATCGAGCGCGAGAACCGAATCCATACGCTGCACGAGAGAAACGACTTCTTCAGGAGCCAATTCGGCGTCTTTGACCGCCGTCTGTAATGCGGAAAGCGCCTGCGGCGTTGCCAGATCGTTTTCAAGCGCCGCCGTAAATTTGTCAAGATACGCGTGTGCTCGGGCGCTCGGTTTTTTCGTCGGCAGACCGGCGCCGGTTTGCACGCGCTCGGCCGAGCGCGCCAGTACTTTTGCAACGCGCTGAACGAGCGCTTTCCGTGCGTTTTTTGCACCGTCCATCGCTGCCCAGGAAAACGCGACCTGACTGCGGTAATGTGCGCCGAGCAGGAAAAAGCGGTAATCGAGCGCGTCGTATCCTTTATCGACGAGCGATTGGAGCGTCAGAAAATTGCCGGAGGATTTCGACATTTTTCCGGCGCCGCCGTCCGCTGATTCTTTATCTTTGGCGATGACCAGAAATTCGTTGTGCAGCCAATAGTTTACCCATTTCTTGCCGGTGGCGCCTTCGGACTGTGCGATCTCGTTCGTGTGATGAATCGGAATATGATCGATACCGCCGGTGTGGATGTCGAACTGTTCGCCCAGATATTTCATGCTCATGGCGGAACATTCGATATGCCAGCCCGGATATCCGCGTCCCCACGGCGAATCCCACACGAGCGCCTGATTTTCAAATTTACTTTTGGTGAACCACAGAACGAAGTCGAACGGATTGCGTTTGTTCCGGTCGATGTCGATGCGCGCGCCCGCTTTCAGATCGTCCAAATTGAGGCCGGCAAGATCCCCGTAGGAAGGAAATGTAGACACGTCGAAGTACAAATTACCGCCGGCCGTATACGTGTGTCCGTTCGCTTCTATCCGCTTGATCAGTTCGATCATATCCGGCACGTGTTCGGTCGCTTTGCACACGACGTCGGGACGGCGGATATTCAGCCGGTCTATGTCGCCGAAAAACGCATCGGTGTAAAACTGCGCGATTTCCAGCACCGACTGCCCGCGATCTTTGGCGGTTTTGACCATTTTGTCTTCGCCTTCATCAGCGTCGCCGGATAAATGTCCGATGTCGGTGATATTCATAACGTGCGTGATGTCGTAGCCGAGATAGGTAAGGGTTCTGTCAAGTATGTCGAGGAACACGTACGCGCGCAGATTGCCGATGTGTGCGAAATTGTAAACGGTCGGGCCGCAACCGTAAAACCCGGCTTTTCCTGCGTGAATCGGAATGAAATCCTGCAGCTGCCGACCGAGCGTATTATATAACCGTAATGCCATAAAGCCCTCGCTTTTTATTTCAGAATATACTATAATCAAGATTTGAGAATATCGGTATGTATAATGTACGGAAAATAGAAGAAAATATCAATATCTGCGGGCAGTTCCGCGGTGAAATTTTATACGATGAACCGCTGGCACCCCGTACGACGTTCAAAGTCGGCGGCCGTGCCGCAGTGCTCGCAGAACCGGCCGACGTGCCGTCCTTGTGCGCGGTGCTGAACGCGGTGCGGGCGGCGGCTGTTCCGTATTTCGTGCTGGGCGGCGGTTCGAACGTCGTCGTTCCGGATGAAGGCGTTGCGTACGCTGTCGTTTCGTTGCAGACTCAGCTGCTGCAGCCGGCGATGAACGGCATTGAACTGATTGACGCAGCCGAAACTTCGTGCGGTGCCGGCGATTCAGGTGAAAGTGCCGATTTTGCCGCCGGTGCCGATTTTGCCGGTCCTATTGCTGCTGCCGGCGATTCGGGTAAAAGTGGCGATTTTGCAGCCGGTGCCGCCGCCTTGCTGCGCTGCGGCGCGGGGTGCACGGTGGAGCGCGTAACGGCTTTTTGTGCGGAGCATTCGCTCGGCGGACTGGAAAATTTTGCCGGGTTGCCGGGGACGGTCGGCGGCGCCGTGTATATGAACGCGCGCTGCTACGACCGTTCGATAAGCGACGTGCTGCGGCGGGTTTCGTATCTCGATTGTTCGTCAGTACAGCCGAAGCTTTGCTGCTATGAGATGAACGGCGCCGATTGGGACTACAAAAAGTCGCCGTTTCAGGGACAACTCGGGACTTCGGTTATCGTCGGCGCCGAATTCGCCGTTACCCGGCTTTCCGCGGCGGACGCTGCCGCTTCGGCAAAAAAAGCGGCTTCGTACGTGGCGGATCGGCGTGAAAAAGGGCATTTCCGGTTTCCGTCGGCAGGAAGCGTGTTTAAAAATAATCGTGCGTTCGGAAAACCGTCCGGTGCGATTATAGACGAAGCCGGGCTGCGCGGCTACCGTATCGGCGGTGCGCAGGTGGCTCCGTGGCACGGCAATTTTATCATCAATACGGGAGGAGCGACCGCGGACGATATCCGCTCGCTCGTGTCGTACGTGATACGGACGGTACACGATAAAACAGGGTTTACTCTTGAACCTGAAATCGTTTTTATACCATTTTTATAGAATAAAAAGATTATGAACCGTCCCTAAAACGCCGATAACGACATTGACAAAAACTGATATTCGTTTTTATACTGAATCAGCGTGGGAGACCGATTGTGTTACAGCTTTCATTCGTAAACTTCAGAAAAGACTCTTTTATTCTTGTGGAAGGGAATCCCTGCGGTGATCGTTTTTTTATCATTCGCAGCGGCTCCGTCCGATGCGTTAAAGAAAGAGCCGTCGTTCAGTCTGCCACATTCGGTCCGGGGGATTTTATCGGCGTCGTTCCGTGTTTGTCCGGGCATGCACAGACGGAATCGGTTATCGCCGTTACCGACGTCGTGGTTATCGCGGTAAACCGCAATCAATATCCTGATCTTATCCAACAGAATACTCCCGTTGCGATGAAAATTATCCGTACCTTTGCAAACCGGATGCGGATCATGAACGAAGTGTTGACGCAGCTTACATTTAAAGGCGTTGCCGTCGTATCTCCCGAACAGCTGTTCGCAATCGCTTCGTATTACGAAAAAGAAGGTAAAATCAATCTCGCCGTATACGGTTATTATCAGTATCTGAAAGCGTGTCCCTCCGGTGTGAATGCCGTTCGGGCAAAAGACCGTTTTATCGCGCTCAAACCGCGCAGCCGCGCCGTGCATTTTGAACCGAATCAGGAGCTGATACGCGAATATCCGAAAGATACGATGATTTTTTCCGAATGCCAAAGCGGGCACGACATGTATATCATTCAGGAAGGGCAGGTTAAGATCACTAAAGTGGTTGACAACAACGAAGTGATTCTCGCCGTCCTTAAAAAAGGTGACTTTTTCGGCGAGATGGCGCTGCTTGAAGATAAACCCCGTTCGGCGAGTGCGATTGCGCACGAAGCGTGCCGGCTTATGGTTGTGAACCGGAAAAACTTCGATCAGATGGTTGCTTCTCAGCCGCAATTGGTTTCCCGTCTGACGATTACGCTTTCCGAGCGCTTATGGGCGATGGAACGGCAGCTTACGAATACCGAAATCAGCGATCCTGTTTTCAAAATGGTGGATATGCTGGCGCTGCAGATCGAAAAGGCCAAAATAGCCGTCGATTCGCCGGTGAAAGTAAGCTTTACGTTCGATTTGTCGCCGGAGGATATCGCCGACATGTGCGGGATTTCCCACGATATGCAGGGAATGGCGATCAACCGTTTTATGGATACGGCGCCGGTTCGCCGCGACGGGCGAAAGCTTTTGGTGACGGATTGTCTTGAAGTCATAAAATCGGCTGCCGTGCACCGCAAGCAGAAACACTAGGATTTCTTATGCGGAGATTTTTTACGTATCGGTTCGCGGCTGCATTATGTTTGTGTACGTGTTTTGCCGCAGTCCGTGCGTTCGCGTTTGAACCGCTGCCGGCGGGATACGGTTCCGTCCGGCTCGGCATGACCGTTGAAGAGACGAAAGCCGCTTTATTGAAAGAACCCGCGTTCGGGTATCGGGGCGAGCGGGACGTTTCGCTGCTGCCGGGAGAAAACCGGACGCTCATAGAAACTTCGGGAACGCTGTTTTTGGCCGAATGCTGGTTCCAGTTCGACGAAGGAACGCTGTCCGTCATTACGATCAATCTGAATAAAGAGCAAATCGACTATTACAGTGTGTTCAGTACGCTGTGCGAAAAATACGGCGAACCCGGAACGCTTTCTCCGCAGAAATCGGAATGGACGGCGGACGGCGTCGTCATGACGCTTGAGCGGCCGCTGACTTTAAAATATACCGATTCTGCCGTGTTTGAAAAACTGCAGGAATCCGCGACCGTGCGCCAGTCAGCCGTCGAATATACCCGCGATCTGTTTTTGAAAAGTCTGTAACGGAGGTTTCGATTATGAAGCGGATTTGTGCCGCCGTCTGTTTTTGCTGTCTCGTTTTTACCGCCGCCTGTTCGCAAGTTTCCCGGCTTGAAAAAAAGAATTTAACGCTGATCCGCGCCGACGGCAGCGAAGTACCGGTTCGTGCCGAACTCGCCCGCACCGAACAGGAACGTTCGTTCGGCTTTATGGAGCGTACGGTTATTCCCGACGGGACGGGAATGCTGTTTATTTTCGAGCGGGATCAGATTTTGAGTTTTTGGATGAAAAACACACCGCATCCGCTTTCAATTGCGTTTATCGATTCAAACGGCGTTATCTGCGATATATTCGATATGACGCCGTATAGCCTTGCGTCCCGGAGCAGTTCCGTTTCCGTCAGGTACGCGCTGGAAGTGCCTCAGGGATGGTTCGAGCGCGTGCATATCGGCGTCGGCGACCGCGTCGCGCTCGACTGGTAGCCGCCAGCGCCGCTTTTTTCTCCGGTGTTTGTCCCTGCCGCTTAGGATTCCAGTTTGGCGATCATACTTTTTGCGATCGCATCGTCAGGGTCGAATTCCAATACGCTCAGAAAATATTTTTTTGCTTCCGCCGTTCTATCCTGTTTGAGCGCCAGATATCCCAAGTTCGACATGATTTTGGTATTTTCCGGTTCCGCTTCCAGCGCCTGTACGAGGCGTTTTCTGCTTTCCGCGTATTCGCCCAATTCCATATGGCAAATGGCCAGTTCGTTGTACGTGTCTGCGCCGGTGCTTCCGCACTCAATCGCCTGCAAAAACGCCGATTTCGCGTCGGTCCAGCGCTCCAGTCTGCGCAGTCCCCAGCCGAGCAGGAACCAGGCGTTCCAGACTTTGGGGTTTTTCTGCAAAAAGGTGCGGATTTCTTCCAGTCCGCGTTCTTCCTGTCCCATTGAAATAAAATCGAACGCCGCTTTGAACTGTTCGTCTTCAAGGTTCCGGGAGCTGATGTCTTCGACGATTTCTTTGGCACGTTCCTTTTTATACCGGCCGTTTTCGCCGAGATCGTCGTCCGCAAGATCGCCGGTAAGCGTCAGATACGTTTCAAAACAGTTTTTTGCGCGCGAAAAATTGCGCTGTTTCAGATAGAAAAAACCCGCGTTAAAAAACGCGTCGGGCGGAGCGGGATCAGCCGCCATCGCCTGCTTGTAGTATTGGTGCGCGCTTTGGTCGTATGCGTCTGCGTCCTCGTTCAAGCCCGACTTTCGGTACGATTCCGCGCGCTGGTCAAAAAAGAGTGCCGTGTTGAGCACCGTCGCGATGTCGTCCGGATCGAGTCCCCGCAGCGCGGCGAATATTTCCTCCGCGATTTCAAAGTCTTCGTTCCGCGCTTTGAGTATGGCCGCTTCGGTGAGTTCCTGTTTTATATCGGGCCGGGCGGACTGCAGCAGCTGCCGGTAATAGGAAACGTGCTCGTTTTGAGCGTCGTAGGCCAGTACGGTCAAAATGCCGGCGAATATCATTTCCTGCGTCAGGGACGTCGGATCAAACGCGTCTTCACTTGCCGTATTTTTTTGCACGGGAAGCGGTATCGCGGGGTCTATCGTGAACGCGTGCGTTGAAAGCGAAACGTTTTCGGGCAGCGCGATAAAAACGACTGATTCAAGGGGGGCGGATGGATTCATCGACATATTCCTGTTTTATTGTGTGATTGAGACTCGGGCGGAGACGTTTTGGGCTTCCGCGGCGGTCATCTGTGAACGGGCCTGTTCCGGCGGCGTATTTTCAGTTCGAACCGTTCCGGGTTGTGCGGGCCCCGGCTGTCCGGATTCCGCCGCAGCCGCTGCCGGTGCCGCCGATACCGCCGGTTTTTCGGTTGCGGCCGATACAGCCGCTGCCGGTGCCGCTGTTGCCGCCGGCTGTCCCGATGCGGACATTTGGACGGAATGGAACGCGGCGATCTATTTTTTCCTTATTCCCGTTAAATACCCGTTGATGTGAATCTTGTACGACATGGGAACGTGTTTTTCATCAAACTGGATGCACACGACGACGATATCCTTTCGCCCCTGTACCTGTTCGGTTTTGACGATACGTCCGGGTATCGCAATCATTTCCGGCGGTTCGTCGAATTCCATGCGCAGCACGATGCTTTTTTGATTCAGAAACTGCGCGATACCGAGCAGAATGATCTTTGCTCCGGAAAATGAAATGTCGCGTATAATGCAGTGGCGCGGTACGTTGTCTATGAAAACGATCGTTTCTTCTTTTTGCAAATTCAGCTTCCGCTTTGCGTCTTCTGAAAGGAGAATCCGTTCATCCTTGCGGCGTACCGCGTTGATATTCGCTTCCAGCAGTTTTCCGATGCATTCGATGAGCGCATCCGGCGGCCGCTGTATATATGCGAGCGAAACGACGGCAAGGTCGGGTGAATTCATGTACGGAGTAATTTCAACTACCCGGGATCCGATGAAAAAGCTGATCGGCTGCTTATCCGCCTGCAGAAAACAGAAACGCAGATTGACCGTTCCTTTTTCCTGTGAAAGTCTTGCGTACGCACCGCCTTTCGAACCGATGATTATTTTTGCACCTTGAAATGAAGTTGAATTGATAATACACGGCCACTGGGAATCGGTACATTTTATGTAAACCTGACGCGGATCCAAATTCAGGGTTTTAATAACTTCTTTGGAAAACGTAACTTCTTTGTCTCGGTATAATTCGTAATATCTCAAAAGTTGCTGACTCGTTACAACGCCCATGCCTTTAATGATAATTAATAATGATTGATTGGTCAATCTGAATTCTGCGGAAAAGTGACCTTAAAGCCGAAAATATTTGCGGAATGTCGTTTTACCGGATAACTCATCGTTTTTATGCCCGAAATCGCGATAGCGGCGGATCCGCCGCCGTCCAGCTGCATCGCGTCGGCGGCACCAGCCGCGCGAAGCAGATACGCGCACTCTTCGTACGTCAGTCCTTTGCTGGAACGTTTCCGTTCGCCTTCGACGCAAAGCAGGTACAGCACGGATTTATCCGCGGAGACGCCCGCCGCCGTCCGCGAATCAAGCGAATGATAGGCAAATTCCCGGATCCGGGAGTCTGAAAGAATTGCAAAAAATCCGCCGAACGCATATTCTGTCCGTTCGGGCAGCGTTTCCGTTTGATGCGGCAGTACGCACGCTTCCAGGCGGCCTTCGGTTCGGATGAATAGGAGCGCTGCGTATTTTTCTATCGGCTCGGAAAGCTGGACGCCCTCGACCGCATAAAGACCGGTCAGTTTCCGGCGGGATCCGAAGCGCGTGGGAGCATAAGAGAACGGCGTCGCGTTGACTGCGACAAGCGCGTCCGTATCGGCTGCGAATTGCTGAACGGTTTGCCCTGCAAACGTACCGTTTTGTGAAAAATGCCGTTCGTGCGGATAGCTGACGAGTTCCAATCCCGGCGTGCGGAGATCGATTCGGACTAAATGCCAGCGGACGGGAAGGCTGTCGTTGCGGAAATACGCGTAGTCGACGCCGCTTTGCACACTCTGCCATTCCCAGATTTCCGGTATAATGCCGTTTCGGACGTATTCCCGTACGAACCGACCGTCCGTTCCGGTACCGGAAAACTCCGGCTGCGAACTGCAGGCGCCCAGTACTGCGATTACAGCGGCTGCCGCGCATAAAAAAAGGAAGCTTCCGCTTCCTTTTTTGAAATGCCGTAACATTTAGTAAGAACCCTTGCTTGACGAAGATGCCGATTTCCGGTTTTTTTTCATCAGTTTGCGCTGCAGCGTTTTATTCTTACGGTTCTTGATGGTGGAAGGTTTTTCGTAATATTCACGCTTTTTGTATTCGCGGATAATGCCTTCTTTTTCAACCATACGTTTGAAGCGTTTGATTGCTTTTTCAAGATTCTCTGAGTCGTCGACGAGAATATGAGCCATAATGTAATCACCTCCCTTCGGATAGAACCGCCGTAGTCCGTATAGTATGTCATATTTTTGCCGTTCGTGTCAATGCGGAATCGGATTTATCCGGCGCACATACACACGCATACGTTGTTTCCGTCGTTTTGGGGTCCGCGTTTTTTGACTTCCCGCGGATATATGCCTTTATATTTTTTAAAGAGCGTGGTGAATCTGCTGTGAGACGTGTATCCGACCGATTTCGCAACGTCCCGTATTTCGAGTTCTGTAGTTGCCAGTAAGGTTTCCGCAATATTCATTCTTTTCCGCTGTGAGTATTCCGTAATGCTCATCTGATATTTTTGCTTAAATACGTTTTTCAATTTCGTACCGCTCATCAGGGCGATTTTTTCCAATATTTCTTGGGAAATATCCAAAGCGTAATGGTCGTTGATATAATTTGCGACGTTTTCGATATTCCGTTCGTCGGATTCAAATATTTTTTTCGTTTTCGCTTTATTCAAATAGGCGTTGAGCGTAATGCTCAGCCATTCTTTCGCTTTTGCTTCAAAAAATATCCGTGCAGCCGGTGCGCTCATATTGCAGTTCAAAACGGCGTTTGCCAGTTTTTCCATCGGCTTCGTTACCAGTTCCCGGGTATCGAAGAATACGTCCGAAACGGTGGCGGGCGGTGTGCCGAGATGGCAGGAAATATATTCTTTGATCATGTTTTCCTTGAAATTAACGCCCACGCTCAAATAGGGAAAATTGGCGTGCAGGAGTAATCGGCATTTCGTTTTTCCCGCGTTCGTAACAAACACGGTGTTTGCCGTCAACGTTTGATACGGATTAAAGCTTTCACCGTTTGCCGACTTGATATACGACGTACTGAACAACAGAAATCGGCTCATGTCGGGAAACGAATTGATCATTTTTTCTTTTTTTATAAAAAAATCGTGAATGTCGATGATGAATTGATCGGTTTCGTAATACCAGTACAATCCGTCAAAATCTTCACTGCGGATACAGACGGTTTTACCGACTTGACAATACTTGCTGCAGTTCGGACAGGATTTCCATCCCGTTTCTTCCAGAAAATCTTGAAACGACTTCATTGTGAACCTCCCGATATCATGATTAGACAATAATGCGATCAGACATATTTATCCGTATTCTATTGTATCTCATTTTGCCAGATGATACAATTATTTTAATTAATTTATTTAATGAATATGATTATACGCAGAATATGATACACGTGTTTGTAAATTATTTTTTTAGCATCAATAGGTGTGTCTAAACGGGATAATATTTAGGAGGTGTTTTATGGTACGGGTTTATAAAAAATTACTGTATTATGTGCCGAAAGAAAAGTGGCTGGCATATCTGGCGATCGTACTTGCCGCCGTTTCCGCGGTGATAACGGTGGCGGCGTATTATTATATGTACGAGTTTTTGGAAAGACTTATCGTTCTGCATGAAACCGAACGCGCGTTTTCATTCGCCGTTTTAATCACGGGGCTTTTGGCAGCCGGATCCGTCGTGTATATGGTTTCGGTGCTGCTGACGCATATTCTCGGATTCCGGTTGGAAACGAATCTGAGGAAGAAGGGAATCGACGGGCTTATGAGCGCCGGTTTCAAATTCTTCGATTTAAATTCATCCGGACGGACCCGACAGCTGATCGACGACAACGCGGCGCAGACTCATAGCATCGTCGCGCATCTTATACCGGACAACGCCGGTGCCGTGCTTACGCCCGTCTTGGTGCTTGCCGTCGGTTTTACAGTCGATGTGAAAGTCGGAATCGCGTTGGTTTTGTTTACCGTTTTCGGTGCGGGTCAGATCACGCTGATGTCGGGAGATAAAAGCTTTATGGCAATTTATCAAGCGGCGCTGGAAAAGATGAACAGTGAAACCGTCGAGTATATCCGCGGAATGCAAGTCGTTAAGATTTTCGGAGCCAACGTCAGTTCGTTCAAAGCGCTGCACAAAGCTATTACGGATTACTCGAAATACGCGCTTGATTATTCTCTGAGCTGCAAAAAACCGTACGTCCGATTTCAGCTCGTTTTTCTGGGGGCCGTCGCCGTTCTGATACCGTTTGCGGTTTCATTTATGGATGTTTACGCGAATCCTCTTGCGCTGGCAGTGGATTTGATCATGGTTTTATTTTTGAGCGGCGTATTGTTCAGCAGTTTTATGAAAATCATGTACGTGTCCATGTACGCCTATATGGGAACTTCGGCAGTGGAAAAACTGGAGCACGTTTTTGCGGACATGCAAAAAGATACGCTGCAGTTCGGAACTCAGGAACGGTTTGAAAACTATGATATAGAGTTTGACCGCGTCCGGTTCGGATACGGCGATGAAATGATTTTGAACGATTTGAGTTTCAAACTTTCGGCAGGCAGGAGTTACGCACTGGTGGGTGCTTCGGGAAGCGGAAAATCGACGATCGTAAAATTGATATCCGGGTTTTACAAAATTAACGGCGGGGATATAAAGATCGGCGGAAAACCGCTTGCGAGCTATAGCCGGGACGCGGTTGCAAAACACATCGCGTTCGTGTTTCAGGAAAGCAGGCTGTTTAAAACGAGTATTTTTGAAAACGTGCGGATTGCGGATCCTCAGGCAGCGCCGGAACGCGTGTTTGAAGCGCTCCGGCTTGCAGGCTGCGACGACGTGCTTCAAAAATTTCCGCTGCGGGAGCAAACCGTGATCGGTTCTAAAGGCGTGTTTTTATCCGGCGGAGAAAAGCAGCGGATTGCCATTGCACGCGCCATTTTGAAAAATGCCGGTATTATCATCATGGACGAGGCGAGTGCGGCCGTTGATCCTGAAAACGAACACGAATTGCAAAAAGCGTTCAAAAACCTTATCAAAGGCAAAACCGTTATCATGATCGCGCATAGACTCAGCAGTATCAGGGCAGTCGACGAAGTGCTGGTAATGGAGAAAGGTCAAATTATCGAACGGGGCAGCGACGCCGCCTTGCTGGAAAAAGGCGGAAAATATGCCTATTTTCAAAATCTGTATGCAAAAGCGAATAATTGGAGGGTGCGTGTATGAAAAATTTATTTAAAAGATATTTCGCGCTGACGGATAAAGGCGCCGGCGATTTGGTAAAAGCGAGTTTTTCATCGTTTTCCGTATATATCGTCAATATGTTTCCGGCGATACTGCTGATGTTCGTGTTCGACGGGCTCGTATCGGGAAATCTGAAAAATACCGTTTTTTACGTGAGTTTTTCCGCGGCGATACTCGTCGTCATGTATATTCTGCTTCGGGTGGAGTATAATACCCTTTATAATTCGACTTATAGGGAAAGCGCCAATTTACGGCTGGATATTGCGGATACTTTGCGTAATCTGCCGCTTTCATATTTTTCAACGCATAATCTGTCCGATCTGTCTCAGACGATTATGGCAGACGTCGCCGCGATTGAACACGCCATGAGTCACGCGATGGCGAAAGCAGTCGGGTTTTTCCTGTTTTTTCCGCTCGTATCCGTTCTTTTGCTGAAAGGAAATCTGAAGCTGGGGCTGGCGGTCGTTTTGCCGATTGTCGTCGGTTTTTTGCTGATCGTGTGGTCCAAAAAAATCCAGCTGAAAGAAAACGGTACGTATTACGAGACGTTGAGGGATAATTCCGACAGTTTCCAAGAAGCGATCGAGCTGCAACAGGAAATAAAAAGCTTTAACCTTACGGAAAAGACCAAGCGCGCGTTGTATGAAAAAATGGAAGCAAGTGAGAAAATCCATTTAAAAGCGGAGCTTACGGCCGCCGTTCCGCTGCTTTCGTCGGGACTTATCGTTCAAATCGCTTTCGCCGTCGTTCTTCTGGTCGGTACGGGGCTCTTTTTGAAAGGTGAAATAAACATCGTATATCTTATCGGCTATATTTTAGTATCGATGAAAATAAAAGAAGCGGTGGACGGCGTCAGTCAGAATATTGCGGAACTCTATTATATCGATTCGATGATCAATCGCATCAAGGAAATGAAACGTACGGAAACGCAAAAAGGCCGGGATACGGAGCTGACGTCTTACGATATAGAACTTGAAAACGTCTCTTTTTCTTACCGCAAAGATACTGCGGTTCTCGAAAACATCAGCTTTACCGCAAACCAAAACGAGGTAACCGCTTTGGTAGGAGCGTCCGGCTGCGGCAAGACCAGCATTCTCCGTTTGATTTCCAGACTGTACGATTACGAGCATGGAACGATAAAAATCGGCGGTGTGGACATCAAGGAAATTTCCGCAGAATCGCTGTTTGCAAAAACATCCGTCGTTTTTCAGGACGTGATACTGTTCAACACGACCGTATTGGAAAACATCCGTATAGGAAACAAAACGGCGACGGATGCGGAAGTCAAAGCGGCGGCCCGTCTGGCAAACTGTGAAGAATTCATTGCGGGATTGCCGAACGGATACGATACGGTAATCGGTGAAAACGGTGCGACGCTATCCGGCGGCGAGCGGCAAAGACTGTCTATCGCCAGAGCCTTTCTGAAAAACGCGCCCATCATCCTTTTGGATGAAATCGCCGCCTCTTTGGACGTGGACAACGAGAAAAAAATACAAGAAAGTTTGAATGAGTTAACCAAAAACAAAACCGTCGTTATCATTTCTCACAGACTGAAATCCGTCGAAAACGTGGACAAGATCGTCGTTATCGCTGACGGAAAAGCGGAAGCGGTCGGAAAACACGCGGAATTGATGTCTTCGTCAAAAACTTACCGTAATTTGGTGGAAAAGGCGAAGCTGGCGGAAGCGTTTAAATACTAGCGGAAAAAAGGATATGTACGGACATGATCGTACGGGCGGAAGGTAAGATGAAAACGGCTGCAGTCATGATGGAAATCGGAATGATCGGAGCCTGATAAACATTCGTTTTTTTATTGAACATGACATACTTCTGTCATGTTTCCTGCGGTATGCTGGGAGTATCACAATGCAAAAGAGGTTGCTGTTATGGATTATGAAGTTGTACGGTTGCAGGATTCCCTTGCCGCGGGACTGGCGGGGCGCACGAATAACGCCGCTTCCGACATGGGAGCGGTAATCGGCGGTTTATGGGAGCGTTTTTACGGAGCGGGCGTGTATGCTGCCATTCCGCACAAAGTGAACGATTTCGCGCTGGGTATTTATACCGATTACGCCGGAACCGAACGCGACGATTATACGGTACTGACTGCGTGTGCGGTTTCCGACGTTACGGATATGCCTGCCGGTGTTACCGTGAAAAAGATTCCCTCCGGACCGTATGCAAAATTTATCGTAAAAGGTCCCATGCACACTGCCGTCGCCGAATTTTGGCAGAAATTATGGCGGATGGATTTGCCCCGTTCGTTCGTATGCGATTTTGAAGAATACCGGAACGACGACATGGAACACGCCGAAATTCATATGTATATCGGTCTGAAACGATAAGAACTCGCCGCCGCGTATCCGCTTCCTCGTGCGTTCCGGTGTACGTTCGGCGGCGTTTTCCGCCTACTTGTAGAAGTATTGAATTTCATTTATCATAACGTATTATGTTAGATAAAATGCGAAATATCGGAATTATGGCGCATATCGACGCGGGTAAAACCACGACGACGGAGCGCATTCTCTATTATACCGGAAAAATTCACCGCATCGGCGAAATAGACGACGGAGCCGCGACGATGGACTGGATGACTCAGGAGCAGGAACGCGGAATCACCATCCAGTCCGCCGCAACGACGACGTATTGGCGCGACTGCCAGATAAACATTATCGACACGCCGGGCCACGTCGATTTTACCGCTGAAGTGGAACGTTCGCTGCGTGTTCTCGACGGGGCCGTCGCCGTTATCTGTGCGGTCGGCGGCGTGCAGCCGCAGACGGAAACCGTTTGGAATCAGGCCGACGAATACAAAGTGCCGCGCATTTGTTTCGTGAATAAAATGGATCGCACCGGGGCCGATTTTTTTGCCGCAATGAACGACGTACACGAAAAATTCGGCGCGGCGACGCTGGCGCTGCAAATACCGATCGGCGCCGGAAACGATTTTGAAGGCGTAATCGATCTGCTGCGGATGAAAGAAATCCGGTGGGATTCCGAATCAGAAGGCGAGCGGATGACCGTGTCCGATATAGACGATTCCCGACTGGAGATTGCCCGGCAGTGGCGTGAAAAACTGATCGACGAAGTGGCTTCTCATAATGATGAAATTGCCGAATTGTTTTTGATGGGAGAAGACATTCCCGTTGAAACGCTGGTCGGGGAAATTCGCAAAGGTACGATCGAGCGTTCGTTCGTGCCGTTTTTGTGCGGGGCGTCGCGCCGCAATACCGGCGTGCAGCCGCTGATCGACGCGATAGTCGATTACTTGCCGGCTCCCGACGAAGTGCCGCCGGCTCACGCGTTTCACGTTAAAAAAGAAGAAAATATCGAAATTCCGTGCAAACCGGACGGTATGCCGCTCGGTCTGGTATTCAAGATCCAGTACGACCGAGAAGCGGGCAGCTTGTGTTACGTGCGCATGTATTCGGGCAGAATAAAAGCCGGCGAACAGATTTTCAACGTGGGCAAAAAAAAGCGGGAGCGCGTGAACCGCATTCTGCGGATGCACTCGAATAAAAGCGAACCGATGGACAGTGTGTCCGCAGGCGATATCGCCGTTTTTATCGGACTGAAGCTTGCCCAAACCGGCGACACGCTCGGCAGCGAAGGTATGCCCGTCTTGCTGGAAAACATGCATTTTCCCGAACCGGTCATTTCCGTCGCCATTGAACCGGCGACGCTTTCCGATCGGGACAAGCTCAAAGACACGCTTGAAATCCTTTCAAAAGAAGATCCGACGTTTACGTCGCGCGAGGATGCGGAAACCGGTCAGCTGATCATCTCCGGTATGGGAGAACTGCATCTGGACGTACTGGTAACCCGAATGCTGGAAGATTTTAAAGTTGAAGCGCGCGTCGGCTCTCCGCAGGTTACGTACCGTGAATCGGTTACCGCTTCCGCGGATCACACGGAAACGTATTCGCGCATTTTGGGCGGAAAGGAAAACACGGCCGGCGTCACGCTGCACGTGGAGCCGCGTGCAACCGGCAGCGGCAATTCGTACGCCTGCACGGTCAAAAAGAACGCCGTACCGGAAGATATTTTGGACGCCGTTCAGCGCGGCATCACCAATTCGTTCGGTTCGGGTATCAAATACGGCTATCCTTGTACGGATATTGCGGTAACGGTAACGGCGCTTTCGTACAACGAACTGACGTCGACGCCGTTCGCGTTCGAGGCGTGCGCGGTTGCCGCGTTCGACGCGGCGTGTGAAAAGGCTTCCCCGGAATTGCTGGAACCGGTTATGAACGTGGACATCGTGTGCCCCAAAGAATTCGTGGGCGACGCGATGAGTCAAATGACCCAGCGCGGCGGCATCATTTGCAGCATGGAATCAAAGACGGGCGGAGACATCGTGCACGCGCAGGCGCCGATGGCGAAGATGTTCGGTTTTTCCACCAATTTACGTTCGGCAACTCAGGGACGCGCGTCGTTCGGAATGGAATTCAGTCATTTTCAAGTCAAACCGGGCGGATTGGGTAATTCGTACTGAAAAGATGCAAACGGAAAACGGCCCGCACATCGTTTCGATCTGCGGGCTTTTTCATATTCCGTGCCGAAACAAAAAAAAAGACTGTTCAATTTCTTGAACAGTCTCTGCGGCGAACCTGACTTGAACAGGCACAGCTCGCGCCACCAGCACCTCAAGCTGGCGTGTCTACCAATTCCACCACCGCCGCATGTGTTGCCCATCATATCAAAAACCGATATACGTGTCAAGCAGCTGCAGGCCGTTTTTTCCGTTTGGGTCAGATTTCCTGCCGGGCGGCAAATTGGAGCAGCATGTTCCGTTTTCGGTTCCATAAATGCAGAATGATGAATTTTTCTCCTTTCGGATTATGTTCTTGTATATAAGTAACGATTTTTTTGTGTTCCGAATGCGTTATCGCCATATCCCGTTTGTTCATCGGGCTGAAAAACATTTTGTGGACTGCGTTCAGGTGCAGTTTATCGTATAACTCGACGAGCAGGGGATTCCCCGACTGGATAACCAATTCCCGGTGAAAAAGGTAGTGATTTTCGCCGAACGCAGCGAGGTCGAACGGCTCCTGCTGCATATACGTTTCCATATTGTCGAGATACTGCCGTATCGGCGAAATATCGCTGTCGCGCTCGATAAGCAGGGAAAACGCGAGCGCTTCAAGGTAGGCTCTGATTTCGATTGCATTTCTGATTTCGTCGGCCGTATACGTGCGGACGTACGTGCCCGATTTCGGCTGTATGGAAACCAGTCCGTCCTGTTCAAGATGTTTGAACGCTTCTCGTACCGGCATGCGGGAACAGTTGAACTCTTCCGCAAGCCGCGTTTCCGACAGTTTTTCACCGGGTGCGTACGTACCGGAACGGATACGCTGCTGTATGTCGGTGTAGATCGCTTCGTGCGGTGATGGTTCTTGTTTAGTCATACGGTAAATTTACAGTATTTTTGGAGTTTTTGTCAATGTTGTATACTTGTTATTCGTATTTTTTATTTTTTAGGTAAAGTGGTATCTCTGTTTTAGTTTGTCCTGTGAAATAACTTTATTAAAATAATATAAAATAATCAAATAAGAAATATAAAAATAATTGTTGACAAGTTTGAATTTGTAAACTAGTATACAAGTATAGTCGTTTTATCGGTTTTTCGATAAAACAAGGAGGATATTATGAAAAAAATTTGTGCCGGAATTGCAGTACTGTTATGCTGCCTGGCGCTGTTTGCAGCGGGCGGTAAGGACAAGGCTGCAGGCGGTTCAAAATCGGGAATTACGGAAATTACGTTCTGGGATTTCCCGAATTTCAACGATGCAACGGGTATTGCCGGTAATTTTGACCGGGAATTGATCAAGGCTTTTGAAGCGAAGAACCCTGACATCAAAGTAAATCTTGAAATGATCAATTTTAACGACGGTCCTGCGAAAATCGAAACGGCGCTTGCCTCGAATACCGCTCCCGACGTCGTCTACGATGCACCCGGCCGTATCATCGCGTGGGGAAATTTGGGCGTACTCGCACCGCTCGATGATATCGTGAATCCGGTAAAAGCAACGATCGAATCGGGACTTATCAACGGTTCCACCGGTGCGGACGGAAAAATATATATGTATCCGGTGAATACCGCTCCGTTCGTTATGGCGTTCAACAAAACGATGCTGCAGGAACTCGGACTGCTCGATCTGCTGCCGTATACCAGAGGCGACCGCTCCTGGACCGTTGCCGAATATGAAAAACTGCTGACCGCGCTCCGCGACAAGCTGCCCGCAGGCAGCACGCCGGGTGTTTTCTTTGCAAAATCGCAGGCCGGCGATCAGGGTACCCGCGCGTTTATGGTCAACCTGTACGGTGCCGATCTGCTTAACGACAATTTTACCCAATACGTGTTCAACGACGACCGTGCGGTCAAAAATATGGAATGGGTCGTTCGCGCCTGTAAATCGAAGCTGCTGATGAACGGTTCCGCTCTGGCGTCTTCCGATGCGATCGACATGTTCGTTGCCGGTAAAGCCGCTCACACCATTTTGTATTCAGTCGGTCTGCACAAGACGAACGCGACCAAACTGAATTACAACGGAAAACCGTTCGACGTTATTTACATGCCGTATCCGTGCGACGCGAAAGCAAAACTCGAATACCTTATCGGCGGACCGTGCGTGTTCGACAACGGTGATCCGGCCCGCATAGAAGCGGCGAAACGGTTCGTTACTTTCATGGCGCAGGATGCCGAATGGTCGCCGAAAGTGATCGATGCAACCGGTACGTTTGCGTGCAGTTCACGCATTCATGTCGCAACGAACGGCGATTCGGAACTTGAATGGAATGCCGGTGCCAGTAAATTCTTCGGTCCGTATTACAACACGATCAACGGTTTTACTGAAATGAGAACGTATTGGTTCCCGATGCTGCAGGATACGATCAACGGCGGCAACGTTAAAAACGCGCTCAACACGTTCGCTTCCCGTGCGAACGCAACGCTGAAATAGCAGAAACGATACGTATTTTGTGAACCGGAACGGGCTATTTCCGTTCCGGTTCTTTATAGGACTGCTTGTTTTCCGCCTTTTCGCGGAGCCGCCGTCCCGGTAGGAGGATACAATGAAAACCTTGGATATGCAGAAAACGGTAAAACCGTATGTTGCCAATTCGCGTCGGAATCTGATCCGCGAAACGAAAACTGCATATATTTTTTTGCTTCCGGCGCTGCTTTTTTTCGTAACGTTCGTGCTGGTCCCCATGATTCGCGGCGTGTACGTCAGCCTGTATGATTATTCTCTGCGTAAATTCGAATTCGTCGGTTTGGGAAATTACATCAGACTGTTCGGAGACGAAATATTTCTCAAATCGCTTCTGAATACGTTCCTGCTGGTCGTAGGAGCGGTTCCGCTCATCATTTTATTGTCGCTGTTCATTTCCACGGCGATTTATCAGAAACCGGCGTCCGTACGTTCGTTTTTCCGCGGCGTATTTTATTTGCCGGCCGTATCTTCCATAGTCAGTATTACCGTCGTGTGGGGATGGATTTATCATCCGCTGTACGGAATTTTAAATTATCTGCTGGAAGCCGCGGGGCTGATTGCAGAGCCGATTTCATGGCTCGGCGACGCCCGGTATTCGCTGGGAGCGATTATCGCGGTTCTTCTGACTACGTCTATCGGACAGCCGATCGTTTTATACGTTGCCGCTCTGGGAAACATTCCGGAAAGCTACATTGAAGCGGCGGAAATAGACGGAGCCAGTTCGTGGCAGGTTTTTACGAAAATCAAATGGCCGTCGCTGCTGCCGACCACGTTGTACATCATCATCATTTCAACGATAAATTCATTCCAGTGTTTTTCACTGATTCAGCTGCTGACCGCCGGCGGGCCGAATTACGCGACGTCGACGATTATGTATTTGGTGTACGAGCGTTCGTTCATTTTGCGGCAGTTCGGGTATTCGTCCGCAATGGGCGTGGTGCTCGGCGTGTGTATCGTGCTGATTTCCGTGATACAGTATAAGTTTTTCGGTCAGGATGTTGAATACTAGGCGCCGATGCCGGCGTTTCCGCCGGGTTCGTGCCTGATTTTTTAAAGGAGTTGCTATGAGTGTTTCTGCCGTACGGAGAAGCGGACAAAATAAACTGACTACGGCACTGGTGTATATCGTGCTCGGCTTTTTGACCGTATTTTTCATTTTTCCGTTTTACTGGATTGTAACCGGATCGCTGAAACTGCAGTACGTTGCCGTTCAGGTTCCGCCGGAATTCTTTCCGCTGCAGCCGACGTTTGAAAACTGGACGCTGCTGTTCAAACAGCCCGCCGCCCGCTGGCTGGCGAACAGTTTCGTGATATCGATATGTACGATGCTGCTGGTGTGCGTTTCTTCATCGCTTGCCGGATACGTGCTGGCGAAAAAGCACTTTATCGGCTGCAAGCAGATCTTCTGGATGTTTATCGCGGCTATGTGTCTGCCCAAGCAGGTCATTCTGATCCCGTTGGTGCAGCTCGTCGCGTCCTGGGGATTTTCGGATACGCTGATCGCGTGTATTCTGCCCGCCGTCGGCTGGCCGTTCGGTATCTTCCTGATGAAGCAGTTTACTCAGACGCTGCCGACCGAACTGCTTGAAGCTGCCCGAATGGACGGATACGGCGAGTTTAAAACGTTTACGCGGATCGTCGCTCCGCTGGTAAAACCGGGAATCGCGGCGCTCGCCATTTTCACGTTCATTCAGTCGTGGAACGATTATTTTTCACAGTTGATTTTCTTGAACAGCCGCAACAACATGACGCTGCCGCTCGGGCTTGCCACGTTGCAGCTGAACGAATTTTCTTCAAATTACGGTCTGCTGATGGCGGGTGCGACGCTCGCTTCGGTGCCGATGATCGCGATTTTTCTGCTGTTTCAAAAATCCTTTACCCAGGGAATAACGATGGGTGCCGTAAAGGGGTAAACAAAATGCGTTTTATAGAAAAATACAAGGGAATCATTCCCGCGTTTTATGCCTGTTATGAAGATGACGGCAGTATCAGTCCTGAACGGACGAGGGCGCTCACGCAGCATTTGCTGAATAAAGGCGTAAAAGGTTTGTACGTGTGCGGTTCCTCCGGGGAATGCATTTATCAGAGTGTGGCGGAACGCAAAACCGTTCTTGAAAACGTCATGGCCGTCGCGAAAGGCAAGCTGACGGTCATCGCGCACGTTGCGTGCAATAATACCGCGGACAGTATGGAATTGGCCGCGCACGCCGAACAGCTCGGCGTCGACGCGATCGCCGCGATTCCGCCCATCTATTTCCATTTGCCCGAATACGCGATCGCCCGGTACTGGAACGATATTTCTTCCGCTGCGCCGCGGACCGATTTTATCATTTACAATATTCCGCAGTTGGCCGGCGTGTCGCTGACGCTGCCGCTGCTGCGCGAAATGATGAAAAATCCCCGGGTAGTCGGAGTCAAAAACTCATCCATGCCGGTGCAGGATATCCAATTGTTTAAAGACACCGCCGGCGCCGGATACGTCGTGTTCAACGGTCCCGACGAACAGCTGGTGAGCGGTCTCGCCATCGGTGCGGACGGCGGTATCGGCGGAACGTACGGCGTCATGCCGGAACTGTATCTGACTATCGACCGCCTGGTCAGAGAGGGGCGCATCGCGCTCGCGCGCGAAATTCAGAACGAGGCCGACCGCATTATTTACGCGATGTGTGCGTGCCGCGGTAACTTGTACGCCGTTATGAAAAAGATTCTGAGTATGCGCGAATCCGTCGAATGCGGCGGTGTCCGCAAACCGCTCGCGCCGCTGGAAGCGCAGGATACGGCGCAAGTCGAAAAATGCCGCGCGATGATAGACGCTGCGGTTGCAAAATATGCCGTCATCTGAGCGCGGCAGGGGAGTTACGGTATGGATGCTGCAGCTTTAGAACAAGCCCGGCAATGGGCAAAAAGCGAGCTCGACTCTTGCGTCGCCTTTTGGCTGACGCACGGGATGGACCGCGAACACGGCGGCGTGTACACTTGTCTCGACCGCACGGGAGCCGTGTATTCGACTGATAAAAGCGTGTGGATGCAGGGACGGTGCGCGTGGCTGTTTTCCTATCTGTGCAGTACGTACGGTGTGCGCCGGGAATGGCTGGACGCGGCCGAAAGCTGTCTTGATTTTATGGAATCGTATTGTGTCAACCGAGCCGCGGGCAACCGGATGTATTTCCAAGTTACCGCGGACGGTCGTCCGCTGCGTCAGCGGCGGTATTGCTTCAGCGAAGGGTTTTACGCGATAGCGAACGCCGAATATTACGGCGTTACCGGCAAGGCCGAATACCTTGAACGTGCACGCCGCGCGTATCACTTGATCCGGCAGCTGAACAACGGCCTGATAACGGATCCCGCCGGATTCGGTCCGAAAGTCATTCCCGAAACGCGGAGCGGCCGGTCGCTGGCGGATCCGATGATTTTTCTCAATATTACCGGCGTGTTGCGCCGCGTCGATCCGGACAATGCGGCCGAATACGATTCGTACTCGGCTGAATGCGCCCGCCTGATCGTGCAGTATCATATGAAACCCGACTTGCGCTGTACGCTCGAAACGGTCGGTACCGGCGGCGAAGTCTGGAAAGACGTTACCGCCGGCCGGGTGGTGAACCCCGGTCACGACATCGAATGCAGCTGGTTTCTTATGGAATACGCGAATATGCTTGGCGGTACCGACGGCGCTGCACTGCACCGGAACGCCGAAGATATCTTCAATTGGGCGCTCGACGCCGGATGGGACGCTGAATACGGCGGTTTGCTGTATTTTACCGACTGTCTGGGAAAACCGCCCGAAGCGTACGAACACGATATGAAATTGTGGTGGCCGCACAACGAGCTGCTGATTGCCAGTCTCATGGCGTACCGCGATACGCGGAACGAACGGTATCTGGACTGGTTTTACAAAGCGATGGAATACTGCAAAACGTATTTCTGCGATCCCGAATACGGCGAATGGTACGGCTATCTGCGCCGCGACGGGAAACCGACGATGCCGTCTACGAAAGGCAGTACGTTCAAAGGTCCGTTCCACGTTCCCCGGTCGCTTATCATGGCGGACGGTCTTATCGGTCAGATACTGAAAACGCTGTAACGTTTCTCCGGTGCCGGGCTGCCACTTGCTCCCGGACGTTCGGCGCCGGTTCTTTTCCGAAACGGGGAACAGTTAACGGGGTACAGGCTTTCATTTTAGTATGCCGGTGTGGTATACTGACGGGATATGAAACGCAATTTTCTGTTTTTGTACTTGAATACCGGCGGCGGACACATTTCTCCCGCGAAAGTGCTGAAAGACGCCGTTATCGCACGGTATCCCGACGCACGGGTAACGCTGCTGCACGGTTTTGCTCCCGGCCAATATATTTCAAAAGGTATTTGGGAAAAAGGGTATGAAACCGCCTGCGATCTGCTTCCCGGTGCCTATTCGGTAACGTACGACGCGTTCAAACTGCATTCCCTCCAGTCGTTCGGTTTCAAAACGTTTTTTCCCGGTGCAATCCGACATATCGAAGAAAAAATCCGTGAACTCGACATAACCGACATCGTTTCCTTTCACTTCATATTGACCCCGTGCGCGCTCAAAGCGGTAAAACGGAGCGGGCGGGTGATTCCGGTAACCGCCGTCGTGACGGACCCGTTTTCTCCCCATCCGATTTGGTTTTATCCCGAAAACGCCGTCCGCTACATCGTGTCGTCGCCGGAAGTGCGCGCGGCGGCGCTGGACAGGCTCCGGATAGCGGCGCACCGCATTGCGGAATTTCCTTTTTTTGTCGATCCGTCGTTTTACGCGCGTGCGGACAGCGCCCGGTTAAAAGAACGGTACGGCTTCCGGCCCGACGCACCGGTCGTCCTGATATCCGGCGGCGGGGGCGGACTGCCGCTTTCGCTCGCTTTGGTTCGCGAATGGCAGCGCCGCGGCGGACGGGCGGCGTTGGCGGTCGTGTGCGGGCGCAACGGACGGCTTAAACGGGCGCTCGAATCGTTGGCGGCCGCGCATCCTGAAGCGAAACTGCGCGTGTACGGATTCGTACCGTTTATGTCCGATCTGGTGCGGCTGTGCGACTGCGCGGTGACTAAAGCCGGGGCTTCCAGCCTGTTCGAGCTGCTTGCCGCTAAAAAGCCGCTCATCATCTGTTCGTATATTCACGGGCAGGAGTTGGGAAACGTCCGTTACGCGGTCCGTAACCGTGTCGGCTGGTTTATTCGGACACCCGCCGCGATTTGCGATAAAATCGCGCAGGTTACGGAAGACGCCGCGTATTACGGAGACGTCCGGCGGCGGCTTGACTCGCTGTCGCCGGATCGGTACGCGGAACGCATGAGCGCCGCCGCCGCGTACGTTGCCGAAGAATCCGGCTCGGATCCGTTCCGGTAAAATTTTACCGTAAAACGGCTAGAAACTTTATGCGTAATGCGGTATACTACCGGCAAACCCGGTCGTGGGGTTCATAATTCAGTTTGTACGAGGAGGCGAGGCGTGCCGGTGTCCGGTACGCTGCGTGCAGCCGAAAAGCGTTGCTTTTTGCGCTGCAATCCGCGTTCGTGTTGCAGCGCGGGTTTCGCCCGGCGATTTTAATAGGAGAAAACCTATGGTTTATTCGGCAGAAGTGGAACATATGTGTCCGCTGGCTAAGGCCGCTTATCACGGACCTGCTCCCATTCCGGAAGAAGGAAAATGGGTACAGGCAAAGGAAATCAAAGATATTTCCGGTTTTACGCACGGTGTGGGTTGGTGCGCACCTCAGCAGGGAGCGTGTAAACTGTCCTTGAACATTAAAGACGGTATCATTCAGGAAGCGCTGGTTGAAACGATCGGTTGCTCCGGTATGACGCATTCGGCGGCTATGGCTTCCGAAATCCTGATCGGCAAAACGATTCTTGAAGCATTGAATACGGATTTGGTGTGCGACGCTATCAACACCGCCATGCGCGAGCTGTTTTTGCAGATCGTATACGGCCGCAGTCAGTCCGCGTTTTCCGAAGGCGGATTGGTCGTGGGCGCTTCGTTGGAAGACCTCGGCAAGGGACTGCGTTCCCAGGTCGGAACGATGTTCGCGACGCTGAAAAAAGGCCCGCGATATCTTGAAATGGCCGAAGGATACGTTGAAAAGGTCGCCGTCGATAAAGAAGGCGCGATCATCGGGTATAAATTCATTCATTTCGGGAAAATGATGGATTTCATTAAGAAAGGCGACGATCCGGCTACCGCTATGGAAAAAGCCCGCGGTGCGTACGGACGCACGACGGAAGAACAGGGTGCCGTCAAACTGATCGACCCGAGAAAAGAATAAGGCGGGAGGACAAAATGGCAGAAAAAATTACATTTGAAAGCTACGAACGCCGTATTGATAAAATCAACAAAGCGTTAAAAGAAAACGGAATCGCTTCCATTGAAGAAGCGAAAGAAATCTGCGATAAAGCGGGTATCAATCCGTATAAGACCGTTGAAGAAACGCAGCCTATCTGTTTTGAAAACGCAAAATGGGCGTACGTTGTCGGCGCGGCGATCGCCATTAAAAAAGGCTGCAAAAACGCTGCCGACGCGGCGGAAGCCATCGGTATCGGACTGCAGTCGTTCTGTATCCCCGGTTCTGTTGCCGAAGACCGCAAAGTAGGACTCGGTCACGGAAACCTCGCGGCGCGCCTGCTCCGCGAAGAAACCAAATGTTTCGCGTTCCTTGCCGGACACGAATCGTTCGCCGCTGCCGAAGGTGCGATCAAAATCGCCGCGAAAGCGGACAAAGTGCGTAAGGAGCCGCTGCGCTGCATTCTGAACGGTTTGGGAAAAGACGCCGCTCAGATTATCAGCCGCATCAACGGTTTCACCTACGTGCAGACTCAGTTCGACTACTATACCGGAGAACTCAAGATCGTTAAGGAAATTCCGTATTCGACCGGCGTTCGCGCGAAAGTAAAATGCTACGGTGCCGACGACGTCCGCGAAGGCGTCGCGATCATGTGGCACGAAGGCGTAGACGTTTCCATCACCGGAAACTCCACAAACCCCACGCGTTTCCAGCACCCGGTTGCCGGTACATACAAAAAAGAATGCAACGAAAAGGGCAAGAAGTATTTCTCCGTCGCTTCCGGCGGCGGTACGGGCCGTACGCTGCATCCGGACAACATGGCGGCGGGTCCCGCTTCCTACGGTATGACCGACACGATGGGACGTATGCACTCCGACGCGCAGTTCGCGGGCAGTTCGTCCGTTCCGGCTCACGTTGAAATGATGGGATTCCTCGGTATCGGAAACAACCCGATGGTCGGCGCCACCGTCGCCGTCGCGGTAGACGTTGCGACGGCACTCGCAAAATAAGTGTTGGTGCAGCCGCGCTTTCAAAATGGCTCCGGAAGGGGCCGCTTGAAAGCGCGGTGCGGTTCTTTACGGAATCCGAGTTAAAACCGAAGCCCGGCTCCGAAACGATACCGTTTCGGAGCCGGGTTTTGTGTTTGACTGTTACTCAACGGAACGACGGTCACCGTTTTACGCAGTTTCGGAGCCGGGCCTTATGTGCGGCCGTTTCTCCTCGTCGCAATCTCCTAGTATAAAAACAATTGAATTTCGGAAACATCAATGTCGTGTTCATTGTGCAGACCTCGGAGCATATCGGTATAATATCGTTCAAGATTTTCGTTTCGCGTTTTTTTTGCACACGTGATCGCGTTGTTCAGTGCCTCGGGATAAATTTGCGTGGATTGCGACAACGGATTTTCAAAGAAATCGTTATAATATTTCAGCGACTCTGAATAATTTTCCATTTTATAATACATAGTTGCATACCAATACGGAATCCACGGTTCTGCGGGAAATAGCGCCTGCGCACTGCTCAGGTATCGCTTGTTTTCTTTGAATAACGCGGATGCGTTTTGAGGAGAATCGGCTTCAGTTACCGAATAAAAATATTTCATCAGCGTCAGGTATTTTTTGATTTCCGCTTTCGTAAGACCGAGCGGAAGCGGTTCCCGCGGAAGATTCTGCAGCGCGGCAGCAAGCGTCGTTTCCGGATTAAAGAAATCGTATGCAAACGTTTCTCCGTAGAAGAGTTTCAAAAAGTATATATTCCGTACATATGATTCCAACGTAAAAACCGTTTCAGGATCCGCATAGTCGAATTCGTTTTGCGTACGATAAAAGAATTCGTCGTCGTTTTTCAGCTGACGCAGTACTTCGTCCAATATGTCCGGATCGTTTAAAGCATATGAATACAGAATTCCGGATTCTCCGAATTTATCAACGAGATAGCCGTCAAACGCGTCGGGCACGAAAAGGGGAATCTGCGTATCAAGACGTGCTATATCCGGATACGATACGTCTTTTGTTGCAAAGTTTTCGGCATTCCATACAGTCGAATCGATGAGACGGCTCCAATACGTGCTTGAATCAATGGCGTGATCCAGCGGAATAAAATAAACGGATTTAAAATCGTCGTGATATCTTTCTTTAAGATATGCGCCCAGCGGCTTCCATGAAAAACTCGGCTCACTCGGATTGAACTGCATTTCGTCTTGCTGCACGGTCATCCCGTGAAGACCGCCGCCCACAATGAGAAACTTCGTATCTTCCGGCGCCCCGTCGATAAATTTTACGGCCGTATCCGCCATGTACCGGTCGCGATAGTTTAGCACGTACGCTTCAGTTTCTTCATCCTGTAAAAACTCACGGCGTCCCGATTCAAGTCCGACAAACGTTATCCGTTCCGTTTCGCTCACCCGGCTGTTTATGGCGTTTACGATTTCTCCCAAATCTTTTGCCCCGTATTGGACGCCGACGGTTTCCCACGGATAAAACAGCGCGATCCATTTTTTTGCTAAATCCGCTTCTCGGTATACGGGACCGTCGGGTATGCCGCCTTCGCACAGTACGTATCTGACACCCGCCTCGTATAAGCGCGTAACGTTTTCTTCATTAAGAAAGAGTTTATCGTTTAAAAAAGCGTGACTGACTGCTCCGATGAACAGAATGCGGGAATCGTTCAGCAATTCGACGATACTGTCTATGCCTGAAGGAGATTTTGCAAGAACGGAATCGACGTTTTCCGTTATGTTTTTTACATTGTAGCTTTGACAGGAAAACAACAGTAAAAAAAACAGAAACGGCAGTTTTCGTATAACGGTTTTCATGACGGAATTTTCCTTGTCCGAATGGTGCTTTCTGACGTCAGTATACGGTCGTTTAGCGAAAAAAGCAAACATTTTTTTCTATCATTTTTTGCATAAGTGTGATATACTGTAAAGGATTTTAAAGTATGTGCTGTTTTCGCACTTATGGAGTATGTATGCTTAAAACCAAACGGCGCTTGAGCCAACTCGCGGTAAACTGTGTGATTTGTGTTCTTTTCATACTGTTGTGTGTGTTTTTCGTGCCGGATATATCGGTTCCGTTTGCGATGATTTGCGCCGCAACGGTTTTTGCCGTGCTGCTTGCGGCCGGAAACAGTCTGTTCCGTTCCATGGCCGCACGTTTTGAACATAAGTCGCTGTTTACGAAAGAAACGGCGCTGCTGACGACGTTTATCGAACGGCTGCGTTTCTGCTATTCTTTCGATGATTTTTTTGAATGCATTGGAGCGGTTCTTGAAGTGGAAGGCGACTGTTCCGTTTTATACGTAGACCGCGACAAGAATTACGTCATTTACAACAGTCCCGACCGGCTTACCTGTCTGCCGGAAACGATGCGCAAACTCGATCTGAACTTTGCGGAATTGCGTACGGACGGCATCTATTTTATCGACGATAAATTCGGGCTGACTTCCGATTATTCCGTTTCGCGCGGTTTCTTTTTGATCAACGGTATGCATCATTTTTACGTATTCTGCAAATACACGCATCTGTTCGATAAAGCCGTGTACGACATGCTGTACGAAGAATTCGTCCGTTTCCAAGCCCGCTCTGAAACGATTTCGTCATTGAGCGAAATCGCCGAATTGTCGAAGGAATGGGCGCTGCTTGCCGACACGCAGAAATCGTTTCTGCCGCAGACTATGCCCGATATTCCGCACCTCGACATAGCGGCGTATTTCCGGCCGCTGGTCAACGTATCCGGCGACTATTACACCGTGCTTCCGATCGACGAGCATAAAACGCTGCTGATGCTGGGCGACGTGTCCGGCAAAGGACTCGCCGCGGCGCTCGTTATGGGATTGGTGATGAATACGGTCAAAATCGTTGAAAATCAGGAAGATCTGGCCGGTATGGTGCGGGCTGTCGACCGCGCGATTAAGGGAATGCATCTGCAGGATAAATATACGGTTCTGTTTTTGGGTATCGTCGATACCGATAAAATGACCATTCGATACGTCAATGCGTCCATGTCCGATCCCATCGTGGTTACCCGTGCGCCCGACGGCTACAAAATCAAACCGTTGTCTTCCAATTGTTCGCTGATCGGTATTATCGATCTTGACGACGTGGAAGTTGCCGAACAGCGGCTGTTCCGCGGAGATCTGATTCTGATGGCTTCCGACGGTGTATCCGAAGTCATGGACGACGACGGCGTGGAACTCGGCAACACGCAGCTGTACATCGACACCATAAAAAACAGCGCGTACAAATCCGCGGCTCATTTTACCAATGATATTGCGGATTTGGTACTGTCTTATAACGGAGATAAAAAACTCCGCGACGACGTTACGATGCTTGTTGCGAAAATTGAGGGGTAAGAAGATATGATTTATTTTTGTTTGAACATCCTGCTCACCGGTTTCCTGCTCTGGTTTTCGTTTCACGTGGATAAAATGTTTGAAAAGCGCAACGACGAATTCATAAACAGCATTCTGCTGCTGGTCGTCAGTGTGTTTTTTCAGTCGATCCTGCTGCTGATGCCGTATTACGACAATCCGAAAATATGGCTGTTCCTGTCCAAAGTGGAATTGGCGCTCATCGCGCTGTTTCTGGTGCAGAGTTGTTTTTACTGCATACGGTTTCCGTCGTTCAAAAAATCCGGATTCCTGCAGTTCGTCAAAATCGTTTTCATGGTGTTCGCCGTTTATCTGGTGTTCGCGCACGTCGAGTCGGTTACGGTTTCGCTGACGGAAGGGCTTACCGTCGTTTCGGCAAAAATAACGGCCGGCCTGCCGTTTACCTGGATGCAGCTGTATAAATACCTGTATCTGTACGCGCTGCCGGGAATCGCGGTGTTGTCGATGCTGCTGTGTTCCGAAAACAGGAAATCGCCGCTTAACCGGCAGAAAATGATGTTCAACATCGCGGCGGTGGCGGTTCTGGAAGTCGTCGGCGCGGTGCTTGAGTTTGCGGCGACTTTCATTCCCGTGTTTATCGTTCTGTATCCGTTCTGCTTTACGGCGTATATGCTGGTGCTGTACAGATCCATACGGGTCAACGTACTGTTCGATTTCAAATATATGGTACAAAAGTCGATGCAAGTGCTGTTTTCGTTTATCCTGCCGGCGCTGCTGTGCGGAGCGGGCGTCGCGCTGCTGCTCCGTTTCCGTTCCGGGCGCCCCGCGGCGTACGCGATACTCGTGCTGCTCGTTTCGGCCCTGATGCTGTTTTTTGCGGTTTACGTAAAAAAATATTTTAAGCAGAAAAATTCGTCTCTCAACGTTATGTATGAAAAACAGTTTGAAAAGGATTTGGCTTCGCTGAATTATAACGAGGGACTCGACGAAGTAACCGGCAGACTGAACGCACTGTTTGCCGAAAAAATAGGAACGTCCGCACTCGATATTCTGATGCTTTCAGGGTCTGCGGAATTTGAAACGGCGTACAGTTCTTCCGGCAAATCATTGTCCGTTCCCGCTTCCGGCGCTGCGTTCGATATCCTGCTGAATATGAACCGGACGGTCGTTTTCAAAAATCAGCTTGAAATTCAGCATTCACTTGCCGGTGTCAAAGCGGAGATGACTGACCTGTTCAATAAAACGCACTCGGAAGTATGTATTCTGCTCGTCGAAGGCCGGCATATTTTTGGGATGATATTGCTGGCTGAAAAACGTTTGGGCAATATTTACACGGAATACGATTTTTCCGTGTTTTCCAAACTGTATCCGTATTTTTTCGTCGTCGGTTATTATATGCGCAGCGTAGCGAACGAATCGGTCGTCGGTACGGTAAACCGCGAAATCCAGATGTCGGAACAGATCATCCGATCCATTCAGGAAAATATGGATTTTATCAAAAATCCGAAAGTCGACGCGGGATATCTGATGGTTCCCGCTCACAATATCGGCGGCGAGTTTATCGATTTTATCAGGCTGACGGACGAGCGGCATATTTTCGTTCTCGGTGCGCTCAGCGGTAAGGGAATCACCGCCAGTATGTCCATGGTCATTTTGAAGTCGATTATCAGGACGTTCCTTGCGGAAACGAAAGATTTCAAAGAACTCGTTCAGAAAGTAAACTCGTTTATCCGTTTCAATCTGCCGAAAGGTACTTTTTTTGCGGGAGTTTTCGGCTTGATTGATTTCAGGGACAATACGATGTATTATATAAACTGCGGCGTACCCGCGCTGTTTTTGTATACGCAGGCGTATAACAACGTTATCGAGATTCAGGGCGAAGGCCGGGTTTTGGGATTCGTCAAAAATATCGACAGACTGCTCAAGATTAAAAAGGTAAAACTGAACGCGGGCGATATAATCGTCGCCTGTACGGCCGGTTTGATCGAGTCGCATTCGTTGCGCGGAGAAACGTTCGGCAAGGATCGTATCCAAAAAGCCATCACTGAAAACCTGATGTATACGTCGGATAAAATGGCCCAGTTTACGTATCAGAATTTGCAGTCTTTTACGTCGAAAGAGCTTGAAGACGATATCAGTATTCTGGTCATAAAATATTTGAACAGATAAGGATTGCCCCCGGTCGGTGCGGAGGGGGTCCGGCGTTCTCCGCCGGCTTTTAAAGGAGTGTAAGATAAAAACCGCCCACAATATCGTCGGTTTTTATCTTTTATAAGTTTGCGTTGCAAACTTTCTTATCAAGTGCAGCTTCTCACTTTGTTGCGAAGCTGCGTAAAAAGTCAAATCGGAAATTGACGTTTCCTCATTGACTTTTTATGGGAGTTTTTATGGAACAATTGAAAATACAGGAAAAACGGGGCGCCAATTATGCGCTTCTGGAAGTTTCCGGCGTTATCGATTCATACAGCTTTACGGAATTCCAGCAGAAAGCGTACGCGCTGATCAAGGAAACGAATCTGGTTCTCGATTTGTCCGAAGTGGTTTCGATCGATTCTTCCGGGCTGAGCGTCATTTTGGGTGCGTTCAACGATGCCGAACAGTTCAATCATACGCTGTATATCATGCGCCCGTCGAACGGTGCGCAAAAAGCGATTGATTCAACGGGGTTTACCGACGATTTTCATATAATTCACACGGTTACCGAGGTTCTGTAGCCGTATGAAAATATCTGCCGCCGTTTTATTTCTGATTTGTATACCGATGTTCGTGTCCTGTTCAAAATTCCGGTCTGCCGGAGAATCCCGTGTACCGGCGCCGGCGGATCAGCCCGATCCGGTGGTTTCCGCCGATTCGGGTACGCAATCGCTGTCTCCCGAATTGCAGAAATTGCAGCGCGTACTTGCGGCGCTTCCCGAACGGACGCAGCAGGGAATCCGCAACGGTGATCCCGGCGAATTTCTGGCCGATCTGCACGCCGTTCTGGCAGCGGATACGTACGATCTTCTGCGTCTGGTGGATAAAAAACATTTTCTGGCTGCCGATTACGCACCCGCCGATATCGTTCCGCTTGTAAAAAATCCTCATTACGCGATAAGCCGCGGTGATCTGGCGTTGCGCAAACCGGCGGAAGCCGCGCTCGTACTTATGGCGGACGCGGCGAAAGCGGACGGAATCACGCTGCTCGCCAGTTCCACGTACCGTTCGTACGCATATCAGGAAATCGTGTACGCGCGGAACGTCCGTGAAATGGGAAAAGAGGCCGCCGATCGCGAATCCGCCGCGCCCGGCACGAGTCAGCATCAGTTGGGCGCCGTCGTGGATTTCGGTTCCATTTCGGATGAGTTTGCCGAAACCGCCGCCGGGCGCTGGCTTGATGCGAACGCCGCGCGTTTCGGCTGGTCGCTGTCTTTTCCGCAGGGATACGAAGACGTGACCGGTTACCGCTGGGAGTGCTGGCATTTTCGGTACGTCGGCGTTCCGGCCGTTGAATTTCAGCGGAAATGGTTTTCAAATATTCAGCAGTTTATGCTGGAATTCATAGACGCCTGGCGCGCCGATTCCGATTCTATCGGCTGATTTTTACACGCACCTCCACGGATTGACTGACGCGCTTCCGCGTAGCTCGATGCGTTTTCGTAGCTTGCCTCCGCGGATTGCTTATTTGTTTTCTTTCAGATCAGATTCGCTTAACCCGTACTCTTCATGCGGATGGTGCAGCGTGTGTCCTGCAGGTTCCACGTGTACCATTATATCGTACACGTCGGGAATCGCCCGGCGAACGGCCATTTCCACCCGTTCGGCAATTTCATGCGCGGCGTGTACCGACAGTTTCGCATCGACTTCTATATCGATGTCTATATCCCAGCGGGACGCGATTTTTCGGATGCGGGCGCGGTGCGGATTCGATACGCCGGGAACCGATCTGATAGCCGTAAAAAGCGTTTCATACAGCGCTTTGTCCTGATTGCCGTCCATCAGTTCCATGTTCATCTGCATGAACAGTTTCGCCGCGTTTTTTAACACCCACAGACCGACGAGCAGCGCGACCAGCGGATCGATCGCCGGTACGCTGCATATTTTTGCGGCTCCCAAGCCTATCAGGACTGACGCCGATATGACGATATCGTTCCGCATGTTCTGTGCGTTTGCCAGCACCATCGCGCTGCCGGCTTTTTTGCCGAGAGAAAATTGGCTCCATGACAAAAACAGTTTTCCGACGACCGAAACTGCCGTAACGAGCAGTGCGAGCGAGCCGACCGGTTCAATCGAGGCGTTTCCGAACACACATCCGTACAGCTGCCGAGCGGCCGAGAGCACCAATTGTACGCCTGCATAAAAAATGATAAACGCGACGACCATCGTCGCCGTCGTTTCGGCCCTGCCGTGTCCCCACGGATGGTCCGTATCGGACGGGCGGGTTATAATTCTGCCGATAACCAGTGTCATGCAGGCGATCGCGACGTCCGTTGCGGAGTCTATTCCGTCTCCCAGAACGGCAAGACTGCCGGACACGGTTCCGATGACTACTTTCAATATTGCCAAAACCAGATTTCCGCCTAACGCTATCCAGCCGGCGATGTTTATCAGTTTCGTCCTGTCCGCATCGGTATGCGTGTTCATTCCCTATTTCCTTTGGGTGCGAAGTCGTTTATTTTACGACTATGTTGACCAATTTGTTCGGCACGACGATGACTTTTACCGGTACTTTGCCTTCCGTAAAACGTTTCGCACCGTCCGTTTCCATCGCCGTTTTTTCAAGAACAGCTTTGTCCGTATCGATCGCAGCCGAGAACTCGTCGCGCTTTTTACCGTTGACCTGAACGACGATCGTACACGTGTCGTCGGTGCAGAACGCTTCGTTATAAACGGGCCACGGTTCGTATGCAATCGTGGTATCGTGCCCCAGTTTTTCCCACAGCTCTTCGCCGATGTGCGGCGCGTATACGGAGAGCAGTTTTACGAAATCACTCCATATTGCGCGCGGCAATGATTCAATCTTTGCCGCTTCGTTAATAAAGATCATCATTTGGCTGATCGCCGTGTTAAAATTGAGGGCGGCGGTGTCTTCCGTAACTTTTTTTACGGTTTTATGGAATGTCTTGCGCAGTGCGGTGAACTCTTTGTCTAATTCACCGTCTACGGGAATATCGACGATCGATTTTTCGGAAACGGCCCAGATTTTTTCGAGAAACCGGTTTATGCCGATCAGTCCTTGCGTGTTCCACGGCTTGGAGACTTCAAGCGGCCCCATGAACATTTCATACATACGCACCGAATCGGCGCCGTATTCTTTTATGACGTCGTCGGGATTGACGACGTTTTTCAGTGATTTCGACATTTTCGCAATCACGCGTTCCAATTTTTCACCGGTCGCCGTTTCTACGAATACGCCGCTTTCCGTTTCCGTTACTGCGTCTGTTGCGACCAGCGTTTTGTTTTTGCGCTGGAATGCAAAGGATGTAATCATGCCCTGATTGACGAGCCGCTGGAACGGTTCTTTTGTCTGTACCAGTCCCAAATCGTATAACACTTTATGCCAGAAGCGAGCGTAAAGCAGGTGCAGAACGGCGTGTTCGGCGCCTCCTACGTACAGATCGACCGGCATCCAGTATTTTACGGCATCCTGCGAAGCGAATTCTTTCGTATTATGCGGATCGAGGTATCGCAGGTAATACCAGCACGAACCGGCCCACTGCGGCATGGTGTTCGTTTCCCGTTTCGCTTTTCCGCCGCATTTCGGGCAGGTGCAGTTTACCCATTCGTCGATGCCGGCGAGCGGACTTTCGCCCGTTCCGGTCGGCTGATACGTTTTGACGTCGGGCAGCAGCAGCGGCAAATCTTTTTCGTCAAGCGGAACGCAGCCGCATTTTTGGCAGTGTACGAGCGGCATCGGCTCTCCCCAATAGCGCTGGCGGCTGAACACCCAGTCGCGCAGTTTGTAGTTGACGGCTTTTTTTCCGATACCGTCGCGCGTAAGCCATTCGATCATGGCGGGAATCGTCCGCGCAGTCGGCATACCGGTGAACGTGCCGCTGTTTATCGTATATCCGTCGGCGGCCGTACATTCAGCCGCCGTGTTGAACACGTCCGGATGCGCTTTTACCAACGCTTCGTATGCCGCCGCGTCGGCCGCCGCTCGGGTCAGTCTGCACGCTCCTTCGGCTTCGTTTCCGTCCGCCAAAGAGGCGATTTCTTCTTTTGAAGCGACGACTTTGCGTATGGGTAAATCGAATTTTCGGGCGAAAGCCCAGTCCCGTTCGTCGTGGGCGGGAACGGCCATAATGGCGCCGGTTCCGTACGAAATCAATATGTAATCGGAAATCCATATCGGAATTTTGTCGCCGTTCACCGGATTGACCGCGTAGGAACCGGTAAACACGCCGGTTTTGTCTTTGGCAAGATCCGTCCGTTCAAGGTCGCTTTTTTTGGCCGCCGCGTCGACGTACGCGTCCACCGCCGCTTTCTGTGCGGCAGTCGTCAGCCTTGAGACGAGAGTGTGTTCCGGCGCGATGACCATATACGTTGCGCCGTGGAGCGTGTCGGCGCGGGTGGTGTAAACGAGCAGTTCGTCTTCCGTCGCGCTGCCGTCGGGAGCCGCGATTTTAAACGATACTTCGGCTCCTTCGCTTTTCCCGATCCAGTTTTTCTGCATAAGTTTGACGGATTCGGGCCAGTCCAAGCTGTCGAGGTCTTCAAGCAGGCGATCCGCGTAGGCGGTAATTCTCAGTATCCACTGCCGGATCGTCTTGCGGCTCACCGCCGCACCGCAGCGGTCGCAGCGGCCTTCTTTAACTTCTTCGTTCGCGAGTCCGGTCAGACAACTGGGACACCAGTTTATCGGCGTTTCCGCTTCGTACGCGAGTCCTTTCTTATATAATTGCAGGAAAATCCACTGCGTCCAATGATAGTAATCGGGCGTGCAGGTCGAAACGCAGCGATCCCAATCGTATGAAAAACCGAGCGCTTTTATCTGCTGGGTGAAGTGTTCTATATTTGCGTTCGTCGTTGCCGCCGGATGCGTTCCCGTTTTAATCGCGTAGTTTTCGGCGGGCAGTCCGAACGCGTCGTATCCCATCGGGTGCAGCACGTTGTACCCGTTCATGCGCAAATAACGGCAATAGATATCCGTCGCCGTGTATCCTTCCGGATGTCCGACATGAAGCCCTTGTGCCGACGGATAGGGAAACATGTCGAGCACGTACGTGCGCTTCGACGGTTCGAATTTCATGTCTTCGGTTACTTTGAACGTTTTGTTTTTTTCCCAATATGCCTGCCATTTCGGTTCGATGGTCTCAAAAGGATATTTTGCCATATTTGTGCCTCGGTTTTCTTATATTATAATAAATAAAGCCGGCTTGCGGCTTTTATGCAGTATACCACGGAACGGTTCCTTTTACAAGACGGCGCCGGCAGCCGTTTTGATGCGGCTTGATTCTTTTCCCGTTTTCAGCTATTATGTAAAAACCCCTTGGAACGGATATTCCGTTTCCGATATGACCATAAGGAGATAACATGAGAAAGTATGAACTTATGACTATCTTTCCTACAGAGGAAGATAAGTACAAGACAGGGCTCGACGCGGTGCGTGCAACGTTGGGTGAATTCGGCGTTGAGATCGAAAAGGAAGAGCCCTACGGCGACCGTGATTTGTGCTATGAAGTTAAAAAGCAGAATCGCGGACGTTTTCTTCTGCTGATCATCAAGGCGAATCCTGCCAAGATCGTAGAAGTAGACCGTCAGTTCAAATTGAACACGAACTTGCTCAAGTTCATGTTCGTTAAAATCGACGAATAGTTTTCAATATAGGAGGCAGTTATGGCTGATTTGAATCATGTAACGTTAATTGGAAGACTTACCCGTGATGCTGAGTTAAAATACACATCCGGCGGTTTCGCTATTTCAAATTTTTCCATAGCTGTTAACCGCAGACGAAAAAACGGCGATCAGTGGGTTGACGAAGCGAGTTTCTTCGATATAAACCTTTACGGGAAATCCGCTGAAAACCTGAAACCGTACCTTTTAAAAGGTAAGCAGGTCGCCATCGACGGCGAATTGCGTCAGGACAGATGGGAACAGGACGGACAGCCGCGCAGTAAAGTCGTTATTGCCGCGAACAATGTCCAGCTTTTAGGCGGTAATCCGAGCGGAAACGGCGGCGGTCAGTCAGCCGGGGGGTATAGCTCGAATCAATCCAGACCTTCTTCCTATCAGTCCCGGAACAATTACGAATCGCCGGCTCCTCAGGGCGGATACGAAAGCGAACCGTACGACGCACCGTCGTACGGCGGCGGCACGGATTCTTTCCCTGAAGACATTCCGTTTTAATCATAAAACGGTTAAACATTTTTTACAGGAGACTTTATTATGTCAGACGAAGCAATGAAAGATATCGATACGACACCTGATGTGCAGATGCAGGACGTTATGCGCGACGCGGATGAACGCGCACCCCGCTCGAAGGGAAAAACTTTTTTCCGCAAGAAGGTGTGCCGTTTCTGTGCACAGAAAGCAAAAATCGATTACAAAGACGCCGACGCGCTGCGCCGTTACACGACGGAACGCGGAAAGATTCTGCCGCGCCGCATTACCGGTACCTGCGCGAAACATCAGCGCCGGCTCGCGCTTGAAATCAAACGCGCGCGCGCCATTTGTCTGCTGCCGTTCGTGGCGGACTGAGTATTTTTATCGACAGGAAATCAGCGGCGAGCCGACTCCCGGTGACGCCGTCCGATCCGCAGACACAAGTGCGTACGCACAAGGAGCTTGAAAATGAAAGTAATTCTTAATCAGGATGTCAAACACCTCGGTGAAGAAGGTGACGTAAAAGTCGTTGCGAACGGATACGCGCGCAACTATTTGTTTCCGCGCAATTTGGCACTGCCGTTCAACGACGTGACCGTTGCATATTTTGAAAACCGCAAGGAAGAAATAGAAAACCGCAAAGCCGCCAAACGCCGCGATGCCGCCGGTATCAAAGAAAAATTGGAAGCGTTTACCATTGAATTGGCGATGCCCGCCGGTTCAAACGGCAAGCTGTACGGCGCCGTTACCAACCAGACGGTTGCCGACGAACTGCAGAAAAACGGTTTTGAAATCGAACGCAAACGTATCGAAATCCCCGGCGTAACCATCAAGAGCGTCGGTAAATATCATGCGGTCATCCGCCTGTATGAAACTGCGTCGGCTGAAATGGTGATTCTGGTAAGATCCCAGGAAGAAGCTGCCAAAGCCGCTGAATCCGCGGCAAAAGAAGAAACTGCGGCGAAAGAAGAAGCCGCGCCCGCCGAAACTTCAGAAAATACTCAGGCTGAATAAGCTATGCCGGCCGCGTCTCTCAAGGACAAAATTCCGCCGCATAATCTGGAAGCCGAACAGGCGACTTTGGGGGCGTTACTCCTTGATTGGGGCGCGGTCAGCACGGTAATCAGTTTTCTCCGTCCGGATCGTTTTTATTCACTGCAAAATCAAGTTATTTTTACGGCGATGCTTTCCCTGTTCAATAAGGGGCAGCACGGCGATTTATTGACGCTTACGGAAGAATTGCGTTCGACCGGCCAGTTGGACGCGGCCGGCGGTACGGCCTATATTTCGTCACTGACGGACACCGTTCCTACGAGCGCGAACGTCGAGTATTACGCTAAAATCGTACTCGATCAGTCCATCAGGCGCGAACTTATCAAGATATCTTCCCAAATTACCGCCGAATCGCACGATGAAACCAAAGAAAGCCGTGCGGTGCTGGAAGAAGCTCAAAACAAGATTTTTTCCCTGACTGATTTGAATCAGGCTCAGGATATCAAATCGATGGTCGATCTGGTTCCGAAAACGATCGAGATGATCGAAATGCATTATAAAAACCGCGACGCGTATACCGGCGTGCCCAGCGGTTTGACGGAACTTGATTCCATGACGAGCGGTTTTCAAAAGTCTGAATTGATCATCATCGGCGCGCGTCCTTCAATGGGTAAGACGGCGATGGCCTTGTCTATGGCGCAATATATTTCCATTGAAAAAAAAATTCCGACCGGTTTCTTTTCGCTTGAAATGTCGTATCAGCAGATCGGACAGCGTCTGCTGTCGCAGGAAGCCCGCATTCCGGCTCAGAAACTGCGGACGGGTATGCTGAAACTCGACGATTTTCAGAAATTGCAGGAAGCTGCCGGCCGCTGCTACGAAGCGCCGTTTTACATTGTGGACAGTCCGAACATGAAACTGCTCGATCTACGCGCTATGGCGCGCCGGATGCGGACGGTTCATCACGTTGAAATCATTTTTATCGACTATATCACGCTGATCACCAGCGAAAATACGACGATTCCCCGTCACGAACAGATTGCCGAAATTTCGCGGTCGCTCAAAAGTTTGGCCCGTGAATTGGACATACCGGTAGTGGCGCTTTCTCAAGTGCGCCGCGACAGTGAAGGGAAAGAACCGACTTTGGCCGACTTGCGCGAATCGGGCTCGATAGAACAGGATGCGGACGTCGTCATGTTCATTCACCGCGACCGTAAGCAGGCGGAATCGCTTGAAGCGGGCGCCGCGCTTGAAACCAGACTCGTGCTCGCCAAACAGCGCAACGGTCCCATCGGTTCCGTCGATATCATGTTCATTCCTTCATACACGAAATTCGAAAATCGCGCGGAATGAGCCGCCATCCGCGTACAGCTTGAAACCGGCTGCGGTTATGCCGCCGTTTCTGTGGCTGAGGGTTGGGGCCGATTGAGGCTGCGGTTATGCCGCCGTTCGACAAAGAATGCGCCGCCGGATATTTATACTTCGGCGGGATTCAATACCTGATTTTTCAGAATTCAAACCACATGCCGTCTACGGTCATGTACCAGTCTGCAAGCACCGTTCCGCTTCCGGGATTGTACCAGGAAATGCTTCCGTCGCGGTTCAAAACGGCGACGCGTTTTTCGTTCCGTGTTATTTTAAGCGGCAGGGATGCCGAACGGTTCAGCTGTACTTCCCGGCGCGTTTTGACGTCGTATGAACGGATCTGGTCGCGTCCGATATTCGTGTAGAGTATCGAACCGTATAGTGACGTGAACGCATCCGTATCTTCGTCCGAAATCATCATGATGGACGCAACTGTTTTGCGCGCCGGATAATACGCAAAAATCGTCGTTTTTGTTCCGGCTGCGGCGGTGGAAACGTTGATACCGTATATGGGAGCGTTTTCGGCCGCAGCGTCGTAGCTGAGGGAAAACGCGACGTTCCCGCTGACCGGCAGCATGACGGTTTCCTTTGTCTGCGTGTTTACGTTGATAAGCGGCGACCGCGGATTGCTCGACGCCGACTTTGCAACGAACAGATCCGTATCGTTGTATAAAACGGCGTCCTGCAGACCGGTTCCCGTGTAGAGTTTGCTCTGCGTGCCGCCCGTAATATCGTACAGATTGACGGCGGTGTTTCCTTCAATAAAAATCAGTTTATCGTTGAAAAGGCGGAGCATCTGGACGTACGTTTGCGGAGTAAAAAGGGATTTGACCGCTTTCGTTTCCAGATCCATAAACGCAATTTCCTTGCGCGTTCCTTTTGTCCATAAAATCAAACCGTTCTCATACGGAATCAGATTCGTATATCCGTTGTTGCTGCCGACCGTTTCGACGATGCCCGTATCGTACGATGTCTTGAAAATCGAATTCGACGTCAGACAGTAAAAATCGTCGCTGATCGCCGCAATATCGTATATTTTGTCATACATATTGTCGGTAAGCGGTACGAGTGCCAGGGTATTCGCCGAGGGCAGACTGTCCGTCGTGTATACGTTTCCCGTTTTTGTGGCAAGAATCAGCGTTTCGCCGCTTTTGGCCACACTGGTAACGGCGTCTTTGCCGCGCGGGCCGGTAAAACTTTTGACGGTTACCGGCGACTGAATCTGCGCGCCCGTTTCGGAAAGTTCGGAGGCGATCATTTTGAGCGTGTACGTTCGCCCGTCGAATTCCGTGTAGTATAAAACCGCTTCATCGGGACTGTTGAACAGCATCGGTGATTTTGCGGCTATCCGGGCGACGATGTTGCCGTTCAGTGCGTCTATAATGTGGATCTGATTGTTTTTTACGCCTGCACAAAACAGGCTGCTGCTGAACAGCACGACTTGTTCCAGCTGCTGTTCCGTCTGAAACCGAGTTTTTCGCGTTCCTTTCGTCATATCGTAATACGTCAAATGTCCCGCCGGAGAATACATGACGGCGCTTTTTTCCGACGAACTGCCGTGTATCATGTTGACGATGCCGGTCGGTTCCTTGATTTTGGATACGACGGTGCCTCGCTGCGGATTTAAATACACGACGCCGTTTACCGTCGCCGTTCCCACGGCGAGCAGGGTGCCTTTCGCGGTAAAGGAAAGCGCCGTTACCGTGTTTTCAAAGGTTTTTACGAACTTCCGCGTCAGTGTCTGCCAGTTCCAGACGGACACGCGGTGTACGGAATAGCCGTCGGTTTCGTATACGGCGATATCGGTTCCGTTCGGATGGAGTGCAACCAATCTTATTTCAAGTTCGGAAAGCTGATAATGTTCTCCCAGTCCGTCGTTCGTCCATTTGATCAAAAAACCGTCGTTTCCCGCGGTAAAAAAAGATTGATCCGTTTTATTTACGGCCAGAGCGGAAACGGCTGCCTGATGCGATTGAGTCGAAATATGCGACGATGCCGCTGCGAGTGAAACGGCCGCGGCGAGCGTACCGATACAGATTGCTTTTTTGAACGTTGATTTCAATTTCATATGATACCTCAAAATCCTGCTAAAACGTAGCGTATGTCACTGAACAGGGCCACTCCGAATAAAAGTACGATAAAAGCAACGCCTGCGAATTGTATGTAATAAATGATTTTCGGCCGGATCTGTTTTTTCCGCAGCAGTTCGATGATTGCGAACAGAATGATGCCGCCGTCCAAAATCGGAATCGGCAGCAAATTCATGATGCACAATGAAATGCTGATGAGCGCCAAAAAATTCAGCGTACTGACCAGACCCGCGCGGAATCCGGCTTCAAATCCGCTTTTTACCGTGTCGCCGAGCATGACGGTGATGCGTACCGGGCCGGAAACTGCCTGCGTTACGTCGACGCCTTGGAACAGCAGTCCGATGCTTTTAAATGTCAGTGCGATAAGATTTCCCGTTTCGGCGACGCCGCGTCCGATAGCCGGAAAGAACGAATATCGCTGCGCTTCGTGCGCAGGCACCGAAAAACGAAGCCCTGCGGAAGCCTCCGCCGGAACGGTGAGAGTGCAGACGGCTTCGGTCTCGCCGCGCACGTACGAAACGGCCGCGCTGTCGCCTGAGGGCAGGGTTTTCTGCAAATCGACGGTATTGAAAACGGGGCTGCCGTTTACCGCCGTAATTCGGTCTCCCGGCTGCAAGCCGGCTTCGGCTGCGGGACTGTCCGTTTCGATTCCGCTGACGATCGGGTCGACCCAATTCATGACGCCGAGCTTGCCCAGCCCGCTGTCCGTGTCCATATCGGTCGTCGCCGTAAACGACAGCCGCTCGTTGCCGCGCTGTACGCTGATTTCAACCGTTTTGCGCGGATTTGTTCCGATGAGTTCCGATATGTCGGAAAACGTTTCAACGGGCTTTCCGTTTATGCTCAGAATCCGGTCGCCTGTTTTCAGTCCCGCTTCCCGTGCGGCGGACGGCGTGTCGGCGTATAATTCCGTTGCCAGAATAATGCGGCTGTCGGCGGAATAATACGTGTAGCCGGTGAGGGCGATAACGGTAAACGCGGCGACGGCGAACAGCAGATTCATGAACGGTCCTGCAAACGCGATGAGCGCTCGCTTGACCGGATTCGCATAAAATCCGTCCGATTCGGCAGGAATTTCCAGAAGGTTCTGTTCCAAAGCGTCTTTGAATGCGGTGTCGCCTTTCATGCCGCAGTAACCGCCGACCGGCAGCAGCGAAAGTCGGTAGTCGGTGCCGTTGATCGTTTTGTGAAGCAGAACGGGACCCATTCCGATGGAAAAACTCTCTACGGTCACGCCGCACATTCTTGCAACTATAAAATGTCCCAATTCGTGAATGAACACGATGAATCCGAGACAGAGAATTCCCCATACGATAGTCAATCAGAACCTCCGGACGCCGTCAGCAATTGTTCCGCATACGAACGCGCCTGTGAATCAAACAAAAATACGTCGGCAATGGTAACAGGCGGCGTACTCCAGTCTTTTTGCATAACCCGTGCGGTTATGCGGTCTATATCGCGGAACGCGGCTTTTCCCTGCAGAAAGGCGAGGGCGGCGACTTCGTTCGCGGCGTTGTACGCGATCGTATACGAACCGCCTTTCGCTGCCGCTTCATACGCGAGCGGCAGCATCGGAAAATCGTTCAGCCGGGGAGCGGCGAACGTCATGGTTATTTCTTTGCCGTCGGCGCCGGCGTTCAGGCAGGTGATATCGAACGGTTCAAGCGAATTCGGGACGGTTTCCGGCCAGGTCAGCGCGCTTAAAATGGGATGCCGCATGTCCGGATGCGAAATCTGCGCGTACAGCACGCCGTCGTTCGTTTTGACGAGCGAATGCACGAGACTTTGCGGGTGAACGGTCACTTTTACCCGTTCGGGCGGAAAACCGAAAAGCCGGCACGCCTCTATGACTTCAAGTCCCTTATTGGCAAGCGTCGCGGAATCGATCGTAATCTTTTGTCCCATATCCCACGTCGGATGGCGGAGCGCTTGTGCGGCGGTTACCGACGGAAGTTCGTCCGCAGGGACGCATCTGAAAGGTCCGCCGGACGCCGTCAGTATGATTTCCGATACTGAATCGGCACCGTAATGCCGTATCAAATTGAATATCGCCGAATGTTCCGAATCGACCGGCAGCAGCGCGCAGCCGTTTTCTTCGGCCAATCGGATAACGAGCGGGCCGGCCATAACGATCGTTTCCTTGTTTGCAAGCGCCAAATCGATGCCGGCGTTCAAAACCATGACCGACGGCTTCAATCCCGCCGAGCCGGCGATTCCGTTTACCGCGACGTCCGCTCCGCTTGAACGGATAAAGTGCTCCGTTTCGGCTTCCGTCGCCGGACCGGTGAGGAGTGCCGGGCATTTGAACTCTGCCGCAAGCGCTTTCAGTTTCCCGGCCGCCGTATGCGCGGTAAGTCCCGCCGCTTCAAAACGATCCGGAAATTCGCGGATGATATCGAGTGTGCTGGTGCCGATGGAACCGGTGCAGCCGAGGACGAGAACCCTTTTTTTCATACGCTACCTGAACATGACCGTCGATAAAAGATAAAAAACGGGAGCGGTCAGCAGTATCGAATCGACGGAATCGAGAATTCCGCCCCGTCCCGGTATCAAGTTGCCTGAATCTTTGCATTGCGCGGATCGTTTGAACACCGATTCCGCCAGATCTCCGAGAATAGCCGTTACGGCGACGGTAAAACCGAGTACGAGCATTTTGACGACGGAACCGGTAAATATTTCCGGCCAGCAAAACCATCCCGCGGCGCCTGCCAGCATGGATCCGCAGATACCGCCGACGAATCCCGCGATGCTTTTATTGGGACTCGCCTTGACGAATCCCCGGTTGTTTGTGCCGAACAACATGCCGAACAGCCATGCGAACGAATCGCAGATGAACACCATTACTAAAAATACCGTAATATACTGCGTCGCGTACGGCAGCCGCGTCATGCGCGACACGAACGTGAGCAGATACCCGCCGTACAGCAGTACGAACAGCGAACCTGTTATCCGTTTATTTGAGTCGGCAAAGATTTCAGTGTCGTTTTCCCGACTTTTTGCCGGAACGAATATTTCCAGAACCAGCAAAATCATAAAAGCGATGATAAACGCGAACGTCGTCAATTCAAACGTTAAGCCGGTGAGCGCACAAACGAGGGCGATTACCGGAATGACTGCCGAAAGCAGTACGACCGGTACCATCGGCTGCATCGGTGATTTCAATCGCAGCAGATGATAAATTTCAACGGAAGACAGCGTCGCTACGATGATGAGCGCCGCGTGCAGTATGATATGCTGCCGGAACGGAACGTACACGATAAGCAATACTAACGGAATGCCGACGAAGAAAGTCAATAAACGTTGTACGATTTTACTCATATTTTACCTCTGTCAGATTCCGCCGAAGCGTCTGTTTCTGCTCCGGTATTCTGCGATCGCGTCGTGAAATTCCCGCTCCGTATAATCCGGCCAAAGCGTGTCGGTAAACACCAACTCCGCGTAGGCCGAATGCCACATCAAAAAATTGCTCAGTCGTTTTTCTCCGCCGGTTCTGATAATCAAATCGGCGTCAGGCAATTCCGGTATATCGCAGAATTCCGTCAATGCTTCCGGCGTAACGTCCTTAGCGCTGCGAGTTTCGGCAAATTTTTTGAACGCTCTGATAAGTTCGTCTCTGCCGCCGTAATTTATCGCCAAAACGACCGTCAGACCGGTGAACTGTTCCGTATCCGATTCGGCAAGCAGGATTTCTTTGCTGATATTTTCAGGTAAGCCGCTTACGTCGCCCAGATGGCGTATTCTGATTCCGTTTTTCTTATAAAACTCAAATTCACCCCGCAAATGGGTCTGTATGAGGTTCATGAGAAAACCGACTTCTTCTTGTGTGCGTTTCCAATTTTCGGTAGAGAACGTATAAAGCGTTACGTATTTGACGCCGATTCGGGCGGCGGCGGCAACTATTTTTTTTGCGGTTTCGAGCCCTTCTTTATGGCCGAACGTACGCGGTAAATTTCTTTTTTTTGCCCAGCGGCCGTTCCCGTCCATGATAATGCCGATGTGGGCGGGAACGGTATGCATATCGATTGCTGCGGTCATCAGCCTTCCATTATTTCTTTTTCTTTTTCTTCAAGAATCTTATTTATATCCTGAATGAATTTATCGGTTGATTTCTGGAGTTCCGTTTCCGCCGTTTTTAAACCGTCTTCGGTAAGCGAGCCGTCTTTCTGCTGTTTTTTCAGATCGTCGTTTCCGTCGCGGCGGATATTACGGATGGCGACGCGGCTGTTTTCCGCCGTCGCTTTCGCCTGTTTTACCAGTTCCTTGCGGCGGTCCGCCGTTAACGGCGGAATGGCGATGCGGATCACTTTGCCGTCGTTCGACGGGTTCAGTCCCAGTTCCGATTTCTGAATCGCTTTTTCAATTTCGCCGATCAGCGATTTATCAAAGGGCTGAATGACGATTGAACGCGCTTCGGGAACCGAAATCGTTGAGACCTGATTCAGCGGAGTAGGCGTACCGTAATAGTCGACGCGGACTTTATCAAAAATCGCCGCGGAAGCGCGGCCGGTCCGGAGTGTCTTAAAATCATCTTTTAACGCCGCAATCGTTTTTTCCATGCGGGCAATGCTTTTATCGTTTTCTGCCATTGTAAACTCCTGATATAAAAAAACGTACGGGCGGACGGGGGCGGTTAAACGAAGCGTTTCGTCCGTCCCGTATCCGTCCGCTGCGTGCGTTACGCACCCAACTGATACGTTACTACTTTTGCCAGGGACAATTTCGTACCGGCGTCTTTTGCAACTGCTTCCATCTTTTTTGCAACGGAAACTTTATCGTCTTTGACGAACGGCTGATCAAGGAAACAGATTTCCGCAAGATGTTTGTTGATTTTTCCTTGAACGATACCTTCCTTTACGTTTTCAGGTTTATCGAGTTCGGCAACCTGTTTGGTAAAAATTTCCGTCTGTTCGGCGATATACGCCGCGTCGACATCGTCGCGTTTAATGTATGCGGGGAGGAACGCCGCGATGTGCAGACAGCAGTCGTGTGCGAATTCCTGCACTTCCGCGTTTGACGTGCCGGCCGCCGAATCGGCTGCCAATACGACGACGACGCCCGTTTTACCGTCGCTGTGAACGTAGCTTGAAACGGCCGCGTTTTCGGGAATATCGATGATTTCCAGGCGGCGCAGAGACATGTTTTCACGGATTTTAGTCGCCAGATCGAGCAGCATTCCCGACAATTCTTCGTTTACGGAGGTAAACCCTTTGGCAAGCGCCTTCGCAGCGATATCGTTTCCGATTTTGATAAAATCTTCGTTCTTTGCGACAAAGTCCGTTTCGCAGGTCAATTCGCAGATAACCGCTTTTTTGCCTTCGATTTTTATGAAAACGCGGCCTTCGCTGGTCGTGCGTCCCGCACGTTTTTCAACGGCGGCAAGACCTTTCTCTTTTAACAATTTTTCCGCAGCGGCAGCGTCTCCGTTCGTTTCCGTCAGCGCTTTTTTGCATTCCATCATACCGGCGCCGGTTTTTTCACGCAGCGCTTTTACATCTGATGCTTTGATTTCCATTTATATCTCCAGAATTATAGGCATGGGGATACCGAGGATATTCGTCTCATCCCCGTTATTCCGTCGGCTTTACCGTGCTTGTGCACGGTAAAACTCACGCTCGAACCAAGGGATTCGTCCGAAAAAATCCCGGACGATTCTTGTCCCCTGTTTGAGTTTATTTATACAATTTATCCTCATCGACCAATTCGGTATCTTCGGAAGCTTCTTCGTCTTCTTCTTTAGGTTCGGTCGGTGTGTAATTGCTGTAATCGATGATTTCTTCTTCTTCCGATTTTACGGCGGCGTCCGTCGTTACTTCGTCTTCGTCATCCTGCAGATTTTCGATAATCTTCAAGCCCGTTTCGTTGTCGGCGTCGATAACCGCGTTCGCAATAACCTGAGTGAACAGGCTGATTGCGCGGATAGCGTCGTCGTTGCCGGGAATGGGGTAGTCGATTCCTTCAGGATTGCAGTTGGTATCGACTACCGCAACGATCGGAATGCCCATGCGGCGTGCTTCCGCTACCGCGATCTGTTCCTTGTGCGTATCGATGATGAAAATGATACCGGGCAGATCTTTCATTTCTTTAATACCGCCCAGGTTCTTTTCAAGTTTGCTTTTCTCTTTCTGAATGGATGCGATTTCTTTTTTGGTAAGATTTTCAAACGTACCGTCGATTTCCATTTTTTCAAGTTTTTTCAAACGGAGCAGCGACTTTTTGATGGTTGAAAAGTTGGTAAGCATACCGCCGAGCCAGCGATTGTTTACATAATACATGCCGCAGCGTTCCGCTTCTTTGGCGATAGCCTGCTGCGCCTGTTTTTTTGTACCGACGAACAGTACGGATTTGCCGGCAACGGTTACTTTGCGGACCGCTTCGTACGCTTCCTTAATGGAAACGATCGTTTTCTGCAAATCGATAATATGAATCCCGTTTCTTTCCGCAAAAATATATTTTTTCATGCGGGGATCCCAACGCTTGACCTGATGTCCGAAATGTACACCTGACTCAAGCAGACTCTTCATGGTTACTACTGCCATGAGATACTCCTTCACCGGAAAAACGGATCGTTTTTCCACCTGACTCTGATTCTCGTTGGCAAAACGGACAAAAAGTTCGTTTTGCGCCCGGAAGATCGGATAAACCGGCGGACACACAATCCGTACGGTTTTCCGGCACCGTTTTCCCGTACCGTGCGTTTAATCACCGATAAGGGAATAACCTTGCTCCTTTAACATATCATATAATTCAAAAAGTGGCAAGCCGACGACGGCGCTGTTCGTTCCTTCTATTTTACGGATAAAATACGAGGCAAGCCCTTGTATGCGGTAGCCGCCGGCTGCGTTATGCCACTCACCGGTCGAAAGGTACCAGTCTATTTCTTCTTTTGAAAGTTCCGTGAACGTTACGAGCGTTTTACACGTTCGGGTACTCAGAAAATGCAGATTCCCGTTGTATAAGGCGAGTGACGTAACGACGGTTTGCGTTTTTCCCGAAAACGTTTCCAAAAAACGCGTTGCTTCGTCCGTGTCCGCAGGTTTGCCGTATGTTTTTCCGTCAAGAATGGTAAGCGTGTCGGCACCTAAAATCCACGGTACTTCCTGTTCCGGCGGCAGGACTTTTGTCACGTACTCGACTTTTTTTGAAGCGAGGAATTCTGGTATGAGTTCAAGTTCCATGTCTCCCGTGTCCGATTCGTCTACGTCGGGAATGATGACCTGAAACGGGATTCCCATCATTTTCAATATTTCTTGCCTTCGAGGTGAACCCGATGCAAGTATTATAGGTTCCATATGAACTTCCTTAGTTTATTTTTGTACTGTACGCCGTTTATTACTTGACATTGAAGGTAATTATCTATATCCTAATAACCGCGTGAGAGATTAGCTCATTTGGATAGAGCGTCGCCCTCCGGAGGCGAAGGTGGCAGGTTCGAATCCTGTATCTCTCGTTCCCATAAACTAAGGACATCCTTTTAGGATGTCCTTTTTGTTTTGCCGTTAACGGGACGCCTGTCCGGTCAACGTTTTCAGCAAGTCGAGCGCTTTCGTCCTGACGGGCGTAGCATACGTGTAATTCGACGCGATTGAAGATATTGACTGAATCATCGGTCCTTTATCCTGTACGGTCGGAGCGAGTTTTTCGTACGCGAACAGAATTTCAAGCGCGAGGCTGCTCGTGGGATTCAAAACGGCGAATTTTTTCTGAGCCCATGCGATCGTTGAAACGACTTCGTCGTTTGAATTGATGCCGATGTCGCCCAAAGAACGGATCGCCGCCGTTACGACCATCGGTTCGTTGTCCGCAAGCGCGATTTTTACCAATGTGGTTTTTGATTCTTCCGTGGGAAGCTGGCCCAGCAGTTCGCACGCTTTCGTGCGCACGTCGGGAAAGTTGTTCATGAGCCGGCCGTTCGTTCGCGACTGCGTCGTAATGCCTTCACCGGCAAGCGATTCCAGTGCGGTCTGAATATCAGGGCTCGTTCTGCCGGCTGCGAGTGCGTTTTCAATATATTGCAGTGATACGAATTTATTGTCGCGGTCTTCCGCCTGCGATAATTCCCGGATGATGACATCCTCCACGTTGCTCAGATATTCTTCTTCAACAGTTGTTTCAGTTTTCCGTGTTACCTGCTGCTGCTGCGCAAACAAGTTCATGCAAAACAGACCGGCACATACGGCTGCTGCAACTCTGACTGTTTTCATCATTTCCTCCTGATACTCTCAGATTCCATTCAGTATATCTCATGTCGGGTAAAAAATCAATGTTATAATCTGTCCAATGAAAGAAACCATTCATCGTCTATTTTTTCAAAATAGTAATAAATGATATCCGTATTGTCCTGCACCTGCACGGCTTTGACGGACGTACCCGAAATATACCGGATTTCATCAACGACGCGTCCCTGCCGGGACGGAATGAATATGAATTTGAAATAATCTTCCATACTTTTTATCTGGAAGCCCTTGACCGGCAGACGGGATGACACTTCTTTCAAATTCAGGGGATTTTTCCAATACGCGATGGAGGCTGGACTCACCAGAGACAGCCACGCCTGATAGTCGCCGTTTTTCATGATCGTTTCAAGATCCTGTATGGTTTTGAGAATCGTTTTTTTATCATCTTCAAAGGTGTCTTTTGAAACCTGTTCTTCCTGTGCGAGCGCGCTGACTGAGCGGATGTATTCATCGTCCTCAGTCTGTTCGGCAGGATGCGTTTCCTGTTCGGGTTCGGTTTGTGAAACGACGACGTACGTCGGTTCCGTTTCGGGAACCGAGTCCGTTGAAAGACAACCGAAAAAGGGGATAAGCGCGGCAGCCGCCGGCAGGAATATTCCAAATTTCTTCATATTTTCTATTTTACAACTCTTTACCTTTTTCGTCAAATGTAATACTTTGGAAACGTATGATAACAGCTGTTTTTCCGGGATCTTTTGATCCGCCGACGTTCGGACATCTGAATATAATCGAGCGTGCCCGTACCATTTTCAGTGAAATACACGTCGTCGTTGCGGTTAATAAAGAAAAAAGATATTTATTTTCGGCGGAAGAGCGCGTTGCCCTGCTGCAAAAACTTACCGCCCATTGGGACAACGTAAGCGTGCACACGTGCGATACGCTGATCGTCGAATATGCGAAAACGCTCGGCGCGCGCGTATTGCTGCGCGGGATTCGCAACGTGAGTGATTTTTCGTACGAATTCGATTTATCCTTGATGAACAAGGCGCTGGCTTCCGATCTTGAAACCATTTTCATGCCGACCGAACCGCGCTTTTTCGTGCTGAAATCGAGTTCGATAAAGGAACTGGCTTCTTTCGGCGGCGACGTGTCGGCCATGGTTCCGGAATCGGTTGCGCGCGCGCTTGAACGTAAGTTTTCCAAATAATATTTCATTTTTTTTATGACATTTTTACAAAAAATGTGATTTTATATTTGACAAAACTTTAAAAAATGTTATAATGCATTGACAGGCTAAGGGAAAATGTTGTATTCTTAATCTGTTATATTCATAACAAATTATATAGCGAGGTTAAATATATGGCAGTACCCAGAGCGAAAACGTCGAAAGCTCGTACTCGGAGAAGACGGGGGATCAACATGAAGTTGGTTGCGCCCCAGCTCGTCGAGTGCGGCAATTGCGGCAACTTGATAATGCAGCACCGCGTATGTCCGAAATGCGGATTTTATCGCGGTCGCCAGGTGATTACACCGGAAAGCAACTAAACAGGAGAAAACAATGGACGAATTGTTTAACAAGATCCAGAAGCTGATTGCTGAAAAACTGGAAATCGATGCGGCGAAAGTCTCGCTTGATTCTTCTTTCCGCCAGGATTTGGGTGCGGATAGCCTTGACACCTACGAACTGGTTTACGCTATCGAAGAAGAAATGGGTGTGAAGATTCCCGATGAAAAAGCGAACGAATTTGAAACGGTAAGAGACGCTTACGATTTCATAAAATCACAGCAGGCATAACGTTTCGTGCTGGAGAACAAAGGTCTGTCTAAAAAAAATTAGGACAGACCTTGTTTCGTTTTAAAGCGATGTTTAAAAACGTAAAAGATATATTTTTCAAAGATTCGACTCTCTCCGCAGCGCGCAGAAATCAACTGCTCGATTTCGAGCGTGCAATTTCCGTTCATTTTAACGACCTGCAGCTGCTTGATTTGGCGTTTCATCACCGTTCGTACTCCAACGAAGGCGCAAATACCCGGTACAACAACGAGCGGCTGGAATTTTTGGGAGACGCGGTGCTGGGCATGGCGACGGCGACGTACCTGTACGAGTCGATGCTGGAACGCCCGGAAGGCGATCTTGCACGCATAAAATCGGTCGTCGTGTCCGAAATGACGCTTGCGCCGATTGCGCTTGAAATCGGTGTCGATTCGTGTCTGGTGCTGGGCAAGGGCGAAGAACTTTCCGGCGGCAGGACGAAAAAGGCCATTCTTGCCGATGCGGTGGAAGCCGTAATCGGCGCTTATTATCTCGATTCCGGATATTCCGCCGCGGAAAAACTGGTGCTTGAACTGATCGTGCCCGAAATTCAGAAAGTGCTGCAGAACAAGCATCACCGCGACTATAAAACGCTGCTGCAGGAATTTTATCAGAAAAAATATAAGGAATGTCCGGTATACGAATTGGTAAAGCGGACGGGGCCTGATCACGACCGAACTTTTTGGGTGTCCGTTCATCTGCACAGCGTTACCTACGGCCCCGCGAGCGGCAAAAATAAAAAAGAGGCCGAACAGTCCGCCGCCCGGCTTGCCTGGGAAGCGGTGGAGGGCGGCGACTGCTGAGTTTAAGGCGATGGTCCGCAATACGGCGGCTATCTGTCTACAGGTCGATGCTCCGCCTCAGGAGCGGGACTGTTTCCGTCAGTTCGATTTTTCCGCTTTTGACGCGGCTTTCGCTTCCTTTTTTGCCTGTTTTTCCCGTTCTTTCAGCAGCTGATCAGCCAAATCATCCGCGTCTGTCCGTTTCGACGGAATGTAGGAATACCGATTCGGCGCTTTTTTGCTGTAGCGGATTCCCAGATCAAGCTGATACTGCCACACGTAATCGTACGGTTCCATGTCGCGGTTCGTGCCGAAGTTGCCGTAATCGAACGAAAGGTAGCCGTTTATTTTGAGCGTCCACCGCCGGGCGATCGGCATTTCCACCCCGGCCATGCCGCCGATTCCCAAATCGATATAGTTCCAGCGGTCGCCCATCTGGTACAGAAAATGCAAGCCGGGCGCCAAATTGAACCGGACGAAATTCCACATATTCAGCTGGAAAACCGGTGCGGCGAACAAATCGAACGCAAAATTGAACATGTTTTTTGATACCTGCGGGTGTTTGTTGAACGAGTACGACAGCGGATAGTAAACGGAAAGCCGCACCATGCTGTCGAGCGGTTCCATATTCTTCGTTTCAAGTGTTAAAAAAGCTCCGCCGAGAAAGTCCCGGAATACGAAATTACTTCTGCCGCTCTGCGTGATTACGCGGGTAACCCAGGCGCCCGTAACGCCTTCATTGAAAACGATGAACGGTTTGTTTACGATAGCCGGAAAGCCGGACGTCGTGCTTCGGGCGGGGGCTTCCGAGCCGTCAGCTGCCGGCGGCGAAAGCTGAACCGGCGCCGGTTCAGCGGATTCCGGAAAAGCTTCCCGAGTCTGTGCCTGCACTTGAATCTGAGCTGCGGCAAGTGCGCAAAGAATGATCGCGCATAAAGGGTGTGTTCGTTTCATGTGTTGCATCCGTTAATTGGCCGTTTTGTATAAAGTCAGTGAAAGCGGATCTCCGTCTTCGGACGTCCAAGTCAAATACAGCATGTTGCCGCGAATATCCCATTCGGAAACGATTTGTTTGCCGCTGTTCGTGGTAAACGAAATCGCGTTGAGCAGCACCGTGTAGGCTCCTTCCGAGCGGGAGGCGACGCCGAGCGCGTCGGTGATGGTAGCGTTGAAATTGCCGTCCGCCATGAGCGTTATTTTGTCGCCGCGGTTGTCCGCCCAGGTTCCGTACAGCGGACTCGGTTCGGCACAGCCGGATACGAAGCATATCGCCGCAATGTACAGCAGTATGATAATCGGTGCATATACGTTATATTTCTGCTTATTCATAATTTTTCCTTTCATGGTATTTTTATTCTTCGCCTATAAGCCAGCTGACTTCCTGCCGGGCGAATCCGTCGGGTTCAATACCGTACGACCCGCCGCCGGCCGCGCCGCCTTTTATCTGAATTTTATCGTAATACACTTTACCCGGATACATACCGGAGCAAACGACCGTTCCGTCCATGCTGCCGCTCGCATCCATGCTTGCGGACGTGTTGGTGTCTCCTGTGAGGGTAAAATAGATACCTTTGGCAGCGTCGTTGTCGGTATAAAAATCGGCATAATTTTCGTAGTGCATGGTAATGCGCGCGCCGAGTCCCGCGACTTTCGCATTATAACTGAGCGAGCCGCCGAGGAGACCGTAAACCGATTCCGAGCCGAGCTTGTCCATATCGCTCGATTTGTGCATGAGCGTCAGTTTTTTCTGCGAAGCTTTGACCGTTTTATTGTATTCGCGCATGTACTGTTCGTACGTCAGCGCACCGTATCCGATCGCCGTATCCGTGTAATTGGTTCCCTGTCCGAGTGCGTTCAGTGAAAGAACCCGGTAATAATACTGTTTCCCGGCTTTGGACGTTTCATCGGCATCGATAAAGAATGTATCGGTAATCGGGCTGTCCGTTATTTTTCTGTAGCCGCTTGTCTCTTTGGTGGATCGGTACACGTGGTAGCCGGCCGGGGTGTCGTTTGAAGGCTTGTTCCAGGTGATTTTGACCGGATACACGCCGGAACTGTTCGCCGTCATATAGGCGCCGTCCAGATTCTGCCGCTGCGTTGCCGTAATGTTTTCCGCAGCGAACGGCGCCGGTGCCGTTATGCTGCTGAACGTGCTGGTAACCGAACCGTTTTTCGTTTTGATTTTATAGTAGCTGCTGTTTTGGGAAAGGGTGACAGAAAGATATCCGTCTTCGACCGTGAGCGTGTTCGCCGCTGCCGATTCGAGCAGATTTGAAAAAGTTCCTTCCGCGCTGCTGTCGCCGTAGATTTCATATGTGTAAGAACCCTGTTCCGCGGCAGAACCGATTGCGGGCGTCCATTTGAGGATGTTTATTTCATTATTGTTTTTGACCTCTTTGATCGCGGAAAGCGTGTCGGGCGGACTCAAAACGAACCCTTCGGCAGGTACCGCGTCCGATGCGCCGGATGCAGAAAACTTGCTTTTTAGGACTTTTTGGGTTTCCGCGTCCGTCGTGGCCGCCTGAATCTGATAATAATAGTAAATTCCGGGTTTCAACGATTTCGAGTCGGTATACGTCGTAGCGGTAGCGCCTGATTTCAGCAAAGTAAACGAAGTGTCGACGGAACTGGTTCGATATACGGAATAGGTTACGCCGATACCGGCGACCGTATCCCAGCTGACGGCGATGCTGTCCGTACTCGTTCCGCGGCCGTTGGTAACCGTAACGTTTTTGGGCTGTCCGGGAGCGCCCGCGACCAGCGCATAGCCGAGCGCGATCGAACTGTGCGCCGACTGTATTCCGTGACTGTTGTTCGCGTATATGAGGTAATAGAATTCGGTTCCCTGTTCGCTTGAGTCGATTTTATTGATGTACTGATTTCTGTCTCCGGTAACGTTCGCAATTCGCACCGCACCGGCACCGCTCGAATTGGTAGCCCGGTATACGTCGTACGAAGCTGCGCCGGCGGTTTTGTTCCAATATACGGTTACTTTGTCTGTCGATTCGCCCAAGTCGGCTCTCACGTTTGAAGGCGGCGCGAACAGCGTGCCGTATTCAGGCTCGGTGAACGGGCTCGGTTCGTATTTTTCACGGGTATTTTCGGCCGATATGCGGTAATAATACCGGTTGGCGTATTCTTCGGCGGACGCAGAAACGTTCCGCAAAATGGTATCGGTATAGCTGGTACCGTACACGGCCTGTTCCAGAACGTTGAACAGGCTTTCGTCGGGCTGTGCGTACGAACCGTCGGGAGCGGGCGAAACGACCGCCCGTTCAAGCCGGTAGGATACGGCGCCGGTTACGGACTGCCAGGTTATGTCAATCGTTGAAGGCGATTTGCTTTGCGATACGAATACCTGAGCCGGTGCGGAAAGTTCGGTTATCTTTTCTTTATCGGAAAGCAGTCCCGAAAGCGTCCCGTTTGACAGTCCGCTCATTGCCACTTTCCCTTGGAACAGTTCCGCGCAGGAAGTGAGAAATAATGGAAAAATGATAAGGGCATATAGCATTTTTTTCATGATTTTATTTCCATTCCTCGGTATCGTTCAAGTATCCGCCGGGAACGGCAAACGGGAGTGTGAACCCCGGAGCGTTGCCCATATCATATGTAACGGTTTCATTATTCCAGACTACCGTAACGGTTCCGGACGAACGTGATACGTTCGAACTGTCTTTTGAATTTTCACCGTTAAATTGAATTGTTCCCGACATTCCGTTATAAATCACCGTCATTGGCGAATCGGTCCAGTAATGTGTTTGATATTTATAGAGTAAGCCTCCGCGGGCTTTCAATGTTCCCGAAATATTTACGGCAGCTACTTCTGCGGTACCTGATTTTGGTAAGTGTTTCGCATCGTAATTCGTATAGTCCAGCGTAATCGTATAATCCGAAGGCCCCCAATTGAAAGAAGATTTTGACGATAATCCCGGTATGCTACTGCCGTCAGAATTCGATCCGCTCGTTCCGCGCGCTTTATACATTCCTGTGCTCATACCGATTAATGTCGCTTTCGTGAATTCTTCCGCTGTTATCTGCCGAGCGCCCCATTTGACGTATTCGTTTTCGGCTCCGTCCGCCCAGGTGTACGTAGGCTGCGGGCTGTACGTACGTTTTCCGTCGGCGTTTTGAGTAAAGGCTCTGATGCGGAAGTAGTGCTTGTAGTCGCGCAGCACTTTCAGCAGTCCGCCGGTGTTGTCGACCGTTACGGAATACGTGTTCTGCGCGGTAAATCCGCTTTCATCGAATTTGAGTTCTTTTATTTTTTGCCAGTCCGATGACAGATTATGATTGAGCACTTCTATAACGTAGCCGCTGAGCATTCGGTTATATACGCTGCCGTTTTCGGCCGCGGTCCATTCAATTCGTTCATTTCCGACTCCGAGATCGGTTCTGCTGGCAGACCCTATTTTCGGTATCGGCAGAATGAATCCTGCAGCACGCTTTTCAGCTGTGTACGTCGTATCCGTGATTTTATCACTGAATGCGATATACGCCGTGTCTTCAATCGGTTTCGAGCTGACAGCTGTGATCAATCCGACGGCGTATTCGTAAACAATTCCGGGAACAGCAGTGGTGTCTTCATAAGACATGACTTTGCAATTATCGGAAATCGTCTCCCACGTATCGGTTTTTTCAATACGCCGGTAGATTCGGTAGATGGGTGAAATTCCTGCGGAGAGCGTCGGGTTTGTCCAGGTGACGAGGACGGAGGTATTTTCCGCGGACGTCGCTTCTCCGCTCAGCGCCGCCGTCTGCCAGCCCTTTGAAGCCTGTACGTTCCAGCCGTAGCCGAGCGTGGAACCGCGTACCCGTACCGACGGATCCGAAGCGTGCGTAAGCGTAACGCCGCCCACAACGATACGCTCCGGCTCGGCGGAGTCGTATTCAAGGCTGCTCATGTCGTCCGCTGATACTAGCGGAATAATCGCATAATCGTACGGGCTTCCCCACGGAAGGCGTGACTGCGCCGTCTGCCAGCCGCTGTTTTGATCGGTTACGGTCTGTATCGCGGTGTCATTCAGCGTGTACGAACCGTCTGCGTTTTGCTTTACGGTTACCGCCGCCGTGATATTTTCATCAAGACCGCCGCTGAGTGAAACTGTCGGAGTACTGTCCGTGCCGGTTACCGTATATGTCTGCACACTTTTGGGTGTTCCGGCAATTCCGTTTTCAGGCGTTTCATAGTACGTTCTGACGACTGCGTACGCGGCGGCGCCCGATACCTTTTTCCAGGTAACGGTTATCGCGTCGGTACCTACCGACTGCGTCGCTTTGGGACTGACGAGCGCCGGTCCCATCGTAGCTGACGAGAGCTGTGCGGTCGTGGTGTCGGACGTTACAACGGTTTGAGACTCGGTGTACGTTTCATCCGGCTGGAGTGTGATCGTTTTTTTGACAACGCTGCTTACCGCGGAAACCGATACGGTGATCGGGCGGCCCGAAACGCGGGCATCGTCGTATCCGTCCGGTTTGGAAAACGTATAAGAATAATAGCCGTCATCGGCATTTAAATTAGCGGCTTCCAGTTCGGCTTTCAGTGCGTTCAAATCTTTGTTGTAAGGGTTGTCCGCGTAGGCGCAGGAGAGACTGAATTTTTCGGCCGCAATCTTAGGCCATTTTACGGTAACCGAATCGTAGGCATATCCTGCCGGCAGCGGTGCCGGCGTCCGCAGCGTTTCCGCCGTTATCGGATCCGTGTTTTCCGTAACGCTGCTTTTAGCGTACAGCGTGTACGTCCGTTTATCTCCGCTCGCAGCCGGATCAGTGTACGTTACCGTATCACCGGTTTTGACCGTTTCGGGAATGGCGGAGGCCAGTTCGTCTTCGGTAATGACGGTTTCCGCCGCTTCGGGGGCGTTTTCATTCCGATAGCGCAGTTCGTATTTTAAGGACGCGTCGTATTCCCATGAGATTTCGAATTTATCTTTATACCCTGACGTTACGGAAAAAACGTTGATTTTTGGTTTCGCCGTATCGTCGGTAACCAATATCTGACCGACTGCGGCAACCGAATCAACCGCCTGAGCCGTATCCGTTACACCTGCGGGAACGATATACAATTTGTATTTGTAATATCCGCGGACGGCGGCTGCACCGTTTCCGGCAAGATCGAACGACCGTCTGTATTCGTTTACGTCGGCAACACTTTTATGAACTGCCGCGGGTTGTACCGTTCCCTCCGTATCCGCGGCTCCGCCGTTGTCGCCTTCCAACTTGTATTTTATTTCTTCAATAATAAACTGATAATCGGAATCTTTGCCGAGCGCATCCCAGCTGAACTTGAATCCGACTTCCGCCGCAACGTACGCGGGATTTCCCTCACTGTTCGTTCCGACCGTTTGCCTGAACGAATCCGTTTTAAACGAAGCGGCTGACAGCATCCAGCCCGACGTTTCCGCGGACGACAGATCGGAGGTGATTTCCCGCGTCGTATCGTCGGCAAACGCCTGCACTTTATATTCGTAGCGCACGCCGCGCGTCAGCTCGGCGGTATCCGTGTACGTGACCGTCGCGCCGGGTTCATATGTTGATGAGCCGAAGTTGACTTTACCGGTTGCATCCGCGTCTTTTCCGAAATACGCACAGATCGGTGTGTACGCGGCCGGCTGCTGTCCGTCGGCAGCTTTGGCGCGGCGGTATATTTTGAAATAGAGCGCGTGCTGTTCGTATACGCCGCTTGAAACGGCCACGTCGACGAAGTCGGGCAGTGTGAACGTCAGTTTGACGTTGTCTTTTGCCGTTCCTTCGGCGGCGCTCAGTGATTCCGGCGGATTGGGCCGCAAACGCCGCGCAGTCGCCGCGTCTACGGCTTCACTCGTTTCGATTTTATCCTGAGCGGTGACCAGGTATGCTTCAACCCTATACGCGTACGACGTGTTCGGCGTTAAACCGGTAAACGACGCCTGCGTCGTTGCGGTTACGGAGCCGTCTACCGGAATCCGCGCGATTTCCGTGTTGCGCGCGTCGGAACATATAACGGTATACCGTACCCGACTCTGATACGCGTCGACGTTACCCATATACCAATATACGGTTATGGCGCTGTCTTCCGCGCCGGATGAACCTTGTATATCGCTTATAACCGGCTGTGCCAAACTGGTACCCCGAACTGCGAGGCTAAACGGCGATTCTTTTCCCGCCGCGTCAACCGCCGTTACTTTATAGTACGCGTCGGTTCCCGCAGGAACCTTCAGCGTGTACGTCGTTTTGGCGTCGGACGTTTCACCGATTTGTTTGAACGTATCGTAAGGCGTGGCGGCGCGGTACACGTAATAGCGAACCGCTTTTTTTACCGCGTGCCAGGAAAGCGTTATTTCCTGTTTTTGACCGTGCGTAGCGCTCAATTCCTGCGGAGCTGCCCACGCGGTGGCTTCGTTTCCGGTCTGCGACTGATTCTGCCCGTTCTGTACGTTCGGGATTGGCAATAATTGATTTTCGCATGAGACGCAGAGAAATAAAAGAGATATCAGATACAAAAATCTTTTCATATAATCCGCCTTATAGCTTGCATTTTAAAATATAAATTATAGCATTGTGAATCATAATATTACGGTTTATAGTATACTAGTTTTTTTTGTTATGCAAGTGATTGACAAAAAAATCTATTCTGTCTAAATTGTGATAATAAGAAAAAATGAAATGCAGTTTCAATTTTGTTATTCAGGAGCGCAGGATGATTACGGATTTATTCAGATTGGACGGAAAAGTTGCGGTCGTAACCGGTGCGAACACGGGGTTGGGGCAGGGAATGTGCGTCGCGCTGGCGGAAGCTGGAGCGAAGGTCGTCGGCGTTGCGCGGCGCGGCTGCGACGAAACGGCCGCTTTGATCCGCAATGCCGGCGGAACGTTCGCCGCCGTAAAGGCCGATCTGAGTTCGACGGAGCCGGTCGGCCGAATCATCGACGAAGCGCTCGCCTCGTTCGGGCGGATAGATATTCTGGTGAACAACGCAGGGATCATTCTGCGTGCGGACGCCGTCGACGTTACCGAAGCCGATTGGGACGCCGTGATTGCGGTAAACCAGAAAGTACCGTATTTTCTGGCGCAGGCGGCGGCCCGGCAGTTCCTGAAGCAGCATTCCGGCGGTAAAATCGTCAACGTCGCGTCGATGCTTTCCTATCAGGGCGGTATCCGTGTGCCCGCGTACACGGCGAGCAAAAGCGCCGTAATGGGAATAACGAAAGCGTTGGCAAACGAATGGGCGAAATACGGAATCAACGTAAACGCCATCGCGCCCGGTTATATGGCGACGAATAATACGCAGGCGCTGCGCGGCGATTCGGAGCGCAGCGAGGCTATCCTCGACCGTATTCCGGCCGGCAGATGGGGCACTCCCGACGACATGAAAGGCGCGGTGGTTTTTCTGGCTTCCGAAGCCGCCTCTTACGTTCACGGATTTACGCTGGCAGTCGATGGCGGGTGGCTTTCTCGCTGATTGCATCTCGCTGAGTGCACCTTGTAACGAACCGGCGGATATGATATCCTTTACGCATGGCTCGCTCCGTATACGAATTTTCATATAAACATCGCCGCGCATTGCGGCGCAATGTATTTATCATAGTCGCCTTCGTATTGCTGCTGTTCGCGGCAGTAACGGGTATTTTCCGTTTTTTGCTGTTTCCGGTCGCCGTTCAATCCGATTCAATGAATCCGGGAACGGATCGGAACAGCCTGCTGCTCGTTACGCCGCTCGCTTCGGTGGAACGCGGCGACACCGTATTGGTTTCCGCACGTGCGCCGAAGCGGACGAACACGTTTCTTTCCATAATAGACAAATTCGTTTCGTTTGCAACATTCCAACAGTTGGCGCCGTTTTCTTCGAGCAGAAAAGTGTCGGAAACGGAAAGCCTCCGGCGCGTCGTCGGTATGCCGGGCGATACGCTGTACATGAAGGAATACGTTTTGTACGTAAAACCGGCGGGATCTTCCCATTTCCTGACTGAATTTGAACTTTCACCTACCGCGTACGATATTCAGGTTCAAGGCCTGCCGGCCGCGTGGGATCCGTCGCTCGGCGTCGCCGGCGAATTCGCCGAAACGACGCTGAAAGACGGCGAATATTTTCTGCTGTGCGATAACCGGATTTCCGGTATCGATTCCCGCGTGTGGGGTGTCGTTCCGAAATCGGACATCGCCGGCCGTGCGGTTTTGCAATACTTTCCGCTGAATCAGTTCGGCCTGCGGTAAAACGGTGAAAACGGCCGCCCGTTCGCTGTATCTCCATATTCCGTTCTGCAAGGCGAAGTGCGCGTACTGCGATTTTTTTTCCGTACCGGCGGAACACGTTCCCGACCGGTACGTCGACGCGCTGTGTGCGGAAATCGCGTTTCACGCGGAGGCCGAAAATCTGGCCGCGCCTGAAACCGTATATATCGGCGGCGGTACGCCGAGTCTGCTGTCTCCGGCGCAGCTGGAACGCATTATGTTCCGTCTCGATTCGCTGTATCCGTCGGGTGTGAAACCGGGCGCTGCCTGCGCGCCGGAAATTACTCTTGAAGTCAATCCCGAAAGTCTCTGCGAACCGTTTCTTGAAACGGCGCTGCGCTGCGGCGTCAATCGCATATCCGTCGGCGTGCAGGCGCTCGACGACGGCGCGCTTCGGTGTGTCCGCCGCCGCTGCAGTCGGGAACGGGCGCTCGGTGCGCTTTCGCTGCTTTCCCGCAGCGGCGTCCGGTTTTCCGCGGACATGATCGCGGGACTGCCCGAACTCGGCGACACGGCTTTCGTGTCCGGCCTGAAAGAGGTGCTTACCTATAATCCCGAACACGTTTCGCTGTACGCGCTTACGGTTGAAGAATCGACGCCGCTGTACCGGCAAATTGAGCGCGGCCGGCTTGCGTATACGGAAGAAACGACCGATTCTCAGTGGCTCGCCGGTCGTGCGCTGCTGGAAAGGGCCGGATACGCACAGTACGAGGTATCCAATTTTGCCAAACCCGGCTGCCGGAGCCGCCACAATACGGCGTATTGGCGGCAGCGCTCGTATGCCGGCGCCGGCGCCGGTGCGGTCGGGACGCTGTACGATACCGAAGCAGCCGCCGCGGTTGCGATTACGGCTGCGGCGCGGGAACCGGCTGCGCGCGTAAAATCCGCGCTGCGGTATGCGAATACGGCCGATATCGCCGTCTACACCGATTTTTGGACGGAAACGGCGCCGGATCCGCGCGGTTTTGCCGAAGGCGCCGATTTTCCGCTGGAACGGGAGCTGCTCGACGCCGACACGCTGGCGTTCGAGTTCTGTATGCTCGGACTGCGGCTGCGTGAAGGAATTGCAGCCGGTGAATATGAAGAACGCTTCGGCAAAAAATTGGATACCGCCGTTTTTGAAAAATGGCGCCAAAAAGGACTCGCCGTAAAATATTCCGACTGCGGCGAAATCCGGTACGCGCTTTCGGCCGACGGCATTCTGTTTTTGAACGCATTTCTTTCGGAATTGCTGGCATAAAGCGCGGAAAAAAACTATACTGAAACGAGACGGATACTATGCGTATAAAATGGTCGTTTGATAAAATCTTGTTGTTTTCCTATTTCGGCTTGCTCGCGGGAACGGGAACCGTACTGCTGCTGCTGCCGTTCTCCGTTACGCAGCCGCTGTCAGTGCCGGATGCGCTTTTTACTTCAGTTTCGGCGGTATGCGTGACCGGTTTGTGTACGGTGCCGATGAGCACGTTTACCGTTTTCGGAAAAGTGGTCATTTTGTTTCTGATCCAATTCGGCGGATTGGGAATCATCACGTTTTTTTCGTTATATATCGGAATCGGCAGCCGTCGCCGCGTGTCGTTCATGAACCGAAAAATGATCCGCAGTTTTTTTATCGATGAAGTGGAATCGGATCATAAAAAAATAGTGCGGAACATCGTGTCCATAACGCTCGGCATAGAACTTGCCGGAGCCGTTTGCTTATACGGCGCGTTTTCCGCCGCCGGCGTGCCGAACCCCGCGTTTACGGCGGTGTTTCACGCCGTTTCCTCGTTCTGCAACGCAGGATTTTCCACGTTCAACGATTCTCTTGCCGGTTTCGCGGATAATCCGGCCGTTCTGGTTCCGATCGCCGTACTCATTTTTCTGGGCGGAATCGGTTTTATCGTGATGAAAGACGTTTTCCGTTTCGTCAAAACTTTCGGCAGGGAGCGCGTTTCGTATCACGCAAAACTTGCGCTCGGCATGACCGCGTTTCTGATAGTCGGCGGTACGGTCCTGTTTTTGATTCTCGAATGGAATCAGGGATTCGCGCAGTACGGTGCGGGTGGCAAAATCCTGTCGGCGTTTTTTCAGTCGGTAACGACCCGAACTGCGGGATTTGAATCGGTTGCGCAGGCGCAGTTTTCGCCGGTGTCCGGCTTCGTCACGCTGCTGCTGATGTTTATCGGCGGTTCGCCGGGGTCGATCGCCGGCGGTGTGAAAACGACGACGTTTTTGATCGTCATGGCTTACGCGCTGAACGAACGGGACGATTCGACGTCGATGCTGCTCGGCCGCAAAAGCATTTCCGCCGGTATTCTTGAAAAAGCGTTCAACATCATCAGCAAAAGTATCATCTTTTTGTGCATCGCGGTTTTCCTGCTGATGTGTACGGAAGAGCGGCTGTTGCTGGCAGGTACCGCGTCGGTGTTCGACGTTTTGTTCGAGTCGTTTTCGGCTTTCGGAACGGTGGGCCTGACCAGAGGTTTGACGCCGCATCTGTCCGATTTGGGTAAAATAGTCATTATTGCAACGATGTTCATCGGCAGAACCGGCGTGTTCGCGATGATTCTGAAAATTCCGGGTAAAAAGGAAGAACGATTGATCAGGTATCCCGACGAACAGGTGATGCTCGGTTAGTTTCCGGCGGCGGAAGTTTTCAGCGATTATACGAACCGTTCGGCACCGCCGGTGACTTTCGGTTCAATGGTATGAGGAGACAGTATGAAACAGTTTGCGATTATCGGACTCGACGTTTTCGGCTTGCGAATGCTGGAACAGTTTTCGGAAATAGGCGCCGATGTGATCATTATCGATAAAAATCCCGATACGGTCAATAAATACAAAGAGCTCGCGCGCGATTCGTATATTTTGGACGTTATCAACGAGGCGGCGCTGAATCGCATCGTTCCGCAGGATATAGACGCGGTGATCATCGATTTGGGTTCCAGAATCGAAGCGTCCATCATGGTCTGCAATTTCCTGAAAAAGATGGGTATCCGGAATATCATCGTCAAGGCGGAAACTTCGGAGCACGGAGAAGTGCTTTCGATCGTCGGTGCGACGCGCGTCATTTATCCCGACCGCGAAGCGGCGCGGACGCTGACGCCGCTGCTCGTTTCAAACGCGATGTTCCAATATATGGCCGTTTCCGAGCATTTGGTGCTTGCCGAAGTCGGCGTTACCGAGGAGCTTGCCGGCAAAACGGTCGTCGATTCCAATATCAGAAACAAGTTCGGGCTGAACATCGTGGCGATCCGGAAAAGCGGAGACAGCGATTTTTCCTTTTTGCAGGATATCCATCACGTGTTCAGCGCGGACGACGTGATGCTGGTAGCGGGGTCGCCCGATTCCATTCACGCGTTCGTTAAGGCCGAAATTCCGCACGATGTCCGTCCGTTTTCCGGTATGTTCAAACATCTGTTTCCCGCTTTGCAGAAGCAGAAAAAATAATCGTCCGCCGGTGTGCAATATCGGCCGCCGCGCGGTGCGAACGATGTGCGGTGCGGGCTGCTTCGGCTGCTGTCGGGCGGGCGTATGCCGCGCGATTCAGCAGCGCGAGCGGCGGCACAGCGGGACCGATTCCCGCGGACGGCTAGACGCCGTCCGTTCGTTCCTCTGTGCGCTCCGAGCCTCATCATTCGTACAAATCGTTCAGTTTCCGGTATATCGCGTTCAGTTTGGTTTTCTGCGTATCGTCAAGCGTTCCGGCGGTTTCGTCTATGAGCGTTTCGAGGCTCGACAGACTTTCGTTCAGTGCGGTCGCGAAGCCGCGTGAAACCTTGAACCAGTACGAGCCGTGTCCGTCCGTAAACAGGCAGATAAAGCCGAGTTCTTTGCTTTTCGTTTTGGCGGTCGCCGTTTTCAAAATCAAATCGAGCGCACGGATAAGCTGCGCGGCGTCTCCTTCGCGGCTGAGCTGCACGTTGAGTTTCCGATTCCAGTCTTTGTCGTCGAGCGGCGTCAAATCGAGCGCTTTAGCCAGTCTGAACACAAGCTCCGCTTTTTCTCCGGCCAACAGTTCGTATCCGTTTATTTTGATCTTCGCGCGAAGGCCGCCGGTCTGGGCGAGGCGGGATTCGTCGCGTTCGTTCGCCAGTGCGTTCTGAAGCTGCGCGAACGGCAGTATGACGTTTTTCTTTCCCTTTATTTTTTCAACGGCGAAATCCGTGCCGCCGATGCGAATCGAGTCTGCGGGTTTGCCGTCTTTTGCGGATTTTCCCGCGCCCTGTCCGGCGGCGTTTTTAGCGTTTTTCGGTGCGGCAGGTTTTTCACCGGCCGCGCGCTTGTTCCGGCCGCGGGCGGCGGAAAGCTGCGTTTCCAGATCGGGATCGATGCGCGCAAGCAGATTTCGGGTAAGCGGCGACACCGACATCGCGAACATCCGCGACGTGCGCACGATTTCCCCTGCGACGATGAACAGCGGATCCGCGCGGAACATGCTCGATCCGGGGTGAATCTGGATGTGTTCGGCCGTAAGGCTCCGGTAGTTTTCCTTGCCTTCGCGCACGCACACGAATTGAATCATTCCGGCGGAAATGCAGCATAAATAATCGTCCATAGAACCGCCGCCGGTTACCGGGATTTCCATGTCGGTTACGATCTGTTCGAGCTGAATTTTGATGTTCAGAATTTCGGCCATGACCCGTTCGTCGAGATAATTGCTTTTGCAGAATTTCGACGCGTTTTTCATGGACGTGTACGTTCTGAACAACTTGACGTATGAAACGAAATCGCCTTGAATGTCGCGGAACGTATGATGGGCTTTGCGTGCGTCCGTTTCTTCTCCGGGGGGAAGGACGAACGGCGATTGCGCCGAAAGGAACGCCGCCGCTATGAGCGCTTCTTCAAGTACGTCCGGATAGCGCAGTATGGCTTCGACGATAATGCGGCTGACGCGCGGCACCAGCGGAAACTGCACCATCAGTTTGCCGATCGCCGACAGCGAGTTGTCGCTTTCAAGCGCTTTAAGCATACCGAGCGTTTCCACCGCGCCGACCATGCCTTCGTGTCCGGGCGGTGCGATAAAATCGAACTGCTCGAAGTCCGTTATACCCAATTCCGCCATACGCAGTACGACTTCCGACAGATCCGTGCGGTAAATCTCTTCGGTCGTATAGGTTTGCCGCGTTTCAAAATCTTTTCTGGTATACAGCCGGTAACAGGTTCCGCTCTGCGTGCGGCCGGCGCGGCCTTTGCGCTGATTGCACGATGCTTTTGAAACGGGGGTTTCGTTCAAACTCGCCGTATACGTGCGCGGATTGTAATAATTCAGTTTGGCCAGTCCGCTGTCTATGACGGTCGTGATGCCGGGAATCGTAACGCTGGTTTCGGCTATGTTCGTCGACACGATTACTTTTTTTCTGCCGAACGGCGCGGTTTCAAACACGCGCTCCTGTTCGTCTTTCGCAAGCCGCCCGTACAGCGGAATCAGATGGATTTTCCGTCCGAACGGCGCGGCCGCCAGCCGCCGGATACAGTCCTTGATGATTTTTTCGCCGGGCAGAAAACACAGAATGTCGCCCGTATCGTGATTGTCGAGCACGCGGTCGATAGTAGATTCCATTTTGGCGAGCAGCGCTTCAGCCGCCGACGGGGAGGCCGTGCTCGCCGGAATTGCCGGCGGATCGTATACTATGGTAACCGGATACGTTACCGTGTCTATCGTTACGATAGGGCAGCCGTCGAAATACGTTGAAAACGCTTCGGCGTTCATCGTTGCCGAAGACACGATGACTTTAAAATCCTGCCGTGCGGCGAGCACCCGTTTCAGCAGTCCCAGAACGAAGTCGATGTTCAGACTGCGCTCGTGCGCTTCGTCCACCATGACGACCGAATATTTTGAAAGCCACGGGTCGAGTTTCATTTCCTGCAGCAGGATGCCGTCGGTCATGATTTTAATGCGGGTGGTTGCGTCGGTTTTGTCTTCAAAACGCATTTTGTAGCCGACCAGCCCCGGATACGTCGTTTTCAGCTGTTTCGCGATAAATTCACTGACGCTGAGCGCCGCGATGCGGCGCGGCTGGGTTACGGCGATCATTCCCGCCGCGGAAAAACCTGCTTCGTGCAGAATGACCGGAATTTGGGTCGTTTTGCCCGAACCGGTCGGGCTCTGTACGACGATAACCTGATTTACGGCGAGCGTATCGAGAATTCGCTGTTTTTGCTCGTAAACCGGCAGAGAGGTGTAATCGTTCATCGTTGTGTATACGTTCCTTTTATGTTTTCCATGATTTCCTTCCGTGCGGCAAAATACGCGGCGTACGCCGTTTTGCCTTCCGCAGCCAGATTTTCGATAAACGTATCGTTCAGCTGCTTTATGACATAGTTCCGCGCCGGATCTATATAAGTGGTGATAAGATACGGCGTTACGTCCGCAATACGGAACGAAGGCGCCGGTTGCGGCACGCGTTCCTCCGGTTCTGCGGATTCCGATGTGCTTGAATCGGACGGCCGTTCTTTTTCAAGCCGAACTTGAATCAGATATCCGTCGCCCGTATTGTCTCTCTCGTTTGCCGGATTCGCCAGATCGGGTGCGTACCGCTGTCCGGAGATCGTGTTGCCCAACGCGTACATGACGAGTGCGGACGGCGCCGGATTTTTTGCGGCATCGGCTGTTCCCGACTCGGTCGTTCCCGCTCCCGCTCCCGCCGTTTCCGTTCCTGTCTCTCCCGCCGTTTCCGACCGGGTAACGATTTCCCATTCTTTTGCGATGTGCGGATGGTTCGCCCAGATAATATCGACGCCGCTGTCTATCAGCGAATAATAGTAATTACGCCTGACGGTCGTAATATCCGGTACGTATTCGTCTTCGCACGTATGGATCGATAAAACGAACACGTCGCAGGGGTTTTCGCTGCGGAGCGTTTGCAGTTCCGTCCGGAACGTCTCGCGCCGCGCCGCCGCCGGTTCAACGTAATCTATCCGGTCTTTGGACGTATGGCGGTTCAGAATTTCGGTAACGGCGGCGTACAGAATCGTCCAGTCGTTTTTCCGTATTACCTGATACGAAATGCCGGCTCCCGGTTTTTCCTTGATTCCGGCGGCGTACACGCCGGAAGATTCTTTCGTCTTAAAATATGCGTACGTCTGTGCAACGCCGTCGCTTTCCTGATCGTTGGTGTGATTGTTCGCAAGAGAAAACACGTCGAATCCGGCCGCGATCGCCGCATCGGCGTACGGCGGCTGCACGTTGAAATTCGGATAATTTTCATACGGCCGCCCCGCGTGGACGGGCGTTTCAAAATTCGCGAATGAAAAATCGTCGTTTTTGATGATCGATTCGATATCCGCATAAATCAGACGGTAGTTTTTCATTCTGAAATTGGGCGTATGCGCCATGATGTCGCCGGCGAACGTAAGCGTCAAGGCCGACGGTTTATCCGGTTCCGCCGCAGAAGCCTGTTCGGTTTTTAAGGTGATTTCCGGCGGTTCATACGGCATTACCGGTTCCGTTTTAACGGATCCGGCGCACGAAACCAGATAAAACGCAAGCGGACAGCATAATATAAGCGGAAAACACTTTTTTTTCTTCATATTGATAGTATATCATTGACAGCTTGAATTCTTCAAGTTAAAATTCACGGATACGAGAAATAATTGGTAGGAGAAACTGTATGATGGACACTGTCAAGCTGGTGTATTTTTTCGGCGGCGGAAAAGCCGAAGGTAGCGCCGCGATGCGCCGCGAATTGGGCGGTAAAGGTGCGAACCTTGCCGAAATGACGAATCTGGGCATTCCCGTTCCGCCGGGATTCACCGTTTCTACGGAAGTGTGCAGACTGTTTTATGAAAACGGCAAAACGTATCCGAACGGACTCAAAGCGCAGGTGGCTGAACATTTGGCGGCGCTTGAAAAACTGATGGGCAAAAAACTCGGCGACGCGTCGGATCCGCTTTTGGTGTCGGTCCGTTCCGGCGCGGAAGTTTCCATGCCCGGTATGATGGACACGATCCTCAATTTGGGTATGAACGACAAAGCCGCCGCGGGGCTCGCCGCTAAAACCGGTAATCTGCGGTTCGCCTGGGACGCGTACCGCCGGTTCATTCAAATGTACGGCGACGTCGCGATGGGCGTGCCGGCCGAATCGTTTGAAGACGCCTTGTGCGAATTGAAATGGAAACGGAACGTGATGCTCGATACCGAGCTTTCGGCGCAGGATCTGGAAGAACTGGTCGGCACTTATAAGGCGATATACCGGAACGCGCTCGGCGCGGATTTTCCGCAGGATCCGATTGAACAGCTGTGGGGTGCGATCGACGCCGTGTTCGGTTCCTGGATGAACGAGCGCGCCATAAAATACCGTGCACTGAACGATATCAAAGGGCTCGCCGGAACCGCGGTCAACATTCAGTCCATGGTGTTCGGTAATTTCGGCGCGGATTCCGGCACGGGCGTCTGTTTCAGCCGCGATCCGTCTACCGGCGTGAACACGTTTTACGGCGAATATCTGATGAACGCGCAGGGTGAAGACGTCGTCGCCGGTATCAGAACGCCTGAAACCATCGATAAACTCGAAAAGGAAAACGCCGCTGTGTATAAGCAGCTGACCGATATCCGCGACCGGCTTGAAAAACATTACCGCGACATGCAGGATATGGAATTCACCGTTCAGCAGGGAAAATTATATATCCTGCAGACCCGCAACGGCAAACGCACCGGTCAGGCCGCCGTAAAATGCGCGGTGGATATGGTCGCCGAAAAACTCATTACGAAAGACGAAGCGATCCGGCGCGTTTCCGCCGTACAGCTCGATCAGCTGCTGCATCCCATGATCTCCGTTTCCGCGCTCAAAACGGCAGTGCCGCTTACGAAAGGGCTGAACGCGTCTCCGGGCGCCGCCTGCGGGCAAATCGTGTATACGGCGTCCGACGCCGAAAAATGGACGGCGGAAGGCAAAAAAGTCGTACTCGTCCGTAAAGAAACCAGTCCCGAAGACATTGCCGGTATGGTCGTGTCCGAAGGCATCCTGACTTCGACCGGCGGAATGACCAGTCACGCCGCCGTCGTTGCCCGCGGAATGGGCACTCCGTGCGTGTGCGGCGCACAGGAAGTGGTGGTCACGGGAAACACGGTTACCATCGGCAGCCGTAAATTTACCGAAGGCGACTATATTACCATAGACGGGTCGTCCGGTTGCGTATACGAAGGGGACTTGCCGCTTTCATCACCCGGCATATCGAGCGAACTCGACACGTTCCTGAGCTGGTGCGATGAAAAATGCGCGCAGTCCGTGCGCGGGCCGATCAAGGGATTTTCCGTTCGCGCGAACGCCGATCAGGGACCGGACGCAGTGCAGGCTTTTAAATTCGGGGCGGAAGGCATCGGTCTGTGCCGTACCGAACATATGTTTTTCGACCGGGATAAACTGATCCATTTCCGGGCGATGATCGTTTCGGACACCGCCGAGCAGCGCCGTTCCGCGCTGAACAAGATTCTGCCGTTGCAGCAAAAGGATTTTACCGCCATTTTTGAGGCGATGAACGGACGTCCCGTTACTATCCGATTGCTCGATCCGCCGCTGCACGAGTTCATTCCGCATACGGCGGCCGAAAAGGACGAACTCGCCGCGTACATGGGAATCGAAGCGGTGCGGCTTGCGGTCAAACTCGACCGGCTGCACGAAATGAACCCCATGCTCGGACACCGCGGCTGCCGTCTGGGTATTACGTACCCCGAAATATACGATATGCAGGTTGAAGCTATCGTGCGGGCAGCCGCGGACTGCGCCGCGCGGGGATTGCCGGTGCAGCCTGAAATCATGATCCCCATCGTGTGCGACGACGCCGAACTGCACATTCTGCGCGGACGTGCGGAGGCTATCGTCAGTTCGGTCTGCGGCGGCAACACGAAGCTCGCCGATTCTATCAAGATCGGTTCCATGATAGAAGTTCCCCGCGCGGCGCTGCTTGCCGGAAAACTCGCGCAGTACGCGGATTTTTTCAGCTTCGGCACGAACGACTTGACGCAGATGACGTTTGCGTTCAGCCGGGACGACGCGGTGAAGTTTTTGCCCGCGTATTTGGAGCAGCATATTTTTGAAACAGATCCGTTCAAAACGCTCGATGAAGCAGGCGTCGGCGCACTGGTCAACTTTGCCCGCGAACAGTCCCGCGCCGTCAAACCGGACATGAAACTCGGTATTTGCGGCGAGCACGGCGGAGATCCGGTAACGATCGATTTCTGTTATCGCGCGGGACTCAATTACGTGTCCTGCTCTCCGTACCGCGTACCGGTTGCCCGGCTTGCGGCAGCCCAGGCGGTTATCAGAAACAGCTGACTCGAGACGTTTCCCGTGATGCAGTAGCCGCTCTCGCGTGAAGGCGCACTGCGCAGCGGAAACGCCGAGCCGGATAAGGCGGCGGACCGAAACGTCCGTTCCCTTATCCGGCTTTTTGTTTTTTACGCGATGCGATTATGGAGCTTTCGCACCCGCAGGTTGACAAAATTCAAAGCGCAATTGGTGGTTGTCAACCGGAAAATCCGATATACTTGGCGTAAAAGAGGCAGTAGGAGGTTCGTATGAAACTTGCGGAAAAAATAGAGATCCTGCGGAAACGGAACGGCTGGTCGCAGGAGGAGCTTGCGGATAAAGTTGCCGTGTCGCGGCAGTCGGTATCGAAATGGGAAAGCGGCGGTGCGGTTCCCGAACTCGATAAAATACTGTTACTGAGCACGCTGTTCGGCGTCAGTACCGATACGCTACTGAAAGACGATTTGTCCGTTTCAGCGGAACCGGCGTCTTCGGCCGGGGAAAAGGTACTCCGCCGCGTTTCCCTGCCCGAAGCGGAACGCTTTATCGCCGTGTCTGCCGCCGCCGCCCGCACTATTGCCGGAGGAGTGGCAGTCTGCATTTGTTCGGTGGCGGTATTACTGCTGTTGCAGTTGCTGTCGGAAACCGGCGTCGTTCCGCTCTCGGAAAACGGAGCGGCGGCTCTGGGGGTTACGCTGCTGCTGGCCGGTGTGGCCGCTGCGGTCGCCGTTATCATTTTGAACGGAATGAAGCTGCACGTTTTTGAATATATCAAATCGGAACCGTTTACGCTCGATTCAGCTGCCGCCGCTCTGGTTCAGGAAAAAAAGCAGCGCTTTGAACTGCCGTATGCCTTCAAAATCGTGTGGGGAGTGGTGCTGTGTATCGTCAGCGTGATTCCCGTGGTTGTTTCGGGTTTTTTCGATATGTCCGACGCGGTTTTGACCGGCGCAGTGTGTCTTATGCTGGGACTCGTCGCCGTCGGAGTTTTTCTGTTTATCTCGGCCGGCATGGTGAAGGCGAGTTACGACCAATTGCTTCAAACCGGGGCGTTCGTCCCTGAACTGAAAGCCGCCGCCGGGCGGAACGCGAACTTTGAAAGTGCGCTGAGCGGCATGTATTGGTCTGTCGTAACGGCGGCGTACCTCGGCTACAGTTTCATTACGCACGACTGGGGGCGGTCGTGGATTATTTGGCCGTGTGCGGGAGTGCTGTACGGAATCGTTTCCGGCATCGTCCGGCTGCGGCATCCCAAAGAGTTGTAATCGCCGCACGGCAGAAGCGCGGCGGCTTCCGCGTCTGATCGGTCATTTTAGCAAGTCGAGATACGCGCCGTATCCTTCTGCTTCCATCTGATCCTGCGGAATGAAGCGCAGGGCCGCGCTGTTGATGCAATACCGCAGACCGCCGCTTTCTTTCGGTCCGTCGTTGAATACGTGTCCCAAATGTGCGTCTGAGGCGGCGGAGCGGACTTCGGTTCGCATCATGCCGAACGACGTGTCCGTCCGCGTGTTCAGCAGCGACTCGTCTATCGGTTTGCTGAACGCGGGCCAGCCGCAGCCGGAATCGAATTTATCAGTTGAAACGAACAGCGGCTGTCCGGTGATTACGTCGACGTATATGCCTGCCCTGAATTCGTCGTAATAGGCGTTCTTGAACGCCGGCTCGGTTGCGTTGCGCTGCGTTACTTCGTACTGTTCCCGCGTGAGCGTGCGGCGCAGCTGTTCGTCGTTTGGCTTCCGGTACGGCGAACCGCCGGCAGCGTGGGGCGCTGCAAGTTTCTGTTTTGCTTCTTCCAGTTTGCGGCGCGGAATATGGCAGTATCCGCCGGGGTTTTTCTGCAAATAATCCTGATGGTATGCTTCGGCAGGGTAGTAAGTTTGCAGCGGTGTGATTTCCACCGCCAACGGGAGACGATATTCGCGCGCCACGGATTCCGCCACGCTTCGTATTATCGGTTCGTCGGCGGCGTCCGTATAGTAAACGCCCGTCCGATACTGGCTGCCCGCATCGTTTCCCTGGCGGTTTACGCTCGTCGGATCGATGATGCCGAAATAAGTACGTATCAGAAAATCGAGCGGAATGACGGCAGGATCGTATACGACCTGAACGGTTTCCGCGTATCCGGTTTCCGAACGGCAGACTGCTTCGTAGGTCGGCCGTTCCGTATCGCCGTTAGCGTATCCGACTTGCGTTGCCGAAACTCCCGGCAGGTTTCTCATATATTCCTGCGTTCCCCAAAAGCAGCCGCCGGCCAGAAAAATTTCTTTTTGACCCTGCGGTACGGTCAGCCGCCGTACGGTATCGGTTTCCTGCTTTTGCATACGAATCTCCTTCGCCGTGCCTTTCGCACAGCCGCCTAAAATCACCGCAGCCGCCAATACTGCGGCGGTGCCTATCCGTCCGGGCATATACTGTACCTCCGGTAATCAGCCGTATCAAATGCGGCTCCGTCATCAAGTATACGATAAACAAACTGTATTTATTTTGGTTACAGTTATTCGCCGCATTCGGCGTTCGGAAAATGGTGCCGGATTCACACACGCGGGATATCGGATTCACACATACTTGACTTTTTTTTATAAAGAATTTACTATTACTGTAATAACTTTATAAATAATGAATTATTTGTAGTGTTGCAGGGGGCTTCTATGGGAAAGACTATCGCACAGAAAATTTTTGAAACGCACGTAGCTGAAAAACCTTTTCAGGATACTTGGGTGCTGAAACTCGACCGTGTATTCTGCCATGAAATCACGACGCCGGTTGCCATTACCGACCTCGCTGAAAACGGCAAAGATCGCGTGTTCGATCCGTCCAAAATCAAAGCGGTCATCGATCACGTAACGCCGGCGAAAGATTCCAAAACGGCGCTGCAGGGAAAAATCCTGCGCGAATGGGCGTTCCGTAATCATATCAAGGATTTTTTCGATATCGGTGCGAACGGCGTGTGCCACGCCATTTTTCCGGAAAAAGGATTCGTGCGGCCCGGTTTTACCGTTATCATGGGCGACAGCCACACGTGTACGCACGGCGCGTTCGGTGCATTTGCAGCGGGAGTGGGTACGACCGATCTTGAAGTCGGTATTCTGAAAGGTGTGTGTTCCTTTAAGGAGCCTAAAACGATCAAGTTCGTGCTGAACGGAACGCTTCCGGCCGGCGTTTATGCAAAAGACGTCATTCTGTATATTATCGGTAAAATCGGCGTAAACGGTGCGACGAACTGCGTTATGGAATTTGCCGGGCCGATAATCGACGCCATGTCTATGGAAGCGCGCATGACCGTCTGCAATATGGCGGTTGAAGCCGGTGCGACCAGCGGTATTTGTATGCCCGATATGACGACCGTCGAATATCTGTGGCCGTTCATTAAAGATGATTTCGCTTCAAAAGAAGCGGCGCTCGCTGAATATGCAACGTGGTGCTCCGATGCGGACGCGGCGTATGAACGGGTGTATACGTACGATTTGTCCGATCTGGAACCGCTCGCTACGTTCGGTTTTAAACCCGATCAGGTAAAACCGATTCGCGAACTCGCCGGAACGAAAGTCGATCAGGTGTATATCGGTTCCTGTACGAACGGCCGCATAGAAGATCTGCGTGAAGCGGCGAAAGTGCTTGCCGAAGCGCTTTCGCAAGGCAAACGGATCGCGCCCGGCGTGCGCGGTATCCTTTCGCCGGCGACTCCTTCCATTTACAAAAAGGCACTGGAAGAAGGTATTCTTGCAACGTTCATGGATTTCGGGTTTTGCGTTACGAATCCGACGTGCGGTGCATGCCTCGGCATGAGCAACGGTGTTCTTGCCGAAAACGAGGTGTGTGCCTCTACCACAAACCGCAATTTTAATGGTAGAATGGGAAAAGGCGGAGTCGTCCATCTGATGAGTCCCGCCAGTGCCGCAGCGACAGCCGTTGCCGGTACGATAACAAATTCATCACTCTTTAAGGGGAATGTGAAATGAAACAGTTCGGAGGACAAGTTCTGTTCCTGGATCGTTCGGATATCAATACCGACGAAATTATTCCGGCAAAATATCTGACGGAAATCAGTAAACAGGCGTTGAAACCCTATTTGCTCGAAGATTTGAAACTCGACGGCTTTGATCCGAAAGCCGACGTCGCCGGTAAAAAGGTAATAATTACCCGGGAAAATTTCGGCTGCGGTTCATCGCGCGAACACGCCCCTTGGGCGCTTGAAGTGAACGGAATCTACGCGGTCGTTGCGGTTAACTTTGCCCGCATTTTCCGCCAGAACATGTTCAATTGCGGTATGCTCGCCGTCGAACTGTCCAAAAAAGATATAGACGACATGTTCCGCACGTTTGCCGATAAGGATACCGAATGCACCATCGTTATCAACGACGACGGTACGGCAAAGGTAAAATTGATTTCCGGCAGTTTGTCCAAAAGCTATCATTTCCCGCTCGATGGCTTTGAAAAGGCGCTGATAGAAAACGACGGCTGGCTCGGTTACGCGGAAAAAAAATATTAACCGTTTGCAGCTGTGCGCGCCGCCCGGAAGCGACTGTGCGTGCGCGTCGGCATAAACTGCGACTGTTCTATACGGAAAACTTCCGGTACGTTGCGTATCCGGAAGTTTTTTTATATACTGACGAACGATGTACGGGAGGAAAGAATGCTTTCAACGGATGATATCGTATACAAATTGGACGTTCCCGCTGAGGACGGCGCGGGAACGCGTCTTGCCCGGCAGCTGACGTTTATTGCCGAAGTGGATAAAATGAAACACATTCTGCGCCGCACGCTGCTTACCGACGGGTCGCGCCGGGAAAACGATGCGGAACATTCGTGGCACCTTGCGCTGATGGCGGTCGTACTTGAAGAATACGCGGCCGAACCGGTGCGCATGGCGCGCGTTCTTAAAATGGTCGTCGTGCACGATTTGATTGAAATTTACGCGGGCGATACGTTCGCCTTCGATACGGCGGGAAACACCGATAAAGCCGAACGCGAAGCTGCTGCAGCCGACACGCTGTTTGCGCTGCTGCCGCCCGATCAGGCGCGGGATATCCGCTTTTTGTGGGAAGAATTCGACCGCATGGATACCGCCGATTCGCGTTTTGCGGCAAGTCTCGACCGGCTGCAGCCGTTTATGCACAATACGCTGACCGACGGTCATACGTGGAAGCTCGGTTCCGTTTCGGCTGCGCAAGTGTACGAGCGTATGGCTCCGGTAAAGACGGGAACGCCCGCGCTGTGGCCGTGGGTGGAACGGCAGATAAGCGGCGGCATAAAAAACGGCTGGATTCATACCTGAGCCGTATCGGATTGCGGGCGGTATTCGGACGGCTACCGGACGGTGTTTACCGGCGTTCCGTTAATGAACGCCGCAAGATTTTCGGCCGCGATGCGAATCAGGCGCTGCCGGGTTTCGCGCGGCGCCCAAGCGATGTGCGGCGTAATGATACAGTTCGGCGCGTGCAACAGCGGATTGTCTTTTTTCATCGGTTCTTCGGAAACGACGTCCGCCGCGTATCCTGCGAGCCGTCCGCTTTCAAGTGCTTCACGCACGTCTGCTTCACGTACGAGACCGCCGCGCGCCGTGTTGATCAGATACGCGCCGCGTTTCATCTGCGCCAGCGTTTCCGCACGGATAAGTTCCGCAGTCTGATCGGTGAGCGGAGCGTGCAGACTCAGAAAGTCTGATTCGGTAAAAAGGGTTTCCTGCGGTACGAACGTAATGCCGCCGCACGTCCGGGCGGAACGCGTCGTGCACAGAACGTTCATACCGTACGCCGCCGCAATCCGGGCGACGCGGCGGCCGATGTTGCCGAACCCGTAAATGCCGAGCGTTTTGCCGTCAAGTTCGATAAGCGGTTTTTTCCAGTAGCAGAAATCGGGATTGGCGCACCAGTCGCCGGCGTGTACGGAATCGTTGTGTACGGCGACCGAAGATGCGAATTCGCCGATGAACGCGAACACGTGCTGTGCGACGGCAGACGTGCTGTAGGAAGGCACGTTCGTTACGGTAACTCCGTGTTTCGCGGCGGCGGCAACGTCGACTACGTTATATCCGGTAGCCAGTATGCCGACATATGAGAGCGACGGACACGCGCGGAAAATTTCTTCAGTAAGAATTGTTTTATTTATGATAACGGCCTGTGCGTTCCCGATCCGTCCGACGACCTGATCCGGCGGAGTTCTGTCGTAAAACGTGCACGACCCCAGAGCGGAAAAATCATCCCAACTTAAACCGTCGGGATTTATTGCATGACTGTCAAGAAAAACGATATCCATCAGCCGAGAACATCAAATCCGCAGCCGATTATAGCGTTGCTGATTGCATCTTCGATACCGGCGGTATTCTCGTCGAAATCTACGAGCACCTGAGCTTTTAAAGCGTTCGCGGTACAGGATGCGACTCCGACTACTGCGGAAACAGCAGTCTGAACAGCCTGTTCGTTCCGTTCATCCGCCATACCGGCCACGTAAATTTTCTTTTGCATGGGAGCTCCTTCCAAAAACCTTACAACAAATATATCTTAAATCCGTATTTTATTCAACCGTTATTTTTCCCAGCTGTCCGCATGCGCCGCCGATTTTACGGCCCCGCCGAGTGCGGAGCGTAACGTTCAGGCGCGCTTTTTCCAACAGCCGGACGAAAGCGGTACATTCCGCTGCGGAAGGTTCGGCAAAGGGGAGCCCCGGAACCGGATTCCACGGTATCAAATTGATGTGTACGTCGAGCCCGCGAGCGAACTCGATCAGTCGTTCAGCGCTGGCGGTGCCGGTATTCATTCCCGCAAGCAGCGCCGCTTCCAGCGTACAGCGTTTTTTTGATTTTTCCGTATAATAGGCGATTGCTTTCTGCAGTTCCGGCAGCGGATTTCCTTTGGTAACCGGCATGAGCCGTTCCCGCAATTCGGGATCTGCCGTCGTCAGCGACACGGCGAGCCGCATGTGCGGACCGTTGTCAGCGAGGTCGTATATGCCTTTTATGATTCCGGACGTCGACACGGTGATTCGCCGGGCCGAAAGTCCTCGGCCTTCGGGATGCGTCAGCACGGCGACCGCTTTTCTGACGGCGCTCAGATTCATCATCGGTTCGCCCATTCCCATAAAGACGATGTTGTCGAGTTTTCCCGAAACCTGTTCAAGATATAAGAACTGTTCGACGATTTCGGCTGCGTCCAAATTCCGCGCCAAACCGAGCTTTCCCGTCTGGCAGAACGCGCATCCCATCGCGCAGCCGGCCTGGCACGAAACGCACGCCGTCTTTCGTCCGCTGCTGTCGGTCAGCAGCACGGTTTCTATACACGCGCCGTCGTGCAGGGTGATCTGCAGCTTAACCGTGCCGTCGGGGTCCCGTAATTCCTGCGCGATTTGCGACGAACGAACCGCCGCCGTTTCTGACAGGCTGTCGCGCAGGTGCTGCGGCAGGTTCCGCATTTCCTGAAACGAAGCGGCGCCGTTTCCGAGCCATTTGAATATCTGTTTGCCGCGGAACTGCGGAGACACGCCGGGAAGCGCGCTCAGTTCCTCCGGCAGCAGTCCTGCAACGGAGATTTTGTCCATAGTAGCCATAACGGATCAATACTGATTGGACTGGATTTTTTCCATCATGTCGCTGACCGCCTGGCTTCTGATTCCCTGTTTTTGGAACGATTCAAGCACTTCAATCGCCGCCGTTTTTCGGTTTTTTTTCATATAACAATCCGCCAGATCGATGTACAACCGGTAATTCTTAGGATCCGACTGTACCAGGCGGGTCAGACTCGCGATTGCTTCTTCGTATTTGCCTTGTCCCTTGCTGATAAGCGCAAGGCCCAGTACCGCGTACAAGTCGAATTCGATATCGAGCGCCTTATTGTAATACGCGCTTGCCGTTTCGTAATCGCCGGTGTTGCGGTACGCGTCGCCGGCACGGGTCAGAATGACTTTGTTTCGCGGATCCTTTTCAAGAATTTTGTTCCAGTATTCGACTGACCTGAACTGCTGGTTCATTCCGCGGTAACAATCGGCTAAACCGAACAGCGCGTAAAAATTGTCCGGTTCCGTTTCAAGCGCGCGCTCGAAATAGTAGACGCCCTTATCGAACGTTTTCAGTTTGCGGTGGCAGTTGCCGATCGAAGTCAGCACGCGGATATCCACGTTGCGCTCGTTCAGCTCGAACATGCGCGTCCAATAATACAGCGCGTCGCGGTATTCCTTAAAATCGTAGTGTAGATGTCCGAGCCCGATGAGCGCATACGCGTTGTTTTCTTCCATATCGAGCACTTTCAGATACAATTGTTTGGACTTTTTAAAGTCCCGGATCTTGCGGTACGCGTCCGCGACGCGAGTAAGTACGGTAATGTTCCGGTCGTCGTGCATCAGATACTGTTCCCAGATGTCGATCGCTTTATGATACTGATTGAGCGCCTTATAGCAGTCGGCCAGTCCGAACAGCGCGTAGTTGTTGCCGGGATGATAGGTGAGGCAGCGTGAATAATATTCGATCGCTTCGCGGAAATGATTTTGTTTGCGTTCCGAATCTCCGAGTCCGACCAGCGCGTAATTGTTGTTGTCTTCAAGTTCCAGGATTTTGTTAAACGCGTCGTCCGCTTCTTTTATCCTGTTTTCTTTCAGAAAATGGTATCCTTTTTTTGAGAGTTCGGAAATTTCCGCAGCTTTTCCGTCTGTTGCGGTGATATCGGTATCAGCGGGCATGAAATCGTCGGAAAAAGCATCCGTCGGTTTTCCTTCAGGCGTAAATAAATCTTCCATATTTTTTATTCCTTTTCTATCATTACTGAAATCAGTCCGGCAATCTTTTTAAGTAACGGCTCGGATTTTCTTTTGTTATGCGCAAGCAAATATAATTTTAATGCGTCGAGTTCCCGGTTTTTCGCTGCATACACGTCCGCAACGCGGGTGAGCCCGTCCGAATATCCGGTCGCAAGGTAAATCCTGCGGGCTTGTTCTATATCGCCTTGGTTAAAAAGAATATTTCCTTTTCGATTCAAAACCGCTTTCTGTTCTGATGTTAAGCCGGCAGCAGGATTGTCACTTGTTTTTATAAATCCAGAAGCATTCGACGCATGTTTATTGAACATTATTTTTAAATCCGTATTCATAAGAACCCTGTAATTATATCTACCTCCATTCTATCAGATTTGAAGCAATTGTCAATGTTTTTTTGAAGCGATTCGGATAAATCACCGCGTTTCCGCCGGATTCCGGTAAAAATCGACGATGGATCGTCCGTATTCCCGCTGATCGAACCGTTCAAATTGCCTGATTGCATCCGGCAGCGGTTTTTCGGCCGGCCGGTGTATCATGATAATTCCGCCGGGAGTCAAAAGATTCCGTTCGGCCGCGATTTCGATCAGATCCCGATGGAATTTATACGGAAACGGCGGATCGCAGAAAATCAAATCGAACTGCGACTTGCAACGCTTCATAAACAATTCTACCGCCATAAAGTGACAGCTTATTTTTTTTCCGAGTTCTTTTTCGGTAACGGAAACGTTCGACAGCACCGTGTCCGTTTTGATGCGGTCTTTTTCCACCAGTTCAACGTGCGCCGCTCCGCGCGACGCGGCTTCTATGGCGATCGTTCCCGACCCGGAAAACAAATCGAGAAACGATTTGCCGCTCAAGTCTCCCAATATGGCGAACACTGATTCGCGCATTCTGTCCATCGCCGGACGGATAACGCCGTCCGGGCATTTTATGATTCTGCCGCGCAGTTCGCCGCCGGTTATTCTCATATGTCCGCCTCTGCCATAACGCCTGCCTTTACCACGATTGTGCGAGCGCGATGCCGTCGGCTGCGCGCATGCCGGACGCCCACGCGCCGGTGATTCCCCGGGACGTTCCCGCTCCGTCGCCGATCAGGTATACGTCCGGCGCCGCCATAAAATGGTCGTTCAGGAACACCGGTTTGTTCGCGTACAATTTGATTTCGGGATAGTACATGACGGTGCTCGGATGCAGCACGCCGGGTACGATCGTATCGAGTTTTTTGAGCGCTTTCCAGATTGATTCAAGGAATTTGGCCGGCATGGCGAGCGAAATGTCTCCCGGTGTCGCCGATTTCAGCGTAGGGGCAAAATCGTACAGATCGCCGTTCAAACCGGCCGCCGTCGTCCGCTTTCCGAGCCGGAAGTCTCCGATCCGCTGCATGATCGGGTGCCCGCCGCCGGTAAGCATCGCAAGCGCCGCAAGAAATTCCGCGTAATCCTGTCCGGATGCGAGCGGTTCGGTAAACGCGACCGAACGGAGTACGGCGAAGTTCACCAACCCGTTGGGCGGCAAATTATCCGAGTAAGCGTGCCCGTTGACGCTGTAATACGTTTGCCCGGCCGTGCTGGTATATTTTTCCTGCACGACGTGCGCGCTGCCCGAATTGGTGCAGAACGTACGCGTCCGTTCGGGAAACATGAATTTCGGATCGTAATAATCGGCGACGATCGGGTAGTGTTCCCGCCTCGTTTCAACGCGGATACCCACGTCTATACTGTTGTCCGTGTACCGTATACCGGTGCGGCTCATGAATTTCCGCAGAAAATCGAATCCGTGCCGTCCGGGCGCCACGACGAGCGATCCGTAGGCTATTTCACGTGTACCGGTAACGGCGGTACGGCTCCGTACGTCCGCGCTTACGAGCGACTCGCCGAACGCCAGTTCGACGCCGGCTTGCGCGAGCCGCGCAGTCAGGTCCTTTATCAGCTTGATGCCGCCGTCCGTTCCGAGATGCGACTGTCTGATGCGCAGCAGCGTTACGCCGATCCGCTGCGCGCGTGCCGCGTACGTGTCGACTTGTATCTGTTCGAGAATGTCCGGTTTCAGAAACGCTTCGATTCGGGCTATATACGGGGACGCGGTGCCGGTACTCCAATAATCAGACGGAAATCCCACCGGATAGGTAAAGTTCATTTTACAGTCGTTGCGAAGTCCGCCGGATGAAATTTCGGCGCTTTCGAGCAGCAAAATTTTTGCATTCCGCTTTTTTTCGAGCAGGGCGAACGCGGTACCCAGACCTGCCGGGCCGGAACCGGCAATCACACAATCATATCGTTTCATACTTTTGAACACTATAACGGAATTTCCGTTCAGCGTAAAGCCCGCCGCGCGCGCGTTCCGCCGCTGTTTTTTGAAAGCGCGGTCAGTGTTCAAGACTGCGGCGTTCAAGGCTTGACTTGTATCGCTGAATCTTCTATTATATAAAACCGTGTTAATTCGATATACAGCTGATGCTAAAGGCAAACCCGTCAAAAAGGCGGTTATTTATACCAAAGAAGAACATTCGATTCCCCGCGAAAAAATAGACGCAGACGCACTGCGCGTCATTTCCATGTTGCGCGAATACGGATTTGACGCGTACGTGGTGGGCGGCGCCGTCCGCGATTTACTGGTCGATAAAGACCCGAAGGATTTCGACATCGTAACCGACGCACCGCCGCCGCGAATCAAAAAGATTTTCCGTAATTCGCGGATTATCGGACGCCGGTTTCGGCTGGTGCACGTGTTTTTCGGCCCCAAAATTTTTGAAGTCAGCACGTTCCGTTCCATAACGGACGGTTCGGTCGGAAACAGCTTCGGTTCGATGGATGAAGACGTGCAGCGGCGCGACTTTACGCTGAACGCTTTGTATTACGATCCGGTGCGGGAGCAGATCGTCGATTACGTCGGCGGTGTAAAGGATATCAGAAAAGGCGTCATTCGTCCGGTCATTCCTATCGAGCGCATTTTTGAAGAAGATCCGGTGCGTATGCTGCGCGCGGTAAAATATGCGGCGACGACCGGCTGCAAACTGCCCGGTTATCTGAAACGGAAAATCCGTAAATCGGCTCATTTGCTGTCGCCGGTGTCTCCGTCGCGGCTCACGGAAGAGCTGATGAAAATTATCAACAGCGGTCACGCCTATGATATCGTCAAGTTTTCGCTTGAAGTCGACTTGTACATGTACCTGCAGCCGGCGGCTACGGCCATGATGTACGCCGATCCGAAGTACGAGCACGACTATTTCGTCCATTTAAAAGAACTCGACGCGCTGCACGTGGTGGATCCTTCCGCGCGGCTCGGTCAAAAACTTGCGTATCTGATTTATGATTTTACGGCCGGATTGACCGATTGGACGGAAGAAGCGGAATCGCGTTCCGCCGCCGGCGAACTGTATATGAAAACCTGGGCGCAGTGCCGGAATTTCGTGCTGCCGATGAATCCGCAGCGGACGGAACTTGAGTTTGCGATTCGCACCGTGCTGAAAAAACTCGGTATTTCCGTACATATTCCCAAAAAAGTATTCGGTTCCGGCTCGACTCGCACGCTGAATGAGTCGGGAACCGGCAAAAACGGAAACGCTGCAGGTTCTGCAAAACGACGCAGAAAAAGACACGCGCCGGCGAAGGATACCGCCGCCGTGCCGTCGAAAGACGCCGCAGCTGCACCGGCCGTTTTCAGCCGCCCCTGCGAAACCGTTTCCGAATCGCCCAAAAGCGCCGTTCTGTAACGGTCTTTAACGGGTTTCTTTTCCCGTCTGCGTGATTTTATCGATAATGATGCTGACTTCTTCTATGAGAATACCGGTGTATTTTTCGATATTATCAATGATGTATTTTTGCAGATTGTGGATTTTGCCGGTCAGCTGCGTGCCGAACGGAATATCTATGGTGATAACCAGCCGGTATCCCTGCGCGTCGGTTTTGATAGCGAGTTTTTTTACCCTGATCTGCGAGTCGTATTCGGTTACACAGTGCATGGCCATTTGGGTGAGCGCCGCTTCCGATATTTCGATGCGCCCTTTTTTGGAAAATTCCGGGCGTACGACCGATTTTTCAAAGACTTTTGAATTTGCATTTTTATTTTCTTTCGATTTTCCGCGTTTCAGAAACACGCGCACCGCGTTGTAAAAAATTTTCGGATAATCGCGCTTTATTTCTATGGCGGGAACAGGGATGACGTGTTTTCCTTCAACTTGTCGGGATCTGATTGCCGTTTCGATTTCTTCCTGCGTCGCGATGTCTTCGATTTTGATTATTTTGGACGGAGCGGGAAGTTGCAATCGCATCGCGATTTTCTGTACCATTTTTTCGGACGTACCGAGGAGAAGTATCTTTTTGATATGCATTTTCTGTACGGCTTTGGCAATCTGGTCGCGATGCGTTTTGTCGTCGAACAGGGCGACGCGGACGGCTCCCATATAGGTTTTTTCACGCTTTGCCGACTGTCCGGCCAGAATTTTATCGTCCTGAATGAGCAGTCCGTCGTCTATGATCGCTTCTATGCCGTATTTCTGTGCGAGTAATTTTGCCCTGAAGCTTTTTCCCGTTCCGCTCGGTCCGACGAGCGCGTACACTGTTGAACCTTGAAGCAGATGAAGCATATCACTGAATATTTTCATATATCGCTTCCATTATACGCACTATAGTCCCATTCAAGCAAGCATTTTTTTAACATTTTTTGAAAATTTGTCGAAATAGGTGCGCACAGCAGCGGCGGCAGTGAGACCGGATTCGGTTCCGGTATACCGAGCTGCCATGCGTGCAGATATATGCTTTGCGCTTCGCTGATCGGGCGGCCTCCGTACGCCGTGTCGCCGAGCAGCGGAAAACCGTGCGCGCCGCCGTGCAGCCGGATTTGATGCGTCCGGCCGCTGCCGATGGAAAACAGAACGAGCGTGACCGGCTCTCCTTCGTACGAACCGTGTGCGAGCGGAACGGCGCGGGTGTCGGCGGTTTTGCCCTCGCTGCCGCCGCTGCGGCACGCGAGCGAGCGCCGGAAGCGGTGCAGCCCTTCCGTTTCCCGTTCTATTTTGTCTGTCCAGATCCGTTCCGTTTCAAGGCAGCCTTGAACGATGGCTGCGTATCGCTTCTGGAGCAGGTGGTCCCGCACGGCGGCGGAAAACCACCGCGCGCCTTCAAGATTCCGCGAGCAGACGAGCAGTCCTGTCGTTTTCCTGTCCAGCCGATGCAGCGGGCCCGGTTTGAACGAAAGCGACGACGCGCGCGCGGTTTCGGCGTATTCGGCCTGCACGATGTCGGCGATTGAAACGCGGGCACCGCGGCAGCCTTGTACGGGAATGTCGTACGGTTTGTTTATGACGCGGAGAAAGTCGTTGCAGAACACGTCGTCCAGCGCCGGAAACGCTGCCGGGCGGCTTCGCGCGGGTTCCGGCTCGGAGGGGAGTTCGGCGGGCTGCGGCTGCAGCAGAAAATCGGCTATATCGATGAGGTCTCCTTCGTTTACGCGGGCTGCCGCATCCGTTTTTTTACCGTTTACTCTGACGAGGGATTTGCGGATATACGAATAAATCGCGGACAGCGGAGCGTTCGGGAGAAATTTGCGTATGATTTTGTCCAGTCGCCGCCGTGCGTCGTCCGGTCCGGCCGTGAAATGTAAAAAAAGCATTATGTTATTATTATAGAGCGAATTTGCGTCAAAATCTACTAGACAAAAGTTCGTTCTGCGGTAAAATAGAATACCATGTGGTCTTCAGCCTTAGAACAAATTCAATCGCTTTTTAAAAACTCCGTTTTTCTCGCCTGTATTTTCAGTTGGTTCTCGGCCCAGTTTATAAAAACAGTCATTAAGTTGTTTACCGGTAAAATTTCCAGTTTACGGGAATTGTTTGAATTGCTTTTGTGGCGAACCGGCGGTATGCCTTCGAGCCATTCGGCGCTCATGTGCACGCTCTGCACTTCCATCGGATTCCGGTCGGGAATCGATTCCGATATTTTCATTTTGTCGTTTTGTTTCGCATTGGTGGTCATTCGCGACGCGGTCGGCGTCAGACGTGCGAGCGGCATTCAGGCGCGGGTGCTGAACGAACTCGGTACGTCGCTCTGTGAAAAAGAGATTTTGAAATTCAAGCCGGTAAAAGAAGTGCAGGGGCATAAACCTGCGGAAGTGTTTATCGGCTGCTTTTTGGGCGTCGCCATCGGCATCGCGTTCGCCGTGCTGTAGGCGCTGCCGGTATGAAAAAATCCGTTAACGTGTCCGCCGCCGCGGTCTTTATTGCAGCGGTTTGCTGTTGTTTTCTGTTTTGCGCGTCGGTTCCCTCCGGCACGCTGTGGGACGGGTACGTCGTTCTGTACGTTTCAAAAGAAGTGCCGGAACGGACGGTGCTCGGTGAATTGGATCACGCAGGCGTCCGGAACGTGATCACGCAGTCGGGCCAGTCGGTTCCGGTGGTGTCGCATATGACGCCGGTGCAGCCGGAAACGTTTGATCCGCTGTCGTATATCAGCCGCCGGTCGGCGTATTTTTTTGACGAAACGGCCGCTTTTCGGCTGTTTTATATTCCCGAACGGTACTCCGACGCCGTTCCCGACGCCGTAGCGGCGCTGCTGAGTGCACAGCCGTCCGCCCGCGCGGGATTCGACGCCGCCGGTTCCTATCCGGTAGTCGTTCCGCTGATCTGCGCGGCGGTGTTCGCCTGTTTTATCGCCGTATCGAAGCGCCGGACGTACATGCTGTGCGCGGGGCTGCTGCCGGTTGCGTACGTGCTGTGTTCGCCGCTGTATACGAGCGCGGCCGCCGCCGGTTTGGCATTATACGCGCTTTTTCTTTTTCAGCGGTTGTGGAACCGGACCGGCTGGTTTTCGGCTGCGATCGGGAACCGTTATATCCGCGTTCCGCTGATTTTATCGGTTGCGGCGGCGTTCGCCGGTTCACCTGCGTCGGGGGGGCTGTTCACGCTTGCTTTAGCGGGAACGGCTGCCGTTTTGTTCGTGCTTCGGGAAGCGGAGTCGTATCGGGAAAACCGCCGCCGCTTCCGGCCGGTTCCGGTGCGGACCGCGCGGTGCGTTCCAGTCGCCGATCGTTTTTCCGTGCCGGTGCTCGCGGTTCCTGCGGCAGCGGCCGCGGTTCTGCTGGTGTGTTTTTTAGCCGTCGGGTATGCGCCTTCCGGCAACGCGGGCGGAAAAATCGCGCTTCCGGCTCCGGCCGCCGCCGGCGCGCAGCGGGATTTCAGCGTCGCGTCGTACGAGCGGGCCGCCGCTTCCGGCCGTCAAGGGGCGGACCGTTTGCCCGGAATGGCGGAATACGTTACCTGGGCGTGGAATACGCTGACGTTTCCGTACCGGTCGCTCAATTCCACGGTATCCGCTTCGCCGGTCGTCGCAGCGGACGAAACGGTTTCGTATCCCGTATACGCGCGTTCCGGACACGGCGTCATTTCGGAACAGCTGAAAACCGTGTACGTGTTCAACGACGAGTTTATCGGCACGGTGCTTGAACCCGTTACGGCCGAATATGCCGGAGTCGAGTCGCTGCTGAAGCGGCAGAACGGTTTTAAATCGATAGAATACCGCAGCGGCGGTGTGCAGTCGGGCGGAAAAAAAACGGCCGGAGTTCTGAGCTGCATTTTTCTCGTGTGTTCGGCGGCGATCCCCGCCGTTTTGGCTGGTATGTTCTTTTGGAGAAAGCAAAAATGAAAACGAGTGTGTCTGAAATACTTCCGTACGCCTGTTCCCGATACGACGGTGCGGTCAACGCTTTTTTACCGACGGAGGTGCTGGTCTCGCTGACGCAGGATAGTGCCGGTACGGGTTCGTGCGTTGTTGCGGAAGGCGATACCGTAAAAGAAGGTCAAGTGCTCGCTTCCGGCCCGTCGCTGAACGGCGCGCACATTCATTCGCCGGTTCCCGGTTCGGTAACGCAGTTCGTCGTCCGTTCAATGCCGAACGGAAAAAAAGCCCGGGCGGTGCAGATCAGGCTGCAGGGCGAATTTTCATTGCTCGGAAAGCCGCGGCACGAGAGCGATTGGAATTCTTTTTCCGCGTCTGCGCTGCGCCGGCTGTTCGGCGAATCCGGTATCGTCAATTCGTTTGCCAAGGCCGAACCGCTGTCGGTGAGTATCGATACCGCGCTGAAAAGAAACGTACCTCCGGTTGTCGTCGTCAGGTTGTTCGACGACGATCCGAGCCGCTGCACCGATTCTTTTATTGCCGAGCAATACCGGAATCAGGTTGCGGAAGGCGCCCGTATCGTTGCCGCCGCTGCGGAAGCTTCGCGGGTCGTGCTGGCGTATTCTGAGAGCGCCGTTTCGCCGATGCCTGATGCGGAGCCGGACGGATTTATAGAGGCGGTTCCGGTCGACACCGGAATCTATCCGTGCGGCGGACGGCACGAACTCATTCAGCAAATCCGGAAAAAAAGCGAAGCCGAATCGCTTTCCGTATCCGATATTTTTATCGACAGCGGAACGGCGCTCGCCGTTTACGAAGCGGCCGTACACGGGCAGCCGGTCATCGACACGTTCGTGCAGGTTTCGGGTCACGCACTTGCGGAAGAGGGAATGTTCAAAGTCCGTATCGGTACGCCGCTGCGGTATCTTGCCGCCGAATGCGGCGGCTTTGTCAAGCCGTACGCGAAAATCATCATAAACGGCTTGATTTCCGGTGTGAATATCGCCGATCTTGACACTCCGGTTACCAAATACGTAAAATCGGTTACGTTTCTGCCTTTTTCCGAAAAGGTGGATCAGAGAACTTCCGAGTGTCTGCGCTGCGGAAACTGCCGTTCCGTATGTCAGGCCGGAATTGAACCGGACACGCTGTACGCGTACTATGCGCACGGAAAGAAAACGGATCCGGCGTACGTGCGTACGACCTCGTTGTGTTCAGACTGCGCGCTCTGCAACGCCGTTTGTCCGGCGCGGCTGCCGCTTTGCCAAACGCTGTCGATGATGAAAGGATCTGCTGATGAAAAAAAATAATATCGTTACGCTGCGGCCGTTCTGCTATATCCGGCCGTCTCTTGATACGATGACGGCCGGGGTTATCGCCGTGCTCGTTCCTCAGATCGTAATGCTGTTCGTAACGGACAGCTACCGTTCGCTTATCCTGTTGGGCTGTACGACCGCGGCTTCGGTTTTGGCGGAATGCATCGACGCGGCTGCGCTCAGACACAAACGGGGCGACTGGAACGTCGCGCTGCTGCAAGGTCTGCTGATCGGCATGTTCCTGCCGGCTTCGTATCCGTTCGCTTCCGCGTTTTTTATCGCGCTGTGTACGCTGCTCGTTGCCAAATATGCGTTCGGCGGATTGGCGGGTTCGTGGATCAATCCGGTTGCGGCGGTGATCATTATCGCCTATTTCGTCGGCGCCGTGTGGTTTCCGGCTTATTCCGTGCCGGCCGGATATCTGCAGACCCGGAACGTTTCGCTCGCGCTGATTCAGGACGGCGTCATTCCGACGCTGCCGGCCGATTCCTCCGTCACGGCGTTTTTGAATGAAACGGTGTTCGCGTTTTTGGGAACGTCGATTCCGGACGGCTACGTGTCGCTGCTGTGGGATTCGGGCGCCGCCGTTCCTGCGTTCCGGTTCAATATCCTGACGCTGATCGCGTCGCTGGTGCTGTTTTCCTTTAGAATGCTGCATTGGGTCGTTCCGGCGTGCTACGTTGCCGTATACGCGGTGCTGGTAAAATTTTTCTGTCCCGTTTTTGCCGGCGGAACCGTCGGTGAGGGAGACATCCTGCTGTCTGTGCTGTCCGGCGGCACGCTGTTCACGGCGTTTTTCGTGCTGAGTTGGTTCGGGACGACGCCGCTTTCACCGGGCGGAAAGGTTTTTTACGGTGTGTTCGCGGGCGTCGCTTCGTTTTTCATTTCGGGATACGGAATGTCGCCGGTGGGCGCGATGTTCACGGTTTTATCCGCGAATATGATTTCTCCGGTGATCCAGCTTTGCGAGCGGATGCGCAGTAAAGCGACGCTCTACGCGAAGCAGCTGCCGAAGATAGAAAAAATCCGGAAATCCTGATCCGTTCCGTGAAAACTTCAATGAGGAGACCGAAATGAATATAAAAAAATTGTCCATCGATTACGGTTTGTGCATGGCGGTCATCGTAGTGCTGTTCGTTTTAGTGTTCGTTCTGGCGTTGTTTTCCCGACAGGCATGGAACGGCGGTCTGCAGAAACAGCTCGTTTCGGTGTTGTCTCAGTCCCATCCGGGAGAATATATCGTCAGCGATCCGCTGCCCATCGATAATCCGTTTTCCGTCTCCGCCGCGGCGTATCAATTGATGCCCGTAAGTTCTGCGGCGCGCGGCACGCGATACGGTGTGATTATCAGAATTCCGACGCTGTACGGTTCCCTGCCGGGCGTATTCGTTTATACGGAAAATGCCGGCGCCGAATTCGTCGGTATAGCAGGGTTTTCCGAGGATTCCGCCAAGGAACAGGCGGTCGCCGCATCGCTCGCCGATTCGGTGCAGATTTCCCGCTGGGAAAAACGGATTCCGGTTATTTTAAAAGACGCCGTTCAGAAAACGCCGGGGGGAAGGTAAACGCAATGAAAACGAACAAAACTTTTATGTATATCGCCGCGTCGCTCGTGCTGCTCGTACCGGTTCCCGCCCGGTTCGGCTACGGGCTGCTTCTGATTCTTTCGCTGAATCTGCTGATGCTGTCGGGGACGGTGTTCCGGAAACTGCTGGACACGCTGCGGTTCGATCAGCTGCGGCCGGTGCTGCTGCTCGTGTTTTTTATGGCGGCGGCGGTATTTTTCAGGCAGCTGCTGATTTTCTATTCACCGGTCAGCGTGCTGACGCTCGGTTTTTCTTTGTATTTGCCGGTTGTCGCCGTTTTTCTGCTGGGTGATTTTTTTGCGGACAGTTCCGTTTCCGTCTCCGATTTTCTTGCGGAAAATATGGCTGAATGCGGAAAATTTTCCGCATATGCGTTATTATTTTTCTTATGCAGGGAAGTGTTCGGATACGGTTCCGTTTCGTTTCCGGTTCCTTCCGGTATATACCGGATACTGCTTCCCGCCGGGAATTCGTTTGTACCGGCGGTTTTCTGGGCGTCGATTCCCGGTGCGCTCGTTGCATCCGGCGTGTTGCTTGCGGTGATGACGCTTATCCGGAAAAAATGCATGATCGTGCATCGGAGCGCGGAATTGCAGGAAGAAGAGGTGTCAGATGTTGATTGAATGTCTCGTTTTCGCCTTGACGGCCGTACTGCTGTATGGCGTGGGTCTCAATCAGGCCGTCGTTTTGTCTTCCGGAGTGAAGGGAATCGCCCTTTCATATGTGAAAGCGCTGCTTGCGGCCGTTTCGACGGTCGCCTTGTCGTACGTTATCATACGGTATTTGCTGATTCCCGCCGGTTTGCAGGAACTGTATCCGCTGGTGTGCATTTTGGTGTTTACCGTTATAGCGGTTTTCTTTGAAGTGATCGTAACGCTGACGACCGGGACGCCGGTCGCCGAATTTTCGGTCGTTTTTTTGTGCGTGCTGCTGGCGATCAACGAAAGCGTTTCCATTGCGGAGGCGGTGCTGTTCGTCATGTGCTGCGTTACCTCTTTTTATGCTGCGATTCCGGTGCTGTATACGCTTCGCAAACGTAATGAAGACGCACAGCCGCTGCCGTTTTTTAAAAATTCGCTCATATTGTTCAGTCTTGCCGCTTTGATGCTGTTTTTGCTCGTATTCGACGTTTCATGGCTGAACGGAGGTATCGCCCGATGATTTTGACCGTAGTTTTTTTGGTGCTGTTTCTGATCGCGGCGGGTATGCTCATTATATTCGTGTATTCCGTGCTGATACCGTCCGTAACGGGAGCCGAATCGCGGAAGCCCGTACATGCGTACGTTTTTGCGGATAGCGAATTGAAATACGCTTCGCGTTTGCCCGCCGTGTGCGAAGACGGAGGCTTCCGCGCCGTGATCCGCTGCAATCCGGCAAAAACGGATGAACAGCGCCGGTTTGCATACGACGGTCCCCGGGACTGCCGGCTGTTCGATTCTTTATATCAGACCGAGTTCGACTGCACCCGTCGGTGCACCGGTTTCGGTTCGTGCGTCGGCTCCTGCCCGCAGCAAGCGATTCGCATAATCAACGGAACGGCCGCAATCGCAAAGGGCTGCACCGGTTGCGGTAAATGCGTTTCCGCCTGTCCCAAGCAGCTGATAGAGCTGGTTCCCGCCGTGCAGGCGGCAGCTCCCGGTACGTGCGCTGCAGAAAATGAAGATACCCGTTGCTCGTTGTATCAAAAAGACGAAAAAAACGTTATTCCGGCTCGAAAAAGCTTTAAATTTTGGCAAAGATAGTATAACATGTTTTATAAGAATAACGGGTGACACGCACTTATGGGGACGATCAATCTTTGTTTTGAAATCGGCAATGAATATGTAAGCAGCTCGGCATCCGGTCAGATTCTGACGTCTGATGCGAATAATTTTGAGCACTTGTATCAGAGTGTGTATAAGAAACTCGTTTCGTTTTTATACGCACGGCCGTCGTATTATTTTTCATTTTCGTTTTGCGGTTTGCAGCTGGAATGGTTTTCCAAAAAACATCCCGAATTTTTACTGATTCTTTCCGAATTGTTGGGCAGAAAGCAGATCGAATTGTTCGGCGGCGGTTATTACGAACCGTTGCTGCCGGCGCTGCTGCCGGTGGATCGCGTCGGTCAAATCGAACTTATGACGACAGCCCACCGCCGCCTCGTCGGAAAACGGCCGCGCGGAATCCGGCTGCCGCACGACGCTTGGGACGCTTCGCTCATATCGAGCCTGAAAACGTGCGGAATCGAATACGTCGTCCTCGAAAGCTCGCTTATTCCTTCCGGAAAAACGCCGTTCCTGCCGTATATCGTGCAGGATCAGGGAAAAAGTATCTGCGTTTTGGGCGAATATCAGCATCTGCTGCCTTCCGGAACGGATGCGGACGGGAGCGTGCAGGATCCCGATTCGTATTTGGATTCGCTCATCAGCGCCGTACGGCAGAGCGGAAATACTGCCGAACACGCCGCCGTGTGCTGCCGCTTTACACCGGCGCAAATCGGTGCGCTGCTCGATTCCGGCTGGCTTGAACGGCTGTTCGCGGAAACGGCTTCTCTCGGTTACAACGATTCGGTTGAATTGTCGCTGCCGTCGCGATATATGAAGCTGACGCAGTATTTTCAGCGCGCGTACATTCCCGCCGCGGTGTGCGCCGCCGATACGGCTGCGGACGGAACCGCTGCGGGTCTGTCGAATATATACGATTACATGCTGCGTGATCCGAATGCGTATCTGCTGTATTCAAAAATGATGTACGTCAGTATGCTGGTCAATCAATGCCGCGGAGACAAAATCCGCAAAAAAGCCGCGCGCGAAAAATTGTGGGAAGCCCAATTCGGCGGCGCGTACGTGCCGAGTCCCGGCCGGGATAAGGCTGCGATCCGGCAGTACGCGTATCACTGTCTCATTCAGGCGGAAAAAACGGTGCGAGAATGTTCCGGTTTTTGTGATTCGGTAACGTCTTTCGATTACGATTGCGACGGCATCCGCGAATACGTTTGCCAATTCGAGCAGTTCAGCGCCTATATTCAGGCGCGCGGCGGCAGCGTGTACGAACTCGACGTGTACAGTTCCGCCGTTAACTACGCCGGAAATTCCACCGGCCACACCGGATTGTTTCTCGATTATATTTTCGACGTGCAGAAAAACAAGACGGAAACGCTGACCAGGCAGATTTACACGGAGACGCTGTTTGACAGTCAAAAGCACGAAGTGCGGCTGTCCGCCTCCGGAACGTTCGGCGATTTGAATCAGCCGCTGACGCTGCGGAAAAATTACGTTCTGACGGGCAACGGTATTCAGGTGCAGTATATCATTAAAAACGCCAGTCCGTTTCCGTTCAAGCAGCAGTTCGCCGTCGAGTCGAATTTCGTGCTTTCTCCTGCCGGAAAAGAAACGTTGCAGGCGGAAATAGTTGCGGACGATCGGAAAGCCGTTTTTACGCTGCCGGATCGGATTCCGGATGAACAGCAGGCCGTTTCGCTCGTGAGACTTTCGGACAGCGACGTGTCGTTCGTTTTCGAGCCGAACGAAAACGCCGCCTTTTCACTGTCGTGCGGCGACGGAAAACTGAGCGCCGTTTTGTCCTGGCCGATAGAGCTTGCGCCCGGTTTTGAAATGGAAAAAGTGATCAATTTTTCGGTCGTTCCGCAGCTTGCCAAAAAACGCCGCAGACAGTAAGCGCCACGCCGGTTTGGGTAATGCTTTGCGTCCGTGCGGCGGTGAGCGTAACGTATGCAGTTGGGCATTACCGTGCGGCGGTAAACGCAATGTTCGATGTACGGCGCTTTGCCGCCGTGCCGGCCGTGGCTTGACCAGAAAGGTGTAAACATCTATTATATTCTATCATGAATAGACGATTAATTACTTCCGCGTTGCCGTATGTCAACAATATTCCCCATCTCGGCAATCTGATCCAAGTACTGTCCGCCGACGTGTTCGCCCGGTTCTGCCGCAGCCGCGGCTATGATACGCTGTACGTCTGCGGTACCGACGAATACGGAACGGCGACGGAAACCCGCGCGCTTGAAGAAAAGAAGACGCCGCGGGAACTGTGCGATTATTACCACGCAATTCACGCTGATATATATAAATGGTTCGGTATCGCTTTCGATCATTTCGGCCGCACGTCCGCCGCTCAGCAGACGGAAATCGTGCAGCGAATGTTTCTCGATCTTGATAAAAACGGTTTTATCAGGGAAAATACGATCGAACAGCTGTTCTGTCCCGACTGCGGCCGTTTTCTTGCGGATCGCTTCGTGCGCGGAACGTGTCCCCATTGCGGCTACGAAGACGCGCGCGGCGATCAGTGCGAAAACTGCGGAAAGCTGCTTGAACCCGTGGAACTGAAATCTCCGCGCTGTTCCACCTGCGGTGGTACGCCGCATCTGAAATCCACCAAACATCTGTACATAGACCTGCCGGCGATCCAAAAACGATACGGCGCGTGGATGGAAGAGGCGAGCGTCAAAGGCAAATGGGCCAAAAACGCGGTGCAGATGACGCAGGCCTGGATCCGCGACGGTCTGCACGAACGTGCGATTACGCGCGACCTGAAATGGGGAATTCCCGTCCCGAAAACGGGCTTTGAAGACAAAGTGTTTTACGTCTGGTTCGACGCGCCGATCGGGTATATTTCCATTACGAAGGCTCTTGCCGATACGCTCGCGGCGCACGGTAAAGATTCTTTCGACTGGAAGTCGTGGTGGCTTCCCGGCGAATCTGCCGAAGCTGCCGGCAAACCGCCGGTCGATCTGTTTCAGTTTATCGGTAAAGACAACATTCCGTTCCATACCGTTATTTTTCCTTCGACGCTGATCGGTTCCGGCCGCGACTGGACCAAATTGTATCACATGTCGAGCACCGAATACCTGAATTACGAATCCGGTAAATTTTCAAAATCGAAAGGAATCGGCGTTTTCGGCAGCGATGCGAAAGAATCCGGTATTCCCGCCGACGCCTGGCGTTTTTACATTTTTTACAATCGGCCCGAAAAATCGGATACTCAGTTTTTATGGAAGGATTTTCAGGAAAAATATAACGGCGAACTGATCGGCAATTTGGGTAACTTGGTGAACCGCACGCTGACGTTCGTCTCCCGTTATTACGGCGGCGTGATTCCCGAACCGGCTGCTGACGAGCAGCTGTGGAGCGTCGTCCGTGCGGGTGAATCGAAAATTACCGAATTGCTCGAATGGGCGGAACTGAAAGACGCGTTCCGCGAACTGTTCGCCGTGTCTTCCGTTGCGAACAAAGCGTTTCAGGACGGCGAACCGTGGAAGACGCGCAACACCGATCCTGAAAAAGCGGCGAGCCTCATTGGAAACCTGTGCTACGTTATAAAGGATCTGATGATCATGGCGCATCCGTACCTGCCGCATTATACGGAAAAAGTGATGTCGTTCTTCGGAAAAACGATCGCGGATCCCGTTATCGGAACTTCCGCGCCGCACGGGGCGCTGACCTGGGCGGATTTGGGAAAAACGGCCGGACTTACGCGGGTGAGCGCACCCGAGATCGTGTTCACGCCGCTCGACGATAAAACGATCGACGCATACCGCGCCCGTTACGCCGGAAGCCAGAAAGAGCGCGCCGCTCAAGAATCGGCAAAGGCCGCCGGTTCGCCTGCTGCCGAAAGCAAAAAAGCCGGTGCCGCCGGTTCGCCTGCTGCCGAAAGTAAAAAGGCAGCCGATCCTGCCGCGCATTTCAACACGCATATCGCGCTCAAAACGGCTAAAATCATACAGGTAGAAAAACATCCGGAAGCGGATAAATTGTATATCGAAACGCTCGACGACGGTTCGGGCGAACCGCGCGTCATTTTGTCGGGATTGGTGCCGTATCTGAGTGCGGACGAACTGCTGGGAAAAACGGTCGTGATAGCGGATAATCTGAAACCGCGTAAAATGCGCGGAATCGAAAGCCGCGGTATGCTGCTCGCCGCCGATTACACCGACGCGGACGGCAAAGAATGCGTCGAAGTGCTCGACTGCCCGTGGGCGCCGCCGGGAACACCGGTCGTGCTCGACGGCGCCGATCCTGCGGCGGAAAAACCTGCACAGATCGACGCGGATACGTTTTTCGCCGTCGATATTGAAGTAAAAGACAATACGGTCCGTATCGGCGGGGTGCCGCTGGTAGCTGGCGGAAAACCCGTTACGACCGTGCGTACCGTTAACGGCGGAGTGCATTAATCGCATATGGATATCGTTCAAATATCGGAAGCGGAATCCGGATACGGCAAAGATATCCGGTTTTTGCAAAGTTCGTTCTGGGCCGATTTTAAAGCGGCCCACGGATGGCGTGCGTTCCGCTTCGCCTGCAGCAAACCGCTTCGCTTCGACGCGTCGGTTCTTATCAGGACGTTTCGCGTGCCGCTCGCCGGCTGTGTGTCCGTCGCCTACGTTCCGATGGGCATCGATTTGCCGAACAGCGTGATCCCCGTTCCCGATCCGGCGGAATACGCGCAGCTGCTCAAGGATTTTGCGCACGCGCTCAAACCGTCTCTGCCGCGGCACACGCTGTGTATGCGCTTTGACCCGCCGATCGATCTGTTTTCACCGGCGGAGCGCGATGCGTACGCGGCCGCGCTTACGGCGGCCCGCAGCTGCCGTAAAGCACTGCAGGACATTCAGCCGCCCGACACCGTACTGCTGAATTTGTCGCACACGGAAGACGAACTGCTTGAGAACATGAAGCCCAAATGGCGGTATAATATCCGGCTCGCGCAGAAAAAAGGCGTCGCCGTACGCGTCGGTACGCCGGACGATATCGATATTTTTTACGACTTGTATAAAACGACTGCGGAGCGCGACGGAATTGCCATTCACGCAAAAACGTATTATCGGGATCTGCTCGAACGTTCGGGCGGGGACGATATCCGCGTTACGCTGTACATCGCGTCGCACGAAGACACGCCGCTGGCGGCGATCATCACGCTGTTTTCTTCGCGCGAAGCGGTGTATTTGTACGGCGCGTCTTCAAATGAAAAACGCAATCTGATGCCGGCGTATCTGCTGCAGTGGACGGCTGTCTGCGATGCAAAAAAGTACGGTGCGGCTTTTTACGATTTTTACGGAATGCCGCCGACCGACGACGAATCGCATCCGATGCACGGTTTGTACCGATTTAAAACCGGATTCGGCGGAACGATCGTGCACCGTCCCGGAAGCATCGACGTGCCGCTGTCGGGATTGTACGGTGCGTACGCGTGCGCCGAGCGTCTGCGCGGTTTTTGGCACAAAAAAATAAAAAAACTGCTCGCGGGCCGGTAACCGGACGTTTCGGGACAGTTTTTTACAGGAGGAATTATGGGCGATCAGGCCGGAACTTACGATGCGGCTGTCGAGCGCAGCAAAAAATTGGAAGCGGAAATCACTGCGCATCCGGAGAATTTCCGCGTTTTGACCGGAGACCGTCCGACGGGCCGGCTGCATATCGGTCATTATTTCGGTTCGCTCCAGAACCGCGTCAGACTTTCAAAATTGGGCGTTCCCACGTGCGTTCTTATCGCCGATTATCAGGTGCTGACCGATCACGACGCGTTCGCGGAGATTGCGCAAAATACCAAACAGCTGGTGATAGATTATCTGGCCGCGGGTATTACGCCGGGTAAAAATACGATCATTTATCCGCACAGTTACGTTCCCGAAGCGAATCAGCTGATGCTGCCGTTTCTCACGCTGGTGAGCAACGCCGAATTGAGCCGCAATCCTACGGTAAAAGAAGAAATTCAGGCTGCCGGTCTTAAAAGCGTGAACGCGGGCATGTACACGTATCCGGTACATCAGGCGTGCGATATCCTGTTCTGCAAGGCGACGGTCGTGCCGGTCGGTAAAGATCAGCTGCCGCATCTTGAAATGACGCGCACGATTGCCCGCCGGTTTAACGAAAAATTTTCACCTGAAAAACCGGTGTTTCCCGAACCGCAGGCACTGCTCAGTAAAACGCCGAGTATTCTGGGACTCGACGGCAGTCAGAAAATGAGCAAAAGCCGCGGCAACGCGATCATGCTGTGCGCGACGGAAGACGAAACGGCCGCGCTCATCAAAAAAGCAAAAACCGATTCCGAACGTACGATTACCTACGATCCGGTCAATCGTCCCGAAGTCGCCAATTTGCTGATGCTCATATCGCTGTGCACTGATGAATCTCCCGAAGCGATCGCCGCCCGTATCGGCGACGGCGGCGGCGGACTGCTGAAAAAAACGCTGACCGAGTCGCTGAACGAAAAACTTCGCCCGATCCGCGCCGAACGCGCCCGTCTTGAAGCGGATCCGGCTTATATCAGGCGCGTGCTGCTCGACGGCGTTGACGCCGCGCGCGCGATGGCCGTGGACACGTTGCAGGAAGTTCGCCGCGTCATGAATATGGAAATTTGAGCGGATAACGCATCCGAGCGGAAACCGGCCGCTTTAGCCGTTTAAATTGACCGCGATGCGCAGCAGCGTTTCGCGGTCGTTTTGTTTCGGGTCGTCGATCACCGTGTCGAGCAGTTCCCGTAAAATGTGTCCGAGCCGTTTTCCGGCGGGAATGCCCGCCCGTATCAGATCGGCGCCGTTTACGGCAAGGTCTTTGAGCGTGAGCGCCGTGTTCTGCGCCGTAATCGCGTCTATTCTGTCTTTCAGTTCAAGCAGGTTTTCACTCCAGACGCCGTTTTTAAGCTGAGGCGGAACGCCCGTCATTCCGTACACGTCGGCGATCCTCAGATCGAACAGATCTTCGACGGCTTGCGGCGTAACGCGTACCAGAAACCGGCGTACCGCCGCGTCCGTCCAGGAACTTTCGTAGTGAAACATGTGATTTTTTACCAAATGGCAAACGGCGGTCGTAAGCGCGTTCGGAAACCGCAGCCGTTCCAAAACGTTTTTCGTTATCGAGGCGGAAACCGTTTCGTGATTGTAAAACGTATAAATCGTTTCTGCCGGCGGCGGCTCACCGGCACGGTCGGAAACTCTCTCCCGGATTTCCGTCCGTTTGACGGCGGGTTTTCCCGCGTCGTGAAAGAGAGCGGCGAGCCGTACTTCGAGTTTCCGCGCGGGTGCGCCGTCGCACGCGTACAGCAGATGATCCAGTACGTCGAAGCGGTGAAATCCGCGCGCATCCGCCTGTTCGACGCCGCGGCACGCAGCCAGTTCCGGCAGAAAAAGGCGGAGCATTCCCGTGTCTTCCATCAGCCGCAGCGCGAGCGACGGTTGAGGTGCTTTGAGCATTTTGACAAACTCGTCGCGGAACCGTTCGATCGATACGCCCGCCGTTTTTTCTTTGGCGCGCGGAACGGCGGCGAGCGTCGCGGGGTCTATCGAAAAACCGAGCTGGGCGGCGAATCGGAGCGCGCGGATGGGGCGCAGGCCGTCTTCGGCAAACCGTTCGTCGGCGTTGCCGACCGTGCGGATCACGTTTGCTTTTATGTCGTCCCTGCCGCCGAACGGATCGACGATCAAACCGTCTGCCAGATTTGCGGCGATTGCGTTCATCGTAAAGTCGCGCCGGGAAAGATCGTCTTCTATGGTTGCGGCGAACTTGACCGAATCCGGATGCCGCCCGTCGCTGTAACCGGTTTCGGTACGGAACGTCGTGACTTCGACTTCCCGTTTCATAAAATGAACGGTAACCGTTCCGTGAGCGATTCCGGTGGGAATGACGCGCCTGAACATATCCGTGACTTGCTGCGGCGTCGCGTTCGTGGCGACGTCCCAATCCGACGCCGTTTTTCCGCGTACGATGTCCCGTACCGCCCCGCCGACCAGATAGGCGGAAAATCCGTGTTCGCTGAATATTTCGTGCATTTTTTGCAGTTCGTGCGGAATTTTTATCCGTTTCATGGTATAACTATAGCGGAAAATGCAAGAAAAGGAAAGCGTACCCATGAATGTCTGTGTTTTTACCGGCGGCGAATATCCGGCGCCCGAACTCGCCCGCGTCTTTTTCGAGCGGCGGCCGGATTTTGTGATCGCCGCCGATTCCGGACTCGACGCGGCCGAAGCGTACGGTGCCGCATACGGATTCGTTCCCGATCTGATAATCGGCGATATGGACAGCCTTCGCGAGCCGGATATTCGGCTCGCCCGATACGGAAACAGCCGCGTAAAACGGTTCGCGCGTGACAAAGATTATACCGACACGGAACTGGCGCTTAAAGAAGCGTACGCGTGTATCGATCGTACGCGGCGCGCCGGGAGCGGTGGCGGTGCTGCGGACGTTACGCTTATCGGCGGAGACGGGGGCAGGATCGATCATCTGTTCGCCATCAGAAATCTGTTCGGAAGCGGTACGGAAAAAAACTGCGCCGCGCCGCGCGTGTGGCTTTGCCGGACGCAGGCGGTGTTTTACCTGGACGCTGCCGGAACGAACCGTTTGACGGCGTGCGGTGTCTTGCCTGACGACGACGTTTCCGTTTTTTCCGTCGGCAATCCGGCGGTCAGGCATTGCGCGCACTCCGAAAATTTGCGATGGCCGCTCGCGGCGGTCGACTGGGATTCCGGCGCGTACAGTTTAAGCAATCGGCTCGATAGCGCGGACGCAGAAGCCGGAGAGACCGGTTCCCGTATCGGCGTAACGGCCGTTTCCGGCGCGTTTATCGTTATCGTTCCGCTTCGATTGCGCTCAGCGCTTTGCCGATGTCGTTGCCGTTCGCGGCAAGATACGTGACGAGCACCGGATATTCGGTGAGAATCTTTCCCATCGTTACCAGATTTTCAAATTGCCTGTTGTCTTCAAAAATAACGGAAACTTTTTTATCGATTTGAGCGGCGAGTTTTTCATTCACCTGCCGCTGATATTCGGTGAACGCCGTTTTTGCAAGCAGATACAGCCCCGCGTCGGGAACTTTTACGTCCTGCACTGAAACCGACGTAATTTCCACGTCGGGAAAAGCGGTCGCCGCGTTGGTGCCGGCGATCAGCTCGTCAGAAGATATTGCCTGCACGACGAACGTGTGCGGATCTTCCTGCGTTTTTCCCAGAATTAATTCCGCGGCAGCGGCGTTGAATCGGTTTATCTGCGTGCGCACGTACTCGTCCAGTTCCGCCTGTTCCCGTATGTCGTTGCGTTCAACGAGCGACACGACGGTTTCCGGTTTTATGCGCGCGGTGGTCCGGAACGTTATCGAATACGAAAAATCGGGTTTTTCAGCAAGCTGGATACGGTATACGTCTGCCGACGGAAGCGTTCCCGAAACGGTTTCGGTAACGCTGAGCGGTGCGAGCGAAAACGTCCGCAGCTGCGTGTTCGTGGGCAAAAGCCGTTCCCAGCGCCACGTGAACGTGCCCGCCCGGATCGGTTCGGAATGTACGCCGCCCGTTTTGGAGATCATCACTCCGCAGCTTCCTACCGGAACGGAAAATTGTATCCAGCCGAAATAGAACACGGTGCCCGCCGCCAAAAGTAAAATAACGAGAGATACGATTGCTTTTTTCATAGAGGATACCCGCCTTGACGATGTCATTGTTCTTTTATAGTATACTCAGTAATAGGAGTGAACTGCAAGGTTTTATGAAGTCGAAAACGCAAAAAAACAGCGTAAAAAAAACTCCGCCTATTCTGTTCACGTTGACGAACCGAATCGTGATTTTTCTCTGTGCGTTTTTGTGCATTCTGTGCGTCTTTTTCATTACGGCGAATTTCAGGCAGTTTTTGGATAAAAACGTGCTGCTCATCCTGCATACGATGCAGTTCGCGGCTGCGTTTTTGCTGCCGTTTTGCATGGCGTCGTTCGTGCAGGGAATAATTTTCGCCGTTTCGTATCGCAGTATCCGCTACGCCGCGTATGCGGTGGCCGCGGTGCTTGCCGCCGCGTTCGCCTTGCTGTTTTTCCTCTTTTCCGGAGCACTCGATTTCATGTGCGCGCGCTTGACGTAAGTATGAAACCGATTTATTATTCACCAATGGATAAAAGACTGTTCGGTATCCGCGGCGCGGTTTGCTGCGAAAATTCCGAAATTGAAATTGAACGTGCGGTTTCGTCGTTGTGTGCCGCCGTGTTTGCCGAAAATAAACTGACTGAAGACGATTTCGTTTCCATCCAATTTACCGTCACTCCGGATTTGGATGCGCTCAATCCTGCCGCCGCGTTACGGCGCGGCCCGTGCGGTGCGCTCGTACGGCGTGCGGCGCTGTTTTGCAGCGCGGAACCGGTGGTTGCCGGTTCGCTGCCGCGCGTCGTCAGACTGCTGGTTACCGCATATATGGATGCGGATAGAATGCCGGTGCACGTGTATACCGGCGGCGCTGAAGTGTTGCGGCCGGATTTCGTTTCCGGCACTGACGGAAATTGATCGTATGACCGACCAGATATACACGGTGCCCCGCACGCTTTGGCTTATTAGCAGGGAATACGCCGGTATCGCCGAAGCCGGCGGAGTCAAAAACGTCGCGTGTTCCCTGTGCGAAGGTCTCGCCGCGAAAGGCTGCGCCGTTACGCTGCTTATTCCCCGATACGCCTGTTCCGATTTTCACGCGGTTACCGAGTACACGCCCGATTGCGTCGCACCGCAGCAGGTGTGCGTTGCGGAAAAAGAGTATACCGTTTCATTCGATTCCGGTTACTGCAACGGGGTAAAGCTCGTGTTCGTGCTGCATCAGATTTTTGCCGACAAAACGGGCGTGTACACGTATACGGCGGAAGACGAGCGGCGCGATCCTCGCCGTAAGCGCGGAACGGGACATGCCGACGCGCTGCTGATGGATGTCCTGTTTCAAAAAGCCGTTCTGGCATACGGTACCGTTTGCGGTCTGCTGCCGGACGTGATTCATTGTCAGGACGCGGCGACCGCGCTGATTCCGGTCATGGCGCGCAATCTCGCGCCTTTCAGCGATTTTTTCGGCCGGACGCGGTTCGCGGTTACGATACACAATGCCGGCCCCGGCTACCATCATGAATTTCCGTCCGTCGCCGCGGCAATCGAATATACCGGACTGCCGGAACCGCTCGTGTCGGCGGCGGTAAACGGCGCTGCGGTGGAACCGTTTCTGCTCGCGGGGGCGTACGCGGGACTTTCCACGGTGTCTCCCTGGTACGCCGACGAATTGCTGAATCCGGCAAACGCCGATACCGGCGGTCTGTCCGTCTTGTTTTCCCGCAGGCATTTTCGCATTAAAGGAATTACGAACGGTATCGACTGCGACAAGTACGATCCGTCCGATACGGCGAAGTCGCTGCTGCCGTTCGCTTTTGCGCCTGCGCACGGCGAACTCGACGGAAAATATAAAAACCGGAAATTTTTTATCGAAACGTACGCGGGCAAAGCGGCCGTTTCGGACGCGTATCCGGCGCTGGTTCGCTCCGGCTATCTGCAAAACGAAAAAAAAGGAGAGCGTCCCGTTTATTTTTGCTACCACGGCAGGATCGTAAGCCAGAAAGGTATCGATATCCTGATACTGGCAGCTTCGGCGCTGCTCGCGTCGCGTACGGATGCACGGGTTGTCATCGTCGGGCAGGGTGAAGCGCTGCTTGAAAACGCGCTGGGTGATCTCGCCGTAAAGTATGCCGGCCGGTGCGTCTATTTTTGCGGATATGACCGTGCGGTTTCACGGCTTGCGACTGCCGTGTCCGATTTTATCGTATTGCCCAGCAAATTCGAACCGTGCGGGTTGGAAGATTTTATCGGACAGCTGTTCGGCACGGTACCCGTTGCGCACGCCACCGGCGGTCTGAATAAGATCAGCGACGGTGAAACGGGCTTTCTCTATACCGAAAACACGCCGGAGCAGCTGCTGTCCGTACTGACGCGGCTTACGGCGCTTGTGAAAAACGAGCCGTCCGCTCTGTATTCGCTGATCGAACGGGGTGCCGTCTGCGTTGCCGACCGGTATGCGTGGGAAAAGGTTATCGAGCGGGAATACGTGCCGTTTTACGCGGGGTTATAATTTTATGTTTTTTTTGAAAAAAAATAAAAGACGCTTGACACTTTGCAGGCGTTCTGGTATATTCCTATACGTTCGTTATGCCAATTTAGCTCAGCTGGCCAGAGCACGTGATTTGTAATCTCGGGGTCCAGGGTTCGAATCCCTGAGTTGGCTTACTGAATGAAGTATAACGGGGAGGTTCCCGAGCGGTCAAAGGGGGCAGACTGTAAATCTGTTGGCTCCGCCTTCGAAGGTTCGAATCCTTCTCTCCCCATCTTTCAGGGCGTTGAAATGAGTTGCATTTCAGCGCCCTTTTTTTTTGGAGCGTATGTTGCCGGAAGTTTTTTATGAAAACGGTTTGCGATTTTCATGTCAGCGGTGTTCTCGCTGCTGCAGACACGAACCGGGATTCGTGTATCTGTCCAGAAATGATTTGACAAATTTGTGCCGATGGTTTAATTTGGAAGAAGACGTTTTCATTCGCACGTACTGCCGGTGGGTTCCGTACTACGACGGAACGGACGTTTTGTGCTTGCAGGAAAAACTCGGCTATGACTGCGTTTTGTGGGACGGCGAGTGCACTGCGTATGCCGCGCGGCCGCTACAGTGTTCCGTCTATCCGTTCTGGTCTTTTCTGCTTGAAAACGAAACGGCGTGGAACGATGAAGCGGCTTCGTGTCCCGGTATCAATCGGGGCGAATTGCACGGTAAAGAAGAAATAGAAAAAAAACTTGCCGGTTACCGGAACAATACGGTAATCCGGAAAATGAAATAGGAGTATCGGCTGTATGAATGTCCGTTTCTGGGGAGTACGGGGATCCGTACCGGCGCCGCTGACACCACAGCAAGTCAAAGCTAAAATCGAAGCCGTCGTTCAGCGTATTTCTGCGCGCGATATCGAATCATCCGATGCACGGGAGCGATTTCTGGCGTCGCTGCCGGTTTCATTGTACGGAACGGTCGGCGGCAATACGGCTTGCGTGGAATTAACCGACGCGGCGGGTACGGTGTGTCTGCTGGATTGCGGAACCGGCGTCAGGGAATACTCGAAACACGGAAGCCCGGCTGCGGACAACACGTATCATATCGTTTTGTCGCATTTCCATTGGGATCACATACAGGGATTGCCTTTTTTCGATCAGGCGTATCAGCGTCAATGTTCGCTGCATTTTTATTCACCGTTTCCGGCGGCTCCCGCGCTGTTTGCAAAGCAGATGCAGCTTCCGTATTTTCCGGTACAATTCGACACGTCTTTTCATTCCTCCATTACGTTTCATACCATCAAGACGAAAGAGCCGTTTCGGATCGGCAACAGTACGGTCGTCAGTAAAAAAATGTCTCACCCGGGAAATTCGTACGCGTATTCGTTTACAGAAGACGGCAAAAAATTCATTTACGCAACCGACGTGGAGTTGTCTGCGGATGACTTTGAAGTTACCGCCGAAAACGCTGCATTTTTCAGCGACGCCGAAGCTATCGTTTTGGACGCGCAGTATACGGTTGAAGAAGCGCTGTATAAGGCGAATTGGGGACATTCGGCGTTCTGCTACGCGGTGGATTTTGCCGTAAAATGGAACATTAAAAAGCTGTATCTGTTCCATCATGAACCGGCGTACGACGACCGCAAGATTCATTCCATTCTGCAGTCGGCGCAGTGGTACGCGCAGTACGTGCTGAAAACGGACGTGCAGGTGTTTCTCGGGCAGGAAGGAGTTTCGTTCGGTTTATGATGCATTCAGACGGCGGCAGCCGTGCGTCTTTTTCGTATGAATTTTCACAAAAAGAAACGGAACTGCTTGCAAAATTTTTCCGCAGTTATCATAGTATGATTCCGGAGGGACTTGAACAGTTCAGGGACGAAATGCTTGCTTTCTTATATAGTGCGATGACTATAGACGAAGCGGAAGCTTTTTTCCGGGACTGAATGAAGCCGTGCTGAAAGTTTTCGCTTTTCCGCCGGCAGGTTGACCAGGAAGGTTTGCGCATGAAAAAATACACCCCAGTTATGATCGCCGTTTCGGTATTCGCCGTACTGCTCGTTTGCTGTGCAGCGGGATACGCCGTGTGGCAGTTTATGATGCGGCCGGTTTCCCTTTCCGGAGAAGAAACCGTTTCGGTTCGCGTGGAAGTTCCGTCCGGCAGAAGTATCCGTTCCGTCGCGCGGGAATTGCAGCACGCCGGAGTGATCCGTTCGGAATTGTTCTTTTACGCGGCGGCCCGCGCTGCCGACGTCAAACTCAAATCGGGCGTGTATACGGTTTCCTCCGGAATGTCCGTGGCGGACATATTCGAGCTGATCCAATCGGGCAGACAGGATTATATCGCCGTGAGCATTCCCGAAGGATTGACGGTTTCAAAAATTGCCGGACTGCTTGAAGACGCCGGCGTAACCGGCCGTTCCGATTTTATCGCTGCATCCCGGGACGCGGCGCTGCTTGCCGATTATGCGATTCCGGCGGAAAGTTTCGAGGGGTATTTGTTTCCGGACACGTATTATTTCAATCCCGCCATGGATGCCGAACAGGTTGTGCGCATGATGGCCGACACGTTTTTTGCGCGCGTCGCAACCGTTGCGGGAGCCGAACGGCTTTCGGCGGCGGATTTGTTTTACGTCGTCCGGCTGGCTTCCATCGTGGAGCGCGAATATCGGCTTGCCGACGAAGCGCCGCTGATTGCGAGCGTTTTTGCCAACCGGCTGCGTCGCGGAATCGGGCTGTATTCGTGCGCGACCGTGGAATACGTGATTACGGAAATCGAAGGCCGCCCGCATCCTGATATCATCACGAATAAGGATCTGAAACTCGAAAGTCCGTACAACACGTATTTGTGGGCGGGACTTCCTCCCGGACCGATTTCCAATCCCGGACTCGTTGCGCTGAACGCAGCGGCGAATCCTCCGGTAACCCCGTACTATTATTTCAGGCTGGTAGATCCTGCCAGCGGCGCGCATCACTTTTCAGCCGATTTTGACGAACACGTTGACGCCGGAAACTTGTACACCAAAAAGGCGGCGGGCAGGTAATGGCGGGACTCATTTCTCAGGACACGATTCGCGACGTCGTCGACCGTACCGATTTGGTGTCTCTCGTCGGTGAATATACGCGCCTTGAAAACCGGGGAACCGATTGGTGGGGCTGCTGTCCGTTCCATTCGGAAAAAACGCCGTCGTTCCACGTAGTGCCCGACCGTAAAATGTATTATTGTTTCGGTTGTCACGAAGGCGGCAACGCGATCGATTTTTGCATGTCGATGGAAAAACTATCTTTCACCGAAGCGGTCGTTTCGCTTGCAAAACGCGCCGGTGTGGAAGTCGTCTATTCCGGCGGCGGCAAAATGCAGGTTCCGGAATACGACACGACGAAAGACCAGTATATCGATTTATATACGCGGGTTGCCGGTTCTTATCACTATTTCCTGACGGCGACGGAAGCGGGTAAATTCGCGCTTGATTACGTTACCGAGCGCGGCTTGACCGCCGAAACGATCGCCAAGTTTAAACTCGGTTATTCGCCTGCCGACCGGCATTGGCTCGGGCAATTTCTGCGCGGAAAAAACTACAGCGCGGAATTTCTGGAAAAATCCGGCCTTTTCTCGAAAAAGTATCAGGGTGTGTCTTTTTTTTCAGACAGGCTGATGTTTCCGATATTCGACCGTAAGGGCCAAGTCGTGGCGTTCGGCGGCAGACTGCTGCACGGCGACGGTCCGAAATATATCAATTCCGGCGATCTTATTCAGTATAAAAAAGGCGAAACGCTGTACGCGTTCAATTTTGCCCGGCAGGCGATCCGTGAAAGCAAATCGGTCATCTTCTGCGAAGGCTATATGGACGTTATCGCGTATCATCAGTGCGGCATTACGAACGCGGTCGCTCCGTTGGGAACGGCGCTTACGGGCGAACAGGTGAAACTGGTGCGTTCGTTCGCCGATACGGTGTATTTGTCGTTCGACAGCGACGGTGCCGGCAAAGCGGCTACTTGGAAAGCCATTTTGCTGTGCCGGGAAGCGGATTTGACGGTGAAGATCATTCAATTGCAAGGAGCCAAAGATCCTGCGGAGATTATGATCAAATACGGTCGGGATACGTTGACTAATTACGTAAAAAACGCTATAATAGATAGTGATTATTTGTTGTCTATTTTAGCGAAAGAACATCAAATCGATACCCCCGAGGGTAAGACGAAAGCTGCGTTGGCATTTTTTCCCTACATTGATGCGCTGAAATCGGACATGCAGAAAGAATCGTGTCTCGCGTTGCTTTGGCAGACATTTAATCTTAATCCGGAGGCGGTTAAGAGGGATTTTACGAATCGGGCTGACGCCCGAAAGCGTATCAGCGCGCATGAAAGCGATACCGGCGAACACAGCGGAAACGTTTCTATCAAATTGAACGCGGAACTGCGTGCCGTATTGGTCGTTATCTCGAATTTTGATTCTTTCGCTCTGATGCGCACGACGCTGACTGCGGACGATTTTGAGGATCCGCTGGCAAGAAGTTTATTTATTACACTGGAAGAATGTTACCGGGAAGATTCGGTTTCGTATAGCAGTATACTGGCAAAATGCGGCGGTGAACAAGTAAAAAATATGGTAGCAAAAGTTGTTACTTCCGGCGAATATGCCGAAAATCCGCACCAACTGATCGAAGACAGTATAAAACTTATTAAACGAAACAGTCTGGAACGCAAGCGGACTCGGCTCATGAACCGGATCCGCCAATTCAAAGTTGCAACGCTCGAAGATCAAAAAGAGTTGGATGCGCTTCTTTCAGAAAAAATGACTCTTGATTATGAATTAAACAATAAATAAGGATGCACACTGATGGATGAACTCGATCCTGCGATTACAAAACTGCTTGAATACGGAAAAACAAAACATTCGGTTACCTGGGATGAACTTAACGAATACTTGCCTCCTGAAATTCTGAACACCGACAAGATGGAAAACGTCTTGATGCTGCTCGAAAAAAATCACGTCCAAATCGAAGAAGAAGACACGCTGGACGATGCCGACGCTTCGGCTGACGACGCTTCGGCTGACGACGCTTCGGCTGACGACGCGTCGGACGACGACGATTCTACCGAGGAAGAAACCAAACCCGAAGAACCTGAGCGCAAACGGCTGGTCTACAACGATAAGGATTCAAGCGGAGACGATCCGGTCAGATTATATCTGCGCGAAATCGGTAAAGAGCATCTGCTGACGGCGGAGCAGGAAGTTTTCCTTTCAAAAAAAATGGAAGACGGCGAAAATATCATTAAAAACGTGATTAAAAAATCCGGTATCCTGATTCCCGAATTTTACAGCATCGGAATACGTGCGTTTTCGCGCATCGACATACACGAACCCGGCCGGAACCGCAAGGAAATCAACGAAGAAATGACGGAAAAGCGCCGGCTCAAGACGAGTTACAGTGAACATATCAAACCGGTTTTTGCGGACATGAAAGGATATATGCAGCTGAAAAAACAGCTGTACGAAGTGGATCAGACCCGGCAGATTTTTGAAGATTCCAATCTGGTGGAGCTTCGTGAAAAGATTTTGCCGTCGCTGCAGCTCATAGACATTCAGTCCGAAGAAATCGAACGCTTTTCCACCCGGTTTATTGAAGCAACCAAGCGTATCAGCGAATATCGGCACCGGCAGGAAAAGAAAGCGAAAGAACTGCGTATTTCCGATTACAGCGAATTGCGCAGTCTGGGTAAGCGGATCGCCATAAAATCCGAACGGACGAAGCTCGAATACGACTTGGGTATGTCCGCGGATGAAATCCGCGAAGTGTATACGCAGATTCAGAAAATAGACCGCAAACTGCGCCGTCTCGAATACGAATTTGAAAACGACGTTTCGGAAATCCTTTCGATGGCGAAAGAAATCGATCGCGGCCGGCGCATGATGAAAGAAGCGAAAAACCGCCTTATCAACGCGAACCTGCGATTGGTCGTTTCCATCGCAAAAAAATATACGAACCGCGGATTGCAGTTTTTCGATCTGGTGCAGGAAGGCAACATCGGTCTTATCAAGGCGGTCGAAAAATTCGAGTACCGCAAAGGCTATAAGTTTTCCACGTACGCCACCTGGTGGATACGCCAGGCTATCACGCGCAGCATTTCCGATCAGGCGCGTACGATCCGCGTACCGGTGCACATGATCGAGCAAATCAATAAAGTGGTGCGCGAATCGCGTCAGCTGATGCAGCGCTTCGGACGCGAGCCGACCGACGAAGAGATCGCCGCTCAGCTGGGCTGGCCGGTGAATCGCGTCAAACAGGTGAAAAGCGTTGCGCGTGAACCCATTTCGCTTGAAACGCCGATCGGTGAAGAAGAAGATTCTCTGCTTGGAGACTTTATCGAAGATAAGGAAGTCGAAAATCCCGCCGCGAAGACGGCTTACACGATGCTGCAAGACCATCTGCGTTCGATTCTGGCGACGCTGCCGCCGCGCGAACAGGAAGTTCTCAAAATGCGGTTCGGACTTGACGACGGATTTTCCCTCACGCTGGAAGAGGTGGGCTTGTATTTTAACGTTACCCGCGAGCGTATCCGTCAGATAGAAGCAAAAGCGCTGCGGCGGCTTCGGCATCCCCGGCGTTCCGGCGGATTGCGGGATTACATAGATTGACCCGCTGCGCCCTAGACATTAAAAGAATAATAGTATAAATTATACCAACAGAATGTAAGAGGTTTGTTTCATGGAAATGACGGATGTGTTTGACAAATTACAGATGCTGCAAGATATTCTTGCAGAAAAATATGAGATAGAATCGAAAATCGACGATTCGCCGAAGCTGCTCAATTCTCAGGATGAATTGCTCGCCCGTCTCAAAAAAGAATACATCGAAAAGAACGCCGTATACGAAGAAGTAAAGGCAAAAAACGCCAAACTCAGATGCGATTTGGAAGAAGCGATCGCCGCCCGTGAACGCGGAGAAAAAGGCATGGATTCCATTACGACACACCGCGAATACGAAGCGCTCGATAAGGAAATCAAAGACGCAACGGAACGGGAAACCCAGATCCGTAAAGACCTCCAGAAAGAAGAAAAATCTCTTGCCGATCTGAACGAGTCGCTGCAGCAGACGAAGCAGTTGATCGACACGCAGCAGACGGAACTCGATTCCGGTAAAGAATCGCTTGCCCGCACGATCGACGGCTACAAAGCGCAGCTTGCCGAGCTTAAAAAAAGCGAGGCGGAAATCGTTCCCGGCATCGATCCTGAAATCATTTTCAAATTTGAACGTATCATAAAGAGCAAACAGGGCAAAGGTATCGTTGCGGTAAAAGGCAACGTGTGCGACGGTTGTCACATGATTCTGCCGGCTCAGTTTGCAAACGAAGTCCATAACGGCGATAAAATCGTGTTCTGTCCGTATTGCAGCCGTATTCTGTTTTATGAAGAACAGACGGACGGCGAAAACGAATACTTTCATATTGAAGACGCCGGGAGTCTTGCAGACCTTGACGACGATTTTGAAGACGAAGAATTTGAAGACGACGCCGAAGAGGACGAACGGGAAGATACCAAGGAAATGGATTTCGACGAATAGTTGGATATCGAGCAGAAGATACGTGGCCGCTGCCGGTTGTACGATACTCCGTGCAACCGGGAGAGGAAAGTCCGGGCTCCTTCGGAAAAAATGCCGGTTAACGACCGGGCGGAATTGCGGCTTTCGGGTCGCGGTTCTGACAGACAGCGCAACAGAAAATAAACCGCCCCGGCGACGGGGTAAGGGTGAAAAGGCGGGGTAAGAGCCCACCGGGCAGACGGTAACGGATGCCGCAGGGCAAGCCTCATTTGGAGCAAGGTCAAGCAGTAACTGTAATTCCGATACGGAAAGGGTTCCTTTCCGCAGTTACGGGTAGACCGCTTGAAGTGCAGGGTAATCTGCACTCTGGATAGATGGCCATGCCGCGATGAACCGTATTCGGTTCATCGCGGGGAACAGAACCCGGCTTACGGTATCTTCTGCTTTTTTTATATTTGTAGGAATTGCGGTGACGATGAAAAAGAAATACGACATGCGGCGCGATATTGTCAGACGGAAAAATACGTTTTTTCGCCGTTTTGCCGTGTGCGTATTGATTATCGCCGTTGCGGCGGCGATCGCGATTCCGGTATATCGCTTCGTTCATTCACGGACGGCTTCTTCGGTAAAAATCGACGACATATACGCGCAGTGGAACGCGGGCCGGTATGAAGCGGTGTACGATATGACGTCTTTGATTCTTGAAAAGAAAATCCTACACAATACGGCGCTCACGTTCCGCGGCTATGCGGGATTTTACCTTGCCGTCGCGCAGACGGACACGGTGCAGGCGCAGTCTTATCTGGACGAATCTATAAATTGTTTGCGCGTCGCGCTTCTGTCCGCAAAAAAATCGGTTCAGCCGCAGATCATGTACATGCTGGGTAAAGCGTATTTTTACAAGAATACGCTTTCGGCGTATCATTACTACAGCGATCTTGCCGTAGCGTATTTGGGTGCGGCACAGGATGCCGGATATTCGGCGGACGATATTCCCGAATATTTGGGCTTGAGTTACGCTGCGTTGGGGATGACGCGTGAAAGTATCGCGGCTTTTACGGAAGCGCTTTTAGTCCGCGAATCGGACGTATTGCTTTTGTCCATTGCGGAGCAGTATTATAAGAACGGTCAGCCGACTGCGGCAAAGGCATATCTGCACCGGATAAACATGGACAGTTCCGACGACGTACTGAAACTGAAAAGTCACGCGCTGCTGGGACAGATTTATCTCGATGAAAAGAATTTTTCCGAAGCGTTGGCGGAATTTCAAACAATTCTTGAAAAAGATCCGAATTCTGCTGACGCGTACTATGGAATTGGTGTAATATATGAAAATCGGGGCGACTTGATTAAAGCCCGCGCGGAATGGCGCAAAGCGCTCCGTATCGACGTGAATCATCAGGGCGCCTTAAAAAAAATGGCCGAATACAAATAGAACAAGGATGGGTGTATGGGATTTTTTGATAAGTTTTCTACAGATATCGGTATAGATCTTGGAACCTGCAATACGCTGATATACGTACGCGGACAGGGTATCGTAATAAACGAACCGTCGGTCGTCGCCGTTGAAAAAGGGACGAATCGAGTCGTTGCCGTCGGAGCTGAAGCGAAACGTATGCTGTGGAAAACTCCGGGCAACATTACCGCGATTCGTCCGCTGAAAGACGGCGTTATAGCCGATATGGACAGTACCGAAAAGATGATCCGGTATTTCATTTCAAAAATAATTCCGCGCCATCAGATTTTCAAATCGACCCGCATGAAGATCGGTATTCCCACGTGCATTACTGAAGTTGAAAAACACGCTGTAGAGGAAGCTGCCGTAAAAGCCGGCGCCAAAGAAGTCGAATGTATCGCCGAATCTCTCGCGGCTGCAATCGGTGCCCAGATTCCGATCAACGAACCGGCCGGTCATATGGTGTGCGATATCGGCGGCGGTACGACCGAAGTTTCCGTCATTTCGCTCGGCGGCATGGTTATTACGAGTGCCATCCGTTTGGGCGGCGACGAATTCGACGAAGCGATTATCAAACACGTACGCAGCGTGCATAATCTGGTTATCGGGCAGCAGACTGCGGAACGGCTCAAAATGGAAATCGGAAACGCCGCGCCGGACAAAAATATCGAAAAAATGGAAATAAAAGGAACCGACGCTATTACCGGACTTCCGCGGCGCCTTGAAATCGATTCCGTGGAAGTGCGCGAAGCGCTCAAAGACCCGGTTACGCAGATAGTGGAAGAAATTAAACGTACGCTGGGAAAGACGCCGCCCGAACTTGCGGCCGATATCGTTGAACGCGGTATCGTCATGACCGGCGGCGGTTCGCTGCTGAAAGGGCTGCCCAAGCTCATTTCAAAAGAAACCGGCGTTCCCGTTATTCTGGTTGAAAATCCGTTGGAATGCGTCGCTATCGGAGCAGGTCAGGCGTTCGAGCTGTTCCGCGACATATCTTCCGACCGAAGTATTTACGATAACCTGAACAATTAAGCGGATCGGCTGCATGGCTCAACGAAAACGCTTGCATTTCCGTCTTCCGCTGTTCGTCTTCGTTTTTCTGGTGATTTTATCGGGAACGATGCTCGCGCTGTCGTCGGGCGGATTTATCGTCGATTTTAAGACTCTCGGATTTACCGTATTCTCCTCGATGCAAAAAGGCGTCAGTGCCGTGGGAAACGGCATTAAGGGTGCCGTTTCAGCGGTAAACGAGATTCGCGTGCTGCGTAAGGAATACGAACGGCTGACAGAGCAGCTGCATAATTACGAATACATGCAGCAAGCCAACGCCGATATGAGAAAGGAAAACGAGCGGTTGCGCGAACAGCTCGGCTTTACCGAACAATTTGAATATACCAATTTTCCGGCTCAGATTATCGGGCGTGATCCGAACAGTCAATACTCGGCGCTGACGATCAGTAAGGGCAGCAGGCACGGCATCAGAAAAAATATGCCGGTTATCGCGGTGCAGAACGGAACGGTCGGCCTCGTGGGCAAAATAATCAGCGTCGGTTACGTGACGAGTCTGGTGATGCCGGTGTACGACTACGACTGCAACGTTTCGGCTCGTATTCAGAAGACGCGGGACGTCGGGATAGTCAGCGGTTTGGGATCGGGAGATCTCCCGTTGTCGATGGAATATATTAAAAAACGCGTTCTCGCCGAATTGCAGTACGGCGATATCATCGTTACGTCCGGTGAAAACGAGAATTATCTGAAAGATATTGCCATCGGTTCCATATCCCGGATAACGGTGCAGGATTATGATTCTTCCCTGAACATAGAACTGACGCCGATAATCGATTTTGCCCGTCTTGAAACGGTGATCGTCGTCGATATGAAAGGAGTTGCCGAATGATCCGGGCTTTCGTTTCAAGTCTTTTCCTGCTGCTGCTGTGCGCGCTCGTTGAAACGGCGCTGCTTTCAAATATCATGCTGCTGCCGGCTGTTCCCGATTTATTGCTGATTACCGTTTTGTTCGTTTCGGTGTACAACGGTTCGTTGCTCGGTGAGACGGCCGGATTTTGTTCAGGACTTTTTCTTGATTTTTTAAGCGCCGCTCCGCTCGGATTGAATTGCCTGCTGCGGACGGTGATCGGTTTTGCGGCGGGCCTGTTTCACAAATCATTGAACGTTTCCGGTTTTATGATTCCGGCCGTCCTCGGATTTATCGCAACCGTTTTCAAGGCGCTGCTGCTGTACGTCGTTTCGTTCTTTTTTCCGAACGGAGTTATTGCGTACGATCTGTTTTCAGCAGCGTTCGTATTTGAACTGACCGTGAATACGCTGCTGACGCCGGCCGTCTTTGCCTTTTTACGGTTGTTTGCTTCCCTCTGTGCGGAGAAAACACTGTAATGCGCGTAAACGATTTGCGGGATAAATCGGGGCGGTCGCTGAAAAAAGATCCGAAGCTGTGGATTTTGGGAACGATGATAACGGTATTGTTCGCCGTGTATACGATGAAACTGTTTTCAATGCAGGTGCTTGAAGGCGCCGTGTACCGCAAACAGTCCGAATCCATTTCCAGCCGGATGAAAACGATACCGGCTCAGCGCGGAGAAATTTACGACCGGAACGCGACGCTGCCGATGGTCGTAAATACCGATTCGTTCGCCGTGGACTTGATTCCCGGTGAAATTCCGGCGGATAAATACGATACGGTTGCCTCGAAGCTTGCCGCGCTGCTCGGAATCGACAAGACGGTGATTGATACGAAAATCCCGAAGAATTTGCGGCGTTCGTACACATCCGTTGAAATAAAGTCGAGCGTTCCGTTCGGCATCATTTCCGATATTGCGGAAAACAGCACCGATCTGCCCGGTGTTTCATGGAGATCCAAGCCGATCAGAAACTACGTTGAAACGGGTTCCGTGTCGCATATTATCGGCTACGTCGGCGATATTACCCGTGAAGAGCTGAAAGTTCTGTACAATCAGGGCTATACGAATACGAGCATTATCGGCAAAACCGGTATCGAAAAACAATACGATTTGCTGTTGCAGGGGAAATCGGGCACCGAATCTACGACGGTTGACGCGCGCGGCCGCTTGCTTTCGGATGCGCTGACCGTTCGGACACCCGAAATGGGTAAAAATCTGGTACTGACGCTTGACTTGAAAATTCAGGAATTGGCTGAAAAGGCACTCGGCACCCGTGTCGGTGCGGTGGTCGTGCTGAAGCCCGCTTCGGGTGAAATACTCGCGATGGTTTCGTATCCGTATTTTGATTCCAATCTGTTCAGTGCGGAAGATTCTTCCGCTGAATATGCAAAGGTCGCCGCGGCTAAAAACAATCCGCTGCTCAATCGCGCGGTGAACGCCGCGTATCCGCCTGCATCGACATTTAAAGTGATCATGTCGACGGCGATGCTTGCCGAGAACGCGTTCCCGCAGGATAAAGTGATAGAGTGCACCGGATTGCTGAAATACGGCGACCGTACGTTTCACTGCCACATCGGGCCGCCCGGACACGGTTATATGGATTTGAAAAACGGGCTTGCACAGTCGTGCAACGTTTATTACTGGACGATCGGTCGTGATTATCTCGGTATCGATCTGATTTCTTCTTATGCAAAAGAATTCGGACTCGGGCAGCCGCTGGATATCGATTTGCCGAGCCAGTCTGCGGGATTCATTCCTACGGCGCATTGGAAAGAACGGCGATACCATGAAAAATGGCTCGGCGGTGACACGATGAGTACGTCGATCGGGCAGGGGTACACGCTGGTAACGCCGCTGCATATGGCCGATGCCGTTGCCATGGTGGTGAACGAGGGAAAAATATACAAGCCGCATCTGCTCAAAGAAGTTCGTGATCCGGTTACCAATGATGTCATTTCCCGCGTTGAACCGGAAGTGCTGCATGAGTCAAGTATCGATTCTTCGGTGTGGAACACCGTGCAGGCCGACATGCGCTATACGGTTACGGACGGAACGGTACAGTTTCCTCTGAACAATAAAGTGGTTCAGATTGCTGGAAAATCCGGAACCGGTGAAGTCGCGCAGTATAAAAATCAGTGGCATTCCTGGTTCATCGCGTACGCACCGTACGACGCGCCGCCGGAAGACGCCGTTGTTACCGCCGTATTGGTTGAAGCCGTAAATCAGTGGGAATGGTGGGCACCGTATGCAACCAATATTATCATGCAGGGGATTTTTGCCAATCAGTCGTATGAAGAAGCGATCGATGCCCTCGGTTTCAGATATTTGACCCGTCCCGTGGGACGTCAGGAATAAAAGGAATAAAAGGAATAAATATGAAGTTGCATTTTTTGTCGTTATTCGATTTTATTCTCTTTTTCTGCGTACTGCTTTTGACCGGATTCGGAATTGCGTTCATTTATTCGTCCGGTATCAACTCGTCCGGAATTTCGGTTTCAAACGAATATATCAAGCAGCTTATCTTTGCCGGTACGGGCATTATCCTGATGATCACGACTGCCGTACTCGATTATCGGAAATTCATGCGGCACGCGCCCAAGTTTTTTATCGGTCTCGTTGTGATTCTGCTTTATACGGTTTTTTTCGGTAAATACGTCAACGGTGCGCGCAGCTGGCTCGGTATCGGCGACTTGGGAATTCAGCCGTCCGAATTCTGTAAAATCATTTATATCATTTTTCTTGCATGGTATCTTGAACGTTCGGACAGCGTGGCGCCGCGACGGCGTTTTATTTGGTCCTTGTGCATCATGCTCGTTCCGCTGTTGTTGATTTTGCTTCAGCCGGATTTGGGCACCGCAAGCGTGTATATTCCGATTTTTCTGGTCATGTGTTTTATGGCGGGAATTCCGGTCAGATATCTGATGATGGTTTTCTGCGCCGGTCTGCTGACCGTCGTTTTTACCGTACTTCCGGTTTGGGAAGCGGAAATTGCGCGGCGTTCCATTCCATGGATAAAGATTTTTACGAACGACCGGATCAGATTTATCATTATTATTGCTGCCGGAAGTATCAGTCTGATCGGGATTATCGGAAACGCGCTGTTCAAAAACAAGTATTACTACTGGATTGCCTATGCGTTCGGTATCATTACGTTTGCGCTTGCCGCGTCCATTGCAGCCGCGCACGTACTGAAACCGTATCAGATTAAACGTTTGATCGTGTTTATCGATCCGAATTGCGATCCGCTCGGCGCGGGTTGGAATATCATTCAGTCAAAGGTTGCAATCGGTTCCGGCAACTTGTTCGGGCAGGGGTTCCTGAACGGTACTCAAAGTCATTATCGGTTTTTGCCGCAGCAAAGTACGGATTTCATTTTCAGTATTCTGTCGGAGGAATGGGGCTTTTTGGGCAGCGCCGTCGTTTTTTTTGTGTATTTTATTATGTTGTTTCGGATAATCGTAATCATAAGAAATACGAAAAACTTGTACGGCTATTATATTTCATCCGGTATTCTGGCAATGTTCTTTTTTCATTTTGTAGTAAACGTCGGTATGGTCATGGGAATTATGCCTATAACCGGTATTCCGCTGTTGTTTTTGTCGTACGGTGGATCGTCGCTGTGGACGGGAATGATTTGCGTCGGTCTTTTGATGAGCATCAATTTTCGGCAAATGAATTTTTCTTATTAACAGCTTATCGAGGCGAGAGAATCAGACCGTTCTGTTCCGAACTTTGACTTTTATTGTACGGGACACTATTATTCCAATCAGATGAAACCGCTCAGACGCTCGAGGTTGAAAACGTTGTCAGCTGGAATATTTATATACATGTATTATTTTGTATACGGATTTTTATAACACTTACGGTGCTGAGATTTTTATAGTTAAGGTTGATTGTGAGCCTGTATATTTTTTTTATAACCTTTCATGTATTATTAAGTGTTGATTGTGTTTTATAATTACGCTGTGTTTTCTTATGTAAAAAAGAACGGATGCCGTAGGTGTTTTACGGGAAAAATGTGTAAAATAATGATTTGGCAGATGTTAGCAGTTATTGGTAGACAGAATATACATTATCAGAAGCTTAAAAGACAGCGAAAAAGGGCAAAACATTACGTTTGCCCTAGCCACTCACTTTCATGCCTCGCGGTGATATGAGCCGTACGTTTCCACTAAGCGATTGAAATCCGTTTTTCCTTGTTCAAGTCCGGTCCACAGGCATCCGTGTATTCCGAGGTTTTGAGCGGCCTTGATATTTTCGGCGATGTCGTCGAAAAAAACGGCTTCTTCGGGTTGAACGTTCAAACCTGCAAGCGCATCGTGATAAATTGCGGGTTCCGGTTTGATGAGACGGACGTTGCAGGAAAAACAGGCGTAGTCGGCGGCGGTAAACAACGGAATGTCTTTTCCGTAACAGGCCAGAAATTCGCACGGCATGTTCGATAGAATTCCGAGCTTGAAACCCTGTTTTTGCAGACCGAGGCCCCATTCCGTTACGTCCTGGTGAAACGGCCGCCAACTTTGCATGTCGAGCAATGCGATTTTGCTCATGAGCTCGGTATTTGCCGCCAATTCGCGGTAACCTTCCGCTTCAAGCAATTGGGCGTACATCTGCGCGCCGGTAATCGTACCGCGGTCGAATTCAAAGCGAAATCGGTCGTACACGGTTTTAAATACGGCGGCCGGAACACCGGTCATTGCTTCCATTTCTTTCGTATAATCTCCGGTTTGCGTTACCGAAATCACGTTCCCGTAATCGAAAATGACTGCTTTTATCATAATAACCTCCCGAAGCGCCGAGCGCTTCTTTATGCAAGCAATGTTTCCAGTTTTTCGCGGATAAACTCACTCTTTTCTTTTAATCCGATTTTACCGATTTCAAGCAGCAATACGTTCGGGCGGGCTGCGTCCAATTTTACACGGCCGCCGCTTTCCTTGATGAGCCGCAACACTTTTTCAACCGAAATACCGGACACTTGCGCGAATTCGATGTTGACCTTTCCGCCGCGTTCCCTGAGCGTGGCGATGTGCAGTTTTTTGCAGATAATCCTGATTTCGGCGAGCGACAGCAGACTCGAAACCTCGTCCGGAATCGGGCCGAACCGATCCTGCAATTCTCCGTACATCCGTTCAAGCTCGTCGCGATTTGCAATGCCGGAAATCTTTTTGTAAATCTCCATTTTCGTCTGCGGATTGGTAATATACGAATCGGGAATGAATCCGGTATATTCGAGTTCAAGCAGCACTTCGTTTTCCGCTTCGTAATGATCGTTCGTGAGCCGCTGTACCGCTTCTTCAAGCAACCGCAGGTACAAGTCGAATCCGACCGAATACATTTCGCCGGATTGATCTTTTCCCAGCAGATTGCCTGCGCCGCGGATTTCCATATCTTTCATGGCGATTTTGAATCCTGACCCGAGTTCCGTAAAGTCGCTGATAACCTGCAGCCGCTTCATGGCGATTTCGGAGAGCGCTTTGTTTTCAGGATACAGCAGGTACGCGTACGCTTTGCGGTCGCTGCGGCCTACCCGTCCGCGCAGCTGGTACAACTGCGACACTCCGTACATGTCGGCGCGGTCGATGATTATCGTGTTGACGTTCGGAATGTCGATACCGTTTTCGATAATCGTCGTCGCCACGAGTACGTGAAAACCGCCCATTTTGAAGCGGCGGAATATGTCGTCAAGTTCGCCCGCGCTCATTTGGCCGTGCGCCGTGTCTACGAGCATTTCGGGAACCAACTGTTCCAGCTTTATGCGCGTTTCTTCAAGCGTTTCAACGCGATTGTGCAGATAGAACACCTGTCCGCCGCGTTCTGCTTCACGTCTGATAGCGGTGGCGACGCGATCGTCGTTATAGCTGTCGATGACGGTTTCGATCGGCTGCCGGTTTTGCGGCGGCGTGGTGAGCAGACTCATGTCGCGGATTTTCAGCAGACTCATGTGCAGCGTTCGCGGTATGGGCGTCGCGCTCATGGCCAGCGAGTCGATGTTGGTTTTCAGTTCCTTGAGCCGTTCTTTGTCCTTGACGCCGAATCGCTGCTCTTCGTCTATGATCATCAGGCCGAGCTCTTTAAAAATTACGTCTTTTTGAATGATACGGTGCGTTCCCACCAAAATATCGACGCCGCCGGTTTTGAGCTTTTCAAGGATATTTTTCTGTTCGGCTTTGGAGACGAAGCGCGACATGTGAGCGATTCTGACGGGAAAGTTTTCAAAGCGTTCGGTGCAGGTTTCGTAATGCTGCTCGGCAAGAATCGTCGTCGGCGCGAGAAACGCCACTTGTTTTCCGCCCATGACGGCCTTGAACGCGGCTCGCATGGCGACTTCCGTTTTTCCGTAGCCGACGTCTCCGCATATGAGCCTGTCCATCGGAACGGGTTTTTCCATGTCGGCTTTAACTTCCGCCGTTACGGTAAGCTGATCGTCGGTTTCGTCGTACGGAAACGCCGCTTCGAACGCCGTCTGCCACTCGGTATCTTTGGGAAACGGAAACCCGCGTGCCGCTTTGCGCCGCGAATATAAGTCGATCAGTTTTTGCGCAATGTCTTCGACCGATTTTTTGACTTTATTTTTACGGTTTTCCCAGCTTTTTGAGCCGAGCCGGTCGAGCCGCGGCGCGCAGCCTTCGTTGCCGATGTAACGCTGAACCAGGTTGACCTGCTCGATCGGGATAAAAACGATTTCTTCATCGTCGTATTCGAGTTTGATATAATCGCGTTCGTTTCCCATCGCTTTAACGCGCTCGATGCCTTTAAACAGCCCGATGCCGTAATTGACGTGCACGACGTAATCGCCCGGATTGAGTTCTACGAACGTGTCGATGACGGCGCTTTTAACGTGTTTGACCGATTTGGGAATATGTTTGCGCCGTCCGAATATTTCGTTTTCCTGAACGACGAGCACTTTGAGCGCAGGTATGCCGAACCCGGCCGAAAGCGCTTCGGGAACGACGACGACCGGTTTGTCGGCAAAATCCTTGAGCAGTTCTTTGACGCGCAGCGACTGGTTTTCGCTGTCTGCGTAAATATAGATGGTCCAGCCGTCGGCGACGAGCGACGCGATCGATTCTTTCAGATAGTTGATGTTGCCGAAAAAACTTCTGGGCGGATCGGCTTCAAAAAAGAGCCGCCGTTTGCCCGTTTTTTCCTGCGTCGCCTGTTCGACGACGTTCGTATGGAGCGTTCTGAACAGTACCCGTTTTTCGTGAACGGGCACGAGTTCTCCGAATTTGAATAAGAGCTGCTGCGGCGGCGGCACGGGCTGCACGACGCGGGCTTTGCGGTACAAACCTGTATATTCGCGCTCGAAACTTTCCTGCGCATTGTCGAGCCGGTCGTAATCGAAGAAAAACACCGTCGCCCGTGCGTCCAGATAGTCGAGAATCGAATGGGCGCGGTCGAACAGCAGCGAATAAAACAGCTCTTCGCCTTCACTCTCCCGCTGAATCAGCAGTTCACCGATCAGTTTGTCCGCCGCTGCCGAATAAACGTCTTCCGGATTTTTGCCGTCTTCGGTCAGGACGTTCGTTTTAACCGGTGCGTATTCGTTCGACGTACGCAGAACCGTTTCAAGTTTGTGGGCAAACTCGTCCGTCCAGACGACTTCTTTCATCGGATAAATCAACAGTTCGCCGAGCGTTTCTAGCGAATTCTGCATTTCCGGGTCGAAAGTTTTAATCTGTTCCACCGTGTCGAAATCGAATACGATCCGGTGCGCGCACTGTTGTCCGGGCATGAAAATATCGAGTACTTCTCCGCGCAGCGTGAACTCACCGCGGACGGTAACGCGCGGAACTCTGGTGTATCCTTGGGCGGACAAGCGTTCCGCGATCGCCGCGGGGTCAAAACTGTCCCCTTTTCTTATGCGGAAAAGCAGCGATTCTACGTAGTCAGGCGGCGGCACCGGTGTCTGAAGCGCGCGCTGTGTCACGATAAAAATTGCCGTATCGGCAGAATTTGAAGTGCCAGACGGCGGTACGGCCGTTTGTATAGCTTTTTCACGGCGTGCGGCAAGTTTTGCCAGCAGCGCCGCCCGTTCGCCGAATACGGACGATCCGCGCGGCACTGTTCGATACGGCACCATTCCCCACCAGGACAGTTTTTCCACTGATACGCCGGGGGCGGCGGCCGACAAGTCGAGTTCAAAATCCTGCGCGTCCTTTTCATTCGGCACGATGATGACTATCGTTGCACCCGGATTCGCAGCGGCGTATTCGGCGATTAAAAACGCGTACAGACTTCCCTGTACGCCTTCCAATTCGTATGGAAAAACGGCCGAATCGGAAGAAAACAACCGTACGGCTGAACCGACGCTGTCCCAGTGATGAACTGTCTCTTGCAAAGAATTTGATAATAATGTATTCATATATATTGTCCGATAATAAAGTATCTGTATACTGTTCCGAATTTTATATAGGAGAAACCATATTGAAACGTATTGCTGCGGTTATTATAACGGGTTTTATCATGTTTGCCCAGTCCTTCGGACAAACATCTTCGGCCCCTGTGAATCCCGACATATCGGTATCGGTCAGATTTTACAATAAAACGATGTATTATCCGGGCAGCGCGGTGGATAATCCGGTTTACGTGCACGTTACGGTTAAAAACACCGGTTCGGAAACGCTCCGGTTCAAATTGGCGGACGACCGTACGTTCAGCGTCGATTTCAACGTGTTCACGGCGAAAAACGCAAAGCTCGCGCAGACCGACACGCTTATCCGTAAACGGACGACGCTTCAGACTGTGTATTTCCGCGAGATATCGCTTGAATGCGGCGAAGAATACGCGTTTACGGAAAATTTGAAAGATTACGTCGTCGTTTCCGATCCGTCGGTATATTATGCGGAAGTCGTTTTTTATCCGGAATTGTACAAATCGCGTGCGATCTCCGCGGTTACCTCGAACAGGCTGACGCTTGAAGTACGTCCCTCGCCTTCCGCGGCGGCTTCTTCGGCGATTCCCGTGGCGCCGGTAACCGCGCAGCTTTTGCAGCCCGAAGCGATCTCTCCCGATAAGGTGGTCGAACAGACTATCATTGCCCGGCAGCGCAGCTTGTGGGATCAGTTTTTTCTGTATATGGACGTTGAACAAATGCTGCTGCGCGACGCAGTTCGCAGCCGTAAATACCGCGCGGCTTCGGCGGCTGACCGCAGCCGAATGCTCGATAATTACAAGACCGATTTGATGCAGGCCCGTATGGATATGAACATCGTGTCCATTCCCGAAAAATATACGATCGATAAAACCGTTTATTCGCAAACGGAAGGAACGGTTACGACGACGCAATGGTTCAAATACGATACGTATCGCGAGAAAAAACGGTATGTGTATTACGTGCGGCAGCGCGACGGTATCTGGCAGATATACGATTACACTGTTGAAAATCTGGGGACGGAATGAAAGCGCTCATCGTTTCTGCATCAAAAAATAATACGGACTTGCTCGTGTCGTACGCGCACGACGCCGGCTACGATACGATTACGTATACTTGGCTGCTGAAAGCGCTCGACAACGTGGAAGAGATTACGCCGCATTTGGTCATCCTGAGTGCGGTCGATTACCCGCGCCAGTGGAAAACGTTCATTCAGTACGCCGAAAGCTGCATTCCCGGATTCAAGCCCGATATCGTGCTGCTTGCGCCGGCCGGTTTCGACGAATCGGAAATACAAAAGGCGCATTGGCTGGGTGTTCGCGGATATATCACTGGAACGGACGAAGCGCAGCTTGCAAAACTGCGCGGACTGCTGCAAGGCGGCGCGGAATCTGCGGGCGGCTTGGTGATTGCCGATGAAAAAGCCGATGAGGCGGATGCAGCCAACGCGGCGGATGAAGCTGATAGCGAGGCGTCCGATTTTCCGGTTACCGTCGAATCGGTGATAGCCGAAAGCGTGCCGCTGCGTTCGGACGAAGCGGCACACGGCGGCAGCGTTCCGCTTCCCGAATGCACCGGTAAAGGCAATGCCGCCGAACGATGCAAACTGCTGTTCGTGCATCCGAAGACCGGCTCGTTCGTTACCGGCAAGGTCGTGCGGTACGAACCGCCGTACGTTACGTTTCTGCCCGATCAGCACGCGCTGCCGGGATTGAAAGCGGGCACGGTGATTACCGATGCAACGCTGAAAAACGAAAACGGTATCAGTTCCGTACGGGCGGAAATCATCGAAAGCGGAGCGGAACTGACGCTGCGCTGCACCGCGGTGTCAGAATAGCGAATACCGGAACAGAACGACGATCAGTGCAACGAGGATTCCGCCGGTAACGGCGTATATCCATACGGGCAGCTGATCGTTCTTGTCTTTGGAACGCGGACGGTCTTGAATCGGAGCGTTTTCAAACGCCGATTTTATTTTCTTTTTGAGATTTCGGGATAATTTGCTTTTTATCGGTTTTTCCGCTTCGTCGCTTTCATCGGACGTTCCGACGGCATACCCGCAGACCGGGCAGCCCTCTTTGAATATAGACGGACTGCCGGTTTTGCCGCAGACCGGGCACCGTACCGACGCAAAAAAATGCCCGCACTTACTGCAAAATTTCGCATCGCGCCGTACTTCGGTGTTGCAGTTTTCGCAAAAAAAGCGGGCTTTTTTCGTATCCATCGCTTACGAATGGCTGCAATTCGGGCACGAACCGCCGCAGTTGTGATTTTCGCCGGAATGGGAATCGTTCACGTAGAAACCTTTTCCCTGAAAGGAAATACCTATTCCGGCGCTCAACACGCGCCGCACGCGTTTGCCGCAGCCGGGGCATTCGGTAAGTGCGGCGTCGGACATTTTCTGAAACGCTTCAAAGCGTTTTCCGCAAGATTCACATTCGTATTCATACGTAGGCATTGCAAAAAACCTCTAACTATTTTAGTTATTGTACAATATACTGATTTTTGACCGATACGGCTAGTATTTTTGCATAAAAAAACCGGTTCGTAAGAAATCTTACAAACCGGTTCTGCCCGGAACAAGACTTGAACTTGCACACCCTTACGAGCTCTAGTACCTGAAACTAGCGTGTCTACCAATTCCACCATCCGGGCGTATACCGTAACGGCAACAAAAGTAATATATCAGAATGTACGCCGAGTGTCAAGCGGCACCGCTCAAATTAAGCGGTACTTGCGGTGAAATTTCTTGCCGGAAAAAACGCGGCCGGTTGCCGGTTGCGGCGATTGCCGTCCGTACATTCTCCGTTTACGTTCGCTATACGTCGATTCCGAGGAACTGCTTGACCAGCAAGCCGATACCGAACGAAACGGCAGCGACCGATAAACTGATTCCGGCCATTTCTCCGAACCGTCTGCCGAACGGCAGATCTTTTGCAACCGAAATGTAGTACGTAAATCCCAAAATGATCAGAACGACGACCGTCAGCAGAATGACGATTGCCGGAACGAACGCATCCGCCGGCAGTACGAGATACGGAAGTACCAGACACGCAACGGTTACCAGATACACGATTCCCGTGTAAAGGGATGATTTCAGCGGATTTTTGTGTCCTTCGGAACGTGCCGAAAGGTATTCGCTCGACGTCATGGACAAAGTTGCCGAAATGCCGGTGATCAGTCCCGAAAGCGCGACCAGCCGGTTGTTCTGCAGCGCGAACGTAAGGCCGGCGAGCGTGCCGGTCAATTCAACGAGCGCGTCGCTCAGCCCGAGTACCATAGAGCCGACGTACTGCAGACGTTCTTCATCCAGAATATCGATCAATTCCCGTTCGTGCCGGTCTTCTTCCGCGGCAATCGAGAGCGCTTCGGGAACTTCATCTTTGATACTTTCATATTTTCCGGATGCGCCGTTCTCACCTTTTTCCATCAGTTTCAGTGCGAACGTAAAACCGAACAGTTTGCTGAGCACGGTGTACCGGAAGATTTTTCCCTTTTGGGGTTTTACGGTTTTACCGGTGATACGCGCCCAAATATCGGCGTGTTTTTTTTCTTCCGCGGCTATTTTCAGCAGAACGTTTCTGTTGTGTTCGTCTTTGACCGTTCGGGCAACGTTGCCGTATATGACGGATTCTGTTTCTTCATTTATCTGCATCGCCGTCAAAAACTTGAGCGTGGACGGCTTGAGCTGTCCGGCTTGTGTTTTCATAATCGATCTCCTCCATGAATTGTACCAGTATACTACGCTTTTTACGGAATGTATACGCGCGGCACCCGTTTGTTTATCCCGCACAGAATCTCGTATGAAATCGTTCCGGTTGCCTGTGCAAGATCTTCGGCACTGCAGGCGGCTCCGTTTTCTTTCGGGCCGAATATGATTGCGTCGTCCCAGCGGGAAACGCCGCTGTTTTTGCCGAGGTCGATCATGCACTGATCCATGCAGATCCTGCCGCGCACCGGATACGCGCGGCCGTTAACGGAAATCCGTATGTCCGGCGCGAATCTGCGGATAATACCGTCGGCGTACCCTATCGGGATGACGCCGATTTCCCCGTCGGAATCGGCTGTCCAGGTGCGGCCGTACGAAATACTTTCACCGGCGCGGATCGGTTTTATTGCCGAAATTTTGCTGCGTACTTCCAGGAGCGGTTTCAAATGAAGCGGCCGCCCCGCTCGCTGCAGATAATCCTCCGTTATGTCGCCCGGATAGTAGCCGTATACGATGATTCCGGGACGCACCATGTCGAACTGGGCTTCGGGATATTGCAGTATCGCCGCCGAACTTGCACAATGGACGATTCCCGGATTGATGTGCCGATCTCTGATTGAATCGACGGCTTGGACGAACCGTTCGATTTGTCCGTGCGTGTAAGCTTCGTCTGCCGGTACCAGCGAATCCGCCGCTGCAAAATGGGTGAATACGCCCGCCAATTCCAGCGCTGCCGATTTCGAGATACGTTCGGCCAGCCGCGCCGCTTCTTCCGCCGGGCAGCCTATCCGTCCCATGCCGGTGTCGATTTTCAGATGAACCGGCAGCCGCCGCTTCATGCGGACGGCGGTTTCACTCAGCAAATCAATGAATTCGGCGTCGAATACGGCCGGCATCAAAGCATATGAAACGATTTCGGCGAATTCTTCGGGCTGCGGTACGCTCAGCAGCAGAATCGGCAGTTCAATACCCGCTTCCCGCAATTCGATTCCTTCGGAAACGGCGGCGACTGCAAGATACGAGACGCCGCACTCTTGCGCCGTCCGTGCCGTTTGAACGGCACCGTGACCGTATGCGTCCGCTTTGACCGGGACGCATATACGCGTTTCGGGTTTTATACACGTGCGGATAGCCGCCAGATTATGTCTTAAATTGTCAAGATATATGTATGCATATGTTGCTCTCATAGTGTAACCATCATATCCAAACAACATTTTATTATCAACCGTATATTGCAAAAAACGATAAACCGTATTAAACTTAAATATCAAATTGGAGATATAAAAAATGAAAAAGTATTCGATCGCCTGTTTTATCTGGTCAGTTATTTTTATTGCGGGTTTGTTTTCCTGTGTGTCTGCGGACGGTACGCTTTCCGGTACGTCCGATTTATCGGATTTGAGCGGTTCCGTTCCGGTTGAACAAGCCGAGGTTACGGGAATCGATAGTGAAGCCGCCGCGGCGGCGGGAGAAACTGCCGAATCTGCAGATACGGCGGTTTCCGTTGAAGCCGTGCCGGACACTGCGTCGGCGGAGCCCGTCCCGAATGATCCCGCCGAATTTTTAACAGTGGAAGCCGGCAAAACGCCTGCGGCCGCAACGAAAGGTTCCGCGTTTAAATCGGCTTTTACCGTGACGGTTACCGACAGTCGGACAAAGCTGCCTGCGGCGGGCGTTCCGGTTCGCGTATCCTATCCTGAAGCAAGCCTTGACGGCGTGATTTCTTTTGCGGAAACCGAATTGACGAGCGACGCACAGGGTTCCGTTTCTTTTACGGCGCCCGTTCCTTCGTTTTCCTGCAACGGTGAAGTCGTTTTTTCCGTCGGAAGCGATCTTGCCGGAAGCGATTCTGCCGGAAGCGCTGAAAATAGGCGGTCGGTTTCCGTTCCTTATAAGGTTAAAACGAATCTGCAGCGCCGCGGCGGAACGATTTCCATTCTCGATTATACGAAATCCGGCAAACCGGTGCGCGACAACAGCCTTTCCGCTTCAGCCGTATTGGCCGCTTTGATGAAAAACGGATTTTCGGGAATCGGTCTTGCGGATTTTATCGATGAAATCGATTCCGGTGATAAAAACGCGGTGTATCGGGCGGCTCACAATCTGATCGGCAACGCTTCCGCTTTTTTCGTTTTCGGTACGGTCAAATACGACGGCGACGTTCGTAAAACGGACGACGGGTACGAAGTACCGCTCGTGGCGGACATCACCTGCGTCGACATGAGCAGCGGTGCGCATCTGTACGCGACTGAAGTTCGCGTAACCGGTACCGGCAAGTCCGAATGGGCCGCACTTAATTCAGCCCGCAACGATTTGCTCGGTCCTCAAACTGCCGAACGCATCCTGTATGGGATGTAACGGATAACGCAGTATTTCGTTTCACTGCATGCAGGTTTCTCCTCAAATTTTTGTTGCGGACTTATTCTTTTTCTGATATAATTTACCGTATATTACGGTAATCTACCATATATTAGGATTTATGCAATGATTTATACAGATACCAGAGATTCTTGCGTCCGTTCCGATTTCAGGACTGCCGTCATGAACGGTATGAATGCCGAAACAGGCGGTTTATATATTCCCGTTGAGTTTCCCAAACTCGATAAGAGTTTTTTGGGTAAAAATCCGGAACCTTCGTTCCGTGATATTGCGTTCGAGTCGGCAAAGCCGTTCGTCGGTAACGAAATTCCGTCCGACGATTTGCAGGCTATCATAGCGGATGCGTATCCGTTCAGTGCGCAGGTGGTTCCCGTTGATCCGGTTTCGTACGTTTTGGAACTGTTTCACGGACCGACGTGTGCATTTAAAGACTTCGGCGCGCGTTTTATGGCGCGCGTCATGTCGTACTTTAACCGGAGCGAGTCGGATCCGCTGCATATCCTCGTGGCGACGTCCGGCGACACCGGCAGCGCGGTCGGCAGTGCGTTTTATAACGTGCCCGGTCTCGACGTTACCATTTTGTATCCCGAAGGAAAAATCAGCCCGCTGCAGGAAAAGCAGCTTTCAACGTTCACCGGAAACGTGCGCTCGCTGCGCGTTGCCGGTACGTTCGACGACTGCCAGAAACTGGTGAAAACCGCGTTTACCGATTCGCAACTGCGCGGCCGCTTCCGGCTGTCTTCGGCAAACTCGATTAATATAGCCCGATTGCTGCCGCAAAGCTTCTATTATACGTACGCAGCGCTCGTGGTTAAGCACCGCAGCCCGCGCGACAATAAAATCGACGATCCGGCGATCATTTTCACCGTTCCGTCGGGAAACTTCGGTAATCTGACGTCCGGGCTGATCGCGCGTGAAATGGGAGCGCCCATTACCGGCTTCGTTGCCGCGACGAACGCGAACCGCACCGTTCCCGATTGGATTGCAAGCGGCGAATACCGCCCCCGCCCGTCGGTGGCGACACTGTCGAACGCGATGGACGTCGGCGCACCGAGTAATTACGAACGAATCAAAGCGATATATCCGCTTGAAAAAGTGCGCGAACTGTTCGCTTCTTACTGGCTTGACGACGAAGGCACTATGGACGCAATCCGCAGCTGTTATTCGCGTACCGGCTATATTATCGATCCGCACGGCGCGGTCGCGTGGCACGCGTGGGACGATATCCGCCGCGGCGCCATGACCAGGCTTATGGGCGGACTCGCCGGTTCGCCCAACGAACCGGGACTGACGCCGAACGTTCCCGCTTGGGCACAACGCGTCGCCGGAAAATCTGCGGTCGGCGTGATTCTTGAAACCGCGCATCCGGCAAAATTCGGCGAAACGGTCAAAGAAGCAATCGGCCGTGAACCGTCGCTGCCCGACCGGCTCGAAAAAGTGATGTCGCTGCCCGATATGTCAATTCCGATGGCCGCAGATTACGAAGCGTTCCGCGCCTGGCTCGTTGCCAATTTATAGAATAACCGGAAAAGCTGTCCGGGACCTTTTGATGACCCGACGGCTTTGCTACATTTTATCATACTGCTGGACGTCGTCGTTCAGATGGACGATTTCGACTCCGGCAGCTTCAAACATCGTGAGCGAATCGGCGCTGTCGTGATAGCGTTTTTCGCACACAACCCGCTTGATTCCGCAGTTGATGATCAGCATCGTACACGTTCTGCACGGCGTCATTTTGCAGTACAGCGTCGCGCCGTCTATGGATATGCCGTTTTTTGCCGCTTGACAGATGGCGTTCTGTTCGGCGTGAACGGTTCTGACGCAGTGCTGGGTAACGGTTCCGTTTTCATGCACCATTTTTTTGAGCAGGTGCCCCACGTCGTCGCAGTGCGGCAGTCCCGCGGGGGAACCGACGTAGCCGGTGACTAAAATCCTGTTGTCGCGCGCGATAACGCAGCCGGAACGGCCCCTATCGCAGGTTGCCCGTTTTGCGACTGTCCGGCAGATTTCCATAAAATAGTCGTCCCAGTGCGGACGTACGTACGGTATCGATTCTTGTTCGTTCATGGGAAAAGTATACTTTTTTTTTGCGGAATGTACAAGGTTTGTGAAAAACGGCACGGCGGATTCCGGGATTGTGTGCGTATCCGCACCTCACGTATCCGCCGTCTGTGTGAATCGCGGCCGGAAACGTTTCGGTTTTCCCGACCGCGGGTTTTGTCATCGCCTCGTTATTTCAAAAAGAAACGCAGCAGGAATATGACGAACAGAATCCAGGTGATAACGGATATTTTCTTGAATTTACCGGTTACGGCGTTGACCAATACGTACGCCAGAACGCCCCATACGATACCTTCGGCAATGCTGTACGCAAACGGCATGACGATAATCGCGATAAAACACGGAATGCCTTCGGTGGGATCTTCAAAATTGATTCCGGTAACCGATTTCATCATCAGAAAACCGACGAAAATCAGCGCCGGAGCGGTCGCCGCTCCGGGAACCAGCAAAAACAGCGGCGCCAGAAACAGTGCGAGCAGGAAAAAGAGCGCCGTTACGACGGAAGAAAGACCGGTGCGGCCGCCGGCTGCGACACCCGCGGTACTTTCGACGAAGCTGGTAACGGTGGACGTTCCCAATGCGGCACCGGCAACGGTTCCGACCGCATCGGCAAGCAGTGCCTGCTTGACGTTGGGAATATTGCCTTCTTCATCGGAAAGTCCGGCCTGCGCCGTAACGCCGACCAGCGTTCCGACGGTGTCGAAAACGTCGACGAAAAAGAACGTAAAGAATACGGTAAAGAATTTGATCGTCAGCACGCTTGAAAAATCGAATTTGCAGAACAGCGGAGCGGCCGGAAGCGATACGGGAGTGAATCCTTCGGGAACCGACGTAACGCCGAACGGAATGCCGATGACGGTCGTCAAAACGATACCGATCAGAATAGAACCGGGAACTTTCAGTGCGTACAGTGCGATGGTGATAATCAGTCCGATAACGGCGACGAGCGCCGGGCCTTTCAATGCTGCAAAACCGATAATCGTTCCGGTTTCATTTGATACGACGCCGGCGTTTGCAAGACCGATCAGCGCGATAAACAATCCGATACCGACGGCGACTGCCTTTTTGAGGTTTGCGGGAATCGCTTTAACGATCGCTTCACGGACGTTAAAAAACGACAGAATGATAAAAACGATGCCTTCGAGAAAAACCGCCGTCAGGGCTGTCTGCCAGCTGTATCCCATACCGAACACGACCGTATACGTAAAAAAGGCGTTCAGTCCCATACCGGGTGCGAGCGCGACGGGCAGATTTGCAGCGAACGCCATAACCAGCGTACCGATGGCGGCAGCTAAAGCCGTCGCGGTAAAAACGCTGTTCGCGGGCATTCCGGGAATGCTGCCGAGTATTCCCGGATTGACTGCCAGAATGTAGGACATGGCGAGGAACGTCGTAATACCGGCAACGACTTCCTTACGGACAGTCGTACCGCGCTCCTGCAGTTTGAAGAATTTTTCCATTTTTTGACCCTCCTCAGGTTCAATAAAAAAGATTATCCACTATAACATATTTCGCTGCGTTTGCAAAGGCAGACGGAACCGTGCCGGTTTTTATCGGTATCAGGAGTTCATCGGATTTTTTTTGCTTTACGGAAACCGTCCTCTTGACATTTTTTTCCCGTTTTGATATAACAGATACATCGCTTGCGGATGTCATATAACGGCTATTATCTCAGCCTTCCAAGCTGATGACGTGGGTTCGACTCCCATCATCCGCTGAAAACGAGTTTGTGAAATGCAAACTCGTTTTTTTATTTTAAACGATGAGTGAAACTGCCGGCAAACGGAACTGCATCAGGGCGGCCGGCCGGCACGTTTGCTCCGAAATGAAAAGAATTCGATTAGATGAGAGGTGATTCCGGCGGCGTTCGAGCGCCGACGATGTCCGCAATCCGTTTGAGACCGTACAGTGTGAGCGATTTGTCTACGTTCTGGAACACGTCGGTGATGGGTTTGAGCACGCTGTTGAGGCCGCCGGTCGCGATGATTCTGATAGTGTCGGCTGCGATGCCGGTCTGCGCGGACATGTCGGTTTTCATTCGGTTTATGAGCGATTCGACGAGACCTTTGTATCCGAGTACGATTCCGGCTTGGATTGAATGAATGGTGTTGGTTCCGAGACTGGAAGGCGGCGCTTCAAGCGGAACGGATGGCAGCTGGGCGGTGTTGTTGAACAGGGCGTTGCGCGCGGTGCCGATACCCGGCGTGATGGCGATGCCGAGCAGCGTGCCGTCGGCTCCGATGGCGGTGAACGTGAGCGCGGTGCCGAAGTCTACGACGATACAGGGCGAACGGTAGCGGCAGTACGCTTCCACGGCGTTGCAGACAAGGTCGCTTCCTATTTCATGTACGGCGGATTCGGGAATTTTCACCGGCAGGAGCGGAAATATGGTCGGGTTTACCAGAATGGGCTTGCGGCCGGTCAGGTGTTCGATCAGGCCGACGAACTGGCCGATAAGCACGGGGACAACCGAGCTGAGTACGCAGGACGTGATGCTGGCGACGCTGACTCCGGCGTCACGGAAAAAAGAGGTCAAAATGGCGCGATATTCGTCGCCGGTGCGGCGCGTGTCGCTGAAAATCCGCCAGGTGTGAATCAGTTCGTCGTCGTGAAAGAGCGTGGCGACGATGTTCGTATTTCCGATATCTATGGCTAAAAGCAATTGCAATTTTCTCCTGTACCGGATATTATACCGATATGGATACACTGATACAACCCAAAGTTTTGAAGGGATTCCGCGATTTTTTGCCGGAAGCGGAAATTACCCGGTCGGCGTTGATCGAAAAACTGACTGCGGCGTTCCGTTCGTTCGGATACGTGCCGATCGATACGCCCGTGCTCGAATACGCGGAGATTTTGCTGCGTAAAAGCAGCGGAGAGACGGAAAAACAGGTTTTCCGGTTTGAAGACAACGGCGGGCGCGACGTGGCGCTGCGTTTTGATCTGACCGTACCGTTCGCGCGGTTTACGGCCGAACATAAAGACGAATTGTATTTTCCGTTCAAACGGTATCATATTGCAAAAGTGTGGCGCGGCGAAAAACCTCAGGCCGGACGGTATCGGGAATTCGTGCAGTGCGATTTTGACTGTGTCGGTTCCGACAGCGCCGCGTGTGATTTTGAAATTCTGGCGCTGATGAAAACGGCGCTTTCCGTGATCGGCGTTGAAGACGTAACGATTCGCATGAGCCACCGCGGTGTTTTTAACCGTTTTTTGGCGAATCGCGGTCTGACCGAAAAAAGTGAAGACATTCTGCGTACGGTAGATAAATTGGCTAAAATCGGCCGCGATGAAGTGATTGCGCAGCTTACCGATAGTACCGGTTCCGCCGTTCTTGCCGAAGATATCGTTTCGTATATCGGCATGGAAGCGACGTTTGAAGCTACCCTCGCCCACATGGAAAAGATGGCCGGCGGCGAAGCCGACGATACGCGCCGTCTGCGCGATATCCGCGCCATGATGGAAGCTGCCGGTATCGCCGATTCGTTCGTGCTTGATCCGTCGATTACGCGCGGACTCGATTATTACACCGGCGTTGTGTACGAAACGTTTTTGAACGCGCTGCCGTCGATCGGTTCGGTGTGTTCGGGCGGCAGGTACGACAATCTTGCCGGTTTGTATATGAAAGACCGCGTACCCGGCGTGGGTTCTTCGATCGGACTTGACCGGCTTATCGCGGGTCTTGACCAGTTGGGAGCGCTCGAGCATAAAAAAAGCTACGTGCAAGCCGAAATATTCTGTTTGGACGCCGCGCTTGCGGCTCATTATCAGAAAGTCGCTTCCCAATTGCGCGCGGCGGGCATTGCGTGCGAAGTGTTTCCCGACGCAAAAAAAATCGGCGCTCAGTATGCGGTTGCCGAAAAAAAAGGCGTTCCGTTCGGTATTCTGATAAAGCCGGAGGACGCGGAGCGGAACGTTCTGACACTCAAAAATCTTACGACGCGCGAACAGTTCGACGGTATTTCCGTGCGGGACGCGGTGGCCTGCATCGGGGAAGCTCGGTAGAAGCCGTCCGATGCGGCCGAGCGACGCGATATAGTAGAATTTCAGTCTGCCGACGTTTTGCCGGTCAATAAGTTCGGAACGGAAGATTCCGTTCCGGGCGGTGCCGTTTTCATCAGCATGTGTTCAAAGCGCAATTCAGATTTCACGCTGCGTCTCCTTTATACCCTATTCCTCATCTATATTTCTTCATCATTTTTTCGCACTCCGCCATGATTTTTTCGCGAAGTTCAGGCGGTTTTCGTACCATAACCGCATCGCCGAAACTCATTACCCAGGTAAAAATCATCTGGCTTTGGTTCGATTTGAACTTCAATAAAACGGAGCCGTCTTCTTTTTGTTCAACCTGCTGATTTTTATGCCATTCACGCTCAAGAACGTAGTTGCTCGTTTGGGGCGAAAACAGCAGTTCATATTCTACAGGCTGATTCGGGTTGTTCCAAATGCCAAAGTTCAAATCTATATGATTTTCCACGTTAAAATCTTTCGGAACGGTAAATGTTTTGTGCTCAAAAACGATGTTTTTAATCCTCGGAAGCGCATACACGCGAACGGCTTGTACTTCGCGGTCAAATCCGAGCACATACCAGTTTCCTTTTTGACACAGAACGCGATATGAATCGATGGATTTGTTTTTGAACAGCTTGCTTCCGGCACTTTTATACTCAAAAGAAATGACGGTACGGCTTCTGATTGCCTTAAAAATGGAATTGAAAATGTTTTCATCGATTTTAGGCAGCGGATCTGAAATAAAGCTGACGTCTTGATTCAAAAAAGAAGAATTCACGGTAACCGTATCGGGCAAAAACGATACTATCTTTGTCATGATACTTTTGAATGAATTTTCCAGCGGAGTATTCTTATACTGTTCCATAAGCGGCATAACGGTTGAAACGGTAAACAGTTCGCCTTCCGTAAGCACGATATTCGGGATTGAAAAAGTCGGGTCGGTGTAGTGATACAGGCGTGATTTGTCGTATTCGAGCGGAGCATTCAGTTCATCACGGAGATGCTCAAAATCGCGCTCAACAGTGCGGCGGTTTACGCCGAATGTGAAAATCAAATCGTCTATCTTGATGTATGAACCGCCGCGCAGCATTTCATCAATTTGAATGATTCGTGTCGTGCGGCGGATATCATCACGCTTTTTACCGGTAAGTTTTTGTTCCATAAAAAAAGTATACCATTAAAAATGGTAAAAACAAATTAAATTGTAAGTGTTATTACAATTTCTTTTTCTGAAAGCTGTGCAATCTTTCCCTCATATGAGATTTTTTCGGGCTTTGCTGCACGGATTATTTTTGCTGCCATAGCTCGAATATAGCCGGCTTTTTCGAGACCTGAATTTCCGGCAAGCTTTGAGTCGATATTTTCAATCATGACGGCAATCGCATTTTCATCGACCGGATTGTACGGTTCTGCCTGAACGGCAGTCTCAAGGCCTGCATATAATTCATATTTTGCGCTTTTAATATTTTTCAGTTGAGCTGCAAAATCTTCCGCCTTTATATTTTCTGAAAGGCTGTCGAGAATTGCGGAGCAATAAGTCCAACTGTGATAGTTCGTTCCGACAACGGGAAGCGTAAGCGTGACTTTATTTTCTTTGAAATAACGGACAAACGCCTGCTCTATCGTTTCTTTTGACAAATCGATACCGAGCTGTTTTCTTGCTTCGTTAAATATCAGCGGAATATCCTTTTCGGAGACGTTGTTAAAGCGGCCGAACATAAGGCTGAAAAGTATTTCTGCTGCCAGCGGCTGTATGATGAACTGTGTAAGCAGAGTGCATTTTTCGAAAGAACTTTTTCTGCGCCAATACAGGTCTCCTGCAAGCGCTGAATTTTTGGACTCCACCGCGCAAAGCAATGCGCCTATGTGCAGCAGGAATTCGTATGTGTCTCTGTCCGAAATATCGGTTGAGGGAGAAACATATATTTCAGGCACGGTGTTCATTTCTTCTTGCAAAAAAATATAATAACTCGGAGAAAAATATGTACTTGAAGCAATTTTCTGATATCCTTTAATACTTACAGGACTCTGAATCTTGCCGAGATAGTCGAGCTGTCCGGTTTGACTTTTTGAAAACTCGAACCAATTCGTTCCGCCTTTAATCAAAATCTGTGATCCGCTCATATCAATACCTCCATTTTGCATCTTCTTGGTTTTATTATAAAACACAAGAGCGACATATAATGTCGGTGTATGAAAAATACTTTTTATTTTGGAGAAAGCTGCCGATTGTGTCTAACAATATTTTCTTTGATTCAAAATATTTATTTTGCAATAAACTCAAGTAAAAAAAGTGAAAAAAGACATGAAACTAAATTGCATTCCAAAGCTCACTAATAAATATGGTATTATCTTGTCCGACACTATTTTAGCTTTATAGAAAAACTTCAGAAAGTAAAAACTGTATGTAATATTCAAAATTCCCGCGATAATGCTATTAGAAAACAAACCGATAATCCAAATTATAGGTCTTACAAGTGTTATTAATAATACACCTCTTAAAATATACTCTCCTTTCAGCGGTATTTTAAATATAAATTTGAATAAAAACAGACAGAAGAATAAACAGAGTGTGAAACTCATCGATTCAATAAAATTTGATATGCTCATATTTAGGATAAAGCCAATTTTATAATCTTTTTTTAGTAAAAGGAAATAAAATATGCTGCAAAGCATTTGATATACCAAATTGATACTTACCGTTAGACTGTAAAAGTCTTTCCGTTTCATTGTAATACTTTTTTGTACAGATTCTTCATCGAAAAAAACTGATTTTATTAATTCTATTACTTTAGTGATCATTCATAGCCTCTTTTAATTTGTCTATTTCTTCTTGAACAGGTATATGTCAAAACTCTTTTTTTTACATTGTTTTCTGAACATTTTTTTAATGTTTCTTGCAAAAATTCAAATGCAAATTTTTCTTTCGCCGAAATGCTTATATAATATTCACCTGTTCCTCCGCTTTGAAAAAATAATGTTTTAAAATTATCTTTCCAATTCATAAAGGTATTAGCATACTCAATTGTATCTGATAAATCCGTAAAGGAATTGTTCATAAACCCAAATACAATATAAGTGAACTCATTATTTTTATCCAGTATTTTTCCATTACGCAAAATTTTTTTTTCTCCAACGGATTGATTTATAACAGGAATAATATTAAATTCATTAACAATTAATTCACTGCTCATTGTTGGATGCCTTAACCTAATCGAAAGTATAATTTTTTCTTTTTGCATAAGGAATCTCCTTCTTAAAGTATAATTTTTTTGTGAAATGATTGTTTACAGTTGTATATAACTTAATGAATTAGTTGATTTTACTTCAATTTATCTTAATTTACTCACCATTATATAATATTACTGAGGGATCATCTGATTTATCTGTTCGTGAAAATGCCCCATCTTTATTTCCTCGGTCTAGTCTTTTTCTTTTATTATCTCCAATTTCAGTATTTTTAGTAATAATGACTTATTTTTATAAATAAATACAAATGGTATCATATTTACCATATATAAAAATAAAATAAATACGCACACCATTTCCAAGAACTGTTGTGAATGAAAAATTTTTCTCTCTTCATTTAATAAAAGAACCCATATGAATAAAAAATAAAATATATTTATGATGAGAATCTTAAACGGACGTATTTTTTGATTATCAGGATATCGCATCTTCATTATTTTAAATCCGGGACTTAAAAACGAAATATTGCGTACCAATACTAAAAAGAGAAAAATATATAAGTACTCTATAGGTATTTGTATCTTAAATATATTTCCTGATATTTTTATTATTAGTAACAAGATGATAAAGAAAAACCAGTTCAAGGTATTTGCAATATATATGTCTTTTCCCTTTATTGCCGTTGAGCTTTTGAATTGCATTACCTCTTTTTTTTGAATGGACAAAATAAGTGAAAGTAGCAAACAAAATCCAAATGTAATAAAGAATGCCTTTTTGTAGGGGATTATTGAGAGTACAATCATAACAGCACATAGATTTGCAAATAGTGTTTCTTTATTTATTTTCTTTAGTAAATGCATTTAGAACCTCCTTTACAGCTTTTTTACCAATATCTACCGTGCGGTGCGACAAAAGTTCTGTGTGAAGCGATTGCTTACAGTTGTATATAACTTAATGAATTAGTTGATTTTACTTCAATTTATCTTAATAAACTACCCCAGGAATACAGATATTCTCTTAATGTAATATAGGAATTATCATATATTTCATATTTTTTTTACCTCGTTTTTCTAAAATGTCATTGCAAGGAATTATTTGTTCAAAATAATATTCTTTAGATAGGCTCTACATCTGCTTTTTTTATGATTATCAGGTTGTGTATTCGGGTCATAAAAATTAAAAGTAGTTATAACTCTTTCATCATCATCTGAATTACCAGTTTTTTTATCATATACTCCTTCCATTGCTTTGTCAGGATCAGTGGATAAAGTTTCCAAGGTTTCTCTGTCAATTTGTTGATCAAAATCTTTTCCTGTATTAAAGTTTGCTATTATATTGTCGAGAACCTTACGGTTCTCTTACCAAGTATTTTGCTTCGCAAAAACTCGCGAAAAGTCGAAGACAAAATGGATCTCGAGGTCAATAACAGTCAAATAATATTAACTTAATCCCAATGCTTGTAGAATAGAAATTGCCTAACACCTGCTTCAATCCATTGAACTTTACAGATAATCAAGCAAGTAAAATCGGAAATAAAGGATAGGCGCATTACTTTGTGCCGGAAAGAGAAATTGTCAAATGTTGTGGATGAAAAATCCTGGGATTTGTTTAGGCTGCAATCTGTAAGATTCCATCTACAAAAGTTTTATCTTCTTTGACCAGCTGGAGCTTTTCAAAACCTTTGAGCCGTCTCCAGTTCTTTTCAGCTTCCTTGCAGAGCTTAAACACCATTGCGAGCGTGGCATCCGCAGAACCATTTCCTTTAGTTGACCTGTGCCTTAGCCTTACCGTTGCGAACATCGATTCAATCGGGTTTGAAGTCCTGATATGAACCCAGTGCTCTGCCGGATAATCATAGAACCTGAACAGGTCATCGTAATCTTTTGCAAGGCACTCCGTTGCTTTCGGATATTTCAGCTCATACGTATCAATGAAATGCCGATAGGCATCCTGTGCGTGCTGTTTTGTGTCTGCAAGAAAAATATCCTGAAGTTTCTTTTTAGCCGCCGGCTGAACGCAGTCCGGCATTTTGTCCAGCACATTGCCCGTCTTGTGAAACCAGCATCGCTGGATTTTCATCTGACCCCAGACTTTATCCACTGCATTTTGAAATCCAAGCGCTCCGTCACATATTGCAAGTTTTGGAGCTGCCGTAAGTCCGCGGAATTTCAAGTCGCGCAGAACCTCAAGCCAGGATTCCTCACTTTCACGCACTCCCTGATGAACAGCGACAAGCTCCTTCTTTCCGTCTACTGTAACTCCAATTATTACAAGGAGACAGAGTTTCTGGTCATCAAGCCGGGCATTGCAGTAGACACCGTCAGCCCACACATATACGTATTCTTTTCCGTCAAGCCTTCTGTGTGCCCATTCGTTATATTCTTTCCGCCAGACCTCCTTGAGTCTTGTTATTGTTGCCGGAGAAAAGCCTTTCGCGCCTTCTCCGAAAATCGCCGTTAGCGCATCCTGAAACTTGTTTGTGGAGATTCCTTTCAGGTACAGCGTTGGAATCACGTTCTCAAGTGTCGGTGTTTTCCGCATGAACCTGGGAAGAATCGCACTTGTAAAACGCTCTGGACCAGGAAGAGCACGGTCGTCAATGCGAGGCTGGCGGACTTTGATTGTTCCGCATGTCGCCTGAATTTCACGTTCCGGCATATAGCCGTTTCTGACCACCGTCCTATGTCCGTCTGCATCCAGCTTATGCTGATGTTTCTGGATGAACTGGTCAACTTCGCTTTCCAATGCCGCCGCGAGCATCTTTCTTGCCGATTCCCGGACAAGATTTTCAAAAAAATCTGCACTTGCTGTAGTGCTTTTTTCCAAATTCCACTGTAAAATATTTTCCATAAGAGACTGTCCTTTGTTTTTGTTTGGTTTGGTCATTAAACTTTAACAAATCTCAGTCTCTTTTTCTATTTTTAATTTAACTCATCCACAACTTTTGAGTATAACTCTAGAATTTGCTTCTCCTGTTGCAATAAGGTTTCCTTGTGGAAATTATTGGACTCGTCGGATTTTGTGTTCCACAAAATCTCGACTGGAGAGTCGTATTCATAGCGAGTAGTTACTGCGTTTTTCTGTAGTTTGTCTATTACTCTAGAATACACCATTCTGTTTTGTCCATTATACCTATAGGTAGAGACACTTAATCTACCATCTTCTTTTAATAAGTTACCGTTAGCATCGTATGTGTACGTCACCGCAACTTGTCCGTTCCAACCACTAGAAATAAGCCGGTTTTCTTTGTCAGACCTTCGGTCTGGCTCATAGTGGAAATTATCGGACTCGTCGGATTTTGCTTCGCAAAAATTCCGACTGGAGAGTCGTAGCTGTATTCTATTGTACCACAGGGGGTGGTTTTTGTCGCTCTATTTGTCGCAATCCGGTCTTCGCTGTCTTGCTTACCGAGTTTGGAAGCCTCTCTGCGTTCAGTTCCAAACTCGCGTTACTCAGTGTTAAGAACAAGGGCGTTATTTTCCGCAGTTTCATTCAAGGCTAAAGCCTTGAACAAGCCGTTTAATCTAAAAAGTTCACTTTTTAGATTATTTTCTTAGATTTAATGCGATGTTTAAGACGAAAGTCTTAAACTCGATTAACAGTGTTATAAGTAACCTACTTATGACACTGTTATACTGCTACAATCCTTAACGTATGGGGAAAAATCCGTTTCTTCCCAGTTTTTTGTCAGTATGGGATATTACTTTTTAAAAGGAAGTTGTCGTAATTTTCTAACTTCAATAGATTCCAATATATTGTTAACTGAACCGTTCAGCTTAAAATAAAAATTTATATCACTTGTAAAATAATATTTAGTATTCAAATTAAGAAATTCGCTAGTACAATTTTCTTTTATTAATTCATTAAATTCAACATTATATGAAATAAAATTTTTTAATGTTATAGGTATTTCAAGATCGTTAGGAAATACATCAACTACAATCTCATCACAGATAAATGTCTCTAAATTGAGACATTCACCGATATATTGGAATAAATTATTTTTTTTAATTGAAACTTCAACCAAGCATATATATTTAAGTTTTTCAGCTTTAACCAAAAATGAATAATCTAAAAAGCTAGCAAAAGAGACATTGAAAGTTTCTAAAGTCGGTGAATTTTCAAGAAACGAAAAATCAGTTTTATAAAAATTTGAATGAACTATATCAATAACTTTAAGATTTGGGAAATTTTCAAGCCCCTGCATTGTAATAATTTCAATTCCATTAATCTTGATGATTGAAGTATCTTGCTCAAATTCAAGTATACGTTCTTTTCCATTTCCATCTATTATGACAAGATTCTCTGCAACTAAAAGTTGACATAATGCAATAAATATAAATATTAAATATTTTTTCATTTTTTTACTCCTTTTTTATTCCGAATAAATTACAACATATACTACAGATAAATTTCTATCATCATTGATTTTTCTATCTACAGTTTCTACAGCATTTTTACCATCAGTTTTATATTGTACATATGTTTCTGAAACATCATTTGTGTTGTCGTAATATTCTATATGAACAGGTTCGTCGTTCATATCATTAAAATAGAATGCAAACCCTTTTGTATTATTTTGAGGTGCGACAAATCGTAAAACAGGAAATTTGTTATAAATATCTGAAACTGACTCTCTATCTATATCCCAATCCTCACCGTTTTGACCTTTAGGATTTACACCATCACTTACAGCTGAATTCCATGCATACATATCACATCGAAAATCATTTACGTAATTAGTCGTTTTTTCTGCAATATCGCTGGACAAAGTACTATCGATAATTGTTGAAACTCCATAATTAGCATAAGGATTTCCTGCTCCTGTAAAACCATCCCAAACACTTTTTGCATCTCCAGCACTTAATCCCCACAAATCTACATAATTCACTGGGTCGTTATTTACATACACAAACCAGTTAGCTCCGTCTTTAATTGGGTCTACAGTTGTAAATCTAGCTGCTGTTGGGTTGTAGTCTCTGTAGCCGTAGTTATACAAGCCAGTGGCGGTGTCATATGGTTTACCTAGGTAGGCAAAGTCTACACCTGTTGTGTATGTTCCAGTTATTGGGATTCCAAATACGTCGTAGGTTGATTCACTTTCTACTGTTCCATAACTGGAAGTAACGGAGCGTATACTGCCTAGAATATCTGTTCCTAGGTATGAAATATTGTCTTGTAGATAAGAGGTGTTTGTGTACCGTGTTCCTGTAGGTGCAAAGTATCCGCCAGAACTTGTACCACTATTACTGCTAGAAGTGGAGCTACTACTTGAACTGCCTCTGTTTACTGCGAGAAATTGTCAAATGTTGTGGATGAAAAATCCTGGGATTTGTTTAGGCTGCAATCTGTAAGATTCCATCTACAAAAGTTTTATCTTCTTTGACCAGCTGGAGCTTTTCAAAACCTTTGAGCCGTCTCCAGTTCTTTTCAGCTTCCTTGCAGAGCTTAAACACCATTGCGAGCGTGGCATCCGCAGAACCATTTCCTTTAGTTGACCTGTGCCTTAGCCTTACCGTTGCGAACATCGATTCAATCGGGTTTGAAGTCCTGATATGAACCCAGTGCTCTGCCGGATAATCATAGAACCTGAACAGGTCATCGTAATCTTTTGCAAGGCACTCCGTTGCTTTCGGATATTTCAGCTCATACGTATCAATGAAATGCCGATAGGCATCCTGTGCGTGCTGTTTTGTGTCTGCAAGAAAAATATCCTGAAGTTTCTTTTTAGCCGCCGGCTGAACGCAGTCCGGCATTTTGTCCAGCACATTGCCCGTCTTGTGAAACCAGCATCGCTGGATTTTCATCTGACCCCAGACTTTATCCACTGCATTTTGAAATCCAAGCGCTCCGTCACATATTGCAAGTTTTGGAGCTGCCGTAAGTCCGCGGAATTTCAAGTCGCGCAGAACCTCAAGCCAGGATTCCTCACTTTCACGCACTCCCTGATGAACAGCGACAAGCTCCTTCTTTCCGTCTACTGTAACTCCAATTATTACAAGGAGACAGAGTTTCTGGTCATCAAGCCGGGCATTGCAGTAGACACCGTCAGCCCACACATATACGTATTCTTTTCCGTCAAGCCTTCTGTGTGCCCATTCGTTATATTCTTTCCGCCAGACCTCCTTGAGTCTTGTTATTGTTGCCGGAGAAAAGCCTTTCGCGCCTTCTCCGAAAATCGCCGTTAGCGCATCCTGAAACTTGTTTGTGGAGATTCCTTTCAGGTACAGCGTTGGAATCACGTTCTCAAGTGTCGGTGTTTTCCGCATGAACCTGGGAAGAATCGCACTTGTAAAACGCTCTGGACCAGGAAGAGCACGGTCGTCAATGCGAGGCTGGCGGACTTTGATTGTTCCGCATGTCGCCTGAATTTCACGTTCCGGCATATAGCCGTTTCTGACCACCGTCCTATGTCCGTCTGCATCCAGCTTATGCTGATGTTTCTGGATGAACTGGTCAACTTCGCTTTCCAATGCCGCCGCGAGCATCTTTCTTGCCGATTCCCGGACAAGATTTTCAAAAAAATCTGCACTTGCTGTAGTGCTTTTTTCCAAATTCCACTGTAAAATATTTTCCATAAGAGACTGTCCTTTGTTTTTGTTTGGTTTGGTCATTAAACTTTAACAAATCTCAGTCTCTTTTTCTATTTTTAATTTAACTCATCCACAACTTTTGAGTATAACTCCTGGGTCGTTATTTACATACACAAACCAGTTGGCTCCGTCTTTTATTGGGTCAACTGTTGTAAACCTTGCAGCACTTGGTGAGTAATCTCTATAGCCATAGTTATATAAGCCAGTGGCGGTGTCATAGGGTTTTCCAAGGTAGGCAAAGTCTACACCTGTTGTGTATGTTCCAGTTATTGGGATTCCAAATACGTCGTAAGTAGATTCACTTTCTACTGTTCCATAACTAGAGGTAACGGTACGCACACTTCCTAGAATATCTGTTCCAAGGTATGAGATATTGTCTTGTAAGTAAGAGGTATTTGTGTACCGTGTTTCTGTTGGTGAATAAAATCCGCCTGAGCTTGTACTAGAGGAACTTGCGCTATTACTGTTAGAAGAGGAACTACTACTTGAACTGCCTCTGTTTACGGCTACTGGCGAGCCGTTCCCGTAAAGAACTGCTCTGTTGCCAGTAAAGCGTGGTGTCTGTAGTTCATAAACTGAATCCTCTATGTAGCGGTATCTTGAGTCGTCAGTCTCGTCTTCTATATAACGATATCTATCTCCAGTTGGTTTTCCGGTGTTGCTGGTACTGTATTGTATGCCGGTGTTGTACTTATCCGTAAACAATCCGTTTGCGAAGATGGGGCTTTCTTTAACTATCTCGAAGGTGAACCCGTCGTAAAGAGTTTTCATGGTGTCACTGCCTTCTTCTTGGACAATTACACGGCGACCAAATGCGTCGTATTCATAGCGTGTGGCTACTGCGCTTTTCTGTAGTTTGTCTATTACTCTAGAATACACCATTCTGTTTTGCCCGTTATACTTATATGTCGAGACTGTAAGTCTGCCATTCTCTTCTAACAAGTTACCATTTGCGTCATATGTATATGTCACCGCAACTTGTCCGTTCCAACCACTAGAAATAAGCCGGTTTTCTTTATCGTAACTGTAATCTATTGTACCACAGGGGGTCGTTTTTGTCTTTCTGTTTCCGTTAGCAACAGCCCTTCGGGCTGGCTCATATAGGAAGTTATTTAACTCGTCTCATTTTGTGTTCCACAAAATCTCGACTGGAGAGTCATAAGTATATACTTCTGTTCTAAAGGTTTGTACTACAGAAAGTCTGTTTCCTAATGTATAGTGCATGTTGTTTAGTAACAATTGTAATGCGTTATACTCTTCACCTGTTAAGAACATATTAACAGCTGCTGCCCGACTTTCTTGGTAGAATACTCCGTTCTGTTCTGCCTCTTTTTCGTGGAGGGCTTTTAGTTCAGGCGTGTCCGGGTAATACACTGCTGATAGTTGTCCGGCACTGTTGTATTCATAACGTGTAATAGCTCCTGTATCTGTTATGGTTGCTGAACGCCGTCCGAATGAATCATACAAATAACCTTCGCCACGAACTAATGCACCAGAACCATTACCTGTTAACGATGGAGTTTTCTCTGTTATTAATATGGGCGTTATGGCTCTGCGCAGTTTCATTCAAGGCTTTAGCCTTGAAACAATAGGTTTTGGAAAACCTATTGTCTGCTACAATCCTTAACGCATGGGGCACAATCCGTTTCTCCCCAGTTTTTGTCAGTATGGATATATTTCAATAGTATATTCATATGCATCAGGATTAAAGACAATCACTTGATCTTCTAAATTCTCTAATGATACTAAAATTACACCATCTTCTCCAATAATTTCAAATTTCCTAAAAATTTGTTTCATTTTCACCACAAATGGAATTGCAGATAACTCATTTAAGACATCCAAATACTTTCCAGAATACAAAATTGGATAATGCTCGATTAATAGAATATATCTATTAGAAAGAATTTCTATTGATTTCTTTTTTGGAATTTGTAAATCTACTAATATATTTTGAATTGTTTTATGCCATCTTGTAAAATTTTCAAACTCTTGTATTAATTCAGCTTTTTCATCACAAAATTCATAATATACGAATAAAGATTTTGGTGTGAAATTTTCGATAAAGATTGTTTCTCTCTTTATTGAAAAAGAAAATGCCTCCACAACTAAAAATAAAAGTAGTATTATTGCCATCTTTTTTTTATTTTTCATATAAACTTTTCTCCCTCTATCATAGAATTTATAATTTCCACCCATTATTCAATAATTTTATTTAGAACATCTTGAATATCAGAATCAGAAAATCCTGCTAAAGAAGCACCTACCTTATCGGCTGCATCTCTTACATCTTCTACAGTTGGCATTTCATCTACAACTTCTATTTTATCATAATCTACAGGAGAACCTCCTGCTGCTTGATGTAATGCAATTTCTTCTGGGGTTAACTTTCTTGAACCATCCGACGAAGATTTACACAATCCCCATAAGTCCACATAGTTAATTGGGTCCTGCCGCAAATCTTCGATTTGCTTACCGAGTTTATGCTTCGCAAAACTCGTATTTACATACACAAACCAGTTAGAGCCGTCTTTTATTGGGTCAACAGTGGTAAACGTCGAGAACCTGTCGGTTCTCTTAACGAGTATTTTGCTTTGCAAAAACTCGCAGTCAACTGTTGGACTGTAGTCACGGTAGCCATAATTATACAAGCCTGTGGCGGTGTCGTAGGGTTTTCCAAGGTATCCGAAATCGATTCCTTTAACACATATGTCTATTTTAATCATTATTCGACTAAAACAATTCCGGCTAAACAAGTATCCTCATAAAGAGTTCCGGGGTAAACGGCTGAAATTTCTATTTCAACAATATCTGATGTAAACTTCTGTAAATCAATGTATTGTGGTTTTGCAGTATCGATAATGTATTCATATTGAATGTAATCCATTTTTGTGTCTCGAATAATAACTTGTTGTATTCGGGAATTTTTTTCAAACAAATCTGGTCGATCCATTGAAATATAACCATTTATTAAATACATACCAGATGCATTTTTTTTTGAAAAACTTATTCTTTCACCAATTCCATTTCCTTTTGTATTTTCTACCCATGGTAATGCAAGTTGGATAGTTGCAATATTTTCAGGAAGATAATCTGCACTTCTTTCTGTTAAATGAGATGTAGCGTTTATATTTTCAGGTGAAAACACAGAAGTACCATTACTTGTTCCCATAAAGGTAGGATTTTTCAAGTCCTTGTCGTAATACATCATAAATTGTGATGATAGCAACATCATCCCTATCTTTTTTCCAGCATTATCATACAGATAAGTCATTCCATATTCATCTTTTGAAATATACTCTTCGTTTATAATCAGTTTTGAATCATTTCTTTTTTTTAATAAAACATTTTTTTGCCAAATAATTTCACCTTGTTTGGAAGTAAATGTTATTTTATTTGGTTTTATTGTTGGTTGTGTTATAAAAGGTAATAGGTCTCGACTATTTAATACAATCGAATTAAAGAAAGCTGCTTCTGACGAAAAATTAATGGTATTTGAAACATAAACTGATTCTTGAACAATTCCATCAACAGAAGGCTCTATAATTTTATAAACTTTTTTACCATCAAATTCTATTTCAAATTTACTTTTTGCAGTATTTGTTTCAGGATCATATAAATACAAGAACTCATTCGGCTTAAAATCTATATTCCAAATATAACTATAACCGTTAGAAAACTGTCTCTGAGTAAATATGTACTCCTTATAATAACTAGAAAAAACTGTATCCCAATATTGAGTACCCCCTGTATAATCATATGGCCCATTAATATTAAATACACGTTCAACAGTTGTTTCACTGTCAGTAGTTATTAGTTTTGTAATTGTGCTATTTTCTCTGTCATAAATAAACTTATAAATAGTTTTACGAGGAAATGTATCTTTTAAATTATCCCATATATAAAAATTCTTTGGATCAAAATCAAATTCAGTTTCTCCCCATTTCGTTGCTGGATAAGAATAAGTAATTATTTCCTGAATCCACCCATCATTATCAAATGTATATTCACAAATAGAAATTGGTTTTGAATTTTTAGGTGACAAATGAAATGATATTATTCTATTTTCTTCAGCAATACAAAATGCTGTCAAAGCAAGAAGTAAAACACATAAAATTTCTTTTTTTATTTGCATATATAGACTCCTATTTATTTTTCTTTCCATTAGAAACTTTAATTGTAGCACTACCACCACTAACTAATGCAGAATCCACAATCTGTGCAATTGCTGCAACATCCGCATCAGATAATTTAATGCACCCTATTGTTGTTTCACCTTTTCCACTATGGATGTTATATCCAGTATCAGTTACGTATTCTCCTGTTAATTTACCATCTTGATTAAATACTGGAACTTGAATATTTGCATTTGTACGCAATTTCAATGGACCTTCAGCATCATTTGTACCTGCAACGCTAGGAGTAACTGACCATGTACCATTCGGAAATTGAACGGGGTAATAGTTATAGGAATTGAATGACACAGGACTACCTCGTTCTTCTGGAGTACGAACATTATTAGTAGCTCTATAATTGGTTGATTTTATGCCATTATTTGCATAGTCTATTGTTCCATCAGGGTTTACTTTTCTTGTTGTAACATTCATAACATCATAGGAATTCTTTGTATAAGAAAGAGTAACTTCTGTATGCCCTGTAGAAGCTGAATACATTGAATTATACAAGCCACAATCAGCCAACCCCCATAAGTCCACATAATTCACAGGGTCGTTATTTACATACACAAACCAGTTAGCTCCGTCTTTTATCGGGTCAACAGTGGTGAACCTTGCAGCATTTGGTGAGTAATCTCTGTAGCCGTAGTTATACAAGCCTGTTGCGGTGTCGTAGGGTTTTCTAAGGTATCCGAAATCTATCCCTGCTGTGTAAGTGCCTGTAATCGGTGTTCCAAATACGTCGTAGGTTGATTCACTTTCTACTGTTCCATAACTGGAAGTAACGGTACGCACACTTCCTAGTATATCTGTTCCTAGGTATGAAATATTGTCTTGTAGATAAGAGGTGTTTGTGTACCTTGTTCCTGTAGGTGCAAAATATCCGCCTGAGCTTGTACTAGAGGAACTTGCGCTATTACTGTTAGAAGAGGAACTACTACTTGAACTGCCTCTGTTTACTGCTACCGGTGAGCCGTTCCCGTAAAGAACCGCTCTGTTGCCAGTAAAGCGTGGTGTCTGTAATTCATACACAGAATCCTCTATGTAGCGGTATCTTGAGTCGTCACTTTCATCTTCTATATAACGATATCTATCTCCAGTAGGTTTTCCGGTGTTGCTGGTACTGTATTGTATGCCGGTATTGTACTTGTCAGTGAATAATCCGTTTGCGAAGATTGGGCTTTCTTTAACTATCTCGAAGGTGAACCCGTCGTAAAGAGTTTTCATGGTGTCACTGCCTTCTTCTTGGACAATAACTCTTCTACCAAAGGCATCGTATTCATAGTGGGTTGTTACTGCGCTTTTCTGTAGTTTATCTATTACTCTAGAATACACCATTCTGTTTTGTCCGTTATACTTATAGGTAGAGACTGTAAGTCTGCCGTCTTCTTGTAATAAGTTACCGTTAGCATCGTATGTGTACGTCACCGCAACTTGTCCGTTCCAGCCACTAGAGAGTAAACGGTTCTCTTTGTCGTAGCTGTAATCTATTGTACCACAGGGAGTCGTTTTTGTCGCTCTATTTCCTTTAGAATCATAAGTGTATACTTCTGTTCTAAAGGTTTGTAGTACGGAAAGTCTGTTTCCCAGTGTGTTCTGCATACGGTTCAGCAGTGTCTGCAAGGTTGTGTATTCGTCTCCGGAAAGAAATGAGTTGACGGCAGTGGCACTGCCTTCCTTGTAAAACAGACCGTTATGCTCCGCCTCTATTCGCTGTGTTTCGGCAAGTTCTTTCGTATCAGGATAATACACTGCTGAAAGTTGACCTTGATTGTTATACTCATAACGGGTTATAGCTCCGGTATCTGTTATAGTGGCAGAACGTCGTCCGAGTGAGTCATACAAATATCCTTCGCCGCGAACTAATGAGCCAGAACTACTACCTGTAAGAGCTGAACTTTTCTCTGTTATTAACACAACTCGTCCGGCTTGATCATATGTTGTATATTGTGTAATTCCGTTCCCGTTTTGCTTTTCTATTTCTCTTCCCATGGTGTCGTACTTATAACTTACAGATAACCGCTGTTTGTTGTCAAAGATAGTGAGGGTTTCACCGTTCTTGCCGTAACTATATGAGACTTCCCTTGTTGTACTGATCATTTTTCTACGGGTTCCACTGCTATTATATGTATAAGTAACTGTTTCATCACTGGCGTTGTCATACTGACTTATGAGGCGTCCGCCTTTGTCGTATTCGTAGGTTACAATTCCGGCAGTGTTTTCCGCTTTTATTATATTGCCAATCATGTCATAAGTAAAGGTTTCTTTTTCACCAGAACTATGAGTTACGGTCTTTACAGTTCTACCTTGCGAGTAAGTAATTTCTGTAGTGTTTCCTGTAAAATCTTGTTTGCGTGCTAGGTTTCCTTCGCTGTCGTAGCTGTAAGACTGGCTGCCGCCGAGGCGGTTCGTCTCGTGCACGAGCCGGCCGAACGCATCCTTCGCATATGTGTATGGGCTTCCGTTTCCGTCTGTAACGGTGACAGTACGGCCGCGTTCGTTGTACGAGTAGGTTTCAACGGTAACACCTCCATTTTTGACTTCTGTTATGCGTCCAAGTGCGTCATAAAAGTATTGTTTGTGTATTCCCGGTCTGCCAGTCTCTGTTACAAGTCGTCCGAGCTTGTCATAAGTGCCGCTCCAGACGGTGCCTTCTGCGTCCGTTATCTTCGTTACGTTTCCCAAGTGGTCGTATTCATACGTACGAGCGGTTCCGTCGGGATACGTGATTCGGCTGACTTTTCCGATTGCGTTGTATTCGTATGAAGTTTTATTTGCGTAGCCGTCGCTGAAGGATGCAATGTTGCCTTGTGCGTTGTAGGTATACGTTCGGCGCGAGGCGGTATCGCCGTCGCCTTTCAGTTGTTCCGTTACTTCATTCCAGGCGTTCATGGTATATGTTGTTTTATATAGACCACCTTCTGTCATTGTTACAGTTCTGCCGTCGCCACTGTATGTGTAATCAACATATGAAACAGCAGTTCCCTTGTTCGGTGTGTCTCCGGTTACAACGGACAAAACTCTGTCTTCATTGTCATATGTATACCAATCTGTTTTTGTTCCTGTCTTTACAGATTCTACTAATCCTCTGTTGTTGTAAGAATACTCTGTTACTTCTCCAAGTCTGTTTGTTACTCGTCTTATTGAGCCGTCTGCATTGTATTCGGCTTTTACGGTGTCAGAATTAGCTTCTCCTGTGGAAGTGAGGTTTCCTTGTAAGTCATACTCATACGTGTATACGCCGCCGTGAGAGCCTTGTTCATTTATGAGTCTTCCTCCTGATGATATACTTCTCGTACTCGTTTCACCTAATGTATTCGTTATGCTTATAACGTGATTCCAGTTATCATATTTATACTGGGTGATTTGTCCCAAAGTATTTGTTACTTTTGCTATTTTACCGTTAACCGTTTGTGTAATGTCATACGTTTGTACAAAGACATTTGAGACAGTTTGTTTTAATGCAAATAGTTCTTTCGCTGTTATAGTCTTAGGTAAATTACCTGCAACCTTAAACCGCTCTATAGTGTGCCTTTGTCCGTTTTGATAGGTGTACAGGGTTATCCAGCTTTCATTATTGCTGCTGTAAATGTCTGCTTCCGCCTCTCCTGCCGGTTTATACAGGTATCGGGCGGTTTCCGTCAGGGTGTTTCCGTCTCCGCTTGAAGAAGAAACCGGTAAGTGCCGCCTGTCATAGGTATATTTTGTCACGCGCGTCTCGCCGGTTACCGTGTCTATCTGTTCTATTGATACCAAATCCTTACGCCCGTTGTAGGTGTAGACGGTTTTCAGCCCGTTACTGCGCACTTCGGTTACGGTTTTTGCCGTATACTCATAGACGGCTGCGGTATTTCCGTTTATGGCATACGACAGCACCCGGTTCCGCTCGTCATATGTCCAGCTTTCTATTTTTGTGCCTGTTGTCTTCTTGACTGTATTTCCATACGAGTCGTACTCATATTCTGTTCGTACGGTTGTTCCGCCGTATTGGGTTATTGCTGTTACAAGTCCTTTGTCATTATATTGGGCACTTCGTACCAGTTTTCCGCCTTTGTAATACGCCGTTAAATTGCCTTTTACATCTCGCTGATACGTTTCAACGATTCCGTCACGGTCGGTATGGGAAATCGGAAGTGAAAAGCGGTTGTATGTCCATGTTTCACTGCTTCCGTCGCTGTAGGCGGCGCTTAATCGGTTACCTTTTGAGTCATATGTGTACGTTGTCCGGTCACCGTTTAGTATTTGACTAATAAGATTTCCAAGATTGTCATATTCATACTGTGTAACGCTACCGTCCGCGTGTACTTCTTCTGTCGTACGGTGCTGTTCATCATAGCGGTACGTCGTCTGCACGCCTGAATGGGTCGTATAGGTGGTGATGCGGTTTACCGGGTCGTAGTCGAATCGTTCGCTGAAGCCTTCTTCATTGGTCGTTTTTGTCGTCAGGTAGTTTCCCTGTGCGTCCTGCATACCGTAGGTAAAGCTGACATAACTACCGTCGCTTTTGAGCAGTTTGGTCAAACGGTTTTCTTCGTATTCATAGTGTACCGTGTCTTTATCGACGTCCGTAACGGAGGTCAGTTTATTTCCCGCATAGGTATAGGTGACTCTTTCAGACGGATCGCGTCCGTTCGTTATTGATGAAATGCGGTTTCCCGTATACGTAACGGTGTACCGTTCTCCGCTGCTCGTCGTTATGTCGGTTATTGTTCCGTTTTCCGTACGGTTGACGGTGATACTGTTGCCGTTTCGGTCGGTTTCACCGATATATAAACCCCATTCGTTGTAATAGGTGTTCGTTCCGTTTACGTGTGAGAGCGTAAATCCGTTCCCGTTCGCTGCAATCTGTTGTTTCTGAGATTCAACCGTATTCACCTGCCGCCATTCCGTTTTATTTTCATCAGTCGGTTTATATAAACGGATAATGCCTTTGGTGTCTATCAGATTGAGTGTGTCGAATCCCGTTTCACGATACCATTGCGGGGTACCCTCGTAATTGACAAATTGATTGCGTTCCTGAACGGCGTTCATTTTTTCCTGTTCTTTGAGAAACTGAGCGTAGGTTTCTTCCGTTTTGGCAAGCAGGAGTTCTTTTTGTTCGATCAATTGTTCCTGTTCCATGCATCGGGATAATTCGGCACGGTAGCGTTCAAGGGTTTCGGATACGGAGTCTTGTATTCTTTGTGCGTTTAGAAGGCTCCGTTCGGATATGTCGGCGGCTTTCGTTCCGCTGTTAATATTACGAACCCGTGCCGCTTGCGCAGTGTTTGCTTGTGCTCTGACAAGCAATTCTTCCCAGGTAACGATCAGTTTTTTATAGTCTGTTACTATTTGATGATAATCGGTCTCTGCCGGATAATTGTGGCCGCTTACGTATTCCTTTTTCAGATTTGAGACATAGGTTCTCATCGGCAGTACTGCATTCTGATAATAAGAGGTAACTTTTTGAGGAATGCCGCTGTCGAAGCCTCTGATAATTCTCGTATCAAGGCTCGTTATCCAGCCGGTTCCGATACTTCCCGTTATCGGATTATGAGTCCTGTAGCCTCTGAGAACGGGAAATCCGCCGTAGCCTATGGTTGCGTCTGTTTCGTATGAAACGTATTGTCCGCTGGTAAGAAGAACCGGATCGCCCGTTTCCTGAGCTTGAGTGACTTGTGATTCCTCCGCTGCGTTTTGAATCATGCCGGCAGTTTCTTGCTGTTGTGTACCGATTACGTTTGCTGCCGTGTTTTCCGCTTGGTTTTCAAGTACCGGATTTCCCGTAACTGCAGGAACATCCTGCGGAGGTTGTCCTGCAACCGTGATTTCAACTTGAATATTTCCGGTTTCCACATTGACAGCGTCTGCCAGTTCGGGTTGTCCGGTAGGTGGTTCCGATGAGCCGCCGGAAGATCCCGAACCGCCGGAATCTCCGCTACCCTGACCGTTTTCGGAACCGCCTGAACCGCCGGAATCTCCGCTACCCTGACCGTTTTCGGAACCGCCTGAACCGCCGGAATCTCCGCTGCCCTGACCGTTTTCGGAACCACCTGAGCCGCCGGAATCTCCACTGCCCTGACCGTTTTCGGAACCGCCTGAACCGCCGGAACTACCTGAACCGCCGGAGGGTGGTTTATCATTAGCATGTGGATTTCCGGCGCCTGAATAATCATACGTACCGTCAGAATTTTGTCCTCCAGCCGATACCGGTATGCATTGTAATCCGATCATGATTACTGCAACTACTGCCAAAAACTTTTTCATTTTCATCTTCTCTCTCCTTGGTTAAAACGTTTTATAAAACAATACGTCTAAAAGACTCAAACCTGTACCTGCTGCCGTCGGTACCCAGCCGGTGCTTTCCTTGACGAACGCACTTTGCCATTGTGCGCCGCTTCCTTGTATGTATGCTTCGGCGTGTCGGGCGGCTGCAACGTCGCGCGCGGTCAGCGGTATCAGATGTACGCCCAGTTTTACGTCCGGTGAGCCCGATGCGCTCCAGCTGCGCGTTACCGTGTTCGAAACCTCCGCTGCCAACGACGATGCGGCGTTGGCAACTCTTGCAGTGCCGTCGGTTTTGTAATGGGAGGCGAGCGCGTACACGTCTACGTATCGGTCGCACGGGTATTGCGTGTACGAATACGATTCGGTGTCGTTAAATACCGTACGGAATACGGTTTGTCTGCTCGCGCTGTCCGTTATCGTTGCACTCAAAGCGAGTGCAAACTCGTCGAGTGCGTTTTTCAGTGTTCCGGCGTTCGCCGCTTTTATTTTCGATATCGTCGCTTTTTCCACTCCTCCGTATTGGGCGGCGAATTGGTCTATAATGCTGTCGGCAAAGGATTCCGCGCTTTTGTCCGTGGTAAAAAATCGGGTGAACAGTTTTTCATAGTCCCAGCCTGTGGACGGGGTGACTCCTTCCGAGCCGACGAACCAGGTAGTGCTGTCTTTCAGTTCGTATACGCATTCGATGAGGGCGCCGAAGCAGGTGTCGAATCCGATGAGGTCTATCTTCGTGCCGTCGAGGGCGCTTTTCAGCTGAGGTAAGCTCATGTAGCTGTTTGAATAGTCGTCTACGGCGACTGCTTTCATGGGGGACCTCCCTGCAGGATTCGCGTTGTCGCTTCTCCAGCCGGTTCCGTGACCCGCCGCAATCTGGCTTTCGCCGTCTTGCTTACCGAGTTTGGAATCCTCACTGCGTTCGCTTTCCAAACTCGCGCTTCTCCAGCCGGTGCCGTGGCCCCAAATGATGAGGGCGTATTGATCTGCGCTGTACGAGGCGGTTACGAACGAGAGCAGCGAGCGCAATGTGTTCGGGTCGGCCATGTCCAATTCCGTGTTCCGATCGGTGTATAAATCGAGCTGCGGGCAGGCGATTCTTTGAGATATGATAGTTCCGTTTATTCCGGCAGGGTCGCGTTTTATTTCGTATAATCGGGTGTCGCTCCAGTCTCCGTTCGTTCCGTCGTACCCGACGGCCCGATCGAGCAGCACCAGCACGGTGTGGCTGCTGCCGGTAAAATCGATTCCTTCCAATTCGTTCATATCCTGTATCGCCGCGCTTTCAAGGTCGTTATCCGCCGCCATGTAAATGACGGTCGTCCAGTTCCGTTTTATGAATCGGGCTGACAAATTCATGTTTTTGGTCATTTGAATCGTTATTTCCGCAGTATTTTTCAGTTCGGCCGGAACGTCGCCGTTCCATTCGTAAAATTGATATCCCGAATCCGGCTGCGCTTGCAAGGTAACGTATTCGTCGCTGTAATACGTCGTTTTCTTCGGAGTTGTCCGTATCGTTCCGCCGCTGTCTGCGGATGCTGAGAGCGTATACGTTATTTCAGTGGGAATTTTTTGGAATGAAGCGTATAATTGCATGTTTTGCGTAAACGTAATGAATATCCGAGGGTCCGCACTTTTCACGTCTCCGTCCCAGCCGGCAAACGTATAGCCGTCCAAAGGAATCGCTTCAAGGCTGCATTTTTCGTCCGGCAAAAAAACGGTTTTATCATTCGATCTGATAATTTTGCCGCCCGGGTCCTGGTTCAATGCAAGCGTATACGTTTTTTCCGCTTCAAACAGCGGTACGAGGGTAACGTTTTCTGTGATTTTCAGCACGAGCGGATTTTCGGTTGTTTCTTTATATCCTTTCCAGCCGGTGAATCGGGCGCCGGCTGCGGGTTTGGCGGTAAGCAAGACGGTTTCTCCGGCTGCGTATGTCTCTTTTTGCGGTTGGAGAACGACTGATCCGAGGGCGTGGGTGGTGATTCCGATTGTATACGTGAGCGGTACCGTTTGCGGGATTTCGACGATTTTTGAAATGGTATCGTTCGCACATGCCGAAAACGATACGAGAATCGCCAACGTAATAATTTTTTCCGTCACAGATTTCATATTTTTACTCTCCCTCGTATATGCCGAACGTATCCGTCCACGTGCTGCCGTCGGTATATTCTATCTTCGCTATGAAAAACTGATCGACGATGTACGGTTTTTCCGGTATGACGGTGATGTACGCGTCGAGCACGGCGCATAAATTTTTCAGTTCCTGAGGCGCAATCGGCCGTTCAAATCGGGAACGGATGCTGTTGGAGCCGATGAACGGATTTTTTCCGCCCGAGTCGGCGTATATCATGCAGTGTATTTCGATTGCCGAAACCGTTTTTGCCGACGCGTTGTAAAAGTCAAAGAAAACGCCGGCAAATCGGCATATTCCGTCCTGTGCGCCTATTTTGCAGACGGGTTTCGAGATAACGTACGGTGCGGATGCGTCCATTTTGCAGCCTGCGGCAATCAATATGATTAAAAATACCGGAACTCCGTATTTTACGTACGGTTTTACCATGAATCGCCTCCCGTCGTTTCGGCAATGCGTTCATATACCGATTCTTTTTCCCGATTACCGATGTTTTTCCAGCAGTCGGCAATAAGTCTATATACGGCCGGATCCGTGTCGCCGGATTGCTCGATAGTTTCCAATAAATTGACGCTTTCCCGAAAGCGGCGGTTACGGTAATGAATGATGGCCTGATAATACAGTGCGTCCGTATTCCCGGGGTCGGTTTGGAGCAGCGTCGCGATATGCCGTTCCGCATCCTGCGTTTTCAATTCCCTGATTTCGGTGTGAACGGCGTCGAGCAATTGGCCGATCGTCGCGATTCTGATATAGAGAATCTGGCGGGAATCGGTTATATCCACCGTGTCGGAAAACCGTTCGTATCCGGTTCCGCTTCCGGTGATCGCGTACGTTCCGCGCTTGATGTTTGAAAGTGCAAATCGGCCGCTTATATCGGAGAGCGCTTCCGCTCCGTTGTCCAATCGGATCAGATAATTGCCGACCGGTCTGTTGTCCCAATCGTATATCATTCCGTGCATATCCAGTTTGCTTTTGCGTCCGTTCGTCGTCGCGCAGCCGGTCAGCAATGTGATAAGTACGAATACCGTGCAGATACGTTTCATTTCAGTGCTCTCTCCTTTTTACGTTATTCCCGCAACCGTATGATTTTACCGTCTTCGGTACGATAATAGACCGTTACGTCTTTTCCGTTCCTGACCGTGCCGATTTTTGCCGCGTTGTCGGGAACCTCGTTTTGTGCTTTCGGCGTGATTTTTTCGGGTTTCCCGTTTCCGGACGGCGGCTCGTCGGCGGGAAAAATCGTACTCAAAACCGTTTCGTAAGGGGTAAAGTCCGTTACCGTATCGAGCGCCGGCATACATTCAAAATTCAGTGAAACGGTATCGGTTCCGCGGATTTTTGTCAGTTCAAGTTCGGTGATCAGCAGTTTTTTATCGGAAACGTACGGTTCGATTTCCGCAAGTGCGTTCAAAGTCGCATACGGGCATTGTGCGGTTACGCGCAATTTGTTTTCTTCGGATACGACCAGTTCGTGAACGATTTTCACTCTGTGTTTTTCGAGCTGGGCGTGTATTTCGTCAAGGAGCGCGTAGCGCGCGGACGCGTCGGTGTCCGTTCGGTACTCGAAATCGGACGGCTGGAATGAAAGCCGTACTTCCGCCGAAAATTCTGGTTTTGCGGCGGCGTAGGTTATTTCGGAAAATTCGGCGGCGGAAAAATAAACGCACTCGCCGAACCGCGCGTACAATTCGGCGGGGGTGCACCCCGATACTCGCAGCTGCAGCTGCGGAAACGGATACCGCGTGTATCGCACGGTCTCCGCCCTGCCTCCCGCCCGTAATACGGCGCCGCCGTATTCGTTGCACAGCATGAACACCGACGGCACTTCGATTGCGGCGTCCGGCGGGCTGTCGGGTACCGGATATGCGGCGGTAGCAGCGGCTTCGGGTTTTGCGGACAGAATAAAACACGGTACGGCGACGGCGCATAAAACGGCGGCTCCCAGTAACGCCGCCGGCACGTATCCGGTACGGCGCGTTCCCGTTTCGGTAAATCGAGCGGCGCAAAAATAATTTCCGCACGCTCCGTCTTCCGGCGTCGTATAGACCGTATGCGGGCGGCGGAGTCTGTATTCCGTGTATACGGTTCGATCCATGACGACCGCGCGGATCTTTTGAACGTTTTCCGTTCGGTAAATTCGGTAATCCCAGATATACGTTTCGGAAAAACCCGGGTGCAGCGCGGCAAGTTCCGCCGCGACGTATTGCAGTAACCGTTTTTTGGTTTTGATCCGTTCAGGATATTCGATATCGTACCATTCGGCTTCCCGTTCGTTCAGTTCGTACCGCTGTTTCATTTTTTCCGTACTCCCAAAACGCTGAACGGGATCGAGCGTACGGTTCCCGACGCGCATAAAATCAGCGAGGATTCGTTTTCCCCGTAAACGGTCGTTTCCATTTGTTCCAAAGAATCGAGGGTCAAAATCCGTTCCTGCCATTCAAGCAGGTTTCCGTTTGCAGCGACCGTTTCCCTGAACGTGTCAGCCGTAATACGCACGGTTGCGGTTGTCCGGCGGATATCGTATATTGCCGCGGCCGTATCACATACGGAGCGCGCGAGCGGCAGCGTGCCGGAGACGAAAAGAAACACGATGATGACGGCGGCGATCGTTTCAATCAGATTCATAGTGCGTAACGATCGACGTATTTGCCGATTCGAGCTGTGCAAAAACCGCTTGCTGCTCTTTTCGGGCTGCGTCGAGCGATTTCTCAAGATACACCGATGCACCGATGAGTACGAAGCTGATTACGAATAAAAGCCCCAACGTGAGCGCGTAAGCGCCGCCGTCATCGTTTCCAAGATATGATGTCCGCATCGATACCGTCTCCTCCTTCTTTGCCGTCTGCGCCGTATGAACGTATTTCGTACGGTAATCCGTTTTCGCCCGGTGCGATATATACGTATGGGGTTCCCCACGGATCGGTCGGGATTTCACTGTCCACGTACGGTCCCGACCAGTTGGCCGGAATCGGGCTGACGATCGGTTTTTTCCATAACGCTTCGAGTCCCTGCGCTTTTCCCGGATATTTTCCGCAGTCGATATAATACGACTGCAGCGCCATTTTAAATGTTTCGATTTGCGTTTTGCACGACGTTATCCGCGCCCGGTCTATGTATTTTACGGCGGAAATACCGACGGCCAGCGTCAGAATGGTAATAATGGCGAGCGTTACGAGCGTTTCGACGAACGTAAACCCTTCGTCGTTTTTCGAGTTCAGTTTCATCACATACCTCCGAATTCGGTCAGCAGCGGCAGTACGCTGTGTTCTATTAAAATCAGCAAGTAAATTCCGGCGATTACGATAATTGCCGGTTCCGTGAAGCGGAGCAAAACGGTGTGCCGCTGCGTTCTGCGTTTTTTATACCACGCGGTAATTTTTCCGAACGCTTCGATACTGTTTCCGCCCGCGCCTGCAGCCGTCAGCCAGACCAGTATTTCCGCGTCGAAAAACGTATCGGCTTCACACGCTTTTACCAGCGGAGTTCCGTTCGCCAGTCCGTCGATAACGTTCAGAAGCGCTTTTCTGCCTTTTTTCTCACGGATCATCCCCAGACAATGGCGCAATGCTTTTTCAAGGGTGATTCCGCTTCCGCACAGAAAATGGAGTACGTAAAAAATCCTGTACGGTACGTATTCTTTTTTTTCCAGATAATAATACAGAAACAGGCAAAGGCTTCCCGCTCCCAGAAGAAACCACAGTGAAAGGCGGATTCCGTCTTTCATATAAACAGCCGTTTCCGGCAGAACTCTGAACGATTTTTCAAGATACGGGATTCCGGCCGTTAACAGGAATACGGTTCCGATCAGCGCGCACAGCATGATAGCCGCCGGATACAGCAGCACGGTCAAAGTGTTTTTCCGTTCATCCGTATCCTGCTGTATTTCATCGCGGATAAAAACGAGTACGGGAAGGACTGTACCGGTCAGTTCTCCCGCCCGTATCAGCGGAACGTATACGGTGGTGAATCGATTCCGTTTGAGCGGGCCGGAGCAGACGGCGGCAAAAGACTGCGAAAACGGTTTTCCCTGTTTCATTTCCCGTATGATTCCGTCCGCATAGAAAGCGGTTCGTTTTTGCGTGTTCACGACGGCGAGCGCCGCCGGCAGTTCCAATCCGCTTTCAAGCAGCGATATCAATATATCAAGAAAGAGAAGTATCGACGTATTTGTTCGCATACGCATCCTCTATAATACCGTTTTTGATTTTTTCTTCGATATCGTCTTCAAGAAAAAGAAACTCCCGATCTTGAAGATACCTCGTAAGCGCGTTCCGGTCGCAGCCTGCGGCGATAATGTCCGCTGCGGCCTGATCGACGGCGAGTATTTCGGCGGCGACGGTTCTTCCCTTCCCGTTTTTTTTGAGCAACAGCCGCTGCGCGATAATTCCTTTCAGTACCGCGGCGATCAAATACGGCGCGATTCCCATATTGCAGAGACGCAGCGGCGTTTCCGCCGTCGTGTTCGTATGCAGCGTCGCGAAAACCAGATGGCCGGTGAGCGCCATTCTGACGGCGAGTTCGGCGGTCGATTCGTCGCGGATTTCACCTACCATGATAATGTCCGGATCGTGCCGCAGTATCCGTTTGAGCAGCACGTCGAAGGTGAGATCGGCGTTTTCATCGGTTTGAATCTGCAGGATACCGGGAATCCGGTATTCGACCGGATCTTCCACGCTGATAATTTTTATATCCGGCGTGTTTATTTCCGCGAGAAAGGCGGCGAGCGTCGTCGTCTTTCCGGAACCGGTTGGTCCCGTTACCAGAATGAGCCCGTACGGTGTTGAAAGCAGCTTCCGTATCAGAGCCGTATGCGGAACGGAAAATCCCAGTTCGTCCAAAACGAGCGGCCGCGCGCCCGTATCCAATAAGCGGAGAACGGCTGATTCACCGTATACGGAAGGCAGTATCGATATGCGCACGTCCAAATCGTGACCGTTACGGGTAAATTGCAGCCGGCCGTCCTGCGGCCGGCGTTTTTCAAGAACGTTTAAGTTGGCGAGCAGTTTAACCCGTGAAATAAGCGCGGCCGCTTTATCCGTATCCAATACCAACGCCGTCCGTAACCGTCCGTCCGTTCGGTAGCGGACGCGGGACAGCTGTTCCGCCGATTCTATGTGAATGTCGGAAGCCCTGCAGGCGACGCCTTCCAAAAAGATACTATTTAAAAGATTTACGATCGGTGAATCCGTCGCCATCGTCGTCAATATGTCGGTACCGCCTGCATCCGGCGTTACGCCGCCGGCAGTTTTGTCCGTATCGGATGAATCGAATCCGTATTCTCCGGCAAAGAATCTGCTCATTCGTACTTCAAAATCTTCCGCCGAAATTTTCCGAAACGCAATCGTTTTTTCCTGTCCGAAATACCGTTCGATACGTTTTCGGAGAACCGTATTTTCCGGATGTACCATTCCGATCGTCAGCGCGTGCTCTTCGTTTGCCAATATGATCACGCGGTTTCTGTTGCAGAAATCGGGAAGCAGATATTTATTCATCATACGGTACCGCCGTGTCCGTATTTAAAACGAGTTCTTCATAGGCTGCCCGTTTACGCGTGTCCGTTCCCCGGGAATCGGTTTGTGTTTCTTCAATATGGGGAACCAAATAGATGACCATTTCGTTTTTTTCTTCCGTTTCGTCTCTGCTTTTGAACAAATTGCCGAGAACGGGTATCCGGGAAATGAACGGAACGCCTTGTTCGACGAACGTTTTGTCGTTTTGCGTCAGACCGCTCAATACGACCGGTTCGCCGGATCGGGCTTTTACCTGCGTCGTAACGATTTTTTCGGACGTCGGAGGCGGATTTCCCGTTTTGGTAGAAACGTCTACGCCTCGCTTTGAAACGGAAGCGGTAACGTCCATCGTTACCATGCCGTCGCCGGATATCCAGCCGTCTATTTCGAGTACCAAACCGGATATGATTTCCCGCGTTATGCCGGTATACAGCGGCTTTCCGGTTTGCGGATCTATGTTTGAATCCCGATAACGGAACGTATTCGTATTTTTGAACGTTATTTTTTGACCGGAGACGCCGTACAGCGTCGTATCCGTAAAAACGTTCGCTTCGTTTTTACTTAAAGCCGCGTTTATTCTTGCAGCGAACAGGTAGCCGAAAACGGTTATTGCGTCGAAACTCAAATTAAGCAGATTTCCCAATTCTCCCGTTACGAGCGTTTTGTTTCCGGGGGAAAGCGGGCTCATCGAAGACGTAATGCCCCACGACAAATTTGAAGATTTCTGATACTGCAAAATCAGCAGGTCGTAGCGTATCGATTTTTTCGGTTTGTCCAAGACGGCCAATTCTTTGAGAAACGCCTCTTTCTTTTCCTGCGGTCCGGTGAAAAATATCGTGTCGCCGTTTCCGGCGTCCGTCAGATCTTCCCGGGAAACCGTCGGCGGCAGCGCTTTATACAAGTCTTCCGTTTTTATATATTTCAGAATGATCGGCTCGCTGCGTACCCGGTGGTCCAATTCCGCCAGATACGATTCCAACGCGGCTTTTTCTTCCGGAACGGCGAACGCAGCGAACGTATAGCCGCCTGTCTCCAGCAGTTCGATATCAGGAAATCTTGTCAGAATAAGCGGTTTCAGCTGAGCGATCGGCCGGTATTTTAAAGCGAACGTATACCACTGTTTATTTTTCAACTGGATGTTTTTCAGCGTGTCGTTTTGCTGTCCGGGAAGCAGATACCAAACGGTTTCGCTCAGAACGTATTTTCCGTTAATCTGTTCCAAAATCAATTGCAGCGCGTCTTCAAACGTTTTACCGGAAAATTGCAGTTTTTCTATTTTGAGTCCCGTCTGAATGAAATTCGAATATTCCTTTTCGGCTATGGTAAATAAATCGTGGAATATGTCGGAAACTACAGCGTTTTCCAGCGAAACGTCGTATACGATGCCGTTTTTCCGGACGATACATTCTTTTTTAGCAAATGAAACGGGGGGGGGGGTATTTTGCTGCCGCTTTATGTGAATACCGTTGGCACTTTGCTCAACGGTATATTCGGCGTAAGGTTTCAGAACGAGTTTGATTGCGTCGGCAACGGAAATATCCGGGATATGAATGGAAAATCTTTGAACCGGCAATATATCGTACGTAACGGTTTGATTGGTTTTATCGGCAATTTTACCGATAAGCTGCGACGGCGTAACGTCGTACGCGTCTACGCTGATCCCTCCGCCGTCCCGTTCCGTTATCAGTACTTTTGAAACGATCCACAGCGTCTCCGTTTTATGAACGTAGAGACGGTTCGATTCGAGAAACGCGTCGAAAATATCCGAAAAAGTGCCGGTCGCCGTTTTATTCAATAAAAAGGTACCGGTACCGGTTACCGTATCGTCCGTTATGATCGGCACCGGATTTCGGGCGGACAGAATATATACGATATCGGATATATTCTGATTGATGAATTCAAAGTTTTCACGATCAGCTTCCGCGTATAATGAAATACAGGCAAGCAAAAATAAAACGCCAACAATTTTTTTGTGCATACGACTCTCTTACCGAATTTTATGATAACCTGTCTTTGGCAAAAAATCAATAACTTTTTTTACGGCTTGCTTTTTTCGTACGGCTTTACATGATTTTGCGTATCGGGTATGATAGGTGCGATTTACGGCGGTCGCAACTACCCGCCTTACCAAAACAAGGAGTACTTATGAGATCTGATTTTCAGACGGAAGTCCGTACGGCGTCTTCCGTCCCTGCCGTGAACCGGCTGCTTCCCGTGTATACCGGGATATTCGTCGGCGTCCTTATCCTGTCGAATATTCTGGCATCTAAAATGGTGCAGCTGGGGCCGTTCGTATTCGACGGCGGTACGCTGCTTTTTCCGCTGTCGTATATTTTCGGAGACGTGCTGACTGAAGTATACGGTTACAAACAGTCGCGGAAAGTCATTTGGACGGGATTTGCGATGCTCGTCATTATGACCGTCAATATCTGGATTATCGGATTGTTACCGGCCGAAAGCAGCTGGACGCTGCAGGAAGCGTTCGCCGGCATTCTGATGCAGATGCCGCGCATTGCCGCGGCGAGTATCATCGGTTATTTTGCCGGTGAATATAGCAATTCCGTCGTATTGTCCGTCGTTAAGGTGAAAACCGGCGGAAAACACTTGTGGATGCGAACCATTTCGTCCACGTTGGTGGGTGAATTGCTCGACAGCGCGTTGTTCGTCGTTATCGCGTTCGCCGGTTTATATGAAGCGAACGTTCTGATAGTGATGGCGTTGTCGAATTATCTGTTCAAAACGGTGATCGAAATCGTATTTACGCCGGTAACGTACGCCGTCGTCGGTTTTACCAAAAAAATCGAACGGGCGGATGCGTTCGATTACGGCGAACGGTATAACCCGCTTCCGGGGAGCCGCTGATACTGATTACAGCGAATCAGAGGCGGTGCGCGCTTTCAGCCGGTTGGAATAAATGTTGACCGATACGTCCGGAAGCCAGCCGCCTTCAAACTGATACCAGACCGTTTGCTTTTTCGCTCCGGAAAACAGCTGCCTGCCCTGCACTTTCATGATATCGCCGCGTCTGCCGTGCGTAACGGTTTCAGCCTCGAACGACGGCTCGCTTCTGAACGAAGCGTACGGTTCGGTAATGACCGCCCATTCGGCGCCGTACGTAATATCGGGTACGGCTTCCAGATTGATGCTGCGGTCCTGCGGTTTCAAAAAACACGATTGTACGCACAGGCAAAGCGCCAGCGCGCCCCAGACGGCTGCGCGGTATGCGGTAAACGGTGCGCAGCGAACGGTGCGCGGCAAACGATGTGCGTTTTGTGCGGAACCTCCGCCGGTTTTCAGACAGCCGCCCCTCATTCTGCCGCTCCCTCAAAATACGCCCGTACGGCCGGATAAATCAGCATATCCGAATCGACGAAACGCAGGGACGGAATCGCAGCGAACGGCACCCATTTGATTTCCGTGTGTTCGGTAAGCTGCCATGCGGGGGGTTCCGCCGCGATATGTACGTGAAACGCGTGCAGTGTGATCGCCGTTCCGTTGTGCGTGAATTCGGCTTCGGCAATCAGTTCACCGACGCATACCGGCACCGAAAATTCTTCAGCGAATTCCCTGACGACTGCCTGTTCGAGCGTTTCTCCCGGTTCGACTTTGCCGCCGGGGAATTCCCAGCGGCCGCCCATTTGGCCTTCCCGTATCCGTTTGCCGATAAGCACCGTATCGTTTCGGACGACGATGCACGCGATGGAATCTTTGATCATCAGAGGAACAGTACTTTCGGAAAAATGAAATGAACCAATCCTGCCGCGATGCAGAATATACCGATAAACTTGCGGCCTTTAATGAAAACCGTTTCTACGAATTTTGCCGGAACGATTTCAACCGTTGCCGTCGCCATATAATACTCGAGCAGTATGCAGAATCCGCCGAGCAGTCCGGCCGCCGCGGGAATCAGATCGCCGACGACGGGCACGTCGTTCTGTACGACGGAAAGCAGTTTCATCAGTCCGACCAGAACGGTCAGTACGCCGAGCACCAGTCTGAAATTCTTACCGTCGAGAAACGTTGTCAGCGTGCGGGCCGTGCCGTCCTGCAGCGGCGGCGTGTCCTGCTGCTCCGTACTGTCTGCGGTAAACACAAGCAGCAGCCCGGTTACCATGTTGAGCAGTACTGACAAAAAATAAAACTGAAGCATATATCCTCCTCATCGGGTAACCGTCCGTTACCGTCGTGTCAATTTCCCGTTACGCCGGCGGTAAGCGTTACCGAACCGTCCGGAGTATTCAAAACAGCTTCAATATATACTATATCATAATCCGCTGCGGTTGTCCTCAGAAATTCTTCTTTTCCGCGGTAAAAACCCTCTGCGGCAGCCGTTGCAATCAGCTGTTTATCCGTATCGTACAGCCGGATATCGGCGTTAACCGGAACGAGACTGTTTTCACCCGTACGGGTTTCTTCAAGTTTGATACTGACGTATACGGTGTCTTCAAACGAAAACGCCGCGAGCGAAACCGGAATTCCTCCGACCGTTCCGTCCGCCGGATTTCCGCCTAAAAATTGCAGTGCGAACACGATGACGGTGAACGCGATAACGGTGAGGAACATAAAGCGGGACGTCCGCGTCTGCACGAGCGATTTGAACAGCCCTTTCGGCGGCTGGGGACCTTTGCCTTCGTAAAAATTGCGGACGCTTTCGTCGGCGTGTTTCAGCCGTTCGCCCGGTTTTCCGTAATGGAAAACGAGCGGCTCCTCGCCGTCTGCGTAACCGTCGACCGTACCGTTCCGATTGTCCATACTTACCCTTTCAAAATGGCGTCGACCAGCAGGTCCGTACGCCACCAGACGACGTCGGCCGCCCTGTTTTTAGCGAACAGGGCCGAAATGATTCCTTCGGGAGAGAACGCGAACGTATTGTACAGAATTTCCGAATGGTCGACGTCCAAATGACGCTTTAAGATTTTTTGACCGTTGCTCTGGATCATCTGTACCGTGTAACCGGTATCGTCGGCGATTATGAAAAACAGCCAGCCGCTTTCCGTAACGCCCAGAAAATCGTATGAAAGCGGGTATACCAGCCGCGTGAATCCGTCGGAAACGACCTCTTCGTAGGGAGGAATCGAAAGCGGTTCGCCGTACTCGCCGGTTTCCACGTCGAGCGGATACAGCAGCGTTCCCGTGTAGTCGATGCCCGACTGGACTTGGGACGCTTCGTCCACGGTGCTGGTATAGTAATCGATCTTGACGTACAGCGTCCGCCCGGTATACGCGGGAATGATTTTTTCAAGCGACACGAACATATCCATATCGGTTTGCGCCTTGAGCGGATTCGGCAGGGAATCGATTACGAACGGAATCGTATAAAGCAGATATCCGGCGTCGTTAAACCAGTAAACGGTGATGCCGTCGTTCGTTTGGCACACGACGATCAGTTCGTTGTTTTTCGTCGTGTACAGATTCTTTATGTACGGAAACGGCGTTCCTCCCGGTCCCTGCTGCCCGATGTAATCGACGAACGTACCTTCGCTCGAAAAACGGAGCACTATCTGGCTCAGCAGCAGCCGGTGCGCAACGTCCTGTTCCTGCCGTTCCGCGGGAAGTTTGTCCGCCGCGTAGACGTATTTTCTCGAATCGACGGTGATCGGACCGAGCGCGTTGAACGGATATTCGACCGCTTTGCGCGTCGCCGTCAGCACTGCTTCACCGTCGTCTCCCGCGGCGAACGACGGCGCCGGATTCGTATCCGCGTTGTAATATAAACCGATCAGATCTCCGTACGAGTTCAAATCCATGATTTTTTTCGATTCGGCGTTTGAAACGTAGAAAAAACCGTCCCGCATTTCAAATCGGGTATTGACGGGACCCGCGCCCGACAGCGTAAAAAGATTCAATTCATCTTCAAAATTACCGTATCCGATGGAAAACAACGTGTTTTTATCTACGGAAATGACGACTTTCGATTCCGAACAGGCACAAAAGAGCACGCCGATCAAGGCGGAAATCAGCATTTTACCGCAAATTGTTTTATTCATACCGACAGCATAAAGTGCTTGATTTCTCTTGTCAAGCGGGTAATTTAATAGTACATTATACGTATGCTTGATTCAATAATGACATTTTTCTTCGGTTCAAAACGTGACCGTGATGTAAAACAGTTGTTGCCTGTCGTTGCCAAAATTAACGAAAAAGAAGCGTGGGTTTCGGCTCTTAGCGCAGAAGATTTTCCCGCACAGACACGGATACTGAAAGACCGGCTCGCAAACGGCGAGACTGTTGACGATATTTTGCCCGAAGCGTTCGCACTGGCGCGCGAAGCGGCAAAACGGGTTCTCGGCGAGCGTGCGTACGACGTGCAGCTCATGGGTTCCATCGTTTTGAATTCGGGACGCATCGTTGAAATGAAAACCGGTGAAGGCAAAACGCTGATGTCGGTTGCAGCCGCGTATTTGAACAGTCTGACCGGAAAAGGCGTGCACGTCGTTACGGTTAACGACTATCTTGCCGAACGCGACGCCGACTGGATGCGTCCGGTGTACGATTATCTGGGCGTTACCGTGGGCGTCATCATCGCCGGCATGGATAACGACGCGCGCAAGCGCGCTTACGCGTGCGACATCACGTACGGAACGAACAACGAATTGGGCTTCGATTATCTGCGCGACAACATGCAGATCGATATTTCTCAGAAAGTGCAGCGCGGGTTTTCGTTCTGTATCGTAGACGAAATAGACTCTATCCTTATAGACGAAGCGCGGACGCCGCTTATCATTTCCGGCGCGGGCGAAGACGATACGTTTAAGTTTCACGAAGTGGACAAATACGTCGATCAGCTTACGGAAGCCGAAAAGGATCCGGCTACCGGCGATTATCCTGACGAGTCGCAGGGCGAAACGATTACCGGCGACTACAAACTTGACGAAAAATCGCGCCGCGTCTCGTTTACCGACGAAGGCATGAACCGGATTGAACAGATTCTGCAAAAACACAATCTGATTACCGGCAGTTTGTTCGACGAAGAAAACTTTGAATACATTCATTATTTTACCCAAGCCGTGCGCGCGCACAAACTGTATAAAAACGATGTCGATTACGTGGTAAAAGACGGTCAGGTGCAGATTGTCGATGAGTTTACCGGCCGTATTCTTGAAGGCCGCCGCTACGGCGACGGGCTGCATCAGGCGATTGAAGCGAAAGAGCATATCAAAATCGCGCAGCGCAACCGTACGCTCGCCACGATTACGTTCCAGAATTTTTTCCGCATGTACGACAAACTGTCCGGTATGACCGGTACGGCCGAAACCGAAGCGGTAGAATTCGATAAAATTTACGGACTGGAAGTCGTCGTCATTCCGACGAATAAACCGGTTGCGCGCATCGACGAAGACGACGAAGTCTATCTGAACGAACCGGACAAATGGGAAGCGCTGAGCCGGGAAATCGCCGAATGTCATAAAAAAGGACAACCGATTCTGGTTGGTACCGTTTCGATTGAAAAATCGGAACATCTGTCTTCCCTGCTTACCAGAAAAGGGATTCGGCACGAAGTCCTGAACGCGAAAAACCACGCCCGTGAAGCGCTCATTATTGCCGAAGCGGGCGCAAAGGGCGCCGTTACGATCGCGACGAATATGGCCGGTCGCGGTACCGATATCAAGCTCGGCGGCAACCCCGAATTCCGCGCACGCAAGCGTGCGGGAACTTCTGCAACGTCCGAACAGTTTGAAGCGGCTTATAAAGCCGAAAAGGAAAAGTGGCTTTCCGAGTATGAAGAAGTCAAAAATTTGGGCGGTCTGTACGTTATCGGTACGGAACGCCACGAAAGCCGCCGTATAGACAATCAGCTGCGCGGCCGTTCCGGACGTCAAGGCGATCCGGGACGCAGTAAATTCTACATTTCGATGGACGACGATCTTATGCGGCTGTTCGGCGGCGAACGGATGAAAAACATCATGTCGCGCATCGGCATGGAACCGGGAGAACCGATTTTTCATCCGTGGCTGAACAAGGGTATCGAAAAGGCGCAGACGAAGGTCGAAGAGCGCAACTTCGAGATCCGTAAACATCTGCTCGAATACGACGACGTACTCAACGAACAGCGTAATTTCATTTACGACCAGCGCGACGCGATTCTGGTAGACGAAAATCTACCGGCGCGCGTTATGGACGCGGCGGATGAGATGCTTGACAACTATATAGAAGAATATCGGGCGGAAAACAGAAAGAAAAATGAAACGGCGCTCGCCTCTTTCGTTGAAAAACTGAAACAGTCGTTCGGTTTGCAGCTGACGGCGGAAGATATTCAATCCCATTCGGGTACTGAAAAAGAATACGCGCTGTCGTTGCTGCAGAACGATCTGACGGAAAAGGAAGTGCTTGCAGGCAAAGAAAACCTGAACATGTTTATCCGGTATCAGTACGTGCAGCTTATCGACAAAAAATGGCTCGATCATTTGGAGCAGCTTGAAAGTCTGCGCGAAGCCGTATATCTGCGTTCCTACGGATCGAAAAATCCGCTGACCGAATACAAAATCGATGGGTTCAATATCTTCTACGATATGATCGATTCCATCCGTCATGAAATTGCGTCCCGAATTTTCCGGGTAAAAGTACAGCAGAACGCGCCGGCTGCCCGTCGCAGCCCGCAAATACGCCAGATGAACGCACAGCACAACGCCGTGGAATCTTTCGACGGCAACGCAGCACGGCAGGCGGCGAACGCGTCGCCTATGGCGCAGCGCCGGCAGGGAGACAGCGTAACGGTTGTCCGTTCAGTGCCCAAAGTGGGCCGCAACGACCCGTGCCCCTGCGGCTCCGGCAAGAAATATAAGCAGTGTTGCGGGCGATAGCCACGCAACACTGCGATATAGTAACGCGAAGCGTTGACTTTGCGGGCGATAGCCGCGCAACACTGCGATATAGTAACGCGAAGCGTTGACTTTGCGGGCGATAGCCGCGCAACAATACGAACTTTCGGAGGGCTGTCCGGCAATATCCGCCGATAGACAGCCTTTCCGTTTTTACAGGAAGGGCGAATGAGTGAAAATACCCCGCTTGCAGTCTTTCAGGACTGGCTTGAATCTTATCTGAACTTTGAGCGGCTTCCGCAAAAAAATATTTTTTGGCTCGACACGATGCAGTTTCTGTGCCGCAGGTTTAATCATCCTGAAAATTCCTGCCGCTCGGTTCACGTCGCCGGCTCCAAGGGCAAAGGCTCCGTGTCGGTTATGATCAATTCGATTCTGCGGGCTGCGGGATTCAAATGCGGTTTGTACACGTCTCCGCATATCGTCGATTTTTCGGAACGGATAGGAACCGGCGCACAGCCGCTGAGCGACGCCGTATACGAAGCCGCGGTAAAAGAAGTGATGTATTCCGTTGACTCGATAATACCCGACACACTGCCCGGAAACAGACCCATCACTTGGTTTGAATTGGTAACGCTTTTTGCGTTCGTCTGTTTCAGACGGGAGCACGCGGATTGGGGTGTTTTTGAAACCGGATTGGGCGGGCGTCTCGATGCAACGAACGTGCTCGATCCGGATGTGTGTGTCATTACGCCGATAGAGCTGGAACATACGGAGTTTTTGGGAAATACGGTCGAACTGATTGCGGCGGAAAAAGCCGGTATCATAAAACCGGGCGTGCCGGTTTGCATAGCGCCGCAAACTCCGGGTGTCAGAGCCGTTTTCGAGCAAAAAGCGGCCGAAGCCGGTGCCGCCGTGATGTTTCTTGACGACATACTGACTGACTGCACGCATGAATTCGTTTCCGGCGGAATGAACGTCCGGTTTGATGCGCCGCTTTTTTCACGTCCGATCAGAACGACGTTACGGTTGTCGGGTTCGTTTCAGGCAATCAACGCGGCGCTTGCGGCGGCGGCGGTTAAAACGGTGTATCCTGATATGGACGAGTCGCTGATAGAGTACGGCTTGTCGCAAGCCGTACTGCCGGGACGCTTCGAGGTGACCGGAAACCCGGCGTATCCGGTTATTCTCGACGGCGCACACACGGTTCGCAGTATTATGTTCACACTTGAAACGTTCGGCGCGCTCGGTTTGTTCGGCGGAACGCCGCCGCAGCTGCTGTTTGCGTGTGCGGCGGATAAGGACGTCGCGTCCCTAGCGCCGCTGTTCCGCGGTTTTGAGCATATCACGCTCACCCGCCCCGGCGACCATAAACAGTCGGATCCCGACCGTTTGTGCAAGGCATTTTCCGCCGCCGGTCTTTCGTACGAGTTCATTCCCGATTACGCCGAAGCGATTCGTACCGCCCGCTCCCGCGCCGAGGAATGCCGTGCGCCGCTATTGATCACCGGCTCGTTTTACCTGCTTGCCGAAGTCAAGAAAGCGGCGCCGCTCCGGTAAATCCGACGCGGACGACGGTTCCCGTCGGAATGAACCGATGAACCGAGCTGCACGGTACGTCGGCAATCAGCCGATCGGGCAATGCGGCGGCCGTTTGCGTACCGGCAGTGTCTTGCATACCGGTGCCCGTTTGCGCACTGTCGGCCGTTTGCGTACCGATGCCGCCGCCGCCCGGCAGCGGCTTGTGTATCGGCAGCGGACGCAGTTTATATCTGACCGTAGCGCCGAAGTAATACGAGCCGGTTACGACGGCTTGCACCGTTTCCGGCAGCGTCGGTATAGACCCGTTTTCTTCCCCATTATCGCCGTCTTCCGATACCGTAAGGGAAATCTGTTCCGGTCTGACAACGCAGACTGTTCCCCGTGAGTCGGTGATGAAATTCGCTTCGCCGATAAAATCGGCCGTAAAACGCGTCGCCGGTTTCGTATAAATGTCGGCGGGACTTCCCTGCTGCTCCAGTTTTCCGTGATTCATAACGGCGATCGAATCCGACAGCGCGAGCGCTTCCGTCTGATCGTGCGTTACGTATATGGTGGTGATGCCGAGCTGCTGCTGCAGATCTTTCAGTTCGTCGCGGACTCGGTTACGCAGCTTGGCGTCCAGATTGCTCAACGGTTCGTCCAGCAGTAATATGCGCGGTTTCAAGACGATTACCCGTCCGACGGCGACGCGCTGCTGCTGACCGCCGCTCAGTTCGTGCGGATATCTGTCCAATTCGTTCGTGAGAGCGAGCGTTCGCGCCGTTTCCGCAATCCGCCGTTCCCGCTCGTCTTTCCGTATTTTGCGCACTTTTAAGCCGTATGCCAGATTCGCTCTTACGGTCATATGGGGAAAAAGCGCGTAATCCTGAAATACCATGCCGACTGCCCGTTTTTCGGGCGGAATACCGGATTGATCCTGTCCGCATATTTTTACGGAACCGGAATCGGGTTCCAAAAAGCCTGCGATCATCCGCAGCAGCGTCGTTTTGCCGCAGCCGGACGGTCCGAGCAGCGTCGTGAAGCTTCCGTGCGCTGCGGAAATCGATACGTTTTCCACCGCCGCCACGCTGCCGTAACGCTTGGTAACTGCACTTATTTCAACGTCCGCAGCATCTTCTTTTAAAATCATAACCGCTCCGTATCGAAAAATGAGAAAGAAAAACGACTCGGCGTTTTTCTTTTGCCGGCAAGCACCGCGGAAGCGATTGCGAGCGTACCGAACGCGGCGACTGTCAGTATCAAGGCGAGCGCCGCCGCTTCTCCCCAATCGCCCTGATCGGCCAGATTCAAAATCGTAACCGACGTCAGCGGCGTTTTGAATGAAACGAGAAAAATAACCGTGCTGAGCGTACCCGTCGCCTGAACGAAGCAGAATACGAACGCGGCGCAGAATCCCCGGAATGAAAGCGGAAACAGGATATCGGTAAAAACGCCGATGCGGGAAGCACCCAAAGACCGCGCGCCGTCGTCGAGGGTGCGGCGTATTTGGGCGAACGTCGACGTCATAATACGATACCCGATCGGTACGTACGATACGATCAGGGCGACGACGATAATCGTCCGCGTTCCCGTCAGCTTGATCGGCCCGTTGAACGCCAGAACGAACGCCAAGCCGACGAGCGAACCGGGAATCGCCGCCGGGAGCATAACGGCCGTGTCGAGCAGTTTGCCGAACGGCAGGTGCGTTCGTGATACGATAAACGCGCTCACCGACGACAATACCGCGGTACACCCCGCGGCGACTGCTGCAAAACGGAGACTGTTCCACAATTCCCGCTTGAAGCGGATTGCGTTCGCCAGATGTTCCGTGGTAAAAGAAGCGTCAACTCCCCATATGTGGGAAAACGCGCCCATGATAATCGCCGCAAAATGAGCGAGCGTCAGCAGTGCGATGCACGAACAGAATACCGTCAGCGCCGCCCGTACCGGTTTCGGCGGGAGCGGCGGCTGAACGGCCCCGCTTCTGCTGCCGATCGTCGCAATCTGATCCCGTTTTTTTGCGAGCAGTACGCGCTGCACGGTAAACAGGAGCAGCGCCGGTATCAGCAGCAGAATACCGAGTACCGCACTCGTTCCCGTGTTTGCCCAGCCTGAAAGCTGTGCGTACACTTCGACGGCCAGAATGCGGAATCTGCCTCCGATCAGCAGGGGATTTCCGAAATCGCTTAAAACGGAAATCGATATGAACAGTGCTGCGGATACCAGACCCGGCAGGCACAGCGGCAGCGTTACGGTTCTGAAAACGCGGAACGGTCCCGCTCCGATTCCGCGCGCGGCTTGTTCCAATGAGGCGTGAATTCCTTCAAGCGTTCCTTTCAGTATCACGTACGCTACCGGAAAAAAACACAACGTCTGCGCGATCAGCAGTCCCGGCAAGCCGTATAACGAAACGTCCTGCCGCAGTACGGTCTGCGTAATGAAGCCCTGCCTGCCGAACAGGAGAATAAACGCAAGACCGCTTACGAACGGCGGCGTCATCAGATGCAGCAGCGGAATGAACGAAAAGAAACGTTTGAACGGCACGGCTCCCCGCGTTACCGCGTACGCGTATATGAATCCGGTAACCGTCGCGCAGTCGGTCGACAGCACCGTGCACAACAGTGTGTTGACGGCCGCACCGTACCAGCGCGGCGAGGAACAGACGGTTTTCCAGCTGGCGCCGTCCGCGGCGAACGCAATAGTCGCCAGCGGATAGACGATAAAAATCAGACAGAAGCCGGCGACCGCCGTCCAGAGCAGAAAGAGCCGCAGCTGACCGGAACCCGGCCGATACGTTCGCATCATTTTACCGTTTTCTGCCAGCGGTCGAGTACTTGATCCCTTTGCCTGCCCGCGAGTTCCGCATCGTAGGGAAGCAAATCGACATCGTCTATGGAAACGGCGCCCGGTACGCTGGCGACTGCGGGATTCACCGGCGTCGTATACGAAAGGGATGCGAACAGCGTCTGCGCTTCTTCGGACAGCAAAAAATCTATGAACGCGCGGGCGTTCGCTTCATTCGGTCCGTTTTTTATTACGGATACCGCGTCGACTTCTCCGGCTGATTGGGGCGGCGCGATAATCTGCACCGGGAATCCCTGCGCCTTATATTTTGCGAGCGCGTGAACGTACGCGATGCCGATAGCGTATTCACCCGTTCCGACCAATTTGGGCGGCGCGCCGCCGCTCGACGGAAATTGTCCGACCAGCGGCGACAGTTTGAGCAGATATTCCCAGCCGGCATCGTAACCGAGCCGCTGCAGCTGATTCTGAACGAACAGGTACGCCGTGGACGACGACGCCGGATCGGTCATGACTATTTCGTCCTTAAAATCGGGATCCGTCAGGTCGTCCCATACGGCGGGCAGCTTCTTGCCCGGAAATTTCTTTTCAAACCGATCCGTATTGATTCCGATACCGAGTGTCAGCACGCAGAACCCGTTCCACACTCCGGCGGGATCTTTCGTGTACGCCGGAAACGAAGCGGATACCGGCGACCGGTACGGAGAGAGCGCACCTTTTTCCGCCGCCGCGATATGCAGGGACGACGGTCCGCCGAGCAACACATCCGCCTGCGGCGATTTCCGTTCGGCTATGACCCTGTTTACCAGTTCTCCCGTAGCCGCACGCAGATACGTTACTCGTATTCCGGTGCGTTCCGTAAATAATTCGGTGAGGAGCCGGGTTTCTTCATCGTTTATAACCGAATAAACGAACAGTTCTCCTCCGGTACGGCTTTTTCCCGCGTCGCCTTTTCCCGCCGCAAAGACGGCGGCAGCGAATATGCAACTTAGCAAGACTGAAATTATACGTTTCATGGCAACCTCTTGCTGACCAGTATACGGATAGCGATAAAAATGAATATATTCAATTGCCGCCGATTTCGGTATATCCACTTGGGGGCTGCTTGAGTTCTATGCGGAGCGGAACGCCGCTCGATGGATGCGGAAATTCCAGAGCGGTCGCGTAAAACTGCAGTAACCGTTCCGCACCGGTTTCGGGTAAAGCCGGAGCGTACAGCGAATCGTCTGCTACCGGCACGCCGCACCATGCCAGATGGCAGCGTACCTGATGCCGGAACCCTTTGGAGATTCTGCATTTTGCCAGAACCGTATCTTTTGATATACAACTTAATACGATTTCCGTAGTATATATTGAATCTCCGCTTTTTTTTCGGGCGAATTTGGAGGCGAGTTCGGTAACGGGGCGGACGCTCGTCCGCCCTTCTCCGTAGAACCGGAACGCGCTCTGCACCGAAAAAGAAACCGCCTCTGCGCCGAGACGCAGCCGCGCGATGCTGCGTGCGACGTTTTCCGGCAGCGGCGGAAAACCGGAACGTGTTTCTTCGCAAACGGTCAGCTGGCGGCAGGTTGCTTCGTATTCTTTGAAGAAGCGGTTTTCCGCCTGTATTCGCTGAAAAGCGTCGTAGGCGTTCTGAGTGCGCGCGATGAGTAGCAATCCGCGCGTCGCCGTATCGATGCGGTGTACCAGTCCGTGTTCCACGGGCTTTCGGCCGGTTACGCCTGCCATATCCGGAAAGCGTTCGATCGCTTGCTGCAGGGCGTTTTCGGTGTCGTCCGGGCGCAGCGGTGCGGACGGAACGCCCGCCGGTTTATCGATAACGATAAAATCCTGATCTGCGTATATTATCGGGTAATCGTACATTTCAGGTATTTTCCGTGAAGCGTTTTGAGAACTTTTTTGAACCGCCGTGGAACAGGCGCCTTGAATTCGGAAAAAGCCGCCTGTCCGGGCAGCCGTATGGAGAGCAGCCGCGAATGGAGCATCAGCGTTGCGTCCGGAAACAGCTGCGTTTTATTTCCGTACAGCGGATCGCCCAAGATCGGACAACCCAGATATTTCATGTGCACGCGGATCTGATGCGTTCGGCCCGTTTTGAGCTGCAGCCGCATGAGCGAAAAAGACCCGTAACAGGCGATGCAGCGGTACTGCGTATGCGCGAATTTTCCGTTTTCGGTACCGGTTTCCGCCTTGAATCGTTTCCTGTTCCGCGGATCGCGGATGATCTGCGTTTTGATAGTGCCGCTTGCGTGCGGCGGACGGCCCGCGACGATAGCGATATATTCTTTTTTAACGCGTCTGTCCCGAAATTGCGCCTGAAGCCATTCTTCCGATTCGCGGTTTTTTCCGGTGATAATCAGACCCGACGTATCTTTGTCAAGCCGATGGACGATACCCGGTCTTCGGGCCGTCTGTGCCACCGATTCCCGATTCCAATGAAACAGCAGCGCGTTTACCAACGTTCCCGACCAGTTTCCCAAAGCCGGATGCGTGACCATCCCCTGCTTTTTATTCACGACGGCGACGTTGCCGTCTTCATATATGATGTCGAGCGGAATATCTTCCGGATCGATATGGTCGGGAATGTTGTCAGCCCAATCGACGACGATACTGTCTCCGGGTCGTATTTTAGTTGACAGTTTCGCATCCCTGCCGTTTACCGTTATACCGGTCGCAATGGCTTTCAGTTTCGATCGGTTCAATCCCGCGCATTGCTGCTGAACTGATTCACAAGAAATCAAATATTTGTCGAGCCGTTCGGCGGCGCTTGCAGCCGGTACGGTTACGGAAAAAGTAGGCATTATTCGTTTTCCTCGTTTGCACGGGCACCCGAATCGGCACCCGGTACGGTCGATGCAGTTTCAGGTACGATTTCCGGTGCGATTTCCGGTACGGCGGCGGGAATCGGCGTTATTTCCACCGAACCGGAAACGATGTCCGTTTTGCCGGGTTCGTTTTTACGCCGTATGAGCTGCACGGTTAAATCGGTCAAGCCGATCAGCAGTGAAATTGCAGCCGAAGTAGCGATAATACCGATCTGCTCGTCGGTGTTCAGATTTGCGGCAGACGAAGATTTCGCCATCGGATTCGGAAAATACGCGGTATCCATACCGTGTGAAAAATACCGGTAAAACGAATATCCCATCGTAACGCCGAGCGTTACGAACGGCAGCGAGCCGAGCGTTACGATTTCAGTTCGCCGCAGGTCTTTCGCCCATACGGGAAATTCATCTTTCGTATACGGTTCTATCGTAACGGTCGGTTCCGCCGCGCAGAGGATTCCGGTCGTATACGAAAAAGCGAGTATCAGCGCCGTGCACCGCAGAAACGGTATTTTCATACGCTTTGCCGTTCCCCGAATATCGCCGTACCGATTCTGACCATAGTCGCCCCTTCGGCAATGGCTATCCGATAATCGGCGGACATTCCCATAGACAGTTCCGTCAGTTCCAGTTCCGGAAATCTGGCTTGCGCGGCGGTTCTGAGTCCGGACAGCTTCCGGAACGATTCGGAAACGAGGCGGCTGTCCTGCGTAAACGGCGCCATCGTCATAAATCCTGCGGGAACGAGACACGAAGCGCTTTCGGCGAATTCGATAGCCCGAAACACGCTGTCCGCGTCGGTAAATCCCGATTTTGAATCTTCTCCCGTGTGGAATTCAAACAATACGCGGATTTTTTTGCCGAGTTTTTCCGCCTGTTTTTGAATTTCTTCCAGTAATTCCTGTCTGTCCACCGATTGAATGCACGAAGCGCACTGCACGGCGGACTTCACCTTATTGCGCTGAAGCGAACCGATAATATGCAGTTCCGCCGCCGGATACGCCGCTCGCACCGTTTCAAATTTTGCCGCGGCTTCCTGCACGCGGTTTTCGCCGAACAGCGTCTGTCCCGAAGCGATCGCTTCGAGTACGGCCTGCGCCGGATGAAATTTACTTACCGCGACGAGCCGCACGGAGCCGCGAATTCTGCCGGCCGCCTGCTCCGCTTCAAAAATCGAATCCGTAATTTGCTTTAAATTTGATGAAATGGTACTCATTATCCTATTCCGTAATATGTTGATTGCTGATATCGGACAGCTGCAGCAGCTGTTCTACGGTCAGTCTTTCGGCACGCTGCTGCGGATCGATACCGGCGGCGCTCAGTACGTCCGCCGCTTTTTCTGCGTTGCGGTAAAACGCCGTCAAATTGTTTTTGACCGTTTTCCGGCGTGATACGAATAGCGAACGTTGCAGCTGCATAAAATGTCCGGGATTTTCACAGCACGGAAACGCCGCTTTTTTCGTCATAAGGACGGCGCGCGAATCGACGTTCGGCCGCGGCCAGAAATTGCCGCCGGCAAGATCCATAACCGGCTGCACGTCGTAAGCCCAGTTGCATAATACCGAAAACGACGAATAATTCCCGTCGCCCGCCGCCGCGCACATCCTCTCCGCCACTTCTTTTTGTACGGTCACGACCGCTTTATCGAATCTTATCCCGGCGGAAATCAAATCGCCGACGATCGCCGCCGCGATATTGTACGGCAGGTTGCCGAAAAACCGGTCGGGGATTCCCTGCTCGGCCGCCTGTTTCCACGTTTTGAGCACGTCGCCTTCCCGCAGGATGAACGCGCCGCTGCGCGCGTACGGCTCGAAAAATTTTCCGATGAACGAAGCGAATCCCCTGTCTATTTCAAATACGGTCAGCTTCGCACCCCGTGAAAGTATTTCTTTCGTCATGGCGCCGAGTCCCGGTCCGACTTCCCATACGGTTGAACCGGCGCCGATATCGAGCGTGTCTATCAGCCGGACGCGGGCGTTTCCGTTTATCAGAAAATTCTGTCCGAATTTTTTCTGCATGGCCATGCCGTTTTCATCGAGAAATTTTTTTAACGCGGCAGGCGAATCGTAATCGGGCGGCGGCAGAAATTCGGATAAATCAGACATTAAAACTCCAATGGCGGAATTTTCGCACATAAGCACACCGCCCGTATTATACAAGTATACAACAGATTGATTATTCCGCCAAGCGGGGCACGTAATTGCGGACACACGAACGATACGGCGGCGGCGGCGAGACCGACCGTTAAAAATACGGAAACGAGCGGTGTAACGAGCATGGACGCAACGCCGCCGCCCGGTGCGAAACATTTAAACACGACCACGGTAACCGGCGCCGCTCCCAGTTGCGCACCGAACGACGTACTCAGGTTTACCGCCGTTTTTTTCGGTATGAACGGACAGCGGCAAACGAGCGGCTGCACGAGTCTGCCGATCGTTGCCATTCCCGCAAGCGCCGCGTATGAAAGTGCGAACGACACGTTGTATATACTTTCGGGGGCGGCGCACAGCTGTATGAAAAACGACGCGGCGAGCACGTCCGGCAGTCGGGGTTTCAATCCGCACGAACGGCACACTGCGCAAAGAGTCGCGCTGATGAGCGCGCGCAGCAACGACGGAGAGGCGCCGGCGAACCAGACGAACAACACCGCCGCCGCATACGCACCGTACGACGCGGCTTTTTTGCCGCCGATTAGTCGGATAACCGTATCCGCCATTCCCGAAAAGAGCGAAAGATGCATTCCCGATAAAGCCAGAATATGAGCCGCACCGGCTTTTTGAAACGAAGCGCGTACGCCTTCGCCGGTATATTCGGCAGAACCCGTCAGCAGCGCGAGCAGCAGTCCGCCCGCGTCGCCCCAGCCGTACAGCAGCCGTTTCAAGCTGAGCCTCAGCACGGCGCGCAGTTTTCGGATTTTTCCCCGTAACGAAGTTTCAAAACCGATATACCGCGCCTGGTGCACCGTATAAGCGGGCAGCCCGTCGGAGCGCCGGCCGTTCGCCGGTGTTACGCTGAAAAGAAATTCCGCACCGGATTCGGCTAATCCCATAGTACGGTTCGGGAGCGAATCCGTGCCGCGCAGCGCGTGCAGTTGCGAATACAATTTACCCGGATACTGCGCTTCGATTACGGCTGTGGGAATGTATACGAGCGCGCGGCCGTTTGCCGATGAAAAGACGGCGTTTCGGCAGCCCTTCACCGCGCCGCCGGTTTCCGAAACGTCCACAATGCAGCGGTACGAGCGTCCGTCAGCCGTCTTTACCGGATCGGATGCGATACGCGCGCGCAGTTCCGTAACGGCCTCTCGCGGTATCAAAGACCGCAGCGTTCGCGGAACGGAAACGGTGATTACTCCGCAGCAGAAAAGCGCGGCGTAGACACCCGCCGCCGCACAGAATGCATATTTTGAAAATACGTTTTTTACGCTGTTTACCACTTCAAGTCCGCAAGCGCGTTGCGGGCGGCGGCGATAACCGTATCGGTATACGGCAGATACGTAACGTACAGTAAGTTGTCAAATGAAGTTTTGTCACCGAGCGTCCCCAACGCGGTAATAACCGCAAGAACTACCGGCTCGCGGCAGACGCCGCCGGCGGCGACCTCTTTGTTGAGGCTTCCCAAATACTCCGTCAATACCGACACGGCCTGCGTCGTGGCCATTTTTTCAAGGCACACGATGATTTCGATAAAGTCGCTTTCGCGAATAAGCCCCGCCTGCAGTTCCTTGCCGGCGGCGGCGAAATACGCGGCGACGGTTGCGGATGCTTTCGGCCAGCCGGTACGTGCTATTTCACGCATTGCGGCAAGCTGGAGCGCCGCGATATCCGGCGTAACGGAGGAAATATCCTCACCGTTTATTATCGTTACGGCAAGAACGTTTTCGGCTATTTCGGCTTTGAAAAAATCGGAATTTTCACTGTTTTTTTGCAGCAGCGTAAACAGCTGCAATTTTTCACCTGCGGAAACGCTGTCCGAACGGAGCGTTTTAACGATAGCCGTCCGGGATTCGGGTATGATATGCTGTATTGCCGAAACCGCCTGCGCAGTCAGCGCGGAATCGTAATCCGCCGTAATGAGACGGAACAGCGGATCAAACGACTGTGCGTCGGCGACGCTGCCGAGCATTCCGACGATATCCAAACAAACGGCGGACGAATATTTTTCCGAAGCGACATATTCGGCGAGCAGCGTGTGCAGGTTCGGAATGTACGGAACGAACAACGACCGGTTCGCGCCGGCCGACGCGGAAAAAAGGCGCAGAATGGAACTTCTCAGCGTATCGTCGTCGGATAATTGAAATATCTGCCATAGCAAGTCGGCGTCGCTTTGCACGGTAACGGTTCCGTAAAACGGCACGGCGGCCGCTGCAAGCTCGGTCATACCGTGCCCGTTTCCGGTTACGGGCACGTACGTCCGCACGAACTCCAGCGCCGCCTGCGGAAGACGCCGCACGTCGGCCGGCGTATCGGGAGTAACGACGAGTTCCCGCAGTACGGCCGTTTTATCCGCGACCGATCCGGTTATAAAATCTATCACCGGATCACTGCCGGAATCGCCGGCAGTAAAAGCGGCGGCGTGAACAAAAAATGCCGCGCACAAGGCAATCCGTTTTACGCTGTTCCGTTTCATACCAACTCCTCTGTGTAATTGAAGTATTCCGATTCTACTCCGTATCCGGTTCGGACTGCAAGGGCGAGCGTTCCTCATCCGGATCCCGTTCGGCTTGTTCCTCACCGTCCGTTTCCTTGTCTTCATCCGTCTGCGCCAACGCATCGAAAACCTCTTTTTCTTCCGGAGGCAGCACGTTGTACACGTATGAAAAAACGCTGTTGCGCATTTCAGGCGTTATTTTCAGACATTCGAAATGCAGCCTCGACTGGTTCAGTTCCTTATTATATTCGACTGCCCTGATTATGCCTACCATGACGATGTAATTTTCCCCAATCGGAAACTGAATTTTCATTCTGGTCTGTACCGGACATTTTCCGCCTATCCGTATCAGCGCGCCGCCGACGGAAATATCTTCGAGCAAACAGCGGTATCCTTCTTTTTCTTCCAAAACGGTATCGTCTTTGAAATTTTTGGCTGCAAGATACATATCGGCGTACACTCGGCTCGGAACGCGAACTTCCCGGCGTTTTTGGGCGCGGGTCAGTGAATCCGAATGGGCCAGATACAATACCGGCTGACTTGCGAATTGTCCCGCGTTCAAAACGGTCGTATCGAAAACGTAATGCGCGTCGTTGCGCCGCCACAGATATACGCTGATCTGTTTGCCCACCCATTCCGAACCGAACATGGTTATGATGCCCTTTTTCGACGGCATTTTGACGATCAATTCACGTGCGTTTCTGATGATATATGAGGCGAATACGCCGGAATTTTTGAGAACCACGCGGATTTTCTGGTTTTCGTCAAGATATTTCGTCGACTGCAATCCCTTTTTGGCCGACGGGTCGAGTTCGACTTTGGTTCGGTACGCGTACAATTTGGAAAGGAAATCCTGTGTTTTTTTTGAAAATTCGGTGCCGTTCGCTTTTGATACGGCAAGCAGCTGCGCGATACTGCGGTTCAGTGCCGGTACCGACAGATACAGCGCCTGCGGCTCTTCCAGATTGCAGAATTTAGCGAGTTTTCTCAGCATCAGTATCTCAGGAACCGTAAATCCCGAATCGAGTCCGGTTATGAAAAATGAAACGGTATCTTTTTTGACGATCAGCAGTCTGAGTACAGCGGCTATACCTAAAACGGCGGCAAAAAGTAATATGTACAAGATTCCCTCTAATATATATACTATCACATATTATATGAAAATTCATCATGTTTTGGAAGTATTTATCATTTTTGCATTTCTTGCACTTCCGCCGCTGTTCGTTCAGCCCGGCGGCGCGGAGAGCGCCGTAGGTGCGCACGCCTGGCCGTCCGTTGCCGCTTCCGCGGTCGCCGCGATTTTTTTATGCGTCAGGGGATTCCGGTACGCCGAACCGCGCCCATGCGTTTGGAAAGGGACGCCGGTGCGCGCCGGATTCATGCTGTTCGCGGCGCTGTGCGTCAATTCGGTTATCTGGAACGCGGTGCAGGCGGCTTCGCACGGTGTTCTGCCGGTGCAGACCGTTTTGGCGGCGGAAAATTCCGGCATGTTTTTCATACTCCGGCTGGCCGCCGGGATCGCCGTATCCGCATTTTATGAAGAAACGCTGTACCGGCTTTTTCTGCCCGAAGCGCTGCGCTTTCTGTTTTCGAAGCGGCGGCTGCCGGTTGAAGCGGCGGTCGTCGTCGTGTTCGCGCTGGGGCATCGGTATTTGGGCGCGGCGGCAGTATTGAACGCCGCGTGCGCGGGCGTGCTGTTGCGGGTGTGTACGATTAAAACCGGTTCCGTAGCAGCTGGTACGGCCGCCCACATCGCGTACAACACGGTGCAGTACGCATTGCTTTTGCTCGGAATCAGAGCGGGCTGATGAGATTTTCAAACGTCCAGCTGCTGATTTCAAGGGCGTACGAGCAGCTGCCGATCGTTTCCGCAAAAGCCGCGCCGTTCCGGGCCGGTCCCGGTTCGATATGCGGAACGACGTAATACGTGTCCGTTTCGGCGGATTCCCGCGCCGGAAAGAAAGCCAGTGTAACGACGGTTCCGTCTCCCGCGTCGACCGTTATGCGCGCCGCTTCAGCGGAAACGTTTGCCGGTGCAGCAGCGCGGGTGTTCGCCAATCCGGCGCGTGAATCCGGGTCAGGTATGATTGCGCCGGCTCGGGCGGAAAGGATACGCCGCGCGGTATCCTGAAACGAGGCGTCTTTTGGCGTCAGCGTCCGTGCCGAAGCTCCGCCGGTAATCCTTATCCGCTGAACGGCGGACGGTTCGAGCGCACCGGTCAGCGACTGCGGAATCAGCCGCATGTCCGCCCAGCTTTTTGCGTCGGTTTTGAGCCGGGGAAACAGGTCGTCTTCCGTTTCGTATACGGTGTCCGACTGCGAAGTGCGGCAGTAAATCCTTCTGCCGGTATAATCGTTCGCGCCGAAATACAGACTCGGACGGACGGATCCGTCCGCAAGCGTAAAATCAAGCCGGTACGCGCTGTGTTCCGCGAGCTGAAACGGATCGGATCGGCCCGTTTTATCCGTGTAATCGTCTGAAATTATATACATATTCCGAATTTTTTTAACCGTTTCGAGCAGTTCCGCAACCGTTTTTGATTCGACGGGGAACGCGATGCCGTCCGCCGTTCCGATCCAGACATCGCCTTCCCGCTTTGAAACGGCAGCCGTTTGTCCGGCGCGGCTTATCGTGACGCCGGCAACCGTATCCGCGTATTTGGGGTTCAGCAGCGCACTCCGCACGGCGCGCGGGCGGCTTTTGGTTCCGGTACCGGCAAAAAACGACGCGGCGTACAGCAGTGCCAGAGCGCAGCAGACGCCGCCGAGTATTCGGACGGCCTTTTTTTCAGTCACGGCGGCCTCCTCTTGATTTCGACGCGCGCTTCCGGTTTGCGGCAGTTCTGAACACGGCGAACGCCGCGCCCGCGGCGGCACAGGCGAGCGGAATACCGAGCGCGGTGAGCGCGAGCACTGGCGTGCGCGCGGCGGCGAGACCGGCTGCATCCGTTTTGTACACCGCCCCTTCACGGGCGGCTTTGCCGCGCAGCGAAAGCAGTCCGTCGTCACCCGACAGATACAGCGCCGCGTTAACCAGAAAATCGAGATTGCCGGACGCGCCGGTATAGTCGAGCATCGGCGTTGCGGTAAAGTACTGGTCAGGCACGACGATAATCCGCGCGGAATTTCGTCCGGTTCGTCCGGATTGCCCTGTCGGCCCGGAAACTCGGTCCGGACTCGCCGTATCGGACGCGGCCGTATAATATCCGGAAACGGCACCTTCGTACGCGGCAGCGAGCACGTATTGTCCGGTTCCGCCTGCAGGAACGTTGTCCGTCAGAAACGGACTGGTTATGAACGCAGGCGTTTCGGTCGGATCGGGCACGGAAAGGTACGCTTGCGGCGTCGTGCGAAAAACGGGCTGCAGCGCGCTATCCGTGAGTTCCAGCGGACTTGCCCAAAAGAACGTCAAGGCTCCCGCCGTCCGGGCGAGCGGAGAATCCTGCGCGTACTGCGGTTCGGGAACGATCCACAGCGGATAATCGCGGTATTCGTAGACCGGCGGTTCGGTATTGCTCAAAAGCGTCATGCGGAAACACGACCGGTCGGCCGCCAGCGCGTCGGAAAATCCGAATCCCCACGATTCGAGTACCGGAATCAGAACATCGGACGATACCGGCGACACTTCCCAGCCGCCGTAAATGTCCGCCGTATTGGGCGAAACGGCGCAAAACACGTTTCCGCCGGCGAGTGCGAACGCTTCGACGGCGGCGGCTTCCGAAGCGTTCAGCTCCGCGGAACCGAACAGCAGCAGCGGCGTGCGGACGCCGGTTCCGGAAACGAGGTCGCTCAGAATCTGCTCGAATTCAGCCGGTTCCAGAACCGTACAGGAAAATCCCGCCGATTCGAGCCAGGGAACCGTGTACGAATAATCGGTTTCGACCGACAATCCGTTCCCTGCCATCAGATAGACTTCGCGCGATCCGTTTTGCGTCAGCGGCATGACGCGGCCGGTCAGTTCGTATTCCAGCGTGTCTGCGGAAAGGATAAACGGAATGACGGCCGTTTTTTCCCGATATTCGAGGACGATCGCCGAATAGACGGTCAGCAGTTCGGTTTTGTTTTTCCGTGCCGAAGAAATCTGCCGGCCGGGAATACCGAGCGCCGCAAGCGTGCTTTCGAGCTGCCGGCTCGCCGGATCGGCGACCGATACGGTTATCAGTTCGTTTTCCGCCGCGTACGCGTACAGGTAATCGCTCACGTCGCGGACGTGCGGATAGACGTTTTTCAGTTCCGCCGACGCGTAATACGTTACGCGCAGCGGTTCGGTCAGTCCGTTGAGAACCGTTTTGCTTATCGGCGAAATAGAAAAGCGTTTTTCCTTCGTCAAATCGATTCTGCGGTAATACCGTCCCGACACGAGCAGCAGCAGTACCGCGCACGCCGCGCACAAAACGTATAGTTTTTTTCTTCCCGAAGCGGTCGTCTTCATGATGCGCGTCCTCTTTTTCGGGCGGAACGGACTGCCGCCGCCGCGAACAGGAAGCCTGTCGAAACGACCGCGTAGAACGCAAGGTCGCGGGTGTCAACGATTCCTTTCCCGAACGCGTCGAAATGCCACGCGAAAGAAACGTAATTGCACGCTTCCGTAAGCCAGTGCGGAAGCGGTACGGACAGCGGCAGCAGATGAGCCGCGTTCGACAGGGCGAGTGCGAGCGCCGTGCACAGAAAAGCCGCCGTTTTGGATAAAACGGAAGCGGAAAAAAACACACCCGCAGCGCAGGCGGCGGCGGTAAAACAGGTGATTCCCGCATACCCCGTAACGAGCCGCGCGGCGTCCGTTTCCGTAAACACCGAAACGGACGCCGGTACCGCGGCACCGGGCAGCAACGCGACCAGACACGCGCACAGCGCCGCCGCCCATTTTGCGCACGCCAACTGCAAATCCGATACCGGCAGACTGGCTTCAAAAATGGCGGCGTCCGCTTCCCATTGCCCCGCCGTAAACACCGGTACCGTCAGAATCGAAACGTACGGTATCGCCGTAAAAAAAAGTTGCAAGTCGCCGGTTCCGATCCCCATCGTAAAAAACTGCCCGCTTATGAAAAAACGGACGGCGCACGCGGCGGTCATGACTGCAGCAGCGAGGTACGCGGCGGGCTGCAGCGAGTATGAAAATAATTCCTTTTTGAATACGGCGCCGCTGCGCGCGGCGTACACGGCGAAGCGCCGCGAGCGGTCATTCATCGGCAGCTCCTTCCGAAACGGGCCGCGTTCCGGCCGTCAGCGACAGAAACGCGTCTTCAAGCGATGCCGCACCAGTTTGCGCGCATATCTGCTCCGCAGTACCGCTCGCGGCGACGCGGCCGGCGTTCATGATATGGATTACCGCGCACAGCGCTTCCACTTCCTGCATCAGGTGCGTCGAAAGCAGTACGGTGCGATTCTTCGCAAGGCTGCGTATCAGATTCCGCATCTGCCTGATTTGCGCCGGATCAAGTCCCGATACGGGTTCGTCGAGGATAAGCACCGGCGGATCGTGCAGCAGCGCTTGCGCGAACGACAGGCGCTGCCGATAGCCTTTCGAGAGTGCTGAAATTTTCCGGAAAAACACGTCTTCAATCGCACAGTCGGCGCAGACCCGGTCTACCGCACGTTTTACGGCGTTCCGGCCGGCCGCCGGTGCAAGGCGGACATTGGCCGCGTACGTTAAGAATTCTCCGACGGTAAAAGCGGCGACGAGCGCCGGCTGTTCGCTCACGTAACCGACGCATTCTTTGACGCGTACCGGATCGGCGGCGGCATCGAAGCCGTTTACGCCGACGTGTCCCGACGTCGGATAGTGAATCGCGCAGATCGCTTTTAAAACAGTCGTTTTACCGGCGCCGTTCGGTCCCAGCAGTCCCGTAACTGAACCGGGTTCCACGGTAAACGTAACGTCTTGCGCACCGGTGCTGCTTCCGTATTTTTTAGTAAACGAATCGAGTTTTATCACTTTCTGATTACCTTCCGTTTTTCGTGCGTACCGGAACGTCCATCCCGCGCAGCTCAGTCCGCGTACGGAATATCGAACGTCATTCGGTCTTTGGTAAGCACCGTCTCCGGAAAAACACTTTTGGCTTCTTCAAGTAACACGGAAAGCTCGTAATCCGTGTAGCGCGGACTGTAATGGATCAGTCCCATTTTTTTGACGCCCGCGTCGCGCGCAATCGTCGCCGCCTGCCGGGCCGTCATGTGTTTTTTTTCGCGCGCCTGATCCTGTACGTCGTCCGCGAACATGCCTTCGCATATCAGCAGATCGGAACCCCGCACTTCTTTCGCTATCGACGGCAGATACAGGGAATCGGTTACGTAACTGAATTTCCGGCCCGGACGTTTTGCGCCGAGCACTTGGTCGGGGCGCACCGTCCGTCCGTCCGAAGCTACGACGTTTTCTCCCGTTTGAAGCTTCGACCACAGCGGGCCGCAGGGAACGTTCAGCGCACGCGCCGCTTCGGGATTGAATTCGCCGGGCCGATCGAGTTCTTCAAGCGTGTAGCCGACGCAGGTTTTGGTGTGCTGCAGCGGAAACGCCCTGATATAGAAGCCGTCTCCTTCATGGACGATGCACGGCGCGGTGATTTCTTTTACGACGACCGGATAATTGATGTACATGTCGAGCACTTTACGGTTCGATTCCACGTATTCGGCTATTTTGGGCGGTCCGTAAATATACAGCGGTTCATCGCGGTCAACCTGAGCGGAAAGCATCATCAAGCCGGGAATACCGGTAACGTGATCCGCGTGCGTGTGGCTGACGAAAATTGCGTTGATTTTTTTCCATTTGAGATTCAATCTGCGCAGCGAAACCTGCGTTCCTTCACCGCCGTCGAATAAAAATAAATCGCCGTCGCGTCTGAGCAATACCGATGTCAAATGGCGGTACGGCAGCGGCATCATTCCGCCACATCCCAAAACAAATGCTTCCAAATTCATTCCGTTACTGTACACTAAAACGGGATTTGCCTCAAGACTGCACGCAGGTGCCGGCTGCAAACGTTTTTTCCCCGAATATTTTTAAGATTATTTTCAGCATAGGACCGTACGCTGTAACGTATAATGATTCGGGAGGTCATATGATTTTATTCAAATATAAAACGATGTTTTTTTTATGTCTGTTTTTTACCGCAATCGGCGGCGTGCTGTTTTCGCAGACACAATGCGAGCTTTCCGTCGGAGATTTCAAAGCCGACCGGTACGATGCAGCGGATTTCAGTATAACGGTTCCGCTTGAGTTATCGCTGCTGATTCAAAACACACAAAATCCCGTTACTTTGGGTTACGGCGTGCAGGCGGTGATAACGGACGATTGCGTTACCGTTACTGCGGAGACTGCTGATCCGATCAGGTTTACGGTGAGCGGATCGCTCGATCGAACGCTTGAAATCGCAGCGGCGGGCACCTCCGCCGTCGAACTTGCAGGTGTCGCGATTACGGCGGCCAACGGTCCGGCGCTGTGCGTAAGCGGCGGCGGACGGACGTTCATCGTTACGGCATCCGGCAGTGAAAACAATCTTAGCGACGCACGAAGCGCCGATCAGGACGGCAAAAAAGGCAGCGTGTACGCCGCGGGGGCGCTCGTCCTTACGGGAACGGGAACGCTGACCGTAAACGGCGCGTATAAAAGTACGATATACGGCGGCGATTATATCCGCGTAACGGGCGGAACCGTCGTTGTAAACGCTGCCGGAAAAAACGCGATCTTGGCTGTAAACGGATTCATTTTTGACGACGGAATGCTGCGCATCAGTGCGACCGGTACCGCGCGCGGTGCGGAAACGAAAGGCATAAAAGTAGAAGGTTCGGAAAGCGCTTTCGGTGCCGGTAAAGGATGGATCGCACTGAACGGCGGAACACTGGACATCGAATCCGTCGGCAAAGCTGTTACCGCGAGCTGGGATATCGATGAAGACGCATCGACAGCGAGTACAGCGGATGATCCCGATCCGTCGGTTACGGTAAACGGCGGTCTCATTACGATAAAAACCACCGGAACGCCGTACGAAACGGCAAAAGACAGTCTCAGTCCCGAAGGAATTGAAGGTAAATCCCGCGTTACGGTAAACGGCGGACAGCTTACGCTCCTCTGTACGGACGACTGTCTGAACGCAGGTAATGATATTACGATAAACGGCGGATACGTGTATGCGGCAAGTTCACAGAACGACGCGATCGATTCAAACGGTACGATCCATATCACCGGCGGAGTCATCGTAGCGGCCGCGCCGACGAGACCCGAATGTGCGTTCGATTGCGACTCGAACACGTTCAGTATAACCGGCGGGATAATTGCCGGTTTCGGTTCTTCCAATTACAGCAGACCGACCGAATCGGCCTGCACGCAGAACGTACTGGTTTTTGCGGATATAGGCGCGGCCGCCGGTACGACGATCGCGCTTTCGGATGAAAAAGGCAAAAGCGTGTACGCCGTTACGATTCCGTGCGATTTTGAGATTATGATCGTTTCTTCTCCTGCGATACGTACGGGAACATACGAACTGAAAACCAGCGTTTCCGCCGAAGGCGATTGCTTCAACGGTTTGTATGCGGAAAATCCGACGGTTTCCGGCGGCGTTACCTTACGGACGGTAACCGTTTCCGCTCGCGTTACCGCGCCCGAATTCGCACCGGCCGGCCGGGGATTCGGAGACCGGTTGAATGGAAACGGTAAAAAACCGTTCGGCATGCCGCCCGAAAATCAGGACGGAAACATGCCGGAAAGATTTGATCCGCGGCAGCGCCGGAATTGATTACGCAAAGAATTACTGCGGTTTTCAGAATTCTTCAAAATCCGAGTCGGAGACGGCCGGCGTTTCGGGCCGGCGCATCGGCGGTTTTTGCGGTTCGGCGCGTACGTTTCCGGCCGGTTTTACGGCGCTCGCAGGTTTTACCGCTGCCGCGGGTTTCGCCGCTGCCGCGGGTTTCGTCGCTGCCGAAACGTTTTTCACCGTACTGCCGGCGGTGCCGGAGTTCGCCGTTTTCTTTTCGTCGGCGGTTTTCAGTTTGAAAAAACCGACGGCATCGTTCAGATTCGCCGCGTGTGCGGAAAGTTCTTCGGCCATGGCCGCCATTTCTTCCGAAGCGGACGCGTCCTGCTGCACGACGGAATCCAACTGGACGATCGCTTTGCTGACCTGCTGTGCGCCGGAATCCTGCTCTTTACTTGCCGCCGTAATTTCTTCAACAAGTTGCGCAGTCTCTTCAATCCGGAGAACCAAACCGTTTATGATCGTTTCACTGGTTTCTGCCGACGTAACGGTCTTTGCCGACAAATCGCCGATTTCAGCGGCGGCGACTTGCGAACGTTCGGCAAGTTTGCGAACTTCGCTCGCAACGACGGCGAACCCCTTGCCCGCTTCACCGGCGCGCGCCGCTTCGATTGCCGCGTTGAGCGCGAGAAGATTCGTCTGACTGGCGATATCGCCGATGATACCGATTTTGACTGAAATTTCCTTGATTGCGGAAACCGCTTCGGTTACCGCCGAACCGCCGGCGGATCCGTCGGTAGCCGTCTGCTTCGCGATACTGCCGGTCTTTACCGCATTATCGGCGTTTTGTCTGATGTTCGACGCCATCTGTTCCATCGTGGACGATATTTCTTCTGTCGAAGCCGCCTGTTCCGCAGCTCCCGCAGAAACGGCCTGGCTGGAACTCGAAATCTGTACGGCGCCGCTCAAAACCTGCGCGGAAGAATCCTTGACGACGGAAATGACTTCCGTCAATTTATCCTTGAGCGCGCCGATTTGGCGGATCATATCGCCTATTTCGTCTTTCCTCAGAGAAATGACGTCGATGTCGTTCAACTCTTCGTGCGACAGATCCAGCTGTCCCTGTGCAACAGAATTGATGATACGGGTCGTTTTGATAATCGGCATACTGACCGAACGTCCTATCTGCACCGCGATGAGCACGGCGGCGACTATGGCGATGCCGCAGATGATCAGCAGCGTAACGAGCATCGCTTTCATACCGGCGAGCGCTTCACTTTCCTTCATCGGTGCCACGACGAACCAGTCGCTTCCCGCAACAGGCGCGTAACCTGCATATTTGATGACACCGTCTTTTTCATACGTGCCCCAGGAGTTTTCGCCTCTTATGACTTGCTTCATAAAATTAACGGTAGAAACGCTTTTATCATCCGTAAGAATATTGAATTCCTTGTCCAGCAACGACGTGTCCGGATGTCCGATGATTTTTCCGGTACTGTCGATAACGAACGGGTTTTCGGAGCCGATACTGATTCCCTTGACGATCGTACTGGCTCCGTAGCCGTTCGTTCCGCCGGCAAGCACTCCGATAATCTGATCCTGCTCATTTTTTATCGGAACTGCGTACGTTATCGTAACCGCGCCGGTAACGGCGTTTTTGGAAAGCACCGGGTTTGCGTTTTTTCCGGCGAGCGCTTCTTTAAAATATGTCCGATCCGAAACGATCAGCCGAGAACCGTCGGTCAGCGACGCTTCTCCGTTTTTATTGATAACCAGCAGATGCAAAAGGGTTTCTTCTTTTGCTTGCATTCCTTGCAGAATAATTATCAATCTGTTCAAATTATCACGCATTTCAACATCCGTACCGGCAGACAGGTTCATCATACGATCAAACCCGGTCAGCATGGACAATTGTCTGTTCCGCGCAGTTATATTTTGAGTCAGCGTTGCGGCGACCGCGTTCGATTCGAGCATCAGCGATTTCCCGATTTCATCCTGAATCGTCTTGCTGCCGAACCGGTATGCCAAAAAAGTCAAAACGACGCATATAAACACGCATACCGTCATAATGACACTGGTCAGCATTGTGCCGAGTTTTCTGAAAGAAAAAAATGAACGCACACAAACCTCCTCGATTTGTACTCTGTAAAATATTTCCTTATATTTCTATACCTAGTAATTGTATAACCAATTATACGGTATGTCAAACAATCGGAATAAAAAAAACGCGCAGAATCAGCCGATTCGGTGAATTTGCGCGTTTCCGATACGTCCGGCTGCGGCGGGGTTTTTCCGGTATCAGAATTTGACTTTTTTTCCGGTTCCCGCGTACAATTCTTCACGCTGGGAACGGACGTGATCGTCTTTCAGATAGTCGTCGAAGTTCATCATGCGGTCGATAACCCCGTTCGGCGTTATTTCTATCAGACGGTTCGCGACGGAGGAAATGAATTCGTGGTCGTGGCTGTTGAACAGCACGACGCCGGGAAAACCGATGAGCGCTTCGTTCAGGCTCGTGATAGCTTCCAAGTCCAGATGATTCGTCGGTTCGTCGAGTATCAGAACGTTCGCACCGCTGAGCATGAGCTTTGAAAGCATACAGCGCACTTTTTCACCGCCGGACAGCACTTTGACCGGTTTGAGCGACTCGTCGCCGCTGAACAGCATCCGTCCCAAAAATCCGCGCACGTACGCGTCGTCCTGTTCGGGAGAATACTGGCGAAGCCATTCGGTAATATTCGCGTCGGTATCGAAATACGGCGCGTTGTCTATTCCCAGATACGTGGTCGTAATCGTCTGTCCCCAGTAGTATTCGCCCGTATCGGCTTTGAGATTTCCGGTGATAATGTCGAAAAACGCCGATTTCGATTTGTGTTCGATTCCGACGAACGCGATTTTTTCTCCGCGGTTGACGGTGAGCGAAAAATCCTTGAGCAGCTGAATGCCTTCCGACGTATAATTGAGTTTTTCGACGCGCAGTACGTTGTTGCCGATATCGCGGTCGGGCTTGAAATTGACGTACGGAAACTTGCGGCTGGTAACTTGCAGTTCTTCAAGCGCGAGTTTGTCGTATACTTTTTTGCGGCTGGTCGCCTGCCGGCTTTTCGCCGCGTTCGACGCGAAGCGCAGAATGAATTCCTTGAGGTCTTTCATTTTTTCTTCGCGCTTTTTAGCCTGATCTTTCGCCTGCCGCTGCATGATTTGACTCATCTGATACCAGAAATCGTAGTTTCCGCTGAAAAGGCTGATTTTTCCGTAATCGATATCGCAAATGTAGGTGCAGACGGCGTTCAGAAAATGCCGGTCGTGGCTGACGACGATGACCGTGTTCGGAAAATCGATGAGAAAGTCTTCAAGCCAGTTGATCGATTCCAGATCCAAACCGTTCGTCGGTTCGTCGAGCAGCAGAATGTCCGGTTCACCGAAGATCGCCTGAGCGAGCAGTACGCGGACTTTGCGGCTTTCGTCGAGTTCATTCATCATGCGGTCGTGATACTCTTCTTCGAGTCCCAGTCCGGAAAGCATCTGTTCTATCTGATTTTCGGCTTCCCAGCCGCCCAGTTCGCTGAACTCGCCTTCAAGCTCGCTTGCGCGGATACCGTCCGCTTCGGAAAAATCTTCTTTGGCATAGACGGCTTCGCGTTCTTTGTAACACGTGTATAATTCGGGATATCCCATCATCACCGTGTCTTTTACCGAATAGTCGTCGAACGCAAAGTGATCCTGTTTAAGGACGGCCATGCGTTCGCCGGGAGTAACGGAAATCTGTCCGGCGTCGTGTTCGAGTTCTCCCGAAAGCACTTTGAGGAACGTCGATTTGCCCGCGCCGTTTGCGCCGATAATACCGTAGCAGTTGCCCGGGGTAAACTTGAGGTTGACGTCTTTGAAAAGCGGTCTGTCGCCGAATTTGAGGCTTACGTCGCTGACTGTAATCATCCTGTATTAATCCTTTTTCTTTTTGCTGAACAGGCTCTTTATGCGGCCCAAAAGTCCGTTTTTTTTCTGTACCGTTTCCGGCGCGCTTTGGGTACGGCGGTTCTGATATCGGTTTTCCGTGTTTCCGGCGTAACCGTCCGCACCGCGGCGGAACTCTTTCCGTTCGCCGCGCGGCGTATTTTTTTCATACCGTTTGCCGCCGTTTTTACCGCCGGCTGCAGTGGCGCGGCGTTTCGCCGCATTTTTATCGCGCGAGCCTGCCGATGCGGACGCGGTGTCTGCGTATTTTTCCTTGTAGCGTTTCATGCGCTCGTCGAACGGAAGCGCCGCCAAATTTTCCGTTTCTTCGCGGCGGTCCTGATACCGGTTTTCCGCGCGAACCGGTGCGTTTTTGCGGTACGATCCTGCGGCGCGTTCCTGTCCCGGTTTTCCGCGGGGCGCGCGTTCGGTGCGATCGTTCCTGCCGCCGCGTTCTGTCCTGATATCGGTGCGCGGCTTGCGGTCGCCGTCGAAGCGCGCTTCATCCGGTCCGCGGCGGTTCCGATTGTTGCGGGAATCTGCCGCCGCACCGTCGCGGGGCGGTCTGCGGGAATCTCCGCTGCGGCTCGCACCGCGACGATCGCCGCCGTCCCTTCTGTTCCGGAACGGGCGGCCGTCGTCGTCTCCGTAATCGCCCGTTCTGATATACACGCTCGCGCTTTTGTCTTCCGTCATCATGTCTTCATACGCGACGGACGCCGGTATGGGCGCGCCCAAATACCGTTCGATCGCGGGCAGGTTGTACACGTCCTGTTCGCTGCAGAACGTGTAGGCTTTGCCGCTTTTTCCGGCGCGCGCGGTGCGGCCGATGCGGTGCACGTAGTTTTCCGATTCGTTGGGCAGATCGTAGTTGACGACCATCGCAAGGTCGTTTACGTCGATGCCGCGCGCCGCAACGTCAGTCGCGACCAGGCATTTGAGCGACCCGCGCTTGAACGATTCGAGTACTTGCAGACGTTTGGCCTGCGGCAGGTCGCCGATAATGAATTCGCTTTCAATTCCGTTCAGCTGCAGTCTTTTTGCAACTACTTCGCAGCTGCGTTTGGTATTGCAGAAAACGATGACGCTTTCCGGTTTTTCATGCTGCAGAATGCCGAGCAGGAGTTTCATTTTGGAGTCGCTCGAAACGTGCAGCAGCACCTGATCGATTTCTTCTACGGTGAGCTGTTCCGCTTCAATCGTGATTTCTTTGGCTTCTTCGGTGTATTCCCAGGCGAGATTTTTGACGTACGTGTTCAGCGTCGCGCTGAACAGCATGGTCTGGCGGTCGTGCGTTTTCGGCAGCACTTTGATCAGCGTGCGCAGATCGGGATAAAATCCCATGTCGAACATGCGGTCGGCTTCGTCTACGACCAAAAACGCGACGCTGCTCAAATCCATCGCGCCGGACTCCTGCAAGTCGATGACGCGGCCGGGCGTTCCGATGATGATGTTCACGTTGTTTTTGAGCATGGCGGTCTGCTGGGTATATCCGACGCCGCCGTAAAAACTTCCGGCTTTCAGCGGTGTGAATTCCAACAGTTTTTTCGCTTCCTGCTCGACCTGTACGGCGAGTTCGCGCGTGGGTACCATAACGAGCGCCTTTTTACCGGCGACTTCCTCACGCGTCAGCATTTCCTGGATGATCGAAATCAAATAAGCCGCAGTTTTTCCTGTTCCCGTCTGCGATTGGACATACAAATCGGCTCCTTCAAGCGAACCTTTCAACACCTGTTCCTGCACAGGGGTGCACGTTACGTAACCGGCTCCGGCGATACCTTTCTGGAGCTCTTCGTGCAAATCAAATTCTGTAAATTCCATAACAACTCTTTTATAGTGTATTTGGAAACGGGTCATTTTAAAGTCCGTCGCTTTTTATCCGCCGCGTTTCCAGCTTTTCAGGCATAGCAATATGTTCTAACTATATACTTTTTCGGCGATTATGTACAGGGTGCGGACGGTGATATCGGGGAAGACCGCGGACGGTTTCGGCGAGCGCGCTTCAGCGGCACTCGGTTCGGCTCCCGCTGGAAATATCCGACGGATTGCGGTATGATAGTCGTCATGAACCGAACCGGACACGCAGATCTTCCGCTGCACGGCGGAACCGTACCGAAGTGGCTTGCCGAACGGATGAAGACGCTCGGAGGCCTTATCATCGAATCTCTCGTATATAATTACGGCAAACGGGAAGTGCTTTCCCGCTTGAGCGATCCGCTGTGGTTTCAGTCGCTCGGCGCGGTGCTCGGTATGGACTGGCATTCGTCGGGAATCACGACGAGCGTCATGTACGCGCTCAAACGGAGCGTAAATCCGCACGCGCGTGAACTCGGCGTCTGTATCTGCGGAGGGCGCGGCGTGTATTCGCGGCGGACACCGGACGAGCTGCGTTTTTTGGCCGATGCGACGGGACTCGACGGCGACACGCTGGTTCGGGCGAGCAAGCTGTGCGCGAAGGTCGACAATACCGCGGTGCAGGACGGTTTTCAGCTGTACCAGCATAATTTTATCGTAACGGACGACGGCGACTGGGCCGTCGTACAGCAAGGCATGAATCCGCTGACAAAAACGGCGCGCCGCTATCATTGGTGTTCGCCGTCGGTAACTTCGTTCGTCGAAGAACCTCACGCGGGCATCGTGGGAGAAAACCGGGGAACGATACTGAATCTGACCGATCGGCGTTCCCGGCCGGCGCGCGACGCCATCACGGACATGGCGCGCGAACGTCCCGATCGGCTCGTTGCCGAAATACGGCTCATGCAGCGCTGCCGAGACGTCGCACCCGCAGAACGCGAGGCTGATCCGATGCAGCCGGAACTGTTTCCGGTTGCCGGCGCGGCGGCAGTTCGCACCGGCGCGGTTTCTCCGTTCACCGCGGCGCCGTTACTTGCCCCTGCGCCGGTTTCTGATATTTCCGGTTCGTACCGAAGCATCGTTTTACCGGCGCGTCACGAAGTGACGGCGGCCGACGTCGACTTGAAGCGGCTCGGCGCGGTGCTGAGCACGGCGTATGAAAACGGTACGGAAAATTTTGAAAATCTGCTGCTTACCGAAGGTTTGGGGCCGCGGACGCTGCAGTCGCTCGCGCTGGTAAGCGAAGTCGTGTACGGTGCGCCGGCGCGGTTCACCGATCCGGCGCGCTTTTCGTTCGCGCACGGCGGCAAGGACGGACATCCGTTTCCGGTGCCGTGCCGGATATACGACGAATCCATCCGCGTCCTGCGCGGGTGCATCGAGCAGTCGAAACTCGGTCTGACTGACAAAAACGAATGCCTGCGGCGGCTGCATACGACGGCGCTCCAAATAGAATCGAATTGTGATCCCGAAGCCGATTTCAGCCGAACGGTTGCGTACGAGCGCGCCCATTCTGCCGAATGGGACGGACGTATTGCCGGTTCGTGCTGAGATTCCGAGTCGGCACTTTCTTTCGGACGCCGTATGGAGGTGCGCGCCGTTTTAGCTGAAAAACAGCCGCTGTCCGGCGACGAACGCGGCGGTCAGCAAAACGGACGGCAGATAATCGGCTGTTTTGATACGTTTCAGACCGATAAGATTGATGCCGATCATCACGATGAGCGCACCGCCTGAAGCGCTCAATTCGGCTATCAGCACGTCGTCGGCAAACGGCGCGACCAATGCGGCAAGCAGCGTGAGCGCACCCTGATACAGCAGCACGGTTATCGCCGAAAACGCCGTTCCCGCCCCCATTGCCGCGGTGAAAACGATCGCCATAAATCCGTCGAGTACCGATTTGGTGAAAATGATCGTATAATCCTTTTCGATACCGGCTTTTAAAGATCCGATGATAGCCATCGCACCGACACAGAACAGAACCGATGAGTTTAAAAACGCGTACGCGAATCCGTTTTCGCTTTCCGGCCCAGCGTCGGAACCGGTTTCCCGCCGCTGCCTTGACCGACGGTTCCGTGACACCGCCGCGCCGAGCAGCGTGCCGCAGCGCAGTATCTTGCCGTCGATGTCCAGAAGTGAACCGATAATACCGCCGGCAATCAGTGCGATCGCGAGAAAAATGACGTTCCGGTATTCGAACGCCATCTGCAGCCCGATAACCACCGTAACGACGCCGGCCGCCGTCTGCACGATTCCGGACAGTTCGGCGCTTATCTTTTTTGCAAACAACAGCCCTATGAGCGAACCGGCAATAATTGCCGCGCAATTGACGAAAACGGCTAGCATAGTTTTTTCCGCATCAGCGAATAGAACAGCACGCCTGCAAGCGGAAACGCCGCGAACGATACGAACAGTGCCGGATAGCCGAACGCGTCGATGACGGCGCCGCCTATCACGTTTCCTAAAACGTTCGCCAATCCGACTGCCAGAATGGAATACATCGACATGCTGATCATAAGCTTACCTTTCGGCGCGTTTTCCGTGGCGAACAATACGGCGGCCGGATGATACAAACCGTACGTGATTGAATTGAGCATTTGTCCCAAAACGGCGCCGGCCATGTTCGGAAACACGATGTACAGCAGCAGCCGGACGACGACGGTTCCGGTGCAGAACACGATCAGAGTCATACTGCCGTACCGCTTCAAAAACCGGCCGGAAAAGAACATAAACGGAATTTCCGATGCAGCGGAAAGCGCCCACAGTGCCGCCGCCGCGTTTGAATGCAGAAACTCGGATGCATACAATGAAAACAGTCTCGTTGCGGGAGTCAGTCCGAAAAAACCCAAAAATATGAGCGCAAGACCGATCCAATACCGCTTCGGAAAGGCCGCGAACGCATCTTTCAAATGCGGCTTGCGTACCGTTTCCGGCACGGACTCGGCTCGGCTCGCCGTATTGAGCGTCAGCAGTCCGGGCACTATCAGCAACGAAACGGTGAACAGCAGCGCGGGAATCACCATCCACAGGATGTACTCCGCATCGCTTCCGTTCTGCGAATTGCCGAAGAACTGCAAAACGAGCGTCATGATGACGAATCCGATAGAACCCATTACCCGGACGCGGCCGTATTCGCTGCGGTTTTCACCGAGCAGCGCGTTCGCAAGCGAATCCGACAGCGGAACGGCACCTTTGTAGCCGATCGCGTACATCGCCAGACACAGCGCCGACACCCAAAAACCGCCGATTTTTACCAGCGGAAACGGGATCAGCAACATGACGCCGCCGAGCAGCAAAAGCGGCACGCCGTAATTCCCTTTTTTTTCTATCGCGGGGCCGACGAGCAGCGGAAACACCAATCCGGCCACTTCAAAAACGCCCATCAGCACACCGACTTGGGTAACCGTATATCCCATGCCGCGCAGGATAAGGGGCAAATACGCGTTCACGACTCCGTAGATGGTGAACAAGAAAAAAATGGGAACCGACATCAGCATAGGTTATTCCAGTACGCCTTCGCCGCGTCCCATAGCCGTCAGTCCGGTACGGACCAATTCCTTGATTCCGTACGGATCCAGCAGCCGGATAAGACTGGCGATTTTATCTTCGCTTCCCGTTACTTCGACGACGACCGAATCGACGGCAACGTCCACGATGTGCGCGCGGAAGATATTGGCCGTTTCGATAACGCCGATGCGGCTGGCACCGCTTGCGCAGACTTTGATAAGCGCCATTTCACGCACTACCGTTTCCGACGGCGCGCAGTGTTTTATCGATATGACTTCGACCAGTTTGGACAGTTGTTTTTCTATCTGTTCCAAAATGTATTCGTCGCCGCGTACGACGATCGTCATGCGCGACTGTCCGGGATTGTACGTTTCACCGACGGTCAGACTGTCGATATTATATCCGCGGCGGCTGAATAAACCCGATACCCGGCTCAAAACGCCGGCGTGGTTTTCTACGAGCACTGACAACACATACCGTTCCATTTATAAGCTCCTTTCGCTGTACATACCCAAAAGGCGTACGTCTTCAGCTTTCGTTTTGAGCGCGGAAAGCGCATCTTCTACTACTTTTTTTCCGGTAGCGACGTCTTTGGACGGAAACTGCACGTCGGCGTAAAACATGTACCGCCACGGCTGTCCTTGGATCGGGCGCGATTCAAGGCGCGTCATATTCAGTTTGCGGTCGTGAAAAACGCCCAGACAATCGTACAGCGCGCCCGGTTCGTTTTTTGCCACGAACGCGATCGACGCTTTATTGATTTCGGCATTTATTTCGGCCGCGGCGCACGAACACGCCGGCTGCGGGCGATTCGGCTCCCGTACGTGATTCGCCGCGATTACGACGAACCGCGTGTAGTTGCGCGGATCCGATTCGATGCCGGTTGCAAGGATATGCAGGTTATTGTATTCGGCGGTAACACCCGAAGCGATCGCCGCGTTTTCAGGCGAACCTTTAGCCGCGACCGTTTCCGCCGCGGTCGCCGTTGAAATCGAATCGATATGCACCCACTGCGGATGCGCTCCGAGAAAATCCTTGCACTGCGGAAATCCGTGCGGATGGGAATACACGTTTTTAATCGTGTCGAGCGTCGCGCCGGGAACGGCGAGCAGCGAATGTTCGATGCGCAGCGTGAGCGCTCCGGTTATACTGACGTCTTCAAAGCGCAGCAGGTTGTCGTAGTTATCGTAGACCGAACCGGCAAGACTGTTTTCTATCGGCACCATGCCGAAGTCCGCCCGTCCGTCCGCAACGGCTTGGAATATTTCGCGGAACGAATTGAGCGGCAGCGCTTCCGCGGCGGTATCGAAATACAGACCGATCGCCTGTTCCGCGTACGCGCCGTGTCCGCCGGAATACGCGCAGACCGTTTTCCGGTTTTGTCCCGCCGCTTCGGCGGTATCGGTCGTATCGGCGGCCGGCTTCTGCGGGACGGCTCTGATACGGGCAATTTCCTTGCCTACCACGGGTGCCAGCACGTCTATATCGCGCATCAGTTTTTCAAACTGTTCCGGATACAGCGACTGCGCGCCGTCGGACATGGCTTTATCCGGGTCGCAGTGGACTTCGACGATAATACCGTCCGCACCGGCGGCGATCGCCGCGAGTCCCATCGGCGGCACTTTGTCGCGGATACCGACGGCGTGGCTCGGATCGACGATGATCGGCAAATGAGTCAGCGAGCGCAGTACCGGAATTGCCGAAAGGTCGAGCGTATTGCGCGTCGCCCTTTCGTAGGTGCGGATGCCGCGTTCGCACAATACGACTTTATCGGTTCCCGCCGAAAGCAGATATTCGGCGGCCATAAGCCATTCTTCTATCGTCGCCGAAAGTCCCCGTTTGAGGATGACCGGTTTTCCCAATTCGCCGACGCGTTTGAGCAGTTCAAAGTTCTGCATGTTGCGCGCGCCGATCTGGTACACGTCCACGTAGTCGTTCATAAGCGGAATGTGTTCGGCGGAAACGATTTCGGTAACGACGGGCAGCCCGTACGCGTTGCCGGCTTCCTTGAGTATTTTGACTCCTGCTTCGCCCATTCCCTGAAACGCGTACGGACTGGTCCGCGGCTTGAACGCGCCGCCTCTGAGCATAACCGCTCCGGCAGCGGCGACGCGCTGAGCGACAGCCATCATCTGGTCGCGGCTTTCGACCGCACACGGACCGGCGATCGCAACGACGCGCTGACCGCCGATTCTGATGATCTGACCGCGATTGTTCGGAATTTCGATGACGGTATTGTCTTTTTTGTATTCGCGGCTCGCCATTTTATACGGTTTCGAGATCGGAATGACCCGCTCGACGCCGGGCAGTATTTCGACTTCCCGCGGATCGATCGAAAGTTTTCCGACCGCACCGAAGATCGTATCCTCTTCACCGGTGATTTCGTTGACGCGGAATTTGTTTCTGACCAGAAAATCGCGCAGATTCTGTTTATCCTGTTCGGGGATACCTTTTTTTAGGACTATAACCATGTGTGCTGCTCCTGTTCTGCACGTACGTACGGTGCGGTCAAACTTCGGGATTCCATGAAACGGTTCGCAGAATGTCTCCGAACACGCCTGCCGCCGTTACGCCTGCTCCCGCGCCGTAACCCATAACGGAAAGCGGAATCGGGCTGTAGCGCTGCGTATGGAAGACGAACGCGTTTTCGCCGCCTTTGACCGAATACAGCGGGTGCGACTGCTCCACTTCCATCATGCCGACGCTGCATTCACCGTCCCTGATCGACGCGGCCATACGGAGCACTTTGCCTTCCGCGCGCAGCCGTTTCATCAGTTCGCCGAAATGGGCGTCAACCTGCGGCAGTTTTTTGAGAAATTCGTCCACCGTACCCGACGCGTCGAAACTTTCCGGAAACACCCGGTGGATGACCACGTCGTCCAGTTCCAATTCCATACCCGATTCGCGGGCGATGATGAGCGCTTTACGCGCAACGTCGAGGCCCGCAAGATCGTCGCGCGGATCGGGTTCCGTGTAGCGCTTTTCACGCGCTTCAAGCACGGCCTGACTGAACGTCGCGCCTTCGTCGAGGCGGCCGAAAATATACGACAGGGACCCGGACATGATGCCCGAAAATCCGGTCAGTTTATCGCCGCTCTTGAACAGATTCTGTAACGTGTCGATAATCGGCAGTCCCGCGCCGACGTTCGTTTCGTACAGAAAGCGGCGGTGCATTACGTTCGCGGTACGGCGCAGTTCGTGGTAATAATCCATGGACATGGAATTGGCGCGTTTGTTCGGCGTGGCGATGTGCATTCCGGCTTTCAGTATGTCGATGTAGCGTTCCGGCAGGTCGTAAGACGCAGTGCAGTCGACGAACACCGGATTGAGCGGTTTCGTTTCGCGCACGAAATCGAGGATTGCGTCGAGCGACGTCTGGAGCGGCGACGCGGCGACGTCCGCTCGCCAGTCGCTCAGATCGAGTCCGGCCGAACCGACGCCGCCTTGCGCGACGAGCATCGTGTCCATCGTCGCGATGGCCATGACTTTTATGTCGATTTTCTGAGCGGCGAGTCCGCGCTGCTGATCGCGGATCTGATCGATAAGACAGCCGCCGATGGTTCCCGCGCCGAACGCGAACACTTCGATAGTCTGCGCCGTGTTGAAGAAAAACCGATGCGCAATGCGCACCGCCGTATCTCCGTTCGCACCGGAAATGACGGCGCTGATAGAACGCTCCGACGAACCTTGCGCAATCGCCAGAATGTTGATGTCCTGAGACGCCAGCGCGTCAAAGAACGTCCCGGCGACGCCGCGTTTCTGTTTCATACCGTCGCCGACGATAGACACGATGGCGCAGTTCGCCTGAACTTCGATTCTGTTTATCAGATGTTCTCGGATTTCAAGATCGAATTCCGTGGACAGTATGTCCAGCACCGATTCTGCGTGACTTTGCCGCACGCAGAAACTGATCGTATATTCCGAACTCGACTGAGTGATGAGCAGCATCGAAATGCCCGCGCGTGAAACGGCTGCGAAAATTCGCGCCGCCGTGCCGCTTCTGCCTTTCATGCCGGAACCGGACACGCTGATCATGGCGGTTCCTTTCAGACAGGAAATGCCGCGGACGGGTCCGCTTTCCGCGCTGACGGAATACGGACCTTTACCGATCCGCGTTCCGCGGGCTGCCGGATTGTGGCTGTTCAGGCTCCAGGCTTCGATACCTTTCGCCGCCAGCGGCGCGAGCGTTTTGGGATGCAGCACTTTCGAGCCGAAAAACGACAATTCCATGGCTTCCTCATACGTCATATCGTCTACCAAAATCGCGTCCGGTACGATGCGGGGATCCGCGGTGTAAATACCGTCCACGTCGGTCCAAAACTCGACGCGTGAGGCTCCGAGCGAAGCGCCGGCAATCGCGGCAGAAAAATCGGATCCGTTGCGTCCTAAAAGTCCCGGCGCCGTTTCACCCGATTTGGCGCTCCAGGAACAGATAAAACCGGGCAGCAGCAGAATGCGCGGCTGACTTTTTGCGTCGCCGTCGCGATACGGTGCGAACGCCGCCGCGGTGCGCGCGTAATCGGGATCGCCTTCGGCTTGATTGCCTGAAGTGAAAATGAATTTGCGTGAATCCAGACGCAGCACGCTCTGCCGTTTTGCAAGCAGTACGGCCTCAACTATCGGCGCACACAGCAGTTCGCCCATTCCCATAATACGGCAATGAACGGACAGCGGGCATTCGCCGAACGCAGAAACGGCGGAAAGCAGCCGCGCGTATTCGCTAAAGGCGGGTTCAAGCCGGTTCAGTACGTCCTGCGCGTTAAAACCGGTCAGCGTCGACATTATTTCGGAACAGATATCGGCGTGGGTCTGGCGCAGTTCCGCGACGTACCCCTCGGCCTGATTTCCGGCTATACAGCCGTCGATACTGTCCTGCAGCCGGTTTGAAATACCGGATACAGCCGAAACGATGACACTGATGCGATCTTCTTGTGCGCGGGAAATCATGATATCGGCGGAAGCGATGATTCTGCGTGCGTTTCCCATAGACGTACCGCCGAATTTTAGCGTTAACATAGTAACCTCACCTTTATTTTTAAAGTTGCGTCGTAATCAAAAAACGCTGCGGGCGGGCTTCCGTCGTTTCGGAAACGGCCGCCTGCAGTTATTCGGTCTATTCGGTCGGCCGTTTTTTGAGCTGCGCGCTGTTGAGCACCGCCTGCCCGATTCCGGCTTTCTGTTCCATCATCGCGCGGACTTTCAGCGGCAATCCCATCAGCGTGATAAATCCCTGCGCGTCCTTGTGGTCGTACAAATCGCCCGTCGTAAAAGACGCGATGCTTTCATTGTACAGACTGTACGGCGAATGGGAGCCGGCGCCGCGGATAGAACCTTTGTACAGCTTGAGTTTTACCCAGCCGGTAACCGTTTCCTGCGTTTTGTCGACGAACGCCATCAGCGCGTCCATCAGCGTCGTAAACCATTTTCCGTCGTAAATCAGTTCGCTCATACGCTGGGCGATCAGCTGCTTGTAATGGTACGTGTCGCGGTCAAGACAGAGATGGTCGAGCATTTCGTGCGCGTAATACAGAATCGCGCCGCCGGGAGTTTCGTACACGCCGCGGCTTTTCATGCCGACGCAGCGATTTTCGCAAATATCGACCAGACCGACGCCGTTGCGTCCGCCGATTTTATTCAATTCGGTCATGATTTCGAGCGCGGTCATCTTTTTGCCGTTGACGGCGACGGGGACGCCCGCTTCAAAATCGAGCGTAACGTACTCGCCCGCTTCGGGCGCTTCTTCGGGAACGGTCGTGAGCTTCAGCATGTGCTTCCAGTTCGGCTCGTTTTCCGTTTCTTCAAGTTCGAGTCCTTCGTGCGACAGATGCCAGATGTTTTCATCGCGGCTGTACGACTGGTCCTTTTTCATCGGAACGGGAATCTTTCTGTCTTCGAGATATTTGATTTCGGCGTCGCGGCTGTCCATATGCCATTTGGAATCGCGCCAGGCGGCGATCACTTTCAGATCGGGAGCGAACGCTTTTACCGCCAGTTCAAAGCGGACTTGGTCGTTTCCCTTGCCGGTTGCACCGTGGCAGATGGCTACGGCTTTTTCCTGACGGGCGTATTCGACCAGAATTTTACCGATAAGCGGGCGCGCCGTCGACGTTCCCAACAGATACCGGTCTTCGTATACGGCGTTCGCTTTGAGTGCGGGCCAAATGTATTCAGTGATGTATTCTTCGCGGGCGTCGACGACGTAACACGCGGCTGCGCCCGTGTCGAGCGCGCGTTTTTTGATAACGTTCCAATCGTCGCCCTGCCCGACGTCGATGCAGACCGCGATAACGTCGTAATCGTAATTTTCCTTGAGCCACGGAATGATGACCGTCGTATCAAGTCCACCGGAATAAGCCAGAATAACTTTGTCTTTACTCATACAATTCCTCACTGAATTTTTAACAAAAAGTGAAGACAGTATAGCATTATGAAAGCTTTGATACAAGCCGTTCGGAACTTTTACGATACTTTCACGGCGGCGGTGCGCAGGAACTGTAGCGCGCGCAGTTCCATCTGCCGGACCGTTTCCGCCGAAATACCGAGCATTTCGCTTATTTGCCGGAGCGTCCAGGGCTTACGGCTGTTGTCGAAATTGAATCGGTAATAAATGACCTGCCGTTCCCGATCAGGCAGCGTTTCAACGAGAGAACGGATGTCTTCCGCTTCAAGGTTTTTGAGACACAGCTGTTCGGGAGACGGCGACGGATCGGCAATCATGTCCGCGCAGGTCAGATTCGACGTGCCGTCGATTTCGGCGTCTATGCTCGAATATACGTATTCATGCATCAGCGCACCGGATATGTCGGATTCGGATACGTCCATATACGAGGCGATTTCCCGCAGGGTCGGTTCGCTTTGCAGCTGCTGCATCAGATCTATTTTTGCCATATGAATTTTACGCAGCATTTCTTCTTTGCGGTGCGGCAGCGTGATGTACGGAATTTTATTTTGTATGAAACGCAGTATGTATTGGGTAATCCACGAATACGCATACGTCGAAAAACGGGTATTGAACGAATAATGGAATTTTGAAGCGGCTGTCAGCAGACCGAGATTGCCTTCCTGAATCAGATCCATGACGCCGATGCGGTCTGAAACGTATTTGTTCGCAATACTGACGACGAGACGCAAATTGCTTTGAACGAGTTTCAACTTAGCCGAAGTGTCGCCGTTGTGAATATCGGCGGACAACTTTTTTTCCTGTTCGGGGGTCAAAAGCGGATAACGCTGGATTTGAGCCATATAACTTGCGTAGATGTTTTTTTCCATATTTTACTTCCTTATCCTTAGCAACTTTGTTTCCGCTTATTTCATAGCAATAACCATGCCAACTTTAAGGATGAGAAAAGCATTTTTGCGTAAATTTTATATACTTTAATTATAAAGAAATACACATCCATCGTTTAAACGGGATATCGTTTTTATGAAAAAGCTGACAGTTCCTCCGGTAACTGTCTACAAAAAAATACAATACTATTGTCTACTTTTTCAGACATATTCCGATTTCGGATACGTCCACCCGTTCCCGTTCGCATCGGTGAACAGGTAGTCGTTCCCGTTTTGCGACACGCCGGTACGGAGAAGTTCGGGATCCAGTTGAAGCAGGTTTATTTTTCCGCCGCCGCCGGGAAGATCGACCGCGTAAACCGGCGTGGACAGACCCGAAAGTTCGCCGCGCAGCCGTTCGTACAGTTTGACGCCCTCCCTGATCGGAACGCGCAGGTGCGACGTTCCGGGCGCCAAATCGCCCTGAAACAGATAGCCGGGTTTGATTCCCATGCAGGTGAGTTCATGGAACAGCTGTGCCAAAACCGGCACCGAATCGTTGACTCCGCGCAGCAGCACGGTTTGCGACTGTACCGGAATTCCCGCCGAAACGAGGCCGCTTAGCGCCCGGTAACTTTCCGGTGAAAATCGATTTGAAATTTCGGCCGGGTGATTGACGTGCGGAATGACCCACAGCGGCGCGTTTTCCTTGAACAGGGCGATCAGTTCGGAATCGAAACGTTCCGGTTCGGCGATCGGTGCTCTGGTACAGATGCGGATAAGGATTCCCGGCCGCGCACGGCGGACGCGCCGAATCAATTGCCGCAGCGCATCGTTTGAAGCAGTGAGCGGGTCGCCGCCTGAAAACAGGATTTCCTGTACTTCGGGGTGAGACGAGAGATAGGCGCACGCTTCGCCGCATTCGGCGTCGGTTATGAAGCCCTGTTTACGGGAAGTGTACGTCCGTCTGAAACAATGTCTGCAATAGGCAAAACAGCGTGCGGTGGTGAGCAGCAGCACGCGGTTTTTATACTGATGAACCAGACGCGGCGTTATCTGATAGCGGTGCGCGCCGAGCGGATCCGACAGTTCGCACGGCAGAACGTTTTTTTCTTCAATAGACGGAACGTATTGCCGGCGCAGCGCGTAAAACGGCGACAGGTCGCCGTCCCGCTGTCCGCTGACGTACAGCCGCTCCAGCACCTTTTTCAAATGTGTCGAGATAAAAAAAGGCAGTTCCGCTTCCGTGCAGAACTGCTGCTCTTCCGGTGTCAGTCCGGGATCCTGCGTTTTCATGCAAAAAAGTATACGGCAGCGGCGTCGCGATGTCAATGGAGCGCCCGGTTGCCCTGCGGTTGACACGCGGAATATTTTACGCTATATATTAAATATACTTTTTAAAGTATATTTAATATATAGAAACGGAGTATCGTCGCGTTATGGAAAAACAGACGGCACATTTCAATCTGGTAAAAATGCAGAATTGCAAAGTCGTACGGAACTTGCTGCGTGCGGAAAGTCCGTTGGGAATCGGCGCGCTTTCAAAACGGTCGGGCCTGACCTATCCGACCGTATCGTCGCTGATCAAAGACTTACTTGAACGGAACGAAGTGTCGGTTGCAGCCGGAACTGAAAGCAGCGGCGGCCGGCCGGGGGCGCGGTACGCGTTGAACGCGTCGTATCAGTTCGGTCTCGTTCTGTATTTTGATCATTTTATCCTGCGGGCCGCCGTATGCGATTCGTACGGAATTCCGACAGCCCGTTTTGAACTTCCTGTTTCGGCGCACTGTACGGCGGAAACCGTGTCCGATTTTGTCTGCGGTATCCGGAACGAGTTTAAGCCGATCAGTGCCGTCGCGTTGGGGATTCCGGGCATCGTCGACGGCAGCGAGATTACGCACGTGCCCCGCTTTCCCCTACTGGAAGGAACGGAACTTGCGGCTCTTCTTGAGACGGAGCTGCAGGCGGCGGTTTTCATTGAAAACGACGTCAACGCGACGGCGTTCGCCCAAACGGAGCGGCTGCGCAATTTTGCCCACGTTGCGTACGTGAACGGCTGTATCGGAACGGGAATCGTACTCGACGGGAAACTGTTCAGAGGTGCGCACGGTTTTGCCGGCGAATTGGAATCGGTCTGTTCCGATTTATCGGACGCGGCGGCATCGCTCACACAGTGCGTTACGGTTCTCACCTGCGTGCTCGACGTACCCGACGTGCTCGTTTCGGGAGAGCGCGTTACCGACGATCTGCTTCGCTGCGTACGTGCGCGCCTTTCGGCCTCTCTACCGGCAAATCGGATTCCGCGCCTTCAATTCGTACCGGATATGCTGGCGCTGTACGAAGCCGGTTTGCGGAAAATGATCGTAACGGAATGGTGTGAACGGACGTAAAGGGAGGTAAGTTATCATGGCGGATACGCAAAAAGAAAGCACGATCGGTGCGCTAAAAAAAATCATAACGATATCGTTTCCGCTCGTCGTGCAGGGATTGGTATTTCAGCTGCAATCGTTGACCGATAAGGCATTTTTGGGAAATTTGGATACGCGCTTCGTATCCGCCGCAGGGGCTGCGCAAATGCCGTTCGTCGCGCTGGAAGACAGTTTGGTTGCGGTAAGTATCGGCATTACGATCATCATATCGAATCTGTACGGCGCACGGCGGGAAAAGGAAATCCCGACGTATATTGCCAGTTCCTGTCTGTTCCATTCGTTTATCGGCATCGGCGCTTTTTTGATGTGGCAAATAGGCGCGCAGCCTATTCTCGTTTTTTTTCAGGTTGATCCGCAGATTATCGGTTACAGTATTCAATATGTAAAAATCTGTTCCGTGTACCTCATTTTCATCGGGTTCGACAGCGTTCTGCAGTCGATGTTACAAGGAATGGGTGAAACGAAACCGATCATGTACGCGGGTATTTTGAAAGTCGGTTTGAACGTCATTTTGTCGTGGATTTTGATATTCGGCAAATTCGGATTTCCGCAGTTGCAAGTCGCCGGTGCGGCGATCGGAACGCTCGCAGCAAACGTGTGTTCGTTTTCGTTTATCGCGTGCTATTGTCTGGTGATTAACGGAAAAAAATACGCATTGTGCACCGATATGAAAAAATGGGTGGCGATTAGGCCGTACGTGCAGGCGATAAAATTGGGGATGCCCGTCGGTTTGGAGTATCTTTTGTGGAACGCGTCGAATCTGCTGCTGATACGGTTCATAAACGGATTCAGTTATCTGCATATGGCGATTTTTACGCTGACGTTCGGGTTCCAATGCGTCGTTTCGATGATTTATCAGGGAACGTCGAAAGCGGCGCTGACGATGATCGGCCAAAACGTGGGTGCCGGAAACCGGCGCAACGCGAACCGATTTTTCTACGTTACGGTTGCGTTGAACTTCGCCGTCGTCGCTGCTGCTGCTGCCGGTTTCTTTTTGATTCCGGGGAGCCTGTTACGGATTTTTTCAAACGATCCGGCTGTCATCACGCAAGGAATTCCGTATCTGCAATGGATAGGCATCATCATGTTTTCTCAGAGCGTAAACATCATTTGCGGTTCGGCAATCAGGGCAAACGGCAATACGAAGTGGATGCTGTGTTCACAACTGTTCGGTTCGATTCTGATAACGGGATTCGCGTGGCTGTGCGTAGAACGATTCCATTTTGGGATGCTGTCCATTTACGTTACGATTTTTCTTGACGAAACGATCCGCGGTGCCGTCAACTTCGTATATTACCGGAAAAAATACGGAGGAACGGCACGATCCGCAGCGACGTGCGCATAAGAAAATAGCAACCCCGTCAGATTGCAGGTTTCTATGACTGAACAGATTTTATCCGCGCAGGAAACGAGAAATCCTTCTTTTGTCCGCGGAAATTTCGACGTAAGCGGGAACATATGATTTCGTATGATATCGGTCTCTATCGCGTTCAGACAATCCGTTTTCCGGGCGTTTGCCAGTGCAATTTCGGGATGAACGAAACCGTGCATCCGCGACCGGCCGGTTTTATTATGCCAATCGTATAAAAAATAGTCGTGAAACAGTGCACCGCGGATGAGCGACGTTTCGTCGATTCTCAAACGGAAAAAACGCGCGATCCGTAAACTGAAATAAGCGACGCTGACGCTGTGTGAAAAAACAGACGTTCTGCCGTGCTGTATGAACCGTTTCGTTTCAAGAATACGGGTATACCGAACCATTTTTTCAAGTATCGCGTCGACTGCCGTGACGGAATCAGCCGTTCGCCCTTTTTTTACTGTCATATGTCATCAATATACGGCAAAATGCCTCAAAATACAAGCATATTTGAGGCAAGGAGAGCAAAACCAAGTGCGCCTGACGCGTAAGCTGTGCCGTAGGGGTAAAAGCAGAACGATATTATCTACCGCTTAGCTTCTTCTGCCTGTACCAGTTCCAGCAGTTTTTGCCGATGCAAGGGCAGCGTCATATCCGAAGCCGTTTTACTTTCATCCGTGTACCACACCTGTTTATCAAAATGATTCTTCAAATCTTCACTCTTGAACGTATATCCGTACAGTGCAAACACTGTGTTTCTTAACAGGCGCAGTTCCGCTTTGCTCAACTTTGCAAGCGTCTCTTCTACATACTTACCGTAACTGTCGTCCGTATATCCGTTGATTGCCATGGCGTACAGGTCAGGTTCTCCCCAGGTTCGCCGTATACGGAATACTTCCGTATACTCTTCCCCGGCTATGTAGTAATAGATGTTTCCTCCAAACCCGACGTACATACTGGTTGAAAAACGGCAGCCATCTTCATAGGTTGATAATATATTTGAAAAGTCAGTTAGTCCTGTTATATTTATACGTTCACCTTCAGGAGATACTATACACAAAAATGATTTATATTTTTTCCCATAAAAATCGCATTGATAACCATACCCTTGTGCATCATATTGTATTTGTCCTGATATTATATATGGACTTTTACCCCAGTATGTTTCTAATATATCTACTGTCGAATAATATGTCCGACCCCATACCAATACTTCATTATTCCGGAACCGGTCTGCCAAACCGAGTTCCGTTGCCCGCTGCACGCTCTGTTCATACTTCTGCTCATCGTATTCTTTTAAGTACGCTATCGCTTCCGTATTCTCGTATATCCGGCCTTCGGTGTCTACTGCTCTCGGTATCCCTTTATCGTTCACATAATATACTATATACCCATTCCCTTCCTTCAGGATAAAACTGATACCGGATTTCGTATCTTTAATTTCATTAATTATTTTCTTACTTTTTTGTATTGTTATATATGATGCAGAACCTCCAATATAGAAATCATCCATTTTTATATATACCTCACCCCATGCAGCCTGCACATTGTCTTTAGGTATGATTTCTTGATTTGTACCGATGTGTATTTCATTTGAACCGTCCCAATTTCCATTCATTATTTCTATTTTTTGTTCTATTTCGTCTACATATATTCCGAAAGGACTTTCATATATCGTTCTTGTTTTATGAACTATTTCATCTGTCTGGAATACTTTCTCTATTGTCTGTGAATCCACCGGAAATACCAATATGCTTAAAAAAACATACATTGTTATTTTTTTCATTACTTTATTCTCCTCAATTGATAGTCTGTTACCGTTTTTTGTATATTTTCCCATGTTCCCTTGCGTACCATCCATGTAGGGGTTTCGTCTTTAAGTCCGCTCGTCGAATGTATCACATCCACATCTGCATAGTTTTTGACAAACACTTTGCCGTTTTCCTGTGTGAGCCTGATATCATTGATAATTACCACGTGTGAATCGGCTACAACCAGTATATCCCCGGGTACTGCATGGGAAAGGATTTCTCTCTGACTATCTCGAGTCGTCTTTTTAGTATCATCAGGGTTGTCATCTTTTATATCCAACATCCACATATCTGTATAGAGCTTCTGTGTATACATATCCGAGGCAAAGCCAGAAGTATTCACCGTTTTTCCCGCACTTTCACTTGCCTTATTCGGTAATTCATATCCGTTCCCGCTGTATACCGCCGCCAGATGTACCAACCCGGAACAGTCTATTCCGCTCGTATCGTATTCATGTTTTCCGGCTACAAATTGGTTGTTCTCGTCCCAATACGTACTCAACCCCGGTACCGATACGTCTGCCGTATTCGTACTGATTGTCTGCTTATCCGTTTTCGATGATCTTTCCTTAAACAGATAATTTGCCCATTGCCCTCCCGGAGCTGTCATCTGCGATTCATCCCAATTCGTATCAAGTTCTCTATATTTCTTATTCTTTTCTTCTCTTCCTTCCCGATATGCTTTCATTTGCGCAGATTGAGCTTTCAGTTCTTTATTAAAACCTTCCACACTGTCCCAACACCCCCACCCATACGCTACGCTTTTGCTCTCCTGCCTGTTATCGTTCCATCGGGTCCAACTGTGTATCGGTATTTGTCCTCCGTCTCCCGTTTCCTGCCATTCGTTTTCTCCCCACCATTCTATCTTCTGTCCAACTGGCGTTTTCTTCCTGCTGTCCCAGGGGTGGTCATTGTTCCAGTCGGTCGTGCCTTCATGTCGTAAGAGCGTCATTGCCGCTCTTACTTACCGAGTGCAGGAACGTCTCGCCATTCCGTTCCTGCACTCGCCCGTTCTAAGTTGTTCCTCTGTGCCATAAATCTTTCTCCTTCCTTTTTGGGCGCGTTTGAAACGCATCTTCCGTGCGTTTCAAAACGGGCTATCCGTACTTCGCCGCCCAGCGGCTCATACCGGGAAGTCCGCTAAACCGGCCCTCCCGGTACTTCGGTACTCCTATCCCTCGCGCCTGACGCGTAAGCTGTGCCGTAGGGGTAAAAGCAGAACGATACTGTTTATCTGTTTTGCCATGCTTTCTTTGCTTCCAAGTCCCAGGTGTTTTCTATTTTATATAAAATGTGTTTGTCAGTTTCCTTGTTGTATCGTAGCAAGTATATGTCTCCACTGGGATGTACAGCTGTACTTTCATGGATTTCGTTTCTTTGCTGTATTATTGTTATTGCTGCCAAATCTTTATTATTGTCATCACTAACCCATATTTTCCTTGGGTCTAGTAAATAATAATTATTATTCACTACTGGATTAAAATTCGTTCCTCCTGAAATAAACTTACCATTCTTATAGATTCTTCCTTTTTCGTCTCTCGTTAGTCCTTGTAAATCTGTACCTGATTCAAATAATGCTATCGTTTCCTCTGGATTCCTATAGTTCGCTTTATTCTGTGCTTCATCCATTCCCGGATTCACTATACTGTGTAGTTTATATTGATTATCGGTAAATAAAAGTATGTTGCTTGCTTCGTCGTAATATGAAGATGGAAATAAACTTGAGTTTACAATACCATAAAAATTTACATCAAAAAGAATTTTGCCATCATAATCAATCATAGTCGTATTACCTATTGATAATGAACACATTATTTTATCATTCAGAATCTGTTTTATTGGCAATAAAGGGGCATTATATTTCAAAATGCTAGACGCTTTTATTTGTCCTATTTCATTATAAATCTGAATTTCTCGTTGTTGCATTTGCTGTATTAGTATTCTTCCATCTTTATCAAATGCTATTATATTTCCAATTTCCATATCTTCAGGTTTAATTTCCTGTGTATATAAAAAACTGCTTTCAGCTCTATTTTCAAATTCTGCTACTTTTATTAATGGATATTCTTGTGCAAATAGAATTGTAGCTACTAAAAGTATAAGTGCTGTCACTAATATTTTTTTCATCATTTTTGTCTCCTGATTTCCCATTTTCTTGCTTCTTCACTTCCATCATTTCTTACGAATTTAAGGTCGTTTAAGGTTCTGATATTTCCAACACCAAAAATCTCTTTTTTCTTTGAATAAGTACTTTCTAAAATCATTACATCATCCAGCATATAACGTCCCTCAGGTCCCGTCGCTTCACTCATCTCATTTACCACATGATATGTTGTCCCGGATAATATATCACGTCTTCAGGTACCAGATATCTAAACATATCATATACCTTTGTAACAGTTCCTACAACAATTCTCCGTAGACACTGCACGCTTCGCCTTTATCTGCGTCCAGAACGAATTCCAGATACTTTACTCCGCGTATCGCAACCGGATAGGCGGCTCTTCCCCCTTCACAGAAAACCGCATAAATATCTGAAGCTTTTTCAAAGCATTCGGAATTTCCCGAATATATGAGTCAATGGCTCATTGTCGGAGAACGGTCGGGCAAAACGGATCGAGTGTTTTCGCAAATCAGGAATTATTTTCAGAATGAGACGGAACAGCTTTCCGCCCGTTGTATGGTACTGATAGAACCGGCCCTCATAATTTTCGTCGGTATTTTATTGCTTTCACTCGTCGTAACGATTATAGTTCCTATTTTTTCATTGTACGGATCTATATTATAAAAAAAGCGATAAGCGTTCCGGCGCTCATAAACGGCGCAAACGGAATCCGCATCCGTCGAATACGTTCGGTGCCATTAAAAAGCGCAACGAGACCGTAACAGCATAATCCCAAGACTGCTGAAATTATACAGCCGAAAACAATCACCGGAAATGCTCCGTACAGTCCGCATAAAAAACTGTATTTTACGTCGCCGAAACCTAATCCGTTTGAAGTAAGTTTTCTAACCAGATAAAATACCGTGAATATAATTACGGCGCCCGCTGCTGCGGCCGGCAATTCCGTACGGTGAAAACCCAGATAATAAAGAAGCAGCATAATACAGCCGGAAACGGTCAGCCAATCGGGTATATGCATTGTCTTGATATCCACGATACTGATCGGTACCGCGAAACATAAAAACAGAAACGTCCGCATAGTTACGATAAATTCCGCAGTCGTTCTGCTGCGGCCGGATCATAGGATGTATCCAAAAATTGCTGCAAATATTTTTTTGCCAGCGATAACACGTATCGTTCGGTATTCTTCAAATCTTCAATTCTCAAATGACCGTAAATATCACTCACAAAAGTTTGTCCATTTTCCAAACTGATTTGAACGGAAGCAACCGGTTCTGAGCGACACGAACGTTCTGAACGCGAATTCATCCGATAACTTTATATTTGTCCACCTGTAAACGGAAAAATACCTTTCATACGTTTTTTCCGAAAAAAAAGCTTGTACGTCTTCATATAAAAAGAACAATCCCCATCACGATCAAGGTTTCAATGAACGTCCAACCTTCTGTATTTTTCTTATTTTTCGTGACCATTGTTTTACTATAACATACAACTCCATTCCGGTCAATTATCATGATACGATGAAAATTTCCGATCGGTCCTATTGACAAGTTTATCCGAATTTGCTATTCTCATCACATAGTGCATTCCCCGATTGTGTAATGGTAGCACCTCAGATTCTGGTTCTGATTGTGGGGGTTCGAATCCTCCTTGGGGAACGAAAAAAGCTGATTCAGGCAATGCCTTTGAATCAGCTTTTTAGTTTACGGGCAGCTGTGTAAGACTGCCGTAAACCACGACAAAAAGCGGCAATTTTTATGTATGTTTAGTAAGGTCCCTTCGTCTATCGGTTAGGACAAAAGATTCTCAATCTTTAAAGACGGGTTCGATTCCCGTAGGGACCGTAACCGTTCATTCGTTTTTTACTCAGAGCCTCGCCGCTGCCATTCGTATAAACGCAAACAGGTAAGTTTACCGCACTTTTTCCGTAAAAATTTGAGAATGAATCCTTTTTCCATTATACTGAAATCAGAGTCCATCAATCGGAAAGAGGAGATCTACCATGGCGGAAATGAAAAACGCGGTTACTATGATTCCCGCGACAAAACAGGTTTCATTGCCTGAATCGGGACGCGGCAGTTTTAGGGTTGAATATCAGTCGAAATCAATCGATCAGATGATTTATGAATTTATGGAAGCCGAACGGATCCCCGGACTCACTCTGGCAATCGTGCAGGCTCCCTATATTCCCCGAATAGTCGGGTACGGTGTCGCAGACGCAGCAACCGGACGATTGGCTTCCGCAAAAACGATTTGGGCAGCGGGTCCCGTTTCACAAGGATTCACCGCAGTTGCCGCGATGCAGCTTTTTGAACGGGGGAAACTGGATCTGCACTCACCTATTTCCCGCTATCTGCCCGAATTGCCGAAAGAGTGGCAAAATACGACCGTATTTGAACTGATGCAGCACGCTTCGGGTATTCCCGATTACCGCCGTAACGTGAAATTTTCATTGGAAAAAGACTACCAACCGGAACAATTGATAGCATTGGCTGCTACCGAGCCGCCGCTATTTAAAACCGGAACCGACGTAGCGCAAAGTGCCACCAATTTTCTGTTATTGGCACAGATCATAGAAAAAGCGAGCGGCCAAAAATACCGGCAATTCGTTACGGCAAATCAGATTGATTTTCTCGGATTAAAACGGACTCTATTTCAGGAAGATTTTTCAAAACTCAGAAACGAAGCGATATCTGCTCGGCAAGACAAACACGTTCTGTTTACCAAGGAAATTCCGTACATAGATCCGGCGGAACCGGCCGCCGGGACGACGGCTTCCGCGGAAGGAATCACGCAAAGTTACCCGCTGCGCTCCGGCATGTTCAAAGGTTTTGCAGATATATGGGCGTCGGCGGAAGATATCAGTACGTGGGATATCGCGTTGGCCGGCAGCATTCTGATCCGTGAGCCGGAACATCGACAGATGATCTATCAGCCGACGCGGCTTGCAAACGGAAAAACGGTTCCGGCAATGGCAGGATGGCAATTCATGCACCATAAGGGTTTGATGGATATCAAAGGCACCGTACCCGGCTATTCGGCGTTTTTAAGCCGTTTTACCGATTCAAGTGAATTGGTGTGCGTAACGCTGATGTCCAACAAGGATCATATCGATTTTACGAATCTGGCACGGCGGATAGCTTCCGCATTCGGCTCAGGCATGGGTTCCGGCATGAACGAGGAATTTCTGTATGCACAGGAAAGTATTTTCAGCGTAGCCGAAACGGTTTCACGATTGGAATCGGAACTTGTAAAACGAAAAATACCGGTATTTGCGAAGTTCGATCACGGTGCAAATGCGAAATCGGTAGATATGTTGCTGCCGCCGAGCGTCGTCGTCGTATTCGGCGCACCGTCGGTCGGAACCAAGCTGATGCAGCTGAATCCGTCTATCGCAGTAGAGTTACCATTGCGCATCGCCGTATGGCAAGACGCAGCGGGCAGCGTGTGGGCGGCGGCTCCGAGGATACACGAATCGGCTGCGCGTTACGGGCTGCAAGACAATCCGGTAATCCAAAACATGAGAAAACTGCTGGAAACGCTGGTAGCGCGCGCGGCGAATCTGTATTGAGCGAACAAAAACAAACGGACGACGTATAACTGAAACGACGGTAGCACGCGGCCGGATCCGGAACATTGCTCCCCTTGTTACGCACACCGCTTTCAGTTATACTGTGCGCATGTTGCAGAAAAATTCGCTCGTTTTATATAAGACACAGCCGGCCGTTATCATCGAAACCGGTGAAAAATACACTATAGAATATTGTACCGCGCTGCCGACGGTCGGCGGAAAGTCCGCCTCGTTTGCACAGCAAAAAGTCCGTGAAAAGGACATCACGCCGTTCCCCGGAAACGTATCCGCCTTGAAAACAGATCTGCCCGCCATGTTGGCGCAAGCCGGCCGGACTCCTCCCGATATTTCCGCTTCCGTAAAAGCGCAGCTTTCTGACGTGTACGAACTGCTCGCATCCGATCCGGAAACTGCTGAGGCGGCGGTGTCCTTTTCAGATATCGCCGCACTGACCGGAACGCAGCAGGCGTCCGACGTGTGGAGTTTGTATCTCGCGCTGAAAACGGAACCTTTTTTTGCCGACGCAAGCGTTCCGGGAAGCGGTGATTTTTCGTTTACGCTCCGAACCGCCGCCGAAATGCAAGCCATAACCGAAAAACAGAATACGAAAAACAGGGAACAGGAAATTCGCGCTGCGTTCATTGCCCGTCTGAAACAGCGGAAACTGCAGCTTCCGGACGACGCACAGCTCATGCAGGACGTGGAAGCACTCGCACTCGGAAAAACCGATAAATCCCGTACGCTGAAAGAAGCGGGTTTTTCCGAAACGCCCGAAAAAGCGCATAAGCTGCTGCTCGACACCGGTATTTGGACTGCGGAACGGAATCCCTATCCGTCGCGCTGGGGACTTTCCATGCAGTCTGCGGCGGAACATCTTGCGCATCCGCCGCAGGAAGATCGCGTAACGGTTTCCGGCGTTTCGTATGCAATCGACAACGCCTGGAGTACCGATCCCGACGACGCGATCGCGTTCGACGGAACGCACGTTTGGGTGCACGTTGCCGATCCCGCGTCTATCGTGGCACCTGATTCTACGATAGATACGGCCGCACGGAACCGCGGAACGACGCTCTACATTCCCGAAGGCGCCGCCCGTATGCTGGCGGAAGAATCGTTGGAAGATTACGCACTCGGACTGGCACCCGAATCGCGCGCGCTTTCGTTCAAAATTTTGCTCGATGAAACCGGCGCCGTAGCCGACTGCGATATACTGAAAACGATCGTAAAAGTTGAACGGCTCACGTACGTTCAAGCCGATGGAAAAAAAGAAACGCCGGAACTCGCCCCGCTTTATGCGATAGCGAAGCGGAACGAAGAACGCCGTATAAAAGCCGGAGCGGTATCCATTTCACTGCCTGAAGTACATATTGCGGCAGCCGGCGGCGACGTTTCGATCACACCGGTAATGCAAACGCAAGCGTCAGCCGTCGTACGGGAGTTCATGCTGCTCGCCGGTGAAGCCGCCGCGCGGTTTGCGTTCAAACACGCAATTCCCTTTCCGTACGTCAGTCAGGAACGTCCCGATATTCCCAAAGATCTGCCGGAAGGTCTTGCCGGTCAATACCGCCTGCGCCGCTGCATGAGAAGCCGCAGCATCGGCATAACGCCTCTCCAGCACGCGGGACTCGGACTCGGCATGTACAGTCAGGTAACGAGCCCGCTGCGCCGATACGGAGATTTGGTGGCACATCAGCAGCTGCGCGCCTTTATCGGTAAAAAAGACCTGCTGGGCAAAGACGAATTGCTTGAACGGATAGCGGCAGGCGACGCGGCGGCAAGCACCGCCGTAAAAGCGGAGCGCAAAAGTAATCTGCACTGGACGCTCGTGTACTTGAGCCGTAATCCCGAATGGACGGGACAAGCCGTCGTCGTAGAACTGAAAGGCAAACAGGCAGTCTGTCTTATTCCCGAACTCGGACAGGAAACCGTACTGAATCCGTCCCGGCCGGTACAACTGAACGACACGCTTACCGTGCGCGCCGGAAACATCTCTATTCCCGATTTGCTCGTTACGTTCACCGCCGTATAGTCAAAACCCACGGCGAGTCTTGCCCCCCAAAACGGATACGCATCCGCTTTGGGGGCTTTTTTATCCGGATGGAGTACAACGCCCGATGGACATAAAAAAAGCTGCCCGGAAAGGCAGCTTTTTTACACAAGGATGAAAACCTATTCGGTTTTTACATCTTCGCAAATATTCAATTCGGTTTCTTTATCAAAGAATTTGGCTTTTTCCATATTGGGAATGAAGTTCGCCGTATCTCCGATGCGGAACGAATTATCGGGTTCCGTACGTGCGATAACCTGCTGCGTTTTCGTCGTCAAATACAGGTGAGTTTCAGCTCCCAACGGTTCAATGATGGAAACTTTCATCTGCATATTGTTCGACGGCGCGGGATTTTTGGTATACTGCATATCTTCAGGACGGATACCGAAGAATACTTCCTTACCGATATAGTTTTTCAGCGTCTGAGCCTGTTCCGCAGTCGGAGTTACTTCAAACGAACCTTCATCGGCAAGAATCTGGCCGCCTTTTTCAACGATTTTCGTCGTAACGAAGTTCATGGGCGGTGAACCGATGAATCCGGCAACGAATTTATTGATCGGATGATTATACAAATACAACGGAGAACCAATCTGCTGTACTTTACCGTCTTTCATAACGACGATCTTGTCGCCCATCGTCAAAGCTTCAACCTGATCGTGGGTAACGTAAATCATGGTTGCCTTCAGGCGATGATGAAGATCGGAGATTTCAGCACGCATCTGAACGCGGAGTTTTGCGTCCAAGTTTGACAGCGGTTCGTCGAAAAGGAATACTTTCGGATTACGGACGATAGCGCGACCGACGGCGACACGCTGGCGCTGACCGCCGGACAATGCCTTGGGTTTGCGGTCGAGCAGTTTTTCGATATCGAGGATACGAGCTGCTTCGTTAACGCGGCGTTCAATTTCGGCTTTGTCCGTCTTGCGGATTTTCAGACCGAACGCCATGTTATCGTATACCGTCATATGCGGATACAACGCGTAGTTCTGGAATACCATCGCGATATTGCGGTCTTTCGGGGGAACGTCGTTCATCAGCTCGCCGTCGATATACAGCTCGCCTTCCGAAATGTCTTCAAGACCGGCAACCATACGAAGGGTTGTGGATTTACCGCAACCGGAGGGACCGACGAATACGACGAATTCCTGATCGTCGATCGTGATGTTCGCGTTATCAACTGCGCGAACGGAACCGTCGTATACTTTACCGATTCCTTTCAGTTCTACTTTAGCCATGTAAGTGGCCTCCTTAGAATTATTTTATGTTTTAATTGTACCCCATAACCGGCGTGCTGTCAAACGAAAAGATGACAAAACGCCGCTTTTTATTGGGAACGGAATCAGCTGCCCGCCTTTTCATACGGTTTGCCGGACGCGACCGGCGCGTAATTCTTGCCGCTGAACACCACGAGCGCCAGCAGCGTGATCACGTACGGCAGCAGACTGAAAAACTCTGACGGAAACATATTCCGCAGAAACGGAATATTGACCACGTAGATGGAAAACGCGACGGCAGCGCCGAACAGCAGCGACGAACCCGTAATACCGGCCGGCCGCCAGCGACCGAACGAAACAGCCGCCAAGGCGATAAAACCCGCACCGTTGATCGTATTCGCCGTGTACTGAATGGTTTGCGTAAACACCAGGCAGCCGCCGGCGAGTCCTGCAAGAAAGCCCGACGCAAGCACGGCGATATAGCGGATGCGCTTCACTTTGATGCCGACCGAGGCTGCCGCGCCGGGATTTTCTCCGCACGCACGAAGCCGCAGTCCGAACGGCAGTTTATACAGGATAAACCACACGATGAGAATTACGGCGAGCGCAATAAGCGCCGTCGGGTAGATACCGAACGCACCGGGCATCATGCCGTTCTGAAACGGTTTCGTCCGGTCCATGGAAAACAATATCTGCGCGGCGAATATCGTAACGCCGTTGGCGAGCAGGTTTATACCGGTACCGGAAACGGTTTGATCCGCATTCAGTGAAATGGCGGCAAACGCGTGAATCAGTGACACCAGCATACCGAAAAATCCGCCCAAAAACAGTGCGATCCAGATTGAACCGGGCACGGATCCTTCCATAAGAACGTGGGCGGCCGCGGCGGAAAAAGCGCCGATGCTCATCAAGCCTTCAAGCGCGATGTTTACGACGCCCGAGCGTTCGCAGATCATTCCGCCGGCAGCCGTAATCAGAATCGGTGAAACGATCATCAAAACAGAAGGTAACATTCCCCATATAGTATTCATTTTACGCCTCCTGTGCCGAAGAAGCCGACAAAGCTTCTTTTTCCAACGCTTTTTTCATCCGCCACTGCAGATATAACCGTAAACCGGCCCGTACCGCGATAAACACGACGATCAGTCCTTGAATGATAAAGGTTATTTCTTTGGGAATCTGTTTGGACTGCATCAGCGGCTGAGCTGCCGCAAGCAATCCGAACAGCAACCCGGCGAGCAGCGTCCCGCCCGCCGTATTGTTTCCCACGAGCGCGACGGCGATACCGGTGAACCCGTAGTTGTCCATTCCCGAAAGCACGCGGCCGTATCGGAAAGAACCGAGCGCGACTACGCCGCCGCCCAAACCGGCGAACGCACCGGCTACCGCCATGGAAATGACGATGCTGGCAATGACCGGAATACCGCCGTATCGGGCGGAATCCTTGTTAAAACCGGTCGCGCGCAGTCCGAATCCGAGGTTTGTTTTTTCCATCAGGAACCAATACAGTACGACGGCGCCCAAAGCCAGAAACAAGCCCAAATTCAGCGTTGAACCGTTGGTGAGCCATTCAAGAAAACCGGTGCGGATAGAAGCCGTCGCCGGATAATTGACCGTTTTATACGTATTCGTTCCGGGAATAGCCATGATGATGATTCGCGACAGATACAGCGCGATATAATTGAGCATGATAGTGGCGACAACTTCGGAGACTTCAAACCGGGCTTTCAGGAAACCGACGATTCCTCCCCACACCGCTCCGACGGCGACGGCGAGCAGAATCGCCAGCACCCAATGCAGCACCGGAATTTGCGGGCCGAGCAGCGCTACGACCTGAGCGACGGTGAGACCCATGATATACTGCCCCTCGCCGCCGATATTGAACAGGCCCGCGCGCGCGGCGAACGCCATCGCCAGACCGCACAAAATGTACGGAACGGATAAATTGAGCCATTCGCCGACGTAGCGGATATTCCAAATATTGCGGTCGATATTATAGCCGGTAAGCGACTGCAGGATCGCCTTGTACATGTTGAGCGGATTCCGGCCGACGGCAGCAATCAAAACGGTTCCGCACAAAAAGCCGAGCAGTACGACGAGCACCGAAACGGCACCGTCTGAACGGAGCAGCAGACCCGATAAACCGCCGGAACCCGATAATTTTTTTGCAGATTTCATCACGCAGTTTCCTCCTGTTGCTTCTTTGAACCGGCCATCATGATACCGATTTCACGTTCGGTAACTTCACCGTCGTTGAACACGCCGACGATAGATCCTTTCGAGATGGTCGCGATCCGGTCGCATAAATTCATGATTTCGTCGAGCTCGAATGAAATGAGCAGAACGGCGCGTCCCTTATCGCGTTCGGCAATGATGCGTTTGCGGATATATTCGATAGCGCCGACGTCGAGTCCGCGGGTCGGCTGCGCGACCACGAGTACGTCCGGCGACAATTCTATTTCCCGTGCGATGATAATCTTCTGCTGGTTACCGCCGGACATGCTGCCGGCTTTGGTCAAAGCGCCTTCGCCGGCGCGGATGTCGAACGATTCTATGAGTTCGCCGGCTTTTTCATTCATTGCGGACGCGTTCAGCAGACAGCCGTGCGTCGTATACGGCGCTTTATAATAATTTTTGAGCACGACGTTTTCGGCCACGGTGAACTCGGAAACAAGACCGTGCTTGCGCCGGTCCTCTGGAATATGGCCGATACCGGCTTCGATGCGGCGGCGGATCGAATAATTGGAAATATCCTGTCCGTGCAGAAATATCTTACCGCTTTCAAGCGGAGACATGCCGGTAATACCGAATATCAGTTCGGACTGACCGTTTCCGTCGACGCCGGCGATGCCGACGACTTCACCGGCGCGCACGTCGAGCGATAAATCTTTTACGGCCAGCTGACCGCGCGTGTTCTTTACCGAAATGTTTCGGATGGAAAGAACCGTTTCGCCCGTTTTTGCCGGAGATTTTTCGATCTCGAATTTAACGGCGCGGCCGACCATCATTTCGGCAAGTTCGTGTTCGCTGACGTCCGAAACCTGCACGGTACCGACGTATTTTCCGCGCCGCAAAACCGTACAGCGTTCCGCAACGGCTTTAATTTCTTTCAATTTATGCGTAATGAGGATGATCGTCTTGCCTTCGGCTTTGAGCCGCCGGATGATATCCATCAATTCGTCGATTTCCTGCGGAGTCAATACCGCAGTCGGTTCGTCAAAAATAATAATGTCCGCGTTCCGGTACAGCGTTTTCAGAATTTCGACACGCTGCTGCATACCGACCGTAATATCCTCGATTTTATCTTTGGGATTTACTTTCAGCCCGTATTGTTCGGACAATTCGGCGACGCGTTTTTCTGCCGCCGCAAGATCAAGCATACCAAAGCGGTTTTTAGGTTCAATTCCGAGCACGATGTTTTCCGCAACAGTATAATTATGCACCAGTTTAAAATGCTGATGCACCATGCCGATACCGAGCGCTGAAGCGGCGTTGGGATCCTTGATCTTGACTTCATTTCCCCGAATTTTGATAACACCGGCATCAGGATCGTACGAACCGAATAAAATCGACATCAGCGTCGATTTTCCGGCTCCGTTTTCTCCCAGCAATGCCAGTACTTCGTTTTCCCGTACGGACAGCGTTACGTTATCGTTCGCAATGACACCGGGAAAAGTTTTCGTAATGCCTATCATTTCAATCGCGTTTTCTTCCATGCTGTACGTCCCCCTTTATCAAACGCACCAGTTTTTCATAACGGCACAAAAAAACGCAGGCTGCTGCGGAAACACGACGAATCCGCGGCAGTCCTGCATTTTATCGGCTTACCGTATGCGATCAGTTATCTTTCGCACCCAGACCGGCGGGAACTTTTCCCGCTGCCAGAGCTTCTTTATACGTACCGATAACCTTGATTTTTCCGTTGATGATGTCAGCTTTGGCCGCTTCGACCTGTTTGACTACATCCGCAGACAGTGCAGGGTTTGCGGTAGAGAAACCGACACCGTCGCCGGCCATGTCGAGAGAAACGACGCCGCCCTTGAACGTATTGGCAGCAATGCATTCAAGCGCATATTTTGTGGCGGATTCGACGCGTTTTACCATGGAAGTCAAAACGGCAGACTGAGTTCCCGAATACAGACCGTCTTCGTACTGGTCGGAGTCTACGCCGATTGCCCAGACGTTCTTACCCTGAATGCGGTATTCTTTTGCCTGTGCGATAGTTCCGTTACCGGTTCCGCCCGCGGCGGAGAAAATGGCATATACGCCGGAATCATACCAGTTTTTTGCCTGAGCTTTCGCCAATTCGGGTTTGCCCCAGTCGTTCGCATAGAAGTCTACGATGGGAGCGTTGGGGAATACGGATTTTATACCCTGAATGTATCCGACTTCAAATTTGGTAATGGTTGCGCCGGGAACACCGCCGATAAAACCGAATTTAGGATCGGCCACTTTTTCGGCTTTAGCCTGCAACGCCGCCGCGACGCCGACAAGGTAGGAACCCTGATCTTTGGTAAAGATGGCTTCCATAACGTTCGGCTGTCCGATCCAATCGACGTCTACGATCATGTAGCGCTGATCGGGATACAGCTGCGAAACTTCGGTTAACGCGTCCGCAAAGGTAAACCCGGTCGTTACGATCAGATCGTATCCTTCGTCGGAAGCCTGTTTGAGCGTCGGAATATACATATCCTGGGTCTGACAGGTAACAACGTCGTACAGTTTTCCGCGGTTGGTCTGTTTTTCCCAGGTATCGCCGTAATAGGCGAGAATACCGCGCCATGCAGCGGCATTGAACGATTTATCGTCGATGCCGGTTGCATCCGTGATCAGTCTGACTGTAGGACGGCCGTCTGCTGACGCAGCGTCTTTTTTACCGCCTGCAAAAACGATTCCGGCCGCGAGGATAAGAACCGCCAAGATAAGCACAAATTTCTTCATATGCTCCTCCATAAGAAAATACGGATATAACTACCCGTGAACCGATTTATTTCCGTTACTTCAAGAAGAAATCGGTTCAGGTAATTATTATACCGTATTTATGGAAAAACACAATATTAAAAATCCGCTTTTATCTTTGTAATCGGAAAAATTACTGTGCCAAACCTTTTTTGCGGTCGAGTTCCAGTTTGTCTTTCCATACCTGCGCTTTTTTCTTCAATTCTTCGGCCTCTTCTTTTTCGTTCAGCAGAATGCAGAACCGGCGCTGGGCGGAAACGAACAGCAGCGCGTTGCGCATATCGTCGATCCGATGAGTGGAAAGTTCGTAGCGGTCACGGTAACGGTCCGCCGACTGTGCGATCATTTTCCGCACCAGACGGACATAGTATATCGTCGTATCGTAATCGGCGGCGCGCGGATCGAAATAATCGCGTACCGCAGCTTTCATATCGAGCATGTTTTTTGCAACGACGGCAAACCGGCCGTTCAATTCCACGAACGCCCATTTCCACTTCGTATTTTCACCGTAAGCGTCTATGAGCAATCTGATTGCCAAACCGAGTTTGCGTACGATAAAATACCGTTTTTCAAGCGGTGTGTTCGCAATTTCGGCGACGCGGTCTTCGTATTCGGAATACGGCGCGTCGATCGTATTGGTAACGATTTCTTCCAGATAGATGATCGCCTTATACAGCGCTTTGCGTGCTTCGTTCAGTGCGTCCGTATTTTTGGTGGAAAGCAGTTCGACCGACAAATTGCAGATCGTCATATAAATCGTCGCTATATATATCATGTCTTCGGCAAGCAGCAGGCGTTTATACGAAGTACCGGAAGAATCTTTGGAAATCAGATTGAGAATGCTCTTTTCTTTTTCGAGGATTTTATCTATTTGATCTTTGTACGGTTTGCTTTTCGAATTGAAAAGTTCACGTGCTTCTACAGCGATTTTTGCCATTCTGCGTCACCTCCGAATTTCGATAATAAGGATCTGGCGTGCTCAAGCGATTCCGCACTGAAACTGTCGCCCGAAAGCATACGGGCAATTTCTTCAACGCGTGCCTGCCCGGTAACGGCGGACACGCAGGTAACCGTCGTACCGTTTTTATTGCCCTTCTCTATCTTTATCTGATTATCGGCATATGAAGCGATACTCGCCACATGTGTGATACAGAAAATCTGACTTTTTTTTGCCAGCTGTTTCAAATGCGCGCCGACGGCAACGGATACTTCTCCGCCTATGCCGGTGTCGATTTCATCGAACACGAGCGTACCGACCGTATCGGATTCCGCAAGAATCGTTTTCAGCGCGAGCATGACGCGCGAAAGTTCGCCGCCGGATGCTATTTTTGCGAGCGGTTTGAGCGGAGAACCGGCGTTCGCACTCAGAAGGAATTCGACGTTATCCATACCGTACGGGCCGCACGTCTGCGTAACGCCGGTTCCGGTATCACCGGACGGTTTTCCGGTAATACTGACCGAAAAAGCGGTGCCTTTCATGCCGAGGACGGAAAGAACGCTTTCTACTTCGGCGGCCATTTTGTCGGCAGCCGCGCGGCGTTTGTCCGACAGCGATTTTGCCGCCGCGTATGCGGAGCGCTCCAGCCGGTCGACTTCAGCGGCGAGCGCGGTTTTACCGGCTTCGCTTCCGGTCAGCGTGTCGAGTTCTTTCTGCGCGGATTCGGCGTACGCCGCGACGTCGCCGATAGGCGACTGAATGGACGCGGCGTACTTTTTCTTGAGTTTAAACAGGAGCGCGAGCCGTTCCTGGACGGCTTCAAGGCGCGCCGGATCGAACACGAGCGCTTGCCGGTACGCCGATATTTCTTCGGCGATGTCGGACAGTTCGTAGAACGCACTTTCAAGGCGGCTGTCGAGCGGCGCGAGGTTCGCATCTGCGGCCGCCGCGCGCGCCATCAGGGAACGCGCACGTTTTAACGCGCCGACGACCGAATCGGCAGCTCCGTCGCCGGCATCGGAAAGAATTCCGCCGACGCCTTCAATCTCAGAATATATCTGTTCAAACCGTGAAAGACGGGTTTCTTCGGCAGTCAGTTCTTCGTCTTCGTTCGGCAGCAATTTGGCGTCGGTAATTTCGGCGATCGCGAACGAAAGCATTTCCGCTTTGCGCGCACGCTCGGAATCGGAAGAGTTCAGTTCATCGAGCTGCCGCCGTTTTTCAACAAGCTGCGCGTACAATTCGGTGAACGCGGCCGTTTCGGCGGTAATGCCCGCATAGGAATCCAAAAAGCGGCGGTGTTCGGCGACGCGCATCAGCGACTGATGTTCGTGCTGTCCGTGAATATCGACTAAAAACGCGGAAAATTCCGCGAGTTCCGCACGGGTAACGCTCGTGTTCTGGATCCAGGCGCCGGTCTTTCCCGTATCGCGTACGAAGCGGCGCAGCAGCACGCGGTCGTTTTCGGCTTCAACGCCGTGCGCGTCGAGCCATGCGGCCGCTTCCGTGTCCGCCGCGCTCAAAACGAACGTTCCCGACACGCGCGCTTCCTGCGCACCGGCGCGGATAACTTCCGTTCCGCCTTTTGCGCCGAGCAGAAAAGAAAGCGCGCCGATGAGAATTGATTTACCGGCGCCGGTTTCGCCGCTCAGCACGGTAAAGCCGCCGTTAAAATCGAGAGAAACGGATTCTATTAACGCAAAATCCGAAATACTTACGTCTTCAAGCAAGGGGACCTCCCGACCAATTCAATTTGGAACGCAGCGCGCCGTAAAACTTTGCGGAATTGCAGCCTGCGAGCAACACCTTTTCTTTTGCAAGACAGAACTGTATGCGGTCGCCGATATGCACGTCGACGGTGATCTGCCCGTCGGCTGTCATGATAAGCCCTGAAGCGCGCGACGGCAGCACCTGCGCTTCAAGCGTGCCGTCGGGCGGCAATACGAGCGGCCGGTTTGAAAGGGAAAACGGGCACACCGGGCTGAGAACGAGCGCGTCGAGCGCCGGATCTATAATCGGACCGCCGGCGGCGGCGGAATACGCGGTTGAACCGGTTGCCGTCGCGACGATGATACCGTCGGCCTTGAATTTGCCGAACGACGTTCCGTTGAACGCCAAATCGAGCGTAACCAGCCGTGCGGCGGCTTTTGCCGAAATGACGATGTCGTTCAGTGCAACCGCGGAAAAACTGCGCTGTCCGCTGCGCAGTAAAGACGCCTGCACCATGCTGCGCGGAACGACCGGCAGTGATCCGGACAGGAATTCTTCAAGCCGAACGGCCCATTCGTCTTTCTGCACGCTGGCGATAAATCCGAATTCGCCCAAATTAACCGGAAAAACGGGAATGCCGAGCGACAGGCAGCCGCGGGCGGCGAACAGAACGGTACCGTCGCCGCCGAGCGTTATTACGAAATCGTATCCGGCGAACGGGTATTCGCTGCTCACTCCGGAAAACAGGAAAATATCCGCACGGATACCCTTTCGTTCCAGAAACGTTTTTATCGTGTTTCCGAGCAACTGCGATTCGGCTTTATACGTGTTGACGACTATCAGACATTTTTTCAACGGTACCCTCAAAAAACAGGCGCAGTTACGGCAGCGTTCCCAGAACTTTCAGTATTTTGGCGGACTGGCTGTTGCCCAGCCGCGGATACAGCGGAAACGCAGCGCATCTGAGCAGCAGGGATTGCGCCTGAATGCAGTTTTCAAGCGATTCCTGCCGTGCGGCGATGACCGAAGACTCGAACGCGGCCGAAATCTCGATATCCTTGCGGGCCGCGTACTGTTTGACGTCTTTAAACCCGCTGTTCAGCACGACCGGAAACGCAAACGCCGCCGATTCGCCGTTCTGCGTCCGCATGAACGTTTTATGGCGGCTTGCCATAAGCGCTTTACGGAACGCGCCGAACAGTTCGCGGCGGATCTGCTCGTTGCGCGGAAACTCCTTGAGCTGTACGAACGCCAACGCGCTGTTCAGATCCGGCAGGATATCGGTTGACGGCGCATCGTCGGTAAGCCGTTTGAGCACGATCCATTCCCGGCGCGACGGAGCCATAATAACCGCGCCGCCGCCGCCGGTAACGCCGTCGCGTTCTTCAAGGCCGAGTATGGAATACACGCCGTACGTCCCCGCTTTTTTTACGAGCGGTTCGGCACCGTCTGCCGGTACCGTTTCGTGATACGCGCCGACGCTTTGCGACACGTCTTCAACGACGGGAATGCCGAGCGCCAGAATCGGTTCCATATCGGGAAGGTTTCCCATCGTTTCGGCAAGCAGCAGCAACCGGCCGCCTTCTTTGATACCCGATTCGATCGCTTCGACCGTAACGAGCGCGGTATCCGCGGATACGTCGAGGACGATCGGCTTGAAACCGAGATCTTCAACGGCGCGGATCTGCCACGCCGGAGCGAGGGCTGAAATCATAACACCGCTTTCCGCGGGTAAATCGAGCGCGGTTACCGCATATTTTAAAGCGAGCGCGGGACTGCGGAGCGCGGCGGCTCCGTCGACGCCGAAAAATTCCTTAACCGACTGCACGAGACGCTGGTTCATGTCTCCCGGTCCGATTTTTTCATCGACCAGACACGTAAGCACGGCGTCCATTTCCTTGCGGCGAATCGTAGAACTATACGTTTGAATCATACTATTTAATATCGATAATTTTCTGCAGTTCTTTTGAACTGAACAGTCTGCGTATATCAAGGATAATCAAATACCCCTGCTCCTGCCGGACGACGCCGTGAATGTATTCGGTTCCGATTCCGCTCAGCATTTGAGGCGGCGGTTTGACTTCGTCGCGTGATACGGTGATAACGCGCGCGATACGGTCAATGATGATTCCGATCTTCAAGCCGTCTATATTCAGAATGATAAAACCGCCTTGGAATTCGTCTTCGCTTTCTTCTTCGGTCAATTCGATTTTTTTCAGGCGGAAACGTTTATGTAAATTGATAATCGGAATGATTTCACTGCGCAAATTGAATATACCTTCAACATAATACGGAGCGTTCGGAATGGGACGGATATTTTGGATTTTTACGATTTCTTTTACGTCCATAATATCTACGCCGTATAACTCTTCGCCAAGCTGAAAAGTTACCAGTTGAAACTGAGCATCACCAACAGCCATAATTCCTCCGGAAAAATTTCTTACCAGTTAAGATACACCGAAAAGTTACTCACGGTCAAGTATTTTGCGGGCCTTGGTCCGGTTCGCACCGGCCTTTTCGTCTTCGGCAATCCGTTTTACCTCTGCCGTAAGCGACGGAAAGCGATTTTTGGCATAGATGTCGAGACCGGTGCCGACGGTCGCCACGTCTTTTGAAGCGAGGTATTCGCCGCAGATACCGGCGAACGCGCCGTTTTCCGTTGAAGCGAACAGTTTTCCCAGCGCGTACCGGAGGCTTTTCTTCTTATCGTCGGCAAGCGTGCTGCGGGCAAGGTCGATCACTGCGTCAGTTCCGGAAGCGTTCCCGTACTCGACGAGTGCGGCGGCAGCTTTCGTTTTGGCCGTATCGTTGAGTTTGGCGTCCTTGAGCAGTGAAACGAGGTATTTATTTCCGTCCGCGCTGCCGAGAAAACCGAGCGCGTCGTAGCAGGCGTATTTTACCGAAGCTTCGGGATCGTTTTTTGCCCGATACAAAAGAGACGGTTCAGCGTCTTTGAGTTTCAGTTTTTTTACCGCCGCCACCGCTTCCAGACGGACTTTATAATGCGCGTCGCGGATCGCTTCGATGACAACCGCTTCGGCGGCTTTATCAGTGTAATTCGACAGTCCTTTAACGACCGACGCGCGGAAATTCGGATCGGAAGTTTCAAACAGTTCGGCCAGCACCGGAACCGATTCCGGTTTTTCAAGAGTGCCGATGGCCTCCGCCGCGTACATGCGGACGAACGAGTTGCGGTTTTCGTCTTTCGCTATTTCAACGAGCGCGTCCCAGGTTTCGACGGCTTTCAGTTTTCCCAGCACTTTCATCAGTGACTGCTGCCGGGCGACGCTCAAGTCAGTGCGATCGAGATATTCGGCTATGAACACGGCGTCGTCCGCACTGCCGATATCGCCGAGCGCGGAAAGCGCTGCGTCGAAATAATCTTCGTTTTCATTTTCAAGCAGCGTGCGGACGCTGCCGGCGGCTTCAGTCAGTTTCAGTGCCGAAACGTATTTGAATACGAGCGACACGGTCGATTTACGGGTGTCGAACGGATCGGCGGCGACGGCGAGCGCGTATTCGCTAAGACACGGATCGGCGGCCTGCGTAAAATACGCGATTATTTTTTCACGAACCGAAACGCTCTTCGTTTTCCCGAACAGTTCGTAAATTTCGGTGCGGTACGGATACGTGTTTTCTTTCAGAAACGAGTCGAGCAGCGCGATGATTTCATCGTCCAGTCCGTACCGGAGCGTGTTCAGTTCCTTGCTGCGTTCGGATTCTTCATTTTTACCGGCGGTTTCGGCGGCAGCGGCACTCGTTCCCGTTTCGGTTTGGGCGAATACGGCGCTCACGGAGCAAATCGGCAGCAAACTCAGTGCGCTCGATACCCTCAATATGCGGCGGAACCGCAGTACGGCTTGTTTTTTCATTCGGCCGCTCCTCCCGCGTTGAATCGTTTCAGAAACGCCGCCTTGTACGAGGCAAAGCGGTCTTCGGCAATGGCGGTTCTGACTTCGGCTATCATCGTGTGCAGAAACGCCAGATTGTGATACGAGGCGAGCATGGAGCTCAGAATTTCCTGTTCTTTGAACAGGTGCCGCAAATACGCGCGCGAATATTCGCGGCATACCTTGCAAGTGCACTCGGAATCGATCGGTGAAAAATCCGTCGCATATCGGGCGTTTTTGATCGCGATCGTACCGTCGCGGGTAAAATACGAGCCGTTGCGCGCGTTTCGGGTCGGAAGCACGCAGTCGAACATATCGACGCCGTTCGACACGGCTTCCAAAATGTAATCCGGCGTGCCGATTCCCATGACGTAGCGGGGTTTGTTCCGCGGCAGAAGCTGCGCGGTGTATTCGAGCATGTCCGCGTACACGTCGAACGGTTCGCCCACGGAAAGTCCGCCTATCGCGATACCGGGCGTGTCGAGTCCCGAAACGAATTCCGCCGACTGCGCGCGCAGATCGCGGTAAAAGTTTCCCTGCACTATCGGGAACAGCGCGCCTTGATATCCGGCGTCTCGTTTCTGAAGCCATTCGTTTTTTGCCCGCAGCGCCCAATCGGTCGTTACGGCGAGCGCTTCTTTGGCTTTCGCTTCGGGAATGTCGAATCCCGTACACACGTCGAGCTGCATTTGAATGTCGCTGTTGAACCGGCTTTGCAGATCGACCACGGATTCCGGCGTGAGCAAGTGAGACGAACCGTCTATGTGGCTTTTGAACCGGACGCCCTCGCCCGTTATTTTGCGGAAGGGCGCAAGGGAAAACACTTGGAAGCCGCCCGAATCGGTCAGAAAATTCCCGTTCCAGCCGGAAAATCCGTGAAGCCCGCCCGCCTGTTCGAGTATTTCAACACCGGGGCGCAAATACAGATGATACGTGTTTGCAAGAATGATTTCAAAACCTATTTCGCTCAGGTCGTCTTTGGTCATCGCTTTGACCGTCGCGTTCGTGCCGACGGGCATGAACACGGGTGTTTTTACCGTTCCGTGGGGCAGCCGAACGATGCCGGTACGGGCGCGGCTAGAAGTGTCCGCGTGCAGTTCGGTAAAAAAATCGGGCGTCGTTGTCATAAAATCTCCTATAAAAAAGCGAACGGAACGGGCGGATGAATCCGCCGGAACCGCGTATGTACGGGTTTTACACGAGCGCGGCTCCGTTTCCGTCAGGTGCGCGCAAATTTAAGCAGCACTCCGCTCAAAAATATGAACAGTATAACAGGAAACCAGGCGCCTGCCAACGGGGAAATATAGCCGAATTTGGCCAGCAGCATGGTTACCATTTGCGTAACGTAAAACGCCACCGCTGCGCCGATACACAAAACCAGACTGATGAGCAACACGTTCTTGCGCGTTTTGCCCGAAAGGCCGACCGATAAAAATACAACAATAAAAACGACGAAAGGAAACGAAAATTTCTTGTAATATTGCGACAACGCTTCCGCCGTCGGCAATCCGGCGCGCCGCAGATGCGTTATGTAGGAGCGCGCTTCCGACGCGGTAACGGTTTCCACCGAAACGGTGTTGTTTCTGAACGTTTCAGGCGGTTCGGTCAGCAGCGCCGTTATTTCCGGATCGGGATCTTCGGCGATCAGCGTGTCGCCGCGCATCGTGTACTGCACGGCGCCGGACAACGTCCAGCTGCTGCCGTTCCAGACGGCCGAATCGGCACGGAGTACGGCGCGCAGCGACTTGTCGCCGTTACGGACGACGGCGTACAGTGTGAACAACCGCGAAGCCTGGTCGTCGTAAAAATCGGCTTTATAGACGACCGCTCCCCGTTCGGCAATGACGACGATGCGGTCGTTGTTTTTCGATTTTTCCTGATTCAGTAATTTCTGCTGCAGTTCCGTCTTTTGCGCGTACGCCGGAACGACGACGCGATCCTCGAAAAAAAACATGAACGCGCTCAATACGACCGAAAAAACGAGCAGCGGCAGCGTGAACCGGAACAGCGACACGCCGGAAGCGAACACGGCGGTCAATTCGTTTTTTGCGTAAAAATCGCTGAGCACGTACGACGAAGCGAACAGGATAGCCAGCGGCAGTGCGAACGACACGGTTTTGGGCACGTACAGCAGCATCACGCGCACGATATCCGCCGCCGGAACTTGCGCCGATATGAATTGCCATAAGTTCATCAGCAGTTCGACGAGAATCAGCACGAGGGAAAAAAAGGAAAGCGCACCGATAAAAACCGGCATAAAGCGCCGGTACAAATACGAAAGCAGCGTCATCTGCGCACCAGCACCAGATAAAAGGCACATCCGGCGGCTCCGACGCACAAATCCGGCAGCCACATGGTCCAAAATCCGCTCAATCCTTCCCTGATACCGAACGTCTGCCCGAGTATCATGGCGGCCCAATACGCGACGCAGATAAACAGGCCGATAATAAGCCCGATCGTCTGGCCGTTGTGCTTGCCGAACAGAATGGCGATCGGCATTGCGAGCAGCGCAAAAAACAGCGAACCGAACGGCAATGAAAATTTCTTGTAATATTCGAGTTCGTACATATTCAGCTGCAAAGAAGATTTTTCCTGCTGCGTTTTCATATTGCGGATCATCGTCCGCAAGTCGTACGACGTCATTTCACGCGGATTGGTATACGCGGAACTTGAAAACAAGGACGAAGTAAACACGTTCATCCGCGTTTGTTCGGCGCTCATCATGTCGTAATTCCGTTTTTCGGTTTTATCAAAAAAAAGGACCCGCGCGTTATCCATATCGAGCTGCATCAGTACGTCGGGGTTCTGCGAATTGACGATATCGGCCGTGCCCGATACGATTACGCGCCGCGTTCCCTGCGGATCGGTATCGAAAAATATCAGATCGGAAACGGTGCGTCCCGAAACGTCTCCGATGACGAGCGTGGCGCTTTCCGTCCGTTTTATGGAATTGGATTCCAATTCTATAGAAGGATCCGACATCAGAATGGAGCGGTACAATTTATTATAGGAAATGGTTCCGAGCGGCAGCAGATAATCGTTTACGAAAAACGACAGAATCGAAATGGCCAAACCGAGCAGCAGCGCCGGCACCAGAATAACGGCGAACGATTTGCCGGCGGCGCGCAGGATGAGGATTTCATTGTCGCTCATCATGCGGCCCAAACACATCAAAAATCCGACGAGCGTGGCGAACGGTGCGGACTGCGCTATGATAAACGGCAGCGAATATGAAATCAGTTTGAGAACGTCCGCCAGCGGCACCCGTTTTTTTAGGACGTCTTCCGCCATGAGTAAAATCTGATTGACGAAAAACACCATAAAAAAGAACACGAACGCAATGAAAAAATACAGCAGCAGCTCTTTTACGAGATACAGGATGAGAACGTGTTTTTGGATACGGGCAGACGCAACCGGCGGAAAGCGAATCATACGCCGGTGGAACCGAACCCGCCGGAACCGCGTTCCGTAGCCGACAGCGCCGCGGCGGGCACAAACGCCGCCTGAACGACCGGTGCCGCCACAAGCTGTGCGATGCGGTCGCCGTTTTCGATCACGAACGGCTCCGAACCGAGGTTGATAAGAATAACTTTGACTTCTCCGCGGTAATCGCTGTCGATGGTTCCCGGCGTGTTCAGGCAGGTAACGCCCGATTTCACGGCAAGTCCGGAACGGGGGCGTACTTGTATTTCGTATCCTGCCGGAATTTCAAAACATAATCCCGTCGGAATCAGCGCGCGTTCTCCCGGTGCAAGAATTACGGTGCGTTCAAGATACGCGCGGATATCGGCACCGGCGGCTCCTTCCGTCTGATACGAAGGCAGCGCCGCCCCCGGCGCTGCTGTACATTTTATAACCGGCATTACGTCCTCCGAATAGGTGTTATAAAAATATAGCATAATCGGCGGAGGACGGCAACTGCCGGAACCGTCAATGCTTTTTAGCTTTGTTTTTCTGCGGTGCTTCCGCTATCGGTGCGGCTTCAGTGCTGCGGGTATCCTGCGGAACGGTAGGATGCGCACAGCAGGTTTTTTCCTGATGATGAGATTTTTTGGGCGCGTTGTCGTGATTTTTCATAATGGTACCTCCACGTATCATAGCAAAATTCCGTGTTGGTATGCGTTTCTACAACGTATATCAGCTGTATACGATAAATATACACCTTTTTCCGCACAAAGGCAAATGAAAACGGCGCCGTTTACTGATTTACGAATTCCGCGCCGCGCTCGGCTTTTTCTTCAATGCTGATAACGTTCAGGTACAGCGTCGTATATCCTTCGGGAGCGACGTCCAGTTCGGGAACGCCGGTAACCCGAATCCATGCGTTTTCCGCAGGATACGAACCGTCGTATTTGAGAACGAAACCGCCCCACCCGTCGTTGCCGCAGCAGCCCGGTCCCCTGCGGTAAACGACGGAAACCGATTCGCTGCCGTCCCACGAATACAGCACCGAATACATACCTTCAACGATGATGGTCTTGTCCTTATAGCTTTCAAAATTATAGAAAATATCGTTTATCTGCGTGAGAAACAGTTTTTCTTTTATTTCGAGAATTCCGCCCTTCGCTTCCTTTTCAGGTTTCGGCACGGAAATCGGTTCCGGCACGGAAATCGGTTCCGAAACTCCGGCGACGGCGGCAGCGCCGTCGTCGTTACCGATACTGCTGACAGCGCTGCTGCTGACGGCTGCGATATCGGCAGCTGAGGTAATATCGGCGGCTGCACCGGCCATATCGGTAACGGCAATACTATCGGTGCTATCGGCAGCGGACGCCGGTGTTTGACGAACCGCAGCGGACGCCGGTTCAGGCACGGCGGGATCCCTGTGAACGAAGCATCCGGACAGCGACAGCGCCCCCCATACGATAAAAACGGCCGCGCATATCGCGCCGGCGTATGAAAACCGAGGCGAATTCATACGCGCTCCCGGCGGCATTTCCGATACGCCGTTTTCAGAACTTTAACGCTCCAGTAAACGGCGAACACCGCGATGTTGCACAAAACGATACTCGCACCCGTCGGCGTCGCGTATACGTAGGAAACGACCATTCCGCAGAAAAAACAGACGACGGCGATCAAGGCGGAATTGATCACCACCGCCTTGAACCGTTTGCACAGCCGCATCGACGTAATAGCCGGAAATACGATAAGGCACGAAATCAGCAGCGCTCCCATCATGCGCATCCCCAAAACGATAACGAGTGCGGTCAGCAGCGCTATCAGCATATTATGAGCGCCCGTATTCGTTCCGGTCGCTTTTGCAAACGATTCGTCGAACGTAACGGCGAATATCCGGTTGTAGCATAAAACGAACAGCAGCAGCACGGCGAACGATAAGGCGACGCTTATGTTAACGTCGGTTTTCGATAAACCCAGAATGCTGCCGAACAGATAATTGCAGACGTCGGTGTTCATACCGGTCGTCATGGAAATGATCACGACGCCGACGGCGAGCGAGCCGGTCGAAATGAGCGCAATCGCCGCGTCGCCTTTGATTTTACTGCTTTCACTGATACGCAGCAGCAAAAACGCAGCGGCAACGACGACGGGAATCGCTACCGAAAGCGGCGCGGCGTTTAACGACGAAGCGACGGCGAGCGCGCCGAATCCGACGTGCGAAAGACCGTCGCCGATCATCGAATATCGTTTCAGCACAAGGCTGACACCAAGCAGCGACGCGCACAAAGAAATAACGGCGCCGACGAACACGGCGCGCACCATAAACGGAAACGAAAACATCTCCGCAAACAAGGCTATCATCGGACGGATCCTCCTTTCACACTGTTTTTTCCCAAAAAACGCCGGCCGACGTCGCTTTGCACGTACGCTTCCGTACTGCCGAAAAACAGTTGTGTTCCGCAGATATGCAGAATACGGTTCGCATAGGTGAGCGCGCAGTCGATATCGTGCGATACCATGATGACGGTCATTCCCAGTTCCGTATTGATTTTTTCTATAAGCGCGTATAATTCAAGCGTGGCCGCAGGATCAAGTCCCGCGGCGGGTTCATCAAGCAAGACCGCACGCTTTGCCGCGCACAGCGCCCGGGCAAGCAGTACCCGCTGCTGCTGTCCGCCGGAAAGTTCGCGGTAGCATGCGCGTTTCAAATCGCCGATACCCAGCCGCTCCAAATTGGCCTGCGCCTGAACTTTTTGTTTTTTCGTATAAAACGGTGAAAATCCAAGCTGATTCAAACAACCTGAAAGAACGACCTCGAATACGTTCGCGGGAAAATCTTTCTGTACCGGCGTCTGCTGCGGCAGATACCCGATTTCTTTTGAGGAAAATCCGGAAGCAGTACTGATCGAGCCGCCGGACGGTTTTTTCAGCTGCAGCAGTCCTTTGAGCAAGGTACTTTTACCGGCGCCGTTTTCACCGATAATGCAGAAATAGTCGCCGCTTTCGATGGAAAAGTTCAAATTTTTTACCGCAACGATTCCGTCGTACGAAAAGGAGACGTTCTTACAGGTTATGAGATTCATCAGCGTGTCCTTTTTCCGTATTACCGCAGTGCGGCGCGCAGGGTTTCTTCGTTTTGAGTCATCAAAGACAGATACGTTTCACCCGCCCGCAGCTGATCGGCCGTTACGGTATGGCAGGAATGCAGCTGTAATTTGCGCGCACCGGTTGCCTCGCTTACCGAATCTGCGATTTTACCGTTGGAAAGTTCAATGGTAAACACGACAGGAAGCCGTTCTTCCCGCACTTTATTGATCAGGAACGCAACGGTCGCGGCGCTCGCTTCCGTTTCGGTCGAACAGCCGCTGAACGCGGCGTAATACGTCAGTCCGTATTCTTCGGCAAAGTAGCGGAACGGGAACCGGTCTGCAAACAGGATCGTTTTGTTCGCAGCGGAAGCGGTAATCTCCCGGAACGAAGCGTCAAGTTTTGCCAGTTCCGCTTGATACGCGTTGCTGTTCGCCCGGTACTGTTCCGCACGGGCGGGATCTTTTTGCTCCAAGACGGCGGTAATCGCCTGTACGATGGCGATCGCGTTCTTGGGTGAAGTCCACACGTGTTCGTCTACTTCGTGTTCGTGCTCATCGTGATCGTCGTGTCCGGCTTCGGCTTCGGCGTGCTCGTCGTGAGCGTGTTCACCGTGTTCGTGATCGCTTTCCATGCCTTCAACCAATTCTTCGTCGAGCGTTTCGACGCAGTCCAGCAGTTTCAGCGTGGCAGGGCGCGCCTCCCCCATAGAAGCAAGAATGTCTTCAACCCAAACGTCGTTTTCACCGCCGACGTAAATGAACAAATCGGCGTCCCGTATGGTTTTGATATCTTTCGGCGTCGGTTCGTACGAATGGCTTTCCGCGCCCGGTTTGAGCAGCATAACGACTTCCGCGTCTTCGCCCGTGATCTGTTTTGCAAAGTCGTACTGCGGAAAAATAGTCGTAACGATGCGCAGCTTCTTTTCAGCTGCCGCCGCCGGACTTTTTTCAGGACGGGCGACGAATAATACCGTGAACACAACGGCGGCGCATACCGCGGCGAGCGCACAAATTGTCAATACGCGTTTCATTATAATATACCTCCAAATGCATAATGAGAAAAAAATGAAAATGAAAAATTATGCCGGAGATCTCAGGAATTCAGTCTGATTTTAAGCGTGATTTGAGTGGGAAACGGCGCTGCGGAAGCTCCGCATACCGATTGCAGTAATCCCGTAATACAAAATATGAAAAACGGCAAAACGTGCACGCACACCGCGCACAGCTGTTTTACCGTCCGAACGAGCAAATGAAAAACGGCGCACACCGGACAATGTTCGCCGGTACATTCGTGGTCGATATACCGTACGGTGCTCAAAAGGGAACACAGAGCACACAAAACGAGCAGCATGCACACGATTTTACCGATTTTCATGCGTTCTGCCCCTCCGAACATTCCGTACAAATTCCGTAATACACGGTTTTCACCGTGTCAACCGATAATCCGTGTTCTTCACTCATATGCCGCTGTACGGCTTCCAGTTCCGGGCAGTGAAAATGCATCAGTTTTCCGCAGGATTCACACTTGAAATGGAAACAATGCTCAGGAGCACCGCACGCGGATTTTCCGACGAATTCAAAGCACGCGCCGCTTTCCGCGTCGACGGTGTATTTTTTTACGGTACCGTCCCGCACCATTTTTTCAAGCTGCCGGTATACGGTTGCCGTTCCGACCGCTATACCGTTTCGGCGGAAATGATCGACGATGCCGCGCACGGTGATATGCAGACCTTGACGTTCCGAAAGGAACGCTAAAATCAGCGTCTGCTGTTTTGTCTGATACTGTGCCGAGCCGTTCATGTTTTTTCCACCCGATTCCGTTTTTCGGCATATGGCCGACTTAAAAATGAGAACGATTCTCATTTTACCGATTTAAATCGACACTGTCAACCGAGCGGGCACAAACGCTTGACACTGAGCAAACTCAGCGCCGCCAAAATTGCAACGCTGCGTAGTTCAGGCGGAAACGGGTGCTCTGTGTGGCAGGATGTTTTTAATTCCCTCGGCAATCTGTTTTGCAACGGCGGGATTGTTCATCGTATACAGATGGATGCCGTCGGCTCCGCTTGCGGCAAGATCGACAATTTGATTTTCGGCATAGGCGAGTCCCGCGTCCCGCAAAGCTGCCGGATTGTCGCCGTAGCGGTCGAGTATCCGCGCTAGCTGCGGCGGAACGGACGCGCCGCAGAGTCCCGTCATTTTTTCTATCTGCTTTTTGTTGACGACCGGCATTATTCCGGCTGCAACGGGAACGGTAATTCCCGCAATCCGGCAGCGTTCGCAGAATCCGGAAAACAGGCCGTTTTCAAAAAACAGCTGTGAAATCAGAAAATCCGTTCCCGCCCGTACTTTGTCCGCGAGCGCGCGGACGTCGCTGACCCGGTCGGGCGATTCGGGGTGAGATTCGGGATAGCAGGCGCCGGCGACGCAAAACGACGGAAACCGCGTCCGTATGAACGAAACGAGATCCGACGCGTATGAAAATCGGCTGCCGGTGGCAGCTTCGCCGCGGCGGTCGCCGCGCAAAGCCAGAACGTTTTCTATTCCGGCGTCTTCCAGTTCATGCAGCCAGCCTTCGACTTCCGCTTCGGTGCCGTTCAGGCAGGTCAAGTGAACGAGCGGTTCCAGCGCGTATTCGTTTTTGATCCGTTTGGCAAGATCGATCGTCCGTCTGCCGGTCTCGCTGCCGCCGGCGCCGAAGGTAACGCTGATAAAATCGGGACTGCATCCGGCAAGAATGTCGAGCGTTTCGCCGATGTCGCGAAGCGCTTCGTCGTGTTTCGGAGGAAAAATCTCGAACGAAAACGACTGTCTGCCCTTTTTAAACAGTTTTGATAATTTCATAAAGCCTCTCCTTTTATAATACGCGTGCGGACTGCTTCCGCCGCTGCAACCATATTTTTCAAACTGAGTTCCGTTTCTTCCGGTGCCCGCGTTTTGAGTCCGCAATCGGGATTCACCCACAATTTTTCCGCCGGAATTTTTTTCCGCATCGTTTCCAGAGACGCGATCATTTCCTCCACGGCGGGAACACGCGGCGAATGGATATCGTATATGCCAGGGCTGGTTTCCGTTTCAAAACGGTGCGCTTCAAGCGAATCCAGAATATGCAGCTTGGATCTTGACGCTTCAAAAGTAATCACATCCGCGTCCATCGCGTCTATTTCCGCAATAATATCTTCAAATTCACTGTAACACATATGCGTGTGTATCTGGGTTTCATCCTTAACTCCGCTGCAGCACAATCGGAACGCTTTGACCGCCCAATCGAGATACTGCGCGCGCGGGTTTCCGGCACGCAGCGGCAGTTTTTCACGGAGCGCCGCTTCATCTATTTGAATGATGCGGATTCCGGCGGTTTCCAGATCGAGTACTTCGGCGCGCACGGCGAGTGCGATTTGAAAGGCGGATTCCGAAAGGGAAACATCCTCACGGGGAAACGACCAGTTGAGAACGGTCACGGGTCCGGTCAGCATTCCTTTTACCGGTTTCGAGGTAAGGGACGCCGCGTACGCGCTGTACGGAACGGTAAGCGGTTTTATCCGCGCAACGTCGCCGAAAACGACAGGCGGTTTTACACACCGCGTTCCGTACGACTGCACCCACCCGTTCTGCGTAAAGATGAATCCTTCCAGATTTTCACCGAAATATTCGACCATATCGTTCCGTTCAAATTCACCGTGCACGAGTACGTCCAGACCGATCGATTCCTGCAGCCGGATACAGTCCCGTATGAATCCACGGATATTCCGTTCGTACTGCTCCGCCGACAGTTCGCCTTTACGCAGCAGCGCCCTGTTGCGTTTGATTTCCTGCGTCTGAGGGAAAGAGCCGATCGTCGTGGTCGGCAGCAGCGGAAGTTTCAGTGCGGCGTGCTGAAGCGGGCGGCGCTCCGCGCGCGGACTATTACGCGTAAAATCCCGTTCCGACAGCGATTCAATCTGCCGCCGTACGGCAGCGTTCCGCTGCACCTGTGTACCCTTTACTTTCCCGTTGCGCACGTACGCTGCGTCGGCTTCCCGTAAAGCCGGCGGCAGTTCGGCAAGGCGCGCTATGTCCGTTAACTCCGCCAATTTTTCTTCTGCAAAAGCAAAACGCTCTTTAACCGCCGCGTCCAGCGCGGTTTCCGCCGCCAGCGAATACGGTACGTGCAGCAGCGGGCACGACGTCGACACCCATATCCGGTCGGAGCCGATGCGGGCCGAAGACCGCAGCGCGTCGAGTATTTTCACAGACGCGGCGTAGTCGTTTTTCCAGATATTTTTACCGTTTACGACTCCGGCAACGAGCACCGTACCGGCAGGAAATCCGTGCTGCGCAATGAGCGACAGATTTTCCGCGCCCTCAATGAAATCGAGTCCGACTGCGCCGAAAGGCAGCGCGATGATATCCTGATAGCAATCGCGCACGTCGCCGAAATGGGTCTGGAGCAAAACGCGGCAGCGCGGATCGACGTCTTCCAAAATCGCTTCGTATAATGACCGGAACAGATTCCGGTCGTCGGTACTCAAATCCCGCACGAGTGCCGGTTCGTCAAGCTGAATCCACGGGAAACCGCGCGCCGCACATGCTCCGATAAGCGCTTTATATGCGGAAGCGAGCGGACGCACAAAATCCCGAGGCGTACAGTCCGTAAAACGGGAACAACCGAGCAGCGTATACGGACCGACAAGAGCAGGCCGGCTGCCGGCGGTACCGAATACGGCTGTAATTTCGGCTGTCTTTGCAAAAAACGGAACGGAGTCAAGCGCAACGCTCGTCGTCCGATCGAATTCGGGAACCAGATAGTGATAATTGGTGTTGAACCATTTTTTCATGGTAAGCGCTTTGACGTCACCGCCCGTACCCTGATACCCTCTCGCCAGTGCGAAATACGTATCAAGCGGAGACAGTCGCAGCCGCTTATATGCAGCCGGCACGATACCGAACAGAACCGCGGCGTCGAGCATGGCATCGTATAATGAAAAATCTCCGCACGGAACTTGCGTAATCTGTGCATTTTTTTGTGTCAGCGCAGCGTCCCGCAGCAGCGCGTCGGCGGCGGCACTCAATTCCGCTGAGGACAGCGCCCCTTTCCAGTATTTTTCAACGGCAAATTTGAGTTCCCTGTTTTTTCCGATACGGGGATACCCCGATATGGTTGTCTGCATAATATCCTCCGGCAATAAGCGTACGGATACTATACGCGTTTTATTCCGTTATGTAAAATACTTCTTTTTTATATTCAGTTATAGTTTATTTCTATACCTGAATGTGTTTTTGCAGCGCCTTCAGGTATGAAGCGCACACGCGGCTGGCAGTTCGGTCTTTCAGCGTTATCGTACCGACGTGCATCGGCTCACCGCCGAGCAGCGGCCGGGCGATGATGTTCGGCCCGTTCAATTGTTCGCTGATAATTCCCGTACACAGCGTGTAGCCGTCGAGCCCGATCAGCAGATTGAACAGCGTCGCCCGATCGGAAACTTTTATCATTTTATCGTAATGATGCGTGCTGAGTATTTCTTCCGAAAAATGGAACGAATTGTGTTCTCCCTGCTCGAACGAAAGAAACGGATACGGCGCGAGGTCTTCCATCGTAAGCGCCGTTTTCGGTGCGAGCGGATTCGTTTTGCTGATAAACACGTGCGGCTGCGCAGTGAACAGGGCGGTGAACGTCAGACCGCAATCGCGGATAAGTTTTGAGAGCACCGGTTCGTTGAAGTCGTTGATATATAAAATTCCCAATTCACTGCGGCCGCTGTGCACGTCTTCTATTATCTCATACGTGCGCGTTTCACGCAGCGTGAATTCGTATTCGGCATTGCCGAATTCTTTTATCACGTCCACGAACGCGTTGACGGCGAACGAGTAATGTTGGCTGGAAACGGCGAAGTGCTGCCGCCGCGGTTTGCCGTTCAGATATTTTTCCGCGAGCAGCCGTTCCTGTTCGATGACTTGCCGCGCGTAGCCGAGAAATCTGCTTCCGTCGCCGGTTACCGTAATACCGCGGTTCGTCCGCAGAAAAACGGCGAAACCCAATTCCGTTTCAAGTTCACGGACGGCGGCGGACAGGCTCGGCTGCGACAGATGAAGCGACCGTGCGGCTTCGCTGATATTTTTGGTTTCCGCAACGGCGAGCACGTATTTCAATTGCTGCAGCGTCATAGCGTGGAATCCATCGTCAGCCGAGCGCCACGTCGAGCACCATCATGACGGCGAAGCCCGCCGCGAAGCCGAGCGTACAAACGTCGGTTTTTTCATCGCGCGTCGCTTCGGGCAGCAGTTCTTCCACGACGACGTATATCATCGCACCGGCGGCGAACGCAAGCAGATACGGCAGCGCGGCGGTAATGATACCGGTCAGCAGAATCGTAACGAGCGCGGCGATCGGTTCAACAGCGCCGGACAACGTGCCGTACCAAAACGATTTGAGTTTACCGTTCCCCTGATTCCGCAGCGGCATGGAAATGATGGCGCCTTCGGGAAAGTTCTGCAGGGCGATACCGATGGAAAGCGCGAACGCCGCCGCGGCCGACACCATTTCGTTCTGCTCCAGCAAGCTCGCAAAAACGACGCCCACCGCCATTCCTTCGGGAATATTGTGCAGCGTAACGGCGAACACGAGCATTGCCGTCTTTCCCAGCGCCGTTTTGGGGCCTTCGGGCCGTTCGGCCGCGGCGTGCAGGTGCGGAATCACCCGGTCGAGCGTAAACAAAAACGCAATGCCCAGCGCGAAGCCGGTCAGCGCCGGAATGAAAGCGAATTTTCCCATATCGCCCGCCATGTTCATCGACGGAATGAGCAGCGACCAGACGGAGGCTGCCGTCATAACTCCGGCGGCGAATCCCATGAGCAGACGCTGCACGGTGTCGTTCAGATCTTTTTTCATCAGAAACACGCAGGCAGCTCCCAGAGTTGTACCCGCAAAGGGAATAAGCAATCCCAGCACCACAGACGACATATATCCTCCTATCGCATTTACCGCGCGCTGTCAGGAAAATCGCATTGCTCCGAACAGTCGAGTTCAAACAGATGCGTCCAGCCGGAATGGTAAAACCGATGAATTTCCATAATGAATCTTCCTGCGTCGGCGCGCGGAAGACGGTGGAACACGAGTTCCGCAATCGACGTGATAAAATTGCTCGCAATAACGTGCACCGTCATCGGATCGAGCTGCGTTTTGACCAGCTGTTCCGCGCTTATCCAGCTGACGAGTTCAAGACATTTATCCGCATACAGATCGGTCATACGCTGCAGAAATCCTTCGTGCGTACTGCCGGCGGATTTTTCGAGCAGCAGAACGAACGCATCGAAATCACTGTACAAATAATCGATGAAAGTGACGAACAATTCGTCTTCATACTGATGGTGCGCTTTTCCGAACGGATCCTGCAGCTGCAGATGCTCCGCTACGCTCGCTTTTTCAAGAATGCTGCGGGTAACGCCGGCGGCATCGTCGACCAGCGCGCAAAAAAGCGCGTCCTTGTCGGCAAAATGCCGGTAAAGGGCGCCGGTCGTAACGTCCGCGTTCGCCGCTATCGTGCGCAAAGAGGCATTCGTAAATCCTTTTTCGAGAAATTCCTTTTTTGCACTCGCAAGAATGTTTTTTTTGGTTACCGCGGGATTGTCCTTCATATTCCGTATTGTATGATAACGGAGTTTTCGGGTCAAGGCGTAAGCCGGAATATCTGAAAATGATAACGTTCGGCAAGAGATAAATTTTCCTGCGAATGCTTGACAGATAACATCGTTATCCGTATTATGTCCGGTATGATAACAATGTTATTTAAATAACATTGTTATCATAAGCGAAATATGCGGAGGATGATGCATGTCACTTTCAAAAATAAACGCCTGGTTTCAAAAAGCCGGCGCGTTCCAGATCAGACACCGGAAACTGTTTCTCGCGTGTATTCTGATCGTGTCGATCGCAGGACTCACCGGGCTTTCCCGCCTGCGTATAGAAGACAATCAGGACGGATGGTTCGACGACACCGAGCAGATCCAAATCGATCAGGATACGTTCAAAGCCGTTTTCGGCAATGAAGACGCCGTCATGGTACTCGTACAGGCGCCCGACGTGTTCGACCCGCTCGTACTGGACGCGATAGACCGGCTCGGGAAACGCCTTGAAGCCGAAGTGCCGTTCGCCGACCGCGTTACGTCTCTTACGGAGCTTTCCGTTTCAAGAGGGACGGACGACGGATTTGAAATCGTCAACCCGTTTGAAGACGGCATTCCCGGCGGCGGCAGACCGCTCGCCGAATTAACCGAAGCGGAACGGGCGGAACTCGCCGAAAAAAAGGCTTTCATTTTGAGCCGTTCCGCGCTCGTCAACAATCTGGTTTCGGACGACGCCGCGGAAACCTGGGTAATTCTTTCATTGCTGCCGTTTGAAGACGACTTCGCCGATCAGTACGAAGTCGGCGACGCGGCTATTGCCGTGCTCGAAAGCGCCGAGTTCGCCGGCGGTGCCTATACAATGAAAGCGTCCGGCATGTCGTACACCGAAACCGAAGAGCGCGCGGTCATTCTGAAAGAAGCGGCGCTCCGTGTCAGTTCCGGCTTTATCGTCATGCTCCTGTGCCTCGTCTTTTTCGTAAAATCGCTGCGCGGCGTCCTCGTACCGATCGCGGCAACCGCGCTCGGCATCGGCTCGGTACTGGGATTCTGCGGCTGGTTCGGCATTGCCGCCGATTCCACGCTGATAACGCTGCCGATTCTGCTCGGCATGGCGCTCTCGGTCGGATACTCGATTCACTACATCAACGCGTTCCGGCTGCAGTTCAGAAACAGCGGAAAACGCGCCGAATCGGCGGTGGCGGCCGTAAAAGAAACCGGCTGGCCGATTCTGTTCACCGTCGTTACGACCGTCGGTTCGATGATTTCGTTTATGACCGTCGGCATCGGACCGCTCAAATGGCTCGGCGCAACGTGTGCGGCTATCGTGTTCGCCGTATACGTGTACGTCATCGTCCTGATACCCGTATTGCTCAGCTACGGAAAAGATTCTTCAATGGCAAGTGTGCCGACCCCCAAAGACGTACAGCTGAAAGAAAAGGCCGAACAGACTGATCGGCGATTCGAGCGGTTCGGCGCGTTCGTCTTGAAGCACAAGACGGCCGTGCTTCTGTTCGGCACGCTCGTAACGGCTGCGTCCGTCGCCGGAATATTCCGCATGACGGTAAATATGGATTACATCGAAATGATGGGAAAACGCATCCCGTACGTAGCCCGGCTGCAAAGCATTCTCGAAGCGAAACTGGGCAGCCAATACAGTTACAATGTGATGATCGAATTTCCCGAAGCCGATGCGTTCAAAAATCCCCTAACCGTGCAGGCGCTTGAACGGGAAACGGCGGAACTCGGTACGCTGCGGCTGACCCGCGTTTCGGGCGGAAAACCGCGCGTTACGTCGGTCGTCGATATCGTAAAGGAAATGCATCAAACGCTGAACGGTGATGATCCCGCGTTTTACACCGTTCCCGACGATCCGGATTTGCTGACGCAACTTCTGTTCCTGTATGAAATTTCAGGCGGAGAAAATCTTTCAAACTGGCTCGACGACGACTACCGTACGACGTTCATACACGTCGAACTGAGCGGATACGATGCGAACGACATAGTTCAGGATATAGCCGACGCGCGGCGCAGCGCCGAATCGCTGTTTCCGCAGGCGAACGTTTCCGTCGTCGGAACCGTCGTCAACTTTGCCGAAATGAATCATAAATTGGTCGTAGGTGAACTCAAATCGTTTATGGGCTCGTTTCTTATCATCGCGCTGCTGCTGACGCTGGCGTTCGGCAGCGTGCGGATGGGACTGATCGGTATGATTCCGAATTTGGCGCCGGTCGCGCTGATCGGCGGTATTATGGGATACTGCGGATTTTCGCTCGACATGCTGACGATGACTATTATGCCGATGATTTTGGGAATCGCCGTAGACGATACGATTCACTTTACCAATCACGTCAAATATCAGTTCGAGTCGACCGGAAATTATCGGCTGTCGATACTCGCAACGTATCGGGAAATCGGGAAAACGCTCGTCATGACGACGGTTATTCTGTGCGCGATGTTTTTGATGTACACGTTCAGTCCGATGGCGACGCTGTTCCGCGTCGGGCTGCTCGCTATCATCGGACTCGGCTCGGCACTGATAGCCGACTACACGCTTACGCCGGTACTGATTTATCTGACCAAACCGTTCGGTAAAGAACGGTAAACACGAATATGTTTACGGAGGAACGAAACATGCAATCACGTATTATCAACCGTGCGGCCGTCTGCTTTTGTGCGATGCTGGCCGTCGCCGCAGCGGGAATTTCCGAACCCGCCGCGCATGAAAATTCCGAACCCGCCGAGCTCACCGCCCTCGCGGTCATGCAAAAAGCCGACAGCGTGGAAAAAGGAGACACCGGCACGTACACGGCCGTGATGACGCTCACGAACAAAAAAGGCGGCGTACGCGTGCGGGAAGTCGTCTGTTATATGAAAGACTACGGCGATACGGACAAAACGGTTATCGTGTTCCGCACGCCCAAAGACGTGGCGGGCGTCGGTTATCTGATGTGGGAATATGAGGACGCCGCCGACGGCCGTGAAAAAGACGCGGACCGCTGGCTGTACATGCCCGCTATGAAAAAAATCCGCCGTATTTCTGGCTCGGGAAGCGGCGATGATTTTATGGGAACCGATTTTACGTACGAGGATATCGGCGATCGGGGTCTTTCAAAAGACACGTTCGTCCTTCTCGGTACGGAAAACGTCGGCGGTACGGAATGCAGGAAAGTGGAATGCACGGCGAAAAACGCAAATGAAAAAAATCCGCGTCGGATTTTATGGATCCGTGCGGACAATTATCTGCTTCAGAAAGCCGAATTTTACGATCGGCAAAACAATCTGCAACGGACACTGACGTGTTCCGACATCGCGATGATCGACGGTATTTGGACCACGGGAAAAATGTTCATGGAAAACGTACAGACCGGGCACTCCACGCTGCTCGAAATGAAAGACGTGCGCTATAACGTGGACATCGACGATTCGCTGTTTACGGCCGCGGCGCTTGAACGCGGCACGATCCGGTAGCGGGGTTTATGCATATGAAAACGATACCAGACAATCGCCGCTGCTGCAGGCCGAAAGCCGCGGTCCTGTTCCGCACAGTTCTGCTGTTTGCGGCCGCAGTTCCCGCCGCCGCGAATCCGACGGTCGACGTACGGTTTTCCGGCAGCGTCAAATCCGCCGCGGGTGCATATATATACGGAAAAGAAAACGCAGGGCACCTTTCCGCGGCTAAAACGGTTGCCGCTGCCGCTGTGGACGCGGCGGCGGGCGGCGGGACATTGTTCGTTGCCGCGGACGTGTCGCTCGACGCACTCAAAACGGACGCAGCAGACGGTATAACGGGAACGCTCCGCGAAGCGTATTTCAGCTGGACGGGCACGCCGTTCGCGCTGCGTGCGGGAAACGGCGGTTTGCAGGCGGGAATCACCGTCGGACGGCAGATCCATGCCTGGGGAAAAGCGGACGGGAAACGAATCGCGGACGTGTTGTGCCCGCAGGATCTGACGACGCTTTCCGCGGCGGACTATCGGGAAAGCAGACTCGGCGTCGACGCCGTAAAAGCCACCATTTCCGGTGCGTATTTTGCTGCGGACGCGTATTGGATTCCCGTTTTTCGCCCGTCCGCGCTGCCGCTGGAAAACGGAAGCGCACTCGCAAACGCACTCGTTCCGAAAACCGTTTCGCTCGGCGCGACAGCGCTGCCGGTTACCGTCGGCGATATCCGGAAACCCGAAGCGGCGCTTGAAAACGGCTCGTACGCCGCGCGCGTCGGGTTCTGGCTGCCTGCGGTTGATTTTTCGATATACGGATATTACGGATATGACGATACGCCGGTTCTGTCGTACGCAATCGAATCAGACGGCGGCAGTCCAACGGGAATCGGCGTTTCGGGAACGTATCACCGGTACACGATGGCGGGAGCCGACGCGGCCGTCCCGCTCGGTTCGTTCGTACTGCGTGCGGAAGCGGCGTTCTTCCGCGGCCGGGCGTTCGCACTCGACCCGGCGGCGGCGCTTTCCGGTGCGGCGGGAGAAACCACGTACCTCCGTAAAAACCAGCTGGCCGCGCTTGCCGGCGTCGACTGGTCGTACGGTATGTGGACGGTTACGGCGCAGTATTATGAAGACGTCGTGTTCGGCACTGCGGCCGCGCTCGGCCGGAAAACGAGGGAAAACGGCGCGACGCTGAACGTTTCAGGCAGTTTTCTGCAAAACACGCTGACAGTGTCGCTGAGCGGCGCCGTCGCTTGGAACGATTTGGACAGTTGCGCGTCGATTGGCGCCGATTACGCACTTTCGGATCAGATAACGCTCACGCTTGCCGCCGCCGGATATTTTCCCGGTCCCGAATCGGACGGAACCTACGGCGTGTATAAAAACATGAGCAGCGTCCGTATCGAAGGCATTTACCGTTTTTAATGGTACGGTTCGGCGCAAACCCGGCGGAATTCCGGTCAGCGGTTTTTCCGATCCAGATACGCCGCCGCAGATAACGCGGCGACGTTGCCCTCGCCCGCCGCTTTAATATACTGATACGGTTTTCCGACGATATCGCCGCAGGCAAAACAGCCCGGCACGTTCGTTTCCATAAGCCGGTTTACGGCGACGTGATTATCCGTAACGGTCAGTCCGGGCATAAGCTGCGACGGCGCGATACTTTCGCGCAGAATGAACACGCCGTCCACGTCGTACGCAGCGTTCGGGGTTTTCAGCTGCCGCACCGTATCGGTTCCGATTACGGCTTCCGGTTTTTCCCGAACGACTTCGACCGCAGCGGAAACGTGAACCTCGTCCGCGTATAAAGGAAAATAGTAGACTTTCGCCGCAAGGCCGGCCAGAAAATCAGCTTCGGTTTCTTCCTGCGCGGAAGAAGCGATTACGGCGACCCGCTTTTTTTTATACAACGGGCCGTCGCACGTCGCGCAGTAGCTGACGCCCCTGCCGAGCAGTTCGGTTTCTCCCGGATAGGGCTTTGCAACGGTAACGCCGGTTGCAAGAACGACCGATTCGGCTTCATAGAATTCTCCGGACGTTTGTATGCCGAAATGGGAATCCATCGGATATACGGCGCTGACGCGCGCTTCGGTTACGGCGATATCCATATCGGCCAAATGAGCGCGAAACGCTTTTTCCATTTCGGCGCCGCCGACGGAGGGAAGTCCCAAGTAATTCTGCACCGTGTGTGCTTTTCGGATTTTCAGGCTTATGCCGCCGCTGCCGAGCAGCAGAATCTTTTTATTTCTGATTTTTGCCGTAAGCGCGGCGGACAATCCCGCCGGTCCCGTTCCGATGATCGCGATGTCATATCGTTCCATAAAACACTCCAATAAATTGCGTACGTTTTCCGTTTCTTTAAATGTACGCAATCCGCCGGATTCGGTCAAGAATATCAGATGGTATTGCAGAACATAACGTATAACCGTGCAATATGAAAGACAATTATGTTCCGCCGCAAAAACGCAGTGATATTGACAAACCTGAAAGTAAAACAGTTCTTAAAGAAAGGTCAGACGCACCATGCGAATCAGAGGTTCCTGCCGTTTCTTTTGATGAGCCAAGAGAAAATAAAAAAGGTATTTTTTTCTGGACACAGATCGAGAACTTTTTAACGTTGAAAGTTGCTTCCATATTACATAACAAGAGAATATTATCAAAAAAATTACTGCAATCGGGATAACTGACAACAGTTCTTCCATCATAAAGCCAATTCTGCTTATACGATTGAACCATACGCATATTTGTGCTATTACTTGGGAAAAAAGCTGCAGCTACTAAAAAAGAACACGAAAAGATTTTCCCGACAGAGGATACTGAAGCTCCGCAATATACGGTGTGAAAATTGATAAATCCGTCTATATTAACAGCACGATACGGCCAGTAAAGGAATTTCCAGTCTGGTATATTCGTCGTATCACAATAAACAGCTATATCAGACGAAGCATATGCATACCCAACCGAAGGCATAAATTGCAGCAATCGGGCTTTTTCCGTGCGTTTCTCCCAAACTACGTTGTACATTCCGGCACAAAACCACGCATCCATGTCCGCAATCGGAACATTTTCCGATGTCAGCAGCGCGGCATTAAACGTACCATACAAACCTGAAAAACAATGTCTGCCGCTCTTTACGTCAGCATTACCCGCTTTTACCGATACTCCGCCGAAACGTAAACCGGGAACATCCGGCTTACCATAAAAATAGTAACAATCACCTTCTCCAAACGATAACTCGAAAGTACAAAAAAAAGGTTCTACAATACATTCGCCTATCCGTGCAAAATTGAACGAGACGGGCAGTGAACAGTAAAAATCACCGCCTGAAATTCCGTCATTTTGAAACGACTTCTCGTCAGCCGCAATGCCGATTTTTTTTGATGAAATTAATCCGCCTGCAAGATGCAACGAAACAGCGGCGTCGTAAAACTGCGGAATCTGAATTCCGTAAGTTACTCCGCCTTGCAGCATCCAAAGATTACCGCTGAATATTTCATGCGAAGCGTTGATTTGCCCAAACGAAAAATCTGCGGCAATATATCCGCTTGTAAAATCAAGTTCTGACTGCACATTCGCGCCATGAAACGTAATTGTTCCTGAATCATCAGTATAAAGTATGCCGCCGTGTCCCGCCGCATCAGCATTTACCGATAGTGCACCTATTTTGTGAGTAATAAAAAATAACCAGATAAGACAAAGAACAGCACGCTGCCAAAATAATGTTTTCTGACAGCGTGCCGCCGTATGCTTTTTAATCAGCATTATTAAAAATAACTGCTTACTTCAAATAATATACGGCTGCATCTGACTTAATAAAATCATCAAGGCCAACGAGCTTGATATATTCATACGAGTCAAACGGAAACACACCGCTTACCACATCGGTAATAATAGAAGTATCAACCGCCAAAGAAACATAACTCCAAGCTGAATTACTGATAGTTTTATAATTTGCCACCGTCAGTTTATAAAAAGCATCTTGATAACCATCATATACATACACATAGAACTCCGGTGTTCCATTGCTGCCGGTAAGGAAGTTTGTCAATGCAAAATAACCGGGAGTAAAGAATTTGCCAAAATCAATACTGATAGCGCCTAAAGAGCACTTTGTCTTATTCTCTATCGCATTGAGAACTGTTGCTACCATTTCAGCATATTTGTCGCAGTATTTTTCCATCTCGTTTTTAAATGCTTCCGGATAATTTCCATTTGTATCTGCCGTTATATTGCTATATGAGGTAAGGATTTCAGTCAGTGCTTCCGTGAACGTTGCGTTGGCAGCATTCATAAAAGCAGAGCCGTTTGGTCGTGCGGATAAAACATTCTGAACAAACGGATCGATACTGGAATCAAACTCAAAACTTGCCGGGTCAGTGAATGCTTTTTTTGTCCATGACAAATCATAATTCAAGTTATATGACTGCAGCCACTGTAATGCACCTTTAAACAGTTTCAGGCTTGCAATAATTGCAGTTGCTTCATCTTTGCCAACCTTTACCGTTTCATCTGTTCCAAGGATTCCTTCCGCTCGTAATGCGCCAATAAGATCCGCTGGAATATCGACCGCAGCAGTCATGGAATTAATTCTGCTGCAAGCTTCCGTAAATGTTGGGCCAAAAACACCTGCAATAAGATCATCAACCAGACCGTTAAAACCGTCAGTATTTAAATCAACAATGTTTGCAAGCATCAGAATGGATAACGTTTCCGTCGTTTTTAGTCCCTTAAAGAGTGAATTTGTATATACTTCACTATTTTCAAGCCATTCAGGAAGTGTAAATCCCGGATAGTTGGATCCGTTACTCGCTTTAATTTTGTAAGAATCGCAATAATTGGTACATACAACATTCTTCGCATCAAAAGGCTTGTCAATACCTAAATCATCGTTATAGTATTTACTTCCATCATTGGGATCTACAGACACAGGCAGCAAGTAATTACCAGTATCAGACTGTTGTATATCCGTAAGATACTTACTGTAGAAAGAGGTATCGTAATAATAACTGTAATAATACGAATTAATAAACATATCAGTATTATTAGGCGACTTAACATAAACAGATGCACAAGGAACGTCTCCGTCTGCAGTATCCACTACCCTTCCCGCCACGCGTACATACCCTGACCACAAAGATGTTGCGCTTATTTCGTATTCATCAATCCAAACTGTATGAACATCTTCGTATGCAGTATCAAACCAACTGTCAGACAAAAGCGCATTTATGCTGCCGGGATACGATGTCATGCCAAAATGATCCCGAATTAACGTTTTTACTTCATCGCTCATGCTAATCATTGCAAGCTGCGTTAAACCGGAGTACAATTTTGCTTTGTCGTCTGTAGGATCTTTACGATATGCCAACTCAAACATATTAAGCCCTTCGGAAAACTGCTTGTTCAGCAAGTAAGTAATGCCCTTTTGAATATAGTCATTAACCTCTTCAAGTTTTTCCGTTGACCATGCTGCATACAGCGTAAAATCAGCAGTTACCTTTTTTGAAAACGTATACAGCGACTCTGTTGCAGCAGCGTCCGTATACCATCCTGCAAAATAGGAACCCGATTTTGTAGGTTCAGCCGGTTTTGCCAGCGTTGTTCCAGCTGCCACTGTTACTGGCCCAATATTACTGCCGCCATTTGTCTCAAATGTAACAGTGTAATAAGTGGACTCTTTTTCTCCGCCGCCAGGCTGCTCACAGGAAAGCAGACACAGAAGCGATAACCATAATCTGCACAACTCTTTTCATCACGAACTCCTCTCTTTGTGTGATAAAATAAAAAAAAATCCGCCCCTGTGCTTATTTTAGTTGCACAAGAACGGATTCCTCTTAAAAAAAGAAAAATTTATCTGATTGATTGATTGATTGATTGATTGATTGATTGATTGATTGCCAAGTTCAAATACTTTTTTATCTTCATTATGTTATTATAAATGATATTCTTTATTTTGTAAAGCTCTTTTATTGCCGCATCACTAATCGCACAATTAATACAGCCTTTCTGATTATCTTTTTCCGTTAGTGGCTGGCGCACATATGGGGGGTGGGTAACGTAAAACGAACGCGGTGCGGCGGCTTTATCGTGTTGCGGCCGCACCGAACGTTCAGTAGTATATCAGATACGGTCTTTCGTCAAAACGGACACGCCGGTATCGATGTTTTTTTCCGCAATCGGTTTTCCGCCGAGAACGGCTTCCGCAGCTTTGATTCCTTCGTATCCCATGACGTCGGGATTCTGCGCCATCGTACACAGCAGATAGCCTTCTTTTATCAGCTGCTGGATCATATCGGACTTGTCGAATCCCACGCCGACGACCGCAGCGCCGCTTTCATGGATGGCGTTGCCGATTCCGACGGTGGAACCTTCGTTCGCACCGAATAAGCCGACGACGCCCTGCGTAATGAAGTTCGCCGCCGCGTCTTTTGAGCGCGCCGCATCGCCGTCGCAATACTGCGTGGCGAGAATCGTAAAGCCGGTACCGTCGAAGGCGCTTTTGAAACCGTTTTCACGCGCCACCGTCGATGCAGTCGCGGCGTTTACGCTGATAACGCCGATGGAACCGCCGGTGATTCCGGCCGCTTTCAGTTTTGCGAGCATCTGTTCACCGGCCGTTTTTCCGGCAGCTTTATTGTCCGTCGCAAGCGTCGCTTCTCCCGGATAATTGGCCGCAGAGTCAACGTAAATGATTTTAACGCCGGCCGCCGTTGCTTCCTTGAGCGCCGAAGTTACCGCGTCCGGACCGTTCGCCGCGAGCAGAATTGCATCGGCACCCTGCGCGACCGCATTGTTGATGCACTCGATCTGCTGCGCGTCGTCTTTAACGGCCGGAGCGTTCCATTTATACTCGATATTGCCCAGTTCTGCCGCCGCTTTTTTTGCGCCTTTGTCAACGTTCGCCCAGTGTTGATCCATCTGATCCATCGTTATAAGCTGCACTTTGAATTTCCGCGCCGCGGAATCCTTATTGCCGCCGCAAAACGCACCGGCAACCGCAAACGACAGAATCAGCATTCCCGCAAGTATTTTTTTCATAGTTATTTCCTCCTTACGCTATGAAACTGTTTATGTTCAGGATAAAGCGAACCCGAAGCGTATCGCTTTCGGACTGCTTTTCCCGATTTTCAACCATTATTACGCGAATTACGCATTACGCGAATTACGCGTCTTTGAACTTTCCGCGTTTAATCCGCTTGCCGCCACGCACGATCACGTCCAGCAGCACCGACACGACGACGATGACTCCGATGACGATATTTCTGATAGCGACCGGCGCGCCGGCAAACTGCAATCCGTTTTGCAGCACGCCCCAAATAGCCGCTCCGATGACGGTGCCCAAAAGGATTCCCTGCCCGCCGAGTGTCGAAACGCCGCCGATAACCGACGCGGCGACGGCGTACAATTCGTAGCTGTTTCCCGCGTCCATCGCACCCATTCCCGCCGACGCGCATTGAGTCAGCCCCACGACGCACGCGCAGACGGCGGACACCGCGTATACTTTGACCGTCGTCGACAGAATGCTGATGCCGGACAATTTGGCGGCTTCGGGATTTGAACCGATCGCGTATACGTGCCGCCCGGAACGGGTCCGCGCAAGCAGAAAATTGAACAGCAGCCAAAGCACCGCCGCAATCCACACCGTTGAAAATATGCCGAACACTTTGCCGTAATAAAAGAAATTCCTGAAACCTTCGGCGGCGGGTCCGATGCTGTCGGTATTGTAGTTTCCGTTCGCTATCTGCGCTATGCCGCGGGCGATCGTCATGGTACCGAGCGTCGCGATAAACGGCGGCAGTTTACAGCCGGCGACGAGCAAGCCGTTGGCGAGTCCGACCAAGATGCAGCACACGAAGGTAACGGCGACGGCAATCCAGGGATCGACGCCGTGAGTCATCAGCGTCGCGCTTATCATCGTGGACATGCCCACGACCGAGCCGATGGACAAATCGATATTGCCCGTAATCAGAACGTAACTTTGCCCGATACCGATGAGCAGTATCGGCGCAATCTGACGCAGCAGATTGTTCATGTTCCGGCTCGAAAAAAACGTCGGATTCAGAATTCCGAACACGGCGCACAGAACGACCAGTCCCGCGGCCACGGTAAGCACTTGTCCCATACCGCGTATCGCCGCCATACGTCTGAAAGGATTTTCGTATTTCATAATTACCCTGCCTTTTTCTCGAATTTGGTTGCCAAAACCATAATATTTTTCTGCGTCGCTTCGCTTCCGGACAATTCGCCCGAAATTTTTCCGCCGCACATGACGGCGATCCGATCCGCCATTCCCAAAATTTCGGGCAGTTCGGATGACACGAACACGACGCCGATTCCCTGCGCTTTGAGCCGATTCATCAGCTGATAGATTTCGACTTTCGCCGCGACGTCTATTCCCCTGGTCGGCTCGTCGAAGAACACGACGCGGCTTTTTCGGGACAGCCATTTCGCGACGACCACTTTCTGTTGGTTTCCGCCGGACAGCGACGCCGCCGCCACTTCGGCATGGGGCAGTTTTATCTTAAAGTTCAAAACCGCCCGTTCCGTAAGTTCCCGTTCCTTTTTGCGGTTTACGATTCCGAACGGATTGCACAGCAGGTCGAGGTTCGGAAGCGATATGTTTTCACGTACCGCCAGTTTCGTGCACAGGCCGTCTTTTTTACGGTCTTCCGGAGCTAAAACGATGCCGCAGCGGATAGCGTCGGCGGGCGTGCGTATCGTAACGGGTTTGCCGTCGAGCACGATTTCACCACTCGTTTTGCCGTCTACGCCGAAGATCGCGCGCGTCAGTTCCGTACGCCCCGCTCCCATAAGTCCCGCGATGCCCAAAATTTCACCTTCGCGGACGCTCAGATTCACTCCCGATACGAGAGAGCCCGCGCTCAAGTTCGTAACGCTCAAAATCGTTTTTCCCGGCGTACAGGAAATCCGCGGAAATTTTTCTTTTATTTCACGGCCCACCATATCCGTAATTATCCGGTCGAGCGTCGTGTCCTGCCAATTTCCCGACATTATGTATTTGCCGTCGCGCATGACCGTTACGCGATCCACGATGTGCTGCAATTCTTCAAGCCGATGAGAAATATACACGATGCCGACGCCGTTTTCTTTCAGCGTGCGAATGATTGAAAACAGTTCGTCGATTTCCTTACTCGTCAGCGCGCTCGTCGGTTCGTCCATAATGAGAATCCGCGCACGAGCGGACAGCGCTTTGGCAATTTCGACCATCTGCTGCTTCGATACCGCCAAATCACCGACTTTCGTATCGGGATCTATGTCGATGCACAGTGATTTCAGCACGCGCGCCGCCTCCGCGCGCATCGCCGCTTCGTCGAGCAGTCCGCCTTTACGGCAATATTCGCGGCCCAAAAACATGTTTTCGGCAACGCTCAGATGCTGGCACATCTGCAGCTCCTGATGGATGATCGCCACGCCGTGCCTGCGCGCGACGACCGGCGTGATGTGTTCCAGATTTTCACCGAAGATCCGTACCGTTCCGGAATCGCGCGCGTACACTCCCGACAGAATTTTCATCAGCGTTGATTTTCCGGCGCCGTTTTCACCGAGCAAGGCCATAACCTCTCCCGATCGCAGTTCAAAATCCACTTCGTCCAAAGCGCGTACGCCGGGAAACGTTTTGGAGATACGATTCATTTCCACAATGACTGGCGACATGCAGTCCTCCCTTTACGTATTTCAGTCTAAGGCCGGTTTTGCCGTTTGAACAGTATGATATTCTTTTGAAACGGGGGGATTTTTTTACGATTGCGGCGGCTAGCGGACGACCAAGCCGTAGGAAGCCGCCTGATCGAAACGTTCCGGCGGCAGTTCCTTTTCTATCCGGCCGTCCTGCAGGAGAATCAGCCGCGACGCCGCCTGCAGCGAATCGGACAGAGAAACGGCGAGAATGACGACGGTGATGCCTGCGCGGCGCAGCTGCGAAATGTATTCCAAGATTCGGATGCGCTGATACATGCCCATACCGATAAACGGCTGCACGATGAACAGAACCTTCGGCCGTTCGAGCCCGGCGCGCAGATATATCAGTTCGTACAGTTCGCGCTGACCGAGCTGATATAAATTGCCGCTCTCCGCGACGTCGCCGACGATCCGCCGGTACTCGCCGCACACGTGCGCGCGGTACCGTTTGAAAAGCCAAAAATGCGGCAGTTTGCGGCTGGAATTTTTAAGCGTCAGATTATCGATATAGCTCAAGTCGTAAAAAAGCGTTCGTCCCGCCGGTTCTGCCGGAATGAACGACCACAGCAGCGGATTACGGTACGCCTCCGTACCGTCGATAAAAACGCGGTACTCCGGCCGGCGCGCCGCAAACGGTGTCCGGGCGAACAGCGCGTCGGCGATCCGCGGTATCGTTTTATTATCCAGATCGAGCAGCACCAGACATTCGCCTTTAAAGACTGTCAGTGCGAAACCGTTTTTGCCGCGTATCGTCGCCAGCGGCTCCGCCGCCGGCGCGGCCGGCCGGGGCAAACCGGTGATCGACTTGATAAAATCTTCACTGACGACGCTCATCATGCGTTCCGTCACGGCCGCCGACGCTTTGTTGAGCACGACCGTGCCGGCGTACATGACGGCGAGCCGGGAACATACGGACATGACTTCCCGGTGATGATTGCACAGATACATGCAGGCGATTCCGTCTTCCGCGGCGAGTTTCCGTATCAGCAGATGCAGGCAGGCAAGTTCTCCGGCGCTCAAAAACGAAGACGGTTCGCGCACGACGATCACTTTGCAGCCGAACGTCTTTGCTTTTATGATTTCGACCCGGCAGCGGTCGAGCGCGGAAAGCTGATCGGGATATTCAGCGCCGGTCAGTTTCATTCCGTACGGTTCAAAAATCATGCGGATCTGCCGGTTCAGCTTCGCGCGGTGAACCAAAAGCGGTCCTTTTTTCTTTGCGAAAAAAAACATATCCGCAAGGTTCAGCGCGGGGATGAGATGGCTGACGGATTCGACGACGGCCGCTTTGTTTTCTTTTGCCGTACAGCCCAGATAACTTGAAACTTCCTTTTCCGCAAAGAACAGATGGCCGCGGTCAAGCCGCCGGTTATGCAGAACGAGTTCGACCAACGCGTCCAGTCCCTGATTATCCAGAGAAATGAGTCCGAGTACGTCGCCTTCGTAAAGTGAAAACGTTACTTCACTTAACTGTTCTTCGCCGTCCCGTGACAGACAGACGTGCCGCAGCGACAGTATTTCGCGCTTCACCGGCAGGACTCCGGCGCGGGAGGAAGGACGATTTCAACGGTCGTTCCGATTCGGGGCATACTGCAATACGTCAGTCCGCAATGCATTCCGTACAGCAGCCGCAGCCGCTCGTTTACGTTAAAGACGGCGATTCCGCGCTGTTTTCCCGTACGTTCCGCCGACGAAAACTGCATTCCCAGCTGCCGGTTCATTTCTATCAGCTTATCGTGCGCGATTCCTTTGCCGTTGTCTTCCACCGTCAGAATCAGATTACGCGGCGTGCTGCGCGCGTCGATCGTGATTTCCCCGCCGCGCACGCGGTCTTCCAATCCGTGAATGATGGCGTTTTCCACGATGGGCTGCAAAATCAGCTTCGGCAGCCGGTAAAACTGCAGCGGACTGTCCTGCGGAATGAGAACGTGCAGCCGGATACGGTCGCCGAAGCGGAATCGCTGTATGGTGAAATAATCCCGTACGTTTTTCAGTTCGTCGGCGAGCGTTACCGTTTCGGACATAGTGCTCACCGTGTAACGGAAAAAGTTCGCCAGCGTTTCCGACATGTCGGCAACGGTGGACAGCCCCGCGACGACGGCCTCCGATCGGATGGCTTCCAGCGTGTTGTATAAAAAATGGGGATTTATCTGATTCTGGAGCGCCAGATACTGTGCCCTGCGCCGGTTTTCTTCCTGCTGAAAAGCTTCGTCAGACGATTCCAGCTGCGCTGCCAGCAGTTTTTCCGTTGCGGCCGAATAATGCAGCCGGATACGCCGCACCGATTCCGTTCCGTTTCCCTCAAGATACAGCCGCACGTACCGTTCCGTTTCGGCGAAAGCGCGAAAGCACGCGAACGCCGCAATCGCCACGGCCAGGCACACGCTGATAAGAGAACCGGTCAGGAGGCCGCTTTCAACGTGTCGGAACGCCAACGCTCCTGCCGCCGCCGCGCACGCTGCGGCAAGCAGGACACACAATATCCGGATCAGATACAACGGCTTCCGTTTCACCGCGGACGGCGGCCTCCGTTGTGCGTGAGGCGTAAAATCAGCGGTAGAATTGTCTGAATTCATTCGGCGTGATTCCCGTCGTTTTTTTGAAAATACGGCTGAAATATTTTATGTCCGTATAGCCGACGGCCGCCGCTATTTTTGCAACCGTTTCAGAGCTGTCCTGAAGCATCAGCTTCGCCATTTTTATCCTGACCGCGGTCAGCGCTTCAAGAAAACCGGTGCCCGTCTCCTTTTTGTACAGCATGGAAAAATAAGCGGGCGTCAGCGAAACGGTTTCGGCCACCCGCTCGAGTGAAATATCGTAATCCATATAGTGCCGCTGCATGTACGCGTCGGCGAGCCGAACGGGACGGACGGTGTCCTGTTCCCGCTTGGCACCCATTTCGGCAATCAGTTTTTTTATTTCGGCACAGAACCGGTCGTATAATTCAGCCGCCGTCCCGGCAAGCTGCAGCGCGGGAACGAACGTCCGCTCAAACCAGAACTGCCGCTCCGGCTGCCGTTCTTCCGCCTTTACCGCCAACCGGCGCCCCGCGGTCAGCAGCGCGGTTTCCGCTTCCGGTTCCGGAAGTTCCGCCGCCGTCCGTACGAACGGCAGCAGCAGCGAATCGGCGACGGCCGGATCAAGACTGTCGAGCATCTTTTCACAGTCTCGGTTCCAGCAGTCGAAAACTCCGGCGGGAATACTTCGCTCCGGAACGGTTTCGGCGGCGAGTATCCGCGGCGCACCTTCTTTTCTGCGCAGCGGCAGCTGTCTCAGCAACAGCCGGTATTCGTCGCACAGCGGCTGCCGCAGCCGGCCGCCGAAAAAAAGCGTAAAGCGCAGCTGGGGAAACACTTCCGTTATTTTCTGCAAATCGAACAGAATCGGCGCGAGCTGTTCCCGAACCGCGCCGTCGCGCTCCGATTCGGACGCGAGTAGAAAACAGGTTACGTCCCGCTCGAAATATACGGCGAGATCGGCGTGATGCGTTTTGAGAATCTGCGTCGTTTTATCCTGCAGCAAATGGTACAGTTCCGCCGCGATCGCCGTTCCCGTACAATCCGTCTTGACAAGGCACAGGCGCGCCGCGTCTCCGACGGCCTCGAATTCGGGACAAGCGGAAAGCGGTTCCCGGCGCTGCGCGTCCGTCAGCAGCGTACCGAACAGCGTGCAGCGTTTCCGTTCGGCGCTTTGCCGTATCGTCCGTATTTCCCCTTCGCGGACGCGTCTTTTGCGGATGAGTTTTTCAAGGGTCGCGCGCAGTTCGTCTTTGTTGACGGGTTTCAGCAGGTAATTTTCGACGTTGTAAACGATCGCTTTGCGCGCGTAATCGAACTGACTGAAGCCGCTCACGATGATAAAATCGGTTTCCGGCAGCGTTTCGTGCACGTCGGCAATCAGCGACAACCCGTCAGTTCCGGGCATTTTTATATCGGTAATGACGATATCCGGTTTTTTTTCCAGTATGAGCGCTTTTCCGTCCGCACCGTTTCCGGCGCAGCCTTCGTAACTGATTTCAAGTTCGCGCCACGGAATCAGCGCCTGCAAAAGACGGATGATATGATTTTCATCGTCAAGAATCACCAACCGTGTTTTTACATCGTCCATGTAGCCGTAAATCCCCAGATTGAAAGTCGTACGCAGGCTGCCGGACGGTACCGAACCGCTTCAGCCTGTCGTTTTACTATAAGCGAGCGATTCGGATCTGTCAATCTTTTTATATCGGTAATCTGCTCACGTCAGGCGATGCACAGCGGCGTTACCGTTTTGAAATCGGTTCCCTGATACGCGAATTCGCTGATGTGGACGCGCACGCCGAATACGTTTTTCATATTGCTTTCCGATATGATTTCCGCCGCCCGACCGAAACACGCCGAACCGGCTTTATCCAAAAGCAGCGCTTTGTCGGCCAGTTGCAGCGCGTGATTCGGATAGTGCGTGTTGATAATCGCCGAAATGTGCCGCTCCCGCGACAGTTTTTTTACCGTCTCGAGAATGACCAGCTGATTTTTGAAATCGAGGTTGGATTCCGGTTCGTCGAGCACGAGCAGACGCGGTTCGGCGCACAGTGCCCGCGCGATCAATACCATTTGCAGCTCGCCGCCGCTCATGCGCGAACACTGCCGGTCTTTCAAATGCGTGATCCCCGTATCGTTCAGCGCCTGTTCCGCGGCGGCAAGATCGGACGACTTGGGCTGCGAAAACGTTCCGACCCGCGAACTTCTGCCGAGTAAAACCATATCCAGCGCCGAATAACCGAAAACGCTCTGTTTCGCTTGGGGAACGTACGCAACGTACCGCCACAATTCGGCTGCTTTCAGGGCGCCGATATTCCGCCCGTCGACGAACGTGTTCCCGGACCGCCATTTGAGCAGTCCCAGCAGACATTTCAGCAGCGTCGTCTTGCCCGCGCCGTTCGCACCCAAAACGGCCAAAATCTCCCCGCCGTCTACGGAAAAATTGATATCGCTCAAAATCTGCGTACGCCCATATCCGAAACAACCGTTTCGTACTTCAAACGTCATAAATACGTACCTCCCGTTTTCCGAAGCAGACTGATAAAAAAGGGCGCGCCGATGACCGCCGTCAGAATCGACAGGGGAATTTCGGCAGCGCTCATACTCCGCGCCGCCGTATCCATCACGAGCATAAACACTGCCCCCAAACTGATGCAGAACGGAACGACCGACTTGTTGTTGCTGCCGGAAATCATCCGCGTGATGTGCGGCACGAGCAAGCCCACCCAGCCGACCTGCCCGCACATGGAAACGCACGACGCCGTTATCAGGGAAGAAGAAGCGATAACGCAAAACCTCAGGAGCGGCAAATTCACTCCGAGCGATTTGGCTTCGTCTTCCGAAAGCGACAGAATATTCAGCCGCCACCGCAACAAGAACAGCGTAACGACTCCGATTCCGATAAACGGCAGCCCCAATACCAAATTCCGGTACGACGCGCCCGCCATACTTCCCATAAGCCAATACGTTATGGCCGGCAGCTGATCTTCGGGATCCGCCAAATATTTGAGCAGTGAAACCAACGCCTGAAACAGCGCGGACACCACCATACCGGACAAAACGACCATAACGATGGAACCTTTATTTTTGGATCGGCCAATCGCGTAGACGAGCAGGCACGAAACCATACCGGCTACGAGCGCGGTCAACTGTATCGCTATCAGATTGCCGCCGGCCATCATCGCCAAAACCGCGCCGAACGACGCACCGCTGGCAACTCCGAGCGTGTCGGGAGTTGCCAGCGGATTCGTAAACAGGCTCTGAAACGCCGCACCCGCACAGGCAAGTCCTGCGCCGACGGACGCCGCAAGCAGTATCCGCGGCAGCCGCACGTTGAACAGCACCGAATAAGCCGTTGCGTTCACTTCTTTTCCGGCAAGCACGTTCAGTATGAGGCGCACGGTGTCGGAAAACGACAGCGCGTACCGTCCGAAGCCCAGACACACCAAAGCCGTCGCCGCCGGCAGCAGCAGCAGCAGCACTGCGGCGGGAACGCGTACCGCCGTTTTTTTTATCGCGTTCATATCATTTTCCCGAAGCGGCGCGCGCCGGATTATATATGGTCCGTAAATCGCCGTCCGTTAACTGCACGTTGTAAAACCGTGCGTAATACGATTTGATCACCTCGTCCATATCCGTGTCGGCGAACAGCTGCGGCTGCATTTTGCAGGCGAGCCACTGCAGTGAAAGCGGCGTATCCGATGAAGGCGGATACCAACGGTACATTCCCAGCGGGAATTTATACACGCGTCCGTTCCGCACCGCTTTTACCGTACTCCAGTCGTGACCGGCTATCGCGTTGCCGTACAGATCTTCGGGCAAATACGGTGAAAAATTCGTAATGAAAATCATGTCGGGATCCCACGCGTACACCTGTTCCATATTTATCTGCGGCATACCGTTCAAGTCGCGGGCAACGTTTATTCCGCCGGCAGTTTCTATCCAATACTGTCCGAAAAAATTACTGCCGGACGTTTTGATGATTCCGTTATCATAGTGAAAAAGAATCAGAACCCGCGGTTTTTCCGATTCGGGAACGGAGGCTATTTTTGCGCTGATACGGGCTTCCGTTTGCCGGCCGTATTCGATCATTTCACGGGCCTTCTCTTCCTCGCCGAAAATATCACCCAACAGGCTGATCCAGGCGGCGTACGTTTCAATGCAGTTAAAGCCCGCGATCGACGTTGAAAACCCGACGGCGGGAATTCCCGCTGCCTGATACGCCTCTCGTTCCTGCTGATTCGTTGCCGAATAGAACACGACGTCCGGCTCAAGATTCAGCAGCTGTTCGATGTTCACCGTATTGTTTTCAACGAAGCCGGTGTCCGCGTTCAGAATATCGGGAAACAGCATCGGCAAAAAGGAATTTTCAGCGGCGGACATCGATCCCGGATTCATTCCAACGATTTTTTCCGCAGAACCGGCGAACAGGCAATACACCGACGGCAGCGGCAAAAGGGAGCCGATGACGATGCGGTTTATCTGCACCGGTATTTCGATTTCGCCGCCGGTGTGATCGGTAATGACCCGCGTTTCGGCTGCCTGCGGCTTTGCCGTTTTTGAACACCCCGGAAGCACGGCGGTCAGCAGCGCCGCCGCCGTCAGTACGAATATATATATTTTTTTTGACATGAGAGTTCTCCTATACCATGATATGATTGATCAATTCATCCATCGTGCCGCTTACATACCGCAGACACGTGTTCCAGGACAGCCGCCCGGATACTCCCGGATGCGGCAGCGCGATGCAGCGCACGGACGTATCCCGTACCAGTTGGAAAACGAGCGGATCGGCGACTATAGTCTTATACCCGCCGTCGCGGACCAGCGTGCGCAGTTGTTTTTCATTGCGGACGGCGGCGTCTCCCGGCTGCAGGAAATCCGCATCCGTATCGAACAGGGACGCCGTGCAGATTTCACCGGAAAAGCCGCGGCGGCGCAGTTCGCACCGTATCGAATCCGACACGACCTGATCACCTGCGATCAGCACGCGGCCGCCGGACGATAAACGGTCGTCAGGTTCGCCTTTTGCCGCCGGCTCGCTGTACGCATCCGATTCGCCATTTGCCGCCGGCTCACAGCGCACGGCGGCTTTCGTACCGCCGAAAAACGCGCACGCTTCTTCAACCGCCGCCGGTTCGCTGCCGATCGGCGTCCGCACGATAAACGGCGTACCGAATTTCCGCTGCATAAAACGGGCCGCCGCGATTCCGCTTTGCGAAACGACGACGTTCAGCGCGGCAGTTCCGCAACGCTTCACCGCGTCGAGCGTCAGTCCCATACAGAACGGAGCGACGACCGTTATTCCGCTCGCCTCGAACGCGCGGATAAAATCATCCGCGTTGCCGCCCGCTGCAAAATCGATCGGCGTCATTCCCAAAAGGTTTACGGTGCGCTCCGTTTTCGGCAGTGCGGCGTCCGCGTAACGTTCCACCAGCGCCCGCATCGCCGCGGCTATTCCGGTACCGTAATAGCGCAGACCGTTCGAGGCGAACCCGAAACTCGGAATTCCGGTCCGCTGCTCGATTTCCGCCGCGATTCCCGCAAAGTCGGTGCCGATCACCATCGGCACGGGACTGCCGAGTACGGCGATAAACGCTGGCTTCAGCGAAAGCGCCGCCGCAATGATCCGGCTGATGAACAGGTCGTCGTTGCCGAGCACCGCGTCCATATGGCGCAGACCTGAACAGAACACGGCCGCGTCGGAGCCGAACCAGCGCGGTTCGTCGTATCCGGTATAATTTCCGGTACAACCCGACGCGTCGTGAATGACAACCAAACCGCCCAGCTCGAACAGCGCCGCCGCGATTCCCGAATAATCCGGTGCGAACGGCGGCAGCGTAATGCATAATTTACTCATATGACCAGCTTCGCCTCCCTGATTACCGTCCGCAAATCGGTTTCCGACACCGCGGCGTCGCGAATTTTTTTCATCAGCGTGCAGATACCCGCGAAACCGAACAAACCTTCGTCTTCCATCAGATTGACCGTTTTCGTCGAACCGGTCATATAGCTGCAATCGAAGCCTATGCAGATACAGTCCGTACCGCGCAGCGCGAAACGCACCATATCGGGATGGAGCGGGTTCAGCGTCTGCACGTCGGGATGATGTTCCGTAATCCACCGTTTGTTTTCCGCGTCGATCGCGGGACATTCTTTTGCAGCGATGTGGCACACGGAAAAACCGTGGGAAAGCAGCATCCGCGCAAGTGAAAACGGCAGCAACACCGCCTGATAGTCTATCGCGATCGGGACGGAACCGACGGCGAGCAGCGTTTGGGCAACGGCACGCTGCGCTTCCTCGTACGCGGCTTCCCAGCCGAGCGGTCCCGTTCCCAATTTTTCTTCTAAAGTCCGATACCAGCGCGCCACATCGTCCGGATCGTAGGTAACCCACGATTCAAGATACGGAATGCCCAAACGGGTTTCCAAAGAACGGCACGCTTTTTGCGCCGCCGGCCGCAAAAGCAGGTTGAGCGCACTGCCGCCGAGTTCCTGAAATTCCGCGAACGAACGGCATTCGCCGATATGGCGCAGCCGGATTCCTTTTTCGGCAAGCAGCGAAGAAAGTTCGCAGTCGCCGTTCAGCGCGGCGTTATTGCCCGCCAGCATCACGATCCGCCTTCCGTCCGTTGTCCGTACGGTCGGTTTTTGCAGCAGTCCGTACATCGTGTCCAGCAGCGTTACGCCCGGCGGATTCGGCGTATCCATTGAAACCGGATTCATATGGCACGAGCGAAACGCGACGTCGGGATACGAAGCCGAAAGCCGTTCGATAATCGCTTCGTTATCCGTTCCGAGTAAATCGTCCAGACACGAAACGAATACGAACAGCACTTTCGGCCTCGTTCCGAGCGTATCGAACAATTCGCCGACGGCGTCGGGAATCAGCGCTTCGTAATCTCCCGACACGATATCCCGTTCGTCCATAAACACGTAAAACACTCGATCTTTTATTCCCGCCTCTATACCGCCGAGCGCGCCGTGCCGGCCGCACGCGAACGGTGCGACGAACAGCAGCCAGCTTTCCGGCACCAGCGCGGCAACCCTGATAACGCCCCAGCCGCCGTGTGCGGGAGAAACGTAGTGCAGCGTTTTATCGAACGACGCGCAGTATCCGCAGCAGCTCATACGTACCGTCCTTCCGCAATAACTGCCGCGTCCGCTACGCTCGCCGTACGCTCGCAAGGTGATCCGCAAACCGTTTCGCAAGGCGCTTCCGCACCCGTCAGCTTCAGAATGCGGCGCGCCAATTCCCGGTAGCGCTCGGCCTGCTCCGAATCGGGACAGGCTTCGATGACGGTCTTTCCCTGCAATTCGGCTTCCTGCACCGTACCGGAGCGCGGAATTTCCGACACGATGCTGCCGCCGATTTCAAGCAGTGCACGTTCCACGATCTCGCGTTCGTTTTCAACGTTGCGCGCGTTCAGGATAACGCCCGAATACGAAGCGTATCCGCGCGCGCCGAAATTACGCACCGCAGACGCGATGTTGCCCGCCGCGTACAGCGACATCATTTCTCCCGACGTAACGATAAACACGTGATCGGCGTATCCGTTCCGGATCGGCATGGCGAAGCCGCCGCACACGACGTCGCCGAGTACGTCGTACAGAACGATGTCGGGCCGGTACGTTTCATACGCGCCGAGTTCCTCCAATTTTTCAAAAGCCGTTATAATACCGCGCCCCGCGCAGCCTATCCCCGGCGTCGGCCCGCCCGCTTCGACGCACAAAACGCCGTTGAACCCTTTGAACACGATGTCTTCAAGTTTTATGCCGGCGCCGCCGAAATCGCTGCCGCCCCATTTTGAGCCGCAGCCGCCGGAATCACAAACGCCGCGCAGCCGGTCGAGCACGGACGGTATTTTCACTCCGCCCATAAGCGTTTTTACCGAATCGGCCTTCGGGTCGCAGCCGATTTGCATGACGGTATAGCCCATGCCGCTGAGCGCGGCGGACAAATTGGCCGTCGTCGTCGATTTCCCGATGCCGCCCTTACCGTATATCGCAATTTTTATCATACTGATACGATCCTATTTTTTTATTCCCGCGGCGGCGGCCCGATTCGGCGTCCAAATCCGTTCGATATCCGCGTCGCTCAATTCCAAATCATAAAAACGGCGGTAAAAATCGCGCACCGTTTCTTCCATATCGATATCGGCGAACAATTCGCCCTGATTCTGTTTGGCCATCCAAAGCAGCATGAGCGGAGAATCAGAACACGTTACGTACCAACGGTACATTCCCAGCGGCAGTTTACGGACGTTTCCCGTTTTGACCGCCTGCACCGGACTCCAATCGGCAGTTCCGATCGCGTTCGCGTACAGATCCTCCGGCACTGCTTCCGTAAAATTGGTAATGAAAATCGAATCGGGATTCCACGCGTACACCTGTTCCATACCGGTCGTCATGCTGCCCTTAAATGCCGACGCGACGTTCCGTCCGCCCGACGCGCTGATCCAATAATCGGCCCAGCTCGAAAGACCGGGAACCGTCATTCCCGTGTCGCTGTATTTGTGGATAAACATGACGGCAGGCTTGTCCGTATCTTTTACGGAAGCAATGCGGCCGGCAACCAGCGCTTCCATTTCCCGGCCGTACGCGACGTATTCGCTGTCGGACATGTCGGTTCCCATAACCTGGCCGAGCAGTTCGATCCAGCTGTTGATCGTTTCAACGGCGTTGTAGTCCCTTATGCTCAAACTGAACCCGACCGCGGGAATTCCCGCCTGAGTCGCAACATCGTAATCTTCCATCACGCCGGATGCATACAAAACGACGTCCGGTTTTAAGGCGGCCAGCGCTTCCGCGTTCAGCATACCGTTTTTGCTGAACGAACTCGGAATAGAAGCGATATCCGGCGCTATTTTTATCAGCATCGAATTTTCGGCAGCGCTGATGATCGCCGGGTCGAGACCGACCAACGTGTCGGTGCCGAACGCCAGACAGTATACCGACGCGAGCGGCCAGACCGACGCGATCACGACCCGCTCGATTTTTTCAGGCAGCACGACCGTATGTCCCACCTGATCAACGATCGTTCTCGTCGTTCCGATCGGCTTTTTCGGCGTACAGCCGGAAAACAACACTAAAAATCCACTGCAAAACAGAACCGCGGTAGCTGCGGCACGGTATTTTTTCATATAATATCTCCTCGCAGGTATCACAAACTCCGTTCCGACTGCTTTACCGTAAAAAAAACCGGGCACCGGCGCCCCTTCACTTGCACCGGCACCCGGAGTGAAACGTCTGCGCAAGACTGACAAGAAACATACTTGCCGCAGGGCGTTTCAAAAGGACGTGGGGAACTTTTTTACATTACTTATCACGAACGGCTTTTGTACCGAAAGCCGTACAGGACTCTTTATCTGCGCTTTCCGGCGTCAAGTGCACGGTAAGACCGGCGCCGTTCAGCAACTGCGCGCCGGCCGCTTTAACGCGCTCTTCCCAATCGCGCATCCACTGACCGTCGCCCCAATCGTACGAGCCGAACAGACCGACTTTTTTTCCTGAAAGCGAATTTTCGATTGACGAAAAAAACGCTTCCATCGGATCGTCGAGCACTTCGGCTCCCATAGCGGGACTTCCCAACAGAAGCACGTCCGCCGCCAGCGCGTCCGCTTCCGAAGCTTTTTCGGCGCTGCTGACGACCGCTTCCGCACCGGCCGCTTTTACTCCTTCCGCGATGGCCTGCGCCATCTGCTCCGTATTACCAGTCGTACTGGCATAAACGATAACTGCTTTCATACTGCCTCCTATCACGCGGCGCCCTGCCGCTCCGTATATTTTTCTATCAGCCGAGGAATGGAATGACCTTCCTCGAACCATTGTTTGCACAACGTCCGGCACCGCTCGTACTGCGAACACAGCAGGCGCGCCGATTCAACGTCACCGTACACTTTCCAATAACCGCAGTATTTGCAGCCGCAGCCGCCGTGCGCTTCAAACCCGACGACGTCTTCCAACGGATACCCGAGGAACACCCCCGTTTCATGCGGAAACCGCTGCGCGCCCGACAGCCGCTTGAGAAAAGCCGGCAGCACTGCGGCGGCTCCTTCGGCAACGGGATATCCTTTGTCACCCAGATACCGGGCAATCTGCGGATCACACAGCCGCCGGTTCAGCAGCGCTTCGTCGTACACGAACAGAAGCGTCCGATTTTCCGTCCGGGTAACGGGAACGATTCGCTTACCGGTTCCGCGCAGCACTCCGTCCAAATTCCTGATACGGTCCAGACACTGCCGGTACGTATCTTTTCCGACGGACACCAGCGAAGCCGCTTTTATGCCGCACAGCGACGGCGCACAAAAATGGATAATCGTCCGTTCAATGCTCATAACACCCCCCGGCAGCCGTCCCGGCGGCCGGCATTAAAGTTAGTCAGCACTAACCGACATGTAAAAAAAATCTTTTCTAAAAAATCATTCATCACCGTGACAGCCGCAGCCGCCGCAGTGCGGGCAGCTTCCCGACGACGCGCAACTGCCGCATCCCTTGCCGCTTTTTTTATCGCGGATGATTTTTATTACCGCCGCAGCAATCACTGCGAGCACGATGATTCCGACAATAATCGTTGCCATAACAACTCCTTAATCGAACCGGAAGTACCGGTTTGCAGCCGCGCGGGCGCAAACCGGCTTCCGTCCGGTTTATGCAATACTTTTATCCGATGCCCGAGCCGGCCGGAACAGCATCCACAACAACGCGGCGCACGCAAGAAGCGCAACTCCCGTCAGAACGGTGAATCCGTGGCCGGTAAACAGCATACCCAGCTGATACACGCACAGCGAAATAACCCAGGCAAACAGACACTGATACGCGATAGCGAACGAAGTCCATTTACCGCTGTTCATTTCACGTTTGATAGCCCCCATCGCCGCAAAACACGGTGCGCACAACAGGTTGAAAATCAGGAACGAATACGCTGAAAGCGCGGTAAAACTCGACGCGAGCGTACCCCAGATTTCGGCACCGTCTTCCGCCACTTCGGCAAATCCGTACAACACGCCGAACGTACCGACGACGTTCTCTTTGGCCACCAATCCGGTAATCGCCGCAACGGCAGCCTGCCAGTTGCCCCATCCCAGCGGCGCAAAAATCCAGGCAAATCCGCGGCCGATCACGGCCAGCAATCCGTCGGACAAATCGTCCACCATACCGAATCCGTTTTCGGTAAAACCGAAGTTCGACGTAAACCACACGAACACGGTTGAAAGCAGAATAACGGTTCCGGCTTTTTTGATAAACGACCAGCCGCGCTCCCACATGCTGCGCAGCACGTTGCCCGCAGTCGGTAAGTGATACGACGGAAGTTCCATAACGAACGGCGCCGGATCACCGGCAAACATCCGGGTCTTTTTCAGCACGATTCCCGACACGATGACCGCCGCCACACCCACGAAGTACGCACTCGGCGCCACCCACCAGGCACCGCCGAACAGCGCGCCCGCAATAAGCGCTACGATCGGCATTTTTGCACCGCAGGGAATGAACGTCGTCGTTATGATCGTCATTCTGCGGTCGCGTTCGTTTTCGATCGTGCGGCTCGCCATAATACCCGGAACGCCGCAGCCGGAGCCTATCAGCATCGGAATGAACGATTTACCGGAAAGGCCGAACCGGCGGAAAATACGGTCCATAATGAACGCGACGCGCGCCATGTAGCCGCACGCTTCAAGCCACGCCAGCATCAGGAACAGCACGAGCATCTGCGGCACGAAGCCGATAACCGCTCCCACACCGCCGATAATACCGTCGACGATAAGTCCCGAAAGCCACGGCGCAACGCCCGCGCTTTCCATAAAGCCTGACAGCGGCGCCATGATCCATTCGCCGACGAGCGTATCGTTCGTAAAATCGGTCAGCATCGCACCGACCGTCGTAACGGAAACGAAATACACGAAAAACATCACCGCGGCAAAAATCGGCAGCGCCAGAAAACGGTTCGTTACGACGCGGTCGATCTTGTCCGACACGGACAAACCCTGCGTGCCTTTTTTCGTACGGCAGCTTTTGATGATCGATTCGATATATTTATACCGTTCGGCCGTAATGATACTTTCACTGTCGTCGTCGAGTTCCTTTTCGCACGAAACGATGTCGCTTTCGATATGCGCACGCATTTCGTCTGAAAGAACGCCGCTCTGTTTCAGCATTTTAACGACTTTTTCATCACGCTCGAACAGCTTGACCGCGTACCAGCGCTGTACCTTTTCATCCATATCGTGAAGCACCGCTTCTTCGATATGAGCGAGCGCGTGTTCCACACAGCCGGCGAACCGATGCTGATACCGCATCGCATCGCCTTTACTTGCAAAATCGACTGTCTTTGCAACGGCCTCCGCTATACCGGTACCTTTTAACGCCGAAATTTCAAAAACCGGACAGCCGATCTGCTTTGACAGCGCCTCTTTATGAATGACATCTCCGTTCCGCTTGACGATATCCATCATGTTTACGGCGACGACCATCGGAATACCGAGTTCCGCGAGCTGCGTCGTCAAATACAAATTGCGTTCAAGATTGGTACCGTCGATAATATTCAAAATGACGTCGGGGCGCTCGTTAACCAGATAATTGCGCGAAACGACTTCTTCCTGCGTATACGGAGAAAGCGAATAAATACCGGGAAGGTCCATGACCGTTACGTCCGTGTAGCCTTTCAGCTTTCCTTCTTTTTTTTCAACCGTAACTCCCGGCCAGTTTCCGACGAACTGATTTGAACCGGTCAGCACGTTGAACAACGTCGTTTTACCGCAATTCGGATTACCTGCAAGTGCTATCTTATATGTCATACTTTTACTCCTGCTATAATTAGCAAAAACTAACTTTTACCGAAAAAAAATTATTGAACTTCAATAGTTTCCGCATCTGCCTTTCTGATGGAAAGTTCGTATCCGCGAACCGTAACTTCGACGGGATCGCCGAGCGGTGCAACTTTGCGCACGAACACTTCGACGCCTTTGGTAATACCCATATCCATTATCCTGCGTTTTACCGCCCCGCCGCCGCTGAGTTTTACTACCGACACGGTAGCACCCGGCTTTACTTCACGTAACGTCATACAACCTCCAATCTCACACCAGTATTTTTGAAGCCATTTCACGACTTATCGCGATACGGGAATCCTTTATCTGCACGATAAGATTGCCCGCCATTTCCGTCACGACGGAGACGGAAGCTCCGGTAACGAATCCGAGTTTTTCGAGAAACGCTTTCGTTTCGCTTTTTCCGCCGATTTTCTTTATCAGTTTTTCTTCACCGGTTTTCGCCATAATAAGCGGCATTGCGGCCTCCCGTTAGCTCTTACTAACTTTTACACCTAGAAATTAGCACAAGCTAACTATTTTGTCAACAGGAAAACGGCAATCCGAGCGGAATTTTATTTTTTCAAACGATTCATTTCGATATTGAGCGCGCCGATCGAAAGGAAAATCTCCTGCAGAGACACCGCCAATGAAATGAAAAGCGCGATGAGACTCGCACCGAAAACGATTTCGGCAGCGGTCGGCATATTCAAAAATATCAGAAACATGCTTATAACGCACAGCAGAAAGCTTAATACACCGAATATCTGCGTGTATTTGATGATATTAAGCCGTTTTTTGAAGTTTTGGATTTGTTTCAATATGTTTTCATCTTTTCCGCTTTCGTACAGCTGGATGTGCTGCCGGATCAAACTCGCCAAAGCCAAAAACCGGTTCGTATACGCGAGCATCAGCAGAGAAATTGCGGAAAAAAGCAACGCCGGCGTACTTATCGTAAATTCCATACCGGAACCTCCTTTTCTCAGAGTATAAACGTATCGACTTTTTTAGTGAAGAGCCGGAGAAAATATTGAAGCGCCTGAATCCGCCGGCAGGTTCGCCGCGATTTATCAGATCGGCAGATCCGGCACGCCTGACATATCCGCCGCGGGCAATAAAAAATGCACCGCCTGAAACCGAACGGAATCCGTCCGATTTTGGAGTGCATTTTAACGGAGTTTGCTTTTTGAGCTACACTGGATTCGAACCAGTGACCCACGCCTTAAAAGGGCGTTGCTCTACCTACTGAGCTAGTAGCCCAACTTACTTTTGTAAGTGACATTCATTGCTGAATGCTTTACTAATATAGCAAACGCACTATAAAATGTCAATAAGGGGAAATGAAAAAAACGCACTATTTTCACTTTTTTTGACAGCACATATTTTTCTTGCACGGAACGGAAAATATGTATATACTGAACGGCATGTTGAAGATGCGTAAGATTTTACTTTGTTTAATCATGGGAACGGTTCTGCCCTCCGTGCATGCGGGCGTGGCAGTGAACAACGCCGTGTATACCGGTGAAGATTATTCCATATATGTGTCCTATACGGATGCGGTATATCCGGGAGACGCAATTTGCGCCACCATGCAGTTCGTTCCGTCCCGAAAAACCGCGCGGGAACCGGCGGCGGAGACGAGCGCCGTCCTTGCGTTCGGTGAATCCCGAAAAACGGATTTTTTCAGGGTGGCGCCTGCAAAACAGCCCCGGCAGAACGCACCGGTCGAATTGTGCGCTTTGCTGCCCGTTTCAACGTGGCAAAAACCGGGTACGTATACGATAGATATCATGTACCGCGTGTACGCCGACGATTTCATGAAATTTTCCTTGCCGGTCACCGTAAAGGAAAAAGAATTCATCAGCGAAACGCTTGAACTGAACGAATCGAATACGGCGATCAAAACCGACGCAAGTCCCCGGCGTATGCAGCAGATCGAGCGGCTGAACGACATTCTGTTTACGGTGGATCCGGACGCGCTGTATCAGCAAGGAGCCTTTACGCCGCCGACCGCCGCGAATCGGCGCACGGCGTTTTTCGGAGATCGGCGCGTATACGCATACGTAAACGGAAAATCTTCCACCAGCCTGCACTACGGAATCGACTACGGCGTTCCGACCGGAACGCCGGTGTACGCGTGCGGAACGGGAAAAGTCGTTCTTGCCGAAAACCGGGTCTCGACCGGCTGGAGCGTCGTCATCGAACATATGCCGGGTCTGTACAGTCTGTATTATCACCTCGATTCGTTTTCCGTCGCTGAAAATCAGCTGGTCAAGCAAGGGGAGCAAATCGGCGTGTCGGGGGCAACCGGGCTCGCTACGGGGCCTCACCTGCACTGGGAAATACGGCTGAACGGAGAAGCGGTAAACCCCGATTTCTTTACCGGAGATTTTTCATTCTTTCATAAGCCGGATTGAACCGGACGTATCGATAGAAACCGAATAAAACACGCCGGTTTCACAGCCGCCGAGCCACACGCGGGACGTCGCAACGTACGCTCCGGAAAACAGCTGAGCCGACGGCAGTGCGAAGCGGCATATCGAATACAGCGCGTTGCGCACCGAAGCTGGCACCGTATCGGAGAACAGCGCGCACCGGCCGTTTTTCATATAATACGGAACCAGTTCCGTGCCGCCGCGCGGAAACGAACGGAAGCCGGCGGTTTCCGCCGTTATTTTATACGGAAACAGAACCGACTTTCCGCGGAATACCGCGCCGGCGAATTCCAGATACAGTGCGGAGGTATTCCACGAGCGCTCTACTGCGGCGATCACCCGATCAGACGTATCGTACAGCCAAAAACGCGCGCTGACCGTATCTTCGCCGCTGCCCAGAATGACGAAGCGCATCGGAACGTAGGAAAACGAATCGGGAATTTGCTTCGCCGCTGAAAAACAGACGAAAAAACGGAACGCGTACAGCAGCACTGCCGACAGGAAAACGGCCGTCAAAAGCAGCGCTATCGTTTTTAGGATCCGGTTCGTCCGGCGGAAACGTCCTGCACTGCCCGTCATCAGCCGTGCACCAATTCCCAAAAAGCGGCTTCGTCGATGACCGGAATTCCAAGGCCAGCAGCTTTTTTATTTTTGGACGAACCGGACTCCGTGTCGTTCGTTACCAGATACGAAAGTCCTTTTACCACCGACGATTTCGTCGTACCGCCGAGTGCTTTGACGGCCTGTTCGGCTTCCGAGCGTTTAACGGACAGCTCTCCGGTAAAGCAGAACGACCGGCCCGAAAGTTTTCCCGACGAAACGACCGCTTCAAGTTCAATCGTTCCGGAATCGACTAAAGAGCGCATCTCCGCAGCGTTTTCGGCGAGCCCCTGCACCAGCGCCTGCGCGGTAATATCGCCGAATCCGTTTACGAGCGCGATTTCGGCTTCCGCCGCGCCGAGCAGCTTTTCGAGCGTATCCATATCGGGATGCGAGGCGACGAGTTTTTCAACGAGCGTTTCGCCGATTCCTTCTATGTCGAATCCCGCGACAAAAGCGGCGAGTGAAATCTTTCTGCGCGACTGCAGCGACTTGTACACTTTTTCCGCACCGAGCGATTTTTTCTCTTTGGCAAGACTTTCTTCCGCCAGAAAATACGGCGTCAGTTCCTGAACCGTAAGCGTATACAAATCGGAAACGGAGCGGACGCGCCCCGAATCGAACAGCGCGCGGATGAGCGTCGTGCCCAAGTCGCGGATATCGAGCACGGTTATCCATTTTTCAAGCCGATGCAGAATGCGCTTCGGACAGGCTTTGTTCGGGCAATACAGCCGCGTACCTTCGTCGACCAGCGCCGTACGGCACGTACCGCATTCGGACGGCACGGCGCACGTTGCCGATTCGTCCGGCGAATCTTCCGCAGAGTCGCTTTGCGGTACTACCGATTCGATTTTGGGAATGATTTCTCCGCGCTTGGTCACGACGATATGGCTGCCCAACCGCACGCCGAGCGCGCGCATCGTATTCGGATTTACCAGACTCGCCCGTTTTACCGTGGTTCCGGCGAGTTCCACCGGATCAAAAACGGCGATCGGCGTGTACGTCGCTCCGGATTCGCTCCATTCGATCTCCCGGACGACCGAAACGGCTTCTTCCAGACTGAACTTAAACGCAATCTGCCGGTCGGGACGCGCCCTTGCGGCGTCTTCCGGATCGATGCGGCGCTCTTTTACGACCAGGCCGTCTATATCGTACGGAAGTTCCGCGCGCGATTCCATCACTTTGGCGCGGTAATCGATTACTTCCTGCGCCGTTTTACAGATTTCAAGCGGTACCGTTTGAAAACCGCACGCCGAAAGCCACGCTATTTTATCCTGCTCGTCCGCAAACTGATGATCGGAGAACAGCGCGTCGTAGCAGACGACGTGCAGATATTCGCAGCCCTCGCCGTCTTTACGCCGCATCAGCCCGTTCGCCGCGTTCCGGCAGTTCGCCTTGTCCGGAAAATGAGTGCGATGTACGTCGTGATCCATGACCACTTCACCGCGGATACTGCCGGTATACGGACACGGCGAGGAGTCCCGCGTGAGACGCAGTTTTACGCCGCCCATTTTGCGCGCGTTTACCGTGATATCGTCGCCGACGGCGCCGTTGCCGCGCGTTACCGCTTTTGCGAAAACGCCGTTATCGTATTGCAGTTCGAGACTCGCACCGTCGAGTTTATATTCCACCAGATATTCGTCGTACGGATGTTTTTCCGCCCAGGCAAGAAATTCTTCGGGATCAGCCGCTTTTTCCTGACTGCCCATCGGCATACGGTGCGAGGCTTTCAGAAAATTTCCCGAATCGGAGCCGATGCGGTGCAGCACCGGATGAGCCGGATCGAGCTGCTTCAATTCATCCCAGAGCGCGTCGAATTCCGCGTCGGAGATTTCCGCTTCGCCGTTGTAATACGAATCCTGATATTTTTCTATAAGCGCGGCAAGTTCCTGCACGCGCGACGCTTCAAACAAATCCATTTCAGACACCCGAACCAGCCGCTTCTTTTATAAAGTATAATTCACGAATCGCGCGCTCGGCAACTTTTCCCTTTTCTTCAAAACGGGTTTCCGGCCGCCACGGCTGGTGCGGCGCGTATCCGCCGTACGCGTTGCGCAGTCCCGGCGTCTGAGCGAGCTGTTCCAATGCGAATTGCGCGTACGGTTCCCAATCGGTCGCCATGTACAGATAACCGCCGGCGGTAAGCTTCTGCGCGAGCAGATCCGTCCGCGGACGCTGCACGAGACGGCGTTTATGATGCTTCTTTTTGGGCCACGGATCGGGAAAGAAAATATGGAACGCATTCACCGATGCGTCCGGAATCATATCCGTCAGCACTTCAAGCGCATCGTGCTCGATAATGTATACATTCTGCAGGCCGCGGCGGCGGATTTCGCCGAGCAGTTTTCCGATGCCGGGACGATGCACTTCAAGGCCCAAATAATTGACGTTCGGATGCGCCTCCGCGATGAGCGCGGTGGCTTTTCCCATGCCGAACCCGATTTCAACGGTAACCGGGTTCGTATTGCCGAAAATTTCGGTATAATTCAACGGTTTGTCGGAAACGGGCAGACACCAGCTTCCGGCAAGCTCTTCATAGTCGCGCTGCTGAGTCGGCGTCATGCGCCCGGCGCGGAGTACGAACGTCTTTATCGTACGGTAAAACGGCGGTACCGCCGTATCGTTTTCCGGATCGAAAGTCATTGTCAGGGAATCTCCTTAATTGTTTCCGGCGGCAATATGCACAGCACGGTGCGGTCGGCCGATTCAAGGCTTTTCCGGAGCGACGCGGCGCCGGGATATTCGCTCAAAAGCCGCGCGGTATCACGCCATTCGTTTTTTTCCGGACCGTAATACAGCACGGTTCCTGTTCCGTCGCGCTCCGCGTACAGCGTGACGCTTTCCTTTGTCGCCGGGCCCAGAACGTCCCGCACCGCCGCCGTCGCAGTTTGCATAAGCTGCGCCGGATACCGTACGGTGAACCGGCTCTGCGTAACCCGTTCGGCCGCGTCGATGTAATGCAAATCGTACGGACCGGTCGGAATCAGTTCACCGTACGCGGGCACCAGATCGGCGGAACCGGTCCACACGGAAGAACCGATTCCGGCAAAACGGACGTCGTCTATCTGCCAGACGAGCCGGGACGCTTCGTGCGTTACTTCGATCGTTTTAACGCGCGCCGCGTCCGAAAGCGGCTGCACAAAAACGGCGAGCCGCATCTGCGGCAGCCCGCCCGGCGTACCGTAATCGAAAATCACCGTACTGCGCACCGCGGCAACACGCGGCGCCGTATCGGCGCATCCGGCAAGCAGACACGGCAGCACGATGCAGACGGTGGCAAGACGGAACGCCCGTTCCGCCGTCCGATTGAGAATACAGATATCCGGTAAACGCAGAAAACGACGCATAAATGCTCAGAAATTGAAAATCAAATTGATAACCGTCAGTCCGCTGGTGGCGTACTGATTTACCAGCGACTCGAATTTAACGTTCACTTTTTTGCACGCTTCATCCAGATACGAAAGGTAATACAGCCCCAAATCGGTGCCTTCCTGCCCTTCCGGCAGTTCGCGGTAAAAATCTATGAGAGACTGCTTGTTCAAGTCGGCGGATTTCTTCGTTTCGATGTTTTCTTTCACTTCCTGAAACTCGTCGTCCTTATTGTACAGCGTGATCTGCAGCCGTCCTTGCTTTCCGATGGAAGACGACCCGCCGCCGAGCTTCCAGGAAACGAACACCAATTCGTGTTTGCGCTGCATTTCGGCAATAATTTTTTTTCGGATGTCGGGATCGTAAATGAGGGAATCGGTGTCCGCAATGCCGCGGTACATGATTTTGGCTTCTTTACGCATATTGGTGTTTTCGTTGTTGAGCGCAAGCTCCATAACCATAACGGAAATATATTCGGCGACTTTGCTTTTTTCGGTATACGAATTGAGTACCGTCCGCGTGCGCGACAGGATTTCTTCAAATCCCGGTTTATTGAAAAACTTGGTGATTATGTACCAATTCAAAAGATTCATCCGGTTCAGGAATTTTTCCGTCATCAGCAGATAGATGTTTTTTTCTTCGGGAGTCAGTTCCTTGTTTTCGAGTATATGAGCCCACAGCGGATCGAGCACCTGTTTGCGCGCTTCGACGATCACCGAATCCGTATTTGCCAGTCGGCTGCGCAGCTGCGCGTCGCTCATCTTCGTGCGTTCGTCTATGAGCTGCGCCGGATTCGCCCGGTTGTGTTTACGCACGATGTCGGTTTCGATCAGCGCGTTGAATATTTCCCGGTCGAACTGTTTGTAAAGCAGCGAAAAGACGATCAGTTTTGAAAGATCCATCACTTCCTGCCGGGAAGACACGAATTCGGGCATTGAAATTTCGATTTTTGAAATGTAATCGACCAAAATCATGCGTTGCACGGACTGCGGTGCGAAAGTGGCGAGCGACACGCCGTATTCTTCGGCGTTGTCCGCCAGTTTGATACGGAGCAGTTTTTTCTTATTCCGGATAAAATAAGACGCGCCTTCTTCCGTCAAAATAATTTTGAGCGGCAGATTCAATAAAGTTTTCTTCCCTGTAGCACTCACGCACAAACTCCTGATTTTGGTTTTCAGTATATCATGAAGGGTATTGCATTGTAAACAGAAATTACTATATTCTTATAGTATGATTTTTCACTTCAGGGTCAGAAAACTGATATTCCTTCCGTTTTGTCTTTTTTCGCTATTTTCGGGAATATCTCAAGAATACGACAGTCTCGCACTGTCGGATCACCTGTTTTCGACGCTTGAATCCGAACGTTTTGCCCCTGAAAAACAATTGCTGACCCCGGCTTCCCAAATGCGTTTTCCGTACAATATCATCGTCCGGTTTCCTGCCGCCGCGCAGTCTCAAGCGGAAGCGGAAGCGGAAGCGGGAACGGAAACGGAGACCGAACTGGTATTCGCCGTTCCGCAGGAAATCGCGGCCGCAACGGAAACGCGCCTGATTGAACTGATGGATCAGCTGCGCCAAGTACCGCTGCCGGTAAAGACGACCGTTCTGCTGCAGGCCGGCGATTTTTCGCGTCTGCCGTCGGATTCTTTTCACGACACGCCGGCCGGAACCGGCGCGTATATCGCGGCGGCGGAAAATCCCGCGTCGACGGCCGTCATTCTTTTGTCTCCGGCGGGAACGTCGGCAGCGGAAGCGGCTAAGGTGATGGTAGTTCCCGGAGCGGACGGCGTTATGACGCCGCTGTGGCTGCTGCGCCGGATTCCGCTGAACATCGACCAAAATTCGGTGCTGCCCTACCGCCTGAATCTGGCGGAAACCGATCGGCGGCTCGAAGCGTTTTTAAAAGCGGGATTCGACGCGGCCGCAGTCAGATTTTCCGCGGACAACGACCGTCAGAGCGCCGCCGTGTACGCCGCGCTGCTGCAGCTTGCCGGAACGTTTTCGGCAGAAGACAGCGATTCCGACATGCGCAACTACATTCTGGTGCCCTTCACTTCCGACGTCTGGATAAGCGAACGGACGGTCGTGCTGTTCTACATCGTTTCCATAGCGGTCGTCCTGTTTTTTGTCAGCAGTTTTTCGCTGTTCGGCAAAAACCGGGCGCAGACGCGCAAAGACTTCAAGCAGACGTGGTATTTGATACCGATAACGGTTCTGGTGTCGGCCGCGTCGCTTTCGCTCGGACAATTTTTTACGGAAAAACTGCTGTACTTTGCCGAGGTGACGCCGGTTACGGTCATCATGCTGAAAACCGGATTTTCGTTTCTGTTCGTATCGCTTCTGTTTATCGCGCAAGTGCATTTCAGGCTGCCGGTGTCGCCGTTCGTCTACGGCTTTTTGCTGACGCTCGTGTCTATCCTCAACATTTTCATTTTTACGACGATCGACATTTCGTTTTTGTTCATTTTCATCATCGAATATCTTATCATTTACGTAACGAGACTCGCGCGCCGGCTGGTACCGCTCGTAATTTCTTCGGTCATGATGCTGCTGCCGTTTATTCCGTACATTGCGTTTCTTACCGTAAGCGCTTCTCCGCAGAAAATAGCGTATCTGGCGCAGCCCGATTTTGCCGGCAACGTCCTGCTCGCCTGCGCTTTGATACCGTTTCAGATCATGTGGCTGCGCATTCTGGTGCGTATGAACATGTTCGGCAAAACGCGCAATATTTCGGGATTCAAGATCGCCGCCGTTACCGTTACCGCAGTCGCGGCGGTCGCCGCCGTCGGAACCGGTATGCTGTTTACCGTTTCGTACGCCGCCCGCAAAACGGTTCCCGCCGCTTCCGCGGAACGAAGCGCGCCGGCGGTGCAGACGCCGTTTACGGTTACATCCGAATCTCCGGAACGCCCGGCGGAGGTCGTCTGTTCCGCGTCCGCCGACGTTTTCATGGATCTCATGAACGTCCGGCTTGAAATCGATTCGGAACTGCCGATCGTCCGTGCGGACGTTACGGTGTCCGCGCAGACCGAAGTTCCCGTCTACGATTCGGAAATCCCGTTTCAAACGGTTTCGGCGCGCATTCCGGGTACGATATTGTTCACGATGCCCGAATATCCGTCGCTGCCCGCCGTTTTTTCATACGTAACGGACGCTGCGCTCGACCAGCATATCGGGATAACCTGTTACGTGCGCACCGGAACCGACGAGGTTGTCAAAACGGACAAAACGCTTACCGTAAAGGCCGCACTCAAATGAACATGTTCCTGCACGTCGATCTCGACGCGTTCTTCGCTTCGGTTGAGCAGCTCGATAATCCGGAACTGAAAGGAAAACCGGTCATCGTCGGCGGTTTGCCCGGCAGCAAACGGGGCGTCGTTTCGACGTGTTCCTACGAAGCGCGCTCGTACGGCGTCCATTCCGCCATGCCGGTGGAACAGGCGTACCGGCTGTGCCCGCAGGGCATATACCTGCGCCCCCGGATGAAGCGGTATCACGAAAAATCGGCGGAAGTTATGGCCGTTTTTACCGAGTTTTCACCCGACGTGCAGCAGATGTCGGTAGACGAAGCGTTCGTCGATCTGAGCGGAACGGAGCGGCTGTTCGGGCCGCCGGAACGGACCGCGCTCACGCTCAAACGGACCGTCTTCGAGCGTACGGGACTGACCGTATCGATAGGGCTTGCGGCCAATAAATACGTAGCGAAGATAGCTTCGGGACTTTCAAAACCGGACGGTTTTTTTTACGTAAAACCCGGTACGGAAGCCGGATTCATGCAGTCGCTTCCGCTGAAAAAAGTGTGGGGAATCGGTTCAAAAACGCTCGCACGGCTGAACGCGGCCGGTTTTTTCACCGTGTACGACGTGTGTTCGGCTTCACTGCCTTTGCTGACCGGCATATTCGGGCAGGCCGGCGGACAGTTTCTGCAAAAAGCGGTCAGAGGAGAAGCGGCGGAAACGTTCGGTGAAGAAACGAAATCCCGTTCGATCAGCGCGGAAAACACCTATCCGTTCGATCTGACCGACAGATACGTTATCGGAACGGCGCTCATGGATTTGGCGCAGACGGTCATGTTCAGGCTGCTCAAGGAAGGCTGGGTAAGCAGAACCGTGTGCGTGAAAATCCGGTACGACGACTTTACGACGCGCACCGTCCAGGAAACGTCGGAGCGGTTCATTTCATCGGCGGACGATCTGTACGAGCGCGCGTCGCAGCTGTTTGCAAGAAAATATCAGACGAACAGCGGCGTGCGCTTGCTTGGAATAGGCGCGATGAACCTTGAGCCGGCGACGCTTCCGCAGCAGCAGGAATTATTCGATTTCGGTGAGGGCAAAAAGCGGACGGTCGAAAAAGCGATTCTGTCCATTCAGGAAAAAAATCCCGATATTCCGATAAAAAAAGCCCGGCTGTTCAAAAAGACGCTCATCCTGCTGCTGGGCACGCTGCTGACCGCCGCGGGAATCGGAACTCCCGTTCAGGCCGGCGCGCAGGAAACCGCCGTTCAGGCGGCCGGAGCCGCGGGCATTACGCTCGTTCCGGTGCCGCCGCTGCCCGCCGAAGCGCCCGTGTCGCTGTTCAATTATACGGTTGCCGATTCCGCCGACGATTTTTTTGCCGAAGGATACTGGGAATCGACCGTGAGCGGAAGCGCGTCGGCAACGTTCGGATTCGGCAATCCGCTGAAAGTAACGTTCGGCACGCCGGTGTTTTCCCAAAAGGTGGATCTGTCGCTGTGGTTCATGCTGAACGAAACCTGGTATTTTGAAGCCGTTTTTGCCGACGGATTTGAAAAAAATACGGTTGCCGCCGGGTACACCGGCAGCGGCCTGCTCAAAGAAGTCCGGCTCGCAAACCGGAACGTCGTGTTTCCGCAGACGTATCCCGCCGACGACGTGCAGCGGGGCATCGGCGGCGGTGAAAATCAGGCGCCCGGCGTTTCGTTTTCATTTCAGGGAAACAAATGGCAGGCGGACGCGGTGATTCGGTACGACATGCTGGCCGCGCGCGAAAAAACGTATTCGGGGCTGAACGAAGTTGCCGATTCGAGCGTCTCTCTCGCCGCCTGGAAGCGTACGTCGCAATTCGTTCTGCCGTCGGATCAAACGGCTGCGGCAGTCGCGGACGTGTTTTTGGAAGCTGCGGACGGAGCGTACCGGGCGCCGGACGGCAGGACGTACCGCAAACTGACTTCATCCGAATATTTATTGTATCCGGCAACCGCGCAGCTTGCGCTGCTGGTCAAAAACGGCTTGCTTTCCGCCGACGGCGATATTCCGGCCGTCGCCGTTTCGTTCAATTCCGAGGCGGCAAAGGCGCAGGCGGAAGCGCTGCTCGGAAATTACGGGACACCTAAAACTGCGGTGTCTCAGGCGGTGCTGGGAAGCGGATTTTTGGGGAACGTACAGCTGTTTTTCGGTTCGGCGTACGACGCCGATGCGGAACGGGTGCAGCCGAAGGTCGCCTCTTATTCGTTCGCGGGAAAAAGCGGCACCGGAACGGAAGGTTTTTTTACCGACCTCTCCGCCGGAACAGAAAGCGCCGTATCCGTGCTGCTGCTCCAGCATCCGGCGGGATTTTCGCCGTTTTCCGCAGCATACCGCTACGACGCCGGAAAAACGGCGCCGGAAACCGCGACCGTCGTTTCCGCTTCGACGGGAGCCGCGTCAACGGCGTACGCCGCCCAAATTTCCGAAGACACGTCCGCATACGGCGGCACCTCGTATACGGCGGAACTGTACCGGATACGCAACGCTTCCGCACGGGACGCTGACGCGCTGCGGCCGGAAATCAGATTTCCCGCCGCGGACGAACATCCCGAATATTACCTGCTTCCGTCTGAATCGCAGCCGTCGCCTTCGTACGACGACGGAGACCCGGTGCTGAAACTGCGGACGTTCACGCAGAGTTCCCGGTACGAAATCGGCACGAAAGCCGTTCCGGGAACGGTAAGAGTGTATAAAAACGGCATACTCGACGGCGGCGCCGGGTACGACGGCGAAACCGGCACCGTAACGCTTTCGTCTCCGGCGGGAGACTTCGACACCGTCCGCATCGTCTGGTACGAAGAAAACGGCGACGATAAAACCGGTACGGTGAGCGCCGCCGCGGGATTCTCCTATCGGCCGACCGACGCGCTTGAAGCCGCCGCTTCCGTTACGGTGCGCTGGCCGTACAGCCGGGACGTCCGGTTTGCCGACGAATCCAAACAGCTGCCCGGCTTCGCCGCCGCGGCGGGCCGAATCGCGTATGAAAACGGCGAACTCAGCGTACGCAATACCGCGGCGGTGTCGATCGAGACGGACAACGCTTCCGGTACGTACCGCATCTTGGGAATGGACGACTCGGTTCCGTCCGTAACGGCGCTTACGAAAAAAGCCGCGTCGTTCCCGGCGGACGGCATAATTCCCGTACTGACGGCTGCAAGCGGAGCACCGGTACTGACGGAAGCAAATAAAACGTCCGCTGCGGATCAGGAAGGCCTGCGCGACGCGGCGATCACCGGATACGCCGCCGTGTGCGAATACGATTTTACCGCGGCGAATCAGTGGATCGCGCGGAATGTCGATTTGGGCAGCGCTGCGTCCCAGCTCGCTTCGGCGCAGCGGTTCAGCATAAAACTGAAAGACACCGGCGCGACTGCCGATCGGTACGACGTATATCTGCAGCTGGGGGTAAACGCCGACGCCGCGTCCGAATTCGACGGATCCGCCGTTCCCTCCTGGAAAATATCGGGAACAACGATGATAGACGGCGGAACGAACGTTATCACCGCGTTCGTTCCGGGAACGGCTGCTGCCGCCGACGGCTGGCAAACGGTAACAGTCGCACTGACGGACAGCGATCGGGCACGCCTGAGCGTACACCACGATGCCCGCATCGTCATCGTCGCGCGAGCTGCTGCGGCGGCTGCGGCTGCCGGCGCGGGAACGCTGCTCGCAGGACCTTATGAAACCGTCAGTCCGTCGTTCGCCGCGCAGGCGCCGGACGGCATGGAAACGTACGTCAGTCAGCGAAAAGAAACGGTTTCCGGCACGGAATCGTTCAATTCCGGCACGGTAAACAGCGTGCAGTCGTTTCAATGGAAAACCGATTCGGCGCAAACCGACACCGCGCAAGCGGCTTTTACCAGATACGTCGCCGAAACGGATATTTCAAAATACCGGACGCTCAATCTGTTCATGAAATACACACCCGGAAGCGACGTGTCGGCTCCCGACGGCACGCTCGTGGAGCTCGTTCTGGACAGACCAGCGGACGGCGGCGGCACTCCCGAAGAAGCACTCCGCATTACGCTCGGCGCGGAAGCACTCGACGCGCTGAGAGGCGGCTGGCAGCCGGTGAGCGTCGACCTGCATACGGGTGAAGTCAGCGTCGGCGGCGCAATCCTGACGTCGGGTACGAGCCGGCGCGGCAGCTGCGACGTTCCGGTACGGTTTACCGTTTTTATCACGGTGCCTCAAGCGAGTGCCGAAAAATGGGACGAACTGCTTATTGATGAATTGTATCTGAAAGATATTCCGCCGGACGTGGCGTTTACGGATACCGCCGAGTTTTCATGGAAACGCGAAGGTGTCCTGCTGCAGGCCGGGAGCGTGCCGATTCTTTCCGACGCGGCGCTCTCCGCCTCGGGAACGGTTTCCGTATCGTTTCCGGCCGAATACCCCGAACGGCTGCGCTCGAATTTCAGCGGAAAAATCGACGGCAGTGCGCAGTTCGTCGGCGTGAACGCCGCCTTCGACGCGGCGGGCAATTCGTCACGGCAAAACGTGCTTACGGCTGCCGGCCACTCGTTTACCGGCAGCGCCGACAGCCCCGTGTTCAAATATCTGCCGTTCAGCGAAACGTACCGCTTCGACGCCGCCGCGGGTACCGTCAAAAAGCGGAATTCGCTCGCCGTTACGCTCAAACCGCTTCACATTCCGGCGGAAATAACGGCACAGGCGGAAGCGTCTGCGTCGGCCGCGCTGCTGACGCAGAAAATCGGCGGCACCGCCGCCTTTACCGTGCCGCTGGGGAGTTCCGCTTCTTACGCCGTATCTGCCGCCGCGTCGGCTGCCCAAAATATTCAATCGGCGGCACTCAGCGGCGGAACGCAGGCACTCGTCGACACCGGCTCCTACGCCGCAGGCTGGATCGACAGTACGGCGTTCGCGTTTTCCGCGGGAGACGGCAGCGCGTCATACCGGAAAATCACGCTCGACACGGCGCAGTCCGTTCCGCTGCCGTTCGCTTCGTTCACTCCGACGCTCAACGCCGCGATAACCGGCACGTACAAAACGGCTGCGGAAACGTCGTTCACCGACGAAACGACCGTTGAATGGCTTTTTCCGTTTAAACCGGGCGCGCACACGGTTTCTCTTTCGTGGAAAAAAACGACCGGCAGCACGGCGGCTTCGGCATACGGCGGAAATTACCGCGCCGACGCCGTAAACCTGACGCGGGCGCTCGATGCGAACAAACGGCTGTTAGTCGTTCCGCCGTTCTACGATCTGTACAGCGGCACTTTGGCCGACATCGTCCGAAACTGCGCCGACGCAGGAAACGCGGAATCGGCTGCATACGCGACCTCTTACGGCGTTTCGTGGAAGCGGCCGTTTTCCGGCACTTTTGCGGATTTTTACCTGCCGTCGAACGTATCGGCGTCGTTCGGACGCGAAATAAAAACGGCGGAAAACGACGCGGACGTATACGTGCTGAAAGCGGGGACCGGCTTCACTTCGTTTAACAATTTCGGCGCGTACAGCAAACTGCGCCGGTTCGACTGGTACGAACAGGACGAATATCTGTTTTCCGCCACCGCCGCGGTACAGATTCCGCGCGACGCGCCGGAAGCGTTCGCCGTAAAACTCGCTTCGTATTTACAGATAAATTTATATTTCACGTCCGGGGCGACGCTCAAAACGGGCGCGGAAATTCAGTTTGAAAAAGATTCGCTGCTGACGGGCAAAGTGACCGCCGTCTGGCAGCGTCAGGGCAAAATGTCCCCGCTGACGGCGGCGATAGCGCTGTTCGTTCCGGAAAGTTCGCTGCCGCCGCTCGTTCTGACGCGCAGCGATTCGATCAACGTCTCCGTACAGCACACGCAGACGGAAAGCGATACGGCGCTCACGTGCAAAACGGCGGCTGAACATAAAATAGACGTCCGCGTCGGCACGTATTTTTCCGTCGTCGCGACGCTCGGCGGCAGCGTTTCGTACGGCGGAAGCACCAAAAGCGGAAAACTGATAACGCTCGGCGTCACCGCGGGACTCGGCGGCAAAGTTACGTTCTGACGCGTTTCCCGTTTCCGTAGCCGGCGCACGCGTTATTGCAGCGGCGCGAAATACCCCGTCTCGTCCCGTCCGGAACGGTTCAGCAGATACGATTCGAGTTCGACCGGCAGATATTCCCGCCCGAAATTCGTCGGCAGGGACGACGTATACGAAAGCCGGTACATACCGTTCGGCAATTCGAGTAAATCCCGCACGATGCCGGCAAGACCTTCCGGCCGGTACACGTAGCGTTCGTCTCCGTTCGTACTTTCGGTGATAAACGCGATCTCCGGCGGCAGCGCCTGCTGCGACAGATTGACCGTGTAAAAAGAGATAGAATTGTTGTTCAAAAACGAAGTCAGGTCGGTAAGACCGTACCGGTCGAACGCGGATGCCGTTACCGCCGAAGCGCCCGTAACGTACACGATCGCACGTTTTTTTTCCGCGTTGATCAGATCGTTCGCCGCAAGCCGGATCGCCAGATCGGTCGCGACGGAAGCCGAAGGCTTCACCTGCAGCGCTTCGGGGGTAAATTGCCCCAGCCGCGCAGGAGATCCGCCGTACTCGACGGCGGGAATACTGCCGGCCGACACCAGCCGCAGCGTGCCGCGCCCGTTCATGGCCGCGGCGATGTCGGTTACTGCAGTCTGCAGCGCTTCGGCGTACGAAGACGTATCGTACGAGCGGTCTATCAGCACGGTAACGTCGCACGTATCGTTGTTCGAGGCGGCGCCTTCAAGCTTTTGGTTCAGCACCGGCCGTTTGTTTTCCGTTATGTAAAAATTTTCGGCCTTTAAACCGACGACCGGCTGACGGCTGCGGTTTTCAACTTTGACTTCAAGTGTCACGTTCGGAAACGCGTCGGATACGACCCGTTCGATCTGCACGAACAGTCCGCCGACCAGTTCGGTCATTTTCGACATCACGTAAATTTCGTTCGCCGTAAAATCGGCAACGAGCACGTTTCCGTTGCGGTCGCTCCCCGCACACGTCACGCGTGAAGGCGAATTGCCGGTTCGGGCGTTTTCAAACACCGCGCCGGTAACCAAATCGATCGAACAAATCCGGTTGGAATCGCACACGAGCAGATACGGACCGCTGAATTTCAGCGCTTCCGGCCGAACGAACGTTTTTTCGGGAACGGCGATTCCCAGATAATTGCCCGAACGGTCGAACGAATACACCCCGCCCGTTCCCGCGTCCGCCACGTACACGACGCCGTCGCTCACAGCGATGCCGGCCGGCGCCTTGAATCCGGCAAAATCGGCCGACTTCGTTCCGAAATGGAACAATCCGGTTCCCCCGGCGTCGAACACGTCGACGCGCGCGTTTCCGAAATCGGACACGTACACGTTGCCCGCGTCGTCCACGGCCAGATACTGCGGTCCGACGAACTGACCGACGCCGATTCCCTTGGAACCGAACGATTTTACGAAATTTCCGTTTTCATCCAGAACGGAAACGCGGTCGCCCGCGGATTCGCAGACGAGCAGCGTGCCGTCGCGCTGACGCACGATATCCATCGGCCGGTCGAAGCCGACGAGCGGTCCCCTGCTGCGCGAAATAATCGTGCCGTTCACGTCCAGCCGGAGCAGTTCGTTCGAGCCGTACGCGAGCACCCAGCTCGTACCGTCCGGGTTCGGCAAAACGGACACCGGTTTGCTGAACAGCAGCGTGTCGCCGTAACTTCCGGGAAAACTGCCCGCTTCGGTATATTTCAAGGACGAGATTTCGGGAATTCCGGTAACGCGCCGGTCGCGCACGATTTCGATTTTATTCGCGAGCAGCAGTCCGCCGTATCCGGCGTCCAGCGCGAACTGCCACTGCTGCAGCGCGGTGCCTTCCATTCCGGCGCGGTAATACGCCTTGCCCAGCCAGTCGAGTATCAGGTTTTCGGAGGGCAGATACGACAGCGCTTTTTCAAACAGCAATATCGCGTCGTTAAACGAACCGCGGTAATACGCTTGTACGCCGCGCCGGAATTCCTGCTCGGCTGACAGCGAATCGGCGTTTTTCACGGAAACCGATTCAAAACCTGCCGGAAACGCACAGACGGCGCCCCACAACAACGCGCAGACGGCGCCCGTTCGGAATATCGTTTTTTTCATTTGTTCATGCCTCCGCCCGCACCGGCTGCGGCTTCCTGAACGATCTTCAGATGCTCGGCTATTTCGGGATTGCCGGCACACCGTTCGCGTGCTTTCCGCAGATGTATTTCCGCTTCTTTCAGCAGTCCGAGTTTGTAATACACCCAGCCGACCGAATCCAGACACGCCGCCGATTCGGGCATGAAACCGAGCGCCCGTTTGCACAGCGTCAGCGCGCGCGTCAGATCCTTTTCCGTACAGGCGAGCACGTAGCCCAGTCCGTTCAGCGCCGTACCGTTTTCAGGTTCCAATTCCAGCGCTTTTTCATAATACGCAATGCATTCGTCGAATTTACTCTGTTCCCACGCGACGTAGGCGAGCGCGGCGTTCACGTATGAAGGACGGTATCCGGTTCCTTCCAAATTTTTCAGTTCAAAATCGGCGAGCCGGCTGCGTCCGGTCAGGCTGTAAATGACGGCGAGCACCAGTCGGCACTGCAGCGAACGTTCGCGCGTCCGCGAATCGTCTGAACCCGCCGACGTAACGACCTGCTCCAAGTACAGCAGCGCGTCTTCATAGCGTTTCAGTTTCATATACGAAAGGCCGATAAAATACGCGCTTTCGGCATCACCCCCCGCGGCGGCGGGCAGCGACAGAAAATACGTCAGCGATTCCGCATAGTTACCGGCGCGATAAAGCGCGATTCCTTCGTCGGCTGTTTTTCCACCCATTCAAAACTCCTGCTGCGTTACAGTAAAAAATCCGGATCCGCTGCGGCACCGAATCCCGCGTCCGCAGGCTGCGCACGTACGCGGCTGACGGAAATATAGCCGTCGCGCACCGCGTCGAAATCGAAACCGCTGCCTCCGGCGGTCGCGATCCGCCCTCCCTCGAAAAACGAATACGAATGGCCGTCGGGAGCGTGATACAGCCGCACCGAATCGCCGTATTCGCGGCGGGAAAGACGCGTCATTTGGTATCCGGCGTACGAATCGGCGGACAACGCGTTTATATTTAAAAACACATCCGGTTCGCACAAGGAAACGAGTTTTTCGATATTTTTGCGGGCAAAATCCGCGAGCGCTCCGTAGCGCCACACGCCGTCCTCCGATTCGATGCTGAACGCGATGCCCGGAATGCCGTACAAAGCGGCTTGGCGGGCGGCGGCGCACGTACCGGAGTACAGTACGTCGGTACCGATGTTCGCGCCTCGGTTTATTCCGGAAATGACCGCGTCCGGCGCCGACGGCAGCACGGCTTTCAGACCGTTGATAACGCAGTCGACCGGAACGCCCGAACAGGTAAAACACCGTTCACCGCGGCGGCTCAGTCTGAGCGGGACGGTCATCGTGATACCGTGGGACACCGCCGAACGGTTTTTATCCGGCGCTACGATCCAGACTTCGTGTTTCTTCTGCAGCATGTCGGCAAGCAGATGCATTCCTTCGCCGTCTATCCCGTCGTCGTTCGTCAGTAAAAACCGCATACGCCGCGTTCCTCCCTTAAATCTCCCTGATGCAAACTCATTCCCGTACCAGATGAACGCCGCGCGCCGGCTTTACGCTGTAGCAGGACGGATGGAAACCGAATATCCGTTCGTATTCGACCAGTTTCTGTTTATACGGTTCAACGTCCGCCGTTTTCAAAATCGTATACGTGCAGCGCCCGAACCCCTTGCCCGTGATGCGGGAACAGCCGTTCGGATTGCGCACCGAAGTCATGTCGAAATTCTGCACGCGTTTTACCAGCCAGTCGATTTCGGGACAAGACAGCAGGTACAAGTCGCGCATCGCGTCGTGAGAACGGCTCACCGCTTTGCAGAACCGCGCGAAATCACCGTGCCGCAGCCCGTCCGCCGCGTCGAGCACATATTGATGTTCGAGCATGATGCAGCGCAGCCGCCGGCGCATGTCTTCGTTGACCACGGCCAGCACTTCGTTTATTTCCGTCGGCGAATCTTCGTATTGCCAGCCGCCGTGCACGTTGTGCCGGCGCTCTTTCAGTTCTCCGAGCAGCAGCACGTTTCCCGGTTCGTGCAACGTCGTTTCGTCCCACACGGAAATACGCGGAACGCGTGCGTCGGTCAGCAAGACGACCGTATCTTCAAACGCGAACGGCAGCAGTTCGTACGAATTCCGGGAATGATCCGTCAGTACGCACGAATCCGGTTCCGCGTACATTGCCGAAAATATATCCGCCGTATAATTGCCGACGCCCAAAAACAGTTTATTTCCGCGCTCTATCACCTGCAGCAGCTGCGCGTCGGAACACGGTACCGAAAACAATTCCCGCATACCGTACGCGGACGCCGTCTTTATCGCCGTCGTAATGCCGAATCCGGCGGAAGGCAGAATATCGGTCCACACGGTTACGTTCATTCCGCCGACACTGAAACCGCCCGACGTAAAACCGTATATCATGGCTTTGATCGGATTGGCCCAGCGGTCTTCCTTGCGGAACTTGAGGCTCGAAAGGTTGGCACGTTTTCGTTCATCCAGCTGAACGAAATGGAAACGCACCGCCGAATCGTTCCGCAGCGAAATTCCGATATAGACCGGCAGGTCGACCGCCATGGATAATGTCTTGTCTTTGCAAAACCACGAATGTTCACCGATCAAATGAAAACGTCCGGGAGCACATACCAGTACGTCCGGCCGTTGTCCGTATTCTTGTAAATGGGCGTTTATTACTTCTATCATATCCAATCCGAAATTTTATATTGTTGCAACAGCACGGTAATATCTGATAGAATGATAATCTAATGAGAAGAATTTTACAAGTTTTTTATGTGATTTTTTCGGCAATTATTTCCGCACTGGCGATTCAGAACGAAATTTTGCCGTTCGGCTCGCCTTTTTTGGGATTATTCGCACTGGTTCCGCTGTATTTGACGCTCGCTTCCGCACAGTCGTACGCAGAAGCGGCACTGCTTACCGGTTTTCAGACGGGACTCGTGCACGTGTTTTCAAGTTTCTGGCTCGGTAATTTCAAAGATTTTGCACTATTCACGCTCGGTGCGTCCGCGCTCGCGACGGCGGTCATCGGCGCCGTGTTCGGCTGTTACCTGTATCTGCCGTTCGCGCAGTCCGGCCGTAAAAAGCGTAACGGATACGAAGCGCCGACGCAGCCGCTTCCGCAGCGGACGGCGGCGCTCACCCGCCGCGTTTTATTGTTCGCAGCCGTTTGGACGGTGTACGAATGGGCCAAATCGACCGGATTTCTGGCGTACCCCTGGGGAACGCTCGTCATGACCGCATACCGGTGGCCGCTGATCACGCAGATCGCGGCGATAACCGGAACCTGGGGCATTTCGTTTCTGTTCTCCCTGTTTGCGGCAGTCGTAGCCGAAGGGCTCGTCCTGCTCCCGCTCGTTCCGTACTTTCGGCGCGGCGGCGGAGGTGAAGAAGCCGCGTACGCCCGCTGCGGCGCGCTCTGCATCGTATTGTTCGCCGTAACGGTGCTGTACGGCGCCGTCGCCTACACGGCGGAACGGGTGCCGGTCAAAACGATGCGCACCGTCATGGTTCAGCAGAACGCGGACTCGTGGGAAACCGGCGGCGACGCGCAAGCTGTCGTCGTGTCGAGCGAATTGACCGAAGCGGCGATCAGCGAAGGACTTGCACGAACCGGAACCCGGCCCGACTTGGTCGTCTGGAGCGAATCGGTCCTGTCGTATGCGTTCCCCGAAGCCGAATCCTATTACCGGTCGAGACCGGCCGAAATGCCGCTCGTTCCGTTTATCCGGCAGACCGGCGTTCCGTTCGTCATAGGAGGCCCGGTTACCGCCGACTACGAAAAACGGCAATACCATAATTCCGCACTGTATTTTGACAAAGACGGCAACTATCGCGGTTATTACGCAAAAATGCAGCTCGTACCGTTTGCGGAAGTCATTCCCGGCGCGCAGTACGAATGGGTACACGTCCTGCTTGATAAAATCATCGGTTTTTCAAGCGGCTGGACGCCGGGCACGGAGCTGACGCTCTTCACCGTTCCGCTGCCGGACTCGCAAACGGTGAAAATCAGTCTGCCCATCTGTTTTGAAGATGCGTTTCCGCCGGTCTGCCGCGCGCTCTATGAAGCCGGCAGCGAAGTGTTCGTCAACATCACGAACGATTCATGGTCAAAAACCGATTCCGCCGAATATCAGCATTTCGTGATCGCTTCGTATCGGGCCATCGAATATCGCACCACCCTGCTGAGGTCGACCAATTCGGGATACTCCGTCGTGGTCGATCCTGCCGGACGGATTCTGGCGGATATGCCGCTGTTCGAGACCGCGTCGATCTATACCGAAGTACCCGTGTACGAGCGTACGCAGACGCCGTACGCGCTGCTGGGAGACTGGGTGCCGGCACTCTGCGCTCTGGCGTATGCGGTGAATCTGGTACTCGGACGGACAAGGCGCGCGGATAACCGCAAAAAGCGGCCGGAAAAGTGTGCGATTCCTCTTGACCAATCGGATATTAATTGTTAACCTAACAAGCACAAATCAAGTTAACAATTATACCGTTTTTAAGGAGTCCAATATGACCGTCAATTCTCGCCGTTCCGTTTTCGTTGCAATGTACGCAGCCATCATCTGCGTCGGCTGCTTTATCGCCGTTCCGGTCGGAGCGATTCCGATCGTGCTGCAGAACATGCTCGCCGTTATGGCGGGCGCGCTGTTCGGACTGCCGCAGGGTGCGGCGGCAGTCGGTCTGTTTTTGGCCGCGGGCGCGTTGGGCGTACCGGTATTTTCAGGCGGCAAAGGCGGCTTCGCCGTATTGGCCGGTCCCACCGGCGGCTTTCTGATAGGTTATTTTATCGGGGCGCTCGTCTGCGGTCTGATCGCCGGACGCCCGGCAGCGGATGAAAAGCCGTTTACGGTAAAAAATATCGTAAAACTATCGCTTGCGGGACTCGCCGGCTTTGCCGTCGTCTACGTACCCGGAATTCTGCAATTCATGCACGTTACCTCAAAACCGCTCGCTACCGCACTTGCCGCCTGCGTCGTTCCGTTTTTGCCCGGAGACGCGGTAAAACTGATCATCATGGTTCCGCTCGCCGCAAAACTGCGTCCCGTAGCGGCGCGCTTTATGAATCCCGACGCGGAATGACGCGCATGGCGACACACGATACGGACTGCGGGCAACCGGTCATTGCGCTGGACAATATAACCAAGCGCTTCAGAATGCAAAAATCCGAACTCGCGCCCGACGGAACGTACACCGCGCTCGACGGCGTGTCTTTCTGCGTCCGGCAGGGAGAATGCGCCGTGATCGGAGGCGCGAACGGTTCGGGAAAAAGTCTGCTCATGTCCATCATCGCAGGACTTACCGAACCGACGGCCGGCGTCGTGCGCGTTTCGCAGCGAGTCGGCTTGGTGTTTCAGGATGCGGACACCCAGATTTTAGGCGAAACGCCGCGCGAAGACGTCGCCTTCGGACCGGCAAATCTGAAACTGCCGAAAGAACTGATCGCGCGCCGCGTGCAGGACGCGCTCGCGGCGGTCGAACTGACCGAAAAAGCCGATTTTCCGGCCCGCACGCTGTCGGGCGGAGAAAAACGGCGGCTCGCCGCGGCCGGAATTCTTGCCGTGGACGCGCCGGTGTTCATATTCGACGAACCGTACGCGAACCTCGATTACGCCGGCGTAAAGCAGGTGAACGCCTTGATAACGGCGCTCAAACGGGACGGCAAAACGGTTCTGATACTGACGCACGAACTCGAAAAATGCCTCGCGCTCGCCGAACGATTTCTTGTTCTGCACCGGGGAACGCTCGTATTCGACGGAACGCCGGAAGAAGGCCTGGCGCAGCCGCTTGAATCGTGGAGTATCAGAAATCCGCTGCACTCGTACGCCCGCCTGCAGGATTTGCTATGGAACTGACCATTTTCCGCTACAGCCGCGGCAGCGGCGTTCCGTACCGCATTCCGGCGTGGATCAAACTGCTGAGTCTGTGTCCGGCGACTTGGCTGATATTCCGACTGGAAATACCGTACTGCGCGGCCGCAATCGCAGTCACGGCGCTCGTCCTGCGGCTCAGCGGATTTCCGTTTCGGGAACAGGCGGCGGACGTCCGCCCGATTCTGTTCTATCTGTATTTCATGTACGCCGTTTCCGTTTTTACGAACATCGCCGAAACCGCGCCGGCACACGTGAGTGCGGCGGTTCTGATACCCCGGCGGGACACCGCGCTGCTGCTGCTTCGGCTGCTGCTGACCATGCAGGTGTCTTCGCTTCTGTTTAAAACGACGACTTCCGTACAACTGCAGGACGGTCTTTCCCTCATCGAAACGACGATCCGTTCCGTACTGCGCGCAATTCCCGTGATCGGCCGCCGCGTTCCGCCGGATCCCGCGTTCGCCGGCCTTATCGCGTTGTTCATTACGTTCATACCGCGGGTATTCGCCTCATGGAATAAAATCGAGCGGGCGTGGAAAGCGCGCAGCGGAAAAAACGGTATTGCAAAAATGAAAACGCTGCTGCCGGTACTTTTTTCCGTATGCATGACCGAAGCCGAAAAATCCTTTTTTGCCGCAAAAAACCGTTCCGCACCGGAAGCATGAATTTCGCAACCGGCGCGTAACACAGAACCATTTTTATGTCAATATCAATTGCAAGTGAAACCGCTTTTTTCCGGAAATTTAAAAAACTTTTTTTTCAGTATTTACATTTTTCCCTATTGCCATTACATATATAGTGTAGTATGCTATATACATAGCTTACAGTCCGCTATATACAGCAGCGTTTTACGAGTCGCGCTGAGGTTGAATATTCTCTTATAGTATAAGGAAAAACAAGTATGAGATGTCCGTACTGCGGCAGTCTGGACGATAAAGTCATAGAATCGCGCGCGCTCGGCACCGGTGAAAGCATCCGCCGCCGCCGAGAATGCGTCAGTTGCGGCTACCGCTTCACCAGTTACGAACGCATCGAAGAAAAACCCTTTATGGTTGTCAAACGCGACGGACGCAGACAGCCGTTCGACCGGTCGAAACTTGAAAAAGGAATCGACCGCGCGCTTGAAAAAAGGCCGGTTTCGTCGACCATGATCGAAAACATCGTATCCGAGATCGAAGACGCCGCCCTTATCAAGGGGCGGACTTCGCGCGAAATTTCCACCGCCGAATTGGGAGATCTCGTACTTGAAAAACTGCACGCCATCGATAAGGTCGCGTACATACGGTTTGCGTCGGTATACCGGCACTTTGAAAATCTTGAAGAATTCATAACTGAAGTAAATAAATTGGGAGGATGTAATGAATGAGCAGTCGGTGTTTCCGGAATGGAGGAGCTTTCTCGGAACCAAAAAAGACGGCGATACGGCTCTGTTCGTCAAGCATGTCGTAAAGCGGTCGGGAGAAGTCGAAGATTACGACCGTTCTAAAATCAGCGCCGCTATCGGCAAGGCGATTACCGCGGTCGAAAAACGGCCCGATCCGGACAAAGCGGAACAGCTGACGGATGCGGTGGAAGACCGCTTACGCCTCATGATGGCCGGCCGGCACGAACATTCGATCCCCGCCATCGAAGAGATTCAGGATATCGTTGAAACCGTTTTGATAGAAAACAACGCCGTTACGATTGCGAAAGCGTACATTTTGTACCGCGCGCGCCACGAAGCGATCCGCGACACCAAAAACCTGATGCTCGACATCAACGCCACGATGGACGGCTATCTGAGCCAGTCCGACTGGCGCGTCAACGAAAACGCGAACGTTAACTTTTCATTGGGCGGGCTGATCCTGCACAACTCGGGTACGATCACCGCAAATTACTGGCTCAAAAACATTTATTCACGGGAAGTCGCCACGGCGCATAAAACGGCGGCGTTCCATATTCACGACCTGTCGATGTTTTCGGGTTACTGCGCCGGCTGGTCCATCAGACAGCTCGTTGCCGAAGGACTCGGCGGCGTGCCGGATAAAATCACGTCTACGCCTGCCGGACATTTGTCCACGCTCGTAAACCAGATCGTCAACTTTCTGGGCATCATGCAGAACGAATGGGCCGGCGCTCAGGCGTTCAGTTCGTTCGACACGTATCTCGCGCCGTTCGTCAAAAAAGACAGCATGAAAGAAAAAGAAGTCCGCCAGTGCATCCAGAGTTTTATCTACGGCGTCAATACGCCCAGCCGCTGGGGTTCTCAGGCGCCGTTTACGAACATTACGCTCGACTGGAACGTGCCTGAAGACATGCGCGACAAGCACGCCGTCGTCGGCGGTAAGGAAATGGATTTTACGTACGGCGACTGCCAGCAGGAAATGGACGTCATCAACAAAGTTTTTATCGAACTGATGATAGAAGGCGACGCGGCGGGACGTGGTTTCCAGTATCCCATTCCCACGTACAATATTACCAAAAATTTCGACTGGGACAGCCCGAACGCGCAGTTGCTGTTTGAAATGACCGCCCGCTACGGTACGCCGTATTTCCAGAATTTCGTCAATTCCGATTTGAATCCCGGCGACGTCCGCTCGATGTGCTGCCGGCTTCAGCTCGACAAGCGCGAGCTGCGCAAACGAGGCGGCGGTCTGTTCGGCTCCGACGAATTTACCGGTTCGCTCGGCGTCGTTACGATCAACCTGCCTCAGATCGGCTATCTTGCGAAAACCGAACAGCAGTTCTTTTCACGCCTCGACTATCTGATGGATCTGGCCAAAGAAAGTCTGTGCACCAAACGCAAGGTCATACAGCGGCTGCTCGACGGAGGGCTGTTCCCCTACACTCGCCGCTACCTTTCCACGCTGAACAATCACTTCAACACGATCGGATTGTGCGGAATGAACGAATGCTGTCAGAACTTTTTGGGCTGCACCATCGTAGACGAAAGAGGCAAACGGTTCGCCGAAAAAGTGCTGAACCATATGCGTCAGCGGCTCGCCGACTATCAGGAACAGACCGGCGAATTGTTCAATCTTGAAGCGACGCCTGCGGAAAGCACGTCGTACCGGCTCGCCCGGCACGACAGGCAGCAGTTTCCGGATATCATCACTTCCGGTGAAAACGATCCGTACTATACGAACTCGAGCCAGCTGCCGGTCGATTATACCGACGACATATTTGAAGCGCTCGACCATCAGGAATCGCTGCAGACCAAATATACCGGCGGAACGGTGTTCCACACGTTCATGGGAGAAGCGATCAAAGACTGGCACTCGTGCCGCGATTTGGTAAAAGCGGTTACGGCGAATTACCGGATCCCGTATTTGACCATATCGCCGACGTTCTCCGTCTGCCGCATCCACGGATATCTGAACGGCGAACAGTTTGAATGTCCCAAATGCAAGGCCGAAGCCGAGCAGAAACTGAACCTGCAGCTCGCGCGTCTTGAAGAAGAACGCCGGACGCTGCTTGCGAATGAAGAACCTGCGCAGTAAAATAGCGCCCGGTACTTTACAATAAACAATTTACACGCTATATTTAGCGTGTAAATAATACGGAATATATCTGGGAGGAATGATTCCATGGCTACGACAAAAAGAACGCTTGCCGCCGTTGAAGCGGAAATCGCGCAGACAAAAGAAGCGCTTGCAAACGTAAAAGGATCCGAAACGGAAGTATACGCCCGCATCGTCGGATATTACCGCTCCGTTCGGAACTGGAACAAGGGAAAACGCGACGAATACAATCACCGCAAACAGTTCGTATATACCGATTCTTACGCGGTTACCGAAGCGGATTCCGGCTGCGGCTGTGCGAACGAAGTTCCGGTAATTTCCGAAATTTCCGCCGCACTCGCGTCGGACGCGCCCGCTTCGTACGAATTCTACGCGCGCAAAACGTGTCCGAACTGCCCGCCGGTAAAAGACTACATGGCGCACTGTGCGGTTGCCGGAACCGTCATCGACGTGGATACGAGCGACGGTTTGGCAAAAGCGGCCGAAAAAGGCGTGTTTTCCGCACCGACCGTTATCCTGTACGGCTCGGACGGAACCGAAATCGCACGTGCGCACAATACGGCGGAACTTGCAGCCGTATTTGAACCGGTAGCGGCGGCGGTCTGACGTCCGCATGAATACGGAAACCCGCATCGGCGTTCTGGTAAAAACCAGTCTCGTCGATTTTCCGGGACGGGTTGCGGCGGCCCTGTTTTTGGGCGGCTGCAACCTGCGCTGCCCGTACTGCTATAATACCGAACTGGTTACCGGAAACGCGCTTCCCGAAGACGCGGTTTCCGCTTCACAAGTACTCGCCCACCTTGAAAAACGCAAAAACGTATTGACAGGATTCGTCATTTCCGGCGGAGAACCGCTTCTGTCGCCCGTGACGGAATATCTGATTACGCAGGCGCGCGCCCTCGGATATAAAATAAAGCTCGACACGAACGGTACGCTGCCGGAACGGCTCTCGCACCTATTGCAGTCGCCGGCGCTGTGTCCCGATTTCGTCGCGCTCGACGTCAAAACGTCTCCGGAAAAGTACGGGCTCTGCACGTCCGGCGGCAACGCGGCGAATGCGGTAAATGCGGCGAATGCGGTAAATGTGGCGAATGCGGCGGAAAAGATAGAAGAATCCGTACGCCTCGTTTCGGCGCTGCCGGCGGATCGCAGGGAATTCAGGACGGTACTGGTTCCGCCGCTTATCACCGAAGCGGACGTCGAGCGCATCGCCCGGATGCTTCCCGCCGACGCCGCCTGGAAATTTGCCGCTTTCAAACCGGGCGGCTGCATAGATCCTTCGTACGACGAAATCTCACCGTTTTTGGACAGCGAAACGGCGGCGCTCATTGCAAAAGCCCGCACGATAATTCCCGGTGCCGAATTGAGATAAAGCGGTACGTAAATTTCGGCTGCATCCGAGCTTACTGGACAATATACCGAAAACGGGATATACTTTTTCCATGCAACCCAACGAATTTCCTGAATGGTTTTCCAATCGCTATAAGCATACCAGTTCTTTTTTTTCGGGCATCGCGTTATTGGCAATAGATTTGCTCGTAATCATGCTCAGCATCGGAACCAGTTTTTTCATCTTGAACCTCATCAACCAAAGTTTTATCAATTTCAGATCATTCGTGACGTACTGGGTATATCTGCCCGCGTTTATCGCGGTATTTTACGCGGCAAGGCTGTACCCGGGAATCGTACTGTCTCCGGCCGACGAAGTCCGGCGTTTTTCGGTCACGTCGACGTTCTGTTTTACCGGCATCGCCCTTTCCATCGCCGTTGAAACGGACGGACGGGGAGCGATCAGTTTTGCCTTATTGTGTGCAGTGCCGATTTCGTGCGTTTTTCTGCCCGCGGGCCGGCAAGTCGCCCGGCTGCTGTTTTCCAAACGGAAATTCTGGGGCGTACCGGCCGTCATATACGGCTTTGACGAAAATAAAAACGTCATCGTGGAACGTCTGCTCAGGCATCCCGAACTCGGCTATAAACCGGTACTGATTATCGATCCGAACAAAACCGAAGATCAGGACATGTTTTTCGGCATTCCCGTAATGAAACCCTCGGCGGAAATTCACCAGATAATCAAGAATCTGAAAATAACGACGGCGATTCTTATTGAAAAAGCGGACGACAGCGTGATTACGGACAACAAATTATATTCGGTTATCATGCATCTGTACCGGTATACCGTCGCCATTCCGTACAATCAGCATATCAGGACAATTTCGTCGTCCGTCCGTGATTTCAACGGCATCATAGGGTTTTCCACCACCCATAATCTGACACGGAAAGGCAGTCTGTTTCTCAAGCGCTGCATGGATCTGCTGTTGCTGCTGATAGCCGCCGTACCGACGCTTCTCATAACCGCGATCATCGCGGTCGCCATAAAGATTTCATCTCCCGGCCCCGTCTTTTACGGGCATAAACGCGTCGGTAAAAACGGAAAACCGATCACGACGTGGAAATTCCGATCAATGATAACCAATTCTCAGGAAGTGCTGGAGCGAATTCTTGCCACGAATCCCGAAATGCGTGCCGAATGGGAAAAAGACCGCAAATTCAAAAACGATCCGCGCGTAACGAAAATCGGAAAGCTGCTGCGCAATACCAGTTTGGACGAATTACCGCAATTATGGAACATTCTCTGCGGTAATATGAGTTTTATCGGTCCGCGCCCCGTGACGGAACCGGAACTCGAAAAATACGGTGCGAACGCGGATTTCATTTTATCCGTAAAACCGGGACTTTCCGGCATGTGGCAAATTTCCGGCAGATCGGATACCGGATACGAAGAACGGATTCTGCTCGACACGTATTATATTCAGAACTGGTCGATTTGGCTCGACATCTGGATCATCATAAAAACAGTCTGGGTTGTGCTCAAAGGAAAAGGTGCTTATTAATGAAAAGAATAGTATGCAGCGTTGCGGCCGTGCTGTGCGCGTTTTTTGCGTCGGCGGAACAGTATCGGATCGTCGACGTCAAATATGATATTATCGGGCGCACTAGAGAATACGCGCTCAACAAGAATCTCGACATACGCAAAAACGTCGTGTTTTCGTCCAAAGAAGTGTTTGAAATGTATCTGACACATCTGAAGCAAGTACTGGTCAATCAGCGCGTCCTGCAGGAATCGGAAATTACGTATACGACGGCCGAGGCTGATGAAAACGGCACGCTGCCGGTTACGCTGCTGATCACGGCGAAAGACACCTGGAGCATTTTGCCGCTTCCGTATCCCAAATACAATTCAAACGACGGTTTTTCGTTCAAACTGAAAGTAAAGGATTTCAATTTTTGGGGATCGATGGAGCCGCTCGATTTTGAAATCGTATTTTCGCAGGAAAACGAAGGCAATGACAACGTTCTGAGCACCGGACTTTCGTTCGCCATTCCGTTCAGTATGGGCGTTTTCGATGCAAAATGGGAAACGGATTCGTCGCTGTCGTACACGATCGGCGCCGATCGGCCCGAATTCAATTTTTCGACCGGAATGAGCATGGCGTTTCCCTTTAAATTCGTTACGCTGTCGCTCACGCTCAAGCAGAAAATCAATCAGGATCTCGACTACAAGAGTACCGGCGACGAACTGTACTTTACCGAATACGCCGGATTCGACGCACCGTTCACGCTGTACCGGTCTTCGTCGTTACTCGATAAAATCATATGGAAACCGTACACGTCCGTTACGTACAATTGGGATACAGACGGAATATTCCATCCGGATTTGACCGGTCCGGTGCTGGCCGTCGGTCACACGATTTCGGCGGGAAGCGTAAACTGGTACGGCAATTTCAGACAGGGAATAACCGGATCCGTTACGCAGAACTTCGATTACAACTTCGATTCGTTTTCTTTCATTCCGTCGATTTCGGCGGAAGTAAAAGGCTTTTACGCTTTCAAATACGCGGGAATCGCGTCCCGGCTGTACGCGTACACCTATTACGACGTGTTCGACAAAAAATATACGGGAACCAAAAATATCGGTTCACGCATCCGCGGCGTATACGACAGCAAAAACTATAACGAAGGTCAAACGGAAACGGCTGCGGCCGTTTGCCTTAATCTGGATATTCCGGTCAAAATACTCCAAACCGACTGGCTCGGCTGGGGAAAAGCCCTTTTCAAGCGGGACATGCCGTCGTTTTTCAGATATTTTGACTTTGAATTGCAGTTTGCACCGTTTATCGACGTTGCGCTGATACGGAATACCGCGAAAGATTCGCTTTTGAATCCGAAAGACGGATTTATCGGCACAGGGCTTGAAGTCGTCGTATATCCGACTAAAATGAGAAGCATTCAGGTGCGCGGAAGCGTCGGCTTCGACGTAAGCCGGCAACTCTCCTCCGCTTCATGGCGAACCAGCAAAGGACCTGAAATCGAAATCGGAATCGGACTGCATTATTAGCGCACGGGCGGCGCTCGGCTGGCTTAAAACGGCGAGCCCGCGCCGAGCAGCAGCCGGGAAGCAAGCTGCCGCCAATACGGTTCCGGCGCGCACGTCTGCATCAGCTGCAGAAAGCTGCGGCTGAAATCCGCGTTTTCGGGAAACGTTTCGAGTGCGGTGCCGGCAAAACGGTACAGGCAGTTCCAAAAACCGGTCTGCACGCTCCATTCGGCGATGTCGGGATATTTCATCGCCTCCGCACAGAAATTATCGAGCGACACGTATTCATATTCCGTGTTCCGCTGCAGAACGATGGAATACATTCGCGTCAGTGCAGTCAGCACGCCGAGCATCGACGATTTGCACGCTTCTTCGCTCCGCCCCTGTTCAGCGTATAATTCCGTCAGTTTGTAATACGCGGGAATCGAACGGTAACAATCCGTCCGGTATAACGAAAAAAACTTATCCGCCGCATATCCTTTCCGCACGGAAGAAAACAGCGCCTCGGTAAGCGCGGTATCCGTGTAATACGGATCGTCGGCCAATATAAGCAAAAGCGCTTTTTCACATCCGTCCGCATCAGCCGTTTTATACGACAATCCGGCCATATCGTATAAAATATCATATTTCTGGCCGGGAATATCGAGCGTATCGGCGTGTTCCCAGGCGAGCGAATAGTAATAACGCGCCAAATCGTTTTCGCCTTCGAGTTCGTAAATCTTTCCGGTCAGATACTCCGCTTCGGGAAACGCGGACATTTTCCGAATATACGCAATGAGCGATTTTACCGAATTATCAAAGAAATCGAGTCCGTGTATTGCCGAAACGTATTCGATCAGATCGGAAGCCTCATATACGTCGCGCGCGCGTAAAACGGCAACGACGTCGGAAATGGAATCACCGGCATTCTGAACCTGCACCGGACTCAGCGCCTGTTCCAGCATTTCGACCGCCGCCGTGCATTCGTTTATACGCGCGTCTTTCGCTTCTCCGAGCAGACGCAGCGACGTGCCGTACTGCCCGTTTTTAAAAGCGAGTTCGGCATCGTGCAGAATACGCGCCGGCTTCCGAAACAGTGATGCCTCGGCAGACAGAACGGTTCCCTGAAATGCGAAAATAATACAGATACACGGCAGCAGTCGGCGTAACGCGGATTTCACAGGCTTAACAATTCCTTTCTGAATAGAGTATCGGCACATTCTTCCGGAACCGTATGCACTATTTTTCCGTGTTTGAAAATCATCACTTTTCCGGCGGCTCCGGTAATGCCGATGTCGGCGTGTTTTCCTTCACCCGGACCGTTTACGACGCAGCCCATAACGGCGACGGTAATATCCTTGTCGAGCGCCATCAATTCGTTCTGCCATCTGGCAACGAAACCGTGAACGTCGAATCCGTCTCGGCCGCAGCGCGGACACGAAACTATTTTAACGCCGCCGGGACGTTTTCCGGTTTCCCGAAGTATTTCACGCGCCGTAAGCACTTCGTTTTCGGGCGATGAAGACAGACTGACGCGGACGGTGCCGCCGATGTTCCGTTCCAGCAGCGCGCTGAACGCGAGCGTACTCTTGACGATGCCGCCGATAAGCGGTCCCGCTTCGGTTACACCGATATGCAGCGGTATATCGTGCGCGGCGGCGAACGCTTCGTTCGCTTCTATCGTCTCCCGTACGGAAGACGCCTTCATGGACACGACGACCTGATCGAACCCCAGTTCGTCGAACACGGCGGCTTCGCGCACCGCCGTTTCGGCGAGTCCTTCGGCGCGCGTCATACGGCCGGCCGCGACGGCTTCCGCAATATCGCGCGGAAAACTTCCGGCATTGACGCCGATTCGGATTGCGGCGCCTTTTTCCCGGCAGCGGTTTACGACGGCGGCGACGCGGTCTTTTGAACCGATGTTCCCCGGATTGATGCGGATCTTCGCAACCGGACCTTCAAGGCATCGCAGCGCGAGCTTATAGTCGAAATGGATATCCGCAACGAGCGGCATTTCGGTTTCCGACGCAATTTTCACCAGCGCGTCGGCGCTTTCTTCATCGGGGACGGCGAAACGGAGAATATCGCAGCCGAGCGCGCCCAGCTGTTCGATACGGCCGATAACGGAAAAAAGGGCATCACGATCGTTCAAAACGCCGCTAATGCCCTCTTTCCACATTGTCTGAATCGATACGGGAGCAGCGCCCCCGATACCGATCCGCTTCGTTTTGCCCGAACCGCCGACGTACACCGTACGCGTATCGTTCATGGCGGCACACACCCTTAGCACACGATCATCGAGAAAACCATGGAGAACAGTGCGACCGTTTCACACAAACCGACGACCATGATGTACTGCGCAAAACCTTTTCCCGTTTCACCGAGCGCGTCGGAACCCGCGGCACCGGCTTTTCCCTGGAAAACGGCGGAAGCCGCCATGGCAAGGCCTGAAAAAATACCCAGCGCCAGCAGAAACGCACCGTCTTTTTCGGACGCAATCATGTTCTGCATCAGCAAAAATCCGTAAATGGTCTGCGTCAAAGGGGCACCGGCAAAAACCGTCAAAATAAACGGAGCCGGTTTGTTGTTCATATAGCACCGCTTCCAGGCGCCGATGGCGGCCTGACCTGCATAACCAATACCAATTGCGGATCCTATCGCCGCAATGCCGAGAACACAAGCTGCACCAAACATTCCAATCATAGTATACTCCTATTCAATACGTCATTATTTATTTTCAGCCGATTCACAGAACGGCTTATAAGCGAATCCCGACCACGACATGCCCAAATGGCTGGAAAACTCCAGCGTGTTCAAACGGACGCCGTGAACGATTACCGACAACACGTTCAATATCATATTCAGCCCGTGCCCGAACACCAGCAGCAGTACGCCCACAAAAATGAGCGCGCCGCCGAGCGTGGGCCCCGCCATGCTGTTTACCGTCGCCGAAATGGCGCCGCCGGCAAGCCCTACCGCCCACAGGCGGATGTACGACACGATATCGGAAAATACGTTTACCACGCCGAGCAAGACCGAAACGATATTTTTGCAGCTTTCCAGAATGGACGCACCCAGATTTCCGTCGTAATTTGAAAATACGAAGCTGAGCACGAATCCCGAACCGATTACGGCCAAAACGGACGTTCCCATCGTTTCTATACCGAAAAATACGTCCAATTTTACGACCATATTCAGTACGACGAAGAATATGCCCCACAGCATCAGCAAAGATCCCAATTCGCCCAAACACTTCGGGGAACGGATATATCTGACGATGCCTTTCAGGTGCGCAATCGAAAGCTGCACGAGCGCAAGCATAAAGCAGAATATCTGCAGATTCTGCTTGACCAGCGCTTCGTTTTCGGGAGACGCCGCCGCAAACGCGTTCGACAACGGTTTGAACGAAATTCCTGCAAGCCACGAAGGCAGCTGAGCAGGCGTCAGTCCGAACCAAGTGCACGTGATCGTTCCCCATCCCATGGTGAACAGTCCGAGCAGCAGCAGCAGATTGTACGCCGGCGGAATTTTCTTGCCTTTCGCCAGCGCCGCAACGTCGGCAAAAACCGCTGCCAGCACCATCAAAAGACCGTATCCGCCGTCTCCGAATATCATACCGAAGAAAATACTGAAAAACAGCAGAAACCAGCCTGAAATATCGTATTCGCGGTAACCGGGAACCGTTCCCAAAAAGTCGGAAACGGGATAAATCAAGCTGACCAGTTTGTTGTTTTTCAGTTTAGTCGGCACTTCGTCTTCTTCAGCCGGATCCGATATCGAAAGCGCCCAGTTTTCTTCCTGCGCGGCGAATTTGACGGCGGAAATATCTTCGACCGGCGCGTATCCGGTCAGCCAGGCCAACGGTACGAACGGCTGTTCTGCCGATTCCGCGCCGTCGCGTCCCATACCCGAATACGTGTTTTCAAATTCGATATCTTTTTCCATATCCAGGCAGAACCTGGTCAGATCGTCCTTATAGACGGCGGAAGCGGTCAGCGATTTTTCAATCGCCGCGATTTCCGCACGAAGCGCCGCAATCTCCGATTTCAGTTCCGCAGATGAAGAGCGGATCATCGGCACCTGATACGCTTCGGCAGGCAGATCTGAAGGACGTCCGGCTCCGGCATCCGCAGAAGCGATGCCGGAGCTTCCGCCGGCTATCGCGGTACCCGGCGTTTTTTCATATTGAACCGTCAGGAACCGCGTTTGGGCCTTGTCTTCGTTGACCAGCACCGTCTCCACTGTATCGGGAATGGCGGCGTACGCGTCGCGGGGAATCTCATACATCGTAAGCACGATGCCTTTTTCCGCAAGATACGCGAAATCCGCAGCGGAAAGCGCGCCCCAGGCGGAAAACCGTTCAAGTTCCGCCGTGTCCGCCGCAATCTGTTCCGCACACTGTTTTTTGCGTTCGGCCAGTGCGATGACTTCTTCCGCCTTTGCAAGTGCGGAAGTCCGATCGAGTACGGCTGCGGAAGAAGCGGCGGCTTTTTTCGGCAGCTTTATTTCCGACAGAATCATATGCGCGCTCTCGGCTTTCACATACGATTCGCGGAACGCCGCCAATTCGTCGCTGTTGCCCTGCAACTGTTCAAGATGCACCACGCCGAGTTTCCGTAATTTTTTCAACGCTTCTTTACGCTGGTCTTCCAACACGACGAAAGAAACCTTTTTCATTGGCACTATCATTCGGCAGCCTCCGTTTCAACCTTTGACGCCGCGGTTTCCAGATTCTTTTTGGAAATTTTACCGCGGACAACGGCTGCAACCTGCTGGTCACCCAAATAAACCGAAATCTTTTTGATATTCGTTTTAGTTTCGGGAATTTTGACCTTTTCAAACAGGTTGACGCGCTGCGTCGTAGTCCGTAATTCTATCAGCAGTAACCTGACTTGTTCTTCAAGTACTTCAGCTTCGAGATCGAGCGACAGCGCCTGTTCCATACGATCCGCCGCAAGATCGATCCACAGCGGAGTCGCGTACAAGTCGTAGTCGCCGCGCGAAAAGTCGGCGCCCTCGTATATCGGAATCGTAACACCGGCAATGTTGCCGGTTCCTTTGCGGATATTGCGCACGGTCACCATATCGGGCGTAAAAGCGTCGCTTTCCCCGAATACGGCAATCCATTGGGCAAATTCCGCTTCCAGCGCCTTGCGGCGCGCGCGGACTTCCTGAACGCGGGCGTCAATCGTGCGGATCTCTGTCTGAAGCTGCTGTTTTTTGAGCGTCAACGTCGGAAGATAACGCCGATACATTTTCAGCGCGTCTTTCTGCGTTTTCAACTCGTTTTTCGTCAGCTTAATTGTCGCCATCAGCGTATCCTTTTAGGCTTTTACCGGCCAATATTGCTCGATAAGTTCCGATTTGATACCGGTTTCTTCACTGTTAAAACACGAAGCGAGGATATTCCATCCCTTATCGAGCGCGCCTTCAAGCGGAATGTTGACCGAAAGAGCCATCAATTCCTTTTCAAACAGTTCGCCGTATTTAAGCAGTTTTTCATCCCATTCGGACATCATGAATCCCATCGATTTCTTTTCGAGGGTATCTTTGTACGCCGAATACAGGCGGATCATGCCGTCCATAAGCGCGCGGTGATCGTTGCGCGTCTTGCCGTTGACGTTCTGCTTCAGACGTGAAAGCGAACCGAACGGTTCGATGCGGCCGCCTTTCAGATAAAACTGACCTTCGGTAATGTACCCGGTATTGTCGGGCACCGGATGCGTAACGTCGTCTCCGGGCATCGTCGTAACGGCGAGAATGGTTACCGAACCGGCGTCGTCGAAATCGACGGCCTTTTCATACCGGGAAGCCAGCTGACTGTACAAATCGCCCGGATATCCGCGGTTCGACGGAACCTGTTCCTGCGTGATCGCGATTTCCTTCATGGAATCCGCAAAATTCGTCATGTCGGTCAAAAGAACCAGAACGTCTTTGCCCTGAAGCGCGAACTGTTCGGCAACGGCCAAACTCATATCCGGAATTTTAAGGCATTCCACCGTCGGATCGGCGGCGGTGTGCACGAACATGACGGTACGGCTGAGCGCGCCGCCTTCTTCAAGCGTGTTCTTGAAATACAGATAATCGTCGTATTTGAGCCCCATACCGCCCAGAACGATGACGTCGACTTCCGCCTGCATGGCGATACGCGCCAGCAGTTCGTTGTACGGTTCGCCCGAAATGGAAAAAATCGGCAGTTTCTGGGAAACGACGAGCGTATTGAACATGTCGATCATCGGGATACCGGTACGGATCATGCGGCGCGCCATAATGCGCTTCGCGGGGTTTACCGAAGGACCTCCGATTTCAACCGGATTGTCGCGGAGCGCCGGACCTTTGTCGCGCGGAGCGCCGGAACCGTTGAAAATGCGGCCGAGCAGATTTTCCGAAAAGCACACCTGCATTTCACGGCCGAGGAAACGGATCTTATCACCGGTGGAAACACCGCGGCCGCCGGCGAAAACCTGCAGGGAAACGAGATCGCCGTCGATACGGTTCACTTCGGCGAGCGACGTGCCGAACGCGGTTTCGATTTCGGCAAGTTCGTTGTATTTGACGCCGTCGGCGCGAACCGTAATGACGCTTCCGCTGATCGATTCTATTTTACTGTATATTTTGTTCATGGTTATTCACCGTCCTTCAGCAAAGCCCGTGCGGCGGCAGTCAGCGATCCTTTTTTGGACGCGTACAGACTGTCGATACCTGCTTCGTTTTTCTTGAAGTCGCCGCCCATCCACGCACTGTAGTTCCAGTCGATGAATTTCTGGCGCAGCTGGTTAAAATAAGCGCGCGCGTCGTCTTTCGAGTCGAGCGCGAAATCGGCGCCGAGCACGCTCAGCAGTTTTTTGAACACGTACGTCTGGCGCTCCACGTCCGCGGCGGCGTCGACTTCATCGAACGAATTCTGCTGCAAATATACGGCGTCGAGGAATTCGCTTTTGAGATACAAAATGAAGTCTTCAAGGCTCGTTCCTTCTTCACCGACGACTTTCATCATCTGACCGACTTCCGCACCGCGGAACAGACAGCTCCGCGCGTAATCGACCCAATCATTACGGATGACGCTCGTATATTTCGACCACGAATCGTACGGGTTGATGGCCGGATATTTACGCGCGTCGGAACGTTCGCGAGAAAGACCGTGGAACGAACCGACGACTTTCAGCGTCGCCTGCGTAACGGGTTCTTCAAAGTTACCGCCTGCGGGCGATACCGTACCGCCGATCGTAACCGAACCGATCGAACCGTCGCTCAGCCGGACGACGCCGGCGCGTTCGTAGAACGCAGCGATGTACGATTCAAGGTACGCGGGGAACGCTTCTTCGCCGGGAATTTCTTCCAGACGGCCCGACATTTCACGCAAAGCCTGCGCCCAGCGGCTCGTCGAGTCCGCCAACAGCAGTACGTGCAGTCCCATCTGCCGGTAATATTCGGCGAGCGTTACGCCGGTGTATACCGAAGCTTCGCGCGCGGCGACCGGCATGGACGACGTGTTGCAGATAATGATCGTGCGTTCCATCAGGGACCGGCCGGTCCGGGGATCGGTCAGTTCGGGGAATTCTTTCAATATTTCAACTACTTCACCCGCGCGTTCGCCGCACGCGGCGACGATTACCACGTCCACGTCGGCGTTGCGGCTCGTCGTATGCTGCAAAACGGTTTTACCCGCACCGAACGGACCGGGAATACAATATGTACCGCCTTTGGCAACCGGAAAAAACGTATCGATGAGGCGGACTTTCGTAACCATCGTTTCTTCGGGCTTGAGCCGTTCGGCGTAGCAGTCCACCGCACGTTTTACCGGCCACTGAAAACTCATCGTAATATCGATGTCTTTGCCTTTTTCGTCGGTGAGAACGGCGATTTCATCGTGCACGTTGTATTCGCCGAAATGTTTTATCGATTTAACTTTATACGTTCCGTACATGCCGAACGGAACCATGATTTTATGGGTAAACGGGCCTTCGGGAACAGAACCGAGCACGTCGCCGCGGCGCACCGTGTCGCCCGGATTCGCAATCGGAGAGAATTCCCACACTTTTTCACCGGGAAGCGCTTCCAGATAAATACCGCGCTCCAGAAAGTACCCCGCTTTTTCGGCAAGCTGCGGAAGCGGATTCTGCAGTCCGTCGAAAACCTGACCGAGCAGTCCCGGTCCCAATTCTACGGAAAGCAGATCGCCGGTAAACGTAACTTCGTCACCGGTACTGATACCTTTCGTCATTTCATATACCTGCAGCTGAGCCTTTCCGCCGCGGATACGAATTACTTCGCTCTTGAGGCTTTTGCCGCCGACTGTCACGTAGCCTACTTCGTTCAATGAAACATTACCGTCGAACGCAACGCTTATCATGTTTCCATTGACGGCGACTACTTTTCCTTTTGTATCCGTCATATTGATTCTCCAAGTATCTTGTCATATATCGTCCGATAGGAAGCCGATCCCGCTTCTTCCGAAAACGATCTCATCCGCAGTGCGAGTTTCAGTTTGAGCGCGTATGCGTACACGGCGTCGGTTGAAAACGCGTCCAGCGGCGCAAAACGGTCGATCATATTTATACGGACTTCATTCAAATATTGCTCGGCCGCCAGAGGACTGTCCATTCCGCACGCAGTCCGCGCTATCTGCGCGATATCGGGCGGAACCGACACGTCGGACATATCGAACTCTTTTTTCAGTTTGAGCGCACGGATGCGGGCAAGCGCGCACCGCAGTTCGCGCTCCGTCTCATACCAGGCGTCAAGAAACGCGGAACCCGTTTTCCGACCGTTTCGAGGCGGTTCCAGTGAAACGGACTCCAAAATCTTCATGCTTTTGGCATCAAGAAAACGGGAACAGAGTTCGAGAAAGTATTTTTCTGTGACCGGCAGCGGCGCGCGTTCCGACGTTACGGAAAAAGAAGGCAGCTGCGACAGCAGATAATACCAGGTGCCCACTTAATTTTTTCCTTCAAAAGAACCGGCGGCGGCTTCTTTCATGATCGCCGCCGTCTTGGGGTTAAGATACGCCGAAAACAGGTCCGCAACCGCTTCAGCCGAAAAATCGTAATACGCCGCGCCGTCTTTCGTTCCGATCCGGAAACCGGCGTCGAGCGTCTTGTCCGCTTTCAATTCGAGTCCTTTGGACAATTCGTCTTTAAGCGCCGCTTTGAAACCGCTTTCCAAGGCAGCCAGATCTTTCGCGCTCAAAAGAACGGAAACGTTTTCCGCGCCGGTATCAGCGGCCCAGGCTTTCACGGTTTCCGGAATGAGCGTTTTAAGCATATCCGCGGAATACGCTGCGGCGGTCGCCGACGAAACGAGTGCGTCGAGTTCGGCGCTCACGCTGTCGCGGAACGACAGAATCAAATTGCGTCCGGCCTGACGGATCGCATCGATACTCGATTTTTCCATACGCTCGGTTTCAGATTTTCCGGCTTTAACGATTTCTGCCGCTTTTTCTTCTGCTTCAGCTATGATCGCAGCAGCCTTTTTTTCCGCATCGGCAACGATCGCCGCGGCGGAACTCTCGGCGGAAGCGACTCCGTCTTTCTTGATCTTATCGATCAATTCCTGTAATTGCACGTCCATCACGATACCTCAATAAAAATATTACAATATCAATTTTATCAGCACATACTTGTTTTCAGCGGCCGATGCTGCCGAAAATTTTCAATACATAAAAAATACACGTTCCCGCGCCTGAAAGTCAACCGTCGCACTACCAGGAGAAACCGTATATCGTCGTCGTACCGTATTTTTCACCGGCTTTGAGAATGCAGCAGGGAAATTCGGGTTTGTTCGGGGCGTCGGGATACTGCTGCGTTTCAAGACAAAACCCGCCGTGGTTCCGATAGTACATACCGTTTTTGCCCTGATCGCCTTCTATCCAATTCGCCGTATACAGCTGCACGCCCGGCTGGTCGGTAGAGACGGTCATCGTCCTTCCGGAATCCGGTTCGTAAACCGAAGCGAACTTTTGCAGTTTGCCTTTTTTGCGTTCTATGCAGTAGCAGTGGTCGTAGCCGGCGGCGCCGTTGAAGTCGCCCGTTTCCAAGCCCGGACCGATGGCCTTCCCGGCACGGAAATCGAACACGGTTCCTTCCACCGGAAGAATCTTTCCGCTGGGAATCCGATGCTCGTCCGCTTCCAGATAGGAATCGCAATTTATCGTAAACACGTGATTGCCGATATTTCCGGCCCCCTGCCCTTTCAAATTGAAATAACTGTGATTGGTAAAATTAACCGGAGTGGATTTATCACAGACCGCATCGTAATGCATGACCAACTCGTCGTGTTCGTTCAGCAAATACGTTACTTCCACCTGCATCGTGCCGGGCATTCCCTGCTCGCCGTCGGGACTGGTACGCGTAAAACGGACGCCGGAGCCGGTCGCCGTTTCGACGATTTCACTGTCCCAGATCTGTTTATCCCAGCGGAAATAGCCGCCGTGCAGACAATTTTCTCCGTCGTTTTTATCGAGCACGTATTCGGTACCGTCGAGCGAAAAGCGGGCGCCGGAAATACGGTTTGCAAAACGGCCGACGAACGAACCGTAACAGGCCGTAGAATCGACCAAGCCGCCGAACGTCGCCGGTCCCAGAATGATATCGTCTTTTCTTCCCGATTTGGAGGGAAGAACGATACTGGTAACAACGCATCCGTAATTCGTCACGGAAAAGGACATGCCGCCGTTGTCTATAGTATATAAATAAGCTTTTGTTCCGTCGGAAAGAAGACCGTATTTTCTTTTATTTATTTTCATGAGTAAATTATATACGATTTCAGTAATAATTCAAGCAAAAAAAATGTAAAAACCGGAAAAATCCCATTTTTCGTCTGGACAAGGAAAAAATCACGCTGCATACTGAACGGATATGGAAAGCATATATGACAAACTCGGCGATATGCTGCATTCGTATTTGGAAACAGGAGAATTGCCGCCGCGGCGCGAACGTCCGCCTCGGAAACAAAATCGGGAAAACGGGGAAAACGCGGATGATTCCCTCCCCGGTTCAGAGTTGCGCACCGTTCCGCCCAAACTGACGGCCGACTTTGCACGGCTCGGACTGCTTCCTGACAAAAACGAAGCCGGTTTACCGGCCGCTCCGGAATTCCGCCGCGTACGGGCGGCGTACGCGCGCGCGCTGAAAAGGATTCACCCCGATACGGCCGAACCGCCCGAAGCCGAACCGCTGCGGAAAACCGGCGGAGCGGAAACGGCGGAAAAACTGCAGGCGCTGACGGCCGCGTTTTCACGGATTAAAGCCTGGTACGAAAAACGGACCTGAACGGCCGACGAACCGTTCTGCGATTTGAACTGTTTCCCGCACACCGGCTTCCGCAGCCGCAAGCCGCGGAAACACCGGCCCGCACGATTTTATTCCACGTTTCCCTTATTCCACGTTCCGCGCCTGTTCACGGATATTTTCAAGCGCGTTTTTTGCCGTAATGACCATCGCCCCCACTTCCGGAAACTGATTTTTTGACCCGATCGTATTTATTTCGCGGTTGATTTCCTGACAGATAAAATCTATTTTGCGGCCGGGCGCGGGATTTTCGGCAAGTTCGGTTTTGAGCGCCGCAAGATGACTTTGCAGCCGCACGATTTCTTCGTTAATAGTATATTTTACGAGCATGGCCGCAATTTCGGTCATTACGCGCTGCGGATCGGCGGCATCTCCGAGCAATTCGTTAAAACGGCGCGTTATCGATTCCCTGAACAGCAATTCCATACGGGGCTGCCACTCTGCAAAAAACGCCGCGGCGGCGTCCAGTTCCGCAATCTTTGCGAACAAGTCCGTCCGCAGATTTTCGCCTTCACGCCGGCGATCCGCAATGAACGCGGTGAGCGCGCGGGTAAACACCGGTTCGATAAGCGTCCGGTAGCATTCCAGATCGAATTCACGGTGGCTGACGAGCACTCCTTCCTGTTGAACGATAAGCGAAAGCGGAACGCCGGCCGCACCGTTCGCATCACCGCGGCCGAGCGCTTCGGCAACCCGGCCTATGGCGTCCGCGTACGCGCGCGCGGCAGCCGTATCAACCGATACGCGGGTGTCGGTCGTTTCTTCGCGGATGCGGATGCTCACGTCCGTTTTTCCGCGCAGTACCGACGGGGTGATTTTTTCACGGAAAAAGGTTTCAAGGCGTCCCAAAAAGGACGGCAGATTGATAGTCAAATCCAAAAAGCGGGAATTGTACGATTTGATTTCAACCGAAACGGTATACGTTTCCCCCGTTTCTTCGACGTACGCATACCCTGTCATACTAGTCATCATTATTCTCCCGAAAACGTGCGGAACCGTACACGGCGCGCATCCTATTTTATGTTTTTCAATTCGTCGTACAGACGTTTGCCGATTTTCCAGTTGTCACCCGCACCCATCGTAACGAACACGGTGCCCGCCGGATACGCCGGATCGGGTGACGAAAGTTCGCGGTACAGATCATCGTGCGCATCCATGATTTCCGCATAATAGCGGACGTTCGCGTGAAAACGCTTTGTCCGCCCGAACAGCGTTTCGCCGGTAATCCCGGTTTCGCTGACGTTTTCACGCGCAGAACCGTAAATCTTATGCAGAATCACTTCGTCTGCGGCGCCGAAACACTGCGCGAACTCGTCGAGCAGCGCGGCAGTCCGCGTGTACGTGTGGGACATGAAATCGACCACCAGTTTGCGTCCCGGATAGAACGCGCGGTATCCGTCGAGCGTCGTCCGCACCGCCGTCGGGTGATGCCCGTAATCGTCGATAAAAACGACGTTTCCCGCGGTGCCGATGATTTCACTGCGCCGCCGTCCGCCGCGAAAACCGGCGAAAGCGGCAGCCAGCTTTTCCGCCGTTCGCGCGGAAAAAACGTGCGCCGGCGTCGCTTCAGCGGAAACGCCTTCGGAACGCAACTGCTCTTTCAGCAGTCCGCACGCGAGCGCGGCGGCGGCGGCGGCGTTTCTGACCAAATGGCGCCCCGGTATGCACAGATAAAACGAACGGTCGAATCCGGCGAGACTGAAATACTGCCTGCCGTCGCGGACGTCGCCGAACGTTACGCAGAACGGACCGGCCGCCTGCTCTCCGTACGGCGTCAGCAGTATGTCGGGACGGAGGGAACTCACCGAACGCGCCGTTTCGGCAGCTCCGGCATCGTCGGCACAGTAAATGAGTTCGCCGCCGTTCGGCAGCTTGAGCGCGTATTCGACGAACGCGTCGCGTATGGATTCGTAAGTCGGATAGTAATCCTGATGATCGCTTTCCACGCTGGTCAGGATGATTTTCTGCGGGTGAAACGCCATAAAATGACGCTGATATTCGCACGTTTCCGCAACGAAATACGTGTGCCCGTCGGTGAGCGTACAGGAGCCGTCCCCGCCGGCCGGGCCGAAAGAAGCGATAACGCTGCCGGCAAGCGTTTGGGCGGGAAGCGCCAATTCGTGCAGAATGGTACCGGCAAGCCCCGTCGTAGTCGTTTTACCGTGAACGCCCGCAATCCCGCAGCTGTACGCCGCCGCCGAAAGCTGCCCCAGCGCTTCCGAATACAGCAGCGCCGGTACGCCGCGGCGGTCGGCTTCGGCCAGATCGGGATTCGTCCTGCGATCGTAGGCAGAAGAATACACGACGCAATCGATGCGATCCGTAATATTTTCCGCAGAAAACGGCATCACGGCGACGCCGCATTTTTTCAGAATCGCGTCGGTATAAAAAACGTCGGCGACGTCACTGCCGGTAAGCACCGCACCGCGCGAAACCATGATTTCGGTCAGAGCGGCCATCCCCGTTCCTTTAATGCCGACGCAGTGTATGTGAATTCCGTTCAAATCCGGAGGCAATACGTAAGTATTCATAATATTTTCATATTATACGATTTCATATTTGTTTACAACCGTAAATATTACTGTTATACTGACAACATTATACTTGAATCGGAGGTACCTGGTGAAACATATCAAAACCGCATTGATAACCATTTTTGCAATAGTAATTTTTTGCGTATGTTCCATTTTCTTTACAATTTCGTACGCATTTTCGAGCAATGCCGTATCCGATACCGTTAACAGTGACCTCGTAATGACCGCGAAGGTCGTTGCGGATTACATTGAAACCGCTGTAAAAAAAGAAACCAGTCTGCTTGAAACGATAGCGCGCCGTCCCGATATTACGAACGCGGTGATACCGCTGGAACAGCGCGCGCGGCTGCTGCAGGAAGAACTCGATCAATACGACGACTGGCAGTATTTTCTGCTCAGCGACGTTTCGGGGCACACCGTCCGTTCCGACGGAACGGTTCTTGAACTGGCGGACCGCATATACGTTAAAGAAGCGCTGAAAGGCAGCACGTACGTAGCCGATCCTTCCGTCAGCAGCGTCGACAATTCGCTGGTACTGATGATCGCGACTCCCGTCAGGGACGCCGCCGGCAGAATCACCGGCGTATTGAGTCTTGACAAAAAAGGCGCCACGCTGTCTACGATTGCGTCGAAAATAACGATCGGCAAAACCGGATCGCCCTACATTTTAAGCAACACGACCGGTAATACGATCGGCGACAGCAACATTCAGGCGGTCATGGACGGTGAAAATATCGAAGAACTCGCCAAAACGGACAAAACTCTCGCGCAATTGGCCGCGTATCATAAAAGAATGCGCAGCGGCGAATCGGGAGTCGGTTCGTATACGTACAACGGCGAAAAACGGATCATGGCCTACGAGCAGGTAAACGGACAGAATTGGACGATCGTCTGCCGGGCCGCGTCCAAAGAATTCACCGGAATCATCGATACGATGAGAACGGTTTTACTGCTGTCGTCCTTTTGCTTGATCGGAGCCGGCATTGCCGCAGGCGCCGTGTACGCGACGAAGCTGACGCAGCCGGTAACGGTATTGCTGGACATATGTACGGCGATCACGGACGGCGATTTGGTGCAATCCCATATTACGGACGAACAGCGGCGGCTGATAACCCGGCGCAAAGACGAAATCGGGCATCTCGGACGGACTATGACGTCGATGAACGAATCGCTCAGCAATACGGTCGGTAAAATCGAAGTAACGGCGACGCAGATCGACGACGCGGCGAATCAGATTTCAGCTTCAAGTCAGACGCTGTCGTCCGGAGCTTCGGAACAGGCGGCGTCTACCGAAGAAATGTCCGCAACGATGGAACAGATGGCGGCGAATATCAGACACAACGCGGAAAACGCCGTCAATACCAGTTCCATTGCAAAACAGACTGCCGACGACAGCAAAGCCGGCGGCACGGCCGTACACGAAGCGGTCGGCGCAATCAGAGATATTTCGGCAAAGATCAATATTATTGAAGACATTGCAAGTCAGACGAACCTTTTGGCGCTCAACGCCGCGATAGAAGCGGCCCGCGCCGGTGAAGCCGGAAAAGGGTTCGCAGTCGTTGCAAGCGAAGTCAGAAAACTCGCCGAACGCAGTCAAATCGCCGCCGGTGAAATCAGCGAATTGTCTCTCAGAACGGTCGGCGCCGCAGAACAGGCAGGTTCGCTGATCGACAACGTCGTTCCCAATATCGAGAAAACAGCCTCGCTCGTCGATGAAATTACCGCATCAAGCAAAGAACAGGATTCGGGCGCGCAGCAAGTCAATCAGGCGATCATACAGCTGGACTCGGTCGTACAGAAAAACGCATCCGCATCCGAACAGCTGGCCGCAATGGCGGAAGAAATGTCCGCGAGCGCCGCCGAACTGATGCAGCAGCTGTCTTTCTATAAAACGGCGACAACCGTAAGATCAGCGGCGGTACCTGCGCCGGCAGCTGCGGAGGTACGACTTACGGGAACACCGGCCGCAAAGCCGGTAGTAAAACCGGCTGTACGTACGGCACCTGCAGCCGTAAAACCCGCGGCAAAGCCCGTCGGAACCGGTGCGAATTACGCGGCGGTAAAACGGCCGCCGGCGGATGTAAGCGACAGTGATTTTGAAGAGTTTTAACCCGTATCGGGCGAACGCGTGATACGCTCTCGCGGCGCCCGGTTTCGAGTCCGGTTCCAGCGGTAAGCACCGTACCGATTCGGTATTTTTTGCAGTCTGCATTGCAACTTTATCGTCAATCGGTGTTTCCGTAAAAACAATTTTACTGAGGAGATATTATGAACAAGAAAATACTTCCGTACTTTTTCTGCATTCCGTGCGCCGTTTTTTTACTGGGAGCGTGTACCGCACGGCAGCCGTCCGCCGCGCCGCGAACGGTCAGCGTAACCGGCAGCGGCGCCGTTTCCGTATTGCCGGACACGGCGACCATCCAGCTGTCGGTCGTTACCAGAGACGGATCGGTTACCGCAGCCGCTTCCGAAAACGCCAAATTGATGGCGCAAGTTCAGGACGCCATTCAGGCCGCCGGCATAAGTAAAGATTCGTTTTCAACTTCAAATTACAATATTTATCGGGAAAACACGTATTCCGACGGGAAAAGCATTCCCGGCGAGTACCGCGTGTCAAACATGCTGACCGTTACCGTGACGGAAATCACGGCAGCCGGCAATATAATCGACGCGGCGATCCGTGCCGGTGCGAACGAACTGTCGTCGCTTTCGTTCAGCGCGTCCGACACGGAAGAAGCCGTTCAGGAAGCCCGAAAACTGGCGGTAGTACAGGCACAACAGGCGGCGCGGCTGCTCGCCGAATCGTCCGGTGCGAAACTCGGCAAGATTCTCACCATTGCCGAAGAAAGTTACAATCAGCCGCTGTATTTGAGCAATCGAAAACTGATGGCTTCCGACGCTGCGGGTGTTACTCCGGTAAGCGCGGGAAAAACGGATATCACCGTTACGGTCCGCTCCGTTTATGAACTTGAATAAAATACGCAACAGCAGTATGATAGGCGCATTATGTTAGATTACAGATTTATCAAGGAAAATCTTGAAGCAGTAAAGAAAAACATCGCAGACCGCAACATGTCTGCGGATGCAGATATGGTCGTCAGCCTGTTCGATCAACGGACGGCGCTGGTAACGGAACTGCAGTCGCTGCAGCAGAAACGCAACGACAACGCGAAAGCGATGAAAGCGAAATTATCGGACGAGGAACGCCGAAAGCTTATCGAAGAAGGAAAATCATTTAAGGACCTGATCGCAGACTGTGAAAAGCGGCTAGCCGAAACCGAAGAACGCCTTGAACTCGAAGGCAGAAAGATTCCGAACATGGCGCACCCCGACGCACCGGTCGGTTCCGTGGACAGTGAAAATCTTGAAGTAAAACGGGTCGGCACACCGCGCACGTTTACGTTCAAGGCGAAAGATCACGTCCAGCTCGGACAGGAACTCGATTTGATCGATTTCGACGCGGCGACCAAAGTTTCCGGTAATAAATTTTATTATCTGAAAAACGAAGCCGTCTTTTTGGAGCAGTCGCTCGTCATGTACGCGCTGAACATTCTGCGCAAACACGGCTTCACGCCGTTTATCACGCCCGACGTTGCCCGCGAAGAAGTGCTGCAGGGAATAGGATTCAACCCGCGCGGAAACGAATCGAACGTGTACGCGCTGGAAGACGAACACGCCTGTCTCGTTGCGACGGCGGAAATTACGCTCGGCGGATACCATTCGGGCGAAATTCTCGACAAATCGAAGCTGCCGCTTCTATACTGCGGACTGTCGCACTGTTTCCGCCGGGAAGCCGGTGCAGCCGGACAGTTTTCCAAAGGATTGTACCGCGTTCATCAGTTTACCAAGCTCGAAATGTTCGTTTATTGTCTGCCCGAACAATCCGACGCGCTGCATGAAAAGCTGCGCCTGATAGAAGAAGAAATTTTTACCGGCCTCGGTCTGCCGTTCCGCGTCGTCGACACGTGTACTGGTGATTTAGGCGCGCCCGCATACCGCAAATGGGATCTTGAAGCCTGGATGCCCGGCCGCGGCGAAACCGGCGACTGGGGAGAAGTAACGTCGACTTCAAACTGCACCGACTTTCAGGCGCGCAGATTGAACGTCCGGTATAAGGATGACGACGGAAAAAACAAATACGTGCACATGCTCAACGGAACGGCGGTCGCCGTTTCACGCGCATTGGTCGCGATTCTTGAAAATTATCAAAACGAAGACGGCAGTATTTCCGTACCCGCGGCGCTCGTTCCATTCTGCGGTTTCGATACGATACGGAATCGGTAGCGTTCGACGGGCCGGAAACATTTCGATTCAGCCGGCCCGTTTTCCAACCGTCCGGGAGGATCCGGTTTGAAGCAAATCAACTTTGCACGGGGCATTTTCCTGCTTCTGCTTTTTATCTGTGCGGTCATTACCGGAACTTTGCTTAAAATCACCGCTTCGGTGGTGATCCCGGTTACGGTCGCCGTGCTGCTTGCGTTCGTTTTTCAGCCGTTGATCGCGGCATTGAACAAACGGTTTCATATTCCCGTCGGCATCGGCATTACGATCATATTCGTAATATTGTTCGTCGCGATGCTCGTTATCGGCAATCTGCTGTTTTCGAGCTTCAAGACGATTTTCGCGTTGTATCCTAAGTACGAAGAACGTTTGACCGTCATTTACGAAACGGTGGCAACCATTTTCAAGCTGCCGTTCGACGAAGAAACGAGTCTGTTTGAAAATCTGTGGGGACAACTGGGTATCCGCACCGCAATACAGAACGCGGCCGTGTCTCTCTCAAACATATTGATAGCGTTCGTAAAAAATCTGACGGTCGTATCATTGTTCGTCATTTTTTTTCTTGCTGAATTACGTTTATTTAAAACGAAAGCGGCCGTTGCGTTCGACGGTCAAAACTCGGGCAAAATCACGCTGATCATAAAAGATATCATTCTGCAGGTAACCCGATACATTTCCGTTAAATTCTTCATATCTCTTCTTACCGGCGTTCTGGTTTTTCTGGGAACGCTCGCCGTGCACATGGATTTCCCCATCGTTTGGGGATTTTTGGCGTTTATCCTGAATTTCATACCGAATTTCGGCTCGATCATATCGGGTCTGATCACCACGCTGTTCGCGCTCATTCAGTTTTGGCCCAAACCCGGCCCGGTCGTGTTCGTAGGCTTTTTAATGATAGCCGTCAACATGATACTCGGCAATATCGTCGAACCGCGTATTCAGGGGCGCAATTTGGGATTATCGCCGTTCGTCATCATCGTATCGCTGTCCGTTTGGGGCTGGATGTGGGGTTTTATGGGGATGCTGCTGGCGGTTCCGATGATGGTGATTCTGAAAATCATCTGCGAAAACGTATCCATTTTGAAGCCACTGTCAATTCTGATGGGATCGAAACCGACAGAAGAAGTGCCGTCTGAAAAATAAAACGGATACGCAGCCGATCAAGCCGGCTTCCGTATCCGTCTTCTGTTCCGTTTTACATATCCGCTTGCCACAAACCGTGGATATTGCACATGGCGTACACGGTTACCGGTTTTTCCTGTTTTGCAAGAACGAAATCGGCTTTCGGCTCCTGTCCGGGAGCGAGCGTCCTGATATGGAATCCGGTATCGGTGCGGAGCAGTATCCATAAAATATAATGTTCCGCAGTCATCGGATGAAGCGTGCTGCCGACGTCCACCGAAACGGTATCCGCGTGCCGCACCGCAACGGGTACGTGTTTTTCATGAGAAGCTTCAACGACGCCGGCAGCGAGCGGCGCCGTTCCCTCCGGCGCATTGGGAACGGTTCCCGGAATTTTCAGCAAAACTGATTTACAATCGCCGCATAAAAGGAATTCCGTATTCATATTCATAAGCAATCCTCCGTAATAGTTTCTCTATTTAATATACGCGATTCCCTGGGGAAATACCACCGTTTACGCGCGATTACGTATATTTTTTACCGGTAAACGATTCGTACAGAAACCGGCAGTCTTCCCGCTTAACGTCCGCCAACCGGCACACGGCGGCCGTTTTTCCGGCAGGTCCCGAATACAGTTCGGCGACCGTACACGAAACCGTAATCGTGCGCACCAGCGACTGCAGCGGAATACGCATCAAAACCGGATACGGAACGTCTTTCTGCAGCGGAAACGTACCGCTCCCGCAGCCGAAAACTACCGCCGAATCGCTCATATACAGCAGCGAGAGCGGTTCCGCCCTATCCTTCAGCGGAGGCATCGGCGCCGCTTCCGCGCCGAAATACGCGCATATTGCCAGCAAAGCGGCCGTTTCCGCAAAATCCGCCGCGCCGAAGTATTTTTTTTCTATCATAAAAACCGGCGTCGGTTCAGCCGCACGCGGATATCCCGGCATGAAATACAGCGCGGAATCCAGCGCGGCGGCGGCAGCAAACGCCGTCCGCGATTCGATTCCCTGCGGAAAATCGGAAACCAGCAGGCACGCGTCCACCGGAAACGGCGCTTCACCGGGAATGTGGCCGCCGTCTATCCACAGCGCTTTGCCGGTCTGCTTCATCACGCGCGCCAAGACGGACGGAACGGAAACGGAACGTCCTTTGCAAAGCGCGCGCACGAACGGTTCCGTTTCCGCCATACGGTCCGCATCAAAAGACTGCCAAGTGCGAAAATTGAACGGCGGATACGCAGGTTCTTCGATGCATTCCAGATATTCGCCTTTAAAATCTTCGTTAAGAAAAATCGTACCGGAAAACGAAGTTTCCGCCGACGAATCGGCACCGGTCAGCCGCAGGATTTCCCGCGGAACGGCGACGGCGTACGAACCGGATTGCAGCGCGTCGATCTGGCCTGAAAAAAACAGCCCCAGCTTGCGGAAATAAAATCTGATCTGTACGGTGCGGCCGGCAAACTCCGGCGGAAACACGTCCGGATTCGTAAACAATATGATTCCTTCCGGCAGCACGCGGACACCTTTTTCACCGGTCGTAAACGAAAAGATCCGCTGCGCCGGCTGGTCGGGAACAAGCGTAAAATCGATTTTACCGTCCGTCAGATAAGAAACGATGAGATCGCGTTCTATGCCGGACAAAACGTTATTCATAAACGAACGCTCCGTACGTGATTTGGTCTATATACCAACGGGAATCCGACTGCGCAACGTACGCATGCAGGTCGATATATCCGTTATCCGCGTAAAACCGAACGGGAATCTGCCGAAAAGAATCAACATCGAACGGTTTACCCAATACGTACCGCGTCAGCAGCGGTACGCGCGAAACATCGTACAGAAAAACGGTCAGCAAATACGCGCGGCCGGCTCCCATATACGCGTACAAAGGTTCCGCAGACGCAGTTTCGTTCCGATACGAACGCACGCCCGAGCAGAACGAGACGAGCATTTCCCGCAGCTCCGCCGGAACGGACGACGTATCAAGGCTGCCGAATCCGGCGACGGCCGGATATACCGGAACTCCGGACGGACGCAGCAGCGCGGATTCAACGGAAGACAGCGCCGGCATTTTAAAACCGGTTCCCGCCGCCGCTTTTATTTCCGCCGAATTCCGTGCTTCCAATTCCGGCGTCCATCGTACGGCCGAGGCTGCTTCGGTTACGCTCGATTTTACCGTTTCGCCGTCATCAATACCGGCAAACGCGCCGTTTTGCGGATTCGAGCAGGAAACGATACAGAAACAGAGTGCGGCGTACCAGAAAAAAAAGCGATCCATGGTTTCATTATAATATGTTTATTCCGGTTCGCGCAAGCATAAAATACGCTGCCGGGAGTGAGACGCGGACGTTGCCAGAGGAATGCAGCGCGGCCACTGTCGGGAGTGAGGCGCGGACGTTGCCAGAGGAATGCAGCGCGGCCACTGCCGGGAGTGAGGCGCGGACGTTGCACATTTCGCCGGATTAGGATATGATTCAGCGACATGACAGCAGGAGAAAAACAGACTTTTTACCAGTTACTCAAAACGGCGGATCGCTGGATCCGCGGATATCCGTCCGCCGTTTTTACCGCACCGCAGCCGGTATTCGGCGACGACGTACGCGTACTGCCGCCGCAACCGTCGGTACGTGCGGCGGTAGCCGCGGATACGCTGCCGGAAACCGCCGCAGCGCTTGAGCGTATCGTGCAGAAGATCGCGGGCTGCACCCGCTGCCAACTGTGCAAAACGCGGAAAAACACGGTTCCGGGAATCGGCGTGCCCAATCCGGCCGTCATGGTGATCGGAGAAGGACCCGGAGCGGATGAAGACGCGAGCGGCATTCCGTTCGTCGGCAGAGCGGGTCAATTGCTGGACAAAATGCTCGCGTCCATATCGCTTTCCCGAACGACGAACTGCTACATTGCGAACATCGTCAAATGCCGGCCGCCGGGAAACCGAGATCCGCTGCCGGAAGAAAGCGAAGCGTGCGCGGCTTTTCTTGAAGCGCAGATCAGTCTTCTGAAACCGGCGGCAATACTTGCCGTCGGCAGGGTCGCCGCTCAAAATCTGCTCAAAACGACGGTCGGCATCGGTAAATTGCGCGGCAAATTCACCGAATACAACGGCATTCCGTTTTTGGCAACGTATCATCCGAGCGCACTGCTGCGTAACGAAGACCTCAAACGCCCGGCATGGGAAGATTTGAAACTGTTCAGAAGCGGACTGCAGCAGCTGTATCCCGAATACGACGTTCCGTTCAAGGCGGCCCGACCGCAATGATCCGTTACGTTGAAACCGTGCTGAACGTGCCGCTTCCGCAAAGTTTCACGTATTTGGCGGACGGCGACACGGCAGAAGCCGTTCGGCCGGGAATGCGGGCTGAAGTCCGCTTCGGTTCACGGCGGATGACCGCGTTCATCGTGAGTGTCGCCGACGTTCCGCCCGCGCATTTAGCGGTTCCTGCGGAAAAATTGAAATACCTCACCCGCCTGCTCGACGCGGAACCCGTTTTCACCGCCGAACATATCGCCCTTTCAGCCTGGATCGCCCGATATTACCTGTGCACGCAGGGAGAAGCCATCTCCGCGATGATTCCGTCCGGAAAACGGGAAACCGACAGTCCGGGATTTTCTTTTACCGACGACGCAATCGAATTCGAGGCGCGCACGCTTTCGGAAGAACAAAAACGTGCGGCGGAAGGTATTTTCGCTCCGGGTTCAAAGCTGCATTACGTGTACGGCCCGACGGGAACCGGCAAAACGGAAGTGTTTTTGCAGGCGGCGCAGAAAATGCTGGACGAAGGCAAAGGCGTCATTTATCTGGTCCCCGAAATCGGCCTCACCCACCAAGTCAGGGAAGCCGTCGTCCGCCGTTTCGGACACACGGCGGCGGTGCTGCATTCGGAATTGACGCCGAGTCAGCGGCTCAAACAATGGAAACGGATACTCGAAAAAGACGCGCGCGTCGTTATCGGCGCACGAAGCGCGGTTTTTGCGCCCGTACCCGATCTGGGACTCATCATCATAGACGAAGAACACGACGGTTCGTATAAATCGGGAACCACTCCGCGGTATCACGCACGGCAAGTCGCCATGCACCGCTGTGCGGAACACGGTATACCGCTTGTCATGGGAAGCGCGACGCCGTCCGTAGAAGCGTGGCATCTGATGCAAACCGGCGCAATCGCCCGGCATACGCTCACGCAGCGTCTGGCAGGCGGCGCTCAGCCCGAAATCGAAGTGGTCAATTTGTCGGAAGCGGGAACGGCCGACGGCTGTCTGTCGGAGCGGCTGTGTGCGGAAATCAGACGGACGCTCGACGAAAAACGGCAGACAATCCTGTTTTTGAACAGACGGGGATTCACCCATTTTTTCAGATGCAATACGTGCGGATACGAGCTTACCTGCAAAAACTGCTCGGTCGCCCTCACCTACCACAAGCACGAAAAACGCCTGCGCTGCCATTACTGCGGCTGGTTGGTGGAGCCGCCGTCGTTGTGTCCCGAATGCGGTTCCGTCGACGTCGGTTATTCGGGGTTCGGCACAGAATTCATTGAAGCCGAGACGAAAGCTAAATTTCCGCAGGCGCGCGTCAGCAGAATAGACACGGACAGTTTGACGAAAAAGGGCGAACTGCAGGAAAAACTCGCCGAATTCAGAAACGGTGAAGTCGACATACTGCTCGGCACGCAGATGGTTGCGAAAGGACTTAATTTTCCGAATCTGAAGCTGGTAGGCGTCGTGCTTGCCGATACGGGACTGCACATGCCCGATTTCCGGGCAGCCGAACGGACGTTCGCGCTCATCACGCAGGTCGCCGGCCGCGCGGGGCGATTTTTTCCCGACGGAAAGGTCATCGTACAAAGTTTCAGCCCCGACCGGGACGCGATCGCGCGCGCGTGTAAGGGAGACGCCGCCGGATTTTACGCACAGGAGCTGTCCCAGCGGCAGCTGCTCGGATTTCCGCCGTTTTGCCGAATGATACGGCTCGTGTTCAGATCGGCGATTTCAGAAACGGCACAGCACGCAGCCGAAGGAGCGGCGGTCATCCTCGCCGAAGAAGTACGGAAACTGAACGGAACCCGGCTGGAAGCATCGCGGGAACCTGCGCACCGGACGGACGGCGTGCAAGCCGACGCGACACAAATCGAAATACTCGGCCCGTCCGAATGCCCGCTGGCAATGATTGCGGCGAATTACCGGTGGCAAGTGCTTTTGCGCGGTCCGTCCGTAAGCGCGCTGCAGAGCGTCTGCGCGCGATTCATCTACGGATACAAAGCGCCGCTGCACGTGTACATTGAAGCCGACGTAGATCCGGTCAGTTTACTGTAACGGGCGCTCCGATGTCTCGGCAAATCAGTGCCGTTTGCAGGATTCAAAATCGACGTTCCATAAAAAAAGTCCCTGCGGCGGCGCGGTAGGACCGGCCGAACGGCGGTCTCGGGCACGAAGGATTTCCGCAAAAAAATCGGCGTCTTTTCCTTTCTGTTCGTAATACACGAGCGAGCCGACGACGGAACGCACCATTTTCCACAAAAACGCGTTAGCGGCTATTTCAAACACGAGTTTATCACCGTCGGCGTAAAAAACGGCTTTTTCGAGATACCGTTTTTTCGATTCGCACGGATCGCCGGCAGCCGCAAAAGTCGTACAGTCGATTTCTCCGTACAGACACGAAGCCATGCGGTTAAGCCGGGCGATATCGGGATACCGCCGTATCGGCCAGACGTAGCGCGTTTCGTGGGCGGGAGGAGTCGCTCCGCAATAGAGAAAGTAGCGATACGTTCTCATCCGGGCGTCGAATCGCGCGTGAAAACCGGGCGGAACTTCCCGGGCGGCGGTAACGCGGACATCGGGCGGCAGCGAACTGTTCAGCGCGGGCACGTAATTTTCCGGCGGAACGGAATCGAACGGCGACAGGAAGTTCGCCGCTTGGGCGAACGCGTGAACGCCGGAATCGGTCCGGCCGGATCCGGTGAGCGCGACGGGCGTTTTGAGCATGATCCGGAGCGCGCGCTCCAATTCAGCCTGTACGGTCCGCACCGGCTCGCCCCGATCGGCGTGATCCTGCCGCTGCCAGCCGCAAAAATCGGTTCCGTCGTATGAAACGGTCAGCAAAACGTTTTTCATATCGGCGCTCAGTCGTCGTCCAAGTCGATATCGATATCGGAAGCGTCTTTCAGCTCCTTTGCAATACTGTCGTACAAATTGCGCGAATGTTCCAAAAGCGGTCCCGGCTTGTTTTTGGACGATTTTCCCAATCCGAAGATACGGGCAATCGCGCGTTTATATTCGTCGAGTTTTTTCAGCCGGAGATTATTGTCTTCGCGCTGCCCGTATTTGTATTCGAGCAGCCCGCACAAATAGACGACGCCGTCGTAACCGTAATTTTTATCGATATCCGGCCCGAAATTCGCAACGCCCGCAATACTTTCCACGCGGCCGGTTTCATATTCGAGCGCCTGCTGGTAGAAAAACATCGCCTTCCGGTAAAATACTTGCTGAACGTAATCGTAATTGCGGCCGGGACACACGGCGTTCAAATCACCGCACAGCCAGGCAAGGCGCAGCGCGATAATCGCTTTTTTTATCGTCGGAGAATAGGCGGCGGACGTTTTTTCATACGTAAGCAGCGCCAGATAGTACATCGCCGCGCCGTCGAACAGCGTCCGGTTCCGAGTCAGATTGTAATACGGGAATACGGCGGAAACGGCTTTTTTCCGTTCGTCTTCGTTTTCAAGAATGATTTTGGCGTCGTCGGGAGCAAGCGTCTTGAAATCGTTCCAGAACAAGGCGGTGTGGCACACCGGACACGCGCCGATCGCGTACAGCAGCGGATACACGGGGCCGAACCGGGCCGACGGCTCGAAAATACGGTGCAGTTCGTCCGTCAGGCTTCCGGCAATCATACGGCCGCCGCCGCTCAGCATGTCTTCATGTTCAAACGATTTGCGGCATACCGGACAATAAACTTTGTCCTTGGTATAATACGATATTACCGGTTTCTTTCCTTCATCCGGCGCTTTCCGCGTTGTGCGCACCATATCCGCCTCCTCTGTGTACCGCCTCAATTTATATTTTTTCAAGCACCACGTACGCGACGGCGTATTCCGTCTCGTGACTTAAAGATACGTGAACCGTATTCGCACCGGAAAGCTCGAACAGTTTTTTTGCGGAGCCGTGCAGCTCAAGATGCGGCCGTCCCCTGAAATCGGGCACGACGCAAATATCCTGCAAGGTCAAACCAGTAAGTCCGCTGCCGAGCGCTTTGCCGAACGCTTCTTTTGCCGCGAAGCGCACCGCCAGCGATTCCGCCGCACGGCTGCCGCCGCGGTCGAGCACGGTCAGCTCGTCGCAATGAAAAAAACGCTCCGCAAGATTCCGGTTTTCCGTCCATCGGATAAATCGGGTTACTTTTACAATATCAATACCTATGCCGATAATCATCCGTGCCGGTCCTGCCTATTCGTAAATATTCGGCTCGGAATCATCGTTATTCGCCGCCGCAGTGACCGTTACGGACACGGTTTCCGCCGTTTTCGACACGACGGAAACTCCGGCAGGAACGGCAAGTTCGAGCGGTACTTCGTACGTTCCGGCAGCCGACAGCTTGGAACAGTCGGCTCGCGCGGTGTACAGTTCAGGTTTATACGATTCAAGGGAAAGCTGATTCCCGTTCAGTGTAAAAGAAACGGCAGCCGGCTCGCAGGCCGCTTCCAACTCCGCCGGCAGTCCGTACAGATATACGGGCTGATTTTCAAACGAACGGGTCAGCTTGACCGGCTCCACCGTAACCGAAACGTCGACGTTCCGGTCGCCCGCGAACGATATCAGCGCGTTCCGGTTCAAAACCGGCACGGACTGTGAAAAGGACGCCGTTTTACCGTCGGCGGAAACGGAATCGGAATACACGGAAGAAACGGCTTTTATGATCCGTTCGGCGCCGGTCATCAGCACCGTCGAAGGCGTTACGCTGACCGCAGTTATCTGATACCCGGCCGCAACGCTGCCCTGTATGTTCGCCGAAACGGGAACCTGCACGAACGCGCGCTCCGATATATCCATCGACACGACGACGGGAGAAACTTTCACTTCAAGCGGCTCGATGACCATCAGCGTCGGATCGAGTTTGATCTGCACCGGAACGTCGTAGCGGCCGCTGACGGTATACGTGTCGATATCGAGATACGCCGAAATATCGCCGCTTTTAATACGGGCGATCTCGTCGCTTTTGCCGCGCAGCGTTACGCGCACGGACGAATCGGTGAATTCGGCAGGCAGCATGTTTCCCTGCGCCGACACCGACAAGGGAACCGCGATTATTTTCGTATCGAGCGTCGTCAAATGATAAAAAAAATACAGGAGAACGGCCAGCACCAGACAAATAACCTTTGCAGGCCAGTTGTTTACGCATTTTTCAAAGAACGGCCTGATTTTCATGGGAATCATCCTCCTGCGTTATATCATCGGGAGTTATCTCCAGCTGACTTTCAAGCGTTTTGGTCAGCTGCTCCATCGTAAGGTCGTAATACAGTTTGGAATCGTAAGCGAGACTGATAGCGCCGCTTTCTTCCGACACGACAAGGACGAGCGCATCCGTTTCTTCCGAGACGCCGAGCGCGGCGCGGTGACGAGTTCCGAACGTCTTTTTAATGTCGTACTGCTCGGACAGCGGCAGAAAACAGCCGGCGGCCAGTACTTTTCCGCCCTGAATGATAACGGCACCGTCGTGCATGGGCGTATCGTGCCCGAATATCGTAACGAGCAGACTGGAAGACAGATCGGCATTCAGCCGCTGTCCGGTTTCAATGATATCTTTCAGTCCCGTATGGCGGACGAACACAGCCAGCATACCGCGCCGCTGATTGGACAGCGTTTCCGCCGCAATCAGCACGGAATCAACGTAGGTGTGCCGCGAACGGTGGCCGAACGCAAACCATTCGCCCTGCCCCAGCTTCAAAAAAACCTTGCGCAGTTCGGGCTGAAAAACGATCGCAAAACCGACCAGCAAACTCGGCGCGACGATATTGAGCAGCCACAGCAGCGCGGATAAATCCAAAATGACCGCGGCGGCATACGCGACGGCGAGCATGATACCGGCTTTGATCAAATGCATACCGTTCGTCTTGACGAAAACTTCATACGCTTTATAAAGCACCAAAGTCAGAACGCCGACGTCCAATACCGGCCGGATGTAATTATACGCATTCTGGAAAATGTTGAAAGTATTCACCGCCGCAGTTTCTCCATTACACACAGCATATCGCGTGTTTCTTTCACGTCGTGAACTCTGAGAATCACCGCACCGTTCTGAACGGAAAGCAGGTTTGCGGCAAGCGTTCCCGCAAGCCGATCCGCAATCGATTTTCCGGTCATGTCCCCGACGCACGTTTTTCGCGACAGCGCCATCAGTACCGGAAACCGACCGCCGCCCAATTCACCGCAGCGCAGGATGAGCGTCCGGTTGGCGGCAAAATCTTTACCGAATCCGATACCGGGATCGAGGATGATTCTGTCTTCGGCAATACCGCACTGCAGCGCGTACTGCGCCCGCTGCCGAAGATACGAATCCACTTCTTCAAATACGTTTTCATACGCGGTATTATTTTGCATTATAGCAGGAATTCCGCGTTTGTGCATAAGAATTACCGGAATTTTTTCGGCCGCGGCGTACGGACCGAGCTCGGGATCGTCTTCAAGTGCCGAAATGTCGTTCAGTATGTCGGCGCCTGCTTCATGCGCCGCCTGCATAACCGTTTTTTTGCGCGTATCGACGGAAATCGGACAGTCGGAATGACGGCGGATCTCTTCAATAACCGGAAGGATTCTCCGCAGTTCTTCATCGGCACCGACGTACGCCGCTCCGGGACGGCTCGACTCGCCGCCGATATCTATGACATCGGCTCCGCCGGCAATCATTTCGAGAGCTTTTTCCGCCGCATCAGTGCGGAAACTCCGGCTGCCCTCCCAGAACGAATCGGGGGTAACGTTTATGATCCCCATAACGAAAGCCGGAAGTTCGGTGGAAATCCGGCACTCTTCAATTCCTGCGTGACACCGCAGCGGCAACGTTTGTTTCATAAAATGCTCCTTGCGATGGCGGCTATATGTTCGGGAGACAGTCCCGCGTCGGCAAGAATTTCCGCACGTTTTCCCTGCGCCAGAAATGCGTCAGGCAAGCCGAGCACCGCTGTTTTTTTTTGCAAACCGGCTTCGGACAGCGAAAGTTCCAATTGACGCCCGATTCCGCCGGTCACGACGCCGTCTTCTACAAAGACGACCGTTCCGTACGGTTCGGCGGTGTCAACGAAATACGCCGTATCAACCGGTTTGATGAATCTGATATTGTATATATCGGCTGCAATATTCTGCAGCGAAAGAGAACGGGCGGCAGCGAGCACTTCGGCAAAAATGCCGCCGGTACACACGAGCAGCACGCGGGCCTTGCCCGAAACGGCGACCGGCGCGAATTCCTCGTACGGAAGCAGTACGCCGCGGCCTTCCCGCAGCGGCTGTGAAAAGCAGACCTGTTCCGAAGGGCACGTCGATTTCGGATATCTGATAACGACCGGCGCCGACCGGCCGACGGCCCAGCCGAGACACAAACCGAGTTCCGCCGCGGAAGCCGGCGCCAGCATGATCATATTCGGTACCGGTCTGATAAGCGCGATGTCGAACGCTCCCTGATGCGTTTCACCGTCGTCGGGAACGGCGCCGGCGCGGTCGAGTACGAACACCGACGGAGCCGCCGGCAGCGCGATGTCGTGAATCAGCTGATCGATCGCGCGCTGCATGAACGTGGAATAAATGGCCGTTACCGGAACGATACCCGCAGCCGACAATCCGCCGGCAAACGTAACGGCGTGCTGCTCGGCGATGCCCACGTCGAAAAACCGATCCGGATAATGACGCGCAAACGGCCCCAAACCCGTCCCCTTTGCCATCGCCGCCGTGATGGCGACCACGCGGCTGTCTTTGGCCGCAATGTCGAGCAGCGCGGCGGAAAAAGCTTCGGTAAAACTGAGCGTATCGAATTTTTCAACGGTACCGTCCGAAATGCAAAACGGCCCGATACCGTGAAAAGCCGCCGGATCGTTTTCCGCAGGACTGTAGCCGCGGCCTTTTTTGGTCACCACGTGCACGACGACGGGTCTGTTCAGTTTTTTCACGTGCGAAAAAACCCGTTCCAGTTCTTCCGTGTTATGGCCGTTCAGCGGCCCGACGTATTCAAATCCGAGTTCGACGAACAAATTATTCTGATATAAAAGCGCTTTAAGCGATCGCTTGAAACGGAAAATGAATTTCGTAAAATACGTGTTGATAAACGGCAGTTTGCCGACGAAGCGGTCTATGTTGAACCTGAAAGTCTGATACGAAGCGGTCATCGTGAGGCGGCTCAAATACCGAGACAACGATCCGGTATTTCTGCTGATGGACATCTGATTATCGTTCAGAATGACGATGAGATTTTTTGAAATCTGTCCGGCGTGAGAAAGCGCTTCCATAGCCATACCGCCGGTAAGCGCGCCGTCACCGATAACGGCGATAACTTTACCGTCCTGATGCCGAAGCGCCCGGCCGGTTAATAATCCGAGCGCGGACGACACCGACGTAGAAGAATGGCCGGCGTCAAAAAAATCATGCTCGCTCTCCGCGCGCTTCGTAAATCCGGAGACACCGTCTTTTTTACGGAGCGTATCGAACGAATCGTATCTTCCCGTCAGCAGTTTATGGGCGTAACACTGATGGCTGACGTCCCAAACGAACGCATCCGCAGGACTGTCGAATACCCGATGCAGGGCGATAGTCAGTTCCACTACGCCGAGATTGCTTGCCAAATGTCCGCCGTTCTTACCGACAACTTCTATAATTTTTTTCCGTATTTCTTTCGCCAAAAGGATCAAGTCTTTTTTGTCGAGCTTTTTCAGATCCGCCGGCGAACGTATATCAGGTAAAATCGTATTATAACTCCGAACTCGAACATAATTATTTGCCAAAAAAAAGACCGCAGTTTGTGTTGAAAACAACCAAAGCTACGGTCTTCTTCATTGGCATAGTCAATTGAGGACACATAACACCGGAATACCGGGGAACAATTACTTGTTCTTATGCCGATTCCGTCTCAGCTTCTTCTTACGCTTATGTGTGGAAATCTTTTGACGCTTTCTTTTTTTTCCGCAAGGCACAATGGCACTCCTTATTGAAAACTGCTATTATTATCTATCAAAAATTAATTTACGTCAAGACCGGAAGCAACATAAAAGGAAAGTATTTTCTCCGTTATCCGGGCAGCGTCGTCGGCGTGCACGTACTCCGCACCGGGAATTCCGCGGCAGAACGTATACTGCCGCTTTGCGTACCGGCGGCTGTCGCGGCGTATCAGCTCTTTGAGCGCAGCGGTTCGTTCGGCCTCCGACGGTATCGCACGGATTTCGGGAAACAGGAATTCGCGGTAACCTATCGCCTGCATTCCCGGATCGTCCGAGCGAACGCCGCCGCGTATCAGGCGCTCCACCTCTTGCACGAGTCCCGCGGTGAACATTTCGTCAACGCGCGCGTCTATGCGGCCGTACAGTTCCTGCCGGTCGCGCTGCAAAATTATCGTGCAAAACCGGAATCCGCTCCGGGTTTCGGCGGTCACGGGAAACGAACTGAGCGGTTTTCCGCTCGCCGCGCATACTTCAAGCGCGCGCACGATGCGGTATTCGTCGTTCGGGTGAATACGGGCGGCGCTGACCGGATCCGCCGCCTGCAATTCGGCGTACAGTGCGGACGCGCCTTCCGCCCGAAGCCGCGCCTGCAAGGCGGAACGCAGCGTACCGTCAGATTCGGGAGTCGGCGGCAGTCCGCACAGAAAATTCCGTATATAAAATCCGGTGCCGCCCATAACGAGCGGAAGTTTTCCGCGTCTGAAGATATCGCGGCACGCTTCATCCGCGCAGCGCACGAAATCTCCGGCGGAAAAAGGTTCGCTCGGCTCGTACACGTCCAGTAAATGATGCGGGAGTTCCGCCCGAAGCGCGGCGTCGGGCTTTGCCGTACCGATATCCATGCCTTTGTACACCTGCATGGAATCGGCGCTGACGACCTCCGCTCGGCCCGCAAGCGGCGAATCGGCGTGTTTTCCGAACAGGGAAAGCGCCAACGACGTCTTACCGCAGGCAGTGGGGGCAAAAATGACAAGAACCGGCAAGCCGCCGGTTCCGTTCGTTTCAGAGATGTTCACTATTGTTCAATACGGAACTGTACTTCATTGGTAAAAAGCTGCCGGGCGGCGATTGAAACGACTTTGCCGTCGTTTTTTTCAATAATCGGATCGTTAACCATCGAAAGCTGATACGCACGCCGGCTGGACGCACAGGTGATTTCATAAATATTATCTTTAAATTTTATAAGCTGCTCTAACGGAAAAATCATGGTATCTCCTATAAATAAAACGAATATGTTCTATAATAATAGCATAGTGCCGATATCGTGTAAAGTACTGCCGCCGGCATTTTCGGCTCACGCCGGCATTTCCGCCTTTCCGCGCCGCCGGATTTTCAGGCGGGCTCCGTATTGTACAACCCCGCTCAAATAGGGTAATATGGAAGCACACAGTTTTTACCGGTTGCGGTGCGCCCGGCGTACTATACCGCAACCGTCGGATTTTTCGAGCGAAAGGACGGATAAACGCCGCGGTGGCTGCCTTTTCAGTTTGCTCTAAAAAAGTTTTACAGGAGGACGTATGGCTCTTACATTAGCCGAAAAAATCATTCAAGCGCATTTAGTTCCGCAGGCGTGCCCTGACACGCATTTTACCGGCGGAAATCCGATTGAACGCGGAGTCGACATCGCTATCCGCATAGACCAAACGCTGACGCAGGACGCGACCGGTACGATGACGTATCTGCAATTTGAAACGATCGGCATTCCGCGCGTCAAAACGGACGTATCCGTTTCATACGTAGACCACAACACGCTGCAGACCGATTTCCGCAATATGGACGACCACCGGTACTTACAGAGCATTGCGGCAAAATACGGCTTGTGGTTTTCCCGCGCCGGCAACGGTATCTGTCATCAGGTTCATCTGGAACGATTCGGCGAACCGGGCAAAACGCTGCTCGGTTCCGATTCGCACACCCCCACCGGCGGCGGTATCGGTATGATAGCGATCGGCGCGGGCGGACTCGACGTCGCCGTCGCGATGGGCGGCGGTGCGTTTCACTTGGCCATGCCCAAAGTGTACGGCGTAAAACTGACCGGCTCGCTGCGTAAAGGCGTCGGAGCGAAAGACGTCATTCTTGAAGTGCTGCGGCGCGAAACCGTTAAAGGCGGCGTCGGCGCCGTATACGAATATTTCGGAAGCGGCGTCGAATCGCTGACCGTTCCCCAGCGCGCGACGATCACCAATATGGGTGCCGAACTCGGCGCGACGTGCAGCGTGTTTCCGTCGGACGGTGCTACGAAAGCGTTTCTCACCGCGATGGGCCGCGCGGACGTCTGGAAAGAACTGAAAGCCGACGAAGGCGCCGTATACGATAAGATTATCGAAATAGATTTAAGTACCTTGCAGCCGCTCGCCGCACAGCCGCATTCCCCGGACGCCGTCGCGCCGGTAGCGTCGCTGGCGGGAAAACCGGTAACTCAGGTATGCATCGGCTCCTGCACGAACAGTTCGCTCGACGATCTTGCGGCCGTCGCCGCCATCGTGCGCGGAAAGCATATCGCACCGGGTGTGGAAGCAGGCATCGCGCCGGGAAGCCGCACGACGCTGCTCATGGCAGAAAAGGCGGGCATTCTCGGCGACTTGATCCGTGCCGGATTCCGCATTCTCGAAAGCGCGTGCGGACCGTGCATCGGCATGGGATTTGCGCCGAACACCGAAGGCGTTTCGCTGCGAACGTTCAACCGCAACTTCAAAGGCAGAAGCGGCACGACCGACGCAAACGTGTATCTCGTGTCGCCGGAAACGGCGGCGGCGGCGGCCGTTACCGGAGTCTTTACCGACGCGTCGAAGCTCGATTACGACGACGCGACGTATACGGGCACCGGCAGAATCACCTTGCTTTCGGGAAAAGACGACCGTTTGAACGCTTCCGACGTTATTCGGGCGGCGAGCGACGACGGGATGCTTATTGCGCCGCTTGACGAAAAAGCCGCGGCGGCGGTTGAGATTCTGCGCGGGCCGAACATCAAACCGTGTCCGGCTTCCCCCGCTCCCGCACAGTCGCTGACGCTGCCGGTGCTGCTGAAAGCCGGCGACAACGTTTCGACCGACGACATCATGCCCGCCGGAACCAAAGTGCTGCCGTTCCGCTCGAACATTCCCGAAATAGCGAAATTCACGTTTGAACGTATCGACACGGAGTTTTACAAACGCGCCGAACGCACCGGATTTTCCGGCTGTGCCGTCATCGGCGGAGAAAACTACGGTCAGGGTTCTTCCCGCGAACACGCCGCGCTCGGTCCGATGTACTTAGGCGTCCGCGCCGTTATCGTAAAATCGTTCGCCCGCATTCATCAGGCGAACCTGATCAATTACGGTATCATTCCGATCACGTTTGCCGACGCGGCCGACTACGACCGCATAGAGTCGGGCGACACGCTTGAAATCGGCAACATCGGTGAAGCGCTCGCAACCGGAAAAGATTTCAAAATCACCGTTACCGGAAAATCGGGAACGAAAACGATCGCAGGCGTCAATTCGCTCGCCAAACGCAGCCGCGACATTTTGAACGCGGGCGGACTTGCCGCGTACACCCGCTCAGGCGGACAGTAACAGCCGGGGAAGATATATGGGCACCTATACCGCAATACGCGATCCGTTATGGAAGCACGTGTATCTTCCCGAACCGCTGGCTGCCGCGCTGAAAACGCCTGAGTTTATCAGGCTTTCACGCATCAGGCAGCTCGGCCCTGCGGAACTGGTGTATCCGGGTGCAGTGCACACCCGCTTCGGCCATTCGATCGGTGTGTACGGTATTGCAAAAAAACTGCTGGACGCGCTCGCTTCCCGCGGAGCCGACGGCTGGATCACCGAAACGGGACGGGCGTCCTGGTACGCCGCCGCACTGTTCCACGATATCGGTCATTTTCCGTACACACACTCGTTCAAAGAATTGCCGCTGCTCTCCCATGAAACGCTTTCGGCACAAACGGTTCGCACCGATCGGATCGCTTTCTGCATAGCGCGCTCAGGCGGTGATCCGGAACAGACTGCCGCCATTATCGATACCGGCGTACGTACGACCGACCCGGAAACGCTTTTTTACCGAAAATTATTATCCGGCGTACTCGACCCTGATAAATTGGACTATCTTAACCGCGACGCCTATTACTGCGGCGTGCCGTACGGCATTCAGGATACGGAGTTTACGCTCGATAAATTACATCCCGACCGGGAGCGCGGAATCGTTATCGATTCCGACGCGATTCTCTCCGTTGAAAATCTGCTTTTTTCCAAATATCTGATGTACCGTTCCGTGTACTGGCACCGCACTATCAGGATAGCCACGGCCATGATGAAAAAAGCGGTGTTCGCGGCTCTGTCGCGATCGCTGATTCAGCCGGAACAGTTGTACGGGCAAGACGATACGGGTATCCACTCCCTGCTCGATTTTCCGCCGGAGTGCTTTCCCGAAGGCGTATGTGCCGACGGCGTCAGAACGCGGCAGCTGTTCACCGTCATAGGGGAAATTCCGTTCGACGAGAATAATCCGCTCCACAAAAAACTGGAAGATCTCCGCTGCCGGACGGAAACGGAGCAGAACCTCGCGGAAAAACTGAAAATTGCAGGTCCTCAGCTGCTGATCGACATACCGGAGCGGATTTCATTTGAAAGCGACCTGTGGATCGGCGACGAGTCGGTGCCTTTTTCAAAAAGTTCAACGGTATTCTCCGAGCTGACTATAGATTCGTTCACACGCAGCTTGCGTAAAATCAGAATCGCCGTGCAGAATACGGCTGCCGCGGGCATTTCGGCACAAAAGATTGCAGCTTTTTTCAATATGGATTATACTGATACAAACGGAGGTTTGTGATTGACTGTGCATAACATAATGGAAGACCGAGTCGCCGAGCGTGTCGACGCTTTATACGAGGCAATACAAAAAGAACATCCGGGATTTCTTTCCTGTGACTGCGAAAGCTGCCGGGCAGACACGCTCTGCTACGTTTTAAACAGGATACCCGCAAAATATATCGTTTCCGACCGCGGAGTAACCTATTCGTCTCTTGCCGGAAGTACGCAGTTAAAAGCGGATATAGACGCGCTGGTTATTGAAGGGATGAAAATAGTGAATACGGCGAAACGTCCGTATCATAAGGAAAAGGGACGGCTTCCGAACGTTCCGAAAACACCGGCGTTCGTTTTTCCGGCCTGCATCGGCACCGTATACGACGGACATACTTTTGAACCGATTCCGAACGCACAGATAACGATTTTGTGCAACGGCAAAAACGTTCAAATGGAAGACATAACCTGGTCGAATCCGTGTTACACATACCAGTCCACACAGGGTACGTATTCATTTAAACCCGCCGCCGTTCCCGCGGAAAAACCGGGTGTCAGCACTGAATTTTCCTTTACGGTTGAAATTACCGCCGACGGCTACGAACCGCATCTGCATTCGTTTACGATTCCGGTAACCAGCGGCGGAGAAAGCGCCGAATGTTTTTCAATCAGACTGCAAGACAGTTATCTGTTTATGCCGTCGGAAGATGCCGATAAACAGCCAAACTGAGCGGACTCGCTAACTGAGCTGGCATACCGAACCGAGCGGGTGTGCCGAACGGAGAGACGGCGGAAACTGCGGAATATTTAGCGCGGACGGTTGACACGTTTCCCGTTTTTCGGTATTATAAAACACGTTACGGGCGCTTAGCTCAGCTGGGAGAGCGTTTGGTTTACACCCAAAATGTCGGCGGTTCGATCCCGTCAGCGCCCAAAGTGTTTTTGTAAAGAAAGAAGATAAAAGACAGTCGGTTTTCATTCGGTATGACAATACATACGGAGAAATTGCGGCTGTTTTTTATTTTTAAATCAGCATACGTGTAAAAAAGAAAATCCGTAAAGTGCCGGAAAAACGGCGCACTCAAAAAAGTCCCTTGACACGGCGCTTAGCCGGGTATATAGTTTGTATACAAACTATTTTTCAGGAGGAATTATGGACATACGGGACGTCGTTACTATTATGAAAACCTCGAAGGCAGCAGTACTTTCGACGGTAAACGAATCCGGATATCCGGAAAGCAGAGCGCTGCTCAATCTGGCGAACGCGAAAAAATATCCCAAGCTGGCGGATAAAGCCATCCGGCTCACGGAAAATACCGTTACGCTCTATTTTACGACGAACACGTCGTCGCGCAAGATCACCCAATTACGGGCAAATCCCAAAGCGTCGCTTTATTTCTGCATACCCGATAAATTTCTGGGTGCGGGTGCCGTCGGCGAAATCGAAGAAATCACGGATGAAACGGTAAAAAAAGAGTTCTGGCAGACCGGCTGGCGAATTTACTATCCGAAAGGCTATACCGATCCCGACTACACGCTGCTTAAATTTACCTCAAAAAAGATCCGCTGCTGGGGCGGCTTTGCAAAACACGAATTTTCATGACGCGGCGGACTAAAGGCGGAGCGCTCGTATCGCAGATCCATCAAGTGTGCAGCCGGGTGTGGGCGGCGCTGCTGCGGGAAGAGGGACTCGGCGATATGGGCGGCGCACGCGGCAGAGTACTGTTCGTTCTCTGGACGCACGACTGCGTACCGATACGGACGCTTGCGGAGAAAACGGGACTCGATAAGTCGACGCTCACCGGCGTGCTCGACCGGCTTGAACGCGACGGATACATAACGAGACGGGAAGACGAAAACGATCGGCGGTCGTTTCTGGTATGCAGAACCGGCAAAGACCGTTTTTTTGAAGAAAAAGTTCCCGCCGTTTCCGATAAAATGAACGGTATTTTCTACCGCGGATTCAGCGATGAAGAAATTGCGGCGGTCGACGGGCTGCTGCAGCGGATTCTCGACAACTGCAGGGAAGCCGACGCAGCCCGCGGAAAATGACTATGCTCCGCCGCCCGGCGCGGTTGATTCGGCAGCATCAGCGGATCCGGCTGCTTCGGCTGAGAATTCGAGTTCCGCCGCCGAATCCAAACCGTATTCTTCAAGTTTCCGGTGCAGCGTTTTGCGCCCGATGCCGAGCACGTCCGCCGTCTTCGATTTATTTCCGTTGTTCGCCGCCAGATTTTGCCGGATCAGGATCTTTTCGGCTTCGGCCAGAGTTACGCCGGACGGAATCGCGATCGTGTCGCTGTCGTCCGCGCCGCTGATTGTCGGCGGTAAATCTTCAAGCGTTATTTCTGCACCGGTGCACATGACGACGGCACTTTCAATGCAGTTGCGCAATTGGCGAATATTTCCGGGCCAGTCGTACTTATACAACGCGGCGCGTGCGCGCGAATCGATACCGGTGATACGTTTGCCGTTTTCCGCGGCGAATTCGGCCAAAAACGACGAAAGCAGCAGCGGAATGTCGTCTTTACGGTCCCGCAGCGGCGGCACGTGTATGTGTACGACGTTCAGCCGATAATACAGATCTTCGCGGAAACGGTGTTCGGCTATTTCCTTTTCCAAATCACGGTTCGTGGCGGCGATAACGCGTACGTCCACTTCAACCGTTTCTTCACCGCCGACGCGCTCGAACCGTTTGTCCTGTAAAACGCGCAGAATCTTGATTTGCACGTTCTGGTCGATTTCACCTATTTCATCCAGAAAAATGGTTCCGGTGTGCGCCAACTCGAAACGCCCCCGCTTACGAGCGACGGCGCCGGTAAAAGCACCTTTTTCATGCCCGAACAATTCGCTTTCGAGCAGCGTTTCCGAAAGCGCGGCGCAATGCACTTTGATGTACGGATTATCTTTGCGCGCCGACAGATTATGCAGCGCGTTCGCGATCAGTTCCTTACCGACGCCGCTTTCTCCGGTAATCAGCACCGACGCTTTTGAATTGGCGGCTTTCCGCACGACGGCGAAGATGCGCTGCATTTCGGCGCTTTTGCCGATAATCGACTCGAACGACGTTTTGGCGTCGAGCTCTTCCTGCAAGGAACTGTGCCGTATTTCCAGTTCCCGTCCGGCGAGCGCCCGCTTGACGATAAGCGACAGCCGGTCTATGTTGAGCGGTTTGGTCAGGAAGTCGTACGCACCGTTACGCATCGCGTCGACGGCGCTGTCTATGCTGCCGTGCCCGGTCAGCACGATAACCGGAATGCCGGGACTTTCACCCTTCACTTTCGCAATCACCTGTTCGCCTGAAATACCGGGCATCCGCAGATCGGTAATCACCAAATCGATATCGCCCTTTTCAACGAACGCAAGTCCCTGCGCACCGTTTTCCGCCAGTTTGACGTTGTAGCCGTCGAGTTCGAGCGCAGCGCCAAGTCCTTCGCGAATATTTTTTTCATCGTCTATAATCAGAATCGTAAACTGCATAATTCCCCGTCAATTTTTGTGGTACGACAGCAATTTCCGTTCCCGCTGCGGTATCGGCAGCGTAATGCTGAACAGCGAACCCTCGCCGGGAAACGACTGCACTTGTATGTCGCCCGAAAATTCCTTGATGATTTTATACACCATCGTGAGTCCCAGTCCCGTTCCGGTCGCTTTCGTCGTAAAATACGGCTCGAAAATGCGGGCAGACGTTTTTTCATCCATACCGACGCCGGTGTCCGCTATGTTGATAACGAACCGGTCGTTTTTAAGCTGCGTGCTGACCAGCAGCATACCGCCGCCGCTCATGGCGCCTTCGGCATTTTGAATCAGGTTCAGCACGACCTGCCGGAACAGTTTTTCGTCGAGCAGGATCTTGGGCGGATCTTTCATCAGTTCCGTCTGCACTTCGATATGTTTTTCGGTCAATTCGGGCATACAGAACTCAAGAAACTGGGTGATCAGCACGTTCGGATCGAGCAGCAGCAATTCCGCGTTGACCGGCCGGACCGCGAACAGGAAATCGACGACGATTCCGTTGAGCCGATCGATTTCTTCCGTAACGACGTTCAGATACTTTTCGAGAAATTTTTCATCGGGCAGCGTTCCGCCGCTTTCGCGGGCTTTTTTGACAGCTTTCTGAATCAACTGAATATGGATACTGATGCTGCCGAGCGGATTTTTGATTTCGTGTGCGACGCTCGCCGCAAGATTCGTAAGACTTGCCAATCCTTCCATGCGGCGCAGCAGCGTTTCCTGCCGACGCTGTTCGGTAACGTCGTCTACGGTGATGATATTGCCGGCCAACTTCTTTTTGCGCACCAACGGCATCAGACATACTTCTATAAAGCGAACCGAACCGCCGGCGGTTTCCAGCGTGAACTCCGTGCAGATATTGGTGCGCTGCTGCGTGCTGCACGATTTCAAAAAAGCCGACAGTTCCGCGTCGCTTATCAGTTCCCAAACCGGAAGTTCCTGACTGCGCGCGTCCGCCGGCCGGCCGGTGAACGGCACGAAGCGCTCGGCAGCTTTATTCACCTGCAAAAGCCGGAACGATTCGTCGCAGATAAGCAGTCCGGTGGCAAGGGATTCCAAAATCGCGTCGAGAATCTCATTTTCGTCCGAAAGCGCGTCGAAAAGCTGTTCGACCTGTTCGTCGCTCAGTTTTGAAATTTTCCGGGAAACGCGCTTTACCAATCCGGTCATACGATCAATCCTCCGCCGAATTTTCTGCACAGCAGGCTGACGTCGGCGCTCAGTAATTCCAGCGCCGCGGACGCGCTCTGATTATATACGGTGATGTGATTCGCGCATTCACGGAGCGCGGCGGTGCACTCGGCGGCGAACGCGGCATGCCGCACGCGGTTTTCGGGAGACAAACCGTCCGCGCTGACTGATTTCTGCAGCGCGCCGGCGATACCGTTCAGGAAAACGGTTAAAAGCAGACGCGGCTCGAAGTTTCCGCAGGTTTTTACAACGGATTCGATATCGGGCAGCACGCCGGCGCACACGGTACGGAAAAAATCGCGGCCCGCGGACGACGCCGTTTCAGGAGCCACCGGCAAAAATGTCTGAAGATACGAGCCGACGGTCGCCGAATCTCCGTCCGCAATCGCGCCGTGAAACACGCGTTTAACGACTTCCGTCTGCTGCGCCGGCGTCCGGTCCACGAACGCATACGTACGCACGCGCGACAGGATCGTCGGCATGACGGCGCCGCGGCGGCTTGTCGTCAAAATGAACACCGTATCTTCGGGCGGTTCTTCCAGAATTTTCAGCATCGCGTTACGGACGCTTTCCTGCATCCGATCGGCGTTTTCGACGATCAGCACTTTTTTTCCCGTACCGGTTCGGTAGCGCGCCCAGACGCTCGCGCGGCGCATCTGGGCTACGGGAATGGAATCGTACATGAACGAACTTTCGAGTTTAACGCACTGCGAGCGGATCGCGGCGCACGTTTTTTCAAGCGTTTCGGCATCGGGAAGCGGGCGCGCGGGATCGAGTTCTTCAAGCAATTCGTCGATCGAGCTCGTTACGGGTGCGATCTTGGACACTTTGTCGTCGTCTTCCCATAAAACCTGACTGAACCGGAGCGTCAGTTTGCGGACGCTCCGGACGAACAGGTAACGGACGGCGCCCGCGTACGGAGCGCGCGCTGCGCAGGCTTCAAGCAGCGCTTTTGCCGCCGCCGCGATTTCAAGCGTACAGTCGCGCGGTCCGGCAATCAGCAGGGACGTGTCTACGAGCGCTTTGTGCCGCAGGCACGACGCGCAGCCGCACTGCCAGTTTCCTTTAGGCGTACCGGTGCACGACAGCACGCGCGCAAGTTCAAGCGCGCACGTAAGCTTACCGGAAGACGCGGGCCCTGAAAACAACACCGCGTGCGGCAGCGTGTCCCGCTGAATATCTTCGGCAAGCAGTCCGCCCGCCGTCTGAAAAAGCAAGTTGTCGAACATCACGTAATCCTTTCACTCACGTACCTGATCGGTTCCGTAACGAAGCCTTTCAGCAGTTCGTGAAAAAAACTGCCGCGAAACAACCCGTCTATGTCTATCCACGGCTGGGCGTACAACAGAATGATCACGACGGCGGTAATGATCAGGCCTTCGGCAATCCCCAAAAAGAAACCGAGCGCCCGATTCAACCCAGATAAAATATCACCCTGAAAAAATCCGCCGATAAAGTGCTGTACGATTCTGACGGATAAATAGGTAACGATAAATATCAAAACGAACGAAACCACCTGCGCCAAAAAATCGGCCGAAATCCATTTTCCGACGTACGGCACAAGGTTTCCGTAAAATATGACGGCAACGACGAGTCCCAGAATGACGGCCGCCTTGCCGAACAACTCCGCGACGAATCCCTTGATCGTTCCGTTTATCGCACATGCAAGAATAATCACCGCGAACACCGCGTCTATGAATGCAAAAGTCATTTTCCGCGTACCTCCGAATACACCAAATCGGCGATTACCTGCGCCGGACGAGCGGTTCCCGCAAGCGCGGCCGCCGCACGGCTGTACCGGTCGCGGACGGCGGCATCGGTAAACTGCTCCAGTGCGGCGCGCATATGAGCGGCGTCGGCAGCGTCTTCATACAGGACGACCGCAGCGCCGGCCTGCTCGAAAAAGCGCGCGTTTTCTATCTGATCTCCGCGCGTACCGGCTCCGGACAGCGGCACCAAAACCATCGGTTTGGCAAGAACCGCGCATTCCCAAATGGAATTGGCGCCGGCGCGTGACAGTACGATATCCGCAGCGGCCAGCACGTCCGGCATTTCGGCATAAATGAACGGATACGGTTTGTACGAATCACCGTAAGACGCGGAACTCTCCGCCGATTCCGGTGCGACCTGATTCGCACCGGTTTGATGAACGACCGTAAACGTGCTGCACAAAAACGGAAGATTCTGCCGTACCAGTTCGTTGAGCTGCCGGGCGCCGGAACTGCCGCCGATAACCAGCAGCACCGGCTTTACCGCACCGCCGACTTCGGGAAGTCCCAAAAAACGCCGGCCGTTTTCCGCGGAGGCGGAATAAAAAACGGGACGCACGGGATTTCCGGTAACGGTGATTTTAGCCGCGTAAGACGGTGCGAAAAAACGCGCGGTTTCCCGATACGACAGCAGAATCCGGGACGCCGCTTTACTGTTCAGTTTCGTCGCGAGTCCGGGCGAAAAATCGCATTCGTGCGTGTATACGGGAATATGAAGCAGTTTCGCGGCGAAACACGGCGGCACGCTGACGAAGCCGCCTTTAGAAAACACCGCGCGCGGCTTTACGTTCAGCAGCAAAAAAAACGAAGCGATACACCCCGCGCCGATTTTGAACACGTCGGCGACGTTTTGCAATGAAAAGTACCGGCGCAATTTTCCCGACGGCACTCCGTAAAAACGGTCGGCACTGCCGCTCGATTCAACGATTTTCCGATCCATTCCGCGCGAAGAGCCGATCCACACGATACGGCACTCAGTATCGGTTTCTCGGCAGATCCGGCGCAGTTCGTCCGCCACTGCCAGACCGGGATAAATATGTCCGCCGGTTCCGCCGCCGGTAAACACAATGCAGAATTCGCTCCGCAGTAAAGTTCGTTTCATCGTGGTTACGCTCCCGCACCGTGCGCTGCTTTTCGGGTGCCGGCCTGTGCGAACAACGCGACGAGCGCGTCTTTTTTGAACAATTTGGCGTATGCGTTCGCGGACATTCCCATAGAATCGCACGCATCCGGATCCGCACCGTGTTCAACGAGCATACGGCAAATTTCCTCGTTCCCGGTTCCGACCGCAAGCACCAGCACCGGCTGCCCGTCGCGGCTGACACCGCCGATATCGGCTCCTTTCGACAGCAGAAGCCGCACGATATCCGCGTTCGACTTCCATACGGCGTCCATCACCGGAGAATATCCGCGGTCTTTTGAAACGGCGTTGACGTCCGCCCCCTGTTTGAGAAAAGTCTGCACCAGATTTTTGCGGTTATACCGAACGGCAGTGCACAGCATCGGAGTACCCGCCGCGTCGCGGCTGTTCACGTCGATTCCGGCATCCAAAAAGAGCGTGCATTCCTTTTCGTCTCCTGAAGCAACGTGGAACGCAAAACTGTCGGGATTGAACGGAATCCCCTGCTCCAATAATTTTTTACGGGATTTTTTCTGATTTTCCTTCCGGACGTATTCCGGCAGTGTACCTGTCAGCATGTCGGTCAGCAGCGGCAGCGTTTCAAAACGCCGATACACGCAGGAAAGAAACGGAATGTCACCGGGCACGCAGGCCGTCCCCGCTCCGACGCCGAACACCGGTATTTCCTTCCCGGTCAAATAGCCGAACATATACGCAACGGGCGGAATTTCCCAAAACGAAACGTCGCAGATGAAAACGCAGTAATCGATATCGGGCAGCCGTTCCCATACGGTACGGGGAACGTCCTGCGTATCCGGTAAAAAAACATCAATATGCGCGTTATAAGTGCGCAGCAGCGCGTTCAGACAATCAAGCTGCGCGGCTTGCGCGGACGATGCAACTATCAACCAATTCATATCCATTTATTATATGGCATTAACTCAAAGGACACAAGTACAATAATCGGAATTAATCGTACATACGGCCGATTTTTTGCAAACGAATTTAAAAAACAAAAGCCCGCATCACATGATGCAGGCTTTTGCCGCCGGTTGGAATCGAACCAACGACACAAGGATTTTCAGTCCTTTGCTCTACCGACTGAGCTACAGCGGCAAGATGTTGATATACTAACCGCTATCGCAAAAAATGTCAATTACTTTCCAATTTTTTTTCGCATTTTTTTCCGACGGTTGTCAGCGTCCGGTTATTGTGTTATAGTACAAGTGTCGGTTGAAGCCTGCCGGAGCAGCGTCTTGCAGACAGTTTCACCGCACGGTTCCGCCGGCGGATGCATCCGTCGATCAGAACTTTTTACTTACAGTCACGTGTCGGTTTGCACGGCAAACGTAACGCCCGGCGGGTTTCGCCGGAGTTTTATGAGGAGGTTCATTAATGAAAAAATCGGTAATTGCCGTAACGGCGGCAATGTTTTTGACAGCGGTTTCATTTTCCGCTACTCCCGACGTAACAAAAATCACGGAAGGACTGAACGCGTTTTCAACGACGCTGCTCGACACGGTACCCAATACCGCGACGCAGCAGGGTGTGTGGTCCGACGCCTGGATCGGAAACCTGATACCGAGCGTTCCGCCGCATTTCGGCGGCGGGATATCCGCCGGATTCGCTCAGCTCGATATGACGGGGCTCGCGCAGGCAGCGAACGAACTCGGCATTTCGATTTCATCTGATAAGCTTTTTTTGCCGACCGTAACCGCGGACGTGCGTATCGGCGGTATTTTTCTGCCGTTCGACCTCGGCCTGAGCTTTATGAAAATACCGGCAGTTTCGCTTGAAGCGTTCGGAGCGGGCATTACCGTCGACTTCTTTACGATCGGCGGTTCCGTGCGGTTTCCGGTCTTAAAAGGCAACGTCATTCTGCCCAAAGTATCCGTCGGCGCCGGATTCATGTATACGACCGGATCCATTCAGGCGTCGGCTTCCGACAACGCCGTATATACGAGCGTCGCGTTCAACACGAAAACAGTCTATGCGGAAGCGCAGATTTCAAAGACGTTCTTCATCATAACGCCGTTTTTCGGTGTACGGGGAATCCTTTCCGATTCAAAGAACGACTGGGCGTGGAAATACAACGCATCATTCGGCGGTTATACGATCGGAGATGAAGAAAAAGGTTCCGTTACACGGAAATTCAGCGACGATTTCCTCGACAACTTTCAGGCGCAGGCATACGCCGGATTGTCGCTCAACATTTTTATCATTCAGACAACGGTCGGTGCGTCGTATAATTTCGGCAGCAACATTTGGGGCGGTAACTTGAGTCTCCGCATAAAACTGTAAAAAAAAGACCCGCTTGCCGGGCAGACGCAAGCCTCGGTTCCATTCGGATGGAATCGAGGCTTTTTTTACGGCCGATCAAACGGAACCGTACATGTCGGTGATAAGCTGGACTTCCGTTACGGACATGCCGAGCTTTGCCGCAATATCCTCGGGAACGAATCCTTCCGCCGCCAATTCCAGCACTTGACTCCGTATGTCTTTTTTAACGGAAATCTGTTCCGGTGCCTTTACGATAACGGGCAGTATTTTTTCTTCGGGAAACAGCGGATCCGCGGGAACGGCTGCGGAAGGAACCGCGGCGGTCTGTCCGTTTCCGCCCGATATGGTTATTTCATCCGGCGGAACATCGGCCAGCGCGGCCAGTGCCGGCCCGGAAAACAAATCGTTTTGCGAGCTGCCTTTATCGCCGGCACGTTTGAGCGCCGACAGCATATCATGTTCGCGGCTGCGCTTGTCGAGTTCACCGGTCGCAAGCGCCGTACACCGGTTGGCTTCTTCAATCAGCGCTTTAAGACCTTTGATACGTGCGTCTATGAGCGTGATGTCGCGGTCGGTTTCCCGGCTGATTTCGATAATCAGTTTATCGACTTCGACTTTTATTTCTTCAAGAATTTTTGCCGGAGAAAACCGTTTTTTAAACCGAACGAAGAAAAACAGCCACAGCGCGACGTTTATACAGCCTAAAACGATACCGGCAAAGACGGCACTCATGTTCACCCCGAAATATCAATATGCTGCCCCAGATCGGGGTCCGTAAAATACGTTTCGGAAGCAGGCGCTTCCGGTTCATTCCGGGAATCGGCGTCCCGTTCCTTTTGCTGCCGGCTATCCGCAGCGGAACCGGAACCGAGGTTTCGGTCTTTGACCATCACGATTTCCTTTTCTTCATCACTCAATTCCTGCACCGTACTGTTTTTTTCGGCGGTACGTTTTGCAAGTTCCGTCTGCTGAATGGAATTTGAAAGTTGCGCGCCCTGCTGCTGATGAACGACCGTTTTGGCAACGTTTCCGAGTTGAGAATACAATGTCTGAAGGTCAATTGGTTGAATAGCCATCGAAAACCCGCTTCGCTATGTCTTCATCAGGCGCCTCGTATTTACCGCGGCGCACGAAGCCGTTTTCATAAAAGAACGTAACGCTTTTCACGTCCGTCCGGACGTCGTCTTTTACGTCGCGGACGAATATTTTTACTCCGGCGTACACCGTACCGGAGACGGACACTTTTCCGATAACTTTCAGTTCCCGCAGATGGTTTTGTATATCCTGAATTTCGGTATCGAGTTTTTCCGTTTCGGCGGCAATTTCGGCGCGACGGCTGCTGAACTTACCGAGACTTTCTTCTTTTTCAGGAGGGAGACTCCGCCGCACTTTTTTCATGTTTTCGAGCGTCTGAATATTCAGGTTTACTTCTTCCGATTCTTTGGCGAGCGAATTGCGCTTTTCGGTCAATTCCAGCAGCCGCATTTTCGCTTCAGGATCGAATCCGACTTCCAGTATCGTTTCACTGCCGCCGCCGTTGCTGCCGATCGACTTCGCGCTGATTTCTTCAGTGGCGAACAAATGTCCGCCGATAATTGCGGCGCGTTTGCCCTGTAGCATGATGCGCTTACGGGCGGTAACGTTCGAGTTGATGATACCGTCGGCGACAATAACGTATTCCTCTACCGAAACCGTCGTATTCTGAATGAATTTTGCCCACAACGATTTTCCGGCGCGGATCGTTCCTTCGTCGCGTCCCATAATACCGAGTGAAACGATAATATCGCCGCCGGCTTCGAGCGAACTCTTGCCGACGGTTCCGTATATTTCGATATTGCCCGACGCTTTTACGTTGAATCCGTCGTCGACGTTGCCTTTTACGATAACCGTTCCAAGGAACGTAATGTTTCCGGTCTTGATCGATACGTTTTCGAGTTCCATAATCGGCTCGACGTTGATTTTATCGCCGATCAGCAAAACTTGTCCGTTCATGGCTGCAAGAATAGTCCGCCCGTCCGTATCGACGATAACGTTTTTACCGAGCGGCAGATTGATGTCCCGGCCGTTTTTGGCTTCAAGATAGCGGCCGAAAATCGTCTTACCCGCTTTGCCCCGTTCGGGAAGCATTTTCTGCGCCAAAGGCTGCCCTTCCACGACGTTCTGTATCAGATTCAACTCTTTAAAATTGACCTGTCCGGTTGCCGATTCCTTGATGCGCAGTTTGGAACGGTCGGTTTCAAAATTATACGCAATATACGCGTCGCGGCCGTCCACCGGTCTAATCGCTTCAGCCACAACGTACGGTACGCCGTATATCGGCTTGTCTACGAAATCGTCGATTTTCTGCTGATCGACACCGGCGACGACGCCCTGCGTTTCGAGCGCGCGCTGAATCGCTTCCGCCGTAATTTCGGCACCGCTCACGGCAGGCGCCGTTACGGTTATGGATGCCTGCATTTCGTCGCGCGTCACGTCGACGACCAGCAGTGCGTCGCCCGCGGGAACGTGTTTATATTCGCCGACGACTTCATACACACCGCCGGTACCGTCCTGCACGTATTTTTTTATCGCTTCCTGATCCACGGACAATGTGTCGGAGCGTTCAAGCTTACTCAGCACGTCCTGCAGTGAAACGTTCTTGCCGGAACCGTACGGCGGCACGATTTTCAAATTGATATGGGAACCGAAATAATGAATGAAGAATTCGCCGTCGCGGTCGGCCGGTTCGATCGAATCGTCCGTTTCGTCCATAAAGGCAAATTCGTCGGATCGGTTTTTTCTGGATTTGGCAACGGCTTCCGCACTTACATACGCGCGGATAAGCCACGGCTGTTTAACCAATCCGAGAAAACCGGAAAATCCTTTTTCCAGCACTTCGTATTCAAGCGTCGAAATTTTCGTATTGAGTTGTACGGCGGCGTCTGCCAGCGCTTCGTCGAGCGTATCGGCTCGGACTTCCACGCAATGAAGCGCTTTGTCCTTTTGAAGTTTTTTCTCCAAATCACTGCGAACAAGATCCAGCGTTACCAATCAATACTCCTTCTGCGCCCGGAAGAAACGGCGGCAGTTCGCGGCGGACGGCCGCTCACATGATGCCTTTTCTGATATTGGTCAATTTTGAACGCAGCCGCATATTCGCTTTCGTATGCAGCTGTGAAATACGCGACTCGCTGACGTTGAGTACCTGACCGATTTCCTTGAACGTCAGATCTTCATGATAATATAAAACGAGTACCATTTTTTCTTTTTCGGGCAGTTCCGTAATCGCTTCCGCAATAACCCGGCGGATCTCTTCCCGCTCGACGATAACGTCCGGATTCAAACTTGCCGGAGACTCGATACTGTCGCCGATCGAAACGTGATCGGAATCGTCCCCGGAATACCATACGTCGTTCAGCGAAAGTACGCTCGTTCCAGAAACGCGCATCACCGTCTGCTGGAATTCGGCTTCACTGATTCCCATGGAACCCGCGACTTCCGCATCGGAAGCCGGACGGCCGAGACGCGATTCCAAAGCGACAATCGCGTCTTCTATTTCACGCGCTTTCTGCCGGACGGAACGCGGTACCCAATCCAATTGCCGCAGTTCGTCGAAGATTGAACCGCGAATACGGGTTACCGCGTACGTTTTGAACTTTACGTTTTTATCGGGATCATATTTATTGATTGCATCAAGCAGACCGAACTGGCCGAAGCCGACCAGATCGTCGAATTCAACACTGCCGGGCATGCCCGTAGCAACTTTACCGGCAACATATTTTACAAGCGGCATATACTGACGGATAAACGCGTCCCGTAATGCAGGCGATTTTGTTTTTTTGTATTCGAGCCAAAGCTCGTCTTCTGTCTTTTCTTCAAAAATCGAAGCAGCCATTTCTCCACACCCTTATATAAAATCTCAGCTGTCTCTTGCAAGTGCCGTTCTGATAGCTTTTGCAATCGTTTCCGTGTCCATACTCCCGCCGCCGGAAGCAGGAGCTGCAAGACCGGATTGCGCGTCGCCGGATATTCCTTCGGCAAAATCGGTATCTTCCATTATGGCGGACTGTCCGCCGCCTTCGTTTATAACCAAATCCCCTATATCGGGCAAAACGTCCAAATCGGACACATCCGAGTCGGAAGATACCGTACTTCCCAGCCGAACGGGCTTAAACTGCGCTGCGGCGGAATCTGCCGCTCCGGCCGGAACGGTGTCAGGCGTACCGGCGGATACACGCGGTTGCGACACACGACCGCTCCCTCCCGATAAACCGGTTTGCCCGGTTTCACGCCGATCGACGCCTGTATCCGGCGCGGCGCTTTGTCCGGAAACGGAGCGTCCTTGATCCGTCGTCGGACGGGACTTTGAAACGGAACCGGACATTTCGTCTGAAACAAAAAAATCAGGACTGTCTTCTTCCTCCGGAAGCGCTTCGTCGCCGATGGTAATATCGACGACGGAACCCGGACGGGAAGTTTCCGCGGATTCGGAAGCGAGCTGAACGACGTCTCCCCCGCCGGCTAAAAATTTTTTAAACACAACGGACGTACCGTACGCGATCGCCGCAAAAACGGCTGCAAAAAGCAGCGCCCGCAGCACCACGATTCCGAACGCAACACCGGAAAACAATCCCGTACAAAAGGACAGTACGAACCCTATCACGGCAGTAATAATTACAAGCTTCGGGGTTACCATACCAATCCTCCGTTTACCATATTAAGGCAAAAACCCCATAAGGTCAAGGTTTCTTTTACCGTTATCTTTTTCCCAAAAACTTCCGCAAAAAGCCCGCGACGCCGTCCGAATTGGACAGATCGGTCTTTTCTATTCTGCCGACGATGTGTTTGATACAGATCGCCGGCTTGGAAGTCGGTGCGATTTCGATAAACGGTTTCTGCCTGATGACGGACATGGATACCGCCGGATCGTCATAGATGAATCCCAAATAATCGATTTTATAATTCAGAAACTGACCGGCAATATTGATGATCCGGTCGGAAATACGTTTGCCTTCATCCGCCGAATGGACGCGGTTGACCAGCAGTTTCAAATTGATATCCCGGTCGAGCAGTTCGGTTGTGATAATTTTTATGATGCCGTACGCGTCGGTGATCGCCGTCGGTTCGGGCGTGGTTACCACGTACACTTCGTCGGCAGCGGCGACGAACTGCAGTACGTTGTTGGAAATACCGGCGCCGGTGTCTATGAGGATAATATCGAAATCGTTTATCGTACTGAATTCTTCGGCAAAAAAGCTCAATTCTTCATCGCTCAAGTTTGCAATCCGGGAAAATCCGTTCGCACCGGCAATAAATTTGATGCCGAATTCCGTATCGAGCACGATGTCGGACATTTTTTTCTGCTGGGTAATCACGTGCAGCAGATTGAAATGCGGCACGATGTTGAGCAGAACGTTGACGTTCGCCATTCCCAAATCACCGTCGATCAGCAACACTTTTTTGCCGGTACGCGCGTACGCGATCGCCATATTGACGGCGATATTCGTTTTACCGACGCCGCCTTTGCCGCTGGTAATCGCGATGATACGCGTGCGGTGCGACGGGAAATCTTTACCGACAGCTTCTTTTTTCATCATATTTTTAAGTTCTGCGGCCTGATCTTCCATATTTATATACTCCCGTGTTTGGTTTCAGTGCGATTTTCGGATACGGTTCCGGCAGGGTACGACCCGTCCGTTTCCTGCCGAACCGGAAACGCGCGCTCAAGCGCTTCGCGGTCTATTTTAAAGTCGGTCAGTTTCAGCATGAATTTAACGACGCTCGCCCGTTCGATGTCGCGCGGAACTTTCTGCCCGGTGGAAATATACGCAACCGGTTTGTCTTTTTCCGCAAGTACGCTCAGCACGTTTCCGATATGGTTCGTTTCGTCGTATTTGGTAACGATGACCGCTTTATAGTCGAACGTCTCGTAATTGCGCATGATATCGCGCAGATCGCTCGCTTTCGTCGCGGCGGAAACGGTTAAATACACTTCAGGTTTCAGACCGGGAACGTCCAGAATCTTGCGCATACGGCCGATACTTTCGTAATCGTGCGGACTGTAGCCGATAGTGTCTATCAGCATAACGTCCAGTTTTCCGCTGTGAATGGCGAGAATGTCGCGGATATCGTCGGCGGATTCGGCGGCGGTAGTCGGAATGTCCATGTGTTCACCGTATTTTGCAAGCTGTTCCTGCGCCGCGATGCGGAAACGGTCTATCGTCACCATACGTATGGAAAGCCGTTCGTCGTTATCGCCTTTCTGAAAACGGTATTGGGCCGCCAGTTTCGCAACGGTCGTCGTCTTTCCGACTCCGGTCGGCCCCACCAGAATCAGCACTTTCGGGCGGCGTTTAAATCCGTCGTCCAGCCGGAGACGGATGCCTTCGCCTATCCATTCGGCGACTTTCGCCTGTACGGCGTCAAAATCGGACAGCTGTTCAAGGGAAAACTCGCTGCGAAGCCGCGCGCTCATGTTCCGGATGTACGAAGCCGAAAATTCGTTCGATTCCAGCAGTTCTTCAATTTTGCGGATCGACGGCTCAGATTCCGTATCGACGGAGATCGTATCAAGTTTTCGGTTGAGCGTTTCAAGCTGCTTTTGGATAGCCGTCATTTGCGGATCGGAAGCGAGCTTTTTTGCGTTCGCGATGATCCGCGCCTTTTCCTCGTCAAAGCCTTTGTCCGGCACGGCGGCGCTCCCCGAAAAGCCGGCGCCCGCAGCGGCTTCGCTTGCAGGCCGGTACGGCGAAGAAGCTGGACTCTGCACGGTGTACAGTACTTCCATGCAGTCTTTTTTAAATAGTCCCAAAAAACCACCGGAGGACACGGCGCGTTTGTTCAGAATATAATAATTTTTTCCGTATTTCGCCCGAATCCGGGAAACGCATTCTTCATACGATTCTCCGCGCTCGACGAACGTACTCATGTTTTTATCCAACTTTCACTTCTCCCAACGATTCGAGTTTTACGTCGTTCGTAATTTCAGCCGAAGACAGCACGACTACGCCCGGCATTTCACGATCGATACTGCTTTTTACCAAAACGCGGGCGGATTCGGGGCACAGCAGCACCGGCGCGTAGCCGAGATTCCGGATGGAAGCAATGGCCGAACTCAACGCCGAAATCCAGTCGCGCTGAGACACCGGATCGAGCATGGCAACCGGACCGTTCACCGTATCGACGCGGCTGTCGAGCACTTTTTGCAAAAAGCCCTGATCGACGGTCATAACGTGCAGCGTACCGCTCTCGTCGGCGTACTGCAGGCAGATCTGCCGCCCCAGCGCCTGCCGGACGCGTTCGATAAGCACGTCCGTTTTTTTGGTAACGCCGCCGTAATCGGCCAGCGTTTCCAGAATGACGACCAGATTGCGGACGGAAACCTGCTCTTTCAGCAAACCCTGCAGCACTTTGACGATTTCACCGATTTTGAAATTCTGCATGACTTCGTCGACGACGGCGGGATAATCCTTTTTCAAAGACTCTATGAGCGACTGCACTTCCTGCCGGCCCAGAATTTCCGCGGCGCGGCGCTTGATTATTTCAGTCAGATGAGTTGCTATCATCGTCGGCGGATCCACGATCGCGTAACCGGCGCGTTCGGCGCGTTCGCGATTGTCTTCCGTAACCCACACGGCGGGCAGCCCGAACGCGGGCTCGGTCGTTTTTTCTCCGGGAACGTCTTCGGTTACGCCGCCGGAATTGATGCACAAATACCAACCCATTTTTATACGGGCGGAACCGGCGGCGACGCCTTTTATCTTAAAACAATATTCGCTCGGCTCAAGGCGCACGTTGTCCGTAATCCGGATGCGCGGCACGATGACGCCCAAATCGAGCGCCATTTCGCGCCGGATGAGCGTAACGCGTTCCAGCAATTCGGCGCCCTTTTCCTTATCGACCAGCGGAATGAGCGCGTAGCCGAGTTCAAGCGAAAGCGGATCGAGCGGCGCCACCGAACTCGCGTCGGCCGGAGCACCGCCGGTCTGCGTTTTCTGTTTTTCCTTTTCGGCTGCAACCTTCTGGGCAAAGCTTTTTTCCTGAATTTTCCGCAGGCGGAACCCCAGATAAATCAGCGCGCCGCCGAGCGGCACCAGCACGTACCAAGGAAAACCGGGCAGTATACCGATCACCGACATCGTGCCGCCCGCAACGAAATATACCCACGCGTTCTGCGAAAACTGTTTTTTTACGTCCGAGCCGAGCGTCTGATCCGACGCCGAGCGCGTAACGATGATACCGGTCGCAAACGAAACGAGCAGCGACGGCAGCTGAGACAACAAACCGTCGCCGATCGTAAAAGAAGCGTAGGTTTGAATCGCCTGCGAAAAATTTTCACCGCGGAGCATACCGAAAATGAGCCCGACGACGAGGTTGATTACGGTGATGAAAATACCGACTTTGACGTTTCCCGACACGAATTTGGTGGAACCGTCCATCGCACCGTAAAAATCGGCTTCACGCTGCACGTCAAGTTTGCGCTTGCGCGCTTCTTCTTCGGTAATGGCGCCCGCGTTGTATTCGGCTTCAACGGCGGCTTGCTTCATGGGCATGGCATCCAACGTAAAACGGGCGGCGACTTCGGCAACGCGCGTCGCACCTTTGGTAATAACGAACGTCTGCACCGCGATCAAAATGATGAAGATAACGAACCCGATGAGCAAACCTTCCGTACCGCCGGAGCCGACGACGAAACTGGCGAACGCCTTGACCATACGTCCGTCGAACTGGGCGCCTTTGGACAAAATGAGCCGGGTTGAAGACACGTTCAGTCCGAGACCGAATACGGTTGAAACGAGCAGCATCGTCGGAAACGAAGAAAAATCGGTAGCTTTGGGCGTATATAGAACGATGAGCAGCATCAGGACGGAAAGCAGCAGATTGAACGCCATCAGCACGTCGAGCAGCAGCGTCGGCAGCGGCACGATAAGCATCATGACGACGACGACCGCACTGACAGCTATAAAGAGATCCTGCGAATTTTTAAAAAAGCCGGCTTTATCCGCCATCTTTTAGTAATACCCCACCATGTATGTGCTATTTGAAAAACGGCATCATTTCCCTTTCATATTATATACGTTTGCAAGAATTACCGCTAGTGCCTGATAATAATTTTCAGGTACAATTTCCCCTATTTCGGCTTCGGCGTACAGCGCGCGGGCGAGCGGACGGTTTTCGACGATCGGCACGGCGTTTTCCCGGGCGATATCTTTGATACGGCGGGCGAGCGAATCGACTCCTTTGGCTGTCACCATAGGCCCCTGCATCACGGAGCTGTCGTATTCGATCGCCACGGCGTAATGGGTCGGGTTCGTGATGACTACGTCGGATTTCGCCACGTTCGCCGGCATGTTCTGCGACAGCATCTGATGCATATACTGTCTGATGCGGCTTTTTACCAGCGGATCGCCTTCCATTTCCTTGAATTCTTCTTTGACTTCCTGCTTCGACATTTTCATAGATTCCATAAATTGGCGGCGCTGAACGAGGTAATCGGGAATCGCGATAACGATGAAAATGACCGCCGCAATGACCAGCAGCTTCGCCGTCATTCCCGCGATGTACGCGACGCCTGTCCACAGACTCACGTCCATGAGCGAAAGCAGCTTCGGCAGATCGTTTTTTACCAGAATATACGCCGCCGCAAATATGACCGTTACTTTCAGCAGCGATTTGACGATATTGAACGCACCTTCAAACGAAAAAAGCGTTTTTTTAAAATACTCGCCGAAATGCGGCAATATTTTTGAAAATTTCGGCTCGATGGGCTTCGTCGTAAAAAGGAAGCCGCGATTCTGAATGACATTCGCCGCGATGCCCGCAACCAGCGCGGTCAGCGAAACCGGAAGCACCATCCGAATCACGGCCGAAAAGAACTCCGCCGCCAGCGCCGGATCGTTCAATTCAACGGAAACGCAGCGATCGAAATAAAAACGCAGTATTTTGATAAATCCGGTAAAAAGCCACGGCGCGAGCATGATAAGCGCGAGCACCGGAAACAGCAGCACCAAAGCGCCGCTCAATTCCTGGCTTTTGGGGATGCGTCCCTCTTCGCGCGCTTTGCGCAGTTTCGTTTCGGACGGCTGCTCGGTACGGCCTTCGTCTTCCGCAGAAGCAAACCACTGCAAATCGATTACGGGAAACAGGTTCGGAACCGCGGCGGCTGCCGTTCCGTTCGGCGGCTGTATCACAGCGAACCTCCCGAAAGCGGAACGCTTCCCGCGGCAGTCCCGACATCGATAAGCAGCCGTTCCAGTTTATAAAACGCCGTATCGAACGATCTCACGAACAGATCGCACATCGACGGCAAAAGCAGAAAAAGCAGCAGAAAACCGACCAGCATCGTCAGCGGAATACCTTCGGAAAGCAGGTTCATCTGCGGCGCCGCTTTTGAAAGCAGCCCCATAGCGACCGATACCAGAAAAAACGTTCCCACCATCGGCAGCGAAATCATCAGCGCGTCGAAAAACAAATCGGTAAGCCCGCTTAACAGAAAATTCAAAAACGCGGAACGGGTTTCCGGCAGCACGAGCGCAAGCGCGTTCAGCGACTGAAAACTGCGGAAAATACCGCCCAAAAAAAGCTGCTGGAAACCCTTGACCTGCAGAAAAAGCAGCATCGCGATCAGATTCAGATACTGTCCCATCAGCGGATTTTCAACCTGAGACAGCGAGTCGTACGCTTCCGCCGCCGAAAGGCCCATCTGAAACGAAAAGAACTGACCGGCCGTACTGAACGCGGCGAATATCACCGAAATATAAAATCCGGTGATGATTCCGAGCAGTCCTTCGCCGATAAGAAGCAGCACGTATTCAAGCGTGAACGCGCCGTATATGTCGATAAACTGTTCGTAACCGGCGCCGTATGAAACCGGCAGCACCAAAAACGCCACGTATCCGGTTACGGCTATTTTTGCCGCCCGCGACACACCGCGCATGGAAAACAGCGGCAGCGTCATAATCAAGGCAAAACAGCGCACCGCAACGAGCAGATAGCGCGGCGCGGCGGACAGAATCTGATCGAGCACCGTTACCGTCCCATTTGAGGAATCATTTCAAACAGATTCACCGTATAGCCGCGCAGCATCGTAAACATCCAGCCGCCAAGCAGCGCGATAACTCCCAAAATAACGAAAAACTTCGGGGCGAACGTCAGCGTCTGTTCCTGAATGGACGTGGTCGCCTGAAAAATGGCGACAATCAGGCCGATGATCAGCGCTGCTCCCAGAACGGGCGCAACCAATATCAGAATCTGGAAAATACCGTCTCGAATCAGCGTAACGATATCACCTAAACTCATGACGAAACCTCCAAATGGAGCCGACGCAAAAAACGTTGCCTTTTTGCCGGTCCGCAGTATCTTTCAATTATTCAGTATAGCCGGAACCGACGATGTTAGCAATAAATAAACGTACCGATACCGTGCATTTTTAAATCCGGCCGATATTTTCCCCTTGTAAACTCTGTATTTTGCCGATATACTGAATATCAGGATATTCAAAACAGAGGTAACGACGCGATGGCTGGACGAAAAAATATCGGCAAAACGATCATATTACTTTTTCTAATACTTATCCTCATACTCGCCGGATTGCTGTGGTTCGATTATTTGGGCGTCATTCAGGCCAAAAACATATTCGCACCGGTCTACAAACTGTTCGGATTACAGGTTCAAACGTCAGTTTCCGTTGCGAACACCGATCCGGTCGAAATAGATTTGGACAACGACCGATACCTGAAACGGCTTGAAGCGCTGAACATCCGCAGCGAAGAACTGAATAAACGAGAAGCGGACATAACCCGTCTGGAAAACCTGAATAATCAGGTAGCGCAGGAGTTGGAAGACCGCCGCAGAACGCAGGAAGAGCGCGAACAAACGTTCGATTCCGAAGTGAACAGATACGACAGCCGGCAGGCAAATATTATCCGGAACGTCAACAATCTGAACAGTATGCCGCCGCAGAACGCCGTCAACATTCTCGTTGCGATGGATGATCAGGACGTTATCGATATTCTGCGGAAAGCGGACGAACTCGCCGCGCAGGAAGAGGACGGAACGTCTTTAGCGTCGTACTGGCTTCAGCTCATGCCGGCCGATCGGGCCGCTCAGATACAGCGGAAAATGCTCAGCAAGCCGGTTCAAACTACGACCGAACAATAATCCTTAATATAGAAGAGATCCGCCCAAACTGAACTTGAATTTTCCGTTTGAATTTTCATCACGCAGTACGCAGGAACACACCGCCGAAACTGAAAACCGCGTACCCGTCAATATTCCCGTATTTAAAGACGAAATCAGTTCGGTTTTTACGTACACCCGATCGTAATACGGCAGTTCGGCAATAGACCGGAACACGGAAGGCAGCCGGAACAGATCTCCTGAAACGTTCGGTCTGACGGCTTCACCCGCGTAACCGGCAATCAGCGCGATTCGATTCACGTAGAGCGGTACGACCGGAAGTCCCTGCTGGATCTCGAACGAACACACGACCGCTTCACCCGAAAGCCGCGCGAACGTTTTTACGTCGTCGAATAACGAAGCGTTCAGCCGCACGGGCACGGGGCCGGGAATACGGGCCGCAGCGGAAACGCCGATATTTCCGTACCAAGAATCGGAACTGAAAGCGTATAACGTGTCGGCAAAAACGGCGGCGGATATTCCGCGTACATTGTAATATCCCCGTCCGCCCGCCCGGAACGTCGAATACTCGGTTTTGAAGATATGTTCCACCGCATGAAGAAAACCGGCGTTCGACACGGATGCCGCCAGATAACTCAGCAAACCCGAAAAAACGAAGCGTGAAACGCGACCGGCGGAAACCGACGCGGTAAAGCCCGCCGCAGTTACTGCCTGATCGAAGCCGTTTTTTGAAAACGAAATATCTGACGACGCACGCACGGAAAAAGAAGTCCCGGTCGTGCGGGCCGAAACACGTATACCGCCGCACATCGTAAACGGATCGATACCGCCGCCGACGCTCAGAATAACCGTTTCAGCCGGATCCGCCGTAATCCACGTTGCACCGGGCAGCAGCGCCGTTCCGCTTTCCGCCAGCAAATCGTACTGCGGCAGCAGTGCGGCGGGTAAAAACACGCCGTGCAGCAGATACCGGAACGGAACGTACGCGGAGGAGGAAAACGCGGTATCCGTAAGCGCGGCATCGTCCGTAAGCAAGGTGCCATCCGTGAACACGGATGCAGACTGCGGTAAAAGAACGCCCCGCACGTTGTTCGATTCCGCCGTCGCCGTTCGGAACGGCACCCGCGCGCAATCGAGCGCCATCAGACAGTCGTACTCGAACAAATGTGCCGAATACGCAAGCCGACCCGATATCTCGGGTGCGGATGAAGAAAGCGCGGCATCGTCCGTAAGCGCAGTGCCATCCGTGAACGCGGCATCGTCCGTAAGCGCGGCAATATCCGCACACACGCGAGATGAAGCGGCGGCGTCCGATCGGTCTTCAGCGGAACAGTACGCAGCCGGCGCATATACGCCTCCTGAAACGTCGGCCGCCATCAGTGAAAAAAACGCACCGTTCTCACCAACCGTCAAAAATCCCGCACGGGGAAACGTACCGTCGGCCGCCCACGAAAATACGAGCCGAACGCTCCGGTCGTCCCCGGCACATTCAGGAGCCGGCGGCTGTACCGGCACAGGCGTGCTCACCGGAACCGCTGCGCTTACAGAAACAGGCGCGCTCACCGGAACCGCTGCGATCGATCTGATTTTTACGTTGCGGTAACCGGCGGATTCGGGAACGGTATACGAGGCAGCCGCTCCGGAAACAGGTTCCAGCAGGAACAACGGCTGAGCCGACAACGGAAAAACCTCCGCCGAACCTTCCGTGACCCTTGCATCAGGTACGCCGCCCGCCGTAAACGCAAGTTTTCCGCCCGGAACCGCGCACAGCGCGTACGGTGCGACGCCCGAATTCAATCCGAACAGAAACACCGGTTCAGCGGAAAAACGGAAACGACCGGAATCGGTTTCCGTAATTTCATAGAACACGATCTCCGCCGACTGCGCGTCCGCCGTGCCTCCGGTCCGTACCGCTGCCGCCGCATATCTGCCGTCCGATAAACGGACAACCGTCCCTTCCCGCACGTGCGCAGCGGGAAGGCGTTCAAGCGTTCGGGAACTCATCCGGTAAATGAAAACTTCGTTTTTCGGGAACGTTCCCGAAAGCGTGCGGCTCAGCGCCAGATACGCCCCGTCGGGACTGAAAGAAATTTTTTTGAGACCGCTCAGCGTCAAAAGCGTAACGACGGCGCGTTCGGAATCGATTCCGGTTTTGCCATCAACGCCGATTTCACCGCCGACGCCGGTCTCACCGGTTTTGTCATCGACGCAGGTTCCGTTTTCGGCAAACTGAACGAACGACGTATACGGATCAATCCACGCGGCTCCGGCCGGACTCGACGTCAGCGATCGGTACAGCGTTTTTTTTGCGTCCGGCAGCAGATACTCAACACCGGTAAGCGCGTCGGGCGCGGCTGAAACGTCGGGCAAAACGAGCTGCGCTTCAAAGTCACGCCACGCGTCGGCAAGCGGCAATCCGTATACTTTTTTGAAAATACCCGCCGTCAGTTTAAAAAACTGCAGCCGCCCGCACTGATACCAGAACTCGGCGTACCGTTCTTTTCCGTACGCCCGGAGCAAATAGCGCGTAAACTCGCCGCCGAACAGATACGGTACCGTTCCCGACGGATACACGTCGCGCGCACCGGCGGCATTACGCCAGCGCGGAAACACACCTTCAAGTTTTGCCTGATACACCGAATGGGTCGAAAACGCATCGTTCAGCCGCCCCTCGCCCGCGGCGCTTTCAAGTGCGACGGAAGCCCCTTCGCTGAACAGCGTCGGCACCACCGCCAGCGCCGGATTCAGACAATCGGCGAACACGGCGGACAGTATGCGGAACGCAGGCGATTTTATATTAAGCGAAACGGCGTGCACCACCTCGTGATAAAAAACGGATTGCAATGATCGGGAAAAAACGGCGAGAGAGCCGGAATCGTCCGCCCCGGGCAGCGTGTCGTACACGACTATCCTGTTGTACGGAAGCGGTGTAAAATACGCATTCAGATTATCGTGCGAAGGCGTGAGCACTACCGGCATTCTGAAATACGGAGACGCACCGAGTTCTGCACACGCGTGCTCGTACAGCCGATCGGCGCACTCCGCCAAAATCGAAGCGGAAACGGCCGAACCGGGCGGATAAATGATATCGAAATAAACGGTCTGCACCAGCCGGACGCCGGACGTTCCGGTAAGAACTCCGGCGCGAAGCGGCTGAACGCCGATACCCGCCAACGCGAGTACGGCGCACAGATATACGATTCCGGCGGAACGCTTCATCCGGAAACCGGCGCTACAGCGACAGTGCCGCGATCGCCGTACCCAGCGTAATATCGTTTTCAACCGACGTAATTTCAAAATGCAAACGGCGCTGTTCGGTCAGAACGGTGTTCAAATAACCGCGCAGTCTGTACTGCAGGTTATGCGTCTTATAGAACGTCGTTCCGTTGCACAAAACGCATACGGGCCGCGCGGGGCTCGTTCCCTGCCCGCTTTTGATAACGCACGCGGCGATAATCGCGGCGGTCAGCCGGGCAGAACGCTCGACGATCGCATCCAGCAGCGTGTACATAACGTCGTAATCTTCGTCGGTACCTTTCGCCGCCACACCGCCGAGCACCGTATCGGCGCGATACGGACCGTAAAAGAAACGATCCATATCGTACAGTTCCGCTTTGGGCAGCGCTTCAATCGCTTCCGCAACGGGAGCGGAAAACAAACCCTCGCGGGCGGCATATTTGAGCGCAAGCGTAGCCACCGGTCCCAGATACGCGCCGGAACACATTTTCTCCATAACGTAGCGATTCGGCGTGTTCGTCGTTTTATCGAATTCGATATCGAACGAAGAGCGCGGCAGTTTGTCGAAAAGTCCCGATTCGCACACGACGATCTGTGAATCGGGAACGGAAGCGGCGTTTCGGGCAATTTTTGCGATTCTGCCGGATTCGATATATGCGGCGTTCATTCCGGTTCCCAAAATCAAACCGACGTACGAACTGTACGTAACGCCTGAGGCGGCGCTCGCCGCTCCGGCTTGAAGCGCGGCCGTCGTGTCGTTGAGCAAAACGATGCGCTCCGGACGATTCCAGCCGCGTGCAACCAGTGCGTCGGACAAACTTTTACCGACCAAGGAACCGATGACTTCTTTTGCCTTGATTTCTTTTGAGAAAGCGATAACTTCGCCGTCTCCGTCGGGCGTAATACTCATTGCATATGAAAAACAGAAACCGATACGGGTGCTCATGTTTTTCAGATGATCGAGATTTGCCGCAATCGCTTCAAAAAATTCCTTTTTGGACAGTTCCTTGCCGATACCGGGCATGGAACATTTTTCAAGATGGGAAATGGTTGCAGCCCCCGCCGCGTCGAACGTTACAAGGCATGACCTGAAATTCGTACCGCCCGCGTCTATAACGATGACGGACGTATTTTTCGGCGCTTCTTTGGGCGGCAAACTCCATGTCGGAATCATCTGTTCGCGGGCATCCATCGGCTCCGCTCCGGCACCTTTATCGAGTCCCAACTGCATATCGTACAGCAAACCGTCGATCACGGAATTAACGTCGGGCCCGCCGACCGGAAATCCGTTCCGACCCAAAAAAGCCGCAACTTTCTGATATACGCTCATACTTACTCCTATTACATTGGACGCGCGTCTACCGGCGCGACCGTATTTTTCATTCGTATAAATGCGGAATCAGTATATCATTGATTTGCGGAAAACACAACATTTTTCACCGCGAACCTTCCGGACGGGGCAGGCGTTACGTTATTCGGATTTTATCCGCCGATCATAACCCCCGTATTACCGTGCAGCCATACGCGGATAAAGCCGCAGACGAGCAGATGCATCGGATAATACAAATAGAAGAACCATTTCATACCTTTCCATGAACCGCGTTCACCGTTGTAGTTTTTAATGAACGGAACGACGATTATCACACCTAACTGTATGATTCCGTATATTTTATCAATGAACAGAAAGTAATAACCGTAATAACGAAAACGAGAACCGTTTTTTGCCACTGCGTACATTTGAAAAACGCATCCTCACTGACGGCGATTGCAACGGTCCCCCAGGCAAGAGCCCAAATAACACTCGTCTGATTGAACACCGACGATCGGAACGGAATGAATGGAATTCCGAATGCAAAATTATACGCAAAATGGGATATTACGGCAAAAACGAACAATCGGCATATGTATTTTTTTAAGTCACGAGTGTGCGTATAGCCTTCCACTATCATAAACCAAAAGATAGGAGCGGCAAGTCTGCCGATTATGTGAAGTCCGATAATCCGCCAATCTTTCGGATAGTGCGGAAAAACAACGCTTACAACATGATCGACAGTCATCGACAATAATGCAAACAACTTTAATTGATTCGCGGTAAAACCTTTAAAATGCGTATTCATACTTTATCCTTAATACATTATTAAACACAAACTATTATTATAACACCGTTTTACTAATGCTGCAGAGATTAACTGTCCATAATAAATCATTTAAAATATCTCGTGACATAACTTTTCGCCTGTTTCCGCTGGGCTGGTGTCATGCGGCAAAGTAAGCCGTCCGGCTTTCGCTCCAAAGGCGGCAGGCTGCTGTAAATTCGTTTCGCCATAGTTTCCTCCGTGTTCGCTTCTTTTGCCGTTCTACCCGAAAGCCGTTCCTACCCCATTCCTGCGGCATATTCCGGCGTTGGCACGCTCCCCGCACTTCGGGTCATGGCGTTGCTACTCTTGCCGGTGGTATCTCTTTCGGACGGTCATTCACTTGTGCTTGTCCATCGATGAACTATGCTAAGTGTAGACCTTTTTGACCGTCCGTCCCGTATATCCGAAAGGTAGGAAAAACGGCGGTAAAAGCGGCTATTTCTACGCTTTCGGAAATGTGGTAGAATAGATACATCAAAAAGACAAATTAGAATTTGAGGAGGAGATACTGTATGCTTGGAACAGTTGTTAAGGTAACAGTTGATAGACCATTGGGGAGTTATCATCCAGAACACAAGGATATGTATTATCCAATAAATTATGGGTTCGTTGAGGGAATTACTGCACCCGATGGAGAAGAACAGGATGCTTATATTCTTGGAGTAAACGAGGCGATAAAAGAGTTTACGGGAAAAATAATAGCAATCATTCATAGATATGATGATGTTGAAGAAAAATGGGTCGTGGTTCCAGAAAATATGCATTTCAGCAAAGAAGAAATATTGAAACAGGTTAATTTTCAAGAACAATATTTTCAATCAGAAATTCGTATGTAACTTTCAGTTTGTAGTGACAATTAAAGGAGGGTATAACATGGCTCTAACCATACAAGAAAAGCTAAAAGACCTGCGTGTGGAGCGTGGCTTGAAGTTGGAACAGCTTGCGGAACGAACCGGGCTTTCCAAGTCTGCGCTGGGCAGCTATGAAACCGATGATAAGGAGAGATAGCGATTATGAAAAAGAGCAAAAAATAGTGAAATATATTAGAAATGCACTCATATTATTGATAGGCCTTGTGTTTATTTTTTTGCTGGTTAGATTGGTTGGTAGACAAATAAACAATCGTACACCAGCTGGCGGAATTAATGAGTCCTTGTATGTAGAGATAAATGGTGTCAACCAGTGGATTAGTATTTATGGGGAAGATATAGACAACCCCGTCTTGTTGTATCTTCATGGAGGACCCGGATCATCAACAAGTGCTTATGATTATGCATTTACAAGGAAATGGGCAGATGTATATACTGTTGTTACATGGGATCAAAGAAATTGTGGTAAGAGTTACGATAAAAATCAAAATGACACGGAGTTAACCTATGAACTCATGATGAGTGATGGATTAGAAATGACAAAATATATTTGTGACTACTTTAATATAGATAAAATTACGTTATTAGGTCATTCGTGGGGAACGTATTTAGGTAGTAATCTTGTTTTGAAATATCCTGAATATTATGATTGCTATATCGGTACCGGACAGATGGTGGATATGTATGAAAATGAGGTTGCTTTCTATAAAGTTGCATCTGAATGGGTAGGAGAAGATGAAGAAGAGAAATTGTCAAATGTTGTGGATGAAAAATCCTGGGATTTGTTTAGGCTGCAATCTGTAAGATTCCATCTACAAAAGTTTTATCTTCTTTGACCAGCTGGAGCTTTTCAAAACCTTTGAGCCGTCTCCAGTTCTTTTCAGCTTCCTTGCAGAGCTTAAACACCATTGCGAGCGTGGCATCCGCAGAACCATTTCCTTTAGTTGACCTGTGCCTTAGCCTTACCGTTGCGAACATCGATTCAATCGGGTTTGAAGTCCTGATATGAACCCAGTGCTCTGCCGGATAATCATAGAACCTGAACAGGTCATCGTAATCTTTTGCAAGGCACTCCGTTGCTTTCGGATATTTCAGCTCATACGTATCAATGAAATGCCGATAGGCATCCTGTGCGTGCTGTTTTGTGTCTGCAAGAAAAATATCCTGAAGTTTCTTTTTAGCCGCCGGCTGAACGCAGTCCGGCATTTTGTCCAGCACATTGCCCGTCTTGTGAAACCAGCATCGCTGGATTTTCATCTGACCCCAGACTTTATCCACTGCATTTTGAAATCCAAGCGCTCCGTCACATATTGCAAGTTTTGGAGCTGCCGTAAGTCCGCGGAATTTCAAGTCGCGCAGAACCTCAAGCCAGGATTCCTCACTTTCACGCACTCCCTGATGAACTGCCACAAGCTCCTTCTTTCCGTCTACTGTAACTCCAATTATTACAAGGAGACAGAGTTTCTGGTCATCAAGCCGGGCATTGCAGTAGACACCGTCAGCCCACACATATACGTATTCTTTTCCGTCAAGCCTTCTGTGTGCCCATTCGTTATATTCTTTCCGCCAGACCTCCTTGAGTCTTGTTATTGTTGCCGGAGAAAAGCCTTTCGCGCCTTCTCCGAAAATCGCCGTTAGCGCATCCTGAAACTTGTTTGTGGAGATTCCTTTCAGGTACAGCGTTGGAATCACGTTCTCAAGTGTCGGTGTTTTCCGCATGAACCTGGGAAGAATCGCACTTGTAAAACGCTCTGGACCAGGAAGAGCACGGTCGTCAATGCGAGGCTGGCGGACTTTGATTGTTCCGCATGTCGCCTGAATTTCACGTTCCGGCATATAGCCGTTTCTGACCACCGTCCTATGTCCGTCTGCATCCAGCTTATGCTGATGTTTCTGGATGAACTGGTCAACTTCGCTTTCCAATGCCGCCGCGAGCATCTTTCTTGCCGATTCCCGGACAAGATTTTCAAAAAAATCTGCACTTGCTGTAGTGCTTTTTTCCAAATTCCACTGTAAAATATTTTCCATAAGAGACTGTCCTTTGTTTTTGTTTGGTTTGGTCATTAAACTTTAACAAATCTCAGTCTCTTTTTCTATTTTTAATTTAACTCATCCACAACTTTTGAGTATAACTCGAATAATATTCTTTTGCATTACAGTGAATCGATGAAAAGAAAACATCATGTAATTCTAATTCTTCGCCTGTTTTATATTTTCGTATTTCAATCATTTTTTAATTATCGTAATAGTTCTATACAATCAATATAATAATTACCAAAAGAATTTTCCTGAGCATTAATTTTCATAAAATTTTATTTTTTTGTAAAATTGTTTGATACTGCAGTACAGCATTGCTCTAATCCAATATATTTTATTCCATATTTTTGAAAACATAAACATATATTGCAGAGTAAATTTGAAACAAGGAGCACAGCGACGACAAGAAAAAGTGTGGCAGAGTCGAGTCAGACAATATGAAGAGACCTCCAGTATGTTATTAATCGCGGATTAGCAGCATACTGGAAACCAATACGTGCATACCGCACACAAACGGAGGCCCCTTCATGAATAGAATAGTTTATATTGGAATGGATGTCCATAAGGACACGTACAGTCTTTGCAGTTTTGACTCTCATGAAAACTATATGTTTTCAGAGACAACGATTAAATCAGAGACTACTGCAGTACTTGCATATATTAAGACGATCGAAAATCGTTTTAAGGATGATGATGTGATGGTCGTCTGCGGATACGAGGCAGGGCCAACTGGATTTTCATTATGTCGAGAGCTCCAAAAGAAAAATATATCCTGCGTTGTTATGGCGCCATCATCACTGCCTAAATCGACAGATGATAAAAAAAAAAAAACTGATAAAATCGATGCTCGTCAGCTCGCCCTGCATTTAGCTCATAACACCTATAAATCAGTGAACGTCTTAACGCCAGAAATGGAAACGATTAAGGAATTAACCCGAACCAGAGCTACCGCATTGAAAGCCCAAAAGAGAGCAAAGCAAATTTTGCTGTCCTTCTTACTGAGAAAAGGCATGGTATATCCCTATGGCAACAGATCTAAATACTGGACGCAAAAGTTTTATGCTTGGCTCAAGACTCTCGAGTTCACTAATGATATCGAACGCTACTCTTTTGAAGAATATCTTTCCGAGGTCAATCACCAAATGAGCAGGGTATCCAGGCTCGATGACAAAATCGCAGAAATTGCGGAAACCCCCTTAATCAAAGATGACGTTAAAAAACTATGCTGTTTCAGCGGTATCAGCATTCTTACCGCCGTAACTCTTATTTCTGAGGTCGAAGACTTCAATCGTTTTGAAAAGGCAACGTATTTCGCAAGCTATCTTGGTTTATGTCCGGGTATTCATGCAAGTGGTTTATCAAGCCAAAACAGGGGAATCACAAAGGCAGGAAATAAACACTTGCGATGTCTATTGATCGAGGCCGCACAATCCATGAGCCACTCGCAGTTATGCGGGAAAAAATCGCTTCGTTTATTAGCGCGGCAGAAAGACATGAATCCTTTGATTGTTTTCTATGCCGATAAAGCCACCGAACGTATCAAACGAAAAAGGAACTCAATGATTTTTCGTGGTGTCAACCCAAACAAAGCGACGACTGCAGCCGCCCGTGAAATGGCCTGTTTTATTTGGGGAATGATGACGAATAATATTGCATAATTATTGTGTTTTGCTCGGGGACAAAGTTTGACGATTACGCTATTCAAGTCATCGTCGATTCAACCGTAAGGACAGTTCTTTTTATTACAAAGATCTGAATCCTATTGTCAGAGAGGACGGACTTATTTCTGGCGGACCATTGACCTGTGGTATCCAATCCACGTATATGAGAGTGGTCAAGCCGTTATAAATCGTCAGCTTTGTCCCTTTTCTATGTTGACAGAGGTCTCATCATATGAGGTTGAAGCAGTTGTTAGGTTTTTCTGGTATCAATCATCAAAGAAAAATTATTATTCATTTCCCGGTTAAAATCCTATAAGCATTTTCATACCAATCAGCATTTACGATATCAAACTGATACTGTGTGGTTGGTGTGTCATCCTCAATAATTCTAAATTTCAATGAACCACCTTTCATAAGTGCGTTATGAATAATTCTTGACGCACTTTCACCGAATGATAATCTATCTGAATAATTAGTTGCAGATAAAGAGTTACGTTTCCCATCTTTATCTTGGATTTGTACGGAATAGGTTTCTTTTGAATACGCCTTTACAGGATTATTCCCTGCATATTCAAACAACATAATATCTATGTCTGAACTACTATTTATTAAGAACCGAACATCAAGAGGTGAATTCTGAGTGGCAGTATTGCTAAAAGTGCCACTTATCAAATTTGTATTTCTAATATAGCCGTCTTTTGTAGGCTCACCAAAATTGTCAACATAATGAGTTACCTGCCAAATTCCGGTATTGTTTAGATTTTCCAAGCGAATTCTTTCTTTCTCTTCTGCTTCCTTCCTGAGCGCTTCTTCTTTTTCCTTTGCGTCTATTTGTCGAGATATCCTGATTATCTCTGGCTTTTCCATTTCTTCAGGATGATATTTTTCGAGCAAAGCAAGTTTCTCTTTTGCATCTGTGAAATTGCTTTCTTCGAAAGCTTTTTTTATTAATGCAGAGGTACGTGCAGCACCATTGATATACTCATCCAAATCATTTCGCAAGGTTTGAATTTCTGATTTTAATGCCTCGTTTTCATGTTGTAGCTTTTCATAATCAGTTTTCGGAACTCCACAAGATGATAAGAAAAGAGCAACAATAAAAAATTCTATAATCTTTACTGCATTCATGTAAATCCCCCTCATTTCAAATAGTTGATAAAGAACTTATCGCGCCGAAGGCGTCAACCTAACATTGATTTAACCCGCAACGCGTACATGGCGCACTTTTTGCCGCGCCTCAAGCGCGAAGTTGCAAAAAGTGTGACATAGCGTTGTCGCGGTTGAAATCGTTGTTAGGTATTTTCAATTTCTAACTTCCACTTCTATTTCATGGAGCAATGATAATCAAAAGATATCTTTGATTTGCTCACTTCTTGGAAATCTTTCTTCCCATTTCTAACTTCTGGATTCTCTTAGCATCTAACTTCTAGGGAGCTAACAAAATGCATAGTTCATGGTTGACTTGCCGAAGGCATAGACCTAACATTTCTTCGTCGGTTCCTCATAACATCCTTATTCCCCTAGTTTCCGTCAGTATAAGATGCCTATCCGACTTGATTATCCTTTATATTATCACAAATTATTTAACTTTATGAATATTTTATAAGGATCCGTATAACTCCCCGTTATTCAAAATAAAAGCCGTTCTCACATCTTTCAACACCCGGCGATGTCAATCGATAAGTTATAAAACTTGACTACAAACGATCTAACGGACTGCTCACTCCGGAAGGCCCCTTATTCAACACGTGCGTATAAATCATGGTCGTTTTTACATCCGAATGACCAAGCAGTTCCTGCACGGTGCGGATATCATATCCGTTTTCAAGCAAATGAGTAGCAAAGGAATGCCTGAATGTATGACAATTTCCCCGTTTATAAATACCGGCATCCCGCACGGCTTTTTGTACGGCTCGTTCCATTATCGATGCATCAATATGGTAGCGCCCCTGCATACCGGTATCCGTATTTTTCCATCGATTTTTTTGCGGAAATACCCACTGCCACGCAAAATCGGCGGAAGCGCCGGAATATTTTTTACGCAAGGCAAAAGGGAGTGTAACGACACCCCATCCGTCGGCGATGTCTGCCTGATGCAGTTGCTTTACAGAAACGATATGCGCACGTATTTTTTTTTCAAGTATGTGCGGCAGCATCGTCCGTCTGTCCTTTGCCCCTTTTCCATTCCGTATGATAATCATATTATGCGCAAAATCAATGTCCTGTATGCGCAGACAGAGACATTCACTTAAACGCATACCGGTTCCGTACAGCAGTTGTGCAATAAGCAGTTTTTCATCCGACAGCTGATCAAAGATTGCACGTACTTCATCTTTACTGAATACTACCGGAATATGTACCGTTTTTTTTGCCCGAATAACGGATGCAAGATTGCAAGGTTCAGTTCCTTTTATATATCTGAAATAAAAAAGGAGCGCAGCCAGCGCCTGATTTTGCGTTGAAGCACTGACGTTTTTTTCCGTAACGAGTTCAGTCAGAAAAAGGTTAATTTCAGTTTGAGATAACAGAGCCGAAGGTATGGAGGCAAAACGTTTACCGAATGCAATCAGCCATTTTGCATATGCCTGTACGGTTCGACGGCTGTAGTGTTTTGCTTCAAGTAACGTTACATATTTTGTGATATCCGGTATTCCGCATCGTACGGAATCGGGATTTGAAACCGGATTCTGCGCAGAATAATCAAAAAGGTGCGTTTCCGCCAGGGTTTCAAGCAGCAGATCAATCGTTTTTTGTGTATTCGGAACAGACCAAAACTTTCGGGTTGCACTCCACTGTCTTTCGGGAATTTTTCTGACAGCATTGAGAACAGTCGAATTATAATCGAAAGAAACTGCAATTCTATTTTCTTCAATACTGAACAGCGTAACATTCATAACTGTGTTTATGACTCCGCATACATACAGGCCGGGAAACGACCGATACAACCAGAAAAGAGCACCATAACGGACAAACGACGACTTGATGATAAAATGTAAAAAAAGCAGGACACAACAAGCCCTTTCGTCTGACTGCCGCAAAAACAGGACGAAACGTGATGAGACAAAATGAACTCAGCATTAAAAATGCTCAGTAAACCGCGATGTAAATATAAAGCTGACGTTCTATAGACCTATTAAACAAGGTCGCCGAAACTAACTCTCATTTAACCGGAGAAATCTCCGTGTTAGTTATTAATTATAACATACCTTGTGCATTTTGCAAGAGAAAAAAGCGGAAAAAATATTTTATCACTTATTACCGAAACTCTCCGAACGACAACTGGAAACATCCGCCTTTCTTATTGGTTTTTAAAATAAGTTTTTCGACGGCTCCGTTACCGACTCGCCGCATACGTAAGAAATTCAGGCGTTTTTGTCCAATACGTTATTCCCCAATTTTCAAAATTCCAGGCATCCGCATACGGATTGCATTCGTAATCGATATAATACAACAACTCACGATTTACGATAAAATTCGTCGGAAAATAATCTATATTTATACCGATAGGATACAATACGCTGCACATGAGCCGCACCTGCCGCACGTACGGCAACACGTCTTTATCTGCAAGTACGTACTCGTACACGGTGTTCCCGGGAACGTATTCTTTTAAGATACGCTCGTGTTCCGTATCGCAGTCAATCAGAAAAGGAATCCTGATACCGGCGGAGCGCAGCGTCCCGTAATCGCGCAATTCGGCTTCAAGTTTATCTGCAAACGTATAGTAACTGCACGGTTCATGATGTATCTGTTTTACAACGTACTCTCCGCCGCAGCCGCGAACCAGATACGAATAACCGCCCTTTCCTTTTCCGAGCAGCGAAACGATATCGAACCTCCGTCCGTTCACCGTTATTGAAGACTGTTCCACTATACGGACTCCTGATTGCAAATAAGTATTTCCGCAAAAAAACCGCGCTAGGATATTTTTGCACCTTTAACGAGCTTTTCATGATAAAAATAATTGACGAAATCTATATTGCGGGCCGTACAATAGGAATCGATTTCAAGTGCGAGCGATTCCCAATACTGCCCGTTTTTGTGAATGAAAATTTCGGTATACAATTCCGATAACTGAGGATACGACCGATAGATATACGAAAGAATTGCAGATTTGTACGAACCGCGCAGATTCAGGTTTTCAAACCAATACGTGTCCACGAACGGCCGTGACCGTTCGATAAGCGCCCTAAAATCCGTAATACCGGGAAACATCGGTGATATGAACAACACGGTACGGATTCCGTTTTCATGCAAAGTCCGCAGCGCTTCAAGGCGGGCCTCCACCGGAGCGGCGCAGTCCATATCACTCTGAAAACGTGAATCAAGCGTGTTCAGCGAAACGGAAACCGTCAAATTGCGGCATTTTTTGAGCAGATCGATATCTCTCAGAATCAAGTCGGATTTGGTCGAAATACCCAATACACAATCCGCAGTACACAACTGTTCCAAAATACGCCGGGTCAGCCGGTATTTTTGCTCATACGGGTTATAGCAGTCGGTAACGGATGAAAGGAACACCGATTTTCCGGTTATTTTATGCATGTCGATCGGTGCGCTGCACTGTTTTATATCGATAAAGCTGCCCCACGGTTCGTTATGCCCGGTAAAACGCTTCATAAAGCTCGCGTAGCAATACGCGCACGCATGAGGGCAGCCGACGTACGGATTGATGACGTAATCGGCAGTCGGCAGATTCGATTTTGAAAGGAGATTTTTGGCAGAAACGGTTCGCTCAACAATCGGCACGGTCTGCCCCCCGCACAGCGTTCAGGGACACGGCAAGTTTTTCAAATTTCGCGGCGGAAGGTATTTCGTTCGTGATAAAACGCCCGTCGTGAAACAGGCTGAACGACGTGCACGGCGAAGGCGACCGTCGGGCCTGCTCGGCCGTCTCAAAACGCACGGCAGTAAACGGCACGCCGAGTTTCCGCGCGGTTTCTTCCAGAATCGGCACGTATTTTGCCGGAAACGGACACTGGTGCGAATAATACACGGTGAATCCCGTGCAGGCCGGCGCTGAAACCGACGTCTCAGGCAGCGCTGAAACCGTCTCTGCCGCGGCATTCTGAGTCGAGGACATCCCCGTAAATGGCTCTCCCACGGCGACCGTCGTTTCGGTCGGCAGACCGGACGATTTCAAATGCGGCAGAAACGAAGGCTTATCAGAATCAAAACCGGCGGCGTCAAACGGCAGATAATACAGCACGAAATTCGGCTCCGCACGGTCTGCCGGCAAAAATCCTTTGTGCTTCAAAAACGCCGGATCCGCCAAGAACGGTAATTTCCTTTCAGCAGAAAGAATGACCAACCCTTTTTTACCCTTTTCCGTACTGTCGGCAACGCAAGACGCAAGCAGCGCGTCCGCGTTTCCCTGCCCGGCAAACTGACCGGACACCCATAAACAATTTATGTACATATAATCGGGTGCGCAGATCGGTGCCCACGCGCGTTCGGCGGGAATATATTCGATAAAACACTTTCCCCGGACGTTTCCCTTCGTAAACACCAGACCGTCGGTAAAGCGTGCGTTCAACCACGCCTTTTTCGAGGAGACCTGACAATCAGATTCGCGTGAAATCGCACAACAAATATGTTCGCGCGCCAGGTTTTCTTTCGACAGCGTAACAAATTCCATATATACCTCCCGGCACATGTAAAACGGATCGATTCGGAAATCCGGTACGGTGCACCCGCCGGCTCCGTTACACGTGAACGCATTATCATATCATAAGAAACCTGACAACAGTATGTCATGTTCCGCCCGTTCAAAACTAATCCGCCGCACGCTTACAACCAATTTTCCCGATCGGCAAGCGCGAACAGTTCCCGCCGCGAATGAATATCAAGTTTATAATATACTTCCTTGCGGTGCGTATCCACCGTATTGCGGCTGATGGAAAGCTTTCCGGCAATTTGCGTACTGCTGTAACCATGCAGCAACAGTCCGCGCCGCCAAAGCGTATATCGTATACAGCAGCTCGATGCGGGACCGGAACACTTCCAAAACGAACGAATGAACAAGCATGGCGATGGTGACGAACGCGGGAAACCCCGCGATAACCCAGCGCGACGGATACAGACGGAACACGGACAAACCGAAATACACGATCAAAGAAAACATGATAAAAGAAAAACCGATCGTCGCACACGCCGCGTATGTCAGCAGCGGCAGCACTCTGGAAGCAAGAAACAGGATAAAACCGGCACAGGCGACGCTCATAAAAACCGAAAACGCCGTGAACGCACCCACGCGTTTTCGTTTCCATAAATAAAGAAATAAAAGCGCACCGGCCATCGACGACGCGTACGTTACCGACAAGCCGAACCGGACGCTCTCTGCGGCGTTCAGTCCCATCTGCATTATCATCGTAGCAAAAAATATCAACGCAAATAAACCCGCAACAAGTCCCCCGCTGCGCCTTTTTTTTGCAGGCCGCCCGTTGCCCGCACCGCTGGCATCCGTTTCGCGCCCGCCCTTACCGTAATAATCGCCCTTACCGCAACAGCTGTCGCCGCCGGAACAATCACCGCCGCCGCGGCAATCATCACTATCGGAACAACGGTCGCCCACGAACCGGACGTCGAGCCTGACCGGAACCTGCAGCCAAGCGGCGAGCATTCCGCCCTGAGCCAATAAGGACACGAGCGCAAATTCGTAAAATGAAACCGAAAACAGCCCGCCGTGCAGCGCGGCAATAAAAACCCCCGGAAACAGCACGGAGACAGCAGCCTGCGTCAAGGCGCTTTTTTCCGTAAAACAGAGAATCGTAACCGCAAAACAGTTCCCGAACAATAACATGCAGCAAAACGTTTCAGTCAGAAACGCCGCCTGAAGCAGCGCTTCCGGCAGCGGAAAAAAAGCGCCGCCGAAGCAGCTAAAGACACCGTCAATCCTACGCGCGAGGTCACCCCTATCCGCCGCGGCAGAAAGTAAACCGACAGCACGGAACAAATCCCCCCTATCGCAATAACTGCCGCCGTCGACGCAACCGAGCCCGGAAGAACCGTACGGCCCTCGACGGAAAACGAATTTCCGGCAAAATATACCACGCCGAACTGCCACAAGGTAAAACACTCGAATCCGATCAGCATCGGTATGCCGATCTTCCTCCTCAGACAGTCGTTCCGCGCGACAAGCCGCTTAAAATCAACGTTTTTACTCATACTGAAATTATAACACGGATACATGAATATAACAAAAGAAAACGCTTTTACGCCGCAAAATCACCCGTTTCGGGTGATTTTTTTCCATCTGATCTCAACTTATACTGAAACGAAGCGTCCGGTACGGTTTCTCCGGGAACTACGCGGCGCCGATCAATTCAAAGCAGGAGGATATATGAAAAAAATTATTTTGCCCGTACTGTTGCTGTGCGCCGCGGCGGCGATTTCTGCACAGGGAATCGGTATCCAAGGCGGACCGGCCATCGGTATCATGGATAACGGAACGACGGAAGCTTCGTTCGCCGAAGACGTCGCGATTACGTTCCGGTTTACGGAAACCAGCCCGTTCGTATTCGGACTGAGCGAATCGAACGGCCTCAAAAGGTTCGCCGTGTTCGCAGATTTCTGGCTTATCAACAAACCGCTGACGGAAACGTTCAATTTATACGCCGGAGCGGGAGCCTACGCGGGAGCGGCGATCAGTCCGTTCAGATTCAGCGTCGGCGGCCGCATTCCGATCGGTGTCAACGCGTTTTTTCTGAACGATTTCATAGAACCGTACGCCCAAATCGTTCCTTCCGCCGGATTCGCGTTCGGCAGCGGCGGCGGACTGCAGGTATCGATTCCGGTCAACATCGGCATCAGGTTCTGGATCAAAAACAAACCGGACTTCAACGGAATCAAAGCCAAATATACGGGAGCCGTTCAGGCGGGCAACGCGGCGGCAATGCAAGCCGCCTTCAATCAAGTGTTCGCCGCCGCATTCTATGTCGGCGGATTGTATCCCGATTATTACACCGCACTGGCCGAAGGACAAGGCATCAGCTGGAAGCAGAAACAGTACGACGCGAATGAAACGAACGAAACGGCAAGCGAAATTGCGCTGCTCAAAAAAGTTGACGGCGCGGACTCCTGGTGGTATTTGCGCTACCAAGTCGACGGCGAATCGCTTGAATTTGAAGCCCTCATCGACACGCAGCTGCGCGTAAAGAAAATACGGTACTACGATTCCGAAACGAAAGATATCGAAGAATACGTCTTCCCGGTACCGTCCTCTCCGACCGAATCATCCGGCGCATACGCGCAATCGGCCGCACTGATGGGCCTTCCCGCCGATTTTGCAGCCATCAAAGAATACTCGCAAGGCACCGAAAAAGTTTCGGTTCCCGCAGGTTCCTGGAACGCCGAAAAACTGGTCTACGAATACGGTTCAAGCAAAGAACGCATATCGTTCAAATGGTGGATCTCACCCGACGTTCCCGGTGAACTGCTGAAATACGAATACCGCTACGGAAACGAAAGCAGCGCCGACGGTTCGCTCGTTTCGGTAAAATCGGGCTATAAAACGAAATTCAGCTCGTATTGATCTTTATTTTGAGCGCCCCGTAACGCAAACCGGCTTTTCGGGGCTTTCCCTCCCGGCCGGTAAAAGGGAGCGCGGACCCGCCGAAAAACGATCGGCGTATCGGTCGCCCGCGCCCCCTTTCACCCGGTCTTCGACCGGCCCCTCCAATCCGGGCTAGTCTGAATGCGCCCGGAAACGGGTCCCGTGCAAACGATAGCGCGCACGGCCGCATTCATTCGCCGCTCCGCACGCAATCCCCTCAGTTCCATCCGTTTCCGCTCCGTCCGCTGCACCGCACGGATAAAACGCCTTTTATTTTCAGATCAAGTGACGAATTCTGCATACCGGTGTGTTATATTATACGACAGGAACAAATTGTACAATGAAGTCAAAAACGAACACGACAGATTACAACTTCGCGGAACTGTATGAAAAGTACGGACCTATGGTCCTGCGCCGCTGCCGATACCTGCTGCAAAATGAAGAAAACGCAGTAGACGCAATGCAGGATGTCTTTGCCCGGATACTCGAACACAAGGATTCTCTGACCGGAGTTTGTGCCAGTCTGTTTTACACTACGGCGACCCGAGTGTGTCTGAACAAAATGAGGGCGGACGCAATCCGCTGGGCGCCGCAGATAGAAGACGTCATACAGGAAATCGCAGACACCGCCGCCGCGCACGAGCAGGTAACGGACGCCGCGCTTTTTCTGGACACGATCTTCAACGGAACCAAAGAATCGACGCGGAACATCGCGCTGATCCATTACGTAGACGGTCTGACGCTCGAAGAAACCGCAGCTCAGGTCGGCATGTCCGTATCGGGAATCAGAAAGCGGCTGTCCGCGCTGCGGAAAAAGGCGCATACCTGCGCCGGAGGAACACGATATGAAAGATAACGCATTCACATACGAACGGATCCGTCTGGGAGAACTCAGCGGCGGCGGCGCATCCGCCGAATACCTGCGGCGGCTGGAAGAATCTGATCGGGAAATTTTGGCGGCGTATCCGGCGCACCGCATGGAACCGGACGTTCAGCGCAAACGGTTCCGGCTGCACCGGGAAACGGAAGTAAAACGCCGCGCCGCCCGCCATATGTTTTTAAGCGTATGCGTACCGGCCGCCGCGGCCGCGGTATTGGTCGCCGCCGTTTCTCTGGGAATACAATCCCGGACGGCGGACGCCGCCGCCAGCCCCGACAAAGCCGCCGCAATCAGAGTCAAAGGCGCTGCGCAAAACGCACTGCACTTGTACAAACAAAACGGCGACGGTATCGTACGGCTTAAAAACAGGGATTCCGCCGCCGCGGGCGACCTCATTCAGATAAGCTACGTTGCAGCCGGCGGATACGGCGCCATATTTTCGATCGACGGAAACGGTATCGTTACCCGGCACTTTCCCGATACCGACGTCAGCGCGGAACTTTCCGCAGGAAAGGAAATACCGCTTGATTTTTCATACGAACTCGACGACGCGCCGGTGTTTGAACGGTTCGTATTCGTAACGGCGGAAAAACCGTTTTCCGTACGGCAGATCACGGCGGCGCTGCGAAAAGAACATCCGGCGGACATCATGACGTCGGACTTATCCGAATGCGTTCCGCAAAACGCCGCCGTCAGCGACATGCTGATATTAAAATAGGAGAGACACGATATGCCGAATAAAATGAAAACGTTTGCCGCCGCCGTATATGTACTCGCAGCCGCAGCCGCAGCATTCGCCGCACCGGAGGCGGCTGAAAATCAAGTCGCCGTCGAGCGGTACGCCGTCTACGTCGCTTCGAACGAAGGCGGCGGCGGACGAGAAACGCTGTGGTACGCGGGAAGCGACGCCGTCAGATTCGCCGACACGATGACCGAAATCGGCGGCATTCCGCAGGAAAACAGTTATCTGCTGCTTTCTCCCACCAAACAAATTGTCGACCGAACTGTCGATGAAATCACGGAACGTATCAAAAAAAGCGGAACGAACGCCAAACGTACGGAATTCATCTTTTACTATTCGGGTCATTCCGATGAAAACGCCTTGCTGTTCGGCGAAAATTCCTACGGATACGAAGAGCTCAAAGAGCGCATCAACGAAGTTCCCAGCGACGTGCACGTCGTCATACTCGACTCGTGTTTTTCCGGCAATTTCGTTCGGGCTAAAGGCGGCCAGCGCCAAAAATCGTTTCTGGTGGACGATTCCAACATCGTCAAAGGACACGCGTATCTGACGTCAAGCTCCGAAAGCGAAGCATCGCAGGAATCGGACAGCATTCAAGCGTCGTTTTTTTCTCACGCAATGGTCACCGGCTTACGGGGTGCCGCGGATACATCCGGCGACGGAAAAGTTTCCCTGAACGAACTGTATTATTATGCGTTCAACGAAACGCTCGCGCTCACGGAAAACAGTTCCATCGGCCCGCAGCATCCGGCGTACAACATAACGCTCGTCGGCTCCGGAGATTTGGTGCTGACCGACATTTCCTCCGCCGAATCGGTACTCGTCATTCCATCCGGAGCGGAAGGCAAATTCCTTATCCGTACGCAGGCAGGCCGCCTCGTCTCGGAAATAAACAAAATTACCGGCAGTAAAATGGCGCTCGCGCTTCCGGCCGGTTCGTATATCGTTACCGTAATCACTGCAACAGCGACGGCACAGGCATCCGTCGTCTTAAAAAGCAGCGAAACGTATCTATTCGACTCAACCGAACTTAAACCGATTTCACGGGTGCGGAACACGGCCCGCGGAGCAGACAATCCGGAACCAGAAGATCCGGCGGAACCGGAAGAAACCGCGCTCGACGAGTTGAAAACCGGCACACCGGTCGTCGTCGGATTCGTACCGGGACTGACGTTCCCGTTCAAGCCGGACGATTTGGTTAATTTGTCGGCGAACATGCTCGTCGGCAAAAATACGTACGTTGTCGGCGTTCAAGGATCGGGTCTGATAAGTATCGTTACGAAAGACATGAAAGGCATACAAGGATCCGGCTGGACTTCTGTCGTCAGCGGCTCGATGACCGGCATTCAGAGCTCAGGCTTGGTCAATACAGCCGGTTCCGGTTCGGGAATTCAGGGAGCGGGACTGGTTAACGTCAATGCCAGTGATTTCAAGGGAATTCAGGCAGCGGGTCTGGTTAACGTCAATAAAGGCAATTTCAAAGGAATTCAGGCAGCGGGTTTGGTAAACACTACGTCGTATATCAGCGGATTACAAGCTGCCGGTATCGTTAACGTTGCCGATACGGTTGAAGGCGTTCAAATCGCGCCGATCAACGTTGCCCACCACTGCAAAGGTGCCTCTATCGGACTGCTGAACTTCATATACGACGGCATCATGTCGCCGGCGTTCTATTTCGATACCGAAGGCAACATGTTCGTGCAGTATCAAGGCGGTACGAAAGAATTCTATACCACCTGGCTGGCCGGAAAGAACGTACGGAAAGACTCGTATGCAATCACCGGATTCGGCGTCGGCTGCCGGACCGGATGGAAGCACTTTTCTTTCGATATGGAATTGATTTGGAAAAGCGTTTTCGACATAGCGTTTTTATCACAGTATAACGAACAAATGCACGTACTCGTTGAAAATAACGCGCCGTCGCAAACGATTGAAGCAAAAGGCAAAGAGCTGCTGTCCTATTTCAGCGGAATGAACATGCCGTCTGCGCGCGTTACCGCGAACGTGTCGATTTTCAAGCACCTGTCTTTCTTTGCCGCGTTCACTGCGGATCTGCACGTAAGCGGTTGGAACGACGGCGCGTTCGCCATTTGGGAGCACAGGAACCCGCTGCAGTTCACGGTCTCGGATACTGCCGTCGCACTGTACCCGTCGTTTTCGTTCGGCGTGAAATTTTAAACGCACAGGCACGGTATCCGGTCGGCAAAACATCCGTTTAAGCCGACCGGGTTATCGGACCTGATACGGGAAACCGCCCTCTTGACTTATAATCGTTCCTTCAGCATACTGTGGACATGTTTTCCAGAAAGACCAAAATCGTCTGCTCGATGGGTCCCACCACTGCCGACGACAGTATAATAGAACAATTAGTGCAGGCCGGCATGAATATTGCCCGTTTCAATTTTTCGCACGGAACACACGATACGCACAAAGAAGCAATGGATCGGGTAAAGCGGGTATCCGCAAAATTGAAAATACCCGTCGCGCTGCTGCTTGACACGAAAGGGCCCGAAATCCGTACCGGCATGACGGCCGGCGGCGGAACGGTTACGATCCGCACCGGCGACACGATTCTGATTACCGTCGACGGGCAGGAAACGACGGCGGCAACTGAATCGCAGCCGGCACGGCTTTCCGTAACCTGGACGGCACTCCCTGAAAAAGCCGTTCCCGGCGTCCGTATACTCATTGCCGACGGTCTCTTGGAACTCGACGTTACCGAAGTTACCGGCAAAACGGTGCGGTGCGTCGCGCGTAATACCGGCAGCATCGGAAGCCGGAAAAACGTCAATCTTATCGGCATACACGCGGGGCTTCCGATCATAAACGATCAGGATAAAAGCGACCTCGCGTTCGGCGCCGAACAGGGAATCGATTTCGTCGCCGCAAGTTTCGTCAGTTTTGCATCCGAAGTAAACGAAATCCGCCGGTACCTTGAATCAATCAACAGCCGCGCAAAAATAATCGCCAAGATCGAAAACGAAGAAGGGCTCAATAATATAGAAGAAATCGTTAAAGCGGCGGACGGTGTCATGGTAGCCCGCGGCGATTTGGGCGTACAGCTGCCCACCGAACGGATTCCGCTCGCCCAAAAACATATTATCGAAATATGCCGCCGATCGGGCAAACCCGTCATCACGGCGACTCAAATGCTCGACTCCATGATCGTCAATCCGCGTCCCACTCGTGCCGAACTGACCGACGTGGCGAACGCCATCTTCGACGGTACCGACGCCGTCATGCTTTCAGGAGAAACGGCGAACGGCGCCTATCCGGTGGAAGCCGTAAAGACGATGGCGCGCATCGCCGTTACCGTTGAAGATTCCGCGGAATTCTGCAGGAAAATGAATACGGAAGACATGTCCGACGAATACTATCCGATCGGCAACATCGGTCTCATAATGGCCAGAAACGCTTATACCACCGCGCGCGACGTAAAAGCGATGGTCATCATTGCGCCGACTCTTTCGGGGCACACCGCTCATATGATAAGCAAATACCGCCCGGAACAAGCCGTCATCGCGGTAACGCCGGATCCCGTCGTAGCGCGCCAGCTGCTGCTGTACTGGGGCGTCGTACCGCTCCATACGAAACGCGCGGACGACTCGAACGAAATGATTCAAAACGCTGTAAAAACGGCGCTCGACGCCGGCGCTATCCATATCTCAGACCGAATCGTATTGGCGGCCGGCGTACCGCTGTTCAGCCCGCTCATGCTGAACACGGTGCGCGTACTGATGGTGGGCAACGTACTCGCTCGCGGTTTATCCGGCGGCAGCGCCGATCCTGAAAAACCGAAAGCATCCGGCCGCATCGTGCGCGCCGCAACTCCCGGCGAAGCGCGGGGTCTGCTCAAACATCACGGCGGCGAAATTCTGGTCTGCCGGAACATCACGCAGGAATACATACCGATACTGCGCATAGTAAACGGTGTTATCGCCGAACACGGTTCAGAACTTTCGGAACAGATTCTGGCTATGGTCAATCCGAATCTGGTTTGGCTTACGAGCGTAGCCGGCGCCACGACGACGCTCGAATCGGGACTCGTCGTCACTATCGACGGTACACAGCTGCTCGTATACGAAGGTACTATTTAAGTTTCACTCCGTTCCGGCGGAATCCGGAACGCGCAGCACGAGTCCGTCGTACGCGGGAGCAACGGTCGAAGCCCGGCACGTCCGATTCTCTGAATCGGTGTGTCTAAGATCGTACGCCCGTACGTACGAGTCGATTTCTTCATGCTTCATATCGTGACAGATATGCGTCAGCCAAATATGCTTCGCTCCGGCACGCAGTGCGTAAGCGATCGATTCGTCGAATGACAGATGCGTATCGTGAGGGCGGCGGCGCAGGCCGTCTATAATCAAATGTTCTATGGGCGTACGCTGCGACTGCAGCAGTGCGATCGAGTAATCGGGGATAACGCTGCAATCGGTCAGATACGCAACGGACGACCGCCCGTCGGAAACGAGCCAACCGGTCGTTTCAAGAGAACCGTGCAGCAACGGAACGGGAATCAGCGTCAGAGATCCAGCCTTGATACCTTCTGCGTCCCGGCTACTGCTGCACACGACGGTATGCAATTTCGGCGTGCCGCCGCCTTCCGTCGGCGGATGGAAAATATAGGAAAAACGTTCGTGCACGTCGGTTATCGTCTGAGCGTTTCCGTATACGGGCAGTCCCGCGTCGGAACTGTCCGCAGCGGCGCCGGGACACGTATGGGAAAAAATACGCACGTCGTCCAAACCGTTCAGATGATCGGCGTGTCCGTGCGTTAAAAAAACCGCATCCAATTTCTTTATTCCGAACCGTAACGCCTGAATGCGGAATTCGGGTCCCGTATCTATTATAATGGAAGTATACGCTCCGCTGTCCGCAGATCCGTCCGTTATCCACAAACTGGAACGGAGCCTTTTGTCGCGTGCATCCGAAGAAGTACAGCACGGACACGAACAGCCGATAACGGGAATTCCGTGACTGGTGCCGGTGCCAAGTAATACGCATTGCATTCGTACAGCATAATTTTCCGAACGCAAAGCGTCAAGTACTGTACAAAGCGCTCCGGATATTTTATAGTACGATTTACGGATAAAACGCGAATCGGCGGTACGCCGACGGAACGGAAAGGAGCTGTCCATGAAAAAAGCTGTTATTATCGGAGCGGGAATCGCAGGAATCACCGCCGCGGCGGAACTGCGGAAACTCTATCCGGGAACGGATCTGAACATAACGATCGTATCCGCTGAAAACCCGCCGGATTATTCGAGAATCCGTCTGCCCGAATTCGTTGCCGGAACGCTTGCAGAAGAAGCGCTCGTACTGCACCGGCACGACTGGTTCCGCCGGCAGAACATCACCGTCTTACCGGAAACGCAAGCGTCCGATCTGCACTGCCAGCGAAAAACGCTCAGCGTTCGCAGCGCGCAGGGAACGAATGAAACGCTGTCCTACGACGTACTGATCATCGCCTCAGGGGCGCGCGCGTTCGCTCCGTGCAGACCGTCGCCGGAAAGCCCGGCTTTCGGGAGCGTTTTTACGCTGCGAACGATTGCCGACGCCCGTGCGCTCAAAAAACGGATTGAAACGCACCGGAACGCAGCCGTTGTCATCGGCGGCGGACTGCTCGGCATAGAAGCCGCCCGCGCGCTCAAAACGGCCGGAGTAAACGGCGTACATATCGTCGAAACTGCTCCGTATCTGCTGCCGCGCCAGCTTGACCGGACGGCTTCCGCGCTGCTGACCGAATATCTTACGGCGGAAGGCCTCACCGTGCACACCGGCGTTTCGCTCGATTTGGCGCTGCTCGAAACCCGCACGCCGCAGGAATTGCTCGCGCCGCTTTCAGCGGGAAACGATCCGGCGGAAACGGTCGTGCTTTCGATGGGCGTACGCAGCGAAACGGGGCTGGCTCAAACGGCAGGAATCGCGTGCGGCAAAGGTATCACGGTAAACGCTTCCATGCGGACGTCCGAACCGGCCGTATTTGCCGCGGGCGACTGTGCCGAATTTGAAGGGGTCGTCTGGGGAATCGTTCCGGCGGCGCTCGAACAGGCGAAAACGGCCGCACAAAACGCCGCGCATTATCTGTATCCGGAAAGCGTTCCTCAGCCTGAACCGTACCGCCAAACCGTTCCGCGCACGACGCTTTCAATCGGAAACAAGGAAACCGTTTCCGCCGGAAAAGCGGTGCTCACCGACCAGGAAGTTCAATCCGGAAACTGGAAAGAACACGTTTTAAGCGAAAGTCCGTACGTCAGAATTGTAGAAGACACGCAAACCGGAACTGTCGCAGGCGCACTGGCGTTCGGCGACTCCGGTACCGGCAGAATCTTTCTCATGCCGCTGCAGAAAGCGGTGGGAAACTCGGTACCGGCGGCGCTGGAACTGCTGGCGGCGCTTCAATTTCATCGCGGCTGAGACCGGCCGGCCGCACACGGTAAATCCGGCACGGCTGCACGTCTTACGGTTGCTCGCCTTATGGGGCTGTACGTCTTACGCGCCGTACTGTTCCTTGATCGCGGCGATTTCATCGCGCACGGCGGCAGCCTGCTCGAACTCGAGGCAGTCGGCAAATTCGGACATCTGCTTTTCAAGCGCTTTGATAAGTTTACGCCGCTGCGCCGGAACGAACAGGTTGACGCTTTTGCGCAATACGGCGGTTTCGGTTTCCACGGCGGCTTTTTTGTCTTCATTCTGGCGCACCAGAATGTCCGCCACCGCTTTGGAAACCGTCGCGGGCGTAATACCGTGCGCCGTATTATACGCTTCCTGCACTTCGCGGCGATGTACGGTTTCCTCAATCGCGGCTTTCATCGCGTCGCTTTCACGATCCGCGTACATGACGACCATCCCGTTCTGATTTCGCGCCGCACGCCCGATTATTTGGATCAGACTGGTCGCCGAACGCAGAAATCCGATTTTATCGGCATCGAGAATCGCGATAAAAGACACTTCAGGCAAATCGAGCCCTTCGCGCAGCAGATTTATGCCGATCAGCACGTCGAATTCGCCGGAACGCAGACCTTTAAGGATTTCAACGCGTTCGATCGTTTCGACCTCGGAATGGATATATCTGACTTTGAGTCCCAACCCGTCCAGATATTCGGTCAAATCCTCGGCCATCTTTTTGGTCAGCGTCAAAAGCAGACACCGTTCGCCGCGCGCGATGCGCTCTTTTATTTCACCGTAAATATCTTCCATCTGCCCTTCGCTGGGGCGTACTTCAACGATAGGATCCAGCAATCCGGTGGGACGGATCAGCTGTTCCACCACTTGCGTGCTGCGCTTTATTTCCTGTTCGCGCGGGGTCGCCGTTACGTAAATCGTCTGACTGATCATCGATTCAAACTCGGCGTACTTGAGCGGACGGTTGTCGAGCGCACTCGGCAGTCGGAAGCCGAAGTCTATCAGATTCTGCTTGCGCGAACGGTCGCCTTCGTACATCGCGCCGATCTGGGACACCGTTACGTGCGCTTCGTCTATCAGGCACAGCGTGTCGGACGGAAAATAGTGCAGCAGCGTAGCCGGCGGCTCACCGGAGCGGCGGCCTGAGATGGGGCCCGAATAATTTTCAATACCGGGGCAATACCCCATTTCGGAAAGCATTTCAAGATCGTACGAAGTGCGCGTTTTCAGCCGTTCGGCTTCCAGTATTTTGCCGGTCTGCTGCAAAAACTGCACGCGGTCTTCCATTTCGGACTTGATACGATCCGTCGCCGATTTGAGCATTTCCGGCGGCACGACGAAGTGCTTTGCCGGATAAATCGTAGTTTCGTCGAGTTCTTCTATTATTTCACCCGAAATCGTATTGAACCGACGGATGCGCACGATCTCTTCCCAGTCGAGCTCAATACGGTACGCTTCGTCGGTTTCCATATAAGCCGGATACACTTCCAGAACGTCGCCCCGGATGCGAAACCGGCCGCGATCGAGCACGGCGTCGTTGCGTTCGTACTGCAAAGTAACGAGCTGCCGTCCGAACGCGGCGGGATCGAGCGTTTGGCCTTTTTCTATATGGATGCGCATATCCTTGTACAATTCGGGCATTCCCAAACCGTAAATACAGGAAACCGTCGCTACGACGATAACGTCGCGCCGCTCCATCAGACTGTACGTCGCGGCCAGACGCATACGGTCGATTTCATCGTTAATTGACGCATCTTTTTCTATATATAAGTCGCGCGCCGGAACGTAGGCTTCAGGCTGATAATAATCGTAATACGACACGAAATATTCCACCGCGTTGTCGGGAAAAAACGATTTGAATTCGCGGTACAGCTGCGCGGACAGCGTCTTGTTGTGGCTGATAATGAGCGTGGGCCGCTGCACCTTTTCGATTATCTTGGCCATCGTAAACGTTTTGCCGGATCCGGTTACGCCTTTGAGCGTCTGATACGTGTCTCCGCGCAGAAAACCTTCGACAAGGCGCTCGATAGCCTGCGGCTGATCGCCCGAAGGTTCGTACGGAGCGACGACTTTAAATGGTCTCATCAAGCCCCCTATTCCGCGGCGAGCGTTACGTTGATATCCTGATATTTTTTGTTCCGGTACACCGTTACGCGCACTGTGTCGCCGGGCCGCTTGCTTTCAAGAATCGAATAATAATCGGCGAGCGATGTAACGCTGATACCGTCTATCGCGGTGATTACGTCGCCGCCCAGATAAATGATGCGCGAATTGCGGGTGCTGCCGTATCTGACCGCTTCGGTTCCCGCGGCGAGCCCCGCTTTTGCCGCGTTGCTGTTTTTTTCGAGTTCCGAAATCAGCAAACCGGAAGAAACGCCCAATTTGGCATACGACGCAATCGCGGAAGTCAGCTGCACGTACGAAGCGTGAATAACACCGCGGCGTACCGTACCGTACTGAATCAGATCCGACACCACGCGGCGCGCCGTGTTAACCGGAACGGCGAAGCCGACGCCGGCCGAACTTCCGGACGTGGAATAAATCATCGTATTGATACCGATCATGCGTCCCTGCGTATCCAGCAGCGGCCCGCCGGAGTTTCCGGGGTTGATAGCCGTGTCGGTCTGAATCATGTTGCGGATAATGGTATTGTTTGAACTTTGAATCGGGCGTCCGAGACCGGAAACGATGCCCGTCGTCATCGTACGATCGAAACCGAACGGATTGCCGATTGCAATCACTTTTTGGCCGACTTTCAGATTATCGGAATCGCCGAACGCAATCGTTTTCAGTTCGACTCCCGCCGGCGGATCGAATTTAAGCACCGCGATATCGCTCGCCGAATCTGTCCCGACGACGCGGCCTTCGTACTGCGTTCCGTCGGAAAGTGAAATGTAAATTTTATACGCGTCGGAAATGACGTGCACGTTGGTTACCACGTAGCCGCGTTTGTCTATGATGGAACCGGAACCGGAACCGCCTTCCTGCGGTACGGGTTCCAAGAACCAGTTTATCGCCATAACCTGCGTGTTGATGTTCACGACCGCTTCGTTGCATTTTTCATACACGCTGATATTCTGCAGTTCATCCTGCGTGTACGAAGCCTTCATATCGGCAGTGTAAACCGGATCGGCTTTAACCGCCGTCTGGAGCACGAACGAATCGGCGCTGCCGGGAACGGCTTTTTCTTCAAGCATGATCGTCTGCGGTTCGGCTCCCTCTTGTGCCGAAGAAGTTTCCCCAGAAGCGGAAAGCGCCGGTTCAGTTTGCGCGGACGCCGTCTGCGCTTCCTGTGCGGACGACTGCGGCGGATTTATCCTGAAAAACATGAAAAAGACGGCCAGCGCACACGCAAAAACGAGGGCGGCGCTTACGGCGGCCGTACGGATCATTTGATGTTTCGTATACAGTTTCATACTATAATGATACACAAAAACGGCCGAAAAGGCAACGCGGATATACGCCGATTACCGGCACTGTTCGATTCTTGGCACGGCTCGATTCTTGACGCTTGCGCATCGCCGCGCTACCATAGGGCATGAATTGCAGGGAAAAGTGCGGCGCCTGCTGTATCGCGCCGTCTATCAGCTCAATACGGATGCCGGACGGGTCGCCGAAACCGGCGGGGGTTCCGTGTCCGTATCTTGACGAGCGAATGAAATGCACGGTGTTCGGAACGGAAAAAAGACCGGCAGTTTGCGCGAGCCTGACGCCGTGCGCTGAAATGTGCGGCGCCACGAGAGAAGCGGCGCTCGCGTATCTTACGGAACTTGAAAAGCTTACCGCACCGTCATAGGGCGACCGCAAAAAAAACGTCCCGAACGCACGCGCATTCGGGACGGCAATATGCTGTGCCGGCTCAGACTCAGCAGCGCTCCAGCTTGATCGTCTTCGTCGTCAGGTCGCACACTTCGGCCGGACCGTAATACTGGATCGCACCGGGGAACAAGTAGCTTGTTTTTACTGCCCATTCGTCGCGATGCGCGGCGAACGTTTTGAACGGTTTGCCGTCCAGTTCAACCAACGCTTTGCGGATAACCGGCTTTTTCGAGCCGTGGCGCTGTTCCATGTTCATCATCATCGTAAGCGGAATACCGCCGGCTGTCCATTTTTCGGCGGGAGCCGTCAAGTTGCGGACGGACGAAAGGTAACCGGTAACGCCGCTTGCAATCAGCATAAACGCGGTGTAGCCGAGCGCGTAGCAGTAGTCCGCGTCGAAATTCGACGGGAACGCGCAGCGGCCTTCGTAGCCGAAAAAGTGCGTGTACGCGCTGAATTTACCGGTATACGAGCCGGCTTTTTTCATCTCGGCAAGGCGTTTTTCAACCATGGAAGCAAGCAGTTTTTCCGTTTCGATGCGGGAAACCTGCACGTTGCCGTGCGGATCGCGATCGGCCAAAAACTGTGCGGCGATAGCGTCGGGCAGAGAATCGAACGTTTCGTAGGAAGCGGCGCTCAAATTGGATTTGAGCCACGCTTTTTTCGCCGCAAAGTCGGAAAGGGCGTTAAACGCGGCTTCGTGCTTGGCCATCGTATCGTTCAACTCGGCAATCAGCGATTTCATTTCGGGGATGAATTCAACCAATCCTTCGGGAATCAGCACGATACCGAAATTTTCCTTATTGGCGGCGCGTTTCGCGATAACGGAGCAAATGTCGTCGGTGATGCGGCGCAGCGTCATTTTCTGCGCTTCGACTTCTTCTGAAACGAGGCAGACGTTCGGCTGCGTTTGGAGCGCGCATTCAAGCGCGATGTGGCTGGCGGAACGGCCCATCAGTTTGATGAAATGCCAGTATTTTTTGGCGCTGTTCGCGTCGCGGCCGATGTTACCGATCAGTTCCGAATAGGTTTTGCACGCGGTGTCGAAGCCGAAGCTGGTTTCGATCTGTTCGTTTTTGAGGTCGCCGTCGATCGTTTTGGGTACGCCGATGACGCGCGTTTTTTCACCCAATTCGGCAAAACGCTCTGCAAGCAGCGCGGCGTTCGTATTGGAATCGTCGCCGCCGATAATGACGATGGCGTCCAGATCGAGTTTTTTTGCCGTCGCAACGGAAGCGGCGTACTGTTCGGGAGTTTCGATTTTCGTACGGCCGGAACCGATCATGTCGAACCCGCCGGTATTGCGGTATTCGTCCATGAACGAATCGGTAATTTCAACGTATTCGCCGTCGATAAGACCGGACGGTCCGCCGGTAAAGCCGAAAACGACCGAATCCTTATTGCCTTTTTTGATGCCGTCGTACAGACCCGCGATAACGTTGTGTCCGCCGGGAGCCTGTCCGCCGGACAGAATCACGCCGACGCGGATTTTTTTGCCGGCAGCGGGATTCGCGCCTTTTTTAAACAGGGCTTCGGGTTTGCCGTACGTATGTTTGAATAACGAGGCGAGTTCCGCCTGATCGGCAAGGGCGGTCGTGGGTTTGCCGAATTCAAGGGCAACGTTTTCCGGCTCATTGTCGCGGAGAACAGCCGGCAATTTGGGCTGGTACGCGTAGCGTGCCGTCTGCAATGCTGATACGGATTTCATGATAACTCCTATAAAAACGTAATAAATAGTAAACTCGTAAAATACGATTGTATCTTACCTCATTTCGAGGTGTTTTACAAGCCGAATCAACCGTCCCGCTTCCAAAACGGTAAATCCTCCGTAGACAAAACGGGCGAAACATGCTATTTTTGATGCGCCGAGTTACCGGTAAAAACAGTTGAATACTACCGGTGCATTATCAGAGGGGATTTCAAAAGGCGCGCCTTCTGAACCCTTTCTGTCCGTTAAAAAATGAGGTCTGAATCATGCCCTATTCCGAACCGACGAATCTCGCCGTCGTTGCCTGTCCAGGTGGAGAAGCTTTTGCCGAGGAAGTTATCGTCCATTTGCGCCACATGTATAAACATCGTTTCAATCTGAAAAGCGATGTCGTTTCAAAACGTTACAAAATCACGAAAGACCAAGTTATCCGCGATTTGAATTTTCTGAACGATTTGAAAACTTCGGACCTCTGCGTACGCGGATCAACGGACAGCTTCCGCCCGCCCAAATTCAAAGTGGACGCACAGTTCACTTACTTTATGAACGGGGAATTCAAAACCGAAATCAACGAATGTATCCGGGGAAAAGACGTTTTCATCTTTCAGGACGTTGAAAACCATCAGCCGATTAAACTGAACGGCGGCAAAAACCTGCAGGTGCTGTCCGTCAACGATCACATCATGTCGATGCTCGTTACGATCGACGCGGTTCGGCAGGCGGGCGCGGAACAGATTACGCTGGTAGTGCCGGTGTATCCGTACAGCCGTCAGCACAAGAAAAAGGGCCGCGAAGGACTGACAGCCAGTCTGCTCGGCCACATTTATGAAAACATGGGCGTTGCCCGCATCATTACGCTCGACATCCATTCGCGCGAAATCGTAAACGCGTTCAGCCGGACGCATCTTGAAAACCTGCACGCAAGTTATCAAATCATCAGGGAACTGGCGAAACTGGTGGATCTGACCGGCGGTACCGAAGATTTGGTCGTCGTTTCACCCGATACCGGCGCGATCGACCGCAATAAATTTTACGCGACGGGATTGAAAAAGCCGCTCGCCATGATCTACAAGGAACGCGATTATTCGGTGGTTACGCAGAACGCGAAAGACACGAATATAAAATCCGTCAAGCTGCTCGGCGACGTGCACGGCAAAGCCGCTTTTTTGGCCGACGATATGCTCGGCACCGGCGGAACGCTGCTGAAAGCGATGGAATTTCTGAAAGAAGAAGGCGCGACGAAAGTTATCGCCGCTATCAGCCTGCCGTTCTTTACCGGAAACGCCATCGAGCAATTTAACGAAGCATATAAGAAGGGGCTGTTCTACCGCGTTATCGGAACGAACGCCGTCTATCATGAAGAATTGCTGCAATGCGAATGGTATATCAGCACGAACGTCAGCGGTCTGTTTGCAAACGTCATCACCCGGCTGCACAACAATCAGTCGCTCAGCGATTTGCTCGACAACCGCACGATTATAGAAAAACTGGTAAAACACGACTGATGAACGGCGCGGTCATATGCGCGGATATCGGAACGTCTTCACTGAAAACGGCACTCGTCGATACGAGCGGTGCCGTTTTGTTTTACGTCCGCATCAGATTTAACGGAACCGGCGGCGCGGAACGCTGGTACGAAGCATTTACGAGCGCCGCCGCACAGGCAAAGACGGCGGCTCGCGACGGCGGATGCCGCGTTCTCGGGATATGCGTTTCGGGCAACGGGCCGACGCTCGCCGCCTGCACCGGAGAAACGCTGCTGTGGAACGAAACGCCTGCGGAAACAGGCGCAACGCTCAGCGGCGATACGGCGAACCGTTCGCTGTTCATTCCGCGCCTGACGCTGTTCCACAGCACGTATCCCGCCGCCTGGGAGCGCTCTCCGTATATATTTTCCGGTCCCGAATACCTGATATGGCGGCTGACCGGTGAACCGCTCACGATTCTGCCGGAATCGCGGTATCGGGAAGCATATTGGACAGAGGAATCACTGGCAGCCGCCCGACTGGAGGCTGAAAAATTGCCGCCGTTCGTACCGCCGGCGCACCGCGCGGGGTTTCTGAGCGCCCAAGCGGCGCGGCAAACCGGACTGCCGTCCGACGTGCCGGTTTTCTGCGGCGCGCCGGATTTTATCGTAGCGCTTATCGGAACGGACACACTGCGCGCGGGAACCGTCTGCGACAGGGCCGGCAGCAGCGAAGGAATCAATTTGTGCATCGCGCCTCACCCCGCATCCGTGTGGACGCCGCGGCAACTGGCTCCGGTACGAATTCTGCCGGCGGTAATCCCGGATTTATATAACGCCAGCGTTCTGATTCCCGACAGCGGCATCCGTTTCAGCGCACTCAAAAAAGAGACGGCTCCCGACGCATCGTACGAAAACTTCGTGGCGGAACTTATCGCACGTCCGAAGCGCTACGCCGCGGCTTACGCATTTCTGACCGAAACTGCGGCGGAAGTCGCAAACGGGGTTTCGCTGCTTTTCAAACTGGCACGAGACGCCGGCTGTCCGGTTCCGTCCCGCATACGGACTACCGGCGGGCAGGCAAAAAACGGTGCCTGGCTGCAATTCAAAGCCGACGCACTGGGAATTCCGATTGAAGTTACCGCGTGCCCCGACGCGGAACTGATCGGCGACGCGGTGCTCGCCTGTACGGGACTGAACATCTTTGCCGACATTCAAGAAGGCGCGGCGGCGCTCGTACGACCGAATCGTATTTTTGAACCGCACGGAGCGGCGGCGCTATGACCGTATACGCACTTCCCGACCGCGTGCACACGATCATTTTCGACATAGATTCAACGCTGTATACGAACAGTGCGTACGCCTTTGAGCAAATCGACATTCAGCTCCGCCGCTACGCGGCTGTCGCCGATATCAGTGCGGACGAAGCACGCGCGCAGATCGCCGCGTACCGGGAAAAATGGGCGGCGGAACACGACGGTCAGAAAATAAGTCTCGGAAACGCGCTGACCGCCTTCGGCATTCCAATCGCCGAAAGCATCCGCTGGAGACGCGAACTGCTCGAACCGGCCCTCTTTTTGCAGCCGGACGAGGAACTGCGCCGCACGCTCGAACGTCTTGCCGAAACATACGTACTCATCTGCGTTACGAACAATCCGGTGCTGCCCGCACGAAAAACCCTTGAAGCGCTCGGCGTATCGGATCTGTTTCCTGAAATCATCGGACTCGACACCTGCGGCGTGTCGAAACCGGACAGACGCCCGTTTGAACTTGCGGCGCGTTTGAGCGGCGCGGCCGTTTCGCACTGCCTGTCCGTCGGAGACCGGTACGACATCGACATCGCCCTGCCGCTTTCCATGGGAATGGGGGCCGTTTTGGTTTCGGGCGTTGCCGACGTATATCGGCTTCCGTACGTTCTGAAAAACGGAACTCGGCCTGAATAACGTACCCGGCACGCATCGCCATTTGTGATGCTTCTTATTGACATTAATATAATCTATGGTAAAATAGCCGCATGATAACTCAGAACTACCCAACGATAAACGGCAGCATAACGGCCGGCGGGCAGTACCGATTTATATGTACAGCCCCCCCCCCCGCATTTTGTCCCTACTCATACCTCAGCCATACATCCTCCATAGTCCGACAAATTCCAGTTGAACTATACGACTGATAGATGAAATAATTCATCCGCAGAACTCACCGGTAAAATAACCACCATTCAGAAATATCTATTGCATTATACATATGTAACACTTGTAGCACTGTGAAGGAGATTTTATGAAGATGACTATTCGAACCCGATTGCAGGGGAGTTTTATCATCATTTTGCTGTTTACACTGATAATAGCTTTGGCAGGTATCTACGGTACGGAAACCATCGATAAAGAAATGGAAAAAATGTATCAGTTGCACACAAAATCATTGCCGTACATTACAAAAATGGTCCACCAGTACAATCAAATACGGACAAATATCAGGTCTGTTATTGCGTACCCGGAAGATATGGCAGAATTTACAACAGCATCGGATCGCGCGGAAACAGCTTTTCTTGAAGATTTGGAAGAGTTCCGAAAACTCGTTGTGGACCCCGACATAATGAAAGTGTGCAATGAACTTGAAAAAGCTTTTACCGCGTTCAACACCTATAGAACGGTGGACGTACATCCTGCGCTAAAAAAATACGCTGAAACCGGTAACCAGCAAGCGCTTATAGAGGCAAAAAAAATAGTAAAAGAACAAGGTGCAATATATCTGAAAACGATCGAAGCACTGTTCGACCATCTGATCGAAAGTAAAACGCAGATGGCAGCTCAAGCAGATGAAGCAAGCACTCATCTTTTCAAAGTATTATTGCTGACGATAATAATCGTTTTCATCATATCCGCAATAATTTCCATAATAATAGGGTTGTTCGTAACCAATTACATTACGAAATCAATCGGCGGTGAACCCGATTACGCAGTCGCCGTTTTGGGTGCCATTGGAAACGGCGAACTGACGACGCAAGTCAAACTGATGAAAAACGACACAACCAGCATGCTCTTCAGCATTCGGCAATTATGCGTACAACTGTTCAACACGATCAATACCATCAAAACCGCGTCTGACCAGATTGCGGACGGAGCAGCGCAAATCAGCAATTCCAGCCAGACGTTATCGTCCGGAACAAGCGAGCAAGCCTCGTCTACTGAAGAGATTTCATCCACAGTGGAAGAAATGGCTTCAAATATCCGGCAGAATGCCGACAATGCAATCCAAACGGCGGCGATAGCCGAACAAACGGCAGAAAACAGTGTCAAAGGGCTGAACGCCGTAGAACAGACCGTATCGGCGATGCGCGATATTGCATCCAAAATATCCATCATAGAAGACATTGCAAGTCAGACGAACCTGCTGGCACTGAATGCCGCGATTGAAGCAGCCCGCGCCGGAGAAGCCGGTAAAGGATTTGCGGTCGTTGCAAGCGAAGTACGGAAACTGGCTGAAAAAAGCCAAACAGCGGCGGCGGGTATAAAAGAACTTTCCGCAACGAGTATTTCCGTAGCGGAAGAAAGCGGTAAAGTGATCAGTGAAATCGTTCCGAATATACAAAAAACGGGAGAATTGGTACAGGAAATCGCCGCTGCAAGCAAGGAACAGGATTCCGGTACTCAGCAGATCAGTAAAGCAATTATACAGCTGGAACAGGTTGTGCAGCAAAACGCGTCGGCATCCGAAGAAATGGCCTCCATGGCGGAAGAACTGTCGTCAAAAGCAGTGCAGCTTCAAGAATCCGTAGCCTTTTTCAAGATAGAAACGACGGAACAAAACGCTGCCGAAAAGAAAATCATTCAGGCGAAACAGGTCGTAACCGCCGGTAACCCGTCCGCCACCGGTAACCCGTCCGCAGCCGGTAAGACCGCCGCTGCGGTAAAATCGCCGAAAAATGAACCCGCCGAGTTCAGAGGAGAACGGAATCCGTTCCTTGCCGCTACGGACGCGGATTTTGAAGAGTTCTAACATTTTCGCAATAAAAAAAGACGGCGCGGCGCTTCGTTTTGTCCGGTAAAAGGCAGCGCGAATCGCCGCTCGCCGCAATTTGCCGCTTGCCGCAATTTGCCGACCGCTCGCCGCAATTCGCCGGCGTACATTACAAACGACCGTACGCTACAGCTCGCCGACCGGCTCTGCTTCTTCCAATTCTTCCAAATCTTCGATTGTGTCGCCGAGTTCGCCGGCATTCGCGTCGCCGAGTTCGCCGGCAAGCGGGAGCACTTCGGCGGTACCGTTGCGCTGCATTTCCCGTGCCAGAAACGCAAGAAAATCTTTTTGCGGCAGCGACTTTGAAAAGTAATATCCCTGCAAATAATCACAGTCGAGCGACGCAAGCCACTGCATCTGCTCTTTCGTTTCAACACCTTCGGCAAGAACCTGCATTCCCAGTGATTTAATCATCGTAATCGTGTGTGCAAGCGCGGTACGCGAACGGAGTTTCTTATCAGCAGACCACACGATTCCCTTATCTATTTTGATCATATTGAACGGAAGCTCTATCAAATAGTTCATGTTTGAATAACCGGAACCGTAATCGTCAAGCGAGCACTCGGCGCCCGCCGAATTGAGCCGTTCCATATTTTCCTGAAGCATTTTGGGCAAATACGCCGCCGCCGTTTCGGTAATTTCAAAATCCAGAATCCGGCGGGGAACCCGATAAATATCGGTAATGGAAATAATCTGTTCCGCCAGCGTTTTCTGCATGCACTGAATCATCGATAAATTGATATCTATCTTTTCGATACCGTACCATCCCAGATTCAGATCCGAAAGCATACTGCACACCCGTTCCAATACGAATTCTCCGATGCGTAAAATCGTACCGTTTTTTTCCGCAATCGGAATGAAATCCTCCGGAGAGATGAAATTTCCGTTCTCATCTTTCATCCGAATGAGCGCTTCCGCACCTATAACGCGCCGTTTGCTGATCGAATAAATCGGCTGATACCAAACCGAAATCAAATCGTTTTGAATCGAGGTTTTTATGGTACGATCAAGCTGACGACTCAGCCGATTCCGGGTCGTATCAAGCGAATCGGCAAAAAGAACCCGTCCGGCACGATAGTACTGCTGCTCGCCTACGGCGGTAAGCAAATCGAGAATATCCGCAGCCGACTCCGCATCGGACGGACATCTGATAACGCAGATACGGGAGAACAGTGTTACAGTCGTATTCTGAAAATCCCACACGGATTCAAATTTTTCGCGGATGCAGTCCACCATACTTTGAACGACCGTCATATCCTGCGTTTTGACGACGATACAAAACTCATCCGTCGCAATCGTGTACACGTCGGAACAAGCCGTTTTTTTGAATCGCTCCGCTGTTTCCGTAAAAAAGACGGCGATTATTTTAAGCAGTTCGTCGATGGAGCGGATTCCGAACGTATTGTTCAAAAAATTAAGATCTTCCAACACAAACCCGATAACGTAAAACGGATCTTTCCGCACGAATTTTTCATCGATCAAAGAAGCGAATGCCGTCGTATTGAATAAACCGGTGAGACTGTCTATAAAATTATCGGGCTTATGAATATACATGTATAAAAAATACATCGAAACGGCGGCACAAAAATTACTGATGAGCAGAAACGGAAAAAACAGCCGAACGACGGCTCCCGCCGCGACCACGACGATAAAAAAGAACGCCGTGCCGAAATAATGAACCGGCAGCCTCCGGTATTTTTTCACAAGGAAAACGGCGCCCGCAGTCAAATACAAAAGCGACACGAATAAAAGATACACTGTAACGGCCGCCGAATAATCGATACGCTGTTTGCCCGGGGATACGGCGTTCCAAACACCCCAGAACATCCCGGCTGCATACGGAAGCAAACTCAGCAGAATCAGCAGCGCGATCCGTCGTTTGGATTTCAGACCGAGCGGCTCGGAATCAGAAAGCACAAAACAGTATGCAGCCGCAGCGAACGGCAGAAAATTGCTTATGCAGAAATACAGTATACCGGTCAGCGTAATGATCAGGGAAGAGACGGGAAGAAATTGAAATTCGACGTTCAATACGCATTCGCACACCGCGGAAACGCCGGTAATCACAATCAGACAAGTAAAAATTTTACTGCCGTACGACGGAATATTCCTTTTTGAAAAATACAGGACTCCCAATATGGAGAGTAATATCACCGCAGCAATATCGTAATGTATGGTATAATTCAACAACATCTTTTTTGCGCACCCTGAAATTTTTGCTACCGTACGATAACCATATTTCTTTAAATGATACTATTTTTACCGATATGTTTCAAGCGGAACAGCCGGTAAGGCAGGTAATACAGACGGATAAAAGGCCGCCGCAAGACATGGATTTTCTGGTTGTAAAGATCATTCAAAACGACAACGCAGAATCGTTCATACGCTGCCGCAATAAAAAAACAATTATACGGCCCATACACGAATCGAACGTGCGACCTGCTGCTTAGGAGGCAGCTGCTCTATCCTACTGAGCTAATGGACCAGTCGATGGAAAGCCGGACCGTGCCCGACCTTCGGCTTTGATACTTTCAAACCGAGGAAAACGGCAGACGCTGCCCGCCGTCAGCCTCCGTGCTCAGATACCTTTTACGATCAGCAAACCGCCCAGAATGACCAAATCGGGAGCAAACTGGCGCAGCCATTTCATAAACGCATTGCCCGATTTGAACGCGTTGCCGATAGCGGAAATATCGTACATTACGATATATATGCACCAGAACACGATGATCACCAAAATCGCAAGATTGAGAAACGTACCGAAACCGTTTATGTTGAATAAATTCAACAGCAGTAAAATACCCGCGACCAATTCACAGATCGCCATAATCATCGGAAGAACCGTATTCTGGCCGACGAGACTTTTAAACGCATTCAGCGTTTCGTTTCCGCCGGTCTGAATGCCCATAATTCCCATAACGATCAAATACAATGCCAAGCCGATCTGCAAAACGATCCCGCCGACCGACAATTTTCTTGATACAGCCATTCTGTACCTCCCCAAACATGATTTTCTTTACTATACACCATTAAGCTTAAAAACGCAATTATACCGAACCGCTCACTTGCGGGTTCGAATCAGCATCAGAATAAACGCAACGATAAAAAACAGCGGCGGAATCGCGGCAAAAAACATCGTTGCAACCGGAATTTCGCGCACGACCAAACCGCCGGGAACGATAATCCCCAGCCGGCACATTAAATCGTATACGATTCCCGCATACGAAGTAACCGTACCGGCTACCAGCGACATCCAGGCCGTATCGCGCGTTTTGGACCACAGCATGATCGCAAAAAACGCGGCGACTCCGCCGAGAACCAATTTAATGACATACAGAATCAACTCAGGTTGCTGCATACGGATTCCGCCTCAATTCGGAAAAATCACCCGGCGTCGCTCCGTACGGTACGATCGACGGCGTACGGTAATTCGGAGAAATCACGACGCCGCAGTCGGCGCAATGACAATAAAACTCCCGATACTTTTCCGGAGGAACGCGGGGAATCAAATACGGACCGCGCCGTTTCCAATAACGGAGCAATACGCCGTCGAACCGGTTCCAGTCTTTTTCACTGCGGTTCGGAATTTCCGCGATCAAATCGTATATTGCACGCGCGACGGCGTCCAAAAAAGGCGGCGTAACGGGATCGGACGGCGGAATGAAACGGCTGCCGTCGTCTACGAACGCGACCAGATAGCAGCAGCCCGCCCAGGGAAACGGCGGGACGATGGCAACCGCATTCTGCAGTTTCCGGTTCAATTCAAGGAAACCGTCCTGAATCGGAAAATCCGAAGAAAACCAGGCGTCGTCGAGCCACGGCCGCCAACGGGGAACGCCGTTCGTAAACATCCAGTCGTCAAGCGTAAAATTCTGAATGTCCTCAGGCAGCGCGTCCGCAACCGAGTTCAGAATCGGATGTTCGCCGAGCGGCATATCGATCCAAAAATCGAAATATTTTGAAACGGCGCGGCAGGCCGATTCCATACCGGAATACCACCGAACGTGATCGTATTCGGGAAGCAGCGTTTTTACCGCACGCTGCAAACGATACGCGGCGTCGGTGGCAAACGAACCCGTTAATCCGCGGTTCATCGTATTCTTAAACACGGTCGCCGCTTTGGAACCGTTTCCCCAGCCGAGTATCGCACGCCCGGCTTCCTGATACAAATCGACCAGCCGCCGGCCCTTACGGGTATACAGATAACAGCCGCGCGCACGCTGGACGGTTCCGTACCGGTTGGAGAGTTCATCGCAATACCAAGACTGATTCATCGTTATCTGCATATGAGCCGCGCCGCTTACAGCGCCGAAAGCTTGGCTTTTACCAAATCGGTCGCCGCAGCGGGATTCGCCTTTCCGCCCGATTTTTTCATAACCTGCCCCATGAGCCAGCCGACGACGTTCGTCTTGCCTTTTTTAAAATCCTCTACGGCTTTCGGATTTTCGGCGATAACGGCGTCTACGAACGCTTCTATCGCACCGGCGTCCGACACCTGCACCATGCCGCGCTCGCGAATGATATCGGCAGGCAGTTTGCCGCTTTCAAGCATTTCGGCAAAAACGTCCTTACCCTGCTTTCCGGTAATGGTTCCGCCGTGTACCGCGTTGACCAAACCCGCTATGTGAGCGGGCGTAATGGGAAGCTGTTCTATGGACAGCTCGCGCTCTTTCAGCACGGCCAACAGCTCCGCCAGAATCCAGTTCGCAGCCTTTTTGGGATCATCGGATTGTTTTGCGGCGTCTTCAAACCACAGCGCGAGCGTTCGGCTCGACGTAAGCGTTTCAACGTCGAAATCGCTCAGTCCGTATTCCTTTTTAAAGCGGATGCGTTTCGCCTCGGGCAGTTCGCCCACTTGAGCGCGCGCCGCTTCTATGCACGCTTCGGAAACGGTAAACGGCTTGATATCGGGTTCTACGACGAACCGGTAATCGACGAACGAGTTTTTCGTACGCTGAATCACCGTCTCACCTTTCACCTCATCCCATCCCATCGTATTTTTGAAACCGGGATTGAATTCCTGCCGGTCGGTTTCAAACTCGCGCAGCTGCCGTCCGATTTCGTACGTACACGCGTCGCGGATAGACCGAAACGAGTTCAAGTTCTTGATTTCGGAAATCGGCGTGTGATACTTCATACCGTTTTCCCAAACGGTCAAGTTAATGTTGGCGTCGCAGCGCATGTTGCCTTCTTCAAGATTTCCGTGCGTTACGTTCACGTAGCGCAGGATTTCCTGCACGGTCTGCATGAAAAGCGCGGCTTCTTCGGGGGACGCGATGTCGGGTTTCGTAACGATTTCAATGAGCGGCGTTCCGCAGCGGTTATAATCGATATAGCTGTGGGCGCCTTCAAGGTGCAGGCTTTTGCCGACGTCTTCTTCAAGATGGATGCGCTCTATACGGACGCGGCGGTACTCGCCGCCCACGTTGCAGTTTTCACCGATAAAATTCACCGTCCGGCACAGCGCGCCGCCGGGCTGCTGTTCCTGCGGCAGATGCTTGAACGGCAGATCCACGAATCCGTCGGTGCACAGCGGCAGGTCGTACTGCGTGATCTGATACCCCTTCGCCAAATCGGGATAAAAATAATGCTTGCGGTCGAATTTCGTAAAACGGGCGACGGTGCAGTTCAACGCGAGTCCCGCGACGGCACCGAGCTCCACGTATCCCTTGCTGACGCGCGGCATGGCGCCCGGCAAGCCCAAACAGACCGGGCACACGCGGGTATCCGGCATTCCGCCGTACCGGTTTTCACAGGCACAGAACGCCTTCGTTTTGGTCAAAAGCTGACAGTGTATTTCACAGCCTATAACGACTTCATATTTATCCACGCTCATTTTGCACCTCCGCACACCGTTCCGTCGTTTTTGACGGGAATACCGCAGCCGGGATGCTCCTGCTCCCATGCCTGCGCGATACGGAGTATCTTCGCCTCGGAAAACATCGCACCCGCAAACTGTACGCCCACCGGCATTCCGACGGACGTAACGCCCGCCGGAACGGACAGCGACGGAATGCGCGCAAGATTTACGAACGTCGTAAACAAGTCGCTCAAATACATTTCCAGCGGATCGTCCACTTTCTGGCCGAGTTTAAACGCCGCCGTCGGGCAGGTCGGGCACAAAATCAAATCATACGAATTGAACAGTTCGGCGATTTCACGCTGAATGCGGGCGCGCACCGTCATGCCTTTTTTATAGCAGTCGCCCGAAAACTGTTCGGACAGCACGTAATTTCCGATAATGATACGCCGTTTGACTTCCGGACCGAAGCCTTCGCTGCGCGTCCGCACGTACAGTTCGTCGAACCCTTTGCCCGGGTCGGAGCGGCGGCCGTAGCGGATACCGTCGAAGCGGCTCAAATTGCTCGCCGCTTCGCTGAGCGCGATCACGTAATAACTGGCGATAGCCGCGTCGAGCACGGGAATGTCTACGACCGTTACCGCAGCCCCTTTGGATTCAAACCAGGCGCGGGTTGCGTCGAACACCGCGCCGACGTCGGGATCAAGCCCCTTCGATTCGAGGAATTGGCGCGGAACGGCGATTTTGAGTTTTGAAAGTTCCCCGGCGCTCAACGCCTGCAAATCGCGCAGCGTTTCGGCTTCCGGCAGCTCCGCGCTCGTGTCGTCGTAAAAATCGGCGCCGCTCATAACCGAAAGCGGCAGCGCGATATCCCGAGGCGTGTGACCGAGCAAACCTACCTGATCCAGCGAGCTGCCGTACGCAACGACGCCCCAGCGACTCAGAACGCCGTACGTGGTTTTCAGCCCGTACACGCCGCAGTAACTGGCCGGAAGGCGCACCGATCCGCCCGTTTCGGTTCCGAGACCGAACAAAGCCTGATTGGCGGCGACCGCGGCGGTCGAACCGCCGGAACTGCCGCCGGAAACGTATTCGCGGTTGATAGGATTGCGCGTCGGCCCGTAAATCGAATATTCGGTGGAAGAACCCATCGCGAACTCGTCCATGTTGCACCGGCCGAGCGGGACGGCCCCCGCGTCGAGCAGGCGCTGCACGACCGTCGCGTTGTACGGAGCGACGTACCCTTCAAGAATCCGGCTTGCGCAGGTGAGACGCTTGCCTTTTACGGAAATGTTATCTTTTACCGCGAACGGAACGCCCAAAAGCGGCTTCGCGGCAAGCAGTGCGGCGAGCGCTTCTGTACCTTGAGCGGCGGCGGCAGCCCGTTCGGCGTCGCAGGCTTTCGCCAGATCGAGCGCCGAATCGTACAGTTCGAGAAACGCGTTCAGCGGAATCGCGGAATTTTTATCGGCTTCAAAAACGGAAATTGAACTGCGAACCAGCGCTTCGCTCGTCGTCTCACCGTTTTCAAGGGATTTTCTGATACCGGAAATCGTCCGTTTATTCAATACGTCGGTCACGATCACGCTCCTTCGCCCAAAACTTTGGGCACACGGAAATATCCGTCCAGAAATTCGTCCGAAATCTTTTTAACGTCGGGAATTTCAAGTCCCTTCACCACCGAATCGTCGCGGAGCTTTTCCGAATCGGTTGCAGGATACGCGTCGTACGGATTTTCACTGTCGTCGTACGCCGACAATACGTCGAAATATTCGACAATCTGATCAACCTGTTCTTTCAGAACGGCAAGATTGGTACTTTCGGGAGAAAGACGCGATAAATACAAAAGCGCGTCGAGGGTCGTTTCGTCAATTTTACGTTTTTCCGTGTTCATATCTGTTCCTTAACTGAAAATGATAGTGTATTTTACGGATTTATTCAACAATATACGCAGGTATTATCGAGTGTATCCGAAACGGCGTTCGTAGCATTTTCCGGCGGAATCGGCTATACTGGCAACATGGCAAAAAGGAAGAACGCAAAACACACGACAAAAACCGCAGCGGCGCGGTTTTTCAAAATCCTGCTGATATGTACGGTTGCCGCGGCAGCGCTGATCGGCCTTCGGCAGCAGTCGCCGACAGCACAAAGCGCCCCGGCTACACAAAGCACTCCGGCTACACAAAGCGCCCCGGCGGAGACGATGCGCCCGCTATTCCTTTCCGCAGACCTCGCACTGCCGGTCTGCGCGCGCACCGCCGACAGCCACGAAACGCACTCGTACGAAGGGTTCACGCTGTGCTACCGCGAAGCGTACGAACAGGCCGAATGGGTTGCGTATGAAATCAATCGCGCGGAACTGGTAAAAGAGGCGGCCCGTTCCGACAATTTCAGGGCCGATCCCGCCATCACCACCGGTTCGGCGACTCCCGCCGATTACAAAGGTTCCGGATACGACCGCGGGCACCTTGCCCCGGCGGCGGATATGGCGTTCAGCGCACAAGCGATGAGCGAATCGTTTTTGATGAGCAACATGAGTCCGCAAAAGCCCGGTTTTAACCGCGGCGTCTGGAAAGAATTGGAAAGCGCCGTGCGCGAATGGGTGCAGGAGTTCGGCAGCGTGTACGTCGTAAGCGGCCCGGTGTTGGAAAAAGCGACGTATCCGACCATCGGAGCAAACCGAGTCGCTGTTCCCGAATGGTATTACAAAGTGCTGTTCGTTCCCGTCGGTCCGGACGGAGCGCCGCGCATGGCAGCCTTTTTACTGCCGAACGAAACCTCCGATCGCGGATACGAAGCGTTTGCCGTTTCAGTCGATGAAGTCGAAGAACGAACCGGTCTCGACTTTTTCGCCGCACTCGACGACGCACTCGAAACCTCGCTTGAAGCGACCGTCGGCGGACTGCGGCACTGAGCGCCGCTTGCACCGATGAACGCCGCTTGCACCGATGAACGCCGCTCGCACCGATGAGCGCCACTTGCGGCGGAACTTTGAAAGCGGTATAGTGGTATAATATGAATACGTTTACGTTCCGCCGCACCGCACGGTCCGCCGATTCCCAAAACCGCCGCCTCGCCTGTCCTCATACGAACTGCACGCAGGCAGCATGCACGCCCTGCATGGAACCGGAACCGGATTCACCGCGAGCCGGCGAGCCGGATCACGTGTGCTGTACCCGCATCGAACGTCTGACGGTCAAATCGGGAGATACAGTCATCCTGAACGATGTCAACCTGCATATCCACTGCGGAGAGCTGACGGCTATTATCGGCCGAAACGGAGCCGGAAAAACGACGCTGCTGCGCGCCCTGCTCGGCGAAGTGCCGCACACCGGTGAAATCCGTTTCATGAAAGGCAAAGCGGCGTGCACGTCAAAACCGCGCTTCGGCTATGTACCGCAAAAACTGGCCGTAGAGCCGGGAAGCCCCGTTTCGGTCAGCGATCTGGTACGCGCGTGTGTATCGAAGCGGCCGGTCTGGTTTCCGGAACGCAAAAAAGACGCGGAATTGGTTGCGCGGATACTCTCCGCAACGGACACGCAGCGGCTTGCACACCGGCGCGTCTGCGACCTTTCCGGCGGCGAGATTCAGCGCGTTATGCTCGCCCTCGCCATTCAGCCGGTGCCGGACATTCTGCTGCTGGACGAACCGGTTTCCGGCGTAGACCGGGCGGGACTGGCCGTTTTTTACGAACTGGTTTCCGGGCTGCGCAAAACGAAAGATATTACGATACTGCTCATTTCACATGATTTGGATCTGATCGCCACGTACGCGGACCGCGTCGTACTCATCGATCGGGGGATTGCCGCGGCCGGTACGCCGGAAAAAGTATACGGCTCCGAAGCGTTCATCAAAACGTTCGGAAAAGGCGCCGGAGGTACGTTCTCATGAACTGGTGGTATGCGCTCGTTGACACGCTGTTTCCGTTCCGGTGGCTTGAACCGGCTTTTATGAAAAACGCCCTGCTTGCAGTTCTTGCGGCGGCGCCGCTGTTCGGCGGACTGGGCAGCTTCGTCGTTTCAAACAAAATGGCGTTTTTTTCCGACGCGATCGGACACTCGGCTTTAACCGGCATCGCGTTCGGCGTATTATTCGGCATACGCGAACCGCTCGTGTCGATGATTTTATTCAGTCTGATTTTGGGCTTTTCGATTATCAGCGTCAAAACGAAGGGAAAAAGTTCCGCCGATACGATCATCGGCGTGTTTTCGTCAACGGCGGTCGCGCTCGGCATCGTGCTGCTTTCAGCGACCGGCAGTTTTGCAAAATACCAGCGATATCTGATCGGAGACATTCTGAGTATTAAACCGTCGGAAATCGCGCTGCTGGCCGGCTCGGGGATACTCGCGCTGCTCGTATGGATTCTTCTATATAATAAAATGCTTTTGACCAATTTGCACCGGACGTTCGCAAAGAGCCGCGGCGTACGCGTGTTCGCAACCGAACAGTTGTTCGCGCTGCTGACCGCGCTGATCGTAACGGTTTCGATCCGCTGGACGGGTCTGCTCGTCATCAATTCACTGCTGGTGCTTCCGGCTGCCGCCGCGCGGCTGGTAACGCGTTCAAGCAGCCGGTTTCTGCTGACCGCGGTTCTCATTTCGATATTTTCATCCGTTGCGGGATTGGCAATATCGTTTTACGCGGGAGCCGCGGCGGGTGCCACGATCGTTTTGGTAAACGCCGCTTTATTTATCGGCTGTCTCATACTCAGCCTGATACGAAAATAGCGCAAAAAAGCCGGCGGTGTCGGCAAAAAAAGGCTGCCGGAAAACTTCCGGCAGCCTACTTGCAAAACTGGGTTTACAAGATTACAAAAGTGTTATATTAATCCGTTTACTTTCCGGAAACAGATTCCGCCAATGATTTCAGCAGTTGCGCGTCAACGTCGTGACCGTATTCCCAAATCATCACGCCGCCCAAACCTTTTCCGGCAGCGTACGAAGCTATTTCGGCAATCTGCTGTTCGTCCGTATAGCTGATAAAAATATCGCCGTTATACAGGAACGGGGCTTTCGCAACATCGTCCCAATACCGCGTATAACCGGATTCAGGTTTCAAAAATTCCTGCAAGTCGGGCCATGAAAGACCGTCAGGATATGCCGCTTCCGTATATTTCTGATACAAACCGTGAACACCGTTGTCCGCAGCGCCTTTCCACGCCCGTCCGTAAAACGCAAGACCGAGCACCAGTTTTTCCGGCGGAACACCCGCGTCCAGATACATGCGAACCGCCTGATCGGTACTCCAGCCGCCCCAATCGGGATCCGCCGGATTGTTCATCAAGTTCGCATTGTGTCCCGTCTGAGCGCTCCAGGCGCCGTAATAATCGTACGACATGAGTTTCATCGAGTCCACGATGGCTGCAAGCGCTACGACGTCTATTTTCTGCGGGTACCAGCTGCTCGCGGGTACGGCGACCGACAGCGAATACGATTTGCCGGTTTCTTTTCCCAGCGAATTGAGCGCGGAACGGATATCGCGCAGCAGCGTAAGATAGTTTTCCTTGTCGGCGGGCTGACATGATATCTCCTGCCCCCAATCGGGGCCGACCGGATATTCCCAATCGATATCCACGCCGTCGAGGCCGTACTGTTTCAGAAACGCCGTAATATGAGAAACGAAGCGGCCGCGTTTTACGTCGTTCGCCGCCACTTCCGAAAATCCGTCCGCTCCCCATCCGCCGAAAGAAACGTTCACTTTCAAATGCGGGTACGTTTTTTTGAGCGCGGCGACGTTTTTCCACACGTCGGGGAACGGCGTTTTTTTGTTTTCGATATCGGGGAAATAAATGTCGCCGGTATACACGCCGTTTTCCTGCTTCAAATGACCGAACGAAACGATCATGTCCGTCAGATAGCCGGCCTTTACGTCTTTGGCAGACCAGTGTCTGCCCTCGGCCATGGCTTCGGCAGTGGAACCGAGCGGCCACGTTCTGATATACGCCGCGATTTTCGGTCCGTCCGGATCAACATATGCTTTCGTACCGGCGCACCCGGTTACGGCGACCGCAGCGGTGATGCACGCTATACCGGCAAACACCCATTTATTCATAACAGCCTCCTCCAAACTCACGTTAGTAAGTTCAATGTACATACTATAATAACACGGGAATTTCCGGCTGTCAAATTTTAAATAGCGGACGTGCGTTTTCTCGGCGGGATGGCAACCGGTTGCGGGACGGCACGGCGTACGCGCAATCCCGCAACGGATTATTCGTGACTTTTACCGGTTACGCCCGGAACGCCGAAGCGGCTGCCCGGCCAGAACCGGAGAACCGTCGTGCCCAGAATGTCTTTCGCCGGCACGGACTGCGGCGCCATATTGGAGTAATAAGTTACCGAATAGAAGTCGTAGGGCGTAAGGGAAACGAGCGTTTCATCATATGAATGGCGCATATCCAGTGAATTGAACCGGTTGTCTCCCATCATAAAATATTCGCCCTCGGGAATATACCGGGCGGAGCCGTCTGCGGCGTTCGCGGGAAACACGGGCATGTTCCGGCGGTCGAGCAGCATGATGTACGAATTGAGCATCTGCGCCTCGGAAAGATACGAAGCACGTTCGGCGTCGAATTTCCAGTTCGCAGCCGGCACGCCCGAAACGATCAGTTCCGCGTTCCGCACGGCGAGGCGGCCGAACGTACGTTTAATCATCAGATTGAGCCGATAATTGGCGTCGCGGTACAAGTCGCCGCCGACGGGTTCCGGCGAATCGGTAAAACACGAAGAAGGCGCGTCGTCTATCCAGGAAGTCAGAAACGCATCCAGCCACGCGGCTCCGCCGGGAACGGAAAGCAGCCGCAGCGTGATTTCGTCGATACGTGAAAACAGCAGATACTCGAACATATCCGAATCCGAAAACAGCGACGGCGCCGCCGTAACGGAATCGGTTCCCGATAGCTTCGTACGAAGCGCGGCGAATCGCGCGCTCAGCGACAGCGTTTCGTCACGCGCCGCTTTGAAATCGAGCGCGTTGCGCTCCGCTTCGCAGGTTATCATGGACTCGTACTGCGATTCGGTAACGGGAACGCTCTGAATATCTGCGAGCAGCTTCGCCGGCAGCGCAGCCAAATTCCATTCGGCCCAGCGCGCGTCGGTTTGCACCGCTTCAAACTGTGCCGAAGCGGCGGTACGGCGGTATAAAACGCCGTCCTGCATCATAAGCTGTTCGCCGGGCAGACCGGTTACCCGCTTGACCAGCGGATCCGCTTTCAGGTTGCCGTTTTCGTCGACGTTCAGATTGACGCCGGTAAACGTCAACGTGTACACCAGCTGAGCTACGAACGTTTTGACTTCGGACTGGCGGTCTTTGGCGTAATGGGGATTGCGGAAAACGACGATATCGCCGCGGTCGTACGAGCGCAGCCGCGGAATGCCGACGTCCGACAACGGAAAACGCGGTCCCGACGCCGTTTTCAAAACGACGACGCGGTCGCGCACCAGAAATTCGGGAACCATCGACTCCGACGGAATCTCATACAATTGAATGATGAACACGTTCAGCAGCGCCACGGTAAACGCGGCTTGCACGAACGCATCGACCCATTCGAAAACTTCGCGCACGACCCGTTTTGCCTTGGAAGGATTCGGTGCCGGAAGCGAATCTTTGGCCACCTGCCAGACGGGATTCAAAGCAAAAACGCGCTTGTCGCTCAGAAAGTATGAAACGGCGATCGCAAGCGCCGTCAGCGCGATCCACAAGACGACGGAAACGACGTCGAACGCGTGAGAAGTACCGGTTTCGCCGGCTCGCCTGAATACGAATGACACCAGCATGACGAACGGCAGATACTGATATAATTTGCGGATCACACCGAGTTTCGCAACGGCGGAACGGCGCAGTAATTTACCGAAGGTAAAATATACCAGAACGGCGGTAAAAACCGCTGCAAGCGGAAATGCCGCGGCGGATATGTCCGGGCGAAACACAACGTTCAAAAGCGCGAAAGCGGCGCTGCACGCAAGGCTGCTGTATACCAGCACGGAAAACTTCTTCATACGGCGAGTATAGCAAAAAACGGAAAAATAGACTACAATTTCGGCATGGAAATTACGGAATTCGCTTTACTCGATACGGCGCAGGCACTCGCCCGTTTGGACAACGACAAGTCGTTGTACGCGGAATTGATAACGTTCTTTCTGAACGAACCGCCATTCACTGCCGAAACGCTGAGAAAACGGCTATCCGAGCCGGAAAACACCGGCCCTGCCCTGCTCAGTCCCGCGGCGCAATACGTGCACCGGATAAAAGGCGCGGCGGGCAATATCGGTGCTGACAAATTATACGCCGTCGCGGGTATGCTTGAACAAGTGCTGCGCGGCAAAGCGGACGGCAACGTTTCCGAACTGGCCGCACTCACGGAAACCTGCTATATCCGAACTGCAGCCGCACTGAAAAGCCTCGTTTTATAGCGGAATTCGAAGCGAATCCGGCGAACCGAAAACGCGGTGAAAGTTCAGCGCGATCGTTTCGGCCGCGTCCGCAGCCGGTACGTTCCGCAATCGTGCGAATTCTTCGTAAACCCGGACGATATCGCGCGGTAAAGTTTCCCGTTCGCCTTTAAGCGTCTGATACGGCGCGTCGGTTTCCGCAAGCAGCCGATTTTCGGGTAATTCGCACACGCACTTGACGGCGCGTTTATTGCCGTTCAGAATCGGTTTTCCGAATGAAAAATACGCGTTCACGCGCCGCTTCAAAAATCCCTGCGCTTCAACCGGAGAACCGGCGAACGAATGGAACACGACTGCCGGAAGCTTCGCAAGCAGCGGCGCTTCCCGGAACAGCAAGCCGAGCGCGCGCCGGCAATGGATTACGAGCGGCTTTTCATATCGGATCGCAAGCTCCAACTGAGCCGAAAACACTTCACGCTGGGCGTCCAATCGCACCGCGAATTCCGGCGCATACAAATCGAATCCCGCTTCGCCCACTGCGGAAATTCTATCTTCTTGTAAAAGCCGCTCCAAAAACGGCAAATACGCGCCGTCGGGATTCTGCGGATGAACGCCGTACGCGGGAACGACGCAGCCGCGGTACGAGCGTGCGGCGTCTTCAACAAGCGCGAACTCATCGGGCGCGTGCGCGCACGAACACACCGGAGAGCCTTCCACCGGCTGCCAAAAAGCGATATCGGCTATATGAATATGCGCATCCGTATACTGCATGAATTCCTCAAAAAAACCGTAAACCGACCGGCGGAACAGTCCGAAAATAAAGTATAAACGCTTGCAGCCCCTCGGCGGGAGCCGCCGGCACACCCATGAGAGCAAATGGAGGTAACCACACATGGACTTTTATACACTCAAAAGCGCTAACCCTTCCGATTATATGACAATCATGCGTGAAATGGAAGAAGGCTACGTGGTAAAAATCGTCCGCGACCGCGACGGTTATGAAGAAATCACCACCGATTTCCTGAGCAAGACGCTGTTCGACAGCTGTATCCGTACCGGATATCTCACGAAGATCGAAACACCCTGCAAACTTGCCGTCAACGCATAAGATAATGGATGAGACGGATTATTTTCAATCCGTCGAACCAGCATTGAAACGCAGTTTCAAGCGCCGAAGCAGTTTTATTGTTGCGGCGCAGTTTTTCCCACACGGAAAAAAAATTTTCATTTTCCAAAAAAGTATCGACTGCGCCTGCACTCCGTAAAAGCCGGCGGGACAATTCCGTTCCCGTACAATTTTCCGCGCAGGCGTCCGTAACGATACGGATACAGCGCGCAAGCTGTTCGTAGACGGCGTCAGGATATCCGGAAATTTCCACGGGAGCAGCCGAAACGGCGGCAGCCGCTTTATCGGTATCGGCAGCCGCCTTATCTGTATCGGCACGGGCACCGGCACCGGCAGTTCCCGGAGCGAAGCGCCCGCTTTGTTCCGCGTATGCGCTCAGTTCGGCAATTTTGCGCCCCGTTCCGAACGGTACCCGCTGCGATATCCGGGCGGAAGGATAGACCGTGCAGCCGAGTGCCGGCACCGCTTCGCGCGTACCGGGGTGCTGCGCAGCGCAGACTTTTATCAGCGCCTGCAAAAAATAAAAATCCTCACCTGCCGTCCTCACGTTCATACCGCCGCACGCCGCGTACGCTGCCGCGCTGCACACGATAGTCGGGCCGAGCGCCACCGGATAATATACGGACGCGCATTCGCGCAGGCGGCGGCTGTGTTCTTTTAAGAAGTATTCATAGCGGCGGACGGCGCTTTCCGCAGCGGGCGTTTCACCTCGCCGATGCGTAAAACCGGTAACGGCGGCGGCTATCCCGTTCCGTGCGCGCGCGGCGCGCAGAGCAAACGCGGACAAATCCGCCGCGTAATCGGGCGAGACCGTCGTATCCGCGTCCAAACACGCAATCACCGAAGCGCCCGCGGCGAGTGCGTAATCCATGCCGATTTTGCGTGCGAACCCGACGCCCTGCCCGTCCGGCAATTCACGGCCGCGCGACGCGCAGTCGATCGCTTCAAGCGGAACGGAATGCGGCGGAAACGCGGTGTCGGAACCGGCAAGCATGGCCAGACACGCGTCGTTATTGCGCCGTACCCGGTCGGGCGCGCCTGCGGTATTGTTTACCACGCAGATTACGCGGAACTGCAATTCCGGAAAATCGGACGGCGGGCTCGACTGCAAAAACGCGCGATATGAAGCGTCCACACTTCCGATCGTTTCATACAGTGCCGGATATTCGTCGCACACCGGAACGACGACGGCGACGCAAAGCGGCACGGAAGAGGCCGCACCGCGTTGATTTGCATCCGGCATCGGCACGTTTTTCGGGAAAAAAGGCTGTACGGAAGCGATCCGTTTTGAAAGATACTGTTCGATTATCCGCATGACGAGACGATTTGCATCGCTTGTGCGAACCGCTGTTCAACGGTTCCGGGAGAAAGCCAATATATCCGGACACCTTTGCGCTCCATGCCGCGAAACCAGGTTTCCTGCCGTTTGGCAAACTGTCCTATCGCAATATTGAGCGTGCGGAACAATTCGTCTTCGGATGGAATTTTTCCCTGTAGGTATTCGGCAATAAATCGGTATTCAAGACCGAGCCGCTCAAGCCGCTGCCACTCGACACCGCTTTCATATATCCGGCGCACTTCGTCTATCATACCGTCTTTCAAACGGGAACGCAGACGTTTGGTGATATTTTTCCGCAGCACGTCGCGCGGGAACGTCGTTCCCAGAATGAGCGGTTCAATATTCGGGCGCGGCGGCAGGGAAGCTTTCAGAATCTGCGCGTCACCGCTCTGACTGAATTCTTCTATTTCTATCGCGCGCAAAAGCCGGTGCCGTTCGGTCAGATCGGTACTGTTGTGCAGTTCCGGTTTCAAGTTCAGCAAGTACGCGGCGAGCTCTTCCATGGAACGGCCGGCAAGCCGGGCACGGAGCGCTTCGTTCGTCGGTACCTGCACCAAATCGTAGCCGCGCACGACGGCGTCCAAATACATACCCGTTCCGCCGGCAACGACCGGCAATTTGCCGCGCGACACCGTATCGGCAAACGCACGGTAAAAGTCCCGCTGATAGTCGAACACGCTGTATTCGGCGGGTAACGACGCAATATCGATCAAATGATACGGAACCGGGTGTACCGAACCGTCTTCACCGGTAAGGTTGAACTCGTCCAGATCTTTGCCGCTGCCGATATCAAGGGCGCGGTATACCTGCCGGGAATCGGCGGAAAGGATTTCGCCGTTCAGCGCGTCGGCCAAACGCACCGCGAGCGCGGTTTTTCCGCAGGCGGTCGGGCCGAGCACTATGACGCACGTATACATTACAGTACCCGCATGAGCGCGCATTTGAGGTATTCGGATTTCGGATACCCTGCGAGTACCGGATGATCGGGACCCGCGCCGCGTTTTGCAAAAATCTGTACGCGCCGGTGCGCGTCGGCTGCCGCGTGCATGATCATATCGTAAAACACCGTGTGATCGAAGAAGTGTGAACACGAACACGACACGAGGATTCCGCCGGGCGTAAGCAGCTTCATGGCGCGCAAATTTATTTCCTTATAGCCGCCGTACGCTTTTTCGATTTTTGCGGCGCTTTTGGCAAACGCCGGCGGATCGAGGATTATCAAATCGAACTGCCGCCCTTCGCTTTCATACTGTTTGAGCAGGTCGAACACGTCGGCGCACACCGCCTTCATCACGTGGCCCGCTTTGTTGCGTTCGATGTTCGATTCCACCAGGGAAACGGCTTCCGCGGAAATATCGACGGAGACAACTTCGCTCGCACCGCCGGCGACCGCGTTCAGACCGAACGCACCGGTATGCGTGAACGTGTCGAGCACGCGCCGCCCTTTTGCAAGCGACGCGACGACGCGGCGATTGTCTTTTTGGTCAAGGAAATAACCGGTTTTCTGACCGTTTTCGAGGTCAACGGTCAGATAGACGCCGTTTTCTTTTATCGTAATGATCGGATTATGCTCGGCACCGATCCAGCCTTTTTTCTGCTCGAGACCTTCAAGCTCGCGCACGGCGGCGTCGCTGCGCTCGTATATGCCGAACGGGCGGCACACCGTTCTGAGCGCGTCGATTATTTCGTCACGGAACACTTCTGCGGACAAACTCAAAAACTGGACGACGAGAAACACGCGGCCGGTTTCGTCGCAATACCGCTCCGCGATCAGGCCGGGAATCAAATCCGCTTCGGCAAACACAAGCCGGTAGGAATCGTTTTTATTATAGAAGAAAAAGCGCGCCTGAAACGCCGACTCGACGCGTTCGAGAATGAACGTACGGGAACGTTCGCCGTGCAGCGTTTCACGCTTGAGCGCGTCGCACGACTCACCGAATACGGTTTCGGGTTTGAGCGGAGTCAGAATACGTACGGTTATTTTAGAAGCGCGGTTTATGATGCCGGTTCCCAAAAATTGACCGCTTTTTGAATATACTTCAACGGGCGTACCGTCCGCAACGCTGCAGTCTTTCAGTTCGTGCTGAAAGCTGCCCGCACCGTCCGTATATTTGACGAACGCAATTTCATTATCAAACACCCAGGGAAAACCCTGGCGGATTTCGGTTTCTTCTTTCGATTTCAAAAACACACGGGGAAAGTTCATACGGTCATTTTCCACATTTTGGCTCGTTCAGTCAATGAGACGAGCGAATATCTTCGCAAACTCCGTACCGGAAACGGGGCACCGCAGTAAACTGAAAGAACAAGACCTCTTGCCCTCAGCGAAGAAAGCGGGTAAAATGAAATCATGTCGCGCCATTCGTCAGTTTCCGCACTCGTGCTGACTTCCCGTCAAGCGGGTGAGGACAACCGTATCATTACGCTGCTCAGTCCGGTACTCGGCGTGTTCGACGCCATGCTCTACGGCGGGCGAAAAAGCAAACTGCGCGCACTCGTTTCGCCGTGGCATTCGGGCACGGTGTGGCTGTATACGGATGAATCGAAAAAAAGCATTAAAATCACCGATTTCGATCCGAATGTGTTCAGACCGTCGCTCAGGGAAAACCTGTTCAAAAACATGGCCGCGTCCCTTGCAACGGAATTGGCCGTCAAAACGAAAGCGGCGGGAGAATACGGCAGTTGCTGGACGCTCGTATGCGCGTTTCTTGACGGATTGGAGTTTTCATCGGAAGCCGAAGGCCGAACGGGATTGCTGCGTTTTTTATGGCGATACCTGGGACTGCTCGGCGTCAAACCGGACGCGGACTGCTGCGTTCGCTGCGGTTCGCCGCTCACCGGCACGCAGCCGGACGAGGAAGGACGGCAGGCAGCTGCGGAATCCGTGCATAATCCGAGCGGATGTGCTATAGTATATTCGGCTGCGGAAAACGGATTTATCTGCCGCGAATGTACCGGTACGTCGGATACCGGTTTTCATATTCCCGAAGACGGCGTGCGGTATTTGCAGACTGTCGACGGCGGCGAACCGAAAGCGGCGCGGCACTGCCCGCTCACCCGCTCCGCGTTCGAACAGCTGCGGCTATTGCTTTTTTATCTTGTTTCGTCGGCAGCCGGCGGCAAGCTTAAAACGCTTGAATCAGGCGCCGGTATTTTATAATAGAAAAGTATGTTCGACACATACCGAACGGAATCCCTTTTCGGCCGCCGAGGCCGCGCCGGGAACGATCGTTTATAAGGAAAAACGGTAACGATGCTTTGTAACAAAAAAGAACTCTCAAAAGAAGTGGTGCACGAATTGCACAAGCGGTTTGCTTGTGATCCGCTCGCCGCTTCCATTTTAGCCCGGCGCGGTATCACGACCGGTGAAGATATCCAGTATTATCTGGAAAACGACGTGCGGTATCTGCACAGTCCGTTCCTGTTTTCCGCGATGGAAGACGCCGTGGACCGCATTCTGTCCGCAAAGGACGACGGCGAAAAGGTGCTCATATTCGGCGACCGCGACGTGGACGGCATTACCAGCACCGCGCTGTTATATCGTTGTTTGAGCGGTATGGGTATCGACGTACAGTGGCGCATTCCCACCGGCGACGACGGATACGGGCTTTCCCTGAAAGCAGTGGAAGAATTCGCCGCCGATTACGGCACGCTCATCATAACCGTAGACTGCGGTATTTCCAATACGACGGAAATAGCGCGCGCGGCGGAATTGAGTGTCGACGTTATCGTAACCGATCACCACAATCCGCCCGAACAGCTGCCGCCTGCGACGATCATCATAAATCCGAAACTTGCGGATTCCGGTTATCCGTTCAAAGACATTTCAGGCTGCGCCGTCGTGTACAAATTGGTTTCGGCGCTGCGTTTTTCCCGAAACGAATTATACAAGCAGGAAATCTGCCTGCTGAACGTGCGCCCCGTTAACGAAGCGTACGTCATCGAATGCATAAAAACGGTAAACATGACGGAAAAAGCCCGGCTCACCGAAACGATCACGCCGGGTCTCGTCCGCATCGAAAACACGCGGCTGATTCCCTTTTTGCGCGGTCAGCAGATATGCGTGTGGGATGCCGAACTGCAGCAAAAACAGCTTGCCAAAATATTCGGATCCGGTATCGAATTCAACATGCTCGATATCCGAAACGAAATTGCGGACGCGATTCCGGCCGTCCGCGGAGCCAGCCTGCTGCGTATACGCGAAATGTCGCGCATTCTGCGCTATCAGGACACTCCCGCTTCGGAACTGGACGGCTTTTTCAACATATTCGTTACGTTCATGCAGAAAAAAACCGCCGACGGCGAGGCTCTGCGCAAAAACCAGTTCGACTTGCAGCTGGTTATGCTCGCGGCCCTCGCCGACATCATGCCGCTTAAAAACGAAAACCGCATCCTCGTCCGTCAGGGGCTTGCGTCCATAAACGGCGGCGTTTTATGCCCGGGACTGACGGAACTGCTGGCCCGGCTCAATCTGCTCGGCAAAAAACTGAGCAGCACCGACGTTTCATGGAACGTCGTTCCCGTACTGAACGCGGCGGGACGGCTCGGACAGCCGGAATTGGCGGTAAAACTCTTTTTATCCGAAGATGCGAAGGAACGCGACGAAATCGCTTCCCGAATCATCCAGCTGAACAAAGACCGCCGGCAGCTCGGAAGCGATGCCTGGGGATATACGGAAAAACAGGCGTACGAAAGCTTCGAGCGGTTCGGACGGAAATTGGTCGTCGTCGTGGACGAACGCATCCACCGCGGCGTTTCCGGTATTCTGGCAGCGAATCTGGTCAAAGCGTTCAACGTACCGGCCATAGCCGTAACGTTTGTGGAAGACGGCACCGCCGTCGGTTCCATGCGTTCAACGCGCGGCTACGACGTTACCGAACTGCTCGCCCAATGCGGCGATCTGTTCATCAATCACGGCGGTCACAATTTTGCAGCCGGCTTCAGTTTGGTCAAGGAAAACGTCGTTCCGTTCACGGAGCGGCTCGCACAGTTGTCTTCGGGCATTGAACTTGGAGAAAACGATGAAAAACTACCGCAGGCCGACGCCGAAATTCCGCACGAATGGCTCACACCGGATTTGCTTAAAACCGTGGACTTGTTCGAGCCGTTCGGAGAAGAAAATCCGCCCCTGTTCTTTTTCAGCCGGAAGCTCAAGATTATCGGGGCGGACATTCTGGGAAAAACGGAAAAAAAACATTTGAAACTGACGCTTGCCGGCGGCAAAACGAAATGGCCCGCGCTGTATTGGAGCGCCGCCGAACGGCTGGGAACCGATTTTAACGTCGGCGATACCGTCGACGTTCTGTATCAAGTAAACCGCAATACGTTCAACGGAATGGAAACGGCGCAGCTCATTATCAATGCGCTGGAAAAATCCCGCTAGAAACCGAGTTCCGGTTCCGGCAGTACCAGTCGGAACCGATCGTTTCGTATCCGGTAAAAGATTCTTATTGACAGTAACAGCGGAGGGCTGTATCATAATAGAATATGTTAGACACCAATCAATTGCAACACATAAAGGAACTGTTCATAGGCTGTCAGTCGTTCTTCGTTTCTTTAGGCGATGAAATACGCCAGGAAATTCTGCTTCATCTGATAGACGCCGGTCTGCAAGGGCTGAACGTCGGTGAAATAAAGTCGAAAATGAAGCTTTCCCGCCCGGCAATTTCCCATCATCTGAAAATCCTCAAACAATCGGGAATCATTACGATCCGCAGGGAAGGAACGTCCAATTATTATTATATCAGCATCATAACACGGTTCGCGCAGCTCAAGGAATTGATGCTTTCTATCGAGGAAATACTCAACGATCCCGACGTAGACCGGGAGCTTGCCCAAATTTCCGCAAAAAACTGAACGTGATTCCGGCGCATCGATTCAGTTCCGTCCGAACGCGCGGATTTTATTTTTGAAACACTGTTCCATTTTTCAAAACATTGTGATATACTCTATTCATAAGAAATTCCATAAATCATGGTAAGGAGTACTAGTATGGATGCAATGCACATAAAAATGCGGGATATCGGAATCATTCCCGTAGTTAAAATCGACGACGCGGCGAAAGCGGTTCCGCTCGCTCAGGCACTGACCGCAGGCGGTATTCCCGCCGCAGAAGTTACGTTCCGGACAGCCGCAGCTGCGGACGCCATCAAAGCTATCGCGGACGCGTGTCCCGATATGCTCGTCGGAGCGGGAACCGTCATCAACGTGGAACTGGCAAAAAAAGCGATCGCCGCCGGTGCAAAATTCATCGTTTCACCGGGATTCAATCCTGCCGTCGTCGATTACTGTATTGCCCGCAACGTACCGATGATTCCCGGCGTTTCAAGTCCGAGTCAGATTGAAGCAGGTCTTGAAAAAGGACTGACCGTACTTAAATTTTTCCCCGCGGAACAGTCCGGCGGCGTTTCCATGCTGAGCGCGCTCTCAGGTCCCTTTCCGCAGGTAACGTTCATGCCCACCGGCGGTATCAGCGCAAAAAACGTGTCCGACTACGCCAAACTGAAAAACGTACTCGCCTGCGGCGGCAGCTGGATGGTCAAAGCCGACATGATAGACGCGGAGGATTGGGCGGGTATCACCGCGCTGTGCAAAGAAGCGGTAACCGCCATTCACGGTTTTACGTTCGCACATATGGGCCTCAATTCGGCTGATGAAAACGACGCGCACGAAACGGCAAACCTGTTCTCACTGTTCGGTTTCACCGCAAAAGAAGGAAACAGTTCCGTTTTCTGCAACACCGAATTCGAAGTGATGAAAAAGCCGTTCCGCGGCACAAAAGGTCACATCGGGCTCAAAACGTGGAATATCGAACGCGCGCTCGCCTATCTGGCGCAGTACGGGTTCAAACCCGTTATGGAAACCGCTTCCTATACGGGTACGGCGGGCAGCACGCCGCTTAAAGTCGTGTACCTTGACAAGGAAATCGGCGGTTTCGCCGTACATCTGATCCGGGCATAGGCACCGGGACGCAAAAAAAGCTGAAATCCGTAGCGGATTTCAGCTTTTTTATTATACAGCGAACGGCAAAAGCCGGTGCAAGCCGGCTCCGCTGCAATTACTTGCGTTTCAGATATTTTACGCTGTCGAGCGCAACGGCTGCAATGATAATGAAGCCCTTGAACACAAACTGCAAGTTCGTATCGATACCGAGGAACGTCAAGCAGTACGTCAGTCCGGTAAAGATGATAACGCCGAGTACCGCGCCGCCGATTTTACCGATACCGCCGTTGAACGAAATACCGCCGACGACGCACGCGGCGATGGCGTCGAGTTCGTATCCCTGTCCGGTACCGGCGCTCGCGTTCGCCTTGAACGCTTCAAAAAACGCACCGAAACCGTAGAAAATACCCGCCATGATGAACACGCCCATCGTTACTTTGAACACGCTGATACCGCTGACGCTCGCCGCTTCCGAGTTGCCGCCGACCGCGTACATGTTCTTGCCGAACGTCGTTTTGTTCCAGATAAACCAGGCGACGATAATCGCGATAACGGCCGGAATGATCAGTTTCGGGAACGTGATCAACTCTCCGTTCAGCACGCCCATAATCCAGCGGCCGCCGAACACGTCTTTGATACCGGCGTCGATGGAACCGACCGGCGTACCGCTCGTTCCGAAAAACAGCAAACCGTAAATGATAAGCTGCGTCGCGAGCGTCGAAATGAACGGATGTATTTTCAGCCGGGCGGAAAACACGCCGGCAAAAGAACTGAACAGAACGCACAATACGACGGAAATGGACAGCGCCATCAGAACGCGAACCGCCATCGGGATTGCGACGAAATTCCACGGTCCCATATTGAAGAACGTAACGATGTTCATGCCCGGATGCAGAATCAGCCCCGTTACGACGGCGCCCAAGGCGACCATGCGTCCGACGCTCAAGTCCGTACCGGCAAGCAGAATCAGTCCCGCAACGCCGAGCGCGTAGAACATACGGGTGGAAGACTGTTCCAGAATCGTAAAGATATTCGGCAGCGACAGCAGATTTCCGTTGCCGGAAAGCGGAGCCAAAACGATACAAACGATGAAAAATACCAAAATCGCAAGATACAGTCCGTTGTCAAGAAAAAACTTCGACATCTTGAACTTGTACACGTAATCTTTAATGTTCAGCACGATGTCTTCGGAAAATTTCGTCTTTCCGTTGCGCAGATTTCTGTTTTTCTGCACGTGATCGATGAACGCCTGATTTTTTGCATCTTTGCAGCGTTCAACGGAAGACGAATACCGGCTTTTCGCATCGAACAGTTCGGACTTCATTTCGTAGCGGCGGACGGCGATATCGTCCTTTAAAGCGGCGCGATCCGCTCTAGACGTTTTTCCCGCGTAGGAATCGCGGATTTTCCGCTCCGCGGCAATCGCTTCGTCTTTTATGGCGGCGAGTTCGGCAACATGCTCCTTTTTAAGCTGAGCCAATCGCACGTTTTCTTCCGCAACGACCCGATTTACGTATACGTCGGACAAGGCGTTCGCATACGCAACGGATTCTTTTACCAGCCGATTTTCCTCGGAACGGTTCGCCGCAGCCACTTTCTTGGCGGCGGCGATCTGCCGTTTATATTCCCCGATAATCTTTTCCTTATCGGCAACGTCGACCATCTTATTCTTTTTAAGCGTGGCGATTTCCTGTTTTAACGAGATGATCTTATTGACGCCGTCTTTCCGCAGGTTATGGAGCGTCTCCGTATATTCCTGCAGTTTCGTATCTTCATCCAGTGATTTTACTTCCGAAACATCAAATTTTTCACTCATGTGTCCTGCCCCCATAATTTACTTCATCACAAATATTTAGCAGAAAGTCTCAGCAAAGCTTCCTGATCGGTGTCCTGCGTGTTCACGATACCCGCCAGCCGGTGATTCGACATAACGGCTATCCGGTTCGTAATACCGAGTATTTCAGGCATCTCGCTGGAAACAACGATAATGGTCTTTCCTTCTTTGGCCATTTTGATAATCAGCTGATAAATTTCATATTTAGCGCCGACGTCGATACCGCGCGTCGGTTCGTCAAGAAGGAACACTTCCGGCTGGCGTTCAAGCCATTTACCGATAATGACTTTCTGCTGATTTCCGCCGCTCAGAGAACTTATCAACTCGTCGCAGGAAACGCATTTCGTTTTCATCGTTTTTATTTCACGATTCGCCGCTTCCTGCATTTTGCGGTTCGACAAAATGCCGAACGTCTTATAACTGTCAAGATTCGTAATCGTCGTATTGAACTGAATGGTATCTTTTCCGAACATACCGTTCAGTTTACGTTCTTCCGTTACCAGCGCAAAGCTGTACTCCATCGCTTCTTTACTGTTTTTGAAGCGGAGCTTTTTGCCGTTCATAATTATCTCGCCGGAAGCAATCGTTCTGATACCGAACAGGGACTCGAGCAATTCGCTGCGGCCGGCACCGACCAGTCCGTACAGCCCGAATATCTCACCTTTTTTTACCGTAAAGGAAATGTCTTCCAAAACCGGTTCATATTTTGTTGTAAGATTGCGGATTTCAAGGAAATCCTCGCCGGGCATATTATCGACGTCGGGAAAACGTTTATCAAGAGAGCGGCCTACCATCGCCGCTATAAGTTCGTTCATGTCGGTATCCGCGATCGGCTTGGAAAGGATCATCTTTCCGTCCCGAAGCACGGCTACTTCATCGCATATTTGAAAAATTTCGTCCATTTTGTGCGAAATATACACGAACGAAACACCTTTTTTTCTCAAATCGGTAACGATTGAAAACAGTTTGCTGACTTCACGTTCCGTCAGAGATGAAGTGGGTTCATCCAAAACGATGATTTTTGCATCGTATGAAACTGCTTTCGCTATTTCGACCATCTGCCGCTGCGAAACGGACATAGTACGCATAATGGTTTTAGGATTAACATTCATGTTAAGCGAGGCAAACAGTTTGTTGCTGGCTTTCAGCATTCTGGCTTCGTCCACGACCCCGGCCCGAGTCGGATAACGGCCTAAAAATAAATTGTCGGTTACGGTTCTGTCAAGGCACTGATTCAATTCCTGATGAACCATCGCCACGCCGTTTTCAAGCGCCTCTTTCGGATTTTTGAAATTGACCGGTTTATCAAGAAGAGAAAAAGAACCTTCATCTTTGGCATAAATACCGAAAAGACATTTCATCATCGTCGACTTTCCGGCGCCGTTTTCACCCATGAGACCTAAGACGGATCCTTTTTTTACCGTTAAATTGATACCGTCAAGAACTTTATTCTTGGCAAATGATTTTGAAAGGTTTTTTATCTCTAGTACTATATCATCCATAAAATATCCTCATTTGTCCGTTAAAAAATTACCACGTCTTTAAAAGACATGGTAATTTTTCGACACTAACATACTACTAGCACGGAAGCGGAGCGCTTTACCGATTTTCATCCGTTCGGCGTCTCCGCATCTTCTGCCAACCGGACTATATTAGTACTTCAATTTATCCGTATAGTCTCTTCCAGAGTTTGTCTTAACCATATTGATGGCGTAAGCATCGTAGTTGTTCAGGTTCGTGAACTTGTCCAAACAGCTGGATTCGTTCTGACCGTCACCCTGTACGACCGTCAAATTGATGTTCATCAGCGGAGCATAATACTGCAGCGCCGGCAGGTAAGAAGACGACAGGAAGTTATCGGCCGAGTTGTAAATGGTCAGCAGTACCTTTTTCGCAGGAGCCGCAGACTTTTTGATACCCGCGTCGCGGTTACCGGCAGTGTACTGTTTCCAGTTTGAAGAGTTAACGGGACCGTTCAGTGCGAACAGACCTTTAACGTCGGCTTTGTAATCAACAGCCGGAGTAATTTTGTTTCCGTACTGATCGGCGGTGGTGATACCTTTCGTGTATACGTCCGCGCCGGTCAGACCGTCGAGCAGATTGCGGAGCACCTGAAGAGTTCCCGCAGCCTGAGCGTCAACGTTCTGGGAAACGGTTCCGGTCAGTTTTCCGGCGCCGATAGCTTCGATAGCATCCGCGTTGGCGTCATATCCGAAAATCGGAACGCCGGCCGGATAGTTGGAAGCCTGCAGACAACCCATCGCCATACCGTCGTTGTTTGAAACGACCATGTCGATATTCGTGCCGAATTTCGTTGCCCATCCGCCCATAGCTTCAGTGGCCGCGTTGGCGTTCCAGGTTGAACCGTCGGTACCGGTCATGGCTTTACCTTCAAGTTCTACGACTTTGAACGTCTTGCCACCGACTACAACGGAACCCTCTTTTACTTTTCCCGGATCAGTCGAGCCGGACCAGGTTCCCAGCGCTTTGCGGATACCTTCGGTACGGGCTTTGGAGTCGTTGTGTCCGACGTCGCCGATGCACAATACGTAACCGATAACACCGTCGCCGTTGCGGTCGATTTTTTTCGCGTCAGCCGAGCTGAGGAAATCCGTGATCAGTTTTCCCTGTACGGCTCCACCGCCGGCAGCGTCAAATCCGACGTAATATGTTTTATCATTCCAATTCATCGACGCCATATCGATGGCACCTGTCGTAGGATCAGACGGCTGTCTGTTAAAGAAAACCAGCGGTTTATCTTTGTTCAGAACAACACTACCGGCATCTTTTCCGCCGCCGGCGAAAACGAGACCGCTGACCAAAGCCAGTACCAATACAGTACAAGTAAGTTTTTTCATCTTTGCTCCTCCAAGTAAAGAAAATATGAACACGCCGTTTCAAACGCGTGTTCGTTAACACTCTTGTTAAATCATTTATACACCTGTTTCAGAAATCTGTCAAATACTTTTTCGCGAAATCAATAAAAAAACGCCCATTCCGGTTAAAAAATCGTTAAATTGATCCGTAAGGTGATGTCTGCGCCTCCTCCGAATGAAAGAAACGGTAAATTCGGCGTTATTTTTACTTATAAATAACTTGCTGAAACGGCGAATCGGGTATACAATAGCAATGTGTACGTTAACACGCTTAGGTTTAACTGACGGAGTTGTATATGACTATTACGGAAATAGCGGAAAAGGCAGGCGTTTCGATAGGCACCGTAGACCGGGTTCTGCACAAACGCGGCAGAGTCGCCGAAAAAACCCGGCACACCGTGGAAGCCGTAATAGCCGAATACGGATACGCCCCGAACCCCATCGCGCGGACACTGAAACAGAACAAACCGTTTCTGATAGGAGTGCTCATGCCGCCGCCGGATTCCGGTTCCGGCTATTGGGCGATGATCCTGCACGGTATGAAAGAAGCGGAAGAAACGCTGCAGCCGTTCGGCATCACGCTGCTGTACGAATACTTCAACCGAACGGAACGGGGATCGCTGCTCGACGCGGCGCGGAAACTGCTGGAACGGCCGATTCAGGCCATGATTCTGGCTCCGATAGTTCCCGATGAAGCGGCGGAACTGACTGCCCGGCTGGCCCGAATTCCGTACGTGTTCGTCGACTCGCCGCTGCCCAAAGCGTCTCCGCTCACCACTATCGCGCAGAATCCGTACCGCGGCGGACAGTGCGCGGGACACATCATGAAACTGCTGAAAGGCAGCGGTCAATTCACCGCGCTCAGAATATACGCCGACGCGTACAATCTGTGCGAGCGGCATCGCGGATTCTGTGATTTTTTCCGGCAGGACGCCGGTTCCACCGTGATAGAATCGGTGTGCCACGCGGAATCGAACGAAGGAATTTTCAATTTCCTCGACGAACTGTTCGCCATATATCCCGATATAAACGGTATTTTCGTCACGCACACGGAAGGGTTTATCGTCGGTCAGTATTTGTGTTATTCAAACAGGAAAGACCGCGTCGCGCTCATCAGCTACGACATGCAGGAACAGAACACGCACGGTCTTTTAAATGGCAACATCGACTGCATCATTTCACAGCGACCCGAATATCAGGGATACAACAGCGTGTACGAAATCTACAAAAGCAGTTTACTCTCGCAGAAGCGGCCGGCCCGGATATCCGTGCCGATCGACATTCTGTTCAAGGAAAACGCAAGCGACTATCTGTCGCCCCTGCACTACTGAAATCCGACGGCTCAAACGCCGCCGGTTTGCACAAGCACGGTTTTCAGTACCGCAAGACCGCGTTCGATCTCGGCGTCCGTGATAACGAGCGGCGGCAGAAAACGCAGCGTGTTGACGCCGGCCGTTGAAATGCACAATCCCGATTCAAGACACGATTTCTGAACGGCGGCGGCCAACTGCGCCACGTCGACGCCGATCATCAGCCCTTTGCCCCGCACTTCTTTTACGCACGGAAGCTGCCAGCCGCGCACCGTCTGGCGGATATATTCACCGGCACGGCGAACGCGATCCAAAAATCCGGGAGCACGCAGCTCGCGCAGCACGACGCGGCCGGCTGCGCACGCAAGCGGATTGCCGCCGAACGTGGACTGATGATCACCGGCAGCGAACACGTCGCGCGCTTTTCCCCGGAACAGGCAGGCACCCATCGGCACGCCGCCGGCGATGCCTTTCGCCGTCGTGACGACGTCCGGCTGCACGCCGAGTTCTTCCGAAGCGAACAGATATCCGGTGCGTCCCATGCCCGTCTGCACTTCGTCGCACATGACGAGCGCACCGGCTTTGCGGGCGGCGGCGGCGGCGGCTTGCGCCCATTCGGCGTCGATAAGGTTGACGCCGCCTTCGCCTTGTACGCATTCGATCAAAAGCGCGCACACCGAACCGTCGAAAACGGTGTCCAGCGCATCGTAATCGCCCGCGCGGATATGACGGAAACCGCCGGGGAAAGGTTCAAAACACGGCGCGTGGAATTTTTCCTGACCGGTCGCGCGCAGCGTTGCCAGCGTGCGTCCGTGAAACGATTTTTCAAGCGTTACGATTACGTTGCGCGTTTCCGCCGCTGACGCGCCGCCGTTCACCGCTGATGCGCCGCCGCAAAGCCAACCGTACTTGCGGGCGAGTTTTATGGCGGCTTCGTTCGCTTCCGCTCCCGAATTGCCGAAAAACACCCGTTCCATACCGCTCGCCGCGAGCAGTTCGTTCGCGAACGCAAGCCCTTCGTCGGAGTTATAATAGTTGGAAATATGAATCTGTTTGGCAGCCTGCTCCTGCACCGCTTTTACCAGCGCCGGGTGCGCGTGCCCCAAACAATTGACGCCGATCCCCGAAACGAAATCGACGTAATCCTTTCCGTCAGTATCGGTCAGCACGGAACCGTTTCCGTGCGAAAACACAACGGGAAAACTCCCGTAATTATTCGCTATGACGCCTGCCATACTCAGCCCCTTTTTATTATCGTTTCCATTATAATATCATCGTGCCTACGCCGCGATCGCTGAACATTTCTATTAAAAGCGAATGAGGAACGCGGCCGTCGATAATGTGCGTACGGGGAACGCCGCCTTTGAGCGCCTCGAAGCAGCATTCTATTTTGGGAATCATCCCCGATGAAATCACGCCGGTCGCAATCATCGACGGAATCGCTTCACGCGCAATCCTTTTGATCAGGGAAGACGGATCGCCGACGTCGCGTAAAACGCCCGGCACGTTCGTCAGCTGTACGAATTTTTCGGCCTTCAGCGCGACGGCAATTTTGGCGGCCGCAGTGTCGGCGTTGATATTGTAACGGCTCATGTCGCCCTGTTCGCCGAGCGCAACCGTTGAAATGACGGGGATAAATCCCTGATCCAGCAGCGACTGCACGATCTCCGGATGTACTTCCGTCACTTCTCCGACGAAACCGAGGTCGGCTCCGTCTTTGTCGATCTTTTTCGCACGGAGCAGGCCCGAATCGACGCCGCTCAAACCGACAGCTTTGCCGCCTTCCTGCAGGAGAATGCCGACGATATCCTTGTTCAGTTTACCGGTAAGCACCATCTGCACGATTTCCATCGTTTCGGCGTCGGTGTATCGCAGTCCGTTGACGAATTTCGATTCTTTGCCGACCTTTCCGAGCATCGCGTTGATTTCGGGTCCGCCGCCGTGAACGAGCACGACGTGAACGCCGATCGTGTTCAGCAGCACGATATCTTCCATAACGGCGGCTTTCAGTTCTTCGTTGAGCATCGCGTTGCCGCCGTATTTGACGACGACCGTCTTGCCCGCGTATTGTTTAAAATACGGCAGCGCCTGAACGAGCACGTCCGCCCAATCTGTGTTCGATATAGCCATCTGTATTCTCCGGAAAATCAGGTACGGTAATCGCCGTTAATTTTTACATAATCGTAGGTCAAATCGCAGCCCCAGGCGGTTCCTTCGGCGGTTCCGTCGGCGAGCTGCACGCTGATAAGCGTTTCCTTTTCACTTAAAATGAGTTTGGCTTTCGATTCGTCGAAGTCGAGCGGAACGCCCTCGTGAAACACTTCTATTGAACCGGCGGCGTTTGAAAAAGCGACGGACGTTTTTTCAGGCGTGAAAAACGCACCCGAATAGCCCATCGCGCACAGAATGCGCCCCCAATTCGCGTCGCGGCCGAAAAACGCCGCTTTGACCAAACTGGAAGAAATGACCGACTTTGCCAATATACGCGCGGCGTCAACCGATTGCGCGCCGCTGACGCGGCATTCGATTAAATGCCGGGCACCCTCGCCGTCGGCGGCGATTTTCTTTGCCATCTGAACGTTCACCGCGTTCAGCGCCGCAACGAACGCGTCGAAGTCCGCTCCGAAAGCGGTAATTTCGGCGTTTCCGGCTTCTCCGTTCGCAAGGATCAAAAGCGTGTCGTTCGTGCTGGTGTCTCCGTCAACGGAAACGCAGTTGTACGTCCCGGCGACGCTGAGCCGCAGCGCTTCGTCCAGCATGGCAGCCGAAACGGCGCAGTCCGTCGTTATGAAAGCGAGCATGGTGCCGAGGTTGATGTGAATCATACCGGAACCTTTCGCCATCGTACCGATGCGGACGGATTTTCCGCCGATAACGGTTTCTACGGCGCATTCCTTGTAAACGGTATCGGTAGTCATGATCGCTTCCCGGGCAGCGGCGTGACCGTCTTTTGAAAGCCCCGCGGCGAGCGCCGATACGTGCGCTTCTATCGTTTCAACCGGAAGCTGCTGACCGATTACGCCGGTCGAACAGACGAGTACGGATTCGGCGGATACGCCGACGGCAGCGGCGGCGGCTTTCGCCATGCGGTACGCGTTTTCCGCTCCCCGGGTTCCGGTACAGGCATTCGCGTTGCCCGAATTGGCAATGACTGCCTGCGCCGTACCGGAAGCGATATGACGCTTGGAAAGTTTTACGCATTCGGCCTGCACGCGATTTTGCGTAAACACTCCCGCAGCGGCGCACGGTTTTTCGGAATAAATCAGCGCCGTGTCGTTCTTCGTCCGGCCGGGTTTTATGCCCGACAGCACGCCGTTCGCCGTAAAGCCTTTCGGAGCGGTTACTCCCCCGTCGATATATTTCATACGCGCTTCCTATTGAGACAAAAGTTCGTTCATAAAATCGAGCGGCTTGATTTCGCCGTTCAGTATCCGATATAAACCGTCGCAAATCGGCAGTTTCAAATTGTATTTCAAAGCGATTTCGTGCACGTATTTGCAGGCGACGGCGCCTTCGGGAAGGTACCCGATTTCGCCGATGTGCGCGATCAGATCGTCGAGATTCTTAAACCGCGAAAGGATGTCGGTTTTGATAATATCGTGTCCGAAACGGCGGTTGCGGCCGTATTTACTGCGGCACGTAACGTCGAGGTCGCCGACTCCGGCAATCGACGTGAACGTTTCCGCGTGAGTGGCTCCCATGGCGAAACCGAGCGTCTGAATCTCGTTCAATCCGGCTGCAAGCAGCAGCGATTCGGTATTGTCTCCGAACGAATCGGAGGTTTCGGCTATGGCGTCGAGGCTTCCGTATACGACGGCGATGACGTTTTTTGCGGCGGCGCAGATCTGCACGCCGATAACGTCGAGACTCGAATACACCATCAGTCCCTGTACGCGAAGCAGTTCGCGGAAGCGGATAGCGTTTTTGGGATTTTCACTGGCCGCGATGAGACCGGTTATTTTTCCCATCGCCACTTCTTCGGCGTGGCTGGGACCCGCGATATACACCAGATTCTTTTTATACGATTCGGGCAACACGTCTTCGAGCGTTTCGAGAATCAGTTTCGGACCGTTCAACGAGGGAACGAAGCCTTTCGTCAAAACGCCGATGCACGTCGAACCGTCCGCAATGGACGGAATATCCAACAGTTTTGCAACCGTTGACGCCAAATACAAAGACGGACTTGCCAAGATAAGGAATTCTTTATCGGAAACGACCCGACGGATATCGGAAGAAGCCGTCAAATTCGACGATAACGCAAATCCGGGTAAATACCGTTTATTTTCATGCACACCGTTTACCGAATCTACGACATCCTGTTCAAGTGCCCACATTTCAACGTAGTGGCCGCCGCGCGCAAGCGCCTGTGCAAGCCCCGTGCCCCAGGCGCCCGCTCCGATAACACCGACCTGTTTACCATTCATAATACACTCCTATAACCAGCAGGCGGATTCGTCCGTCCACGAAATCAATTCGTCTTCCGTAAAATACAACGCGATTTCGCGTTCGCCGCTTTCCGCGCAATCGGACGCGTGAATCACGTTATGCTGCGTATGCGCGCAAAAGTCTCCTCTGATAGTTCCCGGAGCGGCTTCCGCCGGCTTCGTCGCACCGACCAATTTCCGCACGAGCGTCACGCACTCGTCGCCCTGCCACGCCATGACTACGACGGGGCCGGACGTAATATAATCGACCAGACCCTGATAAAAAGGTTTACCGACGTGTTCGGCATAATGTTTCGCAGCAAGAGAGTCGGAAACGTTCATCAACTTCAAACCGACAAGCTGCAGCCCTTTACGCTCAAGCCGCGTTATAACTTCACCGACGATGCGGCGGTTCAAAACACCGGGTTTTAACATTGCAAAACATCTTTCCATTTTATAACTTCCTGATTACACAATATTTTGACAATTATAGCGCAAAGACACGCGGCTGTCTATATTACGGTACGCGGGCCGAAGGCGCGGCTATGAGAGCGACGAGGCTGTTCACGCAGCGAGGCGGTTTTACCGGTCATACCGGTCATATCGAAAAACAATCTGGCGTTACCGCTTTTTTTCTGATATAGTATTATCTATGGAAAAGAAAAAACTCTCGTTCAGAACGTTTACGCAAACCGTCTTTCTCACCGGCAGTTTTTTCGTACGGAACGACCTGATCACGTACGCTTCCGCGTGTGCGTTCGGTTTTTTGTTTTCCATATTACCGGTCATTATCATGATCGCAACGATCCTGATCCGGTTTCTGCACGCATCTCCCGACATACTGACGAATCTGTTCAATTTTGAAGATATATTTGCCGAAACGATCGATATTCCCGAAATCATCAATTCGGTTCTGTCGGTAGGCGGCAGCGGTATATTTGAAATCGTCATCGGTCTTTCCATTTTTTGGATGGCGCGGCGATTTTTCAATTCCGTCATGCAGGGCGTCAACTGCATCTTTCACACCGAAGCGAAAAGCCAACCGCTGATTTCGCAGCTTATCTCGCTTGCGGGCGAAGTGCTGATCGTCGTCGCCGTCGCCGTCCTTATCTTTCTGTTTACGACGGGGCAGTCCATATTGTCTTCTTCGTTTTTAACGTCGTTCATTCCGCAGTTTTTTGTACGCATTACGGCGCTGCTTTTAAAATTCATTCCGGCGGGACTTATGTTTTTATTCGTTACCGTGTCGTTCAGAGTCGCGTCGGGAACGAAGCCGCCGTGGCTTTTGTGCACCATCGCGTCGGGACTGTGCACGGCGGTGTTCGTCGTATTCCAGCTGATTTTCGCCGCGTTCGTCGATATGACCAAATACAACCTGATTTACGGCGTGCTGAGCAACAGCATCGTACTGCTGCTTGAAGTTTTTACGTTTTTCATTCTCTTTCTGTTTTTTGCGCAATACGTATTCGTATTTCAGTTTTTCGATCAGTTGCTGCTTGCCGAACTGTATCTGCTGCCGGACCGCGATGACATGAACGCGGACGCCGTTATCCGCAGGATACTGTTCATTCAGCCCGATTATTTTATGCGCACGAATACGACACATATCGCGTATTCGGCCGGAACGGTCGTCTACCGCGAAGGCGACGACACGAACGACGTATATTACCTGACCTGCGGAACCGTACAGATTTTGCGGAAAAATCACAGTTTGTACTGCGAACGCGGCGCGTTTTTCGGCGAATTGCCGTGTCTGCTGAACGACAGGCGGGAATCGACTGCGGTCGCGGTAACTGACGTCGATTTGATTAAAATAAACAGCGAAACGTTCACTTCCATGCTCGCCAAAAATCCTGACGTCAGCCGGAAAGCGTTGGCACAGGTTTCGGTTTATTTTGCAAAATTGTATTGGAAACGGTAAAAGAACGCGCTTCGTTTTCGGCCGCTCTTGCCGTCGGTACGGCGTTTGTGGTATATTTAATCTAATATACATTCGGCATCATACGGAGCATCATATGACAAAATACATTTTTATTACCGGCGGGGTCGTCTCGTCTTTGGGGAAAGGTATTGCCGCGGCGTCGCTGGGGCTCATACTGAAAAGCCGCGGCCTCAAGGTGGTAAACCAAAAATTCGACCCGTATTTGAACATCGATCCGGGAACGATGAATCCGTATCAGCACGGAGAAGTGTTCGTTACCGACGACGGTGCCGAAACGGATCTTGACTTGGGGCACTACGAGCGGTTCACCGACGAAAGTCTTTCCCAAAGCAGCAATACGACGGCCGGTCGCGTGTATCTTTCTATTTTAAATAAAGAACGCGAAGGCGGGTTCCACGGCGGAACCGTGCAGGTCATTCCGAATGTAACGGACGAAATCCGGCGGCGCATGTTGCTTTCCGCTCAGGAAACCGGAGCAAACGTAATCATTACCGAAATCGGCGGTACGGTCGGAGACATCGAATCGCTGCCGTTTATTGAAGCGATCCGGCAAATAAAATACGAAGTCGGTGTGGAAAACTGCGCGTATATCCATCTGACGCTGCTGCCGTATATGAAAAAAGCGCAGGAACTCAAATCGAAGCCGACCCAGCATTCGGTAAAAGAATTACAGGGGTTGGGAATTCAGCCGGATATTATCATGCTCAGAAGCGAAGTGCCGATAGACGCGGCGACCCGTGAAAAGCTCGCCCTGTTCTGCAACGTGGAAACGGATTCGATTATTCAAAACCTGAACGCAAAGTCCATCTACGAAGTGCCGCTCATGATGGAAAAAGAAGGGCTCGGCAAAGCGGTGTGCAAGGCGCTTTCTATAGAAGATACTCCGACGCATCTTGAAGATTGGGCGCAAATGGTGGACCGGCTGTATCATCCGGCAAAATCGGTAACGATCGCGCTGGTCGGCAAATACGTCGAACTGCGGGACGCATATCTTTCGGTCGTGGAATCGCTGCTGCACGGCGGTATTTTCAGCAACGCGGAAGTGAACATCGACTGGATAGACGCGGAGACGCTGTGTGACGAAAAAACCGCCGCTGAACGGCTCGGACAGGCCGACGGAATTATCGTTCCCGGCGGCTTCGGCGACCGCGGCATCGAAGGCATGATCCGCGCGGCGCAGTACGCACGCACGCACAACGTTCCGTATTTCGGTATCTGCCTCGGCATGCAGATTCAGGTTATCGAATTCGCGCGCCACGTGCTCGGACTGAAAGACGCAAATTCGACCGAAATGAACAAGGACACGCCGGCACCGGTCATCGATTTGATGCCCGACCAGAACGGCGTGATTCTCGGCGGCACGCTGCGGCTCGGAAAATACGAATGCGCGCTCAAAGCCGGCAGTACCGCCGCCGCCGCATATAAGGCCGAAACCATTTGGGAACGGCACCGGCACCGGTACGAGTTCAACAACGCATATCGCGCGCAGTTTGAACACAGCACGCTGCGCCTGACCGGCGTAAACCCCGAACGCAATCTGATCGAAATCGTCGAGCAGGAAGGACATCCGTGGATGGTCGGCGTGCAGTTTCATCCGGAATTCAAATCCCGCCCGAACCGGCCGCAGCCGCTGTTCAGGGAATTTATCAAGGTCGCCGCCGCGTACGCCGAATCGGCGGGAACCGCTGCTGCCGGAAAAGGCGGCGCATCGGATAGCGCAGAACGGTACCGCAAAGGCGGTACAAAATGATCCGCGATAAAATAGTCGTTCTGGACTTCGGCAGTCAGTACGCGCATCTGATAGCGAAACGCTTCCGGCTGCTCGGCTATTATTCGGAAATCGCCCTGCCCTCCGCAGCGCTTGATGTCTTTGAAGGCGCGAAGGGTATCGTATTTTCAGGCGGGCCTTCTTCCGTTTACGACGCGGACGTTCCCGAATTCAACGGCGACATTCTGAAATTGACGGTGCCCGTGTTGGGATTGTGCTACGGACATCAGCTGATGGCGCAGCAGTACGGCGGAAAAGTCGGCCGCGCGGCGGTCGGCGAATTCGGAATCGCCCGGCTGCGGCAAAACGACAGCGTCAATTGTCCGCTCTTTAAAGGAATCGAATTTCCGGCTCAGGTATGGATGAGTCATCAGGACGCCGTGCTTGCATGTGCAGACGGATTCGAGACAGCCGGTTTTACGAAAGATTGTCCGTTCGCCGCGGTTCAGGATCTGAAACGCCGCAGATTCGGCTTGCAGTTTCACGTTGAAGTAAAAGACACGCCGTGCGGCAACACGATATTTACGAATTTTGCCGAATATTGCGGTATGAAAAAGAACTGGGATCAAAACACGGTGCTTGACCTGATTTTATCACAGATACAAAAGGACGCCGCGGGACGCAACGTATTGCTTTTTCTTTCCGGCGGCGTCGATTCGACCGTCGCGTTCGCACTGCTGAACAAAGCGCTCGGTCAGCAACGCGTACTGGGACTGCACATCGACAACGGTTTTATGCGGAAAAACGAGAGCGCGGTTATAGCCGAACGGTATAAAAACTTCGGTTTTACGAATTTCATCTGCGAAGACGCGTCCGAAAGTTTTCTGCAAGCGATATACCGCGAAACCGATCCGCAGAAAAAACGCAAAGCCGTCGGTGAAAATTTTATCACCGTCCGCGACGCGGTCGTCGAACGGCTGAAACTCGACGAAAACGAGTGGCTTCTGGCACAGGGGACGCTCTATCCCGATATCATCGAATCCGGCGGAACCAAAAATTCGCACACGATCAAAACGCATCACAACCGCGTCGACGGTATTCAGGCGCTCATCGCGAAAGGACTTATCATTGAACCGCTGAAAGACCTGTACAAAGACGAAGTCCGGCTTATCGGTATGAAGATCGGTCTCAACGAAGAACTGGTCATGCGACACCCTTTTCCCGGCCCGGGATTGTCGATAAACGTATTGTGCAGCAACGGCGCGCTGACTGAAACCGATGAAATAGAATTGGCGGCGGCGGAAGCGGCCGTTGCGTCGATCGTACAAGCGGACGCGTCGTTTGCAAAACTGTTCGGTACGGAATCGGCAGCGGCGACACGACACGGTGCAGCCGCGACTGCGGTTTACGCAGAGTCAAAGTCAAAAACAGCCGCCGCTCCGGAGTATGCACGTCCCGCGGCTGCCGTTTTGCCGGTAAAATCGGTCGGCGTACAGGGTGATTTCCGTACGTACCGATTTCCGGCGGTTCTGTCATTTGCGGACACGACCGGCTCGTGCAGATGTCTTCCGCCGTGGGATACGCTTGAAGAAGCCTCCGCGTATATTACGAACGCGGTAAAAAACGTCAACCGCACCGTCGTCTGCTTATACCGCAAAGCCGATGCGACTCTTTCGCTTCAGAAAGGCTACTGCGACAAAGCCCGACTCGATCAGACGAGAGAAGCGGACGCCATCGTACTTGACGAACTGAAAAAACACGGCTGGTACCGTAAAGTGTTCCAGCACTTAACGATCAATCTGCCGTATGCGTCCGCACCAGATCGCTGTTCACTCGTATTGCGCCCGGTCGTTTCCGAAGACGTAATGACCGCCCGTTTTGCGCACCTCGACCGGCCGCTGCTCGAATCGATCGTTTCGCGGATCGCGGCGTTGCCGTTCGTCGACGCGGTGTATTACGATATTACGAACAAGCCGCCGGCAACGTTCGGCTGGGAATGACGGTATAAAATGGAAAGGATATACCTTTTCATTTTATACCTTACCGAGTTTCCGTTACACAGAAACTCGCGATGATAATACCCTCAAGGTTTCTTGCATTTATTGTTTCCGTTACACAGAAACTCGTGATGATAATACCCTCAAGATTTCTTGCATTTATTGATTCCGTTACACGGAAACTCGCGATGATAATACCCTCAAGGTTTCTTGCAGCTATTACTTCCGTTACACGGAAACTCACGGTAAAGCACATACGGGACAGTTGCCTTTCGGTATGGTAAGCCGGCAGTAAATTTGAAAAATCGAAACCGAACTCCTATACTATGAATCATAGGAGAAAATTATGAAAATATACAAATCCGGTGAAAAACCCGGAAAAGGTACTTACGTTTGCACGAAATGTGATCAGAAAGTCGTTTTGAACGATGATTCCGATGTATTGCCGCCCTGCCCGAAGTGCAAAAACACAACGTATACAAAAGCGTAATATACCGCCGTTCAAGACCGGCAGGTGTAACATCTCCCCTGTGCAAGGCTGTCCGTACCGCCTGCCGGTTGTACCGTAATATTCATAAACGATATTCGTTTTATAAAACAGCAGAATCATATTCCGGACTATAATAACTTTCATTTTCATTAATATTTCATATATTTTATATTATGATTGATATAATTTTACTTAAACAATAGAAAAAATATATTTGTTGTTGACAAAACCGGTTTAGCAACTTACACTGATGTTATATTAAACGTTGAGAGAGTTACATATGAAAGTTCTGTTCGTCACTTCCGAACATCCGGCACGGATGCGTGCTGTTTCGGGGATCTTCACCGCCAAAACTTACCGTTTTTCACAATTGTTCTGAAAACAGATATCTCTTCTCCGTTCATATTATACAATTCACCGAAATTGAATATGGCAGCCGTGTAGCTGCAAAAATAAAAATCATGTGAGCCCACATGAAACAAGGAGAGAAACAAATGAAAATGTTTCTGGATGAATTCAAGGTTTTGGATATGAGTGAATTAGTTGCCGTAAACGGCGGTTACGGTTTAAGCAGCTCGGAGTACAGCAGTTCAAGCGGTTCCGGCAGCAATGGGTACAACAGTTTCAGCGGCTATACGACAAGCTCGCACAACACAGTTCCGGAGGGTTACAGCGCGCTTACCGGTTGGAAACCCGGATACGGGTTGAACGAAGAACAAATCGAGTCGGATATGATTTCAGATGAACAGAACGATAACAGTCAAAATGCATCTACAACTCCTGGTTATCAAATACCTGCAAATCCGGAAGATTATCATTGTGATATTAACAGTTATAATGTAGCAGTTGATCAGGGAATTCAAAATCCCGGAACATGGGATGGGAATGCGTCAACTGTCGATCAAATTTATACACAAAATTATGGGAACGGTACGGAACTCCCTCAAGCAGGAACTCAGGGATATGGTTTTTTAGATAATGATGGAAATGGGACTTATGATCACATGTTCTATTACAACTATCAAGGCGGAAATACTTACCACGTCTGGAATAGTCCGGGTAATACTCCTGTAACGGAAACGGATTGGAGTATTCATGGCACGGCAGCGGAACAGTCCGTTTTTGTACCGTTAAACTGAATATGTAAGAGGTTTTACTTATGAAAAGAAATATAACTCTGTTTTTACTTTTTCTTACAGTATCTTTTTCTTTTGCGGAAGAAATTGAAATCAAATTAATTTCCGAAAAGAACGGTACGGCAGAAAGCCTGTATTACGATACAAACACCGAAACCTTTTCACTAGGGTACGGTTCGTATGTTTCAAAAATAGAAAATTTAGAAAAACTGAAAAATCTTACGGAAGTGAGTCTCGTCGGAACCGCATTTTTGAAGGATTTATCGTTTCTAAGACAGTGTACGGAACTGGAAGTTCTGACATTGTACGACTTACACGTAAGTGATTTCAGCTTTCTATATTCACTGCCCAAATTGAAAGTACTGGATATTCAAAGCGTTACGTTTTCAAAACTGTTCGACATATTGAAATTGCAAAAGCTTGAATATTTGGCAATGGTAAACTGCGGTATTACCAGCCTAAAAGATTTTGCAGATCACGGAAAAAATCTGCAGTATATCAATCTATCCGGTAATAAGATTGAAGAAATATCACACATCAAAGCAAACGATAACGCAGTTTATATTCTTTCATTGAATCCCGTGGCAAAAAGATTATTTTTAGGCAGCGACTCGTACAGTTTTTTACCGAGAAATTGTCAAATGTTGTGGATGAAAAATCCTGGGATTTGTTTAGGCTGCAATCTGTAAGATTCCATCTACAAAAGTTTTATCTTCTTTGACCAGCTGGAGCTTTTCAAAACCTTTGAGCCGTCTCCAGTTCTTTTCAGCTTCCTTGCAGAGCTTAAACACCATTGCGAGCGTGGCATCCGCAGAACCATTTCCTTTAGTTGACCTGTGCCTTAGCCTTACCGTTGCGAACATCGATTCAATCGGGTTTGAAGTCCTGATATGAACCCAGTGCTCTGCCGGATAATCATAGAACCTGAACAGGTCATCGTAATCTTTTGCAAGGCACTCCGTTGCTTTCGGATATTTCAGCTCATACGTATCAATGAAATGCCGATAGGCATCCTGTGCGTGCTGTTTTGTGTCTGCAAGAAAAATATCCTGAAGTTTCTTTTTAGCCGCCGGCTGAACGCAGTCCGGCATTTTGTCCAGCACATTGCCCGTCTTGTGAAACCAGCATCGCTGGATTTTCATCTGACCCCAGACTTTATCCACTGCATTTTGAAATCCAAGCGCTCCGTCACATATTGCAAGTTTTGGAGCTGCCGTAAGTCCGCGGAATTTCAAGTCGCGCAGAACCTCAAGCCAGGATTCCTCACTTTCACGCACTCCCTGATGAACTGCCACAAGCTCCTTCTTTCCGTCTACTGTAACTCCAATTATTACAAGGAGACAGAGTTTCTGGTCATCAAGCCGGGCATTGCAGTAGACACCGTCAGCCCACACATATACGTATTCTTTTCCGTCAAGCCTTCTGTGTGCCCATTCGTTATATTCTTTCCGCCAGACCTCCTTGAGTCTTGTTATTGTTGCCGGAGAAAAGCCTTTCGCGCCTTCTCCGAAAATCGCCGTTAGCGCATCCTGAAACTTGTTTGTGGAGATTCCTTTCAGGTACAGCGTTGGAATCACGTTCTCAAGTGTCGGTGTTTTCCGCATGAACCTGGGAAGAATCGCACTTGTAAAACGCTCTGGACCAGGAAGAGCACGGTCGTCAATGCGAGGCTGGCGGACTTTGATTGTTCCGCATGTCGCCTGAATTTCACGTTCCGGCATATAGCCGTTTCTGACCACCGTCCTATGTCCGTCTGCATCCAGCTTATGCTGATGTTTCTGGATGAACTGGTCAACTTCGCTTTCCAATGCCGCCGCGAGCATCTTTCTTGCCGATTCCCGGACAAGATTTTCAAAAAAATCTGCACTTGCTGTAGTGCTTTTTTCCAAATTCCACTGTAAAATATTTTCCATAAGAGACTGTCCTTTGTTTTTGTTTGGTTTGGTCATTAAACTTTAACAAATCTCAGTCTCTTTTTCTATTTTTAATTTAACTCATCCACAACTTTTGAGTATAACTCTTTTTTACCCGATGAATATAAGAGATTCGTTCGGTAAAAGGGAAATACTCCGAATGAGGGGCTATCCCCAATTTATTACGGATTCGACAACCCTGCGAGTTTGGAAACCTCTTTCAGATAGTTTTCCAAACTCGGTAAGCAAGACCGCATCGCGGGATTGCGACTGAACGGCGATTCAGATGGTGTCGGTGCTGCAGGAGATGTTTGCAGTACAGCACCTTATCCAGAAAGCGGAGCATTTGCATTAATTTGCATCTTGTTTGATTTTTACTCCAAGATGCAGTTAGCAACATTACTGTCAACTATGGCATGTTTTGCAGTCCGCGAGCTGTGGAATTCAAAATATTCATTCAGCGCTGTCTGGTGCATACACTTATTGAATACGATCGTTCCTAATTATTTATTCTGGTATCAGCAGGAACTTTTCTGAATATCAGACAAATAAGACCGAAAAACGAAAAATATATTTGTTGTTGACAAAACCGGTTTATCAACTTACACTGATGTTATATTAAACGTTGAGAGAGTTATATATGAAAGTTCTATTCGTCACTTCCGAACATCCGGCACGGATATTCGGCGGCTTGGGAACGTTTACTCGCGAATACACGCGAGTATTGCGTAAAAAATGCGATGTAAAAGTCGTCTATTTTCATTTCGGCAGCAATAAAATTCCTGCCCCTGACTCCGATATCGACTATGTTTTTTCAGCCAGCAAAGTATTTGATGCTTATTCCGCAGAAGCCCGCATATTGGAAAATGCAGCATCATTTAGAACTCAAATTCAGCCGATTTTGGATAATTTTAAACCGGATGTTATTCACTGCAACGATCGGCAAACGTATATGCCGTTCAGATTTGATACGAACGTATTTTATTCATCACATTTGCTGTTCTGTGATTTACTGGGATTACAGGGTATAAATGATGAATATTTACAAGAATTAAAAATAGAAAAATGTGCATTGTCTCATGCCGCTGTTTTTGCAGTATATTCAAAATTTGCCGCACAGCGTGCAGTAAATCAAATTACGGCAAACTGCAGTCCTGTTGTTCTTCCGCTTGCTATAAATCCCGAACAATTTTACGAATCGAAAGTTCCCGGAAAAATCAGAGTTGCTTATTTCGGACGGTTTGAAGACGTACAAAAAGGAGTTTCTCAATTTATCGGAGCAGTACAGTCGATAGGGCATACAATGAAAATGCAGCAGCCTGTTACATTTTCTTTATTCGGAAAAGGAGAATTACCGTCATCCGTCGATGTGTCACTTTTTAATAGGATCTGTTTTCTGGAAGGAAACGATTTATACGATGAATTTGCACAAACAGATATAGTCGTTATGCCAAGCCGATACGAACCGTTCGGTCTTACCGGTCTTGAAGCTATGGCATCCGGCTGCCTGTTACTGACCACGAAAGAGCTCGGTATGGATGAATATGCTGTTCCCGGTAAAAACTGCCTTTCGATTCCTAATTCCGCAGCAGGAATTGCCGATGTCCTTTCAGATGCAATTCTCCGCTTTGGTTCATATGCACCGATCCGATCTCAAGCAAAACGAGATGCACAGCGATGGACGTGGGAACGATGTGTTGATGCTCACTATATATTTTATACCGCAATTAAAAACAGGATGCATATGCATATAAAAACCTCATACCGCCCCGAATCGTACCGGATTACGGATATTTTTGATCAGTATGTATCCGCCGCCTATCTCGAAGAAGAACGGGCAGCACTGCTTGCCGTAAAAAAACGGTATCCGCCGAACGATAAAACTTCCGCACTATCAGTGACGACCGCACCTCAGTTGCCGGACGATGATACGTCGTTGAACTTATGCGTCACGGCAAAATATGTCGACGGCGTTATCTATCATATGGAATATCTGCCTTTTGATAATCAGAGATTCGATATCGTGTATGTAACAGGTGCATGGGAAACTGCAATACACCCGTACCATGCGTTAACGGAACTGTTCAGAATCTGCTCCGATACGCTCGCAGTCTGCTATAGAATCGGGAAAAGAATTCCGTGGCAAACACTGCAAATGGAAACAGACGAATCGTGGATACAGAGCCTTCAGAGTGAAGTACCGTGGCATGTAGACAGTAGCTGTCGTTTAACAGATTCATATGAAGCTATTATATGGAAGAAAAGCTGATAACACCTAATCCGCCTGATGCGGAGTATATAAAAGAGGAGTAAAACATATGAAACAGAGAAACGTCTTACTTATTTCTGTTATGCTGGTACTGGCTGGAAAAATATGTGCAGCAGAAGTTACCCGTATTCCTTTCGTTATCGATGAATCCGGTAATATGTTGGTACACGCTGTTGTAGGCAATACATTGGGATATTTTATCTTCGATACGGGAGCGGAAATCGGTATTCATATTACTGAACGGATTCCGGAGGTCTGCCAACATGATCGAACGGCGACAGTTCAATTGTTGGGACATACCTATACGGCAGACGTCTACAGCATTATAGGAGGCCTATATCTTTTTCCCGGGGAACTTGATTATCCGGTTCCGCTTATGTATATTCCCGATTATTTACACGAATATTTCAAACCCGGTATAAAAGGTATCATCGGTTCGTCCATATTTTCACCTTTCGCCATGGAAATCTCCTTTTCCGAAAACGAAATCATCCTGCATACCGACGGTATTCCCGAAGGCTACGACTCTTTTACCGAATTGGTCGTTTCTTCCGGAAATCCCTACGTACCGATTTCCGTTGACGGCAAAACCGTTTACGCGCTCATCGATACGGGTTACAGTGGAAAACTCAGCCTACCCTCGGATATTGACGTCAAACGCGAAGTAAAAATCGGTACGCAAAACACGGCTCAAGATTATTCGCTCGTACAGCCCGAATACGTTTCGGTCTTTTCTGCTGTAAGTAAAAATCCGATCGTTCCCAAACAGAAACGGGCGCAACGGATCAACCTGAACGGAATGATCAACCCTATCCGGGAGCCTGCCCTGATAGGAACGGGACTGCTGAGATTCTACGATATCATCATCGATTTACAGAACGGACGCTTTTATTACCGGAAAAGGCAGGACGCGCCAGATGCTGCCAAAACATTCAGCCAAACGGTGCGGACTTCCGGGATCATCAGTGCACGGTTTGAAAACGACCTCATCAGTATAGATGAAGTTGCACAAAACAGTCCTGCATGGAATGAAGGTATTCGCCCGGCAATGACAATCACAGCCGTAAACGGTAAATCGGTTTCCGAATATTATTCCGACATACTGAATATCATACTGGCGCCGCTGACGAAAACGAGCGTCACGATGCAAACCGGTTCCGCGGAAAAAAATATCGTACTTGAAACCGTCTCTTTTTTCGCCGAGTAATCACCAGTTTTTCTGAAGGGGAGAAGTCTTATGAAAATGTTTTTGGAAGAGTTCAAAGTATTGAACATGAGCGACTTGATTGCCGTAAACGGCGGTTACAGTTCAAGCAATTCGGAATACGGCGGATCAAGTTCCGGCTACAGCGGCAGTTCGGGATACGGCAGTAACACAAGCGGATACGCGACGAATTCGTCTTACAACGCGCTGACGAGCGGATTGGAAGTGTCGTCTGATACAAAAGGACAAAAAGAGGATACTGGCGGGACTTCTTCGTTTCCTTTCTTTGATACTATTAAAGATATTGTAGGAAAAATAAAAAATAATAATGACCCAAAAGATATTGTCAGTTCTGTCGACTGGTCCAGAATAGGAACAGTGTATAACTATATAGGCTCAGATGGAACTCGTGTCGTTATTACGTATCAAAGTACGACATTAACTACTGATACGGGGATAGAACTGTCTGCAACAGTTCAGTTCAACGGATTGAATATCGACGGGACGATATTTTCCTGCAAAATCCCATTATAAGGAGTATATAAAGTGAAAAATAAGATTGCTTTATTTACCGTATTTTTTACCGTATACTGCTGCGTTGCATCAGAAGTTGCCCGTATTCCTTTCGTTATCGATGAATCCGGTAATATGTTGGTACACGCGCTTGTCGCCGACCCTATGGGATATTTTATCTTCGATACGGGAGCGGGAATCGGTATTCACAGTATTGATAAAATACCCAAACTGCGCCGGATAGATCACACAGCAACAGTTCAATTGTTGGGACATACCTATACGGCAGACGTTTACGCCATTATAGGAGAAGCGTATTTTTTTACGTGGCTGGTTGATTATCCGGTTCCGCTTATGTATATTCCCGATTATTTACACGAATATTTCAAACCCGGTATAAAAGGTATCATCGGTTCATCCATCTTTTCACCTTTCGCCATGGAAATCTCCTTTTCCGAAAACGAAATCATCCTGCACACCGACGGCATTCCCGAAGGCTACGACTCTTTTACCGAATTGGTCGTTTCTTCCGGAAATCCCTACGTACCGATTTCCGTTGACGGCAAAACCGTTTACGCGCTCATCGATACGGGTTACAGTGGAAAACTCAGCCTACCCTCGGATATTGACGTCAAACGCGAAGTAAAAATCAGTACGCAAAACACGGCTCAAGATTATTCGCTCGTACAGCCCGAATACGTTTCGGTCTTTTCTGCTGTAAGTAAAAATCCGATCGTTCCCAAACAGAAACGGGCGGAACGGATCAACCTGAACGGAATGATCAACCCTATCCGAGAGCCTGCCCTGATAGGAACGGGACTGCTGAGATTCTACGATATCATCATCGATTTACAGAACGGACGCTTTTATTACCGGAAAAGGCAGGACGCGCCAGATGCTGCCAAAACATTCAGCCAAACGGTGCGGACTTCCGGGATCATCAGTGCACGGTTTGAAAACGACCTCATCAGTATAGATGAAGTTGCACAAAACAGTCCTGCATGGAATGAAGGTATTCGCCCGGCAATGACAATCACAGCCGTAAACGGTAAATCGGTTTCCGAATATTATTCCGACATACTGAATATCATACTGGCGCCGCTGACGAAAACGAGCGTCACGGTGCAAACCGGTTCCGCGGAAAAAAATATCGTACTTGAAACCGTCTCTTTTTTCGCCGAGTAATCACCAGTTTTTCTGAAGGAGAGAAGTCTTATGAAAATGTTTTTGGAAGAGGGGCTGTATCAAGTTTATTATGTATTCGGCAGCCCTGCGAGTTTGGAAACCTCTTTCAGACCGGTTTCCAAACTCGGTAAGCAAGGCCGCGTCGCGGAATTGCGACGACAAAAAATCGCAAAAGAAAACCATGAATTCCGTCTTCAGATGCATAAAGACGAAGTCATCGCTCAACAGGGGGAACCGGATACAATCGAATATTCTACCTACTATCCGTCTGGAAAAGACGAATACAACATCGTTCAAACAGTATACGATTCGGGAATTGAGTTCACGTACAGAAAGGGGTTTCCCGAAATAATCGGTATCCGGATTACTACGCAGAACTATTGGATTTCAGCTGATAAACTGTCTCCGCACAACAGTACAGTTGAAGACGTATTCAACTGTTACGGGACTATGCCCTATCGGACATCAATAGAACGGAACAACGACAACTTTGAATTGCATCTTACGTATCAAAACGATGCCAAACTATCAGCCTATTTGAAGAAAACTATATGTCGTATCAGCACGTTAGTCTGCGTTTTTACGGAGGAACGGCTTTATGCGCCCTCAATTAGTCCTCCAGCATGATGAAACAGATTGTGCAGCAGCGTGTCTGTCTTCCATCATGAAATATTACGGTAAAAACATCGCCATAAACCGTGTGAGAAAAGTTGCAGGAACTGATATTCAAGGAACGAGCGGTCTGGGAATCGTACGCGCTGCTGAAACATTCGGATTTACGTGCAAAGGCTTATGCAGTGAAGAAAAAAAACTCACGGATTATTTTCCTTGTCCGTTTATTGCACACGTAAAGAAGGATGTACTGGATCATTATGTTGTTATATACAAAGCAACGGAACGGTATGTCCTTATTGCAGATCCGGCAGATTGTATCAAAAAAATACCCGTTTCCGATTTTAAAGGAACATGGAGCGGCGTGTTCTTCATTCTTGCCCCTACCGCGAATTTCCAGAAAATACCTGAATCACAAGGATTATTTTCCCGTTTTGCCCATTTGCTTGTTCCGCATAAAAAGGTACTCTTAGAAACCTTTATAGCAAGTATTTGTTTGAGCCTATTGGGAGTTGCTTCCGCTTTTTATTTCAGATTTCTGATTGATGAAGTGTTATATTCTCAATTAAAGCAAACGCTCATGCTCTTTTCTGTCGGTTATCTTATCGTTATATTATTCCAAGCGCTTCTGGGATTTGCCCGCAACCAGATCATGATGTATATGAGCAATAAAATAGACGTAGTACTTATATGCGGGTATTTTCGGCACATTCTGCATCTTCCTATGCAATTTTTTACTGCACGAAAAACAGGTGAAATTATATCTCGCATCGGAGATACAGCGACTATTCGTCAAACGATATCTTCAACGACACTGTCTATTGTACTTGATTCATGTATGCTCATTGTTGGAGGTTTTTTTCTGTTTACATTCGGCAATACGCTGCTTATGGTGTCCATGATTCCGGTTGTCATTTCTGCGATACTTGCATGGTTATTTGCAAAACCGTATAAGAAGAGACTTAAAATGAAAGCCTTTATGGAAGCTGAAAAACAATCCACTCTGGTAGAAAGCATCAATGGAATTGCAACGATAAAAGCGTTATCTACGGAAGATTCAACTTACGAAAGAGCAGAAGAACAAATCATAGAAACAATCAAACAGGGTATTACATTGGGAACAATGTCTAACTCCCAAAGTTCCGCTCAGAATTTCGTATCACAATGCGGAACATTGGCTGTATATTGGCTCGGCAGTCTTGCCATTTTTAAAGGTACCATGTCATTGGGACAGCTGATTTCTTTCGTTACGCTGTCAGGATATTTTCTCGGACCATTTGCCCGGCTGCTTACATTACAGCCGGCACTACAGGAAGCTTTCGTCGCATCGGATAGATTAAGTGAAATCCTTGATATTCCCGAAGAAAATGAAGGCGCAGAAGATTTGCTGCAAAAAAAATCCATATATGGCGATATTGAAGTAAAAAATATTTCTTTCGCATACGGAACACGAGGGAAAACGCTTAAAAACATCTGTTTTTCCATAAGGGCCCATCAAAAGGTAGCTTTCGTCGGAACGTCGGGTTCAGGAAAAACAACCATGACAAAATTGCTTCTCAAATTTTACGACTACAGTGAAGGAGATATACTCATCGACGGAATTAACCTAAAGGATATAGACACCGTTTCACTTAGAAACCGTATAGGGTACGTTCCTCAAGAAGTACTGCTTTTCAGCGGAACTATAGCAGAAAATATTGCATTAGGTACCGATTCTCCGGATTTTCAGAATATATATGAAGCGGCAAAGGCTGCTCAAGCAGACAGTTTCATATCCGAAATGCCCGACCGTTATTCTACAAAAGTAGGAGAACGTGGAATTACACTGTCAGGGGGAGAACGGCAGAGGCTGTCTTTAGCACGGATACTCTTAAGAAAACCGCAGCTTATTATTCTTGATGAGGCAACCGCCAGCCTCGACAGTCTTTCCGAAAAGGCCATTATGGATACATTGTATACCGCAACTCAGGATATTACGACCATACTAGTTGCTCACAGATTATCAACAATACGTAATTGCGATCAGATCATCGTATTTGACAAAGGCGAAATTGCAGAAACAGGCAATCATGATGAACTCATAAATAAAAACGGTACCTATAGAAAATTATGGGATGCACAACATAAGGAATGACATGAAAAAATTGCCAACTTATTCGGAACAGAAATTACAGCATTCTGCTGAATATATATTACAAATTAACTCCTTCAGCGGTACCGCAATAATAATACTCATCGCATTCATTATTGCTACTGCAATTATGTGTATCTGTTTCGGTAAAATCGATGATGTTGTCAGAGCCTCCGGTATTATACGGCCTGCAATCAATATTTCTCAAATAAAAAACATTACTGCAGGAGAAATAGAACAAATATACTATAGCCCAGGACAGTACGTAGAAGCTGGCACAATACTTGTAAAATTAAATCAGGATACGCTATCTGCTCAAAAATCCGCAGCAGCCGCACACTACACTGACACACAATCAAAACTTAACGGATTGGAAAAATTACGGCAAAGTTATTTTGCAGAAAAAAACCTTATACCGGAAGGAAATAAGGTTGCGCATACCAGATTCGAATCATACCAGGCAGAATGTAATTTATTGGAAACAAAAAAGAATCTCGCATATCTGTTATATTCAGAAGAAATAAAATTACCGGCATCCGGTACAACTCCCGTAAAAATCCGAAATCTTGAATACGAACACAAGCAGATATGTGATACGCTTGCTGTCTATAAAAACCAATTTTTAGAAGAAATAACAGCAGAAATATCGAATATGGAGCTTACTGAGACACAGCTGAAACAGCAGTTGGAACAAATCGAAATAAGCTTGCGCAACACGATTCTTGTTTCTCCCATGGCGGGATTCATTCAGGAAATTTCATCGCTCAACGCGGGTGATTTTATCTTTGCAGATCAGAAAATATTAAATATTATACCGAATTCAAATTCCGATTTTCGTATTGAATTGCGGATTCCTGCTAAAGACGCAGGGAAATTACGGAAAAACATGAAAGTAAAATTGCGGTTTCCGGCATTTCCGTATTATGAATTCAAAGGAGCTGAAGGCACGATACAAACGATAGATCCGGACGCACAAGCTTCGTCTTCCGGAACGCTCTTTTTTACGGTTCTAACTGATGTCGATACATATGAACTCACGGACAGAAAAGGTATCATCTATCCGCTTCGTGTCGGACTTGAAGTTGATGCCCGTATTGTTATGGAAACGAAACCGATATGGTACTTTTTACTGAAGAAAATGGATATACTGATATGAATTATAAAAAAACGTACATCGTATTTTTATTCATATGCAGCGTATGCCGGTACAGTTTGTCAGTTTCCGCTCAAACGGAAGTACCGAGCAAACTGCAAGCTGCCGATTTTATCACTTCCGTTTTTGAAAGTTCGATCTCATTTAAAATGAACTTTTTCGATCTTCAACTGCTACACCTGCAGTACGATTCCGACAGAAAGCAGCGGCGACCAGTTCCCTATATCGTACTGGATCCGCAGTTCGGCGCGCACGACGGGATCGGCAAAAGTTTTATAAATCTACCGATAACCGCAGGTATTTCGCAAAAACTGCCGCTGCAATCGTCGCTTTCAGTACGGATAACACAGCCGTTCTCTATCAACCCGGCGGAAAAGAGCATTTCATACGGTTTCTCCGCTGCAGTATCTGTCTCGTCCAACGCAGCGTTCTTCATGCCGGCGTTAGCCGATTCGTATCGGGAACAGGAACATACGTACACCGACAATTTGCTGCGGCAGTTCGGCAGACAGTACGAAACGGCAACCAAATCGGCAAAAAAAGAATATTTAATGAATATAAGCAATTATCTGTATTATCGGAAACTTTCCGCCGTTTACGGGCAGCGCAGTACTCTACTTGAAGCAAAAAGTAAAGAAGATTCAGATTTATACAAACTCGGTCGGATCACCTCTTTAGAATTTTCGGAACGGGAAAAACAACGAATACAAATTTTTTCCGCACATATGCAGGCTTTGCAACAAACGTTCCTCTATGAAACTGAACTTATTTTGCAGGAAATTCCCGTTGAAAGCATTTCTTTTTCATTTGAAGAATGGATAGATTTATTACAGTCTATCACCATCGGATATGACATACGGAACCAGTCTCGGAAAGATTTGCAACTCGTTCAAGAGAACATTACGTGGAAAAATACGCTTGAAAAATACATAAAAGAACTTCCGACCATAAATTGTACGTATACAATGAAACCCATATCGGTGGCCGCACACAGTCCGGCAGCGTTTTGGGAACACCTGTCCGCCGTTGAATGGAATCTTTCCTTTTCCGCACGCATTCCTCTCGCTCCATGGGACGCAGGATATGCGGTCGAAACGGCGATTCTGCTGGAACGGGAAAACGACGGCTTAATTTGCTTCAGTTGCAAAAAGAAACCAAAAATGAAATCATCTTACGGCAGAAAAAATTGAATCTGCTATCCGTACTTGAAGAAAAAAACAGAAGGCAATACGAACAGGAATCGGAACGGCAAAATTTATACGAGCAGCTCCGTAAAACGGGCCGAATGTCGGAAATGGACATACAGCTTCAAAAAACGGAGACAGAGGAGGCCTTCGTACAATGGTATTTTTCAAAGCTCAATAGAATTGAACACATACTGAGTTTTTATTGAACTTATAAAACATCGTATTTACCGACCGTACGGTCGCGTATTATAAAACCGGAAGTGCCGATGATACGGTCGCTTCCCTAAAGGAGGAAACATATGAAAATGTTTCTGGAAGAGGGGCTGTATCAAGTTTATTATGTATTCGGCAGCCCTGCGAGTTTGGAAACCTCTTTCAGGCCGGTTTCCAAACTCGGTAAGCAAGGCCGCGTCGCGGAATTGCGCCTGAACGGCGGTTACGGTTCAAGCAGTTCGGAATACGGCGGATCAAGTTCCGGCTACGGTGGCAGTTCAGGAGGATACAGCACCTCATCCGCATACGGCGCGACTTCCGGCGAAGTTCCGGAAGGAGATTCTTGGAATTGGAATGATTCTTTCAGATCCGACGCACGAAACTACGGAAAAGGCGTTGACCCAGACATAGAAAAGGCGGGCAATGAAAAACGCATCTCCCGACTGGAAAGTGAATCATTAAACCGAGACTTTAAACAACTGGTTTCCGAAGGATGGAGCGTTGGAGTGACACATGAAGGCAGGGGGTATAGTCAAAACTCTTTCGGAGATATCACTGTATATTCATTATATACTCCAGACGGAAGAAATACGGATACATTTTACGACATGAACAACGACGGAGTGATCGATTATGCAAAATAAAACAGCAGCAACAATTTTTACAACTATCTTATTACTGTCGGGAATCTTCGGCTGCGTTTCCGCACAGACGCAACAGGAACGACTGATAGACTATTTGATTGCGGACGGCTACAGCGAAGCGCAATCCAAATTCGATCTGGCTACCGAATACAGCAGCAGTTTTTTTCCCGATACGGGACCGTATCCCTTTATTTATGTAGTTAAAACGGAAAAATATTCCGTTTCTATAACCGTCAATTTTGCATATTACGACTACGACACGGAAATGATAAATAAATTTACCATAGTGTATTTTGAAGATGAAACAGGAAAAAGACGGTGCTTTCAAAAAGAAAATGTGTTTATGGAAAAAGGTACGGACTTCATTGAATTTCAAGGAGAAGCGGGAGATCCGTACGGAACACGTATCAAAAACCCCGTGCTGCATCTGTGGCATTAACTCTCTAACCGGAGCGTACGGTCGCGTATTATAAAACCGGAAGCGCCGCCGCTGTATCCGCAAGACAGCTTTACGGCTTCCGGTTCACCGCCGCGCGCAAAAAAGCGATTTCGGCGGCGTGACCGGCAAGGTCGGTCGGCGTTTCAAGTATGAACGGCAGCTCTCGGAGCGCCGGATGCGTTGCCACCCTGATAAGCGCGTCCGCTCCGATCTCCCCCTGCCCGATGAGCGCGTGGCGGTCTTTGCGGCTGCCGGCGGGATTCATGCTGTCATTTAAATGAATCGCTTTCAGCCGGTTAAGGCCGATGCACGTATCGAACCGAGTCAGCACGCCGTCGAGATCGCCGATTATATCGTAGCCGGCGTCGTGCACGTGGCACGTATCGAGACATACGCCGAGCCGGTCGGCACAAAACCGCGAGCCGCCGGACGCCGCTTCACGTTCCGCGGCAGCGTCCAAAATTGAACGAAGTTCTTCAAACGAACCGCCGACTTCCGAACCTTTGCCTGCCATCGTTTCAAGCAGCACGACCGTATGAATCGCGGCCGGCAGTACGGCGGCGAGCGCTTCGGCAATAAGAGCAATCCCGGCGGCACTGCCCTGCCCGACGTGGCTTCCCGGATGAAAATTATAATAATTGCCGGGAACATATTCCATCCGCTTCAAATCTTCTGCAAACACCGTGCGCGAAAAGGCCCTGGTTCCGGCATCCGCCGAACAGACGTTCATCGTATACGGTGCGTGCGCGACGAGTTTCGCAAAGCCGCGCTCCGCGCACAACGCGTTCAGCACATCCGCGTCGGAAGAATCAAGCGCTTTTGCCGAACCGTCGCGCGGATTGCGGGTAAAAAACGCGAACGTATCGGCGCCGGCCGTCACGGCGTCGCGCCCCATCGCGGCGAATCCTTTTGCAGAAGAGAGATGACAACCGATGTGAAGCATATGCGTATCCTTATTACGAAGCGAGCGGCTGCGGCGCGTTCGGTTCCGGTTCGGGACTGTCGAAGCCGGGGCCGGTCAAAAAGCGCAGAACCAGGCGAAGTTTGGCAAGAGCTTCCGGCACGGCTTCACGCAGCGGCTTCACGTTTCCGTTTCCGCCGGGAACCAACGCTTCCACGTGTGCCGAAACGGCCGCCATATCGGGCGGTAACGCGCCGAAGCACCGCTGCATCGTTTCCGCCGAATATTGAACGGCGGCCGATTCCGGAACGTTCGCATTGAACTTGCACGGTTTCCAGCGGAGACGACCGTCCTTTCCGTGATCGCCGCAGTAACCGAACAGCCGGCAAATCAGCGCCCGGCCGCCGTACACGGTACAGTGATAGGCGGAATCGGGATCAAAAAATATGCAGCCGTCGTCGCGCACACCCGGGCGCACACTGAATTCACCGGAAACGATCTGCCGGGCAACTTCGCTTTGATGCTCCAAAAGCCACGCGGCCAGATACTGCACTTCCGCATCCCCTATTTCAGGCTCGAAACCGACGCAGCACTGCCCGCAGCCGTCGGGACACGGAGCGGGCGTCGCCCGTTTCCAGTCAGCTTGCGCTTCGTCGATATGCGCGTACACCGCGTCCATTCCCTCAAGTACGGATTGAATCTGCGTTCCTTCATATTTTGAACTGTCTAGCATGTTTTTCCTTCAGCCGGAACGTCCGATACGGAGAATTCCGCGCCGCATTAAAAATATAGAATGAAAACGATGTGAAATGCAAGCGGCTGCGATTATTTTCCGTATAAAAAAACGCAGAAAAAAATACGGATGAACGGAAAAGTTTCCGTATCATCCGTTCATCCGCCATCAGTACGAACGAATCGTACGCAAAATCCTATCCGACGCGCCGGAATCCCTGCGCAAGATCCGCAATGATATCGTCTATATGTTCGGTTCCGATCGAAAGCCGGACGGTTTGCGGCGAGATGCCCGCAGCGGCGAGTTCTTCCGCACTCATTTGGGAATGCGTCGTAGAAGCCGGATGTATCACGAGCGACTTTACGTCCGCTACGTTGGCAAGCAGCGAAAACAGCTCCAGCGATTCCGTAAATTTCCGCGCGGCGCTTTCTCCGCCTTTGATTTCAAACGTAAAAACGGACGCACCGCCTTCAGGATAATAGCGGTCGTACAGTTCCTTTTCACGGCCGGACGCGAGCGACGGATGATGCACCGTTGAAACCTGCGGATGCCCGTTCAGATAGGCGACTACCGCGAGCGCGTTTTGAACGTGCCGCTCCACCCGCAAAGAAAGCGTTTCAAGCCCCTGCAGCAGCGCGAACGAATTGAACGGCGAAATGCACGCACCCGTATCGCGCAGCAGCGTCGTCCGGATTTTCATGATATACGCAAGATTTCCGCACGCACGCGTAAAAACGACGCCGTGATACGACGGATTCGGTTCGGACAATCCCGGAAACGCACTGCTCGCCGCCCAATCAAAGCGGCCGCCGTCTACGATGACGCCGCCCATCACCGTACCGTGCCCGCCGATAAACTTCGTTGCCGAATGTACGACGATATCGGCGCCGTGTTCCAACGGACGAAACAGATACGGCGTCGCGAACGTATTGTCGACGACGACCGGAATTCCCGCCGCATGCGCGATGGCAGAAACCGCTTCCAGATCAATGATATCGGAATGGGGATTCCCCAGCGATTCCAGAAAAATCAGTTTCGTGTTCGGACGGAGCGCGCGTTTGAAATTATCCGGATCGGAGCCGTCCGCGAACGAAGTTTCGATTCCCGAATCGCGCAGCGTGTTCGCGAACAGATTGTACGTTCCGCCGTACACGCTTTTGGACGAAACGATGTGATCGCCGCTGCGCGCGATATTGCGCACCGCGTAATCGATCGCCGCAGAACCGGACGCCGTCGCGAGCGCCGCCGCACCGCCTTCAAGCGCGGCGATACGTTTTTCAAACACGTCGGAAGTAGGATTCATCAGTCTGGTATAGATATTTCCGCCTTCGGTCAACCCGAAGCGGCCGGCAGCCTGAGCGGAATCTTTAAATACGTACGACGTCGTCGCGTAAATCGGGACGGCGCGGGCATCGGTTGCGGGATCCGGACGTTCCTGTCCGGCGTGAACGGCAAGCGTTTCAAATTTATAATTTTTATTCGACATGGTATAACTCCTTGAATGGTAACACGAGACAGCACGTTTCAGCGTACTGCGGCGCGCATCGCGCAATTTAAAGATAAACGTAATTTGACGGCGAACCCGGACCGTCGTAATGACAGACCGTCGTAACGCCGCCGGCCGCCGGCATTTTTACACCGTCGTTTTCAAGAAGTTTCACATCCGTCCGAATCGGAAATTCGCACGTACCAGTTTTTCAAAATATATCGCCATGCGACTTCCTCCCGCTGCGAAGATAGCGCATTATATCGGCTTATTACCCAGTATGTCAATAGGTTTTGTAATATTAAATCGACTGTACACAACGGCGCGGGACTGATATACTCGTCGTATGAAAGATATTATTGAATACGGCGATTTCGCAAAACTCGACATGCGCGCCGGCTGCATTCTCGAATGCATCAAAGTCGAAAACGCCGAAAAACTGTACAAACTGAGCGTGGATATCGGCGAAGAAAAACCGCGCACGATTGTATCAAGCCTGGTAGACTACTATACCGCCGAAGAATTGGTCGGTAAACGTATCATCGTTCTGGCAAACCTGAAACCCGCAAAAATGCGCGGCGTGCTTTCGGAAGGAATGCTTTTATGCACCGAATCGGAAGACGGAAAAACGTGCGTACTGCTCAAACCGGAAACGGACGTTCCGCCGGGAACACCCGTTACTTAACGGAAACGGCGCTTTACGTGCAGACTGACCTTAAACGCAACGCGTTCCGGCCGGTCCGCACCGGGCGCGGTTTTTTACTGAAACGCCTTATCGATGATCGACTGATCGACTTTCGGCGTAAAAAGACTGACAAGCGGAACGACGGCGAACGGAACGACCATCGCGATAGACGCTGCAAGCGGAGAGTTCGCCGCACCGAGCGTCATCGTCAGCACGACAGCCGTCGCCGCGCCAGAATACAGACCGGCGTACGCGCCCACTTTGGTAATACGCTTGCAGAAAATCCCCAGAATATACGGCGCCATAAACGCGCCGGAAAGCACACCCCAAGACAGCGACATCAGCGTAACGATAAATCCGATCTGCAGCCGTGAAATCGCATACGACGCCAAAATGAACACCGCGCTCAGAATGCGCATCATGAACACCGACTGCTTTTCGCTCACCTGCCGGTTCAAATATCCCTTGTACAAATCGATCGTAATCGCCGAAGACGACACCAAAATCATCGACGCGAGCGTGGACATCGACGCCGACAGTACGAGCAGCATGATCACGGCCAGCAGGATTTCGGGCAAATACGTGGTAAGCAGCACCGGCATAATCATATCGTAATTGACCGCGCCGTTTGCAAAATGCGGCAGCGTCTCCGGCGTAAAAAATACGTGACTGAGCACGCCTGAAAAATACGCGGCGACGCCGATCACGAGCGCGAATATCGTCGTAATGACCGCCGCCTTCGGAATGACGCGCTCGTCCTTAACCGCGTAAAATTTCTGCACCATTTGCGGCATACCCCAGGTGCCGAAGCTGGTCATGAACACCAGCGACGCAACCGTCAGCACCGACGGACGCTGCCCGGTGGGTACGTGCAGCGGATAATCGGCCGAAATCGCCGAAACGGCTTCACTCAAACCGCCGGCACGCGCGGTCAGAACGACCAGCATACCGATCGCTCCGGCGAGCATGATAAAACCCTGAATGAAATCGGTCATCATAACTGCCGAATAACCGCCGAGCACCAGATACAGCCCGGTAATACCGACCAGAATGATGAGTGCGAAATCGAACGAAATGTTGAACGTCGACTCAAACAGGTGGCCGAGTCCTTTGAACACGGACGCCGAATACGGCAGCAGGAAAATGAAAATCAGCACGGCCGCGACCATTTTCATGTGAGCACTGCCGTACCGCGCTTCAAGGAATTCGGGCATCGTCATGGATCCCAGATTCTGCGTCATCCGCCGCGTTCGCCGCGCGAGCAGCAGCCATGCGAGCATCGCACCGAGCACGGCGTTTCCCACGCCGATCCACAGTGCGTTCAGACCGAACAGCCAGCCTTGCTTTCCGGCGAAGCCGATGAACACAACCGCCGAAAAATACGTGGTTCCGTACGCAAACGCAGACATCCACGGTCCACTCGACCTGCCGCCCAAAAAGAAATCGTTCAGGGACGACGTCCGGCGCATTCCCCACACGCCTACGGTAATCATAACCAGTAAAAATACCAAAAGCAGAATCAAACTGTACATTTTCAAATCTCCGAACACACTGAAGTCTGACAAAATCTTCTGAAGTATTATATCATAAAAAAACGCGTTGTGATATAGTAAGCGTTGTGATATAGTAAATAGATGAAATTGATACTCGCCCCGATGGCAACGCTGACGCACGAAGCGCTGCGCCGTTCCGTTTTCGGATTCGGCGGCTGTGATGAATATTTTACCGAAATGATCCAGGCGGGAACGCTGCTTACCGGCGGACCGTTTGAAAAATATTATCTGCACACCGGTCCCGAACCCGATAAAATCGTCTGGCAGCTCACCGGCGCAAAGGCCGACGCGCTGGCGCGCGCGGCGGAACTCGTCGCCGGAGTAGGCGGCGTAGGTGTCGACGTAAACATGGGCTGCTGCGCACCGGAAATCGTCAAATCAGGCGCAGGAATCGCTTGGATGCTCAAACCGTACGCCGAAACGGCCGCAATGCTGGAAGGCGTCCGGCGCGCCGTGGAAAACGCAAAGCCGGCCGCAAACCGTCCTGCGGAGGAAAACGCAAAGCCGGCCGCAAACCGACGCGCCGCCCTGCGGTTCAGCGTTAAAATCAGACTCGGCGACGAAGATTTTACCGACGACCGATTTTTTTCATTCATAGACATGCTCGTCGGCACCGGCGTCCGGCAAATCACGCTGCACCCGCGCACGCGCAAAGAACGGTACCGCACTCCGCCGCGTCTGGAATACGTACGCAAACTGTGCGACTACCTGAACGCACGAGGCAGCGATGTGAAAGTCGTCCTGAACGGCGCCGTCTGCGACGCGGCGAGCGCGCGAAAAGCGTACGAAATTGCGCCCGCCGTCGACGGTATAATGATCGCGCGCGCGGCTATCCGAAAACCGTGGGTGTTCGCGGAAATCAAGGGAACCGCGCCGGAAAAAATAGATCTGCTACAGACCGGATTGCAATTTATAGACGATCTTGCCGAATGTCAGCCGCCGGAGTTTTATAAAACCCGACTGCAACGTTTTTTTACCTATTACAGCGACAACGTACAGTTTGCCCAGTATCTGCGCACGCAACTGCTGAACGCGCCGACCCTCGACGGCTGCCGGGAACGGCTTGCCGCGTACTTCGACCAGTGCCCGCACGAGCGTTATAAAAAAATCGCTCCGTGAGCGCAGTCCGCCGCGCGTTCGCAAAACCATCGCGCCTTACCGCGCGGCGCCTTACCGTCCGGAGTCTTAACGCGTTCCGGCCAGATGCGATTCCAAAATCAAAGCGGCTTGCCCCACCAGAATCTCGCACGGGCGCTTTCGGTAATATGCGTCGGTCCGCGCCGCCGGAACCGGATCGGATCCGCCTTCTCCGAGCCCCAGCAGTTCGCGGCACACGATGGAACCGTTCAACTCGCGGAACGCCGCCGCGAGCTTTTGAATACGCGCGTAATGTTCCGCTTTTTCCGTCTGCGCGTGCGGATCGGCGTATCCTTCGGCAAGCCCCGCAGCCATACACATTCCGCTCACGGCGCCGCACACTTCGCGCATACGGCCGATTCCGCCGCCGAACGACGACGCAAGGCGCATCGCCGGTTCCCGCTCCAAGCCGAAATCGGCACAGAACGCGCCTAAAACCGACTGGGAACAGTTAAAGCCGTCGCGGAACAATTTCATTGCCAAAGCGGCTTTCGGCGACTGCTTTTCCAGTTCGAGCCGCTGCCCGTCTTTTGAAGACGGGCCGTCTTTCGTAAGCCGTTCCTGCGGAACGCCGCTCATACGGAATCCCGCAAGAGATTTTCAATTACAGTCGCCGCTTCGTCGAGCGCGGACACGTCGGCCGACTCGATTTCCCCCGCGTCGCAGGCAGCCGCAATCGCAGGATCTATCGGTAGCCGTGCCAAAACGGGAACCCGGTAGGAAGCGGCAATTTTATCGATAGAGCTTTCACCGAACAGCTTTATCTGCTTTCCGCAGTCGGGACACTTCACGTAGCTCATATTTTCCACAAGAGCGATCACCGGAATATGCATCATTTCCGACATCTTCACCGCTTTTTCAACGATCATGCCGACCAATTCCTGCGGCGTCGCGACGACGACGATTCCGTCGATCGACAGAGACTGAAACACCGTCAGCGGCACGTCGCCGGTTCCCGGCGGCATATCGACGAACATAAAATCAACGTTGTCCCATACGACGTCCGACCAAAACTGTTTGACCGCCCCGGCGATAACCGGACCGCGCCATATGACCGGATCCGTTTCGTTTTCAAGCAAAAAATTGATAGACATAATCTGCGTACCGTTTTTGCTGACAACCGGATACAATTCGTTTTCGGTTCCCGTCGCCTTTTCTTTCAGCCCGAACGCTTTGGGAATCGACGGTCCGGTAATATCGGCGTCGAGGATAGCGGTGCGGAACCCTTTTCCGTTCATTGCCACGCTCAAAAGCGACGTAACGAGCGACTTGCCCACGCCGCCTTTTCCGCTCACCACGCCGATAACTTTTTTTACGCTGCTTTTCGGATTCAATTTTTCATGCAGATCACGCTGTGCACAGTCGGAAGAACAACTTCCGCAGTCGTGCGAACAGGATTCACTCATCACATACCTCTTGTCTTATTTTATTTTCAGCCGCTTTTATTTGAGCTTCGGCAAAACGAACGCCGCCCACACTTTATCCGATTTGGCAATATGATTTAAAAGCCACGTTACCAGATATTCGTAAAGCCGCTGTCCGTCCGCCTGAGTGGGCTGCGACAACTTTCGGATCTGCTCGTTTATCTGCTGAATGAACTGCTCGTGCTGCATCTTATGAAAATCGGCCTGCGCGTATCCGTAGCGACGAAAGAAATTTTCCTCGTGATCGAAATGATACACCGTATAATCGGTCAGTTTTTTTATGATTTTCGATACGTTGTTCGGATAAACCGCGGGCTCCCCCACCGTCAGATCGTACAATTCGTTCGCAATCGCAACCAATTTCTTATGCTGCATATCTATTTCCGCAATATTAACGTTATACGAATCGCGCCATTCTATCTTTTCCGCCATAAAAAACCTCCTTAATAACATAAACGAATATATTATATGAATGTTACCGGATTTATGCAAGGCGCAATACGATCAGTTCTTATCGCTTCCGTAAATATCCGAAACCACGTCCCAATGCCGAAGCATTTCTTCCGCGATTTCGGGGTCGTACATTTTCCCTATATTTTTCTCGATTTCGCCGTAGCATACTTCAAGCGGCATTGCAGCCCTGTACGCTCTTGCGGACGCCATTGCGTCGATTGAGTCGCAGACAGCGACAATTCTTGAACCGACGGGGATTTCCGTTCCGGACGTTCCGAACGGATACCCGGTTCCGTCGAAGCGTTCGTGATGATGAAGAATGATATCGGATATTTTTACAAAGTGAGCCGATTTTGCAAGAATTTCCGCACCGATCCGAGGGTGGCGCTTCATCAGTTCCCATTCTTTCTCATCGAGCCTACCCGATTTCAGCAGTACCGAATCGGGTATTCCGATTTTGCCAATATCGTGCAGATGCCCCGCAATATGAATTTCCTGCGTTTCTTCTTCACCCATTCCGAGATAGCCGCACAGCAGACACGCCATATCGCTGACACGCCTTGAATGGTGCCCGGTATACGGGTCGCGGGCGTCCAGCGCGGAGGTAATGCAATCGACAATTTCATGGTATTCGTAATTCTTTTCACAGCTGCACTTCATTACTGATTCCTTCGGATGATTTTCCCGGACGCCGAGCCTATCGATTAGGCAAAGCTAACCTCATTCTACAACTTTTCATGAAAAAGGCAATAGACCGGCGAAAAAGAGAAAAAAAGATTTCCACCTCACCGTTAAAAAATGCAATTACACGATTAAGCGGCTCACGACCGCAGCCGTTGAGCTCATTGCTGCCGGTCAGCGCGTCCAAACGGAGCGGAAACAGTCCGTTTGGAGTTGCCGCAACGGACACAACAATGCTAAGCCCGTTCATGCCGTCCCCTGCCGGCAATCAGAACGCACTCCGGCATCGGGTTTCCTTCTATTAAATCGCATGATTTTATTTCAAAACCGCAGGACGAAACCGCCGTGCACAATTCCGCTTTTGTCCATTTGTGATACGTCTTGAAGCCGATTTTTTCCATAACGGCAACAAGAAGTTTCGGCACACCTTTTTCGTACACGAACGTCGGTGCAAGCAAAATGCCGTCGCGTTTAAGGACGCGCCGGATTTCTTTTAGGGCGGTTTCCGGGTGCGGCATGATGTGGAGCGCGTTCGCAATAAGCACAACGTCAAACTGCCCGTCGTTGTAGCGCAAGGCGGTGGCGTCCTGCACTTCGTACGTTGTGTTCGGCACCCCGCAAACGGCGGCGCGCTTTTTGATTTCGGCAATCATGTTCTCCGAATAGTCGGTGGCAGTCCATGTTCCGGCGGTTCCCGCCATAAGAAAAGTCAGCTGTCCCGTACCGCACGCAAGCTCCAGAACGTCTTTGTCCGGTGCAATATACGGCGTAACGTTCCGGCAAATTGCATTGTATGTACTGCGGTTCTTTTTCATAAACGGCGCGTACAGTTTTGCAAACTTCTGCCAGAAATGCTTGTTCGTGTTTTCAGTTCGTTCCGTTTTCAATTAAATGCCTCCGGGCCGCGTTGAATAGGTTTCCTTTTCGACGTCTCTTTCGTTTCTAAATGCGGTTTTCAGCAGTAATGCGGTTTTCAGCAGTCCGGACATTTACAAAATGGGAAAACTGATTTGCCTGACAGTTAGCAAAAGATAATCATACGTTACTATAGCATCCGTCTTTTTTAAATTCAATATCGATTCTCATGCGTAACGTAAAAAATCCGTTCCGGAGGCAGCCTGAAAACGGATATGTCAAAAATCAAAACAACCTTACGAAATCCGGAAAACGGTACGACTTTGGCAGTAAAGAAGCAGTAAAAAAACAGCCTAGCCCGCCGCGGAGCAGCGCCGCAGGCGGTCCCGCAGGGACTGAGGGCTACCGAACTGCGTAACGGCGGTTTGCGGCTTCCGTCCGCTCCAAAAGCTGTTTTAACAGCTTGCACAGGCATTCAGTGTTTTATTCCGATATGACACTTTTCCTGTTTCCTTTCGCCGATCGATACGGGTTCAAATCTTTAATTGACGGGTCAGCGGAAAATGAATTTAATTGAAAGTGTCGTGATAGCTAGTTTAGGTATTCTAATTATTTCAGGATTCATATTTACACTTTCTTATTCACCTTCCTGAAATGAGAATGCCTTTTAACTCAGCTCATCTACTGTTTTATCAATCTTTTCAATCGCATACAGCGGCAAGTTAACAAGCCAATCTTCTTTTTTAAAATCTGCCATCGAGGTACGAACAGATACCTCAGGGGTGAATTTCTCCTGATAGGTTTTTAAACTCTTAGATCGAAGGTTGACTTCCGCTTTTACTTCAACCGGAATAATTTGTTCGCCTGTATCAACAATAAAATCAACTTCGCAGGAACCTCTGTCGTTGGTGTAATAATAAATGCCTAAATCTTCGATGGTTTTAAGCTGCTGGCAAACATACTGTTCCGTAAGAGCGCCCTTGAACTCAACAAAAAGGTCATTGCCGTCAAGTAATGTGCGCTGGCGGAGTCCTGCTATACAACCAAGTAATCCAACATCTACCACGAACAGCTTGAATGCCTTCAAATCCTCATATGCCTTCAATGGAATACTTGCCGCATTGACTCGGCTGACCTTATGGACAAGTCCACAGTCGGAAAGCCACATAATTGCTGTTTCATATTCTTTTGCACGAGCCCCTTCACGAACAAGACCGTAAATAAATTTCTTGTTCTCTTTTGCAAGCTGAGAGGGAATACAGTTCCACAACATACGAATTTTGGGCACAATCTCATTTGGGGCGTGTTTGGAAAAATCCTGCTCATAAGCAGCAAGGATTCTTTTTTGAATATCACGCACCTCATTAAAATCCTTATTTTCTGCAAAGCTCTGCACCGCTTCGGGCATACCGCCAACAAAGTAATAGTGCTTCAAGGCATCGATATATGTTTGTCTAAAACTTGCAATCATTCCAAAGTCCTGCTTATCAAGAAGCTCTGCAAAACGCTCCTTGCCGATTGCCATCAAAAACTCCCGAAATGAAAGAGGATAGAGTTTTAAGAAGTCAATCTTGCCAACAGGAAAGGATGTGCCCTCGTGCAAAGCAATGCCGAGAAGAGAACCAGCACAGACGATGTGATATTGCGGTGCATTTTCGTAAAAATATTTGAGGGAACTGAGTGCTCTCGGAACTTCCTGTACTTCATCGAAAATCAAAAGAGTATTATTGGGGTTAATTTTGCGCCCCACATATAACTCCAGCCCCATAATCAGACGGTCAGTATCCAAATCGGATGTAAACAGTTCCGCCATTCTGGAATTAGAGTCGAAGTTAATATAAACAGTATCTGCATACGCTTGTTTGCCAAATTCGTTCATCAGCCAAGTTTTACCGACTTGCCGAGCTCCTTCGATAATTAGCGGTTTGCGGCGCTTGCTTTCTTTCCATTTTAACAGTTTTTCAATAGCAATTCGGTACATAGTCGCACCTCCGGAACCATAATACAAGCATATTATGGCATACAATCACAAAAAATACAACGATTTTTAGAAAATAATTACACTTTTTACAGTGAATAAAGAGAACGGATGGTAGCTGTGTTCGAATCCAGTAATTATAAATATTACGAACGGACAAATCATCAAGAAAGCGGTGTATCTTGCTCTTGCCATACGGATGGACGGACAAAAAGAACTTTTAGGTATGTGGATTGAACAGAACGAAGGTTCAAAGTTCTGGTTGAGTATCCTCAATGAACTGAAACATCGCGGCGTCCAAGACATACTTCTTTGCGCCGTAGACGGCCTGACAGGTTTTCCTAAAACAGAAGTTCAGCTATGCATCGTGCATATGGTCCGAAACTCCCTTCGTTTTGTCCCGTACAAGGACAGCAAGGCGGTGAGCTCAGAAGGGAGGTTGTTCCATTTCTCAAGTTTTCACCGGAAATCAGGAAAGCCGTATATACCACCAATGCCATAGAATCGCTTAATTACAGCATATGGAAAATCATCAAAAACAGATCTTCATTCCCAAACGACGAGGCTGCCATGAAGCTGATTTTTATGAGCTTGCATAATATAAGCAAAAGATGGACAATGCCCTTACGGGACTGGATGGTGGCTATCAACCAGTTTGTGATTATTTACGGGGATAGATTCCCCTGTTATATTTTATCGTTTACACACTTTTTCTGACATGCCCGAAATAGAGCACCCTCTCCCCGGCTCCTTACCTTTCATACACCGCCGCCATTTCGCAAATCCTGCGCTGCATTTCCGCGCGGACGTGCGGCGGCGCCAAGCACTCGCATCTAGCCCCGAAACCTAAAAGAATGTCGTAGTAGTAATCGTTTTCGATAAACGGAAAATCGACGGTGTACTGCCCATCCCCGTCCGGCAAAAAATCCTCATACGGGCAAAAATCGAGCACCCGCTCCATGATCGATTTGCGGATGCGGATTTTTACCGTCGTCAAAAGCGGCTTTACAATTTCCGCAGTATCTAAAATCGGCTCCTGAAACTCGCGCGGAGCAAACGATTCTTCCGACATTTTCAATGATGACATTCGGGAAAGCCGGAACAGGCGGAAATCGTTTCTTGTGCGGCAATACGACTGCACGTACCAACGGCTGCTTTTCAGCACAAGTTGATACGGCTCGGCAATGCGCGCAGTCTTGTTTCCCCGGCGGTCGGCATAATCAAACGAAATCAGCCTGTTTTCCTGCAATGCGGTTTTAATCATTTCAAGATACGGCTGAACGTTCCGGTTTGAAATCCACGGGGTTAAATCGATGTGAATCTGGTTCGCCTTCAGCTCGATGTCTTTTGCGCGGTCGGAAGGAACAAAACGCCTGACTTTTGCAAGCGCGTTTGCAAGCTCACTGCCGCAAATCAGGTCGGAAAGCCCGGTAAGTCCCGTAAGGATTGCGGAAAGGTCGTCGGCCGAAAAAACGCCTTTATCAATCTTGTATTCAGGCATGATTTCAAACCCGCCGCCCGCCCCGGATGTCGCGCTGACGGGAATTCCTGCCATGCTGAGAGCGTCTATGTCGCGGTAGATCGTGCGCTTTGAAACTTCAAACTGCTCCGAAAGTTCCTGTGCGCCTATCCGCTTTTTTTCGAGGAGAAGCATGATGATACTGACAAGTCGGTCAATTTTCACTTGATTTTCACCTCCGCCTGCACAAAACACGAAAAATATGCCGTGTCATTATGAATTATTGCCATACTGATGTCAACAATCGCACGGTATACTGGAAAAGTAAATCAACAGACTTCGACGCAAGCGCCGGGGTATAAAACCATCCGCACGGATAAAGAACAGCCGTGTGCGGCCGTTGTTCGCGGCGCGTTTTCAGACTGTGCGGTGTTTTAATTGCAGTTTTAATGGAGGAATTATGACGACAATCTATGTGTATGTGCTTGACACTTTGGCGGACTGGGAGATTGGGTATGTTACGGCGGAACTGAATTCCGGGCGGTTTTTCAAAAAGAGTGTGGAGCGAATTGCGGTAAAAACCGTGAGCCGTACAAAAGAGCCGGTCAGGTCGATGGGCGGAATGACGGTAATTCCCGACTATATAATAGAAGAAATTGACGTAAACAAGGAAAACGTTCTGCTGCTGCCGGGCGCGGATTCTTGGAATGATGCAAAACACCGTGCGGTTATCGAAAAGGCAGGCCAAATGCTCGCTTGCGGCGGAACGGTGTGCGCAATCTGCGGTGCCACAGTTGCGCTTGCAAGCGCCGGGCTTTTGAACGACCGTCCTCATACGAGCAACGGCGCGGGATTCCTTGAAATGTTCGCTTCCGGCTACAAGGGGCAGCGTTTTTATGCGGACTCGCCGTCCGTTGCGGACGGCAATCTTATTACCGCGGGCAGCACGGGCGGCTTGCTGTGGGCAAAGCAGATTATCGAGCGGCTGGATGTTTTCAGCCCGGAAACGCTGGAAGCCTGGTACAACTATTTCAGCACCGGAAAGCCGGAACATTTCTTTGCGCTGATGAACACGGTGCAGGGCTAACCGGGAATAGGCACAGCGCAGAAAATCGAGCAGAAAATCGATAAGACGTCACGCCAACATGCGCTTGACCTGCGCCGCCCGTTCCGTGCCTAACGCTGCTGAAAGATGGCTATAAAACCGGAGAACTTTCTTAAACGGAAAGCCGGCTTTTATCAAAAACGGAAAAAATAGCCTTTGTCACTTCTTCTATAATCTCTTTTTTAAGGATATGGATTTCGTATTTGGGACAGCACATATCGGCAGCGTCTTTTTTAAAGAGCGCATCATAAGGCACGCCCAAGGATTTGGAAATATTCTCTATAACTTCAAGCGATGCCGATTTTCTTCCCAGCTCAATCTGCGTCATAAACGGAACGGAGATTTGTGCCTTTTCGGCCAGCTGCTCTTGCGTCCAGCCTAAATTCTTACGAAACTTTCTTATATTTTGCCCTAAGACGGCGACTATCTCATTCATCTATTTCAGAATATTGCCATTAGCAACTATAAACAATATTCTATGAGCAATACTATAATATTGATAATAGCAACTATGATTTATTGCCGTTATACTGAAAGGAGCGGAGCATTATATGGAGAAGATATTGCAGAAGAAAATGTTGTTGCAAAAACAGCATCACGTAAAGACAATCGGAGTTAATCATCCTTCAAGCCGTACTCATGGGACATATGGAATAAGATTTTGTGCAAATGGTTTGCGTTATAGCCAGCCGTAAGATTTGAGGATCACGGCCGTAAGGTTTGAGCGTCATGGCCGTAAGGTTTGAGCGTCAAAACAGTAGGATTTGAGCGTCAAAACAGTAAGGTTTGAACGTGAAAACAGTAAGGTTTGAACGTGAAAACAGTAAGGTTTGAACGTGAAAGCAGTAAGGTTTGAACGTGAAAACAGTACGTCGATACAGTTTCCCGGCACAAAGTAATGCGGATACCCTGATATTGCCATTAGCAACTATAGACAATATCCTATAAGCAATGATGCAATATTGATAATAGCAACGATATTTTGTTGCTATTGCATTTTATAAATGAAAATAACAGGTTGACACTGTATAAAACGGTACTTAAAAGAAACGGACTTTCGGAAAGAGTTGTTTAAAAAACGTATATCCGTAAATACAAAGTCGTTTTTTCTGGAGGAAAGAAGTTAAGAGTCGATCCTGAGCTTTTCATCAAAATCAAATTTATCAGGAGTTGTTTATGGTTATCAATCGAAAGGAATTAAAGGCAAATGCAAAGAAGCAGATAAAAGGAAATGTAGGAACGTTCTTTGGTCTTTCTATTGTCATTGGACTCATTATCAGTATATCCGGTATTACAGCCATCGGCCCGCTGCTTTTGGCTGGGGCGTTTTCAGTTGGCATTGCAATGTTCTCATTGGAAGTCGTAAGGCAGAAAAAAGGAAACTTCAACACAGGATTCAAAGGTTTTAAGCAGTTCGGTTCGTCCTTTGTTGCAACTCTGTTGATGAACATTTTTATTTGTCTTTGGAGTCTCTTGCTGTTTATTCCCGGAATTATTGCGACACTACGCTATTCAATGACATATTTTATACTTGCCGATAATCCGGAAATGTCGGGTTCTGAAGCCATAAAAAAATCAAAAGAAATCATGAAAGGTCATAAAGGAGAATTGTTCGTTCTTCTTTTCAGTTTCTTCTGGTGGTATGTTCTCTGTCTTATCACATTCGGTCTCGCTGCGATTTACGTTTCTCCCTATATTCACGCAACAATTGCCAACCTCTATGAGCAGATAAAAGGTGAACCCGCAGAAAAAATTGAACCGCATGCAGATAACTGAGATAATGCATGATTGGTAAAGGACGTTACAGTATATAATAAATCCGTAATGTCCTTTACCAATTTTCTTTATATCCTACAGGGCACGGCCCTGTTCCATGATTTTTCATCAACGATTTTAAGCCGGTTTGCCATAATTTCTATCCCCCACCCTGTACTTGGATTTTACAAACGCACGATCTTCCTTACTGTATTTGCCGTTCGGATCGTAATTTTATCACTTACCTCTGCATTGGCCGTTTTTGACCACCAATGTGTCTTTTGATAATCTTTTCGGCTAAACGACCAAAATACGGCATTTTCATAATGATGCACTTTCTCATATTCCGCTTTCGGATCGCCTAGTTCATCATAAAGCTCCTGATAAGATAAAGGCGGCAGCAGGAATATGATATTATCGTATATTTCTTTACTGTCATCTCCCCACCAATCGGGAGCGTTACTTAACAGTTCTTTCAATTTTTCCTGCAAAACAATAAAAACCGGTATCTCTAAATCAAATCTGTCTTTTATCATCGATTTAATTTTGTGCAGAAGCATGTTTTTATCCTCACCGGAACTCGAAAAGACGACATTGCCGCTATTCAGGTACGTCATGACCTCTGAGAAATCCAGTTCTTCAAAGCCTTTTTTTAATTCAGACATGGATATCTTGTTTTTTCCGCTGACGTTGATTCCTCTTAGCAAGGCTATATATCTTTTCATGCAACGTTTTCTCCTCTCAGCCGGATTCAGCAATACCTGCTTCCATATTCTTGTTTTGCGTGCTCCGTATACTTTGCAATGAAATCCGTTTTGGCATTTGTATAGCCGTCTCTGTCATGCTCATACTTTTTCCAAAGCTCCAATTTCATTTTTTCATACTCTTTTGCAATCTCAGTATGTTCCCGCAAATAATCCCGGAAGTACAATTCATCATTATCCCCGACGTATCTTAAATGCAAATGGAATACTTTTTCCGCAAATCCGTTTTCCGTATATCCTTTATTGAATGAAATTCTATTTGAACTTCGACTCATAAAAGTAAAACCGATATCGATGAGCGACGCTTTTATGCACTCAAAATCGGCCTCGGTTGAAGCCTCAACAAGAATGTCAATAATAGGTTTCGCCCATATGGAATTAACAGACGTGCTTCCTATGTGATTGATCCGAGCATTCGGCGGCAATATTTTCTTTAACGCAGTTTCTTCGCCCGAATACCATTGTTCCCAGCAATCTTGATGTGCCGTCAGAAAAATGGGAAACAGCTGCCACAATTCTTCTGTGCTCATTTCCGAAAGTCTTTTACTCATCGTGCACCTCTATCAATTCAAAGATTGAAGTTCATCAATCCGAAGTTTATAAAACACTTTCCGCGCCTCACACAATGATTTTCAGAAACTCCGAAACGTTTTCCGCAAACGCTTCCGGCTGTTCCAAGGCTGTAAAATGACCGCCGCGCGGCATTTCCGTATACATTACGACAGGATAGTTCTTTTCAATCCATTCCCTCGGAACCGGGAGAATGTCTTTCGGAAACGCGGCGATGGCCGTAGGCACTTGAATCTTGCCCAGAGGTGGCAGCGTAAAGTTGTTGCCGTGGTAAACCCTAATGGCAGTTCCTGCGGTATTTGTCATCCAGTAGAGCGTCAGGCAGTCAAGGATGTCGTCCATCGTGAGCAGCGGCCAGTCGCTCCAGGCCCGGTACTTTTCCGTTATCCAGGCGGCCATTCCGGCAGGTGAATCGCTTAACGAATACGCCAATGTCTGCGGCTTTGTGCCGTTCATACTGATATAGACACCTTCCGTGCGAAGCCATTCATTGACTTTGCGCTTGTAGTCAAGTTCAGCTGAGTTCAGTTTTGAATCGGGCGCACCGACGAGTTCCGCCGCCATTCCCACATCGGTCAGGTGGATGCCTTTTACTTCATTCGGATAACGCGAGGCAAGATAGCAGGTAACGCCGCGCCCCATGTCTCCGCCGGAAGCCGCATACTCTTTATACCCCAGCACTTCCGTCATCAGTTTGTGCCAGATTTCGGCAATTTCGGCATTGTTTACGTACCCTTTTTCAGGCAGCGTGGAAAAAGCAAATCCCGGCAACGACGGTACAACGAGGTCGAACTCGGCAAGAAGCGGAAACGCTTTTGCATAGCGCAGAAAACTGTCCGGCCAACCGTGCGTCAGCAGCAGCGGCACTGCACCTTTGCGGGAACCCGGAATATGGAAAAAGTGGATGGTCGTTCCGTTCAGTTCGCACGTGTACTGCGGATACCGGTTCAATTCCTTTTCTTTATGCGACCAGTCGTAGCCGTTCTGCCAAGAATCAAGCAGTGCCGATAAATAGCTGCTCCCGGTTCCCAAACGCCAGTCTTCACCGTTCAGTATTTTCGGAAGCCGCGCGGCACCGATGCGATGCCGAAGTGCTTCCATTTGTTCTTCGCTAAAATGAATGCTGAATTCTTTCATGTTGGACTACTCCTTTTTAATCAGTATTTGCCAGTCCCCATGAGCCGATACGTTGTTTTCGATAAAACATGTCTTGCACAGGCTTTTTTCATCAGTAACATTGATAATCTCGCAGTTTTTATAAAACAAGGGAGCGGCGACATTGTTCCGTTTGCCGCATTCATATATGCTCCCGCAAACGAACCACCCGTTGCAAAATTGCTGCTTGTAGTTGCGGAGTTACGCCTTTTGTTGCGAGAAAACTTCTCATTATCATTACACTAAATCTTTAAGATTCTCTCAGCATTTTTGAAACTAATCTTTTCGCGAACTTCTTCAGATATATTTAGTTCATTGAAGAGTTCAACTTCACGTTTTGGAAAATTGAAAGGATAGTCTGAAGAAAACATTATATTATTTTCTCCTACTTTTTTCAACACAAATTGAAACAAGTCAGGATCATTAAAACCTGAAATTGTGTAATAAATGTTTTCTTTTAAATATGTTGAATAGCTCTTTTTTAAATTACCACCTATGGCATTATTAAGACGATGCATAAAAAAAGGTAGTCCTTCTCCTAAATGTCCAATTACAATTTTTAAATTTGGATGCCTATCAAAAACGCCAGAGGAAATTAGCCTAAGAACGTGAACACCTGTTTCAATGTGCCATCCCCAACCGCCTGAGACCATAACTGTTTGAGCATATGTATCATTCATTTTATAATAAGTATCAATAATTGCCTTAGGCGGAACAGCAGGATGAATATACAATGGAACATCTAACGCGTCTGCTGCTTCAAGAATAGGATCAAACTGAATTTCATCTAAATAGTGACCATTAATATGTCCATTAATAATAGCTCCAACAAATCCACCTAGTTTTATACAACGTTCAAGTTCCATTGCAGCTTGGATTGGGTCTGGTGTGGGGAGAGCTGCAAAGCCCCTAAACCGCGTAGGATTTTTTTTAATTCCTTCCGCAAGTATATCATTGCTCAATTTTGAATAATAAATTGATTCTTCAGGAGATAAGATTTCCATATTTGCACTGCACAATGAAAGAAAAAATCATATTTCAGATTGAACTTGAAAGGATTCAGCAAAAGATGCGCGGGTCAGATTCTAAAAATGGTGATTCCTGCAAGCGCGCAGAATTGCATTCCGGCAGTCAGCTCCATGATTATGGTAATCCTTGTAAACCGATTTGACGTAACGACGATAGCGGCGTATGGAGTTGTAAAAAACATAGAGAACATCCTTTTCTATCCGGCGATGGCTATGAACATGGCGCTAATCACGGTCGTAGCCCAGCTGTACGGCGCAAAGCGTAACGACAGAATCAAAGAATATATGAAGACTGCCCTGCTGTACGGTTCGGCGATCGAAGTAATTCTGACCGCCATTGTCCTCGTTTTTTCCACTCAGATTTCACTTGTCTTTGTAAGAGAAGCGGCCGTAGCAGCCATCGCAAGCCGCGGCTTAAAAATCATCGGACTGGGATATTTGTGCTACATGATGACAAACGTTTTTACGGCAAAAATGGCGGGCGTCGGACGCGTGAACCTGTCGATGATTCTCATGTTCGTCTATTACATTGTCATCCGCGTGCCGCTTGCAGTCGTATTGATTGGCGGACCGCTCGGACTTGACGGCATGTGGACGGCAATCCTTATCAGCCATTTGGCGGCGGTTCTTATGGCATTTATTGTGGACAGGAAAATGGGAATGCACATTTGTTCTTCATGCTCTTGAGAAAAAGCACTTATATTTTTAAAAGTCCGTTTTTATTCCATTCATGCTTTTTGCAAGCGCTAAAAGGATTATTTTGTCATGAGCGGAAAGCTTGGAATAAATACGGACAAGTTCTTTTGTTTGAGCAGAAAGCACCTCGCCTTCCTCCTGCAGATTCTTACCGGTAACAAGATATTCCACGGAAACGCCCAGCTTTTGAGCGATTTTTACCGCTGTTTCTGCAGACGGAGCATTGTTGTTTTTTATACCTTTTGTAATATTTGACGGATTAAAACCGGCTTCCATCGCCAGCGTTTTTTTATTTATATCCTGTTCTTCCAGCAGTTCGTCAACACGTTCCCAAAAATTCATACCTCTATAATATGGAAAATTCCAATTTATGTTCAAAATATTGGAATTTTCCTGATAATAGTGTATAATAATTGGAAATATCCAAACAGGATATCAAAGGAGTTATGATGCGAATAAACACAAAGCTGACGGTTTCTTTGGCTGCAGCACTGTTGATTGCGGTCGTTTTTTGCGGTTGCAGGACTGACACTGAAACGGAATATGTTGCGGTAACGGATAAAATCGCACCGGAAAACGCGTCCGATTTTGCTGCCACAGAACAAGGGAACGGTATTCTGCTGTCCTGGCAGGATTCCGTTTCCGAGGACGTGAATTTCTACAAGATTACCTGGAATCAGCCTCTGCCGATTTCTGCCGCACGAACTGCGGAATCGCAGGCGGAACAAGCGCTGTATGTACCCGCCGGAGAACAGTATTTTTTTGTCTATAATTTGACCGAAGGAATTGAATATGAGTTTGAACTGAAGGCAGTTGATTTTGCAGGAAACGCAAGCTCAGGCATAAAGACAGCTCTTGTTATGGGGAACAGCAATAAAAATCCTGTTACCCATTTTTCTGCCAGCTATGAAAACGGCGAAATGAATCTTTTCTGGGAAAATCCTGACGATGAGCTGTTTTCAGGTTCCATTTTGAAGATTACGTACATAAATTCAGGTGTGACAGAGACGCTGTCTTTTGATTCTTTCGTACATTCTTTTGCCTGGAAGAACGGAGAAAACGGAAAGGGTTACAACTTTGGAATCTGCACGGTGAACAGTCTGAATCAGAAAAGCCGTACGGAAAACTTGGCGATAAATTATTTTCCGTACAATTTGACGAATCCCGTCGTAGAAATAACTACTCCGGAAAATCAGGAGATTACTTCAAAAGAGGTCTGGATTGAAAACGCTTCATTTTCAGTAAAGGGAACGGAAAATTCGGCATGGAATTCCGAGGACATCAGCACGAGTATCCGCGGACGGGGAAATTCCACGTGGGCGCAGCCTAAAAAACCCTATGCTTTGAAACTTGATAAAAAACAGGAGCTTATGGGCTTTCCCAAGCACAAGCGGTGGGTTTTGATTGCAAATTATCTTGACAATTCGTTTATGAGGAATTGCATGGCATTTTACCTGAGCAGCTGTCTTGAAATGGACTACACACTGCGCGGCGATTTTGTCAATCTCGTACTGAACGGTCAGTACAAAGGGCTATATTGGCTCGGTGAAGCAATTAAGGTCGATAAAAAACGTGTAAACATAGATGAAGACGACGATTACCTGATTGAGCTTGACGTTTACTACGACGAAACGTGGAAATTCAAATCTGCAATCAGAGCTATGCCGTATATGATTTCAAATGATGATTCAATGTCAGACGAGCGGCTTTCGAATTTAAGCGGAAAAATCGAGCAGCTTGAAAAATTGCTGTACCCGGATTTTACGGAGGGAATGAATACGAACGACTGCAGTGCCCCCGATGAGTCGTATACGGAAAAGCTCGACATCACTTCTTGGGCAAAATTCTGGATTATAAATGAGCTTATGAGCAACAACGAACTGAAACATCCGAAAAGCTGCTATTTTACTTTTGAGAATTCAACGGGAATTTTAAAAGCCGGACCCGTCTGGGATTTTGACTGGGCTTCGCTTAGTCAAAGTTCATCGTGCACTTTGAAAGACACCATCTATTACAACGCTTTGTTCAAGTCGCCGGCGTTCAGGGAAAAGCTCAAGGAACTGTGGGCAGCGTATTATAATTTGATTGATATCGATTCCCAGATAGAAAAACTGCGCGCTCAGATTTACAGCGATCAGCAGAACGACGCACTGGTTTGGGAAGCGCATACGGACCCGTCCACGATTGTCAGGGAAGATTTTGACGCATATGCCGATTTCCTTAAAGAAACGCTGAACAAAAAATTCCAAGTCGTAAATACGGAGATTGACGGACTGTAGTAGCAGTTCGACTGTGTTGCGGCTTTGCAGACATCCGCTTTGTACGGTTCGGCAGAGCCCTTCCTGCCCATAAAAAAGACCGCGGACATTCTCATATTTTTTTGCAAAAACGGTGAGAAAAGTCCGCAGCCTTTTGAAAACGCATCCGTCTTTTGTAAAAGCCTCCGTTACCCTAAAAACGCTTCCACGGCAGCTTTCAGATATTCGCAAAACCTGCACCGTATCGGGCGTCCAGCGTTTTGTCAGCCGCAGAAAACGCTGCGAAACTGCGCATATAGTCAGACGCGTCGTCAAGCTGCACATACTGCTTTAAGATAAAGTCAAGCTCGCGGAAAAACAAAATCTGCTGCAATGTCTCAAGAGCTTTATCGTCATAAAACCGGCAGCCGCTTTCGTTCACTTTTGAGGGAGCCAGTAACCCGATTCCGTCATAGTAATGAAGCGTGCGCACGCTGATCCCTGTCATTTCTGATACTTGCGCCACCGTCAGCAATTCTTTTTCATTCATCTGCAACCTCCGTTTGTGCAACGCATTGTATTAAAGTAAAATCCATAGTATTTCAGAAAAGGCGTTTTTTCTGCCGCGTTACTTCAGTTTTCTCAGCTCCGCAAGTGCCATCACAAAACCGATGACCGTTACGAGCGTGTCGGCTGTCATGATTGCAATCCATACTCCGTGAATGCCGAGCGGCGTGCGCGGCAAAAGCAGAATGAGCGGCAGAAAGAACAACACGATTCTTCCCACGAACATAAACGCCGCCTTGCCGCCCTTGCCGAGCGACTGGAAGAGCGTCGCGCTTATTATCATAAAGCCCATCAGAATATAGGAACTGAACATAATTCTGAAATCGGAAACGCCCATCGAAACGATCGACGAATCGGTGATGAACATTCCGAGAACTTTTGCCGGAAACAGCTCAATCGGAATATAGAAAACCGCCGCGAGTACCGTAGCGCCGATTATGAAAATGCGCATCAGTTTTTTGACGCGGCCAAAGTCCTTTGCGCCATAGTTTGTTCCGGCACACGGCTGGAATCCCTGACTGATTCCCCACAGCGGAATGAACGCGAACGCCTGAATTCTAAGCGCCGCGCCGATGAGAATCTGCCAGTTTTCACCGCCGGTGCTCGCCGTTACTTTAAAGATGATTGTCTGCTGGATAAGCGTCATCACCTGCATGAGCATTGCGGAAACGCCCACTCCGGCTACTTCTTTTGTAAGCGCGCCGTCGAATTTCAGCGCATGGATACGTACCGTCTTGCTTTGCTTTACAAAATAAAACAGCATTGCGGCCGCTTGGCATACTTGACTTATGACGGTCGCGATTGCGGCGCCTTCAATTCCCCTGCCGGAACTTTTGAGCGCGGTAATGAAAATCGGATCGAGGATGATGTTCAAAAGCGCGCCGCCGCCCATGATAATCATCGCTTTCTTCAAAAGCCCTTCGCCCCTCATAATCATGTTGGACGCCTGTGCAAAGTTTACAAAAAGCGAGCCGATAAAAATTATCCGCAGGTAGCGCACCGCGTTAGAAAGGACCTCGCCGGACGCGCCGCTCAAAATAAGCAGCTGTTTTGTAAAAATCATACCGAATACGGTAACGATTACCGAAAGAAGCACAACAAGCACAATCAAGTTGCCCATTATTTTGTCAATCGTTTCTTTGTCTTTTCTGCCGATTGCCCGCGACAGGACAGACGCAGAACCCATTCCGACGAGCGTTGAGATTCCGCTGTTTATAAGCGTGAACGGATACGAAACGGCAACTGCGCCCATCGCCGCGCTGCCGATAAGCTGGCCGACAAACACGCCGTCCATAAACGAATACAGCCCGATTACGACCATGCCGACGATTGACGGCAAGCTCAGCGAAACCATGAGCTTCCAGGGATTTTCCGTCAGAAGCATTGTCCGAGTATCAACAGATTTATTCATCTTCTTTCCTTGATAAAGGCCGCCGCGTTTCGCGGCAGCGTTTATATTTCTTTCCTTAATACGGCCTTGTTTTCCGTTCTTACTTTATTTTCCGCTCTGCAGTTTTACCATCGTTGCGTAGCGGCCGTTCTTTGCAAGCAGTTCGCCGGGCGTTCCCTGTTCGGAGACAGTGCCGTTTTCAAGGAACACGATTTTGTCGGCTTTTTCCACCGTCCGCATACGATGTGCGATAATCAGCACGGTTTTATTTTTGATGAGGCGCGAAATCGCTTTTTGAATCTGCGTCTCGTTTTCCGTGTCGAGTGAGGCCGTCGCCTCGTCAAGCAGAATGACCGGCGCGTCTTTTAAAAGGGCGCGCGCAATGGAAAGCCGCTGGCGCTCTCCGCCGGAAAGGTTCGATCCGTTCTCTCCTATCACCGTGTCGTAGCCGTGCGGCAGTTTCAGGACGAACTGGTCGCACTGCGCCTCGCGGGCAGCCTGACGGACTTCTTCGTCCGTTGCACCGCGCCGCCCGATTCTGATGTTTTCCATTACGGTATTGTTGAAAAGCGTTACATCCTGAAACACAATGGAAAACTTCGTGAGGAGCGTCTCCGGATCGACATCACTCACGTTAATTCCGCCGAGCGTTATGGAACCGGTGTCCGCATCCCAGAACCGGGAAGCAAGCCGAGCTGCCGTCGATTTTCCGCCGCCAGAAGGTCCGATGAGCGCCGTAACCTCGCCCTGTTTCGCCGTGAACGACACATCCTTCAAAACGGTCTCGCCGGAGTTGTACGAAAACCCGACACGGCTGAACACGATGTCGCTGTTTGCAGGCTTGAAGTTTTCAATTCCCTTGATGCGGCCGGTTTGTGAAGGATAGTTCTCCAGTTCGCTCATACGCGCAATATTGAGCTTGGTGCTTATAATCGCGGCCAAATTCTGGAGAGAGTTTGACATCGGATCATAAATACGGGAGACGACGATCATGTACAGAACGAACATCAGGAGGTTTATCTCGCCCTTCGCAAGAAAAACACAGCCGCCGAGTGCCGTCGAGACAATGCCGAATTTCAAGATCATCTGCGCCGTAACGACGCAGGACGCAACGGTCAGTTCGTCCTTTATGTGGATTTTTTCTATCCTGTCGATTTTCTCATCAAGGGAAGAAAGGCATCTGGCTTCCGCATTGTTCGCCTTGATATCGCGGAGCGATTCAAGACACTCCTGAATGCCGTCGGCAAAATCAAGCTTTGCACCGATGTGCTTTCTGCCGATTTTCTGCTGAATCTTTTCGGTGAGATTCACGATAAGCAGCGCCACGACGATCGGCCACAAGCTCAGCAGAGACATTTTCACGTTGAAAGCGAGAAGGCACAGCGCCATCACCACGGTTGAAATGAGCGAACCGTAATATGACGAAATATAGTGCGAAAAAGCCTGCTCGAGCATCGTGCAGTCCGCCATGATTGTCGTCGTCAAATCAGCGACATCTTTTTTGCCGAAAAACGAAAGCGGCAGCTGCCGAAGCTTTTCCGCAAGCGTTATGCGGCGCACTCCGCTTTCCTTGTACGTGTTCAGGTACTGGCAGTTGTATTTTATATGATTCATGACGTACAGGATTACGAGTACTGCAACAATCGCGGCTGCAAAGAACAAGGCACCGTGCACTTTATCCGTTCCGGCAGTTCCGCCGGCCGCGGCCGGCAGCATCTGCATAATCAGCTGATACAGAAGGCCCACCGGCATCATCATAAGCAGATCGCATATAACGGTTGCCGTGACGGCTTTCACCAAATCCAACGCACCTTGTCTCGAAAGTGCGAACTTTTTCATCAAAGATTCAATCATTATCTACCTCCGCCCACTGTCCAGGCAACCGACTTCTGATATTCATCCCACATGGATCTGTACAATCCCTCTTTTGCAAGAAGCTCCTGATGCGTGCCCGATTCCTTCAACTCTCCGTCAGCAAGCACATAAATGCACGAAACGTCTTTAACGGCAGGAAGTCTGTGCGCTATCATGATTACGGTTTTATTTCTGGAAAGTTCCTTAAACGCCTTCTGCATGAGATGTTCGTTCTCGGGATCCGCAAAGGCGGTCGCTTCGTCAAGAACGACAATCGGCGTATCGTTCAGAATCGTTCGCGCCAATGCGAGCCGCTGGCACTCACCGCCGGAAAAATACGTTCCCTTCGAGCCGTACACCGTGTCGATTCCGGCAGGAAGTTTTTCTATGATATCGTCGCACTGGGCTTTTTTAAGGGCGTCCAGCACTTGCTCGCGGGTTGCAGCGGGTTTTCCGAGCCGCACGTTGTCAAGAATGCTCATCTTCAGAATGCGGGAATTCTGAAAAACATATGAGACTGTTTCCATCAGCGTTTCCTTCGGAATGTCGCGCACATCGGTTCCGCCGATTTTAATCGAACCGGAATTCACGTCCCAGAAGCGTGAAACCAAGGATGCGAGCGTCGTTTTGCCGCCGCCGGATGGCCCGACAAGCGCTACGGTCTTGCCGTCCGGAACCGTGAAACTGACATTTTTCAGCGCGTAGTCTGCGCCGCCGTCGTACTTAAAGCTCACCTGTGAAAACCCGATTGAGTTTCCTTCCATAGTTTTCGGCGTCGAGGCATCTTTCAACGGCTTTAAGCTCAAAACGGACTCTATCCGGTTCATCGCATCGTTTACGACCATGTTGTTTTCGCTTGAGTACATGATTTTGAGCAACGTTACCGGAATGATCGGCGTGAAAACGACATAAAAGAGAAAATCCGACAAAAAGCCGTCCTGCGCAGCCTTCATAACGATGTCCGCTGCCGCCGCGCCTGACGCAAGACCGTTTTCAAACAGAAACGCAAACGCTATCAAGAACGCAAAAGCCGCATTCACGAAAATCGTAAACCAGCACATGGGTCTCCGCAGGGCATTTGTGTATTCAATTACCCATGCAGAATAATTGTCAATTGATTTTTTCAGCTTGTTGAAGGAAAATGCCGTCTGATTAAAAGTTTTTACGACGGCGACACCGCGCACGTACTCCACGGCTTCGTTGTTCATGTCTTCAAGCGCGTTGTTATACTGCCTCATTTTTTCGACCATGCGCTTTCCCGTCATGCAAGCCATAATTGAAAAAGCAGCGACAACCGGAATGAGGCTCGCAACGCCGAGCTTCCAATTAAACACGAACAGGAGCACAAGAATCGCAGCCGGCGTTACCATCCCGCCGATCATATCCGGCGTCTGATGCGCAAGGAACGTTTCCGTCGCAGCGCTGGACTGGTCGATGATATTGCGAATTCTGCCGCTGCCTTCCGTATCGAACACCCCCGACGGCAAAGCGACGGCATGGCGCAAAGCGGTTTTTCTGATGTTGGACGCAATTCGGAAAGCCGCAATATGCGAACACATCAGCGCTCCCACATACACAACGATCGCGACAAGCGAAAAAAGCAGCGCCATCCATCCGTTATGCGGCGCTTCCGTTATCATCGAAAAATCGGGCATGACGGTGATGACTTCCCTAAGTATTTTCCAGATATAAACATACGGAACGACGGTAACTACCGCGCTGATTCCTGAAAGAATCAAAGCGGCATATGTCAAATACTTGAATTTCCCCGCATACGGCAGAAGCCTTTTCAGCTGGCCAAGCCAGCCGGGCTTTTCGTTTTCATTATGCTGCATAAAGCCTCCATTAGTTAGCCATTGCTAATTTTTACACAAACAACGGCAGGAGGAATATAATACTGTTATAATTTTTATACAAGAGGTAATTGTGAAATCATCAATTTTAAGGACAGCAGTCCCTTCCCTAAACCGATATGCGGAACAAAACTAATCCAATCCGAGCAGCGCATTCCAGCCCGCGGTGGCGTATTTTTGGAGCATACGGATATTTTCAACCGCGCGGGTTCTGGGCATTTCATGAACAACGTTTTCCATAACACCGTGGAGGAAGCTCCCCGAAAGCATATGAATTATTTCGTCGCTCAAATTTTCTGTCTGCCGGCCTTGTGATTTCAGCACCGCCATAAAATTTTTTGCCGACTCTTCCTCAATCGTTATGAGCCGCTCAAGCCAAAGCTCGTACCGCGAACCTGCCGAGCATGAAAGCAGGAGCCGAAACGCCGTAATATGATCGAACATGTAGTCGAGGAGTTTTTCCAGAACGCTGTTTGAGTTGGCGTGCATCGTGTCAACCTGAACCCCCGGCGCAAGAGAAGCGAATGTATCCTGCGCTTCCGAAAACTCCTTGAGAAAAAATGAAGCGTGTTCGCCGACGAGCGCCTCGAACAAGTCGTCTTTTGATGAAAAAAGGCCGTACAGTGCACCCGTCGTAACTCCGGCGTTCTTTGCAATCGTACGCAGCGACGCACCGGAAAAACCCTTGCCGAGGAATTCCGTTTTTGCGTTCTCAAGTATACGCTGCCGCGTTTTATCTGCTTTGTCTGTCATGGAATTTGAGCCGTCCTTTCCGATTTAAATGTACCCGCCGCAATCACACTGCACCCGCCGAAAGGCGGTGAACGGCGGCATTTTCATTTTTTTCCGATTTTCAGTACGCGGCATGTTACAAAAAGCTCCTTCTTACAGTATACTTGATATAATAGCATATGTTTTATCGTTTTTACAGCGAAACAGTACTATTTTTCTTGTTTTTGAAGTAAAAGTACCGTATCTTGTAACTATCAGAATAGTCGCTACAGCTATTGGAGGTCATTTAGTATTATGGAAGAAAATCCCAACTCGGGCAGAAGAAAAGTCAAACTCACGCCTTTTATGCTTATGACGGCAATCGTCGTCGTCGTCGTACTCGCTGCGGGAGCAACCAGTTTTTTCGTCGTCGACGCAACGGAACAGGCCGTTATCACGAGGTTCGGCAAATACTCGAAGACCGTAGGTCCGGGTCTGCAATTCAAGCTGCCGTTCGGGATCGACCGGAATTACAACGTGCCGGTTAAAGTCGTTCAGACCGAACAATTCGGTTTTCAAACGATCAAATCCGGTTCCGTCAATCAATATAAGAACGGAATTACCAAAGAATCCACCATGCTGACCGGCGACTTGAACATCGTCGACGTCGAATGGATCATTCAGTATCGCATCGTCGATCCGGCGGCGTGGCTGTTCAACGTAAAAGAACGGAATCAGACTATCCGCGACATTTCGCAGTCCGTCGTCAACATGCTCGTCGGCGACCGCGCCATTTTGGACGTCATGGGAAGCGAACGTTCCGCAATCGAAAGTCAGGCGCTCGAGCTGATGAACGAAAATTTCAAGCAATTCGGTTTGGGTATCAACGTGCTGACGGTACGGCTGCAGAACATCGTTCCGCCGGCGGGCGTGCAGGACGCGTTTGAAGACGTCAACAAAGCGATTCAGGATATGAACCGATTCATAAACGAAGGAAAAGAAGCGTACAACTCCGAAATCCCGAAAGCGAAGGGAGAAGCCGACCGCCAAGTACAAGTAGCACAAGGATACGCGGCCGAGCGCGTAAACCGCGCGAAAGGCGACGTCGCCCGTTTCAATTCCGTGTACGACGAATACCGCAAAGCACCGGCAATAACCCGTGAACGCTTGTATATCGAAACGATGGAAGAAGTTTTCAAAGCAAAAGAAAACGCAAGCCTTATCGACGGGCAGCTGGACAACGTACTTCCCGTAAAAACACTGACCGGAGGAGCCCAGTAATGAAAAAAGTATGGATCACATTAGGCGTCGTAGCCGCACTGCTTATCGTATTTTTGATGATGGGGCCTTTTTATATCGTAAACGAAGGGTATCAGACGGTCGTCACCCGTTTCGGCGAAATCGTCAGCACCCGTACCAAAGCGGGGTTATACATGCGCGTGCCGGTGATCGACATCGTTACCACGTATCCCAAGCTGATTCTGTCGCTCGACGGTGATTCCCAGCGCATTCCGACTAAAGAAAACCAGTTTATCATCGTGGATTCCACGAGCCGCTGGCGGATTTCCGATCCCGGATTGTTCTATCAGTCGTTCAAGACGATAGACGCGGCGTACAACCGCCTCGGCGACATTATCGACTCGGCAACGCGTACCGTCATCACGCAGAACAGACTTGCCGAAGTAGTGCGCAGCTCCAACATCATAAACGAACGGGACGCGGCGAATCCGCTGATCGCGATGGATGAAGCGGAAACGGCGCAGATAGACGCGCTGGTCAACGTCAGTACCGAATCCGAAGAAGTCGCCAAAGGCCGCCGGCAGCTCAGTCAGGAAATGGCGAACGAAGCGCGCAAAATGGTGGCGGAATACGGCATCGAATTGATAGACATCGTGCCGCGCCAGATAAAATATTCGGACGAACTGACCGAAAGCGTCTATAGTCGCATGATAAAAGAACGCAATCAGGTCGCGCAGGCGTACCGGTCGTTGGGTGAAGGCAAAAAAGCCGAATGGCTCGGTAAACTCGAAAGCGAAAAACGGACGATACAGTCCGAAGCGTATCGGAAAGCGGAAGAAGAAAAAGGCCGGGCAGACGCGGAAGCGTCCCGCATTTACGCGCAGGCGTACGCCAAAGATCCCGAATTCTACGCGTTCTGGAAAAGCATGGAATCGTATAAATCGACGCTGCCGAACTTCGACGCAACGTACAGCACCAATATGGACTACTTCAAATACATGTACGCATCGGACGGTAAATACTGATGAAAAGACAGCCTGCCGACATATTGCTCGTATCTGATTCCGCGATTGAATTGGATATGAATATGGACGGCCGCGACTTTGCCCAAGCGCGGCTGATGCCGTATCTGGAAGAAAAAGGATACGTCGCGGTACCGCAGCGGCGTATCGGCGTTTCAGCGCAAGGTGAAGCGTCCGCACAAGGCGGCGTTTCAGCGCAAGATGAAGCGTCCGCACAAGGCGGCGTTTCAGCGCAAGGTGAAGCGTTCGCGCAAGGCGGCGTTTCAGCGCAAGGCGGAACCGCCGTCCCGCACGACTTCGGTACCTGGTCGTTCACCCCGTGGACGTTCACGCAGACGCACGAACTCGACGGATATATCCGCGTAACCGGTTCCGCGTTCGCAGGCAAACCGCTGCTTTCACTGTTTGATTCAGGTACGGACGGGGAATGCGGAAACGCCGTCCGCGCCGTCTGCAGTGCGCTTGAAGCGGCGATCGCGCAGCATCTTCCCTTACCTCAGACAGGACCGGCGGGCACGCTCGCCGCGCCGGACGGTACGGTTCTGTTTTTGCCGCAGACGCTGTTCATACGCGCAGCCGAATCGCGGCCGCAAGTCGACTATTCGACGCTCGCAGGCTGTTATCTGCATCCGGGCTTGGAATACGCCGACGCGCTCCGGTTCACCGAAGCCGTATATGCGTACCGATACGTCGCTTCGGCGCTGCCGTATCCGCTGCCCTACACCGACCGGCGGCACGAAGATTACTTTGACCGGAATTTCATTCCGTTGGAACTCGCCGCTCCCGGAGCGGACAAGGAACTGGCCGCCGTCGTGAACGGCAATCTGAGCTGCAGAGCGGCCGCGCGCACTCAGGTAAAAAATAAACGTACGGCCGTCAAAGCGCCGATTCCGGCAAAACCCGTTCCGGCCGAACGGATCGTAAAACCGAACGCCGATGCACAGACGCTGCTCGCCGCGGAAAAAGAAAAGGCGGCGTTTTCCGAATCACTGCGCACAAGGATCAAGCGCACCCGTTTTATCCGTAAAAACGCATCGGGCCTGAAAATCGCCGCCATCGCCGCCGCTGTTACCGCGCTCGCCGTCGCCGTCTTTATCTCGGACCGGCAAGCGAATCCGACGGCAAAAGGTCTGAGCGCGCGGCAAGTGTGCGAATCGCTGTACACCGGTATGCACACGATGAACATCACGCAAATGCAGCATATGTGCAGCGGCTCCGGCACAAAAACGCTGCTGGACACCATATCCGGCTTTTACGTTACCGCAAAAGTACGCGAAAGCATGGAACAGAAGTCGGGTACCGTTACGCCGGAAGCCTGGCCGTATTTCAAGACGGAAACATCGTTTTGGATCTTCGGTCTGACCGATTTCCGCATAGACGGAATTCCCGCAGACACGTCGGTCGTTCCGTATGCAAAAAAAGACAAGCCGGTTCCCGTTACCGAAGAAAACGGAAAACCGCTGCAAACGGGCGACACACGCACGTTCAACGTTACGTATTACTTCGTGCGTAACGGCGGTATGGATATTTTTACTGCGGGACTGCATCGCGACACCGTAACGCTCACCTACAAGAAGAACAGCTGGTACGTTACGGACATACGAATCACCGAAGAGGAGATTCCGTTTGAAACGGAACGGTTCAAAACCGATTATCTGAAAGCCCTTGAAATATCGGACGGGTACGTTCCCGACGCGGTGGAGTCGATGCGTGAGACGTACCGCTGGCTTCCGACGCAGGCGGAATTACTGCGCGGCGCCCGGGAAATCTACGCACGGTTCAACCTGCAATCGGCATTCGACGTGCTTGAACGGAACGGGGAGCTTTAGAATGAAATACGCCGTCGTGTACAGCAGCCGGACGGGCAACACTGCCCTTCTGGCGCAGGCGCTCAAAAAGGCATTGCCTGAAAGCGACTGTCTTTATTTCGGTTCACCGGCGTCGGATACGGCAGCAGAGGCAGCCGAACGGGCTGATCTGATTTTTACCGGATTCTGGACCGATAAGGGCGACTGCGCCGGGGACATATCCGGCTTTCTGGAAAAACTGCGGAATAAAAATATATTTCTGTTCGGAACGGCCGGATTCGGCGGAGAGCCGGCCTATTTTGACCGGATAGTGCAGCGGGTCCGGCAGCATACGGATGCTTCCGATACGGTCGTCGGCTCGTATATGTGTCAGGGAAAGATGCCGCTGTCCGTTCGGCAGCGGTATGAATCGCAGCTCGCGCAGAATCCCGAGCGAACGCAGCAGCTGCTCGATAATTTTGACGCGGCACAATCGCATCCCGACGAGCAGGATGCGGAAAAGCTGGTACGGCTCGCTGCCGGATATATCCGGCAGCTGCAGTAACGGGCCGACCCGCACACGGCTTGAAAACGCCGCGGCGGCGGGGGCCCTGCCGACCTTAATTTAGAACCAGAATCTTACGCCGAGATTCGCGTCGAACACGAAGTTAAACAGTGAACCGCTTCCGAAGTTAAGGCCGAGCGCCGGAACAACCTGTACGTACGGTTCGATAAATCCGTCTACCAAAAACATATTGAGACCGACCGGCACGCGGGCCGTCAGCAATACGGCGAAGTCGCTGCCGACGGAAAATCCCGCTCCCACACCGCCGCCGATAAACCAGTTCAGCGGACCGGTGATAGTATCGTTCAACACCCAGTAATCGGCAGTTGCACCGATACGGAAACTGTCGCCGAACGAAGCGTTCGCCGCAAAAACGAGCGGAAGCGAATCCAATTTAAATGTAACGCCGGCATTACCGGGCGCCGGGTATCCGCCGCCGCCCTGAATACCGATACCGAACGCGAACGCACCCGCGGCGCAGGCAATCATCAAAACGGCCGCAACAACTAAAATCTTCTTGTTCATTCTAAACCTCCAAAAAATATCGGATACGCCCGCCGTAAACGGCGCTGTGTATCTGTAAAAAGTTACACCTTAAATGTACTCATACCGTTTCGTATTGTCAATGAAAACATCCGGATATTACAGCGGAATATTGCCGTGTTTTTTCTCGATTTTTGCCGTCGGTTTCTTATTGTCCAAAAGACGGAAGCACTGGGCTATTTTAGCGCGCGTTTCCGCAGGATTGATAACTTCCGAAATATATCCGCGCTCCGCCGCCGTTTTCGGCGTCATGACCGTATCCTTGTATTCCTGCGTTTTCTGCGCGACCAATTGCGCTTGCGCCGGATCTTTGAGCTCTTTGGCGTACAGAATCTGGATAGCGCCTTCCGCACCCATGACGGCGATTTCGGCCTTTGGCCAGGCGAACACGAAATCGGCTCCCAAATGCTTCGAGCACATGGCGATGTACGCACCGCCGTACGCTTTACGCGTAATGACGGTTACTTTCGGCACCGTCGCCTCGGAATAAGCGTAAATCAGCTTTGCGCCGTGGCGGATAATGCCTTTCTGCTCTTCCTGCGGACCGGGGATGAAGCCGGGAATATCGACCAGGTTCAAAAGCGGAACGTTGAACGCGTCGCAATACCGGACGAAGCGTGCGGCCTTGTCCGAAGCGTCGCAATTCATGATGCCGCCGAGTCCCGCCGGATTGTTCGCGATAACGCCGACCGTTTTTCCCTCGACGCGGGCAAAACCGGTAACGACGCTCACCGCAAATTCGGAGGCGACTTCAAAAAACGAATCGTCGTCGGTAACGCAATCGATTACGTCGCGGATATCGTATCCCTGCGTACTGCGTTCGGGTATAACTGCTTCTATTTTCTTTGCTTTTTTCTTTTCATCGAACTTGAATTTCTGTGCGGAAACGCTTTCTCCGTAATAGTGCGGAATATAATCGAGCAGCGCGCGCACTTTTGAATAACAATCGCTTTCATCGGGACAGCGGAAATGCGTTACGCCGCTTTTCTGGGAATGCACCGTGCCGCCGCCGAGGTCTTCTTCGGTAATATCAAGAAACATGACGCTTTTGACGACTTTGGGTCCCGTGATAAACATATAGCTGATTTTATCCACGGTAAAAATGAAGTCGGTAATTCCCGGCGAATACACCGCTCCGCCCGCGCACGGACCGGCAATGATCGAAATCTGCGGGATATAACCGGAGGCGCGCACGTTCTGATAAAACAGTTCGCCGTATCCGGCCAGCGAGTTTACGCCTTCCTGAATGCGCGCTCCGCCCGAATCGTTGATGCCGATGACGGGACAGCGCGCGTCGATCGCCATATCGATGAGCTGAGCGATTTTATCGCCGTGCATTTTACCGAGCGAGCCGCCCTGTACGGTAAAATCCTGCGCGTAAACGGCGACTTTTTTGCCGTTAATCGTGCCGAAACCGGTGATAACGCCGTCGTACGGAATATCTTTTTTGTCCATACCGAAACTGGTACAATTGTGTTTTACACCTGAATAGATTTCCATAAAAGAATCTTTATCGACGAGCGCGTGAATGCGTTCGATTGCATGAAGTTTACCTTTTGCATGCTGTTTTTCAACATTGTATTCCATACGTACCCTCACTTTCTACAGGAAGTATCAAACTGACAAAATTAGTTATAATGTCATTTTTATGATATACCGATTCGCCCGATGTGTCAAGCAGACTGCGCGGCCCGTACATAAGGCCAACCGACCTGGCGGTCTGAAAGCACAAACAGCAGTACTATTTCTTTATACCACCAATCATTCAGCGCTACTTCTTTTATTATATTTTCTCGTTGATACCCTGCTACATCAATATCACCAACGTGTAAAATGATTGATTTATTATTAAAATAATACACACTATCTGCAACACTGACATCTAACCGTCTTTATCTTTTGAATCATAACCGCAAGCTAATGAAAGCCATGTACCCTCATACCATGAAAGAGGATATTCCCTTTCTCTCCAAACGTCGGTTTGACCCTCAGATAATTCCGATTGCACAATTTCTGATGCTTCTTCTGATATATCAGATAATTCCGATTTCTTCACTGTACATGAACTAAATCATTTTGCAATAAAATTCAAAAATACGCAGTGCACTGCTGGGATGGAGCGAGGAACACGACATCACGTTCACACACTGCCGTCCGTACGGAAAGAACGACAGCTGTTTCGTGAAGCAGGAAAACGACAGCGTTGTCCGCCGCATCATCGGATATGAGCGTAAAGAGCGCACAGACGCGAAAGTGACAAAGAAATATGATACTGCCAAGACGCCGCGTACGCGGCTTTCGGAAGGCGCGGAACCGGACATGCGAACAAAAAATGAATTGCGGCTTCGGAAGGATAGTTTGAACCTGTGCTGATTATACTGAGGCGCTCGGATTATGCAGACCGCCGGTTTTTATTCTTCCCTGCAAGCGAGCTCCCGCACGGTTTCCAGCGGTAATTCCGTAGCAGCGGCAATCTGCTCCGGCGTAAGCACTCCCATAGATAAGAGGTTGCCGGCTGTAGCGTATTTTTCTTCGGATTTACCTTGTGTGCGACCTTCCGTAATGCCGGTAATTCTGCCTTTTTCCATGCCGCGTGTTTCACCTTCAGCAATGCCCTCATTACGGCCCGCTGCAAAACCGAGGGATTCGCCCTCGGCAAAGCCTTCCTTACGGATGCGTTTGATTTCTATCTCGTACTTCATGAACGCCCCCTTGGCGGCACCGTCGGTTTTCAGCTTGAACACCCGTTCGGCAAAGCTCTTTGCCGTCTCCGTGTCCGTTCCGCCTTCCGCTATATAGTGTAACATGGCCGCCGTTTCAGAATCAAGCTCGTTTTCATACGCTGAGGCATTATAGACGACGGCAAACCGTTCGTCCCGAACGTCGAGCGCAGTGTGCTCGTCGCAGACGGTTCTGAGCGTGTAGCGCGGCAGCCCTTCGCCGAACGGATCCTTCGTGCAGATGAACAGAACGTACAGCTTTTTCAGGTCGTCGTAATCAACGCCACGCTGTGCGGTGCCGATGTCGATGGAGCTTTGGTAATAGCGGATCCGTTTGAACAGGTTCGGCTCGGAGGTCGTCTGCATTTCGACGTTGACGATTTCACCGGTGGTTTCGAGCAGCACGTCGAGGCGGACGCTTTTGGAGCCGGGTGCGGCGGCGAGCGTTTCCTGCGTGTTGACGTAGGTGATTTCTTTTGCGTCCAGCTTGAGCAGGGTGCGCAGAAGGAGACGGCACAGTTCGGTGTCGTGAAGCATCGAATAGGCGAAGAAGAAGTCGTTGGTGATGGTAACGTCTTCCCAGCGGGGAAAATCTGCGTTCATGGTCTCTCCTGTATATGACGCTCCGAGCGGACGGTGCCGGTTGCCGCCGGTGGGTGGCAGCAGTTCTGGCAACCGGGCAACGTTGGCCAAAGACGGCGGCTCGGCTCAGCGACTGGCCGCGTATCCGGCAACCGGGCAACGTTGGCCGAAAGCGCCGGCCGCGGCTCAGCAAATAGCTGCGATTTCCGATAATCGGTACCGTTCACTCGGCATATATATTATGGGAGAAAATGAAGTGAATTTGCTGCATCAAGCAAGTTTTTTTTGAAAATCAGATATTTTGAATAAAGACAACTGCATTGTATAGCCTAGAAGCCCTTCTATCTTGGCTTCAGTGTACGTCCGTTTCTACTTTATACCAATAAGCTTCATCTTTGCCTATTTTTTTATGTCATATTTTCTTCAAGTTGTTTTTCTCGTGGTGGTAAATCAGGGTTTGTAATTAAAATTGATGAAATACATGTATCATCCCATTTCCGCCCAGGATATACATCTTTTATGGTTATACGAATTTTATCAGTCTTTTCCGGTAATTGTATAACATTATATTTTACAATATCTTCTAAATTATATTCTTTTGAAAACTTCGGATTTTCCGATTCTATTAGTACTCTTTTCACTCTACTATTATCAAGATATAGATTCATCCGTCTAAAATCTACAAATCCATTTAATATTTGTATTTCATCAGATTTATATTTGAATTCAACATCGAGCCATTCTCCTATTCCATGGCCTTTTACTCCTTCTACCCAGGGCGCTGTATAAGAATCATAGTGCCAAATATTGAAGGTATCATGTGTATGTTGAAGAAAAATTTTATCTATAAAAAAATCAGGTGTATAACTTATAACTTTACCATTTATAGTTTCTTTTAAATACGATGATGCTGTTATTTTATTTATACCTGTTTCATATAATGTAAAACCTCGAATATCATCTTCTCCATTTGGAGTAGCTAATTTTTCAGCCTTAAATTCTAACCAATTTGATATTCCTTCATAAATTAATGTCGATTGATATAGGAAGCCATATAAATAATATCCTGATGCAATCAATATATTCTGACCTTCTAACAAATAAAGAGGTTTTTGTGAATTATTACTATCTTCAATATAAACAAATCCATCTTCAACCTTTTTATTATTATCAAAAACTTGTGTAATTATGCAATTCCCCGGTGAAAGAAAAATAATAATATATTCATTTTCAAAACCCGAAATATCCCATGTCTCATTTTCAAAGGAATATGGGAACCAATTGATTTCTTGACAAAAAATTACACCTGTAATCGTTAAAGCTAATACTATTCCAATAATTTTTTTCATGGCCTTACTTTCCCCTCTAGTTTTATGTTAAACTCATATCCATTGTATATTCCCCAGTACTTAAATAAATCTAATTGTTGTTGAAAATGATTTGAAGTAATAATCTGAACCACTCATCGATTTTAAAACATTTGCTGCATTGCTGTCTGGTTGTAAAACGGTAAAGCAATTCATCCGTAGGGAGTGTGCTACAACGAATCAATATATGCTCCGTAGACCCAGCCTTTTGTGCCGTTTTGCAATTCTACATTGTACCAGTAATCGTTCATATCGCCTATTTGCTGTTTGTCGGTACTTCGGTCCAGAATTTTTACAGAGTCCCCTTTGTTTACATAATCAAGTGTTTCACACTTTAGATTTGGTTCTGAACGTACTCGCACTCGGCTGTCGTTGATTGCTGCTAAATCTTTATTTGTTTCTTTTACAATTAGCGATATCAAACTATCTTCTGTAACGTATTGCCCTCTTAGACTTTTCTTTTCTTCCCAATTCATACCTTCAATAACAAGATCTTTTCCAAAACACCACCCCTCTGTATCTTCATATGAGTGTTATATATTAGGAAAACCAACAAGCTCTGTTCGTGTGTAGGTGTCTTATCCTACCTGTAAATGCGAGTTGACTTCGATATACTGGATAATGCGGCGCAGCTCGTCGGCAAACTTAAACCGTATGCTTATGTCGCCGCCCTCGTATACTTTGATATGGTCAACCAGTTCGATTAAGATTTCTCTTGTCAGCTTGTCGATGTTCTCGTATTTTCGGAAAGTTGCTAAAAAAGGATTTTCGGTGTCAATGCCATTTTCCAGTTCGTCCCGCTCTTTTTTCAGATTGGCAATCACTGTGCCAATGGCTTCATTTTGCTGTTCATAATCTTCACTCATGTGGCGGTAATCATTATGTGTGATATGACCGTCTTTCCAGTCCTGATAAAGTGCTTGCTTGTACCGCATGATTTTGGTAAGCTCTTTTTCTTTTGCGGTAATCAGTTCATTCAGCCGTATCGACTGGCTTTTTTTGAGCGGAGCCAAGTTAATTTTTGATACAATAGCGGAATAGCTGACTGCAAGATGTACCTGTTGCCGGATTGCATAGAGTACAGCCGCTTCAAGCCTTGTGCTTTTAATAGAGTGCATAGTGCAGGCTTTTTTAGAAAGGCTCTTATATGTTCCGCATTGGTAGTAAACGTACAATTCCTTGCTTGCTATCCGCGACATTGCCCGGCCACAATCCGCACAGCGGAGAAAGCCGCTAAACAGATAAAGCTGTTTCTGTTTTGGAGAAGTGCGGGTGTCACGCTTTAGCAGTTGCTTAACCTTTTCAAAGGCTTCGCGGTCAATAATCGGTTCATGGGTATTCGGGACAACAATCCAGTCTTTTTCAGGTACAGCTTCGATTTTGTGTATCTTGTAGCTTTTCACACGGTTTCGCCCCTGTGCCATATCTCCAACATAGACGGGATTTTTCAGCATATTGCTGATAGTAATGGTACTCCACATGGGCTGTGTCTGTCCGTTGGGGCATTTGTACTTTAATCCCTGACTTTGCTTGTAAACGGAAGGACACATAACACCGTGGTCGTTCAGATGATTCACAATAGCCCTGACGGTCATACCGCTTAGACACATGGAAAAAATCTGCTTTACCACTTCGGCGGCTTCATGGTCTACCAACAAAGCGTGTTTATCATTGGGGTCTTTGATGTAGCCATAGGGGGCATAGGAGCCAATAAATTCGCCATTACGTTTCTTGTAGTCAAACACCTGACGGATTTTCTTTGAAGTTTGGTAACAATACTGGTCGTTCATTACGTTCGTTATAGGAACAAGAATACTTGATACGCTGTCAGGGTTCAAATAACTGTCTACGCCCTCTGCCAAGCTGATAAAGCGTACATTCATCTGAACAAACAAATTTTCAATCAGGCTCCCGGCGTCCGTATAGTTACGGGAAAGACGGGAAAGGTCTTTGACAATCACGCAGTTTACCTTTTTCGCGTAAATGTCGGCCAGCAGTCTTTGAAAATCTGCCCGGTTCGTGTCTGTACCTGTGCAACCGTCATCAACATAGGTTTCGGCGCTTTCAAATTCATCAAGGTGCTGTCTGTAATAATCATCAAGCAAGTTTTTTTGATTGGTGACACTGTTGCTGTCGTCCTTGCCACGATTCAAGTCCTCTTTGGATAACCGGATATATTTTGCAAGATTCCACCGTGTAGGATTATACGAAAATTGAGAAACAGCAGTATTTGTTTCCCTGTTTTTGGTTCGTGCCATGCTTCCTCCTTCCTATCACATTACACTTACATTATACCATTTCAGCATAATACGAACAATGTTGTCGAGGGCTTAAAAATACCGTTAGATAGCTGATATTACCGACTTCGGGCCAAGTTGGCCCGAAGTGGCATGACCGATTACAGGCCGCTTTTCTGCCGTATAAGAAAGTTTGTAATTACATCCTGCAAAGGGGGGCCGTCCTCCGGGAACTCTACCTTTACCGCAGTATCTCCATGACGGAAGCAGTAAGGGTTTTTTACCTGCTTCAAAATATGTGCCGCACGTTCCCTTTGAGGCAGGCTGTTATCAAAGTCGATTCCGCTAACATCTGTCAACTGTGATTTATCCACTGTGGCAATATCCACATCTTGCATTGTGATGATCTGTTCCAGATTTACCATCGCTTTGTGCCTCCTTCTCAAATGAAAAATGTACTTTATGTTTCCTGCTGTCCTATGAGGAAACATAAACAGTCACCACTTTATAAGCAAAAGTGATGGCTGTTAATCTTTCCTCATACTTCGGGCCGAGTTGGCCCGAAGTCAATAGGGACTGTTCCGGTAATGCCCGTCTGCTTCGTGAATGGATTTGAAGTCAAATCTTTCGTTCAGTTCCATAACCACGCGCCGAATATCATCAGAGCTAAAACCACAGCTTTCCATTGCCCAAATGACATAGCCGCGACAAGCATTGTTGCTCCACAGTTCAGGCAGTATTTCCGATAAATTCATATCTTTTTCCATTTCGATTCTCCTATGCCAGAATAGGGGGAGTGCCGCGCCGGGAAAGAATGGGCTGTCATTAGACAGAAATGCCCGGCGCGGCCTCCTATATGGTAAATAAGAGGATAACCCGGACAGGCGGCGGCAACCGCCCTCATGGGAATTTCACCCCGCCCCATGCTGATGGCGCGACGGTCAATACTGTGACGCGTTCAAACCGTAAGTATCATTGTACCAATCAAAAGATTATCGCCGGGTAGATTGCCATATCTGCTCTGTCACAGTTGGTAGGAATCGCTCACGCTCCGTTTGGTTTTTCCCCCTTTCAACGGGCGGTTTTGGCGTACCCTGTGGCTTGGCTCCCTTTTGATTGAACGTATCCGGGTTATCTGTATTCAGTTGTCAAAGAACGGCAGATGGAGAAAAAACTCCTTCTAATAGCCGTGTGATTTGAAAGGCAAATTCGGAACTGGAAATTAAGACTTTTTCAAAAATTTCTCCATGCTTTTCAACCCTTTCTCAATAGCAACTCTGACGGCTTTTTCATTTATACCCTCTGCCCGTGCAATATCGGATTTACTCATACCGAGTATGTAATGGGCATAAATTCGTTTTCCTTGCTTGTCCGGCAAGTAAGCGATTGCGGAGTGCAGTTGTTCGGAAGTAATTTTACGCTCGTAAATCTCGCAAGGGGAAAGGGATTCAAAAAGAATATCCTTTTCGATCCCGTCGTCAGCGTCCAGCGAATAGTGGGCTTTGTTATAGAAGCGGCGGCGAATGTAGTTTTTCTCCAAACGTTCTGCTTCCAGCAAAGCGTCCTTGATTTCATCTGATATCTCAACAAAAAAGTCTGAATTATAAAACGGGTAATAATCCCGCAGATTGATTTTTGCCATAAGGCGTTCCTCCATTTCGATTTTTTAGGGAATAGTGAATCGAAATGGAGCGGGAGGGGAACGACAGCGAGGTCGGACTTCGGGCCAAGTTGGCCCGAAGTGACAAGGCTTGTTCCATACGTTGTCAGTGAAAAAAGGATACAAAAAAACACCTTTACGCAAATTAGCGCGAAAGGTGTCGAATAAAAAATGGGCGCAATAGCCGCCCACAAGTTGATATAATACTTTTAAACTATGTAAATGAAATTTTTCTGCTATATTAAACCGTCACAATATGGCGGCGTTTCTCTCAGAGAAAAAAATGCTTTGGGGTACATAAAAACCTCCTTATCCCAAAGCCGCCAGAATAAGAAGAATTACAGGTATACTCTTTCCGATTTTTAACGGAAAATGACGGCTTTGTATGTCTGTTAAATTTGTCAGCAATCGTATAACAGAAAATTGTTATATGAAAAGAGCCGATAATCAAGAGATATGTACTCATTGATTATCGGCTCTGCGTCTTTGCGTCTGGCTCTTTGATAACTGACATATTGAGTTGTAGCACATTGATTAGAGATTCTTGTTTACATTTGGGACAGTATAGGGGGAAGTTTTCGAGGATTGTATCTTTCCTAATTTTCAGTCTTGTTTTATTGCCACATATAGGACATAGTAACCATTGAACTTCAATCATTATCACCCCCTACATCATTTCATTAGTTGCTATTTTTCTGCTCTAATAATTACTGTTCCACAATTTTGATACAAAACTTCAACCGTTTTAAAACCGGCGTTTTTCATAAGTTCAAATTGATGTACCAATGTCAGTGGAATATCAATTTGTATAAACATATCTTCGGGTGTATTATTTTGCTTGCGCTTATATTCGTATTCCTTAAGGCAAAGCGCTTCCTCTTCATCGCAATAGGCAAATCTAGTATATTTCTGTTGCGTTGGACGGTAAGCTTTTAACGCGCTCAAGGTAGCTCTTGCTATTTCTTGCTTCTGTCAAATCGTAGGGGAAATTTAATTTCTCACTTACCTCCAAAGAAATTTTCTGAAACAAATCGCACATGAGAAAAACAGCATCCCATATAGCGTTTATTTGTGCTTTCGAATAAGATTCTAAGTATTGTTCATAAATCCCTTTCGGCAAATACTTGTCCATGTATTTTGCGGATTTCCCTGCGCTGACTGAAAAATCATTATCAATCCCAATTTTCCATTCCAGCAGCCGCCTAAGCATTGGCCTTATTTGAAAATTTATCATATCCATTGCATATGGAATCTCATTCCTCCATAATCCCTTCGCCACATTATTTAAACACCACCAAAATTCATTACATGTACAATAGAATTGATTTGGCACCGGCTTTTTCACCCAATATTCTTCATCGGACAATACTTGTTTTTGAGGCATGATATTGTCCTTGTCAACTAGTGTTTTATACAATTCTAGACTATTAAGTACATTTTCTAATGTCTTTACATGTAAATCCAATCTATTTCCATCAGTGAATTGAATTAGCCAACCATAGCAATTTTCAACATCAGAAGTGTAGTAGATATTTTCCTCTGGATATTGCATATACAAGCGCTCACCAAATCGATCAATCCAGGCTTTGTCCTCTCTGAATGACCTTGTTTCTGTAACAACATATACAATATCATAATCTTGAAAGATATCTTTTGGTACATTTGGATTTGCACGTGAACCTTCTAAGTAGGCCGCACGAATGCGGACATCATTGTTGGCAACTGCTATGATTAAATCCATCATTTCTTTTTCTGATCGCATACTGTGTCTCCTTTTATAGTGAAGATAAACTAAGTTATCCGGACAATTTTCTATTATATCAACTTATGAAAATGCGGCCTCATATTCTCGTATGTACAATGATATCGAAATCCCATATCGAATAATACTTTCTTGGTATTTTCAATATGTGCACCTAGCTGTCCTTTTTTATGACTGTCGCTTCCAATCGTGATAATCTCACCGCCTAATTTTTTATATAAAGTAAGTATATCTTTGGATGGTGTCATATCCGTAAGTCCATATCTGTAGGATGACGTATTTACTTCTATTCCTTTTCCATCACGAATGACAATTTTTAAAATTTCATTAACTATGTCTGAAATCTTTTCAAACGGATATGTGCCATTTTTATCATATCTTATAATAATATCTAAATGTCCCAAAACACTATAATTTTTATATTGTTTTACAATTTCCAGCAGCTCTTGATAATATTTTTCGTTATATTCTTTCTGGCTCTTTCCTTTCTGAAAATCCTGTGTCCATAATTCCAAGTTATCTATTTGATGCACAGATAGAATAATAAAATCAAATGGATATTTCACAAAGAGCTTTTCATATTGAGAAATTGTATGCACCTGTACTCCAAACTCCATTCCCTTTTTTATAGCAATCAAGTCACCATATAAATATTGTAATTCCTTAATCGTCTCAAAATATTCTGGATAATACACATTTGCCATAGGCATACCATCGCGATATTGAATTTCTTTCTTATCATTCCAGTCCAGCTTAACTCCATAATCTACATGATCCGTAAAACATATTTCTTCCATTTTTATTTGTATTGCATCTTTTACAACCTCTTCCATTTCATAAACAGAATCATCGCTAAATTCTGTGTGAACATGATAATCAGCAAACATTTTCTTCATCCCTTCAAGCAGTTTTTTTTACCAGCAATTCATGCATCATCACCATTAATAAAAGAATGATTAGCAAATATACCGGCAGCAAAACAATATTTATATGCTTTGCAATTAAGCCGAATAGCGGCGGCATCACACAGGTTCCCACATATGCACTTGCCATCTGAACCCCGATGATTGCCTGTGACTTATCCGCACCAAAACGGGACGGAGTGGAGTGAATAATACATGGGTAGATTGGCGCACATCCAAAACCAAAGAAAAACAAGCCGACCAAAGATATTACTTCATTTAACGGCAGTAACATCATAATAATACCAGCCGCAATGATTCCCTGCCCCAGACGAATCATTTGTAAATCGCTTAATTTCATACTTATAAATCCACTTAATACCCTCCCAATGGTAATACCAATAAAAAACATACTTGCAAAACCAGCCGCTGTCTCAATTGAAAATCCTTTGATCAGGGTAAGATAACTGCTTGCCCATAAGCCGGTCGTCTGTTCCAAAGCACAGTAGCAAAAGAAACAAAGCATTACTTCTTTTGCTCCAGAAATCTGAATTACCTCTTTCAAAGGCAATGCTTTTCCCGCTAAAATATCATTCTCTTCTGCCGTCCCTTTTTGGTTCTTCCATAACGGCAGGCTAAAAAACAAAACTACTGCAAAAGCAATCTGTAAAAAGGAAATATACTGATAACCTGCATTCCAATTCTGACCATGCTTCAAGGCATATCCCATCATATAAGGCCCAATAGTTGCGCCGATTCCCCACATACAATGAAGCCAACTCATATGTCTGCTTGCATAGTGAAGTGCTACATAATTATTCAAGGATGCATCAACACTACCTGCTCCAAGTCCGTAAGGAACTGCCCAGAAACAAAGCAAACCAAATGAGTGTGAACTGGAAAAGCCAAATAAAGCAACTGCCGTCATAGTAATGCTGATGGTCGTTATCTTTCCGGTTCCAAATTTACGGGTAAGTTTATCACTCTGTAAACTTGAAACAACGGTTCCGATTGCAATAATCATAGAAATGACGCCTATGTATGAAATCGGCACCCCAAATTCCATATACATGGATGGCCATGCCGAACCCAATAAGGAATCGGGCAATCCAAGACTAATAAATGCAATATAGATAATTACTAACAGTAATTGAAACATATTGATCTCCTTCTCTTTTTTGTGATATAATAATATCATCATTCAACGAACTTTTATATAATATTTCACTCGAAATTATATAATAAAATCGTCAAAGAGAAGGTGTCTTGTATGAGCATAGCAAAATGTAATGTAACAGTGAATTCTTCCGGTGAAGAAGTTCAAAAGCATGGAACGTCAGAATTCCCGATTGCTTTTTATGAGGAAAACTTATCAAGCTATTCTATTCCCTGGCACTGGCACGAAGATTTTGAGATTATATGGGTAATCTCAGGATCGATAAAAGTATCTGTTAATAGCACAGAACATATCCTAAACAAAAATCAAGGGATATTTATCAATGCAGGCTTTCTTCATTCCATTCATGCAACAAACGATGGCGAATACGTTTTAAGATCCATTGTTTTTCATCCAAGGCTAATCGGAAGCATAGATAGTATATACTGGCAAAATTATATTGAGCCGATTATCCAGAATAAAAATCTGCCATACATTTTATTAGACCCATTCATTAACTGGCAGGACAAAATACTCGCTTACTCGATTTCTGTATGGAACAGACTTTATAACACTGAAAATGGTTTTGAAATATATGTCAGGAACGAATTATCGCAATTGATTCTAATTGTGCTAACAAATCATTCCATATGTGAAGCAAAACCCAGCATTCGAAATCTTCGAAATGCCGATCGAATAAAAACCATGCTTCAATACATTCAGATGCATTTTTCAGAAACCATAACCATCTCTACTTTAGCAAGGGTAGCGCTGATCAGTGAAAGCGAAGTTCTGCGCTGTTTTCACCGTACAATCCATTCCACACCGAATCAGTACCTGAAACAATATCGAATCCAAAAAGCATGTCAAATGTTAATCGATACAGATATGACTTCTATCGATATTGCCTTTCAATGCGGATTTCAAAGCAGCAGCTACTTTACGAAAACTTTCCGAGAACAGATTGGCTGTACCCCTTTGGAGTACAGAAAAAGGGATCAGCAATGCTAATCCCTCTTTCTAATGTAATGAAAAGTTAGACACGACGACCAACTGATATTCGGCAAAAACATTGAATTTTTCTATTTCGAATCTACATATTAAAATCTTCTGCATCTTTTACGGGGTACCCTTTAGTAATCAGGGCTTTAGCAAAAAGTCCCTGACCAGATATTAGCTTCCCGGTAAATGTTCCATCATATATATTGTTAACTCCGCAAGTTGGACTTCTTGACTGCAAAATAGCCAAATCAATTTTTTCTCCTTCTATTTTTTCTAATGCAAGCGCAACTGCTTTCCTATAATCAGAATCAACATTATTTCCCTTATCATCCATCACTACTTCATCAACAATCTCAGCACATGGTCGGGGAATAGGCATATTGGCTAACATTTCAGGACAAATACTGAGAACCTCTTTTCCTTTTAGATATTCAATCACAGCTTCATTGCGATTGTTTCTTCCATTATATTTACAATTACATCCTAGTACACATGCACTTACTAATACTTTCATACTCAACAACTCCTATGGAAGACTTTTACCTTAATCTATATATTTCTCATACATCACCGTTTCGCTTATTTCTTTGCGTTGGGCAATATGACGCTCTGGACTTAAAAAGCCTTTTTCTGGATACCCCATTAAGAGTAAAGCTGTCGGTTCTATGTACTCTGGTAAATGAAATTCATTGCTTATAATTGCGGGATCAAACAAACCAACCATTACGCTTCCAATATTTAATTCTCTTGCTGCCAACATCAGGTGGTCACAGACAATACCTATATCCAAATCGCCAGAACATTTTTGATCAAATGGCCGTATTAATTCATCCCGTCGATCCCGACACACGATAAAAACACACTTAGAACCAAACGTTTGATAAGCCTTTTTAATTTTTAAAATGTTTTCTTCACTTTGAACAACAATAATCCTTTGTGGTTGTTTATTACAGGCTGTAGGGGCGACACGTCCAGCCGATAAAATCTGATTTAAGTCATCTTTTGGAATCTGTGCTCCCGTAAAGCCGCGTGTTGTGCAGCGTTGTTTTGCCAGTGTTAAAAAATCCATTATTCTTCCTATATACGAATGATTATTCACATTATTATAGTACCCGCATTGATAGATGTCAACAAAATGCGAATAATGATTCACATTTCATTGACCTGATTTAAAGTTCCAAGTATAATAAAAAAGAGGTGATATTATGAATGATGTAAGAGAACCCATTCAAAAACGTTCTATTGAAACAAAGAAAAAAATACTAGATGCCGGGTTTGCCCTTTTTTGCGAAAAAGGATATTATAAAACCAATACAATTGAGATTGCCAAACGTGCTGGTATCTCAACAGGAGCGCTATATAGTTACTTTAAAGATAAGAAACAAATATACATTGCTGCTTTTCACGATTATCTTGAAAATATTTCAGGCCATTTACTTGAAAAATTAAGTTTGCAACAACCTTTTTCACTAGCTAGTTTTGTCGAAAATTGGATCTGTTATTATATTGACTTATATGCCGATACCAGTCACGCTCTGGCTCAGTTAAGAATGATGATATCAGAAGATACTGATATCAATCGTCATTTTTCCAATTTTGAAAATGAATATTTTTTAAAAATTAAAGAGCTATTAAATAAAAATGGCATAACGCAAGATGACTTATTTGAAAAAGTTTACACTTGCTGCATTTTAATTGATGCTCTTAGACAGGAAAAATCTGCATTTTCACACAACGGCTTAGACTTCAATATTTTTAAAGACCAAGTAACCAAAACTGTCATTGTATTATTGTCAAGTTGATTTTTTATTAAGGGCTAATAAAATCGCAGAGCAAGTCTATTTTTCTGTATGGCAATTCAATTTGTCATTTGATAACTCTATCTATGTAATCTATCAAGGGGTGTAAATGAGAGACTTCAATTAATTCGGAAGCTCTTTCAGACGCAAAGATGGCGTAAGAAATTGCTTTCTTACGCCGGTATTAGCCACAGGTCTAGAGGTCAGGTCTTACCTTTTTCAACTTGTTCAGTTCCCTCGCAAACACATATCAATATTCCATTGTATTAGATAAGGACATTTTCCTTTGGAAAGCGTCATTATTATATCAAAATATACTCCAATCCAAAATCCTTCGCAAAAGTCGTAAACATCTATTAATCCTTCATATTTTCAGACTTTTTACTAAAAAACCATCTCATTCAGGAAAAGAAAGGCATTTGATACAGAAAAAAGGCAATAGCAGGTCCTATACACAGTGATATTAATGTTGTAATCAATTTTTTATGAGAAATTGTCAAATGTTGTGGATGAAAAATCCTGGGATTTGTTTAGGCTGCAATCTGTAAGATTCCATCTACAAAAGTTTTATCTTCTTTGACCAGCTGGAGCTTTTCAAAACCTTTGAGCCGTCTCCAGTTCTTTTCAGCTTCCTTGCAGAGCTTAAACACCATTGCGAGCGTGGCATCCGCAGAACCATTTCCTTTAGTTGACCTGTGCCTTAGCCTTACCGTTGCGAACATCGATTCAATCGGGTTTGAAGTCCTGATATGAACCCAGTGCTCTGCCGGATAATCATAGAACCTGAACAGGTCATCGTAATCTTTTGCAAGGCACTCCGTTGCTTTCGGATATTTCAGCTCATACGTATCAATGAAATGCCGATAGGCATCCTGTGCGTGCTGTTTTGTGTCTGCAAGAAAAATATCCTGAAGTTTCTTTTTAGCCGCCGGCTGAACGCAGTCCGGCATTTTGTCCAGCACATTGCCCGTCTTGTGAAACCAGCATCGCTGGATTTTCATCTGACCCCAGACTTTATCCACTGCATTTTGAAATCCAAGCGCTCCGTCACATATTGCAAGTTTTGGAGCTGCCGTAAGTCCGCGGAATTTCAAGTCGCGCAGAACCTCAAGCCAGGATTCCTCACTTTCACGCACTCCCTGATGAACTGCCACAAGCTCCTTCTTTCCGTCTACTGTAACTCCAATTATTACAAGGAGACAGAGTTTCTGGTCATCAAGCCGGGCATTGCAGTAGACACCGTCAGCCCACACATATACGTATTCTTTTCCGTCAAGCCTTCTGTGTGCCCATTCGTTATATTCTTTCCGCCAGACCTCCTTGAGTCTTGTTATTGTTGCCGGAGAAAAGCCTTTCGCGCCTTCTCCGAAAATCGCCGTTAGCGCATCCTGAAACTTGTTTGTGGAGATTCCTTTCAGGTACAGCGTTGGAATCACGTTCTCAAGTGTCGGTGTTTTCCGCATGAACCTGGGAAGAATCGCACTTGTAAAACGCTCTGGACCAGGAAGAGCACGGTCGTCAATGCGAGGCTGGCGGACTTTGATTGTTCCGCATGTCGCCTGAATTTCACGTTCCGGCATATAGCCGTTTCTGACCACCGTCCTATGTCCGTCTGCATCCAGCTTATGCTGATGTTTCTGGATGAACTGGTCAACTTCGCTTTCCAATGCCGCCGCGAGCATCTTTCTTGCCGATTCCCGGACAAGATTTTCAAAAAAATCTGCACTTGCTGTAGTGCTTTTTTCCAAATTCCACTGTAAAATATTTTCCATAAGAGACTGTCCTTTGTTTTTGTTTGGTTTGGTCATTAAACTTTAACAAATCTCAGTCTCTTTTTCTATTTTTAATTTAACTCATCCACAACTTTTGAGTATAACTCATTCGCACCCTTTCACCCCCTAACGCGGATGCTATGCTAAAAAACACATTTCTTCAAAATGAACAGAATTTCTACAATTCATATTTAGTTATATAAGTTGGTTTCCAAAATTCTTGGGCTTCCATTAAGTTTTCATCAGAAAATACATTATCTGCCACATAAATATATCTTAAGTTTGGACATTGCTTCTTTAGAAATTGAATTGTTTTTAAGTCTGATATATTATTACAATTTAATGTTATTTGATCTACAGAAGCGGGCAATTTTCTCAACATTTCCAAATATCCAGGAAAATTATTAAATGAAACAGCAAAAATCTCTCTTGGGAAAAATATATCTGCAACATTATCTACAATACAATTACTAAAAGATAAGCCATCCAGATTTACGTTTTCCAAATAAGTTCCGATTCCTTTTATAATGGAGTTTTTCATAAATACCCCTCCATCTCTATTAACGAAAGCTATTCCTTCAAAAGACTCAACTTCACAATTGTTAAAAGATATAGTTTGCATATTTGGAAATAAATCCATCCCTACTAGATTCTTTACTTTTACATTTATTAAGTTTATACAACTTAATTTTTCTATTTGCTTTTGAGATAAAACATCATATAATTCTTTTAAATTATCTAACTCTGTAATAAGAAAATTTTCATAATACAATGCTGGCTTATATGTTTCTTTTACAGTGTTATTTGATGTAACAGTTTGCCCCCAAGCTGTACCTAATAACATATTCAATTCGGATTATAATTAAATGTCCAAGCTGATGTAACTTGTGAATATGCAGTAAGCAGACGCAACTTTCCGTCCGCCGCTCCCGCCGTATTGTTCAGTATAGCATCGTTCATGTCATATGTATAGGCAGCTTTCTCTGCGGCGCACGCAGCCGTTAATGCAAATACAGCCGTCGGGGTAACCGGCAGCGTCAACTTTATGCCAGTACCATTTTTTGTCATCAGTTTTGTTTGCTAGTTTTTAAACATCTTTTTCAGCACTCAAGCCGTATTTCTCCATTTTCTTTTTTGCGCTTTCCGTTCTTGTCCTCAAGGCAAAAAGACCTCCCGATACACAAACGCTTGACTTTTCGGCGGGCAACCTTTATATTCAATAACAGGAATGCAGATGTACTGCTGCCCTGATCGATCGGGGATGCACCGGTTTCGACGGGTGTGACCGCGGACTTGAACTGCAGGTGAGGCCGCCTGTCCTCTGAACAGACAAAACTTATAACTGCCGAAGATAATCGTCAGTTTGCTCTCGCAGCGTAAGCTCGGGAACACGGAAACCGGATTGTGCCGCTCTGAACGGTTCGGATTTCTGTCGCCAATCAGGGCTTGCTTTGCACGGTGTCCGGTACGTGCACGGGACTTTCACCGGAATACGGATCCGACGCTTTCGATGCTGCTACCGGGTCCCGACAACAAACTCGCATCGATAAACCTGTAGACGTTCCTGACCCGCACACTTGGACGGGAGTTCAATTCTCCCCATCTCCAAAAAAAGCCGGTTCCGAAGTTCGCTCCAAAAACATGAAGCGCACGTCGGAACCGGCTTTTTATTACGGCAACGGCAGGGCTGCCCCGCACCGCCGTCCGAAGACGTGCGGCACGTCAAGGGGAAACCCTCCGCACGAATCAGTAATTTTCGGCCTTTACCTGAAAATACGACTGCGGATGCGTACAGACGGGACATACTTCCGGCGCTTTTTTGCCGACGACCAGATGTCCGCAATTGCTGCACTGCCACATAACGTCGCCGTCTTTTGAAAAAACGACGCCGTTTTCCACGTTGGCGAGCAGTTTCAGATATCGCTGTTCGTGAGATTTTTCTATGGCCGCCACCATTTCAAACAGTTTGGCGATATGGTCGAAGCCCTCTTCTTTTGCCGTTTTGGCAAAACCGGCATACATGTCGGTCCATTCGTAATTTTCGCCGGCCGCCGCGTCTTTCAGATTTTCGGCAGTCGAAGCGATCCCGTTGTGCAGCAGTTTGAACCATATTTCGGCATGTTCTTTTTCATTGGCAGCCGTTTCTTCAAACAGATTTGCAATCTGCACGAATCCGTCTTTGCGGGCTTTAGACGCATAGTACGTGTACTTATTGCGAGCCATCGATTCTCCGGCAAAGGCTGCCTGCAGATTCGCTTCCGTTTTTGAACCTTTTAAATCTTTCATAGAATCCTCCAATGCAAAACGCTCACGTTCTGCGAATTGTGATATTTACAATATAAACCAAAATTCCCGCTTTTTCAAGAAAATTATTGACAGAAAATTATTCGGTTCCGGAAATTCCCGATCACGTATTCCGGCTTACAGCGCAAAGCCGAGCCGTTCCGCCTCGGCAAGATGACCTGCAGCGAACGACTCGCGCGTTTGCTGACCGCGCGACATGCCGCCGAACAGGTGCAGTTCCGCTATCCCGGCACGGGTCGAAATACGATCGGTCAGCATAACCGAACGCATCGCCTGCGCCATTCCCGATTTTTCGAGTTCTTCGGCGGTGTGTCCCGCGCACGCCAGACACAGCGCTTTACGGAAACGCGGCATCACGCACGGTTCGTACGCAAAGCCGAACGTCCACACGCGGTCGAACCAGCCGACCAATTTTGCCGGCGCTTCCGTCCAGAAAACGGGATAAATAAACGCAAGCGCGTCCGCCTTCAGGATTTTTTCCTGTTCGGCACGCACGTCGTCGGGAATCGGCGCGTCAGATACATAATACGCTTCGCGCTCGTATTCGGCGGCACTCATATCCGTCGTAAAATTCATCGCATATAAATCGGACACTTCGTACGTGTGACCGGCCCGTTCCAATCCGCGGATAAAAGCGTGCAGCAGCCGTGCGGTAAAACTGTCGCCCGCGGCCCCGCACGGATGTGCAAATACAATAAATACGTTCATGCCGGCAGTATACTACAGCGGTATCACGATCGTAAAGGTGCTGCCCCCGTTTTTTTCGGAATCGACGCGCAGCTGCCAGCCGAACGAATCGGCAACCGTTTTTACAACCGAAAGGCCGAGACCTTTTCCCTCTTCGCGCCGGGAATTGCTGCCTCTGAAAAACGGGTCAAAAATCATCGGCAGATCGTCCGCCGCAATACCGCAGCCGTCGTCGCTGACGCTCACCGAAACGTATTCCGCCGGCAGCGCCGAACCGGGTACGGCCGGCAGTGAATCCGCTCCGGCTCTATGGATCACCGCCGTGAGTTCCACAACGCCGCCGTCGTCCGTATAGCGCAGCGCGTTGCCGCACAGGTTTTCAAGCGCGCGGATAAACAGTTTTTCATCGAGCGGAACCGAAACGTCGGCGGGAATTTCGATTCGGGTTTTTACGACACGGCTCAGCACGGTACCGTCGCTTTCCAACCGGTGCGCGTACGAGTCGAGAATCGGTTTGAGCGCGACTTTTTCAAGGTGCTGCCGCCACTCGCCGGTATCGAGTTTTACGAAATTGATCAAATCGTCTATCATGTCTTCAAGTTGGTCGATTTTAGCTCCGATTATTTCAAGCGATTTGTTCAGCATTTCAGGCGAATCCGCAAGGCCGTCGGCAATCGCTTCGGTGTATCCTTTAATCAGCGCAAGCGGCGTACGCAGATCGTGACTCACGCCCATGATAAAGCGCGACCGGCGCACCTGCGCGTCCTTTAAGGCAAAGCGCATGCTGTTGAGCGATTTTGTCAGCGAAGTGATTTCATTGCTGCCTTTTACGGCGATTTCCGTGTCGAGATTGCCTTCTGCGATAAGCCGCGTCGATTTTTCGAGCAGTGAAACGGAACGCGTCACCGAACGCGCAATGAAAATGATCACAAGCGCGCAGCAAAGCAGCAGGCTGACAAAAAACAGCGTGACGAACCTGAACAACTCGGCAAATTTATCCGGTTTATAGCGGACTTCTTTGGCAATGCGGGTGATGACCATGAGCGAGCTGCCGGGCTGCGCTTCCGGCTCCACTTTGGATCCGCTGAAACTGCGATCCAGCTGATACATGTACCGTCTGCTTTCCTGCCTGAAAATACGCAGCAAATCGGTGTCGCTCAGAACCGCATCCGACGGGATTTCTTCAATGCTGGAAAAAACGACTTCGTTCGAGTCGTTAAGGATTGCAACGTCGATCATCGGCGGCAGCTTGTCTATGAATCGTTTTATCTTGTTCCATTCCGAATTCGATACGCCTGCGTGATCGTTTTGCAGATGCTGCGCTTCATCGTAACTCGGAACGAACGCCCGCTTGGGCGAACGGTAATACTCCACCACGACCATCGCGCCGAACACGAGCAGCGGAATCAGTACGATGCCGGCAAGCAATAAATTGAACTGCGTTCTGATTTTCATACGGTGTGCTCCGTGCCGGAACCGGCGGTAAAACGGTAGCCCATTCCGAACACGGTTTCTATAAACCGGGGATCGGCGGGATCCGCTTCGATTTTTTTGCGCAGCCGCTGTATATAGACGGCTACGGCGGAAAGATCGCCGTAGGCATTTTTCCATACTTCGTCGTAAATCACCGCGGGCGTCAGCGGCCGGCCGGCGTTTTTTACCAGAAACGAAAGAATCGCGTACTCTTTGGCGGAAAGGGGAATCCGTTCACCGCTGCGCGTCAGCACGCAGCTGCTCAAATGCAGCGTAAAATCGCCGAAGCAGAATACTTGTTCCGATGCGGCCGCGCTTTCGGAAGTCGCGTCCTGTACCCGGCGGATCATGGCACGCACGCGGGCAACCAATACGCGCGGCGAAAACGGCTTCGTAATATATTCGTCCGCACCGCCGCCGAGTCCGGAAATTATGTCTTCATCCGCATCGCGCGCGGAAACGATCAGCACCGGAGTCGAATGCGTTTTGCGGAATTTGTGCAGGAATTCGAATCCGTCCATTCCGGGCAAATTTAAATCGAGCAAAACGAGATCCGGAGAAAACGTTTCCAGCGCGTCGAACGCCGCTTCCGCGCTTTCAACGGTTACGGCTTCCATACCTTCTTTACCCAGATAGAGAGCGACCAATTCCGCCAATTCCGAGACATCTTCTATTACGAGAATTCGAGCTTTCATAGGCTATCTACCATCCGGAACACATCATGCCACAGAATAAAAAAGAAGTTAAGCATTTTGAAAAGTTATAACAGAATTTTATTTTTTCTTTATCCGCTGTTTATACCGCTGCAACCGCGTCAACGGTATTATAATAGTATCACGATAGTATCGGGAGGTTCCGCAATGCCGGACAAAATAAAGAGAGCTGTATTTTATCTGCTGCTGATGCTGGCGCCGTTCGCAACGGTGTACGCGATCACACTTGATGAAGCAATCACGCTCGCATTGGAAAACAACGCCGATTTAAAAACGCAGGCGGTTTCGCTTGAAAGCGCGCGCAGAACCAACGCGTCTTCATGGAACAAATTTCTGCCGTCGGTATCACTTACCGGCTCGCTGACCAATTCGCATTCGTTCGGTGCCGGCGGAAGCGATTCGTGGAATTGGAACGCCGCGGCGGGGCTGTCCGTCAGTTTCACCGCCGGCATTCCCGCCCAATTGAAACAGTCGGCGCTGGAATACGAAGCGGCGCTTACTTCATACGCAAAACTCGAAAAGGAAATAACGTCGAAAGTTTCATCGTCGTTTTACAGTCTGCTTGCGGAATATGAAAACATCGCAATACTGAAAGACAGTTTGGAACTTTCAAAACAGCAATACGAACAAATCAAAAAAAACTATGAAAGCGGTCTCGCTTCCGAATTGGAAACGCTGAAAGCCCAATATACGTATCTGGCCGCGGGTCCCACGCTTGAAACCGCCGTTACGACGTATAAAGCGAACCTTGCCGAATTTCAGACGTTAATAGGAAGCGAATCCGCCGTTACGCCGGAAGGAGAACTGACGCTGCGCCGGCTCGTACTGCCGGAAGCAGAGGAATTGACGGCGGCCTACGCCGAAAACAGGTTCGACGTCATCCAGAAAAGACAAGCGCTGGAACAGGCGCAGACGGCGAAAACGGTGCAGACACTCAATACGAACGCGCCGTCGATCAGTTTATCGGAAAATCTCAGACTGACGCCGGATACGCAGTATGCGTTTTCCGGCACGCCGTCGGCCGCAGGCAGTTTTTCGGTTTCGGTGTCGATACCGCTGGACGGTTTTATTCCCGGTTCGTCAAAAAACCTGACGATCAAATCGGCACAGGACAGCGTTACGACGGCGCAGATCGCACTCGACACGGTGCGCGTCAAAGCGGCACAGGATATTGAAACGAAAGCGGCGGCGCTCAATAAAGTGTGGAGCACGATCGACGTAACGCAGCTGAATTACCGCATCGCCGCCCGTTCGTACGAATTATCAAAAGAAGGATACGAAGCGGGACTTATCAGCCAAACCGATTTGGAATCGTCGCGGCAGCAAATGGTGAGCGCCCGGCAGAATCTGAGCCAAACGGCCGCGTCTTACATTACGGCAAGCTACGATCTGGCGGATGCGCTCAATATTTCAATTGAAGAATTATACCGTTTATTCGGTGCGGAAACGACCCGCGCCTAAAAGGGGAAAGCAATGGATAAAACGAAAAAAGCAGACGTGATAGGAAAAATCATCGTCATTACGCTGATAGCGGTCTTTATGGTCGCCGGCATAATCAGTATGTTCTCATCGTCAGGAAACTCGGCGGCAGGATTTGCAGGTCCCGGCGGAATGGGAGGATTCGGAAGCGGCCAGACGGCCGCGGCAACGGCAAATACGATCACTGTTTCCGTAAAAACGATCGAACCGGAAACCATTCAGAAAACCGTTGTGGTCAACGGCAACGTCGCTTCAAAATCGGAAGTCAACATGTATCCCGACACGTCGGGCAAAATCACCAGACTGCTCAAATCGGTCGGAGACACCGTCAGCAAGGGTGAAATCATCGCGTACGTCGACCCGTCGAAACCGGGTTCCGCGTATGCAGCCAGCCCCGTTACGGCGACAGTCGGCGGTACGGTGACGGAAATGAATATCAGCGCGGGCGATACGGTGAGCGCGAATACGGCGATAGCCGTCATCGGTTCTCTCGACGATCTTGAAATCACGGTGCACGTATCCGAAAAATACAGTTCGTATCTGAAAACGGGATTGCCGGCCTACGTTACACTCACCTCCGCGCCCGGTGAACAGTTTACCGCAGAAATCACCCGCGTCAGCCCGGTCGTCAATAAATCGACGCGCACCGTTGAAGCGACGCTGAAATTGAAATCGCGCGACGCCGGAATAAAACCGGGTATGTTCGCAACGGTCAATCTGGTTATCATGCAGGCGGACGACACGTTTACCGTTCCCAAATCGGCGCTGAAAACCTATAACGACAGCACGACGGTCTTTATCATCGGTGACGACGGCACTGCCCGGCGCGTCGCGGTTACCACCGGCATTACGAACGATTCGGAAACGCAGATAACGTCGGGACTGAAAGCCGGCGATCAAGTCATTACCGAAGGCTCGGTAACCGAAGGTTCCGCAGTCAAAATAGCGGGCACCGGCACGCTGACGGCGGCGGAAACGGCGCAATCGGCGGAAACGGCGCCGCAAGGCAAACCGGACGCTCCGGAAAAAAAGGACTAACCTATGAGCATATCAGAATTATCAGTCAGAAAGCCGGTAACGGTTGCCATGCTGTACCTGCTTGCGTGCGTCGTTGCGTGCGTATTCATTCCCCGTCTCGGCGTGGCGCTTTATCCGTCGACGACGATGCCGATGATCTCCATTTCAACGACGTACTCGAACGTCGGTCCTGAAGAAATAGACACGAACGTTACCGACGTTATCGAAAACCGGCTGAGCAGAATCAGCGGCATAAAATCCATCAGTTCCGTTTCCCAAACCGGCAGCAGCCGCGTTATGCTGGAATTCGGATACGACAAGGATCTGGACGAAGCGTACGACGACATAAACGCGGCGCTTTCAAACATATCCAATCAGCTGCCGGACAATTGCGGCACGCCGTCCATCATGAAATTCGACATGAGTTCCATGCCGATCATGCGGCTCGCCGTTGAAGGCGACTTGGCGCTGAACGAACTGAAAACGATTGCCGAAGACACGGTGCAGCCGCTGCTTGAACGCGTGGACGGCGTTGCTTCCGCCGAAGTTATGGGCGGCGCAGCCAAAGAAATCCACGTCGACGTGTCGCGCAATCGCCTTGAAGCGTACGGAATCACCATATCGCAGATCGCGTCCGCCCTCTCCGCCCGGAACGTGCAGATTTCAAGCGGCAGTATCACGCAGGACGGCACGGATTACGAAATCGTAACCGACGAATATTACGCGTCGCTCGACGATATCAGAAACACCATCATCACGACTACCGACGCGGCTTCCGTGCGCATAGACGACGTAGCCGAAGTTTTTGAAACGTACGACAAAGACAGCCGCAGCGTATACATAAACGGAATGCCGGGATTATATATCAGCATTTCAAACGAATCGGGTACGAACGCGTCGTCAATTTCAAAAGGCGTACACGAAATGCTCGAAACCGTCAACGAACAGCTGCCCAAAGGTGTCAGCGTGCGCATACTCAGCGACGACACGACGCTCATCGATTCCACCATGCAGCAAGTTTATTCGTCGGCCGTACAGGGCGCGATTCTCGCAATGCTCATCATCTTCCTGTTTCTGCGCAGCGTGAAAAGTTCGGTCATTATCGGACTTTCCATTCCGATATCGTTCGTTTTGACGCTCATGGTCATGGCGTTTATGGATTTGACCGTCAACCTGATGACGATGTCCGGCCTGATTCTCGGTATGGGAATGACGGTAGACTCGTCCATCGTTATCCTCGAAAACATTGAACTCAGGCGGCAAAAAGGTGAAAAATCGGCGATAGCGGCGATTCTCGGAAGCCGCAACATGATGACGGCGATTTTCGCGTCGACCATGACGACGCTGTGCGTATTCCTGCCGATGCTGATTTATCAGGCCGAACTTGAAATGCTCGGGCAAATGTTCAAGGAAATGGTTATCACCGTCTGCGTATCGCTCATCGCGTCGCTGATCGTTTCGGTAACGCTCGTTCCGGCATTATGCGGAAGCATCCTCAAGCTCGACACGCGTATGCAAAAACCGCTCAAAAACAAGTTTTTCATAAAAGCGGACGCGGTGATGGAAAAAGCGCTCAAATCCCTTGAAAACGCGTATTGCGGCGTTCTGCGTTTCTGTCTGAACAACCGGTTTCTGGTGCTCACGCTCGTAGGAATCATGCTGATCGTTTCCGTTATGCAGTTTGCTTCCATGGGCGTGAACCTGACGCCGTCTTCCAGTGCGGACGACCAGGTAAACATCAGCATCACGATGCCTATCGGAACGAACAACAAAGTCGTCGAGCAGTACCTGTTCGATTTTCAGGATATCATATTGCAGGAAATCGGCGATTCGTATGAAACGATCGTACTGAACACCGGAACGAGCAACAGCGGTTCCATTCAGATAAACTTGCCGGAACTGGCGAATCAGACGATGAATCCGACGCAGATAAAAGCGAAACTGCGGCCGTATATGAACCAATGGAGCGACGCCACCGTATCGTTTTCATCAGGACGCGGTCCGGGCGGCTCTTCAAGCGCCATCGACATAGAACTCATATCGAACGACACGAGCGCCGTCGCCGATACTGCCGACAAAATAATCGATCTGCTCAAAGAGTCGGTTCCCGAACTGACCGACGTTGAATCGGACATTGAAAGCGGCAGTCCCCGCTACCGCATCACGATCAACACCGACGCCGCAGCGGCAGCCGGAGTCAGCGTAACGTCCATCGCGCAAGTCATGAAAACTGCCATCAGCGGCAGTACGGCGACGACATTCCACTCGAACGGAACCGACGTCGACGTGATAGTCGCCATGCAGGAATCCGACATGCAAAGTCCGTCGGATATAGGCGCGCTGACCGTGTCGACGCAGAACGGTCTGCTGCCGCTCGACAACTTCATCACGTACGCGGAATCGCGCGCGCCGCAGAAAATCCAGCGGGAAGACGGAGAGCGGATCAATCACGTTACGGCGAGTCTTGCCGACGGAGCAACCGCAACCGAAGTACAGTCGCGCGTGGAACGGCTTATCAGTGAAAACATCGTGCTGCCCGAAACCGTCGAACTTTCGTACGGCGGCGACGCGCGCGATATCGCCAAATTCGGCGGAGCATTCGCAATCGTCATCGCACTCGCCGTGTTCCTCGTATTCGTCGTTATGGCCGCGCAGTTTGAATCGCTGGTCGATCCGCTGATCATCTTCATATCGATTCCGCTGCTGCTCATCGGCGTAGTCGGCATATACAAGCTGACCGGAAGTTCGCTGAGCATGTACTCGTACGTGGGAATCGTCGCGCTCGCCGGTATCGTCGTAAACAACGGTATCGTACTGGTAGACTTCACCAACCAGCTGGTCCGGGAAAAAATGCCGGTTCGGGAAGCGTGTCTTGCAGCCGGACGCAACCGTTTACGGCCGATTCTGATGACCACGCTGACGACCGTACTCGGCATGACGCCGATGGCGTTCTTTCCCGGCGAAGGAGCCGAATCCATGCAGCCCATCTGCCTGACGATCGTCGGCTGACGACCGTACTCGGCATGACGCCGATGGCGTTCTTTCCCGGCGAAGGAGCCGAATCCATGCAGCCCATCTGCCTGACGATCGTCGGCGGACTTCTTTCCGGCGCGTTCATGACGCTGTTCGTTTCGCCCGTATTGTATTCACTGCTGAACAAACGGCGCGAAAAACGGTTTAACGATCCTGAATCGCTTGAAAACCAGATGATTGAACTTGACGAAATGGAAGGAAAAAAACGGATCACTTCCGCAACGGGGCTGACGGAAGCGGGCGAATAACCGGCCGCCGTTATTCCTCGGCGCCCGGACGCCAAAAAGAAACGGGTATCCGTGCGGAAGCAGCGGATACCCGTTTTTGTTTGCGGACTGCCGAAACGGAACGCGACGCTTACCGCGACTCGACCGAATCGGGCGCGGGCAATTGCTCCGGTGTAACGGCGGGCGGAACGGCAAGCCGTTTCCGTTTCAGCGTTACCTTGACGGCACCGTTACGGTAATCCACCGAAGCCGCGGCGCCGCTTTGACCCGAAGCGGCCGCATCGGAGGCGCTTTCCAGCAGCCGGAGCGCGAGCGGATCTTCAATCTCACGCTGAATCAGACGGCGCATCGGGCGCGCGCCGAACGCCGGGTCGTACCCGTGGTCTATCAGATAATCGCGCGCCGCCGGTTTTACCGTCAGCGACACGTGCTGTTCGCAAAGCCGCTCGGAAAGTTCCGACAGCTGTATATCCAAAATCGAGGCGACTTCGGCACGGGAAAGCGCGTTGAACACCATAATATCGTCGATGCGGTTTATCAGCTCGGGGCTCAGCAGTTTTTTCAATTCGGAGAGCGCGCCGCTTTTTATCGCTTCATAGGACAGCTGTCCGCCGTCGTTTACGGCGAAACCGAGTCTGTTGCCGTTCGTAATGTCACGGACGCCGGCGTTGCTCGTCATGATGATAACCGTGTTGCGGAAATTGACGGTATGCCCCAGGCTGTCGGAAAGTTCCCCTTCTTCCAAAACCTGCAGCAGCAAATTGAACACGTCGGGGTGCGCTTTTTCTATTTCATCAAGCAGCACGACCGAATACGGGCGGCGGCGGACTTTTTCAGTCAGCAGACCGCCTTCTTCAAAACCGACGTATCCGGGCGGCGCGCCGACAAGCCGGCTCGCGTTGTGTTTTTCCATAAAATCGCTCATATCGATTCTGATGAGCGCTTCGTCAGAACCGAACAGAAAGCGAGCGAGCGTTTTTGCCAGCAGCGTTTTTCCGACGCCGGTCGGCCCCAAAAAGATAAACGAGCCGGCGGGCCGTTTTGAAGACGAAACGCCCGCACGGGACCGGCGAACCGCGGAGGCGATGCGCGCCACCGCTTCGTTCTGACCGACGATCGTTTTATGCAGTTCGTCTTCCATGTGCAGCAGCCGCGAACTTTCAGATTCGCTCAGCTGTTCGGAAGGAATACCGGTCATATCGGCTATGACCGAACAGACGTCCTGTACGGTAACGCTTTTCGCCTTCCGTTCCGTACCGCTTTCCCAAGCCGAACGGAATTGTTCCAGCTTTTCTCTCAGCAAATGAACTTTATCGCGCACTTCGGCGGCACGCTCGTAATCCTGATTCTGCACCAACTGTTTTTTTTCTTCCGTAAGCAGTTCGATGCTGTGTTCCAATTCGGCAAGCTCCGCCGGGCGCTCTTCTTCGTTGATTTTTTTCATGGCGCCGGCTTCATCCAAAATATCGATCGCTTTATCCGGCAGACACCGTTCGGTCAAATATCGGCGTGAAAAACGAACCGCAGCCCGTATGACCTCGGCGCCGTACGACACGCCGTGGTATTGTTCATATTTCGGCTTCAGCCCCTCCAGAATCCGTTCCGTTTCCGCATCGGTGGGTTCGGAAACCAGAACCGACTGAAAACGGCGTTCAAGCGCGGCGTCTTTTTCAAAATATTTGCGGTATTCGCTGATCGTCGTCGCACCGACGCACTGCAATTCGCCTCGGGCCAGCGCCGGCTTCAGCATGTTGGACGCGTCCATCGTGCCCTCCGCGCTGCCGGCTCCCACGACGGTGTGCAGTTCGTCTATGAACAGGATAACGTCTTTGCTTTCATATATTTCTTTCAGAATACGTTTGATACGTTCTTCAAATTCGCCGCGGTATTTCGTTCCGGCAATGACGGACGCAAGATCCAGCGAAACGATCCGTTTTTTCAGCAAGCCGAAGGGCACTTGTCCCGCCGCAATCTGCTGCGCGAGGCCTTCAACGATCGCCGTTTTGCCGACGCCCGGTTCACCGATCAGCACCGGATTGTTTTTGGTCCGGCGTGAAAGGATTTGTATCACGCGGCGGATCTCCTTGTCGCGGCCGACCACCGGGTCAAGCGCCTTATCCCGGGCAAGCGCCGTCAAATCGCGGCTGAATTCCGCCAAAACCGACTGAACGGGAGCTTTGCCCGGCTTCGCCTGCTTTTTTGCCTGCTGGTCGAGCGAGGCGAAAACCGCGCCGGCGGCGTTTTTTATTTTCTGAACGTCGAACGACGATTGGAAGCGATTGTACACTTCTCCCAGCGCCGCGTGCATTGCCTCCAGTGAAATTCCGGCTTTCTCAAAATACATCGCGGTAATGCTGTACTCTTCACGCACCGCCGCAACAACCAAGTGTTCGGTTCCCACGTATTCGCGGCTGAAAGTCCGCGACTCGACGGAAGCCGCATCGAGCAGCGTCCGCACGCGGCGCGACGGCGGCAAATCGGTGAACGAACGGCTCGTCGTCCGCTGCGTCAAACTCTGTTCGAGGGCCAGCTGAAACGTCAGCACGTTGATGTGCAGCTGCTGCAACAAAATATATCCCAATCCGTCCGCACTTTTGAGCAGACCGAGCAATACGTGTTCCGGCAGCAGCTGTTCGCTTCCGCTTTTACGTCCTTCGTCCTGAGCAAAAACGGCTATCAGTTTCTGCGCGCGTGGAGACAAACTCTTCATCATCTGTTATCCCTCATAAAAATATACGATAGTATACGGTCACGCACAAATTTGCGCGGATTCCAAAGCTTCCTGCATAATCAGAGCACGCAGCCGCGCGATAATCAGATTCGGATCCTGAACGACGTCCCGTTCATATGAAAATCCGCCATTTCGGTTAAGAAAATCGACGTGCGCGTTCCGTACCCGGTACAGCAGCGCGTTCAGCTCGCTGTACGTGATTCCTTCTATTAAACCGGCACTGCATCCGGTATGCAGTGCGGAAATCATGTCGATCGCTTCGCTGCAGCTGATAAAGCGGCTGTATTTTACCGCCGCGAACATCCGGTATACGATGTTTCTGAGAACAGTCGGTTTATTTTCGGCAAATTCGGAACGGAACTTGCGTTCCGATTCCGCAACGGAACGGATCGCCGCGGCGAATTCGGCCAGCTGATCTTCTTCGCAGCCGTTAAACGCCTGTTCGGAACTGATTTTGTAATACGCACCCAACGACGAGCCTTGATTCATATTTCCCGCGAACGAACAGGATACGCCGTAATTTTTACTTTTCAGATCATCGACGACGGAGCGCAACTGCTGCGCCAGCGAGAGACCGGAAAGCAGCATATGGGCGGAAAGTTTCATACCGCTGCCGGTATCGCGCAGCGACGTCGTTAAAAAGCCGAAGTCGTACGACGCGGCGAACTGCAGCGTCCGTTGCAGCGCGGCGTCGATTTCCCGGCACCGCTGCCGCGGCGACGTCAAATCGAGTCCTGAGGCAAACGAACAAATGTGTACGTGATCCTGCCCGTTCACCAGACACGAAACGTACCCGTCGGTGCGCACCACGATACCCAAAGGATGCGCATAAGAGCGCAGAATATCCGCATCCGGTGCGTTCAAGTCGCGTTTGTCCGCGGCGCACTCGGGCAGCAGACCGCGCTCAACGAGCAGCTGCTGGGAGCGCAGTTCGAGTTCGTTCACCCCGACAGCCTGAAAGCGATCGGGGTGTTCCATGCGGGAAAACGAATCGAACACCAGCGACTGCACTCGCTGCGCGTCGTCCTCTTTTTCACACGGCGGAAACGGAAAATTGGCCAGATTTCGGGCGAGACGGACGCGGCTTGAAAGCACGACGTCCTGCTCCGGCCCTTCGTAAGCGTACCAGGCTTCCTGTCCGGCGAGCGTATCGGGATGACTGCTCATACGGTTCCGCCTGAAATACCGTCCGGTTCCGAATCGGAGTCTTGCGGCACGTCGCCCGAGGCGACGGCGCACTTATCCAGCGCCTTGAGCCGATCGCGGTACACGGCCGCTTTTTCGTAATCTTCCGCCGCGACCGATTCGTCCAGTTTCGAGCGCAGGAACATCCGGTCGGTCAGCACCGAACGGAAATTCGCCAAACGGCCGGGCATGGAACCGGTGTACGGACCGGTCAGTCCCTGCGCACGCATCGATTCGGCGATCTCGGACGCAAATATATTGTAACATTCGGGGCATCCGGTCAGCCCCGTTTTCCGGATGTCGCCGAGACTTCTGCCGCACACCGGGCACAGCCGGGCGGCGTTCTTAGCCGCGGTAATCCCCTCGAACAGGCCGGCCAGAGACATTTCAATTTTTCCGTCTTTGGACTGAACGCCGCGTTCGGCGGCACATTTCAAACACAAATGCAGTTCCGTCTTCGCATTTTCAGACACTTGCTGTATCATCATCACGGCGTCTTCCGTTCCGCAGATATCGCATTTCATCGCTATATTTTCCTCAACGTATCGATCGGCTTTTCGGCTCCGGCGCGGAGACTGGGAATCACCGACACAATCACCGACAGCAGGATCGTTCCCGCCGCGATACAGAATAATTCCTTAAACGGCAGCACGACGGGAATTTTTTCCAAATAGAATGCGGGATCAAGCAGATGAACCGGCACGAAATCGCCGCCGGATCCAGCCGCCGCCCCACTTATAATATACCAAAATCGGGCCAAAATGTTAACAAATTTTTCCATAACCGAAATAATTCCGTTGACGTTTACCGCGCACAAAATGCCGACGGGCAATCCGACCAGAACGCCCGCGAGTCCCATACAAAAGCCGGTCAGCAGAAATGTCGTTACGATACCGCCGGTCGTTGCGCCGATGCTTTTCAGAATCGCGATCTCTTTGCGCCGTTCCATGGAAAGCATAACGAGCGCCGAAGACACGTTGACGGACGCGACGAGCACGATGAGAAACATGATAAAAATCAGCAGCATACGGGTGGATGCAAAATTTTCATACTGCGCGACGTTCAATTCGTTCCACAGCAAAACACGCGCGCCGGCCGGCGTGATTTGTTCTATAAGACGCGCCGTCTTCGGCATATCGGGAGAGAACGCGTCGGGCGTTTGAATTCCTATCTGCAGCGCGGACGATTCGTCGGATAAAAGCGAATAGCCGGTCTCGAACGGAATGAACACCCACAGCGCGTCGAGTTCCTGATATCCGCAGGAAACGACACCTTCGACTTTAAAAGGCGTCATCCGGGGAACCGTTTTTCCCGAAGCGCCGGTTTTCATCGTTATCAGCCGGAACGTGTCGCCCGCTTTCAGACGCAGCGTTTCGGCTATTATGGAACCTATCAGCGCACTGCGCGCCGTAGGCAGCGCGAGCGTTCCGTCCGTAACCGTGAGCAATTCGGTAAACGGCGTGTCCGCCGTAAACGCGGACGGCGGCAGCGCGCGCACCGAAGCGCCGGTACGGCCGGCAGCCGAAGCGGCGAGCGCGATTCCCTGCCGCTCCGGATACACCGACTCCACGCCGCTCACTTCGGCAACGATGCCGGCAAGTTCGGTAAACGCCGCAGGCGAAGCGGCCGCCGGACTTTTCGGCTGTACGGCAACCTGCATATGATAACTCGACAATTCGATAATACGCGACACGATGCCTTGAATCATACCGTCGGACACGACGAGTACGACCACGAGCGGCACCAGGCTCAGCCCGATGCAGAAAACGGCACCGAACAAACTGCGGCGTGCGCTCGAAACCCGTCCCGCGCGCGGACGCAGCAGCCGCGACGCGAACAAAATCGACGACTTTACGGTCATACGGCGGAATTTCCCGAAAGCGCGGACACTTCGGCAAGTTTTCCGGCGCTGATAGTGTACAGAATGTCGCCGCCGCGCGCCAGTTCCCGGTCGTGCGTTACCAGCACCAGCGTTTTCTTATAGCGATCCGTCAGCGAAAACAACAGTTCCCCGATTGCCGCGGCGTTCGCCGGATCGAGGTTTCCCGTGGGTTCGTCGGCCAAAACCAATTCAGGGTCCTGCACGAGCGACCGGGCTACCGCGACGCGCTGCCGCTCGCCGCCGGAAAGCTGGGACGGTAGATGGGTCAGCCGATGTTCGAGACCGACGTCGCACAGCAGCTGCCGGGCCTTTTCTTCGGCCGCCTTTTTCGGCACGCCGCTCATATACGCCGGAAGAAAAACGTTTTCCAGCGCCGTAAAATCTTTCAGCAAGTAGTGAAACTGAAAGATCAATCCCACGAATTTGGAACGGTACGCGGCGAGTTCGTCTTCTCCGAGCGAACTGACCCGATAGGGACCGACCCGCACGGTTCCCGACGTCGGTAAATCGAGACCGCCGATAATATTGAGCAGCGTGCTTTTTCCGCTGCCGCTTTCGCCCACGATAACCGCTTTCGTGCCGCACGGTACGCGCATGTTCAGCGATTTGATAATCGTCAGCTGTTCGGCTCCGCTTGCATACGTTTTTTCAAGATCTGTAACGACAATAACGTTCTGATCAGATTCATCACTCATCGCGCAGCACCTCCGAAACCGATACGCGTAACATTCCGCGGCTTGCAATCCAAGACGCGGCGACGGCTGAAAACACACCGAACACGGTGATACATATTATTTCAGCCGGAAACAACCGAGCCGGTATCCGTGCGTACACCTGATACATCGGATTTTCGCGGATATACATGCTGTTCGCCGGATCGAACAGGACGGCAAAAAAATACTGAACGCCGTACGTTGCTTTGGAAACCAGCGTGAACACCGTATCCATCCGGACGCATAAAAGCATTCCCAAAAGCAATCCCGGCAGCGCGCCGGCGAGTCCGGTCAAAAGTCCGCGCAGAATGAAAATCAACTGCACGTGTTTTTTCTTTCCGCCGAGCGCTTCGAGAATCGCGATTTCTTCGCGCCGCTCGTACACCATGCGCCGCATACCGTTGAAAATATTCACGCCGACGACCACGAAAATCAAAAACACCAGCATCATCAGCAGATTTTTCTCTATACGCAGCGCGCCGAAAAACGAACGGTTGTAACTGCGCCAAGACTCGGCCTGAACGGCGGGAACTTCGCGCGACAGCCGCGCGATCACGCGCGCGTCCGCTTCGGCATCCGACAATTTTACCGCGTACAACTTGCGCGCGTCGGAACCGAAAAACCGCTCCCCGTCTTCAAGCGAAACGAACGAATACGAAGCGTTTATGTCGGCATATCCGCAGCTGAAAATGCCGGTTACGGTGCAAACCCGGTTTTCGGAAATCAGATCGACGTCGCTCCCGCCCGAAAGCGCGAGCAGATTCACTTTGCTGCCGACCCGCGCGCCGAGTCTGCGCGCAAGTTCGGAACCGAGCACGATGGAACCGGGTGATTCCAGATCGAACGAGCCCGAATACATACGCAGTTCGCGCGCGAATCCCGCGTCTTCGCGATATACGTTGCGGGAAACGGCTCTGATGAACGCCGCGCTTTGTCTGCCTCCGACTCCGGCCATCAGCGTCTGCGCTTCGTAAAACGGCTGAACGGAGACGATACCGTTCGCCGGATCCGCGGCGGCGGCTTCGAGCGCGGCTTCGTCAAAATCTGCGTCCGGCGTCAGTCTGATATGGGCGGAACTGATTTCCATAATACTGTCGATAAATCCCATTTGGAATCCGTTCATCACGGATACCGTTACGATCAGCGTCATCACGCCGAAGCAGATACTCAGCGAAGCCAGAAATCCGGTTACCGCCGAACGGCCCGAACGGTCGACCTGAGCGAACCGGCGCGAAACGAACAGTATCCAATTCAAAATGAATTCCTCCGCAGTTCGGTTTTTCCGTCAAAAAACAGTTCTTCCCGCAGGATTCCGCCGCGGTATGTCGATTCGACGCGCAGTCCGCCGTCGAAAAAAAACGTTTCCGTATAATTGTCCGCGTCCTGCTGATTCCGCGAAACGCGCAGAACGCCGTTTTCAAAATAATCGTATCCGCCGCGGATGTCGCCGGCTTTGCGGTACACCGTCCGATACGACGCGGGCGGATTCACCGTGTAATCGGTTACGGTCTTTTCCGAAAGTTCCGTTCCCGCCGCGTAGCGGTATTCGGTCAGCGTGCGCAGCGTCCGACTTTCGCCGGTACGCGCCGCGGATTTGCCGCCCTCAGCGGGTTCCGGGCTCACCGCGTACACCGATTCGGCAGCGGGCAGCCCGCCGGCGGAAAACGACGTAACCGTCACGGTCGCTTTTTCGGCATCGTAGGTCTGCGATTCAAGCAGCCGGAACGAATCGCCTTCGTACGAATAATCCGTACGGACGGCAATCACCGCGGCCGCCCCGGAATCCCCGGCGCGCCACACCGTACGGGATTTGAGCCGCAGGAACGGATCGTATTCGTTTCTCGAAAAACCCTCGTCCGCCGCCTGCACGAGCGAAACGCCTTCGCGCTCGGACAAAACGGCCGTTTGCTCGCCGTCGCCCAGGTACAGACGGACGTCGCCGCTGCCCGTGTAGCGGTAACGTTCGGCGTCGCGCTGCTGTGCGGCACCCCCGCTCCGGCATAAAAGTCCGCAAACGAGCGCGGCGGAAACGAACCGGAGCCGCATCAGTCGATCCCCAAAAATTCATCCACGTACCGTTCCGGCTCGAACGGACGGATATCGTTGTAGCTTTCCCCAAAGCAGACGAACGCGACGGGAATGCCCAAATCGTGCCCGATCGCCGCAGCGATGCCGCCTTTGGCCGTCGAATCGTATTTGGTCAGGATAACCGCATCGAGCCCGACCGCTTCATGAAACACTTCCGCCTGCCGGAACGCGTTCTGCCCCGTCGTACCGTCTACCACCAGAATTTTCTTATAACAGCCCGCGTCCGCCTTGGATGAAGCGATCCGGTCTATTTTCTGCAATTCGCGCACGAGATTTTCCTTATTGTGCAGCCGCCCCGCCGTATCGGCGATAACGAGTCCGCCTCCCTTCGACGCAACGGCATCCGCCGCGTCGAATACGACCGCCGAAGGATCCGAACCGTGCTGATGCGCCACTACGCGGATACCCAGCCGTTCGCCGTGAATCAGCAGCTGATCGATCGCCGCCGCACGGAACGTATCCGCAGCGGCAAGCACGACGTTGTATTTTCCCATACCGTCGTAGAACGAAGCGAGTTTCGCCGCCGACGTAGTTTTGCCCACGCCGTTGACACCGAGCAGCAAATAGACGTTGACTTTTTCAGCGTCAGGTGCAAGTTCGACTTTTTTTACGAATTCAAGCAACATACGCTTCAATTCCGCGATGATTTCCCGTTCTTCACTGATATGCAGATCACGACAGTGCTTTTGCAGTTTTTCGACTATGTCGAACACGTTCTTTGCGCCGAGATCCCCTTCGATCAGGATATCGGCAAGTTCGTCAAAAAACGATTCGTCTTTTACCGGATGGATTCCGAACAGATTTTTGATTTTCTGTGAAAATGATATTTTAGCCATGTTAATTCCCGATTTCAGCAGTTTTCGGCAATATCGCGTTCGCCGCAAAAATATACCGTCCGAGCTGCACTATAAAATTGATTCCGAATCCGACGGACAAGGCGATCGAACAATCGGACACAGTCTTCCACATGCGCCGCTCCTGTTCGTCTTTATAGCCCATCGCCCAGCCGTTATACGAGTCGACGTACATGCCGTAAGAAGCGACGGAAGGAATGAGCGAAACCAGCAGCGCGCTGTACGAATTATACATGGTCTTCCGTCTTTTTTCAATGCGGAAGGCGAGATCCTGCGTTTCGGCCGTAATACTCGCGGAAATATCGGTCAGATTCCGCACGCCGCTTACGTCGGCGGTAAAAAACGTCGAAACCGGCGGAGTTTTCGCCGCATTGCCTTCGGAGCCGGGCGGCGGCGCTAATACGAATTCTCCGAGCACCACGTCCGAAGTTACCGGTATGCGGACCGGATCGGAACTGGCGGTCAAACCGTTTATGAAAAAAGTTCCCGGCAGCGGTACGTCGAGCGTAAAATCGACCGTTTTAGGTTCAAGCTTTTCCAATCGGATGACCGTCCGAAACGCGGCTTCCTGCGAAAAATCGTACGTAAAACCGGTCGTTTTATATCCGGCCGACTCGACTGTCACCGTATGAACGCCCGCCGAAAGCGTGACGCCGTCTTTCGCCCGGCCGGCGGATACGGACAGCGATCCGTCGACCGAAATCCGGGCAGCGGCGGCAGCCGCTTCGGGCTGAACGTCGAACGCAACCCGCACGGGCGGCGCGTTCCGTATCAGCGGAACCAGCGCGCGCGCAATCCGTTCGGCTATCAAAACCGTATCTGACAGCGAACCGCTTTCCGTAACGGAACCGGCCGCTATATTTCCCGGATACAGAGAAAGTCCGGCCGTAACCGAAACGTACTGCCCGATCACGGAAACGGAACCGGTTATCAAACCGTTTATGCGCGCCGTATCAACGGCTTTTTCGATTGAAGCGGAATCAGGGACGGAATTCAAAGCGGAATTTTGGGCCGAAGCGGCGGAAACGGAAAACAATTCGGCAGTCTGCCGTTTCCATAAAACGACCGTTTCCGGCTGAACCGGTCCTGTCCGAGCCGCTTCCGCCGGAACGGCTGAAGCGCCGTCTCCCGAAACGTCTTCCGCAGAAAAAAGCGGAGCGGTCTGCACTCTTTCCAACGCCGCCGCGTTTTCAGTCAATTTTTGCGTAATCTGCCGGACGGCTTCGTCCTGCTCCGCCAGCTTTTTCCGCAGCGTCCGTTCATTCCGCTCGGAAAGCACCAGCGCGTCGCGTTTTTTTACGGCGGCGGACAATTCACCCGCCAGCTTTTTCCGCTCGGCGCGCAATGCCGACAATTCGCGGCCGCGCAGCTCCGACGCCGACGGTACGTGCGTTTCCGCGTCGGACAGCGATTCCAGAATCAACTGCGGTATCTGAGCGGACACGGCCCGTACGGTTTCCGCAGAAACGCCGCCGGCCGGAGCGGCCACGGACGAAACGCCGAACGGCATTGCCGCGAGCACCCACTCGGAAGCGCGCAGCGCGGCGGGAGACAACAGAAAAGCGGCGGCGCAAACCGCCGCAATCTGCCGTAGAATCATATATCGTCCCCCGCGTCCGGGCCGGAATCGAGCGGCTGACCTTTCCACTGCGCCGCGAGAAACGCTTCGATAAACGGATCGATCGCGCCGTCCATAACGGATTGGATGTTCCCTATTTCGTGCTTCGTGCGATGATCTTTTACCATCGTATACGGCTGGAATACGTAGGAACGGATCTGATTGCCCCACGAAATGTCTTTTTTCTCCGACGCAAACTTGGCGTTTTCCTTTTCTTTCTGCTCGCGGTAATATTCGTACAGCCGGGCACGCAACATGCTCATTGCGGTGGCGCGGTTCATCGTCTGACTGCGTTCGGTCTGGCAGGCGACGACGATACCGGTCGGCAAGTGCGTAAAACGAACCGCCGAATCGGTCTTGTTGACGTGCTGACCGCCGGCGCCGCCGGCACGGTACGTATCCACACGCAAATCTTCTGGTCGGATGTCGACTTCGATCGTATCGTCGAGAACCGGAAACACGTAAACGGAAGAAAACGACGTGTGCCGGCGTGCGTTCGAGTCGAACGGACTGATGCGCACGAGCCGATGAATACCGGCTTCCGATTTCAAATAGCCGTACGCGTATTCGCCCGAAATTTGAAGCGTAACCGACTTGATACCGCCTTCGGCTTCGAGCATATCCACCGTTTCAACTTTGAAACCGCGGCGTTCCGCCCAGCGCACGTACATGCGGCACAGCATCTGAGCCCAATCGCACGCTTCCGTTCCGCCGGCACCGGCGTGAATCGTCAAGAACGCGCCGTTACGGTCGACTTCTCCCGAAAGCAGATTCAGGATACTCAGCCGGTCGTATTCGGCCTGCGCCTGATCGTACGCCGCTTTCAATTCGGCTTCAAGCGATTCGTCGCCGCTTTCCATACCGAGTTCGTAAAGCGCTTCCGCGTCGTCTACGGCGGCGATCAAATCCCGCCACGGCTCGATTCGGTTTTTAAGCTGCTTTATGTCGGTCATGACTTTTTCGGCTTTCGCGGGGTTTTCCCAAAATCCGCTTTCGCCGGATAAGGCTTCTTTTTCGGAAATGGCGGCTTCTATGGAAGGGACGTCAAAGACGCCCCCAAACGTTCAATATATCCTCTTTGAGCGAGGCGATAGGCATTTTAAAATCTTCAAGCATGGTAAGAACCTCCGTAAATGAAATGGCGACACGTTTTTACTGCGGAACGCCGGGAGCGCGAAGCAGACAGCGTTTCCACTTCTTTTTCGCAAGCTCCGTTACCGCGAACGTTCCTTGTATCGGAAATTGATACATTCTGACCGTATCGTAGTAATCCGTCACCCGGTCGATTTCCTTTTTCAGCCCGGAAAGCATCGAATCGGTTAGAGACGTATGCTCCCAGCACGCGCGCTGGATTTTTTTAAATCCGAAACGCGACAATACGGACACGAGCGCCCGCGCCGAATCCATAGTACCGGGATCGAGGACAACTGAAATAAACATACTATAGCATAAAATAAACGGGGCATATTGTCCAGTGTGCCCTTGAAAAAACCGATATTTTATCGCATTATATAAGTATGAAAAAGATATTCTCCGTGTGGTTCGTACTGCTCGCAAGTGCCGCACTGTACGCGCAGACTCAGCGCCCGATCGTATCGGATATTAAAGCCGAAGCCGTTTCAACGACGGCCATAACCGTTACCTGGCGGCTCCCCGCCGCTTTTGCAAAAACGGCGAACGTGCTCGTATACCGGAGCACAGAACCCATTGCCGAACGCGAAACGATCAAACGCGATCAGCCGGTTGCCGAAGCGGCGCCCGGAACAACGTCGTATCGGGATACACTGCCCGCTTATCGGGAATATTATTACGCCGTCGTGCTCAAAACTGCGGACGGTACACCGTACGATTTAATACTGCCGTCCGTAAACGCGACGATCGCCGGCGTGCGCCCTGAAAACGAAGTGCAGCCCGAACGCATACAGCCGGAAAGCGCTTCCGCACGGGAAAAGATAACCGACGTCGATCCCGAAGGCCTGCGCGATCAGCCGCTGCCGTTTTTAAACATGCTCCCCCGCCCGCCGGAACGGAGTACGATTTCTGCCGAAACGGAAAAAGCGGCCGTATCGCTCGGCAGCGATTCCGCCGGTACGCCGCGAATGACGCCCTATGTGTTCCGTAACGATAAAATCAAAACGGAATCGGGTGAAGATTCCATGCTGTACGACATTATCCAAACGTATTTCATTCCGGCGCAGTATGAAGCGGCGGGCGCCGCCATCACGGATTTTCTGCAAATCAAACGGAGTTCCGACGTTACTGCACGCAGTATCTTTTATCTGGGAGAAACGTATTATTATCTCGGCGACTACCGGGACGCCCTGAGCGCGTTTTTGAACGTGCAGGACGATTTTCCCGAATTGGCCGCCCGCTGGATTCAGGCTTCCATTGAAGCGTACGCCATCCCCGAATCGGAATAAATTACGCGGATTCGCTTTATGCCGGCGGCGCTTTAACGGAGACTGTCAAGCATTCCCGACAGCACCGGGTATTCGATTCCGGTTATTTCGTCGATAATCGACTTTACCGCGGCAGGGGACTGTGCGGCTGAGGCTTGAGATGCGGCGGCAGTTTGCGGCACCGCGGATGCAGTTTGCGGCGCACCTACGGACGCGCCGGCATCCGCCGGCTGCGAGGGAACCGGCACCGCTTCATCCCCGATATTGAGCCGATCGAAGAAACCGCCGCGTTCGTACCGCGCTTGGGAAATCTCTTCACCGACTTCCGTTACGGTAGCGGTACCGAGCACGTCCTTATCGGCGTACGTAATGCCCGCGCCCTGATCGGGTACGGAGATTTTCCCTGATTTTACCACGGTCAGCCGCGCACCCTTTTCAATACCGTCCGCCGATCCCAAATCGAGCAGCACGTTTTCGCCGCGCCGCGCGATAACCGTTCCGCGAACCGGCAGGACGCTCCGTATCGAAGCGTACAGGCGGCGAAGCATTCCCGCGTACCGATCGTTTCCCGTCCGGTAGATCCGAAATACGTCCGCCTGCGTTCCGGTTGCCGCCGAATACAGCTTTGCAGTCAGCAGCAATTCCCGGTCGCTCTGTTCAAATTCGACCAGCACGAAATAATCATGCGCGGCGGAGCGGGAACGGCGGAACGCTTCGGCGTACGATACCGGCTGCGTGTAGGCAGTCGCCGCGATCGCCTGATTGCCGTTAAAAAGTTCTGCAAGCGAACGGACGGTCACGCCGTCCGCTTCGGGATGCAGCGTCCGGGAGGCCGAATTCAGCACGTATACACCGATATGCCATCTGGTTTTGTCAAGATAAAACGGATCCACGTTCCAGCGCGTGCCGAGCGTGGAAGATAAAAGCGAATCATACGCTTCTATCGTGTCGGAAACCGAAACGGAAACCGTCTGCTGGGCGCTTATAAAACACAGCTGTTCCAGATACAGTTCGGTCCGGCCGTTCTTTTCGAGCAGCGCACCGTACGCGGCCCGCGCGTCCAAATTCAGCGGATCCAGGCGGAGTGCCGCCCGGTATTCGTACTCGGCCTGCGCCGCCTGATACGAAGCCTCGTATTCACCCGCTTTCGCAGCGTGAAACGCGGACCACTGCCGGCGCCGCCCGTCTTCAACGGCGAACGTATCGGTAACGATCAGCTCAAGCGCGGCGCGCATTATTTCATCCTGCGGAACCGCTGCGAGTCCTGCGGCGAACACGTCGTACGCGTCCTGAGTCCGCTCCAGCTTCTGCAGGGAAAGCCCTTTCAGATACCACGCCGTCGCGGCATTTCGGTCGCGTCCGATCCGGTAATCGCACACGTCGATCACTTCTTCATACCGGCGCAGCTCGAACAGCACTGAAGCCAGCAATTCGTATCCTTTGTCGAGCGCGGGCGCCAGATTCACCGCCGCGCGCACCTGCCGCTCTGCCGACGCGGCGTCCCCTTTCCGGAACGCCAGCCAGGCGGCAACGTAATGCACTTCCGCGTCGTCGCCGTGATGCCGCAGCGCCTGTTCGATGTAACGCTCCGCATCGGCCGTTTTTCCCATCTCCGCAGAAACGAGCGACAGCGACAGAAGCGCGCGGCGGTTCGACGTCTGCCGTTTGAGCGCGTCCAGATACAACTGTTCAGCACCTGAAAGCCGGCCTTCCAAAATATCCAGCTGCGCGAGACCGAAGCGGGCGTCTATGTCGTTCGGATACGAGGCGAGCACTTGCTTGAACGTGCGTTCCGCGTCGCCGTACGCTTGCAGTCCCAAATAACAGAATCCGGTCAGATTGAGGATTTGCGCCGTTTTGCCCGAATAGGTACCGGCCGACTCCAAATACGTCAGTGCAAGCGAATATTCGCCCATTTCATAATTGCATTCGGCGAGGGAAAACCACGCCGCACCGTACGCGGGATTGAGGCGCACCGCTTCGTAATAACTTTCCACCGCGCCGTACCAATCCTGCGCCGACTGCAATTTCTGCCCCTGATCGAAATAGTACTTCGACGTACGGGCGGGCGCGGCTGCCGAAACCGGTACGGATACCAGACACGCGGCGAGACAGCAGACGGCTAAACGGATACGGATACCGGTTGCGTATCCCGCGGCGGATTTTTTGCTCATGTTTCGTTGTCCTTGCTGCGGCGAATCAGTTTGATGACGTTCACGCGGTGCCCTTCCATGTCCTGCACGATAAAATCGTATTCGTTCCAGGAAACCTTTTCGTATTTAACCGGAATTTTACCGAACAGGTCGAACACGAAGCCGCCGAGCGTGTCGAATTCTTCGTTCGGAAAGCCGGAACCGATCGTTTCGTTCAAATCGTCCAGATTGACGCGCGCGTCGCACAGCCATATGTTGTCGCCGAGCGAAATGATATCTTCCCGTTCGTTGTCGAATTCGTCCTGAATATCGCCGACGATTTCTTCAATAATATCTTCCATACAGACTATACCGGAAATTCCGCCGTACTCGTCGATTGCGATCGCGATGTGCACGTGCCGGCGCTTGAATTCGCGCAGCAGCGTGTCTATCCGCTTCGATTCCGGCACGAAAAACGCCTTGCGCACCTGTTTTTCGAGATCGATCGCTTCGTGCCGGGCGAACGCCGCAATCAGGTCTTTTACGTACAGGACTCCGATGACGTTGTCGATCGATTCGCTGTATACCGGAAACCGGGAATGGCCGCTGTCCGCGATTTTTTCAAGCAACTCGTTCTGAGGCGTTCCGACGGACAGAAAATCGACGTCTATACGGGGAATCATCACTTCTTTTACGGACGTTTCCGACAGATCTTCAATTCCCCGAATCATGTCGCGCTTTTCTTCGTTCAATTGTTCTTCGGTCGTTCCCGAACCGGAATCACCCGCAGCATCTTTTTTCTTCTTCGTAAACTTGTCAAACAAACCCATCAATAGTATTCCTTTATTCCTTTTCCCGTATGATAATATCCGCGTCGTGCAGAAAATCGGGCAATATCGACTCCTGCAAAACGAGCATTTCCTGTTCGGGAGAATTGTCGCTGTGATCGTATCCCGACAAATGCAGCACACCGTGAATCAGCAGCCGTTTCAGTTCCTGATCGACGGGAACGCCGAATTCAAGTGCGTTCCGTTCAAGCGTATCGATACTGACGACGATATCACCCGCAGAAGTCCACGGCACGCCGTCTTCGTCGATATATTCGTCGCCGAGTTCAAAAGACAGCACGTCTGTCGGACCTTTGATCGAACGGTACTGCAGGTTCAGCTCCGCAATAAACGGATCCGCACAGAACAGTACGGAGACCTCCCAGCCGGTAATATGCAATTTTCGCAGCACGGACTCCATAAACGGCTCGATTTTTTCGATCCATTCGGGCGAACCGCACGCTTCGTGCACGGATACTTCTATTTTATTTGCTTCGTTTTTCATCGTCTCCCCTTTCTTTTGCCGGCGTATCGTCGTCGGGATCTTTTTGATTCGGATATTCGATTCGCGAATGATAGTACCCCGCCAGTATCTGCACGAACGAATCTTCTATGACCGCAAGATCTTTGAACGTCAGCTCCGATTTGTCGAGCTGATGATGCTCGAATTTTCCCATAACGAGCTGATGGATGAATTTTTCAAGCCGAGACACGGACGGTTTTTCAAGCGTACGGCAGGCGGCTTCAACCGTATCGGCGAGCATAACTACGGCGGACTCCCTGCTCGACGGCGGATTTCCGATATACGAAAATTCTTCCGGAGTAACCGTGTCGTCCTGTTTTTTCGCTTCGTTATAAAAATACGAAATAAGTCCGTTTCCGTGATGTTCGGCTATGATATCGATGACTTCAGGCGGAAGGCGCAGCTGATGGGCTTTTTCAATCCCTCGTTTAACGTGACTCTTGATCACGGACGCCGAAAGGCGCGGATTTATTTCATCGTGCTTGTTTCCGCCGGTCTGATTTTCAACGAAATATTCGCTCTGATCCACTTTACCCAAATCGTGATAGTACGCACCCACGCGCGCGAGCAGCGAATTCGCGCCGATCTCGCGGCACGCGCTTTCGGCAAGCGTCGCGACCATCATCGAATGATTGTACGTTCCCGACGCGGTCAAAAGCATTTTGCGCATCACCGGATTGTTCAGATCGGATAAATCCATGAGCCGGAACACCGAAGCCGTATTTAAAAGCGACTCAAGCGGAGTCAGAAAACCGAGCGCCAATATCCCGGAAATGAAACCGTTCAGCGCGATCATCAGCAGCGTAAACAGCGCGTTTGAAAACGAATCGAGAAAAATGATCTTGAACGTTACCATAAAAACCAGATTCAGCAGCGCGATCAAAAGCGACGCAAAAACCAAATCGATGCGTTTTTCTATTTTACGGACGATTCGGGCGGAAGCCAGACACGAAGCGAGCACGAACAGTGCGGGAATAAGGTTCGCCGCGTCCGCGTTCAGCACGCCGAGCGCCGCGATAAACGAAAAGAAGACCGCGTGCAGCTGCCCGAACAATACCGCCGTCAGAATGATAAAAAGCACGCCCGGAATCACGATCGGCACGTTGTACGCCGAAGAAAACGGCGCGAGCTTTCTGCCGAAAACGGCGAGCGCGTATATGCTCACGAAAAAAATCGCCAGAAGCACGCATTCTTTTACCGACGCTTTTACCCCCGTCAGCGCGGGCGTAAACAGCAAAAACCAAAGCGCCGACAGCAGCATCAGATACAGCACTTTGTCGGCGAACACCCGGTAATCGATATACGACGGCGCTTCCGCCATTTTCTGCAATTTGGCGAGCGATTCTTCGGTAATCGGGAAGCCTTTGCGCACCACCTTTTCGCCTTTTTCTATCGACGCCGGATTGGCCGCGTCGGGCGCGAGCGTTTTATCGGCAATAATCGTACGATCCGCGATCTGCCCCGCTTCAAAATCCGACACCGCGTATGAAAAAACGGTGCCGGACGACGCGACGGCAAAAAACGCAATCAGGACGACGGCGGTAAACGCCAGCAGAAAAACGACGAGAATGAGATAATTACGCGAAACGTAATTACCGAGAGAATGTAATAACGCAGTCAGCGCGTTCGTTTTTTCAGTTTTAGGAGAAATCGGTTTGTTCGTTTTCATACGCCTGTACAATTTTTTTGACCAAAGGATTCCGCACCACGTCCGAGGCAGTCAACGAATGAATTTCTATCTCCGGAACGGAACGAAGCACGCGAACCGCGTGCGCCAAACCGGACACAGTCCGCGGCGGAAGGTCAACTTGAGTTATGTCGCCAGTCACGAAGACTTTCGACCCTTCACCCATCCGGGTTAAAAACATTTTCATTTGCTCTTTCGTCGTATTCTGCGCTTCGTCCAGAATAATAACGCTGTTATGTAAAGTCCGCCCGCGCATATACGCCAGCGGCGCCGTTTCTATCGCACCGGATTCCGTCAGCTTGCGTACGGTTTCTTTCGGAAGCAGCGCTCCTATCGCGTCGTACAGCGGGCGCAGATACGGATTTATTTTCTGTTCCAAATCGCCCGGCAGGAATCCCAGATTTTCGCCCGCTTCCACGACGGGCCGGGTAAGCACGATGCCCGCTTTTTCATGCGACAGCACGAGCCGGAGCGCTTCGGCGACGGCGAGAAACGTTTTGCCGCTGCCGGCCGGTCCCAGACAGAACACCATGTCGCTGCGGCGCATTGCGTGCACGAGCGCCGCCTGATTACGGGTCTTCGGATACACTTTCCGGATACCGCCGGGAATAACGACGCTCGCCGCCGAAAACGATCCGGCTGAAAGACGATCCGACGAATCGAGCAAAATGGTGTTCAGCAGATCGGGCCCCACGTCGCAGCCTTCGGAAGCTTCGTCCAGCAAACGGTCTATGATATGCCTGAACTGCTGCGCTACGCCGGGATCCGCGTCAGGTACGGATAATTCGTTTCCGCAGGTAAAAACGGGCACGCCCAAATGTTTTTCAATGAGATCTAAATTACTGTCATTCGTACCGCACAAACGCGACAGCATCTCAGCGTCCGGCACGACTATCGTATACGCAGTTTCCACGAAACCTCTATGGCTGTAAATTGTAATGGTAAACCGCAGCGGCTGTCAAGTTTAAGCCGCCGCACTGCCATCGCGCAGCCGTCGCAAACGGGTTCGGCAACGGATTTAAAATCTGCTTAAAAACGCTTTCGTGCGCTCGTTCTGCGGATTCGTAATCACGCTGCGGGCGTCCCCCTGCTCCACGATGACGCCGCCGTCCATAAAAATGATGTGATCGGCAAGATCGCGAGCGAACGACATTTCGTGCGTTACGACGACCATCGTCATTTTTTCTTCCGCAAGAGACCGGATAACTTTCAGTATCTCTCCGGTCAGTTCCGGATCGAGCGCCGAAGTCGGCTCGTCGAAAAACAGCACTTCAGGATTTAAAGCGAGCGCGCGGGCAATGGATACGCGCTGCTGCTGCCCGCCGGACAATTCGCACGGATACGCGTTTTCCTTATCGGAAAGACCCATCTTTGCAAGCAGCGCTCGCGCGGTTTCAAGCGCTTCGGCTTTCGTCTTTTTCAGAACGACCGTCTGCGCCTCGGTAACGTTGCGCAGTACGTTGAAATGCGGAAACAAATTGAAATTCTGGAAAACGAGCCCGGCTTTCAAACCGATTCGGCGCAGCGTCCGCTTATCGGCGTACGCACCGTCCCGCACCAGCGTGTCGCCGCCGATTCTGACGGTACCGCCTGAAACCGATTCAAGCTGCGTTACGCAGCGAAGCATGGTGGATTTGCCGGAACCGGACGGCCCGATAACGCCGAGCACTTCACCCTTGGAAACGGTGAACGATATATCTTTGATGACTTCCAGCGTATTGAACGATTTGGAAAGATTTTCTACTTCTACGACGACTTCGGACATGACACGCTCCAACGCTACCGGTAATAATCGAGTTTTTTTTCCGCGCGGACGAACACCGCCGAAACGATCCAGTTCATGAAAAAATAAAAAACGCCGGCAACGAAAATGGGCATCGTTGAAAATTCCCGGCTCGCGGCGTTTTGGGCAACGCGGAACAGTTCGGCAACGCCGATAACCTGAGCGAGCGCGGTGTCTTTTACCAGCGTAATGACTTCGTTTCCGGTCGCGGGCAGAATCCGCTTGATCACTTGCGGCAGCACGATCCTGAAAAACGTCTGCAATCGGGTAAAACCGAGCACCTTTCCGGCTTCATACTGCCCTTTGGACACGGATTCGATGCCGCCGCGGTAAATTTCCGCAAAATACGCCGCGTAATTTACGGACATGGCGATAATCGCGGCGGTAAAACGGTTGTACGATATTTTGAATAGATAATACGGTGCAAAATACACGAAAATGAGCTGCAAAATCAGCGGCGTTCCGCGGATTATCAGCATGAACAGTTTAGCCGGTACGGACAGTACCGGGTTTTTAGACATGCGGGCAGCCGCAAACGGTAAACCGAGCGGAAGCGAAAACAGAAGAGTCAGAAAAAATATTTTCAGAGAAACGAGGGACCCTTCGCACATCGCAAGAAGCATTTTTTCCATTGCAGCCGCCGCCTTACCTTATTTGCCGATCACGGAAATGTCGGCTCCGAACCATTTCTGAGAAATGGCGGCAACCGTTCCGTCCGCAGCCATCTGCTCGAGAACGCTCTGCACTTCGTCGCGCAGTTTCACATCGCGTTTGCGGAAGCCGATACCGTATTTTTCGGAACTCAAATGTTCGTCGAGTACGACGAAATTCTTGCCTGAAGTTTTAATACTGTAGTTGCCGACGACCATATCCATAACGACGCCGTCCACGCCTTTGATTTCAAGATCCATCAGCGCGGTCAGATTGTCCTTGAATTCGACGATTTCCTTTACCGATTTCTTGAATTCGGGAGCCGCTTCAACGGCGTCCGCCGCACTGGAACCGGCCTGCAGTCCGATGGACTTACCGGCAAGATCGGCGAGCGTTTTAATACCCGAATTGCCGCGGACGATAACGACTTGCGCGTTGTCGAGATACGGCTTTGAAAAGGAAAGCGCCTGCTCGCGTTCCGGCGTCATCGTAAAACCGTTCCAAATGCAGTCGATGTTGCCGGTATTCAATTCCTGTTCTTTGGCGGCCCAGTCGATCGGCTGACATTTCAGCGTTACGCCGAGACGGCGGCAGACTTCCGCTGCCAGATCGATATCGTAACCGGCGATGTCGTTCGATTCGTTGCGGAAACCGAGCGGCGGAAAAGAATCGTCCAGTCCGAGTACGAACACGCCGCGGGTTTTCAATTCTTCAAGCGAATTGTCTACGCCGGAATCTTTTTTACCGCCGGCGAATACGGTACCGGCAATCAGCGCGCACGCGCAGACTGCTGCAAGCATTTTTTTCATGATACACTCCTATAAAAAGTCAAGGAGGAAATGTCAATTTCCGACTTGGCTTTTTACGCAGCTTCGCAACAAAGTGAGAAGCTGCACTTAATAAGAAAGTTTGCAACGCAAACTTATAAAAGATAAAAACCGACGATATTGCAGGCGGTTTTTATCTTACACTCCTTTTTCTGCATATATACAAAAAAACATTTACAAATACTGTACACGAAACGGCGCGCTTCTTCAAGATACCGCCGCGCGCGTGCCGAACGTATTCGGCCGGTTACGAGTGCTCCACGCAGAACGCACGGAGAGCGGCAATCTGCCGTTTTACCTGAGCCGGCGCGGGTCCGCCGGTAATATCGCGGGCAGACACGCACGCTTCGCTCGTAATGCACGCGTACAAATCGGCTTCGATGAGCGGCGAACACGCCTGCAGATCGGCAAGCGGCAAATCTTCTATATTACAGCCCCGTTCGATGCACAAACGCACCGCGGAAGCCGCGACGCCGTGTGCCGTACGAAACGGCATACCTTTGCGCACCAGATAATCGGCAACGTCGGTTGCGTTCGCGTGTCCGCCGGTACAGGAAGCGGCCATACGTTCCGTATTCCAGCGGGCAGTCCCGATCATATGGGTAAAAACGGTTACGCACGACAACGCCGTGTCGTATGCGTCGAACAGACTCGATTTGTCTTCCTGCATATCGCGATTATACGCAAGCGGCAGCCCTTTTATCATCGTCAAAAGCGCGATCAAGTCGCCGTACACTTTGCCGGTGCGGCCGCGGATAAGCTCCGCAAAGTCGGGATTCTTTTTCTGAGGCATGATGCTGGAACCGGTCGACCACTTTTCGGACAGATCGATAAATTTGAATTCTTCGGTAGACCAAATGATTATTTCTTCGCAGAACCGCGACAGATGCGCCATCAAAAGCGACAGCGCCGCGGTGATTTCAATACAATAGTCGCGATCCGCAACGGTATCGAGCGAATTCTGCGTTACCCCTTCAAAGCCGAGCGCCGAAGCTACCGCTTCACGGTCGAGCGGCAGTCCGCTTGCGGCGAGCGCTCCCGCTCCCAGCGGCGACAGATTAATCCGCTTCAACGCGTCGGACAGCCGGCCGTGATCGCGCACGAGCATCCAGCTCCAAGCGCACACGTGATGAGCAAGCGTTACCGGCTGCGCGCGCTGCAAATGAGTGTATCCGCTCAAAAGGGTTTCCGTATGGGAACCGGCAATATCGTTCAGCACGGAAATCAGCGTAACCAGTCTGCGCTGCAAGTCGGGAACCGCGTGGCGCAGGTACAGCCGCTCGTCGAGCGCTATCTGATCGTTGCGACTGCGCCCGGTATGTACTTTTTTACCGGTCTCGCCGAGGCGGTCGGTGAGCACGCCTTCTACGAACGAATGGATGTCTTCCGCGGACGGGTCTACGCTCAGCGCTCCGGAGTTCAGATCCGCTGCGATGCCGTCGAGCGTCGAAACGATCGCGTCGGCTTCGGCACGGCTGATTATTCCCGCCGAACCGAGCATAGCCGCGTGCGCTTTACTGCCCGCGATATCGTCCGCCGCCATGCGCTCGTCTACGTGAATGGATGTTTCAAACGCAACGGCCTGCGCGTCGGGGCCTTCCGCAAACCGGCCGTGCCAGAGCGCCGCGTGATTTCCGCCTTCAATAGCGCCTTTGCCGCGCGCTGCCGATTCCGTGTCCGTATTCATCATGTACCGCCTATTATTCCCAATTTTATTAAACCGTCGTATATCAGCTGAACCGCCATTCCGGACAAAATCAGCCCCATGATTTTTTCAACGACGAACATACCCGTATGATGCAGAAACCGGAGCAGCAGCGACGCTCCCCGCAGAGACACGTACACGCACACCAGTCCCGCACAGACGGCTGCGGCCAGCAGTCCGGCGGAAACGATCCAGGGACGGCTCGTTGAAGAAAAGACCATAATCGTCGTGATAAGGCCGGGTCCCGCGATAAGCGGTATGGCGAGCGGAAAGAGCGCGACAAACGAAGGATCTTCGTTTTCCGATTGTACGGGCGCCGGCGTCTGCCTGCTCCGCGGTTTGCTGTAAATCATTTCAAACGCAATCAGGAAAAAGAGGATTCCGCCCGAAATATAAAACGCACCGGGCTGAATACCGAAAAAGAGCAGCAGATACCGTCCCAGCAAAATGAACACGAACAGCACGAGCGCGGCGATGCACACCGCGCGTTTTATAACCGTACGTTTCAGCGATTCGTCCATAAGGGCGGTAACTGACAAATATTGAGGAATGATCCCGATCGGATCCATAATAATAAGAACGGTAAGCAGCAGCTTGATAAAATCGGCGAACACGGCGTCAGTATATAATATCAGGGAGTTTATTTCAACGTAGTATGCATATAATTGAGTATACCCTGAAACACATCGTCGTCGATAATATGTTCTATTCTGCACGCGTTTTCTTCGGCCTGCGCGCGCGAAACGCCGGTTATTTTTTCAAGAAACGAAGTCAGCCCGCAGTGGCGGGAATAAATGCGCTCGGCTTCAGCACGGCCTTTTTCCGTCAAAAAAACGGGACCGTTTTCCGGCATTTCGATATATCCGGCTTGCCGGAGCAACCCCATGGCGCGGCTCACGCTCGGTTTTGAAACGCCGAGTTTGCGGGCAATGTCGATGGAACGGACGACGTCGTGTTCTTTCTGAAGAATCAAAACAGTTTCCAAATAGTTTTCACCTGATTCGTACATGTTCTCCACTATAATCCCCACCGGCAAAAAAATCTAGAGATACGCGCTCATTTTTATCCGAAATGTCCCGATTGGAAAGTTCCGCTTGACAAAATCGGGGGGGGGGGGTACAATTTTTGTAAAGATATACCGTTTCTAAATTGAAAAAGCTTTGCCATTGTGTTATCATTGGTATCGGTAAAAGGGAGTGTTCTCAACTATGTATATATTTATCTGCAGTGCTTTCGTTATCTCAGTATTGCTCATACCTATTATTATTTTTTTATGCAAAAAACACGGGTGGTACGATTCCCTGTCGGAACGTAAAATTCACACGGAAAAAATTCCCCGGCTCGGCGGTGCGGGATTCGTTACGGCGTTCGTCGTCAGCAGCGTTCTCTACTTTTATTTTGAATGCAACTTGTCAATACTCAGTTTGATTCCGTTCATCGTTTCAAGTCTGCTGATTTTCATATTCGGCGTGATAGACGATTTTAAAGACCTGTCGGCAAAATTCAAATTGCTGGTACAAATTATAGCCGCTTTGATCATGATTTTAAACGGTTATCATTTTACGAATCTGGGATCGTTCCAATTCGGTCCGTTCGGGTACATCATAACGTTCGTATGGTTTATCGGCGTCATCAACGCGTTCAATCTGATAGACGGAGTGGACGCGTTGTGCGGCGGTTTGTCGAGTTTTATTCTGATTACCCTCGGAGTCATTTACATGAGAGCCGGCAGATCGGAAACGGCGGCGCTGTGTTTTATACTGACCGCGGCGGTATGCGGATTTCTCGTGTACAACAAACCGAAAGCCAAAATATTCATGGGCGACGGCGGCAGTCAGTTTTTAGGTTTTATGGTTGCGGCGCTGCCGTTGTTTCCGGCGTCGCCGGCAGTCGAACACAACAAAATGCTGATAGCGGGACTGCTCGTTTCAATACCCGTTCTCGATACGATCGCGGCCGTCTGGCGGCGGAAGCGGGAGCACGTACCTTTTTTTACTCCCGACCGGCGGCATTTGCATCACAAATTGATGAATATGGGATACACGCCCGTCAGCATTTTAGTGCTGCTGTACGCGATCCAAATCGGTATCTGCTGCATCGTCTTAATAGCGCTGTGGTGCAAGGGGCTGCGGGAAACGTTTATTCTGATCGGCGGATATTGTATCATGTTCGTATTTTTTGCCATCATACATTACACGCACCGCGCCGTAACCAGGAAAAAGAACGAGCATGAAGATACTCCGTAAAATACCCGCACTCGCGGTAATGACCGTCAGCTGGATATTGTCGTCCCGTTCGACTGTTCCGATGCCGGACTTCAAAGACTCGGATAAAGTCGTCCACGTCATTTGTTTTGCGGCGCTCGCGTTCTGCTGGACTTTGTGGTTTTCTGCCGAAAGCTGGCGGCGGCATCCCGTCAGGAACATACTGATTGCCGTTGCGATCGTATCTGCGTACGGTATCATAGACGAATATCATCAGTCGTTCGTTCCCGGAAGGGACGCTTCAGTGTTCGATTGGGCGGCGGATACGATCGGCGCCGCCATAGGCAGCGCGGCGGGATACGCGGCGGCCGTACTGAGCCGAAAGCTGCGGCAGCGCAAACGGGTTACCGGCCGATAGCGTATTTCCGCAATTCTTCTATTATTTCATAATGGAAATCGAGATCGGAGTCGGGCAGCGGCGGCTGCCGCGGCGGTTTGCGGCGCCGGTTGGCTTCTTCAACGGCGGCGTACAAATCTTCCACCGTACTTAAAATTGCATACGGCGCGGCCGAAACGCAGATTCGGCCGTCGGCACTCAGCACGTAGCGGGAACCGTCGTAGGGGATTTTTTCCGCGTTGCGCACCTGAGTGCCGCGGCCCGGCACGCACGTGTACACGGCCGACCCGATCCGCAAGTGCTTCGGAAAGGAAACCGACGTGCTGCCGTCGTTCAGCACCGCAAATGCCGTTTCGTCATAGCTCATGTCGGTCAGCCAATAACGGACGCGGTACGCGGCGGCGCCGCTTCGGTACAGCGAATATACTTCCGTCGAAACGGTCGGTACGTTCAGACTGATCGCCGTCGTGTTTGAAGCCGCCTTCCAAAATACGTCGCCGGTAAATTCCGCCGGCAATTGCGAAATCATAAAATCAAGATATAACGAACCGCCGAACACGGCGATCGGGATGGAAACCGGCTGCTTTTGTCCCGGATACTGCACGGTCATATTCCAGGCTCCGGATTCGGCCGTTTCGGGAATCAGCGGCTCGAAAGATACCGAAATCACTTCGGCGGCAGCCGAAACCGCATCGTTCCGGTCGCGTTCGGGCAATACGGCGGTACCGGATGCCGAACCGGCGGCCCCGCCGCTTTCCGCCGCGCGGTCGTAGTACCAGCCGTAAAACAACTTCAAAACGACAGTCAGCGGAATCCCGGCCGGCGCACGGGCTGCTGCGTTCCCGACAGCAGCCGCAGGCGCGATGTCAACCGCACTTTCACCGCTTTCCGCCATCCGTTCACCGGCAGCCGCAGGCGCGATGTCGACCGCGCTGCCGAAAACGAGCAAACGCGTTTCGTTTTCCCACACGCCGGCCAGCAGCTGCGGAACGGAGCCGGCGGCGGATTCCCGCGGTGTCTGAGCCGCTGCAAACGGAACGCTCAACAGAACGATCACCGCCGCGGCACACAAAAACGGTATCGCACGACCCCGCGCGCACGCGAAAGCGAAACAAAAAAACGGAAAAGAAGCCGGCCGCGCCCGTTCCGAGCGCAAAAAACGTTTCATACGGATACTATCGGCATAAAACGGCGGCGAACTTAATCGAACAGGGAATCGATCTGCTTCTTATACAATTCGGCAATTTTGTGACGCATCATTTCCTGTTTGCCGGACAATTCGCGCCCCACGGTAAAACTGTCGCTCAGCAGGACGAACCGGTAAATCCGTTCGCACATTCTGAACCCCGTACCCGCATTGATGCAGCGGTCGATTTCGTCGCGGATCAGATTCACAATCGGCAGCGATTCCAGCAGTGCGCCGTACGGTTCGGCAGGCAGCTGCCGTTCCTGCGCAAACGTAAGTATCGCTTCTTTAACAGGCACGATCAGCGCACCCAGATATTTTTTGTCCTGCCCCTGTATCACCGCACTTTCAATGTACGGACTGCCGCACAGCGCGGATTCGATAACCAGCGGTTCTATATTTTCACCGCCGAGCAAAACGATCGTATCTTTCGCACGTCCGGTGATTTTGATTTCGTTATCGTACGACAGCACGCCCAAATCTCCGGTATTGAGCCAGCCGTCTTTGTCGACGACCTGTTCGGTAAGATCGGGCCGTTTGTAATAACCTTTCATGATCTGCCGGCCGCGGGCAAGCACCAACCCGCTTTTTCCCGGAGGGAGCGGTTCGCCGGAAACGATCCGGCCGTGCTCTTCCGCAACGACTTTGATCTGTGCGCACGGATACACTTGACCGACGCAGCCGGAACGGGGTTTCGACGGCCAGCGAACGGACAAAACGGGCGCTGCCTCCGTAATACCGTAACCCTCGAGCAGTTTGAAACCGATAGCGCGGTAAAACGCGTCGGTTTCACTTTGCAGCGCGCCGCCGCCTGAAATAGCGCATTCCATGCGCCCGCCCAGCTTGGCCCGGATCTTACGGTACACGAGCAGGTTGCCCAGCGCGTACAGCGGTGAAAGCAGAATCAGCGGCAGAATCCCGACGAGTGCGTCCAAAATACGCGAACGGCGGTGCAGACGGCACACGAGTCCCCGCACGTGTTCTCTCGCCCATGAAAATTTCTTGCCGACGCTGATGAAAAACAGGAACAGTTTATATGGAACGCCGCCGGTTTTTCTCATCGTGCGGAAAACGCCCTGAGCGAGCGACTCCCACAAACGGGGCACGCCGCACATCGCCTGCGGCCGCAGCGTCGCCATATCGGCAAGCATTACCGCCGCAACCGGTTTTGAATACGCAAGACCGCTGTTCAATCCCATAACCAGATACTGGAACACGCGCTCGAAGCTGTGCCACACGGGCAGCACGCTCAGCCACAAATCGCCGTCCTCGGTGTTCGTCAGAACCGATTTCACCACTTCGACTTGCGCGATAAAATTATCGTGCGTCAGCATGACTCCTTTCGGCACGCCGGTAGTTCCCGACGTAAATATGATCGTCGCGATTTCATCGGGCGAAGTTTTATCCATTTCCGCTTCAATCGCAGTCCGCTCCGCGTCGGAAGCCCGCGCACCTTTCGCTTCCAATTCGGCGAACGAAAACACGCGGATACCCGATTCCTGTGCGCGCACCGCCGTTTCGGCGGAAACCGGCTCGAACAGAATGGCGTTTTCAAGCAGCGGAACTTCTTCCCGTTTTTCCAGCACTTTGCACAACTGACGCTCCGTCTCAAAAAAACCGGTGCGGCACTCCGCATATGAAATGATAAACCGGATTTCGGATCCCATGGAATCACAGCCGCGCGGAACGTCGGCCGCTCCGAGTGAAAGAAGCGCCATATCGGTGATAAACCATTCACGGCGATTGTCCGAAATGAGCGCGACCGCGTCGCCGCGAACGATACCGAATTCCTTCAGCGCGTGGGCAAATTCTATCACTTTTTCATACACTTGTTTATAACTGAACAGTTCAAACACACCCGCACTGTTTTTTGAAGCCTGCAAAACAGTATCCGGACAGGACACGACGCGGGAACGCAGCAGCAGCGGCAGATTTTTTCCGACACTCGTATCGATACCCGATTTTTTAACAGCCATGGACGCCTCCAAAAGAAATTAGTAAAATTACAATATCACATATTTTGTCATAATGCAATATATAAAACCGAACACCAACGGAACACGCAGCCTGAAAACGTTCCGCAAAACGGCGGTGAACGGCTGTTTACAGAGCAAAAAAAATACGGTACACTCTGCGTATGTCCGAGTATACCACATATCTTGCCAAATTGGGCGAATTAACGCTGAAAGGTTCCAATTTAAAAGAATTTGAAAAACGTCTTGTAGAAAACGCCCGTTTATATCTCGAAACCGTACGGGCAACCGTCAGACTCTGCGCCGGCCGGCTTTATATCGAAGGGCCCGAAGAATCGTGTCCCGCGATAGAATTTACGCTTAAACATCTGATCGGAATCACCGGATGGGCCAAAACGACGGTATGTGAAAAAAATATCGAAGCGATAAAAAAGGCAGCCTACGCCGAAGCGCTCGCAGCGAAAGCCGAAGGGGCTAAAACGTTCAAAATCGAAACGCGCCGCGCCGAAAAGTCGTTTCCGCTCAATTCGTATGAAATCAGCTGTGAAGCCGCCGCGGACGTATTCGACGCCGGAATTCTGGACGTGGACGTACACCGCCCCGACGTCGTCATCAGAATAGAAATCCGCGACCGGTGTTTCGTATACTGCGACCGTAACAAAGCGTGCCGCGGTCTTCCCGTCGGGACGGGCGGCAAAGGATTGCTGCTGCTGTCCGGCGGCCTCGACTCCCCCGTCGCCGGCTACCGCATGATGCGGCGCGGCATGAAAGTGGACTGCGTATATTTTCACGCATATCCGTACACGTCGGCGGAAGCGCAGCAAAAGGTCGAAGATCTGGCGCGGATTATCGCACAGTACGGTGTGGACACGCACATCAACATCATTCCGTTCACCGACGTTCAGATGCGTATAAAAGAGCGGGCGCCGGAAGCGTTCAGTACGCTGCTCCTGCGCATGTGCATGATGAGCGCGGCGAATCTGCTCGCCGACCGGATCCGCGCCGACTGTCTCATAAGCGGTGAAAGTCTCGGACAGGTTGCAAGTCAGACGATACAGAACATGACCGTCACCGAATCCGCCTGCGCGTACCCGCTGCTTCGGCCGCTCGTCGGTCTTGATAAAGAAGAAATCATCGCAACGGCAAAATATATCGGTACGTACGAAACGTCCATCCTGCCGTACGAAGACTGCTGCGTGTTATTTTCACCTAAACATCCGGTTCTGCGGGCAAACCGAGCGGAAGCGCAGCAACTGTACGCCCGGCTCGAAATAGACGAACTCGTCCGCCTTGCGTATGAAAACCGCGAAATCAAACGCTTCGCCGCCCGCGACTACGTCGCGCAGACGTTCGCAGGATAGACGCCCCTCCCGACGATCAGAAAAACCGGTACGTTCCCGAAAGCGCGCACTCAACGCCGTGTTCCGGACAAACAGAACACGGCGGGCGGATTTTTTCATACACGGCCGCACGTACGCTGCCGGCTATTTTTTTCCATATCTTTCGATACACGTCGTATAGGCTTTTTCCAGCCGGTCAGTCAGGGAAGTTATCATCCACTGCTTGCTCCACAATTTGCATTCCACCACTTTATTTGAATACAAAGCGGAATCCGTAAGCAGATCCGCAACCCGCTGAGAAAACAGTTCCGTATCCTCCGGGACCATAAAGCCGCCGTGATCGCCCTGCATGACGTCCACAGTTCCCATTTCGCCGATTGCCACGACCGGCAGGCCCGCCGCCATCGCTTCGGCGGTCACAAGCCCCTGCGTTTCCGTCTTGCTCGGAAACGTGAACACGTCCGCCACCGTGTACAAATACGCAAGCGTCTGACGGCTCACATATCCGACGTAAAAAACGTTGTCGGCCAGCTGCTCTTTTTCAACCAGCGCCTTAAAATCGGGCATATACAAACCGTCGCCGGCGATAAGCAGCGCCGCATCGGAACCGTCGTGCGTTGAATCGGCAGCAAGCAATTCCCGCACCCGTTTCAGAACGGGCACAAGAAAATCGAGATTTTTTTCTTTCGCTATCCGGCCGGCGAACAGCAATATTTTTTTGCCGGCCAGCCGCGGATTTTTAGCGAACAGATCGGTCTTAACGGAATCCAATCGGTCTTTATCATATTCAAACAGCGACTCGGGAATTCCGGTCGGCAGCAGTTCCACCTGCGTTTCTACACCGTATTCACGAACCGTGTCCGCAATACGCGGCGTCGGAGCCAAAATATGATTCGCACTTTTCAAATAAAATTTAACCAGATCCCGCCCGATCTTATGTGATATCATACTGTTCAAAAGCGGCGCGTAATTCTGAATATAATCTTCCCACATCGTATGAAAAGTAAACACGCACGGAACTTTCCGATGCCGCGCATACATGGCGCCGAAATAGCCGACCAGCCATTCACTGTTCAAATGTATTACGTCGGGCGCGAACTCGTCCATCTTTTTTTTGATAAAAAACCACTTTTCGAGCCGGGCAATCCGGTCTTCTTTTGAAAAAATGATCGCATGGGAAGGAATTCTGATCACCGAAAAATTCGGACTGTCGATATTATCCGAATGATCGTTTCCGTATATGTATTCTTCCGGATATTCGACGCTTACAACGCAGACCGAATGTCCCCGGTTGATCAACTCTCTGGCATACGACTGAACTGAAATGACAACCCCGTTGATCCGAGGATAATAACAATCCGAAAACATTGCAATTCTCATGCCATTACTATACGATAAAGAGCGCCGACTGTCAAATCAACGGCAGGAAACGGCGGAAAACGAAAAACCTTGCGGAAGACGGCCGGAAGCGTTATACTGTATTTCATGAAAAGAATAGAGTTGACGCTTCCTTCAGGTAAGAAAGTTACGGCCGCCGCAGGTGTGCGCGCGCTTGATTTTACGCAGACATTCGACTGCGATCCCGAAACGGTATTCGCCGTCCGCATAAATAATGAAATTCGTGCACTGAACACCGTACTGGACGTAAACGCCGTACTGGAACCGGTCGTATCCGGTTCACGCGACGGCTCGGCCATCTACCGGCGCACGCTCTGCTTCATTTTGGCCGCCGCCGCCCACGAGTGCTTTCCGGGAACCAGACTGCTCGTCGGCCACAGTCTCGGCTACGGATATTACTATACCCTTGAAACTGAAAAGACGCCCGGCGCGGAAGACATCGCCGCGCTCAAAGCGGAAATGCAGCGGATTATCGCATGGAACCAGCCGATCGAGACGGATACCGTGTCGTACCGCGACGCGGCGGCGCTTTTCGAATCGCTCGGCTTGACCGAAACGCGCAAACAGCTCAACTATATCTGTCCGCCGAAAATTGCCGTAAACACGCTCGGTTCCTTTTCCGATCAGTACTTCGGGCCGCTGCTCGATACGACCGGAAAAATAAAAGCGTTCGATCTTATGCCCTACGGCGAGGGATTCCTGCTGCGTTTTCCGGCGACAGCACAGCCCGACTGTCTGCCGGTTTTTGAAGATATCCCCCAACTGTTCGCCGTATATTCGCGCTATAAAAAATGGGGAAAACAGCTCGACGTTACGTCGGCCGCGTCGCTGAACGAACTGATACACAACCGGACGGTAAACGATTTTATCGACACGGCGGAAATATTCCAGCAAAAATGCATCGCCGATATTGCGGACCGGATCCGCGACCGGGGAAACGTCAAAGTAATTCTGATAGCAGGTCCTTCCAGTTCCGGAAAAACGACGACGTCCAAAAAATTATCCTTGCAGCTGAAGGCACTCGGATATCGCCCGAAAATCATAGAACTCGACACTTACTACGTCGGCCGGGAACTGACACCGAAAGATGAAAACGGCAATTACGATTATGAATGTCTTGAAGCGCTCGACGTGGCGCAGCTGAACCGGGATTTGATAGATCTGTTCGACGGAAAAGCGGTAAAACTGCCGTCGTACGATTTTACGGACGGGCGCCGCTATTACAACGGCAAAACGCTGCAGCTCGACGTCAACGACATACTGATTCTTGAAGGAATACACGGCCTGAACGATAAACTGACGCCGCTCATTCCGGCTGAATATAAATTCAAAATATATTTGTCCGCGCTCACCCAGCTGAATCTGGACGATCACAACCGCATTCCGACCAGCGACAACCGACTGATCAGAAGAATCGTGCGCGACGCGCGCTTCCGCGGAAAGTCGGCGGCGACGACCATTTCCATGTGGGACAGTGTCCAAAAAGGCGAGCGTCTGCACATCTTTCCGTTTCAGGACAACGCGGACGCCATGCTGAACACCGCGCTCGACTATGAACTTCCGGTTTTGAAAGTATACGCCGAACCGCTGCTGCGCTGCGTCAATCCGCTGCAGCGCGAATACGCGGAAGCATCGCGGCTGCTGCGGTTTTTAAGCAATTTTTCACCGATTCCGGCGAGCAACGTTCCCGGCCGCTCGATTATAAGGGAATTCATCGGCGGAAGCGACTTCAAGTATTAGCGCGCACCGCTTCCGTCCGCATCCGTTCCGCCGGATGGGGACGAACCGGAGCCGGAGTAACGGGCAGACGACAAATCGTCCACGGCAGTATCTTCCGCCGTCTGTGCGTCTTTGCGGTATTCGCCGAACCGGCGGTCTTTAAGTTTGGATAAAACTTTGCGATTTTTCATCGCTTCGGCAAAAACGGCGCGTCGATTTTCAATCAGCGCATCCGCTTCAAGCAATTCCGCAAGCAATTCGTCGCGGTTCGCGTCGAGCCGGATAAGATAGTGCTCACGCACGATCAGCTGCCGCACGTCTTTTTCATCGGAAGCGCCTGCAACCGTACGGGCCTTTTCTTCTGCAAGATTTTCCAGCTGCCGCCTGATGCGTTCCGATTCGGCAATCGCTTTACCCAACTCGATCCGAGCCTGGTCTTCTTCAAATTCGCGTAAATCGAGAACTTTCTGCAGCGGAAACTGAAACCGTTTCATACGGCGTTACGAAACGGCGGCGGCGGAACTTCCGCATTCCTCCGGCGGAATATCCGTTCCGGCTATGGAACCGAGCTTTTCGAGCGTCGATTCCAGCGGCGCGGGCTCGTATTCATCCTGCATAAGAAAAGCTTCTATATCGGGATGCACGTCGATCGCTTTGTCTATAGCGGCGTTCGAGCCCTTCTGATAGGCTCCCACGGTGATCATGTCTTCGTTTTCGGCGTACGACGCCATAAGCCGGCGAACCGTCGTAACCGCCTGCTGCGTTGCCGGTCCGGACACCCGTTTTGACAGACGGCTGATGCTCGCGAGCACATCTATGGCGGGAAAATGGGCCGCCTGGGCGAGTTTCCGATTCAGAACGATATGTCCGTCGAGCGTACCGCGCACTTTGTCGGCGATAGGTTCGTCCATATCGTCGCCGTCGACCAGTACGGTGTAAAACGCGGTGATGGAACCCGTTTGATTGGTACCGCTGCGTTCAAGCAATTTCGGAAGCAGATCGAACACGCTCGGCGGATATCCGCGCTGCGCCGGCGGTTCGCCGGAAGCGAGTCCTATTTCCCGCTGCGCGTGAGCGAACCGGGTTACCGAATCGAACATGAGCATAACGTCTTTACCCTGATCGCGGAAATATTCCGCCACCGCGGTCGCCGTATACGCCGCGCGTAACCGGGCGATCGACGGCTGGTCGGACGTCGCGACGACGACGACGGAGCGCTTCAAGCCTTCTTCGCCCAGATCGCGGTCGATAAAATCGACGACTTCGCGCCCGCGCTCTCCGACGAGCGCAATAACGTTGACGTCCGCCTTTGTGTTTCGGGCGATCATACTTAAAAGCGTGGATTTTCCGACGCCGGAACCGGCAAAAATACCGAGCCGCTGCCCTTTCGCAACGGCGAGCATTGCGTCGATCGCGCGGACACCGGTAACCATGCGCTGTGAAACGGGACGCCGCTCGAGCGGAGCCGGCGGAGACGCGAGCGCCGGATAATACAGGCCGGACGCCAATTCGCCCTTGCCGTCGTACGGTTTTCCGACCGCGTCGATCACGCGCCCCAACAGTCCGTTTCCGACGGCGACCCGCAGGACGTGCCCGGTAGCGACCACTTCGCAGCCGATTTCAATGCCTTTCGTTTCACCGTACGCCATCAGCTGCACCGTCGTGCCGTTCAGCCCGACGACTTCCGCCGCTATCTGCATGTCGCCGCGCATCAGTTTGATAAAACACATTTCACCGATAACCGACCGGGGGCCGTGACTTTCAATGAGCATTCCGCGCACGGCGGAAACGTTTCCCGTGTATAAAATGGTCTCCGTGTTTTTGACGCTGGCAATGTATTTATCAAAAAAAGAATTCATACGCTCCGTCCGCTCCGTCTATGCACCGGAATCGAGCGCGTTCGTCTTGGAAACGGTTTTTATCGGAGAAATTTCCAATATTTTCTGTTCAAGTTCCGTAAGCTGACTCGAAATGCGGGCGTCGATTGCACCGAAATCGGTTTCAACGATACAGCCGCCGCGATCTATGGACGAATCTTCCACGATCGTCAAATTTTTGATATTTTCAACCGCCTGCATGAACTCTTTGGTATGTTCGGACGTCAGTTTCAGATCGGCAAGATTTACGCGGACGGTCACGTCGCCGCGGCCTTTTACTTTGCGCAGCGCCTGCAGCACGTTCGACATCACCACGTTGCGCTGATTTTCGGACATGACTTTAACGACTTTCCGCGCCATAAGGAGCACCAATTCAACAATCTGCTGTTCCGTCCCTTCAAGGATTTCCTGACGCTTATCAAGAATACGGTCGAGCATAATGTGCAGCCGGTCCACGAGACGTTCCGCTTCAGCGTTGCCGTCGCGAAAACCGGCTTCTTTGCCTTCGTCGAAGCCGGCCCGATACGATTCGTCGTGAATTTGCTGTTTTTTGCTTTCAGCAGTGCTCACGATAGTATGCGCTTCTTCCTGCGCGCTTTTTATGATTTCGGCGGCTTTCCGTTCAGCGTCCGTTTTTATGATCTGAGCCTGATCCGACTGGCGTTTGACCTGCTCAAAGGCCGCTTCTTCCGCATTTTTGACGATAGCGTCCGCATCGGCCTGAGCCTTGCTCAGCATCTGCTCTTTTTCGGCTTCCCACTGTTCCTTAAACGCTTCGGCCTCTCGGCGTAAATCGTCCGCAGTCGGGCCCGTGTATTCGGGAATCGGCTCTTCTTCCATCTCCTCGACTTCAGGTTCAAAACTGCGCGGCAGCTTGAGCAATACCTTATCGTCCTGCGTTTTGATTTCGTTAAAATGAAAAACCGTCTTCGCCATACGCTACACCACCAATTCGTCTTCACCGGAACGGGCGATAACGATCTCACCGGAATCTTCAAGCCGGCGAATCGTCGAAACGATTTTCTGCTGAGCCTCTTCAACGTCTTTCAGACGAACCGGCCCCATGAATTCCATATCTTCTTTGAGCATACTCGCCGCACGCTTGGACATGTTGCGGAATATCTTATCCTGAACTTCGGTATCAACCGATTTAAGCGCTTTGGCAAGTTCCTGCGTGTCGACTTCGCGCATAACTTTCTGAATCGCGCGGTCGTCGAGCATAACGATGTCTTCAAATACGAACATGCGTTTTTTGATTTCTTCGGCCAAATCGGGATCTTCTTCTTCCAACGATTCGATAATCGACTTTTCGGAAGATCGGTCGACCAAGTTGAGAATCTCGACGATACTTTCCACACCGCCGGCAGCCGTGTAGTCTTCGCTCGAAAGCGTGGACAGTTTTTTTTCAAGAACGCGCTCGACTTCACGCAAAACGTCCGGAGACGTGCGGTCCATCGTCGCGATGCGTCGCGCAACTTCACTTTGGATGTCGTCCGGCAGATTCTGCAGAATGACGGACGCTTTGTTCGGCTCCAAATAGGCCAAAATCAGCGCGATAGTCTGCGGATACTCCTGCTGGATAAAGTTCAAAAGGTGCGCAGGATCCGTTCGGCGGATAAAGTCAAACGGGCGCACTTGCAGGGAACTGGTCAGACGGTTGATGATATCGATCGCTTTTTGACTTCCCAGCGATTTTTCGAGCAATTCGCGCGCGTAATCGATACCGCCGGTCGTGATGAAGTTTTGAGCCGACATCAAATCCTGAAATTCTTCAAGAACGGAATCTTTAACGTCCGCCTCGACGGTTTCAAGACGCGCAATTTCAAAAACGAGCGTTTCCACTTCGTCTTCGCGCAGATGTTTGAAAATATCGGAAGAAACTTCGGAACCGAGCGACACGAGAAAAATGGCGGCTTTTTGCCGGCCCGTCAAATTTTTATAATCTTTGCTTTTTTTGCCGCTCACCGGCATCGGTTTCGGTTTTGCGGCATTTGTCTGATCCGCCATTTATTCCTCCATCAGCCATGTCCTGATGAGCATGGCCACGTCTTCAGGATGCTCTTTCGCCATAGTGATGGCGTTTTCCTGCAGTTCGGCGCGATGGCGCTCTTCGACCGACATCGTAACTTCCATGCCGGCCTGCTCGGCTTCCCACAACGTTTTTTCGCGCTCCATCTGATTTCTGCGGAGAATCTCTTCTTCGCGCAGACGCCGCCTGCGTTCCAGTTCGCGGCTGATAAAGCGGAACACCATAAACGCAAGCAGCACGACCGCGATACCCGCGATCACGAGCATGATCGTTTTGCGCTGCTGCTGCGCACGGATATACGCCATATCTTCTTCTTCAAATTGGGCCGTACGATCATACTGAATGTTCTGCACGGTAACCGAATCTCCGCGGTTTCTGTTGTAGCCGATAGCGTCCTGCACCAGTTTCGCCGCACTGGAAAGCACCGCCGAGTCGACCGGAACGTATTCGCGGGCGATCGTACCGTTCGGATTCAAAACGAGCTGCCCCTTGTCGTCATACGTTCTGCGCCAGGTTCCGTCAATGTTGACCGAAACGGTAACGCGATCTATGGACGGACTTTTTTCTTCCTGATATTCTTTGGTATTGATAACGTTATTCTGTTTTACACCGGTCTCTTCCGATTTGCCGTACAAGTTCGACATATCGGAATACACCGGCGGATTCTGCCCTTCCACGCCGGCAGGTCCTTCGGGATTATAACCGGTACCGGTCCACACCTTCGTAACGGTCTCTGATGAGATCGGAAGGTAGTCGCGCAGTTCAGAATCGTCGTACGGTGTGTTCGGATTATCGGCTTTGATGACGATAGGCGAATATTCGGTTCCGGCAACCTGTTTTTTGGACATATCCATATCGATTTTTATATTCAGATCGCGCACGCGATCCGTACCGAAAATCTGCTGCAGCGACTTCAAAACGCTCGCACGGTATTCCATTTCAAGCTGTTTGATGAGTTTCTGCTCTTTCGCGACGATGTCCACCCGTTCGCTCGCCGCCATTCCTTCAAAATCGTTTACGATCCGTCCGGTAGAATCGGCGATCGTAATATTCTCTTCTTTAAGCCCTTCAACGGCGCGCAGCAGCAGCTTTTGGATACCCTGAATTTTCTTTTTATTGTCGGCAATATCGCTGCCCGGTTTGGGATAGATAATAACGCTTGCCGTCGTGGGATTCTGATCCGAAGCGAACAGCGTGCGTTCAGGCAGGGTAATGACTACGTTCGCGCTGTCTATATCGTCGAGCGCTTCAATGTGCTGTTTTACCATCTGCGTAATGGAACGCTGCAGATTGACGTTCCGCTCGAAATCGGTTATCGTCCAGCGCTCCGTATCGAACAGCGCCCACGGATCTACGTTCGTAGGAACGAGATCCTCCCGAACGAGAACCGATCTCATTCTGCGGGCAGTCTGTTCGTCTTTTACGGAAATGACGCCCGCAGCGTTTACTTCCGCTTCGACGTTTTCCTGAGACAGGCGGTACAGAATATTATCACGGGCTGAAACATCGGTAATGGCAACGTTAAACAGAGGCACCGTTGCGGGTTTTGCGGAAAAACGCAGCATGAAAACGAGCGCGGCTATAACGACGGCAATAATTCCGAAGAGTATGATTTTCTGAATCAGGGTCCACTTTGCCCACAATTCTTTTATAGATGAAACCAGCTTTTTAAGCCATTCGTTCATTTATGCATGCCTCCCACCGGAGAGTTGCCCCTCCAACGAACGAACCAATATACATTCATTTTATTGTAGCATATATTTTTCATACTGACAAGTTTTCCGCCGGAAAACGGAGAAGATTAACGGAAAAAACGGCGCAGCCGATGAGAGGGATGTTACCGTGTCGTGGTTATTTCGTTCCAGCCGCTGATGAGCCGGTCGATAACCGTCTGCGCGAGGTTTAAAGACATACTGGCTTCGGCCATGGCAATCGTAACATCGTGTATGTCGACCGAATCGGGATCGGTTATCAGTTTTTCAACGTTGCTTGAAGAAGCGATCTGCTTCGTATTCACGTAATCGACGGCTTCCGTCAAATAATTTTCAAAAGTCCCCTTTGCAGTCTTCGTACCGGAAGACGCCGATTCTGCGGCGGTGTGCCGTCCCGAAACGACGGCGGCAGAACCGATATGAGCCGCGTGTGTCCGCAGTAATTCCAACGATCCAATCATATATTCATTTCCTCCCGGCGCGGCCGTCCGGCAGCCGCGCGCGTAAACGTCTTCACGCCGTCAGTATACACTATTTACCGGGCAATTTCCAGCGCGCTGCTGAACATATCTTTTGAACCTTGAATCACGGAAGAGTTCGCTTCATACGCGCGCGAAGCCGAAATCAAGTCAACCATTTCGTTTACGATATTGACGTTCGGATATTCGACGTATCCGGCGTTCGGTCCCGATTGGATCGCATCAGGATGCGACGGATCGTAGACCATACGTCCCTGCGCCGTATCCTTGACGATTTTGCTGATACGAACGCCCGCGCCCGGTCCGTTGTCGATATCGGCGGGAACGAACGGATTGCGGAACGTCGGATTTTCCGCAATCGGAGTCAGCACAACGCTTTTCCGCTGGAATTTACCGCCTTCCGGGGTACGGGTTGTGGAAGCGTTCGCAATATTATCGGAAATAACGTCCGTACGCAGCCGCTCCACGCTCATGCCGGTCGCCGCAATATTGATACTGGTAAAAAGTCCCATTTCAGCCTCCTCAAAAAATCAAACGGAATCACTAGCCGATCCGATTCTGCGTAACGCCGCCGCGTGCAGCCGTATCAGCGCACCTCGCACAGCCGTACTCGCGCGCCGAACCGCGTTATTTTTTCATCGCAACTTTCAGCTGGGAAAACTCAAACGCCTGCATTTGAGTCAAAAGCTGATAATTAAGCTGTGTTTTCAGAATTTCCATCGCTTCCTGTTCGGCGTCCACGTTGTTGCCGTTCGCTTTCGCCGTCGTCAAATAATCGGTAACGCGGCGCGGTTCGACGGTGCGGTAATCGATAGCCCCTTCCGAAGCGATATGGCGATCGTCCGTCGTTATCATCTGAAACGAATCTTTCGCGTTCCGTTCCGATTCAAGCGCACGCTTCAGCTGGCTTTCAAAATTGACCGACGTTCGTTTAAAATTCGGAACTTCGGAGTTTGCCAGATTATTCGCGGATACTTGATACCGAAGCGTACTCGCATCCATTGCACGGTGCAGCATATCGACAGATCGCGTAAACGTATTCATATCCTGAAACCTCCAGATCGAACCGCACTTTTCGGGCAGTCCGCCCGCTGCGTATATTTCATTTTCGGCATTCGGGCGGACAAGTTTAGCGGCTTCAGGTAAAAATACGGTAAAATCGACAGGTCTCGGCGCAGAACGCAAAAATATGCCGTTCTCACACGAAAATAAAAAAAGCTGTCCAAGAATGACATTAAATAGCTTCTCGGACAGCCCCGTTTCACATACGCCGTAATCCGGCGGAACTACAGAATGTATTTAGACAAATCCTGATTTTCAACGATATTCTTGAGGCGCTCGTCTACGTAATCGCTGGTAATCGTGATAACTTCTCCCGCGTGTTCGTCCGCTTCAAACGAAAGGTCTTCAAGCAGCGTCTCCATAATAGTATGCAGACGGCGCGCGCCGATATTTTCCGCACGCGAATTGACGTCCGCGGCGAGAAAACTCATACGGTCTATAGCCGATTCGTCGAAGCGAACGGTTACGTTTTCCGTTGCCAACAGTTCCGCATACTGCCGGGTAAGCGCGTTTTTCGGTTCCGTAAGGATACGCTTGAAATCTTCGGCGTGAAGCGAATCGAGCTCCACACGGAGCGGAAAACGCCCCTGCAATTCGGGAATCAAATCGGACGGAGACGACAAATTGAACGCACCGGCCGCAATAAACAGAACATGCGTCGTATCGACGACACCGTACTTCGTATTGACGGTCGAACCTTCGACGATCGGCAGGATGTCGCGCTGAACGCCTTCCCGCGAAACGTCCTGCCCGCCGTGTTCGCCGCGGACGGCGATCTTATCGATTTCGTCGATAAAAATGATTCCCATTTGTTCTACGCGATTTTTCGCTTCGTCGGCAATTTTATCCGGGTCGATCAGCCGGTCGAGCTGCTCTTCGATGAGAATCCGGCGCGCTTCGCGCACCGTTACCGTTTTTTTGCGGGTTTTACCGCCGCTGAACATGGACGTGATTTGGCGCATACCGGCTTCAAGATCTTCCATATTGCCGCCGGCAAAGATTTCCATAGACGGCACGTTGTTCTGCTTTTTGACGGAAACTTCAACCTGCCGATCTTCCAATTTACCCTCGCGGAGCATCGCGCGAAATTTTTCACGGGTAGACGAGTTCAGCGTGTCGGAAGCCGCAGCCGAAGACGAGCCGTCGGACGCGGACGCCGCCGATACGTCGCCGCTTTCGGAGACCGACGTACCGAAAATGGAGAGCGGCAAAGCCTGCACCGATTTTTTTTCTTCTTTGCGGCTTCCCGGCAGCAGTAAATCGAGCAATTCTTCTTCAACTCGGCTTTCGGCCTGTGATTTGAGCGATTCCTGCGCTTCGGCTTTTACCATATTATAGCCGACCGCCATCAAATCGCGCACCATCGACTCGACGTCCCGCCCGACGTAGCCGACTTCGGTATATTTCGTCGCTTCCACTTTCAAAAACGGTGCGTTGCATAATTTTGCAAGCCGGCGGGCGATTTCCGTTTTACCGACACCCGTGGGACCTATCATGAGGATATTTTTGGGTGCGATTTCCTCGCGGATATCTTCGGGCAATTTCAGACGGCGGCTTCGGTTCCGCAGCGCGATGGCGACCGATTTTTTCGCGTTCTGCTGGCCGATAATATACGTATCGAGCTGCGCCACAATCTGCTTCGGCGTTAAATCCCGTACCGGAACTCCGGCATTTTCAAGCTGCTCCACGATTAGAGTTCCTCCACGGTAATGTGATTATTCGTATAGATACAGATATTGCCTGCAATTTTCAGGCTTTTTTCCGCAATTTCTTTTGCGCCCAGATCGGACGAATCAAGATACGCAAGTGCGGCAGCGTACGCGTAATTGCCGCCGGAACCGATCGCCAGCACGTCGTTTTCCGGTTCGATAACGTCGCCGGTACCGGAAATAAGCAGAATTTTATCTTTATCGGCGACGAGCAGCAGCGCTTCAAGCTGGCGCAGCGCTTTGTCCGTACGCCACTGTTTGGCGAGTTCAACTGCCGCCCGAGTCAAATCTCCGGCAAATTCCTTGATTTTGATTTCAAATTTATCGAACAAATTGAACGCATCAGCCGTCGCACCGGCAAATCCGGTGAGAACCTTGCCGTCGTACAAACGACGCACTTTGCGGGCGTTGCCTTTCATAACGGTTTCGCCCATAGTCACCTGTCCGTCGCCGGCCATGGCTACTCGTCCGTTTTTTCTGACCGCAATAACCGTCGTACTGCGAATCTTCGGATATTCCATTCATTCCTCCCAAAACTTCACTCACTTCAATATGTAAACCCGAACCGGCCGCAAACGCCTTACAGTCGGAACGGCACGCGTTGTCATCCGTTTTCGTCCGATCCGCCGTGCGGATGCGCCCTGTTGTATATTTCGATCAATTGTTCCGTCGTAATATGCGTATACCGCTGCGTCGTGGAAATACTCGAATGTCCGAGCAATTCCTGTACGACGCGCACGTCCGCCCCGTGCGAAAGCATCGACGTCGCGAACGTGTGCCGGAACGCGTGCGGCGATACCGGCTTATCGGTTCCTTCAAGTCCCGAATACCGGGAAACGATATACCTGATTCCGCGGGTCGTCAGCGGCGTTCCCTGCATATTGATAAAGACCGCGCTCACCGTCCGATTTTTCGGAATCCGAGCCGCCCGTTCACGAAGATACCCGGCAAGCGCTTTTCCGGCTTGCTCCGAAAAAAACACCCGCCGGTCCTTACCGCCCTTTCCGGTTACGACGGCGGAACGGAAATCGGCCGAAAAATCGGACAGCCGCAACGAGGCCAGTTCCGACACACGGCAGCCCGACGAATACAGCATTTCAAAAATCGCCGTATCCCGCGTCTGCCACAAAAGCGTTTTCCGCTCCGGCTGGGAACAAAGCGCGTCGACTTCAGACTCGGTCATAAAACGGGGTAAATGCCGGGGTTGCTTTACGGTATGCAGCTCCGTCGCCGGATTGCTTTTAATATACTCAAAACGGCGGCAATAGGCAAATAAAGAACGCACCGCCGCAATGAACCGGTTGACGCTTGAAGCAGCGGATTTCTTTCGGGACAACTCACCGATGCAGAAACGCAGATCCGTTACGGTTACGGATGTCAGCGGCAGAGAAGCGCCGCCGAGCAGCCGGCACAATCGAGCCAGATCGTTGCGGTAACCGGCAATCGTGTTCAAAGCCAAATTGCGGACGCTGCTTTCATACAACAGAAACTCTTCACAAGCTTCCTGCAGCGTCGCGGGAGCGTCGGCCATACGCTATTCTTCGTCTCCGGGAGGAACGGCTGGCTCCGCGGCGTCGTCATTTGAATGCAGATAATCGCAGTCGGGATTGATGCACGATTTATACGTACCGTTTTTCTTATCGTATTTTTCAACTAAAAATTGACCGCATTTGGGGCAATACGCGTTTATCGGTTTAAAATGACTGATAAAATCGCATTCGGGATAGTTCGTGCAGCCGTAAAATTCCTTGCCGCGCCCTTTGGTTTTACGCGCGACGATCTCACCGTTGCAGCCGGGACGCGGGCAATGCGCGAGCGGAATGGAACGGGTGTTGTGGCATTCGGGAAAACCGGAACACGCAAGAAAGAAACCGAACCTGCCGAGTTTTTTCACCATCGGTTTACCGCATTTTTCGCAGATTTTATCCGTCGGCTCGTCCATCATGCCTTTGAAACTTTCGTGCGTAGCCATAACTTCGTTTACTTTATCACGGAACGGAAAGAAAAACTCGCCGAGCATGTTCGACCATTTGACTTTATCTTCTTCAACTTCGTCCAGTTCGTTTTCTATTTGCGCGGTAAAATTCTCGTTCACCACTTCCGGGAACGATTCGACCAGAATATCGTTTATCATACGCCCCAGCGGCGTGGGAACCAGCTGCTTGTTGCTGCGCGTAACGTAATACCGGTCGAGCAGAACGGAAATGATCGGCGCGTACGTCGAAGGCCGCCCGATTCCCTTTTCTTCAAGCGTTTTAACGATAGACGCGTCCGTAAAACGGGCGGGCCCCTGCGTAAAATGCTGTTCGGGATAGAATTTGAGCGTTTCGAGTTTTTCGCCCACTTTAAGAGCAGGCAGCGTACCGGTCGAATCTTCTTTTGAAGAAAGCGTTTTGATGACTTTATAGAATCCTTTCTCAACGACTTTGCTCGCCGATATTCTGAAAAGTGCGTCGCCAGCTTTGATATCGACGCTCGTCGTCCGGCTTTTCGCGTTGTTCATCTGACTCGAAACGAACCGTTCCCAGATAATCGCGTACAAACGCTGCTGATCGCGCGTCAAGTGTTCCTTGATCGAGTCGGGCGTATACGTTACGTACGTCGGTCTGATACCTTCGTGCGCATCCTGCGCTTTTTTTCCGACCGCGTATTCGATCGGTTTTTCGGGCAATTCCGCCGGAAATTTTTCGGTAATCCAGGCGCGCACTTCGTCGATGGCCGTCTGCGCGATACGGACCGAATCGGTACGCATGTACGTGATCAGACCGACGCGGTTTGAGCCGATGTTGACGCCTTCATACAGCTGTTGGGCAATCTGCATCGTTTTGCGCGACGTAAAGCCGAGGCGGTTCGCCGCAGTCTGCTGCAGCTTTGAAGTGGTAAACGGCGGTTTCGGCCGAACCGTTTTTTCAGTCGCCTTAATGTCGACGACTTCACAGCTTTGCGCCCCGATTTCGTCGATTATTGTCTGAACGGCCGCTTCGTTCGGGAGTTCGGGTTTCTTGTCTTTATATTGCACCAGCTGGGCGGTAAATTTCGATTTGCCTTTTACGAAATCCGCGTCGAGGCTCCAATATTCATCAGGAATGAAATTCTCGACTTCGACTTCACGCTCGCAGATCAGACGGAGCGCGACGGATTGGACGCGGCCGGCGGAAAGACCGTTTTTCACTTTTTTCCACAGCAGCGGCGACAGGTTGTATCCGACGAGCCGGTCGAGCACACGGCGGGCTTTCTGGGCGTTCACTTTCGATTCGTCGATATCGGACGGATGTTTGACGGCTTCCGTAATCGCCTGCGGCGTGATTTCATTGAACACGATTCGCTTTATGTCGGCGTTCGTTTTGCCGTCGAACGAATGCTTCAAATGCCACGCGATGGCTTCCCCTTCACGGTCGTTATCACTTGCCAGCAGGACTTCATCCGCTTTTTTTGCATCTTTTTGCAGTTCTTTGAGCAGCTTCGCCCGGCCGCGCACGGTAATATACTCCGGGTTGAATCCGTGTTCCACGTCGATCGCAAGGCGCGATTTGGGCAAATCGATCAAATGCCCCATTGAAGCTTTTACGGTATATCCGGGACCCAAATATTTTTCAATCGTTTTCGCTTTCGCAGGCGATTCCACGATAACGAGCGTCGATTTTGCGGCTTTCTTCTTTGAAGTTTTTGCCGCTGCAGTTTTTGATTCAGCCATAACAACCTCTGTTTTATATTCACCGTTTCTCATTCTCAAAACACAATTGCGCGTCGGACCTGCAATACGCCGCTCCCGGCGCAGCGCTCCGGTACGACAGATATTCCGCGTAAGAACCGACTATCGGCGCACCGTCCCGAAGGAACCGTTCGGCGCTCGCACAGTCCGGAGTTTTTTTCAAAGCCGCCAATTCCGCCGTTTTTATCCGGGAACGCAGCCGAGCCTCTTCTCCGAACGCCGCGCGGTGAACGTATACGTCGCGCCCGTGTTCCAAAGCGAATTCCGCGGTAATCCAGGCACCGGACTTCGGCGGCGCTTCCACAACGAGCGTAACGGGCGACAACGCCGCGATAATCCGGTTCCGGTGCGGAAAGCGGAATTTATCGGGCGGCACGCCGGGGGCGTATTCGCTCAGCAGACAGCCACCCGTCTCGATCATCGCCGCGGCCAGCCGTCGGTTTGCAGCCGGATAGACCGTATCGGCACCGCACGGAAGCACGCCGACCGACGCGCCGTTCGCCGCAACGGCACCCCGATGAGCACAGGCGTCTATTCCCCTCGCCAGGCCCGAAACGAGCGTCGCACCGCCGCGCGCCGCTTCTTTTGCAAAAACGGAAGCCGCGTCCATTCCCTCTTTGGACGGATTGCGCGTACCCACCACCGAAACGCACGGCTTTTCGGCAGCGGAAAGATTTCCGCGGTAAAAGAGCATAAACGGCGGATCGAATATTTCCCGCAAAAGAACCGGATACGCGCGTTCCGCATACAGAACGCAGCCGATATCGAACGAACGGAGCAGCGTTTCAGTTTGCGCCGCCCGACGCTCGACGAGCGCGCCGTTCCACGATCCGGAACGGACGTGCCGACAAATCAATTCGGAAATCTCTTCTATAGAAAGTACCGCAAGGTCCGCGATATTGTCAAGTTTTTTCCGCAGAATAATCTTTTCATTCAGGGATAAAAATCCCATTCCCGCTATTGCGAGCAGCAGCGGCAGGTCATTGTGCATATGCAGCGTCCAAAACGATTTTCTTATTCGCTTCAGCTTCTGCTTTTTTCTCCGGAGAGGTCGTTGTTGCTATAATTTTATCGTACATCGCCGCAGCCTGATCAAACTGATACGTTGCGTAATACGCGCGCGCAAGTACGAACATACCGTCGGTATGCCGGGTTTCGATCGACAGCAGCGTCTCAAGATACGCAATGGCTTTGGCAGGTTCGTCGAGCTCGAACACGTACAGCACGCCCAAACCGTACAAAGCGCGCGCATACCGGGGTTCCAGTTCCAGCGCGCGCAGGTACGCGGCTTCCGCCAGTTTCAGATAATTATATTTCTGCGCGGTCGAGCCGGTCGCATTAAAATCGAGCGCCTGATTCGCCATAAAACCCGCGCATACGCCCACGTAGTAATACAGATTCTGGTTTGCAGGATAATATTCCGTCGCTTTGCGGAAAGCGTCCAACGCTTTCGCATACATTTGATTATCAAGATATCTGGTTCCCAGGATTTTATACCAAATGCCGATCTGCTGATCCGCAACGATAACGTCGGCCACTCGCTTTTCATATTTGGAGATGGCGGCCGAAAGTTCTTCCGGCGTAGTGGGATTTGAAACACCTTCTTCAAGCGCCTGCATACGCTTGACCGTTTTTGCGTCCGACCCGCAGCCGGTATACACAGCGGCGCAAACGATACAGGCGGCGCAAACGTAAATCAGTGATTTTTTCATTTACAATCTCCTTTTCTTCATTAAAAGATTCGCAGCGTTTACGGACGGCAGAAACTGCAGTCGATTCGCAGCGTTACGATTTATGCCCCGGAAAAAATTCGTCGTGATATAAGCGTAACTCGTCGTCATCAATATGCGTGTAAATTTGAGTCGTTACAAGATCCGAATGCCCTAAAAGTTCCTGCACGGAACGTAAATCTGCGCCGCCGGCAAGCAGATGGGTTGCAAAAGAATGCCGCAACGTGTGTACTTTTGCAGACACCCCGGAACGGACCTCGATTTCCTGAAAACGTTTCCAAATACCTTTGCGCGACAGCGGCATACCTTTATAATTCACGAAAACGTACGGAATCTGCCGGCTGCCGACTAGCTGCGGCCGATATTCCGACAGCCACGACGACAACCACCGCAGAGCCGCGTCTCCGAACGGCACGATCCGCTCCTTATCGCCCTTTCCGCGCACCAAAACGATCCGTTCCTTCAAATGCAGATTCTGAAGCAGCAGTCCCGACGCTTCGCTGATGCGCAATCCGCATGAATAAATGAGTTCAAACAACGCCCGGTCGCGGACTCCCAGCGGCTCGGATACATCGATTGCGTTCAAAAACGTTTCGACCTGTTCGGGAGACAGCACGCGCGGCAGTGCGCGCCGCGCTTTAGGACGTTCAAGCAAACAGGCACAGTTTTCGGACCAAACGTGCCGCGCAACCAGAAAATTTCCAAACGACCGCAACGCCGAAATATCCTTGGCGATAGTCAATTCGTCGGCACCCACCGTTTTGCGCTGAACCAGATAATACAGCAGATCCTGCACCGTAACGCGTTCAAGCGCCTGCTCTACGGATTCGGCGGGGTGTTTTTTTTGCAGCCAATCGAGGAACAACGACACCGCCCCCGAGTACGTTTCGGCAGTCATCACCGCTTTCCGCTCAACGGAAACCAATTCCGCATAAAAAAGCGACAGTATGTATGAGGACGGAGTTCCGGACTCCGCAGCGGGAATTCTCAGAAGCGCTACTCTCCCAATTGGATTTTACGTAAATACGCCGGAATTTTTATGTCGCCGGACGACGGCACCGAAGCTCCGCCGGACAGATGCGGCCCGGACGGCTTACCCTGCTCTTTTCCGCTTTCAGCGGCGTGTCCGGTCGGCAGAGGAACGGATCCTCCCGCCGGAGTTTTTACCGCGCCGCCGGCAATTCCCGCGGATGAAAACAGATCCGCCTCCGCCGCCGGTGCGGAACGTTTCGGCACCGATTTTCCGCTCACGACACGGATAAAATCGTCTATATCTACCGTATTATTATCGTTTTTTATTGCCGCATGTTGTTCAATTTGCGCCGCCTGCTGGGCAAGATTTTCGTGAACCGCGGTGTTGAATCCCGTCGCAATAACCGTTACCGTCATATCATCCTGCATGGAAGTATCCACCACCACGCCGTAAATGATATGCACTTCCGAATCGGCCGAAGCGTTGATGATATTGACGACTTCGGCTATTTCCGTCATGGAAACGTCTTCACCGCACGTAATGTTTATCAGGATATTTTTTGCGCCGTCGATGTGGGAATCCTCCAGCAGAGGATTATTGATTGCGGTAGTCGCCGCGTCCACGGCGCGATTGTCGCCGGTACCGCTGCCGATGCCCATAATGGCGTCGCCTTTGCCTTCCATCGTAGTGCGCACGTCGTTGAAATCGACGTTAACCAAACCGGGTTTCGTGATAACTTCAGAAATTCCCTGCACGCCTTGGCGCAGTACGTCGTCAGCCTGCAAAAACGCCTGTTTGATCGGCGTGCGGCGATCGATTACTTTCAGCAGATACTGGTTCGGAATCACGATTAACGTATCGACTTCCGCGTGCAGTCTGCGGATGCCTTCTTCGGCAAGCTTCATTTTGACTTTGCCTTCAAAATCGAACGGTTTGGTAACGACGCCGACAGTCAGCGCCCCCTGCTGCTTGGCTATCCGTGCGATCACCGGAGCCGCTCCGGTTCCCGTACCGCCGCCCATTCCGGCGGTAACGAACACCATATCGGCGCCTTTCAATATGTTTGAAATCGTATCTTCATCTTCTTTGGCGGCTTCTTCACCGACTTCAGGCTTTCCGCCCGCACCGAGACCGCCGGTCAGTTTTGAACCGATCCCTATCTTTTTAGGCGCATTTGAGTAGTTGAGCGCCTGCAAATCCGTATTTACGACTACGAAATCGACGTTTTCGACGCCGGCCTCTATCATTCTGTTAACGGCGTTCGACCCGCCGCCGCCGCAGCCGATAACTTTAATTACCGTCGGATTCACCGTCTGCTCACTGACAACCGAAATATCCATCATTTAACCGTTCCTCCCAACCCTTCACGTGCATGCGACGCGACGCTGCCGCCAACCGCCGTTCCCGTGAATCCGCGGAACCCGTCTGCAAACTGCAGCTTTCAGTTTTCCCCGGATCAAAAAAATTCTTTAAATAAATCGGACAGTTTTTTCCCCAGATTACCGCCGGATTTTTTCGTATTTTCCCTCTCATTATATTTATTGTTATGTTTTATATCAATACGGCGCCGGAGGTTCAAATTACTTAAAATCAGGCCCGCAACGGTTGCGTATTCGGGCGTCCGGTACTCTTCCATAATACCGCCCAAGTTGCCCGGAATTCCGATTCTCACGGAAGTCGTTTTGAACACGCTTTGGGCAAGTTCCACGACGCCCGGCAGCAAAGCGCCGCCGCCGACGAGTACGACGTTGCCGGAAAGCTGCGTCAGGTTGGATTTTTTCACAATTTCGGAGCGCACCATCTCGAAAAGTTCTTCCATCCGGGCCTGAATTATCTGACAAATCTCCACGCGCGAGATCGCTTCGGGAGCGCGGCCGCCCACGCCGGGAATGATGACTTCTTCATACGAATCGATGAGCGGCTCCCAGCAGCAACCGGATTTCAGTTTGATCCGTTCGGCCGTTTCAAACGAAATGCCCTTTACGACGGCGATATCGTTGGTTACGAAGCTGCTGCCGACCGGCACGGATACGGTGCACACCGGCGCGCCGCCCACGAGGACCAGCGCGTCCGTCGTTCCGCCGCCCAAATCGATCAAAATGGAACCGAGTTCAAGTTCTTCTTCCGTCATAACCGCCTGAGTGGCGGCAAGCGTTTTAAGCATGACTCCGTCGATTTTATATCCGGCACGGTCGACGCACCGCTGAATGTTCTGAACGGCGGTCACCGAAGCGGTGATGATATGTACTTCGGCCTCCAAACGGATGCCGATCATGTCTTTGGGATTTTTAATGCCGCGCTGCCCGTCGACAATATACGACTGCGGCACGACGTGCAGTATCTGGCGATCCATCGGGATAACGACCGCTTTGGCAGCTTCTATCACGCGCGTAACGTCGGCCTGCGTGATCTCACGGCTGCTTTTGCCCTTGCCGGTTACCGCAACCAATCCTTTGGAGTTGAGACTCTCTATCTGCAGACCGCCGATACCGGTAACGCAGGACATGACTTCATATCCGGAAACCATCTCGGCGGCTTCAATCGCTTCCTTCAACGCACGCATCGTCGCTTCTATGTTGACGACGGCGCCGTTGCGCAGTCCGGTTGAAACGCTTTTACCGACCCCGATAATCTGGATGGTATCGTTTTCCGTAAATTCACCGATAACGGCTCTTACGAAACTGGTACCAATATCGAGTCCGACGATAATATCACTCAAGGATCCCCCCTAAGAAAACGCTGTCCGGCACACCGCCCGATCAGCGCTCATAATTAATATAAACCGCGCCGATCATACTGCAGTGATGCAAAAAAGTATCAGCGTGTCTTAAAACGCGGATGCCGCCGTCCGGAACGAAACGGAACCGTACCGTAAATCGATCTCGGCAATATCGGGTTCGATAGAATTAACGACATCCAGCACTACAATCATGTATTGTAACGCATCTTCATTCAAAGTTCTATCGGTCAGAACCCGCGTTTTCGAATAGGTCGGATACAAAACCAATTCGTAATTACCGTACTCTTTCGGCTCGATATGGATTTCCGAAACGGCCGTCAGATATTTCTGCGGCAGCGTTTCAAGCGCAGCCAATTGCTGCATCAGCGCGCGGTATTTACTGTGCAGACGCATTCCGTCCGCATACTGTTCAACGGGCAGCCCCGTTACGAGCGGCAGCTGAGCAACGGAGGTTCCGGCCTTCGCCGAAAATAATACACCATTTTTATCGATTTGAACAGGGAGCGTCCGGCCGTCGGCTTCTATCAGCGTCGTCGCAACCGGGATCCGTTCCGTAACGGAAACGAACACCGTATCGGGAAAGCGTTTTTCAACGGACACGGACTCGATTGCCGCACACGTCGCCAGCGCGGAAGCCGCCGCGGCCGTATCGAAGCGGATCCACGTATCGTCGGAAGAAACGTTCAGTATCCGAACCAGTTCTTCGCTCGTATACTGCTGCAAACCCGAAAACGAAATTTTCACCGGTACCAGAGACGGAATAATAACCGTATATAAAACGACTTCAACGGCCAGTACCGCGCAAAGCACCCCCACAAGTACTTTGAGCATCATCACTTTGGAATCCGCCGTTTTGTGTCCGGAATGATGTTCCGTTACGAATCCGTTCATATCCGTATAAACGAAAGTGTCACTCATTTGATCCCCTCTTTTCCTTTCCACCCATAATTAAAACACCGACCATTACAACACCGATTCGACAGGTTCCTCCCGATAACGGGAAATATTGATCGACAAACCGCTCAAACAGAAAGTCGCAAGCAGCGAAGAGCCGCCGTACGAAAAAAACGGCAGCGTTATACCCGTTGCCGGAAGCGCACCGCACACCACGCCGCAGTTCATCAGCGACTGCACCAGAATGCAGCTGGCAGCACCGAAACCGATCAGCGCACCGAACGTATTACGGCAGCGCACCGCGGCCGTATACGCCCGCCATGAAAAAAACAGCAGCAGCGCGAAATATCCTATAACGCCGAAAAAGCCCATCGCTTCGGCCCATCCGGCAAAAATATAATCGGTCTGGATTTCCGGAATCCGGTTAATTTTATCCAAACCGGACCCCATACCCTGTCCCCAAAAGCCGCCGTCGCTGATCGCAGTTCTGGCGGCGGACGTTTGATAATTGTATCCGTGCGTATCGAATTCCGGATTGATAAACGCGATGAGACGATTTACGCGGAACGGAGAACTGAACACGAACAGCAGCAAAGCGAACACGGCCAGAAGGCCGAACGGAACCAGATAACCGAGTTTTGCGCCTGCCATATAAAACAGCAGCAGACCGATCAGCAAAATGAACAGCGCCGTCGAAAAATCGTCCTGAAACAATACGATCAACACGAAAACGCTCAATCCGGCAATTGCCGAACGCATTTTAAGCGGTTCCGATTCGGACTGTTCGGAACGTTTATCAAACCAGTTCGCCAAAAACAATATGACGGCAATTTTTGCCAATTCCGACGGCTGAAACGTTTCTCCGGCAAACGGAACCCGTATCCAGCGGCTTGCGCCGTTACGGGGAGAACCGATTCCGGGGACAAAAGGCAGCAGACACAAAATCAGCGTCCCGATAACGAATCCCGGCAGCAGTTTTCTGATCACGTCGAGACTGAACGTCGCGCAGCATATGCAGGCGATCCCGCTGGGAACGGACAGCAGCAACTGCCGCTTTACAAAATACAACGAATCATCGAACACCCGGGAGCCGTAATTCGCCGAACACATATACAGCGTCAATATACCCAAGCCCCAGAATAAAATAATACCGGCAATCAAAGATGCGTCGCATCTCCGGCTCGACTCAACCGGGCGCTCGGCAAAAAGTGCGAATCGGTTCATACGGCACACTCCGTCAGATAAGGAGTCAGCCGTTCCAGCCGCATACCGCGGGAGCCCTTGAGCAGCACCACGTCGCCGCGCCGTAAAAAACCGCACAGCAGCGCGGCCGCGTCGGAAATCACCGCGTCGGAACTATCTGCAAAACATTCAACACGTACGGAACCGACACGGTCTTCCCGTACGAGCCGTTCCGCGGCCGCACTTACGGCCCTCCCGATGCACACCAGTAAAACCGCACCGGAAGCCGCGGCGGATCGTACCGCGGCGACGTGCGCGGACTCCGACTCCGCACCCAATTCCAGCATATCGCCCAGTACGGCAATTTTTCTGCCGGGTTCGATATCCAACGATGCAAAAAAATCAAGCGCCTGTTCCATCGAGTCCGGATTCGCGTTGTAACAATCCTGAACGACTGACACCGGTCCGCCGATGATCTGGCTGCGTCCGAACAGCGGCCGAACGGATTCCAGTCCCGCTTTTATATCGTCCGCACCGAACCCCATATACGAGGCGAGCGACGCCGCTGCGAGTGCATCGGAAAAATTTCCCGCACCGGGAAGCGGAAGCAGGATCGGGACTTGCCGATATAAAAATTCCGTCCCGGCAAGGCCCGCGTTTTTTATCCGGGAAACAGGATCCGTATTCACCCCGTACCGAACGACCGTGCCGCCGCAGTTTTCCGCAAGAAAATCGGCGTACGGATCGGCTGCCGGAATGAACGCAACGCAGTCGGCGGTAAAACGGGAAAAAATCTGTTTTTTTTCATACGCTATCGCGTCTTTACTGCCGAGAATTCCGATGTGGGCAGAACCGATGTTCGTTACGACTGCGAACCGAGGACAAAGCACGTTCGCCAATTCCGCTATTTCACCCTTGCGGTTCATGCCCATTTCAAAAATGCCGACTTCGTGTTCCGCCCGAATCTTGAAGACGGACAACGGCAATCCCGTTTCCGAATTCAGATTGCCTTCGTTCATGACGACCGTATATTTCCGCGAAAGAACGGCGGCAATCAATTCCTTTGTCGTCGTTTTTCCGCTGGAACCGGTTATCCCGATCTTAATCAAATCGGGGAATTTTTTTACATACGCGGCGGCGGCACACTGGAGCGCGGTCAGCGTGTTCTTTACGACGATAAAAACCGCATCGGGATAATTTTCCAAAAAATCCATAAACAGACCGGCCAAACATTCGTAACTTTCCAGATCGGCAAAAACGACTCGCGCACCCTGTTCGAGCGCCTGAAGAATATACTTGTGTCCGTCCTGCGTTTCGCCCACCAGCGGTACGAACAGCGAGCCGTCCGTAACGGTTCTGCTGTCGGTCGTTACGTTCGTAAAGTGAAAACGTTCCGCAGCACCCGCCAGACACACATATTTTCCGGCGACAGCTTCTATCGTTTCCCTAAAAGAAAGCAGAGAAGATTCCGATGTACGCGTTGCCGCCGCTGATTCTATACTCATTTCGAGAGATCCCTCATTTCAACACGGATAATTTCATTACTTTCCGCAAGCCGCATCCCCAATTGAGTCGAAGCTATTTCTTCAATCCGATCAGCGCCGGACAAGACGCTGATACCCGTAATCAAATTCTTATTGTTTTCTATCAGCGCGGCCTGCTTCTGTTCCAGCCGCAGGATTTCCGCTTTTACCGCTGCAAACTGCCGAGCCTGCATACCGTCGATCATCAGCAGCAGCGGAATACTTGCGGCAAAAACACATATTATGCTGTTTCTCAGCAGTTCCTTTATATTCATACGGTTCTCCTGCTCCTTACACGTTTTCCGGAGCAATTAACGCTGCACTCTGCGCGGAAATATCGCGCAGCTTTCTGATGACCCGGAGTTTCGCACTTCGCGACGGCGAATTAACCGCTACCTCGGCACCGCTCGGTCCGAGCGGTTTGCGCGTCAGTAATTCGGCATGAGGAACTCCTCCACATATACATATCGGTTGTTCCGGCGGACAGATACACACTTTACTCAAATTACGGAAATAATTCTTTACGATCCGATCTTCAAGCGAATGAAACGTAATGACGCCCATCTTCCCGCCGCATTTTAATACGTTAAAAGCCGCGGGCAGTGCTTCCGGCAGCCTGTTCAATTCCCTATTGACCGCGATCCGCAGCGCCTGAAACGTTTTCGTTGCCGGATGGATCGCTCCGTGCCGATACGCAGCCGGAACGGAGCGGTACACGATATCCGCGAGAGCCGCCGCCGTTTCAATTTTAGACTGCGCGCGTTCCCGTTCGATCGCAGCCGCAATTCTGCGGCTGTACCGCTCTTCACCGTATATATAGAATATATCGGCAAGCTGCGCGCTGCTCAGCGAATTGACCAAATCACCAGCCGAAGGACCGGCGTCGGGATTCAGCCGCATGTCCAGCGGTTCGTCCTGACGGAAAGAAAATCCTCTTCCCGATTTTTCATAGTGAAACAGCGATATGCCCAAATCGAACAAAATCAAGTCGGGTTTCGGCATATCGCCCGGATAATTTGCATAAAAATCGTTGAACCAGCCCAAGTGAAAATTCATCCGGCTGCCGAACGGCGCAAGCCGCTCTTTCGCACGAGCCTGAATATTCGGGTCTGCGTCCAAACCGATTATACGCAAATCGGAATACTTCGTTAAAAACGCTTCGGAATGTCCGCCTTCACCGAGCGTGGAATCGATCATAAAAGGTTCCCGTTCAAACGGTTCGCCTACAGGCGATAATGCGTCGAGACATTCTTGCAATAAAACCGGCGTATGAACGATATCCAAAACACTTTCCTTTTATAAACAAATTCCGCTTAACCCTTCCGTTGCTTCACGGAAAGACGGTTCGCTTTCTTCCAAATACGTTTTATACGCGTTGGCATCCCATAATTCCATATATTTATTGATGCCCAAAATAACGCACTCTTTTGAAAGCGCGGCGTATTCACGTAAACTCTGCGGGATTGAAATTCGGCCGGCTTTATCGAATTCGACGGTCTGAGCCGGCGCGATCAAGTGACGGACGACGAGCCGCGACTTTCCGCTGAACGGAGAGGCTGCGTCCATCAACTTTGCCGAAAAATTTTTCCATTCGTCAGGGGTAAACAGCCACAAACAATTGTCAACGGCCTGCGTTATGATGAGTTTTTCACCTGTCAATTCGGTACGCAATTTTGCCGGAAAAAGGATCCGTCCCTTTTCATCCAGCGTATTGCGGTACTCACCGGTAAGCAGTTCCATTCCACAATTTCCCACTATCTACCACAATTTCCCACTTACTATCTATTCTATCGAAAAAATTCTTACTGTCAACAAAAAACACGGCTTTTAACCGAAAACACGGCAAACCCGTTTACTTTTTTACTACACAAATATATAGTAGTTTTATGATTAACACGTACAGTGAATCCTCGCTTCATAAAACGGTAAAAAATCTCTATGCGGACCGGTACGGCGGGCAAACGGAACAGGCAGTCAACGGCAAAATATGCGACGTCGTTACCGCAGACGGCGGTATCATAGAAATTCAGTCGGGAAATTTGGGAAAACTGACGGAGAAACTCCGTCTGCTGATTACGGATCATCCGGTCAGAGTGATATATCCGCTGTGCACGGTCAAATACATTGAAACCATGCAAAACGGCGTGATTGTATCGTGCCGGAAGAGTCCGAAAAAACAGAACATATACGCGCTCTTTGCCGAACTGACTTCTTTATACGAACTGCTGCTGCATCCTGATTTTACGCTTGAAGTGCTGGAAAGTGAAATTACTGAAACGCGGATAAAAACAGACGAACCGGTACAGCTTATAAATAAAAGCCGCCGGTTTCGTAAAAACTGGTATAAAACTGATAAAAAGCTGCGGAACATAGAGTCCGTTCGGATTTTCAGCACCGCGGAAGACTATCTGACGCTGCTGCCCGGCGACCTGCCGGAACCGTTCCGTACGAAAGACCTTGCCGTAACCGCGGGAAAACACGCACACGTTACGGTTTGGGTTCTGCATAAAATGGGACTGCTGAGACCTGTCGGCAAAAACGGCCGAACACACCTATACCAGCGCACGGACGCGCCCTTTTAAATAAAAAACGCTCCTGTTTTTGCGGTAAAACGAAAAACAGGAGCGCTGTCTTAAACTATTTCATTCAACAGGAACGCAGGTTTACCAATTGTCGACCATATCGTCTTCGTCGCGATTTTCCATGTCGTACAAGTCGGTAACGGCACGTAAATCGTCAAAATACATATAATAAGCACCTCTTGCAAGCATCGGGTCGCAGTCGATGCGGAAGCCGACGATACGCAGACCTGGGCGATCTCCGTAATAGGCGCTCTGTTGCACGATACCGTGTTCTCCGTCCGGTGACGGCGGAACGGCAACGGTCATTTTTTTCCAACCGGAAAAGGCCAGCGATCCCATATACAATTCAAAATTGTTTCCGAAATAATCCTGAACCAAAAGATACAGCGAATGTCCCTGATTACGTCCGGCAACCCAAACGGATACCGTCTTGGTAACGCCTTCAATCGGAACGGGCCGTGCCGCCGTTATGTAAAAACTGTTGATACCGCGGCGAAAAAACTCGACTTTAACACCGAGCACTTTCTCGTCCGTAATGTTTTCATTTTCACTGCCGGCAAGCGGTTCTTTCGCAGCGGGGCTTCCTTCAAACAGACGGCCGCTGATTACGCCGTTGTCGGATGAAATCCGGGCATTCCAAGAGCCTTCACGTTCAAACAAGTCAACGGAAACTTCCCGCAGAGCCTGTTTTGCGGAATCGGCGCCGATAACGCTTGCATCGGGGTCAGTCAAACTGGAAGTCCCCTGCTGCGCAACAGCCAATCCTGCCGCGCATACGCACATCATTAAAGCGATTATTTTTTTCATATTCAGTTAACTCCTCAACCTTAATTTCCCGTATCGGAACCGAAATCCAGTTTACGCAAATTGTAACCGTCGTAAATAGTTTCCAAAACGTTCGTCGTGTATTTCAAATTATCAAAGTAGATAACAAAATCGTCAACAAATTCATTCGGATCGGATCGGACGCGGAAGCCGACGAAAGACATGTGTTCCGGTCCGGAACGCAGCCGGGACTGCTGGCGGATATACGTCGGAATTTTCACGATAACGTTGCGCCAGCCTTCAAACGCCAAATTACAGGCAGGCAGCACGTGCACGCGGCCGTCCGCGTCACGAACGAGCACTTCAAGAAAATACAGATAATTCGCACCCCATACCCAGAAATCGATCTGCGAAGTAATTCCTATAAACGGAATTTCATAATTTTTCGTATTGCCGTTCTCATCCTGTGCGACAGGATACACTTCAAACCAGTTATCACCTTTACGGTCAAACTCGACTTTAACGCCTAAAACTTTCGGATCGGGATCTCCGCTTTTACTCAAGTGGGTCAACGAATTCGGCATTCCGTCGATATACGCCAATTTCGGGAACCCCTCCGTAACGAACCTGCTGGACTGTACCGCCCAGCTCCACTCCATTGCATCTGCAGTATCAAAATTGTCAATACTGATTGTCTCTACGCTCTTTACACTGGGCTGCCCGAAAACGGGAACACAGAACAAGACCATAAGAACAAGACTTACGAAGACACACACGCCCTGCTTCATCGGAAACTCCTTTATAAAGTCACGAAAACATAATTTCACTGTAATTATCGACATAATTATATTTCTTCAACATATCTTTGTCAAACTCTTTTCCCTCATTTCCCGGTTTTTCTCTTGATTATTTTACCGTAAGTGCATATATTCGATATATATTTATTCAGAGGAGTCAATTATGACCAGTTACAAGGAGTTAGGTCTCGTAAACACGAAAGAGCTGTTTGCAAAGGCCGTCAAAGGCGGTTATGCCATTCCCGCTTATAATTTCAACAATATGGAACAGCTCCAGGCTATCATTCAGGCCTGTGTCGAAACGAAATCACCGGTTATCCTGCAGGTATCTTCGGGCGCACGCAAATACGCAAATAAGAATCTCCTGAAGAATATGGCCCGCGGCGCGGTGGAATACGCACACGAACTCGGCTACGATATTCCGATCGTTCTGCATCTCGACCACGGCGACACGTACGAACTGTGCGTGGACTGTATCGAAAGCGGATTTTCGTCGGTTATGATCGACGGATCAAGTCTTCCATATGAAGAAAACGTCGCGCTCACCAAAAAAGTATGCGAATACGCGCACAGCCGCGCCGACTACGTTACCGTTGAAGGCGAACTCGGAGTACTCGCGGGCGTTGAAGACGACGTCGCCGCCGAAGAAAGCCATTACACGAAACCCGAAGAAGTTGAAGATTTCGTAAAAAGAACCGGCGTTGATTCGCTGGCCATCTCCATCGGCACGAGTCACGGCCGCCAGAAATTCAAGCCCGAACAGTGCACGCGCACCGCGGACGGCGTTCTGGTTCCGCCTCCGCTCGCGTTCGACGTTCTTGAAGCGATTGAAAAGAAACTGCCCGGCTTCCCGATCGTTCTGCACGGATCCTCGTCCGTTCCGATCGAATACGTAAAGGAAATCGAAAAATACGGCGGAAAACTCAAAGACTCCGTCGGTATTCCCGAAGGACAGCTGCGCAAAGCGGCAAAATCCGCAGTCTGTAAAATCAACATCGACTCCGACGGACGTCTTGCAATGACCGCTGCAATCCGCAAAGTATTCTCGGAACATCCTGAAGAATTCGATCCGCGCAAATACCTCGGACCGGCACGCGACGAACTGAAAAAACTGTACATGCATAAAAACAAGGAAGTTCTCGGTTCAGCGGGAAACGCCTAATTAGTATCGATAAATAAACGGACGAACGCTCCGTGTAATGAAAACGGCTATCCGTTTGAACTTTGTTCAGGCGGATAGCCGTTTGTTTATTCGGCTGCCGTTTGTTCATTCAGCAGACGTTTTGTTTACTCGGCGGAACTTTCCGCAGTGATGTCAGCCGAAGATTGCCCTGTCGCCGTGCGGCACCTGCTCCCGCGCTCTCGGCCGAGTGGAAACGACATATTGACAACAGCCGCAGCCGCATACAGAACGGAAAATAAAATCCATAACAGCGTGTTGCCCGAATCGTACCAGAACGCTTCTATCGCCGCAGGTACGCACAAAGCGGCAATCAGCGCACCGATAAACGGGAGTCCATTTTTCAGCGATTTTCCGAAACCGTCGTACGCACGTCTCAGCAGAAACGCCGCGTTAACCGAAAGCAGTAAATATAGTACCGGTTTTACAAACAGCACGAAAAACGGATATGTTGCGTTAGCAGAAAACACTCTGAATGGCAGAAAAACCGTGTAAAAGCCTGCAATAAGCGGAAAAAACGAGGCATACTTAAAAGAAACCGTGTCTTTTGAAAGCAGCCAGAACGCCGCATATAATATACCGATCGGAAGCAGCGTTTCAAAACAAAAATAGAAGAAAAAATTACCGACAAAACCCGCCGGCGGCAAACGGTATGAATTTCCGAACAGACCGGACGCACAGCAGAAAACGACGGCGCACATCAATCCGGCGTAACAAACAGACAGGAATCCGGCAGATTTACGCTGCCGAAAAAAAAGAAAAAGCGCACAAGGAAAAATGGTTACCAAAAAAATATACATATACAACATATACCTGAAACGGATATAAAAATCAACCGGAAATAGTTGCGATTACCCAAAGACAGTCCGATAACGGCTGAACGGCAACTCGTGCAATACAAAAAAATCATTTTACATACTAGACATGCCACCCGCATATCTGTTATGATAACGTATATGCTTTACATAAGTGTTATTCCTGCTGCATTGCACACGAATAATCCAAGGGGGATCGTTGGCGGAAAATAAGGGTTTACGGATTAATGAACAAATCCGTGTTCGAGAAGTCAGACTAATAGACGATGAGGGTGAACAAAAAGGTATTGTCCCTACCATTGAGGCTCTCAAAATGGCTAAAGAGCGTGAGCTCGACCTTGTTGAAGTTGCACCGCAGGCGAATCCGCCGGTATGTAAAATTCTCGATTACGGCAAGTACCGGTTTGAACAGGAGAAAAAGCTCCGTGACTCCAAGAAGAACCAGAAACTGCTTAAACTCAAGGAAATCAGAATGCAGCCGAAAATCGGCGCAGGCGATCTTGATTTTAAATCGAAGCATGTACAAGAATTTCTGGCCGAAGGTAATAAGGTAAAAGTAACCATCCGCTTCCGCGGGCGTGAACTTGCCCATACCGAACTCGGTTATGATGTTCTGAAAGAAGTCCTGAAAAGACTGGACGACGAATATGTCGTAGAAAAACAGCCCGCTATGGAAGGCCGTTTTATGTCGATGACATTAAGTCCGAAAGCAAAAAAATGACGAGGTAACGTAAATGCCCAAAATGAAAACAAAGCGTGCCGCAGCGAAACGGTTTTCGTTGACCGGAAGTGGAAAAGTCAAGTATAAGAAGATGAATCTTCGCCATATCCTGACCAAAAAGGCCGCGAAACGCAAGAGACAGCTCCGCGCTTCCGGTATTTTAAGCGAAGCGGATGCCGCTAAAGTCCGCAAACAGCTTCTGCCTTACGGTTAATTACAAATTAGGAGAATACGATGTCAAGAGCAATTGACGGAACGAAACGCAAGAATCGCCGTGCCAAAATCCTGAAACTGGCAAAAGGTTTTACCGGAAGAAGAAGCACGAATTATAAAGCTGCAAAAGACGCAGTTGTAAAATCACTGACGCACGCATACGTGGACCGCCGTGACAGAAAGGGCGATATGAGGTCTTTGTGGATTACGCGTATTAACGCCGCAGTCCGTGAAGAAGGCCTTTCCTATTCTCGTTTTATCGAAGGTCTTACGAAAGCAGGCGTGCTGATCAACCGCAAGGCGTTGTCTAATATGGCAATCGAAGATCAGGATGCATTCAAAGCGGTCGTTGAAACGGCAAAAAAGGCACTGGGTGCATAGCAGATGATTTCCCTTGATCAGATTCGCGTACTTGAACAGAAAGTTGAAAGTATCGTTGCAAAACTGGGACTGCTTGTAACGGAAAATGCCGAGCTGAAACAGAAATGTGCGCAGCTTGAACAATCCGGAAAAGAAGCCGCCGCTGCATTATCCGCATATGAGCAGGATCAATCCAAGATCGAACAGGGAATTCTTCATGCACTGGACCGGCTGAATACAGTTGAAAATTCTGTATTGCAAGCAGCCGGTCAGCTTCAGTCCCCGCAGCAGCAAACGGCTCCTGCGGAACACACGACGGCGCAGCCGTCCGTTTTCGCTCAGGAAACGGACACTTCCGCTCCGCAGGCAGTACCGGAAACGACGACGGTTTCTCCCGTACAAACGTACGGAGCCGCAGACGTTCCTGCAGCACAAGACGATATAATAGAAGAAAAAGAAGACTCGTTATTCAACGGCACACCGGCTGAACAAAATAACGGTCAATTTGATATTTTTTAACGAACCGCCCCGTTTTCGGATATAAAATCGGAGTCGTACGCAGATGGGAACACTTCAGATTGATACATTAGGTACCTCTTTTACAATCAAGGCAAAAGAAAGTTCAGCGTATCTGCAAAGTCTGCTGACCTATTATAATCAAATCGTCAAACAGCTTGAAAACAATGCGGACACGAAAGAACCGCTGCAAAGCGCAATACTGGCCGGTATCATGCTGTGCGATGAATTGTATAAAGAAAAAATAAAAAACGCACAGCTGGCAAAATCTCCGAGCTCAAGAGAACTTTCCGAAGCGGAAGAACTTACGCTTAAAATGATTTCAAATATCGAAAAGGCGCTCAATTAATTCATGCAGGGTTTCAGCGTATGGATAGATGCGGATTCCTGTCCCGTTCCGGTCAGAAATCTGGTTTTAAAATTTGCCAAACGATTGCAATTTCCGCTTTATTTCGTTGCAAACAGGCAGCTTTCCCTACCAGACTGGGAAAACGTTCACATGATACAAGCCGAAGCAACGGCAGACGCTGCCGATAATTATATCGTAGCAAACGTTGAACCGGACGACATTGCGGTTACCCGAGACATACCGCTTGCGGCACGTTTAATAGCGAAAAAGATAACAGTTCTAAACGATCGGGGAACAATATTTACTCCTGAAAATATCTCGGAATACATATCTATCAGAAATTTTAACTATTCACTCGTAACGGCCGGCATTCAACCGGAACGGAACGGTTCATACAATCAAAAAAACAGTAATAATTTTGCAAACTGCTTCGATAAGGAAATTCAAAAAAAGCTGAAACGATACCGCTAGGTTGCATCGGGATATGCAAGACGGATTTCGCTTATCTGCGGCTGCACTTTGAAAAATATTGAAACAATCTGCGGATCAAATTGCTTACCGGATTCAGCCAAAATCTCCGCAAGAACGTCGCGCTCGTTCCATGCCTGCTTATAGATACGCTTTGACGAAAGTGCATCAAAAACGTCTGCCAATGCCACGATGCGTGCCGCAAGCGGAATTTCTTCACCAGCAAGACCATCAGTACATAAATCTTCGGAGAAATCTCCAACGGTTATCTTAGAAAGATCGACGTTTCCTGGGTATCCGGTACCGTCCCAGCGTTCGTGATGATGCAGGGCGACCGCACGCGCCATTTCGTCGAGCGGCGATTCAATCTCCGCAAACAGGCAAGCTCCCAAATACGTATGCGTTTTGATAATAGCATATTCTTCGTCCGTGAACGAGCCCGGTTTTTTTAAAATAACATCCGGAATACCGACTTTTCCGACATCATGCAGCATGGCCGCAATTTTTAATGCATCGCGGAATTTATGCTGTTCATCTTCCGGAATATGGTTTTCAAACGCCCAACGATCATAAATCTCAACCGCATAACTTGACACCCGAAGAACATGACCTCCGGTTTCCTTCGGATCACGAAAACCGGCCATAGTAATCATTCGCATAACCATAGAACGGGTTAAATAAGCCCTTTCCAAAGCTTGCGTTGCCGCTGAAGCAAAATGAGTCAAAAATAATTCGGCATCTTCATCAAAACTGATAATGGTCCCATCAGTATCCAATGCATTTATCATCTGCAAAACGCCGAGAATTTTACCTGCAGCGGTGCGCAACGGCAGCGTCAAAATAGATTTCGTTCGATATCCGGTCACACTGTCAGACTGTTTATTAAATGAATACGGCAGTTCAGGAGACAAAGCATATGCATCCGAAATATTTACGGCAGTTCCTTTCAGAACAGAAAAACCGGCAATAGATTTTTCATTAACGGCAAAAGAAAAATAAGAAAACGGCAATTTCTGACCTGGAGCAAGTTTTCGTCGTTGCGTGTCATTTTGAGCATATTTTATACTTAATTTTTCATTCTCATATACGTAAATTGATCCGGCATCAGCATGAACAATACCGCGAGCTTCTGTTAAAAGTCTTTCAAGCAGAACGTCAACATCCTGAATATCGGTAAGTATCTTTTCCGTTTCAAGAATTTTTTGTAATTTTTGCTCTCGTGAAATTTTATTCATAATCTTAATCCTTACCTATAATATCAGTAATAGTGAAAATAGTCCAGTAATAAAGAAAAAGATTACAGACTTGCGGGCAATCAAATACAATAACACCAAAATGAAAACTAAAACACTCGTGGAGACTTTTTCCTGCACGTTTTATGCGTATGAGAGTTTGAAAAGAGTTTTAAAATAAAAAAAGCCTGGCAGCAACCTACTTTCCCGCAATAGCAGTATCATCGGCGTAAGAGAGCTTGACTTCCGTGTTCGGGATGGGAACGGGTATTACCTCTCCACTATGGCCACCAGGCAATTAAACAGATTAAAGGAAACGATACAATATCAAGAGCCGCTGCGGTTCAGGCTATTGCGCTTCAAAGGTTTCATAAGATTATCAAGAAACGATAATATGGTCAAGCCTCACGACTTATTAGTACTGCTCGGCTGAATACATTACTATACTTATACCTGCAGCCTATCAACCAGATAGTCTGTCTGGAGTCTTCAGGAGGGTTAAACCCTCAGGGATGGTTTATCTTGAGGTGGGCTTCCCACTTAGATGCTTTCAGCGGTTATCCCTTCCGAACTTAGATACCCAGCACTTACCCTTGGCAGGATAACTGGTAAACCAGAGGTTCGTCCACTTCGGTCCTCTCGTACTAAAAGCAGCTCCTCTCAACCATCCAACGCCCACAGCAGATAGGGACCGAACTGTCTCGCGACGTTCTGAACCCAGCTCACGTACCGCTTTAATTGGCGAACAGCCAAACCCTTGGGACCTGCTCCAGCCCCAGGATGCGATGAGCCGACATCGAGGTGCCAAACCTTCCCGTCGATGTGAACTCTTGGGGAAGATCAGCCTGTTATCCCCGGAGTACCTTTTGTCCGTTAAGTGACGGCGCTTCCACTCGCTACCGCCAGATCACTAAGACCTACTTTCGTACCTGCTCGACATGTCTGTCTCGCAGTCAAGCCTCCTTGTGCCTTTACACTCGTGCGCTGATTTCCAACCAGCGTGAGGAGACCTTCGCGCACCTCCGTTACTCTTTTGGAGGCGACCGCCCCAGTCAAACCGCCTGCCTACCATTGTCCCGGCACCAGCTTCATGGCTCCGGTTAGAAATTCCATTCATAAAGGGCGGTATTTCACTTTTCGACTCTGCACAAGCTGACGCCCATGCTTCTCTGTCTCCCGCCTATTCTACACATCATAAATAGAATCCCAATAGTAAGTTACGGTGAAGGTTCACGGGGTCTTTCCGTCTAACTGTGGGTAACCGGCTTCTTTACCGGTATATAAATTTCACCGAGTCTCGCGTTGAGACAGTGCCCAGAATCGTTACACCATTCGTGCGGGTCGGAACTTACCCGACAAGGAATTTCGCTACCTTAGGACCGTTATAGTTACGGCCGCCGTTTACTGGGGCTTCGATTCACAGCTTCTACTCTCGTATTACCGCTCCTCTTAACCTTCCAGCACCGGGCAGGTGTCACCACCTATACGTCTCATTACTGATTCGCAGATGGCTGTGTTTTTGATAAACAGTCGCCTGGGCCTGCTCTGTGCCACCCCCATTCTTTTACCAATCAGGGGCCACACTTCTTCCGAAGTTACGTGTGCATTTTGCCGAGTTCCTTAACGCGAGGTCGCTCGTGCGCCTTAGATTTCTCATCCTTCCTACCTGTGTCGGTTTCCGGTACGGTCTTCAATAGCCTAGCCTTAGACAGTATTTCTCGGCACCTTGATTACACCCGCTTCACTTCGACTTTCTCTCCGCTCGCTGTCACAACTCACCTCAAAATACGGATTTACCTGTATCTCTCTTCAGCTCGTCGCTTCGACCGGAACTACCATTCTCCGGCCGGGTTTCACCTCATGCGTCCTGCCCTCGAAACTATTGAAGGTTCTGGATTTTGAACCAGATTCCCATCGACTACGACTTTCGTCCTCGCCTTAGGGGCCGACTTACCCTGGGCAGATTGCCTTTACCCAGGAATCCTTAGGTTTTCGGCGGACGGGGATCTCACCCGTCTTTGCGTTACTTATACCTGCATTCTCTCTTCCATTTCCTCCAGAACCCCTCACAGGTCTTCCTTCTTCAGTTAATGGAATGCTCCCCTACCACCAATATCTTATGATACTGATCCAAAACTTCGGTATACCGCTTAGCCCCGTTACATTATCTGCGCACACATGCTCGACCAGTGAGCTATTACGCACTCTTTTAAGGAATGGCTGCTTCTAAGCCAACCTCCTGGCTGTCTTTGCATTTGCACTTCATTTTACACTTAGCGGTATTTCGGGACCTTAGTTGTTGGTCTGGGCTGTTTCCCTCTTGACTACGAACCTTGTCGCACGCAGTCTCACTCCCATACGTTGATTACAGGCATTCAGAGTTTGATTGGGGTTGGTAGGCAGTGACGCCCCCTAGCCCATCCAGTGCTTTACCTCCTGCAATTTTGTATGAGGCTGTCCCTAAAGGCATTTCGGGGAGAGCCAGCTATTTCCAGGTTTGTTTAGCCTTTCACTCCGAGTCACAAGTCATCCATACCTTTTTTAACAGATTATAGTTCGGTCCTCCACAAGGTTTTACCCTTGCTTCAACCTGCTCATGACTAGATCACCTTGGCTTCGGGTCTACGCCATGCAACTGTTCGCCCTTTTCAGACTCGGTTTCCCTCCGGCTCCAGCACTACTATGCCTTAACCTCGCTGCATAACGTAACTCGCAGGTTCATTCTACAAAAGGCACGCCACAACACTTTCGTGCCGTGACATCTTGTCAGTTTATGGTTTCAGGTTCTTTTTCACTCCCCTTACTGGGGTTCTTTTCGCCTTTCCCTCACGGTACTGGTTCACTATCGGTAGCTGAGGAGTATTTAGCCTTGGATCGTGGTCGACCCAGATTCCAACAGGGTTTCTCGTGCCCCGCCGTACTCAGGTACCGCATCAAAGAGTCCTATTCATTTCGCTTACGGGGCTTTCACCCTCTTCGGCAGGCATTCCCATACCTTTCTGCTATAAATAAGTTTTATCTCAACTCTTCGGGTCATCCCCATGCGGCCCTACAACCCGTTGTACCTTGCGGTACTTACGTTTGGGCTCTTCCGATTTCGCTCGCCGCTACTTTCGGAATCTCCGGAGGATCGCTCCTCTTCTTGATTTCTTTTCCCGTGTTACTTAGATGGTTCACTTCACACAGTCTGGCTCTACTGACCTATTTTATTCAGTCACTGTAGTACAGGAATCGCTCCCTGTGGGTTACCCCATTCGGCTATCCGCGGTTTAACAGATATTTGCTCCTACCCGCGGCTTTTCGCAGCTTATCACGGCCTTCTTCGCCTCTCAGCTCCTAGGCATCCACCATAAACCTATTTTCGCTTGACCATATTATCTTTTCTTCCCTTCAATACACTCTCTCGGATACTTCCGCTCTTTTCTCGTCAAGCTTCGCTTCCGCATCCTCGCATATCAAAGGTATCTTCTTTTACCTTCATTCCGAAATTGAACTTTCATTCAATTCCTTCTTCGTTTCCCTTCCCTGTTCTTTTCAAAGATCTCTTCATTATTCTCTAGCTTCGACACCAGATTTCACTGAAAAACTTCCTGCGCTTCTTCTTGTACCGCAAAAATTACATAGCAATTTCTTCGATATAAAACCGCAAATCAGTTTTATTGGAGATAAGGGGATTCGAACCCCTGACCCTCGGCTTGCAAAGCCGATGCTCTAGCCAGCTGAGCTATATCCCCAGATCGTCCTTTCATCTCCAGTTTCATTTCTGAAACTTTCGCATTATATAACAAAAAGGGAAAAGGAAAGAAAGAGTGATAAGAATCAGTGAACGGGCGGTATATACACAATACCTTTTGCAGCTTTTATACTGCTGTTACCTTTCTCTTAGAAAGGAGGTGATCCAGCCGCACCTTCCGGTACGGCTACCTTGTTACGACTTCACCCTCCTTACAAAACGTACCTTCGACAGCGTCCTCCCTTTCGGGTTAGACTACCGGCTTCGGGTACCCTCTACTCGGATGGTGTGACGGGCGGTGTGTACAAGGCCCGGGAACGTATTCACCGCGCCGTGCTGATGCGCGATTACTAGCGATTCCAACTTCATGGAGTCGAGTTTCAGACTCCAATCCGAACTACGATTGCTTTTTTGCGTTTTGCTCTACCTTGCGGATTCGCTTCGCTCTGTTTCAACCATTGTAGCACGTGTGTAGCCCTGGACATAAGGGCCATGATGACTTGACGTCATCCCCACCTTCCTCCGGTTTGTCACCGGCAGTTCCGCCAGAGTCCCCAACATTACTTGCTGGTAACTGGCAGTAGGGGTTGCGCTCGTTGCGGGACTTAACCCAACACCTCACGGCACGAGCTGACGACAGCCATGCAGCACCTGTATACCGGCGTATTGCTACGCTCTGTTGTCTCCAACACATTCCAGTATATGTCAAACCCAGGTAAGGTTCCTCGCGTACCATCGAATTAAACCACATGCTCCACCGCTTGTGCGGGCCCCCGTCAATTCCTTTGAGTTTCACCCTTGCGGGCATACTTCCCAGGCGGTACACTTATCACGTTTGCTTTGGCACCCAGTCTCTTGACCAGACACCTAGTGTACATCGTTTACTGTGCGGACTACCAGGGTATCTAATCCTGTTCGCTCCCCGCACCTTCGCACCTCAGCGTCAGTTATCTGCCTGAAACTTGCCTTCGCCATTGGTGTTCTTCCAGATATCTACAGATTTCACCCCTACACCTGGAATTCCAGTTTCACTTCAGTAACTCTAGTCTTATAGTTCTCAATGCGGTTCCGGGGTTGAGCCCCGGGATTTCACACCAAGCTTGCAAAACTGCCTACATGCCCTTTACGCCCAATAATTCCGAACAACGCTCGCAACTTACGTGTTACCGCGGCTGCTGGCACGTAATTAGCCGTTGCTTATTCAAAACCTACTGTCACCACGCTGTCATTCCCTACAACGCTTATTCTTCAGTTTCAAAAGATTTTACAACCTTCCGGCCTTCTTCATCCACGCGGCGTCGCTCCGTCAGACTTTCGTCCATTGCGGAATATTCTTAGCTGCTGCCTCCCGTAGGAGTCTGGGCCGTATCTCAGTCCCAATGTGTCCGTTCACCCTCTAAGGCCGGATACCCATCATCGCCTTGGTGGGCTTTTACCTCACCAACTAGCTAATGGGCCGCAGGCCATTCCTTCAGCGGAGCCTTAGCTCCTTTCCTCACAGCTCTCTAACCTCTGTGCTCGTATTCGGTATTATCTACTATTTCTAATAGCTATCCCCATCTGAAGGGTATGTCACCCACGTGTTACTCACCAGTCCGCCACTCTAGGAGATATTGCTATCTCTTGCCGTTCGACTTGCATGCTTAAGACGCGCCGCCAGCGTTCGTTCTGAGCCAGGATCAAACTCTCCATGATTTATTCATTAGCTCCGAAGAGCCGATGATTTCATTTCAGTTCGATTCCTTCTTATTTTCAAGGAATCTGCCGAATATTTTCATACTCGGCGGGTTTACAGATGTTACTCTGTCTTCCATTCTTTCTCTTTCAATACGGTTTCCCGTACCGAACGTACTGACCTTACCGGTTTTCTGCTTTTGCATTAAACCTTTGTCTTTCTTTCCCTTCCCTTTACTGTCAAATATCATCGCTTACTCCCCTTTTTTCTCAGGCTTTCAGCTTTATTCCTGCTTTCGCAAGTGCATTGAGTTTATCACAACTCGGCTTTTCTTTCAAGATACTTTGTGAACTTTCTTTCTGAACCGTTTTTTTTATTGGTACGGAACTGCAAAGTTTTCAAGGTATTGTTACCGTTTTCAGTGTTTTGAAGTGCTGTTTAGCGGCGACGTTGACTAATCTATCACACTTCTCTCCCCTTTGTCAACTCTTTTTTTCCTTTTTTTCTATTATTTTTTTCAGTATTTTTATTGCGCACCAGCACGAAGGACGACGCTGACAACCGCTTTCACCGACGCTGACAACAGCTTTCACCGTCGCTTCCGGACGGTGAAAACACACGTTACGGCGCATCGGAACCGGAAAGCTCCTCCACGGAGACAGGTTTGACCGTCGGAATGAACTGCTTGGCAAATTTTCCGTTACCGCGGTTTTTGACATAGAAAAAACCGATGACGGAAAATATAACTGCGCCGATAAAATTGACGAACAGATCTTTCATCGTATCGATCAGACCGATATCGATATAGCCGCCGAAACGGCTTATCCAGTCTTCACCGTTAACGACGAGCGTTTTCACCGGTACCCGGCTCACGATATTGAGTCCGTCCGGATTGAATTTTACCGAATTGATCTGCGTAACGATATAATCTTTCTGCATATCCGTATTGAAAAGCATATCCATTCCGAACTCGAAAAATTCCCACAATACGCCGACCGTCATCGAAAAGCAGAACGCCGTTATTGCCAAAAAGAACGGAGACAGTTTAAAAGCAAATTTATCACTGCGGTTGAAAATATCGACCAGCGCGAACCCGACGGCAGCCATCAGAAAACCGTTCACGGTGTGCAGCATCGTATCCCAATGTTTGAATTTCGTATAAAACGAATCGACTTCACCCAAGATTTCGGCGGCAAAAATAAAACAGAGAATGACCGCTTCAAGGCCGGACGGTATGTCTATCCCCATCTTCCGGTCGATCAGCACCGGAATCGCGAACAGGACGAGCGTCAGCACGCCCATGAACACGCTTTCATAATCGCCGGCGAACAGTTGCCGGACGATAACCGCAATAACCAAAACCGATAATACGCCGCGAAGCGTCAGTTTCGAACGGAGCTTCTTATTAGAAACTTGTTCGTCCGAACGCTCCGGATTCTTTTTATTTTTCGAGCTCATAGGCACACGCCTCCGTTTATTGATAGATAACGCGGATAAATTTCTTTTTTCCGGCGCGAAGAATCAATTCCCCGCTGCCGTCGAAATCGGCGGCAGTAATTTTGGCGGCGATATCCTGCAGCTGCGTTTCGGTACCGTCGGCACCGGTCATATACGCACCGCCTTGCTGCACCAGCCGGCGGGCGTCGCTTTTGGTTGCAGCGAGCTTTGATTCAAAGAACAGATCGACGACGCCGATTCCCTCGCCGGCAAACAAAGCGGCGGGCAAAGTTGCCGTCGGCATGGACGCGCGGTCTCCGCCGCCGCCGAACGCAGCCTTCGCCCCGGCAAGCGCCGTATCGGCTTCAGCCTTTCCGTGAATGACGGCCGTTACTTCCCAAGCGAGCCGTTCCTTCGCCTTATTGATGTCACCCGAAACGATTGCGTCCACTTCGGCAACGGATAAGAACGTAAACAGCAGCAGGAATTTGCGGACGTCGGCGTCGGCAACGTTGCGCCAATATTGAAAGAAATCGAATATCGGTGTGAGCGCGGGGTCAAGAAACAGTGCGCCTTTTTCCGTTTTTCCCATTTTTTTGCCGTCGGAACGGGTGATAAGCGGGAACGTCAGCCCGAAAACTTCGTCTCCGGTTTTCCGGCGGATCAGATCGACGCCGGCGACGATATTACCCCACTGATCGTCTCCGCCGATCTGAAGACAGGCGTTGTGCCGTTCGTGCAGTTTCAGAAAATCGAAACTCTGCAGCAGCTGATAGTTAAACTCCAGAAACGACAAACCGGTTTCCATCCGTTTTTTGTACGATTCAAACGTAAGCATCCGGTTAACGGAAAAGCACGAACCGATGTCGCGCAGAAAATCGATATAATTCAAATCAGCGAGCCAAAACTTATTATTGTCGCTCATCGCATGAATACCGTCGAAGCCGATAAAACGGTTGAGCTGCGCTTCTATTTTTTTGACGTTATCGTCTATTTGATCGTACGTAAGCATTTTACGCATTTCGGTCTTGCCCGAAGGATCGCCGATCCGGGCGGTTCCTCCGCCGACGAGCGCGATGCCGACGTGCCCCGCGTCGCGCAGATGGCGCAGCGCAAAAAACGGTACCATATGACCGACGTGGAGACTGGGGCCCGTAGGATCGCATCCGACATAAAAGGTAACGGGACCTTTATCCATCAGCGCCGACAAACCGTCGATATCCGTGCATTGCTGAAAAAATCCCCGTTCTTTTAACGTTTCTAGAGCCGCATTCATACCAAACCTTCCTTAAAACCTGTGTGGACAACGATATATGATTGATCGAAAGCCGGAACCGCAATCAACGGATTGCGGCGAATCTTCCGGCATTATCATAGCTGCTAATACCGGAAATTTCAAGTGGCGAAAAACGGAACACTCCGCCGTTATTTCGTAACGGAATAGACGGTAAGCGCCGTCGTGATGAGAGAAAGGATCGTCGTAATAACGGGAGAATATTGATTGAAATAATACGTAAACGAATTGGTTTTTGCCGTTATCGTTGATTCGGGAGTTATCAGATCCGTTTTTTGGAGTACATTGCCGTACCGGTCTTTAATGGTGATAATACTGTTCGTGTTGCGGTTTTCATCAAATCCGCCTGCCAAACCGATATAATACGACCAATCGCGGTTGGGAATATACGGATACCGGCCAGGAACTTTTACCGCGCCGGCTACGGACACGAAATATTGGCAAAACGGAATCATCAGCGTATCATACTGTTCAACGCTTTCTTTACTGTAAAAGGACACGTCGTACAGGATTCTGTCTATATTGATGGGAATCATAGTACCGTTACGCCTGATGATATATGAATTCTCCGTATCGGAGACTTCGGAGAACATCTTTTTATTTCTGCGGATAAGACTCGCATAATTTTCACCGACGTTGAACGTTACGGCAATACGGGTCGAAGCTTCCGGCACGATCCGCGTCTGAGAAGAAGCTGAAAGCGTTGCGGAGGAAGTTTCATTGGAATAAACGGCACCTTCAAAGAAAACGACCGGTTTCAGCTCCGTGTAGGTCGGAATGTAGACGGAATCATGCGCGTACAAACCGTAATCGGCGGAAAACGAATCCTTATCCAAATAAATTTTTTCACCGGATAAAGAATCCGTTCCCAGCAGACGGGTAAGCTCTACGCGCGAAATATCGGCAAATTCGGTTAAACCGCCGGCATAATACGTTACCAGCCGGGAAAGGTTTTCATCCGAAAGTAATTCGTATTCGCCGGGACGCTCAACCGCACCGCTTATTTTAATTTTCCGGTCGGCGCGATTGACGGTAACCGTATCGCCGGGACGGAGATACGGGTCCTGCGACAGCTCGCCGAAACGGGAAGCCCTGAACAAATCGTATGAACGCTTTTTGCCGTTAGCCGAAGTGACGGTTACGTTGCGGGTCGACGAATAGACAGTCAGCAAATCTTCCAACACGGAAGACAATCGGGTCAGCCCCCAGGACTGCAGGACACTGGTCTTCGTAACTTCACCGTTCACGGTTACTTTGAATACGGCCGGTGTCAGCAGTACGAACTGTACGCCGCTCATCGGATAGTTTTTCGTTACGATTTCTTCAACCGCTTGTTTCGTCTGAACGAACGTTTTTCCGGCCACATCCAGCACGGCGAGATTCGCCACGCGGATGCGGTACGTCGTATCGACGGAAATGGCGTACGTAACGGGCGTTCCGCCCACGGCGAACGCAAGCGTATACACGTCGCCTGCGGTAACCAGATAATCTGAAGAAGACATCGCCAGCTGCGCCGACGGGACGAGCTCGCCATCCTGAGACGTTTTATTCTTGAGCAGTTCTTTTGAAGCATCGATCGATAATGTCGACAATGAATCGGTCGAATTGGATACTTTAGACGAACCGGCAGAAGAACCGAACAGATCCGCGTTCTGGGCAAAAGAACCGTACAGCAAAACGAAACAAAACGTAAAAATCCAAAAACAGTTTTTGCAATTCATATGATTAAGATTCCTTCCGACGTTTTCCGGCCGACAACTTTGCCATTGCTTCAGGATCCTTTTTTATATTATCAACGGCGTTCAGCAGAAACGCCAAAAAAACGGAAAGGAAAAAAGCTGCAAACGTAACGATTATACAAAGCATTCCGCGGGAAGGTTTCGATTTTTGATCCGGCACTTCCGCACGTTCAAGTATTTGAAAAACGGGAGTTTCACTCGCCATTGTGATTTTCAGCAACTCGTATTGCGTTTTAATCTGAGTATATACTTCCTGCTGGGCGGCAAGTTCCAATTTCAGCATGGACGTATCGAGCATTATGGCCGGTATGGAGGCCGCCGTGTATCCGTTTGAAACGGACGATTCCAATTCCTGAATTTTTTTCTGCAAACGGATAATTTCATCGTAGCTTGAGGCAAGGTTTTCTTCCATATTCCGTTTTTCAAGTTTGTTTTTATCGAGCCCCATTTCAAGGAAACGGTTTTCCATATAATCGACGGCAAAATTAACGACGGACTGGGCAAAAACGGGGTCTATATCGGTAAAGCTGATCGTAAAAACCGCCGTTTTTTCGTCAAAAGAGGCGGTAAGCAGGTTTTTCAGCATTTTACGGCTTTCGGCGCGCGGCGATTTTTTGATTTGCCAAAGTTCAATAAATCCGAATTTATCGACAATCGTATCGAGAAACAAATTCGTACCGGCAAGATATACGGCGAGAGAACTGTAAGATTGACTTGAAGTCGAAACACCGGCCAAACTCGCCAGACTGCCGAGTCCGCTTGAATTGATCATTGCGGACAAGCCGCCTGACCCCGAAGCAGACGAATCGTTGATAAGCATATGGGCAGAAGGCGTATATTCGTTGGGCAGCGGTGAAATATCCGGCGGAAGCGCCAGAGAAACAATAGAGAAAATAACGACGGCGAGAGCGGCCGTTACCGTAACGGAAATTATCAGCGCTTTATGCCGCAGCAAAACGGCAAAAAGATCTATTAAACTGATTTCATCCGTATCATTGGTTATTTCATTATCCATGCACATATCCTTATCGCATAAGAAGATTCCCGCCAGCTTCAGAAAGACAATTTTAACGTTCTCAACTATACATTATATGGTAATTATAATCAAGATCCGGTATGTCAAGAATCTACCGGCAACATACAAACGGATAGTATTCTTGACTTTATAAAAGAATATAAAGTATCATGCTTGCATGAATATTGTAGCTTTGGATGCTGTATGTAAAAATTATGCATTAGGATCAACCATTGTTCCCGCAGTAAAAAATGTGTCTTTTGAAATAGCGCAGGGAGATTTCGTTTCAATTATCGGTCCGTCAGGTTCCGGCAAGTCAACGATCCTGAATATGATCGGATGCATTGATACGCCTTCATCAGGCAGATTGACTTTAAATGGAAAAAACATACAAAATCTGAGCGAATCTGAATTGACCGATATCAGAAAAACGTTTTTGGGATTTATTTTTCAATCGTTCAATTTACTTCCGGTACTGAATATTGCCGAAAATATTATGTTCCCGCTCACTTTAAACAAGCATATAACAAAAGAACAAAAAAAACGGAATAAAGCATACGTCGAATATTTAATAGACGCGGTGGGTTTAACAGAATGGAAAGATCACAAACCGAACCAATTATCCGGCGGACAGCGGCAACGGGTGGCAATCGCGCGGGCGCTTGCTTCAAAACCAATCGTCGTGCTGGCAGACGAACCGACTGCCAATCTCGACAGTAAAACGGGAGAAGATATCATCAATTTGATGCGAAAAATAAACAAGGAATTCAACACGACCTTTATTTTTTCCACACACGATCAAAGCATTTTTTCAACAGCCGATCACATCATCAGGTTAAAAGACGGCTGTCTTGCAGAAAATTATAAACAAAAATAAACTATAAATCGGCCGCAATCGTTACGGAAAGAATGAGCGACAGACGTTTGTTCAGCGATATACCGTCGAGCAGATCCGAAGTCATTGCGAAACCTTGATTTCCGTAAATCACGGGAATTCCGATACGGGTAGTCATGCGGTGCCAAGGCGAAAAACTCAGCAGTCCGAGAAAATATCCGGAAGAAGTGTTAAACGCATGTTTTGCGGCAAAATATAAATCAACTCCTGAATCAAAAATTGATTTTAACCGTAAAACGCCTTCGGCAGCGTGCGTATACGCCGTAAAATTATCCGACAAAGTAAACGAATACTCGCCTCCAATCTGAAACTTGTTTGAAGGATACAAAAAGTTCAGCCGCGCAGACAGAGAATTTGCCGGATTTTTATACAAAGCTTCCAGTCCGGTATCCACGTCGAATAAAACGGTTTTTAATGCCAAAAGAGCGGTTAAATCTTGCTTATACACATACTGTAACCCCGTCGTAAAGCGAACGGTACCGAACACTTTATCAAGCCATACACTGTACAACATGTTTTTATAAATTTGCTGAGGATCATCCGGAACGATAGCTGTCGGCGGAACATTGGCAAACAGATTTACTCCATCCAATAACAGCGGAAAATTCAACAAAAACGAAGTTCCTTCTTTTAAATCGAGGAATTTGCCTACGGAAACGGGAAACTTGCCTATTTTTATGAACGAAAAATCTTTTAAATTATAATCAATATATAGTTGCTCTATTTTTACAATAGACCAGGGCTTCGTAATCGTATTCTGATCAATGGAAGTAGATATATACGTATACATTTTCACGTTTTTATCAGGACGAGCGGTAATCCCCACATGAGCAGAAGCATCAAGACCGAACAGCGGCCGCAATTGTTTAAAATCTTCCGCCGCAACGGGAAAGTCTTTCCAGCCCATTCCGGTAAAACCGCTAAAAGAAAAACCCGGAGAAAAAACGATGGGTTCCACAGATTCTAGCTGAGACAGCACACTTTGCTGATTAACCTCAGACGTTTGTATTTCATCCTGAGAATCAGCAAACAAATCATCCAATGAAAAATCATCAGTTTCCGCACCACCGCTCAGCAGAAAACAAAATAACAAACCGCTTATCAACAGATATTTTTTTTTCATTGCTACCGCATCCGCTGCAAATATTCTTTCGTATATATGGTATCCGGTAATTTCTGCAATGAAGGATTTTTTATCGTAACAGTCGTACGTTCGTATTCTTTTTTATTGTTGACTATTTTATACACCAAATTATCCTGAATAACCATGGTTTGCGGCAGCCACCGTTCATCCAGCTTCTGATACGAAGGAATGGCGGTCGAGCGCATCAACTGGCCGGACAAACTGTAGTCCTCTATTTTCCGTATCAAATTATCTGAAGAAACCCAAATCTTCGATATGGGGTATGCAATGGAATTATTCGTTGCTTCCAACTTCAGTACGGTACACTCGAACTTTCCGAGTGTTTCTTTTTCGGCAGAAAGGACGGAATAATTTCCGGAATAGTTAGGCCGGTTGAAATCGGAATTGCGGATACACATACTTTGGAACCGATCTTTTGCGCTGGTAAACGTAAAACTGCTGTCGGCAGGATCGTACAGCCACAAATTTTCACCGGTTTTCAAATAGCCTTTTCCCTTATCAATCGCCGGCTCAAGAATCAATATAACGAACTGATCTTTTGCGTCGCGGCGGAACATCGCCGCAACAGTCGTACTGGTTGCTCCCCCCGGTTTTCTGTTTACTAACGTATATTCTGCCGATAAATCCGTATCGGCAAAGGAAATCAACGAGTCTACCGCGGAAAGCAACGCGTTTGAATCCTCAACTTGCGCAAAAACGCATAATCCGCTCACGATAAAAAAAAGAGTTAAAAACAATTTCTTTGTTTGCATGGCTAAACTCCTCGTTACATTCTAAGAACTTCGGCAGGTGAAATGGAAGCGGCACGCATGGCGGGCCGCAGCACGGCGAAAAGCACGCTCAGCATAATAAACACTACGTTTACGCAAAGCTGCCGGCCATCAACATAGTACTGTAAACGCCCGTATTCCATAAACATATTTGCGGCAGGAATATTTTCTATAGTAAAAACCCGGCATAACTGCAGAGTTACAACACTGATTGCAAAACTGATGCAAACGGAAAAAACGGTAAGAAACAAAGCTTCACATAAAAACAGATTCCGTACCGTCTTTTTATGCATTCCGATGGCACGCATTGTACCGATCTCTTTGCGCCGCTCGTAAATAATGACCCCATACGTGTTTATTATACCGGCGACGGTAATCAGCAAAAAAACGATCAGTACGAAATACATCAAAAAAGTGATCGCCGATAAAAGCGTTGCAATTTGCTCCAGCTGCGCCTCTATTGTAGCAATAACAAAGGTTCTGGTACCGGACGGTACGGAATATATAAACTGCTCAAACTCGGAACGATTTTGCGCAATGCCGACGACGGAATTTGATCGTGCGAGAGAGTCTGCAACCGTCCGTACCAACGCGTTGATATTTTCACCTTTGCGGGTGTATAAAGCCAACTCCGTAACAAAATTTTCCGGCAGTTGGAGCATACGGTTCAGTTGCTTTCTGTCAACATATATACAATATCCGAAAATATTCAGTTCATCAAAAATACCGGCAACGGGCAATACGGCAGTATTATACACCCCTCGAACGGTGGTAAAACTGACCACAATTTCATCGCCGACTTGAATTCCCAGATCATCGGTGATGGCCCGGCTGATCAAAATACCGTCCCCTATTCCGCCCGAAATAAAAGGAAGTTTTTCAAGCTGGGGCCGTTCCGCTTCAAAGTCTACTCCGATAGTTTTCCGAATACGGGCATAGCTGCCGTTATAAAAAAGGCTCATCTCATTGGTAAAAACGGAACGCATGGCAACGGTTTCAAAACGATACCCGCCGCCCGTAAATAACTCCATAATTTCTTGAGGATTTTCCATATCCCGATTCGGACCGTTTAATCCTATTACGCACAATTGCCCCGAAAAATACCGTGCAGCCTTACTCTTTATGGTTTCAATCGCACCGGACATAAGTGAGGTAAGAATGGTTATCATAAAAAATCCGATCATAATCGCCACAGACATCATCACATAGCGTTTTCTCTGGCAAATCAGGTTTTTTATTGCAAAAGAACAAATCATACTAACTTTTACCGATTATCTGCGCAGGAGGAATATTTACCGCGACGTGTACGGGAAAAATCCAAGCTAAAAAGCCGACCGCCAAAGAACCCGAACACTGAATCGCCATAATTTTAGCGGAAACGACGGGACGCAGCGACGCGCCGCCGAACAACGTAACGAGCAACTGATTATCAAGGTGTATACCGTTTTTTTGCAAACCGGCACAAACGCACGCCCCCAGTACGATCCCCAAAACGGTTCCGCTCATAATCAAAATAAACGTCTCCCAAATAAACAGATATCTTATATAAGATTTTCGCGCTCCGATTGCACGCATCGTCCCGATTTCAGCGGTGCGCTCAAACACCGTAATCACCAAAGCGTTCGTCACCACCAATATGGAACCGATAATAATGAATATCATTCCAAAATTAAAAGCAAGCTGCATGGCGAACGGGGCTTGCGCGCTCAATCCGGCGGCCGTAACCCAGGACAGGCATTTTACATCGTTACCGGGTAAAATCTTATCAAAAAGAAGCGTTTTGAGTCTATCAGTTTGACCGTCGCGCCCTTTGATCAGAATGAAACTCCACGTAACTACCTCGGAAAAATCGACGGCTTCGGTCGTTTCCGACTCAAAATAAGATTCCACATCCGTAAGACTTAATCCGGAAGTTTCACTGACAGTATCCCGTACCGAAGTGTCTGCAAATAAATCGTCGATACTGAAATCAGAAACCGGCACACCGAGAGAAGAATCTTCAAACTGATTTTGAGATTCTTTGAACGACACGGAATAATTCAGCAACTCCCGTAAAATTTGCGGTTCAGATAAAACGATTTTATTGAACGGTTCCGCATCGGAAGGATAAGCGATTACGCCGCGAAACAGACCTTTGCGGATTCTGAAACTTCCGTCAACGAACGTACTCAGAATGATTTCCTCGCCAAGCTCCAAAGGGCGTCCCGCTTGAGATTCCACAACTGAAACGAGCGATTCGTTCAAAAAGATACCGCGGGAACCGGGCGACAAAGATGCAGCGTCGCCTTTCACCACGCGGATATCCGGACATACGTCAAAATAAGTTTTATTGTCTATCCCAAAAATCGGTACGGTATATTTACACCCTCCGATTTCCGCCTGAACGGCGGCGCTTATTATAGGAGAATACTGTAAAACGGAGTCGTATTCGTCCAATTTTTCTGATATCGGCAAAAAAGACGCAAGCTGATCAACGGGCTCATATTCGGATACGAACGGCATTTCATATCCGAATATACTGTTTATTTTTTCAGAATTTTCGGAAATGAGAAAATCTCCCGTTAAACAGCCGGAAAAAGTCTTTTTCACTCCCCGATTTGCCGTTTCAAAAATCGTATTCGCAATCAGCAAAAGACAAGAAACGACCGTTACCAGAGAAATAATCAAAAACGTTTTTTTCTTATTGCGCAAAACATTTTTTACTACGAGAGAAAGAATTGTCACAATCGTTTGTTTCCTTTGCCGTCAATCCAAGCTTTTAGGATTTTTTCGGAACAGATCGGATCTTTTTTTTATTCGCTACGGCATTTAAAAGGAACGCTATAAACACAAAAAGGAAAAAAGCGGCAAAAAAGACTATGACCAAGTTCATCATACGTTTTTGCGGCACGCCGACGACGAACGCATCAGAGGAAACCGTTACGAATTGATCGGTTCCAATCAAGACGTCCAAATCGCTTTTAATTTGCAGTAATGAGTTCAAAGATTGGACGTCAACGGTCGAACTCTCCAGAAAATTTCTATTTTCACTTATTATGTTTTCCGTTTTTAAGGATATCCGTGCAAATTGCGGAGAAAGAGTCGATTTCAATTGCGTATTAAGGGCATTGACCAATTCGATGATAAATTTTTTTACCGAATCGATATCCGACGACATACAGGTGACCAATAGGGTTGAATCGGATAATTCAAAATTGAGACTTTCTTTCAAAACGGTTTGACGTATGTATGAATTATATTCATACGGATCCAATTTTTTAACTTTTGCATCGGTAAACGGATACGCCTTAAAAACCGCAGCAATAAAAGACGGGTCGTTAACGAGTGAAAAGACCCGCGACGCAAAAGCATCGGTTTTGGTTACTTCTTTTGTAACTTCGGGAAATTCCGAATTGAGTGAAGGCGGAACCCGAATGACAGACAAAGCATACTGCACTTCATATTTTTCCTTATTAAGGGAAGGAAAAATATGCGGCAAAACAAATAAATATAAAGCTGCGGCACATACAGCGATTCCCGTTCCAACGGCAATCACCTTTCGATATCTTATTATAACGGAAAATAAATCAACTAAAGAAATTTCTTCTTCATCGTGCTGTGTACCAGATACCTGCTCATCCATAAAAAATATATTACCTTATTTCAGGAATTCAATCAATGCATGATTTATAAATCACCTATTATCGGAAAATCGTCCAAGATTCGGCAGATTGCCGCCACGTTATCTTTCGGCAAAATCTCAAACAGGACGGATAATTTTGGTCCTGCTTCGGTACCGAAAAACAGAAAATACAACAAGCGGCAGGCACGGTAACATAGTTCCAGGCAGCCGTGAAGCGCTGGTCAACGGGCGCCGTGAGCAAATACGATTGTGCCGAAGACGGGAAACCGTAATCAGCGCCGTTTATGCCACTGGCGGATAATTGAAGCGACGATACGGGCGGCGGACGAAGCCAGCGCTACGCCGAGCGCAATAGCGCCCGCGGCTGTCAGCGTCGAAAGTCCGAGCGCAAGCGCTTCCTCAAGGTTTCCCTGAACGGCCGCGCGCATCGTCTGAAACATGCCGCCGCCGGGCACGAGCGGCAGCAGTCCGGGCACCAAATATACCGTCGCCGGATTTTTTATGACGATGGCGATAGTCTCCGCAGAAACGGCGGCGGTCAGCGCCCCCCAAAAATAGGCGCCCGTTCCGCCGGCAACCGCTGAAACGGCGGTATACACCATCCAGCCCAACCCGCCGGTTACGGCGCCCCAAACGATATCGTAACGGCTGATATTGAAACAATACGACAACCCGGCGGCGGCCCCCGCGCCCCAAATTCCGGCAAGCAGCAAATCAAAAAAGAACATGGGAAAACACCAATACGCCGAACGCCGACCCGGCGGAAAGTCCGGCTGCAACCATAAACGCATCCACCAATCGGGCCGTTCCGGCCATCAAATCGCCCGAAATCAGATCGCGGATCGCGTTCACAATGGCCAGTCCCGGTACGACCTGCATCAGCACGGCCGTCATAACCGTTACCGACGACGGCACCAATCCCAGAATCAGCACCGATTCGGATAAGACCGAAATCAGGCCGCCTGAAATAACCGATAAAATAAAATTATTCAACAGAAATTTATCCAAAAACAGCAGCACGACGCGCAGTATCATGCCTATCACGAACGAAGCGGCCGCTTCCATCCAGCCGCCGCCGAACATGAGCGCAAAAAACAGGGAACTCAGCGCCGCCATGCACGTTACCAGCCAGTCGGGATGCTCCGGCGTCCGCCTGATACGGTCCAGCAAATTTTCAACCTGCCGCGGATTCGACGTTTTTCCGCGGGAAGCGAGGCGGCGCGACAAATCGTTAACCTGCGCTATTTTTTTCAAATTGACCGTTCGCCGCGTAATCCGCCGCATCGCGGTGTGATACGACAAATCGGAGTCGGTCGCGGAAACGATGACCACCGTCGGCGCGACGAAAGACGAAGCGTTCTGCGCCCCCAACGCACGCGCGATGCGCACGGACGTTTCTTCCGCCCGATACGTTTCACCGCCGTTCTCAAGCACCAAGGCGCCGGCTTGCAGCGAAATGTCTATTAAGTCGTCGATTGAAATCGTATTCATTTAAAAAGGATTATAACATATTTCCACTTGTAAAACTATCAGTAATGATATAAAATTAAATCAAAATATTGCAGGAGCAGGAAATACCGTATGGCAAAAATTCAGATGAAAAACGCGGTCGCGGAACTCGACGGCGATGAGATGACCCGCATTTTATGGAAAGTGATCAAGGAAAAACTTCTGGAACCTTTTGTCGAACTTAAAACCGAATATTTCGATCTGGGACTTAAAGAACGCGACGACTCAGACGACCGCGTCACTTACGAAGCGGCGGCAGCCATCAAACGGCTCGGCGTCGGCGTCAAATGCGCCACCATCACGTCGAACGCCGCCCGCCTCGAAGAATACGATTTGAAGCGGCTCACGCCGAGTCCGAACGGCATTATCCGCGCGGAACTCGACGGTACGGTATTCAGAAAACCGATTATCGTGAACAACGTCCACGGAACGGTCTCCTGCTGGAAAAAACCGCTCATTCTGGGACGCCACGCGTACGGCGACGTATATAAAAACTGCGAAATCGCGGTTCCCGGTCCCGGCAAAGCCGAACTCGTGTTCACGGCGGACGACGGCACGGTCATCCGCAAAACGATTATGGACATGAAAGGTCCCGGCATACTGCAGGGAATTCACAACGTCGACAAATCCATCGAAAGTTTCGCGCGCTGCTGCTTTTTCTACGGACTTTCGGAAAACGTAGACGTCTGGTTCGCAACGAAAGACACTATCAGCAAAACGTACGACGGCCGTTTTAAAGACATATTCCGGCACGTGTACGACACCGAATTCAAAGCGGAATTCGAAAAAGCGGGACTCGAATATTTTTATACGCTGATCGACGACGCGGTTGCCCGCGTCATGCAGAGTGAAGGCGGTTTTTTGTGGGCGTGCAAGAATTACGACGGCGACGTGATGAGCGACATGGTCGCTTCGGCGAGCGGCAGCCTCGCCATGATGACGAGCGTCCTCGTGTCTCCCGACGGAGCGTTTGAATACGAAGCGGCGCACGGAACCGTACAGCGCCATTATTACCGATATCTGAAAGGCGAAAAAACGTCCACCAACCCGGTTGCACTCATTTTCGCCTGGACGGGCGCGCTTGCAAAACGGGGCGAACTCGACGGCACGCCGGACCTGACGGCGTTCGCGCGAAAGCTTGAAAAGACAACGCTCGAAACGATAGAAGACGGTACCATGACCGGCGACCTTGCAAAAATCGCCCGGCCGCCGGCAAAACACGTGTTGGACTCATGGCAATTTATCGATGCGATCGCATCCCGGCTTACCTGAGGTAACGGCACAAAATCAGCAAGAGAGGGGCAGATGACAGAAATACCGTTTAAAATATTGTGCGCTGATGACAGCACGTCCATCCGACAGTATCTGACCGGTTTGCTTACATCATGGAATTACGATGTTACCGCGTGTGCGTCCGGAACCGAAGCGCTTGAAGCGTACCGGACGTACTCCGAATATTCGGTCGTACTGCTCGACTGGATCATGCCCGGCATGACGGGAATCGACGTCTGCCGGCAAATCAGGGCCGCAGATAAACAGGGGTATACCTATATCATCATGCTCACCAGCAAAGATTCAACGGAAAACATCGTTGAAGCGCTCAACGCCGGAGCGGACGATTACCTCATAAAACCGTTTCATCCGGCCGAATTGCAGGCGCGCATACAAACCGCTTTCCGAATCTATCAATACGAGCAGAAATTGAAGCGTACCGAATACGAAACGAGACTTTCCTGCTACCGGGCGCTTACGGAACTTGCCGAAGCGCGCGATTACGAAACGGGACAGCATCTGCAGCGGGTTTCCGGAATGGCGAAGCTGATCGCAAAGCAGCTGGGTACGGACGGCACGTACCAGAATCAGCTGGCAGTTTTTGCCCCGATGCACGATATCGGCAAAGTCGGAATCCCCGACGGGATACTGCATTTGCCGCGAAAACTGACTTCCGCCGAATTTGAAGTAATTAAAACGCACACGACGATCGGATACCAGATCCTGTGCGGAAAAAAAACGATGGAAATGGCCGCCGAAATCGCCTACTCACACCATGAAAAATGGAACGGACTGGGATATCCGCGCGGACTGCAAAAAGAAGAAATTCCGCTGAGCTGCAGAATCGTTTCGATCGTCGATATATACGACGCGCTGCGTTCCATCAGGCCGTATAAGCAGGCGTATTCGCATCAGGATTCCGTCGAATGGCTGTACGGCGAATCCGGAAAATCGTTCGATCCCGACGTTGTAGAAGCGTTTCGGGCGGTTGAGCCGGAAATGAAAAAACTGTTTGAGATATCGTATCAGACGTTTCCCGCGCAGCCGTAACCGTTAACCGTAACCGCTCAGCCGTTTTCTGTACAGCCGTAACCGTTAACCGAATCGCTCAGCCGTTTTCTGTACAGTCGTAATCCGCGGGACTCAATTTGCCGCCCCACGGAATACGGTACAGCCGGCACAATTCGGCGTATGAAGATTCATCCTGCCCGGCTTGAAATCCGGTCACGAAAAACGTTCCGTCGGCGGGAAGCGGTTCCCGCTCAGCGGCTTTCCCCGCCCGGGGCACGGTGAAGGCGACTTTGAGCGCCTGCCGAACGACGCCGCTTCTCGAATCGATGACGCTCACGCCGCGGCCGACGGCTTCCTGAATATCGTCAGCAATATGCACGAAATGCGTACAGCCGAGGATAACCGTATCGGCGCCGTGCGATTTGAAAAAATCCGCCGCAGGCTGAACGGCCCGTTTCCGTTCGGCATCGGGAGCGGACACCAGCCGATGCTCGATAAAATCGATGAGCGCTCCGTCGCCGCGGCGCACGACGGTACAGCCCGGCGCGAACTTTCGGATAAGAGCGTCCGTATACGGGTCCCGTACGGTACGGGTGGTCGCGAGCAGTCCGATAATCCCGTTACGCGTACAAGCGGCCGCCTGCTTTACCGCGGGAACGGTTCCGATAAACGGCGTCTGCGGAAACCGCTTGCGTAAGGAATCAAGTGCGGTAACCGACATCGTATTGCACGCAATCACGACGGCCTTCGGCTGCCATTTCCGGATAATAAGATCGGAAACATCCGTTGCGTACCGGATTATCTGAGAAACGCTTTTTTCTCCGTACGGAAAATGGAACGTATCGGCTAAATACACGCACCGGGCTTCGGGACACTGCTGCTTCAAATACCGCATATACGGTAAGCCGCCCGTTCCCGAATCAAGAAACGCAAAATCGATTCCCACATGCAGCTCCGTCAATCCGCGAACAGACTGTTAAACGCATTTTTCGCCGCTAGCGAAGCCTCCGCACCGCCGTGAGTGCCGGAAATCGCGTTCGGAGAAAACCAATCGCAGAAATTGGCCCGCTCCTTGTCGCGGACTTCTTCATCCACCGTTTCGTGACAATCGTAATGAGACCCTTGATCATAAAACCGGCAATTTCTGCAGCAATGCAGATCGGCTCCGCAATCCGAACAGACCGAAGAACGGTTTATCTGCACGGACGTAGCGAGCGGTTTTGCACATTTCCAACACATGGCTCTATCATACCCATTTGACTAAACCTGTGCAATGCCCTATAAATATATATATGTTTGCACTGAACACTTGTATTCACCCGCCGTGCCAGCGCTCCGCGCTTTCGGTCATAGATAAAAACGGCAATCTGACGGAAGAACCGAATTACTGTCTTAAGCATTCGCCGGATCCGGAAGCCGAAAAAGTAAAAATATACGAATACATCCGTACGCACCAAAAAATAATCGGACTCAACGCCTGCGGTCTGACGTTCACCGATATCGACTTAACGGATAAGCGTTTTTACGGGTGCAATTTTCAATACTGTACGTTCAGCAATCTGCATTCGGAATCTTTCAGATCGAGAATGTCCTTTTTCGATTTTTCACTGTTTTCCGACTGCACGCTCGTCCGCTCGAACTTGCAGTTTTCGTCGTTCGCCGGAGCGACGTTTTCACACGTGCTTTTTACCGGATCGGATTTGGTGCACAACAATTTCTGCGGTATCTCCGCGTATCAGTCGTCGTTCGATGATTCCGATTTGTACAATTCGCGCTTTATCAAAGCCGTACTGCTCGATACATCACTGAGAAACTGCAACATCAAAAAAACGATTTTTTACGATATCGAACAGAAAAACGTTTCATTTAAACAATCGAACACGCGCGAAGCGCAATTCCTTCACGGCGGAGGGATAAAATGAAAGTATATTTCCATTTGAATATAGAAGGCTTTTCAAACTGCTACGTCGTCACCAACGAAGATACGATGGAAGCGCTGATAATCGACCCGTGCAAAATTTCGCGCGAAATTCTTGAACAGCTCGAAAACGGACCGTTCAATTTAACCGCCGTGCTGATAACGCACAACCACGCGAGCCACATCAGAGGTCTTTCGACGCTGAAAAAAATATACACGCCCAAAATATTTGCGGCGGATTTCGACATTGCGGAATCCGAATCGACGATACTGAAAGGCGACGGCATCATCCAAGTTGCGAGTCTTACGATCGCGTACCTGTCGCTCCCCGGCCACACCCCCGATTCAATGGCCTATAAAATAGGCCGAATGCTGTTTACGGGTGATACGATCGGTTCCGGCATGATAGGCAGCACGAACAGTTCGTACGCCCGGCGCACGCTCGTATCAAACCTGCAAACCAAAATCATTTCCCAGCAGGACGATATGATCATCATGCCGGGACACGGTCCGCCCTCCTCCGTTGCCGCGGAAAAGAAGTTCAATCCGGCGTTTCAAGCGCCGGCAAATCCTACCGCGTAACGAGCGAAACGCGGCCGGCGGAGAATCCCCAGCGACGGAACACGTATTCGTTCAGAATCCGGGCGGCATCCGTAAATCCAGAACCGCCGGTCGCTTTCACATACGCGCACAATTCGGGTTCGGCCGCCGTCATGGAATTCCAGGAAGCCCGGGTTACGAAATAATTTCCCGTTCGGGACACGGGCTGCTGCATGATGTACGCCATAAACTCGTTTTCAAGCAAATAGGTGTCGGCAGTATTATAGTTGAGCGACGGCTGAACCTGAAAATACCGGATCAAAAACTGCAGCGAAAGCGGATCCATACGGCTGAATACCTGAGAAACCGTCGTTCTGAAATCCGCGTCGATAAAATACAGGCCGTGCAAACCTTCGTGCGCAACGAACGAATGGCGCAGATACAGCGGCGATTCCTGCGAAACGGAAATGACTCCGCCGATTCCGGACCGATACGTTCCCGGCGCGGCCGCGTCGGCGGCGATAATCCCGTTGCACAGCAAAATTTCTTTCAGCAGCAATTCTTTTTCTGATAAGGGAAACGACGTTCGCTCCGCCAGCGTGAAAAAGTCGGCGAGCGTTTCCGGCCGGTAATCGTGCGCGTTAAAACCGTGCTTGCCGTTCAGCACGCCGTCGGGAACGAGCGTCCCGATGTAGCCGGTTTTTTCCGTAAAAAAAGCCAAACGCTTAAAGAACTGATCCTGAACGGCGTAATTCGCCGTATCGAAAAACAGCACGCCGGGAAACTGTTCCCATTCAAACAATTCGTAATCGGCGGAACGCCAGACGGCGGACGGCCACGCCGGAATGAGCCCCGGATCGGTACGCAGCGGCTGAATCACCGTTCCTGTATCGCGGCGGCCGGACGGTATGAAATGCAGGGAAACTCCGCGTATCATATCGGCATTCGATTCGGCGCTTACCCTGCTGAACGCGGAACGCAGCGCCGCGGCATGAACGGAAACGGCGGTTTGCCCGGGCGCGCGGCGGATGCTCACCGTTTCTCCGCCGAATGAAAGCTTTACCTGCGTCTGATTTTCAACGGAACCGAAGCCGCCGCCGGTTTCCCGCAGCGAAACGGTAAACACCGGCACGAACTCGCCGCCGGTATATCCGGAGCCGAACACTGAATCCGCTTCGGTAAAATCGAAAGCGGTAAACGCGGCGGCGCCCGTTTCCGGAACGGATCCGCCGTTTCCGGCAAAACAAAAACGCGGAACCTCACCCGAAAAATCGAAGCCGACCTCGCCCGGTATGACCGAAGCGGCGGTTACGGCAGCGCTCACCGCTGTATAGAAGAAAAAGCCCCTAACCCGGCCCGCCTGCGCCGCCGGCACTGCGTACGCAACGCGGAATTGCCGATTTTCGGAGGAAAAAACGCCCGCTGCCATCGGCCGGTCGGCAAGCGCCGACCGCAGTCTGCCCGAAGCGGAAAAATCGCTATCGTACAGCAGCCCGAAAGCGAACCGGCGGTCCGCGGCAGCCGTTTCCGCATACGCCGCCGAAATCGGCGCGGAAATTTCGATTTCAAGAGAAACGGCCCCCTCCGAGGCAGCCAAAGAAACGTAATTCCCTCGTTGCGCCTCCGAAAAGGCAAAATAAGCGTACCGGGAACCGTTCGTACCGGAAACGGCGGCTTTCCGTGCGTTCTTGTTCAGCGCGGTAAGGGCAGCCGGTTCCGCACCTGAAACGACGAGCGGCAGCGTCGACAGCGGAGAAGAACAGCCCACATACGCGCATACGACGCTCAGCGTAAAAAGAATTGTCAGCAGAATCCGTTTCATATACTGCATACTACACTTTTTCGGGCAAAAACGCTATAGTTACTCATGCAAATTCACCGATCCTGCTATACCGTTCTGATTCCGCACGAAACGCCGCGCTGCGCCGTAGAGCAGGAACACGCGCGCATCCTCTCGGCCGCCCGGGCAGCGGTACCGGACGGCCGCATCGTTCCGTTTTATCCGCAGATATGCGTCCTTCGTACGGAACTGCCGATCACCGAATTGAAGACGATGCTCACCGGCTGCGTGATCGAACCGCCGGTTTTTGCAGACGGCTTATTTATCCGGCCGGTTACGATTTCCGCAAAAAACGGAGAACCCGTTTCCGCCGGTCTGCCGGAATACGGTATACCGTTCAGTGCCGAAACCTGCGCTCCCCGTCCGGGCGGCATACTTTTCGGCTGCGTGCAGAACGGCGCGCACGTACGGACGTACCGCGATATCGCCGCCGCTGCGAACCTTTCTCCGATTTCGCTGCGCGTATTCAGACTCCACACGATGCGTTTTGAAATTTCCGCGCCGCAAGCGGGACGCACTCCGCTCGTCCGGTGGACGCTGTCCGCGCCGCTCTGGGTAAAAATATCAGACTGAAACCGTCTGATTTTCCGATGCTGCCGCCGCGGCAGAAAGAGTGCGCTCCTACTTGAAAAAAAAGCGTTTTTCGGATATGATGACTGACACATGCCGGAATGGTGGAATAGGTAGACACAAGGGACTTAAAATCCCTCGGACCTTATACGTCCGTGCCAGTTCGATTCTGGTTTCCGGCATTACAGCGGGCTGTTCGGAGATACGTTACGTAGTTCCGGCAGCCCGTTTTTTATGAAAAATTCCGCAGATCGAAGTCTGCAGCTCAATGCACTTGACTGTATAATCCGGCTATATCCGCGCGCCACGGATATTTTTTATCGCGCTCTTCCCACTCGATGACGCGGACAATCGTAAAATGCCGCATATCGTGCGGATTGCTGAAATAAACGACCGCAAAGCGTCCCTGCCCGATATAAGTGATCTTTTCGTTCTCTTTCAACGGTTCCGATTGCTTCAGAAAATCAACGACGCAATCGAAATGAACCGGTTCTCCGGTTTTCCGTTCCGCAAGGGCGGAAGTAATGTCCGTTATCGGCTGATTGCAGCGGGGACAAAGCGGCGCGTTCTGCTTCAGCGCGCGGATCGCCTGCATATCTTTCTGCATTTCTTCCTGAACCTGAGCAGGTACGCGCGCCGGCGGCGCACGGTGAGTCTCGCCGTTCCGAAAAGAATTCTGCCGGGGCTCGGATTGCCGGCGGCTGTCGGAACCGGAGCGGCGATTGTCAGAGGCGGAAGGCCGGCTGTTCCAATTTTTTTTATTTCCGTTTCTGCGGTTGTTACCGGAATGTTCCATTTTTACGTCCTTATTATTTCGCGATTTTCCACCAGTTTTCGGCTCAGCACCAACGCTATCCGCTGAATGGCATTATCAAGATACGCCCTATCGTAAATTTTTTGCTGTAATTCACGTACGCGCTCGGATTTAACGGCACTGTCAGAAGTATTCTTCATAGCGGACATCATATGAACTCCGAAAAGGCATTTTCTATATGATATATAGGATCAAATCCCGGCATATCAACAACCAGCACATCAAATCTGATGCAGCTGTCATTATATTGTCGATACATAGCAAGGAAATATTTAGCCGTTTCGATAATTCTTTTCCGCTTACGAGCTCCCAATTCGTGCGCCAGCGTCTCCACGTTACCGCTCGGCAGCGTTTTTACTTCCGCAAAAACGAGTACCGAGCCTTTACGCGCTATTATATCGATTTCACCGCAGCGTGTCCGCCAGTTACGGAACAAAACCGAATATCCGGCAGATTCCAGATAGGCGGCGGCGCGGTTTTCTCCGTCGAGGCCGACACTGCGGGTCGATATCGGGACGCCGCGGCTGCGGTTGATTTTACTGGAGTTCTTCCAATTCATCAAGCGGTTCAAGATCTTCGATACCGCCGTTTTCCGGCTTGTCGGTATCGGAAATCAGTTTCCCGTACGTTACCACGAACGGTACGTTCCAGCGGGCAACCGCCGCCAAATGATACGGCTTCAAGCTTTTGCCTTCAGCAAGAAACATATTCCTGCCGTCTTCAAAAAACAACGGCGCGGAAAACCTCATCCCTGTCTGCAAATCGCCGCCGGCGATTTTTTTAAAACCCTGTGTTTCCATCGTTCTCAACTTTCTGAATAAATATAAAAATTTTCGCAAGCGCTTCGTACGTCTGTACCGGAACGTAAGACCCCGCATCACAGACGGACAGTACGTTTGCAAGAATTTCATCTTTTTTAACGGGAATTCCAAGTTCTTTTGCAAGCGCTTCTACCCGATCGGCAAGCGCACCTTTCGCCGAAACGGCGATAAACGGCGCGTCCGCCCCTGCCGGATACTGCAGCGCGACGGCTTTACGCACACCGGACGCACAGCCGGCCGCCTGAAATTCATCCAACGTTATACCTCCGTACAGATCCGCGTCAGCTGATCCGGCTCGCCGCCGAACAACGCGCCTGAAGCGGCGTCCGCATCGTATGCAACGTCCGGTTCGGGAACGTTTTCCGCAGCAGAAGCGTTTCCTGCAGCGAAACTGCTTTCATTGATAGAAAGCAGCAGATTTGACAGCATACGTTCGTAACCGCGGACAGCTTGCGGAAGCGGCGGCGGCTCCATACGGAAAGCGATTCGTGAAATTGCATTCCGGTTATAATATAACACAAAAAAATATTTTTTCGACGAATGCTCCGCTTCCAGTATCACTTTTTGCGTATTTTTTTGTCTGACGTCAAGTAAAATTCTAATATTTCCAAAAACTCTTATTTTTTGTGCATCATATTCAAACGGCAGCACGATCCAATGCAGTCCCGCCGTCGCCAGATGATTCGCAAGCGTAAGCACTCCTTCACCGCCGCCCGCTTCCGTAAGTTTTTTTCCGTACAGCCGCTCGAACAGCACCGCTCCCGTGTCGTCGTCCTCGCCGGCACTCCGTTTTTCGCCGCCGTCCGCATCCGGCTGCGCGGCGCTGAAACCGCAGCACAGCGTGTTCAGCAGCGCCGCCACGGATTCAACGTCCGGCTCGATGCCCTTTTCGGCAAGAAAAAGAGAAACTTCCGCGGCTTCGCATTCCCGCCCCGGAAAACTGGCCGCAATCCGCCGCGCCTTTATCATGCGCGCGCAGTTAAAAGACAGTCCGCTTTGCTGCAGAAACGAAACGAGCCGCAGCGAAACCGCATCGGCCGGCAATCCCAACGAAGAAAACACCGCCGACAGATACGCCGGCATATCCGCGCTGCCGAACCGAATGTCCGCCGAACGGTACGTAGCGTTCAAAAATCCCTGTGCGCCGCCGGCCGTATCGGAACGCTCCGGAACGAGCAAAATCCGCCCGTCCTTGAGCGCCACCTGTACGCGGAAAACGGAACCTTCGGCAAGCGGTTTATCCGAAACCGCTTCAAAGCGGGTTCCGCCGAGCGACACGGTATACCTGCCGGAACCGTTATCCGACACGACGCGTATAAAAACAAAACCGCCTTCCCGAAGCGGTCGTGCCCCGGTAAAAGCGGTTTTATTTTGCGCTGAAATATGACGTACAGTCGTATTCATATCCGGCACGGTATCACGCGGCAAGCTTATTTTGCAGCCTGAATATCGGACTTCTTGATAATAAGTTCCTTGATTTTCGCAGCCTTACCGACTTTATCACGGATATAGTACAGCTTGGAACGGCGGACTTTACCGGGGCGAACCAATTCGACTTTCGCAATACGCGGAGAATTGACCGGAAATATACGTTCGACACCTACGCCGTACGAATTCTTGCGAACCGTGAAAGTACGGCGGACACCGGAATTCTTAAAGCAGATAACCAGCCCTTCATACACCTGGATACGTTCCGTTTTACCTTCAACGATCTTGAAATATACTTTTACCGTATCGCCCACTTTGAACGATTCGATATCGGCTCTTTTCTGCGATTCTTCAATAGTCTGAATCAAATCCATAATAGCACTCCTTCAATCGGAACGTCCGGAAAATTTATCGGTTTTCGGACGTTTTTTTTTGCGGACGGATTTACGCACCTGTCCGGTTATCGTCTCAATCATTTGTTCGGCTTCAGCAGTCAGCAGACCGTCGCGCCGCGCTTCACACACCATGTCGGGTCTGTTCGCAAGCGTTTTGGCCAGCCGCTTTTCAAGCCGCCACTTCCTGATATTTTCATGATGCCCTGACAACAACACTTCGGGCACGCTCATGCCGCCGTACACTTCCGGCCGCGTGTACTGCGGATATTCAAGAAGTCCGCCGGAATAGCTTTCTTCGTCCAGCGATTCGCTCGAAATGACACCGTCAACCAGACGGTACACGGCGTCGATAATGACCGTCGCCGCGATTTCACCGGAGGACAATACGTAATCCCCGATAGAGATTTCGTCGTCCACCCACGAATCGATGATCCGCTGATCGATACCTTCGTACCGTCCGCAGATAAAAACGAGCTCTTCTTCCCGGCTCAATTCCTGCGCCAGCTTCTGCGTAAAAGGTTTGCCGGACGGCGTTACGTAAATAACGCGTTTCCGGCGCGCCTTGACCGATTCAAGCGCAAGTCCAAGCGGTTCGGGAAGCATCAGCATCCCCGCTCCGCCGCCGTACGGGCTGTCATCACACGTCTTGTGTTTATCAAAGGCAAAATCCCTGATATTCACTAAATCGTAGGCAATAATCCCCCGATCGACCGCTTTTGCCATGATTGAGCTTTCAAAAAAAGCACGCGGAATCTCGGGAAACAAGGTCAGCACGTGGAACTTCATGGAGCGTTACTCCAGAATCCAGAGGTGCATCAGCTGAACCAGTTTGCGTTCGATATCGACCGTTCCGATAAACTCGCGTTTAAAGGGAACGAGCACGGTCCGCGGGTCGCCGCCGGCCATCTGCCGAACATCGGGTGCAAGCAATTCACAACTCTCGGCCAGCGCAACCTCCAACAGGTCGCCCGCGCCGCCTTCCAATACGTCTGTGATAGTACCTACCTCGGTAGGTGCAGATCCTGCTGCCAGTCCGTCTTGAGCGCTTCCCGTGCAATACACAAGAGCGCATCCTTTAAGATCTTCTATATAGTACTCGTCCGGTGCACACGGACAGGCACTTTCGCGCGGAACGATGATTTCCCAACCGGTATACCGTTTGGCATCCTCGGCCGTATCGATCCCCGCACATTTCAAATACAGAACGCCCGTTCCTTCCTCCGCAAATTCAATCTTGCAGGATTTTTGAACGTCGCCTTTCCGTACGGTAACTTCTTTCATACCGGCAAAATGCCCGTATTCTCCGGAAGTACTTACAACTTTCAGATTACCCGACAGTCCGTGCGCACCGCGGATAATACCCACCACGAAATGCTCCATCAGTCCAGTATTTCCAGGCTGTACCGGGTACCGCTTTTACTGGCAGAAGCACTTAATACAGTCCGCAGCGCTTTTGCGATACGTCCGTACTTTCCGATAACTTTACCGATATCACCCTCGGCAACGCGCAGCTCAAGGACTGTCGACTTGTCGCCTTCGGCTTCAGTTACTGAGACTGCACCGGGATCATCGACCAGTGATTTTGCGATGTATTCAATCAGGTCTTTTTCCATTCCCCGTCACTCCCGTTACTCAGATTGTAAAGTTTTTCTTGTTAAAAAGTCTGCGAACGATGTCCGACGGCTGAGCGCCGACGCCAAGCCAGTAGCGGGCACGATCTTCGTTGAAAGCGATCTGTTTGTCTTCAACTTCGATCGGATGATAAATACCGATTTCTTCAATCGTTTCACCATCGCGGGGTTTGCGGGAATCCATTACCACGATGCGGTAGTAGGGGCGCTTTTTCGTTCCGAATTTCTTGAGTCTGATTTTGACCACTTCTATTCCTCCAAAGAACTTTCGGCAGCAGGCTGTCGCCGGACGGCCGGCAAGTTCTAATATTGACACATTACTGCACCATACAGTATGAACCCTATTTATACTATTTTTACCGAAAATAGTCAACTCGGCGGCGGACGCTCTTGCATACTCCGGGCGGAGTAAAGTACACTGCACGTATGAACACAGACATGGAACGCAAAGAAATCAACGACGTGTACCTCATCATCGACCGGATACTGCCGCTCATCGATCAGGCCGAACGCAAATTCCGCAGCGCGCAGACGTGGGGCATCGTCGACATTTTGGGCGGCGGCCTGATTACCGATTTAATCAAACATTCGCACCTCGGTTCGGCCGGAAACATCATGAACCAAATCAACTCGCTGCTGCACGACCTTCAGCGCGAATTACGCGACGTAGCCTTTCCCGTCGACTATTCGATGAACACGGCCTCGTTTGCCACTTTTGCGGACTTTATCTTCGACGGTATACTTGCCGACGTGTACATGCAGTCCAAAATCATGACGAGCATCGACCAGATACGCGAACTGCGCCGACGGCTGCTGGTTCTCAAAGGCGCACTGAACGGCCAACTGAACGGCCGGCGGTAAGCCGCCGCACGGAAACGTGCGTTTTTACGCATATACCGGCTGAAACGGGATTTCCATTCTTGCCATTTTATCCGTTTCTCGGTATATTAAACCTAACGGCGGAAACCGGCAAACTTGCATACAAGAACGTTCCGTGTCCGCCGCGTTAAATAAGGAAAAACTATGAGTATACGGACAAAAATCTTAATAGGATTCGGTACGTTAATGCTTCTCATCATGGTGATTACCGTAACCGGAATAAGCAGGATTAACACGATCAATAAGAATCTGACGGAAATAAACGACGTCAACACGGTCAAACAGCGCTACGCCATCAATTTCCGCGGCAGCGTGCACGACCGTTCCATCAGAGTGCGCGACTTCGTATTGCTCGAAAACACGAATGAAAAAAATACTACGCTCAAGGAAATCCGTGAACTTGAGACGTTCTACACGGATTCCGAACAGGCGCTCGACCGGATTTTCGCCGGACGGCAGGACAGTACGCAGGAAGAAATCGGTCTGTATCAGGACATAAAACGGAGCCAGGACGAAACGCTGCCGCTCATTGAACGGATTATCAGCCTTGAAACCGAAGGAAACGAATCGGCGGCCGAGCGGATACTGCTGGAACAGGCGCGCCCGGCGTTTCAATTATGGCTGGATCGGATAAACGCGTTCATCGACTATAAAGAATCGCAGAATCAGGTATTGACCGATCAGACGCGTTCGGTTGCAAGCGTCTTTCTGATTCTGATGATCACCGTCTGCGCCGCCGCAGTAGTCATTGCGGTAATCATACCGCTGTGGGTGCTGAAATCGGTCATGCTGCTGCACAAAGTTGCCGATCGGCTCAACGACATCGGACACGGAGACGGAGATCTGACGTCGCGCATCAACGTCAAAAGCACCGACGAGGTCGGCAAAGTGGCCGGCGATTTCAACAGCTTCGTCGAAACGCTTCAGGGAATCATGAAAACCGTCAAAAAATCGGTCGACGGACTTGCCCGAACCAGCGAAGGCCTTTCCGGCAGCGTAACCGCGACGCAGAACGCACTGCAGAACATCGACAACGACATCCGCCGGGTGTGCGACCAAATGGACGTGCAATCGAAAGAAGTTTCGGACGTGTCGCAGACGATGGGCAGAATAGGCGATAATATCGCCGCGCTGAATCAGATCATTGAACGCCAGACGAAGAGCGTAAACGAAAGTTTTGAAGCGGTGGAACAAATAGTATCCAACATACAGTCCGTTACGGACACGCTTGAAAACAACGCGGCGCGGTTCACGCACCTGACCGAAGCTTCGGAAGAAGGGTTCAAAAACATTTCCGACGTACAGGAAAAGATCCGCGACATCTCCGCAAAATCCGAAAAAATGTCCGAAGCGAACGCCGTCATCGACAGCATTGCGTCTCAGACGAACCTGCTCGCCATGAACGCCGCCATAGAAGCCGCACACGCCGGAGAATCCGGAAAAGGATTCGCCGTCGTTGCCGACGAAATCAGGAAACTTGCCGAAGATTCGGCCGCGCAGTCCAAATCCATTTCAACGGCGCTCAAAGACCTCGTTTCCGCCGTATCATCGGTCGTGCAAACTTCCGAAAAAGCCGGACACTCGTTTGAAGAAGTCAAACAGGCCATCAGCACCGTTACCGAAGAACAGAACGACATCCGCAGAGTCATGGACAAGCAGCGCGCCGAAAACCGTCAAGTGAGCACCGCGTTTGAAATTATCAGGAATTTGACCGACGAAGTCCGCACCAGAGCGGCCGAAATGAATTCGGGCAGCAAAAACATCATGAAAAAAACGGAAGCGCTCGTCGAAATAACCGCCGGAATCAACACGTCCATGCAGAGCATGACGCAAAACTCGGCAGATATCAAACAGGCCGTTGAAACGGTCGTAACGCTGGGAACCGACACGCAGGACGGCGTCCAAACCGTACAGGCGGAAATCGGCCGATTCACCGTGTAGCGCGGCCGTCCGTCGTTCCGCCTGAAATCGAAACGGCGGCGGCCTTCCGTTTATTCATACGTTTCTCTTTTCGCACAAAAAATCTGTATCCGCGCACACGTTTGCTTGTTACTATAATATATTATAAACAGGAGGTCTTTGTGAACACTACCGAGATCAGTCTTTCAGAACAGATAAGTCCCCAAAATCTTCCGGCATGGGAGCAAGCCCGAACGAGTATTCTGCCCTTTCTTGCTCCCGTAGAATCTCCCAGAGACTTTGCTCCCGCGCTGCGTTCCCACGATACACTGGCTGCAATGCTCACTGACAAAATCAAAATGTATATCGCTTTTTTCTATAAAGGAATCGTCATTCCGCTGACCGAATATCTGATCCGGCAGTGGAACGTTTCGTGGAGTTCAGTTCGGCTTGCTATGGACGAAAATATGGCGGCGCTGATGCACGCCGTATCTTTGAAGCCGCACGTATCGCCGTCGGGATTCAGCTATTATTCGGTCAGCCACCCGCTGCCGATCTGCAATTCTTCGCTGCCGTTTTACAAGCCGTTTCAGCGGGAACTGCACGAACGATTCGGCGAAACGTTCTATATGGCCGTTCCCGAAAAAACGACGTCCGTCATTTTTCCGGCGAACGAACTTACCGCGTACGAAGCGAAGCTGCGCAACGACGTCATTTTAACGCACGACTGTTCGGCGCGCCCGCTTTCCACGGAACTGCTGGAAGTATCGGAGGCCGGAGTCGTCGCGCTGTGCGATTAATCGCTACATCGCTTCAAGAAACGGTATCAGCACGAGCTGCATCGCGTTTTCAAGCACCGTGCGCGTACCCGCTATCAGTGCGAGCCGGGCGGAAGCAAGCGCGGGATTTTCCGACGCGATACCGACGGCGGGGCATTCGTGATAAAACTTGCCGAACGCTTTTGCGACGTCGTACAGGAACCCGGTCAGCTGAGACGGATCCAGATTTTCCGCCGCCTTGACGACTACCGAAGGATAATCGCCGAGCAGCTTAACCAGTTCCCATTCCGTTTCATGCGTCAGCAGCGCCGCCGCCTGAGCCGGAGACGCCGCCTGCAAGCCCGTATCGGCGGCTTTCCGCAAAATGGAGCAAATGCGGGCGCCCATATACTGCAAGTACGGACCGGTGTTGCCGTTGAACGCGAGCGACTCTTTGGGATTGAACAGCATGTCTTTGGTGGGCGTCGTTTGCAGCAAATAATAGTGCAGCGCGCCCAGCGCGATTTTTTCGGCAACGGCGGCAGGATCGCCGACCGCTTCTTCGCGGCCTTTCGCGGCGATTTCTTCAAGCGCGCCGTCGCGCAGCGTGTTTATCAGATCGTCGGCGTCGACGACGGTACCTTCGCGGCTTTTCATTTTACCTTCGGGCAGATTCACCATTCCGTACGACAAATGATACAGCCGGGACGCCCATTCGTAGCCGAGTTTTTTCAGTACGTAAAACAGAACCTTAAAATGATACTGCTGTTCGCTTCCGACGACGTACACGAGCTGATTGAACGCCCAGTCGCCGTGCCGGTAAATGGCGGTTCCGATATCCTGCGTCATATACAAAGCGGTGCCGTCTTTACGCAGCAGCACTTTTTTATCAAGTCCGATTTCGGCAAGATCGACCCACACCGAGCCGTCTTCTTCCCGATAGAAAATGCCGTCGGCAAGTCCTTTCAGGATTTCTTCTTTTCCTTTAAGATACGTGTCGCTTTCATAGTACAATTTATCGAAAGAAACGCCGGTACGTTTGTACGTCTGCGTAATACCGCGAATGGCCCAGTCGTTCATCCGCTTCCACAGCGCACGCACGGATTCGTCCCCCTGCTCCCATTTGACCAGCAATTCCTGTGCCTGCGATTCGGCGGCCGCATCGGTTTTACTGTATTTGTCGAATTCGACGTAGCAGTCGCCTACGAACCGGTCGCTTTTAACGCCGAGTTTTTCGGGCGTATCACCGGCAGCTTCATGGAATTTTTTATAGGCGAGCATCGATTTGCAGATGTGAACGCCGCGATTGTTTATGATGTTGACTTTATAGACTTCCGCGCCGGCCGCTTTCAATATGCGAGACACGCTTTCACCGAGCGCGTCGTTGCGCAGATGCCCCAAATGGAGCGGCTTGTTCGTGTTCGGACTTGAAAATTCGACCATAACGCGCCGGTCGGCAAGCGGAGCGACGCCGTCCGTATTGCACGAACCGTACGAAGCGTTTTGAGCCGCGACGCGCCCGAGAATAGCGGAAACCGCGGCGCTTTTATTCAGTTTTACGTTTACGTACGGCCCCGCCGCCGTAAAACAGCCGGTCACCGCAGCTGAAGGATGCGCGCAAGCGTAGGCCGCCGTTTTTTGCGCAATTATCGGAGGCGCCATACGGAACAGTTTTGCAAATTGAAACAGCGGAATACCGACGTCGCCCATTTCGGGGTTCGGCGGCGTTTCCGCCGTAAGAGAACCGGGCGCAACGTCGGGACCGTCGAATCCGGCTTCGGTTTTCAGCTTATTCAGCGCGTCGGCAACTACGAGCAGGCACTGCTCTTTTAAATCAGCCATAATTTCCATCCTATTTTAAATCCGCAGAAGGAGCGCGGAAAAATCATATTTCTGTACTTTTTTCATTCTAACAGATTTCAGGCAAATATGCTATACTTGCCCCATAATGAATACTACCGTTATTGAAAACTACGTCAGCCAACTGATGGAACGCAGTACGGCGGAAATTCCGGCGTGGAATATAGAAAAAAAACGCAGCGGTTCAAAATCGGGCTGGGATTATATAGACGGATGCATGATACTGGCGATTCTGGAACTGTATGACGCCGACGGCAACGCCGCGTATCTGAAATTCGCCGATCAGTATGAAGACTATCGGGTTCGCGACGACGGCTCCATAACCGGATACGAAATGGGCGCGTACAATCTGGACGACATAAACGGTGCCAAGAATTTTTTCACGCTGTTCCGTCTGACCGGTAAGCTCAAATACCGCAGAGCGCTTGATACGGTGTATGCTCAAATAAAAACGCAGCCGCGGACGAAAGAAGGCAATTTTTGGCATAAGAAAATTTATCCCGACCAGATATGGCTCGACGGACTGTATATGGCTCAGCCGTTTTATATGGAGTACGAAGCGGTCTGCAACGAGTGCCGCTGCATCAAAGATATTTATTCACAATTTTTCACCGTCGAACGTCTCATGCGCGACGGAAAAACGGGGCTGTATTATCACGGATACGATTCTTCTCGCCGCAGTTTTTGGTGCGACAAGGAAACCGGATTGTCGGCGAATTTCTGGCTGAGGGCGCTCGGCTGGTTTTCAATGGCACTGCTCGACACGCTCGATAAGGCGCCCGACAAAGGCAGTGCCGACCATATCCGGCTCGGCCGGATTTTCACCGATCTGATGGAAACGATGCTCCGCTATCAGGACGGAAGCGGCATGTGGTTCCAGATTCCCGATCAGGGCGGACGCGAAAAAAATTATCTTGAAACGAGCGGCAGTGCGATTATGGCGTACTGCATGATGAAAGGAACGCGGCTGGGGATTCTTTCTGACGGATACCGCGACGCGGGCCGACGTGCACTGGACGGAATCTGCAATACGTATCTGATAACGGAAAACGGTGAAATGTCGCTCGGCGGGATATGTCTCGTCGCGGGTCTCGGCCCCGAAAACAACCGGCGGCGCGACGGTTCGTACGAATATTACATGTCGGAACCGGTGGTACGCGACGACGCGAAAGGCGTGGGTCCGTTTCTGCTCGCCTTTACCGAGTGGAAGCGGCTGCACGAATAAAGGGCGCCGTTATCTGGCCGACGCTGTGAGCCGTTACCCGATAAACCGCGCCGTTACCCGGCCGACGCTGTGAGCCGTTACCCGATACAGCACTCGCCTATCCGATAAACGCAGCCATCGCCGTAAAACGCCGCACCCGTTCTTCAAGCGGCGTTTCCGCAGGAAGACCGGCGCTTTGGCGGCGAAACGACCCGAAGCGTGCGTCGCAGCAAGTGCAGTCCGTGCAATGCAGTATGTTGGCAGGATTTACGCCGGTACGCAGCAGCAGTGCGATATTGGCTTGGGCAAGCGACAGCCGATATTCCGCATTATCCGGCGCGGTGCTTCCCGCTGCGGCCGTTCCCGGTTCGATACATTCCGGCGTATATTCCGCTGCAAAATACGCCGCCCGCTCAGCATTTACCGTATAACAGCAATCGTGAATATGAGGTCCCAGCACAACCAGAAAATCTTCCGCCCGCGCCCCGTAAGCTGCGGCCGCAAGACGCAACGCGTTCGCCGCAATTCCCGTTCCTTTCCAGCCTGAATGCAGCACGCCGAAGCAGCCGGTCTGCGGATCGTACAGATACACCGGCATACAATCAGCCACCGTTATGATCGGAAGCAGCTGCCGGTTCCGCGAAATCAGCCCGTCGCCGCTGCGAACGGAATCACATATCGCACTGCGAACGGTTCCGTCGTTTGTTATAACAGCGGAAGCCGCGCCTGCATACTTGCCGGAACATCGCGCGTCGGAACGAACGCCGTCCAGGGCGTACACGGTGCGCGAATGGATCAGTTCGATCGGAACCGCCGCAGACGGCGCTGATACGGGCGGCATCGGCACAGACAATTCTGACGCAGGCGGCGCTGATACAGGCGGTTCAGAAATAACGCGCAGATTCCGGAAAAAAGCGTCGCGAACCGCGTTCGTCTCATTCCAGCGGAAACGCATCGAACCGGCGGCGGCGAGCGTCAAATGGCACTGCGGCGCGGGCGACGAAACGGGAAGCGGGTTTCCGTTCCGGAAAAACGGAACGGAAACGTAACTCGGAACGGAAACACAGCGCAGTGCGGAACCGGCAGATTCGGAATCAAGCAGTGAGGAATCAAGCGGTGCGGAAACAAAATCGAAAACGGAACGGGTTGTTACGCACATAAGCGTTACGCCGACTCAATCCTGAACGAGTCGATTCCCGCGCCGGTTGTTTTAAAGGTTTCCAATTCTTTTACGATATCGAGCGCGTTCACAAACGCGTTTTTCACGTCGGCCAATTTCTGGCGGTACGATTGATTCTGTTTTCCCTGAATACCTGACAAATTGGAAATGGAATCATATCGGCTGTTCCGCGCCCCGGAAAGGACGGCTTCAAGTACCAGCTGGATCGTCCGGCTTGCCGCGCACCATTGGGCAATGATGACCGCCGATTCCGTTTCAACAGATTTCATCAGTGCTTCGAGTTTCGGTTTACCCTGCGTAGAACGCAGCATTTCCGCGTTGTATTTTGCAAACAACGCGCCGGTTTCGCCGGTTTCGGACAGTTTGGCGTTCAGGCGGTCAATATTGTTTTTTTGGCGATCAAGTTCCGCGCAGGAATCGGTAAACTCCACCTGATTGTCTTTCTGATAGAAATCACCTTCAAGCATCAATATTTTGAGCAATTTAGCATATTCGGGATATACGGAAGTAAAAAATCCGTAAATGAACCCGAGCGCGTAGTCGTATCGGAACGAAACGCCGCCCCAATTTTCCGACCACGGCCGGTTGGGCAGCAGCGGAAACCGGGTCATACCGAATTGCAGCTGCATACTTTGCAGAACGAGATTTTTTTTGCGGTTTTCAAGCCATATTTCCCAATTGCGGTCGAACAATTTGCGCCAGGTATTTTTGTATTTGATAAACCAGTCTTCACAGCCGTCGGGACGTTCCGGCGTCCATTCGGCGGCACCGAACACGACGCTGCCGATCGCCCGCAGCGGAACGGTATCTATGAACATCTTGATCAGCGATATTTGGGCAGTCGCTTTTTCTATATAATCGCCGACATACGCCGGAATATCCATTTTCTGATCGGATACGTCCTTGATCGGAAATACGCAGAAAGCTTCAAGCACTTCCGTCTGTATCCGTTTTCCGTTACAAAGCACTTTTGCAAACTGGGCGATCTCCGATTTTACATTCTGAAACGAACATATTCTGAAAGAATCTATTTCCGTAAAACCTGCAAGCAGCCGCTCAAAAGGCAGGCGGACGAACTGGCGTATCCATTCCGCGCCGATAACAGCCGTATACAGCGCAGACCGCTTCGCCGGCAGGATCGACTGAAGCACTTCGTCCATTTTCCGCAGCATCGACGCACGCAGTTCGTTCGTTACTTCGCGCGAATACGGAAGCGCCGCGGGATTCGCCTCGGTGGACATCTGGAGCGCCACTTCCGGTGCAATGAGCGAACCGAGTGAAACGTAAAAATCTCCGGGATTGTCTTCATACGCGTCGACGCCCTGTTTGAAAAATTCGGCGCAGCGGCGCAATTCGATCAGTTTATCGTAAAAATCCTGTCTGAACACACCGCTCTTTGCATCGATAAGATCCGGATATTTTTTTTCGATATCCCGGCCGGATTGTTTTACCAGTTGATCGTTATACAAAATGCGGACTTCAGTATTCGAGAACAGCGCTTTGATATACAGCCATATGCGCAGAAACAGCGATTCGCTTTTAAATTTTATATCGAGGTCTTCACAGTCGCCGGCCGTAATCATTTCTTCGGAAACGAGCGATTGAGAATCCGGATCGACAGTCGTCTGTATTTTGCGCAGCAGTTCATCCCGTTCCGTTTGTGAAATGCCGGTAACGAGACGATCGAACGACGTATAAGAATCCATGGAGCTATTGTACGGGAAGAAGTATTCACAGTCAAGCGCCTGCGATGCGCACTGCCGTATTTGCGATGCGCACTGCCGTATTTGCGATACGCGAGCACTCGAAAAAAAGCAGTGCAAAGCGGTTTCTTTTTCAACGCCATATATCAAAAAAAAGTATTAAAAATATGTCTGCCGAAATTTATTGAAAAAGGAAATTATATTTATGATGGCTATTTTATATTCTGAAACCAATCTCCTTTGTATCATGCTTTTAATTTTCATTTGTCTCAAGCTGAAATCAGGAAGTTTTTTGCAAACCCGACTGCATTTATTCCGTGTAGTACTGCTGACGAACACGTTCTTTTTTATGCTGGACATGCTATGGGTTTTTGTTGACGGCAAAAACATTACGGTGAGTACAGCTGCTAACTGGATATTGAACATTCTTTACTATATTATGTCCGGAGTCGTCAGTTACTGTTGGTTTCTGTATTCAGAGACGGTGCAGATGTCGCGACTCGTAAGAAACAGAAAAAACAAAATAATATGTGCCGTTCCGATTATGTTTTTAACGGTGTTAACGTTTGCGTCTATTAAATTCGGCTGGCTATTTTACATTGATGCCGCCAATACGTATCATCGCGGACCGCTGTATCCGCTGCAGCTGCTGATCTGCGCAGGATATGTGATATTTACCGCAGCAAAAGCTTTAATTCTTGCACACGATACAGCCAGTTACACTCAAAAGACGGAATATCGAACATTGGCGTGTTTCGTCGTCGCACCGCTGCTTTGCGGATGCCTGCAAATATTTTTACCGGGCATAGCCTTACAGTGCGTGGGAACGACATTCGGCTGTTTTTACGTGTTTATCACAATTCAGGATCAAATGATCTCGGAAGATCCGTTAACAGGCATCAATAACCGAAACAAAATGATGCAGTATTTATCGGAGCGAATCGTACGAAAAGAGGGAGAAATGAACTTGTTTCTCCTGATGATGGATTTGGATTATTTTAAGGCAATCAATGATGAATACGGTCATTTGGAAGGCGATAACGCCTTGCGGATTGTCGCCGATGGGTTGAAAACATGCTGCAAAAACAGCCATTATTTTATTGCCCGTTACGGAGGAGACGAATTTGCCGCAGTGTGTGAACTGAAAAACGACGAATCTATCGAAGATTTTGTCGGCATCATCGGTAAAACGCTTCAAAGCAAGAGCAAAGACCGTCCGTATAAGCTGTCAATCAGCATCGGCTGGGTAAAATTCGATTCACATATAAAGTCGGAACAGGATTTTATCAAGCTGGCAGATACCGAATTATATAAGAAAAAACGAGCCAGAAAAAGTCTGCAAAACGCCGATAACACATAGAAACATTCGCTCATGCGCCTTCGCCGTAACGTAACGGCGAAGGCAAATTCTACACGGGTCAGAACGAATACGCGACTTTCAGCTGTACGAAACTGTTGTCCCGATAAGCGGCGAATTCGCTGTCGTCGCTGCCGGTAATGTACAGACCGGAAACGGACACGTCGAGTCCGGGTGTTACCGTATACGTTACTTTCGGCATGACCAGAACGTCGCCGCGTTCGATGCCCCACAGCACGTTGCAGGCGAGTTCCAATTTTTCATGCAGGAACGTGTCGGTGAGCGCGACAACCAGCTTATTGTTCGTATAGCGATCTTTCGCATCGTAGTCGGCGTCGAGTACCGAATCGATTTTGTCATTATTCAGCAGGTACGAACCGTTGTTCTGGACGTTTACGTTCACGTTGTGAATCGGCAGATCCACGTCGAAGCCGGCAATCCAGTTGATGCTGTTGTTGTGAACCCACGGATCGTCTCCTGACGTATCGCCGGTCAGATAATACGCGGCTTCAGCGCGGAGGTTGAACATACCGAGCACGGCAGCTCCCTCAAGCCCGAACACCTGCAGCCGGTCGTAATGCAGCGACGGAAGCGCGCTGTCTCCGGCAGCCGCAACGGACGCGATATACGCCTCTTTTGCAGCTTCCTCGGCTTCGGCCGGCGATTTACTGGCGCCCAAGGCAGTCTGATACGCAACGGCCTTTGCCCGCTCTGCGGCCGTCTGCGCGGCGACGTATCCGGCCCAGCTGACGGACGGCTGCTTATAATGACCGTAATAATACGAAACGCCCCAGTCCGCGATACCCGCCGTTCCGGTCAAACGGAATCCGGCCTGACCGTAATCGAAGCTGTCCGTTTTGGGTACGACGGAATCCGCTTTATTCATAACGGCAAGCAGCGCGGCCGCATCGTCGGCGTTCAGTGCGGCGGCGGCCTGCACGCCAAGTACTTCCGTTACTTTCGCCGTCAAGGCGGCGGACTGCGCCGGTACCCACATACCGCTCGACGAAAGTCTGTCCGCCGTCATAAGCGGCGTGTACACGGCTTCGGCCCGCAGTCCCAGCGGACTGTTCCAAACCGCGCGCAGCATGGGTTCGGCAAGCCGGCGGTCGATGTAATCGGGAATGATAAAATCCGTGTAATCGTTGGCGTTAAAATTGTCCAGCACGTGCAGTTTGTCGCCCTTACCCCAAACCACTTTCATTTTACCGGCTTCGAGCACAAAGTCTCCCAGATACGCGCGGAGCGTCAATTCTTCGATGATATCTTCGGGATGATTTTTAACGGCGTCCGTATCGACCGCAACTTTAACGGCAGCTTCCGCCGCACCGAGCGAATAGCCCAAATCGAACGTCAGCGACGGAACGGCGGAAACCGCGTCCCGCACGTCGTCGAGATCAAAGTAGCCTTTGTACGCATCGCCGCCGACGAGCGCGCGCACGGTCGTATCGGCGCGCAGGCCGAACGTGAACGGCGAAACCGCCGCGTCGGAACTTCCGAATCCGTCAGAAAATCCGTCAGAAAAATCGTCGAATCCGCCGAAACTTTCCTGCGCCGCCGCGCTCGCCAGCAGCGCGAACGCGCAGCAAACCGGCAGCGTCATCCGCAATAAGTTTTTCATAGCGTTACTCCTTTGCAAAGCGCGCATTACAGCCGCCCCGTATTCAAAAAGTTTTGGGTAAATACTTTATCCGGAACGGCTTTATCGACTTCGATATTGGTAATCGCCATGCGCGTCGAATGTCCGGTCTGAACGTTTTTCAGCAAATTGGACATCGGAATATTATAACCGCCGACGTTCTGGATCTTTTCAACCGTGAGCACTTTTACCAGATTACCTTTTTTGTCGAACATTTCCGTATACACCGGCAGCAGCGTCGCTTTGTCGATGCAACTCACGCGGTACAGATACTGGGAGCTCGCGGTATCTTTCGGCTCCGATTTGACTTCCCAGCAGTCGTAGCCGTTCACCGATTTATCGCCTAAAAGCGTGTGCGTATCCGCGTCGACGTCGCGACTGCTCATGTCGTCGTACGTTGCGTCCGTTCCCATAAAAGATTTGCTGCCTTCCGAAGACGCGATGCGGCGCGTACTGCGCAACGCGGGAAGATAAATCCATTTGTCGTCGTCGCGTCCTTCGTTCTGAATCTGAAGGAACCGAGTGTCTTTTACCGACGCGGGACTTTTGAAAATCATGACGACGGAAGCCAAACCGTCCTTGCTGCGGCCCCATTCTTCCAGAACACGGCTTTCGGTCGTACCGTTCGCCTCAATTAAATCCATTTTTACCAACGTATGGGTGTACGAAGGTTCGGCGACGTCGTCGACCTTCTGCATGATTTCGCGTCCGTCAAGTGCGAACACGGCCGCACCCATCACCAAAGCCGCGCAAGCGGCAAGCATTTTTCTTGCATTCATACTATGCTCCTATTTTATACGTAAATCCGACCGGCGACTTATACGTTTTCCGGTTTCGGCGTTTCACCAGATTTTACCTCCGCCTGCTTGGGACGGATGAATTTCGGATCAAAAATGTTCAGGAATCCGGGAATGACGGTCATCGCCAGCATGGAACTGCTGAACATGACTATCGCGACCAGAATACCGATGTACCGCAATACGACGAATTCCGAAAAGTACAGAACGAGGAATCCCAATCCGACGGCGAGCGCGTTCGTAACGATACCGCGGCCGCTTTTTGCAAGCGTTCTGCGGGTAACCAGCTGCAAATCGTCGCTCAAGGCCCGTTCCGTTTTATACGTCGTCAGGAAGTGGATGGTATAATCTATACCGACGCCGACCGCCACGGACGCGATGATGCTGGTTACCAGATCGAGTTTGATTCCCGTAAATCCCATAATCATGTAGTTCAAGATGATGGCGAACGCAAGCGGCACCGCACCGAGCAATCCGGCGAATCCCGATTTGAACGCAACCGAAATGATCAGGAATACGCAGACGAGTGAGAAAATCAAACTTTGCAATTGGCTGGTCACGATCAGATCCGTCATAACGTATTCCATTTCGGCGTTGCCGGTTGCTTCGATCGTGTAGCCTTCGGGGAAATACCGTGCGGCGTAATTTTGCGCGTCGTCTATGATATTGCCGACGGTGATCGTACTGTGCGTACGCAGCTGCGCCATGACGCGCAGACTTTGCGGCGAAAGCGGATCGTCGGCGAACCGGTCGAGCGAACCGCTGAACAGCAGCAGATACTGCGACACCAGATCGGACAATTCGGCGCGCGTTGCCGCCGGATATTTATCAGGATCGTACGGAATTTCGTAATAATCGACGCCGTTATAATTCAATTCGCGCTCCAAAATCTGTACGATATCTTTCACGGTTGCGTTTTTGCCGCCGGCGAGCGCATACGCCTTGTTCAGCATATCGAGGCCGTCCTGAACGGTCATCGGCTGCTGCAATTTTTCACCATATGCGATGTTCGGGTCAACGAATACTTTCGTTTCGGCAGGAACAGCGGCGGCCGCGTCGTCGAACGAACTCAAGCCGTCGGAAAAACCGAAAGAACTGAAAGAGTCGTCGCCGAACGAGCTGAAAGAGCTCAAATCGTCAGACGAACCGATATCGGCCGAACCTGCGTCCGCAGCCAAAGCGGTGCTCTCGGGAATGTGCATAACCTGATTCATCCGTTTGATAAACGTCGTAAACGACACTATTTTACCGATACCGTCGTACTTTGCCAGCAGATAATTCTGCATATCGTCGAGCGGTTTTAAAAGCTCGGGATTGTTCATGCTGCCCTTTTCGGGACCGGACACGACGAAATACAAACTGTTCGTTCCGGCAAATCGATCGTCGACGTACGAAATATCCTGACGGAATTTTGAATCTGCCGGAAAATAATTGACCAGCGAAGTGTCGATGACAAGCTGTTTTACACCGAACCAGGACGCTATCACGATGACCACACTGAAAAACGCGAGGCGTCCCTTCGTTCCAGCAAAGAAATGATACACGGCGTACAGCGTTGAACCGGATTCAACGTTCAGATTCTTCTTGACGTTTTCCGCGTTTATCTTTGCCTTTACTTTGTTCGTCAGTTTTTCCATGCGGCGGGATTTTTTGCCGATTTTGCTTACCGGTTTTATCATCAGCAGCGCGGGAATCAGCACCACGGATAAAATCAGTGAAAACCCGACACCCAGCGCCGCGAATACCGCGAAACTGTGCAGCGGCGCCAGCGGACTGGTTATCAGCGAAATGAACCCGATAATCGTCGTAACTCCGGCCAGCAAAACCGCTATCCATACGTCTTTGACGCCGGCAGCAATCGCAGCCGCATGTTTTTCTTTCGTCATTTCACCGTCGACCGCTTCAAGTGCGATATAATAATGCGTGAGCACATGAATGCCGTATGCGGAACCGACCGCAATCAGCGCGACGGGAATGACGCTCGAAACGATGGTAAACGTAACGTTGAATATCGCCATCAAACCGCACGACCAAATCGTACTGATAAGAACCGTGATAAGCGGCAGAACCGTACCGTCGAACGTCTTGAATGAAAAAAACAGAGACAGCAGAACGACGAGCACAACGAGCGGAATAAGCCGGGTCAGGTCGGACAGCATGAACGTCCGCGCGTTGTCGTTCAGCACGGCGTCTCCGTAAATGCGGACCGAAAGGGACGGATCCGTAACTTCTTCCGTCACGATCGTTTTGACGGCGCTCAAAAGCGTTTCCGTTTCGGCGGGCGTGCAGTCAGCCTTAATGACGGCCTGCAACTGGGCGGCGCGGCCGTCGTCGGAAATGACGACGCGATTGTACATATCGTCCCAATCGGTCAATTTTTGCCTGACGGCCTCAACTTCTTCCGTACTGCCGCCGAAATCGTCGGCTACCAAAGCGCCCGCAATCAGACTGCCGTCGGCACCGTACACGTAATCGATATCGGAAAGCGAGTCCACCGATTCAACGTTATCAAGCGCTTCGACGCGGGTCGTTATCCGCTTAATGATATCGATATATTCGGGCGTAACGATCGAATCACGATCCGTTTCAAGCGCGATGCCGATTGCACTCATGCTGCCGAATTTCTGTTCCGCGTCGGTCAGCCGGTGATACGAGTCGTGTTTCTGAGGAAAAAACTGCCGCAGCGAGTTGTTGAGCTCAATATCAACCAACTGAATTCCGAGACCCACGGTTATTGCAAGACAAACGGCAATAACGATCCACGGATGTTTTAATAAACGATTCATAAACTGAATCCTCCTGCAAAATCAAGTCGCCCGAAGTTCGGGCTTCGTGCGTACAAAGGTTTAATAGTTTAATTTCTTAAACTATTAAACCAAAGATACATAATAATATTCGGAGCGTCAATAAGTTTGTCGAAAAAATTAAACAAATAAGAAAGGATCGGCACGCTTGCAAATCGGCGAACGGGAGTTTATACGCAATCGGGCGGATCCGGGTTTTAAAATAAGAACGGCTGAAACCGCATCCGCGCCTTCAGCCGTTCTTCGAGGTATTGCACGTTTTTGCGGCGGATCGCCGCGGCGGCACCGTTACATGCCGCCGAACTGCTGCATGAATTTCGCCTGCATACCCTTGTTTTTGGTCAGTTTTTTCATCGTGAGCCGCGTTTTTTCAAACTGTTTGATGAGCCGGTTCACTTCGGCAACGGACGTACCGGAGCCTTTTGCAATCCGCTTGCGGCGGCCGGGTCCGATGATCAGATGGTTCGCGCGTTCCTTTTTCGTCATCGACAGAATAATCGCTTCCTGAGACTTCATGGCGCTCGTGTCGATATCCTGATCGCCCAATTGACCGGCAAGTCCGGGCATCATTTCGAGCAGGGACTGCATTGAACCCATTTTTTTTACGCGCTGAAGCTGATCGAGCATATCCTGCAGCGTAAAAGTCTCGCTCATCATCTTTTTTTGGAGCTTTTCGGCTTCTTCGGCGTCGATCGTTTCCTGCGCCTTTTCAACGAGAGAAACGACGTCGCCCATACCAAGGATACGGCTCGCGATTCGCTCCGGATGGAACGGTTCAAAATCGGACGTTTTTTCACCGGTACCGATAAACAGAATCGGCTTGCCGGTTACCGATTTGAGCGAAAGCGCGGCGCCGCCTCTGGCGTCGGAATCGAACTTGGTCAGGATAACGCCGGTCAGCGACAGCCGTTCGTCGAACGACTTGGCTATATCGACCGCATTCTGTCCGGTCATAGCGTCGGCAACGAGCAGCACTTCGTCGGGCGAGACGGCTTTTTTAACGGCGGCGATTTCATCCATCATCGACTCATCGATCTGAAGACGGCCGGCCGTATCTACGATGAGCGTATCGAATCCGTTTTTCTTTGCATATGCGAGCGCGTTTTTTGCAACGCGCACCGCGTCTTTGGAGTCTTCCTTATAAACGGGAATGCCGATTTTTTCGCCCAGAACGCACAACTGCTGAATTGCCGCCGGCCGCACGAGGTCGCACGCAGCGAGCAGCGGTTTGCGGCCTTCTTTGGCAAGACGCGCGGCAAGCTTTGAAGCGGCCGTCGTTTTACCGGCACCCTGCAAACCGAGCAGCAGGATAACCGACTGGGTGTCGGGACCTTTCAGTTTAAGATCCTGCTTCGCGTCGCCGAGCAGCGAAACGATTTTATCGTAAATGATTTTAACGAACTGCTGTCCCGGATCAACCGAACGCAGAACCTTTTCACCTTTGGCTTCTTCGATCGTACTGTTGACGAAACGGCGGACGACGCGCAGGTTAACGTCCGCTTCAAGCAGCGCAATTTTGATCTGCTCGACCGTTTCTTCGATATTTTTTTCTGTGATAGACGATTTGCCGCTTACTTTGCGGACAACGTCCGAAAACGTGTTCGTGATTTTCTCAAGCATACGTACAGTATACGCAATTTGCAGCGACGGCACAAGTACCGAAAACGCCGTATGTACGCGCGACCGTATGTACATGCTCCGCTCCCTTCCGCACGTTCCGCTCGGCCGCCTAAGGCCTTGCCGTTCAACCGATACTCGGCTACAATTCCGTCATGAACGGTTATGAATGCGTACGGAAATCCATTCTGATTTTCGAGTTGCAGCTGGCACAACGAATAGAATCGGCACGATCGAACGCCGCGCTCCTTGACGGAGCGCCGGTTATTACCGGTGCGGCACAGCTGGCGGAACTGAGCGGCTACTCGCCGTGGCATTTCGGCAGACTGTTCGCGGCGGTAACGGGCTGTACGCCGAAATCATACGTTGCCGGCCGCATTTTGAGCAGATGTGCCGCCGCCATAGTACAAAGCGCCGGTACCGGAGCCGACGGCACGGGAACAACCGAACCGGCAGCTGAAAAAAACGAGGGGAAACACTCGCACGCACCGTACGGAACGCTCGTCCGTCTTGCGCTTGCCGCCGGTTTCGCCGACTACGAAACGTTTTCCCGCAGCTTTAAACGCCGGTTCAAAATATCGCCGCGCACGCTGCAAAAACAGGGAACGCTCGACGGCGTTGCCGCCTATTTGTGTCTTCCGTTCGATGCAGACGGATTTGCCGAAAACGCCGGCGGCGCTCTACACGATACGGATGCGTTGGACGCTGCCGTTCGAGCGAACGGACTGCGCGCCGACATCGTGTCCAGACCGCCGCTCCATATCACCGGCCTTTCGTTTTTTCTTGATGAAAAACAATCGTCGTTTGCCGACCTTTGGCGCGCATTCGACTCGAAACGACATCGCATCGGAGCTTGCCGCGAACCGGAACGATTCTGCCAGTACACTGCTTGGGTGGAACCGGAAGCACCGTGCCGTTCGGCAGACGATTCGATGCTCGTCGTCTGTGCGCTCGAAACGGACGCCGCGCACGTTCAGGAACCCGTGTTCGTAAACCGCACGATTCCCGGCGGAACTTTTCTGCACGTCATACATTCCGGCAGTATGGAAACGATCGGAGACACGTACGCCGCCATATATCGGAACATAGTGGCGGCGCGAAGCAGTCCGCTCGCTTCGTGCTGGGAATATCAGTTGTACAATGCAGACGGCACTACCGGAATTTTCATTCCGCTGGATTGATTCTGCCGACAGCCGCAGAGCAAATTAGAACAGGAATACGTCTTCCCACGGAAAATCCGCGCTCGCTTCATACGATGCGGGCCATGCTGCCGCCCAGTCGGGAACGCGCGCGGACAGAACTCTGTCTTCAGACGGATGATACGGTTTTATGTCGAGCACCGGCGTTCCGGCTTCCGCGTCGATCCATTCAAGTTCCAGAATTCCACTTTTGCAGTCGAATGAAACCAAACGGGCGGTACTTACGCAAATACCGTTCGGGCGGAACGGAGTACGTGTCGCAAACACCCCCATTTTTTCCGGCGCACCTTTATACGGCGACGGAAAAACCAGCGCATTGGGCTGCCATGCGGGAATTTTATCCGCATACCACACGACCGATACGTGAGAAAACCCGTCCAGTCCGGTAAGTCCCGCCGCGTATTCCGATTCAAGGCGGATGCGGAACGACGGTGCACATTCCACAATTCCGACGGATTTCACTTCATACTTCATACACAAGCTCCTTAAAAAATCATTTCCGGAATCATCGCATTCCGTACGTAAGCATACCGGAAACGACGCGCGAAAGTGCGGCAAAAAGATGCGTTATATATAGAAGAATATGACGATTTGTGCGAAAACGCTCCGTGCGGACGTAATTTGTACAGACGTAATTTGTGCGGAAATAATTCGTGCGGAAACGATTTGTATAGAAATGATCCATGCGTTATTTTTTCAAACGGCGCCGTGCGCTCGCCGGCCGACACGCTTTTGCATCAGCTTCGTTTTTTGATTCCGAATACTGCGCGAAGCCGCGGCTGCCGAATTACCAACTCTATCGTTGCCAGTGTCAAAACGAAGGACAAAAACACGGATACTGCATATATCACTATATCGTTATCCGTAACACCCGAAACATAAAACTGGACCAGAACCAACCAGGGAAAATGGAATATGTATATTAAAAAAGAACGCTTCGTAAAGTATCCGGTAACTTTGTTATTCTGATTGAGTTTGACTTCCGCAGTTGATAAAATTGCAAGAATTCCGAACCATTCCGCCACTCTGCATACGACGTAGCAGGCAAAATCGCTTCGATCCTGCCAGACAAACCAGAGAGTCGTCGTAATATCGGTCAAGACAAATATTGCCCAAAACGGCTTCTGATATTTTTTCAGTCTATCCGTAACTTCTGGCTCGGAAAACACATAATATCCCATCAGGAAAAGCACTAAAAATTTTGCGATACTCTTATCGGCAACGGCGAGTATGGTATCCGCAACGGACGTTATAATCCAAAACGAACAGAGTGCGGCAACAGGTATTTTTTTCGCACTGAATTCGGGCCGCATTTTTTTCTGCAACAGGATAAACGGCAGACAGAGCAATGAAATCAAAAATAAATATAACAAAAACCATAGGTGTGCCGGAGTAAATCCTCCGTCATATCCGGTTAAATCCGTAAATCTTGTAAAAAACACCCCATAATGTTCAAAAAAATTGCCCTGATACAAATTGTGAAATCGATCCGCATAATAAGCCATCACGCTGACGACGGTAACGATTCCCGTTAGCAACGGAACGAATAGCTTGTGCATACGTTCCGAGATGTATTCTTTGCAGCTTCGCTTTTTCAGGGCAAATCGTGCGCTCATTCCCGCCAGGACAAAGAGCAGCGGCATATACCAAGGGCTGATCAGCATGATAAACGAAGAAAACCAATTATTTTTCCTAAAAAACAGATAGTTTCCTTCGCCCCAACTATTCCAGCTCATTGCCGCATGAAACGGTATCAGCAAAAGAATGCATATCCACCTTACGTTGTCAATATAATATTTTCTTTTATCAAACTGATTGAGTTCATTCATTGCACAAAACACTTTTGCATTTTCAACCGACTTTCCTTTTTCCCGATGCATCTTCGGACTCGGCTGATCAGCGCCGCAGAACCATCGGACCATTTCCGTCATATATCCGCTACCTCTATCATACCTATTTTTGTCAATATTTCAATCATCGTACGCGAACCGGCGATACATTACCCCATATGCATTTACGTTAAAGCGTGCCGTTTGGTTCTATTTGACCATATTCGCGCAAAGTGCTATGATTAATTACTATGAAAACACAATTGATAAAAGACATTCTGGTCTCGCAGCCGGACGGCCGGACGCTCACCGTCTGCGGCTGGGTACGCACGAAACGCGAATCAAAAAACCTCGTTTTTATTCAAGTAAATGACGGATCCTGTTTTGCATCCGTACAGCTCACCCTCGACCGGGAAAATCCCGCCGATGCCTCTGTCAATTTGAATTCGATCGAAAATGAACTGAAAAAAATCACCACCGGAGCTTCAATTCAAGCGGAAGGAAAACTGGTTCCGTCTCCCGCGTCCGGCCAGGCGGTCGAAGTTGCGCTCGTTTCGCTGACGGTGTTAGGCGAAGCGCCCGCGGACGCCTATCCTTTGCAGAAAAAGAATCACTCGCTGGAATTTTTGCGTGAAAACGCACATCTGCGCGCGCGCACCAATACGTTCGGCGCGGTCGCCCGCATGAGAAGTCAGATGGCGTACGCGATTCACACGTTTTTCCAGGATCGCGGATTTCAGTACGTACATACGCCGATCATTACGGCCAGCGACGCCGAAGGCGCCGGTGAAATGTTTCAAGTAACGACGCTCTCCATGGAAAAAATCGCCGAAAACGGCGTCAGTGCAGGAGCAAAAGGCATGAGCGCGGAAAAAGCGGCGGCGCTCGTCGATTACGGTAAGGACTTTTTCGGGAAAAAGGCAAGTCTCACCGTTTCCGGCCAGCTTGAAGCGGAAACGTACGCGACCGCGCTGTCCCGCGTGTACACGTTCGGCCCCACGTTCCGCGCCGAAAACTCGAATACGACGCGCCATTTGGCCGAATTCTGGATGATCGAACCGGAAATCGCGTTCTTCGACCTGAACGACAACATGGACATCGCCGAAGAGTTCGTTAAATATCTGCTGAATTGGGCACTCACCAAATGTACGGCCGACATGCAGTTTTTCAACGACCGCATCCAAAAAGGAATCATCGATACGCTCGCGCACGTCGTAAATTCGGACTTCGTCCGCATTACGTACACGGAAGCGGTCGCCGAACTTGAAAAAAACGCGGATAAGTTCGAGTTTAAACCGTACTGGGGCTGCGACCTGCAGAGCGAACACGAAAAGTTCCTGACGGAAGTCGTGTACAAGCGGCCGGTCATCGTAACCGGATATCCCAAAGAGATCAAAGCGTTCTATATGAAGCTCAACGAAGACGGCAAAACGGTGCGCGCGATGGACGTACTGGTACCGGGCTTGGGCGAAATCATCGGCGGTTCGGAACGCGAAGCGGATTACGACGTACTGCTCGACCGCATCCGAAAACTCGGTCTGAATCCCGACGACTACCGGTGGTACCTCGACCTGCGCAGATTCGGTTCCGTGCCCCACTCGGGCTTCGGTCTCGGTTTCGAGCGGCTGCTGCTGTACGTAACGGGAATGGGCAATATCCGCGACGTTATCCCCTATCCGCGCGCACCGAAACTGGCGGATTTCTGACAGACGGCGAAAGGGCGTGTTTCGGACAGATAAAATTCCGGCACGCCTTTATTGATAAAAAACGATTATTTTTTCCGCAGAATAAAATATGAATATTGTTTTTCCTGCATATCTGTAATATAATTTAATGAATATGAACTCATTACAGAATATTGCATATGGTAAAAAAATATTTTTTCTGAATCCGCCGTTTACGCTCGTTCAAAACGTCATCGGCAAACTCAGAGACAATGAATACGAATTGTACATTATAGACTCGTATAAAAACGCAAAAAACGTGCTGCGTTTGAATCCCGATTCCGTCTGCTTTCTGAATATCGACGACGAACTGCCGCTGGAACAGTGGGTAAACTTCATCAATTCATTCAAAACGGATCCGATGCTGCAGTCGGTTCTGCTCGGCGTGATATCGTCAAAGATCCGTAATTCCGAAAAAGAATATTTTTTGGTCAACGTTTCACTGCCGGCGGGATTCACGTCGCTGCACGCCGCGTCTGATGAAATCGCGACGCATTTGGCCGATATTCTCGACATCAACGAAGCAAAAGGGCAGCGCCGCTACGTGCGCGTCTGCTGTGAAGACGAAGACCGGATTACGATGCTCTATAATATTCAGGACAAAGTGTATACGCTGCGTATCCGGGATATAAGCGCGGCCGGTTTTTCGGCGATCATTCCGGCAAAATACACGTCGTTTTATCAGCCGAATTTCATACTGCGCAATTTAACACTCGCGCTCGATTCCAAGCAGTACGAATGCTGCGGCGCCGTGTACGCACTCAGGCCCGCCGAAGCTGAATCCGAAGCGATTATCGTCGTTTTATTTCTCAAAGGTATATCCGTGGAAATGAAACAGAGCATACGGAAATTCACCTTCGCAAAACATCAGGCGGAACTGAAAGCGGACACCAAATCGCTGCCGCAGGATGAGACCGATTATTCAAAAAAACCTGCCGATTCCGTGTCCGAAACGGACGATGCGTTTCTTATCGATTACGACGAAGCGGCGGAAAACGAAGCGGAAGCGCTCAGCGCTGCGGAGGAATACGCGGATCCGGCTCCGCATCGGTAAAAACGGGAACGGTTTTGCCGTTCGTCAGATCCGTCAGATACGACCGCAGACTGCCGGCTTCGGAGGCGTGAACGAATCCTGAAAAAGCCACTTCAGTCGTAAAGACTTCGTCCACCCGATCGGTATGGAGCGAACTCAAAAACCGCTTGACGAGTTCGTACGCATCGTACGGCACCGCAAAAGAAAAACGGCATTTTACCGCAAGCGGTTCAAAAACGGCTGCCGCGAGAACGGCTTTCGCACTGTCTCCGTACGCGCGCACCAAGCCGCCGGTACCGAGCAGCGTTCCGCCGAACCAGCGCGTTACGGTAAGCAGCACGTTCGTACACTTTCTGCCTTTAAGCACGTCGAGTACCGGCCGGCCGGCGGTTCCGGCAGGTTCGCCGTCGTCGGACATGCCGAGCGTTTCGGCCGCGTTTCCCACCGCGAACGCGTGCACGACGTGCGTCGCGTCGGCGTATTTGAGCTTCTGCGCTTTCAGCGTTTCACGGGCCGCGTTCTGCGACGCGACGGGAAACACTTCGGCCAAAAAACGGGAATTTTTGATCTCCAGTTCCGCGCACGCATACGAGACGAGAACGTCCATCGCTTAATTTTCGTCCGGCGGCAAGGCCGAATCACCGGCAAGCGGAAGCGCGGGCGCGTCGGAAAGCGCACTCGTATCCGGAAGCGGAATCGGCCCGGATGCGGACGGCGAATCGGCGATTCGCGCACCGTAATACGCCGCGCCGCCCATCGTAACGCGAATCAGCGCCATATACGCGCACACGAAATAGACCGCGTCGAGTATCCGCGCAAGCGAAAACACACCGGAAGCGACGCCCCTCGATTCGGCAAGCAGCGCCGCGCTCACGGACCCGCTCAGCACGAACCCGACGGCGTAAGAAACGACAGCCGCCGCAAGCCACCAGCCGCCGACGCGCAACACGAAAAGCAAAAACTTCAAACGGTAGCCGCGCATCAGCCGCGCGGCGGCTTTAAACACCTGCCGCACCGTAAACGACGGATTGTCGTACAAGACGAAATACGCGAACGCAAACGGCAGCATAACCGCGAGCCAATACGCTATCAGACAGACGAAAGTCAACACCGGTACGAGGCTCATCACGGCAGCGGTTGTCATTTCCCGGCCGGAAGCAAAAAACAGCGCCATTCCGGCCGGCACGATAACGCCGCATAAAACGATCGCGGCGACGCCGAACAGAACCGACAGCAGACAGACGCGCTTGAAATCGCGGAATCCGCAGAACAGGTCGCCCAGCACGGCCCGATCGCCGCGGTATAATTTGGCTAGCAGAATCGTAAAACCGTACTGCATGACCAGCAGAAACACAACCGCAGCGGCAGCCAAAACGACTGAAAAAAACATTCCCGAATCGCCGCCCGCGGCCGAAAGCAACACGGCCGGCGCGATCAGCGAACTGCACAGCAAAAGCAGCGCGAGCGCGATCACCGCTTTTCCCAAATTGCGGCGGACGGCCGCGTTTACGGAATCGAGCAGCACTTTATTGCATTCCATAAATTACCTCCGGTTCACGGCTTTCGCGCCGCATCTGTTACTGACTTTGAATCGCCGTTTTGGAAGACGCGCGCGGTTTGGCGATTTCAACGGATTCGACCTCACGCGACGCGAGACGCACGCCTTGGGCTTTCAGGCCTTTTTCATCGAAAGAACCGGCGCTGAAAATTTCTTCCGTAATTTTCACGCGCGGCTTTTTAACGTAATGTAATTTAAATTTGAAATCTTTTACCGTACCGACGTGCAGCACTTCCGCACCGTCGGGTGCAATCAGATAATCGCGGTTCAAAATGAACTGTTCGATTCGGCAGCGCTTGATATACGCGTAATTCGTTTTCGGATCGCGGTAAATTACCGTAAACAACACTTTGGAGAGTTCTTCCTTATCGGCAAGACCGCAGTACCACATACCCGTGTCGACGAACAGTTTATCGGGAACGTCGCACACCGTATAAATGCCGCTTTTCCGGATAAAAAGCACGCGGTCGTACGGCGTAACCTTAAACCACTCGGTACCGGCTGAAACGGCCGTTCCCAAATATCCGGCGGAAGCGTCGTAACGCAGCGGAATATCCCGTTTGACGACTTCTTTGACGTCGACTGCAGAAAATTTCTTTATTTGCGTACGGCGGGCCGTCGTTTCAACGTCCAGCTTCGCCAGCGTACCTTCCAGCCACGAGACGGCGTACGCGGTCAGATTTTTGAGCAATTTTTCGATTTCCTTGAGCCGCTTGTTGATCGCCTGCACTTCCTGCCGGTTTTTATTGATATCGTACAGCGAAATGCGCCGGATAGGAATTTTCAGCAGATGCGCCACGTCGTCTTCCGATACGGCCCGGATCAGTTCAGCCCGGAACGGCTCGAATCCGGTAACGACCGCCTTGCTTACGGCGGCTTCCGTTTTCATTTCTTCTATGCGTTTGTAAATACGCTCTTCGATAAAAATGCGTTCAAGCGTCCGCAGGTGCAGTTTATCGATAAGCTGCGCGCGCTCCAATTCGAGTTCGTCTTTGAGCACGGCGACCAGTTTTTCCGCGTGATACCGGATAACGTCGGAAACGGTCATCACCTGCGGCATGTTGTCGCGGATAACCAGCAGATTGCACGAAATGGACTGCTCGCATTCGGTAAACGCGTACAGCGCGCTCACCACGTCTTCGGCATACACGCCGCGCTGCAGTTTGATTTCAATTTCAACCTTATCGGCGGTATAATCGGTTACGGAGGCAACTTTCAGTTTGCCGTTCTTTGCAGCTTTGACGATGGATTCGGTCAGCCGCTCGGAGTTCGAACCGAACGGCAGTTCGCGCACGACGATACGCTTGGGATCGGAGGTGTCGAGCTTGGCCCGCGTCGTAATTTTGCCCAATCCGTCCTGATAGTCGGATACGTCGATAAGTCCGCCGGTAAAACAGTCAGGGTACAGCGCGAATTTTTCGCCTTTTAAACAGGCGATTTCGGCTTGAATGACTTCTCGTACGTTATGACTGAGAATATTCGTCGACATACCGACGGCGATCCCTTCCGCTCCGAGGATGAGCGCGATCGGCAATTTGGCGCGGAACACGACGGGTTCTTTATTACGTCCGTCGTACGACGGTACGTACTGCGTGATCGCGGGATTGTACAATACGTCGCGGGCGAGCGGCTTCAGGCGGCATTCGATGTAACGCGCCGCCGAAGCGCCGTCTCCGGTATACAGATTCCCGAAGTTTCCCTGTTTTTCAATGAACAATTCCTTGTTCGCAAGCACGACGAGCGCGCCGCCGATGGACGCGTCTCCGTGCGGATGATATTTCATACACTGCCCGACGACGTTCGCCACTTTGTTGAATTTGCCGTCGTCAACCTCAAACAGCGTGTGCAGAATGCGGCGCTGTACGGGTTTCAGTCCGTCTTCAATATCGGGAATCGCGCGGTCGCGGATAACGTAGCTCGCGTATTCCAAAAAGTTTTTATCGAATAAATTCTTTACGTATGCCATAGTGTGTTCGTGCTCCCGCGCTATACGTCGATTTCCGACAGCAGATTGTTGACGATAAAATCCCGGCGGCTGGGCGTGTTTTTGCCCATATAAAACTCAAGCAGGCCGGGTATTTCTTTGAGCGCGCTCACTTCCACAGGCACCAAATGCATATCTTTGCCGATAAACGGCCCGAATTCGTTCGGACTGATTTCACCCAGCCCCTTGAATCGGGTCACTTCCGAACCGGCACCGAGCGCTTTCATTTCGCGGTCGCGTTCCGCTTCGGTATAGCAGTAACGGGTTTCCTTTTTGGTGCGCACGCGGAACAACGGCGTTTCAAGAATGAACACGCGTCCCGACGTAACCAATTCTTCAAAATACCCCAAAAAGAACGTGAGCATCAGATTTCTGATGTGAAAACCGTCGTTATCGGCATCGGTTGCGATAATGATTTTTTCATAACGCAGCCCGGCGAGGTCGTTTTCAATACCGAGCGCCATCATCAGATTGTACAGTTCGGCGTTTTTGTAAATGTCGGCCCGTTTCCGGCCGAACATGTTTTCGGGTTTTCCGCGCAGGCTGAAAATGGCCTGCGTCATCGGATCACGGCAACCGACCATCGACCCGGACGCGGAGTCTCCTTCCGTAACGAATATCATCGTGTTCAAGCCCTTGTCGCCGTCGCCGAAATGGTATTTGCAGTCTTTCAGTTTTGGAATATTGAGCGATATTTTTTTAGCCGCTTCTTTGGCCTCTTTTTTGACGGCGTTCAATTCGGTTCGCAGCCGTTCGTTCGCAACGACTTTCTGCTCCAGCTGTTTCGCCGTTTCCGGATTGCGGTGCAGCCAGTCGTCTACGGCGGATTTCGTTTCGTTTACGATCCAGGAGCGGATATCGGTGTTGCCCAGTTTGTTCTTCGTTTGACTTTCAAACACCGGATCTTTTATTTTAACCAAAAGCGCCGCCGCCATCCCTTCGCGCACGTCTTCACTTTTGAACGTTTTACGGTAAAACTCGTTCACGCCTTTTAAAAAGCCCTCTTTGAAGGCCGAAAGGTGCGTTCCTCCGTCGGAGGTTTCCTGCCCGTTTACGAATGAAAAATAATTTTCACCGTATGCGTTTGAATGCGTAAACGCGAATTCCAGCCGTTCGCCTTTATAATAGCCCACCGGATACAGGGACGCGCCGTCCAATTCGGAATTGAGCAGATCGAGCAGGCCGTTTTGGCTCACGTATTCGCTGCCGTTGCACACCAGCTTCAGCCCGGCGTTCAAATACGCGTAATTCCACAGCCGTTTTTCAACGAACTCCATGTTGAACTCGTACGAACCGAAAATCTCGGTATCAGGCTCGAACTCGATATACGTTCCGTCGGGAACGCCGCCCTTCGTTTTACCGGTGCGGCTCGAAACGAGCGTTCCTCGCTCGAACACGGCTTCGGCACACTGTCCGCCGCGCGCCGACAATACTTTAAAATAAGACGACAGCGCGTTTACGGCTTTGGTGCCGACGCCGTTCAGCCCTACCGAAAACTGAAACACGTCGTCGTTGTATTTGGCGCCGGTATTGATAACGGAAACGCATTCCACCACTTTTCCCAGCGGAATGCCGCGGCCGTAGTCGCGCACTTTAACGCGGCTGCCCTGAATATCAATCATGATGCGGTCGCCGTTTCCCATGATAAACTCGTCGACCGCGTTGTCCACTACTTCTTTTAAAAGAATATAAATACCGTCGCTGCGGTTTGAACCGTCTCCCAAACGGCCGATATACATACCCGATCTGAGGCGGATATGTTCCAACGGGCTTAATGTCTGGATCTTCGATTCATCGTATACGTTTGCTTTTTTCTCACCCATAACGGTCAGTATACACGAAACGGCCCGATTGTGCAAATATCGGCGCACGCCGGAACGGGCGGTTACGGCTGCCTTGAACGGTAAAACTCGAGCACGGGCTTGACGTACAGTTTGTCTTCATACGCAATATGCTGCAGCACCCACTCGTACAGAAACCGGACGAATCCGAACGCGCTCTGAAACGTCGCCTTATCGAAGTTCGTGATCATATCCGTTACTTTCGCCACGAATTCCTGATGCCGGACCTTATGTTCGGCAAAACCCGCGTACGAAGCGGCTTTCATCAGCGTTTCTTCATCGCGGAAATGCGTCATCACGTATCCGGCGGTTTCCCGAAGCGCGCCGGAAAGCGCCGTCTGCCAGTTTTCATTGCCGCTGTTCCGTTCCTGAATGATACCTTTATAAAACTCATTGTACAAATCGATAAGATGTTCATGCTGCGCGTCTATCGACGGTATGCCCAGCTCGAATTTTTTATCCCACGCTATAAGCAGTTCCTGCGAATCGTTAACCATTTGACTATCTCCTTTACGTTACTGTTTGCTGGTACGGTAATATTCGAGCACCGGCTTTACGTACAGTTTATCTTCATACGCAATATGTTCCAATATCCATTCGTACAGGAATTTTGAAAAATCGAGTGCGGTCTGCAGCGTCGCCTGATCGAACGTCGACAGTGTCTGCGTTATCGTTTCGATAAAATCCTGATGCCGCTTTTTATGCGCCGAAAACTGATCGAATCCGGATACGGACATCAGCTTTTCTTCCGCAACGAAATGCGTCCGCGTGTAGTTCACCGTTTCCCGAAGCGCGGCGGACAACGACGTCTGCCACACTTTGCCGTCCCGACCTCGCTGCTGCATGATTTCGTTGTGCAGCGTGTTGCACAGGCCGACCAGATGTTTGTGCTGTTCGTCGATAACAGGAATACCGAGCTCGAATTTCTTTTCCCATTTGACCCAACAAGGCTTCTCTTCCGCGTTTTCTTCCATATCGGATTCTCCTCCTCCGCATGTTACATTCTGAATTCTTCACCCAGATATATTTTACGCGCAATCGGCGATTCGAGGATTTCGTCTTTTCCTCCCTGAGCGACTATCTGACCGGAACTGATGATGATCGCGCGGTCGGTAATTTCGAGCGTATCGCGTACGTTGTGGTCGGTGATAAGCACGCCGATACCGCGGCCGGCAAGCAGCCGGATCATGGATTTGATATCGCTTACGGCGATCGGATCGATTCCGGCGAACGGTTCGTCGAGCAGCAGGAATTTCGGCTCGATAGCGAGCGAACGGGCAATCTCGGTGCGCCGCCGCTCACCGCCTGAAAGCGTGTACGCCGGTTGCTTACGAATGCGTCCGATATCGAATTCGTCTATCAGCTGTTCGAGTTTGTGCCGGCGTTCGGCACCGGACAGATCGCCGCGAGTCTCCAAAATGGACCAGATGTTCTGTTCGACCGTCAGTTTACGGAACACCGACGCTTCCTGCGGCAGGTATGAAATGCCCAGCCGCGCGCGGCGGTACATCGGCAGACGGGTGATGCAGTTTCCGTCGAGGAACACTTCACCGGACGTCGGTTTGTAAAAACCGACTATCATATAAAACGACGTCGTTTTTCCGGCGCCGTTCGGTCCCAATAACCCCAATATTTCACCGGTTTGCATGGAAAAATCAACGCCGCGAACGACCTGTTTTTTGCCGAACGATTTATATAAACTGTTGATTTTCAGAACGTGCTCCGCGCTCCGTACTGTATCCGTGTGGTCACTCATCCGTGTTCTTCCCGTTTTCCGAATCCGTTACGGTACCGCGCACCCGTCCGTCGAGCGTTATTTCATCCGTTTCAAGATTCAGCGTGATTTCCTGTGCGCGGAACGTATCCTTGCCGCGGACAATCTGCGGGCTGCCGGACAGTTCGAGCAGCTGCTGCTTTTTCCGGTATACGGCGAACGCAGCAGTACAGACGTTCTCTTTCTGCACCAGCTTTACGGCGATCTGCATGACGGCCACGCCGGTTTCTTCATTATACTCGATGCGCTGAGCGTCGGCTTCGACTCCGTTCTGCGAATCGACGAGATGCACGTTCTCCGAAAACACGGACACTTTCCGCTCACGATCGTACCTGAGCGAGCCGCACGAAAACGCAAGCCCGTCCGCGGAGTGCGTACCGTCGACGGTTCCCGAAGCTACAATGTATCTGAAATTTTTGCCGCTCAATTCGATCGAATCGGCGCTTATCTCCAAAGATTCGGTTTTAATGCGCGCGTGTCCCGTCAGTTTCGTATAATCGGCGTTTTCGCCGATGGAACCGGACATTGAATCGGCGCTGAAGTCGATTTTCTCCGCGGCAGCCGCGAACGACGGCGCGCAGAGCAGCAGACACAAAACGGCGGGTAAAAAAACACGGAAATTCACCGCTCACCGCCTTCGGCGGCATCGGAAACGTAAATGGTTCCCGAAACCGGTTCCGCAAACGAATACAAACGGCTGACGCCGCTTGCCGAAAGGGAACGGCCGGTCAGCCGGATTTCGCTGCCGGACGACTGCGGCGACGCGCGCTGCGTTCTGGAAACGGAAACCTCGTCGTCTTCGCCGCACACCAACTGTTCGCTTTTTCCGTCCCACTGCATGTTTTCAGCACGGATGGTCAGCTGCTGTTCGTGCGCCACGATGGAAATGTCTTTCAAAAGCGTATACCGCTCCGCCGAAGCGTCGGCCGCAAGCAGCGCACAGCCGCCTTCGGCAGACAGCTCTCCCGTTCCCGTATACGTTTTGAATACGACGCCGCGCCCGTACAAGGCGCCGTCGTTTCGGTATTGTTCAAGCCGCTGCGCATCGATTTCCGCGGAAACGATCCCGTTCTGAAAACGGACGCATCGCGCGTCCGAAAACACGAATTCGGGAATCCCGTCGGTCTGCCGTTCTTTTTCCAGATACTCCAGCGAACAGGACGTACAGATAAAAACAAGACAGAAGATTGCGCACCGGTATTTCATCAACAGCCTGACTGCGTGTCCGCGCGCCCGCCGTATTCCAGTGCGGCGCCGATAAAAGCGGCGAACAGCGGATGCGGTTTCGCCGGACGGGAAACGAATTCGGGATGATACTGAACGCCGACGCCCCAGGGATGATCTTTCCACTCGAAACCCTCAGTCTGACCGTCGGTGCCGGTCGCACTCACCGCCAAACCGCAGGACGCCATATCTTCCGAATACCGGCGGTCGAACGCATATTTGCTGCGGTGCCGCTCGGAGATTTTTTCCACATCGTGATACACGGCGGACAGCTTCGTATTCTTTTCGAGCACGATAGTGCCGGCGCCGAGCTTCATAATACCCGCGGCGGCGAGCCCCGCCTGTTCTTCCGGCAAGCTGATCACCGGATACGCCGAACTCTGCACGAATTCCGTCGAATCGGCGTCTTCCCAGCCGAGCAGCGTTCGAGCCGTTTCGATCGCCATCAGCTGCATTCCCAAATCGATTCCCAAATACGGAATTTTGTGCTCGCGCGCATAGCGGACGCCCGAAAGCATACCCAAAAATCCGCGCTGGCCGTAGTTGCCGGGAATGATGAGCGCGTCGATACCGTCGAAAAACGGCGCCACGTCCGCACCCGATTCAAGCGTTTCCGCATCGATTTTACGGATTTCGATCTCCGCGTCGTGAGCGGAAATCGCCGCGTGCAGCAGCGACTCGCGCACCGATTTGTAGCAGTCGTCGTGAAAATTCTTTTTGCCCATCATGGCGATGACGACTTTACGTTTGGGATTGTTGAATTTATCGAGGAAATCCTGCCAGGACGACAGATCCGCCTTGCGCTCGGAAAGACCGAGTTTGGTCAGAATCTTTTCGTCGAGTCCCTGCTCGTGAAACAACAGCGGCAGCTCGTAAATGGTCTTTTTTACGTCGATCGACGTGAACACGGCAGACGGTTCCACGTTGCAGAACAGCGCGATCTTTTTGCGCAGTTCCAGATCAAGCGGCACTTCCGCCCGGCACAGCAATATATCGGGCTGAATACCGATTTCCTGCATCTGCTTTACCGAATGCTGGGTCGGCTTGGTTTTCATTTCACCGCCGGGCAGAATGGGAACCAGCGTCAAATACAGTGAAAGCGCGTTCGTTTTTCCCAAATCGCGGATCAATTGACGGGCCGCTTCCAGAAACGGGATCAGTTCTATGTCGCCCACCGTTCCGCCGATTTCGACGATCACGACGTCCGCCCCGCTGTTGGCACCCACGGCCAGAATGCGGCGCTTGATTTCGTCGGTAATGTGCGGAATCACCTGCACGGTGCGGCCGTTATAGCGGCCGGCGCGTTCGTTTTTGATAACTTCGTTATAAATTTTACCCGTCGTAACGGAATTCGAGCGCGTTAAAGACACATTGGTAAAACGGGAATACGTTCCCAGATCCAGATCCGTTTCCGCACCGTCTTCGGTAACGTATACTTCGCCGTGCTGATACGGACTCATGTTTCCCGCGTCGACGTTAATATACGGATCGCACTTCATCATCGCTACGGAAAGGCCGCAGCATTCCAACAGGCTGCCAACAGAAGATGCGGCAACGCCCTTGCCGAGGCTGGAACAAACGCCTCCGGTAACCAATATGTATTTGCTCATTCTGTGATTTTCACATCATACCAGTTTTTTGTCAAGTCATCTTCTGCCGGCAGTCACCTTTTGCAAATCCGGTTGTTATACCGGTATAAAGTGAGTGACACTACTTGATAAATAATATTATACTTAATATACCTAATATCAAGTAACCGCTTATTCTATATAATTTCACAGGAGAACACCATGAAAACAGGTATACCAGCGTTACTCTTTTGCTGCATTGCCCTCCCCGCCGCCGGGCTGCAGTCAAACGGAACGTACGGTGAGCTGCTTGAGTATCGGCTGCAAAACGACAACGAATATACGTATCTGCAAATTGAAGCGCAGACTGCGGAAAACGAACTTTTGAAAGTAAAAACGGATTCCGCAATCGACGTTTCGCTCAATACCGGAGACATCGTTCTTTCGTTCGGGCAGGGAGCGGGCGGAACCGGAATTTCCATGAATCCCGATCTGAAAATCCGCTTTCCTTCGCTGAACAATACGGGGATCTCGTTTTCCGCGCCGTGGGCAGCGTCGCAAGCCGGTACCGAAGCAGGCGCCGGCATTGCGGTGTCGACGGATCTGTATTCGCAGAATCGCAGAAAACACCGGCTTGAGCTTGCAAAAGCGGAATTTGAAGCGGAAAAGGCGCGCCGGAAATATCGCGCCGGAAGACAGATTATAGAAAAAAAATTACTTCAGGACATCCAAGCGCTGTATAAGGAATACACGGCGCTGCTCGATAAAGCGATGGAAGAAGCGCAGGCCCGCATTAAATACAATCAGATAAAAGTACAAGGCTACAGCGAAGATTCGGCCAAACTGCGCAGTTCGCAGCTGTCGCTGCTGAGCGCGGAACGGGAACACCGGCAGGCGGCATTTTCGTTTTCCGTCACGTACCGGCGCTTTCTGGAATCGTGCGGCATTACGGATGAACGGGATGGAAGCGCCGAATTCATGCAGACGCTTTCCGCATCCGTTCCGGAACGGAATTTATTGACGCTCGACGGATTGTCCGCAGACACGTATATTCAAGTTGCGGACGCGGAGGAAACGTACCGCCTGCGTACGGAAGAACGCCGCATCGCCGCATCGCCGCTCGCGCTTTCCGCCCGAACAGGGTATTCGTTTTCACGGAAAGACGACTCGATGCCGCAGCACATTCAAGGCGGATTGACCGCCGAATTTCCGGGCGGAACGGCTTCCGCGCTCGTGACCGTCCCCGTCGTCGGTTCCGACGCCACGACGCTGAAATTCGGATTGACGTTCAAACCGTTTGCCGCAAAAAACCGCCGGATAGACCGGGAAACCGGCAGCCTGCAGGATACGGCGGAACGGCTCAAAGTATCCGATCTGAAAAAACGGTTTGAAACGGATTTCAGTACGATGCAGCTCGCGCGGGAACAACTCATCTGGCAGCGGCAGATTTCGGCGGAAGAACTCAGCGTGTACCGGCAGAATGCGGCGGATCACGAATTATGGTTCAAAAAAGGATTCGCAAGCGAATCGGAACGGGATCAGGCCGAACTTGAATACCGCAAAGCGGCGGTCCGTGCGGTAAACGCAAACCTTTCGATACTGCTGTTCAATATCGAAACCGCGCTGCAGTTCAACACCGACGGCGGCGCCGATAGCGGTCAAAAGTAATATATTTTTGAAATAAACTTTTACATATCGCCGTTTTCAGAGTGCTGCAAAACGGCAGAGGAGAATCATATGGCTCATAAAAAACGTAATATCGTACTGAAGATTGTACTGGGCGCCGCCGCAATCGCAGCGGTCGGCTTTATCTTGCTTCCCAAGAAAAAAAACGTATCGACACAGCCGCCGATCACGGTAAAAAAAGAAACTGCAAAGGATCAAATCCAGATTTCGGGATACATTCAGGCAGCGCAGGAACAGAAACTGCAGTCTCCCGGAGACGGCATCGTACAAACGGTCAGAATAAAAACCGGCGACCGCGTCAAAAAGGGAGACTTGCTGTTCAGCCTGGATTCGTCGCAGCAGGAGATTCAGGTTGCACGTCAGGAATTCGCCATACAGCAGGAACGGATAAACGGCCCGTCGCGCAAACTCGAACTGATGGAAAAAGAAAAAGAACTGCTGGCAAAGCAGGTTCAGGACCGCAGCGTATACGCTTCGTTCGACGGAATCGTCGCCGCGTTCAACTTGACCGAGGGGCAATATGCCAAAGCACAAGACACGTTCGGAATGCTGATAGACCGCGCGTATCTGCAGACGACGGTCGAAGTTTCCGAATCGGACGCGCCGCGGCTGACCGTCGGTGAAAAAGCGGAACTCGTATTTCCCGCCGTTCCCGGTACTCAAGTGGTGGGAGAAGTAATCGCGTATCCCTCCATCGCGCGCCAAAACACCCAACGGGGGAATACGGTGCTCGATGCGAAAATCCGGATAAACGACCCGCCCGCGTCCATTCTGCCCGGCTATTCGTTTACCGGAATCATCATCGCCGGAGACGATACGGAAGTGCTGCTGGTCGAACAGGACGCCGTCCGCTATGACAAAGGCGTTCCCTATGCGGACAAGCTTACCGATGCCGGAAAAACCGAAGCGGTAAAACTTGAAATCAAACCGTATTTGAGAGGTTTCGTACAGGTGGTTTCTGGTCTTGCCGAAGGCGATCGGGTCAAAAATCAGGGCGGCAGCAATACCGGTGCGGAAGGATGGTAATAACATGGAAGCAAAACCGATAGTTTCTTTAGATACGGTCGTAAAAACGTTCCGGATGGGCGATGTCGAAGTGTGCGCGCTGCGCGGCGTTTCGTTTTCCGTTCCCGCGTCGGGATTCGTTTCCGTTATGGGACCGTCCGGTTCGGGAAAATCAACCTGTATGAACATGATCGGCTGCCTCGACCGTCCCACGTCCGGCCGTATTCTCATAAACGGAGTGGACACGGCACAGATGAACGAACGCGATTTGGCGGCGCTGCGCAACCAAACGATCGGCTTTGTTTTTCAGCAGTATTATCTGCTGCCGAACCTGACCGTTCTTGAAAACGTGATGCTGCCGCTGCGCTATCAGGGTATTCCGATCGAACAGCGGCGGAGGCGTGCCGCGGAAGAACTCGAAAAGGTAGGATTGCAGGAACGCATGAAACACCGCCCGCACGAACTTTCAGGCGGTCAAAAGCAGCGTACCGCAATAGCCCGCGCGCTGGTTACCAAACCGAAGCTCATTCTCGCCGACGAACCGACCGGCGCGCTCGACTCGGAAACGGGGCAGTCGGTGCTGGATCTGTTTTTCGCGATAAACGCGAACGGAACCGCGGTCATCGTCGTAACGCACGACCCCGATATAGGCGCGATGACGCCGCGCTCGATTCACCTGAAAGACGGACTTATCGTGTCCGACACCGAACGAGGAGACTGCAATGTTTGAAGATTTCGTAAACGCACTCCAGAATTTCAAAACGAATAAAACGCGCACGTTTCTGTCGCTTTTGGGCATCGTGATCGGCGTTACTTCCGTCATCATCGTTACGACGATGGGCAGTTCGCTCTATAAAAGCCTCGCCGGGCAATTCAACGATTTCAGTATGGATATGATCACGCTGTCGCCGCAATGGAACCGTTCCACGAACAAACCGTACATTGAACTGAACGACGAGTACCGCACCACGCTGATCAGGGAAATTCCCGAAATAAAAAACGTATTCTACACGAATACGTTCGATGCGAACGTCATACGCGCCGACCTGTCCGTCGGCAGCAAACAGATACAGGCTATCGAGCCGGAACGCCTTGAAACGCTCAAGCTTAAAATCGATTACGGCGGCCTGTTTTCCCCCAGCGACTTCGTCAACGGTTTCCAAAAAGCGATTATAGGCGACCAGATCGCCAAAGAACTGTTTCCCGAAGGAAACGCCGTCGGCAAACGGATGACACTGCAAATCAAAAGTTCAAACGAGCACGTACCGCCGTACAATTTCAGTTTTGAAGTTATCGGCGTTCTGACCCCCAAGAACAACTGGCTCATCCAATCGTCGCAGTCGGTCTACGTGCCCAGAAAGTTTTATGCGGACAAACTGGCGGTCGCCGGCGAACGTTCGACCGTCTGGAACGCGGAAGTTTCCGTGTATCGCGCGCAGGACAGCGGAAAAGTCGAAAGCAAAATAAAGAAAATCTCACAGGAACTCGGCGGCGGATATCCGTACGCCGTATGGACGTATTCGGCTCAGAAAGATTTCGAGCAGTTTTCCAAAATAATGAATATGGTACGGCTGGTGCTTTCGTGCGTCGCCGGCATATCGCTGCTGGTAGGCGGCATCGGCATCATGAACATCATGCTGGTTACCGTTACCGAACGGAAAAAAGAAATCGGCATCAGAAAAGCGCTCGGTGCGAGCAATCGCGCCATACTGAATCAGTTTCTGATCGAATCGGCCACGCTGACGCTGACCGGCGGAACGATCGGCGTGCTGATCGGAATCTTCATATCGAAAGCGATCGTAAAGTTTTTCTTTCCGGCGGAATTCGTATTCGCCTTGAACGCAACCGGAACGCTGATTGCGTTTGCCGTTTCCGTCAGCATCGGCGTTTTCTTCGGCCTGCATCCGGCGCTCAAAGCAGCGAAACTGGATCCGGTCGTAGCGCTTGCCGACTGACCGCGGCCGTTTCCGCAGCGTGCAGTAAAAAAACGGACTGTCCGGCGTTTTGCGTTCAGACAGTCCGTTTCGCCGAAAAAGGCGATCATTCTTTGGTAAAAGAATCCTTCCCTACTCCGCACACCGGGCACACCCAGTCGTCGGGAATATCTTCAAAAGCGGTTCCCGCCGCAATTCCTCCGTCGGGATCGCCCATGGCAGGATCGTACACATACCCGCATACGGAACAGACATACTTAGACATAAAAACCTCCAAGACGAATATATTCACTTATTTAAAATATACTCATAAATCCGGATATTTTCCACCGGATTACGCACGTTATCGGATTATTTTAAAAGCAGTTTTTCAAGTTCGCCGTTCAGACGGATAAGATCGGCGTCGTCAGGATTCAGGGCGACCACCTGTTTAAGATAATACTGCGCTTTCCGGTAATCGGCCTTTCCGTAATAATACCGGTACAACTCGTACAGCGGTTCCTGATTGCGCGGATTGGCCGTTAAACTCAGCCGGAGGTCGGCGAGTTTCGCCGCGTCGTTTGCGGCAAGCAGACTGCGCTGATAATATAAAAAACTTTTCAATTTGGCGGAAGCCGAAGGCAGCAGCGTTTCGATAAGCGAAGAAACTTCGGCAGATTTGCCTTGAGCGGCCAGCACGCGGATATACGATTGTCTGACTTCGTCGTCCGTCGGCTCTTTCGCGTACAGTTCCGCGCAGACAGTTTGCGCTTCCGCCAAGAAGTCGAGCTCCAAACAGATTCGTATATGATTCAGCAGCACAGCCGTTTCCGAAACACCGGAGCGGAGCAGACTGGAACTCAAGCCGTACGCGTTCTTCCAGTCTTTATGCCGCATCGCGTCGGAAATGCAGATAACGAGCGCCGCCGAATTATCCGGCTCGGCGGCAAGAATGACGGCGGCGAGTTGTCCGGCAGTTTTACCGTCTACGGTGCCACCGGTTACGGCTGCGAGTTCCGCGGCGAACAGGATAACGTCAAGATCGGCCGGATACCGTTTCAGTGCGTCTTCAATCGTGGCGACGGAGGCCGCCGTATTTTTGTTCCAGTCTTTCTGAATGCGTGCGCGCAGCAGCAGATACCATTTGGCCGTTTTATCGGTGCGGGCGTACACGTCCAGCAGTGAAGAAGCCTTTATGAAATCACCGGTTTCAACCAAAATACGCGCGCGGAACAATAAATACGCCGCGTTGTCCGGTTCCTGCTGCAGCACCTGCGTGATATATTGGTCGGCTTCCGCATACCGTTTCAGCGCGAACGACGCTTCGGCGCATAACTTGAGAACCTGAAGATTCTTGGGATACTGCGCGAGCAGCGCCTGCGCTTCCGTATACGCGGCGGCGGCGGCCCCCGTGTCGAAAACGGCGCGTGCGTATGCGTACGACGTTTCGTAACACGAAGGATCAAGCCGCACGGCGCTCTGAAACATTTCTGCAGCCGACGAAGTGTTGTGCATTTTCCGGTACAGACAGCCCAGCAGATAGCGCACCAGCACCGATCGGGGATTCATTTCCAACGCGGCGGTCAGCGCCGTCTGAGATTCGGCATAATAATCGCCGTTTGAAGAAGCGGACAGCAGGACAAGAGAAGGCAGCACCAACGTGAAAAAATCGGAATTTCCCGTACTGGAATCGTAAATGCCGATTCCGGCCGAATTGATCGCTCCCGTATACGGATTTGAAAAACCGACTTCGGGAATGTTCCACGACACTTTTTCGGACGGCCATACGACGGACATCAGCGAAGAAGCGATGCCCAGCAGCACCTTTTCGGGATCCGAATAATCGGGAGCCGATTTGCGGATTTTTGCAACCGCACTGCGCAGCGACGCCGGAGAACCGATTTCCATATCCTGCATGATCGTCGCGTCTTCAAACGAAAAATAAGAACGCTCCACCCGTTCCGGTACGGCGAGCGGAACGGACGCAATTTCCGGCGCGTTTTCCGTTATCACGCCGGAACCGTTCCGATTACCCGAAGTTGAGACGCACGATACGGTAAAGCAGCATAATACGGCGCTGCACGCGGCAGCGGCCCGACTCCGGAAAAACGACTTCATGGTCAGCGGCGTTCCCCGTCGTCCGAATCGGCAAAATCGTCGTCCCCGTCGTCAGTTAAAACGGCGTCGTCACGGCTACGGGAGAAAAAGAGTACGACCAGCCCGATACCCATGAGAATCAGCATGGACGGCCACCAGCGGGCGGCCACTTCGGAAAACGGCTGCACGATGACGTCCAGCGAAAAAAGCAGAAAAACGGCACCCAGCACGATGATCGCCGCCGCCGGTACCAAAAACACCGGACGGGGGTACTTGGTGCGGTAAAACCCGGCGGTACCGAGCGACAGGCCGCCGCAGATAACGATAACCGGCCATAAATCGGAAATCGTATATGAAAAAATATTGGAATCGGACAGCAGCAGCACGCAGCCGGTCAGACAGAGAAAAAGGCCGGTAAAAAGTAGCCAGCTCTTTTTCGTCTTCGTCAGCGTCCGATACAGAATCAAACCGCCGAACAGCAGCGCGAACAGGGAACGGAGCGCAAAAAAATGTATATGGATATCGGCGGCAAACACTATAAGCAGAAAAATTCCGCCTATCAGAAAAACCAAACCCGCCGCAAGAAAAATGTTGCGCATGGGAGCCGATAAACGTTCACGTATTTTCTTTGAGTCGCTCATTATATTCTCCAATTCTCCTCAATGATAGCATACACTATGACGGGCGTCTTGCCAATAACCAATCGGCATGTTAAAATAAAAATATGTCAGCAAAAATAAAACACTTTTGCCTGGGCCTTTGTATCAGCATCTTTACCGTTTTCGGAACGTCCTGCGCGCAGGAACAGGAGTTGTTCGCACAGAAGCAAAGTCAATTATATCAGATTCTGCAGAATCCCGACTTGCCGCCGGAAAGCAGATACACGGCGATCAACGGCATAGCGAACAATTTATTGGCAACTGAAAAATACGGCGAATTGATACTGTTTTTATCGGACTGGGTAGAAAAACATCCGGAAAGCGAATTCAACGGATATTGGCTGCTGATGATAGCGCACGCGTATTTACAGACGAACGCGGAGCCGATCGCCGAATACTATTTCGACCGGATCATCAAAACGTGTCCGGATTTAACCGTTCAGGGAAAGTCGATCCATTTTCTGTGTCTGCAGAACCTGATCAGAATCAGCAGCGTTCCGGTTCACCGAATCGCGTATTTCAACGAAATCATTTCAAGATTCCCCGAACAGGCCAGCATTACCGAATTGTATTTCAGGATAGCGCTCGAATATGAAAAAGAAGGCGACTGGGATCAGGCGTTAAAATCGTATTCGCTGTTTTTGGAACAGCCGGATGCCGCCACTATCCAGATAGCGGGAGTTCCGGACGCGTACAGCCAGGCGCGCAAACTGATAGATTTCAATAATTCGCCTAAAGACTGGACGTTTGAAAGCCTTGAATCGCTTGAAACCGCGGTAAAACAGGCGATCTCGAATTACAACTACCGCGCCCTCGACAGTTACAAATCGAAAGTCAATTTTTTTGCAATGTCGTGGAAACAGGACGCGACGGATACGAACAGTCAGGAAAACTTTTCGATGCGGAATTTCATGCTCGGCAACCGTATCAGATTCAGTTCGGAACTTGACGAATCGTCAAATCCGAACGAAGCGTACCTGCGGACGTGGGGCTGGAGCCAATACATTTCGGTCTGGTATTTATATTTCCGCAAAGTGAACTTTCCGATAGATCCCGAAATTCACGGACGCTGGGAATGGGCCGGCATCTATTTCGGTGAAAAATTATGATCCGAGCACTGAGCAATAAATGCTACCGAAAACTGCGCGGCGCAATCGCGGCGGCGTACGTATTGACCGCCGTACTGCCCGCTTTTTCCGCACAGGAACTCCCCGGTAAGGAGAACGCCTTTTCTGCCGCACAGCCGGATCAGGAGCCGGCGGGCAACGGCACACCGCCCGATCAGTCAGCCGCCGATACGCAAGCGGCCAAGACGCAGACTGCCGCCGGCGACGTGCAGCTTACGGCAAACACACAGGCCGCCGATACGCAAGCGGCCGATACGCAGACTGCCGCCGCCGAACGGGAAAAAAACGCACTTATACGCACCGAATTGGATATTCCGATTCCGGATCACGAACTCGTACGGAAATATCTGGCGGAATTCCAATCCGCGTTCGGCAAAAAATGGCTCGCGGCGGTTTTGGAAGCGGGAACGCCGTACCGCGCGTACGTCAGACGGCAGCTGGCCGTTCACAACCTGCCGGCGTGTCTCGAATATCTGCCCGTCGTCGAATCGGAATACAAACCTTCGGCAAAATCCCGTTCCGGTGCACTCGGTTTGTGGCAGTTTATGGAAAACAGCATCGCCCCGTTTTTGACAAAAAACGAATGGATAGACGAACGGCTTGATCCGTGGAAATCGACGGACGCGGCGATTCAGAAACTGAAAGACAATTACAACTGGTTCGGCGACTGGCCGCTGGCGATAGCGGCTTACAACTTCGGTGCCGGCGGCCTCAACCGGGCGCTCAAAAAAACGGAAACGAAAACGTTCTGGCATTTGGCTGAAAACGATCTCATAAGCACGCAGGCCGCGCTGTACGTACCGAAATTTCTTGCCGTCGCGGAACTTGCAACGAACGCAGCCTATTACGGGCTGACGCTGCCCGACGTCACCGAAAACGACGTGCCGAGATGGGATGAAATTACCGTTTCAAAATCGATCGCGCTGAGTGATTTGGCCGAGGCGCTCGGCATCGGCTCGGAAACCCTTTCATTTTTGAATCCGGCGCTGATCAAAGGCCGTACGCCTCCCGACGAAGCGTACCGCGTACGGGTGCCGGCGGGCATGAAAGTTCAAGCGGAGCAAGCCGTACGAACGATGATTCCGCTGCCGAAAGATTTCATGTATACCGTACGCAAGGGAGACACGCTGTGGGGGATTTCTCGCCGCTTCGGCACGACGGTTCAAGAGCTGTGTGCGCTCAATAATATAGATGAAAAATCGATTTTATCTATAGGAAAGTCATTGTACGTGCCGATAATTGAATGAGGTGTCATGATTTTGAAAAGAACAGTTTCTCCGGCCGCACGATTGCACAGATTGTGCTGCACAGTATTCATTTTTTGCTGTATCAGCCGCGTCTGTATCGCACAGTCGGTTTCGTCGGAAAGTTTCGTAGACTGGACACAGGAATCGTTCACTTCCCTGCTCGGCATCGATTTACAGCAGGCGGGAATTCCTTTTCCGTCGGGAAAAAATACTGCGGTCAACAAAATCAATATCCAGCTGCCGCTCCTGCTTAAAGATCCGCTTTTATCGCTCACCGTCGATTCTTCGCTCAAATTGGGAGATTTGGTGCTTTCCGGAACACTCACGTTCGACACGATTTCCGCCGTTATAAACGACGCGCGCAAAACTCCCGGTGTTTTCAGTCAGACGGGAATGGTACTGAACATGCAGCACGCCATACGGCTGAACGACCTGAGCGCGCTGCTTATCAGACACAGCCGGCCGTATACGGTGCGGGAACCCATCGAACGGGTTTCCAGCCGCCCGTACAGCGGCATCATTATCGATGCAAGAGGAACGCTTCCCGTACACGGCGAATTCGTCAAAGAACAGGGGGAACCGTGTTTTTTTCCGAAAATATGGGATGAAAACATGAATCTGCTGTACGAACGGAATATGATGGACAGCGACGCCGCAAAAGCGCACGGCATCGTTGAATACGGCTATTCCGACGACGAACTTTTGTATCAGGACAGAGTCGGCAAAGATCCGCTGTACGTCAAGGCGCTCCGCATTTACGGTATGTACCGGACGGATCCGGTTATATCGCGCTCGGACGCGCTCAAAATCCTTTCCGTTCCGCAGAACGTCGAGCTGCTCAGGCAAGGAAGAATCGTTCTGCTGCTCGACGAAGCGCAACTCGTCCGTGCGGTGGGCGCGCCGCTCAAAGACGACGCGTATTACGTCGTTATGCGGGACGTGGCGCAGTTCGTTTACGAAAATAAAGTTCCCGACGTTACGATAACGGACGATTATACGGGTATCCAGATATCGATCCAAAATCTGCAGTTTATTGCGGATTCCGCCGAATTGCTGCCGGCCGAAAAACTTCGGCTCGACACGATTGCGGAACTGCTCAAAACGGTAACGGCGGACAACGAATTCAGCGTAATCGTCGAAGGTCATACGGCGAGCGTCGGTAAACCGGCCGGCGAACAGCAGCTTTCAATTGAGCGGGCACAGGCGATCATCAGCGCAATGGCACAGCGCGGCGTCGATACCGGAACGTTTACCAGCAAAGGATTCGGCGGTACGGTGCCGGTCGGCGACAACGCCACCCCTGAAGGACGCGCGCAGAACCGGCGTGTTGAAATTCTGATCGTACCGAAAACGACCTACATTCAGCGCGACTGGGGCGGACAGGGTTCTCAGCTGCAGAAAACGACGATCGAATGACGTTCGCTCTGCAAAAATCGGCTGCGCGGCTGCGGGTTGACTGCGATTGCGACTCGGCTACGGCCGCGGTTACGACGGTGGCGGCGGATACGGTTACAGTGGCAGCGGATACGGTTACGGTGGCGACGGTAGCACGATACTTTACACATACTGTATAAAGTGCTATCTTATTAAAAATAACATTTATATACGACGGCATGGAAATGTTCCACTACCGCTTTTACGGAGGAAAAATGGCCTTTAATCTTGAAATGTATCCGATAACGTACGTCGCGCGGTATGACGCACAAACGGGTAAATGGAACGAACAGTGGCTTGAAGCCGATACGGTTCCGTACGACGAATTGTTGAAAATGACCGAGCAGGATCGCCAGCAAATCTTTGCAAACCGTAACCAGCTCGGTATTCCGGCCGTTTCGTACACGAGCCAATACGGATACGGTTGTTTTGAAGGAATGAAAGCATATCCGCGCAAAGACGGAAAAATCAGTATCTTCCGTCCCGATCGTAACGCAAAACGGTTTGCAGACTCGATGCGCGGTTTATATTGCCCCGCGTTTCCCGAAGAAATGTACGTCAAAGCGTCCGTTGAATTTATCAAAAGAAACGCCGCACTCGGCTACGTTCCTTCGTACAACGCCGAATGGGAAAAAGACAATTTTGCGTCGGCACACGCGGTCTACATGCGCCCGTACATGAACAGCGAAGCGGCGATCGGCGTCGGTATTTCCAAGGCGCCGTACGTGGTGATCTGCGCAACGAGCGTTTCTTCTTATTTTAAAGGCGGCAATACGAAAGCCGTTACGACGAACAGAATCCGCGCTACTCCGCACGGAACCGGCTGCATCAAATGCGCGTCAAACTACGTGATTTCCGCGCTGGCAAAAAAAGAAGCGGAAGACGCCGGTTATATGGAAGTCGTATATTTGGACGCGGTGCATCATACGTACGTGCAGGAAGGATCTTCCTGCAATATTTTCTTTCTGCTCAAAAACGGTACGCTCGTTACGCCCGAGTTGGGAGACACGATTCTGCCCGGCATTACCCGCGCAAGCGTTATAGAACTTGCCCGGCAAAACGGTGTTGCCGTCGCGGAACGGCCGGTTTCCATTAAGGAAGTCATGAGCAAAGCGACGGAATGCTTCGTTACGGGGACAGCCGCCGGTATCACGCCGATCGAAAGTATTACCCATAACGGAAAAGAGCGGGTTTTCAACGACCGCAAACCCGGAGCGCTCGGCGAAAAACTCCAGAAACTGCTGAAAAGTACGCAATACGGCGCAATCGAAGATAAAAACGGCTGGAACGTTATCGTAGAGTAAGACGTCCGGCCTTCAGCCGGCGGACGTTTCGCCGGTTTCCGGATTCGATACTGCGGCTTCCAAATCCGGCCGCTAAAAAAATGCCCTGAAACGCACGTCGTTTCAGGGCATTTTCATAGAGGCCGCCGAAACGGCGCAGCGTTCAGTCTTTTAATGAAATCAAAGCGTTAATAACTGCCTGCGATTTTGCAAGCAGATCGCCGTAATACGATTCCAACTGCATCCGGGAAAGCGTTTCTTTCTTTTCAAACACGACCTTTACGATTTTATGCAAGGCTTCGTGCTCGGAAACGAGCGTTTTAAACGCGGGATTTGCCGTTACACCGCTGCTTTCCGCATCGTTATCGATCCAGCGTCCCAAATCGCACATATGATGATCGCCGAGTGCAACTCCTTCCGCGGAAATCTTTCCGTCGATCAGAGCTCTTACGCGGGTAACCCAATTCAGATGTTTGAGAACGATAGCGGTAAACGGCATCTTTCTGTCAGAATATTTTGAATCGGCACAATCGCCGGACAGCAATCCTTTCCGGCTGCATCCGTCGATTTCGAGCGCACACGCGATCATATCGTTCATATCGAACAGATCGGTACTTGCAAGCGAACTGATTTCGGCTGAGCTTTTTTTAATTGCATTGAAATTTTCACGACTGCTTTCAACTTCCGCCGTGATGTTTCCCATATGGTTCGTAATTTCTGAAAATTTACCGCTTAACTCGGAAGTTGAATGTGAAATGGATTGTACGGACGACAACACGTCCACGCTGCTCGCCGACAATTCGTTCATTTCAGCAGTAATTTCTTTAAACGAATCCGTGGTTTCATCGACTTTTCCGCCGATCCATTTCATCGCAGTGCCGGCTTCATCGGCGGTATGGCGCGCATCGGCAAGCGTATCGATCATACTCTTGAGCGTCCGTGCGATGTTCGCCGCGTTAGTGCTGGTAACCTCAGATAATTTCCGGATTTCACCGGCAACGACGGCGAATCCCAAACCGGCTTTTCCGGCATGTGCCGCTTCGATAGCAGCGTTCATGGCAAGCAGATTGGTCTGTTCGCTTATATCGTTAATAGCCGAGATAACGTCTTTGATCGCGTCGACGTTCTTGCTCAAAATGTCGATCACTCCGAGTACTTTTGAAACTTTTGCCGAACCTTCTCCCGTTGCGGAGGCCAGTTCAGTCGTAACGGAAATTCGATCGGATACGATCTCCGCAACGTGCTGTACGGAAGAAGTTATCTGGGAAACGGCGGCGCCGGACGTATTCACGGCGCCTTTGAGTTCACCCACAAACGAATTCAATTCCCCCATCTGCGTGTTTATACCGATTATTGCGGAAACGACGTTTTCCATACTTTCCGCAAACGATGCGAACTGATCTCTTTGCAGCAAAATATTGGAAATCACATTTGAAGAAGATTGAATTTTAGAGCGGAACGCTAGAGCCAAACTTTCAGTGGCTCCAAGCAGACTGCTCATATCAGCACATGAAAAATCGATATGGGATTTTTCACCACCAGTTTTTTTACGATTGTCGGCCGCACCGGCAGTTAAATCCGTCGAAGACGGTACTTTTGCGTATTTTTTTAACCCAAGCATGATTCATATATTACTATGAAAAACGGGAGATAGCAAGCTATTTTAAAACAAAATCGGCACCGAGGCTGCCCATTGCCTGAAAAAAATCCGGAAAAGAGACGGCGCAGCATTCGCAGCCAGTTACGGTAACCGGTTCCGCCAACGCAAGGCTCAGCACCGCGAACGACATCGCGACGCGGTGATCCGCGTAACTGTCGACAGCGCCGCCGTGCAAAGAGAACGCCGCGCTGCGCGTTCCGTCCGCACTCAGCGGACTGTGCCCGTGAATCACGATAAAATCGGGGCCGTCTTCCACACGGGCGCCGAGTTTCGACAATTCGGCTTTCATCACCGCGATTCGGTCGGTTTCCTTTTTACGGCACACGGCGATATCTTCTATTATAGTAGTTCCTTCTATAAAACAGGCGGCCGCGCACAACGCGGGCACCGCGTCGGGAAATCCGGCGCAATTCACCCGAAGGATACCGCCGCTCAGGCGTTCCGTCGAAAGGCGCCCCGAAAAACCGATTCCTTTTTGCGCTTCAGTACCGCCGTTCACGACGAGCCGTGAGGCGGCGCGGTCCCAGGTGATATCGGCGCCGACGGACTGCAGAACGGCAACGATCGCTTCGTCACCCTGGCTGCCGCTGCCGTCGATATTGTCGATGACGATGCTGCTGTCCGTAAGGAGGGCCGCAACCAGCGGAAACGCGACAGCCTCCCAATCGGACGGAATCGTCCGGTCGATCGCGGGAAACGGACGCGGCCCGGACACGCTGATCCGCGTAAAATCGGCGTTCATGCTGACCGGAATCCCGACGGATTCGAGCCACTGCTTGGTCATGGCAAGATACGGCACTTCTTTGGGATCCGTCAACTCGATGTCCGTCGTTCCGTTCATACGGGCCGCAGCCATCATGAGTCCGCTGACGTACTGGGACAATCGTCCGTCCGTAACGACGGTTCCCGGTCCGATAGGTCCTTTTACCAGCAGCGGCGGCGCGTCCGTACCGGGGCGGGTAACGTGAGTTTCTGCGCCGAGCTGCCGGAGCGCGTCCGCAAGATGATTGACCGGACGGGTCCGGATGGATTCGTCGCCGGTAAAAACGCTCCAGCCGGAAAACGTCGCGGCGATCGGCGTCAGAAAATACAGAACAGAACCGGAATTTCCCACGTCGACGACATTCGCCGGTAAATGAGCGCGGGCTCCGGCACCGACGACCGTCCAAACGGAATGATCGGCTTCCATCCGCACGGACGCGCCGATTTCGGCGATACAGCGGGCGGCGCTTAAACAGTCTGCGCTCGGCAGCGGGTTCCGGATATACGAAACGCCGTCCGCCAGCGCGGCGAACAGACACGCCCGGATCGTATGACTTTTGGAACCGGGAACGGATATATGACCTTTCAGAACGGAACGTTTCCCAATACAATCCATACGATACCTCATTTTTTCAGAACGGGAGTTTTTATGATTTCTTCAATAAAGTCGATGCAGAGCACCATGCAGTCGGCGGCGGAACAGAGTTTTACGGACAACGTACGGCACAAATTACCGGACGCGTACGACAGGTACGGATCCGTCAAATACCGGCTGATCTTGAACGCCTCGAAACAGGTAAAATACGACTTGAACGAGTTGTCCGCACCTTTTTGAGCCGGAGAAAATATGTACGAACGGGGTTTTATTTTCAAAAACGGCGACGAAATCGTGTTTGAAATCTGTACGCCGTTTTTATCAAGCAGATAGACACATTCGATTTCAGGATTCAATACGATAAATTCCTGCAGAACCGGTTCCATCGCGTCGATATTGTCCGGCGTAATCTGGCGAACCAGCCAATCCGCAAGAGAATTGATATCACCGGTAAGGCGCCGCTTCTGACGCAGCGTTTCAACCGATTCCCGCTTGAGTCTGTCCCGCAGCCGGGCAATCGTCCGCAGCGTTTCGGTTTCCAGCAGCTGCAAATCCGCATCGGGACGGGCGATTGCGTATCCTTGAAACAGATCGACCCCGTACAGGTAACACGTTACGACCTCTTCTACCGTTTCTACCCCTTCAGCAAGACACAGCGACCCGGTCATTTCGGACAGCATGTGAATCGATTTCAAAATCGACTGCCGGTATACGTCGGATTCGATGCCGGCGATGATGCTGCGGTCGATTTTTATAATGTCGGGGCGAATCTGGATCAGTCGCTCCATATTGGAATGTTCGCAGCCGAAATCGTCGATCACGATCAGGAACCCCGATTCGCGGTAATGTTCCACGAACGATATCAAATCATCCGCCGACGCGGCGCGCGATTCGATCAATTCCAGACCGACGTAGCACGGATCAAAACCCATTTTACGCGTCATGACCTGAATGGAAGACGTCGAAACGTCGTCGGGAGAAATGAGCGACGTGTTGATATTCATGAAAAGAAGCGAATGCGAATTCTTCCGGAAACTGCTGAAATACTCCAGCGCCGACTGCTGACAGATTTTATCGAATTCGGCGGAAACGTTCTGCGCGTCCGCAGCCGCGAACAACTCGGAAGGAGAGATAACCGTATCGTAATCCGGATGGATTCCCCTGACGAGCGCTTCGTATGCAAAAATCTGACCCGTTTTCAAACAAACGATCGGTTGGAAATATGAACGGATATGTTTCTGATTTAATATTCCCGGCATATCTGGGCTTCCCGTTACTGAAGTCATAATGCACATACTATATCAAATTTGCAGCGTTCAGTACAGATAAATCAACGGGGAAACGAATAAAAAAACGCGGATACCGATGCGCTGACCGCCGTTCAAGGCGATCCGCCGCGGTATCCGCGTAAAAACCGTTCTAAAAAATTTTCACTTTTCCGACGCGCTACTTGTTCAAAATGAACTCAACACGGCGGTTTTTCCACCAGTTGTCCTTGTCGGACCGGGGAACCACCGGCTGGCGGCCGCCGATACCGACGGTCGTCAGGCGGGAACCGTCCACGCCGAATTCGATCAGCATTTTCTTGACGGTTTGAGCCCGCGCCTCGGAAAGCGGAACGAGCGGAATGTTACCGTTCGCCGTAGACGTTTCTTCCGCCTCGGTGCCGGTTACGTTGTTCGCGTGGCCTTCGATGCGGACCGTGTAATCTTTGAACTTGTTCAAAATCTCGGCAATACGTTTGATAACCCTGATATTGTTATCGATTATCGCCTGATCCAGACCGTTCTTGGGTTCAACGTCTTTACCTTTGAAGTCGGCGTTGTCGCTGCGGAAGATGATCGACGGGACCTGTATTTTGAGCACGTCGCCCACGCGGATAACGAGCACGTCCACCGAAATCAGCCCCGCCGCTTCGGATTTCATACCGAGCGTATCGGTTACCCTGAATACGTACGGATAATCCGTCGCGGACTGCACCAGTTCTCCGTTGTTGCCGCGGCCGTCCCAGACCATGCGTTCGGTTACGACGGACGTTCCGCTGCTCGACCAGAACGCTTTGCCGTTCTGGGGATCGTACACTTCAAACGACCACGACGCGAGCGGAACGGCGGAAGCGACTTTCAGCGAAATGAACAGATCGTCGTCGACGCCGTCGTTATCGGGACTGAAGTAACGCGGCGCGGTCCGCACGGTGAGCTGCGGCGCCGTTACCGTACAGATAAACGGAGCAGTCACGGCGCTCACCGTATTTCCCTTCACGTACACCGCTTCAAGCGAAGCCGTGAACGTACCTTCGGCGGGAACCCCGCTCGCAGTCAATCCGTCCCAATTGATAACGGCGGGCACGTCGGCGCTGTCTTTCTGAGACCAGGAACGCACGACCGTACCGTCGGCGGCTTTTACCGCAAACGTCCAAGACTCGACGCCTTCGCTCAGCGTCGTCCGTATCGTAAACTTCTGCACGTCCTTAAATCCGTCCCCGTTCGGAGAAAAAGCGTCTTCCGAAGCCGTCACGTAGATTTTGGCCTCGCGCGTGTCGACCGTAATGTCGGAAATCTCGGCGGAACCTTTGTTTCCGGCCGCGTCTTCGGCAAAAACGGTGAACCGGTACGTACCGTCGGGCACTTTGTTTCCGGAACCGTCGCTGCCGTTCCAACTGAACGACTGCGCGTAATTTTCCCAAACGAACTCGTCCACCACTTTGCCGGCGGCGGGACCTTTTACCCCTTCTATGCGGCCCGTCCAGCGCGCTTCCTTGCCGGAGGCAATCGTGAACGGCAATTCGTCTTTATTTCCGTCGCCATCGGGAGAGAACACCGTATACGGAACGGAAACCGTTACTTCAGGATACGCCGTATCCAGTTCAAACGGCTGTGTTACCGTTTTGGTGATGCTGCCGTTTTTAGACGTCGTTTCGAGCACTGCGGTATAAAAGCCGTCCGCACTGCGCGTTCCGCCGTCGGTCAGCCCGTTCCACGACAGTTTCGCCGGAAGGGACTTCGCATCGCGGATCGTCTTTACGACGCTACCGGACGAATCGATTATCGTCAGCACATATGAAACGACTCCGCTGTGCGTCTTTACGACCGGCGTCAGCGTTACCGTATCGCGGATACCGTCGCCGTTCGGAGAGAAGGCCATCGGCTGCACGGTCAGTATGACTTCCGTCGTTCCGGTATTCAGCTCGAACGCAGACGTAACCGCTTCCGTTTTGTTTCCGGCGAGATCCGTCGTATACAGGCGGTACGTGTAAAATCCGTCCGCACACAGCAGTCCGGTATTGTCCAGTCCGTCCCATATCACCGGAGAAACAGGCTGCGCGCCGAACGTGTATTTTCTGACCGGGGAACCGTGTCCGTCAAGAATTTCTCCGAACCATTCTTTTTCGGCCGAACCTTCCTGCACGATTTCTATCGTGTCCATGCGTCCGTCGCCGTCAGGAGAGAATATGGCCGACGCGGCGCGTACGGATGCCGCCGGCGCAATCGTATCAAGAACGAACACCGGCGATTTTATCGGCGCAGGTTCAAATCCGTTCAGATACGAAGCGGTTACGACCGCTTGATACGGACCGTCGGCAAGCACGGAAAGCGCGTCGTTTTTGCAGTCGAATACTAGAGAAGCCGGCGCCGGATCGGAACCGGCAAAAGTGCGAACCGCCGTTCCGCTGCCGTCGACGACGGTAATTTTCCATGAAACGAGTCTGTTCGCACCGTTTTTGCCGCCGGAAGGAATCGTTACGTCGAACGAAACCGTATCCTGCACGCCGTCGCCGTTCGGCGACGCGTACTTGCTTCCGTTTATCGTAATGTTCGTACCCGGTTTTTCCGCGGAATAAATGATATTTGCAATATGCGTTACCGGCGCAACGTTGCCGGCACGATCGGTTGCGGTGATTCTATACGAATACACGCCGTCGGGAACCGGCTGTCCCGCGTCGTTCCGACCGTCCCACTCGAACGGCAGCGGAGACCCGTTTTCCCAGGTATACGTGCGCACGGCGCTGCCCGCCGTATCGTAAAAAGCACCGATCCATTTGTCTTCAACGGAACCGGACTGCTGCACCGGCAAAACGGCCTTGCTGCCCTCGCCGAATATCTTATCGGCATCGGCGATCGGTTTGACCGTAACGGAGGGATCCGTGTTGTCCACTACGACCTGAAGGGAAGCGGTGCGGCTCACGTTTCCGTTGTCGTCCGACGCCGCAAAATAATAGTAATACGTACCGTCGGGAGCGGTTTCACCAGAATCGAGCACGCCGTTCCACGTTACGGAAGACGGAATCTCGACACCCTGTTTTGGGGTAACCAATCGGTTGAAAAAGTTCTTGAAAGACATGCCGTCGGGCAGCTTTACCTTATTACCGATCGTCCGCACGGGATTTCCGTCCGCGTCGGTAATGACGAAACTCCATTCTTTTATATACCGCTTGTCTTTTACGGAAAGCGGCACCGTCAGCTGATCCTGAACGCCGTCGTTGTTCGGCGAAATATAGACGGTCCCTTTTTGGGCAAAAAGCGGGACGCTGCCCGCGAACAGACAGAACGCGGTCAACGCGCATATCATTTTCTTATTCATTCTTCGTCACCCCACAGAACGATAACAGGCGCTTCGGTATCGGTCAGACCGAGCCGCAGCGACGCCGCGGCGGAAACGGCCTGAACGCCGCCGTACAATTGCTGCCACGCACCGGACGTAATAAGATCACTCTGCTGCCAGCCGTTTTCAGCCATAAACCTATTGTCCGTCGTATTGATACCGAATTTGACGCTTACGCCGACGGAAGGCAGCAAGTTGTAATTTTCGGCGATAACTTCTTTCAAATTAAACTGCCAGCCGGTTTTGAGCGTTACCATATCGGAAAACTGCAGCTGCAGTCCCGCATCGAATACCAGATTTGAAAACTGCGGCGCACTCAGATCCGCCGAAAACGCACCTTTCAGATTTTTTACGGAAAACAGCGTGGCCGCGATCCCCATGCGCGGAGTAAAAATTCCGGGCATTCCCCACACGAGCGGTTTTCCCATATTTGCCAGTGAAAAACCGATACGCGTGTCGCGCAAAAATCCCAGCGCGCCCAACCGGTACCATACGCCGACATCGAGACCGAGCCCCCAGTGAACGCCGTCGCCCCAATTGACGCTGCCGTTCAGCGCGGCACCGGCATACAGATTATCCGTAATATCTTTTGCGAAACCGGTACGCAGCGCGACCGTATTGTACAGTTTCAGCGGTTCAAAATCGGCCGAGATTCCCTGAAGAACACCGGAAAAGACACCCCAGCGGGTCGGCACGAGCAATCCGAGCTGCCCCGCTCCGCCCAGGGAAAAACCGCCGGATGTCGAAAAAAGCGCCGTATAACCGGCGTCGAGTCCTATCCGCTGATCCCCCGCAGTCAGCGCGGGATTGATCGTTATGGAATCGGGAGCTGTCGTAAAAAATCCGCCGCCGGCTGAAGAACCGGCCTGCGAAAGCATATCCGGCGAGACGAGACGGAACATATATTCGGCTCCGGCAGGCGGATCATACGCGAAAACCGCGACCGCACTGCACAGGAAACCGGCTGCTGCTGCCAGAATCTTTTTGGACATTCTGAAACCTCCATTTCATTTCCAATTATATCGTGAATATATAATATAATCCAGTTCATTCAAAAAAAATGCCTGAATCCTGCAAAAACCTGTGCTTGACCTGTGCCTTTCTGTACTATAGAATATATGGTATGAAAACACAGACTTTCAAAGGCGGAGTCCATCCGCCGGAACATAAGGAATCGACGCAGGGTTCTCCTATTGAACCGGTCGTTCCCGTCACTAAAACGGTATGCATACCCGTTACACAAGGCGGAGCTCCGAATCAGCCGATCGTAGCGGTAGGCGACAGCGTCGCGCGGGGACAGAAAATAGCCGATTCCCATGCGTATATGTCCGCTCCCGTACACGCTTCGATCGCCGGAACGGTCAAAAAAATTGAAACCCATCTGGTTACGGCGAACAGGGAAGAACTGTGCATCGCCATTCAGGGAGACGATTCTGATCGAACGGAATTTCTGCCCGTACTGGACCCGTTCGCCTGTTCCAAAGAAGAAGCGCTCACCCGAATCCGCGAAGCGGGTATCGTCGGCATGGGAGGAGCCGCCTTCCCTACTCACGTAAAACTGAATCCTCCCGCAGGCAAAAAAATCGAATACGTGCTGGCAAACGCGGCGGAATGCGAACCGTATCTGACTATAGACGAACGGACGATGATCGAAACGCCGCAGAAACTGATCGACGGCCTTGCAATCGCCATGAACGTTACCGGCGCGGCGCACGGCATCGTAGTCCTTGAAGACAACAAAAAACACGTGTACCCCGTATTGGAAAAAACGATAGCGGACGCAGGTTACACCGATACGATCGGTATCGTCTTGTGCAAAACGAAATATCCGCAAGGCGGAGAAAAAAATATCACCGTCGCCGCGGTGGGTCGGGAAATTCCCGCGGGCGGACTTCCGGCCGACGTCGGCTGCGTCATAGACAACGTGGGAACGTTGTGCGCGATTTCCGAAGCGTTCCGCGAGGGAAAACCGCTCGTCGACCGCGGATTGACGATTTCCGGTGGCGCGTGCGAAACACCTAAAAACCTGAAAGTTCCCGTCGGTACGCTCGTAGGAGATTTGATTCCGGCGAACGTCACGCTGCGCCCCGGCGTCGCGAAAATCATTTCAGGCGGTCCGATGATGGGATTCGCCATGACCAACGCAAATTTTCCGGTTGCAAAAAACACGTCCGGCGTGCTGTTTCTGACCGCCGGGGAAACGTACCTCGCCGATGAAAATCCGTGCATCGGCTGCGGAAAATGCATCGACGTCTGTTCGTGCCGCCTCGCGCCGGTACTCATCGTGCGCGCGCTGAAAGCGGGCGACTACGAAGAAGCCAAACGGTACGGTCTCATGGACTGCGTGGAATGCGGTACGTGCGGCTATATCTGTCCGGCGCACGTCCGGCTGATCCAGCGCTTCCGAATCGGAAAAGCGGCAGTCCGCGCCGAAGCGGCGAAACAAAAAGAAGGGGGAAAGTAAATGGCTGCTCCGTCAGATGTAAACGAAATTTATCTTTCATCAAGTCCGCATTTCGCTTCGGGAAGAAGCACTTCCGGCGTCATGCTGTGCGTAATCATCGCACTGCTGCCGCTGTGCGTATACGGCGTCGTCCTGTTCGGTGTTCCGGCACTGATAACGATTCTTACCGCCGTCGTCTCAAGCGTCGTGTTTGAAGCGTTGTTCCAAAAACTCACCAAACAGCAGATTCGCACGGCGGATTTGTCTGCGGCGGTAACCGGCATACTGCTTGCGCTCGTGCTGCCGCCGTCCACGCCCGTCTGGATGACGGTGCTCGGTTCGCTGTTCGCCGTAGTCGTTGCCAAAGGTTTTTTCGGCGGCATCGGAGCAAACGTGTTCAATCCGGCGCTCGCCGGACGCGCGTTCCTGTTCACCAGTTTTCCGGTCGCGCTTTCCGCCTGGACGCTGCCGTTCGACGGCGTAAGCGGCGCGACCGTTTTGAGTGAAATAAAAAGCGGCGTGTTTTTTGCCGATTCGGATACGTATCTTCAGTATTTTCTGGGGAATCGCGCGGGCTGCATCGGAGAAACGAGCACTATGCTCATTCTGATCGCGTTCGTCTTTCTGGCAGTCACCAAAATCATCGACTGGCGCGCGCCGGTCGCGATGATAGCGGTAACGGCGCTGTGCACTTGGCTTTCGGGCGGCTATCCGCTGATGGCGGTGATGACCGGCGGCCTGATGTTCGGCGCCGTGTTCATGACGACCGATTACACCACGAGCCCCGTGACCAAAACCGGCCGGCTGATATTCGGCGCGGGCTGCGGACTCATAACTTTTTTAATCCGTCAGTTCGGCGGATACCCGGAAGGCGTCATGTTCAGTATTCTGATCATGAACATTCTGGTTCCGTTTCTCGATAAATTCATGCCGAGAAAATACGGATACGGCAAAAAACGCGCCCGGACGGAAGGAGCTGCCGCAAAATGAAAAACATGATCAAACTCGGTTTGGCGCTCGCGGCTTTTGCGAGCGTAGCGTGCGTGCTGCTCGCCGTCGTCAGTTTGCTGACGGCGCCTGCGATCGCCGCCGCGAAGGAAGCGGAAGTAAACGCGGGGCTGACGGTCGTGTTCAGCCGCGCTTCGGCGTTTGAAAAAGCGCCCGGTTTTACGCCTGACACGGCGACCGCCGTAAAAGCGGAAAACCTGTATTTGGCAAAAAAAGACGGCAGCGTCGTCGGCGCGGTCATACAGGCGAGCGGCCCCACTTACGATAAGGCGACGATTCTGCTCGGTCTCGATCTGACGCGCACCATCACCGGCATAAAGTTTCTGTCCATCAGCGATACGCCCGGTTTCGGACAGCGCGCGACCGAACCCGCGTTCTACACGCAGTTCGCCGGTAAATCCGCGAACGACAACTTCGTCGTGGGAAGCGACGTGGACGTGATTTCCGGCGCGACGATAACGTCGAAAGGCGTCGCCCAGCTGGTCAAATACGCTTCGTACGTCGCCGGCGAATTTCTTGCGGCAAATTACGGCGGAGCGTCCGGCAGCGGAGAAGCGCCGGTCATAGCCGCTCCCGCGCAGGCGTTTACGTATCAGGATGCGTATCTGTCGCTGTTCCCGCCCGAAACGTACCCCGACGCGACGTTCACCGAAGTCGACAAAGACCTGAACAGAATCGTCCGCAACATGCTCGTTGAAAAACAGGTTATCGTTACGGTCGCCGGAAAAACCGCCGGCGCGATGGTCGCCGTTCGCGGCCAGACGTACAAGAAAGGCGGCGTCGTGCTTACCGCCGTCGACATGAACAGGACGATACTCGGCGCGCGGATCATCGAACTGAACGACACGCCGAATATCGGTCAGCAGGCGCTGGAAGAGTCGTTCTACGGCCAATTCGCCGGCAAATCCGCCGATGCGGCGCTGCTCGTCGCATCAGATTTCGACGCGCTTTCGGGAGCGACGATCACGTCCGCCTGCGTGGCGGATATGGTTAAAGTCGGCGCAATGGAAGCCGCCTGGGTCGCCACGTCGCGCGGAGGAAAAACCGCCCCCGCCGATTCGGATGAATATCCCCTGAACGGGCTGTATCTGGAAGAATAGAGGAATTGCCATGAAAAAATATGTACGTATTTTTACCAACGGGTTGCTGAAAGAAAATCCGCTGCTGGTTCTGATGATCGGCTTATGTTCGTCGCTCGCCGTTACGACCCGTTTTGAAAACGGTTTGGGAATGGGACTGGCAATGACGTTCGTACTCGTCATGAGTGAAATCATCATCAGCCTGTTCCGGAAACTTATTCCGGATTCGATCCGCATTCCGGTATTTATCATCGTTATCGCCTCGTTTACGACGATCGTCGATTTGCTCATGCAGGCGTACGTGCCGGCTCTGTCAAAATCGATGGGCGTGTTCATTCCGCTCATCGTCGTAAACTGCATCATCATGGGCCGAGTCGAATCGTTCGCGTCAAAACGGAGCGTGGGAGAAGCGGCCTGCGACGCGCTCGGTATGGGGTTCGGCTATCTGTGGGTACTGTGCGGAATCTCGTTCGTCCGCGAATTGCTCGGAGCCGGTTCCGTATTCGGATACGAAGTCATTCCCGAAGCGTATCGCATCGGCTTTTTCAAGAACGCGCCGGGCGGATTCTTCGTATTCGGCATGTTCATCGCCGTCAGTATGGGAATCAGACGATTGACGACTGCCGGAAAAACTGAAACGGGAGAAGCGAAATGAACGAATATCTGAAAATCTTTCTGTCTTCGATGCTCGTGGACAACGTCGTGCTTATCCAGTTTTTGGCGCTGTGCCCGTTTATCGGCATGACGACCGACACCGGAAAGGCGACGGGCATGGGTATCGCCACGTCGTTCGTTATGGTTCTGGCAACGGCGGTAACGTATCCGCTGTACCATTTCATTTTGGCGCCGCTGGAATTGGAATTCCTTCAGACGCTGGTGTTCATTCTGGTCATCGCAAGCCTCGTGCAGCTGGTTGAATTCTATTTGAAAAAATCGGCGCCGGCGCTGTACAGTTCCATGGGCGTGTACCTTGCGCTCATTACGACCAACTGTGCGATTCTGGCCGTAACCCTGAACTGCATCAGCAAGAATTACAACTTCGGCGAGTCGATCGTATACGCGGTCGGCTCCGCGGCGGGTTTTCTGATGTCGATGATTTTGATGTCCGGAGTCCGCAAGTGGATCAGAATAGCGCCGGTGCCGGCTTTTCTGCAGGGAACGCCGATTCTGTTCGTTGCGGCAGGACTGCTTTCGATGGCGTTCGGCGGATTTGCCGGACTGATTAAATAGGAGCGCGGAATGACAACGATTTTAATAACCCTCGGGATTTCGTTTGCGATAGCATTTATCCTCGGAGTCCTGCTCGGTTTTTTCAAGAAAATATTTTACGTACCGGTTGATCCGACCATAGAAAAAGTGCGTTCGGCGCTTCCGGGGGCAAACTGCGGTGCGTGCGGATATCCCGGATGCGACGGATTCGCCGCGGCGGTTGCCGCGGGAAACGCACCGGTCGACGGCTGTGCGGCCGGCGGCGCCGCTACCGCCGAAGCGGTCGGAAACATCATGGGCGTTTCGGCAAGCGCGGTGCAGCAAGTAGCCCTGCTCGCCTGTCAGGGCAGCAAAGAGCACGCCCAGCCGCGCGGAACGTATAACGGTGTCAAAACCTGCCGCGCAGCTAAATTGAGCATCAACGGAACCAAAATGTGTTCGTACGGCTGCATCGGATTCGCCGACTGTGTCGCCGTCTGCAAATTCGACGCGCTCGCGATGAAAGACGACGGCCTGCCGCACGTCGATTACGCCAAATGCACCGGCTGCGGTATGTGCGTTGCAGAATGCCCGCAGGGACTGTTTGCAAAAGTAGACTCAGCGCGCAAAGGCGCCGTCGCGCGGTGTTCAAACCGCAGCACGAACAAAGCGCCGATCATAAAGCAGTGCAAAACCGGCTGTATCAAATGCGGCAAGTGCGAACGCGCCTGCCCGGAACACGCGCTCGTCGTTACGAACGGCATTCCGCTTGTCGATTACGGAAAGTGTACGTCGTGCGGCGAATGCATCAAAGGTTGCCCCACGCACGTGCTGGAGCTTGTTGAAAACATCACAGCCGTACGATAAAAAACGGCGCATATATGCAAAACCTTCGGAGGGCAGCTTCCGAAGGTTTTTTGTTTGTCCGGGTGAGCCGGCTCGCAATTACGGCACAAGTTCGCAGTTACCGCGCGGCTTTACGGTTACCGCACGGAAGCAGCGTGAACCCGAGGTATTTTTGCACCGTTACCGGCAACCCGGTGGCCTTTGCGCCGACCCGCGCGCCGAAATATTTTCCGCACGCACGGGCGACGATATAAACGAACGTAAACAGTCCCGCGCCCGCAATCGCCCGATAATCCAACGGTGCGCCCAGATTCAAAATTACCGCAATCATGGCAATTCCCAGCAGCATGAAATTCAGCAGAGGAGCCGGCATAAGATACGTATTGCACAGCAGTCCGATGCCCGCCGTTGCCGCAATCATTCCGATCAAAACCGCAAGCGTCGCCCCTTTTCGCGCTGTCTTTTTGAGCAGATATCCCGCCGGAACGCCCGTCAGAGTACCGATCAGCAGCGGCAGGACAATCATAACCGGAATCATATACAGCGGAAGCGCGCCGCCGGATACGTGCCGAGCGACGATCGCAATCGTAGTAAAAAAAACGACGACGCCGACCATATCGTCAAGAGCCGCCATCGGAATCAACGTTTTGCTGACGGGACCGGCAGTCCGGAACTCGCGGACAATCGAGAGTGCGGGAGCGGGAGCCGTTGCCAGCGCGATAGCGCCGAAAATGAACGAAAGATACGGCGGTGTTCCGGTACACGCAAAGACTGCGGCGAATACCGCCGATACGACGACGAAAGTTCCCAGCGATTGCGTCAGCGTCGTTATGAACAGGGCCGTTCCGTATCGCTTCAGCTGCGTCCCTATCAGTTCGGTACCTATCAGCAGCCCCACCGTGCATTCCAAAACAGCAAGGGCCGCGGCCCAGCGCAGAACCAGTAATGGAATCATAAGACCTCTCTTTCAGTTATTCCGTGCAGCATGAAATCAAGCAGCTGCGGAAGTTTTTTTTCATGCTCGGCCGCCCGTTCCCGGCCGACCCGCACGTTCGCCGCCGGCCCCTGCGGGTACTCCGCACGCTTTCCGCGTCTCTTGTACGAACGAAGCGATCGCAGTATACTGAGCGTATGAATTACGGATTTTTCCGCGCTGCGTGCGCGAGCCCCGCCGTTACCGTGGCAGACTGCGTTAAAAACGCGGACGCAATTATAGAACAGATTCAGCAGGCCGCGCAGCACGGCGCGGCGCTCATCGTGTTTCCCGAACTGTCCATAACCGGCTATACCTGCGGCGATCTGTTTTTGCAGCGGACGCTGCAACGTTCCGCCGTCGCCCAGCTGGAACGGATTGCGGCGGAAACGGCGGGCTGCGGAGCGCTTTCACTCGTGGGACTGCCGCTTGCCGCCGACGACACGCTGTACAACTGCGCAGCGTACGTGTACGGCGGAGAAGTCGTCGCCGTCGTGCCCAAAACGTTCATTCCCAATTACGCGGAATTTTACGAGCGCCGCCATTTCAGTCCGGCTCCCGACGCGAATGCGCCGGACGCAGCTTGTACACGCACGGAAGGAAAAACCGTCTGCCTTTCCCAGCGCTTTCCGGCAGTGCCGTTCGGAACCGACATTCTCATCCGCGACGTGCGGAACCGGGACGCGGTGATTGCCGCGGAAATTTGCGAAGATGTATGGGTTCCGGCCGCGCCGTCGCAGCGGCACGCGCTTTCGGGAGCAACCGTTATCGCAAACCTTTCGGCCAGCAACGAAATCATCGGTAAGGCCGAATACCGGCGGATGCTGGTGCAGTCGCAGTCGGCTCGCCTGCAGTGCGCGTACTTGTACGCCGACGCAGGCAACGGCGAATCGACGACCGATATGGTTTTTGCCGCGCACAACATCGCCGCCGAAAACGGCAGCGTTCTTGCCGAATCCGAATTGTTCGGAACAGGCTTGATTTTTGCCGATTTCGATCTTGAATTGCTGCTGCAGGAACGCAGGCGAACCGGAACGTTCGCCCAGTGCGCGCGGGACGCCGGCGTCGGTTCCTACCGCAGCATATACGTCGATTTGCCGTCCCGAGCGGAAGCCGAAGCGGACGAACTCCGGTACCGGCGCATCGATCCGCATCCGTTCGTGCCGTCGGGTACGCGCGAACGTACGGAACGCTGCCGCCGCGTAGTGGAACTACAGGCCGAAGGGCTTGCCAAACGGCTTCGCCACACGAACGCACGGACAGCCGTCATCGGCCTTTCCGGCGGCTTGGATTCTACGCTCGCCCTGCTGGTAACCGCGGAGGCGTTCCGCCGCTGTAAACTGGATCCGGCGGGAATAGAGGCCGTTACGATGCCCTGCTTCGGCACGACGGAGCGGACGCACCGCAACGCGGTTCGCCTTTCAAAGCGGCTGCACACTTCGTTCAGGGAAATACCGATCGCCGAAGCCGTCCGACAGCATTTTGCGGACATCGGCCACGACGAATCGGTTCACGACGTTACGTACGAAAACGCTCAGGCGCGCGAACGGACGCAAATCCTGATGGACGTGGCGAATAAAACCGGCGGCCTGGTCATCGGAACGGGAGACTTGTCGGAATCGGCGCTGGGCTGGGCCACGTACAACGGCGATCACATGTCCATGTACGGCGTCAATTCGTCCGTTCCCAAAACGTTGGTGCGCTATTTGGTCGCCTGGTTTGCCGATGAAGCGGACTCGGCCGACGCGGAACTCGCCGCGGTGCTCCGCGACATTCTCGACACGCCGGTCAGTCCCGAACTGCTGCCGCCGGAAGACGGCGCCATTTCGCAAAAAACGGAAGAGCTCGTCGGGCCGTACGAACTGCACGATTTCTTTTTGTATTACGTACTGCGCCGCGGTTTCAGCCCGGCAAAAATATATTATCTTGCGCGGAAGGCGTTCTGCAGCGGCGGCAAAGCAAGCGCGGAAGGCGTGCCGGACTGCGAAACGGCACGTGCGGCCGGAGTGTACCGCCCGGAAACGGTTCTCAAATGGCTCAAAATCTTTTACCGCCGCTTCTTTTCGCAGCAGTTTAAACGTTCCTGTATGCCCGACGGCGCTAAAGTCGGTACGGTCAACTTGTCTCCGCGCGGAGACTGGCGTATGCCCAGCGACGCGTCGTGCGCGCTCTGGCAGCAGGAACTGGACAACTTGTAAACCGTCGAGCCGCTGCGGAAGAATGCGGAGAAAGCTGCGGAACAATACGGAGAAACATGCGCATCTTTTCCCTAAAACATGCGGAAGAAAATAAAAAACATGCGCATCTTTTCCCTAAAACATGCGGAAGAAAATAAAAAACATGCGCATCTTTTGTCCAAAATATGCGGAAGAAAATAAAAAACATGCGCATCTTTTCCTCAAAACATGCGGAAGAAATTTAAAAACATGCGCATCTTTTCCCTAAAACATGCGGAAGAAAATAAAAAACATGCGCATCTTTTGTCCAAAATATGCGGAAGAAAATAAAAAACATGCGCATCTTTTGTCCAAAACGCCTGCCTCATACAACTTTGCCTCATACAACTCCGCCGGAGACCGAATTGAAAAGTTTTTCCTAAACGTCGGATTTAACTTTGTCATTCGGCTTTTCCGTGTTATCATTTAAGCAGAGAAATTAAAGTCCATAGCCGAAAAGGAGGGATGTATGGCACAGTACAGAGTAATGGAGCGGGGAGAACCCGGGGTTGCAGGCGGCGGAAAGAAAAAATGGTACGCGCTTGCAGTTAACAGCAGGGAAGACACGATCGACGACATTACCAAAAGTATCGAAAAGATTTCTACGGTAAGCGGAGCCGATATCCGTGCAGTCCTGTACGCACTGGTAGACGTTTCAGTTCAGGCGCTTGAGCGCGGAGAAATCGTCCGGCTGGGAGACCTCGGAAGCATGCGGCTGACGCTCAGTTCCGAAGGCAAAGAAAAGGAAGCAGACGTAACGGCGGCTTCCATCAAAAAACGGGGCATTATTTTTTCTCCCGGTAAAAAACTCAAGGAAATGCTTGAGACGGTAAAATTTACCAAAGCGTAAACGGTCGCGGGACCGGTGAAAAATCAGCGAAAGCTTCGCCGGTTCCGCGAACCGGTTCCGCACTGCCGACACGGTTGCGGGAATCGGGGAGTACGTACTTTGCCGGGAGGAATTCATGAGTGAACTGTCGAAGCTGCCTAATATCGGAAAAGTATTGGAACAACAATTAGTGCAAGTCGGCATAGAAACGCCCGAACAGCTGCGGCAAACCGGAAGCAATCAGGCATGGCTTCACATCAAAGCGATCGATCCGTCCGCCTGTTATAACCGGCTGTGTGCGTTGGAAGGTGCGATTCGGGGCGTCAGGTGGCATCTTCTCAGCGATGCTGTCAAAAAGGAACTTAAAGAGTTTTACAACAGTTTCAAATCATAATTTTCTTTATCGCAGCGGAAACGAGTACCCGGCGTGCAGCGTACGGTACGCCGCACACGGGCAGCGCGCCGCGAGTTCCGCGCTGCCGCCGCAAGTTCCGCGCTGCCGCCGCAAGTTCCGCTTATTCTTCGAGCAGCTTTTTGGCGTCCACGTAGCTTGCGATGCCGGCGGCGACTTTTTTTGCTTCTTTCATCGCGAGCACGACGGTTGCAGGTTTGTGCACGACGTCGCCGCCGGCGAACACGCCTTTACGGGTCGTCATGCCGTACGGGCGCTCTTTCGTGATCACGTAGCCGGCGCTGTCCACGTCGATTCCGGGCGTCGTTGAAATGATGCGCGCGGCGGGACGGGACCCGATCGCCAGCAGCACTTTATCCGCGGGAAGCACCGCTTCACCCGACGGGCCCCGCACTTTCAGTCCCGTAACGAGAGCGCCGCGCCCTTCAAACGAAAGCGGCTCCGTCTCCCACAAAAACCGAACGCCGTCGGAAACGGTGCTTTCGTATTCCGCTTTGGAAGCGCTCATGTGAGCGATCGTTTTCCGATACGCAACGGTAACGCTGCGCGCTTTCAGCATCACGGCGGTACGCGCCGCGTCCATCGCAACGTTTCCCGCACCGACAACGACGACGGCTTCTCCCTCGGCAACGGGAACTTCTTCGCGTCCCACGTTTCCGTCCGAAAAAAGCCGCACCATCCGCAGTAAGTAATTGGACTGCACGATTCCGGCAAGCTCCGCTCCCGGCAAGTCGAGCGACTTTGCGAGCGCCGTTCCCGTTCCGATAAACACCGCGTCGAATCCGCGCTCGAAAAGCTGCTCAAGCGTGAGGTCTACGCCGACCATGCAATTCGTAATATAGGTTACGCCGGTCGCGGCGATCGTCGAAACTTCGCGGCGCACGACCGATTTGGGCAGTCTGAATTCGGGAATACCGTACAGCAGCACGCCTCCCGGTTCGCGCTCGCCTTCATACACGACCACGTTGAACCCTTCGCGCGCAAGATCGCCTGCAACGGTAAGTCCTGCCGGGCCCGAACCGACGACGGCGACCGTTCCGCGGTTCTTCCGGCTCGCGCGGATATGGGTCAGATGCATTTCGGCATCGAAATCGGCAATAAAACGCTCTATCTTTCCGATGCGGATCGGATTCCCTTTTTTGGACAGAACGCAGTGGCCTTCACACTGCGTTTCATGCGGACAGACCCTGCCGCATATGGCGGGCAAATTGCTGCGCTGCGCGATAATCTCGCGCGCCTGTCCGATGTTCCCCTGCGCGAGTGCGTAATTGAACGCGGGAATATCGTTTTCTATCGGACAGCCTTCCCGGCACAGCGGACGCTGACAGTGCAGGCACCGTCCCGCTTCGGCAATAGCGTCCGCAATCGAAAACCCCGTATCTTCCGTCGTTTCCATAACACCATCCTTCAAACGTTTTTCAGTATACCGCACCGATTGTTTTTGCGCATTGCAGAATAACGCCGAATTTTTTACGGATTCAGCGTAAAGGTGCCGTATTTGTCTTCTATCGTCGTTTTGATACTCTGCATCGGCCGCCACAATACGGACAACGTAAAATACGGGCTGAAATCGAAGCGCTTGAGAGAGCCGTCCGTAATGATGCGCGGTTCTATTTTGAATTCGGAAGAAAGCTGCCAGTCGTGCAGTTCGTGCGTCAATTTGACTGCCAAAGATTTCAGTTTGAAACCGGAAGAGGTGCGCAGCGTGTCGTCCCAAAACGCGAACGAATTCCACAAATCTTTCAGGATGTTCGTTTCGCCCGGGATTTTCGGATCCGTGTCCGCAAGATCCTGTACGTAGCGGTACACGACGTTGTTCCGCGAAGACGACGAAAACGTCAGGTTCAAAAACTCGTTGATCGTAAACGTAAACGACGGCTGAAATACGAAATAACTGTTGGTCGGCCGGATCATATCGTACGACAGTTCGGTCGAAAGGCGCGGACTGAACAGCACCCGGTTTTTCCAGGTCCGGAATTTGTGTTCCTTGGACGCGTATTTGAGCACGACCGACACGGGCATAAAGCGCTTGTCGCTTTCCGCCGTCCATCCGGCGGTAGTGCTGAACGTATAGCTGTTCGTGTACTGCATGGAATACTGTAATGAAAGATCGAACGCACTGATGCTGAACAGAAACGACGACGGGTGTTTGTCTTCAAGGTTATAGGAAAAATTCTGCGTCAGCGACAGTTTCTTTGAAAACAGATGCACGGAAGCCGATTGCGTGAACGGCTGCAGTTTCCAGGAGGTATCGGTGGAACTGGTCTGTTTGATTCCGCTGCCCGCCGACACCGTTGCGACCGGAAAGCCCAGCGTCAGCACGGCGCCGTAAGAATCCACCAGCGGCGGCAGATTGGTCGTCAGCACCAATTTCTGGGAATAAGAGCCTTGCTCGGCCGCAAACGAAACGTTGAGCGTGTGGGTTTGAAACGAATCTTCGTTCCATTCGGGAAACAGATATTCCCACTGCGGATCGTCGGCCGAACCGATAAAATTGGTCCGCAGCAGTTTGATACCGGTGTTCCAGGAGACGGACGTGTTTTTCAGCAGATCGAAATACGTGAACGGTTTAAAAGAAAGCGCGTTCGTATTCACCAAATCCATTTTCTGCGCCGCGTAATCGTTTTTTACCACCGTATTCCGATCCGAGTCGTTGCGGTACAGCGGATGGCGCTGGATCACCGGAGAAAACGACAGCGAATTGGAAAGCGACACGAACGAATCCCTGTACGAAAGCGCACTGTCGAGTTTGATCGGCGATTTGAACAGAACGAACGTGGAGCGCACGTCATCCCATGAAAAATCATCGCTGCGATTCGGCGCCGTGTACGAGATTTCACTCGACACCGACGGCGCGATCGAATATTTCAGACTGTATGAAAGCGAACCGACGTTCGCCGCTGAAGGCGCGGTCACCGTCAGCGCGGGAAACGCGGTTTCGGGCAAAACGGAGCCGTCGTCGGCAGGCGCGCCGGCTGCCGGTTCCGCTGATAGCGGCGCGGTGTCGTCGGCAGGCGCGCCGGAAGCTGAGCCGTCGTCGGCAGGTACGCCGGCTGCCGGTTCGGTTATCGGCGCCGGTTCCGCCGGTGCGAGTTCGGCGGGCGGACGAAGTTCCGCCGGCAGGCGAACCGCCGGATCTTTTCGCGCAGAAACCGCGGTGTCCGTTTTCGGATAGGAAAACAGTGTTCCTGACAACGTCGTATCGAACGAAAACGGCTTTATCAACGACGGATAAAAGAATTTCCGGTTCGGACTGTACGAACTGATTACGGAAGAAAGAGTCGGATCGGCCTTTGATGAAAACAGCACGGAAGACGACGCGCTGACGGAAAACGAAAGCGGATTCGGCAGCGAAAGATTTTTCCTGTACGAACCGGACAGCTGCCAGGTAAAAGACGAAATCTCGCCTTTTGCCGCAGTCGAATCGGTATCGCTCACCGTAAGCGCAGGGTTTGAAATGAAAAAATTGATCCAGTCCATCGTTTCGCTGCGATCGAGGAAATCGATGTTGAAAAACGGATCGGAATACAGCGGCAGCGACACCGTCAGTGAAAACGGAGCGGTAACTTTCATCTGGAAATCGGCTTTAAAGCGGAACGGCAGCTTCAGTCCCATAAACGCCGACGAGTCGTAATACGTATTGCCGTCCGCCCCGTACGGCGTGTAAATCGAAGCCGTAGAAGACGGAAACAGCGTCCGGCTGAATCCGGTGTAAACCGAAAAATCGACGTTCGGTATGTTTTTGTGCGGTTTGAACGCACCGCTGACGCCGAACATTCCGCCCAAGTTCGTATAATAGTCGGCCGTCAGTTTCAGCGTATGCGGCGATACGTCCGTTTCGTCTTCGTCCAGATTGCGCAGCACGAGCCCTTCGAGCTGCTGCTTTTTGAGCGTCGTCGGTTTCATGAAATTGAACAGCGAATCGTCTTTCGCATCCGTTTTTTCAAGCGGTTTGCGGCCGATAAGATACGTCGTCGTCTGAATGAAATACCCTTCGCGCTGGCGATACCCGAACACCGGATTGAAAACAAGTTCGTTTTTGGGATAATAAAAAAACGGAAAATACATCACCGGCACGTGTCCCACGAACAGCAGCGCGTTTATGAACGCGAACTCGTTTCCGGGCAGCAGCCAAATCCGGCTCGCCTTGATTTTCCAATGCGGATCTTCTTCGTCGCAGAACGTCAGCGACCCTTTTTTAAACGCGATCGTTCCCGATCCGTTGCGGCTGAACAAATCCGACGACACGATCAGCGTGGAATCGGCCGGCAGATTCAGCGCGGCGGACTGTGCCTGCACTACCCGCCCGTCGTTGAAAATACCTTCGAGCGTCTGCACGTTGAACAGCAGACTTTCGGCCGTCAGATGTTCCGTCTGCCGGTCGGAACCGGTTTTGTCGAGCGTTACGTTTCCCTGCGCGTACAGCATACTCCGTTTGCGGTCGTAATTGACCGTATCAGCGCAGATGACGTTCACCGTACCGTCGCGCTCGACGCTCACTTTTACGTCGCCGCTGAACACGATGATTTCGCTGCCGGTTTCCTTGTCGTTTTGATATTCGGTTTTCCGCGCCTGCTCGATCGTTACCGTACTGCCGCCGTTTTCGGCAGCCGCAAGCGGTTCCGCCGGCAGCGCGCACAGCAGCACCGCGCACGCGCAGACGCTCCGCAGAAATCGGCGCGGCAGGAAGCCGCCGGCACCGAATCTCACCGACTCGCTCCGCCGCGTTCGAGCATTTCCTTGACGTAATGTCCGGTGTACGAATCTTCGCACTGCGCCACCTGTTCGGGTGTGCCGACCGCGACGATCGAACCTCCGCGGAAACCGCCTTCCGGCCCCAAATCGATAATCCGGTCGGCCTGCAAAATGACGTCCAGATTGTGCTCGATCATGACGACCGAATTTCCCTGATCAACCAGACGGCCGATCACTTCCATAAGCTGTTTTACGTCCGCAAAATGCAGTCCCGTCGTCGGTTCGTCCAGAATATACAGCGTTTTTCCCGTAGACCGGCGCGCCAGTTCGTTCGCCAGTTTGACGCGCTGCGCCTCTCCGCCTGAAAGCGTGAGCGCCGACTGCCCCAGCTGAATATAGCCGAGTCCCACGGAAAGCAGCGTTTCAAGTTTGCGCGCCACGTGCGGAATGTGGGCAAAAAAATCGGCCGCTTCTTCTATCGTCATGTCCAGTACGTCGCTAATGCTTTTGCCTTTGTACAGCACGTCGAGCGTTTCCTGATTGAACCGCTTGCCGCGGCAGACTTCGCACGGAATGTACACGTCGGGCAGAAAGTTCATTTCGATCGTAATAGTTCCCGCGCCCTGACAGTTTTCACAGCGGCCGCCCTTGACGTTGAAACTGAACCGTCCCGGTTTGAAGCCGCGCGCTTTCGCGTCCGGCAGACTCGCGTACAAATCGCGAATGCCGTTGAACACGCCCACGTACGTTGCCGGATTTGACCGCGGCGTGCGTCCGATAGGACTTTGATCTATATTGATAACCTTATCGATGTGTTCAAGGCCGCTGATGTTCCGGTACGCGCCCTCAGGATGCGACGTGCGCATGATCCGGTTTGAAACCGCCGGATACAGTACGTCGCTGAGCAGCGTCGATTTTCCTGAACCGGACACGCCGGTGATGCACGTGAACGTGCCGAGCGGAATCTCCACCGTTACGTCTTTCAGATTGTGCTCCGTTACACCGGAGAGCACGATCGAATGTCCGCTGCCGGGGCGGCGCTGCGCGGGAACGTCCATTTTGAGCGTTCCGGCCAAATACTGCCCGGTCAGGCTTTCCGGCACTTTCATCACTTGATCGGGAGTTCCCGAAGCGACTACGTATCCGCCGTGCACGCCCGCGCCCGGCCCCAGATCTACGATCCAGTCGGCGGTGCGCAGCGTCTGCTCGTCGTGCTCGACGACGATGAGCGTATTGCCCAAATCGCGCAGATACAGCAGCGTGTCTATGAGCCGCTGATTGTCGCGCTGATGCAGACCGATCGAAGGTTCGTCCAGAATGTAGAGCACACCCATCAGACTGGAACCGATCTGCGTCGCCAGCCGAATACGCTGCGCTTCACCGCCGGAAAGGGTCGCCGCCGCCCGTTCGAGCGTCAGATAATCGAGGCCGACGTTTTTCATAAACCGCAGCCGGTCGCGTATTTCCTTTTCGATCTGCGCGGCGATCTGTTTTTCAGTGTCGCTCAGCGTGAGCGCGTCGAAAAATTCGATCGAGTCGCCGACGGACAGCAGGCACAATTCGTGAATGTTTTTGCCGCCCACCGTTACGGCGAGCGCTTCGCGCTTGAGCCGTTTACCGCCGCAGGTTTCGCACACGCGGTGCGCCATAAACTTTTCAAGATTTTCACGCTGCGCTTCGGAAAACGACTCGGCGTGGCGGCGTTTCAGATCGGCGTAAATACCGATCCAGCGCTGGTTGTACACCGAATGCCCTTCGCCGCTCTGCTTCTGATACACGAAGTGAATCGGTTCTTCGGAACCGTAAAAAAGCACATCCCGCTGCTGTGCCGAAAGAGAATCGAACGGATCGGACAGTTTAAATCCGTACGAATCGGCAATCGCCTGAAAGCGCGTCCGATTCCACGCCGAATCGGGATTGTACGGCGCGAAGCCGCCTTCGTCGAACGACTTCGATTTGTCCGGAACGATCAGATCCAGATCGAATTCCATCTTTTCACCCAAACCCGTACAGTCGGGACACGCGCCGAACGGATTGTTGAACGAAAACAGCCGCGGCTGCAATTCCGGAATCGAAATACCGCAGTCGGGGCACGCGTTTTTCTGTGAAAAAAACACTTCCGTTTCGGCGTCGGCCGCGGACGTACCGTCGGAATCGGCTTCGCGGCGGGTAACCACCAGAATACCGTTCGTGTTGGCCAGCGCCGTTTCAACTGAACCGGCGAGCCGCTTGCGCACGTCGTTTTTGAGCACGATGCGGTCGACGACCAGTTCGATAGAATGTTTTTTCTGTTTGTCGAGCTTGACCGAATCTTCAAGTTCTACCATCAGTCCGTCGATGCGGGCGCGGATAAACCCCGACTTGCGCGCGTCTTCTATGACTTTCTGATGCTCGCCCTTTTTCCGATGAATCACCGGCGCCAAAATCTGAATCTTGGTTCCCTCGGGCCAGGTCATGATCGTATCGATAATCTGATCGGTAGACTGTTCGCAGATCTCGCGCCCGCATTCGGGACAATGCGGAATACCGATACGGGCGAACAACAGCCGGTAATAATCGTAAATTTCGGTTACCGTTCCCACCGTCGAACGGGGATTTTTATGCGTCGTTTTCTGCTCGATCGAAATGGCCGGCGACAAACCTTCGATATAATCGATATCCGGCTTGTCCATTCGCCCCAAAAACTGCCGCGCATACGCCGAAAGACTTTCGACGTACCGTCGCTGTCCCTCGGCAAAAATGGTATCGAACGCCAAAGAACTCTTGCCCGAACCGGACAAACCCGAAACGACGACCAGTTTATTCCGGGGAAGTTCCACGTCTATGTTTTTCAGATTGTGCTCCCGCGCACCTCTGACTATCAGTTTACTGCTTTCTGCCATATTACCAACTACTCCACAATAGTATAGTATTTTACCGATTTGCGGCAAAGAACGCAAGAGATCAGCCGTTCAGCGCCAGCAGCGTCCGGCACAGTCCGTTCCCACGAACCGCGCGATAGATTTTTTCCGGAATGCGGAGCGTTCCGAGGCGGAAAGGAGAGCCGCCGGCTCCGGTTGCCTGCGGAGAGAGCGCGAACAGTCCGTCCGCAATCCGGCGGGCGTCGGCCTCTCCGGTATCCGCCGGAAAATCCGCGTACAGCAGTTCGCTCAAATACGTCCAGCACAATTGAAACCGCGCGGCGCCGGCCGTACCGGCGCGCACCGCCGTCGGTTTGCCGCCGAGCCAAACGTACGCCCCTGAATCCGAAGCGGCGAAAGCCGCGTAATCAGCGAACGAACGGTTCCGCTTCCGTTCGTACCGTTCTATCGATTTTTCGATATAATCGCGCGGAACCGACGGTTTCGGCATCGGAAAATCGAACCATGTGCCCACCGGCGTTTCAAGTCCGGCGCCGTGCATCCAGGAATCGAGCGAACGGTTCAGCGCATCCGCATACCGCGCGCTTCTTTGGTCGCCTTCAAAGCGCACGGCGTTTTCGGCAAACACGGAAGCACCGGCGGCGCCTGCCGCAGTAGTATCCTCCGCACCGTCTGCCGCGACGATCGGATGCAGATCCGGATGCGCTCCGTTTAAATATTCGCCGTATACGCGCGAATGCCGCGTCAGCGTAAATTTATGCCAGAACGCACTGTCGAGCAATCCCGCCGCGAACAGCTGGCGCAGCGTTTCCAGTGAATCGACGAGCAGCTGCGGCGTTTCGAGCCAATATCCGTAAATCATGTACGCGTGAGTCAATATACCCGCTTCCTTGAACGCCGCGCACGCGCCCACGATCGAATCGACATCCGTTCCCTTGCACACCGCATCGAGTCCGCTGCCGGACGCGATTTCGATACCGCCTGAAACGCCGGTCATACCGCCGTGCGCGAGCAAGTCGGCCAAATCGCGCGTAAAGGTTTTTTCATATCGGATATTGCCCCAAAATGAAAGCGGTGCGGCGGATTTCAGATTTTCAAGCGCAAAGGTACGCAGCAGCACCGGCGGCGCCGCCTCGTCTACGAAATGAACGCCGCGCACACCGCAGCGCGCGGCCTGCACGGAAAGCCCTTCGTACAGTTTCCGCGCGTCCGTCGCACAGTACGCGCGCACGTAATCGAGCGACGTATCACAGAACGCGCATTTATGCCAGTAACAGCCGTGCGCCAGATACGCTTTGAGCCATGCGCCGTCAGACCAAAGCCGGTGCATGGGATTGCGGCAGTCGGCGAGCCGCGGATACGATGAAAAATCGATTCCCCCGTAATCGGGAATCAATTCGCGCGTGCACGCCCGTTCGTACGCGACGCAGGCGGCACCGGCGCGCTCTGCGAACGAGCCGTCGCACTCACCGGACATACCGGCGCGCTCTGCATCCGCGTTGCCGCAAACACCGAACATACCGGCGCGCTCTGCGTCCGCGTTGCCGCAAACACTGCCGTCCGCTCCGAACAGACGCATTTTATAAAGCGGAAACACCGAACCGCCGTGTGTTCCGGCGCGCCGCCTGTTGTCGAAATAATCGTAATACGAACCGTATCCGCGGTCAAAGCTGAGCGCGTCGATAAACTGCCCCAGCCGCGCGTCCTTCGTACGGCGCAGTTCCGTGTTCACGTATCCGCCGCCCAGAGAAACGAACGCGCGCGGCCCCAGCAGTTCTTTTACGCGGCGGCCGGTATAAAGCGACGCGGCAAGCGTACCGGGAAACGGACAGCTTACGCAGCACAGCAGGCGCGATCCGCAGTCTCCGCGCGTCGAACCCAGTTCGCAAAGAATTTCATCCAATACCGGCCGGTAAAATTCCGCCAGAATCGGCGCGTTCAGCGCGGCTTCCACCGCTTGAAAACCGGCGGTACTGAGCGCGAGCGATTCGGCGTACCGAACCAGCGCAAACGCGGGATCGAAGGTCGCGCTGATATAATCGGCCACGTCGGCCAGCGCGAGCGACGCCAAAATCCGCGCGTCGTCCGCGCCGCAGTCGCGTTCCAATCCGGCAAGAAACGTTTCCATACGTTGGCCGCGCGGTACGGCCGGCGAACGGACGAATTCATGGCACAGTTCGCGATTCGCGCCGGTCAGAATATCCGTTACGATCGGAATCCAGCGAATCCACTGCGCCTGCATCGAAACGTACCGGCGCAGGTTGAACGCCTCGTTGTCGCGCCCCTCCCGCTCGGCATTGCAAGCCAGCGCGAGCGCCTTTTCCTGCGTGAGCGCGAAAAGGCGCGTCAGTCCCTCCGCACTGAAAATCGCACGGTATAACCGATGTCCGGCGTCCACCCAGCGGACGGTGCCGATACCCCATTCGGGACGATCGGCGCGAAGCCGCTTGAAAAACGCCTGCAGATACGCGCCGGACGGGTACGGCGTGTTCAGCTGTACGAGCGGCGGCTGTATAATGACGATATCGGTTGTTTCATCGGTTTCAGACGCAGTGTGCATTATTTCACTATATCAAAGCACTTCCGTTTTGCCAAGCCGAACGGAACGACGCAAAACTGCGCAGCGTACCCCTCCGTTCGATTATCAGCTACTTCCGCACCGGTCTGACGTACTTCCAAAACCGCTCGGGATCGTGATAAAAGTAGAGTATCCGGCCCGGGGTGGTGTCGAAGCGGTAACCGGTATCCGCTGAATCGAACGAAGCCATCGCCTTTTCCATTTTTTCTTCCACACTGCGGTTTTCCTGTTCATAATCGAACGGACCATGTTCAAACACGACGTATTCGGCTTCGGGAATATCTGTCAGCAGCATATGCGGCGGTACTTCGCCCGCATAATCGGACGGCAGCCGCACTCCGTAACACTCCGTACGCGAAAATCCCCAATCGCACAGTCTGCCGGCCGGATCGCTGATGTACGCCATGATCTGGCCGCTGCTTCCGTTGGATTCGCTTCCGCCGGCATCGTCCAATTTACCCTTGATACTGTCTAACAGTCCGCAAACCGTTTCGCAGTCCTGCCCCGGAATCAGCCCCTGTTTCTGCCAAAAATCCCAATATCCGTTGCTTTCATAGTTTTTGACGTGCAGAAACTTATGCGCGGGAATGGTTACGAAATACATTTTAATACCATCGTCAGATTTCATCATACCGATTTCTCCTAATCCGAAAAAGTAACGGTCGAACGGGTTTATCTTGGTGCGCAGTACGACGGGCTTCGGATTTTTCCGGTATTCGCTCGGCGCAACGCCGTACGTGCCTTTAAACGCCCGGGTAAAAGCTTCGTGAGAGGAAAATCCGTACTCGAAAGCGATATCCAACATGCTTTTTCCGCTGTCCCGTACTTCTTTGAGCGCGAAGGCCAATTTTCGCTGCCGCAGATAATCGCGGAATTGCATACCCGATATTTCCTTGAATTTTCTCGTCGTATGGAATTCGGAATATCCCAGCTTGCAGGAAAGCAAGCACAGCGTCAAAGCCGCGTCGTTATAGTTTTTGATACAGCGGTCGATTTCATCGACAATCAATTGGATTTGCTTTTGCCATTCGTACATTCGTCCGTTCACCTCGTTTTAACCGTTCTGCGTTCATTATAAAACAATACGCACCTTTTCGCTTGATTTTACTTGCGGTTGCGGCGTTTTTCTCCGGTGTGCTTTTTCGCGGCGTTGTCAGCAATTTTTTTAAGGCAGCAATTTTTTTAAGGCGCTTGACAAAAAAAATGTATCTTGATACAGTAACAACATGAATACCCAAACTGCCGGTGCGGCACTGACCAATTCCAATACCTCATACAACGCGGTATACTTTTACTTTTATTACTGGAATTCTTCTCGTTGCACGCAGGGTGGTACGGCTGTAGCGTACTGATGCAACCGGAGTATTTTCCGACGGAACTGACAAGAGACCCTGCGTAAGGGTCTCTTTTTTTTGTCCCGAGGTGTTTTCAGCAATAAAGCCGCCGTGTGCACCGGCGGCAAATTGCCGAGACGCAATGACTTCATATGAGAGGAGCAATTATGATCGTTGTATTGAAACCCGATGCGGCAAAAGCCGATATCGATTTATTCGTTGCCAATTTGAAGCGGCAAGGCGTGGGCGTACATATTTCGCACGGAACCGACCATACTATCGTAGGACTTATCGGAGATACGAGCCGCATGACTCCCGAAAGTTTTAAGGCGAACCACATCGTGGACACGGTGATGCGCGTACAAGCGCCGTACAAAATGGCGAACCGCGCGTTTCACCCGGAAAACACCGCCGTTACGGTTGCAGCGGATCAGATCGGCGTGGCAAGCGCGGCGATCGGAGACGGAAACGTCGCGGTTATCGCCGGCCCCTGTTCGGTCGAAAGCGAAGAGCAGCTGACCGACATAGCCGAATGCGTTAAAGCGTCGGGTGCGCGGTTTCTGCGCGGCGGCGCGTTCAAACCCCGCACCAGTCCGTACAGCTTTCAGGGGCTCGGCTGTGAAGGAATCGAATTGCTGCTTGCCGCAAAAAAAACGACCGGCTTGCCTATCGTTACGGAACTGATGTCGATTACGCAGCTTGAATTGTTTGACGGCGTCGACGTGATTCAAATCGGCGCGCGCAACATGCAGAATTTCGATTTGCTGAAAGAGCTCGGCAGCTGCAAAAAACCGATCCTGTTGAAGCGGGGACTGGCGAACACGGTAAAAGAACTGCTTATGTCGGCCGAATACATCATGGCCGCCGGAAACGAAAACGTGATTCTGTGCGAGCGCGGCATTCGCAGCTTCGATCAGTATACGCGCAACACGCTCGACTTGAGCGCCGTGCCGTTTTTGAAAAAGGAAAGCCATTTGCCGGTCGTCGTCGACCCCAGCCACGCGTGCGGCATCAGCTGGATGGTTCCCACGCTGGCAAAAGCGGCGGTCGCCGCCGGTGCGGACGGAATTATGGTGGAAGTCCACAACAATCCCGAGTGCGCGCTGTGCGACGGGGAGCAGTCGCTCACTCCCGTCCAGTTCGACGATTTGATGAAAAAGCTGGCTCAATACGCGGCGATAGAGGGCCGCACGCTGTGAGCGGCCGCATCGTTTCCCAAAACGGCGCGCACCTCACGTACGGTTTCGTCGGCCTCGGTCTGATGGGCGGTTCGCTCGCCAAGGCGATCCGCGCGAACATTCTCGGCGGAAGCGGCGCGACGGGCCGCATCCTCGCCTGCGACGCGAACGCTGCTTCGCTGCGGCAGGCCGAGGCGGACGGTATCGCGGCAGCGGGTTTTCCGCCGGAACGGGCGGACGCCATGCTCGCACAATGCGACGTCGTGTTCGTCTGTTTGTATCCGCACGCAACGCTCGAGTTTATCACGGCGCATCGGCACTCGTTCAAACCGGAGTCCGTCGTAACCGATATTTCAGGCGTCAAAACCGCGCTGCTCGAGGGGTTGGGCGGCTCGATCAGGGACGACGTCGACTTCATTTCAGGTCATCCGATGGCCGGAAGCGAAAAAGAAGGATACGCGCACGCGGCGGGTACCATATTCTCGAACCGGAACTATATTCTCATGCCGCGCCCGGAAAACACGCCGGAACATCTGGCTTTTTTCAGAAATCTGGTAACGGCGATCGGCTTTACCCGCATCATAGAAACAGACGCGCACACGCACGACCGCAAAATAGCGTTTACGTCGCAATTGTGCCACGTGATCGCTTCCGCGCTCGTCGACAGCGCCGAAGACACCTCGATTACGGCGTTCGGCGGCGGCAGTTTTGAAGACTTAACGAGAATCGCCTTGATAAACGCGCCGCTGTGGACGGAACTGTTCACGGCGAACCGAACAGAACTGCTCGCCCATATGACGGCGTTCTGCCAGTCGCTCGAAAAATTCCGCCGCTGCATCGAAGACGCAGACGAAGAGCGTCTGCATGCGCTTTTAGAGTCGGTGCGCGTAAAGCGCACGGATATGTCACGGATTGACATGAAAGACAGGTCATAGTAATATAATGAAATGAGTAATCTGGAAATGCTTGATAAGGCGATACGCCGGATCCCCGATTTTCCGAAACCGGGAATTTTATTTTACGATATTACCGGCGTATTGGTGCAGCCGGATGCGTTTACGTATTGTATAGACCGTCTGGCCGAGCGCTGCAAAGCAGCCGGTGCCGACGCAATCGCCGGCATCGAATCGCGCGGATTTCTGTTTGCAGCTCCGCTCGCGGACCGCCTCAAGCTTCCGCTCATTCTTATCCGCAAAAAAGGCAAGCTTCCCGGCAAAACCTATTCGTGCAAATACTCGCTTGAATACGGCACAGCTGAAATCGAAGCGCACGTGGACGACATCAAACCCGGTCAAAAAATTATCGTCATAGACGATCTGATCGCGACCGGCGGAACACTGAAAGCGGCGCGCACGCTCATAGAACAAGGCGGCGCAACCGTAGCGAGTTTTCTCGGCGTCGTCGGCTTGCCGTTCCTGCATTACCGGCAGGTGCTCGACCCTACTCCCGTTTTAACGCTGATAGATTACGACGCCGAATAACCGGCGTTACGATGATATCGGCACAAGTCCGTACTGCAATATGTTGCAAAAAAAACGGGCCGAACGCTCTCGTTCGGCCCGTTTCCGCATACCCTGCGCTATTTGATGAATTCCGCTTTCAGGAAATCGAGATCCAATTCGGGATACAACACGAATTTGCCGAGCAGTGCGGCAACCCGTTTTTTTGCTTCCGCCTGAACGGCCGGCTCGATAACGATTTTACCCTTTGCCGGAGTACCTTTTTCGGTCATAGCCGGCTTCGTGCCGTCGAGAACAAGCTTTATAATAGAAGCAATTTCTTTCATTTCAGCGGCGCCCATACCGAGCGTCGTAACCGCCGGCGTGCCGACGCGCAGTCCGCTCGTCCACCAAGCGCCGTTCGGATCAAACGGCAGGCTGTTGCGGTTCAGCGTGATTCCGCATTCAAACATCGCGTTTTCACCCTGACGGCCGGTCAGCCCGTGCGTCGACTGAATGTCTATCAGCATCAGATGGTTGTCGGTTCCGCCGGTCTGCAACTTTAAGCCGAGCTTCAGGCATTCGGCAGCGAGTGCGCGGGCGTTTTCCTGCACTTTATGCGCGTACTGCCGATAAGAATCCGTGCGCGCTTCTTTGAAAGCGATCGCTTTCGCGGCCATAACGTGCGCGAGCGGGCCGCCGAGTACCAGCGGGCAGCCTTTGTTTACGAATTCGGCGAACGGCGCCTTGCACAGCACGATCGCCCCGCGCGGTCCGCGCAGCGTCTTGTGCGTCGTCGTCGTTACGACGTCCGCCCAGGCAACAGGATTTTCGTCGCCGGTAAAAACTTTACCCGCCACCAGTCCCGCAAAATGCGCCATATCCACCATCAGCACGGCGCCGCATTTATCCGCAATTTCGCGGAAGCGGCGAAAGTTGATCGCGCGCGGATACGCACTGTAACCGGTCAGCAGGATGAGCGGCTTGACTTCCATCGCCTGTTTTTCAATCGCGTCGTAATCGAGCAGCCCCGTTTCCTTATCGACGGTGTACGAATAACTGTCGAACATACGGGCAGACACATTCTGCCGGTAGCCGTGCGTCAAATGTCCGCCGGAATAATAGTCGAGTCCCATCAGACGCTGATTACCGAGCTTCGCGCGCAAATCGGCCCACTGCGCATCAGTCAGTTTGCTCAGATTCGTTTCACCGATTTTTTCCAAAATCGGCGCTTCGATTTTTGCCGAAAGAATCGCCCAGTACGCAACCAGATTCGCGTCCGCACCGGAATGCGGCTGTACGTACGCGTGTTCGGCACCGAACAGCGCCTTCGCTTCTTCGGCGGCAGCGCTTTCAATGTCGTCGATATTGTTGCAGCCGCCGTAATAACGATGAGACGGATATCCTTCGGCATATTTATCGGTTAGCAAGTTGCCCATCGCCGCTTGGACGTTGAGCGAACAGTAGTTTTCACTTGCAATCAGTTTCAGATGGGAACGCTGCGCTTCGAGCTCTTTTACGATTGAAGCGGCGATTTCAGGTCCGACGGCGGCGACTTCCTGCAGATTTGCAACGTATGCGGTAAACGCGGGACTGATTTTGTCCGGCGAGGTACCGGACAAGTACTTTTGAAGCGGTGTAGACATCATTACTCCTATTAAACTCACGGAAGCGGTACGGCGTTCCGCTGAATACTTTTAAGCCCAGGCGTGCGGCTTTTTATCAGAAACTTCACGATGGTTCATTCCATCTGAGCGCCAGAAGTACTTACGAATTACCGTAATCTTACCCATTTCTCCGGAAAAAAGCAAGCCGACGGCAGTATGCCCGCGCAGCAAAAAGCACGGCTTCGCACACCACTATCGGTTATGATATCGCCGCAGTCTCAGTTTTATCAGCCTTTTATTTTTATGAAGCGCACCGTTCCGCAAACCGGCTTTCCGCAGCCCGCTCGCGCTCGGCCCTCGCCGCTTCGCGTCCTGTGCGTTTACCTCCGCGCCGTTGTCAAGCAGCAGTTTTACGAAAACAAACGGACACGCACTCTTTCCTTTATGAAAAACCTCTATTTATCAAGGATGGAATATTATAACACAATGCTGTATACGATTTATTCCAGATATTGGGAAACGCTTTTTATCCACGTTCGCATAACCGTTTTATGCGGAAATATCTTTGATAACAAACGCATATACTTGACGTACAGAGTACACACGGACATATCCCTGCCTTTTTTTGCATCAGCGAGCCCCTGCGCTGCAACGAGCTTCGGTGAAACAAGCCCGGGATACTTGACTGTCTTTCCGTTCAATGTTTTAGGCAGCATATCGGTATCTGCCCAGCCGGCACATACCGCAGTAGCCGTTACGCCCGTTCCGTTCAGCTCCATATTCAACGCTCTTGTAAAACTTGTTACGAATGCCTTTGTCGACGCATACAGATTTATGTACGGTACCGGTTGAAAAGAGGATTGGGAAGAAACGTTGATGATTCTGCTGCCTCTTTGCATATGAGGGATGCATACCGTACACAACGCAACAACGGCAGAACAGTTCAGCTGAATCGTTTCATAGCTCTTTTCTACCGTCATTTCTTTGTAAGAACCTAATTTCTCGCCGATTCCGGCATTGTTGATCAAGTACACCACGTTGACCGACTCGGCATTGAGCAACTCGCTAAGTAGCCGTATGCTATCCTGTTTTGACAAATCAAAAGGCAAAACGCGGATTTTTTCTCCGAACTCCGACTTTACGGCATTCAGTTTGTCTTTACTGCGAGCCACACACCAAATCTCGTCCAGGTTTTCACGCACCATCAATGCGGCAAATTCTTTACCTAGCCCGCCGCTGGCACCCGTAATGATAGCAATATGTTTACTCATTTTTACTTCCTTTCCGCAAACCGGCTTTCCGCAGTCCGCTCGCGCTCGGCCCTCGCCGCTTCGCGCCTCGGCCTGAAAGGTGCAAAAGCGCGCTTTTGCACCTTTCACTGCTCCAATCCGGGCTAGCAGCCGCCGGTACACCGCACGATCGGCGGCTGCCGATTAAAATAAAAAAAGGTAACTCCTCATTACAAGAAGTTACCTTTCGTTCGGGCAACCGAGATTCGAACCCGGGACCCCAAGTCCCCCAGACTTGTACGCTAACCAACTGCGCTATTGCCCGTTGCACCGCATTGCGGAACTCCAATAGTATATAGAAACGCCGCAATTCTGTCAATGATATGCGGGCCGATTTCAGTCCCTTTCGTCTTCAATTATCAGTTGTAACTGCGACATGTTTTTACGCACCAGCTCCCGATCCGCCGCGTTGTACGCCGCAAGTTGCGTTTCGTACTGCGCTATCATCGTTTTACCGTACGCGGCCACAGACGGGTCATCACGCATCAGTACGTTAAATTCCTGACAAATATATTCCAAACTCAGAACGCTCATAATCCGGGCAAAACTTTCCAACGGATAAATCGAATCGAATCCGTATTTCCGCAGTATGGCTCCGGCTTTATCATACAAATCATACGCCGCCATCACTTCGGCAATCGACGCACCGTCTTCTTCGTCGAACTCGACGTCAGCCCACGAATCGAATTCGGCTTCAATTTTATCGTAATTTTTGATAAAAGAATCTATGTCAGTCTGAGACAATATGCGATCATCCGGCGTAACCGACGTTTGCGCCGCACACGGAACCAACAGTACCAGCAAAAATAAAAAAGCCACACGGTATTTCATACGTTCTCCCATAAAAAGGCAAGGAGGAACTGTCAATTTCCGACTTGGCTTTTTACGCAGCTTCGCAGCAAAGTGAGAAGCTGCACTTGATAAGAAAGTTTGCAACGCAAACTTATAAAAGATAAAAACCGACGATATTATAGGCGGTTTTTATGATGTCTCCTTATCAACTGCAAATTACGGCAACGGTAATCCTGCAACAGCTTTAAGTATAACACGAAAACAAGCAATTTTCCGCCGCTGCCGCATTTTTATTCACAGAAACGTCTTGAACCGTCGCTCGATATCCTTGATAAGCTTATATTCAAACGAATCCACGAGCGCAAGCCAGGACGCTTCCATGATATCGGAAGAAACGCCCACCGTCGTCCATAAATCCGTACCGTCGGAACTTTCGATTAAAACGCGCACTTTTGACGCCGTCGCCGTTTTGGAATCGAGTACGCGCACTTTATAGTCGGTAAGCCGGATCTGCGCTACGGCGGGATAGAACCGCTCGAGCGCCTTGCGCAGCGCAACGTCGAGCGCGTGCACGGGACCGTCGCCCTCGCCCGCGGTAATTTCAATCTGACCGTCCACTTCAATTTTGAGCTGCGCGAACGAACACAGCGTTTCGTCGAGCGGAGGTTTTTCACCGATCGTTTTATAATAATGCAGTTTGAAAAACGGCTTGTATTTACCCAGATTTTTGCGCACTAACAGCTCGAAACTGCCTTCCGCACCTTCGAACTGATAGCCGGCATGTTCCAAATCTTTCATTTTTTTGATAATATCGCTCACAACCGGACTCGATTTGGTAACGGACGGATCAAAATTACGAATTTTTTCTATAATAGTGGAACGCCCGGCAACTTCACTCATCAGAAACACACGATCGTTGCCGACTGTTTCCGGCGCAACGTGCTCGTACGCCGACGGATTTTTGGTCACCGCATCGATGTGCATTCCCGCCTTATGGGCGAACGCGTTGCCGCCCACGTACGGCAACCCCGGATCCACGCTGATATTCGCAATTTCGGCAACGCGGCGCACGATCGGCGTCAAAAGCGGCAGCCGTTCGTCCGGCAGACACCGGCAGTTCATTTTCAGCTCGAGATCGGCGATAATCGCCGACAGATTCGCGTTCCCCGTTCGCTCGCCGAACCCCAGCAGCGTCCCCTGCACGTGCCGCGCACCGCCTTCAACGGCCATCAGCGAATCGGCAACGGCGAGACCCGCGTCGTTGTGAGTGTGAATACCGATCTCGACTCGGCTGCCGAACAACGCCGTAACCTCGCGCGTTATTTCCAACACTTCAAGCGGCAGCGAACCGCCTTTGGTATCGCACAGCGACAGCACGGCAGCACCGCCGGCTACGGCAGCTTCAAGCGTTTTAATCGTATATTCGCGGTTCGCTTTCCAGGCGTCAAAAAAATGTTCGGCGTCGTATATGACTGTCCGTCCGGCGTCTTTCAGAAAAGCTGCGGTTTCGCGGATCATCGCCAGATTTTCATCAAGCGTCGCGCGCAGGATTTCGGTTACCTGAAAATCCCACGACTTGCCGAAGATGACCACCGTATCGGTTTCCGCGGAAAGCAGACTTTGCAGATTGGCGTCTTCCGCACAGGAAATATCCTTGCGCCGAGTCGCACCGAACGCGGCGAGCCGTGCCGTTTTAAGCTGAATTTTCCGGATTTCCTGAAAAAACTCAAGATCTTTGGGATTTGAACCGGGATTTCCCGCTTCGATATACGACACTCCCAGTTCGTCGAGCGCCTGAACGATATGAATTTTATCCTGAACGGAAAAACTGATACCTTCGCCTTGCGCACCGTCCCGCAGTGTTGAATCCAAAATCGTGATTTTTTTCAGCGTATTAGTCACTCGATGCTCCAATATGCATATTTATACAAAAAAACGTATATCGTGCATAATAACTGAATACGAACATCGTGTCAATGAACGGATTTCCGGCGTCAGCGGACGCCTTCGTCTACGCCGAGTCCGAACAGCGCAAAATCACCCCGGCACGGATCGTCAGGCCACACCTGTTTTAACCGTTCGGTAAGCAGCGCCGCCGTTTTTGCCGTTCCCGCGCAGGATTCGGGCAGCAAACCGAGTTTTACCGATTCCTGCACCACGTGCGTGTCCAGCGGTATCAGCAGCTCCGCCGGGCTGTACCACTGCCAGAATCCGAGGTCAACGGGTGAATCGCGCCGCACCATCCAGCGCAGGAACATGTGAATCCGCTTGTTCGCCGAATTTTTACCCTGCGGCACCACGGCGCAACCGCAAAATGCGCGCGATACCGTTTCAGCCAGATGCGGCGGACGCTGCGGAGTGCGGGAACAACCGCACGCTTGCACACATTCGGCGCATACGCGTCCGTATTCCTTTTCAAAATACGAACCGAGCGTATCCGCACACTGCAATATACGGCGCAGCGCGCTGAATAAATCGAGCATATCCGCATATGAATAAAACCGGTAAAATTTCGCCTCGTATTCCGCCCCCGGAGGAATGAAATCCGTCTCATACCGGCCGCTTCTGAGCCATTCAGCCGGTCCGCCGGCTTTATCCGAAAGATCGAGAATATGACATATTTTTTTCAAAAACTGTTCGCGGCGGCCGAACGACAGCATGGCGGCGATAAACGCGGCGGCTTCGGCGTCGGCACGATCCGCATACCGTTTCAAAACGCAGCTCGGATCCCCGGCGGAAAAATCTGCGGTTTCATACGCGTCCGCCAGCGCGCGCAGCGTTTCCTTTAACTCTTCGTTTACCGTCACAAAATACTCCAAACGAAAAACGCCGCTCGGCGCAATACCGGCGGCGTTCAAAAACTGCAAATCCGTACAAACTTGTGATTTAGAAACGAACTTTATTTCGTTTCTAAAACTTGCAAGTTCACATGAACTTGTGTTTTGGAAACGAACTTTACTTTGTTTCCAAAACTTGCAAGTTCACATGAACTTGTGTTTTGGAAATGAACTTTACTTTGTTTCCAAAACAGCGATACCGGGCAGCGTTTTTCCTTCCAGGAATTCAAGCGACGCGCCGCCGCCGGTAGAAACGTGGCTCATTTTTGACGCCAAATTGAACTTGTTTACAGCCGCAACCGAATCGCCGCCGCCGACGACGCTTACAGCGCCTTTGCCGGTTGCTTCGGCAACGAGGTGGGCGACTTCGCCGGTACCTTTTGCAAACGCTTCAAACTCAAACACGCCGACCGGTCCGTTCCAGACGATGGACTTCGCGTTCAGAATCGTGTCTTTATAAATTGCCAGCGTCTTCGGTCCGACGTCCATGCCCATCAGCTCTGAAGGAATATCAATACCGTCGATCGAAACGGCTTTCGCGTCGGGACTGAACTCGGCTGCACCGAGGTGATCGACGGGCAGAATGATCTTAACGCCTTTCGCGTCGGCAGCTTTCAGCAGGCTTTTCGCCGTGTCGATGAAATCGTCTTCAACCAGCGATTTACCGATCGTGTGGCCCTGCGCTTTTAAGAACGTATACGCCATGCCGCCGCCGATAATCAGAGCAGAAGCGTTTTTCAGCAGACTTTCAAGAACGGCGATCTTTGATGAAACTTTTGCACCGCCGATGATAGCGACCATCGGTTTGGGCGGATTGGTTACCATCGGCTCAAGATATTTGACTTCTTTTTCCATCAGGAAACCGCCGACCTTCACTTTCATAAAATCGGCGATAGTCGCCGTAGAAGCGTGCGCGCGGTGCGCAGTGCCGAACGCGTCGTTTACGAACACGTCGCCGTAGGAAGCAAGTTCTTTTGCCAATTTTTTCTGTACTTCAATATCTTTCGCCGTTTCTTCGGCATGAAAACGGGTATTTTCCAGCATCATAACGCCGCCCGCGCTCAGCGCGTCGACGGCTGCTTTCTGGCCGAAGCAGGAATTCGCAAATACGACCGGTTTTCCCAGCAATTTCGCAAGATATTCGGCAACCGGCTTCATGCGGTTTTTACCGTTGATAAACGCTTCTTCGTCGGCAGCGGTAAACGTTTTGCCCGCTTTCTCGGCCTTTTCTTTGGCCTTTTTAACGTCTTTGGCAGGATCGCCCAAGTGGCTCATCAGCACCAAACTGCGCGGCGACTGTTCGAGTATGTATTTAATAGTAGGAAGCGCAGCCTGAATGCGGGTATCGTCCTGAACGACACCGTCTTTCATGGGTACGTTAAAATCAACGCGCATGATAATGCGTTTACCTTTCAGCTCAATGTCCTTAACTGTCTTAATCATTGCGGACTCCTCTGTGAAATTACAAGTAGATTGCGTTTTGAAACCGGCCCGGCTGAAAACGCCTCGTATGGTTAAAAATATATCAATAATCCGCGGAAAAGTAAAGACGGATTCAAACCGTCCGAGCATGCCGAAGATGTCAAGCGCGCGTATGCCGCGTATCAGCGCACGTACTTTACCGGCGCGCGTACTTTACCGGCGCACGCACATCGTGTTATAGTTTTTTCAGGAGGACGCCGTGTCCGTTGAAGCCGTAAAAACATATTTATCCCGCTGGGGCGCGCAGGATAGGATTCAGGAATTTCCCGTATCGAGCGCCACAGTAACCGAAGCCGCCGCCGCGCTGCACTGTGCCGAAGCGCACATTGCAAAAACGATGTCTTTTCTTGTCGACGGAAAAGCCGTTCTTATCGTAATGGCGGGAGACGTCAAAACCGACAACGCCAAATTCAAAGCGCGTTTTCATACAAAAGCGGTTATGCTCAAACCGGAAGAAGTCGAACCGCTCACCGGACACCCGGCCGGCGGAGTGTGTCCGTTCGCCGTACATCATCAAGCCGAAGTATACCTCGACGAATCGCTGCGCCGTTTCGACTACGTATATCCCGCGTGCGGCAGCCGCAACAGCGCGATCAAACTGACTCCCGGCGAATTGGAGCTGTTTACCGGAAACCCCGGCTGGATCGACGTAACGAAAAGTTATGAAACGGCATCCGAAACCGTGCACTGACCGCGTTTCGCTAGCCCGAGTTTCGTCAGACCATGTTTCGTCCGCGAGGCCGAAAAACGGCCGGGTAAACATCGTTTATACGTTATCACCCCGCAGGGACGCTTCAACAGCGTCTATCACCGCGTCGGGAGTAGACGCGCCGGCGGTAAGCCCGATTCGGTCCAGACTGCGGAAATCGGGCGGTATTTCGTCGGCGGTTTCTATTAACGCGGCGCGGCGGCACAGTTCGCGCGCGCTCATAAGCAGACGGCTGGTGTTCGCGGAATTCTTACCGCCCACGACCAGTACGCCGTCAACCTGAACGCACAAGTCGCGCAGTGCTTCCTGTCGCTCCATCGTCGCGGGGCAGATCGTGTTAAATACCCGTAAATCGGTAATCCCCGCGCGCAGCACGCCGGCAATCGCGTCGTATTCGCTGCGGCTGATCGTCGTCTGACTGATAAGCACCGCTTTTACCGGCTGCACCACTTTTACCTGCGGAGCGCCGGCCGCACGCGCCGTTTCGGTCAGCGCCGCAACGAGACGCTGCGCGTCTTCACGGTTTTCGACCAGCAGACAGCGGCTTTCTCCGGTCGCCGGATCAGCCGCGTAACCGGCGATGCCGGTTACTTCGCCGTGGTTTTTATCACCCGCAATGACGACCGTGTACCCTTTTGCCGCAAAATCGGCGGCACGCCGCTGACTGAGCAGAACGCGCGGACAAGTCGCGTCTATAACGGTACAGCCGCGCGCGGCAAGCTGCGCACGGACTGCCGGCGGAACACCGTGCGCCCTGATTACGACGACGTCGCCGCTTTGCACGCGGTGCATGTCTTCCGCATCCAACACTTGCACGCCGCGCGCGGCCAGAGAATCCAAAGCCGTTTTGTTGTGAATCAGCGGACCGAGCGTGTACACCCGCCGCCCGTCGTAATCGGCAAGCGCGTTTTCAACCGCTTCAACGGCGCGCCGCACACCCATACAGTACCCTAAAATATCGGCACGGATAACGGTCGGAATATGCATCATGCCGTCAAGTATACAAAAGGAAGCGCCGAACGTCTACCGCGTTTTCCGCGCAAACGGTTGCGGCCCGGTAATAAAAAACGCCGCTGCCGAACGGAAACCGTACGGCGCGGCGCTTATACAAAAGACGGCAACCGGTATCGCATACCGGCGCCGCCGTTTTTCAGACTTCTTCACCCGACGGAAACGAAACGATATCCGCTTTCACAGCGGGAACCGCTTTCATTTCATCGGAAGGTTTCCAATTGCGACGTGTCACTTTCAGGAACGCACTCGTAATCATGACCGTCGAATAGGCACTTGAAACCATACCCACGATCAGCGCGAGCGCAAAATCCTTAATGCTGCCCGACGTAAACACGAACAGTGAAATGACGGCGAGCAGCGTCGTACTCGTCGTGATAATCGTACGGCCGAAGCAATCGCTCTGCGACAAGTCGACGATATCCATAAAATTCTTGACGTTCACTTTGCGCATGTTTTCACGGATACGATCGAGTACTACGACCGTATCGTTAATACCGTATCCGATAATCGTCAGAATGGCGGCAAGCGTTACCGTATTGAATTCCATCTGCGACCAAGTGATAAAAACCAGAATGATCAGCGCGTCGTGAATGATCGCGACAACCGAAGCAAGCGCGAAGTCCCATTTGAAACGAATCGTCGCATATACCCAAATCAGGAACAGCGCGGCGGCAACCAACAGAATCGACTGGAACACCAACGAATCGGAGAACTGGGCACCTATATAGTCGGTTTTAATGACGGCAACCGTATCGTGCCCGAACGCTTCGTCCAAAGCGGTCGCAACGGCAAGCTGCATATTGGAACTGCCGGCCGCTTCGTCGCCGTCGTCTCCGATACGGATCTGATAAACGGCAGCCGCTCCGGAACCTACTTCTTTTACGGAAACATCGCTCAATCCGGCAAGCGCATCGCGCACTTCGTCAACGGAAGCAAGCTGCGTACCGTCGCTGTAAAACAGCCGGTACACGGAAGAAGACAGCACGGTGGAAACGGCGGAGTTTGCGAACAGCCCGGCTGAGGGAACCGTCCCGTTCACCGCTTTTGCCGTAACGCCCGCAATCGCGGACATCGCGGTGGCAAGATCACCGGCCGTCCGATATTCGGTAAAAGGATACACGGCAGTCGTGTTTTCGGCGCCGGCACCGCTTACGATCAGGGAAACGTTCGACGGATTGACTTCAACCGCAACCGATGCGGAACCGTCGTACGAAAGTTCAATCGCCGCGGGCGCAACCCGGATATCCTCAACCAGACCGGGTTTGAAATCAATACCCAGATTGATGCCTTTCGTCAACAGCGGATATAAACCGCTTAAAATGACCGCACTGCTCAAGACGGCGCACAGCACGACATATTTGCTGAAACGGAGAACTTTTTTCATTATTTTATCCTCCAGCTGATACTGAGTTTCTGTTTTTTGAACACGTCGGTACCGAAGTCGAACATCAGCCGTGATACGACCAGTGCGGTAAAGACTGAAGAAACGACGCCTATCGCCAAACTGACGGCGAAGCCCTGAATCGGACCGGAACCGAGCTGCGACAGGAATATGGCGGCGATAAACGTGGTGATATTCGAGTCCATAATCGCCCAGAACGCGTTTTCAAATCCGGCCGCAACGGAAGCCGCACGGCTTTTGCCCAAACGCAATTCTTCTTTAATACGCTCGAATATGATAACGTTCGCGTCGACCGCCATACCGATAGTCAGAATCATACCGGCAATACTCGGCAGCGTGAGCGTCAGGTTGAACGCCGACAGGATACTGAACATGATGTACAGGTTCAAAACCTGCGCGACGATCGCGTTGATACCCGCACCTTTATACCAAATCAGCATGAACACCATAACGGCAAGCAGACCGAACACCAGCGCGTTGATTCCCTGATTGATGGCTTTATCACCCAGCGAAGCGCCGACGACCTGCTGACTTTCAACGGTCAGCGGCACGCTCAGCCACGCAGTCTGCAGCACTTTTTTGATATTCTGCGCTTCGTCGAGTCCGAAACCGGAAAGCGCGACCTGTCCGCCGGTAATGGCTTCGTTGATACGCGCGTACGATTTGATTTTTCCGTCGGAAACGATCGCAAGGCTTTCGCCGGTATGCGCGCTCGTAAAATTACCGAAAATCTCGGCTCCGGTGCTGTCGAGCACGAAGTTGACCTGCGGTTTGCTCGAAATGCCGTCGGTACCGACGTCCGCCGATTTGATATGGCGACCTTCAAGCGCAATTTCTTTTTTTACGACCAGATATCCGATACGTTCGTCAAGACCGTAATCGTCTTTGGTGTACAATCCCATAACTTCGCAATCCGCAGGAATGATACCGGGATTGACCAGTTCACCGGAAGCGTTGAACGTAGAAGTAGGATTCGCCGTGTAATATTCCAGAAAAGAATTCGTCGCTTCCGAATCCACCAAACGGAAATTCAGAATACCCTTTCCCATGATGATGGAATTGATGCGATCCGTTTCGGCGGCGCCGGGCATTTCGATATAAATGCGGTCTTCGCCCTGCTGGCGGATAACCGGTTCGGTCAGGCCGAAACGATCGATACGGCTGGTAAGCGTTTCAATCGCCTGCGTCATGGCTTCGGTTTTAAACGCGGCGACGTCGGTCACCGTGTCTCCCGCCTGCGCAACGGCGGCGTCGAGATCAGCTTTAACGACCACGCTCATACCGCCGGACAAGTCGAGTCCGAGCTTGACCGAATTGTTGTACAGATTCTTTGCTTTCAGAATCTCACTGCGGTAACGCGATTCGATTGCGGTAAGCACTTCCTGTTCGCTCGTGTAAGACAACAGTACGTCGCGGACAGTCAGCGGAGACGGAATGGATTTTTTATCATCTTTATAATTCTTGCGGGCGGCTTTTTCAAGCCACGCATACTGTTCGGGAACAGCGGCGGAAGGATTTTCACGGGCGAGTTTTTTCAGCGCGTTTACGTCCGCACTCGCCATAACATTTGAATAATCTTTAATCTTTTCAAGTGAGCCGAGGGCCAATGCCTGAACTTCTTTCGGGGTACGCACGTACCAACCGAGAGAAGGCCATAAAAAAGCAAAACAAACGCCCAGTACCACGAGAATGAGAATCAAACGGCTACGTTTACTCATTTCAATCAACTCCGGAGAATAATTTATTTGTTTTCTTCTGCTGCAGGCGCTTCGGCAGCACCGGTTTCCGCGGCGGCGGCCGGTTCTTCTGCTTTAGCAATTTTTTTGTCCGACTTTACCGGTTTTTCAACCTTATCGGTAACTACGGAGGCTATAGCGGAGCGGCTGAATTCGATTTTTGCATCGTCGTCGACTTTTACGATAACAGTCTGTTCTTTCGTTGAAGAAACGACTCCGTGAATACCGCCGATCGTAACGACTTTGTCGCCTTTTTTAACGGCTGCAATCATTTTTTCCGTTTCTTTCTGTTTTTTATTCTGAGGTCTGATAATAAAAAAATAGAAAATAACGATAATCAGTCCGAAGGGTAAAATGGTCATTAACAACGACCCAGAACCTGCTGCCTGAAGAAATGTGGTAAGTGGCATAGCTTTTCCATCCTTTACATAAAAAAATACTTGTCCAAGTAGAATATCATGATACTAAACTATCCGTCAAGACGCTGAGAAAACGCAGCGGCGCAAACGCTACAAATTCGTCACCGCGTCCAAAACGGCGCGCGCGACCACCATGTGCCCGCACAGCGTCGGATGCACGCGGTCCGCGGAATAGACGCAGCTCGCCCGATGCTGCAACACCGAATCGATGCTGTTCTGCACGTCGATATACAGCTGCCCGTACTCTTTTGCAACGGCGCGCGCAACGTCCGCATATTCGCGTACCATTCGCCCCATCGGATCGGAACGATTGAGGTCAAACATGCACGGAGAAATCACCAAAACACCTTTAACCTGAGGCAGCGCCGCATCCAGCAGCGCACAGTAATTGCCGCGATACTTTTCAGCGGAAATGAAATCGGACTGCCGCACGGTTCCGTCGAAATGCCGCCACACGTCGTTCACGCCGATCATGATCGAAATATAATCGGGCCGTTCGCCCAGCACGTCTTTCTGCCAGCGGGCTTTCAGCTGTTCGGACGTATCCCCGCTGACACCCCGGTTCAGGATCAGAATGTTCCGCTCGGGACAATAAGCCGCCAGCGCCGCGTGCACCAACTGTACGTAGCCGTTTCCCAGCGCGGCGGGAGAACACGTCGAATCGGCATAATTTCTGCCGCAATCCGTTACGGAATCTCCGGTCATGACGACGACACTGTTTTCTTCAAAAAGCATCCCATACCTCCGTAACCAGTAAAACACACCGGCCGGTATCCGTCAAGAAAAATATGCGCATCGTGCCGAACGGCGGCCGGCCGCGCGTTCCGGATTTTTATCAGCAGAACGTACGATTCGCGCTTCCCGATACCATATTGATACGTATGAAATACCTGTCGATCATTTTATACGTATGCGCCGCGTTTTCCGCCGTTTTTCCGTACGCGGGCTGCGGAAATCCGCTGATATCTTCCGGCTCCGACGGAACGGCCTCCGAAACGGCCGCGTTCGAGCTGCCCTGTTATCCTGCCGATACGCATCCCGAACTGAAAGGCTGGCTCGTCACGCTGCCGGACGGCGGACAGCTGAAAACGGTGCGCCTGAACGCGGAGGCGAAGCGGTTTATTGCGGCGGTGCCGAAAAACGTTCCGGTACCGGTCCGCGCGTATCCGGTCACGGAACACGACGGTACGGCGCTCGTATTTTTTTATCCCGCCGGCTGCATATATCCCTCGTCCGTACGTATGACTTGGCAGGACGGATTCGCAGCCGACCTGTTTCAGGCGCTGCTGACAGGCTCCGACGATCCCGACCGAACCCGGCGTTACGGTTCGTTCTTCAATTGGACGAGATTGACGTATGAAATAAGCCGGATCGCCGACGGCAGTGAAGCGGACGGAGATCCGTGGCTTATAGACCGGAACCGGATCGTTTCGGGAATCGCGGCCGCGTCCTTTTCCGTCCGTTCCATACGGTACCCCGGCGTGCAGACCGCGTCCGTACCGGAAAGCGCGCTGCCGACGAACGGACCGAGGCCGCTCCGGATATACTCCCGATACGTTCCGCGCTCGTATCCGGTATCGGCGGAACCGGACGGACGCACCGCGGTACTGATCGCAGCTGACGGACGGGAACCGGACGCGTTTCTATGCGGGAAAACCGTATTGTACTATCTGCCCGCAATCAAAACGGAAAATTCGGGACTTGTCATAACGGGAATTGAGCGTTACACTGATATCCGATGAAACATGCAGCTTCAAAATGGTATCTATATATGTGTCTTATATCGGCTTGTATTGGCGCCGGCTGTTCGGTCAAACAGTCCGCACCGGCGGCCGAGGAACAGGCGAGCAGCATGTCCGGATACGGTATGCACGCGTGGTATTATTTTACCCCGAACGGTTTTGCCCAAACGGACGCGCCGCAGCACGCACCTGAAACGGCGGCAAAACCGTGGACCGAAGCGGTACGGATAGCTTCGGCAGGGACGTCCGGCTCAAAGGCGATTGCCGTCGTAAACAGGCTGGGCATCGTCGATTTTTCATCCGGAACACCGATACTCACGAACGATACGGATATCTTTGCCGCGGTAACTGCCGACCGTCTGCTGTTTTTGGACGGCAGCCCCGTGTTCCATCTGTATCGGAACACGTACTTTAACGCGGAAACGGAGACGGTACCGGCCGGCTCCCGACCGCTGCTCGTCCGCTTTGATACCGACTCCGCCTTATGCATTCCGGTGCTTACAACCGGAGACATAGGAGTCGCTCCGGACCAGGAAGTTACCGGAATTTCGCTGTACGGCGGAGAATGGTTCTGCGCAGTGAAAAAAACGGAAGCGGAACGGACGTCTTTTTCGTACCTCCGATTTGCGTCGGCAGCAGGGGCGGAAGCCGTTCCCGACGCGCAGAGTGCCGCCGTTACGGTTACGGAAATCGACGCGGACGCGTTCCGCAGAACGCAAAAACCCCGTGATTTTTCCGAAGCACCGGAACGGCTGCAATTTCTGTTTAACGCCGTTCCCGATACGGTTCCGTTTTATCTTTCATGCAGAACGGAATACAGCGCGGCGCCCGTTTTATATGATAAAAATTCGGATGAGCCTAAATCGACGGGATACACGGCGCAGGGAAACGCACAGTTAACCGAACGCTTTTCCGTTGCGGTGTTTTCCGACGGAACGACGTACGCGGCCGGTTTTCAAAACGGTGCGGCGGAAGGCCGTCCCCCGGTAATCGTATTCAGATTGCCCAAATTGCCTGCGGGATTCGTATACGGTGAATTCGCCTTAAACTCGGATACACTGTACGTCGCGTGGGAAGAATCCGATTTCTATAAAATCGGCCGCAGCGGCTTTATTGCGGTCGATCTTCAAAAACTGCTCACAGGAGTGTTATGAAAAAGGTTTTTATCATATTAATACTGCTGTCCGCCGCGGTTCTCTCTGCGCAGTCGCCGGCAGCGGAAGGTACTGCGCCGGTAACCGCACAGCCGCAGGTAACAGTACAGTCGCCGGCAGCGGAAGCGAGTTCGGAAGCCGTTCTGCCGGATAAAACGCCGCTCCCGCTCTCATTCTTTTTTACGGCCGGCGTCAATGCCATGCAGAATACCGCCGCAAAAACGGTAAGCGCGCCTTCTCCGATTTTATTTTCACTCGGTTTCGGTTTACAATTTCCCGCCGGAGGCTGGGTTTCGTTTGAACCGCGCGTTTCTTTTTTCATGCAGTACTATTTATGGAACAGCATCGTCGCGAACGGAAGCGCGCTGCCTGCCGAAATAGAAAACAGAACGGCATGGGTACCGTCCCTGCTTCTGGACGTACCGGCGGTATTTTCAATCAACGTGCACAGGCACACGTTCTTTGCGGGAGCAGGAATTGCGTTTCTCATACGATACGGATTTCTGGCGGGAAACGTCGGTTCAGACGAATACGGTGATTCGGCGTTTCCCAATTCAACACAGCTCACGGCGGCCGACGCGGTAAAGAAAATCAATCACTGGTTCTGGAATGATTTGCGGTTCTTATATCCTGAATTGCTTTTCGGCTGGAATATGTTGTTGCCGAACGGCTGGAAAGCCGGTATCGAAATACGAGGGTACGTTCCGCTCGGGAACCTCGCAGCCGGAACCGTTGCCGAAACGGGATTTTTCGACACCGGAATTATCACGTGCGCCGCGCGGCTGACGCTGCCCTAAAGCGGGCACGGCAAAACGGAACGGAGATGCACGATAAAATAAAAAGCCCGGAACGTTCCGAAGCGTACGGCCAAAAGCGTTATTCCGCTTTTGACGCACGTTCCAATTGTTCCGGGCTTTCGTCTTTTTTACCGACGCGCGCTGCTGCTGCAGGCCGGCGCGGTATTCTTATATACCGACGACGTGATTTTCAACGGTCTCTCGTACGTACGCAGTAAAATCTCCAACAGACATAATTTGCTGCGGCCGGCCGTCGCGGAAGCGCACGGCGACGGTTCCGTCGGCGGCTTCTTTTTCTCCGACGACGAGCATATACGGTATTTTCTGCGTCTGCGCCAGACGGATCTTGGCGTTCATTCGATCGTTGCCCAAATCGCAGTCGCTTCTGATACCGGCCGCTTTCAGCGCCGCCTGCACTTTTTCCGCATATCCGTTAAAAGCCGGCGCAACGGGAATTACGACAGTCTGCTGATAGTGCAGCCACGTCGGAAAAGCTCCGGCAAAATTTTCGATCAGGATACCGATAAAACGTTCAAGTGAACCGAGAACGGCGCGGTGCAGCATGACCGGATGATGTTTCGCGTTATCGTCGCCGATATATTCGGCGTTCAGGCGTTCAGCGGAAGGCAGCTGATAGTCCACCTGAATGGTTCCGCACTGCCATTCCCGACCCAGTGCGTCCACCAGCGTAAATTCCAATTTCGGTCCGTAGAAAGCGCCTTCTCCCGGCTGTATTTCATACGCAAGGCCCGCCTGTTTACAAGCGTCGGCAAGCGCTCCTTCGGCGCGATCCCACGTTGCGTCGTCGCCTACGCGCTTTTCGGGACGGGTAGAAAACTTAACCAAAATCTTGTCGTCGGTGAAACCGAAATCTTTATACATATCTTTGAGCAAATGACAAAATTTGGCGACTTCCGACGGGATCTGCGCTTCGGTACAGAAAATATGCGCATCGTCCTGTACGAATCCGCGCACACGCATGATACCGTGCAGCGCGCCGGACGCTTCGTTACGGGTGCAGGAGCCGAATTCCGCCATGCGCAGCGGCAGATCTTTATAGGAGCGGATACGCTGCTTAAAAATTTCAATATGACCGGGACAGTTCATGGGTTTAAGTGCGAAAATGCGTTTTTCACTCTCCGTGATAAACATATTTTCCTTATATTTTGCCCAATGACCGGAACGCTCCCACAGAGACTGCGGCATCACGAACGGCGTCTTGACTTCAACGTAGCCGTCGGCCTTGATCTTTGTACGAACGTAATCTTCCAGAATGCGGTAAATCGTCCATCCGTTCGGGTGCCAGAAGATTTGACCGGGTGAATCTTCATCGATATGGAACAGATCCATTTCTTTGCCGATTTTCCGATGATCGCGGCGTTCCGCTTCGGCAAGCATATCCACGTACGCTTTCAATTCCACCGGTTTTTCCCACGCCGTTCCGTAAATACGGGTAAGCATCGGACGTTTTTCATCGCCGCGCCAATACGCACCGGCAGTTTTCATCAATTTAAATGACTGCGCGTTTATTTCTTTCGTATTCGCGACGTGCGGACCGCGGCACAAATCGGTAAATCCGGCCTGCGTGTACACGGAAATCGGTTCATCCGCGGGCAAATCGTTGATCAGTTCCACTTTATACGGCTGATCTGCAAACATTTTTAAAGCTTCGGCACGGGATACTTCACGACGTGTGAATTCATGATTTCCGGAAACGATCTTACGCATTTCCTTTTCGATCGCGGCCAAATCTTCTTGGGTTATCGGGCGTGTCAATTCAAAATCATAATAAAAACCGTTATCGATAGACGGACCGATAGCAACTTTCGAGCCGGGAAACAACGTGAGCACCGCCTGCGCCATTACATGTGACGTACTGTGGCGGATCATTGCAAGTCTTTCTTTCTGTTCAGCAGACATACCAACACCCTTTATCTTGTAATATTATATGGTAGGATATAATTCTTGCCTGCCTGTGTCAAGCATAATTTGCCCGATTGGCGAATCGTTCGGGACAGCGGGGGCCCTCATAGAACGAGCCGAGGTTACGCCCGAACGCCGATATCGGCATTGAGCAGCATAACGGAAGATTGGTGAAAAAAACACAAATCATACATAATCGATTTCGGAATGTCGCGAAAAGCTCTCCATACGGAACCGATTCCGGCCGGCGGCACGGGAATATCATGTTTTTCAAGCGGGATTGCACGGACACAGTCTTCATCCAGCAATTCGGACAAAAAAGAAACGGTTTGTTCCAATTTTTTTATTATCGGGGCACATTCCGACGCGAAAACGGGACGCTCCGTCCATAACGACAAAATTTTCGTTTGCCGTACGATCAGTTCAGCTTGATTTGCCGCCGGATAATGAACGGTAAACGGCATATCCCCATCAGATTTACCGGCAACGGCACGCAGATACAGATTCGCTTCCGACAGAGCGGATTCCGGCAAAATCACGGCGGAAATGCAGCGGAGACCGTTCCGTTCGGCAATGATAGAGAAGATAGCTTGTTCAAAGAGGGGATACTGCATCATAATTTACAAAAATCTTATAAAACGGAGTCTGAATTCTCCGAATTGAACGCCGCAATCTCTTCCAGAATTCTCCGGTTCATTTTTCGCCGTTCGCAATCGAAAAACCAGCCGTATTTATTGAAGTACCGGAACGCCGATTTCATATGTGCAACGAGCATTTTACGGCTTTTGTAAGATTCCTGCGCATGATCATGAACGATACTCACTGCGGGATAGTATAAAGTTCGACCCACACGATGCAATCGACGTATCAAATCGAAATCTTCAAAATACATGAAAAAACGATCGTCAAAAAACATATCGTTGTCACGCAGAGTTCTAAGACGAAGAAACATAAAACAACCGGAAAGACACGGCGGATTCATAATATGTTCGTAACCTGAAGCACGTAAAGTATATCGATCGTTACGTTTTCTTCCGAATCGTGCGGGTATGAAGCGGCGAAAAATCAAATCAAACGGGGTCGGCAGTAGTTTGCATAAATATTGAAGGGAACCATCAGGATACGTAACTTTCGGTAATACGCACACGGCGTCAGGATTCCCGTCAATAAACGATCTGACCGCACTTAAAACATCTGAACTGAAACGGATATCAGGATTCAGCACGACATGATATTCCGCACCACGCTCTATCGCTTCCTGCATGGCAAGATTATGCGCAGCACCGTATCCCAGATTCGCATTATGGATGTAGCGAATGGGAAGTCGACTACCCCATTCCCGTTCCAATATACGCCAACGATCGCTCGGCGAATTGTCGATTATATAGAACGTGTCCACTGCGGCTGACGAGACGACGCTTTTAAGTAAAACGTCTATCTGCGTACGCGGCGTATTGAAAAGAACGACAGAAGCGGTCAACATGTGGATACTCCTTGTTGAACTATTTTTTCGAGCAATTCGGGAAAATGATTTGAATCATATTTTGAACGGAATTTTGCACTCGCGCGCTGCTTACATGCAACGGTACGGTTTTTCCAATTGTCAATTATACGTACGTATTCACCGACAGTATCGGCGCTGAAGAACAGGTCGTTTTCGGGATCAATCGTAATTCCTTCAAAAGCCACATCAGTTCCGATAACAGGAGTACCGCAGGAAAGGGCATCGATTACTTTGACTTTTACGCCAGCTCCATTTCTGAGTGGAGCAATCAAAGCCTGACAGCGGGCGATTTCAAGTATCGGATACTCAACAAAACCGAGACAAATGACATTATCCATAGCGGAAATTAACTGTTTGATATCCGTTCGCAATCCTCCGCCGATAATCACAAAAGATAATTCCTTATTCAACCGCGGATAAACCTTTTTAAGAAACCATTTCAACGGCAGGTAATTTTCTTTTCTGTTCCACGCACCGTAAAAGCAGAAAGTACCGGAAGCAATCGACATATTGTCAAACGAAAGGGATTCCGATTTCAGATAAAAATTCACATTACAAGCGTCCGTATCGTAATATTGTTTTAACAGATTACTGTCTTTCTTGCTGAATGTTACGACCGTCCGCGCCGACAGGAGCGTCTGACGCTCCGCGAAAGCAATAAACGGAAGGTGCAAAATTCCCGAACGCTTGAATTTCTGTCTGATAACGTCGTGGCACATAAGAATCTTGCACGGATGATTGACGTACAGCGAATACAGATGAACTTGGGAAAAATCGAAATACAATACGTCAAAATTATCGGCAACGGAACGCAGTAAATGCAAAGTTTCATCGTCAATACGCTTCGCATAAAAAGGATGGTATGGCAATCTTCCGATACAGTTTCTGATCGACGTACGTATAACGTGGAGAATTTCAACTTCCAATGGTAACTCGACAGCGTGTCCCGGATACGCCGCATATATAAGAGAAATCTCGTGCCCATATCCAAGTAAATCGAGAACCAACCGACGCGTATAATCCTGTCCGGCAGTTTGCCTATTGGGAGGAAACGCAGATACAAGTAATACTTTTAACATAAAGGAAGCTTCTTTTTATTGAAATTGAGGTAATTATTTACCTTTGCAATAATAGAATTTTAACTGTTACAGGTCTCTCTTAAAACGATTTCAGAATGGGATATTTTTTTATCGACCAAAGTTGAAAAAATGCATAAAAACAAAACGAAGATACAAAAAAGCAAAAATCAAATATCTCCGTATTTTGATACGAACCTACGAAGTTCTTATATGGAACCAATCCGTTAGCCGATCCATTAAGAAGTATGGAAAGAATGAATATTGAACCGAATACCAGAAGACAGCCCACATACAATAGTTTGGAATATTTTGTATTTTTCTTTGAAAAAATAAGATCCGGAATTAAGATAATTATAGATGGTAAAAAATATTCATTTATTCTGCTGATTACTATATAAACAGGTGATTTCCTTAGAATAACGCAAAGTATCAATAAACAGAGGGAAAAAAAGCACAAATTATAAATCAGTTCATGATCTTTTTCCGTTTTAAGAAATACCAAGATAAAGGTACAAACAACAATATTAAAGATGAAAACCGGTGATAAAATATTATCAGGTAAATCAACTAATAAATAGATTGCATACGGAGTATGTTCTAAAATCGGATTTATACATAATCCCAGTAAGGTAATCAAAAGGCACAAAATGAATTTCAGATTTTTTGCAATTTTTTTATGGCAAAAAAAATACAACGGTATAACGATTAAAATGGAAAAATGAATAAAAAAACTGGTAAGTAATATAATTATCAGGAACTGTAGAAATTTTCTTTTCCTGATATATACAGTAGCATATAAAAAAATATAAATTGCAAGAGCCTGCCTGAGCGTATTGAACGTTCCCAAAAAGAAAGGAGTATATGTAAAAAAAATGAAAACCGATAAAAGAATATTTTTAGATTCTTGATCGATAAACTTTTTGACAAAAAACAGAGTTAACGCACTATGAAGTATCACAACAGATTGAAAAGAAAATCCCATATTCTTTAACAGGGAATTTATCAGCATAAAACCTTTCTCTTGGGTATAAAGTTTGTCCGGTTCTGAAAATATCGTTAAATATGCATTAAAATCGACTCCGACATCATACCGAAAAGCAGAGAAAATGAATAATGAAATAAACATGAATGAAATAAATCCGTTTGATACGTTTCTACCATAAGCACTCAAGCAGATAAAAAATAACGACATCAAAAAGAATATATAAATACTCATAATATATATGATTTTTACTTATAAATTGAGTGTATGGCTTCTTTTAAAGTATCCACTTTACCTTTACCGTACTCGATATCAGGTTCCATAAAATTCCCCTCTCCCCATTCATTCCAGGACTTTAGGAAAACAATTTGTTCCTGTTCAGGCTTATTCTTTACCAATTCCAATACGGTACAAATATGTTCTTTGAATAGTTTAAGTGAAAAATTAATGAAAACCATTCCGTTTCTTCCGCTTCGGGGAGTATGATCCCAAGTACATACTATGCCGGGATAAAAATCATTTCTCTTATCTTTTTCAGAAACTGCATATTTGACAATTTCCTTATAATTTACCAATCGGGGAATCTTTAAAAATTTGAACAATAACACTTTGACGAGCGACAGCGGTTTATCCCTCCGTAACGCTTTAGCACCGAGCCACATTCGATCGGTAAAAACGGCATCAAACCCAGATTTCAAATATTTCTCAAAATCATTGGTATTTCTTTTTGCACTTGCTATAAAATGGAAACCTTGTAGCCCTTCTGCTTTTGCCAACTCCTGCCAATAATTAATGAACGTTGGGCAGTCAGCAAAATCATCGGGCTTATAAATAAGAAATAGAAGTTTTCCGTTCACCTTTACATACCGTTTATCTTTTAAAATCGGTAATATGGTTTCAAAATGTTCCTTGTAATCTTCCAAGCCGCAATATTTTTGCTCAATCAATAATTTATCTTTTGATTTATCTTTTGACCAGACTTTCGCATACCAACTCTCATTTGCCCAACCCAAGCAAAAAGGAAAATCAGGTTTACCCGATGAGATTATTTGCTGCAAAGGTTTTTCCAATAATTGTTTTCCTTCACCGAACCAATAATGCCAATAGCAGAATCCTTCCACTCCGGCATCTTTGGCCATTTGGGCTTGAAGCTCCCGAACCTCGGGTACCCTTAGATCGTAATAGCCCAATTCCGTCGGTACTTTAGGTTGTTTATGTCCGGGAAACAAGGGACGAGCTTTACCTACATTCGTCCATTCCGTAAAACCCGTACCCCACCACTGATTATTTTCCGAAATCGGATGATACTGCGGCAAATAAAAAGCCAATATTCTCGGTTTTGATATCATCAATACCTTTCCTGTGTCATTTTGATAAAATCACTGCTTTTATTTAAAATTTTATCCAATACAATCTCATCAAGTTTTTCATATATAAGCGGTATATCAGTAACTGTGAATTTATCAAACAAAGCAGAAATATCTGTTTGTTCCAATTTTTTTCGTAAGTTTTCATTAAATCTATATCTGATAAGTTTTGCAGGATTTCCCGCTACGATTGCATAAGGTTCAACATCTTTGGTTACGACGGCTCCGGCAGCTATCACCGCTCCTTGCCCTATATGTACGCCGGAACAGATTATAGCGTTTTGTCCTATCCAAACATCATCCTTAATGATAATATTTCCTTTGCTTCCTGCCTCACGAGGAATGCCAAACAGTTTTACATTGAATGGATATGTAGAAATCGTGTCCAAATTATGCTCTCCTCCCAGTAAAAACTGTACGCCGGGTGCGATAGAACAATAACTTCCGATTATCAATTTTGTATCAACTGGTGAAAAATCCGTAACATTTATTGCTCCATAGGTTTTACGACCTACTTGAACACGATTTATATCACACATGTTTACAATACTAGCAAAATTATGTTTATTGCACAGACGAAAAAATTTACGGAATATTTTTGACTTAAGAGTGTTTAAAAACATTTTTTTTCCTTCTTATCGTCTAATTCTTCTTTTGAATAATATTGGTTTTATAAATCCCAATCTCCAAAAAACCATCCTGAACTACTCAATAATTTTCTCAATTTCTTCTATTTGTAGTTATTCACTGATTAATAACAGACAGGATGTTTTTTGCAATCCTATCCATTCCCACATCTCCAGGATGTGCACCTACACCCGGTTGTTTATAATTTTTATAACTTGAAGCAAAATTTTCTGAATCTATCCCGCTTCCGAGATGGCTTAAGTCACATATTATAGAACCTGTAGTTAAAGCTACTTCTGTAATTACATTGATTTTCTCTTTATCGGGCCAGAATGGAAGGCAAACAACCCGTCTTGACTCCTTAAAATAATTTACCAATTCTGAATAGCGCTCTAAAAAGAGCTTTCCATTCCGTATAATATCATCTCGACTGACATTTTCCCCAATCTGAAAAATTACAATATCCGGATTTTTAACTTGTACTTTTTGCAATTGTTTTTCATTAAAGGGATTTTGGACAAATCCTCTTTCAAAATCAGCAATATTTACAACTGAAAATCTTATATTTACACCATATTTTGCAGCATAGGCAAAAATAAGTTTATGAACATAATCATTTTCCACTTTTGTAGCTGCGAGACCTCTCCTTGTCTTATCAGGCTCTTCTTCAGGCATACCGCAATATGTAAGAGAATTTCCAAGAAAAAGAAATTCTACTGTTTCATAAGCTGGATTTATAATAAATTCATTATTTACAAGATCATCAAAAATATCATTATTAAAAGTTCTTAAAACTGATTCCGAAATTTCATTTTTTAGGACTAATTTTTGATGGTAATTCTGAATTTTGGATTTTATCAAATCAAATTTATAAATTATAAATCCAGTAAACCCTAACAAGAAAAATAAGTTAACAATAAGAGAAAATCTTAATACCCCCCCCCCCCATTTTAACCATTTTTGCCTCCTTTTTTTTAGGTAGTATTTAATAAATAATCTTACTAATTACATTTTCATTAAATTAGAAATAAATTAATTTTTATTTTAAAATTTTCCTTATAAATTGCTTTATTTTAAAAAAATTATACCTAAATATAAATTTTCTATAATATTTTTTCCCTTTATAAGCATTTAAAACTAATTCAAAAAGGTTTTCGTCTTTCAAATAATCAAGACATTTATCTTGTCTTTCAAACTTATACAACCATATCGGGAAAAAATTGAACAATAAATCTTCTTCAAGAAAATCAAGACAAGATTGCGAGACCAAGCCCTTACTTACGTATGCTTTTATAAATCCCAGATAATTCTCATAAAATACTTTATATAAACCATATGAAATATCTTTCTTTTCAATAGTCTGAATTGTACAGAAATGTTCGTTTACTATCAAACAATTTTTTTTCTGATCTACGTAATTCAACACAAAAGGAACCTGCCATAAAGATTGATTGCACCCCTCAAAGTCGTTAAAAATATTAGAACAGAAATCATCCCAAACCCCAAGCCCGCCAATCCAAGTAATATTAAAACTGACCTTATTTAAAAAATCTTCCAGAGAAAATACCTTTATGTATCCATAATTTTTATTATTAAAAAAAATTACAGGTTTTTCTAAATAATTCTCTTTTATAATATCTAATATTCTTCTGACAGTATCTTTCTCAAACAATAAAGTATCATTACAAAGTTTTCTAAATAAGCCTGTCGCCTCAGAAATAACCATTGGGAAATTTTTATCTCTTATATTTTCTTCATTCCTAAAATATTTAATATTAGAATGTCGAGTAGAATAGCCTAAAACAACTTCTCTCGTGCCATCTGTAGATGCATTATCCGATACTACTATTTCTACCTCAAATTCATTAAACCCAGTGGAATTTATTATAGAATCCAGACTCTTTTTTAGATATTCCACCCTGTTATAAGTCGGTATACAAATACTTAGTAAAGGTTTATTCGACATTTTCAAAATCCTCTTTATGCCATTTATTTTTGTGTTTTTTGTAAATTAAATAAGAAATCGGTAATCCTATAATCTGCATACTTAAAAATCCACAGAAAAACATCTCTACCGGCAAAAACTTTCCTATTATAAAAGTTGTACAAGCTATCCAAACAGCACTTATTATTGACATAACCATGTAAGGTTCTTGTTTGTGTCCTCGTAAGTATATCGCCAAGGAATTTACAATAAGCTGGATAAAATAACACAGATATAAAACAATTATAGATGTAGCAGGCAAAAATCTTGAAATAATTTTAGGAACAATCCAAAAACTTCCAAAAATTTTTATAAAAATAACGATTCCGACACCTATAAAAAAATATGTCCCCAATGACAACAGAAGTCGTTTTGTAAATAATCTGTCAAGACTCCTCCAGTCCTTTTTTGACACAAGCATATTCATTCTTGGTATAATTGTGTATATCCAAACATTTCCCAAGTTAAATATTGCATTAATTAGCGCAAGCGTTATTCCAACTTTTCCGCTGAAAATGGGACCATGAAATAAGTGCATTAGAGGTGTGTATATTTGAAAAATAAAATAACCGCTTGAAAAGCTTAACGCATATTTTATAAAAAGCGGCATTACTTCTTTACGCCATGGATACTTCGTGATCTTAGAGATTTCCCAAAGTTGCTTTAAGAAGTTTCTAAATTTACCAAAAACATTTATAAAAATAGTACAAGAGCTTACAAAGATTCCTAAAGAAATGGCATATATATTTCCGCGTAATATCAACACCAAAACAACAATAGCTGTATTTATAACACTTACAAAAAAACGTATTTTCTGAACTTCCTCTATTTTATTTAGCCCCTCAATAAAAGAAAGAACAGATGTATTAAAAAAGTTTATGAGAGATCCTATAGCATAAATCGTCCACGGAATAATATATATTGAAAAAACTCCATCTCTTATAAAATAAACCAAACCAATTATATAAATAATGGGAAACACAAAAACACTAATAGTTCCAATCCATTTTAATGTAAACTTAAAAAATGTCGCCAGTTTATTAAGATGATTATCATCACCTTCAAGAAACTTTTTATCATTAAAATATAAGAATGCATATTCGTGAGCACTAAACTGAAGAATAATATTGCTGAAACCGAGATCTGCAAAAATTGACAGCGCAGAAATGCTACTGAATAAATACCAATATCCTTGCTGCTCTGCAGAAAGAAAAAAAGGGATCAAAATCATTGTTATTGGACCACTGACAAGCCTCCATAACTGATTTATAAGAGTGGCAAAAAGATCTTTTACATTTTGATTGTTAGTATGAGACATAGAGCTCCAAATAAAAGACATCTATTAAACAACTGTTACTCTTTATACAAGTCTAACATTTTCTTAAATCCAACTTAAATTAGAACTGTTTATTTCCACGTAAGGCTATGTAATTTATTATTATCAAGGATATCGGTAGTTGATTTTGATTCCATGTACTGATTTTCATTTTTTCTGCGTTGCAATCTCTGTATAAAGATCTTTTTCTGGATATAAATAGCAAAACAGTGTTATTAGATCTCTTATAGATATTCTTTTATTATAAATATTCACCAACCTGATACTTACATTCGATCGCATTGGAGAGCACAGCAAACAGATATATTTTCATCCACTTTCTTATTTTCCGTATAACAGCAATATATATTTAATTTAAAACCAGATTTATCAATGTATTTACGGAATTTTATAAAAACCTTTATTTGTTCCTAACATGAACAAAAACGATATCATTGTTTAGTGTTTTATACTGAAACAATGTAAAGTATTATATGAACGATACTATACCACCACTATAGATAATCTGCACTACCAACTATTCTTTTTATTCCTTCTTGAAATTCAATTTCAGGTTTCCATCCGGTATCCTGCGAAAGCTCCGTTATATCCGCAACCAAATACATCGGTTGGTGCGGATAATACTGCTTTTTTCCGAACGACAAAGATATATCGGGATTAACTATACATCTTACCATATTCATGTATTCCGAAAGTTTTCTGCCCGTTCCGCTCCCCAAAGGATACGTTTTTCCGCTTACCCCTTTTTCGGCAACAGCCAAAAAAGCCATCGCGGCATCATCGCAATACAGATAATCCCAAATCTGCTCACACCGAGTGAGTTCGGGAGAGCGGCCGGCTTTCAACTCCGAAACGACGTATGAAATTAATGTATAAGGAGCATCGTGCGGACCATACACACTGAGAATACGCAGCCAATTGAATTTTATCCGCAGCTGTTCGCATAATCTTGCGGCAAATTTACCTGCCGTATATTTTGCAATACCGTAACAGCTTTCAGGATTTACCGGCATATCAGCCGTTAACGATTTTTCCTGCACACCGTACTCGGCTTGAGAACCCGCACCGATAAAAACGGTACACCCGCATTGAAACGCAAGTCGTACCGCATCGAGTGTGCTTTGGATATTCTGAAATTGAACTGCCACATCATCTCTACCTGCCCCGGCGGTGTTTGCCCAAGCTAAATGAATGAAAACATCATAAGTACCGGACAAAGAAACGGTAGCGTATGCATCACTATTGCATACGACGATATGACAATATCTATCTTCAGGAAGGTTGTTTTCACGGTTCGAATTTTCACGGACTATGCACGTAACATCATAATCCTGTTTCAATGCCTGCCGGACGATCGCCGAGCCGATCATTCCCGTGGCACCGGTAATAAGTAATTTTTTCATTAAGGCATTCCGATAAATTTGCTTCAATAACGATCTACGGTAAAACGGTCTGCAGTTTTTCAAGAGCGGAAACTATTTCCCGTTCTTCAATATCGGTGTACATATCAAGAGACAAATCGTCGTGTAACAATATGGCACGGATAGTATCGTTTACCTGTTTTTTATCTTTTTTGACAGCCGTGATGATTATATCTTTATCGAACCACTGAGCATCAAACCTTACGGGAAGAATTTTCTTACAAACGTCTTCTATCCTTTTTGCAAAAGTACTGTCTAATAATCCCCTGTTTACGGAAACGGTATTCGCAACGATCATTCCCAAAGCAACTGCGGAACCGTGCGGAATTCCATAATTACTGGAAACTTCAAACGCATGACCGAACGTATTGGCATAATTTAAAAGTATCCGTTTACCTTTGTCAAATTCATCTTCTTCTATAAAACTTTTCTTGAATTCCAAGGAATTGCGTACGAATGAAGTAATCGTCGGATTGTCCCTCTCTATAAGTTTACAGATATTCTTTTCGATATTATCGATTCCGTTCTTTCCGGCCATAACGTTGAACTTTACCACTTCTCCCAATCCGCTGGCAAAATCCTTCTGTGACAAAGTTTTAAAGAATTCCGGATAAATTTTTATTTCATCAGGAGGGTAAAACGTACCCAGTAAATTTTTGAAACCCTTATAATTAAGGGAAGTTTTTCCGCCGATACAACTATCACAGGCAGCCAGAAGCGTTGAAGGAAAGAAGAGCCATTTTATGCCCCGATACAGAATATTGGCAACGAATCCCGTAATATCCTGCACGATGCCGCCGCCTATCGATACGAGGCACGTATTCCGCTTGGAAGCAATATCCGTCATTTTTTCACAAATTGACAATACGATATCCATCGTCTTATTTTGCTCGAGTGCATCCAACAAATACAACCGCTCTTTTCTAAATACGGGCCATTTCGATTCATATAGCGTATATACGTTCTTATCTATTACGAAATAAACCGTTTCATCGTTTATCAAATTTGCAAGAGTCAAATCTGTCACGAAATCAACTGAATAGGTTTTAAAGCGCGATTCTATATTCATTTTTCAAGTACCTTCCGTATAGAGTGATTCCGTAATACTGAACAGACTGATCTTATCTTTTTTACTCCGAATGAAATTTTTTATGGCTTCATTTCGCAATAAAACGTTTTCCTGACAAAATAAAAAGAACGTATAATCCGAATAGTAATTTTTACTGTTATCGGGAATATATCCGTCAAATCCCGCAATCGCAACGTTTTTTATATCCAATTTGATCAAAAGATTCAGCAATAATACGAGCGGATTGTCGTGAATACAATCCACATCGGTAACGAGCGGTGCGTAGGCCACTTTATAATCGATTTTTTCTTTTGTTTCAGTAATATTTGAAGTGCAAATCAATTTCACTTTGGAATTTTCTATATATATCCTGCTGAAAAACTGGCTGTATCTTTTTGCGTTTCCCATAAATACATAATCTATGGGAAACTCGTCGTTTAAAAAATTGACGCTGATCAGTATAGGTTGTTTTTTTTGGATATAATCATCTATTTTAGCCTTTTCTGAAACGATTGATTTTCCCGGACCCAGCAGCAGAATGGGACTGTCTGCAAATATTTTTTTCAATTCCGCAAGTATTTTTCTGTCGTCGAATTCCCTGTTCTGATACTCTTCATAGAGGGTTTCGGCCAAATTCTTATCGTAAAGCAATTTCTTTTCTTGAGGTATCCTTTTCAACAGCTCGTTTATTTGTTTTACTGAAAGTGTCTTTTTATCAAGAAATTGGGTAACATAGTCCGGATGGCAGTCGTGTAAGGCTGAAATATAGAACAGAGGACGATAACCCCATTCCTGTTTTTTAAATTCTTTTGTGATATCAATATCTATCGCTTCCTGAATTTGATTGATATCATAGTTTTTTCTGTAAAATTCATTCAGATACATCGCGATGAGTTCCGTACAGGCATTACCGGCACTTTTCCCTATGCCGAACAGCGTCCCATCCACCGCCAGAGGTCTGTTTTTTATATTATCGACTACCGCTATCACATTGGAATAAGCTAACTGAAAATTATTATGGGCATGATACCCCAATATTATTCCTTTATTCAGATACGTATCCATAACGTTGCAATAGTGCAGAACTTCCCGACTGTGCATCAGCCCATAAGTATCCACGATAGTAACCGCATAAGGGTCTATCTCATTGATTTTTGTGATCAATGAGATCAATTCTTCGTCACTGAAACTCGTAACGGAAACCGGATTTATAAAGATCTTATATCCTTTTTCTTTTACTTGCCGAATAAACGCGAGCGCTTCATCTTGTCGATGTTTCTTAAAAATAATTCTGATACCGTCGATAACCGATTCCGATGCCGGAGAGATATTTTCTATGTTGCAGGTTCCGAAATCGATCATGGCGCATACTAACGCATGAGGTTTCTGCATGTTCTTAAAAACCGGATCTATCGATTTCGTATCCGGATATATGGAGCGATCCGGATCGTACGGACGTCGATCATCAATAAAACCGACTTCTATCATATCCATATTCGCTTTATCCAAGCGGCTGAATATGCTTTTTATACTGCCCGCGCCGAATTTCCAATCGTTAACGTATCCACCATCGCGAAGCGTACAATCCATCAAAAACAGATCATTCATAATATCCCTGCAAAAAACAATTTATACTTAAAAACGATGCCGTAAGGGCACGCCTATTCGGAAACCAGCGGTATATACATGTTCTCTGCCAATTCCGAACGGGAGAGAAACGGAGACATATCCTCCAGCGGCGGTGAAAACAAGGACCCGTCCGCCAATTTCTTCGTTGCAGATTTCGGCTCGAACACCTGATCCGTGGAAACGAAAATTTCGCATATCATAGCATTTGAAAAACGGATAATTTCATGTACGGTACCATTCAATTGCGACTGCGTTTCAATGCGGCAGTACGGAATATCGAAAGCAGACGCCAACTGCTTAAAATCGGGAAACCCCAAATCATTACTTTCAGGCCCTACTCCGACGAGTCCATTATGAAAGATATTATTCTGAGTCTGTCTGATTTGATGATATCCGCCGTTATTGATAATAAAAATCTTTATCGGCAGCTTGTTGGTAGAAATAGTTTGCAATTCCTGCAAATTCATCATGATACTGCCGTCCCCGGCGATGCAATATACCGGAGATTTTCCGGCAGCAACGCAAGTTCCTATGGCTGCAGGTAAATCCCAACCCATGGAAGATACTGCACAATTCATTATAAATCGGCTGTTTTTCTTTATATAATACGACTGACTGCCAACTACGCTGGCAGATCCGTTGGCAACAACGGTAAGCGCTCCCTCAGGTAAAGCCCGACTCAGCGTGTCCATAAACGTATATACGTTTACCGCATCATCTGCCCGTCCCGATTTTTTGCCGACGACCGGATAACGATGTTTCCAGTCCCCGCACTGTTTCAACCATGGAGAAGTACCGCTCCGCAGATCCGTCCTCACGGACTCCAATAAAGCGGACATGAACTGTGCCGCATCGGCACAAACGGGTAAATCTATCCGAACGGTAGGTTTCCGTAATTCTTCAGGATCGATATCAACGACGACCGTATAAGCGGCACGAGCCCATGTTTTTACATTATAACCGACTTGATACACGCTTAGTCTAGTACCGATACATATCAATAGATCGCTGTTTTGAACTGCAAAATTGCCGGCGCGATCACCCATCGTACCGCCGCGGCCGCAATAACACGCGTCGTCACTGGAAATAAGATCGATACTGTTCCAGCACGTTACAACGGGAATTTGCAATGCTTCAACGAGTGCGGCAAACAATCCCATCCCGTCGGATAATCGGATACCGTTGCCCGCATATAACACGGGTCGCTTCGCCGTACGTAATTTTTCGACGACCGTTCGTACTGCTTCAAAGAGAAAACCGTCATCAGCAGACCGTACGAAGGGTTCATATCCTTTTAAAGTCGAATCGTCGACGTACGCACTTTGAATATCAAGCGGTATGTCCAACCAGCACGGTCCGGGTCTACCGGAAACTGCCGTATGAAAAGCTTTTTCCAGACAATAGCGAATCATGGATTCATCAACAATCATTTCGGCGTATTTGGTCATTCCGCCGACGGCTCCAATGATGTCAAACTCCTGCCCGCCCAGAGATCTGACTTTCAACCCTGTATATCGAGTGGTTAACGATCGCTTCATCTGACCGGAAATGACAAGCATAGGGATGGAATCAAGATACGCACCGGTGACCCCATTCAAAGCGTTTATACTTCCGGGACCGCTCGTCACGCAAACGACTGCGGGAGTACCGTGTATTCGTGCGTACGCATCCGCTGCCATCGCAGATGCCTGTTCGTGATGGTTATAAACGCAATGCAGTACATCATTATGACCGAACGCATCGTTCAGATGCATCGCACCGCCGCCGGTAACGGTAAAGATATCCGTAATATTGTTCTTTATTAAAAATGCTGCAATATAATCAGCTACCCGCTGCTTCATCAGTTAACACCACGAACGCTTCGTTTGATTACGGAAATCATTCTGTCAATCATTTTGTCCGTCATACCGGGATACACACCGATCCAGAACGTGTCGCGCATAATCCGGTCTGTTACGGACAAATCACCGACGACACGATATGCGTCCGTTCCGCGAATCTGGTCAAAGCACGGGTGGCGCGTCAGGTTTCCTGCAAAAAGCGCGCGCGTCTGGATGTTCTGCCCTTCGATTTTCTTTACAAGCTCGAAGCGGTTCACGTTCTCCCGGCACGTCATCATGAAACCGAACCAGCTCGGCGTGCTGTCCGGCGCGGCTTCCGGCAGAATGAGCTTGTCCTGTAAGTTTTTAAGGCCGTCATAAAGCCGCTGCCAGTTTGCGCGTCGTTTTTCCACAAAACTCGGGAATTTTTCAAGCTGCGCACAGCCGATTGCCGCCTGCAAGTCTGTTGCTTTTAGATTATAACCGAAATGGCTGTACGTATATTTGTGGTCGTATCCAAGCGGAAGTGTTCCAAACTGCTTGTCAAAACGATGACCGCAAAGGTTGTCTTTTCCGCTCGGGCATACGCAGTCGCGTCCCCAGTCGCGCATTGAGCGAACGATTTTATGTAAAAGCGGGTTATGCGTATATACAGCGCCGCCCTCGCCCATAGTCATATGGTGAGGCGGATAAAAACTTGAAGTACCTATGTCGCCGATTGTGCCGGTGAACTTTTCTTTGCCGTCAATTGTGTATTTTGAGCCTAGAGCATCACAGTTATCTTCTACAAGCCACAAGTTATGTTTTGTACAGAAGTCCTTTACCGCTTTCAAATCAAAGGGATTGCCGAGTGTGTGTGCAATCATTACAGCCTTGGTTTTTGAGCTTAATGCCGCTTCAAGCTGCGTTACATCAATATTATATTGAGGAATCGTTACATCAACAAAAACGGGAATTGCCCCGTACTGTAAAATCGGAGTTACGGTTGTAGGGAAACCGCAGGCAACAGTGATTACTTCGTCCCCGCGCTTAATCTGACGTTCTTTTAATAACGGGCTTGTAAGAGCCATAAATGCACAAAGATTTGCTGATGAACCGGAGTTCACAAGAGAAACAAATGGTGTTTCAAGATACTCTCCAAGCCGCTTTTCAAATTGATCTGTATAACGTCCGCTCGTAAGCCAAAATTCCAAAGCAGAATCGACAAGATTCATCATCTCTTTGTCATCAAATACACGGCTCGCATAGCTGATTCGCTCCCCGTCTTTGTATTCGGGCTTTAGCATAAATTTTTTATAGTACTCACTGACACTGTTTAAAATCTCTTTTGTTGCTTCCTCTTTCGATTTACTTTCAAACATCACGCTTCCTCTTTATTTATATTTCAAAATATTCTTTAATCTGATTATCCGTTACGGCTGCAGATGACACACCATTTTGTACGGCTTGCTCCCACTCGACTATTTTTTTTATTGCAGTCCGAATATCCCACAGCGGTTTCCACCCGAGCACGTTTTTTGCGGAAGAACAGTCCAGTTTCAAAAAATTCGCTTCATGCGGAGCGTTCGATTCGGCAACGTTTTTCCATACCGCACCGCTGCCCCATGTTCTGCAGAACATATCCGCAAGTTCACCCGTTGTTACGCAGCTTGAATCATCCGGACCAAAATTATAACTTCCTTCATACGAGGATTTATCCTCATACTGTAGCCGGGCAAGAAGCAAATATCCGGAAAGGCATTCAAGTACGTGCTGATACGGACGGGTCGAATACGGATTTCTTATAACGATGTCTTTTCCGGATTCAACAGCGCGAATACAATCCGGAATGATCCGATCAAGAGCATAATCACCGCCGCCGATCACGTTTCCGCTGCGAGCCGTCGATACGGCGAGATCACGATTATCGGAAAAAAAAGATTGTTTGTAACTGTGCGTAACCAGTTCGCTGCAGGATTTACTGTTTGAATACGGATCGAATCCGCACAATTCTTCATTTTCGCGATAGCCCCAATTCCACTCACGGTTTTTATACACTTTATCGGTTGTAACGTTGACAACACTTTTTACCGTTCCGCTGTTTCGGACAGCTTCAAGCAGATGCACCGTTCCCATCACGTTCGTTTCATACGTTTCGACCGGATCTTTATACGATACCCGTACCAGCGGCTGTGCAGCCAAATGAAACACGATATCGGGCTTTGCGGCAACGATACTTTCCGCCAATTTTTTCCCGTTACGTATGTCAGCCGTGATGCAGTTCATTTGCTCCGCAGTTTTAGTCAGGGCAAACAGCGACGGTTCCGTCGGAATTCCCGACGAATAGCCCGTAACGTCCGCTCCCGCCGCAATCAAAATCCGGCAAAGCCACGCCCCTTTAAAGCCGGTGTGCCCGGTAAGAAAAATTTTCTTGTTTTTATAAAAACTCAACAAACTATTCATTTAATATCCGCGGTTCGTAAAGTGTCCCCAGATATCCCAGGGAGCTTTTTCAGTACTCCAAAGTTTATTTAAATCATCCTTATCTTTCAGCATATCCATAGGATGCCAAAATCCGTTATGTCTGAAGGCATGCAGCTGTCCGTCTTTTGCGATATTCTGCAAAGGATCACGTTCCCACATAACGTTATGTGCATCAGAAGGAATATAATCCAATGCCTTATTCTCACAGACAAAAAATCCGCCGTTAATCCAAGCGTCGCTCGGCTTTTCCTGAAATTGTCTGATTATTCCGTCATCTTCTATCGCAAGGGCGCCGAAACGACCTTCCGGTTTTACCGCTGTAAGAGTAACAAGCTTACCCGACGCAGCATGTGAATCAACGAGTTTTTCAATATTAACATCGCTTACACCATCACCGTACGTCAGCATAAAAGGTTCATCGCCTATATATTTCTTTGCGCGACAAATGCGGCCTGCCGTAAGGGTATCAAGCCCCGTATAAAGCATTGTTACTTTCCATGGCTCACTTCGCACTTTGTGAATCTGCACGTCGTTGTTTGACATATCAATTGTCATATCAGAATAGCGGTTATAATAATTAAGAAAATAATCTTTTATTACATGCCCTTTATAACCTGTCAGAATGATAAAGTCATTGTAACCGTACTGACTGTAAATCTTCATTATATGCCAGAGAATCGGATAACCGCCGATTTCTACCATCGGTTTGGGAATGAGCTTTGTCTCTTCTCCTAGCCGAGTTCCCATTCCTCCTGCAAGAATTAGTGTCTGCAAGATGAACTCCTTTACAAGCTAATAGATAGTAAGAATGAATGAACGATTAAATCGAGATATCTTTCCGTACCGGAAGGAACGGAAATTTGCGAGAAGGCGCTTTGCGCTGAAAATGAAAAAGCGGAAATTGTGGGCTTGCGAATACACGTAGTCCGTAAAACCGACTAAAAACGGTTCGACTGTGCACGAGTATATTCGTAAACCGCCCTGTCCTGCCGAAACGAGGTCCAGAATGGTTTTAAATCGCACATACGATTTAAATAGTATGGAGCGATAAAACAATCGTCGTATCGCAAGCAGATAATATATAATAATAGTAATACTGTCAAGTTTAAAATAAGAGTATTGTTGTATTCTGAATGCATGGGGTCATTCAGAGAAAATTTGCGCGATATATTGGATTTTCAGGGGTTAACGGTAAAGGAACTCTCGTATAGAACCGGACTGGTAAAAGGAACGATTGATTCATATTTAGGTATAAGAGAGTCCATTCCGCCGGCCGATGTCGCGGTCAAAATTGCGCAAGAGCTCGGCGTAACGGTCGAATACCTTGTTACCGGAGTTGCGGCGGATACGAAGACGAAATATACGATGATCCAAGATATATTGGACGACATGCTGACTCTGGATGAACAATATTTGGATATAATCCGGCCGATGATACGTGCGGCAGCCATAACGGCAAAAAAGAAACGCAATCTGGCTGTCAGCAGGTGAGATTTCCTCATTCTGCCGGCCCACCGAATAAATCTTTGCACAATCTTAATATTCCTCCTGAAAAAACTTGATATTCGGCAGGTATGCTGAAAACCGTCAAAGAGATCCGCCGGAACGTATCGCCGAATACGGAACCGTTCCCGCCGCGTCGCGGCGTATTATGCGCATAATAGCGGAACTGACAAAAAGCAGAAAATTACGATTATATCCTAATCGTAATCCAATAGGAGGTTTTTATGAAACGGGTATTTTTTCTGGTAACCGTATTGGCACTAGTTACGGCAGGCTCCGTATTCGCACAAAACGGCACGGATATCATCGACCGAATCGGTACGGAAAGCGCGGAGATTTCCGATTCCACAGCAGCTGAACCGGAAAATGCGGAAGTTCCCGAAGCAATCGCAGCTGAACCGGAAAGCGCGGAAGTTCCCGAAGCTATCGCAGCGACCGAATCGAAATCGGAAGCTTACGATGAACTGAAAGAAGCAGTTGAAAACGACGCAGACTTGACGGTCTTCGCACAGGCGCTTGCCCAGGCGGATATCGACGCGTCCGTTCTTGAAAAAGGCGTTACCGCGTTCATCCCGGTGGACGGATCCGAACCGGATGCAGCACAGCTTGCAAATTCCATCACGGATTATCTCGTAGCGGGCAAACTCACTACTGAAGAATTGTTTATGAAAAGTTCCATAACCGCATTATCCGGCAAAGAACTTCCGATTCAGATCCGGGGAAACACGTTCACGGTGAACGGAAGCGCACTCGTCGGACTGGACTCTATCAACACCGGTTCAATCGTCGTACATAAAATAGCGGAAACGTTTACCGATTTTCGCGTCAGCATAAAATAAGACACCAAAAGCAGATGCGGCTTTTTAGACTGCGTCCGCAACAAAACACTTTATCAAGGAGCATGATATGAAAAAAACGAATACGATTTGCACGGTGGCAGCTGTCTGTTCAGCGCTGCTGCTGATCACAGCGACAACGATGTTGACCGGCTGCCTCGAAGCCGAACCGCAAACACAGGACGAGACGGCTGCGGCTGCCGTACAAAACGACACCCTGCCGGAAGCGAACACGTATGCCGAACCGCAGTTTTCCGACTCACCCGAAACGGCGGCCGAACGGAACGCCGCAGTCGACGCTATGGCCGACACAGCCAATACAGCCGCAACATACGGTCTGGCGGGCGAAACGTCGGAAAATATGACGGAAGAACCGATCCCCGCCGACCTCGGTACCGAATCGGAATCGGTACACACGGAAAACGGCACGCTCATCAACTGACAAAACGGAGCCGGAATGCTGCTTTTCCGGCTCCATCCGGTATCCGTACTTACGTAGCTGTCCGTAAACCGGCGTTTACGGACAGTCCCGCCGACAGACGTTCGTACCGAACGAACCGTTTTTTTGCATACGGTTGTTCTTTTTATCCTTTTTTTATACAATATTACAGTGAATTTACAAGGAAACCGAAATTGCCTGAAAAACGGGTTTCGGGCAGCTCGACATCTTGGCAAACTCTGTAAAAGGAGATACCGGTGAAAATACCTACACGTCTGATACCGGCCGCACTGTGCGTTTACTGTTTTGCTTTCTGCATACCATACGGAGCGGCTCAAGCGGATACGGCGGAAAATACCGTGCTGAAGCTGCAAGGGAATCCGCTGAAAATGACCGAATATACGGGAGAATCGTTCGGCCGGCTGACCGTGTCGCGAATCGCTTTTTTCGATGCCGGCCGCATCGCCTCCGAACAGCGCCTCTCGCCGGACGGAACCGTCCACACGACCGTAACGTACGACTACACGCCGGAAGGCCTCGTTTCTGAAATAAAAGGCACGGACGCTTCGGGTCAACTCAAATGGACATACCGTTACGAATATAACGAAGCGGGCCTGCTCGTTACCGAAACATCGCTCGACGCAGCGCAAACCGTGGAAGGAACGATCGTTTCCGAATACACGGATGCCGGATTATTGTCCGCACAGAAAACGTACAACGCAGACGGCGCGGTTACCCTCACCGAAACGTTCAGTTATACCGATGCGGGCAGAAAAACGGAGCAAACGGCGCTCTACGGAGACGGCAAAATCCTGAAACGGATTTCATTTGAATACAACGACGCCGGAATGCCCGTCAAAGAACTCAGATACGACGGGAACGGTTTATACGAAACCGTCGTCTATACCTATATCGGTAAAAAAATACGTTCCGTAACGCGGTTCGGCGCGGACTCGGTTCTCAAAGATACGCAGTACAGAACGTACTCGGGCGAGCTTTTAAGCCGCACGGTAACGAAAAACGCCGCCGGAGAGCCCGTAGCTGAAGAATCGTTCACGTACGACCGGGACGGAAACACGTTCTGTATCCGCGACGCAACGGGCGTCACCATACGCGACATAACGTACGGAGACTGACATGTCCTGCATCATGCTTGTTGAAGACAACACGCTCATACGCGAGGCCGTCGCCGGTTACCTGCAGCTTGACGGACACAAAACGGTAGAATTCGATACCGGAGCGGGTGTACTGGACGCAGTACGGCGGGAAATAGCCGATCTGATCATTTTGGACGTCATGCTTCCCGACGGAAACGGATTTGCCCTTGCAAAATCGATACGCGCAGTCTCGGCAGTACCGATCATTTTTTTAACGGCAAAAGACAGCGAATCGGACCGAATTTTGGGCTTTGAACTGGGTGCGGACGATTACATCTGCAAACCGTTTTCCGCCAAAGAACTGGTACTCCGCGTACAGGCGCTGCTCAGACGCAGCGGCGGCAGTGCCGAAACGGTTCCCGGAGCTTCGGGCGAATGGCAGCAAGGCGAAAGCCGCGCAACGCTTGACACGGCGAAACACACGCTGGCTATAGACGGAATCGACGTAAATCTGACCGGCGCGGAATGGAAAATCCTCGTCTATCTCGCAGAAAACAGCGGCCAAGTCGTTTCCCGCGAACAGATATTGTCCGAATGCTTCAATTATTTTTTTGAAGGATCCGAACGCACCGTCGATACGCACATCGCCAACTTACGGGCAAAACTCGGCGTGGGCTGGATAGTTACCGTCAGGGGCTTCGGCTACAAATTCGGCGGCAGTCTCCGATCGGAGTCCGCATGAAAACGATATTCGGGAAAATTTTTTCCGGACAGATCGCCGTTTCCTGCGCCGTGTTGCTGATCATGTCGTTTATTTTTTCCGCCGCGATACGAACGTCCGTATCGAGTTGGAATTTCGACAAACAGGATGAACTTAAAAAACTGCTGCTGCCGGTCATTTCAAAAACGTACCGCCTGACCGGAGGGCTGAGCGAATCTTCGCTGGAAAAAGCGCTGCTGCCGTACGTGACGGATTCGCTGTACGTGTACGTATTCGACACGGACCGAAAACCCCTGCTGCTGCTGGAACAGGGAAAACGGAAAACGGTGCCCGAAGTCGAAAAAAGCACCGGCCCGCTGACGTCTTTTCTATCGCTCAATCCGCCGGTACCGATTAAAGACGGAACGACGCTCATCGGATATTTAGCCGCCGACAGCGTCGATTTTCTTGCGTATAAGGCGAACCGGATTTTTCTGTCAACCATGGAACGGGCACTGGCGGTCGGCGCGCTGGCAGCCGTAGCGTGTGCCCTCGTATTGTCAATATTGACGTCGTCCGTCTTTTCCGCAAAAACGGCGGTGCTCTCCAATTCCATTACCGGACTGCCGGTAACGGAAGCCCACATCGCGTCGACCGGTATACAGGAATTCGACCGGATAACGGAATCCGTACGGCAACTGCAAACGACGCTCAAGCGTGAAGAATCGCTGAGGCGGCAGTGGATGCAGGATATATCCCACGATTTGCGAACGCCGCTTACCGCCGTTAAAATGCAGATCGAAGGACTCAGCGACGGCGTGCTGCATCCGGACGCGGAACGCTTTGCGGCATTATATTCAGAACTTAACCATATCGAACGGCTCGTCTGCAATCTGCAGGATTTAAGCCGTTTTGAATCACCCGAAATGGAAATACACCCGGCAGCCGTCGACCCGTACGCATTCACCGCCGACATCAAAGAGCGTTTTTCACTTCTGGCGGAACGCAACGGTGTTACGCTGCAGTGCGACGTCCGATGGCAGAAACACGGTGAAAGCGTCTTTTACGCGGACGTCCTGCTGCTCCAGCGCTGCGTTTCAAACATAGTGCAGAACGCGTTTCAGCACACGGCGGCCGGCGGAATAGTAACGTTTTTAATAGAAGAAAAAAACGCACCGGCTTCGCGGCGGCGCACGGCCGCAGCCATAACCGTAACGAATCCGGGCCGTATAGATGAAGCCGACATACCGCGCGTATTCGACCGGCTGTACCGGGCGGACCGTTCGCGCAGTTCGGAAGGCAGCGGACTCGGCCTCTCGATTGCGAAAGCGATCGTACAGCTGCACGACGGAAGCATTTCCATTTCAAACGAACCTCCGGATGCCGGCGGTGCACGGCCTTCAACGGTACGGGTATACATTGAACTGCCCGTACGGAGCCACTCCGGATCGAAAGCAAACGGTACGTCTTGACCCGTTCCCCGAACTTGTCGTATATTTGTTACCATGGGACAACAAGATAAGAATTCCGAAACCGACATGAATATTTTTCAACGCTTAATCGCGTCGATCTTCGGTTCCACGGATCCCGAAGTGGAAAAGCGCCGAATGCTGAAAAATATTGCGAAAACTCTTTCAAAAACCCGCTTTAAGTTCTATAAATTCAGCGGTGACGAAGTACTGGTTCCGTTTGCCAAACTCTTTTACGGAATATACAAAATTATCGCCCCCGCGCAGGCAATGTTCCAAAGCATCCAAAATCCGAACGCTTTTAAAACGCTCATCATTCAAAGCGTCATTTCGGATAAACAGCGGGATTTAATAGAAAAACTCGACGAAGAATACGTTTACGAACAGGCAAAAAAACTGTCTTTGTCAGAACTGGAAAATCAGATAAAAAGCAATGCGGAACTGCTTTTTTCCGATTTTGATATGGATACCATCAAGAAAATCGACGGTACCTACAATAAGATGATGCTGTTCAAAGCGTTTTGTGAGTACGATTATTATTTTCTGCTGAAAAAATTCGATTCCAATTTACGCGAACGGGAATTTTCGGCTCCGCCCCGTTTTGAAAACATCAGCGGAGAATACATTGCGGACGATTTAAAAGATTTTATCAGCATAGCCTGGCCGCTGCAGAATTACGACTCCTGGAACGACATTTTCAGTATGCTGAAAGAACATAAAGGTGTGGAACCGATTTCCCAGAGCGTGTGGACAAAAATACTTTCGCGTATCAAAGAACTGCAAAAATCGCGGGTTTTGGATATGATGCTCCAACTCGTTTTGAAAGATCCCGGATACGAGTTCACCCCGACGGAACGCGATGAACATATTATCGAGCCGTACCTCGATAAAATACGGCAGCAGGCCGAAAGTATTCTGGTCAAAATCAAATCCGATCAGAAATCGTCAAAGATAGATTCTTTGGTAACGTCGATCTTCGGCACGACCGCGGTTGTCCGTTTAAAAAATTACACGGAAACGGCGAGTCTTGCTTTTGAACGCAAAAACGCCGGTTCCTATATGTATCAGCAGCCGCTCAATTATATGAAAGCGTTTCTGCTCGATTATCTGAAGAAAAATATCAGGGAATTTTCCGATTTGGTGCTGGTTCGCGGACAATGGGCTACCGCCGCGCTTTCCGTTCCGATGTCGAACGCGTATCACGGCCTGCTCGAGCTTTCCGATAAGATCATTGAGTTCGACGACACGCTTGCAGACGATACGCCGCTCGCCGCAAAACTGAAAAACCTCGTTTCCCGCTGTGAACGGGATCGCGATGCCCTGAATATTCTGCACACCGTTTTGAACGACACGAACGATAAAGCACGTTCGTTTTTACTGACCGGAACGCAGCATCTTATCCTGCTCGCAAAAAATATCAAAATGCTGCTCGACGATCATGAAAAAGCGCATCCTGAAATCCTGATCAATTGGAAAGAACTGGAACATTTTGCCGATCAGCCGGTAAAACAGCAGGGAATTGCCATTTATAAACAGATATATCAATTTGTCACGCTGATGCAAAGCTTCCTTTCAAACTGAACGGTTCCGTCGCCAAAAAGAAAAGGCCGTGAAGCTGAAATCCGCTTCACGGCCTTTTTTAATACCCGGAACGCTGAACCGCTGCTCAGTTTCCGCTCATGAACGCCTGAACGACTTCACCGTTCGGATAGCGTGAAGCGATAAAATCAGAGATCTCTTTGCTCTGCATCGCTTTTACCAAAGCGACGATACGCGGATCGTTCTGATTGCCGTCTTTCACGGTGATAATGTTTACGTACGGAGAATCGGCGCCTTCTATGAACAGCCCGTCCGTTTTTGCAACCAGTCCGGCGGGAATCGCGTAGTTGCCGTTAATGACTGCCGCGTCGACGTCCGAAAGTACGCGGGGCAGAGAAGCCGCTTCAATTTCGCGGAATTTCAAATTGCGCGGATTTGAAACTACATCGAGCGGAGTTGCGGTAATTCCCGCCGCACCGTTCAATTCGATCAGTCCGGCTGACTGCAGCAGCAGCAGCGCGCGGCCTTCGTTCGTCGGATCATTCGGAATCGCAACGGTCGCGCCGTTCAGCGCGTCAAGCGACGTTACCTTTTTTGAATACAGCGCCATCGGTTCTATATGAATACCGCCTGCGTTGACTAAATGGTAACCCTTTTCCTTGTTGAAAGAATCCATATACGGCAGATGCTGGAAAAAGTTCGCATCGATCTGACCGCTTTCCAGCGCTTCGTTCGGCGTTACGTAATCGGTAAACTCGATGATTTTGAGCGTAATACCTTTCTCCGCCAAATCGTCGGTAACCAGTTTCAGCATTTCCGCGTGAGGTTCCGGCGTGGCTCCTACTTTCAGAACTTGCGCGTTCTTGTCTTTTCCGCCGCCGGCAAACAAAACCGCGGCAGCCGTCAAAGCAAACACTGTTGAAATGATTTTTTTCATCATGTTTCTATCCTCCATAAACCTATCAATTTAGTATGAATTAAACATACCGAAAAGCATTCGTCGTGTCAACACGACCGCCGACTGAGCGGATGCTACCGTTTAGCCAGCAGCGCCGCGCTTATCCGGGTTCCCACGAACTGGATAAGTTCGACCAGCAGCAATATTACGATTACCGCGGCAACCATTACCTCCGGACGGAAGCGCTGATATCCGTAGCGGATCGCCAAATCTCCCAAGCCGCCGCCGCCGATCGCGCCCGCCATTGCCGAGTAGCCGATCAGATTGATAACGGTCAGCGTTACGCCCGAAACGAGAGACGGCATCGCTTCCGGCAGCAGTACTTTTACGATAATCTGCACGTCGGTAGAGCCCATGGCGCGGGCCGCCTGAATGACGCCGGGGTCAACTTCTTTCAGCGCCGTTTCGATGATGCGGGCAACGAACGGAGCGGCGGCGATTGAAAGCGGTACGATCGTTGCCGAAGTTCCGATACTGGTACCGACGATAATGCGGGAAAGCGGAAACAGCAAAATCATCAGAATGATAAACGGAAAAGAGCGCAGCGCGTTCACGATGCGCGTCAGTATCTGGTTCAAAACGGCCTTCGGCGCGATTCCCGAAACGGGATCGGTCGCACACAGCAGAATACCGAGCGGAAGGCCCAGCAATAACGAGAAAAAAGTAGAGGTAATAACCATCACCAGCGTCTGAACCGTCGCCACGCCGACAAGCGAACATAATGTATTGAAATCCATCAGTTACCTCCTGATAATAAGCGAGCCAGCCGCATCGCGTCGCGCAACTGTATTGCATCGCGCAAACGCGCACCCCCGCCGCACCGCACGCCGCATACGCGGCGACTTACGCTTCTTCGACGATAACGCCTTCCGAACGCAGATAATCAAGCGCCCGCTCCACCTCGCCCGCCGAACCCGTAATGTCCGTGATCAGCGTACCGATGTTTTCCGCAGGCAGGCGCTGCACGCCGCCCGCGCGGATATTGAATTCGATGTTGAAATTACGCGAAAGTCTGCTCAATACGGGTTCGCCGGTCAAATTACCGATAAAACGCAGCGTATATTTGCCGCCTTCCTTGGACCAGCGGACGAGACTGTCTTCGGGAACGGCGATTCCGTCCGTTTCCGCCCTCGGCTCCGCAGTTTCAACCGGCAGCGCCAAATTGGCCAGAAAATCCTTGGTAACGGCGGTCTGCGGCCGTGAAAAGATATGCTCGACCGTTCCCTGCTCTACCAGCGTTCCGTTATCGAGTACGGCGACGAAATCGCAGGCGTCGCGGACGACTTCCATCTGATGGGTGATCATGACGACCGTTAAATTCATTTTGCGCTGGATCCGGCGAATGAGTTCGAGGATCGACCGCGTCGTCTGCGGATCAAGCGCGCTCGTCGCTTCGTCGCAGAACAATATATCGGGACGGTTCGCCAGCGCGCGGGCAATCGCCACACGCTGTTTCTGTCCGCCCGAAAGCTGACTGACCGGCGAATTTCCGCGGTCGGCAAGACCTACCAGCTCAAGCAATTCCGCCACGCGCGCCGAAATCTCCGCGGCTCCCGTTCCGCAGATTTCAAGCGGATACGCAATGTTTTTTGCCGCCGTTCGGGAACTGAACAAGTTGAAATTCTGAAAAATCATACCGATGCGGCGGCGGCGCGCTATCAACTCGGTTCCGGAAAGCATATCGACCCGCTTGTCGTCAAAGTAAACTGCACCGGAATCGGGTTTTTCAAGCAGACTGATAAGCCTGACCAGCGTCGATTTTCCCGCACCGCTTTTTCCGATAATGCCGAAAATACTGTTGGACGGAATCGAAAGACTGATATTTCTGACCGCGTGCACGTCCTTCGACGCAGCGGAAGAAGCAGTATAAGTCCTTACAAGGTTATCGAGCGTGATCTGCACAAAAAACCGCCTTTTACAAAAAATCCTGTATAATTATGCAATTATAAGAATATTACCGTATCAAGTCAATGGACGGAATATGCGGAAATGCCGGCGGCGGCGTTGCAAAAAAACGCGCGCACCGGTACAATATACGCATGGCTGTAACAGATTTCGTACATTTACACGTTCACTCGGATTATTCGCTTCTCGACGGCGCGGCAAAAGTAAAAACGCTCGTCGCACGGGCAAAAGAACTCGGCATGAGCGCGCTCGCGCTGACCGATCACGGCAACATGTTCGGCGCGCTGCGTTTTGAACAGCTGTGCCACAAAGAAGGTATAAAACCGCTGGTCGGCTGTGAATTTTACGTCGCGGGCAGCAGCCGCCACGAGCATAAAGGAACCGAACAGGGAAACAAATATTACCATCTCATACTGATCGCCAAAAACGTCGAAGGCTACCGGAATTTGATGATGCTCACTTCCCGTTCCTACACGGAAGGTATGTATTACAAGCCCCGTATCGACGAAGAACTGATCCGCGAGTATTCGGGCGGGCTCGTCTGCCTGAGCGCGTGCCTTGCCGGACAGCTGCCGCAGCTGCTGCTGAACAACCAAAACAAAGAAGCCGAAGACCTCGTGCGCCGCTACCGGGACATCTTCGGTGCGGAAAATTATTTTATCGAACTGCAGGATCACGGCATCGCGCAGCAAAAAGAAGTTGCGCCCAAACTGATCGACATCGCGCGCAAACTCGGCGTACCGATGGTAGTGACAAACGATATTCATTATTGTCTGAAAGAAGATTATATCGCGCAAGACGTACTCGTCTGTATCGGCACAAAAAAAACGCGGGACGATCCGCGGAGGATGAAATTCGAAGGAACCGAATTTTACATGAAAACGGGCGAAGAAATGGCACAGCTGTTTCCCGCCTATCCCGAAATGATCGAAAACACGAAACGGGTCGCGGACATGTGCGATCTGACGATTCCGCAGTTCAGTACGAAAGAACTGAAAGACTGCCTGCCCGTGTATCAGATTCCGCCGGAATTCAAAACTCAGGACGATTACGTACGGCATCTGGTATATAAGGGACTTGAAAAACGCTATCCGGAAATTACGGAAGAAATCAGGCAGCGCGCCGAGTACGAACTCGGTATCATTTTTCAGATGGGATTTTCCGGTTATTTTCTGATAGTATGGGATTTTATCAACTGGGCAAAACAGAACGACATTCCCGTAGGACCCGGACGCGGTTCGGGGGCGGGTTCGCTCGTCGCGTACGCCATGACCATTACCGATATAGATCCGTTCCGCTTCAATTTGATTTTTGAGCGTTTTTTGAATCCGGAGCGCATCAGTATGCCGGACTTCGACGTCGATATCTGTTACGAAGGCCGGCAGGACGTTATCGAATACACCAGACGCAAATACGGCGATCCGCAGGTCGGACATATCGTAACGTTCGGAACGCTCAAGGCGAAGGCCGTTATCAAAGACGTTGCCCGCGTTCTGGATATTCCGCTCAGCGAAGTAAACATACTCACCAAGCTTGTTCCCGATGGACCGAAGGTACACCTCAAAGACGCGTTTGAAGTAAACGAAAAGATTCCCGGCTCGGGACAGCTCGCTCCGTACCGGAACGATCCGCGCTATAAAGAACTGTTCGATTTGTGCTTTAAACTCGAAGACAACAACCGCAACACCAGTCTGCACGCTTCGGGCATCGTAATCGGCAAATCGAAACTCCCCGAATGGGCGCCGGTCTACAAAGATAGCAAAACGGGAAAAGTCGCCGTACAGTACACGATGGATATCATCGAACCGTGCGGACTGGTCAAAATGGATTACCTCGGACTCAAAACGCTCACGCTCATAAAATACGCCGAGCGGATCATCCGAAAGCGGCCGGGATACGAGCAGTTCAGGGCGGATGAAGTTTCCGAAACCGATGAAAAAACGTTCGATCTGTTCTGCGCGGGACAAACGTCCGCAGTGTTCCAGTTTGAAAGTCCCGGTATGCAGAAAATCCTGAAGCAGGCGCAGCCGCGCCGTCTTGAAGACATCGTCGCTTTGAACGCACTGTACCGTCCCGGTCCGATGGATTATATTCCCCAATATATTGAAGGCAAATTCGACAGTTCAAAAATAACCTATCCCGATCCGTGCCTGAAAAGCATCCTTGAAGAAACGTACGGCGTTATGGTATATCAGGAACAGGTCATGCAAGTCGCACAGCGTATCGCCGGTTACTCGCTCGGCGGTGCGGATATGCTGCGCCGTGCTATGGGAAAGAAAAAAGTCGAAGTTATGGCCGCCGAAAAAACCAAGTTTATCGAAGGCGCGGTCAAAAACGGCTTTACCGCCGAACACGCGGCGGACATTTTTGAAATCATGATTCCGTTCGCCGGCTACGGTTTTAACAAAAGCCACGCCGCCGCCTATTCGGTCGTTGCGTACCGTACGGCATATCTGAAAGCGAACTTTCCGGCGGAATTCATCGCGGCCAACTTGACGAACGAAATCACCAGTACCGACAAGCTGCCCGAATATATCACCGAAGGACGTTCCATGGGCCTCGAAATCGACCCGCCGGATATAAACCGCTCGGATAAAGTGTTCGACGTCGTCGACGGGCGCATCGTGTTCGGGCTGCTCGGTATCAAAGGGCTGGGAGAAGCAGCCGCCGACGCGATTATCGCCGAACGCAAAGCGAACGGCCCGTATACCGATTTCATGAATTTTCTCGACCGCGTGAACACGCACGACGTGAACAAAAAAGCCATTGAAGTGCTCATCAAAACGGGCGCGTTCGACAAGCTCGATAAAAACCGGGCGACGCTCACCGCGAATATGGAACGGGCGATCGACTATGCCGAAAGCAAAAAAAGCGCCGGACGGTTCGGCCAGGTAAGCCTTTTTGAAGACAGCGGCGTGCAGGAATTCGCGGATTTCAAATATGAAGAGCAGCCGGAAATCCCGGTTATGGAAATGCTCAATATGGAAAAAGAACTGATCGGCTGCTACGTGTCGGGACATCCGCTCGATAAATACCGTGAAACGATCAAAAACGCGGCGACGGTAACGTCCGCCACCATGGGACGTGCACAGGAAGGAAAACAATATCAGATCATCGGCCTTTTAAAGAATATCAGAACCATTACGACCAAAAAAGGCGCTCAGATGGCGTTCGCCCAATTGGAAGATTTGAACGGTTCCTTCGATCTGACGTTCTTTCCGAAAACGTGGGAACAGATAAAAGCCACCGGCAGAGTTGCTGAAGAAACGGTGCAGGCGTTTGCAGGCAAAGTGGACAAAAGCCGCGATCCCGACGCGCCGTCCTTTTTAGTGGATGAATTACTGGATCCCGCCGCGCTTCAAGTAAAAACCGCACGCGAGCTGCACGTCAAATTGAGCTCGTTTTTTACGAAAGAACAGCAATTATACCCGCTGCGTGATTTTTTATTTGGCACTACCGGTACTTGTTGTGTATATTTTCATATGGAGACTGATAACAAAGACTACATAGTCAAATCGAACGCGCAGATGACCGTTCCCGGAACCGACTCGTTCATCAGTGAACTGGAAAGCCAGCCGCTGGTCGATTCCGTATGGCGGGAATAGCTGCGGTTACAGGAGTGTTTTATGGCGCTGATTTTGAACATACTGACCGGTATTGTTTCGGTATACACGATGCTGTGTTTTATCAGAATATTGCTTACCTGGGTGCCGTCCCTGACGTACAGTAAATTCGTGCAGTTTCTCGCACGGATCTGCGATCCGTATCTCGACGTATTCAAGCGGTTCAGATTTCTCCGTATCGGCATGATAGATTTCAGTCCGGTTGCGGCGATCGGCGTACTGGTCGCAGCCTCGTCGCTGTTCAGTTCCATCGTACTGCAGAACAGTATTTCACTCGGCGGCATACTCGCCGCGCTGCTGAACGTCGTGTGGGTCGTGCTGTCGTCGGTGCTCGGATTCCTGATTCTGCTGCTCGTCATCAGGCTGATCGTCCTGCTCGTCAGCAAAAACGCGTCGTCCTCAATATGGCAAATGCTCGACAGCACGCTGAATCCCGTCATATACCGGATTGCAGGCATGTTCAGTACCAAAAACAGTCAATTTCTGTCTCAAAAAAAAGCGATCGGCATCAGTTTGGCGGTTCTGGTCGTCTGCCAGCTCGTATTGGGCAGTCTGATGCGGATAATCATATCGCTCTGCCTGCATCTGCCGTTCTGAAAATCCGCAGCCGGTTCGCATACGGACTATGAAACTGACGGAAATCGAAACACCGGTCTCCACGCTTGCGGGCATAGGTCCCGCACGGGCAAAACTGTTCGCCGCGCTCGGTATTTACACGGTTGCTGATTTGCTTGCGTATTATCCGCGCGATTGGGAAGACCGCACGCAGCGGGTTCCGCTCGCACAGTTCCGTTCCAACGGAAAAGTACATACCGTCGCCCGGGTAACCGGACACAGCTGGTTCGGCTATGGAAAAATGAAAACGCTCAAAATCCATATAACGGACGGCTCGGCCGATGCGGAACTCGTCGCGTTCAACCGGCCGTTTTTGGAAAAATCGCTGCCGGACGGCGCGATCATCGCCGTAACCGGAACGTTTTCGGAACGGTACGGCCGGCTACAAAGCAGTGCGTTTGAAACTGCGCTCATCGCGCCCGGCGGTTCGCTCGCCGAATATGAAACGAAACGCGTTCCCGGCTCGGCGGTTTTTCCCGTGTATTCGCTTACCGCGGGCCTCTCTCAGGCGCAGATGCGGAAAGCCGTACGGAAAGCGCTGCAGGAATACGCGCGGGGAATAGAAGACACGCTGCCTGCGGACGTTATCGAAACCCGACACTTGCTCCGCAAGCAGGCGGCGTTACACGCCATGCACTGCCCGGAGACACTGCGGCAGGCACTCGACGCACGGCGCACGCTTATCTATGAAGAACTGTATCATTTTCAAACGGCGATCGGCTTGAGCGCCCTGCGCCACAAAGGACGCCTTCCCGACGATGAAAAGCAGCCTTTTTTTGCCACGGGCTCGGACGTTATGCCGGAAAATTCCGAACGGGAACACACGCAAGAAACGCTTACCGAAACGTTCGCACGCAAATTGTCGCCCCGGCAGAAAAAACTGTTCGATTCATTGCCGTTCGAGCTGACAGCCGATCAAATGAAATGCATTTCGGAAATGAACGACGATATAGACCGAGCCGAACAAAGCAGGGCGAAAGCCGCCGCCGGCAAACCGCTTTATACGATGGCGCGCCTCGTTCAAGGCGACGTCGGTTCAGGCAAAACGCTCACCGCTTTCTTCGCCTGTCTGCGCACCGCCGACTGGGGCGGGCAATGTGCGCTCCTCGCCCCGACGGAACTGCTCGCCCGCCAACATGCCGAAAGCGCGGCGAAACTGCTGGAACAAACGGGCGTTACGCTTGCGTTTCTGACCGGAAACATCACCGCGGAAAGCCGCGGCCCGCTTTTGAAATCGCTCAAAGCGGGTGACATCGATATCGTAATCGGAACCCACGCGCTTTTTTCCCGAAACGTGCATTATAAAGATCTGCGCCTCGCAGTCATCGACGAACAGCATCGCTTCGGCGTGCTGCAGCGCAACGCGATCATCGAAAAAGGCAGACAGCCCGCCGCGCCTGATTCTCCGCAGTACGTCGTGCCGTCGCTGCTTATGCTGAGCGCGACTCCCATTCCGCGGACGCTTGCGCTGACGGCGTTCGGTGATCTCGACGTTTCCGTTATCAGGACTATGCCCCGCGGGCGGCTTCCCGTCAAAACGTATCTCACCCGCATGGGAAACGAAAAAAACGTTTACGATTACGTCCGTGCCGAAGTCGCCAAAGGGCATCAGGCATATTTCGTCTATCCGCGCATAGAAGAGTCGGAATCGGACGACGACGGCAGCCTGATTCCCGATACGGGAAACGGCATAAAAAATGCAGAAGATATGTACCGGTTTTTGTCGCAGGAAGTGTACCCGCAATTCAGAATAGCGCTCGTGCATTCGCGGATAGAAGAAGCGGAACAGCACCGGATATTGGATGATTTCAAAAACGGCCGCACGGACATATTGGTCGCAACCAGCGTCGTGGAAGTCGGCGTAGACGTTCCGAACGCTACCTGTATGGTTGTGGAACACGCGGACCGGTTCGGCATGGCCGCCCTGCATCAGCTGCGCGGGCGCGTCGGAAGGAGCAGTTTGCAGTCGTTCTGCTTTCTCGTATACGGCGCACACATTTCAAAAACGGGCATAGAGCGCATGAAAGCGCTCCACGAAACGACCGACGGCTTCGTCATCGCCGAACAGGACCTGCAGCTGCGCGGACCGGGCGAAGTGTCGGGAATCCAGCAATCAGGCTATCTGACGCTCGGCATTGCCGACCCGGTACGCGATTCGCAGCTTTTGGAGCTGGCGCGGCAGGACGCGTTCGATCACATCAGACGATCTCCCGCATATGCCTCCGCGCTCGCACAACCCGATTGACCCTACCCGGCCTGAAACCCGCAGGTTTCGCACCGGAGAATATCAGGCGACGTACGCTTCAAGACGGACGGTACGGGCCGGATGCTGCAGCCGTTTGATCGCTTTCTTTTCAATCTGGCGGATGCGTTCCTTGGTCAGGTTAAATTTATCACCGACTTCTTTCAAAGACATCGATTTATTGCCGTTCAATCCGAAGCGGTAGCGCAGTACGTCGGCTTCCTTGTCGGTAAGCGTCCCCAACACGCCGTCGATGTCGTCCTGCATGGAAGCGTTCAGCACCGTATCGGCAGGATCTTCGTACCGGGAATCTTCCAGGAATTCACCGATGGAAGCGCTGTCCTGATCGGAAGAACGGATAGACGCGTCGAGCGAAATCATATCGCGTGAAATATTCAGCATTTCACGCACGTGCGACACGTCCATGTTCAGCATATCGGCAACTTCCGTGATTTCTTCTTCTTCTGTCTTATCCTGGGCAACCAATTTCCGCGCGTGTTCTATTTGCACCAGTTCGTTCGCACGGTTGAGCGGGAGCCGGATCATGCGCGATTTTTCGCAGATCGCTTTCAAAATCGACTGCCGGATCCACCAGACGGCGTATGAAATGAAATGATATCCTTTTGACACGTCGAAACGTTCTATTGCAGTCATCAAACCGATATTGCCTTCGCTTATCAAGTCGACTAAATCAAGTCCGTGATTCTGATATTTTTTTGCAACATTAACAACAAACCGGAGATTTGCATTAACGATTCGATCTTTGGCAGCTTTGTCGCCGGCCGCAGCTTTGACGGCAAGATCGGTTTCTTCTTCACGGCTCAACAGCGGTATTTTATTGATTTCTTTAAGATACAGAGCCAATACGTTATCGTCCGAAGCCATCGTATAATTCTTAACTGTTGCCATTTTGAATCTCCTTATAATATAATTCGTTGACACTAATTATATAGCAATAATCGTGCCAACTTTCACCGTTTTTTCTCCGCCAGAAAATGACACCATATATCGTTATAAAGCAATGAATTATATAAAACGGCAACGGTCTAATGAAACGTTAAAAAAAGCAGCCGTCCGCAGCGAGTGTATCAAAACGACACACACGGAGCGAAAGCATAAAACAGTGGTTCAGAATGACACAGCAAAGAACGGAACGGGTGCAGCCGTATCAAAAAGACACAAAAACGGACGCCGAATATGCGATTTTTCTTGACGTTCGTCCGTTTCATTCGTATATTAAATAGTGCAAACAAACAAATAATAATCCACATGGAGGACTTATATGAAAGTTAAACCCCTAGCAGACCGCGTTCTGGTAAAAACGGAAAAAACCGAATCAAAAACCGCGAGCGGTATTATTATCCCCGAAACGGCTCAGGAAAAAACGCAGACCGCTACCGTTGTTGCAATCGGCGACAACACTGAAAAAATCAAGGTAAAAGTCGGCGAACACGTTATGTACGACAAGTATGCGGGAACGGCGATCAAAATCGACGGTGAAGATCACTTGATTCTGAAAGGCGACGATATTATCGCCGTTATTGAATAATATAACCGATAACGGAAAAGGACTGCCCGGCGTCGCGCTGCGGCGGTCTTTTTTTTGCTCTTACGTTTCAGCGATCCGCCGCAAGCCGTTTGCGCAAAATACGCGCTCCGGCATGGGAAGAATTCAGGGAAAGACAATAATCGGCGGAAATCAGCGCCGCGCGTTTATCTCCCGAAGCGAATTGCGTGTCTGCAAGCCGGTACAGGATTTCCGCTTTCAGCTGCGTATCGGCGGTTTTACCGGCGGCCGTACCGTATAAACGTTTTGCCGCGTCGTACTTGCGCGTACCCGCGTATAATTCCGCCAGATTAACCAAAACGTCGGGAGATGGTTCGTACGCGTTTTTTTCCGCGAGTTCCGGATACGATTCTTTCATATTTTCCGCAAGATACTGATAGATATACTGCGCGGCGGGAATATCGGGCCCCTCGCCCGCACCAGTCGCACAAAAATACGCCGCGTACCCGCACTCCGCTGCACTCAATTCGGAAAGGATATCCGCGTAAACGGACGATCCGTAACGCCGCAGCAGGTACGTATCGAACAGACGCCGCGCGTCCGCCTCTTCACCGAAGGACAGCAGCAGCGGAACGGCGTACGACACCAGCGTTCCGTTTACCGCACCGCCGGCATCCGTCCAGCGTTCCAATAAAAGCCACAGTTCGGCGATTTTTTTCTGCAGATCGGCGGAAGTATCGAGTGCGGAGTCAAACGCATAGCGGTAGCGTATCGCAGCCAGCAGCGGATCCCGACTGCGCTCCAGCGCGGCGTCCATTCGGGAGATAACCGATGCGGAACTGATCCGCGGAACGGCGTCGTACGCTTTCATCCCGGCCGACTGCATTCCGGCCGCCCTGACGGCGCGCGCGAGCGCGTCTTCGGGAGGAACGGCGGCGCTCCGCAGCGCGAAATCCGCGTACGCGTCAAGCCCGGGCACGTAATCCGGATATAAGGAAGTCAATTCGTTCAGTAATTCGTATTCCCGAACCGTATCGCCCGTAAGACGGGCGTACCGGGCGGAATTGAAATAAAGCGCTGCCGGAGCGCCTTTACGCGCAATGATCGCCGCGCGCGCCGATTCCGCCGCCGCGTCGTCACCCGAAGCGGTAAAAATATCGGCCGCAAGCAACCGGGCTTCAAGCGAATCGTCGCCTTCCCGCGCGGCGGCGGTATTCGCATACGCAAGCGCCTGTGAATACCTGCCGGCATCGTACGCCGCATACGCCCAGAAAAGCGGCATCGTACACGTTTGCTCCGGGGGAAACGCGGAAACGGCTACCGCACCGCTCGCAGCGGCTTCTATGACGGCGGCGTTTTGAAGCCATAAATCGTTTTTTGAAGCGGCATACGCATCCGTATAAATCCGGATAAAACCGGGATCGGTTAACGCCGCACCGCCGGCCGCGTTCCGAACCGTCAATTCCGACAGAAGCGCGGCGTACTGAGTCTGCTGCAGCGGACGGGCGGCTTCAAGCGCTTCAGCCGAACGCCCCTGCCCGTACAAAAACCAGACGTATACGGCGGTCAATTCAGGATTTTCCGGTAATTTTTCAAGTCCCGCACGCAAATATTTTTCGGCAGCGGCGGTTTGGCCGAGTGTCATATATCTGCGATACACGCCCAGACGCTGAAACGCGCCGGCCGGCTGCTTTGCAAGTTTGTCAAGCAGCGCAACGGCGGCGGAGGTGTCGCCTATCGAAACGGCAACGTCTATTTCATCGAGTTTTGCCGTAAACGCCTGTTCCTTTGAACTCATACGGCATGAAAAGCATACGAGCATACAGCAGAGCGTACAAACATAACCCGCATACCGTATTTTCATCTGCAAACTCCGAACGGGATTACGGCGAAACGTCTTTTCTGATATTATCCAGCACCGCGTTGATAAAACGGAACGAATCGCCCGAACCGAATTCTTTCGCAATATCGATGGCTTCGTCTATAACGATGGAAGGATGTATATCGTGCTGATAGAGGAGCGGATACACGCTGATCCGCAATACGGCGAGATCGACTTTGTTTATGCGCTCGAAATCCCATGAATCCAAATGGGCTTTTATCAGCGAATCTATTTCGTCAATATGTTCAATTGTTCCGGCTATCAGAAGCCGGGCAAAAGACAGACTCCCCTCATCGGTCTTCGCAAGCACGTCCGCTTCCATCCAGGGAAACGCCAGCAGTTCGTCTACGGACATTCCGCCGACATCCCATGAAAACAGCGCCTGAAACGCAAGTATTCTACCTTTTCTTCGTGCCACGGCGGTCTACCAGTTCTGCAGCAGAGAATCAAGCGCACTGCCGGTTTTCAGCATCTGATAATTTTCAGGTACACGCAGACTTTCCGTTACTTCCTGAACCGCAGCCACCAAAAACTGGGACTGCTTCTGCGCGGTAAGATTCTGGCGGATATATTCGTACACCGTTACCGTGGAATCGGGCTGCACGACGTCGCTCAGCGTCAGCATTTTGGCATCGTATTTATTGCGGACAATGTAAAACTGAAAATCGGTATCGGTTTCGTTCAAATCGGAAATGAATCCCGTATCTTTCGTAAAAAGCTCCAGCAATCCCTGATAATTGATTCCCAGCTGCTGTGCGGCCTGTGCCGTTTTGCTGACGTACAAATCGCCTGCCTGAAAAGAACTGTCGGACTGCTGCAGCGCCTTAATTTTATCCGCAGTCAGCTTTTTGCTTTTTACGTCGTCAAACATACCCGTAATCTTTTTACGGGCGGCTTTTTCATCATCGTTTTTGGGAACAACGACCAAAAACAGCTTCAACACGTCGCTCTGCACGAACGACGATTTGCTCATTTCGTAAAACGCACGGATCTCTTCATCCGTCGGCGCTATTTTCTGCACTTCACTCTGCTTCAAAGAAAGAATGTACTGCTGCGCGATCAATTGGTTTTTCAGATAACTCTTGTATTCGGCAAGTCCCATTCCGACCTGGCCCTTGATATAATCGTCCAAGGACATACCGGTTTGTTCCTTTACCAGTTTTGCGAGCTGAACTTCGGTTACGGTCTGGCCGATCTGCTGGGACATGTACGACAGGAAATAGTCGTTTATCTGCGCGTCGGTTATATTGATGCCGTTTTTCATGGCGGCCTGCACGACGAGTTTTTCATCGATCATGCCGTTAAGGATTTCTTTTTTCTGATCGACGGTAAACGACGCGACGCCGGACTGCAGCTTATACGATTCGACCCGGTTTTTAAGCTGTTTCAACGTGATCGATTCCGGCTGATACAGCTTTACATTCGCGAGCGGCTGCAAATCGGCCTGCGCAAAAACGGCGGCGGCGCCGCAGATACATACTATGAAACTTACTACCAAACGCTTCATCAGGGAAACTCCTCTAAAATACCGCACTCCGTACGGTTGGAAAAATTGGTCGCACTGCTCTGTCACAGCTGCATATATGGTATATAACAGGTTTAACCCCGTTTCGTTACAATTACGATATGACCGCGCGGATACGGCGGACACCGGCGGAAGAAGACTGTTCTTTTTGAATTTTGAACGTCCCGATCAAGCCGGTGTGCTCCACGTGCGGACCGCCGCATACTTCTTTTGAAAAATCGCCGATCGTATACACTTTTACTTTTGATTCGTATTTTTCACCGAACAGCGCCGTAGCGCCGCCTTTTTTCGCTTCTTCCAGATCCATGACTTCCATCGTAACCTTCAGATCACGCCGGATCTGTTCGTTTACGATATCTTCAACGCGCTGAATTTCTTCTTTCGTCATCGGCGCCGGATGTGAAAAATCAAACCGCAGCCGTTCGGCGGTAATATTCGATCCTTTTTGCGCGATATGATCACCGAGCACCATTTTCAGCGCTTTATGCAGCAGATGCGTCGCCGTGTGATACTTCGTCGTAATTTCCGAATGGTCGGCGAGACCGCCTTTGAACACCTGTTCACTGCCGGCGCGCGACAGTTCCTGGTGCTTCTTGTACGCAGCGTCGAATTCTTCGCGGTTGACGGTCAGCCCGTGTTCACCGGCGAGTTCTTCCGTCAGTTCGACGGGAAAGCCGAACGTATCGTACAGACGGAATGCAACGCGGCCGGGTATTACTTTCGCCGGATTTTTCAGCAAGTTCGGCACCAATTTATCGAATTCGGCTTCGCCCTTTTTCAGGGTTTCAAGGAATTTCTGTTCTTCGCGCTGCAATTCAGCCAAAATGAGCTCGCGCTTTGCGTCAACTTCGGGATACGCGTCCCGATACATGCCGATAACGGTCTGCGCGGGTTCTTTCAGGAATTCGCCGTCGAGACCGAGCTTCCGTCCGTGGCGCACGGCACGGCGGATGATACGGCGCAGCACGTATCCGGCTCCGACGTTTGAAGGCAGCACGCCTTTGGGATCGCCGAGAATGAACGTCGCGGCGCGCACGTGGTCGCAGATGATACGGATAGACGTGTCGGAGGCTTCGTCGGTCCCGTACGTTTTTCCGGTCAGTTTTTCAATTACGGCGATCAGCGGCGTAAACACTTCCGTTTCATACACGGATTTTTTGCCCTGCAGCATCGCGACGGTACGCTCCACGCCCATTCCGGTATCTACGCACGGATGGGCGAGCTTCGTGTATACGCCGTCCGCATCCTTATTGTACTGCATGAAAACGTTGTTCCAGATTTCTATATATTTGCCGCAGCCGCAGCCGGGGCGGCAATTTTCGGAACAGGCGCGTTTGCCGGTGTCTATGAAAATTTCGGTATCGGGACCGCACGGCCCGGTTTCACCGGCGGGACCCCACCAGTTGTCCGAGCGCGGCAGGAAATGGATCCGTTCGCGCGGAATGCCCAGCTGTTCCCATCGGGCGGCGGATTCGTCGTCACGGGGGACGCTTTCGTCTCCGGCAAAAACGGTTACGGACAGTTTTTCGAGCGGAATATGCAGATATTCGGGTTTCGTCAAAAATTCAAAGCTGAAGCCGATGGATTCCTGTTTAAAATAGTCGCCCAGCGACCAGTTCCCCAGCATTTCAAAAAAAGTCAGGTGACTCGAATCACCTACGGATTCGATGTCGCCGGTTCTGATACATTTCTGATAATCGACCAGGCGTTTTCCGGCCGGATGCGGTTCACCCATCAGATACGGAACTAACGGATGCATACCGGCAGTCGTAAAAAGGACCGTTGGATCATTTTCCGGAATCAGCGATTTACCGGAAATTTCGACATGGTTCTTGCTTTTGAAGAACTCAATGTATTTAGAACGTAATTCGTTAGCAGTCATAATGTACTATAGTAGATAGGTAAGGCAGAATTGTCAAGCAGAAAAAATTGAAAAAGGTAAAATAGACTGAAGCATTTTTTAATATCGGACGGAACGGAAGGATCTTGTCCGCACGGAAGAATCGGCGTATAATCGAACATATGAAACGGATAATTATCGTAACAGGCGCAAGTTCCGGCATGGGTACGGAATTTGCACGGCAGCTCGCCCGAAAACCGGCAATAGACGAGTTGTGGCTGATTGCCCGCAGAAAAGACAGATTACGGGAACTCGCGGCAGAACTCGAAAACGCCGGTTCCGCCGTGCGCGTGTTCGATATGGATATCGCAGGCGCCGCCGGATACGGGCGATTTTTGGCACTGCTCGAACGGGAAGCGGAACGCTGCCCCGACGGACTGACCGTCGACACGCTGGTCAACAACGCGGGATTCGGCACCTACGGCCCGTTCGTTCAGACGCCGCTGGAAAAGCAGCTCGAGATGATAGAACTGAACGTAACGGCGCTCACCGGATTGTGCGGCGCCGTGCTTCCGTTTATGACGGGCGGCTGTTCCGTCGTAAACGTGTCCAGTCTCGCCGCCTTTATACCGCTCGGCAACTTCGCCGTGTACGGAGCGACCAAAGCATACGTGCTCAGCTATACGCTCGCCCTCGCCGCGGAAGTCGCGGACAGCGGAATACGGGTGCTGGCCGTTTGCCCCGGACCGGTCGACACGGAATTTGCGGACGTCGCGTCCAACGGTGCGCGGACGCGGGTGCTGCACGGAAAATCGGCGGAAAGCGTCGTCCGCCACGCGCTGCGGGCGCTTGAACGCGGCAGACGGACGGCAATTATGGCATGGAAGTGGAAATGCAAGGCGTTTATGAGCAGATTCGTCGGCCGGTATTTTTTTGCCCGGTACACGTATCTGTTTGAAAAACGGCCTCGCGCCGACTGACGGGTTTGCCGGCGGCCGATGCGTTTGACACGATGATTTTAACGGGCTATAGTTATACCGCTTCAACATCCGTTACGGTCGTTGGATAATTCCGCGGGGATGCCCGAAAAGTGCGGAGCTCCCTTTTATGAGGAGAGAAAAATGACACGTTCTCTGGAAAATAACGAAACCAGCGCTTTGTTTACCGATTTTTACGAATTGACGATGGCGCAAGGCTATTGGAAACAGCGAATGGATTCGCCGGCCGTATTCGACATGTTTTTCAGACGCCAGCCGTTCAACGGCGGGTTTTCGATTTTTGCCGGATTGGAAACGCTGCTCGACGCTTTGGTGCATTTTACGTTCAGCGAAAGCGACGTCGCCTATCTTGCCGAACAGGGCATATTCGAGCAGGGATTTCTTGATTATCTGAAAGCGTTCCGGTTCCGCGGCGATTTGTACGCGATGACCGAAGGATCAGTCGTTTTTCCGAACGAACCGATCGTCCGCATCCACGCGAATTTGATCGAAGCGCAGATTATCGAAGGTCTCGTTCTGAATCACATCAATTTTCAAAGTCTGATAGCGACCAAAACCGCGCGCGTTTGGCTTGCGTCGGGCAAAGGTCACATCATGGAATTCGGCCTGCGCCGCGCGCAAGGCCCCGACGGTGCGATGAGTGCGTCGCGCGCCGCGTATATCGGCGGTGCGTCGGGTACCAGCAACACACTGGCCGGAAAGCTGTACGGTATTCCGGTGCAGGGAACGATGGCGCACTCCTGGATCATGTCGTTTCCGTCCGAACTGGAAGCGTTCAACGCGTACGCCGAATTGTATCCCGAAAAATCGATCTTTCTGATAGACACGTACGACACGCTCAATTCGGGTATAAAAAACGCGATAGAAGCGGGACGCGGCCTGGTTGAAAAAGGCTTCGGCTTCGGCGTGCGTCTGGATTCGGGCGACATTCAATATCTTTCGACCGAAGTGCGAAAGCGGCTCGACGAAGCGGGATTTCCGCAGGCACTCGTTTCGGTCTCGAACGAGTTGACGGAGGAAATCATCGAAACGCTCGTGCAGCAGAAAGCGCCCATAAACAGTTGGGGCGTCGGTACGCACATGGTAACCGGCGGCGACGAAGCGTCTTTTACGGGCGTGTATAAACTGGCCGCCCGACACAACGCCGACGGCGGCGCGCTGATCCCGACGATGAAGTTTTCGGATAACCCCGAAAAGACGACGAATCCGGGAGTCAAAAACGTGTGGCGGCTGTACGACGCGGACGGTATGGCGCGCGCGGATATTCTTGCGCTGGAAGACGAAGCGGTCACTCCCGGTGAATTCCGCCGCTATTACCATCCGTCCGTCGATTACCGGCAGTTCGGATTTTCTCCGGCGAAAGTGGAACCGCTGCTTACCAAACGGATTGAATCGGGACGTCGCGTCGGTCCGGTTCCCGAACCGCAGCAGGCGCTGAAGGACGCCCGCGACGTCATGCAGCGGCAGCTCCAAACGCTCGACTCAACGTACAAGCGTATACTGAATCCGCATATTTACAAAGTATCCATTACGGAAGCATTGAAAGCGCTGAAACTGACCTTTATAGAGGCCCGGTTGCAGTAAACGGGAGGCTTGATGAAGCACATTCGCTTACGGTTGACGGCTGCCGCCGCCGCGTTGGTTTTATCTGCGGTCGGGACGTTTTGTTTTGCACAGGACGGAACCGTATCTCACACGGAATCGGAACGGGCTTCATTGAAAATAACGGCGAACGTCTCCGGCGCGGCGGTATACCTGAACGGCGCGTACGCGGGGACGGCGCCGCTCACCGTAGACGGGCTTGTTCCCGGAACCTACCGCATCACGGTCAAAAAAAGCGGATACGAAACCAAAGAAATCTACGCGGACATTGCCGCCGGTACGGAAAAATCTTTTTACCTTGAACTGCGTCTCATCACCGGCATCCTGCAAATTTCCGCACAACCTGCAGACTCGCTCGTGTTTATCGACGGTGTACAAAAAAGCGCGGCGATGTCCGTACGGACGTTTGAACTGCCGGAAGGAATTCACACCGTTGAAATACGCGCATTCGGATACCGCCCGGATATGCAGTCCGTGTACGTACCGCGCAACACGATCACCACGCTGCGCGTTACGCTGGAACGGGCCGATTTCAGCGCAACGGCGATACGGGTAACGCCGGACACGTTTAATCCGCAAAACCCGGGCGTATTCGGAACGTGCGCCGTACGCTTTTCGGTTACGGCGGGCGGCGACGGAACGATCACCGTATTCCAAAACGGCGGCGTCATCAGAACGATGCCACTCAAGCGGTTTACGACTTGGGAACAGTCGTGCGAGTGGGACGGCCGCACGGATGCCGGCACTTCCGCACCGGACGGCACGTATCTTATCACGGCCGACGTGAACGGATTTACCGCCGGCGGCGATCCGGTGCGGCAGACGTCGTCCGCGTCCGTTACCATAAACAGAAGCATTTCGTATCCGTTCGCCAGTCTCAGCGCGTCGGGAACCGGAACCGGTCTCGTTCCGTCGGCCCGCCTGTATCCGGCCGGCACGATAAGCACCGTATGGCGGCTCGGCTACGGCTGGCAAACCGAGCGCCCGGCCGAATACGGCGTGCCGCTGACCATGCTGTTCATGCACACGCCGCTGGACTGGCTTGAATACGCCGTGCAGGCGGGCTTTACTGTCCCCGAATCGGGCGAAGTGCCGCTGTACGCGGCGGGAACCGTAAAAGCGGCGTACCGCGCCGGTGCGTTCAACGCGGGAGCGCTGCTGCGATACGGATACGGCACGCAAAGCGCCGCGCTTTCCGCGGCGGATTCCCAACTCGGACTCGGACTGGGCGCCGCCGCCGGCATCACCGTACGCTCGGTAACGGCGAACGTCTCCAGCGAATGCATTTTCGGCCCCGAGCGGGGAGACGTTTCAACCGGTTCGATCTGCTGGAAAAACGGTCTGTCGCTCCGGCTCAACAGGGGAAGCTTTTCCGCAGGTATTTGGGGAGTCGCGGTTTCATCGTTCAGTACGGCTGCGGACGCTCCGCGGGATTGGTTCAGCGGAACGTCGTTCGGTGCGGACGCGGCGTACGTCATTCCGAACACACCGGTCATGCTCGGCATACAGGGAACCGGAACCGTTCGTCCCGACGGCAGCGCGCGCATCGCGTTCGCATTGGAATGTACGGTTTTCCTGCGGTAGGTCTATGAATATTTTATGGGATATCGTACACACGCTGAACATATTATTCATCGGTTTTATCCTGTTTTTTGAACGCAAAGAATCAGCGCGCAGAATGGCGTGGCTTTTGACGCTCGTACTGCTGCCCGGTATCGGCATGATACTGTATTTGCTGTTCAGCGGGCATTTTTTTACGCGGACGAAGCGGATGAGCACGACGACGGCTTACATAAACGAAAAACTGAAAAATCTGAAGGCCGAACAGCTCGCCTATTTAAAAGAACGGCGGCACGAACTGCCGAATCATGTCATAAAAGATTATTTTCCGCTCGTAGATATGAATCTGTCAAAAGGCGGCAGCTTGCTGACGGCGACTGATTCCATAGAAATCTACCGATGGGGGCAGGATATGTTCACGCAGCTGAAAAAGGATCTGCAAGCTGCGGAACGGACGATCAATATGGAATTTTTCATTTTCCATAACGACGCAACCGGATGTGAAATCATGGAGATTCTCTGCCGGAAAGCCCGTGAAGGTGTGGACGTAAAATTGCTGTACGACGATTTCGGCTCGATTTCGACTCCCACCGGATTCTTCAGAAAACTCGACAAAGCCGGCGGAAAATCGCTTGCGTTTTTTCCGGTGCGCCGGGGACTGCCCTTTTCGATCAACTTCCGCAACCATCGCAAGATTACGGTAATAGACGGAACCATCGCCTATATGGGCGGCGTCAACGTCGGCGACGAATACGCGAACCGCAACCGGAGCAACCGCAAACCGTTCTGGCGTGACACGCACATCAGGTTTACCGGCACGAGCGTCGTTCAGCTGCAAACCGTGTTCTGCATCGATTGGTTCAGTATGCCGGCATGGAAAACCCGGCTGCACGGCCCCGAAGATACCGCAAAATATTTTCCGCCGAACGTATTCTCCGATTTTACGCAGCAGGTATCCGTAAAAGAACATCCCGACATATTCGATACCATTTTCAGTACGGGAAAAATTCCCACCCAAATAGTAACGGCGGGTCCGGACGACATACAAAAAACGGAAATAGAGGACGCACTCATCCGGATGATCATGAGTGCAAAAAAATACGTTTATATTCAAACGCCCTATTTTACTCCCGACGCGCAATTTTTTACCGCGCTCAGGATCGCCGCTTTTTCGGGAGTGGACGTCCGCATCATGGTACCCGGCGTGTGGGATAAATTTTACGTAAAAGCGGCTTCGCACGAATTCATGCGGGAAATGCTGGCACTCGGTATAAAGTTTTATCAATACAACGGATTTATCCATTCCAAAACGATGGTCGTCGACCGTAAAATAGCCACGGTGGGTTCAACGAATATAGACACCCGCAGCTTTGAACTGCATTTTGAAGTGAACGCCATTTTTTACGACGCAAAGTTGGCACTGACGTGCGAAAAAATATTTCTCGACGATATCAAAAACGCTGCGGAAGCATCGAAAGGAACCTTCGACAATCATTTCATATTAAAACGAGCCTGGCGTGGATTTTGCAAACTGTTTTCACCGCTGATGTGAGCTGCAGCCGATGTGAACTGCAGCCCGAGGAGAACGCCGCTGCCGTAAGTCGCGGCTGCCGTGCGCCTCCTCCGGAAAATAAAAAAAGAGCTGCCGGATTTTATCCTGAACAGCTCTCTTTTACCTGACAGTCCGGATTAGACTTTTTTGGTAACGTATCCGCTTCTCAAGCAGCGGGTACACATTTTGATCGTCATTGCGGTGCCGCCGATTTCAGTTTTTACTTCGACAATATTCGGTTTCCATGTACGGCGCGTATGATTATATGATTTACTCACTTTATTACCGCTCAGAGAACCTTTTCCGCAAATATCACATCTTCTGGACATAACAAACCTGCCTATAAAATATCTGAAATACCATTGTATCAAAAAAGTAAAACAATGTCAAATTGCTTTCACAAAAACGAGCAGCGTCGTTCCGTTGTCATCAAGCAGCCGCAGAGACGATGCGGACAACTGATAGCGGGAAACGATTCCCAAAAGTTCCGCGTACCGGGATTCCAGCGACGCCGCCGTCTGCGACGGCGCGCCCATCTTGGTCATACCGAGCGCGGAAAAGGAGAGCGTCCGCTCCGTTTCATCGGCGGCGTACGTGCCCACCAGACGGTTTACCCCGGTGAACCCCGTGATTCCGCCTTTTCCGTCAAAAACGAGTTCCGGCGTTTCCGTATCGGCAGGCAGCGACGAAACGGCGCTGCCCGTATTATATGCAGAAAGCCGCCACGCCGTGTCCGCCAAGTTCAGGGCGGCAAACGTAAGCGTGTTTTTACCGTCGGCATCGCTCAAGCGCAGAACCGTGCCGCCGTGTTCCGGCACGACGGCGGCCTTTTCGGCAGATTCGAGGATAGAAAGGAACACCCGCTCAAAGGCGGCGTCGGCTTCCGGGCCGGCCATCAGCGTTACGGCGAACGCGCTGTGCTCGAAAACGTCTCCCGAAATCGAGGCGGAACCGGAGTAATTATTCACGCCGGCAAAACCGTACACGTCGAAACCTCCGTTTCCGTCGGCTTCGGCGGAAAACGTTACGCCGAGATCCTCCGGCACGGCGACCGCCGTTCCGTTTGCAGCGGCGGCGACCAGTTTCCAATCACCGGCGGCGGAACGCGCGGCGGATTTTACGCCGACCGACACGCAGCCGTACAACAAAACGGTCAGAATAGTCAAACCGACCGGAAACGCAACATAAACAGATTTCTTCATATTTTTCATGTAAACTCCAAAAAACGGTATCGCACACTATACCGCATACCTGCATAAGTTGCAACCGCAGTCACGCAGCATCGGCGGGCTACTGTACATTTCCGTTGTATCTATGATATCATATAAAAAGTATCATTTTAATGAGGCGCAAAATGGATTCACGTGAAATAACTATGGAAAAAATCGTCAGCCTGTGCAAACGGCGCGGTTTCGTATTTCAGTCTTCAGAAATTTACGGCGGACAGGCCGGAGCGTGGGATTACGGTCCGGTCGGTATCGAATTGAAAAAGAACATACAGAACGCTTGGTGGAAAGAAATGACCCAGCTGCACGACAATATCGTCGGTCTCGACGCGGCGATTCTCATGCATCCGCGCGTCTGGGAAGCTTCCGGTCACGTCGCAAACTTTTCCGACCCGCTGGTCGACTGCAAGCAGTGCAAAATGCGCTTCCGTGCGGATACGATGGATCAAGCCGCGCTTGCCGCAAAAAAATGCCCGAACTGCGGCGGTGAATTGACAGAACCGCGAGCGTTCAATCTCATGTTCAAAACGCACATAGGCCCCGCCGAAGACAGCGCGAGCGTCGTGTATCTCCGCCCCGAAACGGCTCAGGGCATTTACGTCAATTATAAGAACATCATCCAGTCGAACCGTATGAAAGTGCCGTTCGGCATCGCGCAAGTCGGAAAAGCGTTCCGCAACGAAATCGTTACCAAAAACTTCATTTTCCGCACGTGCGAATTTGAACAGATGGAAATGCAGTTTTTCGTAAAACCGGGCGAAGACGACAAATGGTTTGAATACTGGCGCGAACAGCGTTGGAGCTTTTATAAAAAATACGGTATCCACATGGAAAAACTCCGCTGGTATCATCACGAAAAACTGGCGCACTATGCGAAAGACGCGTACGATATCGAATACGAATTTCCGATGGGTTTTCAGGAACTGGAAGGCGTGCACAACCGCACGAATTTCGATTTGACCCGTCATACCGAATTTTCCGGAAAAGACATGCAGTACATCGACCAGGACAACGGCAATGAAAAATACATTCCGTACATCATCGAAACGTCGGCCGGTCTGACACGCAATCTGCTGATGTTCCTGTGCGATGCGTACGAAGAACAAAACGTAGCCGCCGCGGGCGCACCGGAAGATTACCGCACGGTGCTGCATTTTCACCCGAAAATAGCGCCGGTTACCGTCGCCATTCTGCCGCTGATGAAAAAAGACGGTCTCGCCGAATTGGCGCAGGAAATCAGAGCCGAATTGCAGGAAGAATTCGTAACCGACTACGATCAGTCCGGTACGATCGGTAAACGGTACCGCCGTCAGGACGAAATCGGCACGCCGTTCTGCATTACCGTCGACCACGACACGAAAGAAGACGGAACCGTCACGATCCGTTTCCGTGATTCAATGGAACAGATCCGTGTTCCGCGCAGCGAATTGGTTTCCCGTCTTCATCAGGAAATCAAAAATTACAAGCGCGGATAAACGGGCAGCCGTATACGACTATGGAATACGTAGCACTGGGAAAATCAAATCTGCTGGTAAGCAGAACGGCGTTCGGCGCCCAGAATCTGCAGAAACTTGAAAATCCCGATGACGCGGAAGCGCTCGTTACGCAAGCGTACGAAGGCGGCGTCAATTTTTTTGACACCGCCCGTTCCAGTCCGGAAAGCGAACGGCGGCTCGGTGCGGCCGTTTACGCGATTCGCAAAAACATACTGCTTGCAACCAAAACGACCGCGCTTTCGGCTGCGCAAATCCGAGCGGAATTGGAAGAAAGTCTCGACACACTGCAGACGGATTACGTCGATTTGTATCAGTTGGAAATGCCGCCGTTCGTTCCCGAACGGGGCGCTTCCGACGGCATTTACGAAACGCTCGAAGATTTGAAAAAATCGGGAAAAATCCGGCATATCGGGTTCGTAACAGATTCGCTGCCGCTCGCCCGGTGCGCGCTCGCGAACGGTTTATACGAAACGCTGCAATATCCGTTCAACATGCTTTGCCCGGACGAGACGCGCGCGCTGGTGCGTGAAAGCGAAGCGCACGACGTCGGCTTCATTGCCATGCAGCCGTTGTGCGGCGGCGTTATCCGCAACATACCGCTCGCATACGGTTTTCTGCGCCGCTTTGAAAACGCGGTGCCCGTGTGGGGCGTACAGCATCAGGAAGAACTGCAACAAATACTCTATTTTGAAACGCATCCGCCCGTTATAGACGATAAATTCTTAACCGACGAAGAAGCGCTTCGTTCGTTTTTTTCCTGATACGATAGCCGCCCGTTTCCGCTGCAAGATAAAACGATCGAGCCGCCCGCCCGGTCGTTTTTCATTTTACGCCCACGGTTTTCAAAATATCAGCTACTTCCTGTTTATTCAGAACGCGCATAACGCGCAGCGTCGAGTCGTTCGTTTCCACCGTTTTCGGATCACCGGCGGTGTCTTTTTCGCCGACGATCTGCACGATCGGGTTTTTGGGATTTTCAGGATTCACGTCGACGACCTGCCCTATTTTTCCGTTCGATAAATACACGTACGCACCGATGGGAAACAGGGATAAACTGTACAGCAGCGCTTTTATGACCAATTCGTCGTACTGTTTTCCCTTATTTTTGAGCATTTCAACCATGGCGTCGTACGAACTGGAGGCTTCCTTATAATGCCGGGGAGCGGTAATCGCTTCAAAAGAACAGGCAACCGAAATGATTTTCGCATACATTGAAATTTTGTCGCCGCTGATATGCCGCGGGTAACCGGTGCCGTTTTCTTTCTCATGATGCTCCAGCACGCCCAGACAGATGCTGAGCGGCGCGTCGTAGCTTTTCAGAATGGTGTACGAAATAATGGGATGCGTATTGATTTGATTTTTTTCCGCCGGAGAAAGCATCCTGTCCGTCATATACAACTGCGGCGGCAGCCGGATCATGCCGATTTCGTGCAGAATACAAGCCACGCCCAACTCGACCAGTTTACTCAGCGGAATGCGCAACTGCAGCCCGATCGTAATGGCAAGCACCGTAGAGCGCATCGAATGGCTGATCAGGAAATTCTTGCTGCGGGCTTCCATCTCCGGTTCTACGCGCAGCACGTAGCGGCGGTTTTCTTTTATGAATACGCAAAAATCTTTTACGGTGGAATGCAATTCTTCAAGATTCAGTTCTTTGTGCGTAGCGTAGTGCGTGTACACTTTGCCGATATAATTGAGGTATTCGTTGTATACGGTCTGCACCATGGACATGCGGCTTTGCTCATTGTCAACGGAAGCCGAATCCTGAAACTGCTGGCCGGCGTCTTCCATAATGCGTTTCACCGAATCTCCGAGTTTTTTCTGCCCGACGGCAATTTTCAACTCTTCCGGATCAACGGATTCCATCTGTGAATTAAACTTCAATATATCGGCAGCAGACATCGGTTCGGAAGCGGAAGCCGGAGCGGAGACGGATTTGGCGATTCCCGTACCGATCGTCCCATCCGAATACACTTGCCTGAAATCCCAGTCAAGCAAAGCCTTTATCAAATCGTTCGTCACGGGAATGGTACTATTTAAAAGCAGGAACATTTTATCCAAAACGACTTCATCGGTAAAATACGTATTCTCTTTTAAATCTGCAACATCGTATGAATTCATAGATGAAAACTCCTGTAACGGCGCTGGTAATATCTTTTAAAATATCGGCATACGGGCGGATTTCAATAACAGTTTTATCTTTAAAAAAAAGAAGCTGTCTGAAAAGGCGTAACCACAGACCGGAGCATGAACGCGATTCGCACGCAGCGCGTGCACCGTATCATATTCCGGACAGTCTTTTCGACAGCCCCTTACGAAACCGTAAAACAATACAGAACCGACGGCGTCTGGATGTCGAATACCGCCGTCGGTTTTATATGTCTTACAGTATAAATATCGGATACCCGTTTGAAAACTTTAGATTTTTTCTTGCCCGCGTATGGAATTCATGGTATCATCAAAAGCAGTATGCTGAATGAAAAAGGAGGCTGCTATGACCATACGGCAGGCCGCAGATTATATACAAGCCCGAATTGTAAGCGGGACATCGCTGAGCGACACGGAAATCGTTTCCGCCTGCGGTTCCGACATGATGAGCGACGTTATGGCGTTTTTTCACGGACAGGGAATGCTTTTGACCGGACTGATCAACGTACAGGTTGTGCGCACGGCCAATCTCATGGACATAAAAGCGGTATGCTTCGTCCGGGGGAAAAAACCGAACGAAGAAATGATAAAACTGGCGGGTGAAATGGACATCGTATTGATGCAGACGGATTTGCCGATGTTTACCGCCTGCGGCATACTCTACCGGGAAGGGCTTTCGGGAACCCAGGAATAAAATTCCGGGCCGAACTGCATATGATATTCCATTACGTTGTATCAGGAACAGATTTTTCTCAGGCAGGAACGGCTTCGGCAGAAATCAAAAAGAAGCTGCAGCAGCTGGGACTTCCCGCCCCGGTCGTCAAGCGGACTGCGGTCGCAATGTACGAAGCGGAAATCAATATGGTCATTCATGCAGGCGGCGGAGAAGCATTTATAGAAATTACGGACACGCAGATCATAATCACAATGAAAGATCACGGCCCCGGCATTGCCGATATAGAACAAGCCATGCAGGAAGGGTTTTCAACGGCGCCTGAACTGGTACAGGGACTCGGCTTCGGCGCGGGAATGGGACTTCCGAATATGAAGCGGAATTCCGATTTTCTGTCCGTTGAAAGCAGTCCGGACAAGGGAACGACGGTAACCATGAAAATCAATATTGCCGAACATCAGGCAGACGGAGACACCGCCGTATGAAAACACATTCGTCGGCATTCCATTCAGTCGGATTATATTCGCATATGTGCAAAGGCTGCACTATCTGCGTTACCGGTTGTCCGGCAGAAGCTATCCGCGTCAGAAACGGCAAAGCGGTTATCATGGAAGAGCGCTGCATAGACTGCGGAGAATGTATCCGCCATTGTCCGAATAAGGCGAAATACGCCGCGTCGCTCGATATAGCCGAATTGCAGAAGGGGCGGCGGCGGGCGGCGCTGCTGACTCCGTCGTTTTACGGACAATTTCCGGTTAAATATACGGCGGACATGATCAGAGACGCCGTGCGGAACATCGGGTTTACCGACGTGTTCGACGTTGCCGACGACACGGAAACCGTAACGCGCGCGACGGCGGAATTTCTTGCACGGACGGAAAATCCGCCGCATCCCGTCATCTCCTCATCGTGTCCCGCCGTTATCAAGCTGATTCAGATCAGATTTCCGAGTCTGATAGAAAATTTGCTGCCGGTGCTGCCGCCGGTGGAAGTAACCGCGCGCCGGGCAAGAAAAACGCTGCCGCCGGGCAGCAAAATCTATCTGATTTCCCCCTGCCCCGCAAAAATGACTGCGGCGCGCGTGCCGCTCGGATACGACGGTTCGCAAATAGACGGCTCGTTTTCCGTCGGCACGTTATACATCGCAATCCTTTCCGCGCTGAAAAAAAACGCGGCGGAACCGGATTCACACCCCGAAACCGATCCGGACGCCGGCCGACGACGGCACGAAACTATCCGGAATACCACCGTGTGGAGCAAAGAAAGCGGCGAATCGGAATGTCTTTCCGATATGCGGCGGACAGCCTGGATTTCAGCCGGCGGAATTCCCCAGGCCATTTCCGCATTGGAAGCCATTGAAGCCGGATTATTCAGCGTGTACGAGTTTGCGGAAATCGCCGCCTGCAACGGCGGCTGTCTCGGCGGACCGCTCAACATAACGTGCGTACCTGAAGCGCAGGCTATTATCAGAAACCGTCTGCAGCAAACCGCGCACGCTGAGGCACACGGCCGGCACTCCGGGCAACAGCAGCAAACCGGACAAACACCGCCGGAACCGGTTTCCGACCAAAAACCGGCGACAATTCTACAACCCGGACAACAGGAAAAAATCACGTTCAGCCGGGACATACCGCCGCGGCCCGGACGTATTCTGGATGCGGATTTTTCAAAAGCGCGCGCCATGCTCGAAAAAATGGAACGGATAATCGACGAACTGCCCGGTCTTGACTGCGGTTCATGCGGCGCACCGAATTGCCGCGCACTGGCTGAAGACATCGTACGCGGCAACGCAGCAAAAGAAGACTGCGTTACCATTATGAAAGCGCAATACGAAACGCTGCTGTTCGGACAGAAAAACGGTGGCGGCAAATGAAAACTGAATCGGGAAAAAACGAGAAAACAATCGCAGCCGAGAAAACGAAGCTCCGTACGGAAATGCGGGCACAGTTGAACGTATATCGGCAAAACCGCGCCGCGCGGGAACGGGAAAGTGCAGCGGCCGCAGATCTTTTTGTGCATTCCGCTCTCTATGCGGCGGCCCGGACGCTTTGTGTATACGCGGCAGCGGAAACTGAAATCGATACGGCGCTTCTGATGGAATCGGCGCGGCGCGACGGAAAAACGGTCGCACTGCCGCGGACGATACCGGGAACAAACGACATGGATTTTTACATTCTGAAGCCGGACATACCTGCGGAAGCGCAACTGCAAAAAGGCGGTTACGGAATTTACGAGCCGCCCTGCTCGCTGCAGCGCATAGATCCCTCACTGTTTCCCGTTAAAACGGTTGTGATCGTTCCCGGACTTGCCTTTACCCGCAGCGGATCCAGATTGGGCCACGGCAAGGGATATTACGACCGCTATCTTGAAAAAATATACAGATGCAACGCTGCGGACCGGCAGCCGTCGGCATTGGTCGGCGCCTGTTTTACCATGCAAATACGGAACTTTATTCCCGTTACCGAACTCGACATACCGCTTACCCATCTGCTCACTCCCGCCGGTCTGACGGAATGTACGCCGTCATAAAAACGGCGGCCGTTTACTGATTCGTTTTACGTACGGTATCCGATATTTTTCATACGGCCTCTTGACTTTTTTTCGGAAAAACTATAATATCATCATACGTTCGGCAACGAATGTTGCTCCCTTAGCTCAGTTGGTAGAGCAACGGACTGTTAATCCGTTTGTCGCTGGTTCAAGCCCAGCAGGGGGCGTTAAAGACTGAATCTGCAAGATTCAGTCTTTTTTTATTTACCTGAAACTGCATAAAAAAAGCCGGACCGCATCCAGTGCGTCCGGCCGAAACGGAATCCGTAAACCTTTTATTTCCGGCTTTCCTGATCCCGAGCTGCTGCTTCTTCTTTTTTTGCTTCTTTTTTATCTTTCAAATCGGCAATTCCGATAAAAATCGCTATCAAACCGATAAACGCGGTTAAAACGGGAGCACAGCCTTTAAGGAACGTAATAATATCGGCACCCCATGCAAGCCCTCCGGGAATTGCAGCAAATACGGTAAAAGCAATTAAAACAATACCTACAATCATTGCAACCATGAAAAACCTCCGGTAATATAAAAGCAGTTTCGGAAAGCTGCTTTGCTATTCGTATACGTCATTATTGCATATTTCACCGCTACGGTCAATGCGACCCGTTTTGTTTCTGCCGGCCTGATATGCGGAAGGTCGCCGCTATGGGAAAATGATCGGAATACCCTTGTCCGTTCCATAATTCGTATCTAAAAGGAACGAGAACACCGGTATCAGAAAGCCGGCTCCACGGACCGTCCGATTCGGCTTTAAAATCAACGAAATCGATGGCACCGGCTATAAAAAAATGATCTATTTTTTCCCAATTATTCCGATAAAAATAACTTCCCGCCCCGGTATCTGCGGAAGAAAAAGAAAGCCAGCCGCTTTTAAGGGAAACACCGTCCATACACACCGCCCGGCCGTCTGCGCCGTCTTCGGTAAATTCTCCGATATCCCGATTAAAATCACCGCACAGCACGACCGGCAGGCGATTTTCATCCGCCGGCAGCACGGCGTACAGCAGTTCCGCCGCACGGATCGCCGCAAGACGTTCCTGCGCCGCTTGCCAGACAGCGGCGGCGTCGCTTCCGCCGGCTTTTGATTTCCAATGGCAGATCAGCAGCACACACACGGGAACGTCCGCCGTATTTGAAACGGTAATTTCCAAAAGCGGCCGAAGGGACGGCTGTACGCCGTGTATACGGGAATCGACTTGATGAACCGTACCGGATACAACCGGCAGACGGGACAAAACGCCGCAGCCGATCGCTCCGTCTCCGTCTGCGGCAAAACATACGTATCGGTACGTATTGTCCGACGCAAGAAAATTAACGATATCACGCAAAACCGATTCGTTTTCGATTTCCTGAAGCACGAGAATATCCGCATCCAGCCGTTTTATAGCGCCGCACAACCGCTCCAAGCGGGCGGTATACTTTGCAAGCGACCACGCCGTGTTCGGTCCGCGGAATTCCCCGTATTCGGTGCCGGCCGTCTGCGCGTCAAAAAAAGTCTGCACGTTCCAGCTGACGACGCGGATATCAGTCCCGGAGTTCCCGGTTTCTCCCGGCACCAGAGCGCCGCAGCCGTACAGGAGCAGCGAAACCGCCGTAAGTGAAAGCAACGCGCATATCACGACTCCGCAAAACCATACAACGGAACAGATGATTTTCGTTTCATTTTTCATACCGTAACACTCCCGGACGCAAGTCCGTATCAGTTATGGTACGCAATAAAACAAATCGTGCATAAAAAGAGGATTATTATTCAAAAATATCCGTATCGCATACTGGTGCTTTCAGTAGCTCCAATTTTGAAGCCGACACTATGATTTGCACCACACCTCTATTTTCAAGTGTTCCAACACTCGTTCGGCATGATGAACCAGCCTACACTGCGCACTTTTCGTCTGATACCGTTCGATATATTTCTGCGCCAATTTTTCAAAATTATAACCGGAGACATCCAAACCGAGATTTTTATAGTATCGAATAATAGGAAAACAGAATTTTTTTTCTATATTCATCTTTATTTTATCGAGATTCTGTTCTTCTAAAATACCGTTTATCGTTTCGATACAAAGATCGATATCATAAATAACGTTCCGTTCCAATCCCAAACGGCATGCGTAATCCGCGACATTGCGCTCCCTACACGTTGAATTTAAAGAACATCACGTCGCCGTCCTGTACGGTATACTCCTTGCCTTCGACACGGTATTTTCCCGCTTCACGGATTTTCGCTTCCGTACCGTATTCAACGAGGTCTTCGTATCGGTACACTTCGGCTTTGATAAAACCTTTTTCAAAATCGGTGTGAATGACTCCGGCGGCGTTCGGCGCCGTATCGCCGGCGTGAATGGTCCAGGCGCGGCACTCGTCGGCACCGGCGGTAAAAAACGTCCGCAATCCCATAAGATGATACGCTGCGCGAGCCAGCGTGGTAAGCCCGGATTCTTTCAGTCCGATTTCCGCAAGAAATTCGAGCTTTTCTTCCGGACTTTCCATATCTGCAAGTTCGGACTCGAACTTACCGCAGATGACGACCACATCGGATCCCTGAGTTTCCGCAATTTTTCTGACGGTGTCCACGTACGGGCTGCCGTTTTTGATACCGTCTTCATCCACGTTACAGACGTACATGAGCGGCTTCATCGTAATAAGATGGCAATCGTACACGGCAAGCTTTTCATCGTCGGACAGTTCGGCTTTGCGCGCACCTTCGCCGTTTTCAAGCAGCGGTTTTATCTTATTCAGCGCACCGAGCACGACCGCAGCCTTTTTCTGTTCATCTTTTCCCATAACGCGCGCCGAACGGTTTGCTTTTTCGATCCGTTTATCGACCGTATCCAAATCCGCAAATGCAAGTTCCATATTGATCGTTTCAATATCGTCGGCCGGATCGATTTTATTGTTCACGTGAATGATGTCGGGGTTGTCGAAGCAGCGTACGACGTGCGCGATAACGCCGACTTCACGGATATGAGCCAAAAACTGATTGCCCAGCCCTTCGCCTTTTGAAGCGCCTTTTACCAATCCCGCTATATCGACGAATTCGACCGTTGCGGGAACTTTGCGTTTGGTTTCAAACGTTTTCGCCAAAAAATCGAGCCGGGCATCGGGCAGATCGACGATTCCGACGTTCGGATTTATCGTGCAGAACGGATAATTCGCCGCTTCCGCGGGAGCAGAAGTTAACGCTGAAAAAATGGTGGATTTACCGACGTTCGGCAATCCGACGATACCGCAATTTATAGCCATACAGAATCCTTATATACGTTAAATATGGATTCAGTATAGCCTGAAATCGGGGTTTGTGCAATGCGGAACCGGGAGACCGCTTCCGCAGCTTATAGAGTATCAGCGACAGCCGACACAGTCTGATTTTTACCGTTGAACTTCGCCTGATACAGCGCGCGGTCAACTCTCCGCAGTAAATCGGCCGAATTATCCGCATAATCGGGATACGTAACCGTTCCCGCAGAAAACGTGATTCCGTACGTTTCGTGAATGGCCGCGCTTTCCAGCTGATGTCTGATCCGTTCCGCCAATACGTACGCCCCGGAAGTGTCGGTTTCCGGCAGAATAACCAAAAATTCTTCCCCGCCGTACCGGCAAAAAACGTCCTCTTCCCGTATGGCGCTTCTGGCGGCATCCGAAAATTCCTGTAGAACGATATCGCCTACTTCGTGTCCGTACGTATCGTTCAGCCGTTTAAAATCATCGATATCGAGAATGATAAGCGAAAACTGCTTTCCGTAACGGGTACTCCGATTCAGTTCCTTTTTCAAGGCGACATCCATATACCGCCGGTTAAAAGCACCGGTTAAACCGTCCAGCATCGCCAGTTCCTCCGTTTTGCGGAGTACGTGAACTTCGATAAGTACCGGAGAATCGAACACATGTTCCGCCGAAGTAAAATAATCGACGATAGCCAGATAGGCGCTTACGTGCTGCCCCAGCTTCCGTTCGAGCTGCTGCGCCACCAGCAGGATTCGCTCCCAGTGGCGGATTGCTTCGTCTTCGGTAAAATCAAGATGTACGAACTTTTCAAGCAGATGGGAAAAACTCATCAGTGAACCGGAATTTCCGCCCGGAACGGCATACCCAATTCTGCAAGCTGCCGCCGCAGATTCATAAACAGCCGTTTCGCTGATAAAATCAAGCACACGATCCATCAGTGAGTCGTCTTCATTCATCGTACAATTCCCCTGTCACTTTTTAATATATTTATCCAATTATATCACATATCTGTATTTTTACCAGCATTTTTTTTAATCATCTGCCCCATAACGCAAAAAAGACGCCGGCCGCGGAGCGATTGACCGGAATGAATAAAAAAAGCGGCCGCCGAAATATGCGCCGAAAGCCGGATAAAACCTGCTTTCGGAAGCCCTATTTCGCGCCGCCGCCTTTTAACGCTTCACCGGAAATCCGGCTCCGCGGATCAGAAGCCTTCGCTTTCCATTATCTTTTTCACGTTGTTGATCGCGGATTTCTGTTCATCCGTAACGCTGGAATCGGAAGCGACTTTGTCGATCATCGACATAACCTGCTGATCCAGGACGTCCTTTTCGATTGTATACAGAACGTACACGCGGTATTCGTCGGTAAACTTTTTCTTCACATCGGTATCGTACCGGCGGACGAGAACCCACCAGTCGTTGATTTTACGCGCACCGGAAAAATTCGCGTTTGCGGCGGCTTTTACCACGTTTTCAAAATACGTACCGTATTTTCCTTCGGGAGAACCGCTGGCGGCACCGGTAAACAGCGCGTCAACACGGCTCGAAACGGTCGTCGCAATTTCACGCGACACGTTGAAAGAAGAGGCCCACGTCTGAACCGCGTTCAGATTGGTACCGATCTGTTCACCCACGAAGCAGTAGGAACCGGTGTAATCGGGCAGTTTTTCAAGTCCAAGGATACCGGTGGTGATATACGTTTCAACCCATATCGGCAGCTGAGTAATCCCCAGAGCAGTTCCTTTATGTTCAACAACTTCCGTTTTCACCATACTGGTAAGTTCTTTGGGTTCCGGTTCTACCGCTTCGGGTTTTGAAGCACAGCCGGCAAAACTCAGAACGGCGGCAACGACTACGCTCAATGAAATCAATGTAAAACGATTCATTAGATACCTCCAAAATATATCTATTACTATAACACGCGTGAATCAAAAAATCCACACTTTACTCAGGTTTTCAGGGTAAATATTCACGCTTGATATTTCGCAGCGATTCAAAAAGCCGGCGTTTCTCAGCGTAAGATCCGCCGGTAAGCTGTGCAAGCCGGGCGCGCGCTGATTTTCTGCCGGAATTATCCTGATACGAGCAGGTGCACGTTGCCGAAATGTACCCGCGCTCCGCCGCGTGAGCGACGATCGTATCCACGTCGGAAAAACACAGCGGGCGTACGACGGTAACCGGATATTTTTCATACTGAAGCCGCGGCGGCATCGTGGAAAGTTCTCCTTTACCCAGAGCGTTCATCAGCAGCGTTTCAAGAATATCGTCCATATGGTGGCCGAGCGCGATTTTATTGTATCCGTGCGCGATCGCGTACGCGTTCAATTCGGTTCGGCGCTGCGTGGAACACCACCAGCAATTCATGCGGCGCCCCGGTTTCAGCCGCTCCAGTACGCCGACGTTCACCGTTTCAGGAAACACGTTCCATTGCGCGAACAGTTCGAGCAGCCGGCGGTCGAACGCGGGAGCTATTTCGGTCGACACGTGCAGCGCCGTAAAATCGAATCGGTCCCGCCCCTGCTTTTTGCGCGCTGCAAAATACTCGACCAACGCGGTGGAATCTTTTCCGCCGCTGGCGCCGATCAGAATCCGGTCGCCGTCTTCTATCATACGGTATTCAAACACCGCTTTATCGATAATCCTGAACAATTTGGGCTGGGGCATCGTGCATCCTCGACCGCTACTATAGCACAGAAACGCGATTTTCGCTATACTCGCGGCATATGGATTTAGAGATGCTGCAATTCCGCGCGCGGATCATGCAAAAAATCAGGACGTTTTTTATAGAGCGGGGATATCTGGAACTCGACACGCCGGCGCTGAGCCGAGATCTGATACCGGAAACGTGCCTTGAAGTGTTTCGCACCGATTACATCGAACCTTGGAGCGGCGGCACGCAGCCGCTGTATTTGGTGCCGTCGCCGGAAATTTATATGAAAAAAATCATTGCCCGACACGCCGTTTCCGTTTTTCAGCTTTCAAAATGTTACCGAAACGTCGAATCGACCGGCCGCATCCACAGTCCCGAATTCACGATGCTCGAATATTACACGATGAACGCCGATTACGCCGTATCCGCGGCTGTTACCGAAGACCTGTTCACCGCGCTGCTGCCCGCGCCGGAGCCGGCTGCCGCGGACGGAACCGTACGGGATCCGTATTCACCGCTCCGCCCGCCGTTCATCAGACTCACGATGGACGACGCGTTTAAAGCATACGCCGGCTTCCGTCTGTCCGACTGTCCGGAAGCGGCAGACCTTGCCGATCGGGCGGCAAAACTCGGCATCGCCGAACCCGCCGAACATCCGTTCCGCGAGTGGCCGTGGGACGACCTGTACGAACTGCTATTGGTCCAGTGCGTGGAACCGGCGCTTCCGCGGGAAAAACCGGTATTTTTAACGGATTACCCGGCCAAAGTGCCGTGTCTGGCAAAAGACGTAACCGACGCCGTGCACGGCTCGCCGTCGGAACAAGATTCCGGACGGACGCCGTTATGGAAAGAGCGCTGGGAACTGTATGCGCAGGGAATTGAACTGGCGAACTGCTATACCGAAGAAACCGATCCCGATAAAGTCAAAGCCTATTTTGAAACGGAAGGAAAACTGAAGCAAAACACGGCCCGCGTACCCCATGCAATCGATCCCGACTACTGGAAAATATTCCGGAAATTCCCCGCATGCAGCGGCAGTGCGCTCGGCGTGGACAGGCTTATCGCACTGCTTGCGGGATGTTCATCCATAGATTCCGTGCTCCCCTTTCCGCTGGAACAGGTACGGCACTAGGCATAAACGGCGGATTTCGGTATACTATTTGCAACGCTTACAGATTTTGTTTTATATAGTGAGGAAACGCACATGATTAGAGGTGGAGATATCGGTAAAGGTACGGTTTTGCTTATTAAAAACGCGCCGTATCTCGTTGTAGAACGCGAATTCGTCAATCCCGGAAAAGGAACAGCTTTTGCCCGCGTTAAAATGAAGAATCTCAAAGACGGTTCGGTCCTGACGCAGACCATAAAAACGCCCGATACGGTTGAAGACGCGGAAATCGACACGCGCACCTGCCAATACCAGTATAGCGACGGTGAAAATTACGTATTCATGGATTCGGCGACTTTTGAAACGGTCCACGTTCCCGAATCGCTGAATGAAAATCTGAAATACTACCTGAAAGAAGGCGAAGAATATCCGATCGTTATTTGGGAAGAAAATCCGATCGACGTAAAGATTCCGCAGAAAATGGTATTTTCAGTTGAACAAAGTGAAAACTACGTCCGCGGAGACACCGTTTCAGGCGCAACGAAACCGATCGTTACGGAAACCGGGCTGACGGTTCGCGTTCCCCTGTTCATCAAGCAGGATGAAAAAATATTGGTAAACACGGAAACGAACGAATACGTTGAACGCGTAAACGGCTAAGTTCCGGTTTCACAAAAAAGCGGCGAACGATCGGTTCCGCCGCTTTTTTTATTTACCCTGCACGGCGGCACACTGAAAACGGAAAACGCTCATTTTCCGGCCGCATACCGCCGATATTAAAAAAGTGCCGTCTTACACACCTTTGCATAAAAAAACTGTCCGAAAACCGGAGTTTCCGAACAGTTTCTCTGGGCGATACTGGAATCGAACCAGTGACCCCAAGCGTGTCATGCTTGTACTCTAACCATCTGAGCTAATCGCCCGAATAACGGCAGATACCGTTGTTTTTCTATATTATAATAAACCGTACATTTGGTCAATAGATAAACGGGCAAAAAAACGAATATCGTTCTTTTTTACGGAGCGTATATGAACACAGTATTTTTAGCGCCGCATTCGGAGCTCTGTTCGGCATACAGACAATCGCTTTCTGCGGCGGGTTTTGCCAATTGGGAAGTAAGCGAATTCAACGCACTGCACCAGTTATTCAAACAGGAAGAGATCAACGTCATATTCGCCGACTATCAAATGATAGACCACAAACATTTTAACGTCGTAACCCATATTACGGCACGGCGGCAGGATTTGGTACTGTTCTATTTCAATCAGGACACGCTGCCCGCCGGTTCCGTCTACGAAGCGTGGCAGGATCAGCTGTCGCAGTATTTTCAGTCGCACAACACGCCCGAAATGCAGCATTTTTTGCGGATTGCCGCCGGCGCGGAACAAAAACCGTTCGATTCCCCTGCACCGATCAGCTATCCGGCAATCGAAGCGAACTATACGAAGCGGAGGGAACCGTTCCCCGTTTATTTTCTGGACAAAGGATATCCGCACACCATTTGCAAATCCGCGGTAGTTGTATTGGAATTATTGTATAAAAACAGAAACGAAGTCGTTTCCCTGCGGCAAATGGAAACATATTTGTGGCAGGAACATTCGGAGGGACATATTAAAACGCTCTACACATATATTCATTCTCTGAGGGATTTACTGCACGATTCGCATAAATCCCCCAGAAAAGTCGTCAAAGTACGCAAAGGCTATTACAGTCTGCTCGTTGCGGAATAGACTATTTTATCGCGGCGCTGATCCGTTCAAGAACCTTTTTGCGGTCGAGCGGCTTGACGATATAATTCTTTGCACCGAGCATGAGCGATTTCTTGACCAGCTCTTCTTTTCCGAGTGCACTGACCATAATAACGCGTGCGTTTTTATCGAACGCCATAATCTGCTCGAGCGCCGTAATACCGTCCATACGGGGCATCGTTATATCCATCGTAACGATGTCGACGTTCGGATATAATTCCTTATACTTGTCGACGCCCTCTTTGCCGTCCGCCGCGGTCGCTACTACGTCATATCCTTCGCTTGAAAGGATCTGGCCCAACTGTTTTGCAACGAACATGGAATCGTCCACGACGAGAACCTTGATTTTAGTTCCGTCGACTCTGATCCCTTCCGGCGGGCGTTCGTTAATTGAAGGAAAATCCTGTTTTGTTTTCATAGTACAACTCCACTTCTTTACATCCGTTCCCGGATTGCAACGTTAACTTCAACCTTTCCCTGTTCGGTGATCATCGGAACAATCAGTGCTTCGACTTCGTGATCGGAAATCTCCATTTTTTCACCGGTAAAAAGCGCCGGCGGGGTCAGGTCAAATTTAAAACCGAGCTCGTGCAGTTTGGTAACTGCCTGAGCAGTGATAAGATTTGCAAGTTCGGTAATAGTCGCTTTTGCCAATTCGTCGAACGCGGGCAATTCTTCCATATTCATGCGGGAAGCGATTTTCAGCGCGGTATCAAACGTCATATCGAACAGCACGCGGCCTTCGACGTCGCCCGCGAGACCGACGAGCGCCGCGACGCCCATAACGGGCATCGACGTTGATTTAAGATATAATTCTCCGCGCTTTACTTCTCCGCCGAGAACTTCTTTGAGAATGCTGTACGCAGTTTCAACGAATGGATTGATATATTCGACTCTCATGCGTTTCTCCTTTCCTATTTACTATTGTTTGCCGTATATAACGACGGATCCAACCATCTTTTCAGACCATGCGGACATATTAGCCAGCGTTTCATTTTCGCCTAAAATAATGATACCGTTGCCTTTCAGTTTTTCATCAAAATCTTCAAACAACGTTTCCTGCGTCCCCGGCGCAAGGAAAGACACCACGTCGCGGCTGAAGATAATATCGACGGGCGGCATCGTGTTCGCGTGCATGCAGTCGTGATATTCAAACATGACCGTGTCTTTTATTTCCGCAGAGAATACGTATTCCCCCGACACCGATCGCACCACGTACGGCGCGTACCAATCTTCCGCAAATTTGGCGGGAACGGTCAGCAGCGGCGCGTTCGACACGCTCAGCAGATCAATGTCCTGCGCGTAGATTTTTACGCGGCTTTCGGGGTAGCGTTTGGCAAGCAGACAGGCAAGCGAATACGCTTCATATCCCTTTCCGCTCCCGGGATTCCAAACCACGATCTGTTTTGCGCCGTTCTCCGGCAGCGTTTTATACACTGCGTCCGCATATTGGCGCGACCAGAACGAAGCGGTATCCGTTGAATAAAACGGCGCCAGAAAGGCTTCCGCATCCTGAACGTTCGTCAGCTGCACGGCATCACCGCGTTCTTTTTGCCATTCGGCAAAGCGCCGTTTGACCCAGGCTTCGTTTATGTCGTTTACGTAAAACGATTTTAATTTCTGCAGACTGTCTTTTACGAACAGAAAATCGGCCTCGAAAGGATCCTTAACCGCTGCCGGGGCAACTGCCTGCGGCTGCGGCGAAGCGGCCCGGCTTTGCTTTGCCGGCGGAGCGGATACGGCCTTTGTTTCACCCGGCTCTGCGGCTGCAGGTTCCTCATGCGGGTGCACGACGGCAAATTTCGACTCTTCGGACTTCGTCTCATCCGTATGAGCCACCCCACGCACGCCGAAAATCCGGTCGATATCGAGCAGTACGTACAGACGGTCGTTGCTCTCCACGACGCCGTAAATATATTTGATATTTATATCGCCGAACAGCGGATGCGGCGGTTGGATAGTGCTTTGCTGAATACCCACGACTTTGTCGATTACGTCCACGACGACACCGAACGGCTGTTCGTCGACGGTAACGATCAACATGTTTTCAAGATCTTCTTTGGATCGCTCGGGCACTTCAATATTGAAGAAGAGCCGCAAATCAACGATCGGAATGATGTCGCCGCGCAGATTGTATACGCCGAGTACGAACGGCAGCGTGTTCGGTACGTACGTAAAATGTCCCGCTTTTGCGATTTCCTTTACTTTCATGATGTCGATCGCGTAATCTTTTCCCGCGAGCGAAAATGTTACCATTTTGAAATCGACGGCGGCGATCCGTTCTTTATTCGCGTCGGCGGTATTTTCCGCCGAACCGGCCGTCAGTTCCGTATTTTCCACAACAGCTTCCATATGCGCCCCTTATACCGTCGTCTCTTCCCGCTGTTCGCGGGCGGTGATTTCCTGCCGTACGCCCAGTTCCAGCAGCTGACTCACGTCGATGATCAGCGAAACCGAACCGTCTCCCAAAATGGAAGCTCCTGCAATACCGGGCGAATTGGTAAACTGATCGCGAAGCGGTTTTATAACGACGTCTTCTTCTCCGATCAGCGAATCGACCATGACACCTATTTTTTTATCCGCCGTTCCGACGATAACGACGAAACAGTACTCTTTTTCTTCTTTCTGTTTGATATTGAACAGCCGGTTGAGCCGGAGTACGCTGATAACTTCGTTGCGTACGTTCAGCACTTCGTAATTATCGATCGTGCTGATTTCACTCTGCTTGATGCGATGGCTTTCAATAACGGACGCAATCGGAATCGAATACACTTCCGGACCGACTCTGATAAGCAGTCCCTGTATGATTGCGAGCGTCAGCGGCAGCCTGATGCTGAACTTGGTGCCGGTGCCGTGTTCCGAAGTAACGACGACCGTTCCGTTCAGTTTTTCAATCTGCGTTTTTACGACGTCGAGTCCGACGCCGCGGCCGGAAACGTTCGTGATTTTTCCCGATGTGGAAAATCCCGGCTCGAAAATGAGCTGAAACGCTTCCTGATCGGTCAGCAATTTATTGGGATGGATCAGACCGCGCTCGATCGCTTTTTGACGGACGCGCGCGACGTCTATACCGCCGCCGTCGTCGATCACGTCTATGACAATCAGGTTTCCCTCGTTGCTCGCTTTCAGCAGCAGCGTGCCTTCTTCCGGTTTTCCGGCGGCGATGCGGGCTTCGGGTTTTTCAATACCGTGGTCGAGCGAATTGCGTACGCAGTGCATGATCGGATCGAGCAGATCTTCTATAACCGATTTATCGAGTTCCGTTTCTTCACCTTCAATCACGAGATTGATTTTCTTATCGAGATCGCGCGACAAATCGCGCACCACGCGCGGAAACCGGGAAAAAATCTGGCTGATGGGAACCATGCGGATCTTCATGACGCCTTCCTGCAGTTCACCGGCAATACGGCCCAGATTCTGCGTGGAAGAGCGAAATTTCGCCGCGATTCCCTTAAAATCCGCTTCAAACGGATCAAAGAACGAAATGATGCTTCCGAATTCTTCGTTAATGGCGGCTTTTATTTCCTTAACGGGCGCACCGTTTTGGATTTCTTCAAGATACCGGGGCAGCTGCTCAAACATCGCGTGAATTTTTTCTTTATACGCAGCGTCGACAGACTGAAACTGCACTTGAAGGTCGCCGACCTGCATGGCAATCTGATTGAACGAAGCTTTCGTTATAACGGTTTCACTGACCAGATTCAGCAGGTAATCGATGCGCTTGGCGTCTACGCGCAATACGCTGCCTGTGTTTGAATGCGCCGCCGCGGATTTCTTTGCGGCATCGTTTTTCACCGGCGCAACGGATTTCTTTTCCGCTTCAATGTCGGGCGGCGTTTCCGCCGCGGCGGACTGAGCCGCTGCCGGAGAAGCGGATACCGGCTGCACCGAAGATGCGGTACCACCGGCAGGTTTTTCGGATGCGGCAGGTTTTGCCTGCTGAACCGGTGCGGAGACAGCGGCGGGGGCGGCCGTATCGAGCAGCTGGGCGTCAGTACAATCCGTTACTTCGGAAATGAACGCAGCGTCTTCAAGGTCTTCACCGGAAGCGGCCGTCGCGATAAAATAGATAACCTGCGGATAAAATTCGTCTTCATAGAGCGCGTCGAAATCGGGAATCGTTTTAAGAATCATCCCTTTTTCTTTCAGCGCGGCGAATACTTGAATACCGCCGACCGAATTCATCGGATTCGCTTCATCGAACAGAACCGTAACGCCCCATAACTTCTGGCCGGCCGGACAAGCCTGTTTCAGCTCGAGCAAATCGTATTCGGAAACTCCCGCTGCCGGAGACGGCAGACTCGCACCGCCGGATACGGCGGAAGCGGACGGCGGCGGCACGGACGCCGGATTTTGAACGGCGGCTGCAGGGCGCGGAGCACCGGAAGAGGCCGGCACACCGGGAGACGCCGCCTGCACGGGAGCCGGTTTTACGGCGGCAGCACTTTTGCCCTTCGGCGCTTTTTCCGGTATGAAAGATTTAAGCGTCCGTTTGATCGGCTCGACATCCGCGTCGTATACGGACCCTTCCTGACGGGCTTCGAGCATGGCCTTGATAACGTCGATGGAAGAAAGCAGCGTGTCTACGACCGGCTCAGTTACCGTTACGCGGTCGGAACGTATTTCGTCCAGCAAATCTTCCACCGCGTGGGTAAAGCCGGAGAGTTCGTTCATTTCGACAGTCGCGGACCCGCCTTTCAGCGTGTGCGCCGCACGGAAGATTTCGTCGATCGCTTCGTGATTCGCAGGATCGTTTTCGATTACAAGAATATTACTTTCAAGATTTTCAACCTGCTGTTCGGCTTCGCTGAAAAAATCCTTGAGCAGCTCTTCATTATTTATATCAAGATAGTCACTCATATCATTACATTTTATACGTTAAAAAAGATAAGTCAAGTAGCGTTTTTTTTATATTTCTTTTTTTTTCATTTTTCGGAAGCAAACGTTTATTTTTTCCGTATATTGTGTTATTTTACTGTAGATATATCCGCATCGCGCCGATAATCATAAAGAACGTCTATACGCCGGGAGCTTCCGTATGAGCATGAAAAATATATTATATACCATATTTGCATTATTCACGATGCTTTTTTCCGCAGCGGCCGGGTTTGCCGCGCCGTTTTTTACCGGTTACGCGGGAGCGCTGGCTTCTCTCAAACCCGTAAAAGATTCGTCCAAACCGAATTTGACCGCGCAGGCGTTTTTTGCCGGACAAATCGACCTTTCCGGCGTTTTTCTGCTGAGAACCGAACTTTCCGTTCAGACTGACAACATTTCTGCCAACGGTATTTTTCACGATACGCCCGCTTCGTTCAGAATCGACGAAATATCGGCGACCGCCCGATTTACGAGTTCCGGCATGTCGCACTTCGTCGGACTGTTCGTGGGCGAATACGAATCGATCGGTTCCGATCTCTTTTTGCAGCGGCAGTTCGGTATCACGCCGATCGGGTCGCGTATAGCCGAAACGTGGCGCGGGTTGAGCGGCACGTCGATTTATCCGTTTTCCGATATCGGACTTTCGTACGTCATGCGTATGCATTCGCCGAAAGCTGCCGGAATATACGTGTATACGAACGATAAAGAAGATTTGATGAACATCAATATGGACGTGCGGTTCGGCGCGGTCTACCGATACGCGACGTTCGACGTCGCGGCGGGAATGAGTTTTCCGATAGAAAATAAAACGGATGCGGGTGAAAAAGTGTTTCTGCTCATCCGGACGATGGACCTTCACACCGGATTCAGTTTGCTGCTGGGCAACACGCGCACGACGTCGCTGTTCCTTCAGGGCGGCGTAAAAAAAATCCGCGTAAAACCCGCCGCGGACGAGCAAGTGTTAAAACTTGAAGATCTGTATTTTATCATAGAACCGCGGTTTGCCGCCGAAAACTTTCACTTGAATTTCACGCTGTTCAATTTTCCGCCGGAAAGCGTTACGGACGAACTGTTTTACGTGTCGAATCCGATCGGCTGCAATTTGGCGGTCTACGTAGACAACCTGCAGCTTGGAACGGCGCTGCTGACGAGCGGCGTACACGCCACGTTTTCCGCCGGCAATACGACGCTTTCAAACATCTCGCACGTATCGCCCGACGAACTTTCACTGCAGCTGGCGCCGTTCGTTTCGGCCCGGATTTTCGGCGGTACGTGCAATATCGCGGTCAAACTCGACGTGTTTAAACTCGCTTCCTGGTATGATTCGTTTAAATTTACCGCGGGGTATAAAGTGCTGTTATGAAAAAAGTCCGGCGCACCGTCAGTCTGCTTATTCTCGTAGTGCTGATTCCGGCAGGAGCGGCGGCGCTGGAGTTGTCGGGCACGGTGCACGTGGACACGTACGCAGGCACCGTCACGCCGGCGTTTTCGTTTGAAGTTTCCGAACGGATTCTGCCCTATTGCGAGCTGAGCGCGGACCTGCAGTATTTCACGGCGAACCGCTATCAGGCGCAGTGTCTGATCCGTTATTCGGGCAAGCGCGGTTTCGTGGGCGGCGGCATAGCGTATACGATCGACAACAACGTCTCCGACGTAATCGTGCCGGGAATCGGCGTAACGGGAAAATTGCTGCTGCCGTTCAAGCTCGGTTTGGAAGGAGCGGGCGTCTTTTCTTTGGTGCCGGCAAATCTGTACAAACAATACGGCTTTTATATGATGGGAAAACTGCTGTTTTCAACGGAACACGCGGATTCGTTTATTCAATATGCGGTCAATCGGAACGCAGCCGAAGAACACACCGTTCACACGGTGCTGTTTGAAGTGGAAGCGTTCACGCAGGGCGTTCCGTTCAAACTCCTGCTGGCGTTCGGAACCGATTTTCTTACCGAAACAACGGCGAATTCGGCAAAAATGTCGCTTGAACTCTACGGCAAAGGCGGCTTTTCCATTATTACCGAAAAAGCCGGCACGTATTTTCTGCGCGGACAAGTAACACCGCTTACCTATCGGGCGGTTTCGACGCCGTTTGAAATTGCAGCGGGCATCGAACTGACCTTAAACGAACGGTAACATCTGACGCGAACCGGGCGCGCGAAACGGCAGCACCGGATTTGAACGGGCGGCGCACCGAGGCACACTTAACGGGCCGCGCGCGCATCCGGTCGCACGCTACAGTTTCAGCTGAGCCAAACGGTCGCACGCTTCAACCACCGCGCTGCGGTGCCCGAACGAACTGAACCGGATAAAACTTTCACCCGCAGGACCGAAGCCCGCGCCCGGCGTCGTTACGACGCGGCAGCGGTCGAGAATCGCGTCGAACACTTCCCAGCTTTTTCTTCCGGGAAACCGCACCCACAGATACGGCGCGTTCCCCTGAGCGTACGTTTCCACCCCTTCGGCGGTAAAATTCGCACCGGAAAGCGCTTCACGGATAAGGCGGGCGTTCTCAAGATAATAATCGGTAAGCGTCCGCATTTCAGCCAGCCCTTCAGGATCGAGCGAAGCCAATCCGCCCGCCTGCGCGATGTTGGAAGCGCCGTTGAAAAACGTATTCGTCAGCCGGGTCCACAGCGTCTGCACGGGCGTTCCGTCGGCGAATCGCAATTCTTTCGGGATAACCGTCCAGCCGAGACGCACGCCGGTAAACCCGATCGGTTTGGAAAAAGAATTGATTTCAACAGCACATTCGCGCGCGCCGTCGATTTCAAAAATCGTTTTGGGAAGCGACGGATCGCGGATAAACGCAAAATACGCCGCGTCGAACAGGATTATGCAGCCGTTCGCACGTGCAAAATCGACGAGCCGGCGCAGTTCGGCTTTCGTTGCGACCGCACCCGTCGGATTGTTCGGCGAACAGAAATATATCAGACTGTCGGGTTTTACGACGGACAAATCGGGGAAAAAATTATTTTCGGGCAGACACGGCATGTACGTAACGTCCGCGTAGCCGGCGGCCGAAGCGGGCATTTTACCCGCGGCGCCGACCATAACCGAGCCGTCCACGTACACCGGGTACGCGGGATCCTGCACCGCGACGGAAACGGCGGCGCCGAACATTTGCTGCACGCGGCCGACGTCGCATTTGGCGCCGTCGGAAACGAATACTTCGTCCGCGCCGACGAGACCTCCGTACAGTACGGAAGCGATCTTCGCACGAAGCGGCGCTTCACCCGCGCTGTCGTCGCCGTAACCGGAATAGCCGGCGGCCGTTCCGAGCGCTTCGACGTACGATTTCATCGCGGCGGTAATGTAGGGTGTCAGCGGTTCGGTCGTATTGCCGATTCCCAAGCTGATCAGTTTTGCATCGGGATGAGCCGCAGCGTAAGAGCGGCGGCGCTTCGCTATTTCAGGGAACAAATAGCCGGCGGCAAGATTTTCAAACGCAGGGTTTTTCCGTATCATATCGTATCCTCATCTTTTGTTCGATTATATTCAGCTGCCGTCCTATATATCCAGCAGCAGTTCGTCGATCGGCTTGCCGGCGGGAACCATCGGCAACACCATTTCGTCGATATTCATACCGCAGTCGATAACGGCAGGCTTACGGGCGGCGACGGCTCGGGCAAAAACGCCGGAAAACTCGGCTTCCGACATCGCGCGGTATCCGTCGATTCCGTACGCTTCGGCAAGTTTTACGAAATCGGGCGCAAAGTCGAGCGTCGTTTCGGAATACCGTTTGTCGTAAAACAGATTCTGCCACTGGCGCACCATTCCCAGCACGCCGTTGTTGACGACGATGATGATGATCGGCAACTTGTAATGCGCGACGGTCGCCAGTTCGTTGCAGTTCATGCGGAACGAGCCGTCTCCGGCGATATGCACGACGTGCCGCGAGGGATTCGCAATCTGAGCGCCGATCGCCGCCCCGGTTCCGTACCCCATCGTGCCCAGTCCGCCCGACGTCAAAAACGTACGCGGATTCGCGAACGGATAAAACTGTGCCGTCCACATCTGATGCTGACCGACTTCCGTCGTAATAATCGTATCGTCGCCGAGCAATTCGTGTATTTTTTCAAACACGAATTTGGGATGCAGTTTCGTTTTTTTGGAATACATCGCCGGTACGTGTTTTTTCCATTCTTCGACCTGATCGTTCCACGCCGAACGGGAACGCACGGCGACGAGCGGCAGCAGGCGCGCGAGAATGTCTTTTATGTTGCCGACGAGCGCCCCGCACGTGGGAATGTTTTTATTGATTTCCGCCGGATCGATGTCTATATGCAGAATTTTACTGTTTTTGGCAAATTTCGACGGATCGGAAATAACGCGGTCGGAAAACCGCGCGCCGATTGCGATAATCAGATCCGATTTGTTTGCACCGGTATTCGCGGCTTTCGTACCGTGCATGCCGATCATGCCGCAGCACAGCGGGTGCGCGGACGGAAACGCAGATTTGCCCATGAGCGAAACGGACACGGGAATGTTGGCACGTTCGGCGAACGCTTTGAGTTCCGCACACGCATCCGAAATGATCACGCCGCCGCCGATATACAGAAACGGGCGAACGGACGCGTTTATCAGCTGCACGGCCGATTCGATTTCGGCGTCGGAAGGAATATGTTCTTTCGTAACGCGGCGGATGCTCGCGCGGGCGAGCGCCGTTTCTTCTTCGGACACGATGCCGCATACCGGCGGTTCGTATTCGGCGACGGCTGCCGTAACGTCTTTGGGAATATCGATCAAAACGGGACCGGGACGGCCGCTCTGTGCGATGACGAACGCTTCGCGGATCGTGTCGGCCAGTTTCGCAACGTCGCGCACGATATAATTATGTTTGGTAATCGGCATCGTAATACCGGTAATGTCCACTTCCTGAAAGCTGTCTTTACCGAGCAGACTGCACGCCACGTTGCACGTAATCGCGATCAGCGGAACGGAATCCATGTACGCGGTGGCGATGCCGGTTACGAGATTCGTAGCGCCGGGACCGCTGGTGGCGAGCACCACGCCGGTTTTGCCGGTGGAACGGCTGTAGCCGTCGGCAGCGTGCGCCGCGCCCTGTTCGTGCGCCGTCAGGATATGACGGACGCGGTCTTTATGTTTGTACAATTCGTCGTAGATATTCAGAATGGCCCCGCCGGGGTACCCGAACACGACGTCGACGCCTTGTTCGGCGAGACATTCTATAACGATTCGCGCGCCGGTATATTTCATTGCAGGATGGCTCCTTTATCGGCCGACGATACGAGTTTTGCGTATCGGGCGAGATATCCGCCGGTTACTTTCGGCGCGGGGCAGACCCAGGCGGCGCGGCGCGCGGCGAGTTCCGCATCGGAAACGTCGAGCGTAATTTTGTACGCGTTGATGTCGAGCGTAACGGTATCCCCTTCGCGAACCAGCGCGATAGGTCCGCCGTCGGCGGCTTCGGGAGAACAATGGCCGAGCGACGCGCCGCGGGTTGCACCCGAAAAGCGGCCGTCCGTGATGAGCGCCACGTCGCGGTCGAGCCCCTGTCCGGCGAGAGCGGCGGTAACGGCGAGCATTTCGCGCATTCCGGGCCCGCCTTTGGGACCTTCGTAGCGGATGACGACGACGTCGCCTTTTTTTATTTTCTGCGCCTGGACGGCGGCGAAACAGTCTTCTTCGGAATCGAACACGCGGGCCGGTCCCGTGTGTTTCATCAGTTCCGGCGCGCACGCGGAACGCTTGACGACGGTACCGTCGGGTGCGAGATTACCGAACAAAATCGCGATACCGCCGGTGGGCGAATACGGATTTTCGATCGGCCGGAGCACGGCGGGATTCCGGTTTTTTACGCCGGCGATATTTTCGCCGACGGTTTTGCCGGTTACGGTCGGCAGATCGGTACGGATCAGGTTTTTCTTTGCCAGTTCGGCGAGCACCGCCTGAACGCCGCCGGCTTCGTTCAAGTCGCACATGAACGTGTGTCCTGCAGGCGCCAAGTGACACAAATTGGGCGTCCGTTCGGACACGGCGTTGATCAGACGCAGATCGATACTCGTACCGGCTTCGTGCGCGATCGCGGGCAAATGCAGCACGGTGTTGGAACTGCAACCGAGCGCCATGTCGGCGGCGAGCGCGTTTTCAAACGCAGCGGGCGTCATGATTCGGCGGGCGGTAATTCCCTTTGCAAACATATCCATAACGGCCATGCCCGCGTGTTTGGCGAGCGCGATGCGTTCGCCGGTTACCGCCGGAACCGTTCCGTTTCCCGGCAAAGCCAAACCGAGCACTTCGGTTACGCAGTTCATGCTGTTCGCGGTAAACATACCGGAACAGGCGCCGCAGCCGGGGCACGCGACGTGTTCCAGCTCCGTCAGCTGCGCTTCGGTGATTTTTCCGGCGCCGACGGCACCGACCGCTTCAAACATATCGGTCAAACTCAGGTGTCTGCCGCCGTACGGATTGCCTTCATAGCAGGAATCCGCGCCGGGCAGTTTACCGGGCATCATGGGTCCGCCGGAACAGAAAACCGTCGGCAGATCGAGGCGGCCGGCAGCCATCAGCATACCGGGCACGATTTTATCGCAGTTCGGCACCATAACGAGCGCGTCGAATTGGTGGGCTTTCGCCATGCATTCAATGGAATCGGCGATCAGTTCGCGGGTTACCAGTGAATAGCGCATTCCTTCGTGTCCCATCGCGATACCGTCGCAGACGCCGATCGCGGGGAATTCAATGGGAGTTCCGCCGGCCATGCGGATGCCGGCTTTAACGGCTTCGGCGATTTTATCGAGGTGAATATGGCCGGGAATAATTTCGTTTTTGGCACAGCAAACGCCGACGAGCGGGCGTTCCAGTTCTTCATCAGTATACCCCATCGCCCGGAATAACGACCGGTGCGGTGCGCGCGCGATACCTTTTTTTGCGTTGTCACTTTTCATGGCCAAATCCTCACTGAATTTCATACAGTATAATTTAACATATTCTACTTATTTGCACCGATACCGTCAAGAAGCCGGGTTCCGCAAAAACGGCTTGGCACACCGGTCGAGCAGGCGTTTCAATCCGTTGCCCTCGGCGATGTCGCGGTCGGCGACGAGCGGAATTTCCTGCAGCGTAACGCCGCCGAGCGAATACACGACCGAACCGTACCGAACGCCCGCTTCCACGGCTCCGCTCACGTACGGCGGCAGACGAACTTCATAGGTTACCAGCGACGCGGCTTGCGCCGGCGTTTTATCGGCAACAATCAAGGGAACCGTCAACGGTTTACCGCCGACGGGTATCAGCGTCACCGCGTTCGACGCAGCGCCCAAAACCGGTACGGTAACGGCTTCCAACGCGTCGGCCGGACGCGTGGCGAACCGTCCGAACGCCCACTCCATCATCGTCGTAGAATCTTTTACGCGGTATTCGTTTCCTTCAGCGCTGCCGCTGCCCGGACCGCGCATCATGACGGCAAGGAAACGGGTTCCGCCGCGCTCCGCCGTCAGCGACAGATTGTATCCCGATTCGTAAATGAACCCGGTTTTCAGTCCGTCGCAGCCGGGCAGCACGCCCAGCAGTTTATTGGTACTTTGCTGGACGATCGGCGGCTGACTGCCGGTTCCCGCGTGCCACGGCGCAAGATTTTTTTCCTGCGGGTACGCTATCGACCGAGCCGAATGGAATTTTTCAAGTGCTTCGGGATACCGATTCACGTACGTACGGGCGAAAGCAGCGAATTCACGCGGCGTGGTCAAATTCAGTTCGCTGTAACCGGACGGTTCCACGAATCGGGTATGTTCGAGACCGAGTTTTTCCATTTCGGCGTTCATCCGATCCACGAACGCGCCGACGGAACCCGAAACGTAGTCGGCCACGGCGACGGCCGCATCGTTTCCCGACGCAACGGCCAGTCCCAGCAGTAATTCTTCAAGCGTAACGGTCTGCCCCTGCCCCAAAAACATCAGGGAAGAATTAGGCGGCGCGTTCACCGCCCAGGATTCGGGCGGCAGCGGAACGACGTCGCTCAGTGAAATGCGGCCGGCCGCGATTTCCTGAAAGACGACGTACATGACGACCAGTTTGGTCATCGACGCCGGCGGAATGACGTCGTCCGCGTTTTTCTCGAACAGAATGCAGCCGTTCGCGGTATCGACGAGGATCGCCGCACCGCTGTAGACGTCCAGCTGCGCATCCGTTATCCGATACGGAAGCGGATTCAGAATGGTCTGAGGATAACGTTCCGCACACGCGGATGCGAACCGGTTCAGCTCGGAAGCGGTCAGCGGATCAGGTGCGGACGGATTTTTCAGTAAATGAACGTATATACCGAAACTCAAAACGAGCGCTGCCGCGACGGCAGCGGAGGCACATAAAATAATGCGGAATCGTTTCATGGATACCAATACTATACAAAAAAACGCAGTCTGTCTATTTACGGCAGCCGCCGGTACGGATACGTACGCAAATCGCGCAGCCGCCGTTCAGAAAGCCGTTTATAACACCTTGAGGAACAGTTTCATTATCGTTATAATTCGATTATCATTCATTTTTTTGGAGGAATATGGTGAACATGCTCAAAAAAACACTTACCGTTTTTGCAGCTTTTTTACTCGTTTTGCCCGTGATCGCACTCGGACAGAAAGACGCAGGCTCAAAACTGGATCAGATCAAGGCGAAAGGAAAAATCATCCTCGGAACGTCGGCCGATTATCCGCCGTATGAATTCCATCTGCTCAAAGACGGAAAAGATACGATCGTCGGATTCGACGTTGCGATCGCCGAGGAAATTGCGAAAGATCTCGGCGTAACGCTTGAAATCAAAGACATGAACTTCGACGGTCTTTTGGCGGCACTCGTTTCGGGAAACGTCGACTTCGTCATTTCCGGAATGACGCCGACTGAAGAGCGCAAGCAGAACGTGGATTTTTCGGACATTTACTATCAGGCCGTGCACGGTGCCGTGATCCGCGCCGCCGATACGGGCAAATACGGTTCCGATCCGGCGTCGCTGAAAAACGCAATGCTCGGCGCTCAGAAAGGTGCCATCCAAGTCGGCATTGCCAAAGAACAGATCAAAGGCGTTACCGGTGCGGCGCTTGACGACAATCATCCGCAGATCAAGGAATTGGGTACGCTGCCCGATCTTATCATGGAAGTGAAAAACGGTAAAGTCGAAGCGGTCGTCGCCGAATTGCCGGTTGCGAAAGCGTACGTCAAGGCGAATCCCGATCTGATACTTGCGGACTACACGTTTGAAGACAGCGAAGGCGGTTCCGCTATCGCCGTTAAGAAAGGCAATCAGGATTTGGTCAGCGCGATCAACAAAACGATCGCCCGCCTGACTGCGGAAGACAAAATCACCGAATTCGTCGGAACGGCAAGTCTCCTTGCCGATTCCCAGCAATAATCACTGTTTCTACTATAATATGGACATGTCCGGACCGGACGGATTTCACACCGTTCAGCCGGACATGTTTTTTATTTGCTGTACTTTTTTACTTCTTTCGTAGCCAATTCGTCGCACAATTCGTTGTACGTAACGCCCGCGTGGCCTTTTACCCAATTCCAGGAAACGGAAAGCCGGCCGTTAAGCGCATCGAGTAATTCCCACAAATCGCGATTTTTTACCGGCTGTTTTTCGGAATTACGCCAGCCGTTTTTCTTCCACGAACGGATCCATGACGTGATGCCGTTTTTAACGTACTGACTGTCGATATGCACGCGGATGGGACGCTGTTTCCAGGATTCGTTCTGATCGATCGCGGACAGTGCAGCGATCGCAGCGGACAGTTCCATGCGGTTGTTCGTCGTAACCGGTTCCCCGCCCGATGCAGTGTACTGCGTGCCGTCGGCCAATATGACGCAGCCCCAGCCGCCGGGGCCGGGATTTCCCGAACAGCCGCCGTCCGTATACACGATTATTTCTTCGGAACCGAATGCCAGTTCGGCTGCATCTCCCGTTTTTTCGGGCATCTGCGTTTCCTCCATAATGACGCGCCCCGTCTGCTCGCTCGGATATACGACGCCGAGTTTTGCCCGAAGCGCGTCGAGCGTTTTTATAACGGAGAGACTCTGCGCGTGCGTATGCAGGGGCGATTCGCGGATATCCGCGCCGGCGCTGCGTTCGGCAAGACAGCGGCAGAATTCCGCTATTTCATATTCATAGCCGTTGATTCGGAACGGAATCGAACGTTCTTCTGCGAGCGTACCGTCGGCGGCGTACCGCTGCGCTTCCCGGCACATCCAGAAAAAAGGCAGCACAACGCAGCCGTCGGAGCCGACGAAACGGGCGGTTTTCAGTTCATCAGCGCATTCGGTATCGATGGCACACGACAAATGCGCAATTACGCCGCCGCAGTCGGTTCCGGTTTTTTCGCCGAACGCGAGCGTCATACTGTCGAACGTGTCGACGCCGGTATCCGAAAGGCGGCCGGCGGCTTCAATCGAAACGGGAATCGGAACGCAGTCCGCATCCATTGCGGCGTTTACGGCACAGTACGCGGCGGTTACCGGATAGATTCCCACGTCGAGCAGCGCTCCGCCTGCCAGATTCAAGTCGTACAGCCGGTTCGAGCCATATCCCGATTCGGGATACGTCGGCTCGTTCGGCCGATCAATGCAGAAATCGGCGTATACGGCTTTCAGCCTGCCGATTTTGCCGGATCGGATCCATTCCATCGCCGTAATAAACACGGGATTACATTTCGTCCACATCGCTTCCATAAAAAAACCGCCGCTTTTATACGCGCAATCGTAAATGTCCTGCAGTTCACGGGCGTTTATAGCCGCAGGTTTTTCGCACAATACGGATTTGCCCGCTTTCAGCGCGGCGATAGAAAGCTCGGCATGATTGATATGCGGTGTCGCAACGTAGACGGCCTCTATTTCCGGATCCAGCAGCAGCTGCCGGTAATCGGTATAGTTTTTCTTAAAACCGTACGTGCGGGCAAAGTCTGCCCCCCGCTCGGCGCTGTGTGAAGCAACTGCCGTACATTCGGAATCCGGAGACTGACACAAAGCCTGCACGAAAGAGCGGGCTATTCGCCCCGCACCGATAATTCCCCACGTAATTTTTTTCACAAGATACCCCGCTGCACTTGCCGTTCGGCAAAAGATTTTGTATCTTTATAGGTAAAGATAATATATCGTAATGTATCATAAATCATACATTATGACTATCATAAGGAGATTTGGAAAAATGGCAAAACAACTGCTTTTTAACGAAGACGCCCGCAAAAAACTGCTTTCCGGCGTTGAACAGATTTCACAGGCGGTAAAGGTTACCCTCGGTCCCAAAGGTCGCAACGTTTTGTTGGATAAAAAATTCGGTGCGCCGACCGTAACGAAGGACGGAGTTTCCGTAGCGAAAGAAGTTGAGCTTGAAGATCCGTATGAAAACATGGGAGCCCAGCTGCTCAAAGAAGTCGCGACGAAGACGAACGACGTTGCCGGCGACGGAACGACGACGGCGACGGTACTCGCATATTCCATGATCCGCGAGGGACTCAAAGCCGTAGCCGCGGGCATGACGCCGATCGAACTGAAACGCGGAATGGACAAAGCCGTAAAGATCGCGGTGGAAGAAATCAAAAAGAACGCGAAAGAAATCAAGGGTTCCGATGAAGTTTCCCACGTTGCGTCGGTTTCCGCAAACAACGATGAAGAAATCGGTTCCATCCTTGCCGGTGCGATCGAAAAAGTCGGCAAAGACGGCGTTATCACCGTTGAAGAATCGAAAACGATGGACACGACGACCGATTTCGTCGAAGGTATGCAGTTCGACCGCGGTTACATTTCTTCTTATTTCGTAACCGACCGCGACCGCATGGAAACCGTGTTCAGCGACGCATACGTTCTGATCCACGATAAAAAGATTTCCAGCATGAAAGACCTGCTGCCGCTGCTTGAAAAAGTTGCGCAGACGGGAAAACCGCTCGTCATCATCTGCGAAGATATGGACGGCGAAGCGCTGGCAACGCTGATCGTCAACAGCATCCGCGGAACGCTCAAAACCTGCGCGGTAAAAGCGCCCGGATTCGGCGACCGCCGCAAGGCCATGCTGGAAGATATTGCGATTCTTACCGGCGGACAGGTTATCACCGAAGATCTCGGTCTCAAGCTTGAAACTGCCGACATTTCGCAGCTCGGTCAGGCAAAGAGCGTCAAAATCGACAAAGACAATACGACGATCGTCGACGGTGCGGGCAACGCGAAAGACATCAAAGACCGCGTAGCGCAGCTGAAAAAACAGATTGAAGAATCGACCAGCGACTACGATAAGGAAAAACTCAAGGAACGCCTTGCCAAGATTTCAGGCGGCGTCGCCGTGATCAACATCGGTGCGGTTACCGAAGTTGAAATGAAAGAAAAGAAACACCGCGTTGAGGACGCGCTGTCGGCTACGCGTGCCGCGCTTGAAGAAGGTATCGTCGCCGGAGGCGGTCTCGCCCTGATTCAGGCTGCCGAAAGTCTTGAAAAAATCGGTGCGACCGATTTGAGCGACGACGCGAAAGTCGGTTTCAAAATCGTAAAACGCGCGCTTGAAGAACCGATCCGCCAGATTGCCGAAAACGCCGGTCTCGACGGAGCCGTTATTGCCGACCGTGCAAAGCACGAAAAGAAAGGCATCGGTTTCGACGCGGCTAAGATGGAATGGAAAGACATGGTTACCGCCGGTATCATCGACCCGGCTAAAGTTACCCGTTCGGCGCTGCAGAACGCGGCTTCGGTTGCAAGCTTGCTGCTGACGACCGAATGCGCCATCACGGATCTGCCCGAGAAAAATCCGCCTGCAGCCCCTGCCGGCGGCGGTATGGGCGACATGGGCGGCATGTACTAATCGCGACTCCGACACTTTTGTAAGACAAAAGTGTCGGCGATGCTTACGTTAGGAAAACATTGTTTTCCGGCGAATGCACTGCAACGAACAGCCTCGAATCGCTCGATTCGGGGCTGTTTTTTTATTCGGCCGCGCACCGGCGACTAAACGGCAGGCACTGCACGGAACGCGCACGGGTAATGATTACGTTTTTTTCCGCGGCCGATTTCAACACGTTCGATCTTCTGATTGTTTTTCCGTCGATTGCGGTTACTTCCGTTTCCGGAAGTAAGTCACTGAATATTCCTTTTGCGTATTCACAGAAAACTTTTCCAGCTGCTTGTCATCGATTCTTGCAAGCACGCGCAGGATTGTATCCGCACGATAGGATTTGAGGGTCACGACCGTAACGTTTGAGAGTCACGACCGTAAGGTTTGAGCGTCAAAACAATAAGGTTTGAGCGTCAAAACAATAAGGTTTGAGCGTCAAAACAATAAGGTTTGAGCGTCAAAACAGTAAGGTTTGAACGTCAAAACAGTAGGATTTGAACGTCAAAACAGTACGTCAATACAGCTTTCCGGCACAAAGTAATGCGCCTGTCCTTTATTCTCGATTTTACTCGCTTGATTACCTGGTACGTGGCAAAAACACTTTTAATCCGGTTTTGTCGAGAGGGTTTATAATGCGGTTGGCCTGGAAACGCATCCGCTTCCCCTTGACGCACCCCCGCTCCCCCTGTATCATAAACGAATGATAGGAATCATCGATTACAACGCAGGTAATATCCGAAGCGTGGAGCACGCGCTTGCCGCACTGAACTGCGAATACGTTATTTCAAAAAATCCGGCGGAACTCGAACGGGCCGATAAATTGATTTTTCCCGGCGTGGGCGACGCACGGTACGCAATGGAACAGCTGAAACAGACCGGATTCGATTCGTTTCTGAAAGACAAGACGGCGGCAGGGATTCCGATTTTGGGTATCTGTCTGGGATCGCAAATCATTTTCGACTATTCGGAAGAAGGCGACACCGAATGCCTCGGACTCGTACCGGGACGTATCCGCCATTTTTCTTCTATAAATAAACGATTTCCGTTCAAAGTTCCGCACATGGGCTGGAACGACATATATTATACGGAAACGGAAAAGAGCGCTCCCTGCCGATTATTTACCGAAGTACCCGAACACACGGCGTTTTACTTCGTACACTCGTACGTCATTCAGCCTGAAGACACACGGATCGTTACGGCTGCCGCCGATTACGGAATTTCCGTACCTGCGGCAATCCGATCGGGCAACGTGTACGCGCTCCAATTTCATCCGGAAAAATCTGGAGAACCGGGATTGCGGATTTTAAAAAATTTTGCGGAACGAATTCCGCCGGCGGGAGGCTGCTGATGCTGAAAAAACGGATCGTCGTCTGCCTCGACGTAAAAGACGGGCGGACGACAAAAGGCGTTAAATTTAAAGACAATATCGACATCGGTGATCCGGTGGAAATGGCGGCGGACTACTATCGTCAAGGCGTTGACGAATTGGTTTTTTACGATATCATGGCGTCCGCACGCGGCCGAGGTCCGATTCTGGATCTCATCGCACGAGTCGCCGCCCAGGTGTTCATTCCGTTCTGCGTCGGCGGCGGAATCGGCACGCTCGACGATATACGCTCGACGATTCTGGCCGGGGCCGAAAAAATCAGCCTGAACTCTCAGGCTGTCAAAAATCCCGACCTGATACGGCAAGGCGCGCGCGTGTTCGGCAATCAGTGCATCGTTTTGGGAATGGACGCAGCGAAAGACGACGCGATGCCGTCCGGCTACCGTGTTTTCATAAACGGCGGACGGGTCGCAACGGAACTCGACGCCAAAGCGTGGGCGTTGCGTGCGGTTGAACTCGGTGCGGGAGAAATCGTACTCAATTCGATAGACGCGGACGGCACGAAAGCCGGATATGAAATCAATCTGACGCGCATGATAAGCGAAGCCGTTCCGGTTCCGGTCATTGCGTCCGGCGGAGGCGGCGCGCCGCAGCATTTGGCGGACGTACTGACGGAAGGCAAAGCGGACGCGGCGCTCATCGCGTCGATAGTACACTCGGGCGCATACACCGTTCAAAGCATAAAATCGGCGCTCAGCCGAGCGGGAATTCCCGTTCGCTAAAAAACCGGCGCATCGGCACGTTTGCCGGAACTGGATAGCTTCTTACAACCGACGGCGACGGCGTCCGGTAAGTCGGATCACGGTTCGCAATACCGCGCGCGGCTGGTATCCGTTTCAAACACGTCGACAGCGTACAGCGCGGTGCCGCTTTGCATGCCGGCGTTTCCGGCAAGCTGAGACTGAATCCGGCGGAATATCCACTGCGCAATGTGTTCCGCGCTCGGATTCTGATCGAACACATCGACGCCGTCACACTGCATATCGTTCAGATTCGTATGATCCAACTCCGCACAGACGGAGCGCACGACGCGTTTCAATTCGGAAAAATCGAGCAGCATTCCGCCTTCGTCGAGTCGGCTGCCGCGTACGTGTGCGAACACTTTATAGTTATGCCCGTGCAAACGCTCGCATTTGCCGTGATACTCTTTTAAAAAATGAGCCGCGGCAAAATCCGCTTCTATTCTGACTTCGTACATGATAGCAGTATAGCAAAAACGGACGCCCGGCTCAATATGGGAGAAAAATCGGGAAATTCAGATACTAATTCAGGCAATATCGAAAGCACTCGGCCGAATCACAACGGAAACTTGCCTAAAAAAACATAAATCACAGATAAGATCTTTGGGCAGACTGCGGTAACAGCGCCATTCGGTACCGATACCGTTCGGTACGCCAGGTAAATCGTTTTTTTCTCGTGGAACGGCGTCCGCGTATCCGTCGTCCAGCAGAAAAGCCAGAAAATCAGTCGTTTGCCGCAGTCTCTGAACGATGCGGATACATTCCGCACTGAAAATCTCTTTCGCGCTCCACTCGGACTGATTACCGGATTGCCGCACAATCAGCTGCGCATGATTCGATGCAGGATAATGAACGGTAAACGGAGAATCCGGCGCGGCAGCGCCTGCGACAGCATTCAGATACAGCTTTGCAATTTTTTCTTCGGTAAGAGGCGTGTAAGATGTGTGATTATGAGGTACGGAACGGCCTGCTTTGCAAAGCGCGGAATCATGCGGAACCGCGCCGGGCACGGGAACCGCGGAGACGGCAGCACGGGATAACGCAGTGCTCTGATTCCTGCGGAATTCGGGCAGAATGGCAAGAATTGCCTGTTCAAAAGGTGAAAGATTTTCCATAATTTCCTAAATTTCCATAATTTCCTAAAAGATGCCTCTTCCGGCGGCGACTGTCTGCTGCGGTTCGGAACGGGTGCCGGAACCGTAACGTACGTCATGTGATGCATGTCTTATGGAACAGTTTTCAATCGAAAACTTCCGTTATTTTTTCCTGAAAAATCAGCCGATGCAGCCAATCCGAGGCAAATTCGCTTCATTTTCTCCCATAATATATATGCCGAGTGAGCGGTACGGCAGCGCATTGTATACGGCGCGCCGTATATGCTGAAGCGCAGTCCGCACCACCAGCAACCGGCGCCGCCGACTTTGGCCAACACGGCCGGTTGCCACAGCTCGCGGATTATTCGCTGAGCCGAGCCGATTATCGTAAATTCCGCTCGGAGCGGCTTTATACAGGAGAGACCATGAACGCAGATTTTCCCCGCTGGGAAGACGTTACCATCACGAACGACTTCTTCTTCGCCTATTCGATGCTTCACGACACCGAACTGTGCCGTCTCCTTCTGCGCACCCTGCTCAAGCTGGACGCAAAAGAAATCACCTACGTCAACACGCAGGAAACCCTCGCCGCCGCCCCCGGCTCCAAAAGCGTCCGCCTCGACGTGCTGCTCGAAACCACCGGTGAAATCGTCAACGTCGAGATGCAGACGACCTCCGAGCCGAACCTGTTCAAGCGGATCCGCTATTATCAAAGCTCCATCGACATCGGCACCGCACAGCGCGGCGTTGATTACGACGACCTGAAAAAGCTGTACGTCCTGTTCATCTGCACGAAGGATCCGTTCGGCGAAGGGCTGCCGCGCTACACGCTCAGAACCGTCTGCGACGAGCACACTGCGCTCGACGTTCGGGACGAACGATTTGCCGTCGTCTATAATGCCTCAGCGTATGAAAACGAGCTTGATTCGGAAACGGCGGCCATGTTACACTATATAGCGGAAGGCGGAACGGACACGGAGACGGCGAAGAGCTTTGCCGAACGGGTGTTCAAGCTGAAAACCGACGGTGCCGCCAAGGGGGCGTTCATGAAGTACGAGATAGAAATCAAACGCATCCGTAAGGAAGGCTTTGCCGAGGGCGAATCCCTCGGTTTTGCAGCGGGCGAATCGAGCGGTATTGCTAAGGGCGAAACACGGGGCATGGAAAAAGGCAGAATCAGCGGTATCGCGGAAGGTAAATCCGAAGAAAAATACGCTACGGCCGGCAACCTTTTGTCTATGGGAGTGCTTACGCCGGAGCAGATTGCCGCCGCAACGGAATTACCGTTGGAAACCGTGCAGGAACTTGCTTGCCGGGAAAGGTAGCCGCAGCTTTTACGAACTCTGCGTCCGTTTTCTAAACCCAGTGGCAAGGTTAATCCATTTATTCATGCAGTCAGAGAGCATTCTGCATTATTTTACGGTATAGATTCGCCATACGGGACACAGCCGTATCCACGGAAAATAATTTCGCCCGTTCTACGTTACGCAGCCCCATTTCTGTGCGCAGAACTGGATTTTTGTACAATGTGTACACAGCTTTCACAAAGCCGCTGCAATCACTAGGCTCAAACAAAAAGCCGTTCACGCAGTCTTCTACAACGTCCACGTGTCCGCGGATTTTTGAAGCAACGACCGGAAGCCCGGTTGCAATGGATTCAATCATAGAAAGCGGCAGCCCTTCCTGATGGCTCGGCATAACAAGCACATCGCTTGCCCGGCAATAATCCGCCACGCGCTTCGTGTAGCCGGTAAACGTTACGTAATCCATTCCGTGTTCAGAAGCAAGCTGCCGGTACTGCTCTAAAAGTTCACCCTTGCCGCACAGAACGGTTTTAAGCTCCGGGATTTTTAACTTTAATTCCGGAAGAATATCAAAAAGCAGCCGGTGATTCTTGCGCGGAATAAACTCCGCCGTATAAATTAAGATAAAATCTTCAGGAGAAAAGCCAAGTTCCTTGCGCAGCGTAGTTTTTTCTTCCGGCGACCGCACCGGGCGGAAGCGTTCAAGGTTCACGCCGACTCCGTCAATTTTGTAGATCTTCGCCCTTGCCGTGGTATTCACGGTACTTGCTATATTCCCGGTATTTCCACCGTTTTCAGAATGACTCTTTTGCTTTTTCATAATCTTCCTCGTTTATGGTTACAATTACGTCCGTGCAGCGCGCAAGGTATTTTTCCATCGGGTAATACAAAAGCCAGTTTATAAGCGGCGCGCCCTTATAAAAGTGGAAGCCGTGCGCAGTGTAAATCACCTTGATTTTGTGTTCTTTCCATAACTTTTTTGCCGCAAGCCGGCCGATGACGCCGCCCATCGGCGTGTGGCAGTGCAGGATGTCATACCGGTTCTCGGCAAGGAGCTTTTTCAGCTGGCGGTACGCCTTTAAGTTCGCAGGCGAGAAGGGCGAACGCGCGATTGCGATTGTATACTGATTGTCACAATCGGCGACCGACTCCTCACCGGAAGAAACATAGTCAACCTGCCAGCCCTGCTCGCGGAACCAGCGCATATACGGCAAGTTGAACTTGGAAAAGTTTGCGGTGTTGGATAGGAACAGAACTTTGTGTTTACATTCGTTTTGCCCGGACATACAGACGCTCCTTTTTATGCGTAAAGTCATTCATAACTGCGAAGGGATTGAAGACTAAGAAAACACGGTTCATTTCTGAAATCTCCGTCTTCTAAAAATCCGGAATGTCAGTTGAATCAAGATGACGAGTCTGAAACGGATTCTGAATAAGAAGTTATTTTTTGATTTCCCCGTTGAAGACGAAACATTGGAATCAAAGCGTCTGTAATTAAGTAGCGGCTCCGATATAAATAAAAAAGAATAATCTTGGGAACTGACAAGCCCGATCCAATAATCATGTGCTAAAAGTTTTTCGGGAAACGGCAGAGAAGCACGGAGAACCTCTTTATTGAAAGCCATACAGCATCCGATAAATTTTGACTTTATAATATTCAACAGCGTAAAATTACTGATAGGATTCGTCTGATAAAAAGCTTTTTTCAGTATGTTTCCATCATCGTCAATGATATTGAAGTTCGACATTACCAAATCCGCTGTTCTCAATGCGGAAACCATTCTGTCTTTTTTCTGCGGAAGCCATATATCGTCCTGATCGGATAAAAAAATATAATCGCCGTTTGCATGAATCAGGGCATTCTCAAAATTTGACGTTGTATAGTAGAAATTCCTGCAGTATTTGATTTCGGAAAATGAGGGATTTTGTTTATGGTGAAAAAGTTTTATTCTGTCGTCTTTATACGACCCGATTATCTCAAGCGTTCCGTCCGTGCTCCCGTCATCGCTGATAATCAGCTCGTCATCTGCGCTAAGTTGAGCCAGGATCGAATTCAGCTGTTCTTTTATAAATCGCACACCGTTGTAGGTCGCCATGCAAACTGAAATCATATTTCTTCTCCGTTGAAAGTTTTCGGTAGAGGACGGATGAGTCTGAAAAGTTTGTCATGGAGACGTTTCCCCATCAAGTGAATACAACTATTATGTAAAACGAGTGTCCACTTTCGTTTTTTGTTCGGTCCCCATGCACTTGCAAAATGATGAATACATACCGTTTTATCTTCTACCTTAATTTTTCCCGTAAAATAATTTTTGGGAGAAAAATAAAAATATGGATAAATCGTCAATCCTTCAAACTCTCGTATCTTCCCTGTATCGACGATTTTTTGATTATATTTTTTTTCAAGAACACGTTTTACAAGTCGGGGTACAACGTCTTTTTTCATTTCACCATTCTCAGCAAAGAAAGATTTTCCGTCATACCAGTCAAGGCACGTCTTTACCCAGTCAGTACCCTCTTCAGCCCCCACAACGGCGGCTTCAGGAATATTCAGGTATTCAAAACCGATGAAACTTTTTACATTCAAAAAAAAGTCAAAATTTTTCACTACTTCAACATCCGAATCGAGATAAATGCCGCCGTAATTATATAAAGACCAAAAGCGTATATAATCGGCAGCAAACGCATATTTCTTTGAATCAAAAGCCTGTTTAACCCATGAAACAGAACCTACGTCAAAATTCTCTTTAGTCCATATTTTTATTTCATAGTTCGGAAGTTTTTCATACACTGAATTAATACATTTCTTTATATTTTCCGGATATTCGTCTCCGCTCAGCCAACATAAATGTATTATTTTAGGAATCACTTGTTTTTCTCCGATATCTTTATAAGTTGTAAACGCTGAGAATAATTCGGTTCTTCATAAAGAATATTTGTATATGAATAATTAGGTTCATCACATTGCACCATCATTTTTAATATTCCGTATAAAAAGAGAATTACCAAAAATATATTTTTCTTATCTTTATGCAAAAGTCGATAAATATTCGGTAATATCACCCAATATCCGGCAACAAAAAGTATTGTTATCCGCTGTATTAGTATTCCAACTTCTGCCAAATACAAGTATGAAAATAAAAACAAATAAAGCAAATTAACAAATACGGAAAGATTTTTATTATCTTTAAGCAATTTATTCTGAAAGTGAAACACAACAAAAAAGCTCAACATACGTTCTATAAACCCAACACCTATTGAATATGAAGTGAATTCATCTGCCAATAAACCATAAGCCGTTATAAGAGAACCAAATCTTGATCCGCTAAGAAACGGAGCTATAGAAACAAGAAGTATCGAAATAAGTTTTATTTTTGCAAAAAAGAATATATTTCCTATCAGAAATAAAATTAAAATTAGTTTTCGATTAAAAGTACGATTCAGCAGAAAATATAACGGAATATAAATAAAACCGCTTACATGAAATAATCCGCCGATACAATTCAAAACCACATACTTACAAAATTTTTTATTCAGTAAATATGGGACAGAAAGTAGAAATAGCATTATTGCCTTTGAATTTCTGAGAAGATTTACCTCAATGACAAATCCCTGAAAAACAAAAAATACCGCATAAGCCAAAGGAAGATATTTTCTTTGCACATAGCATTTTAATACTTTATGGATTATCAGCAGATCTATAAAAAAAGATACAAACTGAAAAAAGAAATAGTTTTGGCAAAAAGATTTTAAAATAACGGAATATAATAAAAATCCCTTTTCCCAAGGATAATTGTTAATAAAATCCGAAACATTATTATCAAACAGAGTCGGAACTTCATCATAATACGGATAATAACTGACCCAATCAGTTACTATAAAACCTCTGAAACCTAAAAAAATCAGCAGAAAGAAAATAATACTTATAGAAGGGAGCCACTTTTTTGATACAGTTCCGCACTCGTTCGGAATAAATTCACAAAAAAGTATAAAACAAAATGCAAAACAATAGGGTAATGTATATAACATTTTTATCCTTGAAGAAAATACTGCTATGGCTGGAAAAACGCTGTTTATAGGTTCTCTCTATCTATAATAGATTCAATAAGTTCAATTCAAGCGGGCATGTCAGAAAAAGTGTGTAAACGATAAAATTTAACAGGGGAATCTATCCTCGTAAATAAGCACTTTTATTTGTTGTTTTTTACAATCATTATTAATGCGCTTTTTTTCTTATTACATATCCCAACTTATATTTTCTTTAAGAATCTTCGCTGGAACTCCGCCGTAAATGCAGTTCTTCTGTTCAAAGTTTTTATTTACGACACTTCCTGCAGCAATAACAGAACCTGCTGGAATTCGGCATCCTTTAAGAATACTTACTCTACAGCCAATCCATGTATTTTCACCAATAATGATAGGAGTGTTTTGATTTATTTCTTTATTTGCAGAATAAATTTTATAAAAATCCGTATCCATAAAAATACAGTCCCATGAAACCAAAGTATTTGAACCTAAATTTATTTCTTGAGCACAACAAATTGTAGTGTTACCATTTATACAAATATTGTTACCAACTGAAAGCACTCCATGGATAGAGAGTCTTGTACCGTTTCCTCAAAAAGAACGTCCGGTAAAAATAACTTTTCCGGGTTTTACAATTTCTATTATTAAGCGTTCATATCTTGGATCTAGATTTCCGACATTATTAAAACCAAATTGAATCATTCCTGTATGAATATGTTTGTCATGCACCCCCTATCCCATAAATCGAGACAATTTTTATATTCCGTGAAAAAAGAATCTGCAGACAGATAGCTTTATTAATCGAAAGTAAATAGAAATTCAAAAATATGGACCGTAAATTTACTTTTAATACTTTCTTAATCAGATTCATTATTCACTCCGGAAATTTCCTATGATTTTTTATTTCCTGTATTTTCATAAAAATCCATGTCGGTAAAATTGCAACCAAAAAAGAAATTTTTTGATAATATGTTTTTAAGTCATTACAAATGTAATTTCGTCCGAAATTATTTGCATATTCATTTACGGAGATATGCTCACATATAACTTCTTCTACTTGACTTCTTTTATTTTCTTGGGTGGAGTATACTGCATCGATTATTGATTCATATTTATAAATCCCTATACCTCCGAATGCAGACCTGCACAAAATATAATCATTTTTTTTAGTTTTTATTTCTCTATTAAGATATTGTTCTTTGTAAGTTAACTGATTAGTCTTTGAATTCGCCGGAACATAAGCATACGTATCATAAAATTTAGTAAAAACAGGACGCCCCAACACAGTTGCATACAACAATCCATTTGCAAATATAGCACTCCAGTCATATGGGGCATTCTTTATTGCCTGTACAATTTCTTTTTCATCAAAATTATCCAAATCTATATCAATTATTACTATATAATCAGTATGTATGGACTTTTGTTTCATTATTTGAAGATATTTGTTTCTAACAGCAACCATTTTTTCAATTCTATTTCTACAGGTACCGGAAAAAGAATTATCGGAGAAATATGAAACAGAAGAGATATCTATTCCATCGTGAGAATCAATTAATATCTGTTCATTTTTTTTCTGCCAAGCATGCAAGACGTCTTTGGTTCGGTCTTTGCTATCATTTTCAACTACGATAATCCATGAATTCATAAAATATTTTCTTAATACGTCTAGTTTCGGAATATTTCGGTAAAGAGCAGATTCAACATCCCTGGCCAAAATACATATGGCGACAGATTTTTCATTTAATTCCATGCTTTAATTCCTTGAAAGACTTATATAATTTTTTAGCCAAATCAAATCCCAATATTTTTATCATCAATAAAATAACAAATGCTTTTACTTTATTTCTATTTCTGTTTTCAAAAATTTTCATTTGAAATTTTTCAAGATTTTCAGAAAAGACAACTATCTGCGCAGAATTCTTATTCAGCTTTTGTGGATCACATATTTTCTGATCTTTAAAAATAGATAACCTTATGTCACAACAATGTTCTCCGCTTCCGTCCCAACCGTTGTTTTTTACAAGAGAAACAGTAGGCATAAGAACATATTTTTTTGTAATAGTAAGATAGAGAGAGCGGACAATATCTATACAGGAAATTTCCTCTGTATTAAAGAGAAACAGAGTCATAATCTTGTTTTTAGGAGAAAAATTTAATTGTCTTAACGACTCTTTATCAGTAAGAGCTTTTCTGATAAATTCAGAACTCAAATCGTTCAGCAGCAATGTTCGTTTTTTCCCCCATTCACCATAACCCCATGCCGAAAAATATTGATGCTGAAGTATTGCTGAAGCCGTTGTTTCCCATTTTATCGGATAGGAATATCCGCAGATAGATACGACATCAGGATCATCCCGATATCTTTCCAACCCTTTATTTATGAAATCCAAAAATGCAGGAGAGAAAATGTTATCATCCTCTGTATAAATGTACGCATCGTATTTTGTGAGGACATAATTCTGCAATTCACTACTATTTTTAAAAGATCCATAATTTTCAGTCCGTTCAAAACATTCTACATTTTTGAATCCTTTTATAGACGGAATATATTCTTTAATCTTCTTCCATCCATCTATATACTTTTCAGCAGGCGGAAAATCCAAACCTATTATAAGTTCCGTTTCAGAAGCATGAAAACAGGCCGCAAGAGATTCTATACACGCCTTAAAATGAGAAAATCGATTCAATGTCGGAATAATTATCGGATAACACATAAAAGACGAACTAGAAGGCATCAAATTATATCTTCTCCAACATACAGCCGCTCCAACTCAACCCGACTCCGAATCCTGCCAGTAAAATATGTTTTTTAGTGTACAATGTTTCGTCTTTCAGTTTTTCTGACAGGACAATTGGTATTGAGTTTGAGACCGTATTTCCGATATCCTCAATAAAATAAGCAAAACGCTCGTTTTCCACTTTCAGCTTTTTCCGCAGATATTCAAGAATATACACATTCGCCTGATAAAACACAAAATAATCTATATCATCCATCTGCTTTTGATTTCTCTCCAGCACATTTTTTACCAGTTTTGGAACTTGCTTGAGTGTGAAAGAAAAAATGCTCGCTCCATCCATAAACATCTGAACGTCGGAACGTATATTTCTGTCTTTCTGCAAGATCTCATTCAAAGATTTCGCGGGCAGCGGAGTTCTTCCACCGTTCTTTGCATTGATTCTGATAGAAGAATTTCTCCTTCCGTCAGTTCCCAATTCAAAAAAAGATTCTGCAAAACTTCCTTTATCAATGATTGTTGCCGTCCCTGCATCACCGATGTAGAAACATATTGTGCTTATTTTATTTAGTTCATTAACTACTTGTGCATTATGACAACACATTGAATACTCTAGATTCTTCTCCAAAAAATCCACTTGCATCTGCAGCTTATTCTTATCAATCCAGAAATCATCACCTTCACAGATAGCTATATATTTTCCTTTTGTTCTTTTTACGGTATTCCCGAATACATCTATATCTTGTGAATATTCATTCACTGTATGATAAATCGGTTTTATTATATTTTGATATTTTTTTTCATATTCCTTTAAGATAATTGCAGTATCATCAGTTGAAGTATCCTCATTAACCAACACCTCAAATGGGAAATCAGTTTCTTGGATAAGAAAACCATTTAAGGCATCTTTTATATATTTTTCATGATTATATGTTAGACATACAACAGAAACCATCGGATGTTCTAGATCCTGATTTTTCCAAGTACTCATTACATCTTCTTGCGTTCTATTTATCATTTGATTCTACCGTATTTCAATTTTATGCTATTGGCAATTCGTATTAAATTGTTATTCCAGCCGTAAATTCATTTTTTAGCATTGCATACATTCTCATACTTATAAAACTACCATTTTTAAAAACGCATTCTCTTTTTATTCCTTCTTGTACAAATCCAATCTTTTCATAAACATGAATCGCTCTTGAATTACTTTCTAATACTGATAATTCTATGCGTCTTAGGTTTAAATTGTTAAATGCATGATTAAGCATTTCTTTTATTGCGAAAGTACCTATTCCCTTTCCAAAAGAGGCTTCACTTCCTAACATTATATGCAGTACAGCACATTGATTTAACTGATCTACATCAGTTAAACTGATAAGACCTAAAAGTTTATCGTCTTCATCAACAATAGAACATCTAACTGTAGTCTTTCGATTTTTGAGATAATTTTGGAACCATTCGCTATCAGTATTTATATCTATGTACCGATATGGAGCTCCTAATAAATCTATTAGCCTTTTATCATTTCTCCATTTGTTTATAGTTTCTATATCCTTTTCTGCTAATTCCCTTAACCTATACATTTCATCAACTCCTCTAGCAAATACGTTATTTCCTCAAGTCCATACCGTTGATCTATTGGTAACGGCAGAATATTTTCTGCATAATCCTTTTCTATACAGTTTTCCTGATTAAGCACATTAGGCCATAGGGTTGGTATATAAATCTTCTTTGTAGATAACTGTTTTTTTATATTTATTCCGTTTTTTATATAGAATGGATAGCAATAAGGAGCTCCTGTCTGTATCAAATCAAGTTTATTTTTTGATTTTAATTGTTTATTCAAGAATGACCAATTCTCATTTCGCTTTTGCATTACTTTAGGATAATCAATCTGACTCAATAAATTGTGAGTTAGTTTTGACATATACTTTAACGGTAATCCCTTAAAAGACTCGTCATTATTATGGAAATCAGAATAATAATCAGAAGCACTACTTTCAAATCTGCCTAAGATATGTTTCATTCTGTCTTTTGAAATATCAGTTTCTATATTTTCCTGACATCTCTTTTCTGTTGAAAGATAAGCACCATCAGAAACACCAAAATATTTTCTACAAGAATAGATAGTATCTATTTTTTCTATTGGTTCCTGAAAAAATGCTTGAACATTATCTATTATTATGTTTTTATACTTTGTTTTAAATTCTCTGATTTCTTTGTTTGATATCTGACCGTAATAATTAACAATATAGAGATATTGATTTTCTCCAAGTAAAAAATCAATAATGGGTTTAAATTGTCTATCTATATGATAGAACGAGTATTTGATTTCCTCTCTTTCACACACCTCAGATACAGAATCACATAAAAAATATGGAAGAAAAACCTTCTTGATTTTTTTTGCTTTAGCTATATAAACAAATGCATTTCTTGCAGTATTAACTGATATCAGATTTGAATAATATTCTTTTCCACTGGACAGTTCTAATTCTAAATAGCCACCAATCTCTTTCATACGCATCTCCGAGATTGTTGACTTATATAAATTGAACAAAGATGAGTCTTTAAGAAAGTTTTATATACCCCCCCCCCCTATACTCAGAAACTTCACAAATATTAATTTTTTTCTGCATAATCAGAGATTCATCCTTTTCTAGTATTTGAATAAACCCTGAATGCTCATACAGAGCCTTTACTTTTTCATTAGTTTTATTTACTTCCAACTGTACTAGCGGATAATTCTGACACTTAGCCTTTGTTTCTAAAAGAAAAAACATTTTTTTAAACAATTTTTTACCTTGATATTCTTTTAAAACACAAGCTAAAGTTATATACAAAAAATTACTGTTATTCATATAAAAAGCAATTAATCCTATAAGTTTATCAGATTCATTTCTTACTGTAACAAATGTTGCCAGAGAAGAAATTTTCTTACAGAACGATTCTATTTGTACTCCTTCTAGTAAATATGGGTAGTGTTTTTTTGCTTGAATAACAAATTCAAATACTTCATCAAAAGACACTGTTTCTATGAAAAACTGAAAATAATCTTTTGTATTCAAATTCATAACACCACTACCTAAATATCTGTATCAATACTATTATTATGACAACTCTATATGAAGCCATTTTCTTGATTTTGACATTACATCATCAAGTTCTTCCCGTGTATCAAACCTAAAGAACATATCTCCTAACGACATATTAGCACCTGTAAAAGGTAAGACCTTATCTCTTTCTTTTGCTGTTATATCAGTAAGCTTCAGATATTTTTCTTCAATTTCCTTTTCGACCCATATTTTTTTTAGAGTACCGCTTTTTCCAGATTCTGCGTGAACTACCATTTCACACCAATGACCATTACAGTCAGTCTGATGTAACTCCACTAAGGGCATTCCTATAGAACTTCTAATTTCATTCTCTATCAATGTATTAGAAAACGCCATTTGTTGTAATTCTGCGATTTTACAGCCCCCGCCGCGCGGTGAAATTTCCATCAGATATGGTTTGCCATTAGAAACACAGGTTTCAATGTTGTAAATTCCAGTTTTCATATCAAGCAGAGTCATAAGCCTTTGAGTTTCTTTAGTAAGTTCCTCTTGATATTTTTCTTTCATAGATGATGGCCAGATAATAAAAGCTGGTGTATACGGATTCTCTGCATCCTTATCAAATAATTGATCAGAATATGTCACAAACTTAAGCTCACCGTTAATCGTAAAAGAATCGGCGCTTGAATGATGTCCTTCAAAAGTAAGAAAATCTTCTATAATAAAAGCTCCGTTATGAGAGCCCCCTAAGGCAATTTTTATAGCATCTTCGAGCTTTTCAGGGAAATCAACTTTTGTAACTCCTTTACTTCCTGCAGAATCTGTCGGTTTTACAATAACAGGCCATGTAAAAAAGTTCACATCTTCAACTGCTTCTTTTATGTTTGTATACCGTCTTGCATGAGGCGCATTAAAACCATTATCAGCAAGAAACTGTCTGAATAATCCTTTATCCTGCAAGATACAAGTTGATTTGTATGAGCCTTGAAACGGCAGTTCCATCTGTTCTGCTACAAATGCAGCCGTTATAACACCAGGATCACAAGCAAAAGATATTATTCCATCGATTTTAAGTCTTTTAGCAGCTTCTAATGTTGCTTCTTTGTCAATAATACTAACATTAACATATTCGTCAGAATGCTTGTGCGCAACATTATCCGGTAAATAATCTGCAGTTATTACATATAATCCTAATTTGTGCGCAGCTTCAATAACTGGTAAAATATAACGTGAACCGCCAAGAATCATCAACTTTTTCATTACTTCCTCACTATTGAAATTACTCGCCCAATATCTTCATCAGATAACCATGCATACATCGGCAAACACAACACCTGTTCTGCCATTTTATTTGAAACAGGAAGATTTTCCGGGGCAGCTGATTCAAGACCACGATATGTGCTGAATTCACTTATAAGCGGATAAAAATACCTTCTTCCCAGAATATTGTGTTCTTTGAGTTTTGCATAAAGTTCATCCCGGCTCATTCCATATTTTTCTTTGTCAATAAAAATCGGGAAGTACGAGTAGTTGTGTCTTACGCCTTCTATATCCTCAAGCCAGCGAATTCCTTCAACTTCTTTTAAGCCTTCACGATATTTTTTTGCCGTCGAGTTCCGGCTTTCTATAGCCTTATCAACCTGCTTCAAGTTTAAAAGCCCGTAAGCACTGCGGATTTCGTCCATCTTGCTGTTTATTCCCGGCGCAACAACGGTAACTTCATCTGCAAAACCGAAGTTTTTCAGATAATCAATCCGTTTTTTCATCGCCTCGTCATGACAGATAAGAGCACCGCCTTCGATAGTGTTGTATACCTTTGTCGCATGAAAACTGAGCGTGGATACATCGCCCTCATCCAAAATTGATTTTCCGTTCACCTTTACGCCAAAGGCGTGTGCAGCATCATAAATCACTTTCAGCCCGTATTTATCGGCAATTTCCTTTATCCGTTTTGTGTCGCAAGGCGTTCCATAAACGTGAACAGGCATAATTGCAGTAGTTTTTGGAGTGATTGCTGCCTCTATTTTTTCCGGGTCAATATTTCCCGTTTTTTCATCAATATCAACAAAGACTGGCTTTATTCCGTTCCACCAGATAGAATGTGTTGTAGCTACAAAACTGTACGGTGTTGTAATAACTTCTCCGGTTATTCTGAGCGCCTGAAGCGCTGTAATTAAAGGCAGGGTTCCGTTCGTAAAAAGACTCAGATACGGCACGCCCAAATATTCCGACAGAGCTTTCTCCAGCTCCTTATGATAGAATCCGTTGTTTGTGAGCCACTTCCGACTCCAAATATCCTCAAGATATTTCTCAAATTCTTTCAAATCCGGCAACAGCGGGGACGTTACGGTTATTGTTTTTTGTTCGGTCATATTTATTTTTCCATTTTAGATATCATTTGAATTATTTTTCCAAAAATATATTTTCTACAAACATCAATAAACATACAGATAAAATAAACTGACAAAGTACAACAAAACGCGTGGAGTATAAAATATTTATTTGATGTGAATGCCTCTACATTTTTGCAGACATCTTGCCACAACCATCTGCGCATCGTATCGCTAGAGGCATGTATCATAAGAACACCAAAAGTTGATGCAGCCATTATGTTTATTACTTTATTTGATCCAATTTTTATGTTCTTAAAATAAAGAAACAATCCTATTGCAGTTGTAATAGCAAGAATCTTATTTGAATCCGAAACAAACCAATAGTAAAGAAGATTTTTATTTATTTTTACAGATACAATCCTGATTACTACAATACTCAACCACGAAAGTAACAGAGTTCCCACGCATAGCAATATTGTAGTTTTTTTGTTTTTCATCCATTCCATTTCATACAGACGGATGTAACACCCAATAAAATAAACTGTTATATACCAACCAATATATTCAAAAGCGGTATTTAATAAGAATGATGATAATCCTGTAAAAAGAATTAAAAGCGTTATAATCAATTTCTCAAAACTTTTCTTATCTAAACACAGTATAAACTTGTTTACAAATGGAATAAGTATATACAGTCCCAAAAATGATGAAGTAAATCCTTTTCCAAAATTAAAAGGTATTACAAAAATTGTTTTATAAAATTCTTTTAAAGAAAATTGTTCATAACCTGTAAGTAAAAAGATTCCTGAAATTACCCACCTGTATAAAATTATTTCCAATACAAGATTTATCACTTTTTTCCATTTGAAATCCTGCTTGCACATAAAATAGCTGGTAATCAAAACGAACACATTTATAGCAGTTTTTCCACCCCAGCCGAAAACCAGTGCAAATATTGTGTTGAATTCACTTGCTATCTGACTGGGGGGGGGGGGTATTAATTATACACTGATAGATACCGCTGTTTACAACATAATGATGCGCAATAATCACGAGCATCATCAGGATTCTGAGCAATTCTATATTAGAATCCCTCTGCTTCTTTACAGGATGAAATTCTGTTGATAAATAGCATTCTTTCACTTTCTTAAACCTTTGATTGTATTTACAAAATATTCGTACGACTCAAGATGAAATAATTTTGAAAGCAGAGTGTAGATTACGAATCCTGCCAAAATTTGCAAAATTAAAAGAACAACCGTCATCATCGGAATAAAATGAATACTCCAAACGGCAGCGGCCATTGCTATGGAAAGCAGAAAAGACGGCAGAAGATCTTTCCACTGCTCTATATATGAATATCCCATCAACTTTTTATTTGGATATGCATTTATGAACGTCGAAATAAAACCGGAAACGACCTGTCCAACAGCCATCGCATAGATCCCCAAGGGAATTGTTATGACAAGATTGATAACCGTTACTATCTTTTTTATAATTTCAAGCTTTAAGAAAATATCGCTTCTTCCAAGCGCGTTTATTCCCGTAAGATTAGCTGTATGAATCGGGTACAAGGCATAGCTGATGCAGGCAAGCTGCAGGAACGGTACACACGGCAACCACTTGTCTGTAAGCAACAGTTTTACCAGCGGCTCGGCAACAGCTGCAAGTCCGAACATGCACGGCATAAGAATATAGGCGCTTGTACTTATGGAACGCCGCGTTATCCGCTTCACTTCCTGAACATTATCATTGTTTGCGGAAAGAGTCGGCAGCATCACGCTCTGTATGGAACCGTCAAGATTTGATGCAATGACCTGAGGAAACTGCTGCCCTCTGTTAAAGACTCCCAGCTGACTGCTGGAATACAAACGTCCGATAACAAGGTTGTAGATATTCCTGAAAACTGTATCAAGCAGAGCCGAACAAAGAAGTTTCCAGCCGAAGCCGAACAGCTGCTTCACTCTTTCAAAGGAAAACAACAGTTTTGGACGCCATTTTACGGTAAACCATAAAATCACACAGGTCAGAAATACACTGGAAAGCTGCTGAAAAACAAGCGCCCATACTCCGAAGCCAAAATATGCAAGGATAATTCCGAGAATACCGGAACCAATTACAGCCCCCATACTGCTGAAAAAGAACCGCTTGAACTGCATAGTCTTTGAAATGTATGCGCTCTGAACGCTGTTCACTGCGCCGAAGAAAAGCGTTATTGAAATCACCCGTAAAAGCGGTTTTAGAACCGGCTGATTATAAAATTCTGCAATAATCGGCGATATAAAGAACAGCAGCAGATATAAAACAGCTGAAATAAACAGGCTCAAATACAAGATAGAAGAAAAATCAACGTCATCGCTGTCTTTCTTCTGAATCAAAGCAGTATTGAATCCGCTTTGAATAAATACATTCGCAATCTGTACAAAAACGAGGAGCAGCGCAATCACACCGTAGTCAGAAGGTGTAACAAGCCGCGCAAGTACAATAGACAGAATAAATTGAACTCCTTGTACTCCGCCGCGTTCCAAGAATTTCCAAATCAGGGATGATATGACTGTATTTTTTGTAATTTTTTCAGACATTTTTATTAAGATAAAACATTTTTTCTGAACGCCTAAACAAGATTCTGTTATTATAAAAAAGCCTGCTATAGCCTATCAGAAACGTTTGAATAGTCTAATTGTATATATCCAAATATTGCTAAAAGAAAACATTGCTGTAACAAGACTCATTGTAATACCGACTTTTCTACTCAATATCGGTCCATGAAAATAATGCATCAGCGGAGTATATATCTGAAACAAAAAATATCCGCTAGCAAAACTCAGTACATATTTCTTAAATAGCGGCAAAATCTCTGTTCGCCACGAATAAAAAAAGTTCTTTGATTTCTGCCACATTTGTTTTATAATAGCTGCCGTCTGCAAGATATTCTGTTGCGGCAGGCAAGTCTGATTTTTCAACAAACTGTGCAAGTTTCAGGACAGAACCGGAACCTGCTGTTTTCATATAACCATAGCCCGTTTCCGGAGATACAGAAACTACACCGAATGTTACAAGTGTGCCGTTTGAACAGCTTGTAATGCGGCTGCAGCTATTGCCGGCGCTGTGTTTTTTCCAATCGGTTCCAATAGCATTGTATACTCTGATGTAAGGGCAAGAAATTGTTTTAAAAATTGTGACCGGGATAAAGGCCACAGTCTGGTTCCGAATCTGCCGATAACGGCAACCGAACGGCTGCATAAAGCGTTTACGTGCGCAAGGTTACGGCTGCGCAGGATGGGAGCGGGCGAAGCGTGCGGAAACCGGAACGGTTGACGCACCGAGGCGAAGGAGCCGAGCCGCGGACAGCCTGGCTGCAAACGACGTACCGCCCGAAAGAGAAAATTATAAAACCAAACGTTCCCGCCGAAACAAGGTAACAGAATGGCGAACCGTAATTCTTTTAACAGAAACCGAAGTTGATAATGATATATCATTATCACTTAATAAATACTATGAAATATCATTATTGTCAAGCCGGTAATAATGATTTTGCATTATCATGCGTTTATGAGTTCTTTCCGTCGGAATTTACGAAACGAATTGGATTATCAGCTTTTAACGGTCAAAGAATTAGCCGCAAAAACGGGAATTCCCAAACCGTCGCTTGATTGTTATTTGGGAAGCCGGGCAACCGTTCCGAATGCGGAAATTGCCGTCAGGATCGCAAAGGCGCTGAACGTATCCGTCGAATATCTGGTTACGGGGCAAAACGATTCCCCCCGTCCCGACGACGAATACCTGCCGCCGCTATACGCGGAGTTTCGGCCCCTGCTGCACATGATGATCGATCTGCCTGAGGAAAAACGGGCTGAAATAAAAAATTTCATAACGTTTACCTACGCGGAATTTACCAAACGGGAATCTGAAAAAAAGGGAGTCGTTGTTTCGGTTAGTTAAGCTGCCGGTGATGTAAGTTCCGGCAGTGCAAATAATTTCACTGTCAACAGTTTCACTGTACATATCGCCCGAAATAGTGTAAAATGTATGCACAAAATAAGAGGAGCTTCCGTCATGAAATTTATTTTTTTAGGACCGCCGGGCGCCGGTAAAGGTACGTTGGCTGCGAAAGTCGCAGAATCATATAATATCCCTCATATTTCGACCGGAGAAATTTTCCGCGCGGCGATAAAAGCTCAAACTCCGCTCGGAAAAAAAGTTCAGGCTATCATCGACGCCGGATCACTGGTAAGCGACGATATTACGATAGAATTGGTCCGCGAGCGGCTGTCCCAGCCCGACGCGCAGAAAGGATTTATTCTGGACGGATTTCCGCGCACCATTCCGCAGGCGGAAGCGCTTGAAGGAATTGTTCCGGTAAACGCGGTGGTAAACTTTGACATCGCGGATAAAGAAGTTGTGGAGCGGCTGTCGGGCCGGCGCGTCTGCAGAAACTGCGGACAGAATTACCACGTTAAGTTCATGCCTCCGGCGCACGAAGGCATATGCGATTCGTGCAAAGCCGAGCTCTATATTCGCGACGACGACAAAATCGAAGCGATCACGCACCGCCTTGAAGTATATCGGGAACAGACGGCGCCGCTCATCGACTTCTATCGGAACAAAAAGGTGCTGACGGATATCGACGCCCGCCCGCTGACCTCCGCCATTCTGAAAGAATTTGAAGCGAAGTTTCCGAAAAACTGACGCTCCGGCGTACTGAAAAATGCGGCGAAAGCCGCACTGCAAAATCTCAACGCAAAGCCGCAGTGTTATTCTGCGGCTTTTTTATGCACTGCGCGCAAAACTGTTACAGCTGCCTAAATCCGCACTGCAAAGCTGCACCGGGAACCCGTCGCCTAATTCAGAATGGCGTCGATGTTCGGCTTGCCGGCGGGAACGAACGGATACACGTTTTCATCCCGGGAAATTCTGCACCGCACGAACCGGGGCCCGCCGCCGGCCGCGGGGAACGCTTTTTCATACCAGAGCGGATCAGACTGCACGTCTGCCGCGGGAATACCGAAGCCGGAAGCGATGCGCACCAAATCGGGCTGTTTTGAAAACAGACACGCCGAATAATTTTTTGCGAACAGGAATTCCTGCTGTTGGCGAACCATACCGAGCGAACCGTTTTCCAGTACGATCACCGTAACGTCAAGTCCTTGCTCCGCAAGCGTCGCCAATTCCTGAACGTTCATCATGATCGAACCGTCACCTGAAAAACAGATCACACGTTTTCCCGGATTTGCAAGCGCGGCACCGATCGCCGCCGGTAACCCGAAGCCCATCGTTCCGAGCGAACCGCTGGTCAAAAGCTGCCGCGGTTTTTCTACGGGATAATACTGCGCCGTCCACATCTGATGCTGCCCGACGTCCGTCGTAACGATAATATCCGAAGCGCAAATTCCCGCACGACCGGCGAGTTCGGGCACGGAGGCGATAAATACACGAGGATCCGGCAGCCGGCCGGCGTTTTCCGAAACGACGGATTCCGAAGCGGTACTTCCGGCAGCTGCCGGAACGGGCCCGTGTTTTCCGTAAACGCCGCAAGCCGATGTGCCCGGAACGCGCGCCCGTTCCGAACGATACGAGCCGGCCGCGGAAGCAAGCCAGTGCGACCGCGCGCTGCGGCCGCTTTCGGTTTCTGCATATTCCCGTACGCGCTGCGCCAAAGCGGGCAGCGCCGATTCGCAGTCGGCAATCACGGAAATCGACGCCGGCAGTATTTTGTTTACTTCCGCCGCGTCGATGTCAATATGCAAAATCTGCGCATCGGGACAAAATTCCCGTACGATGCCGGTTGCCCGATCGTCGAAGCGGACGCCGGCGGCCAAAACCAGATCGGAATCGTACATCGCGCGGTTCGCTGCCGCACAGCCGTGCATTCCGACCATACCGCACCATACCGGATGGGATTCGGGCACACAGCCGATTCCCATCAGACTGGATACGACCGGCATCGGGAATACCTCCAGCAGTGCCGCTATACCCGCGGCCGCTTCAGGAGAATTGCAGCCGCCGCCGGCGTACAGCACGGGTCGGGAAGATTCGTGCAGCGCGCAGGCAAAAGCATCGATTTTCCGCGCAAACTCGGCGCCTTCAGACCGAAAGCGCGCCGCGCGGCGATAGCGCTTTCCCGGTTCGGGCCACGAGTCGAACCGGCAAACTGCGGTTTGAACGTCGCGCGGAACGTCTATCAGCACGGGCCCCGGACGCCCGGAAGCGGCTATTTCAAACGCCTGCGGGATTGCCTGAAGCAGTTCTTCGGGAGACTTGACCATAACGCTGTGTTTCGTAATGGGAAACGAAAGTCCGAACGTATCGGCTTCCTGAAACGCGTCCGTTCCGATGAGGGAGGAATTGACCTGCCCGGTAATCGCAACGAGCGGCACTGAATCGGAGCGCGCGTCGGCAATCGCAGTCAATAAGTTCATGGCTCCCGGACCGCTGGTCGCAAGACAGACTGCGGGCAGCCCGGTCGTCCGCGCGATACCTTGAGCGATAAATCCGGCCGCTTGTTCGTGCCGGACCAAAACGTGGGTGATGGAACTGCGCGACAGTTCGTCGTACAGCGGCAAAATCGATCCGCCCGGAATTCCGGCTGCCGTCGTAATCCCCTGCCGTTCCAACAGCTGCACTATAATCCGAGCTCCGGTTGCTTCTATCATGCTAACTCCTCTAAAAAATTCCGCGCGTCGGCGCGATACGCATAAAAAAAGCCCTCCTTACGGAGGGCTTGTCTTGTCTGCACAGCATTTTTCAGTAATTGCGCTGCATATACAAATCCTCCTGTACTAAACCGCACTTTAGCACGACGACAGAGACGAGGACGACTACCAGCACTGCAAAAACTGTATTCATATGCATATCATATGCATAATTATTCATCTTGTCAAGTACTTACTTGCAATCCGCGTAAAATATGATATACTGATAATACTGTGATAAATGAAACTTTAAAAAAACAAAACGAATTTACTCAGGTCGATATAGAAGAATTCTACGGTGAATCGAAAAATCAGGATTCGGATTTTTCTACCGATATCGTCGTACTGACGGATAAAGAATCCGTACTGGTTAAAAAATTGCTGAACAAGCTCCAAACCGTTTCACCGGAAACGCTTGAAGGACTTACGAACCGAATTGCGGATATGAAACGCCTTGCAACGAGCATTGCGCATTTTCCGTCGCTGCTGCAGCGGCAAATCATCATGGGAGAAACCCGGACGCAATACACGCTCATTGAAGCGCTGCTGATACATCGGGACGGAGATAAAATGCTTCATCTGCCCTCAAAAGCGACGCTCGGCAAAGGATTTCTGGTAGTCAAATATCATACGTTTTCGTCGATGACGCGGATCGCAGAAAGTTCCGGACTCGATTATTCGGAAGTGCAAGCGTTCAAAACGGCGACCAGTATCATCATGTTTACCCTGATGGCGGAAGACGTGTACATGAACCTGATAGACGACATGTCCATCCCGATCGATATCCGGCGGCAGATTGCGTTCGCACTGATAATTCTGTGGGAACACCGCAACGATCAGAACGTATCGGACGCGGCGCCGGTTCTGCAAGCGGTTTGGGAAGCACGGCGAAATCTTGCGCCCGCGTTCGGAACGATGGTCGGAACCAGCGAGCTGCTGCTGCTGTCCATTCAGCTGGACGAACAGTGGAACGCGTTTCTGAAAGCCCGCCTCGGCGATCGGGACGTATCACAAGCTATGGAAGAATTCTTGTTCGGACTTTCATACGAGCAGATACAGACGCTCAGAACCACACTGAGGGAACAAGGTATTTCCGCTATCGGCCGTGACGAAATATCGTCGTTTTTGGAACAGGAAATCAAAACCGATATCAATTCCGATATCCGTGATTTTTATATGCTGTATACGGTTCGCCGCGACAATGCGCGCGCGCGCAAACGGCTCAATCTGAATGGTCCGCACAATACCCTTGAAGATCATTACATGCGGTTCATACTCGAAAAAAACAAGGAGAAACAATACAATGACATCTACGCAAAATAAACGGGTTCCCTACCGTTTCGGTGAAAAACTTCGGGCAGTGCGGGAGCGCAAAGGATATACGCTGAAAGTAGTCGCGCAGCGCGCGGGTGTGAGCGAAAGTCTGGTATCGCAGATCGAGCGGAACAAAGTTTCACCGGCAATCGACACGCTGCTGATGCTGGCGGACGTACTGGATATCAACCTTGAATTCCTGTTTGAAGAATACCGCCGGAATCGCCCGGTACAGGTGATTCGTGCAAACGAACGGCGCACTGTAGAAGAGGCCGAAGTAATATACGAAGAATTGGCAAAACCGACGGAAAGCGACGGCAAACACGCCCTTGAATCGTATCTGATACGGATTCCGGCGAACGGCAAAACTCACCGCGGTTCCTACGGACACATGGGACGGGAATTGGGCTTTATAATAGAAGGAAAAGCCCAACTTCAATACGAATCGCACGCGTACGACTTGGAACAGGGCGACAGCGTTTCATTTTCGGCATCGTCGCCGCACACATTGATAAATATCGGGGACTCACCGCTTAAAGCGTTCTGGGTCGTAACGCCGCCGCAGCGATTTGCATAACGCCGGCCATTTGCCGGTTTCGGCGCGGCGGATTCCGTTAACTCCGGCATCGCCGCCCGAAGCGTGCGCCGTTAGTTCCACAAATTTTGAGGATTCACCGTTTTGCCGTTTTTATAAACGGTAAAATGCAGGTGGTTTCCCGTACTTAAACCGGAACTGCCCACCAAGCCGATCTTCGTCGTCGTATACACGTAGGCACCCTTTGAAACGAGAATTTTATCCAAATGACCGTACAGCGTCTGATAACCGGAATGGTGCTTGATCTGGACATAGTTTCCGTACGTATTGCTCCATCCCGCCTGAACGACCGTGCCGCTCAGCGCCGCGTAAACGGGAGTTCCCCGCGGAGCGGCCATGTCGATACCGCTGTGAAACGACCGGGCACCGGTAAACGGACTTTGCCGCCAGCCGTAATACGATGAAAAATAATATTTGGTTTTGAGCGGCCGGCTGAACAAATCGCCGTTGATCTCCTGCCGGGTAACCCAATCCAGCTCGGCTTCGGGCAAAAACAGCGTCGTTCCCGCCGAAAGGGATGTTTCAAGCGAAACGTTGTTGACTTCCGCACATTTTTCAGCGGAAATGCGATATTTCTGCGCAACCGAATCAAGCACCTCGCCGTCTTCCCGCACGGTATATAAAATTCCCGGCATGGAGGGAATTTTCAAATACTGCCCTATTTGAAGCAGACGCGACTGTCTGATATTGTTTACGCTGATAATCGTATCCTGCGTCAAGCCGAACTGTTCGGCGATAACGCCGATCATATCGCCGGATTTCACCCGATATACGGAATAGGAAAGAGAACCGTCCGAAACGGAAACGTCCGATTCGGGAAAAACCATATCGGCGGAAACGTCGTCCCCGTCGGTAACGATTTGACCGTCCTGCATGATCGGCATAAAAGCGGTTTCAAAACCGCCCTGCCCCGTTCTGATCGAATGCCGGGAAACCGCGGAAAAGATCGCGAAAGAGACTCCCACCGCGGCAACGGCTGCCGCAACGCACACGTATTTTTTGCGCAATGTCAACTTCAAACTGTCCGCCTATTTTTTACCGAGCCCTACCAGATACGTTTCAAACGACTCGGAACGACACGCTTCCGGCTTAAAACCTTTTGCCGAAGAAAACATGCCGCGCATTGTTTTCAACAGAGCCTGCTGATCGCCGCCCTGAAAGACTTTCACTGCAAAATTACCGCCGGCTTTGAGCATCGTCTGCGCGTAATACACCGCCAATTCCACCAGTCCCGTTGAACGGGCGGTATCCACTACGCGGTTTCCCGTCGTCGGCGGAGCCGCGTCGCAGACGACCAGATCGTACGGACCGAGCTCCATCGCCTGACGGCGCACGTCCGCATCGTACAAATCGCCTTGTATGAACGTCAGGTTTTCACCTTTGACGTTTTTTGCAAGCGGATTCAGATCGACGGACGTTACGTGCCCGGAGCCGTCGAGTGCCCGCAAAACGAAAACAGTCCAGCTGCCGGGAGACGCGCCGAGGTCGAGAACGCGGTAATTTTTCCGTATCATCCCGAATTTTTCATCTATTTCTTTCAGTTTATATACGGATCGAGCCGGATATCCTTCCGAAAAAGCTTTACGGGACCAATAATCGGGTTTTTCATAACTGTTTGCTGCCATAAACTTCCCATACACAAGTATCGGCACATTCGCCCTATATTTTTATATCGAAATATGGTATACTACGCGATATGCGTTATGATTATACCATGGAACTGCAAAAAATTGAATCGGTTCTTCAAAAGAATTTACCGGACGCACCGGGCGCCGGCTGGAATGAAAACATATTCGGCACTTTGCCGGGCTGCGTGACGGAAAAGCACATAGAACAGCTTTCATCCCCGTGCGCAGCGCTGCTGAAGCTCGGCGGAAAAAGGTGGCGGCCGCTGCTTTTAACGCTCTGCGCGGCGGCGGCTGCCGGAACGGAAGAAAGTCCCGAAGCCGCGTATGAAATAACGCCGCTCGTGGAATTCGTTCACACGGCGAGTCTTATCCACGACGATATAGAAGACTGCGCGGACACCCGCCGGGGAATGCCGGCCGCGCACATCACCTGGGGAATCGACACGGCCATAAACGCCGGCTCCTGGCTGTATTTTACCGCGGCGGCCTGCCTTACGAACGTACCGCTGCCGGCGGAACGAAAACTCGCCTTGTACCGGCTGTACGCCGAAGAATTGCGGCGGCTGCACCTCGGTCAGGCGATGGATATCGCATGGCATAAAGACAACACCGCGCTGCCTTCCGTTCAGGAATACGAAGCGATGGTCCGCATGAAAACGGGAACGCTCGCCGCGCTCGCGGCAAAAGCCGGAACGCTCGTCGGCGGAGGAACTGCCGAACAGGAATCCGTTATGGGAAACGCGGCGGCGGACATCGGCGTCGGATTTCAAATTCTCGACGACGTATTGAATTTGACGACCGGCAATATCGGCAAAAAACGCGGCGACGATATCGTTGAAGGCAAAAAAAGTCTGCCGGTGCTGATTCACCTTGCCGAGCAGCCGCAGGATTTCGATACGATCATGGCGTGTTTTACGCAGGCCCGAAAAGACGGCATAGAATCTCCGGCTGTCGAACGATGCGTAACCATGCTTACCGCAAGCGGAGCCGTCGCCGCGGCGCACACCCGCGCCCGCACCCTGATACGGCAAGCGTGCGCAAAAGTAACCGGTTTGTATCCCGACTCCGCCGCCGCCCGTAAAATCGACGCGCTTTTTACGTCAATGCTGCCGTAAAATCGCGCTTGCCTTCCGGGCCGAAAAGCCGTACTATATACGTAAGGATATGCGTATCGGCAATATCCGTATTCCGAAAAAGGGAGGCCTGTTATGAAAGAGAGTCCTGAAATGCTGAACACCCGGGCGATAGAATTTGCTTCCCGCGGTGAATATCCGGAGGCGATCGCGTGTTTTAAACGGGCGCTCACCATGGAACATCAAAATTATCTGCTTTGGTATAATCTGGGCGTTACGTACCGCGACGCGGGCAAACTGCTTCAGGCGAAAGACGCCGTACTGACGGCGTTTAAAATGGAACCGGACGACGAAGAAGTGTTGGAATCACTGGCGCACATCTGTTTTATGCTGAACGAACAGGACGAAGCGCTTACGTTTTGCGCGGCGGGTCTTGCGCTCAACAGGAAAAACGCGCATCTGTGGAACAACAGCGGCGTCATTTATTTTACCCGTGCCGAATACGACAGTGCCTGTGAAGCTTTTGAACAGGCGGTGACCGTAGATCCGACCTACTACGACGCGCTGTACAATCTGCGCGACACGTATAAAGAACTGGGGAATAAAGCGGGTGCCGAAGAATGCACGCGGCGGCTGAAAGATCTCCCGTGCAAAGGTGATTTTTATGCGTGAAAAAGCGTGCGTCCTCAACTTTGAAAAGAACACGGTGTGGGTTACGCCGCTTATCAGCGACACGTGCATAAACTGCAACCGGCAATCCTGCGCAAAACGCGGCACGCCGTTTCAGGCGACCAATCCGCGCAAGCTTGAACTTTCGTGCGGCGACATCGTGCAGATCGGTTCGTCGCCCAAAGCGGCGGCGCTGCAGGGAATCTTTTCACTGCTCGTGCCGGTTGCGGCCGCAACCGCCGGCTATTTTCTTGCCGATCCGGCAGCGCAACTGCTGCAGAAAACGGTTACGGAAGGAATGCGCGCGGCGGGCGTGCTCGGACTGCTGCTGCTCTCTACCGGAATCGTCTTTCTGCTTACCAGAGGTAGACTGAATCTGACGAAGCCGGAAATCATTTCGGTACTGAACGGCTCGCGGCAGCTCAGCAATACTCCTTCGCCAGAGTGCTGATTTCGCCGGCCATATCCTGCAGCGGTACCTGTTTCTGCACGCCGCCTAATTCCCACGCAACTTTCGGCATACCGTAGACGACGCTCGTTTTTTCATCCTGACCGAGCGTGCGCGCGCCTTGGCGGCGCATTTCCGCAAGCTGAGCGGCGCCGTCGCGGCCCATACCGGTCATGATAACGCCGAGCGCACGATTCTGATACACGGCCGCAACCGATTCAAACAGCACGTCCACCGACGGGCGATGCCCGTTGCGCTGCTCGGCGTCCGAAAGCCGCACCACCTGCGCCAGCGATTTATGCTCCACGAACATATGATAATTGCCCGGCGCAATAAGGATACGACCCGGTTTGAGCAGATCGCCGTCGTGCGCTTCTTTGACTTCCAGCGGGCAAATATGATTCAGACTGTTTGCAAATTCTTCCGTAAAACCGGCCGGCATGTGCTGCACGACCAAAACGGGCTGACATAATCCCGGATCGATCGCACGGAACACTTCGCGCAGCGCGTTCGGTCCGCCGGTAGAAATGCCGATGGCGATCACTTCGATTCTGCCGCTTTCACGCAGCGGCTGCACGACGGCGGGCTGCTTATGCTGCGGCACTTCAATGGGAGTCTGGAACGCGGCGCTCGGCTCCGGCACCGCTTCGGAAACCGGCTGTGCGGTAAACGATCCGGATCGGGCAACTGCGGAAAGCGCGGCGGGATCAACGAAATGCTTGTATACGGGAATATATTTGTTTTTCTTGAGACGGGCGTATTGTCCGCCGTACGATGAAAGCAGTTCCACCAGCCGCGCCGCAACGGCGCTCAGGTCGCCGCTGACCGAACCGCCCGGTTTGGTCAGAAAGTCGCTTGCGCCCAGTTCCAGGCACTGCATCGTTACCGCCGCGCCTTCTGTCGTTAAGCTTGACAGCATAATGACGGGGATATCGATTCCCCGCTTTTTCCGTTCTTTCAAAAACTCCAATCCGGTCATAACCGGCATTTCAATATCAAGGACGATAACGTCCGGCTGGCACGACGGAATTTTCTCCAATGCGAATTGACCGTTCATCGCCTTGCCGACGACTGATAAGCCCGGAGTATTTTCTACGATTCTGGAAATCAAATTCCGCATGAGCGCCGAATCGTCGACGATCAGCACACCAATTTCAGCTGAATTCATCAGTAGCCCCTATTACTGTACGTTTTTCTGGTATAAACAAGCCCAGTCCGTTTTTAAAAACTCGAATTTCGTATTCATACCGAAAAGCGATTCCGAATGACCGATAAAAAGAAACGAATAGGGCGCCATTGCGTCCCAAAATCGGTTTATAACCTCAAGCTGCGCCGCCTCGTCAAAATAAATGAGAACGTTGCGGCAGAAAACGACGTCGAGATTGCGGGCACCCGAATCATATTTGAGATTATGATAGTCGAAGCGGATCGTTTTCATCAATTCATCCGTTACCTGATACCCGGCGTCCGTTTGGGTAAAAAAACGTTTCAGATATTTATCGGGAATGCCGCCGACGCGGGACTCAGGATAAAACCCCTGCTTGCCGACCATAAGCGATTTCAGGGAAATGTCGGACGCGGTGATCTCAAAGGTGTACGGAGAAGGCAGAATGTCTTTCAGAATCATCGCGATCGTATACGGTTCTTCTCCGGTGGAACAGCCCGCGCTCCACACGCGTATTTTTTTATCGACCTGCGTTTTTTTCATTTCAATCAGGCGCGGCACGATATACCGTTCAAACGCGTCGAAATGCGGTTGATTCCTGAAAAACCGGGTCAGATTGGTCGTCACCGAATCGAGCAGCAGCTTCATTTCTTCTTTATCGGAAGTGATGAGCCGGTAATATTCCTGCACGGTGGCGAGTTTCGTTTCACGCAGTCGTTCTTTCAGCCGGCTGTCGAGAATTGATCTATTTGTCTCTGAAAAAGTAATTCCGCTCTCGGCATAAATAACTTTACGGAATAGGTCGAATTCAGCGTCTGTAAGTAAGTCTGTCATATTCTCATTTTATAGCGTAAGATGAAATATGTAAATATGCTTTCCGTAAAATTCTGCAAACGGACGGGCGTGCGGACAGCCGAAACGGCCGCGGAGCCGAGAATCCGGAATTCACCGTATAAAACCTTTCTGTATTTACATTTGCCGAATTTATATTTGACAATACCGGCAACTTATGATAACTTATAGACTGAACATTTCTATTAAAAACGAGGAGCACAAACATGATATCTTTAGTGTTTTGGATAGGGCTCCCTGTTGCGGGAATTGTTCTTGGATGGACTATTCGCTGGCTGTACGCCAGATTTCAATTATCTGCATCCGAACAGAGAGCGGAGCGGATAAAACAGGACGCTATAAAAGAAGCGGAAGCACAGAAAAAAGAAATTTTACTAGAAGCGAAAGATCAACTCATTCGGGAACAAAAGCAGCAGGAGCGGGAAAACCGTGAACGCCGGAGCGATTTGCAGAGGATGGAGCGCCGCCTCATGCAAAAAGAAGAGGCGCTCGATAAACGGAACGAAGACATGGATAAGCAGGAGCAGGAACTGGCTGCGCGCGCTCAGAAAATGACCGAGCGCGAAACGGTTCTGCTGAGCGAGGAAGAGCGGTACCGTCAGGAACTGGAACGCATTTCCGGACTTTCCGCCGAAGAAGCAAAAAACCTGATTATCCAGAATCTCGAAAACGAAGCGCGCCACGACGCGCAGGCGATGCTGAACAAAATCGAACAGGAAGCGCAGCTTTCTTCCGAAAAAAAAGCCCGCGATATTCTGGTAACGACGATCCAGCGCATCGCAACCGAAACTACGGGCGACATCACCGTCGCAACGGTATCTCTGCCGAGCGATGAAATGAAAGGCCGTATTATCGGACGGGAAGGACGCAACATCCGTACGCTCGAAACGCTGACCGGCGTCGACATCATTATCGACGACACGCCGGAAGCCGTCGTCATTTCGTGTTTCGATCCGGTGCGCAAGGAAATTGCGAAAGTAGCGCTGGAACGGCTGATTTCCGACGGACGCATACACCCCGCCCGCATAGAAGAAATCGTGCAGAAAGTAACGCGCGAAATACAGCAGAAAATTTACGAAGAAGGTGAAAAAGTACTGTTCGACCTCGGTATTCACAACATGAATCAGGAGGGCGTGCGCGCGCTGGGACGGCTGTATTTCAGAACCAGCTACGGGCAGAACGTACTCACGCACTCGAAAGAAGTCGCAATCATCGCGGGTATGCTCGCGGCCGAAATCGGCGTAAACCGTGATTTGGCGAAGCGCGCCGCGGTGCTGCACGATATCGGAAAAGGTGCGGAAAACGATTCCGATCAGAACCACGCGGAAGTGGGTATGGATATGGCGCGTAAAATGGGAGAAGACGCACGCGTTATCAACGCGGTCGGCGCTCACCACAACGACGTAGAACCGACGAGCATCGAAGCCATTATCGTTCAGATTGCCGACGCGATTTCGGCCGCCCGTCCGGGCGCGCGCCGTGAGACGATCGACAATTACGTAAAGCGGCTTGAAAACCTTGAAGCGATTGCAGAAAACTTCGGCGGCGTTGAAAAAGCATACGCCATACAGGCCGGCCGCGAACTGCGCGTTCTGGTCAACAACGAAAAGATTCCCGATCAGGACGTTAAAGAACTGGCGCGGAAAATTGCAAAACAGATTGAAAACGATTTACGGTATCCGGGCAGAATAAAAATAACGATGATACGCGAAACGCGCATTATCGAATACGCACGGTAACCGAACCGACAAAAATAAAAAAAGGATTGCCCGAACTCCGGACAATCCTTTTTTTATTTTAAAACGTAATTCTAATCTTCGACGGCGCGAATCTTTGCAACCAGCCGCCGCTGCGTTTCGCTCAACGCGCCGTACACGGGCGATATTGCTTCGGCAAATTCCTGAACGTTTTCTATGGGAAGAATAACGCAGCCGGCTTCCTGCATTCTTAAACGGGAAGATTGCTCGTAATCGGCCCAGGCCTGAATTTGGATAACGGAAGCGTCCTTCGCCGCCTGCAGAATGAGCGCGCGATCCGGCGCCGACAATTTATCCAAAGACATATTTGACGCAATGAGCATTTCGGGAACGCGGGTGTGTTCGTCGACCGAAAAAAACCGGGCAACTTCGTAATGACCGGAGGAATCGTACGACGGAAAATTGTTTTCGGCACCGTCGATGTCCCGCATCCGCAGCGCTTCGTACACGTATTCGTACCGCATCGGCACGGGAACCGCGCCGAGCGCCGAAACGAGCGCCATCATCAGAGACGATTCCTGCACCCGAATCCGCAAGTTTTTCATATCCTTGACGGAGCGAATGGGCTTGCCGACGGTGTAAAAGCTGCGGGCGCCGGAATCGAAATAGCACAATCCCTGAAATCCGGAAGAATTAACCGCGTCGAGAAAAAACGAACCGATTTCGCCGTTCAAAACGTTCCACAAATGCAGCGAACTGCGGTACAAATACGGCAGCTGCAGCACGTTCAGATCGGGATAAAAAGAAGCGAGCGGAGAGATAGAAACGCGGCAGAAATCGATTCCGCCGAATTGTACCTGTTCGATAACCGATTTTTCATCACCGAGCAGACCGTTGTTGTACACTTCTATGGTAATCCGGCCGCCGGAACGTTCGGCGACCAATCGGGCGAACGCCAGATCACCGGTAACGGTCGGATATCCGTCTGGCTGATTATCCGCAAGCCGTAAAATGATCCGGTTTTCGGGAGACGTTTTGTTCCGGTCTTTCGTACCGGCGGCGAACAGCGGCAGCACTGCTGCACAAAACAGCAGCGCTGCGGTATATGTTTTACACAGCATATCCAAGCAAACGGGGTAAGAACAGCGAAATCGACGGTACGAACGTTACCAGCAGCAATCCGACGATCATTGCAGCATACATCGGCAGCATCGCCTTGACCGTCCGTTCGACGGAAATCTTACCGATACCGCATCCGACGAACAGAGCGGACCCGACCGGCGGCGTGCACAGCCCGACGGCAAGGTTGAAAATGAGCATGACGCCGAACTGAACCGGGCTCATACCGAACGACTGCACGACCGGTACCAAAATCGGTGTTACGATCAGAATAAGCGGCGCCATATCCATGATACAGCCTAACAGCAAAAGCATCAAGTTGATCAATAAGAAAATCACAACTTTGCTTGAAGAAATCGCCATCAACCCCTGCGTAATCATCGAGGGAACACGCAGCATTGCCAACAGATAGCCGAACGCACCGGCGGCAGCTATCAGTGAAAACACCATGGCGAGCGTCTTGACGGTATTCATCAGCAGCCGCGGAATCTGCGTAAGTTTCAGTTCACGATAGACGAATACGGAAATGATGAACGCATAAATACAGGCGATCGCAGCGGATTCGGTCGCCGTAAAAATCCCCGCGGTAACGCCGACCAAAATGATAACTGCGGTGAACAGCGCGAGCAGCGCGTTCCAGACGATTTTCACCGCCCGTTTGAACGGAATCTTTTCACCTTTAGGATAATGCCGAATCTGCGCCAGCACGAAACAGACGATCAGCAGCATGATGCCGCACAGTATGCCCGGAACCAGTCCGGCCATAAACAGCGCGCCTACGGAAACGCCGCCGGCCGCCACCGAATAGATGATCATGTTGTGGCTCGGCGGAATCAGCACGCCTTGGCACGACGAGGCGACCGTAATGGCGACGGAAAAATCCTTATCGTAGCCGGCCTTTTCCATCATGGGGATTTCCACGGAGCCGAGCGAAGACACGTCCGCAACGGCGGAACCGGACAAATGTCCGAAGAACATCGACCCCAGCACGTTTACGTACGAAAGACCGCCGCGAAACCGGCCGACGATCGCGTTCGCGCAGTCGAGCAGCCGGTTTGAAATTCCGCCCGCTCCCATCAGTTCACCTGCGAACACGAAAAACGGAATCGCCATCAGCGAAAAACTGTTTACCGCTTTTCCCATCTGCTGAATGAACGCCATCAGGGGAATTCCCATATACAGCATCGTAATGCAGGATGAAACGGCAAGTGCGAACACAACCGGCATTTTGCAGATAACGAAAACGACGAACGAACCGAGCAGCAGCCAGATCGCAATCGAAGGATCATACATGATCAGCCTCCTTACCGGAAACCGCGGCGAGCGGTTCCGGCGGCGCGTCGGCGGCGCCGTCTTCTATATCGAAATGTCTGAACCGTTCCAAACCGAATAACGATAAAAACGTAAAATACATGATAAAAACGCCGCCGACCGGCATCATCAGATACAGCATACCGGCGGGCCACTGCGTCGCCGGCAGCGTGGACGACATGGTGGAACCGATCAGTTTGCCGCCGTACACGACAAGCGCCAAACCGAACAAAAAAGTCGCGAACGTGTTTATTTTCGTAACTGCGATCCGAATTTTTCCGGGGAACCGATTGAAAAACATTTCAATGGCAATATGCAGTCCTTTTTCCACGCCGATCGCCATGGAAATGAAAGCAGTCCACACCATAAGCAAAAGCGCCACTTCTTCCGACCAGCGGATGCTGGTGCCGAACACTTTTCTGCTGAACACCTGCGCGCTTACGATAACGATGATAACCAACAGTACCACTTTCGCATATTCGAGCAGTACGCGGTATACCCAATCGAACGCATACGTAACGCAACTGAACACCTTTTCCGCACGGTTCATTTCCGATCTAAAAACGGGATGTTTCACGGTTCCTCCTCTGTGCTGCCGGCAGTACTATTTGATAGCTTGAATATCGGCGATCACCGATTCATATCCCGCGCCGTATTTTTTGTACAGCGGAGCCATCGCATCCTGAAACTTCTGTTTTTCGGCTGCGGACAATTCTGTCACGACGGCACCGCCGGCTTTTACCTTGGCTTCGGAAGCGTTTTCTTTGGCTGCCCACAATTCGCGTTCGATTTTTGCGGATTCCAGCGCCGCTTCGCGGATAATTTTCTGATCTTCGGCGGAAAGTTTTTTCCAGGTCAGGGCGGAAATCATCTGCATTTCGGGAACGCGGGTATGTTCGTCGAGGACGAAATACTTGGCCACTTCAAAATGGGACGTCGATTCGTACGACGGCCAATTGTTTTCGGCACCGTCGATAACTCCGGTCTGCAATCCCGAATAGACTTCACCGTACGCCATCGGCGTGGGATTGGCGCCCAGCGCCTGCACCATGTCCATCATCTGCTGCGATTCCTGCACGCGGATTTTCAAACCTTTCATATCGGCTAAAGAGGTGACAGGGCGAACCGAATTGTAAAAATTACGCGCGCCGGCGTCGAACCAGGAAAGGCCGATCAGATTATTCGACTCCACGGATTTAAGGAACGTATCGCCGATGGATCCGTCGAGTACTTTCCACATGTGTTCGGGATCGCGATACAAATACGGCAGCTGCAGTACGTTCAGCGCCTTGCTGAATTCGGCGAGCGGAGAAAGCGATACGCGCGTAAAATCGATAGCGCCGAACTGCAGCTGTTCGATAACCGATTTTTCATCACCGAGCTGCGCTCCGTAATACACTTCGACTTTGATGCGTCCGTCGGTGCGCTGTTCGACCAGTTCGGCAAACTTGTACGCAGCCTGCGTCGTCGGATAATCCTGCGGCTGATTTTCAGCATAGCGGAGCACCATCGTTTTGGAACCTTTGTCACCGGAACCGGATGCAAAAACGGTTCCGCCAAGTACGCTCAGAGCGAGCAGCGTAAAAATGATTTTCTTCATAAAATCCTCCTAAAACCGCAAATCGGCGAACTTGCCGCCGTTCCGCGCGTCGTATGGTTTATTTTAGGATGGAAATTACAGGGTGGCAACGGCAGTTTTTTCGACAAGCGTCCAATTATTTACAAAAAAGTCCAAATTTTCGGCAAAAAGGGAAAGCGAACCGCACCACGCCGCCGTTCGGCTCTCGGAGGTTCAGCTCTCGGAGGTTCAGCGGTTCAAATGCACGAGCTGGAACTGTTTCGGCGGCAGGCCGAATTTTTTCTTGAACGCGCGGGAAAAATACGCAGGATCCTGATAACCGGAATTCCTCGCCGCGTCGGCAACGGGTTTGCCGTTTTTTAACAATTCCGCCGCAGCATCCAGCCGGAGTCCCGAAAGATATTCAACGAAAGAAATCGACGTGTGTTTTTTAAATAATTTGCAACAGTAATCGCTGTCGATTCCCACGAATTCGGCAACCGTTTCCAAAGAAATCGGTTCCGCAAAGTGAATATGCAGATACTCTTCTATACTGTTGAAAATACGCTCGTACTTATTGCGCCGGTCGGTCAGCACTTCGGTACACGTTTTATGCACGTATCCCTGAAAAATCAGCCGAAGCGCCGCCGTATCTACCGTATCCGCCGAAGAAGGCAGCACCGGCGGCGCGATGCGGTATTTATACTCAATGGAACGGGTAACGACCAGCAGCATTTCCATGCAGACCGCCCGCTGCGCCGGCGCGTCATCGCCGTATTCAAGCATCAGGCGATCGAAATATTCAGCGGACAGCAGCAGCGCGCCTTGTTCGTCGGCCTCGGACAGCGCGTGAATAATACCCGATTCAAGTTCGGTCATCCAGGTACCGGCGAGCGGCGGAACCGCAGGCGGCAGGTTTCGGTAATGCAGCACCGGCGAAGCGGCGTTCGTTTTCAGATACGCCAGCAGACTTTGCTGAAGCGACGAGGCGATTCGATCCGCGGAACGGAACGGCATCCCTTCTCCGCATCTGAAATCGCTCCATTTGTACGAAAACTGCATCAAATCGATGCGCGGCACGGCGTTTTCCGGCTGTTCCGAAAACACCAGCACGTGATACAAAACCGTACCGTCCACGGCCCGTTCTTCAAAACAGCACGGAACGTACCCGTTTTTGCGGCACGCCCCCGTAATCTGCGGTAAAACGGCGCCGCCGCACAAATCGAAGTCGTTTCCGGCACTGAAAACGAACGAGAATCCCGATTCACAGCGGATATGCTGCAGGGAAAGCCAGCATCTGATTTTTTCGGCGGACAGACCGCCGTATTTGAGCGCGTTGAAAAAATCCATTTCAAGCAGTTCGAGCATACCGTTCATCTGCAAATCCGCCGCCCGGCGTGAACTGGTGCGGGAATCAAGCTCCCGCACCAGCCGGGACAGTACGCCGATCACGGCGTCGGTTTCAGCCGGTTTTACGATGTAATCGCGCGCACCGAGTCTGACGGCCGTCTGCGCGTAATCGAACACGCTCCAGGCGGTCAAAAACACGATCAGACAGTCGGGCAGCCGTTCCCGTATTTTCTCCGCCGCTTGAATTCCATCCACCGCGGGCATTTTGATGTCGAGCAGCGCCGCGTCGGCAGCTTGGTCCAGCGCAAGCTCCACCGCTTCCCTGCCGTTTTTTGCTTCGATACAGGTAAAAGGCAGTCCGCTTTGCGCCGCTATCAGCGCGAGCGCTTTCCGCTCCAGCGGTTCGTCGTCGGCAATAATCAATTTATACACGAGTTCCTCCCGACTGCGGAACCAGCAGTTCCACCTGCGTTCCGTGCGGCGCAATCCGCCGAATGCTGATCCGGGCGCTGCTGCCGTAATACAGGCGCAGTCGCGTTACGACGTTTTTGACGCCGATATGCGACGTTTGCGGCCGATCGTCCGGCAGTGAATTGTCGAGCAGCGCGGCCATTTTTTCATCGGTCATACCGGTTCCGTTGTCGCAAACGGTAATGGACAGCGCATCGCCTTCCAGCGCGATAGCAAGGCTGAGCGTTCCGCCGTCTTCGAGCGGTTCCAGCCCGTGAATGACGGCGTTTTCAACGAACGGCTGAATGAGCAGCGGCGGAATCATCACCCGGTACGCCTCAGTCTCGCAGCTCAACTCGAATGAGAGACGATCGCCGAAACGCGTCTGCTGGATATGCAGATATCTGCGGATAAAATCGAATTCGGCCTCTACGGATACGGCGGTCCGCGCTTCAAGCGTGTACCGGAGCATCGACGATAAATCGAAAAGCAGCGTGCGCGTCTGCGCCGCCTGCTCGAACAGCGCAGTTTGCGCGATAACGTTGAGCGTATTGAACAGGAAATGCGGCTGAATCTGCGCCTGCAGCGATAAAAACTGGGCAGCTTCGAGTTCTTTCAGGATTTTCACCTGCTGAAGTTCCTGTTCATGCAGTTTTTTTTCCAGATCGGCGTTTTCCTGCAATGCCGAAAGCCGTTCCAGCAGGCTCGCTTTCATCCGGTTCAGCGTGTCGCCCAAAAACGCCAGTTCGGAGGCGCCCTGCACGCTGATATCGGGAATCGCCAAGTTTCCGTTCGTTATCTGGCGCGCGGCGTGCACCATTTTCCGTATCGGTGAAACGAGCGAGCTCGTGAGCAGCAGCGCCGCCGCAACGTATCCTGCGGTGATTCCGATAACGACGATCAGCAGCACCGACCGGAACCGGCCGATAAACTGCCTGCTTTCCGCGATACGCACCGCATCGTCGGCAATAACGGCGGAAAGCAATTTATTGTCGGTGTAATCGAGCAGGTACGAAACGACGCGGGAAAGCGTTGCGTATTCAGCGTACGTCGAATCCGAAATCTCTTCCGCGGCGAACGGTTCCGAGCGGCGCCGTATAAAATCGAGTCCGTTTTCAATACCGTGCAGCAAAAACAGAATATCGGTATTTCCGACGGAACCGCTTTCTTCTATAGAATGCAGCATATCGGTCGAACGGGCAAGGTACAAGTTCATATTCTGCAAATACTGCTCGGAACCGCTTTGAAAAAACGAATCGAGGTTTTCGCGATAGCCGTTCAAATACGTAGTAAGCTGCCGCACGTACAGATATCGGGAGGTTTGCGTCTGTAATTTGAACGTCTCGCGGGAACTGATAAAAAAGATGACGGAAACCAAAACTACCATTGCGGCTATCAGCGAGACGCTGTACCACAGCAGCTGCTGCTGAAACGTTTTATTGGTGTTTCCCGTCTTTTTCATTTCGGAATGCGAAGCTATCGGTAAGCTATTCTGAAATACAAAGACAATATATTGTCCGCCGAATCGCCGCGAGGCATTCGGCGCCAGCCGCCGCCCAAAACCGGTGCGAACCCTATTCCTCCGGCGGAAAAATCATATTCGAGCAAAAGCCTGAATCCGTTGCCCCACTGCGTGGAACGGATACCGTCGAGCGGCGTACCGGCATCGATAAAATCGGTGCGTCTGCCGACGGCGTACTCGACGGCGACGCAAAGCCCTGCGAGTCCCGGATATATTCTGACACCGCTGAAAAACGCGTAATCGATATAATTGCAGTGTGCGCCGTCTTTAACGTGAAAATCGCAGACGGAAACCATTCCGACGGAAAAACGTATCGCGGGATCGAGCATAAAGCCGAAAAACACGTCCGCTTCGGGAACGAATCGGTTGAATCCGGACGCCATGTCGGTACGGCTGGAATCACCGTAAAAGACGGCGGCGGTTCCGACCGATCCGCTGAAAATAATCCGATCCGAAGCGGAACTCCACGCGGCGGCGGAAACACCGAGAATGCAAATAATACACGCATATATACGTTTCATAATGACATTATCATAAAAGGAAAACAAAAAATCAAGTCGAACCGGCGGTAAAAGCCGGAACGACGTGAAAAAAACACATTATTTCCGCTCGCTAGCGGCAACAGCACCGGCAACCGTATCGGCAACCGTATCGGCAAGAGCCGCGCCGCGCTGCGCAAGAACTTCCAAATCTTCCGCAGACGGAATTCCCTGCCATTCGTACGATTCGATTTCATCCCATTTGAGCGGAAGGACGGCTTCATCGTATTCTTTTTTGGCGCCGCCGATCCAGCCCCAGCTGCCGATGCGCAGCGCTTTTTTGCCGGTAAAATGTTTGCGCGCGAACAGATTCAGCACGTACGCGGCCGGCGGGAACATTTTATATTCGTACGTCGGCATTGCCATAACGATTCCCGCCGCATCGTACGCCTGCGCGAGCACGACTGAAATATCGGTTGCGGGGATTTCGAGCACGACGACTTCGGGTGCATTTCCGCCGGCCGCGGCTCTGCGTTCACCGGCTTTCGTGATACCGGAAACCACGGCGTCGACGCCCGCCTTCGTGCTGCCGTACATTGAACCGTATACGACGCATATTTTGTTTTCGAGTTTTCCGCCGGTGTTGCAGCCGGCGTACGACGCGTAGCGTTCAAGTATCACTTCAGGATGAGCGCGCCACACCAGTCCGTGACTCGGCGCCACTACGTTAACGGGAACGCCGTCAAATTTTGCGATCGCCGATTTGACGGCGGTACTGAAACTCGCGACGATGTTCGCATAATAGCGCAGCGCTTCACGTTCGTAAAAAGCGTGCTCTTCCGTGCTGAACTCGTCGTCGAAAATACGGTTGCCGGTCTTGCCGTACGAACCGAAGGCATCGCATGAAAACAATACGCCCGACGAATGTTCGTACGTCATCATCGTCTCGGGCCAGTGGACGTTCGGCGTTTCGGTAAACTGCAGTACGATGCCCTTTCCCAGATCAAGTTCGTCGCCGGTTTTGACCGCTCGATACGTTCCCGCTCCGGCTTTACAGAAATTCTGCGCGAGCGCGATTCCTTTTGCCGTTGAAATGATTTCCGCATCGGGATTCATCGCGTGAAATTCCCTGAGAAATCCGGTGTGATCGGGTTCAAGATGATTCAAAATCACGTAATCTATATCCGCCGCCGTCAGTCCGACGGAAGACAGCTGTTCGTTCATCTGCTGCGGCGCAGATTCCCAATCGCGGTATAAATCGATGAGCGCCGTTTTTTCACCGCGCACGATATACGAATTGAGCGTAACGCCGTCGGGAATTGACCATATGCCTTCAAAATACGGTGCGTCGGTAATATCCGCGTGCAACGCAAAGATATGATCCGTTATAGGTTTCGCCTTCATAAACACCTCTATATAATGCAGAATTTTTATCGATCACGCACACAGCGCGCTTCTTCACAGCGGCCGGAAACGGGCCGCCCGATACGGATGCAAGTATACCACATTTTACCTTTTCCGTATGCAGTTTGACAATAAAAAAACGCTTTTGCCCGTTATTATATTGACTACGGCACGCCGCTTTCATTATAGTAAAGAAGATACAGTTTATTTGCAGAAGCTTGTATCGGGAAAACGTACGAACCGGTCGGCACACAAATTCGGGCGGTTCAAGGAGAAAACGGACATGAAAAAAACGATCACTAAAATGACGGCCATCGTGCTTGCAGCCGCGCTGAGCGGAAGCACGGTATTCGCGCTCGGACAGAAAGACGCACCCACCGGAGAAAAAGTATATAAAATCGGCGTCGTGCAGTTGGTCGAACACGTCGCGCTCGATGCGTCGTACCGCGGATTCGTGGACGGCCTTGCAGAAGAAGGATTCGTCGACGGACAGAATATCAAAATCGATTATCAGAACGCGCAGGGCGAACAGGCGAACTGCGTTACGATCGCACAGAAACTGGTGAACGATAAAGACGACCTGATTCTGGCCATCGCCACTCCCGCCGCTCAAGCGGTTGCAAATCTGACGCGCACGATTCCGATCGTGATTACTGCGGTAACGGATCCGGCGTCGGCAAAATTGGTAAAGTCGAACGAACTGCCCGGAACGAACGTAACGGGTACGTCCGACCTGACGCCCGTTGAAGCGCAGATCAAACTCGCAAAACAGTTCGTTCCCAATTTGAAAACGATCGGCTTTCTGTATTGTTCAAGCGAGCAGAATTCTAAATTCCAGATCGATATTGCAAAAAAAGCGTGCGCGGAGCTCGGCATCAAATACATCGACGCGACGGTATCCAACTCGAACGAAATCCAGCAGGTTACGCAGAGTCTCATCGGCAAAGTGGACGCAATCTACGCGCCGACCGACAACATGATAGCCGCCGGTATGGCGACGGTCGCAATCGTAGCGAATCCGGCAAAAATTCCCGTATTCTGCGGAGAAGAAGGCATGGTCGTCCAGGGCGGTCTTGCAACGTACGGCATAAACTATTACGAATTGGGCAAACAGACGGCCAAGCAGGCGGCGGCTATTCTCCGTGACGGCAAAAAACCGGCTGAAATGCCGATCGAATATCTTGAAACGTGCGACTTATCCGTGAACGCGGATACGGTGAAAGCAATCGGTATTGCGGTTCCGGCGGAAATTCAGGCGCAGCTGAAATAATCCGCACTGAAAACTAAAAAAACGGAGAACGGCGTGAAGCGGAAAAAAAATCGTTTCACGCCGTTTTTTTATCCGCGCAGAAACGTTTATTCAGCGTTTATTCTATGATGAACGTGCGGCCTTCGTGCAGGAAAATGCTGTGATCGAAATAGCGCCTCAATCCTTCGACAAGTACTTTCCGTTCGACGTCTTTTCCCATGCGCACGAATTCTTCTATTGAATTGGTATCCTGTACGCGGATCACGTCCTGATAAATGATGGGTCCCTGGTCGAGATCTTCGTTGGCAAAATGAGCCGTGGCACCGATGATTTTTACGCCTTTATGCCACGCCTGATGATACGGTTTTGCACCTTTGAACGCAGGCAAAAAGCCGTGATGTATGTTGATAATCTTGTTGTTCCACGCCCGCGTAAACTCGGGCGACAGAATCTGCATATACCGGGCGAGGCACAGAATGTCGATGCGGTATTCGGTAAGGATCGCCGCCAAATCGGTTTCATACGCGGCTTTGCCTTTGGCCGGATCGACTTGATAAAAGGGAATATGGAATTCGGTCGCAACCGCACACAGATCGGGATGGTTGGAAATAATGACCGGTATATCGCAATGCAACTGCTTGTCCTGATGCTTGAGCAGCACTTCGTACAGACAATGGCTCGTCTTGGATACCAGCACGGCCATCCGCTGCTTTTTATCGGCGCGGAACAGCTGCCAAGTCAAGGAAAAGGAACGGGCCGTTTCATCAAAAAGTTCACGGAACCGATCTTCCGAAAACGACTGATCGGATGATTCGGAATCGGATGATTCGGGAACAGCCGATTCGGGAACGGAAAAATTGATACGGCAGAAAAAGATCCCGACGTCGACCGCGGTATGCTGCGCAAGATTTAAAATATTGCCGCCCGATGCGGCAATAGCGTGCGTAATAGCTGCAATTAAACCGCTTTTATCCGGACTTGTTGCGGTAAACGTATATTGTATCGTGTTCATATCCGCCTATTATACTCTTTTTTTTCTGATGACACAATCGGCAAAATTTGATACCATACAAGGGTGCCGTTTGCCGCATCGCCGATCGCCGGAGCGGCTGCACGGCGGTTGCAGCCGAAACGGCTGCCGCCGCACACGTTTTGCAGACTAAAACAAAAAAGGATCACATATGGGAATTTTACTTGCCGTACAAGGCGCCGCATCGCAGGGTGTGCTTTGGGGAATTATGGCGCTGGGAGTATACATCACTTTCAAAGTACTTGATTTTGCCGATCTGACCGTAGACGGCAGTTTCGCGTTGGGCGGAGCGGTGAGCGCCGTTATGATCGTCAACGGAATAAATCCCGCCGTTTCACTGCTCGCCGCGTTCGTCGCCGGCGGGCTTTCCGGCATCGTAACGGGACTGCTGCACACGAAACTCCAGATACCCGGTATACTCGCCGGCATTTTGACGATGATCGCGTTGTATTCCGTAAATATCCGCGTCATGGGGCAAGCGAACACGCCGTTGCTGGGCACGGTTACGCTGATGACGCAGTTTGAAGAGCTGTTCGGTTTGGACCGAACTGTCAGTTCGCTTTTGTCCGGAATGATTTTTTCGGCAGTCATCATCGCGGCGCTCTATTGGTTTTTCGGAACGGAAACCGGCTGTGCAATCCGTGCCACCGGAAACAACGAACGGATGGTGCGCGCGCAGGGCGTCAACACCGATACTATGAAAATCGCGGGGCTCATGCTTTCAAACGCGCTCGTCGCGCTTTCCGGCGCGCTCGTTGCCCAAAGTCAGGGATACGCGGACGTCGGCATGGGAACCGGTACTATCGTTATCGGCCTCGCGTCGATCATCATCGGTGAAGTCATCTTCGGCCGGCGGTTTTCATTCTGGTATATGCTCATGTCCGTCGTGTTCGGTTCCATCATTTACCGCATCATTATCGCGGTCGTCCTGCAGCTCGGACTGAAATCGACGGATCTGAAACTCCTGACCGCGGTCATCGTAGCGCTGGCGCTCGCCATTCCCGTTATTAAAAAGAATATGATAAAAAAACAGAGCACGCAGGGAGGTACTTCATGCTGAAGCTGACGCATGTTTCAAAAACGTTCAATCCGGGTACCATTACGGAAAAAAAGGCGCTGCGGGACATTTCATTGGAACTTGACGACGGAGATTTCGTTACGGTCATCGGCGGAAACGGCGCGGGAAAATCGACGCTGCTGAATCTGATCGCAGGCGTGCACCGAACGGACACCGGTTCCATCATGCTGGACGGAACCGATATCACCGGCTGGAAAGAACACAACCGCGCGCAGTTTTTGGGGCGCGTGTTTCAGGACCCGATGATGGGAACCGCCGCAAATATGGAGATAGAAGAAAACCTCGCACTCGCCTACCGCCGCGGAAAAAAACGCGGTTTGGGCTGGGGCATCAAACAGGAAGAACGCGCCGTATACCGCGACATGCTCGCGTCGCTCGATCTCGGTCTTGAAAACCGGATGACGTCCAAAGTGGGGCTGCTTTCGGGCGGTCAGCGCCAAGCGCTGACACTGCTCATGGCGACGCTGCAGAAACCGAAGCTGCTGCTGCTCGACGAACACACGGCGGCGCTCGACCCGAAAACGGCGAAAAAAGTGCTCGAACTGACAGAAGAAATCGTCGCGAAAGACAGGCTGACGACGTTTATGGTTACGCACAACATGAAAAACGCTATCCGCTACGGCAACCGGCTTATCATGATGCTTGAAGGCAACGTCGTGTACGACGTGCGCGGCGAAGAAAAAAAGAACCTGCAGGTTGCCGATCTGCTCAAAAAGTTTGAAACCGTCAGCGAAGACGGTCTTGTAAACGACCGGATGCTGCTGAGCTGAGCCGCTCACGTGCGGAGGCCGGATCACCGGCTCCGCACGTGCAGACGCGAAGGCCGCCCGCCCGCTACTCTTTCACCACCATGACTTTCCGCGTTTCGTCAAATCCCGATCCGGTAATTCTGACGAAATACATGCCGCGCGCGACCGGACTGCCGCTATTGTTAGTGCCGTTCCAGCGGTAATAATGCAGACCGGAAGCGGTTCTGCCTTTTTGCAGCGTTTTTACCACGTTGCCGTCGAGCGTCAAAATTTGGACGCTCAGATTGCCGGCAGCCGGCATGTCCACTTCCACGACTGTTTCTTCGCGGACGGACGCGTTTATCACGTTGTTCAAAATGGTAACCCCGCCGCGCTGCCTGACTTTATCGGCCAATTTGAAAGACCACAGATCAAGCGACGACGCCATTTCACCCGAAACGGACGACTGCACGCCGCGGCGATCGGCGGAGAGGCACAGCGCGTATAACGGAACGTCAGGAGTGCCGGGATCCGCGTCGTGATCAATCATAATTGCCGCAGCAGGATCAGTAGCATCGTACAGCCCGAACAGGAATTGCACTTCCTGCCCCGCCGTCCAGCCGAACGAACCGGCTGAATCGGACGCGTTCGGTATGACAAAATTCCGCAGCAGCCCGGCGGTATCGGCGTCCACCGCGTATTCGCCGACATACTTCGCGTTCGGGTTCGGTTTGGACGCGAGCGTCGAAAGCTCGGTCGGCAGCCAAACCCGCAAAGCGGTACCCAGATGATTGTTGTACGCGTCGGAAACCGTATCGGGAGGATACGTTACCGCGGCGATCAGTTTAAAGGCAACGTCGCGCGGCGCGTTTTCAATGCCGCCGTCCGAGGTGCCGTCCGTTACGCGAACCGCAACGGTGATATCGGAATCGGTGAGCATCCGCCCGGTGTTGTTTCCCGATCCGCTGAAATCGCGCACGGCCCAATTATATTCGTCGTAAACGGAACCGTACGTGCCTTCGCCCAGCAAGGCGGAATCCGCGTCCGCGTTGCCTTTGCCGTCGAACGCATACATGACGTTCACCACGTTCACGGCAAAATCGCTCAACGTGTGAGCCGATAAGGCGATCATCGAGTTTCCCTTCACATCGAAAATCTCGGGAATATAATCGGGCAAGCCCGTCAGCGGATCTATCGTCGTCGTCGCCGGCTGTTTTACGCGGACACGAAGATTCCGCACGTCCTCAAGCGTTACGGGGCGGCTCAGCGTAACGGCAAGCCCGGTTCCGTCGGCAGTCTGCCGCACCAGTTCCGCGGGAACGTCCGTTTTGATGGCAAAATTGGTGGCAGGAACCGGCGTACCGCTCGTATAGGTCAGCTCAAGCTGCGTCGGGATAACGGCCAAAGCGGCGGCGGTCGTCCGTATCTGCTTGGAAAACACGATGTACAGTTTGTTGGTTTTAACCGGCGCAACCGTAAGCGAAAAGGTCGGCGGAGAGCGGTCTATGGAAGCAACCTCTGCGGATTTCATCCGGTTGCCGGCAAGATCGGTAATATACGAAGCCGACGCATCGTACGTAATGTCGAACGACGAACGCAGCGGAAACAGCGCGGCATCCTCCGATTTTAGCGGGATCACGAAATACAGACCGTCCGAATCGGGCGATCTGGTCGGCGAGGTCGCCGCGTCGAACACGGAGTTGGCGTAATATTTCTGATCTATGCCGACGCCCGAGTTTTCAAACGTTTTAACGGAGGAATCGAGACCCGACGAATTGCTGCGGTATGAAAACGCGGAAACAGCGCCTTCAAGCGACGACGCCCGGATGCCGCCTGACGTTTTGTTTTCCGCCGTAACGCCCGTCTGAGAAACGAACGAACGGGCACCGCCGCTTATATCGCGCGCAGCCTGCTCGTCGGCAGTGCCGCGCATCCAGCCGCGCTTTGAAACCCACTGATACACGTCGGCAGCCGTGTACCGCGGCGTGTTGTCGAACAGGTGGAATTCCAGCTGCGTTATGGTTGTACCGGGAGAGCCGCCGGTGAGGTAGCCTGATCCGATAATTTCACATTCGCGAGAATCGTTTGCCCACCCGTCCGTCGAGTCGTAACCCGCGAATTTGGCAAATACCGGCGGAGAACAGTCCCACTCGCCGTATAATTCATCGGTCTCCGAATCGACGGAAAGCGCGGGAAGCGGATGATTGGCAGTTCCCTCATGAACCAGCTTATTTTTCACTGCGGCAGTATCGACGATAAAATCGTTGCCTATCCGCGTTACCGCGCCGGCGGGAAGTTTGCTTTCATCGATAAAACCTATCCAGTTGTGGAACACGGTATTGTTCCGCGTAACGGTTCCCTGCACGTACGAGGCGATGCCTATTCTCACGCGGTGCGGCTGTACCGAAGCGGTTCCCTCACGGACGGTCAAGGCGAAAGAGCGGTACAGGGAATGTACTTCGGAGACGTCGACGGCAGGATCGCGGCTGCCGGTTACAAGGGTACCCGACGCAACGGAAGCGAATCCCGTAACGGTCAGGCCGCCTCCTGCTTCCGTGATAGCGCCGCCATGTTCGGCCGCCGAAGCGAACGAACGGGACGCCTGCACATTCAGCGCACCGCCGATCGCCGATAAATCGCCTATATCGACCGGTTCCGAATAGCGGAATTCAATAAAATTATGCGCGTCGTACGGTTTCTGATTCGGTGTTCCTGCCGTAGCCGTTTCCATTTCGTGCAATTCCTGTCCGGTACGGACTGCAACCAGCACGGGCGCGCAGCGGTCGGTAACCGCACCGAAAATACCGCCTTCCGAACCGTCCGTTTTAACGGGGATGCCGCTGTAATGAGCGATACGGTTTTTATTTTCGTCAACGAGCGTCGCGTACACGGCGACGAGCGCTTTGGGTATGTCCAAGTTCGGAACGGCCGTGCGGTGAGCCGCAGCGACACCCATGCGTCCCCGGTCCGTGCTGTCGGGATGTCCTGCGGACGTTCCGGTTGCATCCGTATTCCACCGGGAATCCGCGTCTGAAATCCGCAGATAAAACACCGCCAGATCTCCCTTGCCGTCCGTTGAAACGGTACAGTCCGCATCCGTAAAAGCGCCGCTGAACACAACCGAACCGCCGTTGAACTTGACGTTCGGCAGTGCGGCGCTTATTTCGTTTTCCGAGTTTTCGATTCGTATTGCATTTCCCGCCGAATCGCGGAATTCCACTCTGACGACGTCGTCGTACACCGTGTACGTTCCGGACCGATTCGCCGTACCCGACAAATCGGTGGCCGCGATTCCTGTGTCCATAAGCAAGTACGGCCGGGAAAAAGCGATGCCGGTATTCGAGCCGGAATCGGTGCAGCCTTCGGCGGCGGCGACCGCAGCGTGAGAGCCTGTGCCGGGATGAGGGATTACTGTACAGTTTTTGAACGACGTATGGTAAGCTTCGGCAAAAGCGGCCGATTTTTTTCCGTTGTCGGGAATCGAAAGTGTCCAGACGGCGGTGCCTTCAAGCGCGACGCCGTTCGCGTAGAAATTCTTTTTGGCGCAGAGCGTTTTGCCGCCGAGTGAAGCCGCGTCGAATACGGCCGATTTGGAAGGAACGGGTGCCGAAGTCTTCTCAGGCAAAGAAAGCGAGCTGCCGTCGGGAAGACGTTCCGGAAACAGGACGGTGCGGCTGAGCGAAGCGGGTGCGTATCCGGCTGCCGCAGTCCGCAGCGGATGATCGTAGGCGAACAGGCCCGCAACTCCCGAAGCCGCCGTGTCGTCGTCTTCCACATATTTTTCGCCGAGCAGCACGATATCACCCTCGCACGTTATGCCGGTGCTGCTGCTGCCGAATGAAATCGGAATTCCGTACGTAACGAAACTGCCGTTGACCTGAACGTCTGAGTCGAACGCGACGGTCTTGCCGGAAGCCGCCGCGAACAGGTTACCGTTGAACGTAACGCCGTTTCCCGCACCGGCTTCGAACTGGAGCACAGCGGTTCCGGTGTTTGACGTATACAAATACACGTTCACGGGACTCGAGACGGTTCCGCCGATGGAAACCGCTCCGCCCGAAGAGACGACGCTGCCGGCGAGCTGATACGCGCCGCCGACCGAGCCGCCGACTGCGGCGCCCGTCAGTTCGATTTTTCCGTCGGCTTCGATATCGGCGCCGTCAAGAGATTTGAATATGCCGGAATTGCTGACGGTAAGCGCGCCGGACGTTTTAAGTGGCGCGTGCAGTTCGACCGCGCCGGCAGAAATCGACACGAGGGTCGGCATGGTCGTGGTTCCGATTTCCCCGCCGAATACGAGCGCCGCCGTTCCGCTGTTCACCGTAAGCGCGAACGCACCGTTTACCGTGCAGGACGCGCCGTCGAACGTAACGGCGTCGTTCGCGGTAACGGCGTCGTTCGCGGTTTTAATCAAAGTATCCGCGCCGAGCGTTACCGCACCGCGGTACGTTTGCGCGCCGGAAGTATGCACCTCCCCGCCGTTCAAAGAAACGGCGGACGCGCTCTCTATCGTCAGCGAAGTCGGTGCGTTCACAGCACCCACCGCTCCGTTGAACGCGACGGTGCCGGTACCCGCCGTTACGGTCAGGGCGGCGGCAGTTGTGGGCGCGGCGTCTATCGTAGAACCGAATTGAACCGCCGGAGTGCCGGCACCGCTGCCGGTAATTTTAGTATCGGCGAGCAGGGAGACGGGACGATCAAAAGATACGGATGCGGCCGAAATCGTACCGGCGGTCTTGACTTCACCCGCGGCGACGGGCACCGACAGCGCACCCGTTACGGAAAAAACATCCGTCGAGCTGTTGCCGAACGAAACGGCGCCCGTCGTATTGACGGTCAAAGCGGCGGCGACGGAAGAAGATTGCCCGCCCGCCGCGGCGTTAAACGACAAAGCGAACGTACCGCCATTGTTCTCGAACTGCGTGGCTTCAAGCGCACCGCTGAACGTTACCGCGCCGCTTCCGCCCGAAACGGAAATCTGACCCGTTTTGATACCCGTTGAAAACGATTTTGCCGTAGCGCCCTGATTGACGACGACGGAACCGAGTGAACTTTTCGGCGTTCCGTTGTCGCTGATCGTGCCGGCCTCGGAATCGGCACCCAAAGAATCGGAACCGCCGAGCGTCAGCATTTGCACATTGTCCGCGTACTGCCCGCCTGCTTTAATCGTAAAATCACGTCTCACCCGTATTCCGGCGCCGTTCGTCACGGTAACGCCTGGGGGAACGGTCAAATCGTAAAACACGCCGGAAAGGGTAACGTTCGCGGCAACTGAAACGTTCTTCTTATTGAAAGCGATTTCAGCCGCTTTTGAACCGCCCACACTGTCCTTCAGCGTAACGAATCCGCCCATCGAAGTACTGTCCCACACCAGCGTACCGTCGTTCGTCATAGACTGAACGGACTGAAATCCGGAATTACCGGCCGTACCGGATGCGTTAGCGCCGGTTTGAGTGAACGTTCCATCCGAAGCGACGCTCAAATTGCCGCAGACGAACGTTCCCGTACCGACGGCAACCTCACCGTTCGTAACGGTAAAAGAGGGAGCGGTTCCCGTCCAGGACTGCTCAAATCCCGCACCGTTCTTGAACGTCAAAGAAGCCGGGACACCGGCACCGCCGACCGTAACCTCACCGTCCGTATTCAGTGTACTTCCGGCTGTCAGCGTCACTCTCGCCGTATTCTGAAACGAAAGCGCCGCATACGTCGAATCTCCGGGTTTAAAGTTGTACGCCGAATCACCGCTGAACTTTAACAGCCCGCCGTTCGCCTTATACGTTCCGACGTCGACGGCAAGAGAAGCTCCGCTCGTGTTTTTGAACTCGATACCGACCGCCGCGTCGTTCGTAAGCGTTCCGGACGCACCGCTATACGAGTTCAAAAAGCTGATACCGCCGCTTCCGGCGATAATCTTTCCGTCGTTGGTAACTTTAATATCGAATACCGCAAGACCGGTTCCCGCGCTGAATTTTTTATCCGTCGAAAGCGTCAACTTCCCAGTACCTGTCAACTGTACCGCAGTGGTAACCGTCACGTTCGCCGTATACGTTTGATCTTGGGCATAAACGTAACCGCCGTTCAGGGCAACCGAATCGGCTGTTACGTTAAATTTAGACAACGGAACCGTATCGGTACCGATCGCCCCTTTCAAGGTAACCTCGCCCGTACCCGCAGACAACGTCAGCTCGTTTTCCATCGCGTTCGTCACCGTGTTTTCAAAAGTTATCGCACCGCCGCCCGAATCTATCTCGATATCTGCATCCAAACGGACCGGACGGTTGAACGTTATCTTTCCGCCGTTGGAGACAACGGCTATTCCTGTGTAATTCAAAACAACCGAACCGACGGGCGGAGAAACCACTGTTTCAAGCGTTATATCTCCGCCGGTCGACGCAACCGGCTGCATCAGCGTAATATCACCAGAAGTACTCGAAAGGCTGACCGCTCCGCTTGCAACGATTCCGGAACCGGCAACAGCATCGCCTATCGTATAACCGTCCGCATCGGCAAGGGAAACGGCGGCCCCCGAACCTCCGACCGAACCGAACGCATTGTCTGCGTTTGTAAGCGTAACGGCTCCGTCCGCTTGAAAGCGCAGCGTCCCGGCGGTAAGCGGCGCCGTCTGCGTAATGGCGGCGGCATGGGTAATGTCGTCGCTCGCAATGAGCGTTACCGTACCGATTTCCGTAATGGCACCGTTCAGCACAAGATCGCCGCCGGCAGTCTTAATGCTGACGCTGCTTGCTTTGCCGGAAACTGCCCCCAACGCACCCTCTACGGTGAGACCGCCCTCAGAATCCACGAGCTTAAACTCACCGCCGCGCGACACCGCACCGAGCGACGCAATTTTATTCGCCTCGTTGCCGAGTATAATCTCAGCGCCGGAAGTAACCGTAAGTTCCGCACATTTAAGCGGAGCGGTCTGCGTAATGGCGCCGTCCGCATTGAGCGTAACGTTTCCGGAAGCGGTTATTCCGCTGTAAGACGTACCGGTGACATCGGTAACACTGCCGCACGACAGTGCGCCGGCCGTTACGAGCGTTACCGCTCCGACGTCATTAGCCGCAAGCTGTGAAACGATATTATCCGTATTATCCAGAACGAACGACGGAGCACCGGTTCCGCCCTGCCGGAGCAGAACGTTCGCGGCGGATATCTTTGTCGAAATCGTATACGTGGCGGCGGCATTTGTCGGTGCAAGAATCAGCGTATCAACCGAAATCTCTGCACCGACAGTCAGATTGGGGGCGCTTAATTCAAGTGTTCCCGTACCGCTGCTGCTGAAGAGGCCGGTCGTTACCTTGTCCGTGGCGCTCAGTTTCAGCGCGCTTCCCGCTGCTAGGTCAAAACCGGCAACCGTAACGAATGACGTACTGCCCGTAGCCGAAACGGCGCAAGTTCCGCCGGTTACCTTAGTGGCATTACTGTAGACGCCTTTTACGGCGGTAACGGAACCTCCGGCAGACAACGAGAGTACCGCCGCATTCGTAACACTACCGGCGGCAGTGATAGGCGCCGAAACCGCCCACGTTCCCGCAGTTACCTCGAGATCGTAATAGTCGTACGCTCCGGCCGCATCAGTGTAATTGGCAATGGAACCCGCAGCGGCGGAATAGATGAATTTACCGTGTGCGCTGTCCGTCTTTGAAACGGAACCGGTTCCGTTTATTTCGATACAGCCGTAATTGGTCAGCGTACCGGCCACGGTAATAACGTTACTGTCCACCAGTAACGTCGTATTCGTCGTATCGATGCCGCCGGTGTATGAACCTTGAATAACCAGATTGTCGTACGAAATGTTGGTTGCCCCATCAGCAGCCCACACGGGAAAAACGGACTCGCCGGCATTCCGGTACGTAACCGTACTTGCCGCACCGTTCGTCAGCGCCGTAAAAGAGAAGCTTTCTTTCCCGGAAACCGTTACCGAACCGTTGTTTTCGACCGTATCCGCGGTTATGGAACGGCCGTTCGTTTCAAACCGGGAGCTGGCGTTGACCGTAATCGATTTCAGCGTTATCACCCCGGAGCCGTTGCCGGCGGGATTCGACGCACTCAGTACGAGCGGATAAGTTCCCGCAGTGCCGCTGTCGCCTATCACGATTTCGCAATTGGCATTGTCTGAAAGCGGCTTTTCAGTCGGCTTTTGGGGAAGAACGGTTCCGACGCGCCAATTTTCAAGCGTATCCCAATTGGAATCGGCGGTTCCTTTCCAGGTATAGACGGCGGAAACCCAGTTCACCGTATTGGAACCGGTCGAATTCGTAACATAGGGAACGAGAACGTCGTACGATTCGGAATCGCTGATTTTCGCGTACGTTACCGTCGTCTTCTTCGGATTGACGTTAATAATCCACTTCGTACCGGACGTATCGCTTTCGAGCAAAACAGGAGAACCCGTAGTGCCGGTAACCGCAAACGTGCCGGCGACGGTCTGCACCGCGCCGGCTTTAAACGCAATCTGCTTGCCCGCCTGAACGCAGGTAAACGTATTGAACGTATACGCACCTTTTATGTTGAGCGAACCGGAACCTTTCACTTCAAAAAGGCAGTCGTTGTGCGTAAAGGAGCCGGGAGCAAAAACGGCGTCAGCCGCGTTATCCATCGTTATAGCGGCGCCGGCGGAACCGCTCACCTCTCCGCCCGTTACGGATCCTTTAAATGTAATTCCGCCGATACCGGACGTAAACGTATTGCCCGAACCGATCGTTACCGAACCGGTGAACGTCGCCGCAGCATTGGTCGTCACCGAAACGTTGGCAGTATACGTCTGCTTATCGGCGAACACTGCGGCGGCCCCTACGTTTACCAAACCGGCCGTTACCTCAAATCCGGCAAGAGGACTCGTCGAACCGACGTTCCCGCCGATCGTAACCGTACCGCCGCCCGCGACAACCGTAAACGTGTTCGTATTTGAAGTGCTGTCGTCTATTGTAGAATTAAAATTGACATTACCGTTGGGTGCCGAAACGGATGCGGCAGAAGCCACCGTAAGCGGACAATCGAACGTAACGTTTCCGGAAGTGACTTCAAACGAACCGCCCAGTTCAAAATCGTCGCACGTAAAAGAAACATTTCCGCCGGCAGAGCCGCCGCTGGTCAGCGTCAGACTCGCCGCTTTCAGCGTCAACGCTCCGGCCGCCACAATCGTTTCCGCAGTAACGGTGGACGCGCTGAAATCGAGTACTTTTCCCGCAGAAGTTTTCAGCGCGGCGAACGAGGCGCCGAACGCGGTAGTCGCATCGTCTGCTCCCGTATACACGACGGTGCTTCCCGCGCCGTTCGTAACGGAACCGGCGGAAACGGTTTGCGTGCCGTACAGACGGACGGTTCCGTCGTTCGTTAACGCACCGGTAACCGTTACATTTTGACCCGCTAAATCGAAAACGGCACCGGAAGAATTCGTCAAAGCGCCGCTCACCACAACATTTCTATCGAGCGTCAGCGTCGCGCCGGCATTGACGGTCAGATTAGCGTAATCGCTGCCCCACACGGGAGTCGCGCTCGGTCCCGTATACACGACGGTGCTTACCGTGCCGTTCGTAACGGAACCGATGTCCGTTTCCGTGCCGGTCAGCGTTACGGTGCCGTTGTTCACCAAAACCGCGCCACCCGCCGATTGACCGTTGAGCGACAATTCCGCACCGGAATCGACGGTTATTTTTTTGACACCGCTTGCAACGGCCTCGTTCAGCACCGGCGAAACTGCTACGGCGGGAATCGTTACCGTGTGGACGGTACTCGAAGGAACGCCGTTCGTCCAGTTACCGGAATTAGACCAATCACGATTCACTGTGCCGGTCCAGGTCGTAGTCTTCCCCGACGCCGGTGCAAAAAACAGCACGGATCCCAGCGCGGTGCCGGCTCCGTCCTGCACGGTAAAAGAAAGGCCGTCGCCCGAATCCATAATTGCCGGGAAAACGATCGGAAACGTATACACGTACGGTCCTGAACCCGAACCGGACGTATCGGAGGGTGTAAGACCGGTTTTATCTACGGTGGTTCCGGACGTGTACGGCATGCCGTCTATAACGTATGATTCGGCAGTTGCACCGCTAGTGTTCTTCACCGTAAAAACATACTTCAGTTCCGAAAAGGTCGCCGGACTGCTCACGGTCACGGTTACAGTACCGCCGACGGCGGGCGTTCCGGACGTTGAAACGGTATACGCACCCACTGCAGACGTAACGGGCATAGCGCCGGCAAATTCGATAACGTTCGTACTGTCCGAGGAATCATACGCCGCCGGCAGCGTAAAAGAACAGGAGGAATCACCGGCGATAGTCGTTACCGCCGTACCGTTCGCATATATCGTATTGGAAACGGAAAAATTGACGCCGCCGTTCAGCGTCAGCGAACAATCGACATTTTGACTTGAATCGAATTCATTTACTTTAACGGTACCGGGGCCGTTTATCACAACGTGAGCGCCCTGCAGGGCGGCGTCGTCCGTCGAAGATCCCAAATTGAAGCGGCTGTTGATTTCGGTTCCGCTGCCATTGACCGACAGAGAATGTCCGTTCAAATTGAACGTAACCGTACCCGTCGTGTTATACACGAGCGCACCCGCAATGGTAACATCGCCGTTCAAAGTGATCTCGGCAGACTGACCGGCAGTAAACTTTATCGTATCGGAAGATCCGGGAACTCCGGAAGGGCTCCAGTTAGCGGCTGTACTCCAGCTGCCGTCACCGGCTCCGCCGGTCCAGGTATATACGGCGGCATAAGCGGAAGCGGCGCACAGAAACAGTACGCTCAAAAGGATTGAACGGATAAAGAGTGAAAACGTAGTGCTGCGGTAAAACGGCCTGCGGCAATTGCGGAAATTCAACAAAACCTCCAAAATGCTTTACTTAAGTATACAACATTCTATCAATTTTGTATCGGCAAAAAAACGGAAAAAAAGATTTTTATTAAACGCAAAACGGGCGCGCCGTTACCGGCACTGCTGCCGAGGCCTCGGTGCCCGCCGGCACGTTTACCGGCAACGCGTTTACCGGGACGCGCCCGCCGGAAGCGAATCACTCGTCTTTCGTCACCAATTTGCCCAAATCGAGTATCTTGCCGGAAACGGTGAACACCACCCATTCGCAAATCGTCGTAATATGGTCGCCGAGCCGTTCAAGATCCTTACAAATGGAAATATACCGGTAAATCTGCTTCATTTCGTTTTCACTCGCCGGTGTGAGCATGATCAATTGCGCGATGATTTTTTTCTTTGCCGAATCTATTTCGGCGTCGCGCGCGGCGGTCTGCATGGCAAGCTGCTCGTCGTCCTGTATATAAGCGGTCAGCGAATCGCGTATCATCGTAGACGCGGCCAACGCCATCTGCGCAATCGGTTCTATAAAAGACGGATAAATCGACCGATCGCCTTTTACCGTAAGTTTTGCCAAATGGCACGCGTAGTCGCCGATCCGTTCCAGATTCGCAAAAATCTTAATGGACGTAATGATTTTCCGCAGATCTTTCGCCACCGGCGCTTCAAGCAGCAGCAGTTTAACGCTTTCCTGTTCCAGCGTCATCTGCATTTCGTCTATTTTTTTGTCGTCCGTAATCAGCAAACGGGCCCGTTCCGTATTACCGGCACGGAACGCGTCTATACACGAAGTCAGATATTCTTCGACCATCGTTCCCATGTAAATGGTATCGTTGTAATACGTACGCAGTTTTTCGTCAAATTGAGTTCTCATCCGGTTCTCCTTTGCAGCGTCATTTTTTTTACGATGCGAACGGCTCAAACGGCCGCCGCGCCGCGCCCGGACGTCCGGGCATTCCGGCTCAGCCGAATCTTCCCGATATGTACGCTTCGGTTTTCGGATCGCGCGGCTTATAAAAAACCTGTTCCGTTTCGCCGTATTCGACCAAATATCCGCAGCGCTCGTCGTTTACCATAAAGAAGGCCGTCGTATCGGAAATACGGGAAGCCTGCTGCATGTTGTGCGTTACGATTACGATTGTCAGCCGTTTTTTCAGCTGAAAACACAACTCTTCGATGTGGGAGGTCGAAACCGGATCGAGCGCCGACGTCGGTTCGTCCATCAGGATAACGTCCGGCTTAACGGCGAGCGTCCGCGCAATGCACAACCGCTGCTGCTGACCGCCCGACAAGCCCATCGCGCTTTTATGCAGCCGGTCTTTTACTTCATCCCAAAGCGCCGCGTCGCGCAGACACTGTTCAACCAACTCGTCGCACTGCGTTTTTGAAAGTTTTCCGTGCAGCCGCGGTCCGTAGGCGATATTGTCGTAAATGCTCATCGGAAACGGATTCGGCTTCTGGAACACCATGCCGACGTTTTTGCGCAATTCCAGCACGTCGTATTCATGGTACAAATCGACGCCTCGGTACAGCAGCGCCCCTTCCACGCGCGTTCCCGGAATCGTGTCGTTCATACGGTTGAGCGAACGCAAAAAAGTCGACTTACCGCAACCGGACGGACCGATGCAAGCCGTTATCGAGTTTTCCCTGATAACCATATTCACGTTTTCCAGCGCCTTGTGAGGTCCGTAATAAAAGTTCATATCGGCAATGTCGAAACATTCTGCCGAAACGGACGGGACGGTCTGCACGTTCTGCATGATTTCTGCACTTTTCATGTCCTAAACATACAAGCGCAATATTTCTTTTGAATGAATTGACGGTTAATTTTCAGTTAATAAACGGAGCTGCCGGAGCCGTTAACGCAATTCAATTATGCACGATTCGGCCCGTTCCGAAAAACGCGATATTTCTTCAAATTTATTTTGGCCTCCCAACTCGGTGCACAGCAGATACACGACATCCGCATCCGTACGGTTTTCAAACGACACGCCTGCCGGATATAAGACTTTATCGCAATACGTATACTGTTCGTAATTGTACGGTTCACTATTAAACGGCGTGATTCGATCTCTTTTCTGTTCCCATATTTCCACGGTATTTTTCAGCGCGCCGGCTGCCGGTTTTTTCAATTTTGATATATTCATATACTTATAATTATCCGTACGGCGGTTCGTAAATACGTCGAACGACCGATTATCGAAAATCAGTTTATCGTCCCGCATCGTATACGCGCAGGTTGCGCGGAAATAAGAATCCTCGTTAAGAGGCAGAACGGATTGCGGTATATCAACCGTAAAAACTCCCGTATCGATAGAAACGGAGTCGGCTTTCATTTCTATTTTAAATTCACGTAAAAAATCCACGGGAACACCGGCAAGTTCCTGCGGCAAAGATAAAAATTCCTGCCATTCACTGATTTTTCCGGTATAGCACGGATACACGAAATCGGCTACGAACGACATATCGTTTTTTCCGCACGCAGCGATCGTTCCGGTTGAGGCGATATCGTACATATAATATATGCCGTTAGGAAGCGGCAGCGCATAGCACAGCAGCGCAGAATCGGCAAAACCGAGCCGCCACAGATTCACCTGCCACGTTCTGCCGAAATAATCAACGTAAGACGATGATTCCGCAGGCTGGCCCAACGTAGTAACAGCGATTTTTTCCGAATTGAAATTACGCGTTATTTTATCTGCTGCAAGAGAATAATCCATATAAAGCTTCGGATTTGAAAGAAGTTCCGCCATGGAAACGTTATCAGGTTTCTGGATGATGCCCATCGACAGTCCCATCATATTTCCGAACTGAACGGTTCCGTTGCCCGGCAATTGATGCACCTGCGACGACGGATATCCGTAGTCCCACTTACCCGCTTCATTCAGATACAACGTATACGGAAACTTCATGAGGAAATAATTTGACAATATTTCCGCACTTCCGGAAGCCGATACGAAGCCTTTACGGCCCAACGGGTTAAACTGTTTACGCACTCCGGCGGCAACGTCCGTAACATAGGCATTAAACGCTTCCGTCAATTCGCTTTGCACGTCTTTCAGTTTTTTCGGCAGCGATACGGTGTGATCAAAAATATGGTAAAACTTTTCCGAAAGGACATTCGGAAGCGAATAGTAAAAACTGTTATACATAAAACCGACGCCGGCTTCCACGGAATCCGTTTCCGCAAAAGGAAGCGCGTAGTTTAAATTTTCATTCTCACTTTTCATCGTAACGATGCCGAGTACTCTGCCGTCTGCGGTAATAAGCGGGCCGCCTGAATTTCCGGGACTCGCTGCCGCTGAAAACCGGAGCCATTTCCATTCGCCGTTTTCAACTTCATAAGTTCGGCTGGTAAGAATACCGTTTCTGATTACGATTCCGTCTCCCAGCGCGTTGCCGACTGAAAAAACGACGGAATTCATCTCGGCAACATCTGCAACAGCAAGTCCGGCGCCCTGTTCCGGCGTATAGTCTTCGACGGTAAAAGATATGAAATCGCGATTTGTGGAAAACTTCGTCACGGTATCAACCTTAAACGTCTTTCCGCTGCCGTCCCGAATATAATAATCCGTGTATAAGGAATCTTCGTACAGGGAGAACACGTGCGCCGCAGAGTAGAATTCTCCCGTATCGAGCAGAAACGCGGTTCCCAACGGCAAATACGCATCATTTCTGATTGAAAACGCAATACGCGCCCAGGGCAAATCACGTTCGTATTCGATGTTTTTTTCCACCGGTTTTTCAACGACAACCTCAAATACGGAAGCAAGAACCTTACCGAGTACGTCGGGTTCAAGAATCTGCTGTGACCAAACGCTTGCAAACGCACAAAAAACGAATACGGTGCTTATCAGTTTCTTTTTCATATTTTACATTTCCTCTGAGTTGCCTTGTATCCATTTCATAATATGTTCAGGCAATTCATAACCGGCGTTGCCGGCCGCGATATAATTATCAAGCGCTTTCTGCGCATATTGTTCGTTCACTTCATAATCGGCGGAACGGCCGATACATTTTGAATACGTATAACCCGTATAAAATAAAATTTTCGGATCCCGTTTGTCCTCGGCACTCAAGTTGGAAAGCGCTTCAAGCGCTTCAAAGGGGAGGTTCATTTTATTGGCCGCAACGGCGTATAAATAGAACCAGTCGCTGCGCAAAAAAGATTCGGAATCAGTTCGTTCGGCAACAAGCGCAGCATATTCCCTGAAAATCTTCACGGCGTCGCGGTACCGCCCGAAATACATATAACGCTCGGCTTTCATATAAAACAAACCGGCGAGCGCGCCGTACTGTTTTATATAGTTATCAATGGTGGCAATCTGGACGTCCTGCTCCTCTTTATTCCGAAACGAAAGATAAGAATGCACGTCGTACCATGAAAAATATGCGTTGTCGGGGGTATACGCTTTTACTTCAGATAAGGTGAGTATGGGACTTTCCGTGCCGGAAGAAGCGAATTTTAAACCGTCCATACCGTATTCACGGATACATCTTTCAACGGATTCGCATACGGCCTTCATTTTGGAATTGATCGTATTATCCGCGGCGCCGAAAAATCCCCGGCCGAATGCATAGTGAGCCGCAAAATCCTCAAAATCGGTATATCCGGTAAGAATCTCATCAGTTATTTTTTTTGCGCGCTCAGCGGCTTCTTTTTCCGTTATATAGCCGGCGGGAACCGCCCATCGGAGCAAGGCAAGCTCTCGTCCTTTATCCCAGGCTTCTATTCCTTTTTGACCGAGCCGGGAGGCTACGGAATGTATGTAAAACAACCGAATCGTTTCAAGCGTAGAAAGGCAGTTTTTTTCTGCAATTTCCATTACCGACAATCCGCGATTTTCATCGAGCATCTTTTTCAAACGCCGGTACGCCCCCGCCTGACCGCCGGATTCAAGTGTTTCTATCTGTGCAATCAAATCGGCATAAGAATAAACGGACCAGGACTCATTCAGCAGCTTCAATGACAGGCCTTTTCTGGGTGATTCAAACACACCGGCTTCAGGATTAAAAACGCATATTTCCAGTCCGTTCATTGCAATCAGCGGAGCCGAAAAAGCACAGGCAGCTTTTTCATCAGGTTCAAGCAGCTGCCAGGCAGATTTTTTTTCGGAAATCCGATTCTCTTCCGACTGCGCATACAGCGCAAAAACCGGCAATACCGCAAGGAGACATGTTATAATACATTGTTTAAGAATACGCATGTAATACTATTATAACAGAAAATCTCGAAAAGCCAAATTTAAAAATAAGCTACATTTAAAATATATTAATAATTAATATATCTGAGTGTTTCCGGAAACGGAATCACGCACCCGGCGTTCGCTTCGTCACCGAATTCAACGATGGAATCAAGCCGCATTTCCCCCGAACGGAGCTCGGCCGATCGTGCAATTTCCAAATCGGTGTTCGACAGCGGCGTGTTCCAGACGGTTTTCCGAAACGCAGTCCGCAGAGAATCCTCCCCAAACGGCAAAGACGGCGGCGCTACGATATTGATAAAAGCAACCATAATCCCTTCATCCGATGCGAGCGCAAACGCATTCTGATATATTTTTAAACAAAGTTCATCTACAATCATGTTTTAATGATACAATCCAGAACAGTTCCCTGTCAAGGCTTAAAAAAGTAAACGGAACGCACTCCTGCAGCCGCCGTTGCCGCAACGAACGGAACGGAGGTCAATACGCATTTTAAAGAAGCAAACGGAACGACTGAGAGCCGCAGCCCAGCGTTCGTCACTATCCGAGCCCGTCTGAACGCGCATACCGCACGCCGTCCACACCGCCTCCCTTATCGAAAACGCTGCAATCTTACAACGCTTCGTTCTTTGCAGAAGCGAGTTCCTGCACGGTTTTCAGCGGTAATTCCGTTGCGGCGGCAATCTGCTCCGGCGTAAGCACTCCCATAGAAAGAAGATTGCCGGCCGTAGCGTATTTTTCTTCGGATTTACCTTGTGTGCGACCTTCCGCAATACCGGTGATTCGGCCTTTTTCCATGCCGCGTGTTTCACCTTCAGCAATGCCCTCATTACGGCCCGCTGCAAAACCGAGGGATTCGCCTTCTGTAAGACCCTCGGCAAAGCCTTCCTTACGGATGCGTTTGATTTCTATCTCGTACTTCATGAACACCCCCTTGGCGGCACCGTCGGTTTTCAGCTTGAACACCCGCTCGGCAAAGCTCTTCGCCGTCTCCGTGTCCGTTCCGCCTTCCGCTATGTAGTGTAACATGGCCGCCGTTTCAGAATCAAGTTCGTTTTCATACGCTGAGGCATTATAGACGACGGCAAACCGTTCGTCCCGGACGTCGAGCGCAGTGTGCTCGTCGCAGACGGTCCTGAGCGTGTAGCGCGGCAGACCCTCGCCGAACGGATCCTTCGTGCAGATGAACAAGACGTACAGCTTTTTCAGGTCGTCGTAATCAACGCCGCGCTGTGCGGTGCCGATGTCGATGGAGCTTTGATAATAGCGGATCCGCTTGAACAGGTTCGGCTCGGAGGTCGTCTGCATCTCGACGTTGACGATCTCGTTCGTGGTTTCGAGCAGCACGTCGAGGCGGACGCTTTTGGAGCCGGGGGCGGCGGCGAGGGTTTCCTGAGTGTTGACGTAGGTGATTTCTTTTGCGTCCAGCTTGAGCAGGGTGCGCAGAAGGAGGCGGCACAGTTCGGTGTCGTGAAGCATCGAGTAGGCGAAGAAGAAGTCGTTCGTGATGGTAACGTCTTCCCAGCGGGGAAAATCTGCGTTCATGGTCTCTCCTGTATATGACGCTCCGAGCGGACGGTGCCGGTTGCCGCCGGTGGGTGGCGGCAGTTCTGGCAACCGGCCGCGTTGGCCGAAAGCGCCAGCGCCGCTTAGCGACTAATCCGCGAGTTCTGGCAACCGGGCAGCGTTGGCCAAAGACGGCGGCGCGGGCTTATCGTATACGACGCGCGTTGGCCAAAGACGGCGGCGCCGGTTGCTGGTGGTGCGGGCTGCGGCTCAGCGACTAGCCGCATATCCGGTAACCCGCGCTTCAGCGTATACGACGCGCGTTGGCCAAAGACGGCGGCGCCGGTTGCTGGTGGTGTGGGCTGCGGCTCAGCGACTGGCTGCGTATCCGGTAACCCGCGCTTCAGCGTATACGACGCGCCGTATACAATGCGCTGCCGCGCCGCTCATTCGGCATATATATTATGGGAGAAAATGAAGCGAATTTGCTTCGGATTAGTTTTATCGGATGACTTTTCTGAAAAGAATCAATGTTTTTTGTAAAAATTGGACGAAAAAACGCTCACGCTAAGCGGGAAACACGCACCTTGCCGGATTGCGGCACGAAGCAAGACGCTGCGCGTCTTGCTTGCGGAGCGTTTAGTTGGCAGAACCGACTAAACACATCCATTCCGCTTCGGCAGCGAGGGTGTCGCCGACGTACGCTTTTCCGGCCTGTTTGATCATTCTGGGAGAAACGCGCAGATTCGTGATTTCCATGCGAACCGTATCGCCGGGGCGAACTTGGCTGCGGAACTTTACCTTGTCGACCGTTCCCAAAAAGAACAGCGAACCTTCTGCAAACACTTTCTGAAAGCTCAATGCCGCGCCGCCGGCTTGTGCCATCGTTTCTATCAGGATAACGCCGGGCACCACCGGATATTCGGGAAAATGTCCCTTAAAAAAGAAATCTTCATCGGTAAAAGTTCTGACCGCCACACTGCCTTTTTCATCCGCGCTGATAATTTCATCCACGAACAGAAATGGGCTGCGGTGCGGCAGCAAACTTTCCAAATCTTTTGTCAAACTCATAGAGCATTCCTTCAGTTTTAAACTTTTTTGAACACGACGACGCCGTTGTGTCCGCCGAAGCCGAGCGAACCGGACGCAGCGCAGGTAATCGATCCTTCCACGCCTTTATTCGGAACGTAATCCAAATCGCAGCCGTGTTCGAGGTCGGGCTGTTCAAGATTGATCGTCGGCGGATAAAAACCGTCGTTTATCGCCTTGATGCAGATCAGCGCTTCAATCGCTCCGGCGGCACCCAAACAATGACCGGTCATACTCTTCGTCGAAGAAATCTTCATTTTATACGCGTGATCGCCGAACGCTTTTTTGATCATCGCGGTTTCCGCCGGATCGTTGATCGGCGTAGACGTTCCGTGCGCGTTGTAATACTGCACGTCTTCGGGATTCACGCCCGCATCTTTGAGTGCCGCCGTCATCGCCGCCGCACCGCCGTCGCCCGACGGATCGGGACTGGTGATATGATATGCGTCGGACGAACCGCCGTATCCGGCAAATTCGGCGTAAATCGTCGCGCCGCGTTTTTTGGCGTGTTCGTATTCTTCAAGCAGCAGCATCGCCGATCCCTCGCCCATAACGAAACCTTCCCGTTTTACGTCGAACGGGCGGCTCGCCTTTTCGGGGCAATCGTTGAACGAACTCGCCAACGTCTGCAAAACGGCGAACGACGCGATGCCGAATCCCGTAACCGCGCCTTCCGTACCGCCTGCAAGACAGACGTCCACGCGGCCGCTTCTGATACTGTCGAGCGCCAGTCCGAGCGCGTCAGTTCCCGACGCACACGCGGTCGCAATCGTCGGCGCGGGGCCTTTGATACCGTAGCGCATACAAATATTGCCGGCAGCTTCGTTCGGAATAAGCATCGGAATGGTCAGCGGAGGAACGCGGGTTCCTTCCGATTTAAAGTATTTTCCGCACGATTCTTCAAACACTTCAAAACCGCCGATACCGTTACCGACGAACACGCCGGTATTGTGCGGTTCAAGCGCGTCTGCTTCAAGCAAACCGGCGTCTTTGAGTGCCTGTCCGGCCGCAATCACCGCGTATTGGGTAAAACGCGCCATTTTGCGCGCTTCTTTCCGATCGATAAATTCAGACGTATCAAAATCTTTTACTTCACCCGCAATTTTAACCGCGGAGTTTACCGTGTCAAAATGAGTGATGGCGCCGATTCCGCTTTTTCCGGCGCGGATACCCGCCCACGTATCGGCAACGTTATTTCCAAGCGGCGTAACCGCCCCCAATCCGGTGACAACAACCCGTCTCATATCGTTTAACTCCTTTTTCCCTATTTAATCTGTAAAACAGAAAATTTCCTGCAGGTGCACAACCCGCGTGTGCGTATCTACGCGCCCATTCCCCCGTCTACGCCCAAGACCTGCGCGGTGATATACGAGGACATATCGGACGCCAAAAACACCGCCGCGTTCGCGATATCGGAAACCTGTCCGGCGCGCTTGAGCGGTATGCCTTCGAGCCACACTTTGCGCGCTTCTTCGTTAACGGCGCGCGTCATGTCGGTGTCGATAAACCCCGGAGCGATCGCGTTCACGCGCACGCCGCGGCCGCCGCACTCTTTCGCAAGGCTTTTCGTCAAACCGATCAGTCCGGCTTTGCTCGCCGAATAGTTCACCTGGCCGCCCTGACCGTGCAGTCCGACGATGCTCGTCATATTGATGATCGAACCCGAGCGTTTCCGTATCATTGCCGAAGAAACCAGCTGCGACACGATGAACACGCCCGTCAGATTCACGTCCAGTACTTTCTGCCAGTCGTCCATACTCATGCGGAACGACAGTCCGTCGCGGGTAATTCCCGCGTTGTTTACCAGAATATCGAAGCAACCCGCGTCGGCGAGCGCCGCCTTGACCGTTTCCGAAAGATTTTCAGCGTTGCCCGCGTCGGCGCAGATTTCATGAAACGCGGAACCTTTTTCCGCCGCGTACGCTTCAAGTTCCGCGCGGGCTGCAGACGGTTTGGAACACAAACCCCATACTTCCGCGCCTTCTTCCAAAAAACGTCTCGCTATTTCTTTTCCGATGCCGCGCGACGAGCCGGTCACCAGCGCTTTTTTACCTTGTAACAACATACGTTCTCCTTGAAATGAACGGAGCTATCCGAGCCGGACGCTTCATACGTTCTCCTAAATTACAGTGCGTTTATTGCGTCGGCCGTGTTTACCGGAACGGCCGCCCATTTTTCACCGAATTCGGTGTCGCGCCACAGTCCAGACAGCACCTTTCCGGGTCCCGCTTCAAGCAGCGCCCATTCGGCGTTTCCCCCGTCGGTTTCGCCGGTAATCATTTTACCCAAAACGGCTTCTTCCGACGTCCACAACACCGGATGCGTCAAATGCAGCACGGCGGATTTTTTGATTTCAGCTCCGCTCACCGCCAACGCACCGGATACGTTTGAAAGCAGCGGTACGTCCGGATCTTTGAACGTTACCGCCGCGATCGCTTTTTCAAATTCATCCGCGGCTTCCTGCATCAGCGGGCAATGGAACGGACCGGCAACGGCAAGGCGGACAAAGCGGCGCGCTCCGGCTTCTTTGCACAATTCTTCGGCTTTCGTAAGTCCCGCGGCCGTTCCCGACACGACGGTTTGACGTGCGCTGTTCATGTTCGCACCGTATACTTCGCCGCTCGCTTTCGCAATTTCAAGAACCTTTTCAGGAGGCAGCCCGATAATGGCGGCCATCCCCGGCGCGTTGCCCGCATTGCGGGCGGCAATAGCTTCGCAGACTTTCTGCATGATTTCGCCGCGTTTTTTTACCACGCGAATCGTATCGTCAAACGACAGCACGCCGCTGGCACAGAGCGCCGGAAATTCACCCAAACTGAAACCGGCACAAACGGAAGGCTCGATACCTTTCGATTTCAGCGCCGAAAAAACCGCCAACGACGCCGCGGTAATCGCAAGCTGACTGCGGTCGCTGCGGGACAGCACGGACGCTTCGGTATCCCACAGCAGTTTCGTAATATCTTCGCCTGCAATTTCGGAAATTGCATCCACACATTTGCGGGCAGCGGGAAACGCTTCGCACACGTCCTTCATCATGCCCTGAGCTTGAGCTCCCTGTCCGGGAAACAAAAACGCGTATTTTTTTACCATCGTATTACACAGCCTCCCCATGTAAGACCGGCACCGAAGCCGGCAGAAATAATCACCATACCTTCCTTGAGCCGTCCCTGAGCCGCAAGATCAGCCAGCGTAATCGGGATCGAAGCCGCGGAGGTATTTCCGTAATCTTCCATATTGTTCACTATTTTTGCAGGATCTATTTTCAGCCGTTTTGCGGCCGCTTCAAGAATCCGGCTGTTAGCCTGATGACACACGATCAAATCCACATCGTCGATGGTAAGCCATTCTTTCTGCATGAGCGTTTCTACCGTTTCACTCAGCACGCGCACGGCGAAATTGTACACCGCCCGTCCGTTCATTTTGATGTGATTCGATTCGTCGATATACAATTCTCCGCCGCCCGTGCCGTCGGCACCGAGCACGACCGAACCGATACCTTTTTCTTTCTGATTATAATCGGTGTTTTCGACCAGTACCGCGCCCGCGCCGTCGCCGAACAGAACGCAAGTCGAACGGTCGTTCCAGTCGAGGATGCGGCTGAGCGTTTCCGCTCCGCACACGAGCGCATACTTCCAGCCGTGGCGTTCAAGCAGCCCGGCGGCGGTTTCAAGCGCGTAAATGAACCCGGAACACGCGGCCGACACGTCGAACGCGGCGGCCTTCGCTGCGCCGAGTTTGGTCTGTATCAGACACGCCGTAGACGGGAACCCGTGAAAATCGGGCGTCGCGGTCGCGCAGATAATCAAATCGATCTGATCCGGTTTAACCGGAACCTTCGCGTGCTCCAACGCTTTTTTGCACGCCATGGAACCGAGCAGAGAAGTAGTTTCATCAGGCGCGGCGACGTACCGGCTTCCGATTCCGGTGTGAGAGCGGATCCATTCGTCGGACGTTTCAAGAGCAGGATCGAGCGCTTCGTTCGGAAGTTTTTTCATGGGAACCGCGTTTCCGGTTCCGCGTATAACGACAGCCATTGTACCTCCCGTGCGTACAGTCAAAATGACAAAACATATCAATTTGTCATAAATGTGTATATAAAGAATAACAGAAAATCAGAAAATGTCAAGATGTCCGAAGAAATTATCCGGTACGCGCGGCCGTCTGGTACTGAACCGCGGCACCGGCTGCAGCGTTTCGTATGTGCCGGAGTTTCAGAACAAACACGCCCGAACGGATTCGGCAAAAACGAAAGGCTGCCGGCAAGAAACCGGCAGCCTTTTTCTCTGCATTTTTTATATTAGTGTATTTTATGTCCGTTATTTTGAATACGCTTCATCATGTACGCCCGAAACGGCGCGGCCGGACGGATCATTCATATTTTTGAACGATGCGTCCCATTCGAGCGCTTTCGCCGTTGAACAGGCAACGGAAGCTTCGTGCGGAACCGTTTTAGCCGCCGTTTCCGACGGAAAAAACTTGGCAAAAAGGGAACGGTAATAGTATTCTTCCTTATTGAGCGGCGTGTTTATCGGAAAACGCTTCGCGGCGGCGGCAAACTGCTGATCCGAAACGCGTTCTTCTGCGATTTTTTTCAGCGTATCGATCCAGCTGTAGCCGACGCCGTCGGAAAACTGCTCTTTCTGCCGCCACGCAATCGATTCGGGCAAATACTCTTCAAACGCTTTGCGCAAAATCCATTTTTCCATACGGCGGCCGTCGCGGCCGGCACCTTTCGTCCCCGGCTCGCAGCGGGAACTCATTTTGTCTTCGGGATTCAGCCGCATCGCGACGTCGATAAATTCCTTATCCAAAAACGGCACGCGCCCTTCCACGCCCCACGCCGCGAGCGCCTTGTTCGCGCGTAAACAATCGTACAAGTGCAGTTTTCCGAGTTTGCGCACCGTTTCTTCGTGAAACTCTTTCGCGTCGGGCGCCTTGTGAAAATACAAGTAGCCGCCGAACAGTTCGTCGGCGCCTTCGCCTGAAAGCACCATTTTGATCCCCATCGATTTTATCACGCGGGCAAGCAAATACATCGGCGTAGACGCGCGCACCGTCGTGATGTCGTACGTTTCAAGGTGATAGATAACGTCGCTCAGCGCGTCCAGCGCTTCCTGAATCGTAAAATGCACTTCGTGATGCACCGTGCCGATAAATTCGGCCGCTTTCCGCGCGGCGAGCAAGTCGGGCGCACCTTCCAAACCGACGGCGAAACTGTGCAGCTGCGGCCACCACGCTTCCTGCGTACCGCCGCTTTCGACCCGGCGTGCCGAAAACTTTTTGGTAACGGCCGCAATAATGGAAGAATCCAGGCCGCCCGATAGCAGTACGCCGTACGGCACGTCGCTCATCAGCTGTTTTTTGACCGCCGTCTCAAGTCCCGCGCGCAGCTCGGCTATGCTTGAAACGTTGTTCTGTACGGCGGCGTAATCCGTCCAGTCGCGTTCGTACCATTTTACCGGCGCAGAGTCTTTGCTGTAAAAATAACACCCGTTCGGGAATTCTTCTATCGTACAGCACGTACCTTCAAGCGCTTTCAGTTCGCTCGCAACGTAATACCGGCCGTCTTCGTCCCATCCCTGATACAGCGGAATGATGCCGATGTGATCGCGGGCTACCAGATACACATCATTTTGCTTGTCGTATAAGGCGAACGCGAATATGCCGCTCAGATCTTCAAGAAAGGCCGCTCCCTTTTCCTGATACAGCGGAAGAATGACTTCACAGTCCGACTGCGTTTTAAACGTATAGCGGCCTTCGTACCGTTTTCTGATTTCCTGATGATTGTAAATTTCACCGTTGACGGCAAGGATTACGTTGCCGTCTTCACTTATCAGCGGCTGTTTGCCGGAAAGCGGATCAACGATCGAAAGACGTTCGTGACTGAGCAGGGCGTTTGCTCCGGTATATACGCCGGACCAATCCGGACCGCGGTGGCGGATTTTTTTTGACATATCAAGAAGCCGGCTGCGCAATTCTTCACGCAGTCCGTCTTCCAGCGGGACCGAACCGGAGTTCAAGTCAAACATACCGACAAAACCACACATACTTACCCCCAGAATACGAAAAAGGCGTCCACTCAAAAAAACATCGTGCGTTTCCGGCAAAACGGAAGCGGGAACGGATATTTTTTTCAGCGGACGCCCTTGTCCAGTCGATCGACACCCGAAAGCGTTAATCTTTATTTTTTATCACTATACAGAGGTGCGAAAAAAAAGTCAATACGGAAGGGCGGAGACACCCGAGGTAACGCATTCCGTTCGATCGAAATTCCGTTCATGCGCACCCCGTTGCCACGACGCTCCGCAAAGCCAGCAGCGCAGCGCCGGCAGCCGCGTCGTCCGGAGCCTGCGCATATTCAAGTTCCGGGAAAGTCCGTGCCAGCACGGCCTTGAGCTTTACCGGCACTATACGGTCTTTCTGCAGAACGCTGCCGGTGAGCACCAGAGGGCCTTTGGGTAAATTGAGATTCCGCAGTACGGGAATGACGAGCAAAGAAAGCTCCTCGGCAGCTTTCGTCAGTATGGAAATTGCAGCCGAATCGTTTTCATCCGCGGCGGCAGCGCACAGCGCGGAAAGTTCCGCAATCCGCTTTTTATCGGTAGCCGGGCTGTGAACGAACTTTACGATATCGTCGATTCGGTCTATCTGCAAAAAAGACAAAACTTTTTCGGTTAAAACCGTCGGCGCGCTCCGCCCGTCGAAAGCCCGGACGACGGCTTTCAATACGTCTCTTCCAATGGCGTAGCCGCTTCCTTCGTCGTCTATCAGACAGCCGCAGCCTCCCGCCCGGTACGTTTTGCCGCTGCGGCGGCGTCCGGGAATAAAAGGCGGAAGAAAAGAAAACGCAGGGCCGTACTGTTCTTTTATCAGAAATAAAAGGGTGAGCGTCGTTTCAACCGACGGAAAAAACGTAACGTTCGGCGTAACGGACGCGACGCGAATACTCGTGCAGGATACGGTCACCGGTTTGCAGACGCCGTTCACCGGCGGCAAACCGGCGCAGCTCAAACACATCCGCAAAGGCGACTGGCTGCATTATTCGTATAATTTGGGAACCTACATAAAATCGGTGCTGCCCGACAGCAGTGCAGATACGCTCGCCGCCGTTACGGTCGACATTCTGCGCTGACCGGGCGCTGTCAGCGCTCGACATTCTGCGCTGACCGGACGCAATCAGCGCTCGTACGTGCGCAGAATGTTTTCGGCGGTAACGACGCGGCTCTGCCGCAGATCCATCGCCTGTTTTTCTATGTACCGATGCGCCTGCGGCTCGGTCATTTTCAGATACTGGATCAGAATGCATTTCGCCCGGTCGATCAGGCGAACCTCCTGCATTTTATGCTGCAATTTTTCATTTTCATTCTGGAGCTTCATTACCCGCTTGCGCGACGCGGTAAGCAATTTGACCGACTGATAAAAGAAATCGGCGCTGAGCGGCTTTGGAACGACGAAAATCCCGGCGTCTTCAACGATGAGGTTCATATCGTCGAGCCGATCGCACGGAGCTATCAAAATGATTCCGGCGGAAGTCGTTTCCGCCGCGTGCAGGGCAAAATCGTCGCCGTATTCGTTTCCCAGCGGCGCGTCTATGATGATAAGATCAAAATCGGCCTCCAGCAGACAGCGGCGGCCTTCACAGCTGTTCTGCACCGTCGCGACGCGCGAAAACGATTGCGCCTGCAGCAGCCGGCTGATAATTTGCAGAGTTGAACCGGTATTTGAAACGATGAGTATGCTGTCCATCTTATGTATCAGATTTCTCCGAAATCGGGATCCCGACCGCCGCTTTTAGCCGCAGCGAACATGTCGAGAACGTCTTTCGTCAGCAAATCCGCTACGAACGGGCTTGCGGCGGCAAAAGCGAGCGCTTCTTTCAGCGACCCCGGCAGCTTGGGCAAACCGGCAATCGTCTGCGGCGGAGCCGAACATAAATCGATATCGGTTGCCGGCGGCAGCGGCCGTTTATTGGCAATACCGTCAAGTCCCGAAGACAGAATCAGCGCAAGCGCCAGATACTGATTGCAGGCCGGGTCGGGCGAACGGACCTTGATACGCACGTCTTTTCCGCCGGAAGCCGGAAACCGGATCAGCTGACTCAAATTCCAGCGCGACCACGACACGTACTGCGGCGCTTCGAATTCACCGAAACGGTCGTACGAATTGTTGAGCGGATTCAAAAACGCGGTAATGTCCTTGATATGATGCAAAATGCCCGCTATGAACGATTCGGCTTCGGGACGCAGTTTTTCGCCTTCAAACACGTTGCAGCCGTCTTTTTTGAGCGAAATGTTGACGTGCAATCCGCTGCCGCTCCGGTCTGCCAGCGGTTTCGGCATGAACGAGGCGAACAGGCCGTTCCGGGCGGCGATCGTGCGCACGACGGTTTTGAACGTTGCAAAATTGTCGGCAGCGTTCAGAACGTCGCTGTCGGCGAAGTCTATTTCATTCTGACCGGGACCCTTTTCATGATGGGAAGCTTCTGGTTTGATGCCCATCTGTTCAAGCGTCAAACAGATATCGCGCCGGACGTTTTCTCCCCGGTCGCGCGGAGCCAGATCGCAGTAAGAAGCCTGATCCTGCGGCGTCAGCGTCGGCTGGCCGTTTTCATCGGCGTTGAACAGATAGAACTCGCAGTCGGTTCCGATTTTGCACGTATAGCCGAGTTCCCGGATTTTATCCGCCGTCTGCTGCAGAATCAGACGGCTGTCGCCGGCAAACGGCGCACCGTCGGGGTACCGGATGTTGCAGTAAAAACGCACCACCCGGCCGTGCTGCGGCCGCCACGGCAGAACGGCAAGCGTCGCCGGATCGGGAACAATAAACAAATCGGTTTTCGCCACTTCCAGAAACCCTTTTACGCACGATGCGTCGAACGGTATACCCCATTTGAAGGCAGTCGGCAGCTGTTCCGGCATAATCGAAATGCTTTTTATCGAACCGAAAATATCCGTAAAAAACAGCTTGATAAATTTGACGTCGTTTTCCGCAATGTATTGCAGAACTTCGCTTTGGGTATAATTCATGTGCAACTCCATACTGTTATGCATCCATTATACTGAGCGGAAAAACACTGTCAAGTAAAAAAAGCGGGGCGCAAATCCGGTTTGCTGAAGGAACATAATCCGGATTCGCACCCCTAAAAACTAGGAGGAAACTATAAACCAGGTACTTACCGGCTGGCGGCGAGTACTGCTGACCCGTACGGCGATACCGTGATATATCCGTCTGCGGAAACGGACGTATCAGAGTACGTTGCAAAAACGAGCTGCAGGTCTTCCGCACCGGCTTCGGCGGGAAGCGCGGCAGTCATCGCTTCGGACGATACGTTATGAATCACGAACGCTCTTTCCGCGTCACTTTCCATAACCCAAGAAATGAGTTCCGGTTCGCCCGTCCATACCGGAGTCAGGCGGCCTTCGTACAGCGCCGAATGAGCCGTTTTGACCCGGATAAGCCGCTTATAATACTGCAGCAGCGAATCTTCGTCTTTCCGCTGTGCGGCGACCGGAACCGTTTTTTTGTTATATTTGGAATCTATCCAAGTCGTCTGTAACGCGTCTTTACCCGGCGCGTTCCAGAGCATCGGCGTGCGAATCTGCTCGTCGGGTTTCGCCCCCATCAAGCCGATTTCTTCTCCGTAATACATGAACGGAACGCCTTCGGCAAGAATATACAGGGAAGCGGCGAGCTTCAGTTTAGTAAAATCACCTTTGAGCATTCCCGAAATACGGTTCTGATCGTGATTGGTCAAAAAAGGCGCGTCGATATATTCGGCGTTCTGCTTTGCGTACAGCTGATAATCGCCGTAAAGCATGTTGGCAAGATTGTTTTTGCCGCCGTCTTCTGCCCGAATCGTGTCGACGATCGCCGTACCCAAATCAAAGTGAAACGTCGATTTGAGTCCCGCCGTATACACGGCGCGCGTGGAAGCCGGTTCCCACACTTCACCCACGTTGTACGCGTCGGGATTTTCCGCAGCGATATACCCGCAAATCTCTTTCCACCAGCCGACGGCCTGTTCCTGAGACGATTCGCCCGCTTTCAATTTTGCACTGTTGAACACGTGACCGGCTGCGTCGAAGCGGAAGCCGGAAACGCCTTTATCCATCCAAAAAGAAACGATTTTTTTGAATTCGGCGCGAACTTCGGGATTCGCCAGATTGAAATCGGGCATACCGTTTTCAAAGAGTCCCGCGTAATACGTTCCCGTTTTGGGGTCTTTGTTCCACACGTTGTGCCCCCAAATTTTCTGTTTCAGATTGTAACCGGCATCGTCTTCATTCGCCCAACGATACCAATCGCGGTACGGACTATCCGGATCACGGGAGCTGATAAACCAGTCGGTGTACACGGACGAATGATTGCACGTCATGTCGATGATAACCGAAATTCCGCGCGAATCGGCTTCTTTCAGAAAATACTCAAAATCCGCCATCGTACCGTAATCGGGATTGACCGCGTAATAATCGTCCACATTGTAACCGTGGTACGACTGCGACGGGAACATCGGCATCAGCCAAATGCCGGTAACGCCGAGATCGTCCGTCGTAGAATCGTTACCGTCGTTCAAGTAGTCGAGTTTTTCCGTCAATCCGCGGAAGTCACCGATACCGTCGCCGTCGGAATCGGCGAACGATCGGACGAAAATACAATAATACACGCCCTGCGACGGTTTTTCCGCGCTTCGCGTTACCGGCGAGAGCCGATATACCGCTTTTTCAGGGTCGATCGCGGCGGGTTCGTTCGACGCACACGACAGGCACAGCAGCGGAATCAGTACGGAAAACGTTAAAAATGTTAAAAACCTTCTATATATATGCGATTTATTCATTACGCCTACTCCTTGACGCCGTCGCCCGCCAGGGACTGGAGCATGACGTTCTGTCCTGCCAAAAACAGAATTGCGAACGGAATCGCAACCAGCAGCGCACCCGCGGCGAACATGGTAAAGTTATCGTTCGCACGTCCGTTGATAAGCTCGAACAGACCGACGGCGAGCGTTTTTTTATCGTCGCTGCGCAATACCAGACGCGGAAAAATGAAATCCATCCACGGACCGGTAAAACTCATCAGCGTCAGGAACATGATCATCGGCCGAACGGACGGCAGAATGATGCGCGTATACGTTACGAACGGCGTGGCACCGTCGACGCGCGCCGCCTCTTCGATATTTTTTGAAACGGTGTCGAAGTACCCTTTCATCAGCCAGGAGTTCATCGGAATGCTTCCCGTTGCGTACACGAGCACCAAGCCCCAATGCGTGTTCAGTCCGTTGATGCGCCACAGGATAACGTAGGTTGCAATCATTCCGATAAACGACGGAAACATCTGCAGGACGACCATCGACGCCATCATCGGTTTACGCAGCGGAAACTTGAATCGTGAAAAAATGTATCCTGCGGTACTGCATACGATGACAGTCAGAATCGTATTCATGACTGCTATTTTGAGCGTGTTCCGGTACCACACCAGATAATTCGTTCCGCGTATGTTCGTCGTTCCCGGGACGATCTGGTCTGACGGCGTCAGAAGCCGCTGAAACTGATAGAGCGACGGTTCTTTTGGCCACGGCACGATGCTGGTCGCGGCAAGCGAATTCGATTTGGTAAACGCGGCTCCGATAGTGAACGCAATCGGATACAGCACCATAAACGCGGTCAGAATCAATACGATATGAATGATCGTAGCGACCATTTTATTTTTAGCATAACCGCCGCTCGTTTTCCGGCGGGTAACGGACGTATCTGATCTCATATTTCACCATCCTTAAAAGATTTTGTATGAGTAAAGTTATAAACGGCAAACGGCACCAATACGACGAAAACCAGAATCGAAAGTACCGAAGCGAGATTGTACATGTTCGGCGTGTTGTACGTCAGCTTGTATATCCACGATATGAACAAGTCGGTTGCACCGGCCTGCGTCGTAATCGTGTCGCTGAGCTTCGGGTCGCCGGCAGTCAGGAAGAATACGGCGCCGAAGTTGTTGATATTGCCCGCGAACTGCATGATCAGGATCGGCATCGTCTGATACAATACGAGCGGAAACGTTACGGAACGGAACTGCTGCCATTTGTTGGCGCCGTCGATAGTAGCCGCTTCGTACAGCTGCGACGGAATGGCGGTCATGTTGGACGTAATCAGGATCATACTGTACGGAAAGCCGATCCAGATGTTAACCAGAATCAGCGTCAGACGCGCCATATTCGGATCGGACAGCCACGGAATGGGATTTGAAATGACTCCCAACGCAATCAGCGTCCGGTTGATGGGGCCGAACGTCCCGTTCAGCAGGTTCTGCCAAATAAACAACGTGAGCATTGAAGGAATCGCGTACGGCAGAATGAAAATGGTTCGGTAAAAAGCCGATATTTTTATGCGGTTGTCTTTCAGCAAAACGGCGAAGAACATACCGACGAAATAACACGTTACGGTAGAAGCGAACGCCCACACGAGCGTCCATACGGCGACGCGGCAGAACGCGCCGAACCAGGCGTTAGTCGCGGAGCCGTCTCCCATGCGGGTAAACATCGTTTGAAAGTTTTCAAATCCGACCCAATCTACCAGATTGTTCGGCGGAATGTGATCGGGAGAAGAATAGTTCGTAAACGCGACGAGCGCGGCGAAAAGCAACGGTATGATCGTAAAGAATGCAATCAGAATAACGACGGGCAGAATACCCATATACGGAAAAGCCTTTTCCTGAAGGTTGTCGTGAGTTTCCCTCAAGGAAGGATAGCGCTGTTTGCTCACAAGCTGCGCCGCCGATTTCCGCGCGTCGCGGATATTGTAAACGTACAGGCAGACGTACAGGGCGCAGCAGATAAAAACGATGAGACCGGTAATCATCATGAAAATCGAATGATCGCGGAATTTAACCGGTAATTCCGGGTGCGGATCTCCCAGCGTAATAAGGCCGATAAGAGATTGAATAACGGGACCGCGGCCGTTAAAGCTCATCGTCGCGGGATTGAACAACATGAAAAACAACATGACCGCTTCCGCCGCCGCGAGCATAAAGCCGCGGATATATTGTTTCAAATACAGTATCTGCCCCAATCCCATAAAACAAGCGGACGCGATAGGAGCTTTTTTCATTATACCCGCGCTGATAGCGGTTTTCCGATTATCCATTAGATACTCCGTTTAAGAAAGTTAAACCCTGTGCACGAAACGGCTGTTGCCAAGCGCGGAAACTCCGTCTTTGCCGATAGGGTTCAATACGGCGCAAAGACGGAGCGTTCCGCTCTAAATCAGCGTGCGCTTTCCATAGCGGCAGCGGCGGCTTTCAGGTTTTCCCGAACGTCGGCGCCGTCCCAAATGCTGGCGAACGCAGTGTTCATTGCAGACCAGAACGTACCCATTTGGGGAATGGTCGGCATCGGAGAAGCGAATTTTGCCTGAGCCATGATTCCGTTGCTGTACTGATTATCGATCGTGATATCCTTACGGGGCGGAATCTGCTGCGTCATTTCATACCGTTTTTCGAGAATCGGTTTTGAAGTCAGGAATTTTGCGAATTCGGCGGCTTCTTCGGGATGATCCGAATAGGCGCTGACGAACGCAAGGCGGACACCGGAGAACGATGCCGGAGGATTTTTCTGACCGGGGAAGACGGGAATCGGAACGATGCCGAAATTCATTTTCGCTTTAGTGAATTCGTCGATTTTCCACGGCCCGACGATGTACATCGCCGCTTTTCCTTCTATGAACGAAGAGTTGCAGAAGTCGCCGCTCACATCTGCCGAAGGAACGTCCAACAGTTTTTTACGCAGACTCTGGAAATACGTGAGTCCTTCGATAGCCTGCGCACTGTTGATATTGTGCTGGGAACGATCGTCGCCGTTCGGTCCGAAAAGCAGTGCCCCGAATCCGCCCATGAAAATATAGTCGTAATACGCGTTCGCAACTTCCCATACGATCGGGAATTTATTCTGGGATTTATCGGTCCAGGTTTCCCCGAATTTTTCGATTTCAGCCCAGGTTTTGGGCGGATTCGCAATGATATCCTTATTGTAAAACAGCGCGTACGTTTCGATAGCCTGCGGATAACCGTAGACGACGCCTTTATACGTTGCTCCGGTAACCGCCGCTTCGATAAACGTTGAAGCGAAATCGGGATCCGTATTCGGCAGTACGTGCCCACCGTTGATCAGCGCGCCGATATGATCGTGCGGCGCGACGAACACGTCCGCACCGACGCCGGCCGGACCGTCCAGTTCGATTTTAGCACGGGAATCGTTTGAACCGACCGGTTCGTACACGATTTTGATGTCGGGATGCGTTTTTTCAAATTCGGCAGCAGCCCACAGGACGAAATCCTTTTCGGGACCTTCCGATTCCCATACTTTCAGTACGGTTTTTCCGCTGTCGCCCTGTCCGCCTGCAAAGACGAAACCGGCTGCAAGCAGAACCAGCAAAACTGTCGTGATCAGTTTTTTCATTTTTTCCTCCTACAAAAACTGTTTTCAACATGCGGCCGTCCGCATTACGGGACAACCGCGTTTCATACGAATTATTTTACGCGAATTACCGCAGCGGTGAGCGCTGCGATCGTTACCGCGTTTCCGTTTACCGAAACACCTGAAGCGTCGGCGGCAGAAAGCCCGTCCAAGTACGCGCCGTCGGCGTCCGCAAAGACGAGGGCGGCGGAAGCGTTGACCGGCAAAGCGAACGTCATCGGCTTCGATTCGGCGTTGATCAGAACGAACCAGGTGCCGTCGTTCCATTTGAGCGAATACCCGAGCGTCAGATTGCTGTTTTCGGGTGAGTCGAGTTTGGACGCGGCGGCGGTTACTTTCGCCATATCGCCGATGCGGAACACGTCGAAGTTTTTACGCAGCGCGATCAGGTTTTTGGTATAATCGAGCAGTTTCCGGTAATCGCCGTCCAGCGACCACACGATCTGATTGATATTATCCGAAGAATCGTAGCTGTTGCGCACGAAATTACCCACGCATTCGTTCGACGCGCCGGTAACGTTCGGCTTCGTACGGCCGCGTTCCTGTCCGCCGTGCATGAACGCGAGCCCCTGCGACGTCATGATGAAAAAATTACCGAGTTTTATACGGCTGATGAGTTCCGCTTTCTGGGCGGGCACCCGTTCGTCAAGGCGCGCGTTGTGCGAAATACTGTCGTGCAGCGTAAGTCCGTCGTGCGCCGCGATATACTGCAAGTTGTCGCCCGGATCGTCGGCACGGTAATTGGCGACCGGCTGACCGATTACGTTTTTGAACAGACGGTCGGTGTTGATTCCTTTTTTGGTGATAAAACCCTGACCTGCTTCGTTAAATCCGCCGGCTTTGATTAAATCGCGAAATTCGTCGTTGAAAACGGCCACGCTGTCGGTTTTGATCATATAATTCTGATCCATGCCGACGGTACCTTTTTCGCCGTTGTACATCTTCCAGCCTTCGCCTTCAAACAGCGTGTCGGCGTTGATCGCACGGGCGGCGGCGTATCCGTCGAGTACGGTCTGCGTGTCGATAAGCCCCATCAAGTCGAACCGGAAACCGTCGACTTTATATTCTTCAACCCAGTAGCGGATGGAATCGACAATCAGTTTGCGCGCCATCGTGCGTTCCGTGGCGACGTCGTTACCGCAGCCGGAATTACTGGTAAACTTGCCCTGTGCGTTCGTTCGGAAAAAGTATCCGGGAACGATGTCGTCCAGGAACGAGGTTCCGGCCATATGGTTGTACACGACGTCGAGCAGTACGCCGATGCCGGCTTTATGGCACTCGTTGATCAGCGTACGCAGTTCGGCGACGCGCGAATACGGGTCGGACGGATTTTGCGCGTACCAACCTTCCGGCGTAAAATAGTTGTGCGGATCGTATCCCCAGTTGTAATTGTTGTTGTTCACCGTACCGGAACTTTCATACGACTGCTTCGTTTCATCGGTAAAATAGAAATTCTGCACCGGCATCAGCTGAACGTGCGTGATACCGAGTTCCTTCAGATAGGGAATCTTTTCGATAAACGCAGTGTAGGTTCCTTTTTTTGCGGAAACACCCGAATCGGCGCTGATCGTAAAATCGCGGACGGACATTTCGTAAATGATTGCGTCTTCACGCTGCGCAAGGCTGACGAACGGAGCGTTCATACCGCCCGCCGGCAGCGCTTTTGCCGAATTCATATCCACAACTGCCGCACGGCCGCTGCCGCCTTGATTCCGGTAAGCCGCCATGGAACGGGCGTACGGATCGAGTACGGTTACCGTACCTTTGGCGTTGGTAAGCGTAAAATCGTAAAAAAGACCGTCGGGATCAACCTGAGCGAACGTGCACGACCAAACGCCGGAAGCCGCATCGAGCGTCATCGGAACCGTATAGTCGGCGGCCGCAGCACGGTCGGAACGGTACAAATTGAGATGAGCCGCGGATGAAGTCGGCGCCCACAACGTGAACGAGGCGGACTTGTTCCGGCTGTCGTAACTCATACCGAGCACGGCGTCCGTTCCGGGAACGGCTGATTCGGCAAGCTGAACCGCCAGTTTCGTAGAATCCACTTCTTTTGCTCCTTCAAATGCAGGATTTGAAACGATCAGTGCGTCGGCGGCGCCGGCGCTCTGCGCAAGCGTGATCGTAACGTGTTTAGTGTAATTGTAAACCGAATTCTCGGGACTGTCCGTATTGAACACCTGCGCCACGGCGAAATCCGTTCCCGTCTTGGACGCAACCGAAAAACCGGAAGCGCCGCCGTCGGTATCGAGGGCAAAACGGCCGCTGAGCGTGAGCCGGATCTGCGTCGGAGTTACCAGAATCGCTTCGGTTACGCGTGGTTTATACCCTTTGACCGCGTACGTGTTCATATCGCCCGAAAACACGACGGCGGCGTTCGACGTGTTGACGTTCCAGACGCGGTCGTCGTTTCCGTCTTTAATCCAGTCCGCCTTTTGGCGAACGATGAGACCGATGTTTCCGTCGGCGGAAACGGGAACGGTGCCGCCAGTCGACGAACCGTCAAGGTTGTAGCGCATGTAACCGATACCGTTTTCGACGTTCCAGTGCTGCGTGTAATCCCACGCGGCGGCACCGTCTCCGCCGGGCAGCGCCCACATCCACAGCGCCCACGGTTCGTAATTTTTATCACCGCGAACGTAATATATGATAAACTCATCCGACGCGGGTGCGAGTTTTTGATTCAACGCGATGACCGCATCGAGATTATCGGGCGCCGCGTTTTCAAAACTTCCCGGCGCAGCCGACATAAGAGAATCCGCGTCGGCAGTTCCCGGTTTTTCCTGCATACCGGATGCGCACGAGGCAAACAGCAGCGCGGTAAGCACCAAACAGCCGGCCGTCATCATACCGGTTGATCTTTTTCTTCCGTTTTTCATAATTCCTCCAAAATAAAGTACAAAAGCTGTCTCAGCAATTCGTTATCGGTACGAAAACGGCGAAAGCCGCCGCCGGCAGCCCGGAAAGCACTGCGTACGGACGAGCGTTTTCTGATTGCCGGACATCAAGCGTACGGGAAACCGACGGTTCCGAAGAATAAGCGCACGCGAACCGGAAATTCGGAACGGTTCCGTTCGCCGGATGCAGCGGAATCTCCTCCAGCGGTTCCGTCCCGTTGTTGAACACGCAGACGGCCGCGTCTTTTTCAAAAGTTACGTAATACGCGGTAATCGCGCGATACGGCGAATAAAGCGGCACCAAATCTCCGCGGCGAAGTGCCGGATGTTCGCGGCGCAGCACAAGCAGACTGCGATGCAGCGCAAGCAGAGAATCGGGCACTGAGCACTGGCGTTCCGCTTCCGCAAAATCGAACGCGTTCCGGAACCTGATGTCGTGCATGCCCGTATAGCCTGGAGCGTTCTCGAGCGCAATTTCGTTTCCGTAATAGATAAACGGAACGGCCGGCAGCAGCAGACTGATCGCAGTCGCCAATTTAAGCCGATTTGGCTCTGCGTACACGCTCGCCGGACGGTCGGCGGGATTGTCGTGATTACTTAAAAAACAGGCTTTCACGCTGAGCGCGGGCAGCCGTTTGCGGCCGGTTTCTTTCATGAACCCCGCCGCGGGAGCGAACGAGTCGAATCCCGTTACCATCTGATACACTGCCGCCGCAAAATCGAAATCGAACAGCATTGAAAACTCAGGCGCTTCCGGTGTGCCGAAATAGGATTCGAGCAGCGTCCGGTCGCCGTGCATGTTCGCTTCGGCAACCATACATTTGGGATATCCCAACTGTGCGTACGCATCTATCACGTCGCGGCGCAGTTCTGCAAAAAAGCGGTGCGTCTCAGCCGTATCGATCGTATCCGCACCGAAGGCACCGTCCGCACCGGTTTCTTCCACTAAATACCGAACCGCGTCAACGCGAATTCCGTCAAAACCGCGATTCAGCCAGTACCGCACGACGTTTTTCATTTCTTCACGTACTTCGGCGTTGCGGTAATTCAAATCGGGCATGACAGGCCCGAACGCCCCGTAGTAATACCGTTTGCAGTTTACGCCCGACTTCAACGCGGAGAGCGATTTACGCTGGGTTTCGTACATCGGTTCGTTCAGCAGTACATCCGCCGTTTTTTCGGGGCTAAACCAGGTGTGCGGATTGGCTCCCATGGGAACCCAGCCGTCGAGCGGCTCGTTGTTCCAAACGTACCAATCCGATTTTCCGTTCAAGCCGCGCGCGGAATCGACGAACCAGGGGTGCGTTACCGCCGTATGGTTCGGTACGAAATCGAAAATGACTTTTATATTGCGTTTATGAGCTTCTGAAAGAAGCGTGTCTAACTGTTCGTCCGTGCCGAACAGGGGATTTACCGAATAATAATCGACGGTATCATAACCGTGCATGTTACTGTCCGCCGCAGCGCCTTTGCCGCCGCAGTCGAACACCGGAGAAAGCCAGATCGCGTCGCAGCCGAGCCGTTCCTTTATATAATCGAGCCGGGAAACGATACCCGGAAGGTCGCCTACCCCGTCTCCGTTTGAATCGCAAAAACCTTTTATCCAAATATGATAAAACGCGCAGTCGCGAAACCAACCCGGCTGTAATCCGGAAAGCGAATTGTGAATATTTTCAATTTTTATCGCCGAATGGCGCGGGCTTACGTAAGACTTGCTGCCGCACCAGTTGAATATCCCGTTTGTCTGCATTACGTCTCCCCCTTTTTACCGGAAAGTTCCGGCAACGACCGGACAGGAACGGAGTGAACCCGTCCGGATATCGCCGGAACAAATCATCACATACTTTACAGTTGCAAATTATTCTTTTACAACTTTGATCATAACTCCCAGTTCTCTCGTCGATTTGACTTCAAAATGGTAATTGGATCCCACAGTAAAACCGGAAACAGTAAAGTTGCCGCCGCCATCAGCTTTAACAAACTCACCGCCTATTGTCGGCTGCCCGCCGGCACCGTAAGAGGTTCCCCAATTTCCGGCTTTCGCACGGATTTTGCAGTTGATAGTTCCGGTTCCGCCGCCCCAGGCGGTCATATCGTTTGCATACACAAAGGTTGCAGTCTTATACACACCTGCCGCTCCCGTAGAAGAAAGAACCAGTCCGTCTCCATTCATATCACCGACAACGTCACCGACGGCGGGTCCCCCCCAGGACAGATCAGACAGTTCCGAAGGGCAACCGGTCAAGGGCAGCAGCAGCAATACGGCGGCCGCCATAATTAAAACAAAAGAAATCTTTTTCATCTTTACTCCTTAAAACTACAGATCCCAGTGCATACCGACGCGGACTGCGGCATTGTTCTGCCAGTTACCGACGCCGCTGTCGAGCGTGTATCCGTCCAGGTTGAAATTCTCCTGACCGTCGCCGAATCCTTTGTACGGATCCATGCCGTACAGGAACTGGGCGTACAGCACGGGTTTCTGCAGCACCTTGAGCGGAGTGGACGCACCGAGGAAGAATCCGAACGGAGTGTCGGGATTAGCCGCGTCGCCTTTCGCCGTGCGGATACCGAAACCGGCCTGTGCGGTAACGTTCATCGGCAGTTTGACTGCGGCGAGCAAAGTGTTGAACAGGGCAGTGTCGTTGTCGTTGTCAAGGCCGTACATAACGTCGATACCTTTAACCGCGTCGTTCAATGCACCCAGTGCGAATTTCACACCGATTTCTTTCAATTTGAACTGATTTCCGTCGGCGGTACCGTCGGCAAACTTGTCTTTCGTGTTGTAATACATCTGACCGTATACGTCGACAGAAGCGTCGATACCGGCAAGTTCCTGCAGTTTCAGTCCGGCAGACGGTTTTACGGACAGTTTCAGATTGTCTTTATCGGCAAACGCGATGGTTTTGTTCTTGTCCAAAACCATATCTACCGACGTGTCCAATCCGACGCTCAAATAAGACATCGGTTTTGAAGACAGATTGAGCCATACGCGCTGACTGTTGCGGTCACCGAGCTGATCCTTGATGTGTTCGTGATCGTCGGCTTTGCCGTCTTCAACGTACATCATGCTCGCCTGAACACCGCGCATACGGTAACCGAGCGTCGCAGTGATAAGGTCTGAACCGTAAGAAGTCTGAACGTTCGCCGCAAAGTTGTCGATAAAATCGGCATCGCTGTAAACGGTACCGACGTCGGAAGACGGCGGCGTATAACCGGCTCGTGTTCCATCGGCATTCTTGACATCACCGTATTTGTTCATCAACGCGTTCAGTTTTACCCCGATCGGGCCGAATTTTCCGGAATAACCGGCGATAATATCCATTTCCATGACTTCGTCGAAAATGGTTTTGTACGTTTTACCGTACGCGCCGTTGTACTGCAAATCGACGTAGTGACCGGCGTATTCGGCGCTGGCCCAAGCGGCCATACCGTACTGACTGCCGGCGCGGTCTGCGGTTCTGTTCGGCAGAATCTGCGCATTGATTTTCACATCACCGATCTGGCGCAGTGCCTGTCCGAGCGTGAACGCACTGAAACCGCCGACGGAATTGTAGCCCGCTTCCCAATCCTGATCCAGCGTCGTCCAACTTACGTTCTTGTGAGCCGGAAGTTTCGCATATTTGTAACCGGTCGCGAATTCAACGTACGGTGTGGTCAGACCCAATTTCAGGTGCCCCAGATAACTTTTTGAAGCTTCCTGTCCGCCGTAGAAATAGATAGGATCAAAAATCGTGTCAACGAGCAGATTCTGAAAACCGTCGCCCCATGAAAGGGAATCTTTTTTGTACAGATTTTCAAAACCATCCTGTTCCGCGAGCGCAACTTCAATGTAAACGGGCATATTGGGCAGCATATCGCCGCCGACTTTCAGATATGATTTCAGGTTGATACCGGCGGATTCGGTTTCAAATCCGTCTTTGATATTGAATTTCGTCTGAAAGCCGAGCATACTCCAAGTCTGAAACTTGAGCTTGCCCGTCGCGGGAGCCGCCGCCGCGCCGGACGCTGCGGGAGCCTCAGCCGCCGCAAGAACGGCGACTTCAACGAGTCCGTTCTTTCCGCCGAAACCGTCGTCGATCGTATCGGGCGCTTTAATATCCGGCGTCCAGTTTCCGTCAGAAATGAATTTATATTTCAAAACGGTATCTGCAATCGGAACGATCGTTTTATACTCCCATCCCTTTTCGACTTTCGTCATGGGATGCGGAGCTTTTTCCCAATCCGTCCATGAACCGGCGACTACGACTTCCGTCGCTTTCGGGTTCCCGTAGAAGAAAGTAACTTCCGCAGTACCGTCTCCCAAATTCTTTACCGTTACATCTGCAAACATAAAACCGCAGAGAACAAGTAACACCATGATGAATGCTGAGAGTTTTTTCATCATTCCTCCTTGAAGATTCGGCTCGCCTTTTCAGTAAGAGCCTTTAAAGGTGAGTTTAAGGGTACCCCGTCGGACAATTTTCGTATAAAACTCCAAAATCATACCGGACAAACGCACGGCGGATCCTGCAGCTTCGGACACCGCCGAAAGGATTTTCCCTCAAACCTTTTAAACCGATTTACTAAAGCGGTTTAAAAACATGATATAACCACTTTTTTGATATGTCAAATAAAATTTTCAAAAAAGTAAATTTTTTTCAAAGTTTTTCGGAATTCAGGACGATTCGCCGCTACCTCAGACACGAATACGGCCCGTTGACTGCGTTCTGCTCATCAGATACAATAAAAGAACGGTCGGCGTCGGCGCAAATCGTTTATCGGCCGAAGCGAACCGGTTCCAGGAGTTTTTCTTGACACTGTATGCAGACGACATATTACGCGCTACGATTGCGGACAACCGCTGCGTTTACGTTTTTCCGACGGAAATCGCGGCGTCCGCCTGGGCCGACCGCGCGCTCGAAATCACGGACGCGCAGTCAGTCGCACTGGACCGTTTTATCGCGTGGGATACGTTCAAATCGGATTCGATCCGTTCCCAAAAACAGCAGAAACGGAGTATTCCCTCCGTTCTGCGGAAACTGTTCGCCGAACGGCTCATCGCGGAAAACGCGCGCCTCGTAAAAACGGGGGAACCTCCCCTGTTCCGGTCTATCATCAACCCGCAGTACGCACAGACGGCCTCGTCGTTTGCAGAATGGATCGCCGGACTGCTGCCGTCGCTCGGTCCCTGGTACGAACGGTTCGTGCGTGAATCGGAAGGCGACAGTGAGGACGGCGATCTGCTCACGCTCACGCGCCGATACGAAGCGTTTTTGGAAGAACACCAGCTGTTTGAACCGGCGTGGGAAAAACCTCCGTTCAAAGCGGACGGCAAAACGTATTACATTTTTTATCCCGAAATACTGACGGACTTTTTTGAATATGAAAAACTGCTCGAATCGGCGCGGAACGTCGAACTTATCCGTATAAACGGCGATTTATCGGACGGCGAGGCGGCGGCCGCGGAAAGAGGCACACGCCTTTCGGTTGCCGCAAACCCTTCGGACACCGCGGCCTCACCGGATACGGCAAGTTCGCCGCGCGTGCACTGCTTCGGCAACAGCCGGGCAGAACTCGCCGCCGTCGTCCGCAAAATAAAGGAACTGCACGATCGGGGCTTGGCGTGGAACGACATTTCAGTCAACATCGCCGACATGGAAACCTACGCCCCCTACCTCGAGCGGGAATGCGAACTGCATTCGATTCCGTGCGTTCGCCGCGCCGGAAAGCCGCTCTCAAGCTACGCCGCCGGAACTTTTTTCAAAACGGTGTGGGAATGCGTGTCGCGGCAGTTTCCGTTCGACGAGGTCAGAAAACTCCTGCTCGATAAAAACCTTCCGTGGAAAGACGGCGAAAGCATCGACCAATTGATCGCGTTCGGGAAAAAAAACAACTGCCTGTGTTCCTGGCGTGAAGGCGACGTGCAAATCGACGTGTGGGAACAGGCGTTTCGCAGCGCGGCCGCCGGAAGGGAAGAACGGGCCCGCACGTTTTACACTTTGCTGAAAAAGGAACTGAGTGCGCTTACGGCGGCGGATTCGTTTGAACGGATCAGATCGCGCTATTTTTCATTCAGGGAACGCTTTTTCGACATGACGCTCTGTACGCCGCTCGCGGATAAAGTGCTCGGCCGCTGCGTTTCGGAACTGCTGGCGCTCGTCGACATAGAAAACACGTATCCGACGGTCAAACCGGAACAGCCGTTTTCGTTCTTCGTCCGCTATCTTGCCGACAAGGTATATCTGCCGCGCCAGGAAACGCAGGGCGTCAACTTGCTGCCGTACCGTGCGGCGGCCGGCGCGGCCGCAGGCTGCCATATCGTCGTCGGCGCGTCGCAGAAAACGCTTTCGGTAACGGTAAAACAGCTGGGCTTTCTGCGCGAAGACAAGCGTAAACGGCTCGCACTCGTAGACGCGGACTTGTCGGCGTCGTTCATCCGGCTGTACGACATGCACAGCGCCGACGGAAATGCGTATTTTACCTTTGCGGAAAACAGTTTCGGCGGATACGCCATACCGCACAGCGCGCTCGCTCAGGCGGAACCGGATCCGGCGGAACCCGACGCGTACGGAGCTGAAGCCGAATGGTTCGCCGATCCCGACGGCACGCCGTTTCCTGAACGGTTGTATCCGGTTCAGAAAACGGGATTTTTCAATTGGAGCGCAGCCGCCGGCGTGTCGGACGAAAAAGACCGGCAAACGGAATGCACCGGCGGAAACGTCGGCGTGTCGGACGAAAAAGACTGGCAAACGGAATGCACCGGCGAAAATCCGAGCGCCCGGCGCGGAAGCCGTACCGCCGTACCGGAAGCCGTCAGGGCGCGGCTGTACGCACCGATCGACGGCGTCGGTCAGGACGCGCCAAGCCGCACGCTGCGCGTGTCGGTCACCGATCTGCACGCGTATTACGAATGTCCCGTCAAATGGCTGTTCAGTCGGATATTCGGACTTGAATCCTTTTCACTCGACGCGGAACTGACTGCGGCGAACACGACGGGCGTGCTGTACCACACCGTACTGGAACGTTTTTTTTCCGCCGTAAAAGCGGATCCGCAGGCAAAGGGTACGCTGCCGCCGCTTGCAAACGGACAAATGCCGGAAAACTGCGCGCAGATCGTACGGCGGGAACTGAACGCCGTTCTGGCTGAAACGGAACGGAACGGCAGCCTCCAAGGCAACGCCGTCAGCGTTATCGGCGCCGAACTGCTGCGCGCCCGCGAACAGGCTTTGGAAGAAACGCTCCGCAATTGTCTGCGCGCCTTTTTGTCGTACTTCGCCGGTCATATCGTCAGCGAAGTCGAAACGGCCTATTCGTTCGTCCACCGGGAAGAAAACGGTCTCGCTTCCATACTGAACGGCCGACTGGACCTCGTACTCGTCGAACCGGAAACGGACGCGCCGGTCATCATCGACTTCAAAACGAACGGAACACCGAACGCCGCCGAATGCGCGCAGCTGCAACTGCAGCAGTCGAATTCCGTCAAAACCTATGAATTGAAAAATTATCAGATGGCGATGTACACGCTGCTGTACGAACACGCGCATCCGGGAATCGCCGTTGAAAAAACCTGTTTTTTCAGCGTGGTTGAGGCCGAACCGACGGTCGTCACCGGCTCGATTACGGACGACGGCGGACGGAAAAAACCGTACCGGGATTCGCTCGTCGTCAGCCGTGAAGCCTTCGAGCCGTCCATCCTTCTGCTGCAAGAAAAAATCAGTTCATACGTACGGGCCGTTGCAGCCGCCGAACCCGTAAGCGCTGCGGGCGTCACCTACAAAACGTGCGGCGGCTGTCCGTACCGGCACGTCTGCCGCACCCGCTATTCGGTTTCGGGCAACAGACAGGAGGATATCCGCATATGAGCACCGCCGGCATTTTCAGCAAATTGAACGAGGAACAGACTGCCGCGGTAACCGCGGCCCGCAACAGCGTGGTCGCTGCGGGGGCCGGTTCGGGCAAAACGACCGTACTCGCCGGCCGATTCGCCTATCTCGTACTGTACCGCGATATTCCCGCCGAAAAGATTCTGACGCTCACGTTTACCAAAAAAGCCGCCGCGGAAATGTACGCACGCATTTACCGGACGCTCAAAACGGTCGCGGAAAACGGCAGCGGCGACGCGCAGCGCAAGGCACGGACGGCGATCGAATCGTTTTTCAAGACCCGCATTCAAACGCTCGACTCGTACGGCGCCTCCATCGTAAAACTCGCGGCGCACCGCTACGGAATCGCGCCCGACTTTGAAACCGACAACGAAGCGTGCAAAGAAGCCGCGCGGACGCAGGCGCTGCAGTTTTTGATCGAGCACCGTTCGCAGCCCGCGCTCCGGCAGTTTCTGCAAACGACGCGCCCCGAACGGCTCGCGCAGGAACTGTTCGCCGATACGGTTTGCGCCTACGGCCGAATAAGCGATCCGCCCGCGTATGAGCGCTCGCTTGAAGCGCAGTTCGACATACTGATCCGCGACTGGGGTGAAAAGACGCAGCGCTTTGAAGCCTGCCTAGACGCCGTCCGCCTGGCGTTCGCTCAGCAGCCGGCAGCGAGCGAAACTGAAAAGAAAATCGACCGGTTCGTGCAAGCGTATCACGAGCGAACCGCCGCGCTGCTGCCGCCGGAACAGGTGCTCCGCCGATACGTTTCGGACGTACTGAAAGCGCCGCCCGGCAGCCGATGCATGACGGCCGCCGCGGCAGCCATTCAGCACGATCTGCCGGCCTGGCTCTCGGACGTGCTTGAAGGCGTCAAAATCCGCAAAACCGGTAAACACGACGCGATCGCGCTGTTCAAACAGGCGGCTGCCGAAACGGAACCGCTTGCGAGTGCCGCCGCGCTGCTTCTGCAGGCGGGAGTGAGCGCCGACATCATGCCCCTGCTGGATACGTTTTCGGCACAGTTTCTCACTTGGAAGCGGACGAACGGCAAGCTGACGTTCGACGACGTCGCTTCGCTCGCGGTAACCATACTGAAAAATGAAACCGATATCCGCCGGAACGAAAAACAGTCGTTCGACGCGATCATGATAGACGAATTCCAGGACAACAACGCCGTCCAGCGCGACATGCTGTTTCTGCTTGCCGAAAAACGCGACCGCCTTACCGACGGGATTCCGTCCGCGGACGACGTGTGTCCCGACAAGCTGTTTTTCGTCGGCGACGAAAAGCAATCCATTTACCGATTCCGCGGCGCGGACGTTTCGGTGTTCAGAAGCCTGACGGAAACGCTGCCTTCAACGGATATGCTCCGGCTGCGCTGCAATTACCGTTCCGAGCCGGCGCTCGTTTACGCGTCGAACCTCCTGTTCAGCGGCAGAACGTCGGATCCGGCTCCCGAACCGTCCGACCCACGGGAAGAGCCGGAGGCACGGGAGGAATCCGAATCGCCGGGCATTTTTCTGAACGCCGCGCTGCGTGATTTTCCCGAATACGAAGCGGCCTGCACGCCGGCGCTCGTACCGCCTTCGATCGCCGCACAGAAAACGGAAAACGGCGCGGACGTTTCCGGGCAAGACGGCCTGACGCCGCGCGTTCACGTGTGTCTGCTGGATAAAGCCGAACCGGAGGAAAGCGAAGACAGTGAAACCGCAGCGGAAAAAGACGAAATCGACGCGGCGGCGGAAGAACTTTCCGCAGTTGAAAACGAAGCGCTTTTCATTGCGAAAAAGATACACGAACTGACGTGCGGACCGAACGCGCGCTACCGGACGCAGGACTGCGCCGTTTTGCTGCGTTCGTATTCAAAACAGATTTTTTACGAAAAATCCCTGCGCGAAGCGGGCATTCCCTACGTTACCGAAAACATCGTCAGCTTCTTTGCCGACGCACCGGTGAACGACATACTGCACCTGCTGCGCCTTGCCGCTTATCCTGCCGACGTGCTCTCCTACGCGGCGGTACTCGCGTCTCCGTTTGCGGGTCTTTCACCGAGCGGCGTCGCGCGCTGTCTGGAATTCCACACCGCCGCCGGCATCAATACCATTCCCGCCGATGCGGCGCAGCCGCTTCCGTTTTCCCGCGGCGCCGACGAACTGCTCGACGAGGACGACGCGGCAGCCTACCGTTCCGGCCGCGCGCGCTACGAACGACTCGCCGCCCGTGCGCGGAGCGCTTCCGTTGCGGACGTCATCACCGGACTGTGGTACGACGAAGGCTACCGCTACGAAACGCTGTGGAGCCAAAACACCGCGCTGTACCGCGAACTATACGACTATCTGTACGAACTGGCGCGGCAAGCCGACGACCAAAGTTTATCGCTCGCCGATTTTGCCGACGACTTATACCGGCTCCGGCAGGACGGCAGCCGCATCGACGACATGGAAATTCCGCTCGACCGGCCGCCGGCCGTCCGCATCATGAGTATCCATAAAAGCAAAGGATTGCAGTTTCCGGTCGTCTTCATCTGCGACACGGCGGCGAAGGCCGGCGGCAATTTTTCGGAAGCGTACGTCAGCCGCATACCGATCGTCCCGGGAGCCGGCGACAGCATGGTGCTTAAACCGCCGGTACCCGACGCGCTGCGTTCCGCCGGTAAAGTGCCGTGCGACTATTTTACCCGAAAATTCCGCGCCGTACAAAACGCCAAAGAGCACGCCGAATTGCGGCGGCTTTTCTACGTTGCGCTGACGCGTGCCGAAAAGGAAGTCTACGTCAGCGCCGCACTCGATCTCAAACTTGAAGCGGAGGAAACGCTCGAACAGGCCGTCGTCCGCTATACCGCCGCCAAAACTGCCGCGCAGGCCGAAAACGACGCAAAAAAGGGAACAGCCGCGCTCGTTTCGTTCGGACACGACGCAGTGCTGCACAACGGAACGATAATCGGTCTCGTGCTGCCGGTACTTTCCGCCTGGATAGGCCGTTCGCCGCATCCGCCGTTTTTCACCCTTGAACGGATTCCGCTTTGGAACCGTCCCCAGTCGAAAAGTCTGCTGCGCACCATGCACCGTTCGCGGGGCGCCGATCGCACCAAGCGCGACGTACAGCGCAAAGCGGCGCCTCAGTATGCAGCCTGTACCCAAGAAAAACTGCTGCGCGTACAGCCCGTACCGCCCGACAGGTTCACGCCGAGTACGCTCGGCACGGAACCGATGCCGCGCCCGTTGCAGCCGGAACTGTTCGAGCCGGCGGCGGATACCGCCGAATGGGCGGAACTCGACGCCGTACTGAACGAGTTCAAGACGCTCGCAGACATTACCGGCAGCGATGCAATCGCTTTTACCGCGGCGGACTTCGGAACGCTCGCTCACGCGCATATCGAAGCGCTGCTCACCGGAAACCCGCTCGGTGCGGAAATCCGGGGTGCCGCGACCCTCACCCCGAGACAGCTCGCCGTCGTTACCGGCGCGGCGCAGCGCATGGCGGAACGATTCGCCGCGTCTGAACTCGCGGCGGCGGCGCGCGCGGCACATTGGCGGGAAAGCGAATATCCGTTCAGAAGCAGAATCAAAACGGCGGCGGGAACGGACGCGTTTATCGAAGGCGCGATAGACCTGCTGTTCACCGGAACGTTTCCGGCCGGTGCCCAAGCGGAACGCGAACTGTTCGTCGTCGATTTCAAAACCGACACCGACGTCCGCCCCGACCGGCACGTCGCGCAGCTTGCCTGCTACCGCAAAGCCGCGCTCGACATCACCGGAGAAACGAAATGCCGCTGCATACTGTACTATCTGCGCTCGGGAACGGCAGTCGACGTCAGCGCTCAGGCGGCGGCGTTCGACATAAGCGCCGCCGTAGAGAACGCCGCACGCGCCGCACCCGGTGATTGACGCGTAGGTAACAATCGGTATATTATTTTCCGTAAGAAAAAGAATTATCGTTAAAAAAAAAGGAAACTCACATGTGTGGAATCGTAGGATACGTAGGCGCCCGGCAAGCTACGCCGGTGCTCGTAAACGCACTCAAAAAGCTCGAATACCGCGGATATGATTCCGCCGGAATCGCCGTTCTTCAGGACGAAGACATCGTCGTACGAAAAGCGAAGGGTGCGCTCAAATTTCTGGAACGGAAAATCGCCGCCGAAACGATACGCGGCTCGATCGGTATCGGACACACCCGCTGGGCAACGCACGGCGAACCGTCCGACATAAACTCGCATCCGCATACGGACGTGTCCGGGCGCATCGCGATCGTTCACAACGGCATTATCGAAAACTATGCGCGGCTCAAAGAATGGCTGCAGTCGCGCGGCGTCGTGTTCCGCAGTCAGACCGATACCGAAGTCATCGCGCACCTGATAAACTATTACTACGAAGGCGATATTTTTTCCGCCGTACTGCAAGCGCTGCAGCGGCTCGAAGGTTCCTACGCGCTCGGCGTACTGTGCCGCGATTTTCCCGACCGGATAATCGCCGTCCGCAAAGACAGCCCGCTCGTCGTCGGGCTCGGTCAGGGAGAAAATCTGCTGGCGTCAGACGTACCGGCGCTGCTCGAATACACCCGCGAAGTGTATTTTCTTGAAGACCGGGAACTGGCCGTATTATATACCGATCACGTCGATCTGTTTACTGCGCAAGGAGAAAAAATCATCCGCGCGCCGTATCACGTCGATTGGGATTTGGATTCGGCGGAAAAAGGCGGATTCGAGCATTTCATGCTCAAAGAAATCCACGAGCAGCCCAAAGCGCTTCGCGACACGCTGACGCCGCGCATCACTAAAGAAGCCGACGGAACGCGCTCTATCCGCTTCGACGAAGTCGCGATAGACGGCGCGGCCTGGAAAAACGCAAAGCGCATCGTAATCACCGCGTGCGGTACCGCGTATCACGCGGGCGTCGTCGGCAAATACGCGTTCGAGCACTTCGTGCGCATTCCGGTGGAAGTCGACATTGCGTCCGAATATCGGTACCGCGATCCCGTGTTCGACCCGAGCGACGTTTTCATCGTCATCAGCCAGTCGGGAGAAACGGCCGACACGCTCGCAGCCGTACGGCTGGCGAGATCCGCCGGAGCAAAAATTCTTGCGGTGACGAACGCGGTCGGCTCCACGCTTTCACGGGAAGCCGACTTGGTTCTGTACACTTGGGCGGGGCCGGAAATCGCCGTCGCGTCTACGAAGGCGTTCACCACTCAGCTGACGTGCCTGTATCTGCTCGCACTCAAAATGGCGGAAGTTCGCGGCAGTCTTTCGCACGAACAGCTCCAGCCGCTCACCGCGGAATTGGAAGCGCTTCCGGCAAAAGCGGAACGGATACTGGCCAATAAGGAAATCATCCAGAAATTCGCCGCCCGGCAGTTCAACAAAAACAAAGTGTTTTTTATGGGCCGCCTGTTCGACTACGCGATCAGCCTTGAAAGCGCGCTCAAACTGAAAGAAATAAGCTATACTCATTCGGAAGCGTTCGCCGCGGGAGAACTTAAACACGGCCCCATCGCGCTCGTAGACGAATCGACCCTGATCGTCGCGACGGCAACGCAACGCGCGCTCTTCGACAAAATCGCCTCGAATATAATCGAAGTGGCCTCGCGCGGCGCATCGTCGCTCGTCATTACGCAAGATCAGAACGGTTATTTTGCCGACTGTGCGGATGAAACGTTCGTGATACCCGACGTGAGCGACGTCTTTTCACCGATAATTTCAATCATACCGGCGCAGCTGTTCGCGTATTACTGCGCCGTGCAGCGCGGCAACGATCCGGATAAACCCCGCAACTTGGCAAAAAGCGTCACGGTTGAATGAAAAGCAAAGCGGCGCACCGTACATGCGCCGCTTTTTGTACCTAATTGTGCGTGTACATCTGCTTGTACGGATTTTTCGTGTTCGCTTTCAAAATGCAGAACGTCGACGATAATATCCGGCTCTTGTTCACGTCGGGAAAATATTCGCAGAACCGATCTATGTACGCCGCGATCTCCGGAATATTCTTGCCTTTCGCCGTGTCGATCATGATTTGGGAAGGCAGCTGGGGCGGCGTGTCGGTACGCAAATAGATTGCGCCGCCGTGCATACCGGTCGCGCAGAACGCGCCGGTTATGGGGCGTTCCGCAGGAGAACCGAGCACCCGCTTGCCGTCGACCGTTTTGGGCGGTTCAAGGTCGAGTACGATGATCGTTCCGCCGGCCTGATATTCGCCCAGAAAACTGCCGGCCTTACCGCCGATAACGACGGCGGGCTGCTGCTCCTTGAACGCTTTCATGTGAATTCCGGCGCGGTAGCCGGTGTTGCCGCGAACGTAGATTCCGCCGCCGCGCATGGCGTAACCGGTCGCGTCGCCGGCGTTTCCGTGAACGACGATTGTTCCGCCGTTCATCGTGTCGCCCGTCGCGTCCTGCACGTTGCCGTTCACCGTTATGTCGCAGCCGTCGAGGTACGAACCGAGCGCGTTTCCGGGAATACCGTTGACGGATATGCGCTTTCCGCTCAATCCGCTCGCAATATACCGCTGCCCCGTACAATCGTCTACGATGATATCGCTATCCGCGCACGAGCGGATCCGTTCGTCCAATTCGGAAAAATGTATGGTTCCCGCACTTATACGCTGCATGATTACGCTCCTTCTTCCGCGGGAGCTGCCGCGGAAAGCATTTCGGCCCGTTTCGCCTTACCGAACGCCATCAGCGCCGGATGGATTTTGATCAATTCAAAATCTATGGACGAAAGCGGCACCTTATTTCTGATCAGCGACGTGTAAATACCCGCCCGATCCGTATCGCCGATAATGATGAATCCTTTGAGCAGATCGTCCTGCACGAAAAACCTACGATACGCACAGCCGGGAGCCGGCACGTCGAGCGTTTCGCCCGTATACGATCCGGCAGTTACCAGATGCAACCCGAAAAATCCCGCCGCGTTCACGGGCATGGCGTTATCGTATGAAGCCGTTCCGCTTGCCATTACGATGCCGGCCGTTTCGCCCTGCATGTACGCGTTCGGCAGCAGCGCGAGAATGCGGCGCTGAGCACAGGTGATGTCGTCGCTTTCGGTACAGTCGCCTGCGGCGAACACGTCGGGAAGGCTCGTGCGGCAACAGGAATCTACCGTGATGCCTTTTCCCACGTCTCCGCCGGCATCGGATACCAGCGCCGTGTTCGGACGCACGCCGACGGCGGTAACCAGCACGTCGAACGCGATTTCACTGCCGCCGTTCAAAAGCGCTTTTCCGCCGTACGTCGTTCCGTCGGATGAAAACCGTTTAACACTATCGCCCAAAATGAAAGAAATACCGCGGCTTTCCATTTGCTTCTGAATGATTGCGGCTCCCTCGGCGTCGAGCACGGCCGGCAGTACGCGCGGAGCCATTTCGACGACCGTCACCGAACCGCACCGTTCGGCAATGCCTTCGGCACATTTCATACCGATCAATCCCGCGCCGATAATCAGCACGCGCTTCTTCCGGGACAACACCTTTCCGAGTTTTTTGGCACTTTCGAGCGTCATGAACGTAAACGAACCGCCGAGCGATTCGAGACCTTCCATCGGCGGAACGAACGGACGCGAGCCGGCAGCAACGAGCAGTTTGTCGTACGCAAGCGTTTCACCGCCGTCGAGCACGACGGTTTTTGCCGCAGCGTCTATTTTTTCCGCAGTGCGCCCTTTGAGCAGCGTACATTTGTTCTTTTTATAAAAATCGGACGGACGGTAGTTCATGCGTTCTTCCGTCGTCGCCCCCATCAGCAAATAAGAAATGAGCGGGCGCGAATACGTGTGATACGGTTCCGCCGAAATCACCGTTATCTTTCCTTTTCCGTCAATCTGTCTGATACCTTCGACACAGCCGACGGCCGCGGCCGCGTTACCGATAATAACGTAATTCATTTGCAGCCTCCCGCAGCGGGTGCGTTTCCGGCCGCACCGCGTTCGCAAACACCGTATCCGCTCACACCGCGATCCTCAAAAACGATCGCCCTGTTCGGACACCCCTCCACGCACGCAGGTTTTCCGGCGCGATTCGACGTGCACAATTCGCATTTCTGCACGACCGAATGGCCGCTGCCGTCGTCGGGAGCCGGAACGATGCAGCCGTACGGACACGACAAAATGCACGTGTGACAGCCGACACATTTGAGTGCATCGCGCACGATAACCCCGTCGACCACGCTGAGCGCGCCGGCAATGCAGGCTTTGACGCACAGCGGCTGTTCGCAATGGCGGCACGAGACGGCGAAACTCACGTCGTTGTTGCCTTCCACCTGAATACGCGGATATATTTTTTTACCTTTCAACGCCGCAACCATATCGGTTTCGCCCGAATTGGCGAACGCGCAGTAATATTCGCACAAATGACAGCCCAAGCACCATTTTTCATTTACGTATACTCGTTTCATTCCGTTCCTCCGCGTCATTCGCCGGCATGTTTGATACCGAGAATTGCAAGTTCTTTTTCATTCAGCCCGATGCCGCGCAGCATCAGCCTGTTTCCTTTCAGCGCCTCGATGGAGTTGATTCCCATACCGCCCATCATTTCCTTTATTTCGTGCGTCCAGGCGGTAATCAGATTGACCAGCCGCTGAGAGCCGACGTCGGGATTCAGCCGTTTTACCAGATCGGGACGCTGCGTCGCGATGCCCCAGTTGCATTTGCCCGAATGGCAGCTGCGGCACAAGTGGCAGCCGAGCGCGAGCAGTGCGCTCGTCGCGATATAGACGGCGTCGGCACCGAGTGCGATCGCTTTTACCACGTCCGCGCTGGAGCGGATACTGCCGCCGACTACGACCGACACGCTGCCGCGGATACCCTCTTCACGCAGACGTTCGTCCACCGCTGCGAGCGCAAGCTCGATCGGAATACCCACGTTGTCGCGGATCCGCGTGGGAGCGGCTCCCGTGCCGCCGCGGAAACCGTCGATGGCGATAATGTCGGCGCCGCTTCGCGCGACACCGCTTGCAATCGCCGCGACGTTATGGACGGCGGCAATTTTGACGATAACCGGTTTTTTGTACGCAGTGGCTTCTTTGAGCGAATAGATAAGCTGCCGCAGGTCTTCGATCGAGTAAATATCGTGGTGCGGCGCGGGAGAAATCGCGTCCGAACCTTCGGGAATCATGCGCGTAGCGGAAACGTCGCCGACGATTTTCGCACCGGGCAGGTGCCCGCCGATACCGGGTTTTGCACCCTGTCCCATTTTGATTTCAACGGCCGCTCCGGCTTCAAGGTATTTTTTGTGCACGCCGAACCGGCCGGACGCGACTTGCACGATCGTATTCGGCCCGTACCGGTAAAAATCCTGATGCAGCCCGCCTTCTCCGGTGTTGTAGCAGATACCCAGCTCCGTCGCCGCGCGCGCAAGGCTTTCGTGCGCGTTGTAGCTGATGGAACCGTAACTCATCGCGGAAAACATGATCGGCACGGACAAATCGATGTGCGGCGGAATATCGGTTTTCAGGCGGCCGTCCGCCGCGCGTTCGATTTTTTCGGGCTTTTTGCCGAGCGAAACGCGCGTTTCCATCGGTTCGCGCAACGGATCTATGGACGGGTTGGTAACCTGCGACGCGTTTATGACGATTTTATCCCAATATACCGGCAAATCGACCGGATTTCCCATGGAAGAAAGCAACACGCCGCCGCTGCCGGCCTGGCGGTACACTTCGTTTATAGTCTGAGCGTTCCAGTTCTTGTTCGGCCGGAACGTATGGTCGCTTTTTACGATTTTGAGCGCGCGAACCGGGCACAGCGACACGCAGCGGTGACAGCACACGCACTTCGATTCGTCGGCGATCATCACGCCCGCGGCGGCGTCGTAACGGTGCACTTCGTTCGCGCACTGGCGTTCGCACGCGCGGCACGCAATGCAGCGATCCTTGTTGCGGATCACTTCAAATTCAGGATACATAAATTCTACAGGCATTTTTTTCCCTCTTCATACAAGGTAACGATGACCGGCTCGCCGCCGGCAGGGGACCACACGCGGTCGAGATCTTTTTCAATCACCGAAATCGCGCATTCTTCGCTCGCCATATACACCATATCGCCTTTTTCCGCCGCAACCATAGAACGCAGCTTGAGCCGGTCGTTCAGCGCCATCATGCCGCCGGTAAAACCGAACAGAATGGAAAACGGTCCGGTTATCAGCAGTTCGGGATATACTTTGCGCAAAAACGAAAGCTGCGCTTTTTCGCAGTCATTTTTACCGGCAATCGTCTGCCAGAACGGCGCGGCGATGACGTGAGCCGCTTCTTCAAGCGTCAATTTTTCTTTGCGCAGCAGATAGTCGAGAATATACGTGATAACTTCGGTATCGGTCAGCAGATTGCACTTGTAATTGAACATTTCGATATACCGGCGGTTCGCGTCGTACGATGAAATCTCACCGTTATGCACGATCGTATAGTCGAGCAAGGCGAACGGATGCGCCCCGCCCCACCAGCCGGGCGTGTTCGTCGGATATCGCCCGTGCGCCGTCCAGCAGTATCCGGCGTATTCGTCGAGCCGATAAAACTCGCCGACGTCTTCGGGAAATCCGACAGCCTTGAAAACCCCCATATTTTTTCCGCTGGAAAACACGTACGCGCCGTTAACGAGCGTATTGACGTGATTGACGCACTGCGCCGTGTACTCTTTTTCATCGAGATGACTCGCACCGAGCTTCGTCGGCAGCGGCGTTACGAAATACCGCCATATAAGCGGTTCGTCCCGAATCTTGGGATTTTTAGCCGTCGGAATCTTCGACAGATTGATGATATCGAAGTGGCGTTCCAGATATTGTTCACACTCGTGCTTACAAGCGGTACTGTCGTAAAAAATGTGGAACGCATAGTATTCTTTGTACTCAGGATAGATACCGTATCCTGCGAAACCGCCTCCCAATCCGTTCGATCGGTCGTGCATTACGGCGATCGACGTAATGATGTCCCTGCCGGACATCCGTTTTCCCGCCCGTGAAAAAATACCTGAAATCGCACAACCTGACGGAATGCGAACTTCGCCTTCTCGTTTCATGCTTACCTCCTTGCAGCCGAACGATTTTCGCACGGCTCGGACAAAAAAAAAGACGTTTACCGAAAAAATACACCTCGAACGAAGTGATTTTTTCAGTAAACGTCGTTGTTTACGGTACTACTATACAAAATTATGAATATTTATGCAAGACCCGGCGGCAAATACGCGAACGAACGTTTCCGCAGCCGCGAATTCCCAGACGATACGCGAGAATACCGCAACGAGCTTGCGTTTTTTACGGTTTTTCTATATAGTATACGTAAAGTTTGTGGACTTTGTATCTTCTAAGAAGGAGGCATAAAGATGGATAGCGACCCTGGAAGTATTACCATCGACTATCATTTATGCCGCGCACCGATTGCGACGCGCGGAAAGCCTCTTTCACTTTTTTTAGAAGGACATTGTTATGATTACATACTGGCAGCAGGAAAACGGTCGGGTCATTAAATGCGACCAAGCCGAATTGGATCCCTCGCGCAACACGTGGATCGACGCCCGTTCCGTTACCCGGGAAGACATCCGCATTCTTGAAGAAGAATATCACGTTCAGCAGGAACACATCCTCGACATCCTCGACCCGGACGAATTGTCCCGAATAGAAAAGGACGACGAATATACGCTCACGATAGCGCGGCTTCCCGTATTCGTTCCGTCCGACGATATCAGCTATTTTACCGTCCCCGTCGGAATACTCATGTACACCCGCACGATTATAACCATCTGCTGGACCGACTGCGAAGTGCTTAAAGACATGGCCGCGAACCGCGCGCGCGGGCTTTCCCTGTCCGATTTTCCGGCGTTCATCATCAAAGTGCTCAGCCGGGCCGATCTGACGTTTCTGCGTTATCTGAAAGAAATCAACCGGCGCTCGACGACCATTCAGAACGAACTGCAGATGTCCGTAAAAAACAACGAACTGATTCAGCTCCTGAACCTTGAAAAATCGCTCGAATTTTTTACCACGTCGCTCAAGAGCAACCAGCTGCTGCTTGAAAAACTGACGAAAACCCGGCTCATCACGCTGGACGAAGACGACCGCGAATGGCTTGAAGACGTCGAAATAGACAACCGCCAGGCGATCGAAATGACCGACACGTACAGCAACATTCTTTCGGGTATGATGGATGCGTTCGCTTCGGTCATTTCAAACAACTTGAACATCGTCATGAAAAAACTGACGATCATTTCGCTGATAATGATGATTCCGACTTTTATCGTCAGCTTTTTCGGCATGAACGTGCCGCTGCCGTTCACCGATTCGGGCTGGCTCGGCGTCGTTATCGTTTCGGCGTTGTGCGTCGTAACGGCGCTGTTCGCCGCAAAAGTGCTGCTGAAAGAAAAACCTATCAAACAGGCAAAAGCCGTCCGGAAAAACAGTGTGCAAAAACGTAAGGAACGCAGGCTCGTCCGCCTGATGAAAGTGCAGGAACAGAAACTTGAACGCGATTAAGGAGTTTATTATGAAACAGAAGCTGACTCACCGGCTCAGAACCGTTTTTGCCTTACTTACCGCATTTACCGCCGCCGCGGCTGCCGTTACACAAACAGCCGCCGTTACACAAACAGCCGCCGCACCCGGCTTCGATTGCATCACCCTTCCCCTCACTGCGGAAGCGGCGTTCGACACGTTCGTAATAGGAGAAAACACGCAGTCCATTACCGCGCGCCGCTTCGTCCGGCCGTTCAGCATCAATAAATACGAAACGCCCTACGCGCTGTGGTACAAAGTACGCATACAGGCGGAAAAAGACGGCTACGTGTTCGCCAACCCCGGGCAGGAAGGTTCCGCCGGCCGCCGCGGACGGGCGCCGACTGCATCCGGCGCCTATCAGCCGGTTACCATGATAAACTGGTACGACGCAATCGTTTGGTGCAACGCGCTCAGCGAACAGACGGGGCGGACGCCGGTCTATACGTTTAACGGAAACGTACTGCGCGACTCGACGGAAACGGCCGATTGCGATCTTGCCGATTGCGACTGGAATGCCGACGGATACAGGCTTCCGACCGAAACCGAGTGGGAATACGCCGCGCGCAGAACCGCGGCGGGATATCAGCGCGGAGACTTGCCCAGCGGGTCGGTCGACGCAGCCGGTGAAAGCGACGATTCGGTCGACGAGGGAACTATCGCCTGGTACGACGGCAACACGAACGCAACGCACGCGGTCGGAACGGCGGGAACACCGTTTTCTGCGAACCCCGCGCCCGGAAGCGGCACGGCGAACGCGCTCGGACTGTTCGACATGAGCGGCAACGTATTGGAATTTTGCTGGGATTGGTTCGCGCCGTATGAAGAAACGGCGCCCGGCGCGTTCGCTGCGGGACCTGAAGTCGGTTCGCAGCGCGTAAGCCGCGGCGGCAGCTGGAGTCCGTACACCGGCTTTATGTTTGCCGGCGACCGGTACGCGTACGACCCGAACGAAACGTATAATTACATGGGATTCAGGATCGCCAGCAGCTACAGTGAGTGAGAACCGCTCAAGCCCGCGTTTTTGATCACTGCGAGACCTTTATCGGCATCTTCAACTTTAAAAATGATAACGGCGGTGTTGCCGGTTTTTTCCATCGACGCGTACAGATACTCGATGTTGATCCCGTGCGACTGAAACAGCTGCATCACTTCGTGCAGGCTACCGACGCTGTCTTTTACGCTGACGGCGAGCACGTCGGTGGTGCGCGTCGTGAATTTTGCCTTTTTGAGCACTTCAAGCGCGTGCTCCGAATCGTCGGCGATGATACGCAGAATACCGAAATCGGCAGTATCGGCTATCATCAGCGCCCGCAGATTGACGCCGGCTTCTTTGAGAGCTTTCGTCACGTCGGCGATACGCCCCGCCGTATTTTCCAAAAAAATCGAAATCTGTTTAATTTTCATACCGCCTCCTATAAAAAGGCAAGGAGGAAATGTCAATTTCCGGCTTGGCTTTTTACGCAGCTTCGCAGCAAAGTGAAAAGCTGCACTTGATAAGAAAGTTTGCAACGCAAACTTATAAAAGATAAAAACCGACGATATTGCAGGCGATTTTTATCTTACACTCCTATAAAAGTCAATGAGGTGCGGCGCTCTTTAAACCGCACCATTCGTGCTTCCTATAATTCTACAACGTACGCTTGTCTATGACGCGCTTCGCCTTGCCGGTGGAACGTTCGATCGATTTCGGTTCCACCAATTTTACTTTCAGCATGATGCCGAGTTTGCTCTTCATCACGCTTTCGATACGGCTGCGCAGCGCTTCCATTCCCTTCGTTTCATCGGAAAACTGATCGGGGCTCACTTCGACGTGCAGTTCCGCTTCGTCAAGATGCGTCGCTTCGTTGCGGTCGACCACGATCAGATAATTCGGTTCCACGCCCTGAATCTCGATCAGCGCATGCTCGATTTGACTCGGAAATACGTTTACACCGCGAATAATCAGCAGATCGTCGGTACGGCCGAACAGCCGGTGGATACGCCGCGTCGTACGGCCGCACGAACAGCGTTCGGGGATGATAAAGGTAATGTCGCGCGTCCGGTAGCGGATAAGCGGCGTTCCCTCTTTGGTGATCGTCGTTATGACCAGTTCGCCTTTTTCTCCGTCGGGAAGCGGCGTTCCCGTATTCGGATCGATGATTTCAGGATACCACAAATCTTCGTTGACGTGCATTCCGTACTGACATTCACATTCGAACGCAACGCCGGGACCGGTGATTTCCGTTAAACCGTAAATGTCGTACGCTTTAATGCCCCATTCCTTTTCTATCTGGCGGCGCATGTTTTCAGACCAGGGTTCGGCACCGAAGCAGCCGGCTTTCAGCGGCAATTCGTTCAAATCGATGTGCAGCTCTTTCGCCTGTTCCGCCATGTACAGCGCGTACGACGGCGTACAGGTAAACAGATTCGTCTGAAAATCGCGCATCAGCATGAGCTGCTTTTGCGTGTTTCCCGAAGAAATGGGAATGATCGTCGCGCCGATTTTATGCGTTCCGTAATGCACGCCCAGTCCGCCGGTAAAAAGACCGTAGCCGAACGCGTTTTGAATCGTATCGTCGCGCACGGCGCCGGCGCCGGAAAGCGTTCGGGCCATGCCTTCCGCCCAGTCGTCGAGGTCGCGCTTCGTATACGCGTCTACGACGGGAACGCCGGTCGTGCCGGAAGACATGTGTATTTCTTCAATCGCCGACCGCGGAACGGCGAGCAGGCCGTACGGATAAGTCTGGCGCAGATCGTCTTTCGCCGTAAACGGAAGCCGGGCGATATCACCGAGGCACGTTATGTCTTTGGGCGCAATCCCCAAGTCGTCGAACCGCTGCCGATAAAACGGAACCGTCCGATACACGTGTTCAACGAGGTTCTTCAGGCGCGCAAACTGGAGCCGCTGCAGCGCTTCGGGATTCATACATTCATATTCAGGATTCCAGATCATAATGCATCATTATACACCGAAACCGGCCGTTTCACAACAGAAAAGCGGCGAGAACCGGAGCTTTTTGAGGTTTCCCGAAACAGGCGCGAACAGCTGCGGTGAAAAAACGCGCGATCGGCACGCGGCGCACTCAGTCGGAAGGGATTTCGCACAATTCGGCGCGCGCAATTTTCCAGCCGGACGGCGTGCGTTCGGCTTCCAGCACGCCGTAACGGCCTTCGGCCAGCGAGCCGGGGTTCATTACGACGGTATCGCCGATCGAATCGATGCCGAACGATTCGTGAATATGACCGGTAACGACGGCGAGCGGCTGAACTTCTTCTATAAATGCGCGGATTAAAGGCGACCCCACGTGCACGCCCGCCGTGATACGGTCGCACTTCGTATCTTTGGGCGGCTGATGAACGAGCGCAATCAGGTTCGGCCAGCGAACGCCGCCTTCCGCGTGCGGTTCCTGTTCGCGCACGATCCGCAGATCGGAAACGAGTTCTTCATCGGAACGTTCGTTCGGCGTCGTACCGGTAAACTTGAGCGCGCCGCCGCTGCCGGCGAACACGAGTCCGTCGCGGAACACCAGTCCGCCCTGTACCGAAATATCGGCTTTTTCCAATTCTTCGAGAAACGCCGGTTCGTCGCAGTTTCCGGTAACGGCGAACACCGAATCGTGTTTGTCGGTCAGCAATTTGAGCGCCGGAAGCCCGGTTTGTACGTCCTGAAAGCGGGCGAAATCGCCGGCGAACAGCACCGCGTCGGATCGGGCAAATTCTTCGCCCAGTTTTTCAATATAAGCGATGTCGCCGTGCATGTCCGAAAGAACTAAAAATCTCATTGCAAATCTCCTATTGCGGTACGGAGCGCACGCATCTGGGCGGGCGTTCCGATCGTGATGCGCAGAAACGATTCCACGCCGGGGGTGTCGAAGCGGCGTACCAAAATGCCGTTCCGTTTTATCTGCTCGTACGCTCGTTTTCCGGAAACGGAATCCTTGCGCGCCAGCACGAAGTTCGTCTGCGACGGCAGTACGAACCAGCCGTTTTCCCGCAAAAACGAAGCGAAAGCATCACGTTCATCCGCAATTTTTCTCGCACAGTCCGCGTAGTACGCGGCGGACGCACACGCCGCGATACCCGCCGTCAGTGCAAGCGTGTCTACCGGAAAATGATTGAACGAATCCTTGACGCGCGTCACGATCCGAATCAAATCGGGATTCGCAACGATATAACCGAGGCGCATTCCCGCGAACGACAAACTTTTTGAAAAGGTACGCACGATTACCAGATTGCCGAACTCGGCGAGCAGCGGGATACAGCTTTCGCCGCCGAAATCGACGTACGCTTCGTCTACCACGTGAACGCGGTCTTTGGGGGCTGCATTCAAAAACGCACGCACTTCGTCGCGGCTCATACCGATGCCGGTAGGTGCGTTAGGATTGGCAAAAATGAGGCTGGCATCGTGTTCGGCTGCAGCGGCGAGCATCGCGTCCGTATCGAGTGAATAATCGGGAGCAAGCGGAACCTTCACGAGCGGAATTCCGTAGTAACCCGCATACACCGGATAGAAACTGTACGTGTGTTCGGGCTGAATCAGCGGGCGGTCGGAATCGAAAAACGAATAAAACACGAACGAAAGCACTTCGTCCGAGCCGTTTCCGGTAAAAATCATGTCGGGCGTAACCGTAAACGGAATCGCGTCCCGCGCGGAAGGAACGCACGGTGCGGCACGGGCATAGTCCGCTTCACAGGCCGAACACGATTCGCGGGCAGAGTTCAATTCACAGGCACAGTCCGCTTCACAGGCTGAGTCCGCCCCGCAAGCGGCAGTCGCACGGCACAGCACGCCGCCGGTCTCGTTCAAAAAAGCAGCGATTGCGTTGCGCAGCGCCGACGCGTCGGGATCGGGATACCGAGCCAGCGTCAGCGGCGACGCGGACAGTTTATTTACGAGCGCTTCGACGACGGCCGGCGGCGGCGGATACGGGTTTTCGTTCGCATTCAGTTTGATATAGGTGCGGTCGGTCGGCTGTTCGCCGGGTTTGTACGGGTTAAGATTGAGAACGCGCTGCGCCTGCATTTTCGACTCCTCGAACCGCGGCGGCTGCGCTGCGGCATGGATTCAATTCTATGCAAATGTAAAGTCAAAGTCAAGGCGCGGGAACGGCGTCCGTGCCGCTCCCGCATCGCCGGCAAAAAGTTCAGACTTCCACCTTATGCCGTATCAGAAAACAAGTCAGCAGATAATACAGTACGCCGAAAACGCCTGAAACGAGCGATACGCGCCAAAAGTTTTTCCACGAATCGAGTACTTCATAATTGAATCCCGATATTTCCGCAGTGAACGCGGTCGCTTTTATCATTATATAGCACGCAATCAAAATCAGAATGAAGATCTCCAAGGTTGCGCCGCGCTTCCATTTGATGAAAGATAAATACAGTACGACGGCGCAGTTAAAAACCGCTTGCGCTACCAGAAAAATCACGACTATGGCAAAAACCAAATTGACCGAAAAACTCAGCTGATCTACGAAAACGACGCGATACAGCGACGGGACCATTTCCGCAAATCCGGATACGTTGTCTGGATCCAGAAGCGAAACCGCCGGAACCAGCACGGAGGAATACAAACATGCCGGTATGAAATAGACGAAAAACTCGGCCAAACCGATAATCATTTTACCGCCTATCAGTTTATACGGAGACACCGGCAGCAGCAAATCGAGGTATCCGCCGTCTTTCGTCCAATATTCCAGCGACCCTGCCCCTCTCAGCAGCGTATACAGCGGAAGTCCCAGAAAAAAGAAGCAGAACACGATTCCCGTCCATATTTCGGCAACGGCTTCCATCTGCAGAGAAACGTGCGGTGCTATCAGACACAGCGCAATCGATAAAACTGCGACGACACCCTGAATCAGACTCCATATTCCGATTATTTTTTTTCTTCCCTGCCATTCCTGACGTAAAATTGCTTTCATCATAAAAAACTCCTGTTACAAAGACAGTGCGGAAACGTCGGTTTCCGGCACTCAGGCCGCACAAGCGGCGCGTTTACCGTTTTTTTCATTTATCCTGAAACAACTGGACGTACAGCTGATTGATGGACATTTTCCGCTCCGCACGCAGGCTTTCGGCCGAACCTTGCAGCAGACAAGTCCCTTCGTGAATAAAACAGACGTCGTCGAACATGTTTTCCACGTCGTTCACCAGATGGGTGCTGACGATTATGGACGAGTTTTCACTGTACGTTTTGACGATCGCGGACACGATGCGATCACGCGCGACCGGATCGACGCCGCCAAGCGGTTCGTCCAAAAGATACAATTTGGCGTTGCGGGAAAAAACCAAAGTCAGATTCATTTTTTCAACCATACCTTTGGACATCGTCTGAATTTTTTCATGCCGCTCAAGATTCATAAAAGAAAGCATATCGAACGCTTTTTCCGTATCGAAATCCCGAAAATAGTCGGCATAAAAACGGATTGCGTCTTCTGCGCTCATCCACCGATACAGAATATTGCGGTCGGGTAAAAAAGACACCATCGCTTTCGTTTCCGTTCCCAGCGGTTTGCCGCCGATCGTCACCGTACCGCCGCTCGGCTTCCGCAATCCGGCGAGAATTTTCAGCAGCGTAGTCTTTCCGCTGCCGTTCGGTCCCATAAGCCCCAGGATTTTTCCCTTTTCCAGAGAAATCGTCACGCCGTTTAAAGCCCGTTTGCGGGTATATTTTTTTTCCAGATTTTCGATCCGGACGATGTACTGATCGTTCATATTGCACCTCCTGTCGTACTGCGTTCCTCGCAATCGTCGAACGCCGCTTCTACTAACGAAGCGATTTGTTCACGCGAAAAGCCGCTGCTTTTCATTTGCCGTAAAAAATTCCGCACGAGCCGCTGCGACTGCTCCGTGCGTATCTGCGCAAGCATTTTTTCATCTTCGCCGACGAACGTTCCCGTTCCGCGCCGGGTTTCGGTTACGCCTTCGCGTTCCAATTCCTGATACGAGCGGACGATCGTGTTCGGATTCACTTTAATGGATTCGGCAAGTTCCCGAACCGAAGGGAGTTTGTCGCCCGGAGCCAGCGCTCCCGAAAAAATCTGCCGCTTTATGTCGTTCATGATCTGCAGATAAATCGGCAGATCGGGATCAAAATCCATAACACCTCCTATGCCGTAATACGTTTTTATTGATGCGCATCAGTATTACTGTTATAGTTAAATAGTACACTAACACTAAATAAAAGTCAAGAAAAAAATATGCCGAAACGCCCGCTCACCGCCAAAACGCCGTAAAAATCGCGGATTCGCCGTAAAAACCGCCGAGCCCGCAGGCACCCCGGAAACAAGTCTCATCGTATCCGCGGTAAAAATACCTTGCCAAAACGCCCGATATGCCTCATACTGAAAGGGTACTGACCTGAAAGATTCCCCTCCGGTACGGAACGGGAACGCTGACGGGAAAGACTGACACATCTGCCGGTCCACAGGTACGACAACTATTCTTTTCGGAGGTAACGAATGGAAACGAGGGTCGCACTGATTGGGATTGTCGTTACGGACGGAGAGTCCGTAGAACAGCTCAACAAACTGCTTCACGTCTACGGTGAATATATCATCGGGCGAATGGGGCTTCCCTACAAAAAGGATAAACTTTCAATAATCAGCATCGTGCTGGACGCACCGCAGGACGTCATCAGCGCACTGAGCGGTAAGCTGGGAGCGTTGGAAGGCGTATCGACCAAAACGATCACACCGAAAACGGGTTCGTAAATGCACGGCCCGACCGGAAAACTGCTTGACAGTCTGGTCGCCGGCGGAACGTTCACTCCGGAACTTTTTCTTTCACTGTTTGAAAACCGCCATACGTCGGCGCGCGCGCTGCGGCAAAAAGCGGCGGAGATCCGGCAGCGGGAATTCGGAAAAGGAATCTTTATCCGGGGATTGATAGAAATATCGAACTGCTGCCGCAACGACTGCCTGTATTGCGGAATCAGATACGGTAACGACACCGTGGAACGCTACCGCTTGACGGACGCACAAATACTCGACAGCTGCCGCAGAGGTTACGCGCTGGGATTCAGAACGTTCGTGCTGCAAGGCGGTGAAGACGAGGCGTTTCACCCGGAACGGATCAGCCGACTGATACGAACGATAAAAACGGCGCATCCGGACTGCGCGCTCACGCTGTCGCTCGGAGAATATCCGAAAGAAGTATACGCCGAATGGAAGCGCTCCGGCGCCGACCGGTATCTGCTGCGCCACGAAAGCGCGAACCCGACACATTACGCGTTCCTGCACGGCGCACCGCGCGACGTCCGAAACGGACGCACGGCGGCGTACCGGCAGCAATGCCTGTACAACCTGAAATCGCTGGGGTACCAGACGGGCGCGGGCTTTATGGTGGGAACGCCGAAACAGACGCCGGCGCACCTTGCGGAAGATATGCGCTTTCTGGAAGATTTACAGCCCCACATGATAGGTATCGGACCGTTTATCCCGCATCCGCACACGCCGCTCGGACTGTATCCGGACACACCGCCGGAAACCGAACGACTTGAACTCACCCTTTTTCTGCTTTCGCTCATCCGCATCCGGTTTAAGCGGGTGCTGCTGCCGGCGACGACGGCACTGGCAACTATCCGTCCCGACGGCAGACAGCTCGGCATTCTGCACGGCGCGAACGTAGTCATGCCGAACCTCACGCCGGAAGCGGAAAAAGGACGCTATGAAATTTACCGGAACAAAAAGTGTACGGGAGCCGAAAACGCCGCCGCGTTGGACGAATTGAACCGTACAGTATCGGCAATCGGCTATCACATCGACAAAGGAATCGGAAACTATGTATAACGTAAAATCGGCTCACGCCGCGGACTTTATCAATCATGAAGAAATTCTCGACACCCTGCAATGGGCGCGGGAACACAAAAGCGACAGATCACTCGTTGAAAAATTGCTCGAGCGGGCAAAAGACTGCAAAGGACTTACCCATCGGGAAGCCGCCGTCCTTTTGGAATGCGATCTGCCGGATTTGAACCGGCGGATGAGCGATGTGGCGCAAACTATCAAACGGAAACTCTACGGCAACCGGATCGTTCTTTTTGCGCCGCTGTATCTCTCCAATTACTGCGTGAACGGCTGCACGTACTGCCCGTATCACGCGGTAAACAAACACATTCCGCGCAAAAAGCTCACTCAAGATGAAATCAGAAAAGAAGTTACCGCGCTGCAGGATATGGGACACAAGCGGCTGGCACTGGAAGCAGGCGAACATCCGACGATGAATCCCATCGAATACGTTCTGGAAAGCATCGACACCATTTACTCCATCAAACACAAAAACGGCGCCATCCGCCGGGTAAACGTAAACATCGCGGCCACCACCGTTTCGGAGTATAAAATGCTCAAAGACGCCGGAATCGGAACGTACATTCTGTTTCAGGAAACGTATAACAAAGAAGCATACGAGCGGCTGCACCCGACCGGTCCCAAAAGCAACTACGCGTGGCACACCGAAGCAATGGATAGGGCGATGGACGGCGGCATAGACGACGTCGGCTGCGGCGTCCTGTTCGGGCTGAATCTGTATCGATACGACTTCGTGGGATTGCTGATGCACGCCGAACATTTGGAAGCGGCGAAAGGCGTCGGACCGCACACGATCAGCGTCCCGCGCATCCGTCCCGCCGACGACATCGACCCGGCGGCTTTTTCAAACGCGATCGACGACGAAACGTTCGCTAAAATCGTTACCGTCATCAGAATCGCCGTTCCGTATACCGGCATGATCGTTTCGACAAGGGAAAGCCGGCAAACCAGAGAAAAAATACTCCAGTTGGGCGTCAGCCAAATCTCAGGCGGCTCCCGCACCAGCGTCGGCGGATACGCCGAAGACGTACGCAGCGGCGATTCCGAAAACGACACCGCGCAATTCGACGTAAACGACACGCGCACACTCGATGAAATAGTGCGCTGGCTGCTGCAGCTGAACTACGTTCCCAGTTTCTGCACCGCGTGCTACCGCGCGGGACGAACGGGCGACCGTTTTATGGCGCTGGTCAAATCGGGACAGATCGCGAACTGCTGCCATCCGAACGCACTGATGACCCTCAAAGAATATCTGGAAGATTACGCGCTTCCCGAAACCAAACTGTGGGGCGAACGCTGCATTCGGAACGAACTGCCGCATATTCCCGACCCGAAGATCCGCGCCGCCGCGCAGCGCCATTTGCAGGAAGAAGAAAACGGACAAAGGGATTTCAGGTTTTAACATGAGCATGGAAAACACTCCGATCTCAGAGCGGCTGCACGTGGGCATTTTCGGCAGAATGAACAGCGGAAAGTCGACGCTGCTGAACGCGATCACCGGACAGAACGCCGCGCTGACCTCGCCGGTAAAAGGCACCACGACTGACCCGGTATACAAACCGATGGAACTGCACGGCGTCGGCCCGGTCGTGTTCATAGACACGGCCGGCTTCGACGACACGGGCGAACTCGGAGAAAAACGCATCGCGCAGACGCTGCTTGCCGCCGAAAAAACGGACGTCGCGCTGCTCGTGTGGGAACCGGGCACGCTCCTCACCGGACAGCCGCTGCCCGAACCGGAACTGCGCTGGCTGCGCCGGCTGCGGGACGCCGGCAAAAAATGTATTCTGATACTGAACAAAACCGACACGATCAGCGCACGGACGCTCGCCGTTTGCCGCGCCCGTATTGAGGAAGCCGTCAGCAGCTTGGCGGGAACGGACGCCGCTTCCATACCGATTCTGACGCTCAGCGCGGGAAGCGGCTCCGTTACCGAAACCGTACGAACCGCAATTGCCGGCTGCGTACCGGAAGATTTTCGGGAACGGACGCTCACCGGCAACCTCTGCCGCGCCGGAGACGCCGTCGTTCTGGTTATGCCGCAGGACATACAGGCGCCCAAAGGCAGGCTGATTCTGCCGCAAGTACGCGTGCTTCGGGAACTGCTCGACAAAAAGTGCCGCGCGTTCTGCTGTACGGCCGACCAGTTTCCGCACACGCTGCGCGCCCTGATCGCTGCGCCGGAACTCGTTATTACCGACAGTCAGGTATTCGCCCGCGTCCGAACCGAACTGAACGAACGGTACGGAACGAACGCCGCCGTTACGCCCGAAACGGCAGACGCGGCGGATTCGGCGGGAACACCCGGAGCGGCGGACGAGACAGATTCAGCGAAAAGACCCGAAACGGCGGATTCGCCGGCGCCCCGTCTCACGTCGTTCAGCATTCTGCTAGCCGCGGAAAAAGGAGACATCAAACTGTTCCTTGAAGGAGCGCACGCCATGGAACGGCTGCCGGACGGCGGCAGCATCCTCATCGCCGAAGCCTGTACGCACGCGCCGCTTTCGGAAGATATCGGTACCGTAAAGATTCCCCGGCTGCTGCGCGAAAAATATCCCGGCGTGCATATCCGATTCGTCCGCGGCGCCGATTTTCCCGATACGCTGACGGATGAAAACGGCCGACCGCGCTACGACCTCATCATTCAATGCGGCTCGTGTATGGCTAACCGTGCGTTCGTGCTCGCGCGTCAGGAAAAAGCCCGGCGTGCGGGAATTCCCCTGACGAATTACGGCCTCGCCATAGCGCAGCTGACCGGAATATTACCGGCAGTCGCCGTTCCCGGAATCGAATCGGTATAAACGAAGCCTTCCGTAATCAGTTGCATGAATCATCAAAAAAAAGCTTGACAAATACGCTCTTCGGGTTTACTTTAAACATATTCAAACAGAATCAAACAAATACAAACACAGGAGACACCGTATCATGCTTGAACGGGAACGGATACAGTTTATTTTGGAAAAAATAAAGACAGGGAAAGCGGTTCACGTAGAAACGCTGGCCAATGAAACAAATGTCAGCACAATGACAATCCGCCGCGATCTTGCAAAATTGGCAAAAAACGGCCTGATAGACCGCTGCCACGGCGGGGCCCTCTTAAAACGGGAAACTCCTTATCAGGAAAAACAAATAAGCAATCTGGAAGAAAAACAACATATCGCCCGTACGGCGCTCCGTTTTGTAGAAGAAAACAGTACCGTTTTTCTTGACGCCGGAACCACCACCTGGCAGATTGCCTTATTACTCAGTGAATTTCCGTCTTTAAAAGTGGTAACGGCAGATTTGGAAATTGCCAATCACCTGAAACGATCCGAAGTGCAGCTGTTCGTCTGCGGCGGAGAGGTACAGAAGAAAACCGGCAGCATGATCGGCTGGTTTACGAATAACATGCTCGAAAACATGCGTTTCGACGTTTCGTTTATCGGTGCGCCGTGTATCGACCAACGTTTTGATGTTCTGACGCCCACCGCCGCTAAAGCGGAACTGAAAAGACTCATCGTGAAAAACAGCTGTTCTTCGTTTCTCACGGTGGATTCAAGTAAATTTTATAAACAGGCAATGACGCGGATTAATTCACTTGCGGACTATACCGGTGTAATTACTACGAAAGAATTTTCGCAATCGGAACAACAACTTTTGCTGCAAAAAAATATTACGCTTATAAAAGGATAATGGACATGGCACAATGCCTTATTATTGCCGACGACCTGACGGGAGCGAATGCAACCGGCGTACTGCTGCAAAAAATAAACTATCAGTCCTTTACCGTTACGGATATGGAGCGTTTTGAAAAATCCGTAACTCGAAACTGCGACTGTATCATTTATCCTACGGACAGCCGCGCCATTGATCCTGAAGTTGCGTACGAGCGCGTATTTATCGCAGTAAAAATGCTTGCGGCGCAGGATACCCGTATTTTCTGCAAACGGATAGACAGTACGCTGCGGGGAAACATCGGAACGGAAATCGACGCGCTGCTTGACGCAGTGGGAGCTCCGTACGTCGCATTCATTGTGCCCTGTTTTCCCGAATCGGGCAGAATAGTCTGCGGCGGATATATGCTTGTCAATTCCGTTCCCCTTCACAAAACGGAAGCGGCGATAGATCCGAAAACGCCCGTTACGTCTTCTTCAGTACGCAATCTGATTTGCAGGCAATCCGCATACGACGCGCTCGTTTTGTACATAGACGACTTGCAAAAAGGAAAAAATCATCTCATTTCGCGTATAATCGAAGCAAAAACGGAAGGGAAAAGAATAATACTTTTCGACTGCATATCGCAGGAAGATTTGAATCTTATTGCAGAAGCGGGGATCGAAAGCGGAATCCCTTTTATATGCGTAGATCCGGGCCCGTTCAGCGCAACGGTAGTACGCAAAACGATTATTCCGAAAGAGCAGAAAAAAAACATGAAACTGCTCGCCGTCGTCGGCAGCGTTAATCCCGTAGCGCGGATGCAGATAGACGAACTGTTTCTTTCACAATCGGTTCATTCGGTGTGTATCAGAACGAAGGAACTTGTGAACGGCGAACAAAGCAGGCAAAGGGAAATACGGAGAACGGTCGGCGAATTCCTTGCAGGATATGAAAACAGTCAAATTTCCTGTATTTACGGAGACGGCATATATCCCGAAAACAGAGTCGATTTTTCGCATTATACGGCACGGCAGGAATGCACGGCAGCCCATTTATCGGATTTGATAAACACTGCTTTTGCGGAAATTACTCACGCGATATTACGGGAAGCACCCGATTTTGCAGGTATATATACCTGCGGAGGCGATATTACCGTTGCCGTCAGCAAGCAGCTGCAAGTTTCCGGTATAAAACTGATAGGAGAAGTACTGCCGCTCGCTGCATACGGCGAGTTTATCGGCGGAAAATATGCAGGACTCAAAATCATTACGAAAGGAGGTATGGCAGGAGATAAAGACGCCATGAAACGATGCATTTTGTACATGCAGGAACGTTTGCTTTTATAAAAATTTTCGTATTACTGTTTATTATTTGGAGGAAGTATGACCAAACCGTGTATTGCGATTCCGATGGGCGATCCCGCCGGCATAGGGCCGGAAATTATTGCAAAAGCCCTGTACGATGAACGGATTCAGAAAGACATAAATTGTCTTATAATAGGAGACAGCCGTATAATGGAAGAAGCGGTAAAAATAACGGGACTGCCGCTCCGTATACGCCGAATACAAGATCCCTCGGAATGCAGATACGCTCAGGGCACGATAAACCTGCTGCCCATTGATAATATCGACACGACCCGTTTCCGATTCGGTCAAATCGACGGAATGTGCGGCAGGGCGGCGTTCAGCTATATTGAAAAAAGTATCGAACTGGCTTTGGCAAAAAAAGTATCGGCGATTGCGACAACTCCGATCAACAAGGAAGCTTTAAAAGCCGGAGGCATACCGTATATAGGTCATACCGAAATATTCGGCGCGCTTACTCACACGGAAGATCCGCTTACCATGTTTGAAGTGCGGGGATTACGCATTTTCTTTCTGACCCGTCACGTATCGTTAAGAGCGGCATGTGATATGGTAAAAAAAGACCGAATTAAAGATTACGTAAAACGCTGTTACAAAATGCTGAAGACACTCGGTGTTCAGCAGGGAACCATGGCAGTCGCCGGCTTGAATCCTCACAGCGGCGAGCACGGCCTTTTCGGAAATGAAGAGACAACGGAAGTCATTCCCGCGGTACAGGAACTTCAGTCGGAAGGCTACAACGTCGCCGGTCCCATAGGAGCAGACTCCGTATTTCATTTAACACTGCAAGGAAAATTCAACAGCGTGCTGTCGCTGTACCACGATCAAGGGCATATTGCCGCCAAAACGTTGGATTTTGAACGTACCGTTTCCGTTACCGGAGGTATGCCTATTCTGCGGACATCCGTCGACCACGGTACGGCCATGGATATTGCGGGAACGGGCAGCGCGAGCGCCGTAAGCATGATTGAAGCGATACGCTTGGGGGCAAAATACGCCGTAAAATTTACGCAAGAATAAAAAGGAAACCTCATCTAACCCATAAATCTAACCCATAATTTAAAATTGATATTTCCCGCGTTGAAAGATACGAAGCGTTGCATTAAGGAGGCACGTTATGAATGGTATTTCAGGTGGACAAATGTTGATTGCACTGGGAATCGGCTTATCGGTACTTATTCTGCTGATTTTAAGAACAAAACTGCATGTTTTTATTGCGCTGATCGTAGCTTCGTGCATTATAGGACTCGGCGGCGGAATGAAAGGAAACGACGTTATTGCAGCGATAACGGGAGGCTTCGGAGGAACCTTAGGCAGTATCGGTATTATCATCGGAATGGGCGTTATGATGGGGAAAATTTTTGAAATTTCAGGCGCTGCCGAACGGATGGCTCGAACATTCTTGAAATTATTCGGGAAAGGCAAAGAAGAAATGGCCATGGCACTGACGGGATTTCTGGTTTCCATTCCCATTTTTTGTGATTCGGGCTTCGTAATCCTTTCTCCTTTGGCAAAAGCCATTTCCCGGCGAACGAAAAAGTCGATAGTCAGTTTGAGCATAGCGCTTGCAGCGGGACTGGTGATTACCCATTCGCTGGTGCCGCCGACGCCGGGTCCGTTGGGAGTTGCGGGAACGTTCGGAGTGGATATCGGATCTTTTCTGCTGTTAGCCCTGGCGATATCAGTCTTGCCCGCAGTAGCGTGCATGTTCTACGGAAAATATCTGGGCAAAAAAATCTATCAGATTCCGAGTGAAACGGACGACGGATGGATCAGACCTCCCTATCAGAGCTCCGTATCCGAAACCGCCGATACGGAATGTGAAACCCGTATGCCTTCAACTTTTACCGCGTTTGTTCCGCTGCTTACTCCCATTATACTGATTCTGCTGAATACGGTACTGAGCGCGCTGCGGATAACGAACGGAGTTGCTTCAATATTCATTTTTCTGGGAAAACCGATCATCGCCGTTAGCATCGGACTTATTCTCGCAATTTATACTCTTACGCCGAAAAAACCCAGAAAAGAAGTAATCACGGAATTGGAAGGAAGCATTAAATCAGCCGGTATCATCATTTTAGTAACCGGTGCCGGCGGAGCTTTGGGGCAAATAATAAAAGCGGCCGGAGTCGGTGATTACATTGCCGCCGGAATAGCGGCAACACCCCTGCCGGTCATACTATTGCCGTTCGTTATCGCAACCTTAGTACGCTTCGTACAAGGGTCCGGTACCGTCGCGATGATTACGGCGGCGGGAATAACGGCTCCGATCGTTGCCGCGGCGGGAGGGAACATGGTTTTAGGAGCGTTAGCAGCCTGCAGCGGTTCGTTGTTTTTCTCATATTTTAACGACAGTTTCTATTGGGTAGTCAACAGATTTACCGGAATCACTGAAACGAAAGAACAGATACGAGTATGGTCAGTCACGACGACCATCGCCTGGGCAGTTTCTTTTGCGGAACTCTTAGTACTGAATATTTTCATGTAAAAACGGACGGCGGCCATGCAGTTCAGGCGTACGCGGGAATACGGACTGCATGGTAATCACAATACGCGGAGTTCAGTCCGTTCTACCGTAATTCCGCAAGCATTTTTATGCCGGCAACGAGCGCTTCGTGCTCGCACGGTGCGATCCGCGCATACAGCGTTTCGGGCGTATCGCCGGGCAGCACCGGAACGCGGCGCTGCAAAAGGATCTTTCCCGTATCGCAGCCGCCGTCCACCAAATGCACCGTGCAGCCGGATTCCGCTTCGCCGGAAGCAAGCACCGCTTCGTGCACGTGACGGCCCCACATCCCCTCGCCGCCGAATTTAGGCAGCAGCGCCGGATGCAGGTTGATGATACGGCCGCCGTACGCGTCGATAACGGCGCCGCCCAGTACGGTCAAAAACCCCGCAAGCACCAGAATATCCGCTTCATACGCACGAGAAAGCGCGAGTACGCGGTCTGACACGGCGAAGCGCTTTTCGTCGCGCGTCGCACTTTTCGCCTTATCGGCGCCGAGCACTGCGTACGGGCTCACGATTTCGGCAGGAATTCCGGCTTGCCGCGCGCGCTCAAGCGCGTAGGCGTCTTTACGGTCGCTGAATACGGCGCACACTTCATACGGACACGCGGCGACGTCATCCGTATCGGCGCCGCCTTCTGCAAAAACGCCATTCGCGCAGACACTGCCTTCTGCAAAAGCGCCGGCGGCGAGCCGGTTCATACGGCGCTGCTCGTCTATAATGGCCTGCAAATTCGTTCCGCCGCCCGAAACGAGCACGGCGACACGCAGCGGTCCGGACGATGCGGCGGCTGTTTTTTTATCAGATTGAATCATCGGTCGAGCCTTTTTCCTAAGGGAATACAGCGTCCAGCCGGCTTTACGGCCGGACGTCCGGCGGCAATACAAAGTCATAACTTCGCCGGTTTCGGTTTCAACACAGTACACGTGTTTATCGATATAGCGTTCGCCCGAACCGTGCCGGCACGGACGGTTCGTTTTGCCGGTGTGCAGCACCGCGCGCACCCGGTACGAAGTGCCCCGCCAGGAAAAAACCGACGGAACGCCGGGGGCGCCGGAAGCCATAACCGAAGCGTCGAACGCCGAATCCGTTACGGTAACCGATTCGCCGATAAACTGCTCCGGCAGCAGTTCACCGGAACTATTCAAACAGCACCTCGTCCGCCTGTCCGCGTACTTCACCGGCTGCAGCGGCGACGCGTCCCATTTTATACACGCCCATACCGGCACAGCAGCCGGCGTCGGATGCCGCGAATCGTTTGAACTCGTCGATGATACCGTCGGCGGCGGACGCCGATACGGCCAATATGAAACCGATTCCCATGTTGAACGTGTTGAACATCCGGTCGGGATCAGCCCCGCGCCGCACCAAATCGTCGAACACGGGAAGAATATCCCAGCTGCCTTTTTCAATCACGGAAACGAGCGGTTCCTTTCCCGCCGCGGCGCGTTTTTCGTTCGCCGCAGGGTACATGCGCGGAATGTTTTCGTAAAAACCGCCGCCGGTGATATGCACCATACCGTGCACGGCGGAACGGCATTTTTCAAGCACGGCAAGAACCGGACGAACGTAGATGCGCGTCGGCGTAAGCAGCGCGTCTCCCATCGTTTTTCCGGCGGCGAACGGAGCCGGTTCGGCAAAATCGCTCACCAGTTTACGCACCAATGAAAAACCGTTTGAATGTACACCGGTAGAAGACAAACCTATCAGCACGTCTCCCTCGTCGATACGCTCGCCGGTAATGATATCGTCTTTTTCGGCAATACCGACGCCGAAACCGGCCATATCGTATTTGCCGGCATCGTAAAATCCGGGCATTTCGGCCGTTTCACCGCCGAGCAGCGCGCAGTTGCTGTCAACGCAGCCGTCGGAAACGCCTTTTACCAAATCGGCTGCGACGGCGGCATCCAATTTACCGCACGCAATATAGTCCAAAAAGTACAACGGCCGCGCACCGGTGCACAGAATGTCGTTTACGCTCATCGCGACGCAGTCGATTCCGACCGTGTCGTACTTTTTCACCGCAAACGCAACGTCGAGCTTCGTACCGACGCCGTCGGTTCCGCTCACCATAACCGGATGTTTCATGCCGGCGGGCACTTCAAACATGCCGGCAAAACTGCCCAAACCGTTCAATACGCCGGGAATCTTCGTACGGGCGGCGTGCGCTTTGTATTTGTCAACGGCGCGATAGCCTTCTTCAACGTCTACTCCGGACTGACGGTAATCGATCATACGTTCTCCTATAAAAGCCGGGTTTTGCATACGAACCCAAAACGATCAAACCGGCGAACTTTGCCGCCGGTCTGCATGAAAACAAATTACAGCCGTTTTCCGTTCAATTCGCCGGGAAACGGAATCGGATATTCGCCAGTAAAGCATCCTTTGCAATACCCGTACGAACGCTCGTTCGCATCGCGCAGCGCTTCAAACATACCGTCTATGGAAATAAACGCCAAAGAATCGGCGCCTATCTCCTTGCAGATTTCTTCCGTGTTGTGTGCGGATGAAATCAGGTCGGCGCGGCACGGCGTGTCGATACCGAAATAGCACGGAAATTTAACCGGCGGGGACGAAACGCGGAAATGCACTTCTTTTGCACCCGCTTTCCGCAGAATCTGAATCAAACGGCGGCACGTCGTGCCGCGCACGATCGAATCGTCGATAATGACGACGCGTTTTCCGGCAACGTCGCTTTTCATCGCGTTCAGTTTGACGAACACCATCTGCTCGCGTTCCGACTGAGTGGGAGCGATGAACGTACGGCCGATGTACTTATTTTTGACAATGCCCATCGCGTACGGAATGCCGGACGCTTTCGCATAGCCCATCGCGGCTCCCAAGCCCGAATCGGGCACGCCGATAACGACGTCCGCGGGTACCGGCGTTTCGCGGGCAAGCACCGCGCCCATACGCAGCCGCGCTTCCTGAACGGGAATGTTATCGATAACCGAATCCGGCCGGGCAAAATACACGTATTCAAAAATGCACGTGCGCTTCGCCGTACGCTCGCCGAATTCGAACGACAAAACGCCGTCTTCGTTGATGATGACGATTTCGCCCGGCTCGATGTCGCGAACGAGCGTTCCGCCCACGGCGTCAATCGCACAGCTTTCGCTTGCAAGAATCCAGCCGTTATCGAGCTTACCCAAACACAGCGGACGAATCCCGTTCGGGTCGCGCGCGCCGATAAGACTGTTTTCCGTCATAACCGCAAGCGCAAACGAACCTTTGATCATCTGGATCGTGTCGGTCAGCGCGCGTTCCAAACCTTTTTTGTAGCTTTTGGCGATCAGTTTTACGATAACTTCCGTGTCGCTCGTAGAAACGAACGTCGAACCGGTTTCTTCAAGGAATTCTTTGAGCTGCTCGTAATTAACCAGATTTCCGTTGTGCGCTACGGCGATTCCGCCGAGTTTGAAACGGTTTACGAACGGCTGGGCGTTTTCGATATGAGCGGCACCCGAAGTGGAATACAGCACGTGAGCGACGGCTATCTGCCCGCCCAGTTCTTCCAGTTTTTCGGCGGTAAACACGTCGGCGACGAGTCCCATCGCTTTGTGCGATTCGATTTTTTCACCGTCGGAAACCGCGATTCCCGCGCTTTCCTGCCCGCGATGCTGAAGCGAATACAGACCGTAATACGCGAGTTTGGCGGCGTTAAACGGCGCGGACTGATCTTTCTTATTCAGATAAATACCGACGACACCGCATTCTTCACGCAACTTGTCTTCGTCGGTATCCAAAATTTCATCAGGTGCGTTATACTGCATCACGATCCGCCTATTATTTTTTTCCGGTAATACGGTTCAGCATTTCAACGTACGCTTCTTTGACGTTTCCCAGATCACGGCGGAAGCGGTCTTTGTCCAGTTTTTCGTTCGTTTTTGCATCCCAGAACCGACAGGTATCGGGCGAAATTTCATCGGCAAGAATAATGGTTCCTTTTGAATCTTTGCCGAATTCCAGTTTGAAATCGATCAGCTTTACACCGCAGCTCAAAAAGAACGCTTTCAGTATGTCGTTGATTTTGGCGGTCAAATCGTAAATGACTTTCAGTTCGTCCCAGGTCGCCGCTCCTATCGCGACGGCGTGATAATCGTTGATCAGCGGATCACCGAGCGCATCGTCCTTATAGGAAATTTCAAAAACGGTCGTTTTGAGCGCGGAACCTTCGGGTACGCCGAGTCTTTTGCTGAAAGAACCCGCGGCGACGTTGCGTACGATAACTTCAAGCGGAACAATGCTCACCTTTTTGCACAAAACTTCGCGATCGTTCAGTTTCGTAATAAAATGTGTGGGAATTCCTTTCGCGTTGAGCATTTCAAAAAGAGCCGCCGCAATCGTATTATTCAGCACGCCTTTTTCGTCGATGGTGCCTTTTTTTTCACCGTTAAAAGCCGTCGCGGAATCCTTGTATTCCATAATGACCAGATCGGGATCGTTCGTAGCGAAGACTTTTTTCGCTTTGCCTTCATACAACTGGTCCTGTTTGACAATGCCGTTCACTTCAATACTCATAACGTTACTCCTAAGCCGCCGTTCTCGGCGGCATCATGTGCAAGTTTTGTACGGAAATCCGCAAGCTTCGCGCGAAGTTCGGGATATTTCACCGCAAGAATTTCTACCGCAAGGTAGGCTGCGTTCGCCGCGTTATTAACGCCCACCGTCGCGACGGGAATCTGCTTGGGCATCTGTACGATGGAAAGCAGCGCGTCCATTCCGGCAAATCCGTTCGAGCCGGGCGTAACGCATTCGAGCGGTACGCCGATAACCGGCAGCACCGTCATAGACGCGATAACGCCGGGAAGATGCGCGGCAAGTCCCGCTCCCGCGATGATAACTTCGGTTCCGTCCGCTTCAACCTGCGAAACCGTCCGTTTCAGCAAATCGCCGGAACGGTGCGCGGACAATACGTACGCCGAATACTCCACGCCGAAATCGCGCAGCACCGCAGCGGCTTTTTTCATAGTATCTGTGTCTGATTTTGATCCGAAAAAAATGGCAGCTTTCATTATACCTCCGCCTCATTCACCATATAATAGATCGGCGGCTCCGGTATATAACGGCATGCGTATACCAAAGAAAAACGGAACCCATAGTCAGCCGTTTCGGGTGGCCGGTAGAAACTTTCATACCCCGGATTGACTGAGGAGGTTCTCAAGAAAGGAGAAGTCAAACCGTCATCATGAAATTATATGAGCCGTCGATAAAATACTATATCACAAACAGGTACTTGTTTCAAGCAGAAAACATTTGCCAGTTCACAAAACACATGATATATTAAATATATGACAACGCAGGAGAATCAAAACGGCTACACGTTTATTTTCAGAGGGAATCACATCCTGGTTGCTGATACAAACGAACTGATTTTGCCCGACGCAGATGCCGGTCAAAAGTGTCTTGAATATCAGCTGGCTTCAGACTGGTTTTCTGAACCGGATTATCAATATACCGCATTGCTTTTGGAAGATTCGGCACCGGAACCGGCCGGATACGTATGGGCGCCGCTGCGTGCTTTATTTGCCGAACAGCACCCGGCTTCCGCTTGTGCGAGCCGGGCACTCGGACTGCTTAATTGGCGTACGAAAGCCCGTTTCTGCAGCAAATGCGGCGGACCGCTGCACGACGATCCGGCCGAGACCGCGCGGACGTGCATACTATGCGGCAGAACGTATTTTCCGTCCCTATCGCCTGCAATGATCGTACTGGTGAGCAAGGACGATAAAATACTGCTTGCGCGCCACAAGCAGCGCAATACCGATATTTTTACCTGTCTGGCAGGCTACGTGGAACACGGTGAAAATCTTGAACAGTGCGTCGCGCGCGAAGTCCGGGAAGAAGCGGGCATCAAAATCGCCAACATCACCTACGTCGCGAGCCAGAGCTGGCCGTTTCCCGATCAGCTGATGCTCGCGTTTACCGCAGACTGGAAAAGCGGCGAACTCGTTCCCGAAGCGAGTGAAATTCAGGAACTGTGCTGGTTTTCGCGGGACAAGCTTCCGTCTATCCCGAAAAAAGGTTCCGTTGCATATAAATTGATTATGAACGAGTTTAAGAATGCGCCGCTTTTTTAATTTGAGTTTGCAGTCGTGGTAGTATTCGACACCGGGCTGACAGAAAACGTTTTCGCACGGGCAAAATACGCGCAGTATCTTACAGAAGAAGGCATATGCGTAACGATTTCCGGACACGGTACGTACACGTTTAAACCATGGAGATTTACCGGCACCAAAGAGACCAACTCTTTCATATCTTTTTACGCTGAAGATTTTACCGCTCTTCCGTATCGTTCTTTATACGATACGGTACTGGAAGCACGAAACACTGCCGCTAAAACAGAAGCGTGGCGTGTGTTAACGGTATTGTGCGAGATTCTTTGCCAAGCAGAACGGCAGCACCCCGAAATCATAATGCCGGTAAGCGGTCCCGCAGGAATTCTCGTGTCGCAGGATGCGTTTTTGTTTTTACCGGGTCCGTTTTGCGAACACTGCTTTTCCATTACGCACTATAATCAGTGGATTCATCCTTCGTTGACAAAAAAAGCAGACAAAGCGTATGCGTATATGTGTGCCGCACTCAGTTATACGATTATAACCGGGACGCCGCCTTTCGTAACGCACGGCAACGATTTTGACGCACTGGTAAACGATATGGCAGATGCAAACTTTTTGCCGCTTGAATACACCGAATATCATTGCGATGCGGCGCTTGCGCGTACGATACAGAAAGCGTTGCTCCTGCCGGTAAAAACGACTTTTGCCGCATTTGCCGCGGAACTGCCTGTGCGCTATGAAGCGTGCGTGCAAAATGCCCGAATGGAAACGACTGCTGAACTTGAATCCTTCATTCAAAAAAAGAATACATACGGTAAAAAGCAGCAGAAACGCATACGCCGCCGCCGGTTTCTGAAAAACCATACCGCTGCAATCCGAATTGCCGTGGTTTTTATCGTTATTACGGCTGCAATCGGCGCGATGATATCTTCCGATAAGGCACACCGCCCTTCCACCCTCGCCATGAGCGCGCAAGAAGTGGTACAGACTTATTACACATGCATGAACACGCTGGAGCAATTCAAAATGGATCAGTTTTTAGAAAAAACGGAACACACCGAAGCAGGCTCCGCCGCGGCAAACTATAACACGCTTGTTACGTCCCTGTTTATGACTGAAAAAGCCCGTATTTTTTGCCGCGCAGCCGCCGATTTAAAAACTGAATTCTATTCTCCTGCCGAATGGCTGCTTCTGAAAAATCCGTTTACAAAAAGTGTTTTCGGCATTTCCCAGCTGTCCATAAGCGGCAATTCTCCCGCCGAATCGGAGATACAGACATTTACCGTTTCATTTTATTTCTTTCAAGGACTTACCGAAAACGACGACGAACCGACGCCGGACAACTATCCGCTGAAAATTGTCAAAAATACGGATCGAGTAGCAGTTTCCTTTATAAAAGACCGCTATTTGATAACCGGAATTGAAACGATTGAATCACGGACCGTTCCGGTTGATGCGTACGCATTTTTTGCCGCCTATGATTCTTTAAACGGACACATACCGGATACGTTCCGTACTCTGTATCCGTGGATACCGAACGAACGTACCATGAAAAAGACGGAACGGGAACTGCTCGATACGTTTTCGTTTTACGGTGCCGATGTCCTCAAATTTCAGACCGTAAAAGCGCCGAGCCCCGCAAAGTCGAGCGTTGCAAAATAATCGTCCACCGTTTCGTTGCGGCGGATTTGGACGATCGAACCGTCGGTTCGCAGCAGCAGTTCGCCGCAGCGCAGTTTCGCGTTGTAGTTGAAGCCCATCGCGCGGCCGTGCGCACCGGCGTCGTGAATGATCAGCAGATCGCCGGGAACGATTTCGGGCAATTCGCGCTGTACGGCGAATTTATCGCAGTTTTCGCACAGGGAACCGACGACGTCGTACACACGGTCGCGCGCGGCGTTTTCCTTGCCGCTGACGGTTACTTCGTGGTACGCGCCGTACATACCCGGACGCATCAAGTCGGCCATACTCGCGTCGACGCCGACGTAGTCGCGGTAAATGTGTTTTTCATGCAGCGCGCGCGTTACCAGCCAGCCGTACGGCCCGGTTATCGGGCGGCCGCATTCCCACGCGACGGCCAGCGGATCAAGCCCCGCCGGAACGATGATTTCGTCGTACGCAGCGCGGATACGCTGCGCGACGTATTCGTAATCGACCGCTTTCTGTCCGGGCCGGTACGGAATACCGATTCCTCCGCCCAAATCGACGAACTCGATGCGGACGCCTTCTTTCCGTTTCAGTTCCGCCGCGAGCGTAAACAGCAGTTCCGCCGTTTCAACGAAATAATCGGGATTCAGCTCGTTCGACGCGACCATCGTGTGCAGGCCGAACCGTTTAACGCCCTTGTTTTTGCAGACGCGGTACGCTTCAAAAATCTGTTCGCGCGTCAGACCGTATTTTGCTTCTTCGGGTTTGCCGATAAGCGCGTTGCCTTCTTTCAGCGGCCCCGGATTGTACCGGAAGCACAGCAGTTCGGGCAGCGCGCCCAGCGCTTTTTCCAAGTAAGCAATATGGGAAATATCGTCCAAATTGATGACGTTTCCTTTCAGATTCGCGTAAATATATTCTTTTTCAGGCGTTTCGTTCGACGTAAACATGACGTTTTCACCTGACATTCCGGCTTTTTCAGCCAGAATCAGTTCGGGCAGACTGGAACAATCCGCACCGGCGCCTTCACTTGCCAAAATCTTCAATATATACGGATTCGGACACGCCTTCACCGCAAAATATTCCTTAAAAGAAGGAAAAATACCGAATGCTTTCGTAAACCGGCGCATGTTTTCACGGATGGCACGCTCGTCGTAGATGTAAAACGGCGTACCGAAACGCCGCGCGGCGGCTTCCAATTGTTCGTGATTCAGCGGAAACGTCTTTTCCGTCATAGCTACCCCTTTCAAATCCAAATACGTCGATGCGGAATTTTACAGTGCGTCGAAAAACCCTTTCGCTTTCAGCAGTTCGGCGTTCAAAATACCACCGAGCGCGGCGCCGCGCTTCGTATTATGACTGAGCGCGACGAAACGGATATCGAACACCGGACACGTGCGCAGGCGGCCGATCGTTACGGCCATGCCTTTATCGTTTTCACGGTCGCGCCGGGGCTGCGGCCGATTAGGTTCATGGCGGACGATAATCGGCTGCACCGGAGCGGACGGCAGCGCCAGCTCCTGCGGCAGCGCCGTAAACGCCGTCCAGACCCGTTCTATTTCTTCAAGAGACGGCTTTTTATTTTCGGGCAGATCGAATTCAAGGCTTACGCACGCCGTGTGTCCGTCGATAACGGGAACGCGGTTACAGTGAGCCGCAACCAGCGGGCCGGCGGCGTTTTCGATTTTACCGTCTTTAACCGTTCCGAGGATTTTGAGCACTTCGCGCTCGGTTTTTTCTTCTTCGCCGCCGATATACGGCACGATGTTGTCGATCATATCGAACGAGGGAACCCCCGGATAACCTGCGCCGCTGGTAGCCTGCAGCGTCGTCACGATCATGCGTTTGACCGGATACCCCGCCTGCTGCAAGGCGAAAATCGGCATCATGTACGACTGGAGCGAACAGTTCGGTTTAACCGCAATAAAACCTTTGTCCCAGCCGCGATGCTTTTTCTGTTCGGCGATTACGGACAAATGGTGCGGATTGATTTCGGGAATCAGCATGGGAACGTCGTCCGTCCAGCGATTCGCGCTCGCGTTCGACACGACGGGAATACCTTCGGCGGCGTACGCGGCTTCAAGCGCCTTGATCGCGTCTTTATCCATTTCGAGCGCGCTGAAAACGAATTTACAGGCGCCGAGCGCGAGTTTCGCGTCGTTCGCATCCTGAACGACCAAATCCGCAACGCCGGCGGGTACGTCGCTTCCGATAAGCCAGCGGGATTCGACCGCTTCGCGGTATTTTTTTCCGGCAGAACGCGGAGAGGCGGCAACGTACGTCACTTCAAACCAGGGATGATCCTTCAGAAGATAAATATATCGCTGACCGACCATTCCGGTAGCACCCAACACACCGACAGCTATTTTATGTGCACACATCATTATTCTCCTATAATCCGCATTCGGCAAGCGCCGCTTCAATCGTTTTTTTTGCGCCGTCGCTTACTTCAACCAGCGGCAGCCGTACGCCGCCGGCAGGCAGCCCTTTTACGTTCATTGCGTATTTGACGGACGTGGGATTACCGTCGCAGAACGCCGCTTTAAAAAACGGCAGCAGCCGGTAATGAATATCGCGGGCGGTATCCAAGTCGCCGGCAAGCGCGGCGGCGGTCAACTTTGAAATCAACGCCGGAGCCACGTTCGAGACGACGGAAATGATACCGTCGCCGCCCGCCGCGATCAATGGCAGCGTCAGGCCGTCGTCTCCGGAAAGTACGCAAAAATCGCTCTTTTTACGGGAAATTTTGGCGATAACTTCCATCATCTGATTGATATCGCCCGACGCTTCCTTGACGCCGGCAATATTCGGCAGATCCGCAATCCGCATCAAAAGCGGCGTCGAAATGTTTTTGCCGGTCCGCCCCATTATATTGTAGACGATGATCGGAATACCGATTTTTGAAACCGCTTCAAAATGCCGGAAAACGCCCTCGTCCGACGGTTTGTTGTAATACGGCGTAACGACGAGCGCGTAATCGGCGCCCTTGTCTTTCGCGCGCTGCACGTACCGGATCGCTTCGGCAGTATTGTTGCTGCCGGCACCCACTATCAGCGGTATATCACGTTTCTGTTTCTGTTTATAAGAGGTTACTTCTTCAACAGCGATATCGATGATTTTTTCTTCTTCACCGACCGCTTCAAGCGTGGGAGTTTCGCCGGTCGTTCCGAGCGGAAGCAATCCGGTGATACCGTTGTCAAGCTGATAGCGCACCAGATTACGGAAACCGTCATAATCGAGAGAGCCGTCGGCGAACATGGGGGTAACAAGCGCGGTAAACGCGCCGCGTAACTTTGACATAAAAAGCCTCTTTAAACATAAAGCGTAATAATATACGAATTATTGCATATTTATGCAATAAATGCAAGCATGGAATTCAGCGGCAACGTACGCGTGCCGCTTATAATTCACCACGCGGCGGTAAAACCGGACAGCGGCGAACAAGGACTTCCGCTACCGCCCGTTTTTCCGGGCAGCACGGTACTCACGCGGCGCGCAGCCGGTATGTTTCCGAAAAACCCTGCCGAACTGCGTGATACTGCCGAACCCGCACGCGTCGGCGATTTCGGTACAGTTTTTGGCGGTAGTCGTCAAAAGCCGGCACGCTTCGGTTACGCGCAGACTGTGTACGTACTCCACGAAGGAAAAACGGGTTTCTTTACGCAATAACCGGGCGATGTGGCATTCGCTCAAACCGAAGCGGGCCGCCGCAGTTTGCAGCGACACGGGCTCGCGGAACGAAACGTTCAGGTAATCGATGATACGAGCCGCCGTTTTGTTCATATCGTCCTGCGGATACAGCCGGCCGACCGCACCGCTTCCCGCGCGATAATCGGCGGCGGCGCGCGCGGCGTCGGCTAGGCAGCCGTACAGCAGTCCCCACGATTTCTGGACGGCCCCGAGACGGTGCTCCCGTAATTCCCGGCCGATTTCCGCAAACTGCGCCGCAATCAGTTCGGCAGCCGCGGACGGCAGCGGAAAAACGGGTTCCGCCGCGCACGCTTCCAGCAGCGGTTCGAGCAACCGGAACGGAGCGGAATCCGCGTTGGAAAAGTACACGTTGTACAGACTGCACACCTCGTCCGGCGGATTCAGCGCGCGGTGCAGCGTTCCGGGACGGATGCACAGAAACGTACCCGCACCGATGTGAAACGTCCGGCTTCCGTAAAAAAACGTCCGTTCGCCCGAATCGATAAACAGAATCTCCCACCAATCGTGAAAATGCCGCACCGGATTCGTTTTTGCCCGTGTTTTTCGGATAAACGAAAATCCGGCCCCCGTTTCTTCCAGCCGATAATCCCCGTCCGCTTCCGTTCCGCTCCGCATTACGCACCTCCCGCCCACCTGCCCGCTCATATTCGCTCCATGTGCCGCCGGATATATCAATATATGCACATAATATCATAGAAATAACAAATAGTGTACGGATTTTTTCATATTTTCCGCATACACTGTACGCATGAAATACACGATTGACGCAAAAGAATCGCAGCGCCGCACGGATATCCTATGCGGGAATCAGTGGCGCGTCATTTTTGCCGTCGCACTGCCGCTCGTTTTTTACAACAGCCTCAGCCAGATTTTCCAGTTCGCAGACACGCTGATCGCGGCGCATTTGAGCGCCGACGTCGTGTCCACCGTTTCCTTCATCAGCCAGATACAGACGATGCTCGCGGCAATCGGTTCGGGGCTTGCGCTCGGCGGAGGAATCATCATCGCCCGCTGTTACGGTGCCGGCGATATGGACGAAGTCCGCAAACAAATCAGCACGCTCTTTTTTCTCGCGATAATCGGCGGCGGCGCGGTGCTCGCCCTGATCGTGCCGTTCGCGTACCCGCTGCTCGCGCTGCTGCGGATGCCCGAAGATCTGATTGCCGGAGGAACGGCGTATCTGATCATAGAAGTATCGGGCCTTATCAGCGTGTTCGTCAATACGATCTATTTTGCAATCGAAAAATCCCGCGGAAATACCAAAGCGATCATGGTGTACAACACGCTCGTACTGGTACTCAAAACGCTGCTGAACGTCGTTTTCATATACGGCTTCAAGGGCGGTATGTTGCTATTGCCGACGGCGACGCTGATCGCGAATTCGGTCGTTACCGCCGCAGCCGTCCGCAGACTGCGCTCTAAAAAAAATCCGTTCAGAATATCGTTCCGTTTATGCAGTTTTAAACGGAGTACGATCCTGCCTATCTTAAAACTGTCCGTACCGGTATTCCTTGAAAAATTCGTGTTTGCGTTCGGTAAAGTCATCGTCAATTCGATGAGCGCGTCGTACGGCAGCTTGACCGTCGGCGCACTCGGCGTGTCGAACAGAATCGGCGGACTCGCCACCAATCCGCCGACCGGATTTCAGGAAGCGGAAGCGACGCTCATCAGCCAGAATTTGGGAAATCGGAATATCGATCGCGCGCTGCAAATTTTCAGAAAAACGTTCTGCATCAACATGCTGTTCGCCTGCGTCTGTTTTATCCTGATGAGCGTTTTCCAAACGCCGCTCGTGCAGCTGTTCGCCAAAGGCGATCCGGCGTTCGCCGAACAGATACGCAAAATTTACCGGTACGAGCGGTACGCGTCCATTCTGATCGCCGCGTCGACGTCAGTCATGGGACTGCTGTACGGATTCGGTTATACGAAAATTTCAATGACGCTGAACATCGTCCGGCTATTCGTGTACCGGATTCCGCCGTTGTGGATACTGATGAAATGGACCGCACTCGACAGCGAAGCTGTCGGCATCGCGATGCTGATAAGCAACGGTCTCATCGGAATCACTGCAACGGCAGTGAGTATCGTATTGGTACGCAGAATCAGACGGCAGCACGGCGGTCGGGCGATTACGGACGGATTCGGTCGAAAAACACGCTCAGTTTGCGGTTGAACGCGGCAGTATCGCTTTCAAGCTGCTGCAGAAAATCGTTGCCTTCCACCGTACCCAAAACGGCGGTCATCTCCGCTTCGTTGCGGTACGTCATGGCCCTGAAAAAATCCGTGTAATCTTTTTGCCGGGATGCGATGGAACTTTCGTACATATCGTTGGAAACGACCGTTACGTCGCCGCGGATATCGGCGTATATTTCCGCAGAAAACTCACCGACGGGGCGCGAATACAGCCGCTCCAGCAGATACAGCGCGTAGCGGGCTTTATACGAAAGATACGACTCCTGACACGCATCGTAAAACGCGTGCACTTCATCCCACGTCTTGATGCGCGCGTCTTTTACGAGGGCGAACAATTCGTTCAAACGCTCCTGCGGAAGCACCTGCCCGCCCGCGTTCACCCATTCGGTGTACAACGGCACGGCGCCTATTTCCGCGAGCATCGTTTCACACAAAAAATCAGAGCCGCGCGCCGCGCAATATTCCATCAGCGAGCGCACCGCAAAATATTTGACGACTTTACGGTATTCGCGGTATCCCTGCGCGGGTTTCAGAATGCGCGCACCGAACCGTTTCTGCGCGCCCGGATCTTCAAGCACGATATCGGAATCGGGATTCTGGTGCAGAAAATCTTTCGCCGACTGGTAATCGAGCGCGTGAAGCGTCCGTCCGGTCAATTTGATCAGCCGGTCGAGCGCGGCGAGCACTTCCTGCATCGTGTCGGGCGCGAGCGGATCGGTTTCTATATGCTGCGCTTTTACCGCGCGTTTATCGCGCTTGCGGAATTTGGAATTGTTCCGCGCAATCGCGAACATATTGTACAAAAACCAATATGCGGGAATGATGTGCACGGCGCGCTCCGTACTGTCTATGGAAACGAGTGAAAACGGATACGTAATGTTCAACTCGTTCTGATACGAACCTTTCGAGACGAGCGTGAACGACGCGAACTTGCTGTTGTGTTTGAAATCGGAGCACAATCCCGGCCAAAATCCGCGGCCGGCATAGATTTCGCCGTCGGGACTGCGCGAATTGTGATTGGAACCGATCGTGGCCCCCGCCGCGATATTCGACTGACCCAAAACGGTCGTCGCGATAAGAAACGACGTGTTGTGATGCTGTTCGTGAAACGGAAAAATCAGGTTGTTCAGCAGTTCGCAGCACGACACCGTCGAATTGTCGCCCAGCACGGAATTGAGCAGCCGGGCGCCGTATTTAAGCTGGCAGTTCCGCCCGATAACGAACCGGACGGCAACGGCCTGATAAAAAACCTTACTGCCGTAGCCCATAATGCCGTTCACCATTTCGACGCCTTCGCCTATCTGCGACGGTTCGGCTTCGGAAGAACACACCGTTATGTTCTTTAACTTGAACGCGCCTTTTATATACGCAAAACTGCCGATTTTGGCGTCTTTTATCAAAACCGTATTTTTTACGACGGCGTCGTCGCAGACGATACCGTACGTGCGCCGTTTTTTATCGTTGCCGTATTCGGTCAGCTCGACAAAGCGATTCATCAGCGCCGTATCCTCGCGGTATCGCGACCAGATGAACGCGTCCGCCGGCAGCATCGACTCGAACGGCAGGACGGAGCGTTCGTCGTTTTCATTGGAAACGCCGATTCTGACTCGCACCGATTCGTCTTCGCCTTCTTTGAGAATACCGTTGCCGAATTTGGAATGCCGGGTGCAGCTCATCTCTTCAATATTGAACAGGATAACCCGGTCGCCGATGCGGTAATTTACCAGATATTTTACGTTCCGGATGCACGAATCGTTTCCGATCACACAATTTTCTATATAACTGTTATAAATACCGCAATCGAGTTCCAAGTCGTGATATTTGAGCGACGCAGCCTGCAAATTGCCGATAACGACCGTACCGCGGAATTCGGTGCCCCGAATCAGATCCGGATCGAATCGGTCCGGCGCCGTTTTTACGAAAACCCCGTTCCAGGAACCGTTCGCCGCCCGGTTTCCGTTCCGTTCCAAACGCCGTATTTCATCATCCGTCAGACGGCGGGTGCGGTCGAACAACTGCTCTTCAAAAAAAGATCCGCGGCATACACTTTCATTTTTCATCCGTAATTTTGACATAAGAACTCCGTATTTCGGGAACGGTTCCGCGCGGAACCGCATACGGAAAATCATAGCGAAAAAATAAACGGCTTACAAGCCGTTCCGCTGGTTATTCGCAGAAAAAGGGGCTATACTATAGCCATGTACGAAATAGAATTAAAAGCACACGTTTATGATCGGGAACAAACGATCACGCAGCTGAACGGGTTTGCAGCGTTCAAAAAAGCCTGTCAGAAAACCGACACGTACTGGAAACATTCCGCAACGGGCGTCCAGATACGGATTCGGGAAGAAATTCCGCTGGAATTGAGCGATGAACTGCCCGGCGCGAACGGCGGCGTTTCTGCAGAACGGGGCGCCGGCACACCGGAAGAACCCGGCTCGATAATCGTAACGTACAAGCGAAAAGAACTGAGAACCGCGGCGGACGGAGCGGCTTTTGAAGTAAACGACGAACAGGAATTCACGATAAACACCCGGCTGCCGTTTGAAACGTTCCTCAAAGATTCCGGATTCACGGTTGCAGTCCGCAAACTGAAGACCGTCTATCAGTGGAAAACCGCCGGCACGCTGATAGAACTCTGTACGGTGCCGCCGATCGGCGATTTTATCGAAATCGAAATCAACGAAGAATCGAACCTGCCGCACGTCGTTTCCGCGGCAAAAACGGAACTCATGGACACGCTGCGCAAATGTGGGATCGGAACGGAATGCATCGAATCCAGATATTACAGCGAAATGCTCGCAAACGCCGACGGCAAAGCGGGTTTCGGCCGGTAATTGCGTAAAGAAATAATATACCGTATACTATTTTCATATCAAATCAGGAGGAACATTAATGTTTGATCGTTTAGCTTATAAAACGGCAGCGAAAGGAAATCTCAAAGGTCACTGGAAAGTACCGATTCTGATAACGCTGATTATCGGCGGTATAAATTTGCTTATGTCACTGCCGAGCGCGGTGCAGCCGGATTCGGCCATGCCGATTATCCTTAACATATTGGCGGTGATCATTTCGGGTATTCTGCTGATTGCCGAAACGGCGTATTTTCTGCAATTTATCCGGAACCCGTCGGACGCACCGTTCAACACGTTCCTTGAAGCGCTGAACAAGTGGAAAGAAGGAATTCTCGGCATGTTGTGGTTCGTGCTGTGGGTATGGCTGTGGGCGCTGCTGTTCCTGATTCCCGGCATCGTCAAAGCATTCGCGTATTCCCAAATGTTTTTCATCATTGCGGAAAATCCCGGAATCACCGTCAGAAAGGCAATGAAAATGAGCATGGCCATGACCAAAGGATACAAAGGCGATTTGTTCGTTTTGGATTTGAGCTTTTTAGGCTGGGGTCTGCTTTGCATACCGACACTCGGCATCGGACTGCTCTGGCTGATACCGTATATCCGCGCAAGCCAGACGCACGCGTACGCATATCTGAAACGGCAGGCGCTGACGGCGGGTGTGCTCAATGAATCCGATTTCACGGGACGTTAAAACAGATGGACGATTTTACACACGATCAGGAAAACGGTTCCCCCCGGGAACAGTATTCACCGGAAACGCTGCCCGTTCCCGGAAAGATACAGCGGAAAAAGAAAGCTGCCGATAAAAAAGGGCTGATAATTCTCATCATATTGTTCGCCGGTGCGGCGCTCGTCGGTATCGGCCAAATCGTACTGGGCAACCGGCAGCACGCGGCGACGCCGTTTTCCGTTACGGTGAACGGCAAACAATTCGGCACCAAACCGCGTTTTTCATTGAAAGAGTATCTTGCCGTCGTCAGTATTGAAGGCGTCATTGAAGAAAAAAACGACACCTACGATCAGCAATGGCTGCTCGACACGATCGGCGCACTTGCGGCCGATTCCAAAAACGTCGGAATACTGCTGTATATCGACTCTCCCGGCGGCGGCGTTTATCAGTCGGACGAAGTCTATCTTGAACTCGTTAAATACAAGGAAACGACGGGCAATCCCGTCTTGGCGTACTTGGGACCGCTGGCGGCCTCCGGCGGCTATTACATCGCCTGCGCCGCCGATTATCTGATAGCAAACAGGAACACGCTGACCGGTTCCATCGGAGTCATCAGCGGGCAGTCGGTCGATTTATCCGCGCTGATGGACAAATACGGTATTAAAATGAACACGTTCACCGCGGGCCGAAATAAAGACATGCTGAGCATAAACCGTCCGCTGACCGAAGAACAGCGTTCAATCATGCAGTCCATCGCCGACGAATGCTACGATCAGTTCACCGGCATTGTTGCCGAAAGCCGCGGCCTGGACATTGAACAGGTAACGGCGCTCGCCGACGGCAGAGTCTACACGGCCGCGCAGGCGCTTGAACACGGGCTTATAGACGAAATAGCGCGTTACGGCGACGCCGTCGACATCCTGCTGAACGACGTATTTGAAAATCCGGCGCTCGAAACCGTATGGTTCGCACCGGAATCGAAAACTTCACTGTACCGCTATTTGATGAACGCACGCGCCGCGGCCGGCAGGCTGATTACCGGAGCGGACGCTCAGTCGGCTGAAACCCGATTGCTGCGGAAAGCGGCGGAATCGGTCGTGCCGGACGTTCCGTTTCCGGCCTATTATTATCACCGCTGAGCCGCCGGCTCAGGAAAAACGGTGCAGCATGAACAGACTCAGGTCGTCGTGCTGCGCCGCGTCCGCGCGAAACTGATAAAACGCTTCCAGTACGGCGATTTTTACGCGGCGCAGCACGCCTTCCGACGTATTCCGCCGCGCACGGAACGCTTCGGATATGCAATCGGAAACGATACAAAGATCGAACGCGTTGCCTTTCTGGTCGGTCTGTTCGGATAATCCGTCCGTAAACAGTACGAGCACTTCGCCCCGCGCGATCTGCATCGTTTTTACTTCGACCGGCACGTCTTCCATAATGCCCACCGGCATGTTGTCGGCGGAAGCGGCTGCCGGTACGAAAACCGGCCGTCCGTCAGCCGTTTTCCGGCGGTAAATCAAGCCGTGCCCCATATCGCAATACGTCAGACAGCCGGACGGCTCGTCGTACAAACAGAAAACGCCGGTTACGTATTTTTCGAGTGAAAACGTGTGCAGTATCAGTGCGTTCAGCCGTTCCACCAAAACCGCAAGCCCCGCCCGGTAATCGGCGGTACACAGGAACCCTTCAAGAACGGCGGTTATGATCGCCGCGGCGATTCCTTTTCCTGATATGTCGCATAAACAGAAAAACCATTTGCCCGGTTCGTATTCGCGTACGTGATAATAATCCCCGCCCACACTCTGCGCCATAACGACGGTGCTTGCCAGTTCACACGAATGCCCCCGCCGGTACGTATACTGCGGAACGATGCGGCTTTGAATGCTTCCGGCAAGATTCATATCGCGTTTCTGCATCTCGGCCGAATACACGAGCATATCTTTTACCGAAAAAATGCCGCAGAACGCGCCGCGCTCGTCTACCAGACAATAATATCTGTTTTCATCCATCGCGAAATCCTGCACCAGATGCGGTTCCACTTCGCGAATCTGTTCCGTATACAAAAAAGAGACGGCGGAGGACGCCGCACTGCCGATCGCCTTACGGAACAGCAGATCCCGTCCGAACGGTTTTCCCAATATCGAAAAAAGTTCTTTTGCCACAATGATGCCGGTCAATTTCAAATCGCGGTCGACGACCGCAGCCGCGGGCAGTCCGCTTTCGGCAAGCTGTGCCGAAACGTCGTGTACCGATTCATCGGCAAACACGTACGCGCGGTTTTCGGCAATGCGGACGATCCGTTCTCCGTGTATCAGCCGGGGTTCAACCGTTTTCATTGAAGCTCCTCTTCCGCGCCGCCGTCGCAGAAATCAGCCGGAAAAATCCGGCTCACCGCAACGCAATTCCTTTTGGATGAAAAAACGATTCCGCAATTCCAGTACGATTCCGCCGCAAAAAGCGAAACGCCGCCTATTCCGTCATTTCTGCCGTAATACGCGGTTCCCTGCGGCTGGTATCCCAAATACAGCAGCAATTTTTCCGTATTTTTCAGCCTGATGCATTCCTGCCGGATTCGGGCCCATTCGTTCCATCGCTCTATATCGTGAAAACCGGCGCCTTCGTCTTCAACAATGAGCCGGAATTCGGCACCGTCGAAGCGGCTCCAGGTACGGACAATTTTATCCGAATCGTATTTATTACCGTGTTCCATCGCGTTTTTCAGCAGTTCGCTTATCTGTACTTCAAGCAGCGCCGTTTCCGCGAATTCCGCCGGCAGATTCTGCATTAAAAGCAGCGCGTCGTAGCGGATCATGCCGAAAGAAGTTTCGAATTCACGGTATGTCATATCGGTTTTATCGAACAACCGGTGCGCATCGTCGATCTGTATCATCGTTCCTCCGTAACACATGCACTGAAAAGACGGCCCGCAAACCGTCTTATTCATACTTGAAAACCTGACACGTACAGTCGTCGCGGTAAACTCCGCACGTATCGTCCAAGAATTTGTACATTTTTTCCATCAGATACGAAGCGCTCAGCGCCGCGTATTTTTTTACGGCCGCCGCTATCGCGTCGTTTTCAAAAGTTCCGCCGTTTTTTTTCTGCGCCGTCGCGATTCCGTCGCTGCATAAAAACAGTACGTCTCCCGGCGAAACGTTCAGCACGCGGATTTCAAGCGGAAATTTTTCGGGAACGGTGCTTTTGCTGCCCAGCGGCTCTCCGAAAACCAGTTCGGAACAGCGCCCCGAATCGTGATGAACGTAATACGCGCGGCAGCTTCCGGCACCGCAGACCGTAACCGTTCCGCTGCCCTTATCGTAGAGCGTGCACACGACGGACGCGTACATTTCCATCGATTTATCGTGAATCGCCTGCCCGATCCGCCGCACGACCGTTTCCGCGTCGCTGCCGCTGCGCGAAAGCATCGCCATATACGCGTCGATCATCAGCAGTACGCTCGCGCGCGCGTCGGAAGGAACCGTTACGTCGCACAAGCAGGAAAGCCAAACGTCTTTTCTGCACGGATACAAACCGGAAAAATCGGTACCCGAATCGAGCGCGCTTCTGCCGTCGTCGGCGAACCATCGCTGAGCGGATTTCCGCGTTTTCAGAATCCGTTTCGTCCGGAGAAGGAACGCTTCCTGTTCGCTTTTTTTTACCGATTGCAATTCTTTTTTGCTTTTTCTGACGCGCCGGAATTCGGACGCAAGATACGCGTGCAGGAACGGCGCGGTCCGTTCCGCCTGTCTGATTTCACTTTTTTTTCCGCACACGACGATAGAAAAGAAAAATACTTTTTTGATGAAAAACGAAACGCACAGATACGCGTGAAACTCCGCTTTTACGAAAGTTCCCGGATTCCGATATTCCGTTTCGATTTTTCCGAGCGTGGAAATCCGGGATTCAAACGAAGATCGCTCGCACGGCGATTCCGCTTCAGGCAGGGAACAGAAAACCGGACCGTCCGGTTCGGAACGGTAATACAACGCCGCGTTCCGGAATCCGTATAACTGACCGGTAAAGCGCTGAACTGCGGAGATAAAAAACTCCGCGTCAACCTGACTCACCGGCTGGGAAGCGATTTCCTTACTGAACGCGGCGACTGCGGATAAAACATCCGCGGCGATTTCAAATTCAATGGGACTGTTCATGCGCACATCATATCCGCCGTATGTGCGGCGTGCGTCAGAATACGATTAAAAAACGGTGAATTGCCGTATCACGGCCCCGCAGCCCCATACAACAGCTCCGTACCGCGACACTCGCAGGGGACGGGAAACGCCCGATTTACCGGTCCAGACACTCCCGTGCGATCTGCGCCAATTCGGGTAATGCAAGCGGTTTCCGCAAAAAACTCGCCACCTGCAGCTCGGCAACCCGCTGTTCTATATCGGTGTCCTGCAGCGCGGTGATAACGATAACGGACGGGTGACCGAATTCGTCGGACGAATTGATTTTGCGGCACAGCTCGAAGCCGTCCACGCCGGGCAGGTTAAGGTCCAATATGATCACTTTGGGACGTTTGTTCGCCAGAAGCGCGCCGGCCTCGAACCCGTCGAACGCCTGAAGAATTTCAACGGAAGACAACTGTTTGGTCAAATACGACGCGAGCACCGAATTCAACCCTTCGTCGTCTTCAACGATCAAAATATTCTGCTGCTGCGCCGCATATTTTTTACAGACGGCGGCGAGTTCTTCGGGAATACGCATATCGCGTTCCGCCATAAACGCGAGCAGATTATCCGCATACACGCGATATTGCCCGCCCGGCGTACTGTACGCTTTCAAATACCCGCTGCGGATCCAATTTATTGCAGTCTGATTTGCAACACCGCATATGTTCGCAACTTCCAACGCAGAATATACGACAGTTTTTGAAAAATCTTTTGACATAATGTACCTCGGCATGTAATGTGTGTATATTGATATTTTTACAAAGAACCGAACACGGAATACATGATAATCTCCGGCACGGTCGTTCTTAAATTATAGCATATTATCCGCAATAAATCAAAAACAACGCTTGAAAATAACCGGTTTACTCACGGATTTTTTTTGGGACACGAAATTATGTCAAATTTTGACAAGCCGCACGGATTACGGAAAGAGAAAAACCGCTGCGCTGCAGATATTTTTCGATTTGCGATTCGTTTTTTCCCTGACGGCGGCATTTTTCAACGGCGCGCAGGCACGCAGCTTCTTCGGATACGGATTCAAAAAAATCGTCCACGGCGCACTGTGCAATGCTCCGCTCGATACCGCGAGAAACGAGTGCGGCAAGCAGTTTGACGCGTCCTTCGGCATGATTGATCGCACGGTTTCGCAGCCACGCCCGCGCGTACCGGCTGTCGGACAAATAGCCGCGAAATTCCAGATAATCGAGCGCGCAGCGTATCGAGTCGCGATCGAACCCTTTTTTCAGCAATTTTTGGATCAGCAGATAGCGGCTTTGTTCGCTTCGTTCCAGATATGCAGCGGCGGCTTTTTCCGCACCGAACGCGATCGACGCGTTCATGATGTCGGCCGCTTCGTCTTCCGAAAACCGAGCGTCGGGCTGAATACGTTCCGGCGGAACTTGTTTCAGATAGCAGAATCGTATAAAAAAACAAGATCCCGTGGAAAACGTTATCTGGACGCATTCCGACGAGATCTGTTTGGTCGCAGAAACGACAAACACTAACGTTTGCTGAACTGGAATCTGCGGCGTGCTCCGCGCTGACCGTACTTTTTGCGTTCGACCATGCGGGAATCGCGGGTAAGGTAGCCGTTCGCTTTCAGCGAAGTGTAATTTTCCTGATCGACCTGCGTCAACGCACGCGACAATCCGTGCAGGCACGCGCCCGCCTGACCGTTCAAACCGCCGCCGATCACGTTGATCAGAACGTCGAATTTATTTTCACAAGCGGTAACCATCAACGGCTGTTTTACCACGCGAATCTGTTCTGCCGTAGCGAAATACTCATTGATATCTTTACCGTTTACAACGATTTTACCGGTACCTTCCCGTAAAAATACGCGGGCAACGGCAGTCTTTCTTCTTCCTGTTCCAATTCCGATATTTTTTACCACGATAGACTCCTGTTATACTTCCAACGGCTGGGGATTCTGTGCTGCGTGAGGATGATTGACCCCGGCGTACACTTTTACATTCTTCAACAAAGCGCGGCCGAGCGGTCCTTTCGGCAGCATGCCCTTGATAGCCAGCATCAGCGGATCTTCGGGATGGCGTTCGATCGTTTTTGCAAAATTATGAGACTTCAATCCGCCGGGAAAGCCCGTATGATGGTGATACATTTTATCGGAAGCCTTTGCGCCGGTAACGGCGACTTTGTCGGCGTTGATAATAACGATAAAATCACCCATTTCCTGGTTAGGAGCAAAGGTTGCCTTGTTTTTACCGCGCAGTACGGTCGCAGCTTTTGCGGCAATGCGGCCGAGCGGTTTTTCCGCTGCATCGATAATATACCAATTACGTACAGCGTCTCGTTCATTTACGAAAATAGTTTTCATGTATATACCTTACTAAAATAAGTTCTTTCTTGCGGCGTGAATCCAGCATCGACTCAAGGCCGCTCCGTCCGAACAGCGAGCAAACCGCCGGACAGTACGCTTCCGCGCAGATATACGGGAGTTAAATATACAACGGAACGGCGATCAGTGTCAATATCGGATAAAAGAAGGATTCGGGTCTTACATATCCGCGGCAAAGGTGGTATACTTTTTGTCATGGAAAACACGCAATGGTTCGAGCAGGAAAATTTCTGGCTCAATTACGGCCCCATCATGTTCGACACCCAGCACTGGGCGGAAGCACCGGGCATAGCGGAAAAAATATGCGCGATCGCGGGGCTCGGAAAAGGCAGCACGATACTTGACGCCGGCTGCGGCCCGGGACGCATCAGCGTCGAACTGGCCCTCAGAGGTCTGGACGTAACCGGTGTGGACAACATTAAACCGTACTTGGACGCCGCGCGCGAATCGGCCGAAGACGAAGGAGTTTCGCTGAACTTAGTGCAGTCCGACCTGCGCACGTACGTGAGTTCGCAGCCGTTCGACGCCGCCGTCAACTTATATACGTCGTTCGGTTATTGCAGTTCTATAGAAGAAGACATGCTGATTTTAAAAAACATCGCTCAGTCCGTCAAAAGCGGCGGTTGGTTCGTTATGGAATGCCTCAGCAGGGAAAACGCCGTCAGGGATTTTACCGCCGGAGAATGGTTCGAGCGCGCCGGAAAAACCGTGCTTACCGAATTTTCCGTTGAAGGTGCCTGGGAAGGGCTGAAATCGAGATGGATACTGATAGATAACGAAACCGGAGGCCGCATAGAGCACGAGTTCGTTCAGCGGCTGTATTCCGCCGTTGAACTGAAACGCCTCATACTGGCGGCGGGTTTTTCTTCGGCCGAAATTTACGGAGATTTCGCTTTTTCTCCTTACAATGAAAAAGCGGCGACTATGGTAATTATTTGCAGAAAATAGTATGATACGCCCATGAAGCGTTTGATTATTGTCGTATTCGTTATCGTAGCAGCGGTATTGGCGTTTTTTATCGCCACAAAGGATTCTGCGTCGCCGAACAATGCAGCCGTTATCAGATCGAAAACGGTTATTCCGGCCGCTGCCGACGGCACTGCCGAAACTGCGGCGGAAAAGTCGCGTTATGCGGATGAAACCGTACTCACCTCTTTCATTCCGCTGCTGGGCGACGAAACGCTGATAAACACACTCAGCATCGATTTCGACGGCGACGGATACGACGACCAGATCAACGCGGTCAAACGGATCAGCAATCCGTACATAACGCTGCTGGTCGGTCTGTATAATCCGTTTCAGGGACAATACGTACGAACGACGGAAATTCACACCGAAATCATTCAGACTAAAACGTTTTCCTACACCAGTATGGATATTACCGGCGAACATAAAAACGCACTGATTTATTCGGGATTTGCCGAAAACGGCGACTCCGTCATGAAAATCTTTCTCGGCGGAAAAAACGGCGGCAAATTTTTACTGACGGAAATAGGCGATTTTCGATCCGACGGTACCATTTTCATTCAGCAGCTGGACCGCTACGATTCTTACGAAGCGGCGCAGACGACGGGCGTCAGTTTTCCGGTCTGGGTGTACAGTTCGGACTCGTCGCAGGGCGGCAATTCACTCGATCAGCTGCAGACCATGTATTCGTGGAATCCGGGGCAGGAAAAATACGTCAAATCGACAGAAACCCGCGTTGCCGGTACCAAACTGACGGCAAAAGAGCTCGCCCGTATTCAGGACGGAACGGTTGAAACGTTCGCTCATTTTTTGGACGGTTTGTGGTATAAAACGAGCAATACTGCGGACGGAATCCGCTACGTCTTTTTTAATTTTCGTGAAAAGGAAATCATTTTCCAATTCGGCGATTCGCAGGAAGTGTACACTTGGGTGAACAGTACGCTGCGCCGCAACGGTATTTACCTTTCGACGGTAAACGGATCCGTTACCAACTTGACCAGACGCATCGATATTTCGCTTACCGGCATCGATGAAATCAAAATCAAAAATCAGGACGACGTCAGAATGCTGATCGGAGAAAACACATTGTGGGACGGTCAGTATAAAAAGCAATCCGCAAAAAACATACCGCAGAAAAAACAAACCGAAGCGCAGTCCGCCGTAGAGATTCTTGAAAAAACGGCCGATTGGTATATTAAAGGAATCACGCACATCGTATTTGAAAACGGCACGTATTCGCTGCCCGATGAAACGAACACAGGATCGGGAAAATCAGGCAGAACGACGGTCAGTTACTGCAGCGGACAGGAATTCATTCAGCTCAGAAATGCCGACGGATCTGCATTTTTCGGCAACGAAGCGTACGCTGTCTCCGCCGAAAAAACGAAAGAAGGAACGGTTACCGCCGTCATTCTGGAACCGGTAACGGTAACGCCCGTCGGACTTACCAAAAAAGACGCCGCACCCATCAAACTCGAAGCGGTAAAACAGTAGCACGGCGGATTCGCTTTCTTTCAGGCAGGATGCGTCTGCCTCGGTATCAGCAAGCGCGTAACTGTCATTGGCTGAAGGCGCCGGCTGCGGGTTGCGGCACTGTCATTGGCTGAAGGCGCCGGCAAAAAAAATCATTCAGCGAACACCGGGTAGCATTCAAATCCGGCGCTTTTCAGCTTCAATCCGGTTGTACCGCTGCCGTCTTCGGCGACGGTTACAACGAAATACACTGTTCCGCTCGGGCGCGCTTCTTCTGATACGACCGGAGCGAAGCCGGCCGCCCGTACCCGGTCCGCAAGCGCTTCGGCATTCGCGCGGCTGCGGAAAAAGCCGAGCTGCTGTTTGACGACAGTGCCGGCGCTTTCGGCTGCGGCTCCCGCGGCAGAAACGCTCTCGGCAGCGGCTTCCGCGGAGGTCCCGTGCGGTAAAACGGCCGCCGCGGAAGATTCCGCTGATACGGCGGATAAAAACTCGGCGGACAGGGGTTCTGCGGCGGCAAGACGCGGAACGAAGAACCAAAACGGCGCCGGATACAAATATGAAGCACCTGTTACGACCGCCCGTTCAGGCGAATCGGGATATTCGGCGGCTATTTTTTCCGCCCATACGGATTTTCCGGTTACGTACCAAAGCGTGAAATAGACGGCCGGACGAACCTGCTCCATTGTGGCAAGTGAGGCGTACGATTCGAGCAGTACCACCGGTTCAAGCAAACCGGCTTCATCCTCCGCACGGCACAGCCAAATCCATACGTTGTATAATTTTACCAAAGCAGTGGTATCTTCGTTTTTTGAATCGCGAATCGAAGCGAGATACGATTCCGCCGTACCGTAGTCGCCGCAGCCGAGCGCGGTGCGTACAGCAGCGAGCACCAGCTGTTCGGAAGTGTACGAGGGCGTACCGGCAGCCGGCGCGGCGGCTATACCTGCGGCGGCCGCATACCAGCGGGAGGCTTCCGCGTACGATCCCACCTGCTCGTTCAGGGACCCCAAAACCGTATACAAAGAGCGGCGGTCGGAATCGGACTTCGCCGCGGCGGCGGCTTTTTCCACGTCGCGCAGAACGTCGTAAACGGAAGTACCGTCGGACGCAGAAGCATGCATCGCCCGTTCCACTATCTGTTTAGCCGAATCGGCGGCAACCGGTACGGACGCTGCACAAAACGCGGCGAAAACCGCTGCGGCAAAAATGGCGCGGTGCACGGACAGTGCTCCTATAACCCGGATTTCGGCTGACTGCCGGCAGCGGACGGCTTGGAACCGTCCGCTTTGGAACCGTCGGGAAACGACGTATTTTGCTGCGGCGGCGCTTTTTTAGCAGCAGCCGACGTTTTAACTACCGGCGTCTTAGCCGTCGCTTTGCCGGCGACAGACGGTTTGCCCGCAGCAGACGATTTGCCCGCCTCGTTCGGCACGGCGGACGCCCCCGGCTGCGAACGGCGATCTTTACGCCGTTTTCCGAACGTAAAAGGAAGCATCACGACGACGCCTATCAGGAAAGACGCCATCAGACTCAGAAAAATCGGGATATTGGGCAAAACGGTAAATCCGAACGAAATATTACATTTGTTATCCAAATTGAAACCGGCAAAAATGGTTATCAGAATCAGGCAGACGATAAACGAAATAAGTCTCCACGGCATGAAAATCCTCCATAAACGGACGCGAACCGAACCGAACGCCGAACAACCGAAACAGTCGCAGTTCAGGCGTATCGCAGGATCGAACGCGCCGCCGCCTTTTTTATCCGACGGCGGAACACGGTTATTTCACTATACCACGGATGGTATTACCCGTCAATTCGACCAGCAGTACCTGTACGAACGTGCCGATGCACGAGCGGGGAGCGGCGAACACGACGCGCTCGTCCTGTTCCGTTTTACCGAGCAATTCGCCGGGATTATCGCGCGACACGCTTTCGGCAAGCACTTTTACCGTGGAACCCAGACGCTTCGCCGTTTCCGCACGGGTAATTTCCAGCTGCATATCGATAATACGTTTGAGACGTGATTTCTTCGTTTCAAGCGGAATCTGTCCGTCGTACTCCGCGGCGGGAGTGCCCTCGCGGGGATTATAATAGTACATATACGCGGCCTGATACCGCACCGACTCCATCAGTGAAACGGTCTGCTCGAAGTCGGCGTCGTTTTCGCCGGGAAAACCGATCAGAATATCGGTCGTCAGCGATGCGTCCGGCAGTTTCGTCCGGATCCGGGACACCAAATCGAGATACTGCTCGCGGGTATACCGGCGGTTCATCCGCCTGAGGACGTCGGACGATCCGTGCTGAACGGGCAGATGAATGTGGCGGCACAACACCGGCTCGCGCGCGATGACGTCGATCAGCCGGTCTGAAAGATCTTTGGGATGGCTCGACATAAAACGCACCCAGCCGATCGGCGAAGCGGTTTTTCGCAGATGATCCGCGATCAGCTGCACCAGCGCCGGAAAATCCACGGCGGAATCGCCGGTTTCAGCAGCACCGGTTTCCGCATTGCAGTCCCAGCGGTACGAATTGACGTTCTGCCCGAGCAGCGTGATTTCGCGCACGTTGTGAGCCGAAAGCTGATCGAGTTCGCTCAGGATGTCGGCGGGAGAGCGGGACACTTCCCTGCCCCGCACGTACGGAACGATACAGTACGTGCAAAAATTGTTGCAGCCGTGCATGATCGGCACGAACGCGGTAAACGCGCCCGGCTCCCACGATACCGGCGCAAACGAATACACGGGTTCTTCGTCCACGACGAACGGAGCGCGCTGCTGTTCCACCGCATCGATGATATCCTGAAAATGCTGCTTTTGGAAATTTCCGACAACGTAATCGATCACCGGATACTGTTTTTGCAGGGAATCCAAAAGTCGTTCGGCCATGCAGCCGGTAACCACAAGCGTCAGCGGCGGCCGGCCGGAAGCGAATTCACGCGCGGCGTCCGGGAACGAAGCGTTTTTTGCGTCCTTGCTGCCGGAACGCACCGCTTTCAAAGCGGAAAACCATCCCAATCGGCCGAAAATCCGGTTTTCCGCGGTAGCCCGCACGGAACAGGTGTTGATGATAGCCATATCAGCCGATTCGGGAGTATCCGACGCTGTCCAGCCGCGGGCAATCAGCAGTTGTTCCAACGAAGCCGATTCCGCTTTATTCATCTGGCAGCCGTACGTTTCAAAAAAATACGTCATACGGCGAGTATACCGAAAAAGCGCGGAACATGCAAACATAGAGGCGGCACTCAAACTGTGGCAGCTGCACTCAACGGCGGCGGCTGCAGTCAAACTGCGGCAGCCGCATTCCACCGACACGGTTCCGTCACGGTTCCGACACGGCAATCCAGCGGACGCGCCGGTCTTTCACGGACGAAGCCTCCGTTTTCAGCCGGATTTCGGAACGGCCGCCGCGCGGCGGGTATACGAACAGCACGCGGAACCCGCCCGGAACCGGTTCGTACGTTTCCGGATGTATCAGGAATTCCTCGTAATCGGTCGCTGCGAACGTTTCGCGCGTGCTTGCAATCTCCGTATGGCGGCGGACGGCTTCGTTGTGCGCGGCTTTGTCGTACCGGCGTCGATACCAAGAAGGAAAACTGCCCGCTTTTTCACGCCGGATAAAATCGAATCGCAGCAGTTCACTCAGTACCGTCCGATCGAGCGCGGAAAGGCACGCAGCGTCTCCGGTACAAAAATCGAACAGAAAAGCGGCCTCGTCCGTACTTTTATGCAATCCGCCGAACAAACCGCGGTTTTCAAAATGGTCTGCCAATTCCGTAAAAAACGCGAACAGAGATACCCGCCGTTCCGCCAGATACGCTACCGTATACGAATACGAGCCGGAATTGTAATACGAATCGGTCAGGCGCTCGATGTTCTTCAGGCGCAGCAAATCCGCGTACGGCATGTCGGGAGTGGAAAGCACTTCGTACGGCGCGGAAGAAAGCCATTCGTATCCGGGCTGCCGCTTTGCGAACGTTTCCATCGCCGTTCCCGATAAAATCTTCAAAAAACCGAGCTGGATCATATCAGGCTTGAGCGCGGCGGTATAATCGAAAGAGCGGGAAAACTGCGCAAAGTTTTCGTACGGCAATCCCGCGATCAAATCCAAATGTACGTGAATCTGCCGGGGAATCCGCCGAATCACGGCCGCAAGCCGCTCGGGATCACACGGGCGTCCCGCTTGCGCGAGCGTTTCCGGATGAATACTCTGGATACCGATTTCAAACTGCATCGCTCCGTCCGGAACGAGACGCAGCAGCCGGAGCGCGGCGTCGGAAAGATGTTGCGCCGCGATTTCAAAATGGAACACCGTTTTGCCGTTGTGATGATCGATGATATACTGCCAAATCGCCAGATATCGCTGCTCGTCCAAATTGAACGTCCTATCGGTGAATTTGACGAGACGGCAGCCCGCATCCAGAAAAAACTGTAAATCGGCAAAAACGCGTTCCAGCGGCGCGAACCGCACGGATTTATCTATGGAAGAAAGACAATACGAGCAGCGGAACGGGCAGCCGCGCGACGATTCGTAATAGATGATGCGGTGATCGGGATCGACGTCCGCACTCAGCGAACCGTCCGCGCTTCGGTACGGAAACGGAATGAGAGCCAGATCGCCGATAACGCTGCGCTCCCCGCCCGAAACGACGCCGCTTTCACTCCGGAAAAAAGTTCCGATTACGGGCTGCTTTACCAGCGCTTCCAAAAACGAACGCCGCAAATCGCTCCGCATGCGACTGGCTTTACAGCGCACGAGCAGCCGGCACACGTCGAGCACGGTGTTTTCACCTTCTCCGGACATGACGAAATCGACGCTGCGATGCAGCGGCAGCAGCGATTCGGCACAATACGACACTTCGGGCCCGCCGACGCCGATAATCACGCCGGGAACGATTTTCGGCAGTTCCGCCGCAGCGTCGAGCGCGGCGGTTCTGTTCCAGATGTATACGGAAAACAGCACCGCGTCAGGTTCGTACCGGCTGATTGCGCTCAGCAAATCGAGCAGCGGCGTAGAAACCGGCCATTCGGCGTACGAAACGGAACAGCAGCCGAGTTCTTCGGGAGTGAGATACGCGTTCACGTACGCCGCAATCGTCCGGACGGCAAGATTGACGTGATTATATCGGGTACCGAGTCCCACCAGAAGTACGCGCATCCGCCGCTCAGCCGTCGAATTCGGTATAGGCGTACGCATTGTGATTGTGGATACTTTCAAAATTCTCCGCTTCTACGCTGAACCAGCGGAAAGCGGCGGTACCGGTTTTGCGTCCGGCGGTTTCGGAAAGCGGCGCGTTTGCGTCCCGAGAATCGCCGACCCGGAAATTGCGGAGCGCGATGTACACTTCCCGAACAACGTCTTCTACGAACCGCGGATTATCGTACGCCGCTTCGGTAACGAATTTCTCATCGCTGCGTTTCAGTATCGAATACAATCCGGAAGAAGCGGCGGCTTCCACCAGCGCGATGACGTCTTCTATCCAGAAAAAGGCCGAACTCTGCAATTTAACCCGGACGACGCCGCGCTGATTGTGCGCACCGCGGTCGCTGATTGCTTTTGAACACGGACAGACGGTCGTTACGGGAACCGCTACCGACACGAAAAAGCTGCTTCCGGTTCCGGAAACGGAACCTTCGTACGTGCATTCGTACGACATCATCCCCGGCTGACCGGAAACCGGCGCGTTTTTTTCTATAAAGAACGGAAACGTCAGCGTGCCGAACGCGCATTCGGCGTCGAGTTTGCAGCGGATTTCGTTCAGCATGGCAAGGAAACGCTTCATGGACACGTCCGTGTGATACGCGTGAAATATCTCGATAAAGCGGCTCATGTGCGTTCCCTTAAAATGATGCGGCAGGTCTACGAATAAATCCGCAACGGCGCTGGTCGTCTGCGTTTTCCGGCGCTTGTCCAGAACCTGTACCGGATATTTCAAGCCCCGCACGCCGACTTTTTTCAGCGGAACGTCGCGGGTGTCGGTTTGATTTTGGATATCTATCATGGCCGGCAGCTCATTTTTTGCAGGCGGCGCGCGCCGCTTCCACCGTGTTCATCATGAGCATGGCGATCGTCATCGGCCCGACGCCGCGCGGAACCGGCGTGATAAAAGACGCCACTTCTTTAGCCGCTTCAAAATCCACGTCGCCGCACAGCCTGAAACCGCTTTTTTTTGAAGCGTCGGGGATCCGGTTGACACCCACGTCAATCACCGCGGCGCCGGGTTTGATCATATCGGCGGTAATCACGTTCGGCCGTCCGGCGGCGGCTATCAGTATATCCGCCCGGCGGGTGTACGACGCGAGGTCTTTCGTGCCGGTGTGACAGAACGTTACCGTCGCGTTGTATTCCTTGCGCACGAGCAGCACGCCCAGCGGTTTACCCACGATATTCGAGCGTCCCACGATAACGGCGTGCGCACCGGCGGTTTCGATATGCATCGTTTTAAGCAACACCAAAACGCCGTGCGGCGTACACGGCAGATACGATTTGCGGCCGATCATCATATTGCCCACGTTTACCGGATGGAAACCGTCCACGTCTTTTTCGGGCTTGATCGCCATGATGATTTTATCTTCGTCGATATGACCGGGCAGCGGCAGCTGCACCAAAATACCGTGAACGGCCGAATCGGCGTTCAAGTCGGTTATCAGATCGAGCAGCTGCGCTTCGGTCGTTTCGGCGGGAAGCCGTATGTCGCGGCCTTCCATGCCCGCTTCGGCAAGCGCTTTTTCTTTTCCGGTCACGTATGAAACGCTCGCCGGATTTTCACCGACAAGCACGACCGCCAGACACGGCGTAACGCCGCACGATTTCAAACAGGAAGCTTCTTTCGCCGCCTGTGCGCGCACGTCCTGCGCAATTGAAAAACCGTCGATAACTTGTGCACTCATACGACCCCCTGCTCTGTGCGGCCTGTAACCGCCGCTCCGTTTTATTGTTTATGTATTGTTTTACCGGCGGCAAGGAAAAATACTTCCCTTAACCGGCTAAATACGGTATAGTACTACTATATAGGATTTCAATTTTTTTTGCTACCAGTGAGGAATTATGAAGCATGTTTGTTTGCTGATATGTACGCTTATGCTGACAAGCGGTTTTTTATGTGCCCAGGAACAAGCCGTTCCGGAAACACCGCAAAAGGAAGATACGTTCGTTTATAAGATGAACCAAAAAGGTGATCAATTCATAAAAATCGGCCTGATGCTCAACGTTCCTTTCAAACCCGCAATACAGCAGCTCCATTTAGGCGGCTCCGGCACGCTCGGCTACATGCGATTTATTAACAGTTCATTCGCAGTCGGCGGCGACGCCAGTTTTGCGTATATGACGACCGTCGGCGAAAACATTTTTACGTTCATTCCCTTGATGCTCAAAGTAATGTATCAGCCCGCGTTCCACAAATTCGAATTTCCCATTTCGTTCGGAATCGGCGGAGCATTTGAAAATTACATAAACGACATGTACTTCGGTTTGGTGGTAAAACCGGAAATCGGCGCTTTTTTCCGCTATTCACCGAGCTGGTCGTTCGGACTGAACGCCGGTCTCTACATCATGCCGCAGTGGTGCAAAGATGCTTCCAAAAATTACACCGGAATCATCATGGACGTTGCGCTCACCGCGCGTTATCATTTTTAAGGAACCCAAAAATATGAAAAAAAACAACCGATTTACCGTGCGCACACTGCTGCCGGTGCTGCTGATACTGATTACTATTACCGCAATTTCCGGCTGCCAGCAGGAAACCATATTTTCTCAGATAGAAGACGAAACGGAACTGGAAGACGCCGTAATCAAAGGCAGCGTTTTCAGCATAGTTGCGTTTAAGGATAAAATTTACGCGACCGACGGCAGAATCTACGCCAAAGCTAAAAACGTCCTGCGCGGCTGGGCCGAGGTTACCTCTCCGAGCGGCAATATAATAAAGCTCGCCGCGAACAGTACGTATTTATACGCACTCAATTCAGAATCAGAACTCTTTTATTCAGACGACGCCGCCGACTGGACTGAAATCGACGACTGGAGCGGAACGCTCGGCTCCATAACGACCATTTTCAGCGACAACAACGGCAATGCGTACGTCAAGGGAAAAGCGAAAGGCAACGATACGGAATCGTTTTTTACGCTTTCCGAAGCGACGATCGCCGCAACCACGGCCGTTACGTCGCACGTCGTCGAAGCGGGCAACACGGCGGATTCAAAAACGTACACGCTGGACGGCAGCAAGAAAACCGTCAGCGACGGAACGAACACGACGACGCTCGACGCGGAGGTGTACTCGCTGACGTACTCGCCCAAAGCGGACTGCCTGTACGCGGGAACGGCGGCGGGCGTAAAAAAATTGACTTTGAAGACGGACGGAACGCTCACCGGTTCTACGGCCGACGTTCCCGGATCCAACGTCAGTTCCACGCTGAAATCCTATGAGACGTACGCCGTATACGCAACGAAATATACTTTGGATACAACCTCGTACGAAGCGGTCTACGCGACGACCGTCATGACCGGTTCTACATATTCAAAAGTCAACGGGCTCTGGGGATATTACGAAAGCCGGGGCACCTGGAACCGCGAATAAACGGGACGGCGTGCGGCGGCGATGGACTTATTCGACAGCAGACAAGGTGCCAAAGAACCGCTTGCCGCGCGTATGCGGCCGAGAACACTCGACGAATACATCGGGCAGGATCATATCGTCGGCAAAGGTCGTTTACTGCGTCGGGCGATAGCCGCCGACCAACTTACGTCCGCCATTTTTTACGGACCGCCGGGAACCGGTAAAACGACCCTCGCCCGGGTCATCGCCAATCATACCAAAAGCAATTTCATCACGCTGAACGCCGTTCTCACCGGCGTTCAGAACATCCGCGATTCCATTGCGCAGGCCGAACAGCATTACAAATTATACGGCCGCCGTACCATTTTATTCGTGGATGAAGTTCATCGCTGGAACCGTTCCCAGCAGGACGCGCTGCTTCCGTGGGTGGAAAACGGCACGATAATCCTCGTCGGCGCGACGACCGAAAATCCCTTTTTTGAAGTAAATAAAGCGCTCGTGAGCAGAAGCCGCGTCTTTCAGCTGAAACCGCTGGAACAAGCCGATTTGGAAAAAGCGGCGCGCATGGCGCTTTCCGATAAGGAGCGCGGCTACGGGAGATGGAACGTCGTCTTTGAAGACGGTGCGCTTGAACATTTGATCGAAACGGCGAACGGAGACGCACGCAGTCTGCTCAACGCGCTGGAACTCGCCGTAGAAACGACGCCGCAGAAATGGCAGCCGGACGCGACGCCGCCGGAACCGCCGGACGGACAGACCATTTACATCAGCCGGGAAACGGCGGAAGAAAGCATTCAGCGTAAAGTGGTGCTCTACGACCGGGACGGCGACTACCACTACGACATCATCAGCGCGTTTATCAAAAGTCTGCGCGGTCGGGATCCCGACGCGGCGATGTATTGGCTTGCGCGCATGATCGCTGCGGGAGAAGATCCGGGCTTTATTTTCCGCAGAATGCTGATTTCCGCCTGCGAGGATACCGGACTCGCCGATCCGGGCGCCGTCGGCGTCGTTGAAAGCTGCGCCGCCGCGTTCGACCGCGTCGGACTGCCTGAAGGCCGCTATCATTTGGCCCACGCGGCGCTCTATTTGGCCACCGCGCCCAAATCGAACAGTTCGATGGCGTTTTTCGACGCGCTTGCGGCCGTTGAAAAAGAAGACGCCGAAGTACCGAATCATTTGCGCGACGCAAGCCGGGATGCAGAAGGATTCGGACACGGCGCCGGGTATCTTTATCCCCACGCGTACAAGGATCACTGGGTTGCCCAGCAATACCTGCCTTCCGAATTGTCAGGCCGTGTCTTTTACACGCCGAGCGATCAAGGCTATGAAAAATCCATTAAAGAAGACGTACTGTCGCGCCGGGAACTGCAAATCGCGGCGATTCTTGAAGAACAGACCCGAATGCAGACGGCGGGACTGCCGCTGCAGGAAATAAACCCGATCGCGGATTGGTGGCAAAAAGAACATTTCAGAGTAGGACCGGTGAAATCACCCGAAAACTTAACGTTCAGTCCGGCCGATCCGGGCACCGACAAAACGCTCGAACGCGCGCAAACCGCCTGGCGCAGGCGGCTCGACTCGAACAAAGCGGAATTATTGTCCGTCATACGGAACACGCTCGTACAGTTGGCGGCGCCGAGCCGCCACGGGCGGAACTTCATATGGAACGCCGACGACGGACTGCTCGTCTGGGAATGCATCCGGCGCAGTCCCGAAGGAATCACCGCGGGCGTGTGCCGAAGCGTTCAAGGCAAACAGATATTGGAACAGTATGCGCACACGCTCGGCCCGCTTGAGCGGCCGAGACTTGCCGTATTCGCGGAACAGGCCGAACCGGGTGCGTTCAGTGTTCCGCCTGCCGAATTCGCAGACATTCTGTTCGACACGCTGTATTTCAGGGATCCGTTCGGCAGTACAGAAAGCATCCGGAATTTTACCGATTCGCTGTATCGGGCCGCCGCACGGCTCGCGGACGGCTGGCAGTGCGTCGTAACGCAGAAGATTCCCAATTCGGGACAACGGTTGAGCGCACTCGTGCGGGATCAGATACTCGCCGGACGTGCGGACAAACATAAACGGATACTCGATAAAATGGCCGCCGCCGAAGAATCGTTTTTTACCGACGAATCGAATCCGCTGTTCGCCTGGAACGCCGAAAGTGCGGCGCGGCTTCTGGCGGAACCGTCCGCGGCCGAAAACGGAGCAACGCCGCTTTCAATTGCATACAGTACGCAGCCGTTCGCAGAAAAACGGCGTATCAGCGAATCGGAAATCGGCAGATGGTTCGACACCGAAGCGTCCGCATACGGTGCGCACCTCGCGCAGACACTTTCCGGCGCAGAACTTACCGAAATAAAAGAACTGATCGAAACTGCCGCGGCCGGCACCGTATTCGATTGGGAAATACAGAACGCCTTTTTCCTGATCCGAAGGCAAGGAACGTAACGTGTCAAAAGAAATCATCATGTGCTGCGCACTCGCGCTCGGCGGAATCATGCTGCTGTGGAACGCCTTTTTGATTTTGGTAAAAAAAGAAAAAATCGGACTTTCCGCGTTTGAAACGGACGACGGCGCGCTGAACTTTGACAATGCGGCGAATACAGACGGCGCGCTGAATGCCGACCGCTCGTCTTACGCCGACCGCACACTATACGCCGACCGCGGCGCCGTTTTCAAGCGAAACGCGCTCCGCCTCTGCGGCAAACTGTTCGCCGCAGCAGGAACGCTGCTGATCGCCGCGGGTGCCGTATGTCTGCTGTTTCCCGCCGTCTGCAAGCTGGCCGCAGTTGTCTGCCTGGGCGTTATATTCGCCGTCATGGCCGCCTGTGCGCTTTTGATAAAAACCGCGCGCACGAGCTAACCGCACTGCGGCGCGCTGAACTTTGACAATGCGGCGAATACAGACGGCGCACTGAATGCCGACCGCTCGTCTTACGCCGACCCGAACGCGGCGCCGTTTTCAAGCGAAACGCGCTCAGTTTTTCAAAAGGGACGGCGTAAACAGGCGAACACAATTCCGTCCGTTTTTCTTGGCTTCATACAAAGCCAAATCGGCATAAGAAACGCACGTTTCCCAATTCAATTCCGCTCGTGCGTTGGTTACGAACAAACCGACACTGACCGTAATCAGTTCGTGCCCCGGATGTGCGCCTTTTATCCGTAAGTATTCAACCGATTGTCTGATACGTTCCGCCGCGTGAAGGATTTCATTAAAATCGTCGGAAAACATCATTATGAGAAATTCTTCTCCGCCGTACCGGCAGGAAATGCTTTTGCCGGAATCGACCACGTTGGTAATCTTTTTCGCAACCGTTTTCAGTATTTTATCGCCCTCCGGATGCCCGTACGTATCGTTGAAATCTTTAAAATAATCGATATCGACCATTATCAGCGACATCAGCCGGCCGTGTACAACGGCCTCTTTCCATAAATCGGGCGCCAGCCGTTCAAATCCCCGCCGATTCGCAATACCGGTTAAAACGTCTGTACAGGACAACCGCTGCAGTTCCAGATTGGAATTCTGCAAAGAAGACGCGAGCGCTTCAAGCTGAAGCATTTTCCGTTTCAGCAAAATGACGTCGCGTATTTTTACCGCCGCATACAACCCGATCGTACTCGCCACTGCGTACAGCAGTATGAAATACCAGCGAACGTACAGCGGTTTCTTTATAACGAATGAAAAGGCGGCACCTTCGTCGGGAATTTCATACAGCGGATCGGAATCTTTCGCCCGAAACGTATACGAGCCCGGCGGCAAATTGATATACCGAACCGTCTTTTCATTGTCGGTCGGTATCCACTCGTCGGAAAAACCTTCCAACTGATATGAAAACAACGGACGTGCAAGCGGAGAAAAATCGAGCGATGCGAACGAAACGGTTACGTTGCGTTCCTGCGGCGCACACTCGTATACCGGCGCTCCCGGTTCGTAACTTTCCGCAGTAAGCGGCACGCCGTTTACCGAAACGCCCGTCAAAACCGAACGCGCGCCCGTTTCGCCGGAACGGCTGCTGCGCAGCAGATTACTTTCCGCAGGCAAAAACACCAAGCCGCCCGACGTCCGAACCATACCGTTCCGTCGGCAAAAACGACCGGCTCCGCAGAAAACTGATTGCTCGGCAGTCCGTCAGCGGTAGTATATACCTGCATTGATCCCGTAGTCCGGTCGAAAAGTACCAAACCGTTTCCCGTAGCGATCCAAAACATATCCGGCGAAATCTCCACCATACCGGCGACAATGTTGGAAGGCAGACCCGACGCGTGTGCGTACGTGGCAAACGTTTCGGTTTCGGGATTCATCGCGGTAACGCCGCTGTCGTTCGACGAAAACCACAGCGTTCCGTCCTGCGATTCATAAAACGATATGATCTGCAAACCGCCGATTCCGGAGGTATTTTTTGCGTCGTACACATACTGCTGAAACGTATCTTTTTCAGCCGTATACCGATTCAAGCCGGCATTCGTTCCGACCCACAACGTACCACGGGAATCTTCGGCAACAAAATAAATCACATTGCTGGAAAGGGAATGCGCGTCGCCGTCGTCCGACACGTATCGCCGGTATTTTTTACCGGCCAGATCGTACGTAACCAATCCGGCGCCGTACGTTCCGATCCAAAATTCACCGTCTGACGTCTGCAAGATATCGTACACCATCCGGCTTTCAGGCTTTTTCAAAAACGGGGCGTACCACGCAACGGATTCAAACGCATCCGACTGTTTATCGTATGAGAACAGGCCGCAGTCGGTTCCCAAATACACATTTCCGTCGGGCGCAATATACACGCAATACGCAATGCCGCTTTTCAGATTTCCGTTTTCAGGCGAATATTCTTTTAACACACCCGATTTCGGTTCGTAATAGAGGACGCCCTTATTTTTCAGGATTACCCACAGATTCCCGTTTTCGTCGGGCGTTATGCAGTGAATCGACAGTCGTGCGCTCCGTTCGGAAAGCGAATCGAAACGCACGGGCTGCAGGAACGACCGGTTTTTATCATACGTAACGATACCGCCGCCGTTCGTGCCTATCCACAGCAGTCCCAAGCGGTCTTTATACATCGAATAAATCGTGTCGTTCGGCAGTGCGTACGGCGCGCTCAAATCGGTCGTATACGAGCTGACGAGTCCGGTGTCCGGATACAGCAGATGCAAACCGCCGCCCCAGGTTCCGGCAAGAACGGCGCCGTCGACGTATCGCGTGCTCATGCAGTAAATGGCGTTGTTCGGCAGCGGATACACGGTAAAATCGCCGGTAACGGAGTCGATTTTTACCAGTCCGGTTCCCCAGGACGAAGCCCAAAAATTACCCGCCGGATCTTCTTCAAGCGCATACACGACGTTGTGAGCGGCGGGATTCGCGTCGCGGATAAAATCGGGCCGTACAAAAGAACCGCCGGATTCGTCATATTGAAAAATACCGTCGTACGTACAGGCAAAAATCCGCCCGGAAGTATCTTCATACAACCCTCTGACCGTATTGTTGCCAATAGTTCTGATGGGATCCCGATTGCTGAACGTAACGCTTTCGCCGGTAACGTCGTCGAGCAGCGCCAGACCGTCCAGCGTTCCCGCCCACAGTCTGCCTTTTGAATCCCGCAGGAAGCAGCACACGACGTCGTTGCAGATCTTATAATTCCGGCACGAACCGGTTTTCGTATCGAAACGGAAAACACCTGCGTACGTACCGAGAAACAGGACGTCGTTGTCCATCAGCATACACTGCACGACGGAAGGTATGCTTACATCCTGAGAAAACGGTTCCCGCAGATACGGCGTATACGAATTGCCGTCGAATTTTACCAATCCGCTGCCGCGCGTTCCGAAATACATGGCGCCCGACGAATCCTGTGCTATGGCGGAAACCGCCATGGACGGCAGTTTATCCGCCACCTGATAAAACTGCATCGAGTGCATGTCCGCCGCAGGCAAAAACGAACTGCAGAAAACGCAAAGTGCGAAAAAACACATCGTACGGAAATAAGACATCCGGCTCCTCATCCAAGACACGTTACCATTCATTATATATTATTATAATACTGAATTTCAAATAAACAAGCTGTCAAGCTTATTTTGCGGCAAAATATATAAATAGTCAGAATGGACCGCGCGATACGCGCGGTCCATTCTGATCGTCCGAGCCGGACAATCAAAAGATTTTATTATACGACCTTATTTGGCGATAACGCGAGCCATTTCCAGTACTTTGTTGGAATAACCCCATTCGTTGTCGTACCAGGCGCAGACTTTTACGAACGTTTTGTCCAGCTGGATACCGGCTTTCGCATCGAAAATGGAAGTGCGCGCATCGTCGCGGAAATCGGTTGAAACGACCGCTTCTTCCGTATAACCGAGGATACCTTTCAGTTCGCCTTCAGAAGCTTTCTTCATGGCGGCGCAGATTTCTTCGTACGAGCATTCTTTGTTCAGTTCGCAGGTCAAGTCTACGAAAGAAACGTCAGAAGTGGGAACGCGAACGGACATACCGGTCAGTTTGCCGTTCAGCTCGGGCAGAACTTTACCGACGGCTTTCGCAGCACCGGTTGAAGACGGGATCATGTTTTCAAGGATTCCGCGTCCGCCTCTCCAGTCTTTCTTTGAAGGACCGTCGACGGTTTTCTGAGTAGCGGTTGCCGCGTGAATCGTCGTCATCAGACCGCGTTTGATTCCGAACGTGTCGTTCAGAACTTTGGACAGCGGCGCCAAGCAGTTCGTCGTGCACGAAGCGTTGGAAATGATATCCTGTCCGGCATATGATTTGTGGTTTACGCCGTATACGAACATCGGGGTTGAATCCTTTGAAGGAGCTGACATGATAACTTTTTTTGCACCGGCAGTGATGTGTTTGCGTGCTTTTTCATCTTCCAGGAACAGTCCGGTCGATTCGACGACGACGTCGGCTCCGACTTCGTTCCATTTCAGATTGGCAGGATCCATTTCTGCGGTCAGGCGGATTTTATTTCCGTTGACAATCAAAGTGTTGCCTTCAACTTTAATATCGCCTTTGAACTGGCCGTGTACCGAATCGTATTTCAGCATATAAGCCAGATAGTCGGGATCGAGAAGGTCGTTAATACCGACGATCTGAATATCCTTTGAAAAGTTTTCTACTGCGGCACGGAAAACCATGCGTCCAATGCGTCCGAAACCATTGATACCAACTTTAACCATAGTAAAGCAACTCCTATATCAATAAAAATATATTTTAATTGTACGCAATCATATCACTTGTGTCAAGTCAACGGAGCTCTTGACAACCGGACCGCCATCGCGTATAGTTTAAAATATCCAAAAGGGGAGTAGTTACCTCTGCAGAATCAACAACCGGTTTGCTCCCGTCGGGCGGATCTGGTTCTGCGGCTTCATCACTGAAGAAACAAGACCTTTTGTTTGAAAATATTCGTGTGACGGATATTTTTAAGCAAAAGGTCTTTTTTTGTATTCAAACGTTACCATTATTAGGAGGTATGAAACATGTTTTCATATTTTATGGAAGGAATCGCTGCCGTCGGCTGGCAGCAGATCGTCATGTACGGCGTAGGCGGATTGCTCATTTGGCTTGCGATTGCAAAAGATTACGAACCGATGCTACTGCTGCCGATCGGGTTCGGAGCGATTTTGGTAAATCTGCCGCTGGAAGTGGTCTGGGAACACGACGGAATCGCCGGCGCGCTGCAGATCCTGTTCAATGCGGGAATCATGACCGAATTGTTTCCGCTGCTCATCTTCGTCGGCGTCGGCGCGATGATCGATTTCCGCCCGCTGCTGCAGCGCCCCTGGATGCTGATTTTCGGCCTCGTGGCGCACACGGGTATTTTTATCGCGGCGTTCGTTGCATATAAGATGGGCTTTTCAATAGAAGAAGCCGCCAGCATCGGCGTCATCGGCGCCGCGGACGGACCGACGTCGATCTTCGTTACCTCCCGATTCGCTCCGCATTTAATGGGACCGGTTACGGTCGTTGCGTATTCGTACATGTCGCTCGTACCGATAATCATGCCGCCGGTAATCAAACTGCTGACCACCAAAAAGGAACGGATGCTGCACGTAACAGCCAAAGATTCGGTCATTCCCCGCTGGGTCGTCGTTCTGTTTCCGATAGCGGTAACGATTATCGTCAGTATTATCGTTCCCGTTGCGGCACCGCTCATCGGTTTTCTGATGTTCGGGAATCTGGTCCGCGAAAGCGGCGTTTTGGAAAAGCTGTCCAAAACGGCGCAGAACGAACTGGCGAACATCGTTACGCTGCTGCTCGGTATCAGCGTGGGAGCGTCCATGCGCGCGGAACACTTTCTGCAATACCAAACGCTGCTTATCATGCTGCTCGGACTGATTGCGTTTATCGGCGACACCGCCTGCGGCGTTCTGTTCGTTAAATTGATGAATCTGTTCCGCGGAAAAAACAACAAGCTGAACCCGATGCTCGGTGCGTGCGGAATTTCGGCGTTCCCGATGGCCAGCCGCGTCGTACAAAAGATGGCGCTTAAAGAAGACGATCAGAACATCATCCTGATGCACGCCGTCAGCGCGAACGTATCGGGACAGATCGGCTCGATCATAATCGGAGGAATCGTGCTTTCATTGGTTCCGATGCTGATCGGATAACGAGCGGTCAGCGCACTGCAGTCGGTGCGTTGCCCCAAAAACTCCGTTTCCGACCGCAAACGGAGTTCCGCATCTTACCGGCTCTTTTTTTTATCCAAATACCCGGAATCTTCCAAATATTTCCGGCGCGTCATAACCAATTCTATCAGTTCCTGATACATTCTGAAATCGACTTCCAGCGCCAGCGGAAACAGGAAATATTCGGTTTCATCGCAATACCGTTCGATAAACGCCGGATCGGTGACGAATCCCATGGAAATCATATTGCTGATGCGGTCGGCACACTTCAGAATCTTCGACTTCATGCTGCCGCGTTCGATGATACCGCGCAAATATTCGCTTTTAAGCTGCCCTTCCCGTTTGGTCACTTCCATCACCAAATCGTACACCTGACCCGATTCCGAATCGATTTCCAGAATAAGATTGCGGTTGAAGTCGGGAATGTCTTCCACCAGATCGTGAATGACGGCGGCTTTCAGCAGCACGCTGTCGATGTACCCGTAATCGATCAGGATACCCATCGTATCTATCTGATGGCGGAACATGTTACCGCCGGAATGGCGTCTTTTGCCGATAAGCGCCGTCGCCAGCTGCATATACGGTGCAAGATAGATTCCTTTCAGATGCAACATATCCTGATCTTTCATCTGCATAACGAGTACCTCCGCGTCCGTTCAGGTTACAGGCTTTCGATATACGATGAAAGCTTTTCGATTCGGCGTTTCGTTGCCTCAAGTTTTTCACGCTCTGCGGCGACCACTTCGGCGGGCGCGTTCTGGGCGAATTTTCCGGCGAGCTTCGCCGTTACTTTATCGGCGAACGACTGTTCGGCCGCGAGTTCTTTTTTGAACCGGGCGACAAGCTGATCCGCGTTTACGGATTCGTCTACCAGCAGGAACACTTCAAAGCCGGTTCCGACGGCGCCGATAGCGCGCGCGGGTTTTTCACGCACGAAGCTGACGGCGTCGACGCCCGCGAGCAGCCGGATCAGATCGGTTTTTTCCGCACAGACTTCGGCCGCGCTGAGCGGCGTAATGACGAGTGAAATATGCAGTTTCGCGTCGGGCGAAAGTCCGCATTCGGCGCGGAGCGCGCGCACTGAGCGGATAACGTCCTGCAGAACGGCGAACCGTTCCGCGACGGTATCGTTACGGCGCGCGTCGGCGGGTTCGGGATACGGAGCCGATATCAGCATTCCGGAGTATTCGGTGTGCGGCAGAATCCGCAGCGGACAAGGTTCGCAGCAGTTTTGACTCGCGGCGGCGCGCGCACGGTTCTGCGTGATTTCGGCGCGCGGCAGTTTTGCGTAAATTTCTTCGGTTACGAACGGCAGATACGGATGCAGCAAACGGAGGCTTTCTTCAAGCACGTTGAGCAGTACCGAAACCGCGCGGTCTTTTTCCGCGTCGTCGCCGCTCCTGAACGAAAGTTTGGTAGCTTCAACGTACCAATCGCAGAAATCGTTCCAGAAAAACTCGTACAGCGTCTGCGCGGCGTCGTTATACCGGTAACTTTCCAGTGCCGACCGCGCGCTGCGCGCCGCCGCGTCGAGCCGTCCGTATATCCACACATCAAGTTCGGTCAAATCGGAATCGGTAACAGGCACCAGTTCGCGTCCTTCGAGGTTACCCAGAATATACCTGCTCGCGTTCCAAACCTTATTGGCAAAACGGCTGCCGAGCTTGAACGATTCCTTATCGACCAGAACGTCCTGCCCCTGCGCGCACATAAAGCCGAGCGTAAATTTGAGCGCGTCCGAACCGTATTCGGCTATTATTTCAAGCGGATCAAGCCCGTTGCCGAGACTCTTGCTCATTTTGCGTCCCTGCTTGTCGCGAACGAGTCCGTGTATGTAAATGTCGCGGAACGGCGCTTTACCGGTAAACTCAAGGCCGGCCATAATCATGCGGCTCACCCAAAAGAAAATGATGTCGTACGCGGTGACGAGCGCCGTCGTCGGATAAAAACGCTGCAGATCGCCCGTGTTTTCAGGCCAGCCGAGCGTAGAAAACGGCCACAGCCAGCTTGAAAACCAAGTGTCCAGCACGTCGGGATCCTGCGCAAGGTCTGCCGCCGCGGCGCCGCATTTGGGACACGAGTCGGGATCAGTGCGGGAAACGATCATTTCGCCGCATTTTTTGCAGTACCAGACGGGAATGCGGTGTCCCCACCACAGCTGCCGGCTGATGCACCAGTCGCGGATATTTTCCATCCAATGCGAATAGGTGTTTTCCCATTTGCGCGGATAAAACACGATTTCACCGTTTTTCCAGGCAGCGAGCGCTTTGTCGGCGAGCGGTTTCATTTTTACGAACCACTGATCGCTCAGATACGGTTCCACGACCGTATTGCAGCGGTAGCAGTGCCCCACCGAATGCGTGATTTTTTCTTCTTCCTTGAACAGTCCCAGCGCGTCAAGATCCGCGACGACCGCCTTGCGCGCGGCGGCGCACGGCATACCGCGGTATTTTTCCGGACACGCGTCGTTCAGCGTGCCGTCGGGATTCAGTATGTTGATGATTTCAAGATCGTGCCGCTTCGCCACTTCCCAGTCGTTCGGATCGTGCGCCGGCGTGATTTTTACGACGCCGGTACCGAACACGCGGTCGACGTACGTATCGGCGACGACGGGAATCGTGCGGTCGGTCAGCGGCAGCTTTACGTGCTTTCCAATCAAAGCCGCGTAACGAGGATCTTCGGGATGAACGGCGACGGCCGTATCGCCCAGCAGCGTTTCCGGACGAGTCGTCGCGATTTCAATACGCGTTCCGCCGGGAAACACCGTTCCGTCTTCAAGCGTAACGGCGGGAATCGACTCGCCGCCGGCTATTTCGTAATAGATATGATACATGGCGCCGTTCGTGTCGCTGTGATCGACTTCGTCGTCGGCGAGCGCGGTTCCGCAGGACGGGCACCAGTTGACCAAATAGTTTCCGCGGTACACGAGGCCGCGCTCGTACAGCGTCACGAACACGTCGCGGACGGCTTTGGAAAGACCTTCGTCCATCGTAAAGCGCTCGCGCGTCCAGTCGACGCTGTTGCCCAGTTTACGCTGCTGTTTTACAATGATGTCGTGATGCTCTTTTTTGACCGCCCAGGTGCGTTCCAGAAATTTTTCGCGCCCGAGGTCGCGGCGGGAAAGGCCTTCTTTTTTAAGGCGGCGTTCGACGACGTTCTGCGTCGCGATACCCGCGTGATCGGTTCCCGGCAGCCACAGCGTGTCGTCGCCTTTCATGCGGTGATAGCGCACGACGATATCCTGCAGCGTGTTGTTCAGGCCGTGTCCCATGTGCAGCACGCCGGTAACGTTCGGCGGCGGAATGACGACGGTATACGGCTGTGCGTTTTGCCCGCCGCGGCGGGATTCTATTTCGGCATGAACGGGAGAATCGGCGTCGCTTCCGGGTTTGAAATATCCTTTTTCATTCCATTCTTTATAAATCCGGTCTTCAAAATCCTGCGGATTATACGCTTTTTCCAGTTCTATACCTTTCATGTACGCACCTCGATAATATCGTTTGATTATACAGAATTCACCGGCAATTTTCAATAGATTGCATTTATCGGTTTTTCCGTTTATAATACGCGTATATTTGTTGCACCCGGAATCCGTTCCGGCGGAAGCGGTAAGGATACACTGTGAATTTTTCGTTTTTAAGCAGATATTGGTCGTTCTATCTTATCGGGGCCAAAAACACCATTTTACTTTCGCTCATTGCAGTCGCGCTGGGAACGTGTTTCGGAATGCTGCTGGCAATGTGCCGGATCAGCAAGAATCGGGGACTGCGTTTTCTGGGCACTGCGTACGTCGAGTTCATACGCGGGACGCCGCTTCTGGTGCAGCTGTTTATCATTTACTACGGACTGCAGGCGATCGGCATCCGCTTTCCCGACGTACCGTTCATGACGGCGCTGCTCGGAATCAACTTTTCCGACTTCATGTCCGGCGTTATTACGATGGGCATGAACTCCGCCGCCTACGTCTGCGAAATATTCCGCTCCGGCATTCAGTCCGTGGACAAAGGTCAGACGGAAGCGGGACGCAGTCTCGGCCTTTCGTATCCGCGGACGCTCGCCCATATCATCATACCGCAGGCGGTGCGCAACGTGCTGCCCGCGCTCGGAAACGAATTCGTCGTGGTTATCAAGGAATCGTCCATCGTTTCCATCATCGGAATCGCGGACTTGATGTACAAGGCGAACACCGTGCGCGGCAATACGTTTCAGCCGTTCGAGCCGCTGCTTGTCGCCGCCGTCGTTTATTTTCTGATGACGTTTCCGCTGTCAAAACTGCTTGCCCGGATAGAAAAAAGGATGCGCTCTCATGATTAAAGTTGAAGGATTGACTAAAGATTTCGGTCAGCTCAAAGTGCTGCGCGGCATTACCGAAGAAATCAAAAAAGGCGAAGTTATCGTTATCATCGGCCCGTCGGGTTCAGGTAAGAGCACGTTTCTGCGCTGCCTGAATCTGCTTGAAGCGCCGACGTCGGGAACAATTATTTTCGACGGCCACAATATGACCGATTCCTCGGTTTCCCGCCGTAAACGGGAAAAGAACATCGACGGCTACCGCAGCGAAATGGGAATGGTGTTTCAGCATTTCAATCTGTTTCCGCATAAAACGGTGCTTGAAAACATCACGCTCGCGCCGATTCTGCTCAAGCGGCAGACAAAATCTGAAGCGGAAAAACGCGCGCGGGAACTGCTTGAGCGCGTCGGGCTTGCCGAAAAGGAATCCGCGTACCCGCCGCAGCTTTCCGGCGGACAAAAACAGCGCATCGCGATCGTGCGGTCGCTGGCCATGCAGCCGAAAGTGATGCTGTTCGACGAGCCGACTTCCGCCCTTGATCCCGAAATGGTGGGCGAAGTGCTGTCCGTCATTCAGGACCTTGCGAAAGAAGGCATGACGATGGCGGTCGTTACGCACGAAATGCGGTTCGCCCAAGAAGCCGGAAGCCGCATTCTCTTTATGGACGAAGGCGTTATCGTGGAACAGGGCTCGCCGCAGCGGATTTTCGGGAATCCGGAAAATCCGCGGCTCAAGGACTTTTTGGGCAAAGTACTGAACGCGTAACCGATCCGGTATCAGTCGTCCAGTTTTTGTCCGAGCAGTTTACCGTTTTTGTCGAAATACAGTTCCATCCGATTGGCAAGCGTTACTTCAAGCGCCTGCCAGTCTTTTTCCGCTTTTACAATAAGCACGTTCGGATACTGCGTGCCGATGTAATCCGCTGCAGCTTTCGGCAGCAGCGCGGCGGGAATGCCGCCGTACGATTTGATTTCTTCCCAGTCGCCGTTGCCGGTAAATTGGATTTCAGTTCCGTCGTTCAAAACCGCTTCATATTCGTTGAAATCAGCCTGAGCATACTGAACCGTCTTTCCGGGAAACGCGGTGCCGATCAGGGTTTGAGCGTTTTTAGGCAACGCGTCGGCGGATATGATTTTATCCGCAAAAACGCAGGCCGTTCCGAAAACGACAAGAACGGCAATCATGTGTAATTTTTTCATCGTATACCTCCTTACGCAGACGGCTATAAATCCGCCGCGTTCAATATCCTGAAATTTCATGAAACGGCGTAAACACATATCCGCCGAACATCGTTTCTTCCAATTCAAAAAATTCAACGTCGTACCGTTCCGTACTGCCGGGTACGGACACGACGGCAAACGTCGGCGGCACGCCGCCGCGCGGACGGGCGCAGCTGCCCGGATTCAGGAGCAGCGTCGCACCGTTTTCTTCCCGATACGGACGGTGCGTATGCCCAAAAAACACCATATCGGCGTCCATGACTTCCGCCGACGACTGCAGCGTTTCCGTTCCGAAATCGACGCCGTGACGGTTACCGTGAACGACGAGTACCGTACGCCCGGCCGCACGCAAAAGGACGCGCGGCTGAACTTCAAAATACCGGCATACGCGCCGCTCCGTACCGGCGCCGTCCGACGGCTCGTCTTCTTCTCCATATATAGGATACCGTTCGGCGTCGCCGTTCCCTTTTACGCACGCGATAACCGGCGGCAGCGCGGCGGCGAGTTTTTTATCCGAAACGGATTCATCCATGCACGCGATCACGTCGCACACTCCGTCGCCGCAGAATATCAGCGCGTCGCAATCGCTTCCGAACTCCGTTATTATTTTTTCAAGAACTTCAGCCTCTCCGTGAGAATCCGAAACAACGAGCAAACGCGCAGCATGTTTTTTTTCGAGCATAGAAATAGCTTCTTCCGATCCTATCAGAGAAGTATCCTGTACTGTCAACGTATTCATGTCACTTCCTATTATATGGTTGTTTTAGTGTTGTTCTATTACAAAATGATTCACCGGCCGCAGTCCCGTTTCGGGATCAACGTATCGGGTAACGGTCCATTCGCTTCCCGTCAGTTGCCGCGCGTGTTGCAGCAGATCGGCATATGCCGAACCGCTCAAATCGACCGCATCCTGCGGAAACAGCGACAGATATCCGACCGCCCGTACCAGTAAATCGGGGATATTTCCGGAAACGAATACCGACGTTTCTTCGGCTGTAGCCGCCCCCTCGTTCGCTGCCGGCATATATTCCAACACCAAATCGCAGCCGGCTTCCATGCCGAGCAAATCATCCTGCGGCAAAAGCGAAAAAACGGGATATCCGACAGAGCCGCCGCCTGCGTCCTGCATCCGCGCAAGAGCCGCGTGAGTGCCTTCCGGCGCACCGAGCAACACCAGACCGTCCGCACCGTTCGCCTCAAGGAGCGCCGACAGTGCCGAAATGCGGGCGGTTCCGCCGCGTTTAAAATCATCGGGAAAAACGAGCGGAATCACCGCCCCGCCGTCCTGAACGAGCCCGAACGCCGGACGCAGTTTTTCCAAAGCCGAAGAAACGAACGCGTCGTCATTATAGCCGTAGCCGAATAAAACGGCAATACGACGGACCGGTTCGGGAAACGGACGCGGAGCGTGCACGACTGCCGTATCGTGCGCCGTCGCCGGTTCGGGTATGAAATGCACGGTGTGCTCGGTTTGCGAAAAATCAGACCGGCCTTGAGAACAACCGAACACGAGAAAAAAAAGGACGATAATTTCCGGAAAAAACCGACGTTTCATACCTTTACTATACTCGAATCCGCTGTTCAGGACAAGCAGTGTACGCAAAATCCGGGCAGTGCCGAAAGTTTTCCGCAGTTTCGCCGCTTACGGCCGCCCTTTCCCGTTGAAAAAAGCAGGACGTTCTGATATTGTGTATCCTGTGAATATTATATCGATACTCTTTCAGCTCATCGGCGCATTGGGATTTCTCCTGTACGGAATGAAAATGATGAGCGACGGCATTCAAAAAAGCGCCGGAAAAAGCTTACACCGTATTTTGGGTATGATGACCGGAAACCGCTTTTCTGCGATGCTGACCGGTATGTTCATAACGATGATAATCCAGTCGTCGGGAGCGACCACGGTCATGGTCGTGTCGTTCGTCAACGCCGGACTGCTGACGCTGACGCAGTCAGTCGGCGTCATATTCGGTGCGAACATCGGAACGACGGTAACGGCTTGGATCGTGGCGTTTTTCGGCTTCAATTTCAAAATATCGGCGGTAGCCATTCCGGTGTTCGGCATCGGATACATTCTGACTGTAATAAAAAAACTGCAAAAACAGAATATCGGCGAAGCGCTCATGGGCTTCGGACTGCTCTTTCTGGGACTTGATCTCCTTTCAAAAACGATACCGACCCTCGACGCGAACAACATACAATTTTTGACGGCTTTTACGGATAAGGGAACGCTGAGCGTTCTCATCGGTATCGCCGCGGGCATGATTATCACCGTACTGCTGCATTCGTCGAGCGCGTCAACCGCGATCATTTTGACGATGTCGTACAACAGGCTGTTACCGTGGGAGTTCGCGGCGGCGATGGTGCTGGGCAGCAATATCGGTTCCACGATCGACGCGGTTATCGCCGCGTTCGGAACCAAAGTGAACGCCAGACGCGCCGCGCTCGTGCACGTACTGTTTAACGTTACGGGAACCGTGATCGCGGCGCTGCTGCTGCACCCGCTTTTGGCGCTGGTGGATCGGCTGGTTCCCGGACCGGTCGAAGCGAACATCACGTTCCATATCGCCATGCTGCACACGGTGTTCAACGTACTGAACACGCTGCTGTTCCTGCCGTTCACGACGCAGATCGCGTCTCTTACCGAAGTGCTTATCAAGCCGAAAAAAGACGAAACGCCGGACGTTTACCGGCTTGATTTTATGGAAACGGGGGCAAAAGAAAACGCCGCCGCGTACGTTATCCGCGCGGAAAAAGAAATCGCGGACATGACCGGCGTCGTTACCAAAATGTTCGACCGGATCGAATTCGGTTTTGCACACCGGACGTCGGAATTCATCGAAACGCAGATGGAATCGCTTGCAAAGGAAGAAGACTACGCGGATCAAATGCAGGAGCAGCTTTCAAAATTTTTGGTACACTGCTCACAGCTGCCCGTCAGCGACAAACTGCGCAACAACGTTTCAATCATGCTGCGTATCGTAGACGACCTTGAAAGTATGACCGACGACTGTTACAGCGTCGCGCTGTTGCTGCGCCGCAGCATAGAAAAAGACATGACGTTCGCGGAAGAGGACATAGAACGGCTGCATCCGTATATCGACCTTGCGCACCGCTTTCTGTCGTTTATCCGTGAAAACATCAACAAACATCTGAGCGAAGAACAGCTGACGATTGCCCAGGATCTTGAAGATCAAATCGACGTGTTCAGAAAAAATCTTAAAAAAGTCGCACGCAAACGGCTCGAAAGCGGCGCGGACGTAAAATCGGAATTGCTCTATATAGACTTGGTTCGCAACATCGAAAAAATCGGCGATCGGGCGTTCAGCATTTCGGAAGCGCTCGCCCAGACGCAATAGCGCAGCCGTACGATCGTTTCCCCGCGGAGCCGCTGTTCCCCACCCGCAGTGCGGTCTGCGCCGCGGATTTCGTTAAAAAAACGCCGGCAGCACGTTTTCATCCAAGCGGAACGCCGCGGTTCCGTGACCGGGATACACGCGCACCGATCCGGGCAGCAGGGAAAGGCGGCGCAGACTTTGCCGCAAAGCGCGCCCGTCTCCGCCGTACAAGTCGGTTCGGCCGTATCCGCCGTAAAACAGCGTATCACCCGCCACTAACAGCGCGTCGCCGGCGTTGTATAAACACACGCCGCCCGCACTGTGCCCGGGCGTATGCAGGACTGACCACCGGGCGGCCGCCGTTTTTACGGCGGCGGGAGCGTCCGGCCGAACGGCGCAATCGAGCGCCGCACCGTCTGCAAGCGGAACGGTAACCGGCGGCAGGTCGGCGAGCGCGGGGATCATATCGTCCAATCCGAGCGCGTGCAAATCGGCACGCTGCCGCTCCGCGCCTTCACTGCCGAAATATCCGGTTTCATACACGCCGGCGGCGACGGGCGTACCCGGATACCGCGACAGCAATTCTCCCAATCCCAGCACGTGGTCGAAATGGCCGTGCGTGCACACGATAAAGGCCGGTACCACAGCCTGCCGCTTCAGCAGGCTGTCAATCAAGCCGGCGTCGCCGCCGGGATCGGCCATAAAGACGTATCCCGGACACAGCGGAACGATCAGCGTATTAACACCGAGCGGACCGGTTCTGCAAACGCTTATATCCGTCGTCAACACGCACCGCCGGGCCGTTATTCGGCATCCTGATTCCGCATATCGTCACCGGCATCTCCGGCGGCATCGGCATCGTCGCAAACGGCATCGTCGCAGACGGAATCCGTTTCCGCGTCGTATCCTGAAGGCGCCGCGTCGTCACATTCCGTTTCGGGAACCGAGTCGTTTTCCGCCTGATACGGAACGTCGTCTTCAAACGTTTCGTCTTCTTTTTTACGGGAATAACTGACGGACAATTTACGTCCGCGGTAATCGTATCCGTTCAGGGATTCTATCACGCGTTCGGCGTCTTCGCTGAACAGCTGAACGAACGAATAATTGTCGAGCGTGCGGATATCGCCGATGCGGTCGCGGGAAAGACCGGCAACCTGCACGAGCAGTCCGACCAGATCGCGCGGAAACACTCTGCGGTTCCGGCCGATTCCGATAAAAATGGTCGTTGCAAGCGATTCGTCGATCGTTACGCGCCGGGGAGCCTGGCGCGCTTCGGCTGCAGCTCCGTCTTCATGCCGGGAACGGCGGAAAGCCGGTTCGGAATCGCGGCGCGGGGAATCCGATGCGTCGTCGCGGCGGGTGCGTTCCGAATCACGGCGGCCACGGAGCTCGCCGGGTTTATTCGCGAAATCCCGGCGCTGATTCCGGTAAGAACCTCTCATACCGGACATTCCGCTTTTTGCCAAATAGGCGGCTACGTACATTCTCAGCGTAAACGGAACGTTTTTCTTAAAAAGTTTTTTCAATTCATTCAATACAACCGGATCTTCTTCCGTTTTTACTCTATCGACCGCATCTGAAAGCAATGCGGTAAAACGTTCTTCATCAAAAGAACTAAACGTTTTGGCAGACATATATCACTCCTCATACATTGACGGCGGCCGTTCCCGCCGCCGTAAGCTCAAGCACGCGGGAAATACCTTTGAAAGCGACGCTTTTCCATGCCGCCGTATATTTTAACAATTCAAAAAATCACGACTCATTTATTTGCGGATATATCCGCAATATACCCGCCGCCGCAGCTTGAAAATCCGCATCGGAGCAAGCACGGTACCAAAAAATCGGGTATCACCATATCGGCTAATAAAACCCAGCGAACGCCGCGGGTTTTCAATTCGGCAAGGATCAGAGTAAGCAGCTCTTTTCCTATTCCCAGCCCTCTGTAGTTCTGTAAAACGAAAAACGCGGTAAGCAGCACCGTTTTCCGGGTGTAAGACGGATACGGCGACGCGGCGACGCAGCCTGCAAAATCTCCGTTCACGGTCTCTGCGACTATCGAAACGAACGAGCCGGGGTCCGCCATTCCGCATTTCTGCTGCCATAGATCGGACAACGCGATTCCGATTTCACCGGGCCACTGAATTTCAAATTCGCCCATAATGGCGTTTGCCGCAACGGCGAACGCTTCTTCGTCGGTATCTTTTCGGTATCCGCGGAACACGAAATCATCGTGCACCAAGTCTTCGCTTTCTTCCGGTTCGTCACCCAGTTTTTCAAGTCCCCGCGCTTCGCGCAGCGTATTATACCATTGCATAATGTGCCGGGCCATTTCTTTTTCCTTGAAAGCGAACCATTGTTTTTCCGCTTCAGGAAACGATTTTAAAACATTCTTGAAATTTCTGAACACCCCCTTACCGGAAAACAGCACGGAACGCAGCTGCTGTTTCAGCTGCGCGTTGCGCTGCATGGAAACGAACCGTTCCATCATGCGGAAACCGCACGAAGAGTCCCATTCCGGCAACACGTAATAACGTGATTCGTCCGTCGGCAGCGTACGATCGTTTTCAACCAAAGACGCAGTTTCGGCATCCAAAACGAACGCGCCGTTCTGGTTTTCCATTGCGAAAATGATCTGACTGACCAATTCATCCGACAGAGCAAACATCATATCGTTTATTATAACACATACGGCGGGGATTTGAAAGAGGTTTCGGCAAGAATCAGCGGGCGCGAACGCCGCGGCAGAGTGAAAAAGACAGCTGCGGAAACGGACGCTGCCGTTCCGCAGAAATAAAAGAGGAAATGCTACGCGAGTTCCTCACGGGAAGAAACGACCGTGCTGATCAGACCGTACGAGCGGGCTTCTTCGGCGTTCATCCAGTAGTCGCGGTCGGTGTCTTTACAGACTTGATCGAGCGATTTTCCGGTTTCAAGCGAGATAAGTTCGTTGATTTTCGCGCGTGTTTTTTCGATTTCACGTGCGTGAATCTCGATGTCCGTCGCAACGCCTTTAATTCCGCTCAGCGGCTGGTGAATCAGGTAATGGCTGTTCGGCAGCGCGATACGGCGTTCCTTAGGAGCGGCGAGCAGAATAAGCGCGCCGGCGCTCGCGACGAGTCCCATGCCGATGCAGTACACGGGGGCGTTTACGAAACGGATCATATCGAAAATGGCATATCCGGCGTCGACGTCGCCGCCGGGTGAATCGATAAAGATGCGGATCGGTTCGTCCGAATCGGCTTCAAGGATCAAAAGCTGCCGGACGATTTTTTCGGCAAGCGGTTTATTTACTTCGCCTGAAAGCAGGATTTGGCGTGTTTTAAGGAATTTCGCGTTCAGTGCGTCGGAAGCGTTTTCGTTCGCCGATTTTTCACATTCCCGTTCGTCCGGTTCGTCGTCAAAGCGGACACCTCGTATATACGTATCGTTTTTATTATTCATGTTAGACTCCGTTATTAAATATACAAAAATACGGAGTATGTGTCCAGTCGCAGAGATGACATCCGTATCATCTCTGCTTGCGGGTTTTCCGCAGGAAAACCCGGGGTGCGTTGACACCGCCGTCCGTGGCGGACTGTTCGGCGCAAGCATATCCGTGTGTTCCGGCCGGGAGGGAACGCCCCGCAAAGCCGGTTTGCCGCCGGCATTGCTGGAACAAAGGGAAAATTTGCGATATACTCGTGCCATTATGATTTCATTGGTTGCATTTTTGGGTAATTACGGGCGCGAATACGAGCGGACGCGGCACAACGTTGCGTGGCAGTTTGCGGATTCGCTGCCTTTTGCGGATACATTGAACTGGCAGCGCAAATTCAAGGGGTTGTACGCGGCGGCGGACGATTTGGGGCCGGAACGGGTGTATTTTTTGAAGCCCGAAACGTACATGAATTTGTCGGGGGAAAGCGTCGGGGAATTGGCTCGTTTTTTCAAGATTACGCCGGAACGGATTCTGCTCGTGCACGACGAGCTTGAGCTGCCGCCGGGAACGGTGAGTCTGAAATGGAGCGGCGGACTGGGAGGGCACAACGGGCTGCGGTCCGCAAAAGCCGTGCTCGGTACGGCGGATTTTTGGCGGTTCCGGTTCGGGATAGGACGTCCCGATCACGCCGACGTCGCCGGATACGTGCTGTCGGAGTTTACTGCGGACGAGCGGATCATTTTAAGTCAGATTTTTCCGCAAAGCGCGGCGATGCTGGCGCAGGCGCTCAAGGCGGAGCCGCAAAAGCTGCTGCCCGAATGGAATAAAAAGAAGCTTATGGCGTGATCGCCGCGAAAAGCGGCGGCAGCGGTGAGCCGGAAATTTACGGCTAAGCCGCGCGGGCAGCGAACAAACCGCACTGGCGACGGTCAAGGCGCGCGGTCTGCGGATGGTGCGCGGGCGGCAATCAACAGTGCCGATCGAATCGTTCATCGGGGCTTTCACTGCGCCACCGTTTTCCGGTATACTGAGCGCATGAACGACACGACACACGCTTTCGGGCGTTTTTTTTCGGTTATCAAGCGGCTGCGCGCAGACGACGGCTGCCCGTGGGACAGGGAACAGACGCCGCTTTCCATGCGGCACGATCTGATAGAAGAAGTTTTTGAAGCGGTCGAAGCGATTTCCGCCGGAGACGCTGTGCACGCAAGGGAAGAACTCGGCGACGTACTGCTCAACGCGGTTATGATCGCCTACATGTACGAGCAAAACGGCGATTTTACCGTTACGGACGCGCTGAACGAAATCACGGACAAGCTGATACGGCGCCACCCGCACGTGTTTGCCGAATCGGACGGCAAGTCGCAGATGAAAGGGGCAGTCGGAACGGCCGGAGAAGTGCTGAACCAATGGGACGCGATCAAGCGCAACGTTGAAGGCCGAAAATCGGGCTGCACGCTGGACGAAGTTCCGGCGGGATTTCCGCCGCTTTTGAAAGCGTATAAAATGCAGAAAAAGGCGAGCAAAAAAGGCTTCGATTGGTCTGCCGAAGCGGACGTGTTCGGAAAAGTTGCCGAAGAAATCAGAGAAGTAAAAGAAGCGGTGCTGACCGTGCGCAGCGCGATAGAGGCGGCGGCGGACGTACCGGAAACGGACGGTCGGGAAAAGACCGCGCAGGAAAGCGCTACGGAAAAAACCGCGCAGAAAAACGTTCCGGCCGCTTTTACGAAAGGAGCGCCCGAAGCGGTCAATCGGGCCCAGCTGCATCTTGAAGAAGAAATAGGCGATTTGCTTTTTGCCGTGGTAAACTGGGCCAGACATCTGAAAGCGGATCCGGCGACGGCGCTGGAACGGGCGAACGGTAAATTTTACCGCAGATTCGGGTACGTCGAGCGGAAAATGGCGGAAGCGGGCCTTCCGATGGACAACGCGCACCTTGCGCAGATGGACGCGTTCTGGGATGAAGCGAAAGCGCGCGGAGAATAACGCGGAAATGCGGACCGTACGGCGTGAATGCGGCGGAAACTCGAATGCGCACCGCCTGAAAGCGTTACGGAACGCCACGGGAACGGATACGGTATGAAAACACAGGATCTGAAAGAATCGGTTACGCACGGTTCCGTATTGTTTCCGTTCGCGGCCTACACCTGGGACGGTTCGCAGACGCTGAACGTCAGAACGCATTGGCACGACGAAACGGAAATCGTGCTGTTCTGCCGCGGTACGTTTAAAATATCGGTCAACATGCGCGCGCAGACGGTAAGCGCGCCCGCGATGGCCTTTTTTAACGCGGGAGATATTCATTCAATCGTGTCGCCGGCAAAAACCGATTCTTCGGAAAAAGCGCTCGTGTTCGATTTGCACATGCTGAACTTTGAACAGTACGATCAGACGCAGGCGGCCGTCCTGACGCCGCTTACGGAAAGGAAACTGCGCTTTCCGCCGCTGATTACCGAAAAGGACGAAGCGTGGCGGGAAAGCGCCGCGTTGTTCACCGCTATCTTCGAGGCCGCTGAAGAGCGCGCCGCCGGTTCCCGCATCAGAATAAAAGCGCGGCTGCTGGAACTGATAGCCGGCTTGTATGAAAAAGGGGCGCTCACCGCCCTGTCGCAGCTGCCGCACGCGAACGCGCACAACGTCGACTGCGTTAAACGGATTCTTACTTATATAGAAGAACGTTACGATGAAAAAATTACGACCGCGGACATTGCGCGGATCGCCGGTATGAACGAACAGTACGTGTGCCGTTTTTTCAAAAAAGCGACCGGGCGGACGATCACGTCGTACGTCAACCTGATTCGCATCGAAAAAGCCGCGTCGCTCCTGTCCGAAACGGACGGGAAAATCATAGATATCGCCGTCAGCTGCGGATACAACAACGTCGGCTATTTTATCAGAACGTTCACCCGTTTTAAGGGAACTTCACCCCGGCAATACCGCAAAAAGTCAAAATAATGCAATAACGATGCAATCCCGTGGAAGCATCCGTCGCTGTCGGTATATATAATACAATTATTACACGATACACGGAGGCTCGCTATGCAAAAGAAATGGTGGCACGGAAAGGCCGCTTATCAGATATATCCCAAAAGTTTTCTTGACACCGACGCGGACGGAATCGGCGACTTGCAGGGAATCACCCAAAAACTCGACTATTTGAAAGAGCTGGGTATAGACATCATTTGGATTTCACCCGTTTACCCTTCGCCATTCGTCGATCAGGGATACGATATTTCCGACTACCGCGCCATTGATCCGCGCTTCGGAACGATGGACGACTTCGACAACCTGATCGCGCAGGCAAAAAAGCGCGGTATGTACATCGTCATGGATCTGGTGCTGAACCACTGTTCCGACAAGCACGAATGGTTTCAAAAGGCGCTCGCGGATCCCGAAGGACCGTACGCCGACTATTTTTATTTCGTCGAAGGGAAGAACGGGAAACCGCCGTGTAATTGGCGCTCGTACTTCGGCGGCAGCGTTTGGGAACCGGTACCGGGAACGTCGAAATATTATCTGCATTCGTTCGCCAAAGAGCAGCCCGATTTGAACTGGAACAATCCGGCTGTCCGGCAGGAATTGTACGATATGATAAACTGGTGGGCGCGAAAAGGCGTCGCAGGGTTCCGAATAGATGCGATCATTAACATCAAAAAAGACACTTCATGGCAGGATACGCCTGCGGACGGTGACGACGGCATGTCTTCTATCGGCCGTATGATAGACGCGGTGGAGGGAGTCGGTGATTTTCTGGAAGAACTGAAACGCTGCACGTTCGCCCTTCACGACAGTTTTACCGTGGGCGAAGTCTTTAATATGAAAGAAAACGAATTGCGCGATTTTATCGGCGACGACGGGCATTTTTCTACCATTTTCGATTTTTCGGCGCATTGCCTGACACACGGCGAACACGGCTGGTACGACGCCCGGCCGCTGAGCTTCCGCGACTGGAAAAACACGGTGCACGACAGTCAGCTGAAATGCATGGGCGTAGGTTTTAAGGCCAATCTGATAGAAAACCACGACGAACCGCGCGGTGTCAGTACGTATCTGCCGCCTCACGCGCGCAACGATACCGGTGCCAAAATGCTGGCAGCGTGTTCCGTACTGCTGCGCGGACTGCCGTTTCTGTATCAGGGACAGGAAATCGGTATGCACAACTGTCCGCGCAGCTGTATAGATGAGTTCGACGACATAAGCACAAAAGATCAGTACAAAACGGCGCGGGAGGCGGGATTGAGCGAAGCGGACGCGCTGGCCGTCTGCAATACGTTCAGCCGGGACAACGCGCGCACGCCCATGCAGTGGGATTCAACGGAGAACGCGGGATTTACCGCCGGAACGCCGTGGCAGCGCGTAAATCCCGACTACCGAACGCGCAACGTACGGGCGCAGCTGAACGATCCGGACTCGGTATGGCATTTTTACCGGAAACTGCTCGCGCTGCGTAAAAGCGGCGCGTACGCCGACGTGCTGACGTACGGCGATTACGAGCCGGCCTACGGTGAAACGGAAAACGTGTTCGCGTTCCGTCGGACGCGCGGTGCGGACTGCGCCCCCGTCCGCGGTCAGGAACGTTCAGAGTATTCGGCGGTTTCTGCGAATCGGATAAATTCCGCAAATCAGACGGCTTCCGCAAATCAGGAGGCTTCCGCGGAAACCGAAAACTGCTGCCGGGAACTCCTCGTCATCGCGAATTTCGGAACGGAAAACGAAACGCTGCCGCTTGAAGCGGAACCCAAGGCGCTCGTGCTGTCGAACATGGAGGAAACACAGATCAGCCGCATGAAAATAACGCTGCGTCCGTGCCAAGTAATTGTATTGGAACTGTAAGCTTTACATTCATATTGTAAAAATATATAATGCACGGCGTATGAACAATTATTATGCCGTGCAGGCATTTAAAATAACGATTCCGGTTCTGTTCGGATATCTTGCAATCGGCATACCGTTCGGGCTGATGCTGGTAAACGCCGGATATCCGTGGTGGCTTGCACCGGTCATGAGCGTTCTGATGTACGCGGGTGCGGGACAATATATGGCCGTGGGGCTGTTCGCATCCGGTGCGTCGCTGTCGGTCATAGCCATCGCCATGCTGTTTTTGAACATCAGACACATCGTGTACGGACTTTCGCTCATAACGCCGTTCAAAGACACCGGCAAATGGAAACCGTACCTTATTTTTGCACTCACCGACGAAACGTACGCGCTTATGACCGGCTGTTCCGTTCCGAAAGGCGCCGAACCGGGACCGTTTTACGGTTTCATCGCCCTGCTCGACCATTCGTATTGGATTCTCGGCAGCTGTATCGGCGCACTGGCGGGAACGCTGATCCCGTTTTCGTTTGAAGGAGTCGACTTCGCACTCACCGCCTTGTTCGCGGTACTGCTCATCGACCAGCTCAGAAAAACGCGGGACGTCGTACCGCCGCTCGTCGGAGCCGCCGCCACGGTGTTTGCAATCCTGTTCGTGCCGGCGCGGCATATTCTGGTTACCGCGCTTGCCGCCGGGGTTACCGTACTCGCGGTCGTCGGAAAGACGCGGAAAAACGCCGGAAAGGAGGAGCCGTGCCGCTGACCGTTTCCGCCGCGCTCGCCGCGACAGCCGTTTCCGCACTTGTCATTTTCGGTACGCGTCTGTTTCCGTTCGCACTGTTTTCCCGCAGGGAACCGCCCGCGCTACTCAAATTTATAGAAAAATACATTCCGCCGATGATAATGGCGATTCTGCTCGTCTATTGCTTCAACGGAGTTCCGTTTACCGAAGCACCGTACGGACTGCCTCACCTTGCGGCACTGGCAGTTACCGTCGGTACGTATTTATGGAAAAGTAATTCAATGCTCAGCATTTTCGGCGGCACCGTCGTTTTTATGCTGTTGAACGGAGCGCTTCCGGCATGAAATTCTGATGAAATTTTACAAAATCCGCCAAATATATTGTAATATCGTCCAAGATATAGTAAAAAGTAATTATACATTCGTGCTATGTATTACCAAAAAACTAAAGAGGTTCTGTAATGAAAGCTAAAAAGTCGCTGTATTCCGACATCCTTATTCCCGTTTGCGTCGCTGTCGTAGTGAGCTGCGGTATCATCGCACTTTTGCTGTGGACGAGGACGGATCGCACGATGAAAAACATCGAACTCGAAAAACTGATACTGATGGAAGAAATCATTAACGAAGCGCTGCAGCAGGAAGCACAAACGCTGAAAGAAAATCTGTTTCTCATCAAAAGGGCGGTAGGAAATTTACCGGCGGCTGCTTCGGAACAAGGCGACGGACAGAGTAAAAAATGGCTCCAAGACATCTGCGCTGCGTTTGCCCTGCAGAACGCATATCTGCTGGATACGGACGGAAACGTGCTTTACGCAGCCGAAGGTTCCGCTTCGCTCTCCCGTACGTCGGAAAAGAAAGCCGTTTCGGCCGCGCTCGCCGGTAAAGACATCGTTACGACAACCGTTACGGATTCCGCCGTCATCCATACCGCGGCGGCCACGCTGTCCTCCGCAGGCAGCGGAACGTACGGCGCCATCGTTTTGCAAAAAGAAATGGCAGACACGGCGTTTCTTGAAAAACACGCGAAACTCATCAATTGCGTCATGACCATATTTATCGACGACGTCCGTATCACGACGACCATTAAGGATCACAACGGTAATTATCTGACCGGAACGAAATTGGGCAACAGTAAAATTTACACGCAGGTCTACGGCGACGGTCAATCGTATTTCGGAACGAACGTCATCAACGGTGAAGATTATCTTACCGTGTACTTTCCCTTAAAAACGGACGATCCGGACGGCAAGTCGATGTTCTTTATGGGAATGCCGCTGAATCACGTACGGGCGCTGTCAACTGAATTGATAAAGGCCGAACTTCCGGTCATTTTTATCATACTGCTTGCGATTACGGCTATCATCATCATGCTGATTTCAAAAGTCATCATGAAGCCGCTCAAAAACACGTCGCTCGCCTTTGAAAATTTGAACGGAACGTCCGGTCAGGCGGATTTAACGTACCGGATCAGCATCCGCCGCGACGATGAAATCGGCACGATGTGCGTCGCCATCAACAGATTTATCGGCACGCAGCAGTCCATACTGGTCGACATAGAAAAAGCGAGCGATTCGCTCCAAAAAATAGGAGAATCACTCGCGGCGAGTTCCCAGCAATCCGCAAGCGCGATCGCCCAAATCATGGCGAACATCACGAGCATAAAAAAATCGGTCGGTATGCAGTCCGCCGCGCTTTCGACCGTAAAGAACGTACTCCAGTCGAATATCGGCGGTATTCAAAATCTGGACAAACTGATCGAAAACCAGTCCGCGGGCATCGTCGAATCGTCGGCCTCTATCGAAGAAATGGTCGGCAACATCGCCTCCGTTTCGCATTCCGTCCAGAAAATGGCTGAACAGTACAGTCAACTCACCCAAATAACGCAGAGCAGTAAAAAACGCCAAGACGACGTAGCCGCCCAAATCAGCGACATGGCGCTGCAGTCGGAGCATCTTGCCGACGCGAACAGCATCATATCGCAAATAGCGTCGCAGACCAATCTGCTCGCCATGAACGCGGCGATTGAAGCGGCGCACGCGGGCGACGCGGGCAAAGGATTTTCAGTCGTTGCCGATGAAATACGCAAACTTGCCGAAAATTCCGCCCGCCAATCACGCGCAATTAAACAGGAACTCAGCGGCATTTCAAACATCATTTCATCGGTCGTGGAAACGTCCGAACTGTCGACGCAGGATTTTGCCCAAATCACGGCGAAAGTTACCAGTACGGAACACCTCGTACAGGAAATCGACAACGCGATGACGGAACAGCAGGAAGCGTCGCAGCAAGTACTCACGGCGCTGCGCGACATCAACGATTCCTCTGCGGAAGTGCAGACAACGTCGAAACAGATGTTCTCCGACATAAACCACGCGGGTGAAGAACTCGAAAAACTCGACGCCGTGGCATAGACGGTTGCCGACAGCATGAACGAAATGAGTGCCGGCGCCGCCGAAATAAACACGTCCGCCCAAACGGTTTCCGAAATGGCGGTGCAAACGCATGAAAACATTCAAACGGTAAAACGGCTCGTGTATAAATTCAAACTGCGCGAACGGTGATCATCCGGTGCGGTTCGGGAATCGTCGCCGCCTTCAGTGCCCGTAAGCGGCGAACGTAAGCGGCGCCCGTAAGCGGCAAACGCGGCGCCCGGTTTCCGCCGTCCGCATGCCGTAAAATAATCGGCTAAAAGGTGCGATACCTATTGACAATAAGCGGTATTTTCACCATTCTCAAGAATACGGATTGATTTGTTCTTCAGGAGGAACAGGAAAAAGATTGAAAGGAAGCGTTGTTTCGATCGAACACGTGTCAAAGCATTTCGGATCTTTCCATGCGCTCGACGACGTGAATTTTACCATCAATAAGGGTGAATTCTTTTCCTTATTAGGCCCTTCCGGCTGCGGTAAAACGACTTTATTGCGGATCATTGCCGGTTTTGAATTTCCCGATGACGGTGTGGTACTATTTGACGATCGGAACGTTATTCCGCTTCCTCCGGATAAACGCCAGTCAAATACCGTGTTTCAGAATTACGCACTGTTTCCCCATTTGTCGGTATATGAAAATATTGCGTTCCCGCTCAAATTGCGCAAACTGAATAAAACCAGTATCGACGAAAAAGTCAGGGAATATCTGCATTTGGTGCAGCTCGACGCGCATATGAACAAAAAGCCGAATCAGCTCTCCGGCGGACAGCGGCAGCGCGTTGCAATCGCACGGGCGCTCATCAACGAACCGCGGGTGCTGCTGCTGGACGAACCGCTTTCGGCGCTCGACGCAAAACTGCGTTCCAATCTGCTCGTGGATTTGGACGCCCTGCACGATAAAATCGGCATTACCTTTATTTACGTTACGCACGATCAGTCCGAAGCGCTCTCCGTTTCGGATCGCATCGCCGTCATGAATCAGGGAAAAGTGCTGCAGGTCGGAACGCCGTTCGAGATTTACGAAAGTCCGGCGACGGAATTCGTCGCGCAGTTCATCGGCGAAACGAATATTTTTCCGTCGCGCGTGTCCGAATGCAAGGCCATTGAAATGCCCGCGGGAAAAGATGTCGAATATATGGTGTCTCTTGAAGCGCCGCAGCTCGGCAGCCGGATAAACGCGCCGGCGGGAACCGAACAGTTCATTCAGGTTACCGACTACGAGCAGACGGAAATCGGCCAGAAAGTCTGTTTTACCGTACGTCCCGAAAAGATCCGCATTACGCTCGACCCTCCCGTGACGGAACGGAACGACATCAACGTGTTCCGCGGCGTCGTTGAAGAGCCGATCTATTCGGGTTTTCAGTCCAAATTTTACGTCCGCCTAGAAAACGGCACGATCGTAAAAGTGTTCAAACAGCATACCAACTATCTTGACGACGGCCCCGAAATCGAGTGGAAAGACACCGTGTATATTTCTTGGAGCGCCAACGACGGATATATCGTCGAGGATATAGATAAATGAGCGCGGCACCGGAAGATGTAAAACCGCCGGAAGCCGGCTCCCTTTCCGAGCGGAAAGAACGGATAAAGCTCAGACGGGCTCATAAATTATTTAAAACACCGGGCGCGCTGTACGCGTGGCCTATGGGTGCCTGGTTTACCGTCTTTTTCGTCATACCGCTCGTGATCATTATTCTCTACAGTTTTCTGGAAAAAGGGCTGTACGGCGGAGTCGTCTGGAAATTTTCTTTTGAAGCGTACCGGCAGATGTTCAATCCCAAATACGGAATCATTCTGCTGCGCACGGTTAAAATCGCATTGATTTCAACGCTCGTTACGATACTGATCGCACTGCCGTGCGGTTACGCGATGGCGCGCAGCAAACGGCAGACGATGCTGCTCATTCTGGTGATCATTCCGTTCTGGACCAATTCACTCATTCGTATTTTCGCCTGGATGTCCATTTTGGGCAACGACGGTATCGTCAATTCCCTGCTGCGGCAGCTCGGCATCGTCTCCGAATATGCAAAATTACTGTACAATCAGAACGCCGTAATTCTGGTATCCGTATACATGTATCTGCCGTACGCCATTCTGCCGGTATTCACGTCGATAGACCGCTTCGACTTTTCCTTATTGGAAGCCGCGCGCGATCTGGGCGCAACAAAACCGCAGTCGATGTTCAAAGTTCTGCTTCCGAACATAAAAAGCGGCGTCGTAACGGCGATCATTTTTACGTTCATTCCGATATTCGGCGCATACACCGTACCGCTGCTCGTCGGCGGCAAAGATTCGTACATGATCGGAAACATCATCGTCGATCAAGTGAATAAAACGCGCAACTGGCCGCTCGCGGCGGCGTTTTCCATGATCATCACGGTCGTCAGTATGCTCGGCGTGCTGTGGATGATGAATTCAGGCAAAAAAGACGCGGCGCTTAAAGACACCGGTAAAACTGAAAGGGGCAAATAATGACGAACAATCCTTACCGCCGCCTCATAGACAGGGTAAACAGAAAAAAACCGGCGTCGGAACCCGCGCGGCACGCACGGCGTGCGTTTATGGCAAAACGGCCGTTTTCACTGTCGATGACCGTGCTCGCCGTTACGTTCGTGTTTCTGTTTCTGCCGCTGATTTTTATCATTTTTTATTCGTTCAACGAAAGCAAAGGATCCGATTTTACCGGATTTTCACTGATATGGTATAAGCAGCTGTTTTTCGATTCCGACGATCTGTGGACGGCGCTCGCCAACAGTCTCATCGTTGCGTTCAGTTCCGCAGCCGTTTCCACGATCCTCGGCACGCTCGCCGCGGTCGGTATCAATTGGTATAAATTCCGCGGGAAATCGTATATTCAGAGCATCAGTTTTCTGCCGATGGTTCTGCCGGAAGTGATTATCGGCGTTTCCATGCTGATTTTTTTCTCGGGCATAAAACTGCCGCTCGGCTTGTTTACGATTTTTGCCGCGCATACGACGTTTTGCTTACCGTTCGTCTATCTGATGGTGCTTGCCCGCATAGACGAATTCGATTTTTCCATTATAGAAGCCGCGCACGATTTGGGAGCGACCGAACGGCAGACGATGCTGAAAGTCATCATGCCCGGCATCATGCCCGGTATTTTGTCAGGATTCATGATGGCAGTTACCATGTCTCTTGAAGATTTCGTCATTACGTTCTTCGTATCGGGCCCCGGTTCGACCACGCTTCCGCTGTACGTCTATTCGATGATTCGCTTCGGCGTGTCGCCGGTTATCAACGCGCTGTCGTTCGTTCTGATTCTGGCAACGATTCTCATAACCATTACGCTGCGTAAATTCCTTAAAACGATCGCCGCCGCAAAATAAGGACGGCGCACAAATTTTTCAAACACGGAACCCGCCGGGTTCCGCGCCTGATTTTTTAGAGGAGGTTTCAAATGAAAAAGAACCTTTTAAAATGGTGTGCAGCGGCGCTCGCCGCAATGTGTTTTACCTCGTGTGCGAAAGACGACGGTAAAACGTTGTATCTGTTCAATTGGACGTATTACACTCCCGATACGGTTATCAAACAGTTTGAACAGGAATTCGGCGTTAAAGTAAAAGTCGACAGCTTCGCTTCAAACGAAGAAATGTTCGCCAAACTGAAAGCGGGCGCATCCGGATACGACATCGTTTTTCCGTCGCAGGATTACGTGTCGATCATGATCAAGGAAGATATGCTGCGGGAAATAGACCGCACGAAGCTGCCCAACGCACAGTACATCAGTCCGCTTGTACTTGAAAAAGCGACGTACGATCCTGACATGAAATACAGCGTCCCCTACTACATGGGCGCCGCGGGAGTCGCCGTAAATAAAACGAAAGTAACGTCTTATGAAAAGAGCTGGAATATTTTTGCGCGGACAGACTTGAAAGGCCGCATGTGCATGATGGACGATATGCGCGAAGTTATCGGCGACGCGCTCGCCTACATGGGCAAATCCGTCAATTCGCTCGACGACGCGGAACTGAACGCGGCCAAGGAACTCGTCATAACCGAATGGAAACCGAATTTGGTAAAATTCGATGCGGAAGGATTCGGCAAATCGTTTGCCGCGGGTGATTTTTGGGTCGTACAAGGATACGCGGAAGTCGTGTTCGGCGAAGTTCCGCCGGAAAAATGGAACACCGTCGATTTTTTCATTCCCCGCGAAGGCGGTCCGATGTACATCGATTCCATGTGCATTCTGAAAAACGCGAAACATTACGACTTGGCGATGGAATTCATCAATTTTATTCAGCGCCCGGAAGTGTACGCGCAGTTTTTGGACGAATTCCGGTTTCCGCCGAGCGTCAATACGGAAGCACATCGTTTCATGAAAACAGAACCGATGTACACCGCCGAAGAAATGGCCGCGTGTGAAATCAAGGAAGACGTCGGTGCGGGTCTGAAAAAGTTCGATACGGCTTGGCAGGACATACGCTTCACGGAATAAAACGCTTTACAGAACACAATTCTGTGGTATAATGGTAAAATGTCAGATAAGTTAATATTTAAAAGTGTAGAGAGTTATAAACCTAATTTAATTGTTGTAGCGAAGCCGGTTTGCGACACCACAGGCAAACCGGTTGATTTTCATATAACCGATACCAACCGGTTCGGTGCCGAACTGATCGGCTGCGTGACGCAGCTCGAAGGGCTGCCGCTTTCCGTCTTTTTCACAAACATTTCCGACGCAGGCATCGGAACCGAACTGATACGGCAGGCATTGCAGAACGATCCCGAAACGCAGCTCGTGTTTTTTTCGCATAAATTACAGCTGTGGCTTCGCGTCATGACAGAAATGATGACCGACGGCAACCTGATGGCCACCATACTCGACGTAACTAACGACAAACTGCGGGAAGAACAGCTGAAACAGCAGAACGACCGCCTGGCGGCGTTGACGGACGAATTGGAGCAGTCGCGGCAAGTGCTTCGATATAAATTGAACAAAATCGAAGCGCTGAACATGGAGCTCAGCCACATCGCGTACCACGACATGCTCACCGGTTTAAAAAACCGCAGCTGCTTTAACAAAGATATCAATCTGCTGACCACGCAAATTTCGACCGCCGTCAAAATCTTCGGCATCATGATCATCGATATTGACAACATGAAAAATATCAACGATTCCAGAGGACACACGGCGGGAGACATGTTGCTGTGCAACGCCGCGAACGCACTGCGGCAGTTCAAAAAGGATACGATTCAGCTGTATCGGTTCGGCGGAGATGAATTCTTGGTGCTGGCGACGGAACTCGAAACGCGGGATTCCATGATAACCGTTTCGGACGTGATTATGGAGGCGTTTGAAACGGCGGAAATCAGCATATCCGCGGGAATTACGCTGTACCCCGACGACTCGATTCTGCCGGACCAACTGCTGAAATTTGCCGATATGGCCCTGCACGAAGTCAAAAAGCAAGGCAAACACAACTCACTGTTTTTTTCCCGCTCGATGCAGGATGAGTTTCTGAACCGGCTGAACATCGAAACGAAACTGCAGAAAGCGATAAACGGCCAATCTTTTGAAATGTATTTTCAGCCGCAAGTAGACATCTCGCGCAACAAACTGCGCGGATTCGAGGCGCTTATCCGCTGGTACGATCCGGAACTCGGCTGGATACCGCCGTCAAAATTCATTCCGATCGCCGAAGAAACGCGCCAAGTTATCGCATTAGGCGAATGGGTGCTTGAAACGGCGTGCAGAACCCTCAAGCGCTGGCAGGAGGAATACCGATTTACCGGCATCATATCCGTCAACATTTCTCCGGTTCAGCTGAAAAAGGCGTCGTTCATTTACGACCTTGAACAACTCATAGCCGAACAGGACATAGACCCCACCAAGCTGGAAATAGAAATCACCGAAGGCGTGTTTATTGAAAATATGGAATCCGTCGTGTCCATTTTGACGCAAATCAAAAGCATGGGCATCGGTATTTCGCTGGACGATTTCGGAACAGGTTATTCGTCTTTCAATTATTTGCAGATTCTACCGCTTACCGCGCTCAAAATCGACAAATCGTTCATTTCAAACATCGCGGCCCGGAACAGCGTTGAGGCGGATATTACCGACGCGATCGTAGCGCTCGTTACGAAACTCGGACTCGACACGATAGCCGAAGGCGTTGAAACGGTCGAACAGCTGCAAGTGCTGCAAAGCATAAACTGCCGCACGACCCAAGGATTTTTAACGGGAAAACCGATGCCGATCAGCTTGTGTGAAAAAATGCTTTCAGGCGACGAGTCGGCCATTCTGCGCATTGAAACGGAAAACCGTCAGCCGATCCGGTATTCGATATAGCGCACGCGCCCCGCTTCCACGGCCTGCTTTACCGAGCGTTCACGGGCGGAAAGAGAGCCGGAACCGGTTTTTACTTCGATAAAAAGAACCTCTTCCACCCGGTCGCCGCCGGAATCGCTGCAAAACCCGATAAAGTCGACCGGTTTGCCCACGAACCGCACGTCGGCCGGATTGCACGGAAAACCGGGCAGAAACGGAGCCAGCTGTTCGGAAACGAGTCCCGTTACGACGGATTTCGAGCGCCGAACCGCGTCGCGCCGTTCCGATCTGATGCGCCGGTCGCTGCCGAGCCGGCCGATTCTGATACCGACGGCAACGCAAAACGCACAAACGAGTATAAAACCGAAAACCGAAAGTGTTAAAAACAGCAGTTCCCGGCCTGAAAGCGCCGCCGCGAACCTGATCATTGAATTCATACTGCAAACCTTTGATAATCCAATCCGTGTGTTGTAAAAAAATAAATTTTGATGCTATAGTAGCATAGCACGTTGCGCTCACCGTAACAAGCATTCCGGCTGCAACCGATTTGCAGCCGGCACACCGAACCCCGAACGGAGGATTTTTATGAACGTGAAAAAAATACCGCACACCGTACTGCTCTGTTTGCTGACCGTACTCGTCTGCGCACCGCTGCCGGCGGTTCGGTTCCGATTTCAATACGCAGCAGGAGACGCGTACCGAATATTGTCTACCGTGCGGGAAAACGTGTTGGTAAACGGCCGATTCGACCATTATGCGGAAATCGTCAACCGCATTTCCGTCGAAGTAACGGAGGCAACCGAATCGTCGGGAACTCATACGGCGGTCTTTATGACTACCGAAAATTCCACCGGAACCGGAAACACGCAGTTCACGTGGGGTGAAGAATATACGAGCATTTTCACCAGAGACAGCTCCGGCCGGTATGTCATCGGCGACGAATATTTTATGCCGGTCGTTCGGGACGTACCTCTTTTTCCCGATGAGGAACTGTCCCCCGGCGACACCTGGACAGCCGCCGGACACGAAGCGCACGACATGCGCCGGACGTTCGATCTTAAAACACCGTACAAGGTTCCGTTTACCGCTTCATATACGTACACGGGTACGACGGAAAAAGACGGCAGAACGCTGCATATAATAGAAGTTCGTTATAATTTATATTTCGACAGCCCTTCTGCCGCCGAAACCGATACGGCGGCACGGAAAAATGTAAATTCCGCAGCACACGGTACCGCCGCGCAGGGTGCTTCGGCAAACAGCGCTTCGGCAAACGGCGGCGGCGCATACCGCGATTATCCGGTTACCACGATGGGGTATTCGCACCAAACCATCTATTGGGACAACGAGCGCGGCGCAATCGATCATTATAATGAAGATTTCCGCATTATTGTAGAAAGTGCGTACGGAAATACGTTCGAGTTTTCCGGTAAAGCCCAAGCCGAAGTGCAGGAGTTCGCGTCCCGGTCGGCGGATCGGCTTGCAGACGTCCGTGAACGGATCGATCAGTTGGGAATTGAAAACGCACAGGTCAGAGCCGATGAAAAAGGGCTCACCATAAGTCTTGAAAACATACAATTCAAGGCCGATTCTGCCGTACTGCTTGAAAGCGAAAAAATGAAACTCCGGAAAATTGCGGAAATCCTGAGTCTGTTTCCCGAAAACGATTTACTGATAACCGGACACACTGCGCTCGCCGGAACAGCCGCGTCGCGTACGGCGCTTTCGGAACAGCGCGCCAAAGCCGTCGCCGAATATCTGATGCAGCTGGGCATTCGCGATTCGTATCATATTTTCACGCAGGGACTCGGCGGCGAACACCCGATCGCGCCTAATACGACGGAGGCGAACAAAGCCCGCAACCGGCGCGTAGAAATAACCGTTATGGACAAATAAAGCGGAAACCCGCAAAACGGCACCGCATATCAGTCAAAAACGCGTTATCCGGAACGATATTATATACGTGAACGATTTTGAACCGAACGAACCGGATAACTGCGGCGCCGTGTACACGGATCCCGTCCGCGACGCCGCCCGCAATATATTCGGCATATCGTCGCTGTATCCGTGGCAGCGGCTCGTTATTGCAAACATCATGGAATCGGCGGAAGCGGCGCTTACCGCAAAGCCGGATATCGCGGTAAAAAATTCCGAAGAACCGTCGACGGCGTGCTGCGCATCGGCTGATTACGACCGCGCAACGGAGTGCGCTCAATCTGCGGAGTGCAGCCGGTCTGCGGAGTGCGGCCGCGATCCGGGCAACAGGGGAAAACAGATCGTCCTGCTGCCTACCGGCGCAGGAAAATCACTGTGTTTTATGATTCCGGCCGTTCTGTTTCCCCGGCCGACGCTCATAATATATCCGCTGCTGGCTTTAATGTCCGACCAGCTGCGCCGGATACGGCAGGCGGGACTTGACGCCGCCGTGCTGCGCGGACAGCAGAGTGCGGCCGAACGGGAATCCAACTATAAAAAATTGGAACAGGGAGCAAAAATACTCATCGCAAACCCGGAAGTACTGCAGTCGCCGGCCGTTATCGAGCGGCTCAAAAAGTACCGGATCATGCACGCCGCCATAGATGAAGCGCACTGCATCGCGGAATGGGGCGATTCGTTCAGACCCGCGTACACGACGCTCGGCTCGATTCTGCGGCAGTTGAACGTCCCCGTTGTCACCGCTTTTACTGCGACGGCGTCTCCGCCGGTTCTTGAGCGAATACGGGACGTATTGTTCGCACCGGAAACGGCGTATCTTATACGAAGTTCGTCTGACAGACAGAATATAGCGTACCGGGTTCACAGATCGGATGCAAAACGGAAAACGGTACTGCAACTCGTCACTGAAGCGGAGCGTCCGGCACTTGTGTTCTGCGGAACGCGAGTACTGGCGCAAAAAACGGCGTATTTAATACGGGAATTGCTCGGGCGGGACGCCGTCAGATTCTACCACGCGGGCTTATCAAAAGAAGAAAAAAAGGACACAGAAACCTGGTTTTATCCGCGCACGGACGCAATTCTCTGCTGTACGTGTGCGTTCGGCATGGGAATCGATAAACCGGACATACGGACGGTCATACATCTGGAAGCACCGCCGACCGTCGAATCCTACATTCAAGAAGCGGGACGCGCCGGAAGGGACGGGCGGCAGTCGCAGGCAATTCTGCTCTGGAGTACGGACGATTCGCTCAAGGCAAAAAAATATTCGCCGTACAGCAGGGAACGCATACTCGCCGATTTTGCGGAAGCGAAAAGCTGCCGGAGACAGGTACTGCTCGACGCGCTGGCGGCCGAACGGACAGCCTGCAGCGGCTGCGACGTATGCGAGGCTGCGGAAGCGGGAACGGTACTACCCGAAATATCCGCGGAAGGGAGTCTCGTCCGTACACTCGTAGCCCGAAATAAAAACAGATGGACGGTATCCGAAGCGGCGGAAATCCTTGCGGATAAAATGAATACCTGCTCTCCGCTCAGAATATGGGATAAAGACGATTTCAGATACGTGATCGAACAACTGGTGGCGGCCGGCATTTTAACCGATACGGGCACTTTTCAACGGAATAGACTGTCGTTCCCCGGCAAAACGGAAATCAGAACGAGTCGCCGTTTTCCACCGCGGAAGCGGAACCGGCTTCTGCGGCCGAAGACGGATTCTCCGCGGCAGAAGCGGCGTATATCTTCTTTTTTAAACGCTTTTTTTGCGGTTTTTTACGGTATCGGACAATGTATACGACAAAATTCAAATAAATAATAACGGCGACAGTTATCCCGATCACTTTTACATCAGTCAGCACACTCATAATGACAGTCAGCATACCGGGAGTATTCATAGTATGAATATCGGCCGGCATCCGACAAATCTTGAAAGAAACCGTGCCCGGTATTTGTGATTCTTTTTAAAACGTGTTATAATAAACGCATGAATACGACAGTTATACCTGAACGAAAAGACGTACCGGCAAGAGACCGATGGGATCTTACCGCTTTATATAAAACGACGACAGATTGGGAACGGGCGTTGGCCCGCATACCGGAACTCGCGCGCGAATTGGTATCTTATAAGGGTTCACTGGCACAGTCCGCGCAGACGCTGCTCGACGCACTGCGCAGACTTGCGGAACTGGAAGAACTTTCCGAACTGACCGGAAGCTACGCGTTCCTGCTGACTGCCGAAGACGCGGGAAATTCGGCAAATCAGGAAAAACAGGGACGATACCTCATGACCGCTACCGCGGCGGAAGCTGAATGCAGTTTTCTGATTCCGGAACTGCAGTCTATCGACGAAACGACGCTGTCGGAATGGATATCGACTCCGGACTTCAACGATTATCGGATTTGGATACAAAAACTGCTCCGCATGAAACCGTACATTCTAAGTGAAAAAGAGGAACGCCTTTTAACGCTGCAAAGTGAATCCGGCAGGACTGCCCGTAAAACGTTTTCCATGCTGACCAACGTCGACATGGACTTCGGAACGGTTAAGACGCCTGAAGGCGAAATGCCGCTCAGTCAAACGACTTATTCCCAATTCCTTGAAAATCCCGACAGGAACATCAGAAAAGAAGCGTACACGAAATTTTACGGTACGTTTGAAATCCATAAAAATACGATCGCATCACTTTACGAAGGCAGTGTAAATCAGGATATTTTTGAAGCGCGCAGCCGCGGCTATTCGTCGGCACGGGAGATGGCGCTCTTTCCCGATAAAATTCCCGAAACGGTATACGATAATCTGATCACGGCAGTGCACGAAAACCTGCCCGTTCTGCACCGCTATTACGCGCTGCGGAAAAAAATTCTGGACGTACCGGAATTGAAGCATTACGACGTGTACGTTCCGCTGACAAAAGACGTAAAAACACATTTTACCTACGAGCAAGCCGTTGAAATTATCAGAAGCGCACTCGCTCCGCTCGGTACCGAATACACCGAAACGCTTTGCAGCGGTCTGCTCGGCGGATGGGTCGATAAATACGAAAATAAAGGGAAACGTTCCGGCGCGTTTTCGGCAGGCGCCTACACGGGGTATCCGTACATTCTGCTCAATTACAAAGCGGACGTACTGCGCGACGTTTTTACGATGGCACACGAAGGCGGCCACTCGATGCATTCGCTGTATTCAGCCCGCTCGAACCCGTTCATGCAGTATAATTATACCATTTTCGAGGCAGAAGTCGCGTCTACGTTCAACGAACAACTGGTTTTCGAGTATCTGCTGAACAATACGCACGATCCTGCAATGAAGGCTTATCTGGTAAGCAACCGAACGGCGGACATACTCGCCACGCTGCACCGGCAGACGATGTTCGCAGAATATGAAATGCAGACGCACGCACTCGTGGAAAGCGGTACGCCGCTTTCCGTAGACGTATTACGCGCGACGTACCGAAAACTGCTTGAAACGTATTTCGGACCGGACATGGAGTTTGAACCGGAAAGCGATCTGGAAGGGCTGCGCATTCCGCATTTTTACAATGCCTTTTATGTATATAAATACGCAACCGGGATTTCCGCCGCCCTCGCTTTGGCGGAACGGGTTACGAACGGCGGCGAAACGGAGCGTGCCGATTATTTCGCATTTCTGAAATCGGGCGGTTCACGATATCCGGCCGAATCGCTGAAAAAGGCCGGCGTCGATATGGAATCGCCGGAACCGGTTACGGCCGCACTGAAAAAGTTTGAAAGACTCGTTGCAGACCTTGAACGGATGCTGCTCCCGTAACCGGATACGCCGAACGGTAAAAAAATACTAAAGTTCTTAGGATTATTTGCCGATACGTATAACGAAAAAATATAAAGCGGAGATATCGATGATGTCAGTATCAGATTTTATTTCTCTTCCTAAAATAGATGCGCATAATCATTTGAATTTGGGAATGAGATATGCATCATATGCGCCTTGGGCGGGGTTTTATATTCCGGATTTTCCGCGAAAATTGAACGGGTTGGGAGAAATGCACGAAATAATCGGTCAATATACCCGTCCCCGTGCAAAAACGGCAAAAGACATAACGAATTTATTATCACTTTCCATTCAGGATGCCGTCGCCGACGGCGTTTCGATTTTGGAAGGCAGCGTTGATATTCAGTTCGTAGGACATTGCGGCAGCATAGAGAATTTCCTTAAAATGGTGCAGGATATTCAGGCAAAATTCAGTACCCGAATCGATTTCAGACCTGAACTCGGTATGGGTAAAACGTTCGATATGGAAAAAATCAGAGCCTGGGTTCCGGCATGTCTGGAAAGCGGATTATTTAAAAGCATCGATTTATACGGTCCTGAAATAGAAGACGGCATAGAAGATTTTGACGAAATTTATAAACTGGCAGGAAAACTCGGCATCAAAAAAAAGGCGCACGTCGGTGAATTTTCAAACGCCGCATCGGTACGCAATTTCATAGAATTCTTCGATCTTGACGAAGTACAGCACGGAATAGGCGCCGTTCAGGATGAATCCGTCATGCAGTTCATAAAAGACCGGAAACTCAGACTGAACATCTGCCCGGCCAGCAACGTCATGCTCGGTGCGGTAAAATCACTTGCGGATCATCCCATAAAACAGTTGGTAGCCGCGGGCATAAACGTTTCGATAGCGACCGACGACCTGCTGTTTTTTAACAGAACGGTCGCGGAACAGAGTGCGGATCTCGTTGAAGCTGGTACGCTGACAAAAGAACAAATAAAAACGATATTTGAATCGAATACGGCTGAATACGTAAAATAAAACGATATGCCGGAAATCCCGCGCCGCGCGTAAACTTACTACGGCTGCACGTAGATTTACGGCGCATACAGACCTACGGCCGCGTGCGAACCTACTCACGCACGCAAAACCGAATCATACCTGAGCAATTATTTTAAATACACCATAAGCAGCATAATATCGGAATTGCGTATACCGGAAATACGGCTCGCCTGGCCGAGCGTAAGCGGCCGAATTTTTTCCAATTTTTGCCGCGATTCGGCAGAAAGGGACGGAATGGCGGCGTAATCGAAATTATCCGGAATACGCGCCGTATCCATGCGTTTAAGCTTTTCAACCCGTTTATCCTGTTTTTCGATATAATGTTTATATTTAAAATCGACCTGCGCTTCTTCCCACAAAGCGGCGGGATATCCCGGATTATCCGCGGCGGGATTCCGCGCGAGCAGCGCGAGAATCTCGTCTTCCATACGGATTTTTTCAAGAACCGCCTCGTAGCGGCTTTGCGAATTGAGTCCAGCCGCGAAACCTTTTCCGCACAAACGGCGATCGGCGGTATCGTGGCGAAGTTTGAGCCGATATTCGGCCCGCGCGGTAAACATCCGGTACGGTTCCTTCGTTCCGAGCGTAACCAAATCGTCGATAAGCACGCCAATATACGCTTCGCTCCGAGACAGGACGAGCGGCTCATAGGACGGAATATCGGCACGGCGGTCGGGATGACACGGGAACGGACCGCAAAGCAAAGCGTGAGCCTTTGCGTATAAAGCCGCGTTGATACCCGCAACGAGCCCCTGCCCCGCCGCTTCTTCATATCCGGAAGTTCCGTTAATTTGTCCGGCAGTAAACAATCCCGCGACGGGTTTCGTCTCCAGCGACGGAAAAAGCTGCGTCGGATCGATAAAATCATATTCGACCGCATATCCCGGCCGCGACACAACCGCGTCTGCAAAACCGGGCAGCGTGCGCAGAAACGAGTCCTGCACGTCTTCCGGCAGAGACGATGAAAAACCGTTTATATACATTTCATCCGTCGTAAGCCCTTCCGGTTCTACAAAAAGCTGATGGCGTTCGCGCTCGGCAAACCGCATCACTTTATCTTCAATCGAGGGGCAGTAACGGGGACCGATACCGCTTATTTTTCCACTGTACAACGGCGATTTTGAAATATTTTCCCGGATGATCCGATGCGTTTCCGTATTCGTGTACACTAAATGACACGGCACCATCGGCCGGTCGATCTGTTTCGTATCGAACGAAAACGGAATGACGTCGAGGTCTCCTTGCTGCAGTTCCAGTACCGAAAAATCGATGGAAGATTTCAGCACCCGCGGCGGCGTTCCGGTTTTTAACCGGCCGGTCGTAAATCCGAGTTTATTCAACGCCTGCGTTAAACCGAACGCGCCCTGCTCCCCCAAACGGCCGCACGGCGCGTCGTATGCACCGATAAAAATCCTGCCGCCGAGAAACGTTCCGGTCGTAAGCACCGCGGCGCGGACGGGAATCCTGCGGCCGCGTTCCGTTACGAGCGCCGAGATTTTTTGCCGCATCGACGCACCGCCGCCGCGCGTTTCACCCGGCAGAGACCCCGGTTCCGAAATCCCCGAACTGTCGGGCGGCAGCGACGCGACGCTTTCCGCCGCTTCGATATCGACGACCGTATCCTGCAGCACGGATAAATTCGGCGCGGATTCAAGCGTGTGCCGCGCGAGCTGCGCGTACAACAGTTTATCCGCCTGTGCGCGCGGCGCCTGGACGGCGGGACCGCGGCTTCGGTTAAGCAACCGGAATTGGATCATCGATTTATCGATCAAACGCCCCATTTCGCCGCCGAGCGCGTCTATTTCACGGACGATATTTCCTTTCGCTATTCCGCCGATCGACGGATTGCAGGACATTCTTCCGATAGAATCTATCGTCTGCGTAACGAGAAGCGTTTTAAGTCCCATTCGGGACGCTGCCAGCGCAGCTTCTATCCCACCGTGTCCGCCCCCGACTACGGCGACGTCAAATGCATCGTAAAATCCAGCCATACGTTTCCGTAGTATACCGCTTTTCCGATTCAGTGGGAAGTACGGCCGATTTTACAGCCGGACTTCACGCGGATAAATCAGATAACCGATTTTACGACGGAAGTTGTTTTACTCGATACTGATAGACTGATCGGCACGAAACGATTCACCCGGTGCGAGCGAAATCAAAGCGGGTTTATGCTCCCACCGATGATCGGTATTATCCGGATCGGGCGTTCCGTACCACGGTTCGATGCACACGAACCGCGGCTCTCCCGCATTCTGCCAAATCATTACGTACGGATACCCGGCCGTATTGACTTTAACGAGAGAACCCGTTTTACGGTTCCTCACACCGATCCAATCGGACGTAAAGGCCGTAAAAAAATGCCCGGTACCGAATCCTTTTTCCGTAAGCGGAATCACGCCGCGTTCGGTTTCACCGTACGGCCGTGTACACGGGCACGTACCGTCCGCATCCGGTTCCAAGTAACCGTTTTCGGTCAGGCAGACGGCCGTAAGCGGTTCGCGCTTTTCAAATTCAATACGATAATCGCCGAAAGATTCCTTTTCCGTACCGCGCGGACAGCAAAAAGCCGTATGACTTCCCAAACTGAAACTCATTTCTTCGGAATCGGTGTTCGTAACTTCGGTGCGGAAAGAAATTCCGGCGCCGTTCAGTTCGTAATACGTTTTGAGTGAAAATTTCCACGGAAATTTGCCGACCGTTTCCGCCGATTCGGTCAATTCCCACACGGCCGACGTATCGGAACGTTCAAGCAGCGTATGCTCCATATCGCGTGAAAAACCGTTTACGGCAAGCGCGTACGTTTTGCCGCCGCTCGTCATATACTGATCTTTGATCCGTCCGACATGCGGAAAGAGCACCGGCGCGTGAAACTTCCATACCGAAGGATCGCCGTTCCAAATATATTCGGTTCCGTCGGCAATACTGCGGAGAGAATGCAACTCGGCTCCGTGACTGTCAATAACCGCTTCATAACGGTCGTTTTTAAGTGTAACCATAATGAACGCATTATACACCTGAACGGAATAAATCACAACGGAAACCGCCTGCTACTTGGAATACTCTTTTTCCGAATTCGGCATACCGGGAGTCGCACCGCCGGTCGCCGTTACGATCCAGCTCGTTTTATCTGACGGCGGAAATCCGGTTCCGCTTTCAGCGGCGGCGTCAAGAACGGCGACATTCCGTCTGGACAAAGTGCGCGTCGCCGTAACGCCGTCGGAACAGAAGCTTTCCGAAAAATCATCTCCTCCGGCGGGCCAGACTCCCGCATCGGCCGCTTCCTGTGCGGCGGCGCGCAGCGCGTCCGTTTTCCACGCAGTCTTGGAAGATTCGGAATACGGCAGCGCGTCCAGCAGTTTGCCGCCGGCCCGGTCCCGAAGCAGAACGACGTCCGACTTGCCGATTCGGGCGACGGAATCCCGTATCCAAAAATCACGGGAATCGCCGCACGATTCTTTTGAAGCGGAAGCATTCAAGTCGGCGCCCGTTTCGTCAACGCAAGCCTCCGCATCGTCCGCACTCAGACGGTAATGCAGCGTAACGTATTCTCCGGCAGCGACATCCGCCGCAGGAAACTCATAGGCACCGTATTTATCGTCGTTCGCACTGTAAACCGTTACGCCCGCGAGATTTCCCGGCGACAAAACGTACAATTCTATGAATTCACTTTTACCGCTTGAATACTCGCTCCGTATTTCGCTCAGCACGAGCGCCGGAACGCGGCCGTTGTAGCCACTGAACGGAATCGTAAACAGCAGCGAATTGCCTTTTTTATCCGCGGCAGTCCCGGTCAGAACGTATTGCACCCCCACGGCGGGAGCGGCGTCCAGCGTGATCACGGGCTCCGCCGACAGCGCCGCGGCTTCCGTACCGCTGCCGGCGGCGGTTCCGGTACAAAACAGGACCCCGTCAGCGTATACGTTCGCTGCGGATACGCCGACATCCTCCGAAAACGACAGCCGGAGCTGCGTTTCATTCAGTTGAGACACCGCGATCAGTTCAGGCGCGATCATGTCGCCCTCCACCTGCTGTACGCTGTCTTCGGTAATCCGACACGAAACGCCGGACAAGGCGAGTCCCAGCAGCACGCACGGACATACGGCGGCAGCGACGCGCGACAAAAATTGTATTCTCATACGACCTCCTGCCCTATATATGGCACAATCCCGTGTATTTTTGACGTTTCGGCTGAACGAATCTGTATTTTTTTCCTTTTTTCCGCTATAGTACGAACGTATGACATATCGAGTAAAAAAACTGCAATTATTTCAGGATTTGACTTTTTCGGCGGCGTCGGAAAATGAGGACGAAACGCTGACCCGCTACACGGCGGGAGTCGGCGTGAAAGACATGGATCCGCGTTTGCAGGATTACCTGACCGAACCGGTGTTCTGCGGCGGAGCGGTGCCGCCGAAAGAAAACGACGCGCTGCTTTCAGACAAGAGCGGCGCTTCGGATTCGGCGGAAACCGTACGGCTGCCGGCCGGAACGTACGCGTTCATTCAGGGCGTGTACGAAAACGAAACGGCGCTGTTCAAAGCGGCCGAAACGCTGTGGCTCGAATGCATATGGCAGGAATTTCGGATTCAGGATTCAACGGTATATATGAGAAAGCTGAAAGAAAACGATGTCGTGATCTTTCAGCTTTTCAGACGGATCGGAGAATCGGCGTAACGGGAAAATCAAAAAACGGCGGTTTCCACCATGTATCTGATCGACACGCCCGAAGCGTCGCCGAGCGTTTTTTCTACGACGAACACCAGACCTTTGCCGTCGGGTGCGGTAAATATGGCGTTAACCGCGTATCCGGTGACTCCCGCACGTTTTATGTCGGGATTTCCCACGACTTTCCGTTCAACCAGCGTGCCGTCGGCGTGCTTTTTTTCGGCAACAATATAAAACGAAGACTTCAGACCGGAGCCTTTTCCTTCATATAAAGGCACCAGCCGAACGTGGAAATAAAGCGCCTTTTCTCCGGTTTGGCCGAAATCTTTGAAAACGATTTCATCGGTGGCCCGTTTTGATTCGTCGTCACGAATATAGAGCATGGAATCGGGCGATACGGGAACCGGCGCGTATTTTTTCAGAAACGGTGCCTGTTTTTTCAGCAGATCGGCGTATACGTCGGAACCGCTTTTTCCCGTCGTATCGGATATTTTAAACACTCCGTTCGGAACGAAATCGTTTTTTGCAATGTCAACGGTATATATTTCTGCGTACGCCGTATACGTCTTGTCGGTCATGCCGTACTGACCGAATACGTACGTTCCGCTGTCTTTTGAAAAACCTATATCGGCAAACGCGGCGGCATCACCGGCGAACGCACAGAGAGCGCACCACAGGATTGCGCATACGGCCGTAATTTGTTTTTGCATAGTTCCTCACTCTAAAACGGTTATTCTGCACACGAAAACGGAATTCAACTCCGCAGGAATTAAAACCCGTCATATTAAATGTCGGTTTTCGGAACGGCAGTCTTTACATAAATTTCAGTTCGCAGTATCTTAAAAACATGACACTCATTATCCGGAACAGGCTTTTATTTACTTTCTCCATAATTTCAGTAATCTTCATTACGGCAGTGACCGGCTGCTCGATCGTTTCCATCGTAAACGGAACGGCGGCGATTCCCGAACAGGTTGAACGGCGGTTCGTTTTACCGGAAACGGTGCCGCTGCTCTCCTACAATTTTTTTGCGTCCGTAAGCGCGATCGTTCTGCTGACACTGTACGCCTGCGGCGTAACGTTCATACTGTACGTCAATTTTGAAAAAACACAGTCGCCCGAAATCATTTATTTTACCGGATTTCTATGCGGCTGCCTGCTTGAAGGCGTCAGACTGTGTCTGCCGATTTTCAATCTTTGGCAGTATTACGTCAACGTCTATATTTTTATCGGCCGCGTTCTTTTCTTCGGTAAAATGCTCGCCGTGCTGAGCTTCGTATTTCTCGTTCTGCTTTCAATAAAGCAGAACGCACAACAGGACGCGGATAAAAACATTCTCGTCATTCTTGCCGCGGCGGGCGGTTTTTCGATTATCATTCCGATCGACACGCTGCAAATGCTCTCCAATTGTTCGGTCAAGTTCGGATACGGCAACCTGTTCACGACGCTCACCGTCATCTGCATCATCGTTGCGTTTACCGCCATGCGGCTGTACGGCAGCAGCATCGGAAGCGCCGAATACCGGAAAGCGTCCGTCGGATACGCCGCGCTCATTACCGGATACGCCGTGCTGACGATTGCGGACGCGTTTCTGATCGTCATAGCGGGCGCCGTTTTGCTTTTTGCGGGAACCGCGTATTTTCTGAAAAAACTGCACAATTATTATATGTGGAAGTAAAACTGAGCCAGCGCGCCGAGCAGGACAGGAATCAGCACGTTGTCAAAATCCTTGAGCGGAAGCACTTCTATGAGCATACCGGCGAGTGCGACGCCGAGCGCAGCGTCTGCCCGGCGGGTAACCGCAAACGTCGAGCAGAATATCGCCGTAAAACACGTCAAACTGCCGGCTACCGTTTTGCCTGCGGAACCGGGAATTTTAATCCGGCCGCAGAATTTTCCCACTAAACTGGCTAGCCCGTCTCCGAACGCCAGCGCAAAGATGCCGACGGCCGCCGGAGCGGGTTCAAACAGCAGCGCCGCGCACAATACGCCGAACGCAAGCGTCGCGGGTCCCAGCACGAATCGGTTTTCGTCACGTTTACGCGCGGCGGCGGCGGTGATCGCGGATACGAGCGGAACGGTAATACCCCTGCAGCGCAGCGCCTCGGCAATGCAATACCCGATCAGCGCGCAGCCGAGCAGAACCATTACCGGCAGATACGCTGCGTGAAGCAGAAGCGGTACGAACGCAGTGCAGATGTGAATCGACTTGCGGAACACTTCTTTCAGCAATTCGTTCATATGCTTCTGCCATTCTACGCCTTCTTTATAACAAAACCATTGCTCCATGTAACGCTTCTCCATAGACTATCCGGCAGACGGCTGCGCGCGGCGGCCGCTGACCGGATAAAACTCATTCCGGAAACGCTTCCCCGGTCAGCACGCGGGGAAGTTCGGTATAAATAGACGGTTCGTAATCGGGAACCGGATGGCTCATATACGCTACGTTCCGTTCGGCAAGATTCGTTCCGCCGAGCCGGATCATCGTTTCCTGATTGCGCGTCAGCGCGTCCCAGGCGCGCAGCGAAGTCGTCAGATTTACCATAGCCTGAGCGTTCAGCGCGCTGTCACCGGTCTGCTGCGCCAGCCGGTATTGCGTTACGCCCAGATTGTTTGAAGCTTTCAGATACAAGTCGACGATGTCCGCATGTTCCGTATTGACCTGCGGAAACATGATGCCGTAACGGCTGCGTTCCGCATCCAGCAGCTGCAATAATTTTTCATAATACCCCTGCGCCGCAAAATTGTTTCCGCGCAGCGACAGCACGTTGCCGAGCGCAATCAGTACGTGCGGATCGGAGGAATTCTGCTCCGAAGCTTTAATAAACGAGCCGAGCGCTTCCGCGTAATTTTTCTTTGAATACTGGATATACCCTATTTTGTACCGTACCGACGGCGTGTCGTACTGCGTCTGCACGGCGGAAAGATAGTTTTTGAGCGCTTCGTCAAAATCGCCGGAAACGAAATAATCCAGATCGGCCGTATCCGCATACAGCATACCGGTGTTCGCGTCTCCGGTAAGCCCGGCGGCGTGTTCTTTTTCATACAGTCGGATGCCCGATCTGAACAGATCCTCCGCCGTAAGGTATTCCTTGTCTTCCGCGTACAGTTCGCCGAGCAGACGGTATGCGTTAACGTGGCGGTTCAGCCGCTTGCGGGGACGGGCGGAAGCCGCGTCGAACGCGTCGAGCGCCTCCTGCATCCAAAGTTTCGCTGCGGAACGATTGCCGGTTTTAATGAAATACCGGGCAAGATTGTATTTGCTTTCGGGAATATCGGAACCGGCGGCAACGGCCCGTTCCAAAAGATCACGCACGTCTTCGATAGACGAACGCAGGTATTCGTCGCTTGCGGGCAGTTCGCCGTATAATTTATCGAGCAGATAACCGCTCAATTCCGTCAAATCCCGCGCGCCGAGCGATTTTTTCTTGGGATAAAAATGGTTTTTCAGCTGAAGCACGTTGCGCAGATCGTCGACACGGATAAAATACCGCAGCAGCCGCGACAAATATACGTCCTTCTGCCCGTACAGCTGCGCCAAATCCGTATAAATCTCAAACGCTTCGTCGTACTTTGCCGGATCCCGTTCGTCGCCCCATTCGAGAAAAATATCGCCGAGCAGCAGCAGCCCGTCCTTATCGTTGATATGATAATCGAGCACTTCGCGCCGGACGATCGTTTCGGCGTTTTCAAAATTGCGCAGATCGTCCAGTTCCATCTGCGCGTATTCCAAACCGGCCTGCTTGTCCTGCTTGAACCGCATCAGAACGGCTTTATACAAGGAGCGGGCGCGCTCGTACTGACGGTGCGTCCGGTAGCCCCGTGCGTACGTGAAAAACCATTTTTTCTTGGGCTGATATGAAACCGCTTCGTTGAATTTCAGCTCGGACTGCGGATATTCGTTGCTTTCAAGCAGCGCGTACCCCTGCCGATACAGGCTTTCCGCCTTGAGCGGATTATATACGGCGAATTTACCGAACAGGAAAAGCAGGAACACGACGACGCCGGCCAGCACGCACAGCAGAATACCGGGAATAATGCGGTTTTTGAGCTGATATTCCACCGATTTTTTGTATTCTTCGTACTGCTCGAAGGTACGCCGCTCAAAATCGCGCGGAACCGAAAGACTGATATCCATCAGTTTTTCCAAATGGGAAGCAATCTGCCGGGCGGACGCCTTTTTCAGTACCTTTTCAACGACTTCAAAAACGGCGGCGTCGGTAAATTCATTGTTTACGATAAATTCTTCAAGCGCGATTCTGATATTGAGCGGATACGAAGACAGATTCTGCAGAAAGGTTTTGTATTCGGTATCCGTCAGCGTGTTTTTTTCCCTGCGGGATTCGGCGCCCGGCAGCTTCGGCGCGGCTTTTAGCGGAGCGGTGCCGGCCGTGCGATCGGAAAAGCCCGGAATATCAAAATCGCCGAACGAATCGTCGTCGGAGTCAGCGGAAAAACCGTCGTCGCCGGAATTCTCCGCAACCGGGGCGCTGCCGTCGAACGGATCGTCGGGAATATCGAACACTTCGGGAGTCGCGAACGGGTCGGGAACGGAATCGGCGGCGATATCGAACTGCGAGGAACCGGCCGGATCGCCGGGCTCGGCGCCGTCGAGTAAATCGCCGGATACGTCGTCGCCGGCACCCGAATCGGCGGCGCTGTCCAAAGCGTCTCCGGCAAAAGCAGCGTCTCCGGCAAATGCGGAGGCCTCGTCGGCGGCTCCGTCGAAAGACGCAAGATCGAAATCGGGGATTTCCGGCATGGAAAAATCGGACGGACCGCCGTCCGATTCAGCGGAGAAACCGCCGCCGAACGCAGCATCGCCGCCGTCAGCAGAAGTGCCGCCGGCCGAAACATCGGGGCCGCCGGCAGAAGTGCCGGCCGCTAAAAAACCGTCGTTCGCTGCAGAACCGCCGGCAGCACCGTCAAAGACGTCCGGCTCGGGAAAATCTTCCGAAAGTGAAATCTCCGGACCCGATTCCGCAAAATCATCAAAATCGGAATCCGCAACGGAAAAACCAGCCGGTGCACTGTCGCCCGGAGCGGCGTCCGCCGAAAAGTCGCCGGCTGCCGAAAAGTCGCCGGCGGCCGGTGAATTATCGGACGGCGTATCAAAAAGGCCATCCATCGGGATGTCGGGAAAAGAAAAATCGGGAGCGGCGGCTTCACTTTCCGCCCGGAACGGTTCGTCCGAACCGGAAATATCGGCGTCGGAAAGTTCCTGCAATTCTTCAACATCATCAGGCGGAAGCTCCGCACCGGGAACCGAATCGAAACCGGCCGCCGCATCGGTGAATTCCGACAAATCGGGCTCTTCCGGCACCGGATTCAGAATACTGTCGAGTTCGGGAAAGGCGGACATGTCGACGGCGCCGCCGGCCGGTATGGAGGGAATTTCCGAATCGAGCGGATCCGGCAGCTCAGCGTCCGCCGGTTCTGCGGCACCGGAAGCTTCGTCCGAATCGGAACCGCCGCCCTCCGCGTCGTTCTCCGGCAATCCCAGCACGAAATCTTCAGAATCGTCGTCCTCTGGAATATCGGACGGCAGCGGTACGGTTACCGGAGGTTCGCCGCGCTCGCTGCGTACGGAGAGTTCGTTTCCTAAATTTAATACGTCTTCGCTGAACTTTTTCAGCTGGTTTAATCCGGGCATTCTAGTAATTGTACTCCACAATAGAGGAAAATAACAAGTATTCTTTCCATATTCATCGGTTTTTTTTCCGCCCCCTTTAGTTTTCCGCATCCGCATCCGATAAGATAGTAACTTATGAAGAATATTATCATATCAGCCTGTTTACTCGGTATGTTTTTGGTGCCGCTGGCTGCGCAGGACACGTACGATATCGATATACTCATTTCCGGCATAGACAAAGTCGGTGCGCCCCGCATAAGCGGAGATTACGTCATTTTTACTGCGGAAAATTCCGCCCGGCACGTCGGGATTGCGTTCGATTTTGAAAAGTTCAGAACCATTCATTCGTTCCAGCGCCTGAATACGAAGGACGTCGACGACAAGGTCATCAGTTCGCTGTATTTTTATATTCTTGAAGTTCCGCCGCAGCTTAAAAGCGTTTCGTACCGGCTCGTTGTAGACGGACTGTGGACGACGGATCCGGGAAATCCGCAGAAAGTGTTCAATCAGGACGCGGGAATCACGCTCTCGAAAGTCGATATTCCGCGCGAACAGCTTCCCGCAACGGAGGTACCGCTCAAAGGAACGGTAAAATTCGTCTATCAAGGCGAAAGCGGCAAGCGGATACGGGTGGGCGGTTCGTTCACCAATTGGGATTCCTACATTTACGAATTAACCGAGACGGCTCCCGGCTTGTACGAACTTGAACTGCCGCTGCCGCGCGGAACGTATTATTACGCGTACTACGAAGGTATTAGTTCGTTCGTCGATCTGTCGAATCCGGAACGCGCCTACACGGCCGACGGCAGGACGGCTTCCGTTATTACGGTACGCTGAACGGGAACCGGGCGTTCCGGGAAAGCCGAAGCGCGGGCCAAAACCGAAGCGCGGATAAAATCCGCGGCACGACACGGGCTAAAACCGAGGCGCGGATAAAATCCGCGGCACGACGCGGGCCAAAACCGAGGCGCGGATAAAATCCGCGGCACGGCACGGGCCAAAACCGAAGCGCGGATAAAATCCGCGGCGCCGCCGAAAAAAAACTTGCGCCGGCGCCCGTTTACAGGAGATTTTATGTCCCTCAATTGGAAAGAAATAGACGCCGTACTTGCCGAACTTGATCTTACCGGTTCCTTTATACAGCAAATCGTACAGCCCGGATTCGACAGCATCGCGCTTTACACGTACAAAGCCGGAACGCCGAAAACGGTGCTCGTCTGCCTGGCCGGCGGCGCGTGCCGCATCCACGAAACGAAACGTTCCGTACCCAAAAACGACAAACCGCTGCGTTTTATGGAATTCCTGAAATCACGGGTAAAAGGCGCGCGCATAGCGTCGATCGGGCAGCTCGGCTCGGAACGGATCATAAAAGCCGTTTTAACTCACGCCGAACAGACGTTTTTCCTGTACATCCGCTTGTGGAGCGGCGCGGCGAACATCGTGCTTACCGACGAGTACGACGTCGTCCTCGATTCGTTTTACCGCCGCCCCGCGCGCGGAGAAGTTACCGGCGGAACGTTCTCTCCGCCGGCAGCGGCTGTTCCAGCGGACGCAGCGGCTGTTCCAGCGGATACGGCAGATACGGCGGATGCGGCGAGCAAGCCGCCGCGCACCGCCGCCCGCGATGACCGTGCCGGCCGCACGGTCCGTGAAACACGCGAAATCAGAACGTTCGCGGAACTCGAAAACGCGGACGGTCTTTCCCTGAATGAAAAAATCGACCGCTGGTACGGCGAACATTCGGAAAGTCTTTCCCGCAGTGCGCTGCTGGAACAGGCCGCGAAATTCTACCGCGCCAAACGCAGCCGCATGGAAAACGCGCTGCATCGGCTTGAAAAAAAACGGGAAGAATTCCTGCACGCGGAAAAATGGAAACATTACGGAGACGTGATACTCGCGTACGGACATTTGATAGACGGAACGTCCGATTATCTTGAATGCGAAGATTACGAAAACGGCGGTACGCTCCGCATCAAAATAAACGCCGCCAAACGGGCGCAGGAAAACGCCGCCGATTATTACGCCATGTATAAAAAATCGGTGTCGGGACTTGAAGATCTCGAATACGATATACAAAAAGCAAAACGGGAACTGCTTGATTTGGACGCGGCCTACGAAACGGTCTGCAGGGAAGCGAATCCGATCAAAATGCAGCAGCTGCTGAGAAAACAAACCAAACCGAAACAGCAGATCGAAAAAAAACGTCCCGGAATCACGTACGAATTGGACGGCTGGACGATATTCGCGGGCCGCACCGCCGCGGAAAACGACGAACTGCTGCGCCGCCACGTAAAGGGACAGGATATGTGGCTGCACGCGCGCGATTACGCGGGCGGCTACGTATTCGTCAAAAACAGGCCTGGAAAATCGGTGCCGCTTGAAGTGCTGCTGTGTGCGGCGAACGTCGCCGTATACCATTCAAAGGCACGCAAAGCGGGAAAAGCCGATTTATATTACACGCAGGTAAAATATCTGCGCCGTGCGAAAAACGCACCGAAAGGCACGGTTCTGCCCGCTCAGGAAAAAAATCTGTTCGTTGAACTCGACAAAGAACGCCTGAAAAGAATGGAAGAAAGCATCGTCCGGTAAGCTTCCGCTTCTTGCGCGCCGAACGGCATTTGAGTTATACTGAAAAAATGACAGACGAGCATCGAAAGCAGAAATTGAACGGCAAACAGATTCGGGATCTCGGCGTCGCGTGGCCGTACTTGGTAATTCCGACCCACCTGACGACGCTGAAACCTTTGTGCAGATATTTACACACCGTCATTCACGATTTTTTTCTGCTGCAGTTCAACGTCAAATTCGGATTTAAGAAAATCGAAGTCATACCGGTCGACCATCCGCTCGACGACGAAATACCGTTCGATCCCGAAAAATCCGACACGTATCTCGATTTCATTCATTTTTGGATACGTCCGCTTACCCTGATCATCAAGCGATTCGGCGTAAAACGGGCGCTGCCGCACTGCGCGCGGTTCATGCAGGCGCTGTATCAGGCGTATCGCGAAGCCGCGCGCATGTATAAATTCCGCATGTCCACGACGGCGCGGCCGCCGGCGGGCGATAATAAAAACCTCAAAACGATACACCTGCTCGATCCGCATTTTCTGTGCGTACCGAGTCTGCATATCTCGGTCGTCATTCTGACATTTTCTTTTTTTGCCGACGTGTTCAATCGAGAACGCCTGCCGGAAGACGAAGCGCGGCGCTATAACGAAGAATTATACCGAGGCGCCGTTGAAATTGCCGAAACGGTGCTGTATTTGAAACAGCACAGCGTCAACTGCATTCCCGCCGCCGTTTACATGATGATACATCTGCAGCCCGCCCTTTTTTCCATAGAGCAGGCGACGGCGTTCATCGACACGCTTTTTAACGGCGCGGACGACGTAAGCGCCGCGGCAAAAAAACGAATTACCGAACACATCCATTACATGCTCGACCGCCTGATTCTGGAAGGCTGCGCCGAAGACGACTGGCTCGTTCCCGTCCAGCGCTGGATTCTGCAGTATCAGAAGCAGACCGCCGCCGGACGGAGCGAATAACTAGTAGCGGTCGGACTGCGGCGTCTTGCGTTTATACAAGCCGGCCGAACCCTGCCGAGCGTGCGGCGGTCTGGAACGGCCGCCGCCGGAACGTTCGGAATCGCGTCCGAAGCCGCGGCCGCCGTCGTGCCGGAATTCCCTGCCTTCGCGGCGGAACCCGCCGGAACGGGACTCGGCGTTTCCGAAGCCGCGCCGTCCGGGGCGATTGGCAAAGCCGGATTCCCCGTTTTGCGCGTCTTTTGAATCGATATGCATGTGCGGCAACGAGTGATCGCGTTTTGACCGTTCAAGCGCGTCCATACCGGCCTGCATCGGCAGACTGACCAGCGAAAAGTTTTCGGCAACGTCGATGCGGTCTACCAGGCGCGGCTGGATATTGAGCAGTTTGCTGAAATATTCGGCTATTTCGCGCGGATAAAAACCGTCGCGGCGGCCGAGCTGCACGAACAGCCGGATCTGCTTACCGGGATTGAACGCTTTCAGCGTCGAAATATCGCCGTAACGCGACGGGTCGAGCTGTTTGCCGTACGACAGTTTCAGTACGGAAGCGAGCACGTCCTGCGGATCTTTGCCGCTGCACAGTTCTTCCGCCATGCGCGCAAAAACGGAATCTTCACCGGCACTCCGAGGCGGCGCGAAGCCGTCCGCAGATTCGCCGCCGTCGGCGTTCCCGGCAGCATCGTCCGACGACTGCCCGCCGTTCGCCAAAGAAAGTTTCATTGCGTCGAACAGCCGCGCGCGTTTTGCGGCGAGCACATCCGAGACCGGCGGCACCGGCGCTTCGGTCATGGTGCCTTTCGCCGATTTCCGGACGGCCGCTTTCAAATATTCGAGTTTGCGCCGCTCTTCGGGACGCACGAGCGTGAACGCCAAACCTTTGGCGCCCGCGCGGCCGGTACGGCCGATGCGGTGTACGTAGGTGGGACCGTCGAACGGAAGCGCGTAGTTCACGACGTGCGTCAATCCTTCGATATCGATACCGCGCGCGGCGACGTCGGTGGCGACGAGGATACGCGTTTTCTTATTGCGGAAACGGTACAGGATCTTTTCACGCTGCGCCTGCGGAATATCGCCGTGCAGGGCGGCCGCTTCGTAGCCGCGCTCGTCGAGCTGCCGGGTGATCATGTCCGCGTCGGCTTTGGTCTGCGTGAATACGAGCCCGTAAAAATCGGGTGAAATGTCGATAAGGCGCACGAGCGCTTCTATTTTGTCGCTTTCGCGCACGATCCAGTATTTCTGCTCGGTAAGCACCGGTTCTTCGGGACTGGTTTCTTCTTCGACGATTTCGTAATCGCCCATAAACCGGGACGCAATTTTCAGAATAGGCTGCGGCATGGTTGCCGAAAACAGCAGAATGCGGCTTTCGGGATTCGCCTTGGCAAATATCGCTTCAATGTCGTCGATAAAGCCCATGTCGAGCATTTCGTCGGCTTCGTCGAGAATGAAATAGTCGATCTGCGACAGATCGAGCGATTTGCGTTCGATATGATCCTGTACGCGCCCGGGCGTACCGACGACGATTTCAACGCCGCGTTTGAGCGCGCGAAGCTGTTCGCCCATGGATTGTCCGCCGTATACGGCGGCGAGCCGCGGATACGTTCCGGTGGTAAGCGAGTCGATTTCCTTGCAGACTTGCAACGCCAGTTCGCGCGTCGGCGCCAAAATGAGCGCCCGGACGTGGCCTTTGTCCTCACGGATAGTCTGCACGAGCGGCAGGCCGAACGCGGCGGTTTTACCGGTTCCGGTGCGCGCTTTTGCGATGACGTTGGCTTCTCCGCCGAGCAGGCGGGGTATCGCCAAAACCTGAATCGGAGACGGTACTTCAAATCCTTTGAGCGCGATGGCGTTCAGAGTGATTTCATCGAGTCCCAGATCCTCGAACGAGATGTTTTCTTCCATATACAACAATTCCTTTGCGTACGATAAAGCCGTCTCCGCAAAAAAATCATGTGTAGAAATCTGTCCGGAATGTTTTATAAACGACTATGACGCACGCACTTTTTCTTTTCACTGCAAGCGCAGTGCCTAAAACAGTAAGCGATTCACGCTGTTGCGATATAATACAGTATTTTCAAAAACATATCAAGCCGTTGCCGGCAATCAAATGCACCGGCCGCATTGAGCTATCTTGCGCAGGCCGCTAGCCCGGATTGAAGCCGGAATCGGCGGAAAGCCGGTGAGCGGACGACGTGCGCTCCGAATAAAACGGTCGCATAGGCTTATTGCTCTACCGCACCGTTTTATGTATAATTATGCATTATGAACAATCAAAACGAAACGGCGAAGCTGACCCACTGGGCGGATCAGACGGCCGAAAAAATCATCCGCGAACGCGGAGACCTTGACGTTTACACTTGTGCCTCGGGAATCACTCCGTCGGGCACCGTACATATCGGTAATTTCCGCGAAATCATTTCCGTAGATTTGGTCGTACGCGCGCTGCGGGACCGCGGCAAGAACGTCCGGTTCATTTATTCGTGGGACGATTACGACGTGTTCCGCAAAGTGCCGATGAACATGCCCAAATCGGACGAATTGGCGAAATATCTGCGTTTTCCGATCACGATGGTACCCGATCCGTTCGAGCGCGATTCCTCTTACGCGCGGCATCACGAAACCGACGTGGAATCGGCGCTGCCGGTCGTAGGCATTCATCCGGAATTCCTGTATCAGGCCGAACGGTACCGCGCCCATACGTACGACGAAGGCATGAAAACGGCGCTGCAGAACCGCAGCCGTATTAAAGACTGTCTGAACCGCTACCGCGACGACGAGCATAAAATTCCCGCCGAAGAAGAATATTGGCCGATTTCCGTTTTCTGTGAAAACTGCAATCGGGACACGACGGTTATCGACGGATACGACGGCGAGTACGGCGTTACGTATCACTGTACCGAATGCGGTCATGCGGAAACGGCCGATCTGCGCACGGCGTCCGGTATGAAATTGGGCTGGCGAGTGGACTGGCCGATGCGGTGGCGGCACGAGCACACGGTGTTCGAGCCGGCGGGCAAAGACCATCACAGTCAGGGCGGTTCGTTCGATACGGCGCGGCTCGTTGCCGACGAGATTTACGGGTGGCCGGCGCCGGTAACGTTCCGGTACGATTTTATCGGCATCAAAGGTACGCCCGGCAAAATGTCGTCTTCAAAGGGAAAAGTCATCGCGCTGCCGGACGTACTGCGCGTGTATCCGCCGGAAATCGTACGGTACATGTTTGCCGGAACGCGCCCGAACACGGAATTTTCGATAAGTTTCGACCTCGACGTACTCAAAACGTACGAAGATTACGATAAAACCGAGCGCATCGCCTGGGGTGCCGAAAAGGCCAAGAACGACGACGTGTACGCCAAGGAACGCCGCATTTACGAACTGTCGCAGGTGGACGGTATGCCGCAGGTGATGCCGTACCAGATGCCGCTGCGGCATTTGTGCAACTTGCTGCAAACGAATTCGGGCGACATTGAGGCGGTTATAGCCTCTCTCGGCGACGTGCGGCCCGAACAGGCTGAAAAACTGCGCGTGCGGTGCAAGTGCGCGTGGTATTGGATTACCGAATGTGCGCCGGACGATTTCAGGTTTGCGCTGCGCACCGACGGTTCAAAAGCGGAGCTCGGCAACGCCGAACTTGCGGCGATCCGCAAAATCTACACCGACGTGCTGCCGATAATGGACACGCTCGATGAAAAACCGCTTTCCGAGGCCGTGTACGCGGTTGCCGGGGAATGCGGGCTTGAGCCGAAAGCGCTGTTTACCGCCGTCTATCAGGCGCTCATCGGCAAAAACGCCGGGCCGCGCCTTGCAAGTTTTATGAAAATTATCGGCAAAGACCGTTTGCAGGCGATTCTCGCGGCGTACCGGTAACGGGTTCCCGCGGCGATCAGACGAAACGGCCCGAAAGCGGAATGCGTTCGGGTCGTTTTTTTGCGTTTGCCGGGACGCTTACAAAGGTCGCACATGCGGCGCACGCAAGCGTTTCAGGTACGTTCTCAAGCGGCAACCGCACGTGAAACGGCTGCCGGGACGCTTACAAAGGTCGCACATGCGGCGCACGCAAGCGTTTCAGGTACGTTCTCAAGCGGCAACCGCGCGTGAAGCGGCTGCCGGGGATCGGACGGCGGAAATCGCCGCGGAAAATCGGCGGAGCACCGAACGCTGCGGACGGCACGCGCGTAAGCAAACGTCCGGAAAATCGGCGGAGCACCGAACGCTGCGGACGGCACGCGCGTAAGCAAACGTCCGGAAAATCGGCAAACGTCCGAAAAATCGGCAAACGGGGCGGCTGTTCGTACACTGACCGTTCAGACAAAACCGACTCGATTTAAATTTTACAATTTTTTCCTAATATGATATACTAGTTTCGCGTGACAAGGAGCTGTTCCAGATGAAACTTAACGCAAAATTTTCTTTCACCGTCTCTGCGCTTGCGCTGGTAAGCATCGGAATCATGATATTCATGCTCACCGGCGTATCGTCGCTCATGAAAATCAAGGATTTTGAACTGGATCTCATGCGCATCCAGAATACGTTTCAGCAAACCATGGGATATTCCGATAAAACGACTTCCAGAGGGGTGAACATAGACACCATATACTCGGAATGGGAAAAATTGACGGGCGAAGTCGCGGTATCCATACAGGGGATTCTGGAAAGCAGCACGCGCAAGGCGCTGCCCGCCGTAACGAATAAAAAAATAGACTCACTGAACGAATTGTGGAAAATGGTCGATGCGCCGTTCAAGGATGTCGGTCTTTTATACAAAGAGTTGAGCGAAATGCCGCTGCAGCCGTCGTTCAAACTTTCAATATCGTCGACCGGATTTTCAACCGCACTCTCAACGAACAGTACCGGAGAATCTTCGTTTCAAATCGAATTCACACTGCACCAGCTGCGGCAAAAGACACAGAGCATACAGACTATCTGCGATACGTTCAGTTCACTCGTCGAAACGATTCGCACTGAAATTACCGCGGACATTAACCGGCAATATCTGCTGTTTTACCGCACGGTTATACTCGTAACCGTTCTGGCGTCGGTTACCGCGCTCTTTTTTGCCACGCGGATCACGAGACGGATTACGAAACGTATCCGCCGCATTCAGGATATGACGGGCAAACTTTCACTGAAAGATTTTTCAGTCCGAATGGAAGCGTCGGGCAACGATGAAATCTGTAATTTAACCGGCGATTTGAACAACACGGTCAGCATTCTGAACGATTTTCTGATCACGGTCAAGAAAACCGCGGCGGACGCAGACGCAGCCGGCCGTTCGATAAACAATTCCGCGGCGAGTACGGCGGCGGCGACGCATCAGATCGACTCGAACATCGAATCGCTGAACGTGCAGGTCGAAAAACTTTCCGCAGCCGTCACCCGTTCCATCAAATCGCTCAATCAGATGATCGAAATTTCGGCGATGCTGCTCTCCGACAACAACCGCCAGACGACGGCGATCAACGCGAGCCAACAGGCGGTCGGTACGATGGCCGAACACCTCGACACGATCGCGCAGATGGCGGAAGACAAAACGCAGAGCGCGCACGAAATCCAGCGGTACGTTCTCGACGGAGACGAAAAAATATCTTCGACGCACACGCTCCTGCAGGAAATCAACGGACAGCTCGACGAAATTGCCGAAATCGTTACCATTATTAACGACATCGCCGAACAGACGAACATTCTTTCCATGAACGCGGCGATCGAAAGCGCGCACGCCGGCGAAAGCGGCAAAGGCTTCGGCGTCGTTGCCGAAGAAATCCGCGTGCTCGCCGAATCTACGGGCGACAACGCCACGCGCATCAGTTCGTCCCTCTACGCGATAATCTCGAAAGTAAAAGACGCGAACGACACCAGTAAATCCGCGGCGGACGCGTTTGCAAAGGTAAGCGAAAGTACGCACGATATGGTCGTATCTTTGACCGAAATTACCGACGGTATCAAAAACATCGACGGCAACATGCATCAGGTTACCGGAAAAAACACCGAATTGTCGAACGCGTCGCAGCAAATCAATAAATCGTGCGACAATCTGTCGGCACAGCAGAACGTCGTTTCCAACGAAATGGCGGCGATGAGCACGGTGTTCAAACAGGTGGAAGCGGGTATTCACGAAATCAAAATCGGCACCGCGGATATCGTAAAAAAAATGCTCGACATAAACGCGATGAGTTCCGACAGCTGCACCCGAATGGAAAAACTGGACAACATCCTGTCCGAATTCACTACGGTCGATTATTCGGTACATATCGATAAAGAAGCGCTGCGTAAAGCGTCCGAAGAAATACCGGAAAAAGAAGCCGAACCGGAACTGCTTGAGGAAATACCGGAAGAAGCTCCGGAACCGGAGACGCCGGCAGCCGACGAAACAGAAAACGGCCAATTTGAAACCGTTTCCGCGTCGGAATTCGGTTTGTAGCGCTGAGCTTTCGCCGTCATCCGGCACGGCGGCGTACGGCAGTGCGAGCGCAACTCATACGGAAAAAGAAGGACTGTTGTACATATGAAATTAATTGAATTGCAAACCATATTGGATCGTGAATTCAAAATTGACCGAACTGACGAAAACCTTATCGATTTTGCAGTAACGGATGAAAATAAATCATTTATCAATCCTGACTTTCTTTCAAAGAAAACCGCTTTAATGACCGATAATTCGGAAAACGTAGATATCGTGTTGACTTCCGTTTTCATTACGAAAGAAATCGTCAAAAAAGCATTGCAATACCGAAACGTGCTTATCTTGACACATCACCAATTCGACTATTTTGAAGATGAACGGGGTTTGCAGCCGATTAAACCGGAATATTTTGAGCAACTGAAAAAATGCGGGATTTCGATATACGCAGCACACGCACCGCTGGATACCCATTCGATTTACGGAACATCTAAAAGTTTAGCCGAATTATGCGGAATACAGGCTGAAAAATATTTCTACGACTATTTCGGTGAACCCACCGCGCTGATAGGAATCATACCGGAAAGATCTTTTGACGAATACGCTGAATATGTCAGGAACAAATTGGAACGTCCGATCATAACAACTGAAAAACATACGGAATCCGTACGAAAAATTGGAGTTGTTGCCGGCGGAGGAGATTTGCCGGATATTTTGCAGCAAGTTTACGATTATGGCTGTGATACGCTGCTTACGGGTACCATAGAACATCGATGGAACGTTCCGTTCATACAGGAAGGAAACAAACAATTTCATGAATTGAATCATAAACTCAAGCTGAATCTGATAGGCGGAACTCACTTCGGAACGGAACGGCCGGCAATGATAAAACTGGCCGCATATTTTGACAGACTGAAAATTCCCTGCAAATATATTGAAGACACCGTATTGCTTGATGCCGTATGATAATCAATCCGCGCGGCGCCCCGCTCCTATCATAACGAGCGCGGCGGCGTACGGCAGCGCGAGCAGTACGGAAGACGGAACGTTCGCGAAAGCGGCGACGTTTTGAATATTGTTCGCCGCGTATTCGGCGCCCGCAAAAACCAGCACGGCGATCAGCGTTCCCGAAAGCTTCTTTCCGCCCAAGAAAACGGCGGCAAGCGCCGTCCATCCGCGCCCGGCGCTGATATTCGGAACGAATGAAGAAAGCCGCAGCGCAAGAACGCATCCCGCCGCCGCCGCAAAAGCTGCCGCCGCACACCAGCTGGCCGTTTTCCAGCGGTCGGGCGAAACGCCGCGCGCCGTGAGTACGTTCGGAGCACTGCCGGTAACCCGCAGATGCAGACCGGCTTTCGTCGTGCGTAAAACGACCGCGGCGGCGGCGCACAGCCCGTACGCGGCAATCGCGGAAACGACGCGCGCTCCGCCTCCCGTAAACGAAAATGCCGGAGAAACCAAAACGCCGCGCGTGCCGAACAGGACTGCGGACAGCACGGAGATGCAGCTCGACGCGAACACGTTCAGTGCAAGGCCGGTCAGAAACGGATTCGCGCGCAATTTCAGCGTCAGAACGGACACTCCGTACGCCAATCCGGTACACGCAACCGCCGAACAGCCGATTCCCGCCGCGAGCGATCCGGTTCGGGCGGTTACGGCGAAACACAGGAACGCGCCGATATTGATGCAGCCGTCGGCGAACACGGCCATAACGCCCGCGTATTCGCTTATAAGTGCCCCGCACGCGGCGAGCAGCAGCGGCGCCGACGTTAAAACGATATCGTATACGACGTGCATATCAGGCGCTCCTCGCTCGCTTGGCGGCGCCGACGAAACGGGCCGAAATACAAAACAGTACGGCGGCTTGAATCAAGCCGGTCATATCGAACGGAAAATCGTACATCATCGCCGAACGGTCCGCCGCCGTAAAAATCCACGACAAAAGCAGCGCCGACGGTATGACCGCCGCGGGATTCGACCGTGCGATAAGCGCGCACGAAAGCGCGTTCCATCCCATACCGGCGTAAAATCCGCTGTGGCACGTATAATACGTTCCGACGACGGCAAAGAAACCGGTCAATCCGTGACACGCTCCGGACAGGCACAACGCGCCGAACGAATGCGCCGCAAGCGAATACCCCGCGTACTGTGCGAACTGCGGCGCCGCACCGCACACCCGAACGGCCCGTCCCGCGCGGGTTCGATACAGAACGCACGCCGAAACAAGGCAAAACGCGGCGGCGGCAAAAAAGGAAACCGTCAGCGGAGACGGCGGCAATATCCGTTCAAGACGGAATTCAGCGGGAACCGGCGGCGTTGCAAGCAGATTCCGCGCCGTATCGCGGAACGGTCCGGCAATCGCCGCGTCGACGATCGGAATCGTTACTGCCGAAACGAGAAACGACACCAGCAGTTCGCTGCTGCCGCGGAATTGCTTGAACAACGCTGCAACGCCGGCGCAGACCGCCGCGGCCGCGCACGCCGTAAAACCGGCGATCGGCAGCAGCAGAAAAGGCGGTACGATTCCGCTTCCTTTAGAGAGGACGACGGCCGTGATAAAACCCGCAAGATAAATCTGCCCTTCACCGCCCAAATTCAGATTACCCGAAGCAATCGCGATTCCCGCGCCGACGCCGGCCCACATCAGCAAAGACGCCGTGTTCAGCAGCGTTCCCACGTAAAAACGGGACGCAAACGGGCCGGTAAAAAAATCGACCGCAGCCGAAACCGGCTGTCCGCTGAAAAAAAGCAGCATCGCCAGCGACACGGCTATTCCGGCCGCAAGCGCGATCAGGCTGGAAGAAAGCGGCGTCAGCACCGAACGCACGAATTTTCGCCGCAGATCGAAAGGATGAATCATAGAAGCGAACCGCCTTTATACAATTTACCGCCCGCAAGTACGTACGAATCGGTTTCATACTCGGATAAAAACGACGCGTCGGACGTCAGCACCAGAATCGCCGCGCCGGAACGGCAAACGGACTGAAGCAATTCGGCCAATCCGACGGAAGAAGGCGTGTCGAGTCCTTGAAACGGCTCGGATAGCACGAGCAGTTCCGGTTTATAGTAAAGTTCACGCGCCAAAATCAGACGCTGCAGCATTCCGCCGGAAAGATTGGCCGCGGGTTCCGACGCTTTTATGGATATCCCCGTTTCACGGATAAGTTTTTCGGCAAACGCCGTAACGTTCGCGGGCGCTTCGTATATGCCGGCAACCTGCGCAACCGTCAGCCCCGGATTCGACGCGCCGAACGTCCGATCGAACGGAACGATACCCGCCCGTCGCTTTCTGAGCAGTGCAGCCGAAAGGCGTTTCTTTTTGAACGGAACGGCGGCACCGCCGCCGAACGAATACGTGCCGCTGCACGGAACGCGGCGCGCGCCGGTGATACAGTTTTCAAGCGTTTCCATGCCGCTCTCCCGCTGACCGGCGATAACCGTCATACGGCCGGCGGCTACCCGGAACGACACGCCGAACAGCGCTGCGGCAGCGCGCGGGCGGGCCGACAGTTCCGTGATCGTCAGCCGCGGAACCGCCGCGACCGGCGTCGAAAGGAAAACCGGCGGCATAGTCGTGCCGACGGAATCTGCCGCACTGCCCGGAACCGCCGCACTGCCGGAAACACCGGACCCGGCGGAAACACCGGACCCAGCGGAAACACCGGACCCGGCGGACGCGAACAGATGCGGCAAAATGTCGGCGGCAGAAACGGTGCGCCGCGAGTTGTCGAATTCGGCGGAAAGCCGGCCTTTTTTAAGCACCGTTATCGAATCGGCGTGCAACACGGCTTCCCGCAAATTGTGCGTGATCACGATGATTCCGGTTCCGCGCGCCGCTTCGGCCGAAAGACACGCGTATAGGAGATTCCGGCTCGTATCGTCGAGCGCCGCCGACGGTTCGTCCAGAATCAGCAGCTGCGGTTCCCGAAAAAGGGCGGCGAGCAGCGCCGTGTAAAAAACGGCGTCCGCGCTCAGGTCTGAAACGGCCGAATCCGGATCAAGCGGAACCGATATCTCGAATCGCGCGCGCAGCCTTCCGATGCGTTCCGCAGCAGCGCGTTTGTTCAGGATACCCGCGGCAGCCGGCCCGTGCAGCGGTTCGGCGCCGAGTATGACGTTTTCCCATACCGACAGTTCGTCCGCAAGCAGCGGGCGCTGATGCACCATCGCGATCCCGGCTGCCGCGCTGTCGCGCGGTGAGCGGAACACGACGGGCACACCGTCTATTTTTATGCAGCCGGACGACGGCTCGGCGGCTCCGCTGAGAAGCGCCGCAAGCGTCGACTTTCCCGCGCCGTTTTCTCCGAGCAGCGCGTGAACGGAACCGGCGGAAAATGAAAGCGTCACGTCGTCGAGCGCTTTTTTCGAGGCAAACTGTTTCGTAACACGGTCAAACGCAATTTCTTTCATACCCATCGTCCGGCACGCCGTCGGCTCGCTCCATTACGGAGACGGCAGCAGCAGCGCACCGCTTTTTATCTGATCAACCACCGCCGCCATACGGGTACGGATCGGTTCGGAAACCGTTTCAACGTACTGCGGATCGTTTTGCTCAAAGTCGATGTATCCGTCTTCAATACCGACGGTCCGCGCGCTGCCGAACTCGACCGTTCCGTCCAAATACGCGGCGGTAACTTCCTGCGCCATGCGTTTTTGCGCCATAACCGAACTGGAAACGATATAACCGGGCGCTTTTGCAAAACCGTTGTCGTCGAACCAGGTGATATAAAAACCGAGTTCTTTCGCCGCCGCGATGACGCCTTGTGAGGCTCCGCCGCAAATCGGCAGTACGACGTCCGCGCCGCTTTTATACAGCGCTTTGGCCAGCTCGGCACCTTTGGACGCATCGTACCAGTTGCCCACGACGCGAAAATCCACTTCCGTGCCGGGAACGGCAGCCTGAGCGCCTTCGGTAAACGACGGGAGCAGAATCGTATTCATAACCGGATACTCCTGCGCCGCAATAAAGCCGATTTTACGGGCAGCGTTCGCAAACCGCATTTCGGAAGCGGGCGCGGCGGAAATCAGTGCGGCAATGTAGCCGGTCAGATACGCCTGTTCGCGCTGATTGTAGCGGACGGTCGCGATGCGGTCGTTTCCTTCGTAAAACGCGTCGAGAATGATAAAGCGCTGATCGGGAAACTGCGCCGTCAGCGGCGCGGCGATCTCCGGCAGAGACGGATTCGACGAGACGATCACGCCGTACTTTCCGGACGCCGCGAGCGCGGTCAGTTTATTGCCCCACTCCGCCTGATTCGTTCCGGCTTCCAGCACCGAAAGTTCGACCGGCGCGCGGTCTTTTGCGCTTTCGGTTTCATTGTACGCGTCTACGGCGGCGCGGACACCCTGCACCAGCATGTCGTAAACCGGACTGTCTTCTATTATTCCGGGAACGAAAACGGCGATACCCGGCGCCGCTTTTTCCTGCCGCGCGGAACAGGCGGATAAAAGGATTAACGCGGCGGCAATGGCGGCGGCACACGGCAGCAACCAGCCGGCCGGAAACGGATTTTTTTTCATCTGAGACTCCTCTGCACACGAATTGCCGGCACGCAGTGCACACCGGTTCTCGTCTGTCGTTCCCTATAATAGTTTTATATAAAACTATTGTCAAGACGTTCGTGCGTTTCGAGCCGGATTTTTATCGGCTGCACGTTTCCGAAGACTCGAAATTCAGCGCAATCCGCCGCAGCAGAGTGAATACCGCAGCTTTTTCGTCTTCCGAAAACCCTTCGTAACACGTGCCGATCAGCTCTTTTGAAATCTGTGCCATTTTATCGGTGTATTCGCGGCCGGTAGCGGAAAGCCGGATATACGTAACGCGGTTGTCGGCTTCCGCGCTTTCACGGCACACGTAGCCTGCGCTTTCCAGTTTTCGCACGAGCACGGTTACCGTCGATTTGTCCCGGTTCACCAGCTGCGCCAGTTCGCCCATCGTCAGACATTCCGACTGGGAAAGGCGGAACAGAATGTTTCCGTGAGACGACGACATATCGGGAAGCCCGTACGATTGCAGTCTGGCTTTTAAGAAAGAAGAAGCCGCCGAATGAATCTGCGATATGAGTGCCGTAATAGAAGAAGTATCCGTCCATGCCATGCGTCCAGTATAGCATAGAAAAGCCGTCTTGTGTGCGGAACAGCCGCACGGATCATTGACTATGCGGAAAAGATTCTATACAGTATACGTATGATCTGGTTTTTTATCAAAAAGAATTTTTGCGACGGCTGGGACAGCATGCTGTCGCTGTTCGTTCCGAACATCGTGCTGACCGTCGCCGTCGTTTCCATTCTGATAACGGCGCCGCTCGGCATCGCCCTGCAGATAATCGGAGTCGCCGCATTGTCCGTCGCCCTGTTCGCTTTCGGCAACAACGCGGCGCGCATTGCCGATTTCAAGTCCGCTTCGCTCAAAGAATACTTCGCCGAATTTCCCAAAGTCTGGAAAGACGGCGTATTGTTCGCGCTGATCGTCGCCGTGCTGTTTTTGCTCGGTTTTTTCGGTATTCCGTTCTATATGGGAATGCAGTCGCTGTTCGGCTTGTTTTTGGCCGCGCTCGTGTTTTGGTTTTTGCTCGTCTGCGCGATGGCGCTGCAGTGGTTCATTCCGATCAGATCGTTGCTGAAAGATAATTTCCGCAAATGCCTGAAAAAATCGTTTATCATTTTCTTCGATAATCCCGGATTTTCACTGTTCATGTTCATTTATTCGATACTTCTGCTTGCACTGTCGATTTTCCTTTTCTTCATGATGCCCGGATTCGCCGGCATTCTGCTCGCGCATACGAACGGATTGCGGCTGCGGCTGTATAAATACGATTGGCTGGAAGAAAATCCCGATCTGTCCGCAAAAGAACGCAAACACGTTCCCTGGGGCGAACTTATCGCCGAAGATCAGGACACGCTCGGACCGCGATCGTTCAAAAGTTTTATCTTTCCGTGGAAATGATCGGCGTTTCAGCCCGAAATTCCGGCCGCAGGCGGCAAGACGGAAACGTCCCGCGGATACGGCCGGATTTTTTTGTCAAAGTCTCGTCGTTACAGGCGATTTTTCGTTATCGTCTGCTGAACGATGCTTTCCATGATCGCTCCGGTCAGCGCGCCCGGCACGTAGCCGAACACGTTTCCGCCGTCGTCTATCATAAACGTCGTGGGAAACGCGGTGATTCCGTAGCCGGAGAACACGCTGCCGTCCAAATCCATCACGACGGGAAACGTCAGATTCCGGTCTGACAAAAACCGCGCGACTTCGGAAACGCTTTTATCCTGTGCGTACGGATACCCTTCCGATTTCGGATTCGCAACTCCCAAAACGATCAAGTCTCCGGTGTTCTTTCCGTATTTTTCATACAATTTCTGAATGTCCGGCATTTCCCCCTGACACGGCGGGCACCAGGTTGCCCAAAAGTTCAGGAAAACCGTTTTGCCCTTGTAATCGGAAAGCCGGTGAACCGTGCCGAACTGATCGGTGAGAGAAAAATCCGGCGCGGGAACCGCCTGATTCTTTTCCGCAGCGCTTTCCGCATTCGCACGCACGGGAACCGACTGAGAGTCGGCGGCTTTCCGAGCGGAAACGTCCTGCGGCTGGGTCTGAGCGGTTCTAGCACCGGCGGATGAAAGATATCCGGTAACGCCGTTCATAAAACCGGTAAGCGTCAGCACCCCCATGACAATCAGCAGTGCACCGCCGACTTTAACCGTATACGAAACCGCCTTGCGGTACTTTTTGAAAAAGTTCAGTACTGCCCCGGTAAAAATACCAGCGGCAAGGAACGGCAGAACGAATCCGAGCGTGTACACGCCGATCAGCGTAAATCCCCAACCGGCCGATTTTGCGGAAGACGCCATCAGCAAAACGCTGCTCAGCACCGGTCCGATGCACGGCGTCCAGGCGAAACTGAACGTAAAACCGAGCAGCAAGGCGAGCGCGGGATTGACCGTTTTTCCGTTCAGCTTGAACGGCAGCCGGCGTTCCCGATCGAGCACGTTCGAGCGGCCGAACAGACCGACTTGGTACAAACCGAACAGAATCATGATGATACCGCTGACGCGCGCAAACCATATTTTATGCGCGCTAAAAAAACGGCCCAGCGACGTAAAACCGAATCCGAGCGCAAAGAACGCGAAACTGATGCCCAAAATGAAGAACACCGTATTCACCAGAATCCTTCCGCGCGGATACGCAACCGTACCGTCGTCATTTTTGGTTAAAGCGCCGCCGGCAAGATAGCTGACGTACAGCGGAATCAGCGGCAGCACGCAGGGGGAAAAAAAACTCAGCAAACCCTGTATGAAAACGGTAAATGCCGGAATGCCTGTATCTACAGTTAAACCCATAGATAACCTCCTGAATTCGTTACAGATTCAAAACCCGATAAAAACGACGTAAAAGCGCACCGCGATTCCGCCGCGTCTGCACGGGTTATGTCAATCATATACCAGTATAATAAAACTGTAAATATTAAAGTTACAGATGACCGGACAAATTATCGCACAAAATCACTTTTCCGACGGAAATTCCCCGTATGCGGCTTAAATTTTACGGTTATCGGCAGAATTTTTCCCATTCGGGAGGTTCCGGGATCTCAAAACGAAGCGATTCTCCGGTAAGTGGCTGCGTGAACGCGAGCGTCCGCGCGTGCAGACACAGTCTGCCGAACGGATCGCTTTTTGCACGATAGGAGCCGTCGCCGGCAATAACGAATCCTTCGGACGCCAAATGCGCGCGGATCTGATTTTTACGGCCGGTTTCAAGTTCCAGTTCAAACAGCGTGTACCGGCTTCCGCGCCTGACGACCGAATACCGGGTTACCGCGCTCACCGCCTCATTTTCGCGGCGTCCGGCACCTTTCGCAACGTACGCGCGGTGCTGCGCGTTGTACGACAGCGGCGAATCGATAACGCCGCGGTCGCCCAAAGCGATTTTGCCGGAAGGATTTTCCGCCAGCGCGCGGTACCGTCGTTCCGTCACGAGCCGGTTCCAATCATCCATGAGCAGCGCTTTGGCTTGCGCGGTAAGCGCGAACACCATCACGCCGGACGTATCGCGGTCAAGCCGGTGCACGACGGCGGGGCGGACGCGGGCGGACACCCGCCCGCGCTTCCGCATCAGATCGCACAGCACGTCGAGCGCGGTTTTGGCCGTGCTGCCGGGATACGAAACGGACAGCAACCCCGCCGGCTTGTATACGACGGCAACGGAAGCGTCTTCATATAATATCGAAAGCCGGCGGAAATCCGGTACGGACGGCTCGGCCGGGGCGGACGGAAAACGGCGCATTACGGATTCCGTTAGACGTTTCGGCCGTACAGCTTGCACGTTTCTTTCAAACGACGCGCCGCGCCGTCGTCGAACAGCGACGGCTCCATGCGCCATATCCAGTTTTTACCGTCGGAAGTGGACGGCACGTTAATCCGTCCTTCGCTCCCGATCGCAAAAATATCCTGCATCGGAATAACGGCGAATTTTGCGACGGAAGCTATCGCTGCGCGCACGAGTTCCTCACACAACGCGGAACGCGGCAGTACGGTGCCGGGACCCGCAAGATATTCGGAAATCAGTTTGATTTCGGCATCGGACGCCTTATCAAGCCAGCCCTGCATGGTGTCGTTGTCGTGCGTTCCGGTGTATACGACGCAATTCGGCGTATACATATGGGGCAGAAACGGATTTACGAACCCGTCTTTTCCCGCTTCGTTCAGATCGAACGCGAACTGCAGAATCTTCATACCGGGCAAATCGAAATCGTCGCGCAGTTTACGGACGCCTTCCGTGATAAGTCCCAAATCTTCGGCGATGATCGGAATGTCGCCGAGTTCCTTTTTAATCACTTCAAACAACTCGTGGTCGGGACCGGCTTTCCAAGTACCGTTCACGGCGGTCGCCTCTCCCGCGGGAACGGACCAGTACGCCTCGAATCCGCGGAAATGATCGATACGGACAAAGTCCACCATCAAATTCATGGCCTTGATGCGTTCAATCCACCAATGATAGCGTTCCTTTTTCATCGCGTCCCAGTCGTACAGCGGATTGCCCCACAACTGTCCGGTTGCACTGAAATAATCCGGCGGAACGCCGGCGACCGCCAAAGATTTACCGCTTTTGTCGAGCTGAAACAGATGCTGGTTCGCCCAAACGTCCGCCGAATCGGCGGCGACGAATATCGGAATATCACCGATAATCGAAATTCCGTTCTCGTTCGCGTAGGCTTTGAGTTCATACCACTGCGTAAAGAAGAAAAACTGAATGACTTTATGCACTTCGGCTTCACGAACGTGGGATGAATGCCATTCGGAAACTGCGGCGGCGTCACGCGAAGCGAGTTTTTCAGGCCAATAATTGCTCCACATCGCTCCGAATCGGTTTTCTTTTTGCGCTTCGGCATCGTAAAATTCTTTGATACTCATGAACACGCTGTAATTATCGAGCCAAGCGGCGTTGTCGTTTTTAAATGCCTCGAAAGACGCCCGATCCTGCACCGACGACGCATCAAGGAAACGGTTTGCGGCCGCCTTCAGCACCGGAATTTTCCACCACACGACGGAACCGAAATCGATCGGTCCGGAGCGTTTTATATAATCGGGCGGCACGACGGCAGCCGGTTCCGCCCAGCCGCGTTCGGCGAGCATATCGAGATCGATCATCAACGGATTTCCGGCAAACGTCGAAAAGGACGCGTACGGGGAATCTCCGTATCCGGTGGGCCCGAGCGGCAATATCTGCCACAGCGTCTGATTCGCCGTTTTGAGCCAGTCAATAAAACGGTACGCTTGTTTACCGATAGTTCCGATTCCCGGAGTTTCGGGCAACGATGTAGGATGCAGTAAAATACCGCTGGATCGTTTCAAATTCATATATTTTCCCTTAAACGAAGTATAAAACACAGGTGTATAAACCGGTTTACCTATTTACTATAACACAGCAATTAAAATACTGCAAGTTTTTTCTGTAACTGTACGGATATTTCATTACTGCGGCGAACGACGAGCGGAGTTTCCGGTTACGAACCGCCGCGGCGATTTCCATTTTTTTATGACACATAGACATCTCTCTTGTATAACCGTATCAGTATACATATTTTTACCCGTTGTGCATAGCGGGTAACCGGCGGACACGCGCACGGAATCGGTTGCGCAGTTTTCCGTTCCGCGCTACACTGGCGGTATGAACACCGTACACGTTTTCAGATTGCGTCGGGGAGACGATTTGCTTACGAAGATCACCGAGTACGCCCGCAAGCACCATATCGAAGCCGGCTGCGTTTTGTCCTGCGCCGGATGCGTTCTGCGCGCACATATCCGCGACGCAAGCGGTCTGACCGTCCGTACCGTCGACGAGCCGATGGAAATCGTATCGCTTACGGGAACGGTATCCGCCGCACGAACGCACCTGCACGTTTCTTTTTCAAAAGAAGATCTTTCAACCGTCGGCGGACACCTCGTTGAAGGCTGTACCGTCAACACGACGGCAGAAATCGTACTGCAGCACCTGGAAGGTATCAGTTTTGCCGCCGAATTCGATAAAGAGACCGGTTACGACGAACTTGTAATAACGGAAAAGGACGACTAAACCGATTCTGCTCACCGCGTTCCGTCAATTTTTGTTGCGGAATCCGGCTTTTGATTGTACACTGGATATCCGGAGGATTTCCCGATTTATGAAAACCGTCTACGTTATCGGACACCGCAACCCCGACACGGATTCCGTCGTTTCGGCTGCAGCGTATGCAAGGCTGAAACAGAGTCTCGGCCAAACGGAGCACATAGCCGCGCGCGCGGGCAAAATATCGCCGCAAACGGAATATATATTCGACCGATTTCGGGTACCCATTCCCGAATATATTCCCGATTTGGTACCCAAAGTGCGGTATTACCTGAGCGGTGAATGCGCTACGGTCAAAACAGGCACGTCGCTGTGGAGCGCCATCGAAAAGATGGAAGAAAGCGACATAAAAGTGCTGCCGGTCGTCGACGAAGACGGCACGTACCGTTCGCTGCTGCATTACAACGTGTTCGCCCGCAACGTGCTGAAAATTCTCGATCCGGAAAAAGAAGCCGCTGTTACGACGAGCATTTCGCTCGTCTGCGGAACGCTTTCGGCCCAACCGGTCATCATCAGGGATGAAGAGGAATTATTCAAAAGCACGATTCTGGTCGCCGCGGCGCAGTTCGGCACGTTCAAACAGATGCTCGCCGTTTATCCGCCGGAAAACGTCATCGTCATCACCGGAGACAGAACCGATATTCAGGAATACTGCATCAAGCAAAAAGTACGCGCCGTCGTTATTTCTTCGGGCTACACGCTTGAAAAACCGCTGCGCGATCTGGCGGACAAAAACAACGTTTCCGTGCTCATCAGCCCGTACGACACGTCGGCGAGCGCCATGCTGATAGTCTATTCTTCGCCGGTGTCTTCCATGGCCGACAGCACGATACCGCCGGTCAACGCGAACGACACGCTGCGGAAAATACGGCCGCTGCTCCAGAAATCACCGGGCAGATGCCTGCCGGTAGTGGACGACGCGAACCGGCTATTGGGAATCATATTGGAAAGCGATCTGATCCACGAAGCGAACGTTGAAGTGATTCTCGTCGATCACAACGAATTGTCGCAGGCTGTCGAAGGGGTGGACAATTACAAGATACGGGAAGTGATCGACCATCACCGGCTCGGCAGTTTTTCCACGCGCTACCCCATCACGTTCATCAATAAACCGGTCGGCGCGACGTCGACTATCGTAACAAATCTGTTCCGGCAGAACCGCGTCTCGATTCCCAAGGAAATCGCGTCGATTCTGCTCGCAGGCATTCTGTCCGACACGCTCATTTTGCAATCGGCAACGACTACGGAAGAAGATCGGGAAACCGCGGAATATCTGTCGAACATCACGAACCTCGACATAAAAGCGCTCGGTCAGGACGTATTGACGGCGGCGAGCAGGCTCGGCGGACGCAGCGCCTCGGAAGTCGTCCATCAGGATATGAAAGAATACACGGAAGAAGATTTTTCGTTCACCGTCAGTCAGATCGAAGTCGATACGACCGACGAATTGATTACGCGCAAAGAAGAATTCTTTGAAGAACTGGAAATAGAGCGCAGATCCCGTAAGACGCTGTTCAGCGCCCTGATGGTTACCGACATTACGAAACTGACGAGTTTGCTGCTCATATCTTCGGAACCCGCGTTTTTGCAGGTAATCGGATTTCCCAAAATGGATACGAATATTTACATATTGAAAGACATCGTGTCGCGCAAAAAACAGCTGATACCGCTGCTTTCCGAACAGATAGAAAAACTGTCCGCGCAGTGAGCCGCACGGGCGCGGCCGCTACACGTGCACCGCGTCCAGCACGGCGCCGATACGATCGGTAATGCACAAATCCGCGCGGCCGTCGGCAGCCGTTGCCGACTTGTTTATAAGCACGAGGCGGCGGCCGTGAAAATAATCGATCAGAGAAGCCGCCGGATACACGACGAGCGACGTGCCGCCGATAATCAGCGTGTCGGCACAGGAAATGGCCCGTACGGCCGCGTCCACGGTGCCGCCGTCGAGCCCTTCTTCATACAGTACAACGTCCGGTTTTATAATTCCGCCGCAGTGCGTACAGCGCGGGATTCCGTCTCCGTTCACCCGATTTCCGGCAGGCGGGTTTAGCAGACTGTCATCACCGTACGCATTGGCTGTGTGCCGCGGAAGTTCGGCATCACCGTATGCAGCGTTTGCACGCGGCGAAAGATCCGCATCACCGCGAACGATGTCCGCGCCCGGTGCAGCGTCAAGAATCGCCCTGACCGGATAAAAAGCGCCGCACTTCATGCAGTAATTGCGCAGCACGCTGCCGTGCAGCTCGTACACGGTTTTGCTGCCGGCCGCCTGATGCAGACCGTCTATATTCTGCGTTATGACGGCGCCCAATTTGCCGGCCGCTTCAAGCTCCGCCAATTTGAAATGAGCCGCATTCGGTTTTGCATCGGGTACGATCATTTTTGCCCGATAAAACCGGTAAAACTCGGCCGGATGCGCGTCGAAAAAACTTCTGCTCAAAATCGTTTCGGGCGGATACGTCCAAGTCTGCCGGTACAATCCGTCTGTCGATCTGAAATCGGGAATTCCGCTTTCGGTTGAAACTCCCGCGCCGCCGAAAAACACGATATTCCGGCTTTCGTCGATAATCTGCTGCAGCCGTTCGCTGCCGTTTTCACTGTTCATACGCTTTGCTCTTTATACAAACGCTCGGTTTTCGTTTCGGCACCGGGCGCCCGCTGCATAATATCATAAACGCTCCGTAAGATTTATACAACTATCGGCAATACCGGAATTTATACCTTGTTTTTCTGAACTTTTTTTGTTATGATACCGGTATGGCAACAACGACAAGTATTCCGGTTCTGCTCAAATATTACGCGGCACGCCAGAACAACGCGCAGATAAACATTGCTAACTTTTGCGAATACATAAAGCGCTACGCGCAGCATCACGTGGAAGAACAGCCGGAACTGATTCCTTATTTGGCCAATACGCACGAATTGGTCAACAAGGAAATTGAAAAACTTGCGGAAACGAAACAGGTATTTCTCGTTTCTCCGACGCCCGACAAGCAGGACGTGATCGTTATCGGTTTTTATATCGATAAATATGCAATCCGTTATCAGGAAATAAAAAACAACGCAGCCATTCCCTTCCCGTCCATTTCGGATCTGCCCAAACATACGCCGACGGATATTCTCGAAAAGGAGCAAGCCGGCGACTATATGGTAGCCGCGCTCACCCAGCAGGATCTCAGCACACGCGCGCTGTACTGTCTGCAGATGCCCAGAAATTTACCGCCGATTTTATTTCCGTCGAACGTACCGGCGACGATTCTCATGGAAATATCACTGTCCAAATTGCGGCAGATGCTGATAAAAGAAGAATTTCACGATTATTTTCTGAAAAAACTGAAAATCGCCAATCCGGGCAAAGAATTGTCCATGAAAAATTTCTTTTCGATGCTCATCCAAAAAACGGATCGGGCGTTGTCGTCGCTGCAGGAATCGGGAGACAATTTTTATCAATGGAGCCAGCTTTGCTTTTTTATCCGGCAGGATTATGAAAAAGTAAAAGATTTGACGCAGGAAGATATTTCGATACTTCAGGCAGTCTATTTGATCGAATGCAGTATCACCTTCTACCGAAATAAAGCGCAGCAGAACTTGCAGCGCACGACCGCGCTGAAAAATCTGGAATTGATTTTAAACAAACCGCCGTATTATTTTACCAAAGAAGCTATATCCATGTTCGCCGATTCCAGAGGCATTCCGCTGCTCGGTCAATATACGGAAGACGATCTGAACGAATTCCTGCATCGGGAATCCACACAGTCCGCCGATAATCTGCTGCCGCCGCTTCTGACCTTCAAACCGGAAAACGGCGCCCGGTATTATATCTATAAAACGAAGGTCATTCCGCTCATCATCAGGCTTTGCAGCGACGCGCGTGAAACCGTCCGCGATACGATCACGAAAGACTGCTACAATATGCTCAAACAGTTCCTGCCGATTCCCGAAATAAAGGAACAGCCGCTGTTTGAAAAAAAACTGGAAAAAACGCTGCAAACAGTGTCTCCCGCCTTATATACGCTGCTCGGCGCGCCGTTCCTTTCAGCCGTCCAGTATGAAACAAGAATGTCCGGCGACTCCGGCGCGGAACGGATAAACCTGTTCAGCAACGGGCAGCTGATTCCCTACAGCGAACTGCTCATGATTTCCAAAGAAGAAATTCTCACCGACGCGCGGATATTGCTGCCGTTTTGGTACACGATTCCCGTCGTCTCCTGGATCATTTCGCTGTTTATGGCGCCGCCGCAGGCAAAGAAAAAAGAACTCGCCCGGAGCAAGAAAATCATTGTCGAAAAAACATCGGAACAGGAACGTGAAATTCCGATTGCGGAAAAACGCGATCCGGTCATGTCGCGCAAAAACGAGTTGAAACAGGCCGCCGTCGAGGCGGAAAAAGTGCTCATCCCCGAAAATTCCACGCTTGAGAGGGAACTGAATTCCTATATTCAGTCATGGAATAAATTGCTGAACAAGCAGTCAAGGGAAAACCTTACGGAAGATATCAATTCCCTGATACGGGATTATATGCGTAAAATTATCAAAACGCTGCGCGCCAATAATTTTACCGTCGACCGGATTAAAAACTTGGCGGAAACTCTCGTAAAAACACCGGGAATGCAGAAAATAAAAGATCAGGACGAACTGAGCATGTACATCCAGCTCTATATGGTCAAACTGATAAAAAACCTGTAAAACGCATTCTTCTCCGTCAAATTCGGATACTCCGAAACGAATAATAATGCGTGCCCGCAGTACGGACACGGAATTACGTATTCAAGGAGAACGAATTATGGATGATTTCAATTCTATCGTCGTTGAAGGAAACCTCGTGCGCGACCCGGTCGTAAAGGAAACGCCCAAAGGCTCAAGAGTTTGTGCAATGTCCATCGCGGTAAACCGCTACTATAAGGATTCGGAAGGCGACAAACAAAAAGAAGTGTCGTTTTTCGATATCGAAACCTGGGGCACACTTGCGGAAGCCTGCGGCAAATACTGTGATAAAGGGCGCGGCATCAGAGTCGTCGGCAGGCTCAAACAGAACCGCTGGCAGGATATGGAAGGCAAAACGCAGTCGCGCGTAAAAATAGTCGCGGAACACGTCGACTTCAAACCCAAATTCATAAAAGACAAATCTGCGGACGATTCGGAAAACGGCAGCGCAAAACAGGATCTCCTTGATCTTGCGGAAGCCGCCGCTGCACAGCACGAGGCCCAGAATACGGACGAACCGGATACGGATATCCCGGCCGTTTTCTAGAAAAAACGGGCGGAACCGTTCCCCGCACTATCGGCCAGCAGCTATCGGCCGGTAACCGGCAGCCAGTAATCACCATTGACCGGCAGTCAGCAGCTATCGGCCGATGACCGGCAGCCGCTGCGAATATGCCGGAACCGATATTCCGGCGAAACTTACAGCGGCGGGGGAACGGGTTCCGCTCAGCGTTTTTTATCGGGACGGCGGCTTCCGCCGCGCGGAGTAAACGTATTTTTTTTGCCGGGAACGGCACCTTTTTTCTGAAACGTACTTTTAACGCCGGAAGCGGCAGCACGCTCCGCAGAGGCCCGGAATTCTTCCATTTTTTCGGGCGAATAGAATCCGTCTTTCCAATTGAAACGGGACGTGTCGGGAAGCACCTGCGCGCGGTACATCGCCGTTAAAATCTGTTTCAAGTGTTTTTTATGCACGCTCGTTTTTGAAAAATCGATCAGATAGCGGGTAAAACCGGCGTTTTTCAAAAACTGGATTTTGTCTATGATAGAAAACGGATTATCCGGCATAACGAACGCACCGTCCGGCGTGGAAAGCGCTTTAAAAGTCATGCCTTCCTTATCGTTGAAAAACGTAAAATCGTAAGAAGCGGGTAATTTGAATCTCATGCGGAACAACGCCGGATACGCAAACACCGGTATCAGCACGCGACTGCGCTGGGCGCCGTCGAACGTTGCCTCCAGATTGCGGCGGGAATTTTCATACGGCATGACGAACGCACCGATTTCCTGATTTTCAAGCCACGACACCGCCCAGCGGTTGAACGTATACAGATACGGCCCGGCAATCAGCGAAACGGGTTTACCGCGAAGCATCGCGATATGCGCCGGATTGTTCACAACCCAGCAGGTAAAACCGCTTTCAACAAGCATATCCACCGCGGCAGCACTATCGTCTTCGGCAGACGCCGGACAGAACGGATCAAGCGAAAGGAAAATCTGCTTTTTGGAAATCGGAAGCGTAACGTCATGCTCCAGCAAATCGGCTCGAGTTTCGCTGTTCAGTTCAAGGATGATCCGAACCGGCTGCCCCGACTGTACGGTAAACAGATCCTCTACGGTTGAAACTTGAATGTACAGACCTTCGGGAAAATACGACAATTCGTTTTTTGCAACGGGAGTCAAATCGAGTATCGGCAACTGCTGCGCACCGGGCTGCCGTCTGAACGGACTCAGGTCATGGGGAAGTACGCGCGGATACCGTTTGGACATCAACTTCGTTTGCAACAAGTACACGGAATCTCCGGAAGAAAAACCTTCGGGAATATCGATCCAGCGCACGCCGTTTTCATCCTGCACGGAACGGACTTTATGACTGACGCGTCCCGTATCGTCTTTCCGGTGCAGCCGGATTGAATCTCCGACATCGGGATCGTACGAACCGCCGGTTAGGGAAGCGAACTGCAAAACGCCCTCGGAATCCGCAGCGGAAACGCCGGCAGACCGGGTGCGGTCTATTTTTCCCAAATAGATACCGGTTCCGCCCGCCTGCGCGGGATTTAAAACGGTATCCGCAACTTTTTCCGTATCGTCAGCGTTAAAATCATACCAATACCGTGTTTTGGTACGGGCAAAATCGGTTGAAAGCATCCGTTTTGCGGTGGCAACGGAACCCTTCCGGTCTTCCTGCCAGTGATCCATAACGTATCGATACGCGGCGGTTACGCTGCCGACGTATTCGGCACTTTTCATGCGCCCTTCGATTTTGAAAGAATCGACGCCGGCGGTGATGAGATCGGGAATTTTATCGATGAGCTGCAAATCACAAGGTGAAAAATAGTATCCCTGCTCCAATCCGCCTGAAATTTCGGCCGAATAAAAACGGCGGCACGCCTGCGTGCACATACCGCGATTGGCGGATTTTCCGCCTAAATAACTCGAAAACAGACACAAGCCGGATTCACTTACGCACAACGCGCCGTGCACGAACACTTCAAGTTCGGCAGACGTATTCGCCCGTATGGTACGGATTTCCTCAAGCCCCAGTTCACGGGCCAACACGACGCGCTTCAGGCCCTCTTTGCTCATTACATTTACGGCGCGCGCGCTGGCAATATTCATCTGCGTCGACGCATGCAACCGGAGTTTCGGAAAAAATTCCTGAACCATCCGCACAACGCCGAAATCCTGAACGATAAGTCCGTCAGGACCTACCGCATCCAAATAACCGAGGAACCGGTACAGCCGTTCCATTTCCCATTCTTCCGAAACGGTGTTGACTGTTACGAAAATCTTTTTCCCCAGCCGGTGCACGGACTGTACCGCCGCCTCAAACTGATTCCACGCAAAATTCGATGAGCGTAAGCGCGCATTAAACGATTTGAGACCTAAATACACGGCGTCGGCGCCTTCACCGATCGCCGCATCCAATGCTTCAATATTACCCGCAGGGGCCAAAAGTTCTGCCATACGGGAACTATAGCACGAATCAGAATTCTGCACAACCTGAGAGAAACGTTACGAACAGCGGTTTGAACTTATTTGAAATCTCGTTTTCAACCGTACGCAACGCGCGTTGAGCCGCCTCACTCTGGGAAATATGGGCCTCACGTCCATTGACGGAATACGGAATCAGCACTTTACCGGTAACGGTATCTTCAAGCGACGCCGTCAGAACGTAGCGCACGTATTCGTATTTTTCAAATCCGTCGAGTTTTTCTATCGAAACGGAAGCGGAAAGCCGGTAACGCGCGTCAGGATCGGAAGCGGTGATTTTCAATCCCTGAGAAGTAAAAATTTCGGAAAACGCAGCGGAAAGTCTGCCTGAATCGTCTCCGGCTACGGTAACCGTTATCTTTATTTTTTCGGGTTCGCGGGCCGCAAGCGCAGCAACGGCGGCGGCACTCTTGTAATCGAGCGAAACAAGCCGGTACATATCGGAGTTTATGCCGGTCAGAATATCCAGATATTCCTGATTTTGCAGCGCTTTCTCCGCAGCATTATTCAGCGCCGCAAGCGCTTCAAAGGTTCCCTCGTTCCGGCGGGCGTAGAGCAGCTCGCTTTCTATAACCGCCGCCGTTTCTTCTATCCGGCTGCGGTAATACGCACCCGTTTCCTGGCGATTCAGTTGTGCGAGCACGTATACGGTTCCGTTTTTGTCGGTCCAATTCGTCTTAAACGAAATGCCGGGGATGTCGTTCAGCGTCGTCGCCGTTTCGACCATCTGCGAATAATCATATTGCTCGGCAAAACCCGCGGCGTCGCTGCCGGAAAAAGATTCGGAAGCGGAAGCCGCGACTACCACGCTTTGGCGGATGCTTTTTGCAAGAGCCGAAGCCGCGTCCTGCTCGGCCGAACGGCGGTCGGAACCGTATCCGACGGCATTCAAATACGACGACGAGGAATACTCCGCGTCGGGCTCGCTTACCCACAGCGGAGCGGCTTTTGATACGGACGTCGAAGCGCAGCCGGCAAAAAAGCATACGAATAAACCGCAAAAAACGAAACGCATTACCTGAGACATACTGACTCCACTAAATTGATCGAAGAAGTTTTTACCGCAACGGAAAATTCATCCTGACTGATAATTTTACCGTCTTTGTTCTTATATGAAACCGAGACGGTATAATCACCCGGCGGTACCGTTAAACCGGCCACCGATGCAGTCGCCGGAAAATATCTTGAAACCCGCACGTCGGCGCGTTCCGTCGCTTCGGTCGTAACTGCGGAAACGACCTGCATCAGGGAAAAAAACATGCTGACATTGTCATCGTCCGCAGAATCCGACAGCACACCCCACGTTGACGTCGCTGCCGATTTCGCAATAGACCGGGCGACCGCTTTCAGATACAGCAGCGCCTGTTTTTGCGAAAACGTTTCGACCGCAATATTTTCGATGCTTTCAATTTTTTCCAACTGTTCCGAAACTACCACCGTACCGTCGGCGGATACTGCCGACACGGTTATCGAAGAAACGGCGGAAAATTGCTTGTTCATCACCGGCAGCGCCAACTTATAATAGAACGAAGCATCCGCCGTACCGAGCCGGGTTACTTCTTCCGTTTTTACGGGCGCTTTGCCGGAAAACGCAACGACGTTCAGCCGGGCCATGCCGTCGGGAACGGAAAATTCTTCCGCGATACAGGACGGCACCGCAAACGGATACAGATTCGGCTGCAATTGAAAAGCCGAACGGATGTATTTGCGGTCTATTTCCGCAGAATCGAGCTTGCCGGCACCGCGATACATGATAAGACTGAGGTAGCGGGCAAGCGCGGAGTTGTGGAATTCCATCGTATCCGCCGGAAGCGTTGCCGATCCGTTCGCCTGATTTTCCTTATTCGCCTCCGCAATCAGATCGGCATACTGCGCGGAAACGGTCTTCAATTTATTATCAAAGCGGCGGATCTCTACGAACGCACCTTCCGTATCGTCCTGATTCAGATAATTCAGCGCCATAAAAAGATTCGTATAAATGTCTTCAAACGTTTCACCCGCATAATCGACGACCGTATCGTTTACCAAAAACGATGAAATCGATTGCGTGATGCTTTTTGAAAAATTATCGAAAATTTTCCGTTCGGCTTCCGCCAATTCGGTGTTTGAGCGCTTATAATCACCCGCATAGTGGGACAGCATACCTTTATCGAGCGCGTATAAAACGTCGTCGTGTTCGGAATACAGAAGAGAACTGTCCGCTTCAAGCATTTCATACGCCGCGTCATAATTTCCCGAAAACAGCGCGCTGTTTATTCCGGAAAAATCATAATCGGCCATGGTCGCGCATGAAGCGAAAATAAATGCGGTAAACGCGGCGGCATACCGCGCGGCTCGGTGTGCTTTCATTACATCCGGACGGAAGAACGTTTAATCACTTTCTTGATTTCCGAATTTTCACCGATCCAGAGTTTGCGGTTCGACTCGATGTCGATCAATTCCGCATACACCCAATAAGTCCGGGTCGACGTTTTATCGGCCTGATCGACGATCGTCTTAACCGATCCGATCAGCATGAAATCGGCTCCCGTTTCGTTCGCAAGCCGTTTCGCCGTCGATTCGCTCGCCCATTCCTGCTGTTCTTCACGCTCGGCGCGGATATCGCCGCGTTCGGCCGAACTCGCCACGAAATCGACTTTGCCGCTGTTTATGAGCGCCGTTTCAAATTTCTTTACGAGGATCGACGTATCCAAATGTTCGTCACTGTCGTTCCTGAACGAACCGACGATTACCACCGGCATTTTGTTATTGGTACGGATATAATTTGAAATCGCAGGCGCGTTCACGCAGTCGCTGACGATCGAATCGGCAACAATCCGCACGTCGGTATCGTTCCAATAGCCGCTCAAATCCATTACCGTATCGGCGGAAACCCGTTCCACCGATTGGGACGCACAGCCGGCGGTCAGCAAGACAGAAACGGCCGCCGCGCACACCAAAATCGATTTCAAACCCATTTTTTTCATTAAAACACTCCTCTAAAAAGCTCCGCAATAAGTATAACACTTACAGTATAACACAGTGATAAAATTCTGTCAGGAATTCATCATGACATATGCCAATACGAGTGCGTCGTTCGCCAAATTATCCAATACGGTATATTCGTTCGGCTGATGGGCGGTCTCGTCCATACGGCTCCATACGACCGCGTTCAGGCCGGCGTTCCGCAAATACGCACCGACCGTTCCGCCTCCGATACCGATCGGACGCGCGCTCACGCCGGTAACCGCTTTTATCGCTGCGGCGAGTTTTACCGCGACCGGTGCGTCCGCCGGCGTCGCCGGCGACTCGACGGCCTGCGGTTCCGTGTAAGAAACGGTTACGCCGTACTTTTTTTCCACCGCGGCAATACACGCGCCGATTTCCGCACGCACTTGCGCAAGCGAATAACACGGCAGAATGCGGCAGTCCATACAGAACACGTCTTCACCGGGAATCGTGTTGATGTTCGGCACGTTCGCTTCTTTTTTGGTCGGCTGAAACGTGGAATACGGCGGTTCAAACAGTTCGTCCCGTTTGTCGAACACCGTTTCCAGCGCGTTCAGCCGGAGCGCCAAGTCGCAGCCGGCGAGCGCCGCGTTTACGCCTTCGTCAGGCCGGCTTCCGTGCGTCTGCTTGCCGTGGACGCTCACGCGCATCCACAGCAGATTTTTTTCGGCAACTTCGATCGTTGCTCCCTGAGAATCGCCGCCGTCGGGAATAATGATAATGTCTTCGCTTTTGAACAGCTTCTGCGTTTGAAGCAGATATTTTATGCCGTAGTCGGAACCGACTTCTTCATCGGCGACGAACAGCAGTTTTACCGTATGCGCGGGGGTAATGCCGTTTTTCAGCAGCGAAAGCGCGGCGAAAATTCCGGCAACCAAGCCCTGCTGATTGTCTTCGACTCCGCGACCGTACAGTTTACCGTCTTTTTCAACGACTTTCCACGGATCGGTACGCCACAAACTCAATTCTCCGACCGGGACCACGTCCGTATGCGCCATAATCCATACGCGCACCGAATCGTCCGCGCCGGGAATCGTCGCGATCAGATTCGGCCGGATTCCGCTCGACACGCGGGAGTCGGGAGCGTCGAAACGTTCCAGCCGCGTTACGCCGTGCGCCATGAGCCAGGATTCGAGAGCGGTAACTTTTTCAAGTTCCCCCTGCCCGCCGTTTTCGGGTGCGAGCGCCGGAAAAGAAGTGAGCAGCGTTTCCAATTCGATCATATCGGAACGGCTGGCGGCAATAAAATCGGTAACGCGGTCAAAAGCTGAAGCCATTATTTCAATCCTTTCTGTTTTTTGTACGCATTCCAGGTTGAAGACACGAGCGTGTCCACGTCGGAATGCAAGGGTTTCCAATTCAGTTTTTCACGGGCGAACGCGGACGTTGCGTACAAACACGCAGGATCGCCGGCACGCCGTTCGACGTAGTCCGCGGGAATCTCTTTGCCGGTAATACGGCGGGCGGCTTCAAGCATTTCCGTAACGGTTACGCCGGTTTCGCTGCCCAAGTTCACTTTAAGACTTTCATCGTGCGCCGCGATATATTCGAGCGCTTTTACGTGCGCAACGGCAAGATCCGAAACGTGTACGTAATCGCGAATGCACGTGCCGTCGCGCGTATCGTAATCACGGCCGAACACTTTCAGCCGGCTGCGCATACCGCACGCGACTTCCATAATGACCGGCAGCAGATTGGCGGGATTCTGTTCAAGACCGCACGGGAAGCCGTCGGGGTCGTATCCGGCGGCGTTAAAATAGCGCAGCGCGGCGAATTTCAGTCCTTTCAGCGTGTCGTACCATTCCATAAAACGTTCGATTTCAAGTTTGGTAAACCCGTAATAGTTTTCGGGATTTTTGGGATGCTCTTCGTTTATCGGCAGATACTGCGGTTCGCCGAACACCGCCGCGGACGATGAAAACACCATCCGCTTGCAGCCGTGTTTTACCGCGGCGTTCAGGATATTAAGCGTTCCGTTGATGTTGTTAATAGAATATTTTTCAGGGACGATCATCGATTCACCGGCCGCTTTGAACGCCGCCAGATGCACGAACGCGTCGAATCCGCGGGCAAACGCCGCGTCCAGCGTTTCCGGATACAGAATGTCGCCCGCAATAAAATCGTTTTCATTGAACAGATTCTGCAGCAGCCCCGACGACAGATTGTCAAAAACCGTAACCGTATGTCCGGCCTTCATCAATTCCTTTACGACATGACTGCCGATGTAACCCGCCCCGCCAATTACCAAAACTTTCATAGTTTCCTCCTGATAAAGTTCCTTCTTCCTTCCGAGTTCAGTCTATCGCAATGTTTTTGACAGGTCAAGACGAAACGGGACCGGGAAAGTACATCCGAGCCGCAGCCAAACCGTATCCGAACCGCAGCCATGTGTATTGACAAAAAAGCTTTTCATAAATTAGACTTACGCACGCATACCGGGACATCCCGGCGGCAGCAAGGAATGAATATGAAAAACAACGTAAAACTCGGTACGGGTTTATACGCAGCGGTCATCGTTTTATCGATACTGACCGGCTGCGTTTCAAGCCGGCAGCCTGCGGAACGTTTTCCGGATAAAGCGGGATCGTTCACCTTGATGATACTGATGAACGGTTCGGATCTTGAAAGCGAAAACGGATTCGCGACCGACGATCTGCACGAACTGATGGCGTGCGGATTCAATCCCGACAAACTGAAAGTTTTCGTGTTAACGTGCGGAACGACGCAATGGCAGAACGACCGCGTTCCGGCGGACGTTCCCGTGATATGGCGATTATACGGCAGCGGGCTTGAAGAGCTGAGCCGATACCCTGAACCGATCAGCGTCGGGAACCCGCAGTTATTGAGTTCTTTCGTAAATTTCTGTTACGAAACCGCACCCGCGTCCCGATACGGACTGATATTCTGGAATCACGGCGGCGGACCGGTACTCGGATTCGGTTCGGATCAGCATTTCGATGACGAAGCGCTGCCGCTGCCCGCGCTGGCGCTGGCGCTGAACGATACGCCCGCGGCGCGCGCACCGCTTGCGTTCATCGGGTTCGACGCGTGTCTCATGGGAAGTATTGAAACCGCGCTGCTGCTGAGCGATTACGCCGAATACATGATTGCGAGCGAAGAATTGGAACCGGGAAGCGGCTGGGATTACCGTGTGTTCAAAACGCTTTCTGACAAGCCGGCGCTTCCGATTTCCCGATTCGGCAAAAAACTGGTCGACTCGTTCATACGGGGAAACGCGCCGTCGGAAGACATCCCGACCGGCGACTCGGCGACGCTTTCGGTCGTCGATTTGCGGAAAATAAAAAAACTTGCCGATGCCGTCGACGACGCGGCGCGCAGTCTGCTGCCGGTAACCGAAAACACGTATCCGGCACTTGCACGCGCCCGCTATCAGTCGTTCGGTTTCGGAAAAGGCGGACCGCAGGAAAGCGATGCGGATCTGATCGATATAGAGCGGTTTGCTCAGCAGCTTGCGGAAATAACGCCGCAGTACACACAGGCGATCGGCGCCGCGCTCAATGAAACGGTTGCCTACGCGAATGCAACTGATAATTTGAAATCGCAAGCCGCGGGGCTGTCCGTATATTTTCCGTTTTCGGGAAAAGAGTACGTTTCGGAATATCTCGAAATATACCGGAGTCTCGGCGTACTGCCGCACTATACCGCTTTTATAGAAGCGTTTGCCGGCGTGCTTACCGGAGAGCCGCTGCACGCCGTAGAATTTTTCTTTCGGCAGGATGAAGACTTGCGTATCGGCATTGAACCGCAGGCGCTGGACTATATCACGCAGCTCGATTTTGAATTGTGGCAGCAGATGGAAGAATCGGACGTTCCCGATACGTACTGGTACGTACAGCTTGCGCAGCTGCCGGCAACGTCGGTAGACGAAGACGGGATCATCGAGGAACCGTTCACCGGTACTTGGATCACGTTTGAAGATCGAGTCGTTTGCCTGTACAGTTTGGATGAAACGGACGCCGAAACCCGATATGCGATTCCCGCGCTGCTCGACGAGGAAGAAGTGATGATTATCGCCGCATACAATAAAAGATTTCCGGAAGGCATCGTCGTCGGAGCCGTACCGGTGGATCAGGATCCGTTTGCAATGCCCGCAAGGGAGATGCTGCCGCTGCGCAGCGGAGACACGATACAGCTTTTATATCGGGCGATACTCATGCCGGAAGACGACCGGGAACTTACGCAGGAAGAACTTGAAAGCGAACAGTGGTATGAAAGCGAACCGTTCACCGTTACCGGAAAACCGCTGTTGGGAACGGCGCAGGCGGAGGACGGTACGTACCGGTACTGCTTTACCGCGACCGATTTGCAGCAGAACACGTATTATTCGGATTTTATAGCGCTCACGCTCGATTAGAAAAACAAACGCCGATGCCGAACGGCGGAACCGGTGCATAACGGCGATCGTCAGCCGCTACCGCAGATTGTCAGCAGCTACTGCAGATTGCCAGCCGCTACCGCCGTTACGCCAGCTGGGCGGAAACGGCTTCCCAGGCGGCGCTGAGTTCTTCAATACGGTGCCCGGCGTTTTCTATCAGCTGCTGAACGGCACGGCACTCCGCCGCGTCGCTGTATACGGCAGGCTCGGCAAGGCGCGCTTCAAGCGCCGCTTTATCTTCTTCCGCAGCGGCAATTTCTTCCATAAGACGTTCCTCTTCGCGCTCAAGACGACGGCGTTCGTTTTTGAGCCGTTTCTGTTCTTCATACCGCTGCGCACCCGACGATTCGTTTGAACGGGACGCCGCGTCGCCGATTGAAGCGCCGGCGATTGAAGTGCTGCCGCTTGAAGACGCGGCGGCGGAACCGGTAAGCGCCGAACCTCGCACAGAAACTCCCGCAGAACCGGCCCCGCATCCGCCTGCGCCCGGTACGGCTCCCGCCGCTTCGGCTGCGAGCCTGTCCAAATAGTACGCGTACGAACCGGGAAACACGCGGTAGCGCGGCGGCGCACCGTTTACCGGCGGCGTCAGTTCGAGCACCCGCGTCGCGAGCGACTCGATAAATCCGCGGTCGTGAGAAACGAACACGACCGTTCCCCCGAAATCCTTGAGTGCTCCGAGCAATACGTCTTTTGAATGCAGATCCAAATGGTTCGTCGGTTCGTCGAGAATCAGCAGATTGACCGGCCTGAGCAGCAGCCGCAGCAGCGCCAGACGGCTTTTTTCACCGCCGGACAGGACGTTCAGCGACTTAAAAACATCATCTCCGCGGAACAGAAACGCGCCCAGCATGTCGCGGAGCTTCGGAATCAATTCGAGCGGCGCGTCCTGCTCGATGTAGTCGAGCACCGACTGCGCGCCGGTGATCGTTTCGGCGCTGTCCTGTGAAAAGTACCCGACGGCGACGCCCGCGCCGGTTTTGACCGTCCCGGCAAAAGAGGCATCCTGCGCAGCCAAAATCCGCAGCAGTGTCGATTTACCCGACCCGTTGCGCCCGGCGACTACGAGCCGCTCTCCGTTTTCCACCACCAGATCCAGATTTTCTATAACGCGGCGCACGCCGTCGTACGACTTGCCTATCTGTTCCAGCGTCAGCACCAAACGCCCCGAATGCGGCGCCGGAGGAAACGAAAACCGGATTTTCTTCAGGGATTCGGGTATTTCTATTTTCTGCGCGAGCACCTTGTCCAGCATTTTCTGCCGTTCCTGCGCCTGAGCGGCCTTCGTCGCCTTCGCACCGAAGCGGCGGATAAAATCTTCCAGTTTACGGATTTCTTCCTGCTGCTGATTATAGTTCGCAATCAGCGATTCGAGTTCGACCTGCCGCACCTGTTCGTAATGCGTATAATTGCCCGGATACCGATGCAGATCGCCGTTGAACAGTTCGTATACTTCCGTGATCGTAACGTCCAGAAAATACCGGTCGTGACTTACCAAAAGGAATCCGCCTTTAAAATTGAGCAGAAACTGTTCGAGCCAATTGCGCGCTTCAAGATCGAGATAGTTCGTCGGTTCGTCGAGCAGCAGGATATCCGGCCCCTGCATCAGCGCTTTTGCGAGGGCGACGCGCATCTGCCATCCGCCGGAAAATTCTTCCACCTGCCGATCCAGATCGCTCGCGGAAAATCCCAAACCGAGCAGCACTTGTTCGGCGAACGCTTCGCGCCGATACCAGCCGGATTCTTCCAATTTGGTTGAAATCTCGTGATGCCGTTCAAGCAGCGGCGCCGGATTCGCCGGATTCGCCTGAAGCGCGTCGCCGACCGCTTCAAGCTCGCGCTGCAGCGCGTAACCGTATTCGAACGCGCGATCGGCTTCTTCACGCAGAGAACATCCCGAATGCACGATGCCGGACTGCGGCAGATACGCAACGCGGGCGTCTTTCTGCGCGATACGTTCACCGCTGTCGGGCAAAATGAGGCCGGCCATTATTTTCATCAGCGTCGACTTGCCCGACCCGTTCGCACCGGTCAGCGCGGCTTTACTCCCCGCCGCAAGATTTACCGAAACTTTTTTAAGAATATCGCGGTCGCCGAACGCGAGCGATACTTTTGAAAATTGAACGAAAGCCATTGCGTTTCCTATTTTGCAAAAAACATGACGACGGGATTTGAACTGCGCTCCATCACGGTGTTGCTCCGGATCAGCGCCGTCGCCGCATCTTCAAGCCGCAAACCGTCTTCTTCTATTTTATACAGGAAACGCACCGGTTCGGAAACGTTGTCGAATTTAAAAGAAAGCACTCCGTCGTACGAAAGAGACAGCGCGTTTGACAGGAAACAGTCGAACTCGACCGTTCCCCTTCCGAGCGCCGACTTGGGAATCACCGCCGGCTGCAGCAGCTTATAACCGCTCCAGGTAAACGCATTGGCCCCGGTCAGCTCCAGCGTACCGTAGTTTGAACTCGAAAAACGCGGTCCGAACGCTTCCAGCTGGTCGTAAGCGTGCTGCCGCCGCTCCTGTTCACCGGAAAGGATTTCTTCGATCGGTTCGCTGATCGTTACGAAATTGTACGCCGTCGGCATACCTTTTTCGTTCGTATAATGCACGACGATGTACGTTTCGCTGCGCACCGTAATCGAAATCGGCGTATCCTTGAACTGATACGTGTTGGATCCGGTTTTTTCAACGCCGGTATACGGGTACACCAGCATCAAATCGGGTACGCGCAGTTCAACTTGTCCGGAGAGTCCCGGATCGAAGCGGTACGACGCCTTCATGCGGGTTAAATCGATTTTATTCGATTTTATCATCGAAGCGTACGAATCAGGATACCAAATCTGCGACACGACTCCGTCGAGCACCGAATCTTCAAGCTTTTCAGCCGCAGCGACGTTCTGCTCCGGTACGTCGGACATGCGGATGTCGAACAACCGCAGATTGTAGGAAAAACACCATCCCTGCGTTCCGTCCGAAGTGAGTACGCGAAGCCAATCGCCGGCCATTGAATTCGCCCCGGACATGACGGCGGCGCCCTGCCCCTTATACAATACTTTGATAACTTCGTTTTTTCGCAGACGGTATATCTGCCGCGACGTGTTGACCGGTTCGTACCGGATGGGAAGCCCGTCGAGTACGACGCGCGCATACTGATGGCGGTATTCTTCGTACCGCGCCGCACGTTTCGCCGTTTTGCCTTTCGAGGCAGGCTCCGTTATCTGCCACAGCGGCACTTCCAGTTTTTCCTTCGTACCGGGAATGCCGATAACATATACCTGTGAAATATTCGATTTAATATACACCGGCACGATGTCGCCGTCGCTCAAATTCTTTTCCGGAACAGACCACAGCAGCACGCCGTACCCGAGCTGTTTGGAACAACCCGTTACGCATAAAACCGTCAGGACAATACATATGTTTACGATACAAAAAATCCGTTTACCCATGAAATGCAGAATACCATAAAGACGCACCGGTGTAAACGGTGCGGCCGGTTTTATCGGACTTTACGGTTTTATCGGACTTTACGGTTTTATCGGACTTTGAAGAATACCCCGACGAAGGCAATCGTTATCAGCACCTGCATGATCATGAATTTCACGAGCACCTGCGTAGGCGACCAATGATGGTTGTGGCGCATGTGATCGTGCAGCGGAAAACGAATCGTCTGAAAAATCCGGATTCTGAAAAAGCGCATCAGGAAAATTTTCATCAGCCCCATCCCGCCGTTTACGAATATAATGGAAGACGTCGCCAGTATCAGAAAAGGATTTCCCGAAACCATCACGCATACGCCGATGTAAAAACCGAGCGCCCGGCTTCCGGCGTCTCCCATCAGAACGGAACTGGGAAACGCGTTGTGCCACAGATATCCCATAAGCACGCCCGCAAGCGCAAACGTCATCACCGCCCAAATGGCGCCGTCCGCCAGATGCGGCACCAAAAGATACGCGGATATTTCTTTGTGTCCCAATATGAAATAAAAAATGACGCCCATTGTAATCAGCGCGATCAGCACGAGCGTTCCCGAAAGACCGTCCACCCCGTCCGTGCAGTTCGTCGTATTGATGGACATCCACAGCAAAACGGTGGAAACCGCAATGTAAACCCACGGCGCGACTATGACGTTCCGGGAAATAAACGGCAGCCAAAAATGCAGCCGGCCGTCCGCACTGCCGCGGCTGATAAACAGATACAGCATCACCGACGCGGCGACGCAGATCGCCAGATCCAGCGCGCCTTTCAGATATTCGCCCCAACTCGTAACGCTGCGGTCGTCCAAAAAACCCGTCAGCATCGTAAACCACGTCAGAACGAGCATACACAGCTGCAGCGGATCAAGCGGCGCAACCAGAACGCAGATAAGGACGAAAAACGTTACGAAAACGGATCCCGCACCCGTCGGTTTCCCTTTAGCCGCGTCCGCGGTAAGCGTAAACTCCCGGCCGCGGTCGTGCGGCAAAAAACGGTACAATTTCGGCAGCAGCAGCGCCGTTGCCAAAAAACCGAAATAGAGGGAAACCACGATAAGCACCGCGTGCGACTGCAGCAGTCGCGCCGGGCCGAAAAACGGCATTAACCATGAAGCCAGATGATACAGCACGGGACAGCCTCTTAATGTTTGAAGTGACGTATTCCGGTAAAGACCATCGAAATACCGTGTTTATTGCAGGCGTCGATCGATTCCTGATCACGGATCGAACCGCCGGGCTGAACGATCGCCTTGATTCCGTATTCCGCGGCTTTTTCCACGCAGTCGGCGAACGGAAAGAACGCGTCGCTTATCAGGACTTCCGCGGCGGAAGTTCCGGCGGCGTCGGTCAGCGCTTTTGCGCGAGAGAGCGCCTGCTCGGCAGCCCAGATGCGGTTCGTCTGACCGCAGCCGATGCCGATCGCCATTTTATCTTTAACGACCAGAATCGCGTTCGATTTTGCAAACATCGCGACCGTCATGCCGAACGCCATTTCGTCTATTTGCCGCTGAACGGGTTTCGCTTTCGTCACGATATCCCATTTGCCGAACAGTTCGTTGTCGCGGTTCTGGACGAGCAGGCCGCCGTCCACCGCCATGCAGTCCCATTTTTCATCCGCGGGAACGCGGGCGACGACGACGCGGACGTTCTTTTTCGCACTGAAAACGGTGAGCGCTTCGTCCGTAAAACCGGGCGCGACGATAACTTCAAGAAAGCATTTTACCATTTCTTCCGCAGCCGATTTATCGATCACCGCGCTGCAGCCGACGATTCCGCCGTAAATGGAAACGGGATCGCAATCGTACGTTTTCTTATACGATTCGAGCGCAGTCGCACCGAGCGCCGCGCCGCACGGCGTGTTGTGTTTGAGCGCGACGGTGAACACCGAAGCCGACGCGGCGGCAAACGTCGCCGTTACCGCAGTCCCCGCGGGCGAAGCCTTGTTTCCCGCGGCGTCCTTTCCGCAGACAGCTCCGTCGAACGAAGAATAGTCCGTACCGCTCACGCTCCGCGCGTTTTTTGCAAACCGATTGAACGCGGACACGGCTTTCCAGGCAACGTCCAGATCGCGGATATTATTGTAGGAAAGTTCTTTTCCCTGTAATTGCTCCATGCCGCCGAACGCGCCTTTTTTGTCTGCGGTAAGATACAGCGCCGCTTCCTGATGCGCGTTTTCACCGTATCGCAGCGTCTGCGCCTTGACCAGCGGCATATCGTAATACGCGGGCAGTTCGGAAGAAAACGTCTCGGCGCCGCCGGCATCCGTAATATCGTCGAGACCGTTCAGCATAAAACGTGAAACGGCCGCGTCGTACGCACTTGTCAGATTGAACACTTTTCCGGCAAGACGGCGATGCAGCACCGCGTCTTTTTTGCCGGCTTCGATTTCGGCCATCGCGTTCGCGTAATCGGCCGGATCGGTAAGCACCAGCACGTCCTGCCAGTTTTTCGCCGCGGCACGGATCATCGTCGGCCCGCCGATATCGATAAATTCAACCGTTTCATCGAACGGCAGCCCCGCCTGTACTTTTTCAAAAAACGGATACAAGTTTACGCAGACAAGATCGATCGGTTCAACGCCGAGTTCGGCAACGGCTTTCATATGCGCCGGATTGTCACGGATCGCCAGAATGCCCGCGTGAATCTTCGGATGCAGCGTTTTTACGCGGCCGTCGAGGCATTCGGGAAATCCGGTTACGGCGCTCACGTCGGTAACGGGAACGCCGTTCTGCGTCAGATACTTCGCCGTTCCGCCGGTCGAAAGGATTTCCCAGTTCTGACTGTGCAGAAACTGCGCCAACGCAAGCACGCCGTCTTTAACAAATACGCTGATAAGAGCACGTTTTTTCATGAAGAGAACCTCGATACTGCAAGAAATTTTGCTGCCGAACGCCCCGCCTGCACCTGAAACGTAAGCGGACGCGATGTAACGCGTTATTATACACTATTTACGGAAGGTTTGTACAGGCGCCGGTAAAACGCGTATATTGACAAGATGAAAAAACATATTGATAATAAACCGGTACGGCGAGAGTTTAACGGGAGGCACGAATGAAACCTCTGATTTTGCAAACGGATTTCGGGTACGCGGACGGCGCGGTTTCGGCGATGTACGGTGTCGCCGCGTGCGTCAGCGATGAACTGCGCGTGTTCGATCTGACGCACGACATACCGCAATACGACATTTGGGAAGCGAGCTACCGCCTGATTCAAACCGTTTCTTATTGGCCGGAAGGCAGCGTGTTCGTGAGCGTCGTGGATCCCGGAGTCGGCAGCACCAGACGGAGCATCGTCGTGCGCACCGCGAACAATCAATACATAGTAACGCCGGACAACGGCACGCTTACCCACGTTCGGCGGATGATCGGCATTACCGACGCGCGCGTTATAGACGAAACGGCAAACCGGCTTCCCGGCAGCGGTGAAAGCTATACGTTTCACGGCCGCGACATTTACGCATATACGGGCGCGCGGCTCGCCGCCGGCGTCATTTCATTTGAACAGGTGGGCCCCGCCGTTCCGGCTGACAGCATAAACGAACTGCCGGTCGTGGAAGCGATTGCGGAAAGCGATCACATCACCGGTACGATCGACGTGCTCGACGTACGGTTCGGCAGTTTATGGACGAACATTCCGCGCGCCCTGTTTTTGAAACTCGGCGTCGCGCACGGACAGCGTGCCGAAATTTCCATCGCAAACGAAACGCGCACGCTGTATAAAAACATCGTCGTATACGCCAAAAGTTTCGCGGACGTCTACGTCGGCGAACCGCTTTTATACGTCAACAGTTTGGACAACATGGCGCTCGCCATCAATCAGGGAAGTTTTGCAAAAGCGTACAACATCGGCACGGGCATAACCTGGAAACTGTCGATCCGTAAAGCACCGAAAGTGATTTACGAATGACGGACCGGGAATGAATACGGTTCTTTGATCCTGAGGAGGAAATCTGTATGGGAAAAATGTCTATCAAGACGGTCGTCGCGGTCGGTATCGGAGCGGCGTTGTTTTTCGTGTTGGGACGCTTCGTAGCGATTCCGAGCGGCATTCCGAACACTAATATTTCGTTGCAGTACGCGGTGCTCGGTCTGTTCGCCGTATTGTACGGACCGATCGCCGGCGGACTGATAGGACTTATCGGTCACACGCTGATCGATTTGTCTTGGGGCGGCAGTCCCTGGTGGAGCTGGGTCGCCGCGTCGGCACTTGTCGGCGTCATCGTCGGCCTGCTCACCAAACGGATACAGCTGAGTGAAGGCGTGTTCGGTAAAAAAGGCGCCGTAACGTACGTACTGGCGACACTCGCAGCCATGATCGTCTGCTGGATCGGCGTTGCGCCGGTACTCGACGTCATCATTTACGCGGAGCCGGCGAACAAAGTGTTCGCACAGGGAACGATGGCCTGCATCGCGAACTTTCTCACTGCGGCGATCGTCGGCGGATTACTGCTGCTCGCCTACAGCAAAACGATCGCAAAAAGCGGTTCGCTGAAAAAAGACTGAACCGGCAGGTTCTGCAACCACGGAGACACGCGATGACACCGGTGATTTCTTTTCGGAATTACAGCTTCCAATACAGAGCCCAATCGGAGCCGACGCTCGTCGATATCGATTTGGATATATTTCCGGGAGAAAAGGTTCTCATCGCGGGTCCGAGCGGCAGCGGCAAAAGCACGCTCGCCAGCTGCATCAACGGACTGGTGCCGTTCAGTTTTACCGGAAAAAGCAGCGGCACGTTGCTGGTCGACGGTATGGAACCGGAAAACGAAAGCATCTTTGCGCTCAGCAAAAGCGTGGGTACGGTGCTGCAGGATCCCGACGGGCAGTTTATCGGATTGACCGTCGCTGAAGATATTGCGTTTTCACTGGAAAACGATTGCGTGCCGCAGGACGCGATGCGAAAAACGGTTCTGCAGGCGGCGCAGCTGGTCGATATTCAAAGTCATCTCGACTTTGCGCCGCACGCCCTTTCAGGCGGGCAAAAACAGCGCGTCAGCCTTGCAGGCGTTATGGTCGACGACGTAAAAATACTGCTGTTCGACGAGCCGCTGGCAAATCTGGACCCGGCCGCCGGGAAACAGACAATAGAACTGATCGATTCCATTCACGAAAAAACGGGAGCCACCGTAGTTATCATAGAACACCGGCTTGAAGACGTCCTGCATCGGGACGTAGACCGGATCATTTTAATGAACGACGGCCGGATAGTCGCCGACATGAGTCCCGACGAACTGCTCGGCACGACGCTGCTCGCGCAGACGGGCATCCGCGAACCGCTGTATCTGACCGCCCTGCGCTACGCGGGAGTCGAGATCACTTCCCAAAAAAAACCGCAACATTTGGAATCAATGCTGCTCGACGCGGCGGATACGGAAAAAGTCCGCGCATGGTACGAATCGGTACCGCCCGCGCCGATTCCGCCCGACCGGCCGGAACTGCTGAAGTTGGACCGCGTCTGCTTCGGATACACCGCGCACCGTCCGGCGGTACGGGACGTGTCGCTCATCGTTACGAAAGGCGAAATGACCGCAGTCGTCGGCCGAAACGGCGCGGGAAAAAGCACGCTGTGCAAACTGATCTGCGGATTTGAAACGCCCGACTCCGGCGGCATCAGCCTATACGGCAGAGATCTGCGCGGCGACACTATCCGCGAACGGGCGCGGCACATCGGCTACGTTATGCAGAACCCGAACCAGATGATAAGCAAAGCGATGATCTTCGACGAAGTGGCGCTCGGCCTTGCGAACAGCGGTCTTTGCGAAGCGGAAATACGCACGCGCGTGGAAGAAACGCTGCGCGTCTGCGCGCTGTATCCGTTCCGGAACTGGCCGATCAGCGCGCTCAGCTTCGGGCAGAAAAAACGGGTTACCATTGCGAGCGTCCTCGTCATGAATCCCGAAATCATCATTCTGGACGAACCGACGGCCGGACAGGATTTCAGGCATTACACGGAATTTATGGAATTCCTTCGCAGCGTGAACGAACGCGGCGTTACGGTGCTGCTGATCACGCACGACATGCATTTGATGCTCGAATACACGCAGCGTGCCGTCGTATTCAACGACGGCGTTCAAGTCGGCGACAAGTCGGCTGCCCGCGTTCTGTGCGATCTGCCGCTGGTGGAACAGGCTGCGCTTAAAGTAACCAGCTTGTTTACGCTCGCCTCGCGCTGCGGGATAACGCCGCCGGAAGCGTTCGTTCAGCGTTTTATCGATTACGACCGGGAGGTACGAAGCCGTGGCGTCTAAACCGAATCCGGTCATGTCTTTCATTCCGAAAAACAGCGTTATCCATTCGCTTACCGGAACGACCAAATTGGTGTTTTTTCTTCTATTTACATTCGCCAGTATGCTGACTTACGACACGCGCGTTCTTGCCGGATTGCTCGTCGTCAGTTTTTCCCTTTTTTCCGTAAGTAAAATCAGCTTCCGTGAAGTCAGATTCGTCTTTTGGTTTATGCTGATATTTTTATTGCTCAACAACGCGTTCATTTTTCTGTTCGCACCCGATCAGGGAACCGAAATTTACGGCACCAGACACGTGTTGTTTCACATCGCGTGGCGATACGATGTTACCGCCGAACAACTGTTTTATCATTTTAACATTTCACTGAAATATTTCGTCGCGCTGCCGGTGGCGCTGCTGTTCATTTGCACGACCAATCCGAGCGAATTCGCGTCCAGCCTGAACGGCGTCAGCGTCAGCTACCGCATAGGATACGCGGTAGCCATCGCGCTGCGTTATATTCCCGATATTCAGCGCGACTACCGCAACATAAGCCAAGCGCAGCAGGCGCGCGGCGTCGAATTGGGCAAAAAAGTCAAACTGCATGCCCGCGTCAAAAACTCCGTCGCCATTCTGCTGCCGCTTATCCTGTCGAGCATTTCACGAACGGAAACCATCGCGAACGCGATGGAACTGCGCGGGTTCGGCAAAAAAAACAAGCGCACCTGGTACGTGCGCCGACCGTTCGCCCGAAACGATTACGCTGCGATCGGATTCGGCGTGCTGCTTTTGGCGGCGAGTCTGATCATTACGTTTCACGACGGGTCGCGGTTTTGGAATCCGTTCGCCTGAGCGGCGGGAAACCGGCGGCGGTTACCACCGGCAGCAGCGCCCACGGCGGCAGCAGCGGCAGCAGCGGCGGTTACCACCGGCAGCGGTTACGCAGCGCCCACGGCAGCAGCGGCAGCGCCCGCGATAGCGGCGAACGGCGGCATTAAAACCGTCAGTCGGCCACTTTTTTTACGACGGGAATCCACACTTCGTACCGGGCGTGTTTGGGATTCGGCGTCAGATAGACTTCGATGTCCGGCGCCGAACCGTATTCCCAGCCGGAATCCGGCAGCCATTCGGTTACGATACGTTTTTCAAGTTCCTGAATTCCCTGACTGGGACCTTCCCCCGAAAAAATTGCCCAGGTGGCGGCGGGAATTTCACGCGTTTCAAATTTTCCCGGCGCACTCTTGTCCGTTGCGGCCGCGATGTAATACCGCCATTCGTCGTCGCCGGTACAAAAACTGACGCCCAAAATGCCGGGCAGTTCAGGGTCGTTCTGCAGCGCCGCCAGCTTTTTCACCGTGCCGAGCAAAGACGCTTTCATCCACATTTTGGGAACTTGCGCAAAGTTTTTTTCCAAATCCTTGTCCAGTGCGCACGAAACGCCTACGATTCGCCGCGCGCCCTTCGTTTCGATTCTGTATTCCATGACGGTGTCTCCTTTTATGGAAAATTGAAACGTGATTCGGGGAAACGATTTTACCGATACGCCGCGTTTTTTGGCGGCCGACGGAACCATGCCGTGAACGCTTTTGAACGCACGGTTGAACGCCGTCGGCGACTCGTAGCCGTACGCAAGCGCCACGTCGATGATTTTCCGGCCGTTCTGTAACTCGACGGCTGCCAAAGACATTTTCCGGCGGCGGATATATTCGGAAAGAGGAACTCCCGCAATATACGCGAACATCCGCTGAAAATGAAAAGTCGAACAGCACGCAATCCGCGCCGCTTCCTCATACCTGACGGTCTCGGTCAGATGCGTTTCGATATACGAAACGGCATCGTTCATTCGGTCAAACCACTCCATAGTTCCTCCGCGGCGACGGCGGAAACGGCCGCATCAACGCTCCGTTTTTACCGCCCCGCACTCTGATCAGTATACACGGTTTCAGTATATACGACCTCGCAGTTCGTGCACAAGAAAGCGCGCTTTGACCGAACGTCCTTTTTTGTTGCAGGATAAAAAATCATATGGTATCATACGATATACGGCAACGAGAGAATTGTTATGCATATGAAAAAGTATTCCGGTTATATCCTCATATTCATCGCGGTCCTGATTGCCGCGGTAGGCTGCTTTACGGCGTATTACACGAACATCATCATACGAACGGCGGGAACCGCCGCGCGTTCCGGAGACGGCGGACAGCGCTCGTATCATCTGCTGGTCGCGGGAACACGGGAAGACGCGGATTTTCTGCAAAAACTGTACGAAGGAGCCGCCCGCGCCGCCGAATCGTACGACGCCGCAGTGGAATTGCTCACGCCTACAACGCTGGCACAGAACGTATCGATACAATCCCTGCTCGATTACGCGGCGTACGTCTGCGCCGACGGCATCATCGTTTATACGGAGGATGAAAACATCGTCGTTACCGAACCGGTTACCGTCCGGAACACGAACGTTGCAGTGGCAGTCGTCGGGACTGATAATGAAAAAAACGGCGGCGTTTATTTCATCGGCGCAGACACGGCCGAATTGGGGCACACCGTAGCGCGCACGATACTCGGCGTGGAGCCGCGCCCGAACATCATATATGCGATCGAAAACACGGACAAAAACAAAGCGACCGTCCGCAAAATGCTCGCCGCCGTGCGGGAAACGTTCGTTCCGCCGTACGCGCCGCAGATACGGATACTGAGCGGCAAAAACGGCGCGGAACCGGGCGGGCGGAACCAGCGGATACGGAGCGAAATCGCCGAAATGGAAGCCGGCAGCGCCGTCGTCTGCTTTTCGGCGGACGATACGGTCTTCGCCGCACAGACGGTGATCGATTTCAACATGACGGAGCGAATCACGATCATCGGCTTATATGAAAACAGTGAAACGCAAAAATACCTCGACCGGGGCATCATCCACACCGTGATTTCCGTAGACGCCGAAGAAATCGGCGAACAGGCGGTCGCCGCGCTGTTCCGCCGGAACGAGAACGGATACGAAGGCCTCCCCGCCGCGCCTACGATACGCGTGCTGAACGGAGCGAACCGACGATGAAAACGAGCATTCGCAGCAGACTTCTGAGATCGTTTTTTCTCTCTTTTTGCATCATGTGCGTTCTCATTCTGTACGTCGCGGTCATCGTGAGCGCGGTCGTACGTTCCGTCGCCGTTTCTTACAAGACGAATTCGGAATTGGACGCGTATTACGCGCTGCTCGCGCAGACGGAATTGTCGCTGGAATCATACATGAAACTGCGCACGTACGAAAGCATCGACAACTATTACAGCTTCCGCTCGAAACTCGAATCGCATCCGGCGATTCTCTGCGGCAAACCGTCCGTCGAACTGATCGGGCAAAAAGAATATTCCATACTGCGGTTTACCGAAAGTTTTATCGGATACGCGGATAAAGCCGTATACGCGCGCCGGGCAAACAAAAACCGCGAGGCGGACGGCAATTATATTCATGCGATGAAATCGTTTTCCCTGCTTACGGAAGCCGTCTCGGAGCTCAGCACGCTCTATTTCAGGAACAACATCACGCGCTACAATCAGCTGCTCGAAACCGTTTCGGACATAATGAAAAACTGTGCGAGCATCATACTGCTTATCATCGTGCTCAACACGGTGCTGATATACATGCTGGTTTCAAGAATCACGCAGCCGCTCGTCGAAATATCGGACGCCGCCCATCAGCTTGCCGAACGGAATTTCGACATTCCGCTGTTTTCATACGACAAGCAGGATGAAATCGGCAATATTTGCCGCGCGTTCAACCGTATGATCGTCAGCATCAGGGAATACATAGACACCATCTGGGAAAAAGCGATAAACGAAGCGGAACTGCGTGAGCGCGAATCGAAGATGACCGCCCTGTATCAGGACGCGCAGCTGAAAGCGCTGCAGGCGCAGATAAATCCCCACTTTTTGTTCAACACGTTCAATACCGGCGCACAGCTTGCGATGCTGGAAGGTTCTGACAGAACGTGCCGGTTCCTTGAGCAGGCTTCCGATTTTTACCGTTACAATTTGAGCCGGACCGGTCAGGACACGACGCTGCAGGAAGAACTCGCGCTGGTCGACAATTACGTTTACATCATGAAAGTCCGCTTCACCTCCAAATTCGATTTTGAAAAGGAAATAGAATGCGCCGATCTGCGGCGGCGCATACCGTCCATGACACTGCAGCCGTTAGTCGAAAACTGCATCCGGCACGGACTGGCGGACGTGTCGTCGGGCGGAAAGATAACGCTCCGCGTATATTCCCTAACTGAAGGCGAAACGGAAACGGTCTGCGTTACGATCGCCGACAACGGCTGCGGCTTTCCGCCGCAGGAACGGCAGCGCCTGCTCTCCGGAAATCCGGGACCGGTGCAGAAACGGCCGCAGGACGGAACGGGCGGAACCGGCATCGGCTTGGACAACGTCGTAACCCGGCTGCGCACGTACTATCAAACGGACGACGTGTTCGACATTGCCGAAGCCGCCGGCGGCGGTACGGTTTTTATCATAAGGATACGGAATGTATAAAATACTGCTTACTGATGATGAACGAATCGTCATAGATTCGCTGACCTTTATTCTGGAAAAGAATTTTCCGTCCCAGCTGTGTATTTACACGGCGCAGTCGGGTACCGACGCACTCGCGCTCTGCCAGACACAGAAAATAGACATCGTGTTTATGGACATCAATATGCCCGGTCTGAACGGACTTGAAGCCGTCGCCGAAATCAAACGATCGAATCCGGGAACGATCGTCGTCATTTTGAGCGCGTTCGACCGCTTCCAATATGCGCAGGAAGCGCTGGCGCTCGGTGCTTACCGATATTTGACCAAACCGGTAAACCGGAACATCATAACGCAGACGGTACGCAACGCGATGAGCCGTATCGACGCCGAACGGGAAAACCTTTCGGCCGACATCGAAATACGCAAAAAACTCAGCTTCGTCTCGTCCATCGTGGAAAGCGACTTCATTTATTCGTCCATATTCGCATCCGCGGAAACGCGGAACCTGCAAGGATACCTTGAATATTTTAAAATTACGGAAGATTCGTACTATTTCTGCTGCCTCGAATTGCCGGAAACCTCCGCAAAAAATAAATACGAAGCGTATACGCACGTCCGCGACCTTTTTCAGGCATCGTTGCAGGGGATCGTCGGTTCGTTCATGATGAACCGGATCGCCGTCTTCATACCGTGCAATCCCGAGGATCCCGTGCGGGAGACGCTCAGAACCGTATACCGGCAGCTCGCGCTGCGTTTGGGCGCCGCGGTGCGCCTCGGCGTCAGTTCGATTAAAACGGATATCGGGCAAACCGTCTGCGCGTATAACGAGGCGCTCGAAACGCTGAACAAAACGGATACGGCCGGCGGCATAGGCTTTGCCGACGCGAGCCAGACGAAAAGCGAGCCGTATTTGAAAGCGGAACTCCATTCGGAACAGCAGCTGCTGAGCCGGGTTGCCGCGGGCGACGTTTCCGGCGTAAAGATTTACTTTGATCGCTGGAAAGCGCTGGTACGGACGGCGGCGATTCCGTTCGACGCGGTTAAAAACGCCTGCTTCAGAATATTGGTGAACGCACGCAACTGTGCAGCGGAAGTCCGCAAAGGATACGCGGATCTGCCGGCTTTTGCAAACACGTTCAGCATTCTGGCAGACTGCGCGTCTTTTTCCCAGATAACGGCCTACGTACTGCCGCAATTGCTCGAATGCACGTTTATCCTGTACGAAAGCCGGACTGCAAAATTGAATCCGATAATCGAAAAAGTGCAGGATTTTATCAAGGACAATATCGGAAACGAAATTTCCCTGGAACAGACGGCCCGGCTCGCACACGTAAATCCGTTTTATCTGAGCAAACTGTTCAAAGACGAAACGGGTTCAAAGTTTATCGATTACGTAACCGAACTGCGCTTGGAAAAAGGCAAAGAGCTGCTGCGGCACGGCGGATACAGCATAAAAGAAATCAGTTACCGGATCGGGTATCCGGATCAGAATTATTTCAGCAAATTATTCCGCCGAAAATTCGGTCTCACGCCGACGGAATATCGTACCTCAATACCGAACGACGGCGGCGGCAGCGAATGAAACAAACGGCGCGGCGTTTTTACACAAAGTTTTTATCAGGAGAGTAAGATACAAACCGTCTGCAATATCGTCGGTTTGTATCTTTCATAAGTTTGCGTTGCAAACTTTCTTATCAAGTGCAGCTTCTCGCTTTACTGCGAAGCTGCGTAAAAAGCCAAGCCGGAAATTGACATTTCCTCCTTGCCTTTTTATCAGGAGAACGTATGAAAAGCTCGGCAGGACACCCCCGTACGCGTACGTCCGTTTTTATAACGGGACTCATATGCATGATAGTCTGCACGGGCAGCGGCTGTTTTTTGAAACCCGACTCCCGAAAAAAACAATCGGATCAGGCGGCGGAAAAAAGAGTAACGATAGGCTTTTCGATCGACACGTTTATCATAGAGCGATGGCGGCGCGATTGCGACATTTTCAGGGACACCGCGCGCGCGTTGGGTGCGGACGTTATCGTACAAAACGCGGGCAACGATCAGGAAGCACAGTGCAGTCAAATCCAGTACCTCATAGACCGCGGCGTCGACGTATTGGTAATAGTCCCCAAAAACGCCGACGCGCTCACCGCCGTAGTACAGCGCGCCCGCAGCAAAGGCATTCCCGTCGTTTCATACGACCGACTGATACGGAACGCGGACGTTTCGCTGTATCTGACGATCGACAGCAGACAAGTCGGTTTTCTGATGGCCGAAGCGCTGCTGCGCCTGCGCCCGAAAGGCGCCTATTACTGCATATACGGCGCGGAAGAAGACTACAATATGGCTCTGATCGATACGGGCGTCCGCGACGCACTCGACGGCAGACCGGTCAGCGTGCAATTCAAATATTATACGACGGACTGGAATTACGACCTTTCGTACCGTAAAATGTCGGAACTGCTCGAACTGAATCTGATTCCCGACGCCGTTATCTGCGGAAACGACGCCGTCGCCGAATCGGTGCTCAAAGCGCTTTCCGAACACCGGCTCGGAACGACCGTACCCGTCGTCGGACAGGATGCGGACATCGCCGCGTGTCAGCGCATCGCAGCCGGCACTCAGGCAGCGACGGTGTATAAGCCGATAACGGAACTGGCGCAAAAAGCGGCGACGTATGCGTATCTGCTCGCGTCGGGCGTGCCGGCGGCGGAACTGGACGGCGTTACCGAATCGATCGACAACGGCGCCAAACGGGTTCCGGCAGTGTTCCTTGCGCCGGTTCTGGTAACGAGCGGCAATATCGACGACGTTATCGTCGATTCGGGTTTTCACAGCCGGGAAGACGTGTACCGGAACGGCAAATAACCGCCGCGGCACCGAATAACGCCGCCTGTACCGAAAACGCCGCGGCATCGAGTAACCGCCGCGCCCCGTCTGTTTTATTTTGACCTCATTTTTTTCCAGAGCAGGTTCGGCAAAACGATGCACCCGCGCGGCCTTTTTCCTTTTATCATAAAAACGGACAGAATTTTTCCCGTTACCGGAAAAACTATATTCTATACTGAACTTGCATGATTAAAAAAACGATCATGCAGACGTTTTTTATAGGAGACACATATGAAAAAGAGTGTGAAGGCGATCCTCGGTATGCTTATACTGACGGCGTTAACGCTGCCGGTCTTTGCCGGCGGAGCAAAAGAATCCGCAAAGATTGAAGTCGGCATCGTTTTACCCACGAAAGACGAACCGCGCTGGATTCAGGACGAAACGCAATTTCTCAAATTGCTTGAAGGCAAAGCGTCGGTACAGCTGCTGTTCAGTCAGGGCGATTCCAACAAGGAAAAGCAGAACGTCGAAGCGCTCCTTAACAAAGGAATCAAGATTCTGATCATCTGCCCGCACGACGCAACCGCCGCCGCGGCAGCCGTTGAAGCGGCAAAAAAAGACGGCGTAACGGTCATCTGCTACGACCGGCTCATCACCGATACCGCCGCCGTCGATTATTACGTAACGTTCGACAGCTTTTCCGTCGGAGTCGCTCAGGGACAATTCCTCATCGACAAACTGACACCCGGCAAAAAAGGCGTACCGTTGTATCTGTACGCGGGAGCGGCATCGGACAACAACGCGTTCATCTTCTTTGAAGGCGCCTGGTCAGTCCTGCAGCCCAAAATTGCGGACGGTACGTTCGTAATCAAAAACTCGGATAAAGCAGTCGCGCTGCAGAACAAAACCAAACTGTCCCGCACCGAATTGGCCGACATCATCAACCAAGTTACGACCGACTGGAACTTCGACATCGCAAAGAAAAAGGCCGCGGACAACCTGACGGTAGCCAAAACTGCCGATAAAGGCGGCGTGTACATCCTCGCTCCGAACGACGGCACGGCGCGCGCTATCGCGGACGAGTTTTCCAAAGATCCCGACGTAACGTCTTTCTACATTACCGGTCAGGACGCCGAATTCGCTTCCGCGCAGTACATCGCCGACGGCAAACAGTCTATGACCGTGTGGAAGAACACCAGTACGCTCGCGGCGGACGCCATCGCCATGACCACGGACATCCTTGCAGGCAAAAAACCTTCAACGTCCTCTTCCTACGACAACGGCAGCAAACAGATTCCCGCCAAACAAACCGCCGTAACCGTCATTACCAAAGACAACATCAAACTGCTTGTTGAAGCCGATTACAACGGCGCGCGCAATTTAAAATTCTAAGTAAACACTGCTGAAATGAAATCACCTACCGGAATCGGCAGCCTGCCGGTTCCGGTTCAAAATCAAAAGAGGACTGGTAATGGGCAAAAACATTCTTGAAATGGCTCACATAGTAAAAGAATTTCCCGGAGTAAAAGCGCTTGACGACGTAACGTTCAAAGTTGCCGAAGGCGAAATCCATTTTCTGGTCGGAGAAAACGGCGCCGGAAAATCGACGCTGATGAAAGTCCTGTCGGGAGTGCATCCGTACGGAACCTACGAAGGCCAAGTCATTATCGACGGGGAAGTACAAACGTATAAAACGATCAAAGACAGCGAACGAGCGGGCCTTGCGATCATCTATCAGGAACTGGCGCTCATAAGCGAACTGTCGGTATACGAAAACATCTACCTCGGTCATGAAATCAAAAAGAAAAACGGTTCCATCGATTGGAACGAAACCATCATCCGGGCACAGCAGCAGCTTGCGAAAGTGGGACTCGACGTCGACCCGGGCACGCAGATAAAAAACTTGGGCACCGGAAAACAGCAGCTTATTGAAATCGCAAAAGCGCTCAGCAAAAACATCCGCATACTCATTTTGGACGAACCGACGTCTTCACTGAACGAAGACGACAGCGAAAACCTGCTGGAACTGATACTGAACCTGAAAAAACAGGGCGTAACCTGCATCATGATATCGCACAAACTGAAAGAAGTGCTGAAAATCGCGGATACGGTTACGATACTCAGAGACGGACGGACGGTCGCCACGCTGCCGCGCGCGGAACTGAGCGAAGAAATCATCATCAAACACATGGTGGGCCGCGAAATAAAAAACATCTATCCGAAGCGTGCGCACGCCGACAGAGGCGACGTCGTTTTTGAAGTAAAAGACTGGAAAGTCTACGACTACAACATTTCCCGCCAATTGCTGAAAGGCATCGATTTGAACGTCCGCAGGGGAGAAATTCTGGGACTGGCGGGACTGATGGGCGCCGGACGGACGGAATTCGCGCTGAGCGTATTCGGCAATCCGCGTAAATACAAAGTGGAAGGAACGGCGCTCCTGTTCGGCAAACCGGTCGATTTCAGACACTCAAAAGACGCCATCGCACACGGCTTCGCGTACGTGTCGGAAGACCGCAAGAGAGACGGCCTGATTCTCGAGCAGGACGTTAAACAGAACATAACGATCGCGTCGCTCAAGCAGCTGGTAAAAAACAATATCATCGACAAAAACCGGGAAATCACGGTGAGTGAAAAATATCGCCAAGAACTCAAAATCAAAACGCCCTCGATAGATGCGAAAGTCAACAAACTTTCCGGCGGAAACCAGCAGAAAGTGTCGCTGGCAAAATGGCTTATGGTAAAGCCCGATATTCTGATTCTCGACGAACCGACGCGCGGAATAGACGTCGGCGCAAAATACGAGATTTACACGCTCATGAACACGCTGGTCGAACAGGGCATGAGCATCATCATGATATCGTCCGAATTACCGGAAATACTCGGTATGAGCGACCGCATATACGTCGTTTCAGGCGGTGTGATCGCGGGCGAACTGAGCGGCGCGGACGCCACTCAGGAAAAAATCATGCATCTGGCAACGGCGAACTGACGCAGCCGTTCACCGCAATAACTTCATTAGGAGAAACCATGAACTTCAGAATTTTGAAACAGAACGCACGCCAATACGGCATGTTCGTCGCTTTGATGGTCGTAATGATTTTCTTTACCGTTACGACCGGCGGTATTTTCATGACGCCGCGCAACTTGAGCAATCTGTTCGATCAGACCGGCTACGTTGCGATTCTTGCCATAGGTATGACGCTGGTTCTCATCATACGGCAGATAGATCTGTCCGTCGGATTCGCCGCCGGCTTTACCGGCGCCATCGCGGCACTGCTGATGCGCAACTTTACCGGTCTTCCGGTCGCCGCCGTCGTGCTTATCGCGATGGGAATCGGACTGCTCATCGGACTGTATCAGGGAACGCTGATAGCGAAATGCGGCGTTCCGGCGTTCGTCGTTACGCTCGCCGGCATGTTCATTTTCCGCGGAGCGCTGCTGCGCGTTACCGAAGGCACCGGAACGATCATCGTAAAAAACGCCGCGTTCAACGCGCTGGGCAACGGCTTTATCCAAGATCCGTTCGGACCGGAAGGGCTTCACGTACTCACGCTCATCCTCGGCATCGCGCTGATCGTGTTCATCATCGTGAGCGAAATCGTGAACCGCGCCAAACGGGAAAAATACCGTCTGCAGAATCTGCCGATCGACATGTTCGTGTGCAAACTCTTTTTTATCGCCGCACTGATACTGTTTTTTACCTGGAAACTTGCCAATTACAACGGACTGTCTTGGACGGTCGTCATCGTACTGGCAGTCCTCGCAGTCTACCATTTTTTTACCAACAACACGGTGCTCGGCCGCCACATTTTTGCGACGGGCGGCAACCCCGAAGCGGCGGAACTGAGCGGTATCAGCGTGCAGAAAGTAACGATGTTCGTTTTCTGTTCAATGGGAGCGCTCGCGGGGCTTGCGGGAATCCTGTTCACCGCGCGGCTGCAGTCGGCAACGACGACGGCGGGCAACGCCTTTGAAATGGACGCGATCGCATCCTGCTACGTCGGCGGCGTTTCTTCGTCGGGCGGCGTCGGACGCGTAACGGGAACGATTATCGGAGCGCTCGTCATGTCCGCCTTATCGAACGGCATGAACCTGATGAACATCGGTATTTCCTACCAGTACATGGTTCGCGGCATTATCCTCATTCTGGCTGTTCTGTTCGACATCAGAACGCGCCGCATAAAAGTGTAACGTTCGCAATGCCGGCCGGTATCCGTAAACCGCCGGCACCCATCGGGCAAACGCCGGCATCCTCCCGCGCCGCGGCACGGATGCGCATCTTTTCCCCAAAACATGCGGAAGAAAATAAAAAACATGCGCATCTTTTCCCCAAAACATGCGGAAGAAATTTAAAAACATGCGCATCTTTTTCCCAAAACATGCGGAAGAAAATAAAAAACATGCGCATCTTTTCCTCAAAACATGCGGAAGAAAATAAAAAACCTCGACGCAGCGCATCGAGGTTTATCGTTCTCAGAAGGTATCGGAGTCGCGGTTTATACCCGCGTTACGCCGCACACGGAAGCGGCGGCATACCGGGCTGCGGTACCAGGCGGCATACCGGCAGCGGTACCCGGCGCCTGCACGCGGAAGCGGTTACAATCGGATATCGACGACGGTAATGTCGTCGGGGAGCATCGCGGTATGTATCCAGCCGTCAACGACCGCTTCCACGGCGCCGCTCACGTCCGCATCTTTCTTACAATATAGCTCCATGAAAAACCGGCGGGTGCGATCGTCGTCGAACCGGACGCCGTCGTCGCCCTGCATGTCGCTCAAACCGTCGGAATACAAATCGACGTGCATGCCCGCTTTGACGGGAAGCTGCGTGTACGGCTTCACGTTTCCGGCAGGATCGGCGGCGTATCCGTTCAGTGCGGATTTCACCGCACCCATTCCCAGCGGCGGCAGCGCCGGATTAACGGCAGCGATGTTCACCCGATTTTTCACGGCTTCGTCCCGAAAAAACACGTACACCGCCGTGTGCCCGCAATTGTAAATCTGGATCAGCTGGCGTTCCGTATCCACGTAGCAGAAAGCGGCCGTAATAAAACTGCCCACGGGCACCGCGTATTCAAGATATTCGTCCAGCAGCGAAACGAGCTTGAGCGGATTCTGCGTACAGGACGGAACGTATTTCAGCACGTTAAAAAACGAACCTGCCGCGATGGTCAAAAGGGACGCCGCCACGTTTTTTCCCGACACGTCGAAGCAGCACACCAAATACGATCCGGCAGAAAGCGGTATCACCTGCGCCAGATCTCCGCCGAGCGCGTTCGCCATCCGGTTCCACACCTGCACGCGGAACGGCAGCTGCGCGAGCGTTTCCGCGTCGGGAAACAGCCGCTGCTGTATGACGAACGCTTTGCGCAGATCCTGTTCGCGAATCTCTGCAATCCGCGACAGGAAATCGTCGAGCGACACTATGCCGAAAAAACTCCGGTTGTTGAACACCGGAAAATACAGGATACCGTCTTTCCGGTTGATTTCCGAAACTTTCTGCAGCGATTTTTCGATAAAATCACGCGCGTACAGCACGGCGGACACCCGCTGCACGTAGTCGCCTATTTTCTTTGCGGTAAACCGTTTCCACGCCGTGTTGGTTGCGGCGGCGACGGTTTTCCGGTCGATAACGCCGATAACCCGGTCGTATTCTTCAACGGGCACCGCGGTAAGTTCCGGCTGGCTTTGAAACAACTCGACCAGCATGTCGATGCTGTTTTCTCCGCTCACCGGCTCGATATAGCGGGACATGGAGCCGATCTGTTTGAATGAAAACGAATTGCCCAGCTGTTCCGCCATTGCGGACAGGGAATCGGGCTGAACGGCGGGAGCCGACGTTCCTTCCGTAAAAAAATCGGTGCTGATAAATTCACTGTCGTCTGTTTCTTCCATAAATTTCTCCTGAAAGCGGTTTTGCACGCGCACCGTATCGGGACGGAAAGCGGACACGGGCGAACGCGTCGCGTACGATATTATATATCGTTCATAATTCGGAATCATCGGGAAAGTATGGTATTTTTTTAATATATCGTGCCGGAACGCGCACCGACCGGGCGGCGCCGGGTCGGAATCAGGGTACCGCAGTCTGCCGTGTTCGGCAGGTTACCGCAGCCTGCCGTTCGTAACGACCCGGAACGACGTTTCATAGCCTTCAAGCGGATGAAGGGCCAGCATGGAAAAAACGGTGCAGTGCGAAGGGTACGTTTTGCACGAACCGCCTGCCAGATAGCCGACGTTTTCCGTTCGGGATTTTTCCACCCATTCCCAGTGGTTACCGCACATGTCGTACAGGCCCAAACGGTTGGCTTTTTTTTCTCCGACGGGATGAAAGCCCATACTGTTGCCCGCGTGCCAGGCGACTTCGTCTATATTATTACTGCCGGCGAACTGATAATTCCAGTCTTCCGCGTCGGGATCTCCGCCGCGCGCCGCAAACTGCCATTCCGCCGCAGTGGGGAGCCGGAAGCCGTCGGCGCTTTCTTTTATATCCGGAAAGTGAACGCCTTCATTGAGGCATTCGGCATACGATATGCTTTGGCGCAGAACCGACGCGTACTGCGCACTGCCGATGCCGGAAGCGACGGCAGTATTGCCGGCGGCCGCGGTACCGATGCCTGAAGCGGTACCGGCATAATACACCGGTTCCCGGTTCAGGTATTCGCTGAGTGCGTTGCACCACACGACGGCGTCCATCCAGGTACAGTACCGGAACGAACCGTCCGAAAACACGTACCGGTACGTTCCCCGCTCGGGGCTCGTTGCCCAGGTAAAGACTTCCGCCCACAGTTCGTTGGATACTTCGTGCGCACTCATATAAAACGGTGCGATATATTCGGTTTCGTCGGGTTTTCTTTCACTGGCGGGCATCAGTCCGGTAAAAACGCACGTATAAGAGCCGCCCGGTACGGGAACCAACGTAAACTGATACAAGTCGACGGCAGCGCGACCGTGATCCGCGTGCACCGGCCGGGCCGCCGCACTCAGCAGCGAACCGCCCCGCTCGGAAACGATATATTCGCCGAAGATCATACCGGTAACACATAAAACGGCAAAACAAATCAGTACGAATTTTAAATACACCAGCATAATCCGTTTCATTTGCTGCATAACCCCATTCCTTGTTGTCTGTGAAAAAGCGGAACCGATCCGGTAAAACACCGAACCGGTTCCGCGTACTACTGCTTACTCTTTACGTGTTCTTAAAACTTGGTGTTTGAAACGATACGGAAAGAAGCACTCTGAACGACCTGTGTAGCGGCAACCGTCTCACCGCACAGAATCTTACAGGCATCACTGTCGTCAAGCACCGAGCCGGCGACAAACTCAGCTGCTGCCGAAGGGGTTCTCGGAAAAGACACAGCCTCTGCCTTTAATGCAACGCGGAACACGAATTCCCGCTGACTGCCGCACAAATCATAGAAACCGAGCGTGTTCGATTTTTTTCCTCCGGCAACGAGCGTTCCCCGGCTGTTCGCGTTGCCGATGAACCAAGCAACCTCACTGATATTATCACTGCCTGCAAACTGATAATTCCAAATGGTACTGGCAGAAGGATTTCCGCCGCGCGCGGCAAACTGCCATTCCGCCAGAGACGGTAAACGGAAACCGTCTGCAGCCTTTGAGACTTGTATATTATTGGTAGATATCATAATACCGTCTCTCGATGTATCTTTTGAAACGTTGACGGCTGTCCGGGCAACGACAATTGTATCCTTTTCCATATAAACGGGTTCCCGGCCTTTATATTCGCTGAGCGCGTTGCACCACACGACGGCGTCTCCGTACGACATGCCGTTGCTGAGAGAATTACCGACCGTAAACGAATACTGTCTGCTTCCGCGCGCGGCGTCAGTCGCCCAGTCGTACACTTCTTTCCACCATTCGTCCGTGATTTCGTACTGTCCCATATAAAAATCAGCGACAGTTTCAGATACGGGATCAGTACGTTCATATACTGATTGACCATTATTCGTCAGTACCGGCTGATATACCTGTCCCCGTCCCTGGACGAAGATGCTGTCCCGATACGACACTTTGGGCTGGTCAGGAACAACGGAACCACTGCCGCCGGTTCCCTGATTACAACCGGCAAGAGACAGAGCCAAAACGGCGGCGGCAATCGTTCCGCCGATAAATCCGATTTTCGTTTTCTTCATCTAAAACTCCTAAAAATAAACATATGAAAGAGTCCGGAACCGAACGATTCCGGCGGATGCACTCTCTTCATTACGTTTACTAAGGTACCTGCTTATGGTAAAATCGGATTCAGTGTTTTTTCACAGTTTTTAAACGGCGGGAAACGGTGCAATGAAAACTTTTCTTATCATAGACGATCACGTATTTCTCAGGCACGGGCTGGCTCAATACCTTGAATCAAGCGGTTCCGAATCGGACAGTGCCGAATCTGGCAGTGCCGAATCGGACAACTCCGCCTGGAAGTGCATCGGAGAAGCAGCCTGTCTTACTGAAGCGGAAACGCTGCTTACCGGTGTTTTAACAGCGGAGCCGAACGGGCGGGACTGTACGGTGATATTGCTGGACGTCATGCTTCAAAAAGACAACGGGCTTGAATTCATTCGGTGGATAGCCGATTTACTGCAAGAAAACGGCATGGAACTGCGCGCGGACGACTGTCCGGTAAAAATCGTCATTTATTCGGCGTTCGTTACCGTTCCGCGCATACAGCGGGCGCTGGAACTCGGCGCGAAAGGCTGCGTATCAAAAATTGCACCGGAACAGGAAATTCTGGACGCGCTGAACGCGGTCGCCGCGGGCGGAACGTACATCGACAGCGGACTTTACGAAGAATATAAAAAAGACGCCGCCTCGCCGGACATATTGACCAAACGGGAACGGGAAGTGCTTATTTACGTGCAGGATTATCTGTCGAATCAGCAGATTGCGGACAAAATGAATATTTCAACGCGAACCGTAGAAAATTATCTGTCCCGTCTGTATGAAAAAACCGACGTTTTCTGCCGGAGCGACTTGATCGGATTATGACGATTTGTCCTTTTTGCGCGCAAACAGATAAAAAACGCCGTATCCGGTAAAAACGGAAAACAGCTGATCTATCGTGTTTACCAAAAGCCGCGACAGAAATCCCGCGATCGGTTCCGGGAATCCGTGCCGCAAAAAGAAAATCTGGTACCAATCAGTCGTATAATGGAATTTCTGATCGAACAGCACTCCCATAACCAAATTGAGCAATTCGCCCAATATACTGACCGAAAGGCTGGAGACGAGTCCCAACAAGAACAAATGTATCAGTAAAGCAGCCGAAATCTCTTGATATTTTACATAGTTGCGCTTAAAATAGCATACCAGAAACACAATACACAGAGTACACAATACGAAAGGGAAATTGAATCGGTTGGGATACAGCGTAAAATCGATACATAAAGACGTCAGCGCTGCGGTAGCGATACCGGGAATCAGGCCGTATTGAAAACAGATAGCGATAGTAAACACCGTATCCAGAAACAACGATAAACGAGGCTGAACGATAAAAGCAAGCAGCGTATTAAGGACAGTACACATGAACACGGAAAGAAGTATCTTGATTTTTGGAGCCATGCGGTACAGTATAACACACTTTTTTCGTTTTGTTCATTTTCTGCCGATTTTACTGAAAAAAGGCGCGTTCGCGCTGCTGCTGCTGTGCAGCTGCGCGTTGGTGTTTCCGGCAGACGTTTCGGACTTGTTCACCACTTGGCTCGATTACGACGGCACTCCCGACTGGCTGCAAGAAGAAAAAAAAGAAAAACTGATTATCTTTCAGGAAAACTTTACTGCATATATAAACGATCCGGCGTTCGCACTGCTGGCGAACCGGAACAAGGCGTTTACTCAGCAGGCGGCGATAATCCGCAACGCGCTGCCGCAGCATAATTCCCGGGACATTTCGTACGCACTGTTTCAATTTGCAACGCTCGAAAAAAACGCGGCTGAAAAAACGAACACCGTGTTTCTGTTTCTGCTGCTTTTTTTCATTGCGTTCATCATCGGCGGAACGCTGATTCTGTACCGGATGTCCGCATCGCTGCAGGAATCGAAAATGAAACAGGAACAGGCAAGCTGGTTCGCACAATCCGTCATTAAAGCGCAGGAAATCGAACGCCGCCGGATCCTTTTGGAAATACACGACACGGTCATGCAGGATTTCAGATATTACGGTCTCGAATTGGCGCAGAACCGGCTGACGAACACGGCGCTGCCGGAAATAGCGCACGGAATTCTGAAATCGGTGGCGCAGCTGCGTTCCATCTGCATGAATTTGCAGCCGCCGGATCTGAGCGGCAAAGACTTCACCGCAACCGTTCAGACGTTCTGCAATAAAATACAAGCGGACACCGGCGTTTCCTGTTACTGCAAATACACGAAATCGCTCGATCTGACGGCGATTTCCGAAAAAACGTGCATTCATCTGTACCGGATCATCCAGGAAGGTATTGCGAACTCGATAAAGCACGCGTCTCCGTCGGAAATCTGCGTCGCGTTCAGAAAAACCGCCGAACGGCACCGGACGAACCTCGTCTGCTACGTAACCGACGACGGAACGGGCTTTTCATATCCGGCGAAAGCGCCCCGGAACAACGTCGCGCATTTCGGCATTCAGGGAATGCAGGAACGGGCCAAGCTGATCGGCGCGGAGTTCGCCATTACTTCCAACGATGAAATCGGAACCGAAATAAAAATAACCGTACCGCTTTCCGGTACACATGAAAAAAACGACAAGGAGCAACCATGAACGACCTTGAACAACTTAAAAAACGGATCCGGATCGCCGCGGGTACGCTTGAAGCCGATCTGGTAATCAAAAACTGCACCGTAGTCGACGTTTACACGGGAACGCTCGTTCAGGGCGATATCGCCGTCAGCGACGGCACGATCGCCGGAATCGGTTCGTACCGCGGTGCCGCCGAATACGACGCGGCGGGTCTCTACGCCGCGCCCGGCCTTATAGACGGACATATCCACATAGAATCGAGCTACGTCCGCCCCGAAGAATTTGCGCGCATGGTCGTGCCGCACGGAACGACCACCGTAATCGCCGATCCGCACGAAATAACCAACGTCTGCGGACTCGCCGGATTCGACTACATGGTGCGCGCCGCCGAACGGACGCCGCTTTCGGTGCGGTACATGCTTCCTTCGTGTGTTCCGGCAACGCCGTTCGAGCACAACGGCTGCACGCTGACGGCGCAGATGATGGACGAACCGTTCGACTCGGGCGCGGCGTACGGATTGGGTGAATTCATGAACTATCCGGGCATACTCGAAACGCGGGACGACGTACTGGATAAAATCCTTCAGGCGCACAAACGGCACCTTATCATAGACGGGCACAGTCCCGCCCTGAGCGGCAAGGCGCTCAACGCGTACGCCTCCGCCGGCATCGGAAACGACCACGAATGCACCACGCTGCGGGAAATGGACGAGCGGCTGCGCTGCGGCATGTACATCCTGCTCCGGCAGGGCGCCGTCTGCACCGACTTGCAGACGCTGCTCAAAAACGTAACGCCGCAGAATGCGCGGCGCTGCGTCCTGTGTACGGACGACCCGGAAACGATGCTCACCGACGGCCACCTCGACAACGACCTCGCCGTCTGCGTAGCGGAGGGGATTCCTGCGGTTACAGCCATACAAATGGCGACGCTGAACGCCGCCGAATGTTTCCGCCTGCACGACAGAGGAGGTCTCGCGCCGGGTCTCCGCGCCGACATCGTGCTGTTCTCGGACCTGCGTCAGTTTTCCGCACGCGCCGTTTTCATAGCCGGAAAACTGTGCGCCGAACGCGGCGTTTATCTGCACCGCACGCAGCTGTATCCGACCGACACCGTGCGGAACACCTGCCGCGTACGCAACTTTTCCGCGCAGCGGCTCGCCCTGCCACTGAAATCTGCGCGGGTAACCGTCATCGAAGCACTGCCCGGCGGCATCGTAACGCGCAAAGCGCTGCGGACTGTCAGCCTCGACAGCCGCGGCCGATTCCGCTACGACAAAAACGTCGACGCCGTAAAATTGGCCGTAATCGAACGGCACCGGAACACCGGCAACGTCGGAATCGGCCTGCTGGCGGGCTACGGGCTGGACTGCGGCGCGATCGCCACGACGAACGCGCACGATTCGCACAATATCATCGTTGCCGGCGCGGACGACGGCGACATGGCCGCTGCGGTCGAACGCATACGGGAGCTGGAAGGCGGCATCGTACTCGTTAAAAACGGAGCGATCGTCGGAGAACTGGCGCTGCCGATTGCGGGACTCATGAGCACCGGCACCGGAGCGGAAACGGCCGCCGCCATGCGCACGCTGCGGCAGCTTGCGTTCGACGAACTGCATGTCCGAAAAGAAATGGAGCCGCTGATGACGCTTTCTTTTATGGCGCTGCCGGTCATTCCCGAAATAAAACTCACGGACAACGGCCCGTTCGACGTAACCCGATTCGAGTTTATCCCGGTAGAAGCGGAATCCTGACGAAAAATTCCGGCGCAAACAGCGACTGCAAACGGCAGCCGCGAACGGCGACTGCAAACGGCGGCCGCGAACGGCGGCCGCGGGTCCCCGATGCGGATTGCCGCCGGAACCCGCCGGACGGGCGATTCCGCTGCATTTATCCGGTCTTGACTAGAGCCGGTTTCTTCTCTAATATAAATACGGAGTATTCACGTTTCATGAAAAAACTTTTGATTATCAGTATTTTTTGTATTATAACCGTCTGTTCCGCTTCCGCGCAAAACATTTTGACTGCGAGCGCGTTCTTTCAATCCGTATCCGAATATTACGGCACTATCAAAGATTACGAAGCGAATATGCAGATTACCGCCGCAAGATCGGATATGTACGGCAAGGTTTCATTCAAACGCCCGAATCTGCTGCGTATCGATTTTTCAAACCCTGAAAATCAGGTGATCGTATTTAACGGCGAAACGCTTACCATTTATCTGCCCGGTCCTTCCGCCGCGCTGATACAGTCCGTTACCGCCTCGTCGGAACAGAGCGGCATGTCGCTCGCTACGCCGCAGGGATTGTCGCTCATGAGCAGATACTATTCCGTTGCGTACGAAATCGGCCAAGCGCCGGTGCAGCTCGACGAGACGACCGATGAAAAAGTAATAAAACTGATACTTTCGCGCCGCAATTCGTCGGAAGGATTCCGCACGATAAAACTTGCCGTCAATCCCGAAACGAAGCTGATCCGCCGCGTGGAAGCGGTAACACCCCAGAACGAAACGTTCGTGTTCCTGTTCAGCGATTACGTGCTGAATCAGAACATTTCCGTGCAGCGCTTCGTATACGACGCCCCTTCGTCGGCAAATAATTACAATAATTTCCTATTTTCCGAATAAAAGGACGGAACGCGTAATGGACAGTTTCGGCAAACATCTAAAAGATGAGCGCGAAAAAAAATCAATCGATCTTGAAACGGCGGAACGCGACACATCCATTTCACGTCGGTACATTGAGGCGCTTGAAAACGAACAACTCGACGCATTCCCCGGCGAAGCGTATCTCGTCGGATTTTTGAAAAACTATGCCGAATATTTAGGGCTTGAATCCGCGCACCTCATATCGCTGTATCGGGCAAAAAAGATTCAGGAATCACCGGTTCCCGAAGGTCTCTTGAAAAAACAGATTCCGCGGTTCGTCAAGCCGCTTACCATCGGCGCAGCCGCGTTCGTGATGATCGCAATCATAACGACCGTATACGTCTGCACGGTCAAAAGCCGCAATCGGAACGCGCAGTTGTCCACCGTACTTGCGAATACGTCGTCCGCCGAGCGGTACGTGCTGTCGGCCCAGCCGCTCCAGAAGCGCCTGTATAAAGGCGACGTACTCGTCGTTCCCTCGGACGACGGCGACATGGAAATCACCGTCGCGGGAACGCAGTCCGAATTGCAGCTTTCCACGCCGGCGGGAATGCAGATGATTGAATTAAGCGAAGAACGTGAAATCGACGTGGACGGAATGAACGGTTCGGAAATCATCGTTTATCTTTCGGACATATCGCGAACGGACGCATTGCGCGGCGCGGAAGTCCGCGTCATTCTCAAAAACTCTCCGCGGACGAGAACGGCGGGAACCGATATCGCCAGCATTCCGTCAGTCTCAGAGGCGGGCGCCAAGCGGCAGATCGTTCTTGAAGATACGCGCGCATATCCGTTTACCATAAACTCCAGTTTCCGCGGTTCGTGCGTATTCCGCTATCAAACGGACAATCGCGAAGAAATCGAAGATTACTTTACCAGCGGTGATATTCTGACGATTCAGGCAAGCAACGGCGTCCGTCTGTGGATTTCAAACAACAACGCCGTTAAATTCCAAATCATCGCGGACGGAAAAACGATCAACCTTGAAGTCGGCCGCGCCGGTCAGGTCATCGTGCAGGACATAAAATGGATCAAGGACACTGACGGTACGTACAAATTGGCGGTGATTCCCATTGATTAAGTTTTTTCTTGACCAGCACGGCTGCGCCAAAAATCAGGTGGACGGCGAACTCATCATCACCCGACTGCAGAATAAAGGTTTGTGCAAAACGGAAATCGCCGCGGAAGCTGATATCATCATTATCAATTCCTGCGGTTTTATCGAAAGCGCAAAAACCGAATCGCTGAACGCACTTCTGGAAGCAAAGGAAGCGTATCCCGACGCAAAAATACTGCTGGCGGGATGCCTTGCGGAGCGTTACGCGGAGCAATTTGCCGAAGCGCTGCCAGAAGCGGACGGTATCTTCGGTAACGGCGATCTGACGGCGATAGATTCTCTCGTTGAACCGCTTTTGAGCGGCGGACATCCCGTGGTGAAACCGGCGCAGCAAGGCGTCTGCTGCGGCAGCCGAAGCGAACTGCTGTCGTTTCCCGGCTCGGCCTTCGTCAAAATAACGGAAGGCTGCGACAACCGCTGTTCGTTCTGCGCAATTCCGCTCATCCGCGGAAATTTGCGCAGCCGGGATGCGGACGACATCGTGCGGGAAATCGACGAACTGACGCGAAACGGTATATTTGAAATAAACCTCATCGGGCAGGATTCCGCCGCATACGGTATGGACGGAGAAAATCCGCACGATCCGGCGGTATGGGCCCGATTCGACGGTGCGTCCGGTACGCAAAGTCCGCTCGCCCGGCTGCTTGAAAAAATTTCGGCACTGAACGGCAGCTTCTGGCTCAGACTGCTGTACATCCATCCCGACCATTTTCCGCCGGACATTCTGCCGGTAATCGCACGGGACGAGCGGCTGTTGGCGTATTTCGACATCCCGTTTCAAAGCGGCGCCGATTCGATCATCAAGGCGATGAACCGCACGGGCAGCAGAGTCCGCTACGAAGACATGGTCAAAAATATCCGCGGAACGCTCGACGCGGTCAAAGACGGCGGCGTGTCCCTGCGCACCACGTTTTTGACCGGATTCCCCGGTGAAACCGAAGACGACGCACAGGAAACCGAGCGTTTTCTTGAAAATATCAGTCCCGACTGGTCGGGCTGCTTTCCGTACAGCAAAGAAGACGGCACTCCCGCCGCTTCGCTTAAAAAACAGGTTTCCCGCAAAATCGCGGAAAAACGTGCGGAAGCGCTTCGCTGCGCACAGGAACGCATCACGGCCGAACGGCTCAAACGCCATCTCAATCGGACGTACGACGTTCTTATAGAAGAAATCATCGAAGGCGGAGACGGCGAAGGCACGGGTCTTGCTATCGGGCGCGCCTGGTTTCAGGCACCGGAAGTAGACGGCGCCGTCGTCGTTCGGTATGATCAGGACGAAACGGCCGATCAGCCGGAAACGGCCGGCTCAGAATCGCCCGCAGAATCGCTGAAAACAGGCGAGCCTTGCCCCGACGCGAAACAGGCCGGCTCAGCGCCGCACTCAGGATCCGGCAGCCGGAACGCGCCGGTCGTTCCCGGCCGCACCGTCAAAGTGCTCGTAACCGGCGTCAGCGGCTTCGATTTGGACGGCCGGATCGTACCGTAACCGGTAAGGAACTTATGGAAAACACGCACCCGACGGCAGCAGAGTATTTGAGCGTTCTCAATCCGGAACAGCGCGCGGCGGTGGAACATTCCGGTTCGCCGCTGCTCATTTTGGCGGGCGCCGGTTCGGGCAAAACCCGCGTGATCACCACTAAAATAGCGTATCTTATCGGTGAAAAAGACGTCGATCCGTATTCGATTCTCGCCGTAACCTTTACCAAAAAAGCGGCGGCTGAAATGGCGAGCCGCGCGCGGCACCTTGAACCGCGTGCCGCCAACACTGCCATACGGACGTTCCATTCGTTCGGCGCGTGGTTTTTGCGTCTGCACGCACAGGAAGCGGGACTCGACCCGTCCTTTACCGTTTACGATGAAGACGACATGGTAACGCTGCTCACCAAAGCGCTTCCCGCGCTGAGCCGGCAGGAAGCATCCCGTGCCGTGCATAAAATATCGCTTGCAAAAGATTATTGTCTGACGCCCGATTCGCCGGATCTTGCGGAAATAGATGCAGCGGAAAACTTTCCCGACGTATACCGCGCGTATCAGAACCGACTCAAGGAAACGGGCAACGTCGACTTCGGCGATCTGATCATGCTGCCGGTGCTCCTTCTGAAAGCGCACGAAACCGTCAAGGCGCACATGCACCGCCGCTTCCGCGTCATCATGGTAGACGAATATCAGGATTCCAACGTCGCGCAGTTTGAACTGCTGCAGCAGCTGTCCGGTCCGGAAACATACGTGTGCGTCGTCGGGGACGACGATCAGTCCATCTACCGATTCCGCGGCGCCGAGGTCAAAAACATACTGTCGTTTCAGGAACACTTTCCCGGTACGCAGATCATCAAACTCGAACGAAACTACCGTTCGCTCGAACCGATTCTCGATACGGCGAACGACGTAATTTCACACAACACCGGCCGGCTCGGCAAGACGCTGCGCGCCGAACGGGGAACCGGAGAAAAGCCGGTTCTCGCTTTTCTCAACGATCAGGATGATGAAACGGCGTTCTGTGCAAAATTGATTCAGGACGCGCACGCTGTCGGCGTTCCGTACGCAGATTGGGCCATTTTATATCGGACGAACGCACAGTCGCTCGGTTTTGAAACCGAATTCCTGCACCGGAAAATTCCGTATACCGTCGTCGGTTCGCTCAAATTCTACGAACGTGAAGAAATCAAGGACGCGCTCGCCTTTTTGGCGCTCACCGCGAATCGGCGCAACGAAGTCGCGTTCAGACGCATCGTAAACAAACCGAGCCGCGGTATCGGCTCCAAATCGCAGGACATGATCGTAGAATGCGCCCGACGGAACGCACGCGAATCGCTTACCGGCGGCGGCAGTCTGCTCGACGCGTGCCGGGAATCGGTTCCGGGCATGGCCAAAAAGGCAAAATCCGGACTGCAGGACTTTATCGGCATCATGGATGAACTGCTCGCGCTTATCGACGCGGAAGAAAACGTTTCGCTGCCGCTGCCCGCCGAACGGCTTGCTGCGGAAGCCGCCGCGTCACTCGGCGTATCCGCGCCGGACAACGGCACAGCGAGTTCCGCGGAAAATCCGCAGTCGGGAAAAAAACTGTCGGAATTCATCGAACTGCTCAACACGCTCAGCGGATTGCTGGACTATCACACGGCGCAGGACGAAATAGCCGGCACCCAGCGCGCCGCAAACTTGCAGGAATTGGCCAACAGCGCGGCGCTCTATCCGCTCAACCGCGCGGGACTGACCGAATTTCTCGATCATATCGAACTCGACCGCACCATAGAAAACGCCGGAGACGAAGACGGCGACGCGGTAACGCTCATCACGCTGCACAACACCAAAGGGTTGGAATTTCCGCGCGTCGTCATCACCGGACTTGAAAGCGGCATTTTTCCCCGTACGGACAAGCAGCCCGAAGAACGGGAAGAAGAGCGCCGCCTTTTTTACGTGGGAATCACGCGTGCCCGCGACATGCTGCTGCTCACTTCGTGCAGACGGCGCAGGCTGTACGGCCGCACCGACTTTATGGAAGCGAGTCCGTTTCTGCTGGAAATCCGGCGGGATGCGCTGCAAATAGTCGGCGAATCGCCGGCAACGTTCCGGCGCGGCGCACTGAACGGAGCCGCGGACGCTGCGGAAAGCCATCCGCTCGCAGATACCTGGAGCAAAGGTCAGAAAGTGTATCACGACGATTACGGCTACGGAATCATAACGAACGCGAAAGTTTCGGACGCGGAATACGTCGTTACCGTTCAATTTGAAAACGGCGCGCTCAAGCAATTCATGCCCGAATATCAGGCGCGCAGTCTGCTGATAATCAGGGACTGAGCGCGTTTCGCGGAGACTCGTGCGCGCCGAGACGGCCCGGTTTACACGGAGACTCGGACTACGCGGCGGCGCGCGGTTTGAACGTTTCGATCTTCTTTACGAAAAAATCGAGGTTGCTGCCCACGAAAATGGCGCAGTACGCCGTTACGACGAGCGCGAACAAAAGGTAAAACGAAACCACAAGCGTCTCGCTCGACATCGCCGCCGGTGTCAGCCGGAACATCAACATTGCGACAATCATTGCGATGCCGGAAACAACCCAGCGCTTCAGGGAAATGGGCGCGACGGGTTCTTCACCTTTATACGACGGATCTATCTTTTTCATCAACGCGACGACCGCCGCTCCGGCAGCGGATTCCGCGGTCTTTAAGGGGCGCGCCGCCGATTTTTCCGCACACGAACACAACCGGACGGCCGTCCGGCATTTTTTGCACCGCAGCAAATGCACAGTTACGTGCAGCGGCATACGTTCGTTTTTATCAAGAGCAAGAAAATCATCCATAATTTGTTCACACGTGCGATTCATACCAACCTCCGTTACACTATGTCGGCCAATTTTTCACGCAATATTTTCTTCGCTCTGAAAATATGCGACTTCACCGTATTCATCGGCAATCCGATTACCTCACAGATTTCCGAATACGCCATATCGTAAAAAAAATACATATCAAGACACATCGCGAAGCGTTTCGGCAATTCGGCCATCGCTTCACGCACTGCTTCAACGGTGATGCGGCGCAGCTGCCGTTCCTCCGGCGTCCAATCAAGATCGAACAGCGCGTTTTCATCGGCAATCGGCAGATACTCCTTGCGCCGCTTGATGGAATTGACCGCCGTATTGTACGCAATCCGCGTCAACCAGGTTGAAAACAGCGAATCTCCGCGAAACGTCGCCAATTTCGTGTACGCCTTGATAAACACGTCCTGCACGAAATCTTCCGTATCGCTCTGGTTCTTAAAAAAACTCATCCCCAAAGCGGCGACACGCCGACGATACAAAGCCACCAGCTCGGCGAAAGCCGCCGAATTTCCGGCCGCAGCAGCGCGCGCAAGAAAAATATCCCTCTTTTCACGAGCCGCCGCAACGGTACGGCTGTGTTCAGGATTCGCCATCTTTACGCACGGGTTCAGGACATACTTTGTAAAACACCATCAGTCCTATGCCGATTATAAACGGGATCAGTCCGCCGAGCAGCGTATAGGAAACGCCTTCGAGCAGTGCAAAAAGCACGGTCAGCACGCTGCCCACGCCGAGCAGCAGTAATCCCGTAAAAAGTGAAAACAATTTATAATCGAATTTTTTGGGATGAAAAGTGCCCGTCCGAATCTGCAATGAAATCTCCCGATGCCGCCACAACAGATAAAAAAAGACAACGGTTCCGCCGATCACGATTCCGACTATCGGAATAACGGCAATTATGACCTGCGCGGCAGGGGACGTCAAAGACTCTTCCATTCTTCAAAACCTCCGGAAATATCTATACTCATTCGACCCACGGCGGATAAAAAAGTTGCAGTCCGCCGAACCGTATTTTCAAAACGCCGCAGCCGAGCGCCGCAGTAAGCGAACCGCAATCAAACTGCCGCAGTAAGCGAACCGCACTATTCTATGAACAGATACGTTTCAAAGTAGACGGCGTAAACGGAACCGAGCGTCAGTTCGCCGTTTATCGCAGACAAGAGATCCGCTTTTACGGCGGCTTCACCCGCCGTTCGCAGTTCGGAAACACTCCGGGACGCAAAATAGGCGATAATGAGACTGCGGATTTTGCGTTTCTTTCCGGCGAGTTCTTCAAAAAAGGCCGTATCGCCGTCTTCATATGAAAACCACGGTTCCACGACCACCGTCGCACCGCGGCCGTCCGCCGCGGCCGTACCGGTTCTGATCTGACCGATGTCGGTGTACGCGGCGAAGTTTTTTGCAAGCGACTGCGGCGAAGGATCAGCTTTGCGCAAATCCGCACCGGGCCGCGCGCTGCGTGAAACGAACACGGCGGCCGTACCGCAGACGATGGCGATTATAATGATAAAAATGATCGTATACAAAACGGTAAACCGGGAAGGAATTTTGTTCATGGCGACAGTGTAGCAGATACGGAACGTTTACTCAACTTCGTACGGCGCGAGCAGGGAAAGCAATTTGCCGGAAGCCGAACCGCCGATCCGGGCGGCAAACTCGATAAAGCCGTCCAGCCACTGCTCGTCCGCAATCGTGCCGCCTTTGCGTACCTGAGTCAGCAGTGCGTGCTGATCGAGCGGAATGCGGTAGCGGCGCTCCACGCCTGCGAGCGCGTTGCAGATACGGGGAATCAGCACGTCGAATCCCGCTTTAGTGTGCGCGCTGACTTCCACCGCATCCGAAAACTGCGCGCGGAGCGCGGGGCGGCGCACGTCGAATTCGGCGAGCTTGTCCGTTTTGTTCAGCACCGCGATACGCGGCTTTGAATCCGCGCCGATTTCTTCCAGAACCCGGCACACGGTGGCGTACTGCTCGGCGGCGGCGGGGTCGGCGGCGTCGATCACTACGACGAGCAGATCCGCGCGCACCGCTTCTTCAAGCGTAGATTTGAAGGCGTCTACCAGATTATGCGGCAGGTTGCTGATAAAGCCGACCGTGTCGGTCAAAAGCAGACTGGTACCGCCGGCAATCGAAAGACGCCGTGTCGTCGGGTCGAGCGTGGCGAACAATTTGTCTTCGGCAAGGACGGACGCACCGGTGAGCGCGTTGAGCAAACTCGATTTGCCGGCGTTCGTATAGCCGACAAGCGCGCACGACGGCAGCGGTACGCGGTCGCGCCGCCGCCGCTGCGTTTCGCGTTCCCGTACTACTTTGGTCAGTTCACGGCGAACCTGCGCAATCCGATCCTGAACGGTACGGCGGTCGAGTTCCAGCTTGGTTTCTCCCGCACCTTTGGAACCGTAACTGCCGCCGCGCTGCCGCGCCATGTCGCCGTAAGAATGGGCGAGCCGCGGTAAAGAATACGTCAATCGCGCAAGTTCGACTTGCAGAACGGCTTCTTTCGTGCGCGCACGCGCGGCGAATATGCGTAAAATCACTTCGTGCCGGTCAAAAACGGGAACACCCGCCAGCTTTTCCCAATTGCGCTGCCGCGTGGGAGAAATTTCAAAATCGAATATAATGCAGTCGGCTTCAAGCTCGGAAGCGAGATCCGCTATTTCCTGCGCTTTTCCGCTGCCGATGCCGAAACGGGCGACGCTGCCGTCGGGCTCGGCACGGGACAAAACGAGTACGCCGACCGTTTCCATGTCGAGCGTAGACACGAGTCCTTTGAGTTCCGCGGGCGACGTTCCCGCGGCGGCGACCAGATACGCTTTAATTTTTGCCGTTTGTTCGGCGTGAATATCGATCATTCACGAAGTGTAACACAAAACTCCATTTTTATCAAATTATATTAAAAACCTCTTGATTAACACGGACATTTTGCCGATGATTAAGAAACGATATATTTTAAAGTTTTCCGGAGGAAGCGTGTCTTCAAGCCAAAAAGCTGCCGTCAGTTTTTTATGTGCAATTCTCATTTTTGCGGCGTTCGCCGTGGCAGCTTTCGCAGGATTATTCTCTTTTATTGAAACCAAGTTCTATCAGCCGGTTTTAGTCAATTCCATTAACCGTAAACTCGACGGAATCGGCGCGAATTTGGACGAGTATATGGAAATACTTGAAAAGCGGTTCGCCGTTTTTACGACGGCGCCGGCCGTGGTGCAGTGCGTGCAGCCGGTTCAGACCGATTCCGATATCCGCAGCAGGGCGGAACTGGCGGGAACGCTGCTTTCCGAAACGCCGGGGCTCACCGGAATCAGACTGGTGGACGCGGCGGGGCGGCGGATCCACTACAGCACGTTCGAGTCGGACGTATACCGGCAGCGAAGCGATTCGGTTTCGTTCAATAATTACGGCGAAGACGCAATTCCGTATAATTTGATCGAAAACAGAAGCGATGTGCCCCGTTTTCTGTTCGACGCAGATTCCGGTATGATCGTTTTTTCGTTTGCGTTTTACGATTCATATCAAGCGTACCGGGGTTCGATGCTGTTTTACGTATTGGCGTCGGATTTCACACGGTTTTTATCCGTTCAGCATCAGATTTCGCTTTCGGATTCGGCGAGGCTGGTTGCACCGCCGCTTGCAGACGAACTGAGCGGAACCGGCGCACACGAACGGGGTTTCGTATTCGGTTTGCCGGTTTCCGCACAAAATATGATCACCGCTGAAATCGAAAAAAGCTGGCGGAACGGACGCTTCGGAACGGAACGGGTAGTTCAAACGCCGGCCGTCACCTGGGTGCTGCTGACCAGCACGCAATCGAAATACGGCTGCATCGCCTGGCTGTATCCGGAAGCGGTCTTTTTATTTTCGGATACGGTGAAAGCGGTGCTGCTGGTATGCGTGTTCATCACGCTCTTTTTGATCATTTTCCTGCTGTTCAATGTCAAGCACGACGATATGGTGGTCATCAGGGATCGGATCCGCCGGGTTCAGCTGGGGCTGATCAACGAATATCTGCAAAAGAAAGAAGAAGTCGATTGGAATAAAATAAGCGGAGAAATCACGTCCCGCCGGCACGAAATTTCGGCCGAAATCAAAAAGAGTCTGGGTAGCCGCGCGCGCCGCAACCGGGAAGCGGTGGACGCGCTGCTTGATAAAAGCTGGAACGAAATCATCGCAGCGCTGGGAACGTCCGAGCGAAACACGCAGTCTGCGCAGCCCGCGCTTCCCGCCGGCACAACTGCAGACGAATTGAAACAGATGCTTGAACAGATCATTTCAAGCGGAAACATAACAGTCAAAGTCGCACCCCCCGGAACACCGTCTTCCGGAACACTGCCTGCCGCGGCGGAATCGGAAAAAACGCAGCGCCGCCCCGTCGCAACCACGACCGAAGCCGAGGAGATCGAGGAAGCTGAGGAACTCGAAGACGCGGAAGAGATTGAAGACGTTGAAGAACTCGAAGACGTCGAAGAGCTTGAAGAAATTTCCGACGCGCCCCTCGAAAACGACGAAATAACAGATGAAGCCGAGGAACTCGAAGACGCGGAAGAGATTGAAGACGTCGAAGAACTCGAAGAAATTTCCGACGCGCCCCCTGAAAACAACGAAATAACAGATGAAGCCGAGGAACTCGAAGACGCGGAAGAGGTTGAAGACGTCGAAGAACTCGAAGAAATTTCCGACGCGCCCCCTGAAAACGGTGCAGACGAAGTTGACGGCAGCGTATCGATAGCCGAAAACGAAGCCGCGGCAGACCACGGAATGGAAGAAATAGATCCGGCCGAGTTCGGATTCACCGATACGGAACCGACAGCTGCCGAAGCAAACACCGAGGTGCCGGAAATCTCCGAACCGGCCGAAGCTGAACCAGCCGAAGCTGAACCGACAGCGGCAGCGGCAGATACCGAAGAAATCGACCTTGCCGAATTCGACCAAGCGGAACCGGCCGAATCTGCGAAGGAACTCTTTTCGGAACCGCTGACGCTCGGTATGCCGCAGCAGCCCACGTATTCGCACGACCGCGTGTTCGATCCGGCACCGTTCGTGGTCACGGAACCCGACTTCGGTATCGAACCGGCTGATATTCAGGACACTGCCGAATTCGAGAACTCTCCCGCCGCGGAAACGGACGAAGCCGAAGCCGCCGAAGCAAGCACCGAGGTGCCGGAAATCTCCGAACCGACCGAAGTTGAGTCGGCTGAAGTTGAACCGGCAGCCGCAGCGGCAGATACCGAAGAAATCGACCTTGCCGAATTCGACCAAGCGGAACCGGCCAAATCTGCGAAGGAACTCTTTTCGGAACCGCTGACGTTCGGTATGCCGCAGCAGCCCACGTATCCGCACGGCCGCGCGTTCGATCCGGCGCTATTCGAGGTCACGGACCCCGATTACGGTCCCACCGACGACAACGAACCGATTCCCGACGAACAAGAACCTGAAGACAACGTTCCGCTTGCCGAAGAAATTACCGGCGACGTTCCGTTCAGTTTCACTTTGTTTCCGCCCAAAACGGCAGAACCGGATTTTGCCGCCGAATTAACCGAAGCCGAATTAGCTGAAGCGGAACCGATTGAAACGGATCCGGCAGACGTTGAACCGGCAGACGCGATCATAGAGCGGGACGGTCTTTTTTCCATTGCAGGCCGGCTTGAAACGGCTGCGGTCAAACTCGATCCGGATTTCAAAAAACTGGTCGATTCCGTGTTGAAATAAATCCGCACTGCCGGCGGCCGCACTGTTGCTTTTCGCCGCACTGTTGCTTTTCGCTGCACTGTTGCTTTCCGCCGCGGGGCAAAAAGTGAACCGGCCGCGATACTAGTATTTTTCGCCGTTTCGGGCTATAATCGGAATATGAAACATATTGCAAAATTGGTTGTCCGTTCGTACGAATGCGATTCGTACGGTCACGTAAACAACGCCGTCTATTTGAATTATCTGGAATACGGCCGCATGGAGTTTCTGCACGCAGTGCGATTCGACTACAACGGAATCGTCGCCGCCGGATATTATCTGTACGTGACGCACGTCGATATTCACTATAAAGCGTCCGCGTTTCTTGACGACGAATTGTTCATTGAAGTCTATCCGTCCAAAATGAAAGCCGTTTCGGGAACGTTCCGTCAGACTATCCGCAAAGCGGACGGTACGGTGTGTGCCGAAGCGGACGTTACCTGGGCGTGCGTTACCACCGCCGGCCGGCCGGCAAAATTACCCGCCGAATTCATGGTGGAAGGTTTACAGCCCGACGCCTCCGCATAACGCGCAAAAAGGAGAAACGATGAGATTTTTGGAAGAACTTTCAACCATTATCAGTATCATCAGTATTTTCGTCGTCGTATACGGAACGCTGATCGCAACCGGTGCGTTTTTGAAAAACGAGTTCTTCAGACTGCGCGGAAAATACAATATCCAGCGGCTGCGCGTACTGCGCGCCGATCTGGGTACGTATTTGCTGCTCGGATTGGAACTGCTTATCGCCGCCGATATTTTGAAAACGATCGTCGAACCGGGCGTCCAGGAACTCGGCATTCTCGCCGGAGTCGTCGTTCTGCGGACGGTGCTGTCATTTTTCCTGAACAAGGAAATTCTTGAAATCGACCGCGAACGGCACGAACATCCCGAAATTTTCGAACAAATCTGAGCACGGGCGGGCCGCGTTATCGTGATGTGAGTATAGACCGCGTTTACCGTGATTCCGGAAAAATCGTTTCCAGCGGCGTAATACCGAACCGCGCGGCAAAATTCCGTGCGAGTACGGCGTTCGCGATTACATCCTGCGGCCGGTGCGCGTCTGCGTTGCAGACGACGGCGGCGTTCTTTTTTGCCGCAAGTTCCCAAAACTCATCCACCGGATAGGGATGGCGCAAACCGCGTTCACCTGCAACCATGCGGCGCGCGAGCCCCACGCCGTTCACTTCAAGCGGCAGTCCGCATGAGACGGCTGCGTCGATAAGTTCACTGAAATGGGATTCCAGTTCGGCATCCCAGCAGCGGCCGTCGGCCATAATCAGGTCGGGGTGCGCGAGAAACGAATACAAGCCCGTGCGCATTCCTTCAATAACGGTATCGAAATACTGCCGGATCAGCGCACGGTCGTGCACGTCCGGTATGTACAGCCGCTCGTTCCCCGCGCATACCCAATGCGCACCCAACACGAGGTAATCCGCACCGAAGCGGCCTTTCAATTCATCGGCATACCAGGACGCGTATTCCGCGTCGTATTCGCATTCAAATCCCAGATATACGGGAAAAGCGGCCGCGGCGTTACGTACGTCGGAAACGTACGTAACGGCTTCTTCCGGCGTCATGCGGATCCCCGGCCAGGTGTCGTTCCCGTCGCGCGGGTACGGACAGTGATCCGAAAATCCGAGCATATCGCATCCAGAGGCCTGCGCCGCGGCAACGTAATCGGAAACGGTACCTTCCGCGTGATGGCACAAAAACGTGTGAGTATGAAAATTAGTCAGCATACCGACAGTTTATACCTTTGCCAGCGCCTGTTCAATATCCGCGATAATATCTTCGACGTTTTCAAGTCCGCACGAAAACCGGATCATGCCGCCGTCGATGCCGGCCGCCGCCAGCTGTTCGTCGGTAAGCTGCCGGTGCGTCGCGGAAGCCGGATGCAGCACGCAAGTGCGAATATCGGCTACGTGCACGACGTTCGACGCCAGTTTAAGCGAATCCATAAAACGGATAGCCGCCGCGCGGCCGCCTTTTATCGAAATCGTGATGACGCCGCTGCAGCCGTCGCCCAGATATTTCTGTACGAGCGCGCGATCGCCGTTTTCGGGCAGCCCCGGATACGTTACCGCCGCAATTTTGTCGGAACATTTGAAATATTCGGCGACGATCGAAGCGTTCAGACAATAGCGCTTCATGCGCACCGCAAGCGTTTCGAGTCCCAGATTCAACAGGAACGCGGCGTGCGCCGACTGATAACAACCGAAGTCGCGCATCAGCTGCATACGGGCTTTGATGATATACGCCATATTGCCGAAATCGCGCGTGTACACGACGCCGTGATAACTTTCATCCGGCGTCGTAAATTCGGGAAACTTGCCGCTCGCCGCCCAATCGAAGGTGCCGCCGTCGACGATAACGCCGCCGACTTGCAGCGCGTGCCCGTCCATGTACTTGGTGGTGGAATGAATCACGATATCCGCACCCCACTCGAACGGCCGGCACAACACCGGCGTGGCGAACGTATTGTCTACGATAAGCGGCACTTTCTTTTCATGCGCGATCTTTGCAAACCGTTCGATATCGAAAACGCGCAGCGCGGGGTTCGCGATCGTTTCACCGAACACGGCTTTCGTATTCCGTTTGAACGCTTTTTTCAGCTGCGCGTCGGTCGCGTCCGGAGACACCCAAACGCATTCTATGCCGAATTTTTTCAGCGTAACGGAAAACAGATTGACCGTTCCGCCGTATATCGTGGAAACCGCAATAAAACTGTCTCCGGCTTTGCACACGTTCAAAACGGCGCACAGCGAAGCGGCCTGTCCGCTTGAAGTCAGCATCGCGCCGCTGCCGCCTTCAAGCGCCGCAATTTTCTTTTCAACGGCGTCGCACGTCGGATTGGCAAACCGGGAATACATGTATTCCGTCGGCATATCGAACAGTTGGGCGATATGCTCGGTCGAATCGAAACAATACGTCGTACTCTGCACGATCGGCACGACGCGCGGTTCGCCGTTTTTCGGCTCGTATCCTTCGTGCAGACACTGTGTTTCTATTTTCATCTCGTGCTCCTCCTGAAACGGGTCGCCGTACGGACGCGTCCGCCGGCGGCACTCCGTTTACTGATATATTTCCCGGACGATGACAGACCAGTCTTTTCCCCGATACGCGTTGTATCCCTGCGTACGGGCAAAACCGAACACGGCCAGTTTTCCGTCTTTTTGCGCGTCGATATCGTAGCCGTAATCGGTACCGTTTTGCAGCCGGGTCATAGCCGGCAGCGCCGACAGCGATTTGTTCAGGACATCGCCTTTATTTTTAGACGCAATAACCGTTCCCTGCTTGTTTACGACGTAAATTTCACCGTCGCGGCCGATCATGGCTTTATCCACTATATCGTAAATGAATTTCCAATTGAACCGAGTCGAAATGACGCCGAGCAGCTGCCCGCTGAGAGAACACACCGGACAACTGTACGCAACGGTCTGCGCGTTCAGCGTCGCCGAATGATACATATCGGTAACGTACACTTTGCCGCTTTCCACGGTACGCCGAAACCATTCCCGTTCCGAAACGTCGGTGCCTTCAAGCACGGACGTTACGCCGGTGCACACGACTTTTCCCGACAGATCGCACAGAACGATGTCCAGATACACTTCGTATATCTTCACCAGATTCGACAATATTTCACGCGCACTCTGCAGCGACGCGGCGGACGGTGATTCCAGCGCCGAAATTATTTTTCCGAAAGTTGCCCAGGCCTGCACGTCGCAATTGCGTTCAAACAGGTTACGGTCTATTTTATCGATGAGATCGAACGCCATATCCGCGGTGCGCACGCCGATAAGCTGCTGCATACCGCCTTCGATCGTATTAACTACGTCGCCGCACAGTTTGTTCGATTCGTCGCTTTTTTCCGAAAACTTTTTTATTTCACCGGCAATGATCCGGAATCCCCGCCCCGCCTGACCGGCGCGTGCCGCTTCTACGGACGAGTTGAAAGACAGCAGACGGATATTCTGCGACAACTGATAAATCGTATCGAGCGCCGCCCGCAGCGAACCGTAATTTTGAATGAGCGTCTGAAACAGCGCCGACATTTCCGTTTTTTTATTAGATGTTTTTAAAGCCATACGTTATTCTATCATTAAGGAATCGGACGTGTCAATTTTCAAAACGATTTAATTTTATTAAATGATACTGGCTGAATACCGTGGTACGCGACGGCACAATGCGGCGCGCGATGCACACCACGGCACGGCGCGTCGAAACGGAACGGAAAACGCCGGATAAGCGGCACGCTCACGCGGCGTTCCGTTCACCGTTTTATCAGACGATACCCTGAGCCAGCATCGCTTTCGCCACTTTCAGGAATCCGGCGATATTGGCGCCGGCAACGTAGTTGCCTGCCATACCGAACTGTTTGGCGGCCGCGTACGCGTTGTCATGAATGTTTTTCATGATGCCTTTAAGTTTTTCATCAACTTCTTCACGGCTCCAGGACAGGCGGATGGAGTTCTGGCTCATCTCGAGACCGGACGTCGCCACGCCGCCGGCGTTGGACGCTTTTCCGGGAGCGAACATGACGAGCGCTTTCTGGAACGCCGCTACGGCGTCGGGAGTAGACGGCATGTTGGCGCCTTCGGCAACCAGCTGAACGCCGTTTTTGATCAGCGCGTTCGCTTCGTCGCAATTCAATTCGTTCTGCGTCGCGCAGGGGAACGCGCAATCGCATTTTACCGACCAGGGGCGCGCGCCGGCCGTATATGTTGCCGAGGGATATTTGTCCGCGTATTCTTTGATGCGGCCGCGCTTTACGTTTTTAAGTTCCATGATGAACGCCAGTTTTTCCGCGGTGATTCCGTCCGGATCGTAAATGAAACCCGAAGAATCCGACATCGTTACCGGTTTGGCACCGAGCTGGATCAATTTTTCACAGCAGAACTGCGCGACGTTTCCGGAACCGGAGACGGCGCACACTTTGCCTTTCAGATCTTTGCCTTTGACGGCAAGCATGTTCTGCGCAAAATACACGCAGCCGTAACCGGTTGCTTCGGGGCGAATCAAAGAACCGCCGAACTGCAAACCTTTTCCGGTAAGGACGCCGGTAAATTCGTTGCGCAGACGTTTGTACTGACCGAACATGTAACCTACTTCGCGGCCGCCGACGCCGATGTCGCCCGCGGGAACGTCGGTATCCGCACCGATATGACGGCTCAATTCGGTCATGAACGACTGGCAGAAACGCATGACTTCGTTATCGGATTTTCCGTGAGGATCGAAATCGGAACCGCCCTTGCCGCCGCCCATCGGAAGCGTCGTCAGACTGTTCTTGAAAACCTGTTCAAATCCCAAGAATTTCAGGATGCCGAGGTTTACCGACGGATGAAAGCGGATACCGCCTTTGTACGGGCCGATGGCGCTGTTGAACTGAACGCGGAAACCGCGGTTAATCTGAACTTTACCGGAATCGTCGACCCAGGGAACACGGAACATGATTACCCGTTCCGGCTCGACGATGCGCTCGAGAATCGCGCCTTTTTCCAATTCCGGCATCGTATCCACGACCGGTTCCAGAGATTCCAAAACTTCCTGCACCGCCTGCAGGAATTCGGGTTCGGCGGCGTTTTTCGCCTGAACCTGTTCCCAGACACGTTTTACATACGCGTTTTTCATAATCAATACCCCCAGAAATCTTTACTACTACTATAAAGATTGCATTTGATATTAACACAAAAAAATGAATTTCTACAAGATACGGCCGGCCGGCCGCCCTTTTCACCGTTGCAACAAAACGCACAATATGGCATTATAAGCTCCGCATACCGTTATATGCGGTATAATCAAAGGTTCTGTTATGAAAATTTTATTGCAAATCGCGATCGTGTTCGCCCTGTGTCTTGCAGGCGAATGCATTTCGGCAGTACTGCCGTTCACGCTGCCGGGCAGCATCGTCAGTATGATCCTGCTGTTCATATTGCTGCTTGTGAAACTGCTCAAAGTACGCCACATCGAAACGAAAACGGCGTTTCTGCAGCAGAATATGGCGTTTTTCTTCGTACCGGCCAGCGTCAGCATACTTGAACACATACCGCTGCTGCGTTCGATTCTGCTCCCGTTCATACTGATATGCACCGTTTCCACGATTCTGACGTTCACCGCTACGGCCGCCGCCGTTTCGCTTTGTCTCCGGATCATGAACGCCGGCAACGAACGCCGGCAATCACCCGAAACGGAGGGAAAATCATGAAAGAGCTGCTTCGCACGATGTTCGACACGGCCGCCGCTTCGCCGTTTTTCGGCATAACGCTTTCCGTGTTTACGTACCAGATCGGTATCGTCGTACACAGAAAATGGAAATCGGCCCTGACCAGCCCGCTCATCGTTTCAAGCATTCTGTGCTGTCTGTTTTTATGGATTACGGGCATACCGTTCGGCGATTACAATCGCGGCGGCTATTTCATTTCGCTGTTTCTGGGCCCCGCGACCGCAGTTCTGGCAGTCGCCATGTATAATCAACTCGATACGCTCAAAAAAAACCTGATTCCGATCCTCGTCGGCACGGTGGTCGGTACCGCCGTCTCGACCGGCAGCATTCTGTTCATGTGCAGACTGTTCCGGCTCGACCGCGTCATCACCGCGTCGCTGCTGCCCAAATCGGTAACGACTCCCATCGCCCTCAGCCTGTCGGAGGCAACCGGCGGCATTGCGGGCGTAACGAGCGCCGCCGTCATTTTTACCGGAATATTGGGAACGATCATCGCCGAACCGCTGCTGAAACTGCTGCGCGTCAAAAATCCCGTCGCCGCGGGACTGGCGATCGGCGTCAGCAGCCACGCCATGGGAACGACGAAGGCGATAGAAATCGGAGAAACCGAAGGTTCCATAAGCGCGCTCGCCATCGGCTGCGCGGGGATTGCAACGGTCGTCATTTCCGCTATAATCAGCATATGAACGAAACTCCGACCGCCGCCGCAGATTCCGCGGATTCCGCAGAAAATCCCGCATATCTGAGCGAACAGCTCATCACCTACATCGGAAACAAACGCGCGCTGCTCGACTTTATCGGCAGCGGAGTGCAGCTCGTCCGTGAAAAACTGGGCGGGCGGAAACTCGACGTGTTCGACGTATTTTCGGGATCGGGAATCGTGTCGCGTTACTTGCGGCGATACGCGCGCCGCCTGCTCGTAAACGACCTTGAACCGTACGCGTTCGTCATAAACCGCTGCTATTCGGCTAACGGAAAAGACGCTGACACGGAACAGCTGCGTTCGCTTCACGCGGAACTCGTTTCGGAACTTGAAAGCGGACCGCTTTCCGCGGGGTTCGTTACCGAATTGTACGCACCGGCGGACGACGAAGCCGTGCGTACGGGAGAACGCTGTTTTTATACGGGACGAAACGCGCGGTTCATCGACACCGCGCGCGCCCTTATCGCGCGGAAAGTACCGCAAGACATGCAGCCGTTTCTGATAGCGCCGCTGCTTGCCGAAGCGTCCGTTCACGCGAACACTGCGGGTATTTTCAAAGGTTTTTACAAAAACGCGGACGGCACCGGTCAATTCGGCGGCGCGGGACGGAATGCCCTGCAGCGCATCTGCGGCGACATCACGCTGCCGTACCCGGTGTTCAGCAATTTTACGTGCGAAACGACGGTCTATTGCGGCGACGCGAACCGCATCGTCAAAGACGCGCCTGCAACCGACCTCGCGTATATCGACCCGCCGTACAATCAGCACCCGTACGGATCGAATTATTTCATGCTGAATCTGATCGCTTCCGGACAGAAGCCGGACGAGCGGACGATAAGCAAAGTGTCGGGCATTCCGGCCGGCTGGAACCGCTCGGCTTACAACCGGAAACGGCAAATCGCTGACGCGCTTGAAAACCTCGTCGCGAACGTGAACGCGCGCTTTTTGCTGATTTCGTTCAATTCCGAAGGCTTCCTTTCTCCCGACGCAATGACCGGACTGCTTTCCAAGCACGGCTCGGTCGTCAGATTGGAGCGGAATTACAACGCGTTCCGCGGTTCGCGGAATTTGGCAGCTCGCAGCACGCACGTAACCGAATATTTGTATCTGGTTGAAAAACGGTAAAATTTGAAAAGCGGCAAAAAAATCCTGAACGGGAGCACGAAGCGCTCTGCCTGACCACAGACTGCCGGGCATAAACCCCGACGCACGAATCGCCCTTCCCCGGTACTAATCAGTGCCCCGGCACGCGCGGTAAAACGCCTCCGCCGGATCTTCGGTGAGCGGCTGCGGCAGCAATTCCCTTTCAAGGCGCAGAAACGCAGCGCGTGAAACGTTTTTCGCGCCGAATCGGGCAAGATTATCCGTATACACTTGAGAATCGATCAGCGCACCGCCGCACGAAGCGAACGCACGAACGAACAGCACGAACGCGGATTTAGCCGAATCGCTTTCCAGTGAAAACATCGACTCTCCGCAGAACACCCGCCCGATGAGTACGCCGTACAATCCGCCCGCGAGCGTATCGCCGCGCCAAACTTCCACGGAATGGGCGATTCCTTCCCGATGCAGCCGGCAATATGCGTCGATAATTTTCGGACCGATCCAGGTACCGGCCTGTCCCGGACGGCGGACGTTCGCGCAGCCGGTAATCACCGCTTCAAAATCGACGTCGAACGTATACCGATACGGCGTCCGTTTCAAAAACCGCTCGAGTCTGTCCGGAACGTGCAGTTCGCCGGGCAGCAGAACGAAGCGGGGATCCGGCGACCACCAGACGACCGGTTCGCCGCGGTCTTCGCAGAACCACGGAAACACGCCCTGCAGATACGCCGAATACAGCGAGTCCACGCTGATATCTTCCGTTACCGCAACGATTCCCCGCCCGCCGTCCGGCTCGGGAAACACGACGGGGCGGAACGTGCCGTCCGAACCCGCGTTATGCATACGTGAACGTAACGGAGCGCTCGGCACCCGAAACGTCGGCCGGCGCAGCCGTATTGCCGGCACCCGAAGTACCGGCAGATTGAACGCCGCCGACGGCAGTCTGGGCGCCGCCGCTTACCGAACAGCGAACCGTTCCGCCGTCCGCCAGTTTTCCGAACAGTACGGCGTCTACCAGCGCAGACGCGACTAGCGAATCCACGGTACGCGCAACGTTGCGCGCGCCGAATTCACGCGAATATCCGCGGTCGGCAAGAAACGCGACGCACGCGTCGTCGACTTCAAGCGACACCTTTTTCCGTGCCAGTCGCGCAGCCAGTTTGCGCAGTTCTTTCCGGACGATATCTTCGGCGACGAGCCGGTCGAGATGACCGAACGGCACCACCGCGTCGAGGCGATTCCGGAACTCGGGCGTAAACGCCTTTTCCACCGCTTCCCGAACGGCGGAACCGTCCGCTGCCCGCCCGCCGAACCCGATCAGCGGTTTGCCGATATCGCGCGCGCCGGCGTTGCTGGTCATGATGAGTATCGCGTTCCTGAAATCGGCTTTGCGCCCCTGATTGTCGGTAAGCTGCCCGTAATCCATTACCTGCAGCAGAATATTGTAAATGTCGGCGTGCGCTTTTTCGATTTCATCAAGCAGCACGACTGCGTACGGTTCTTTGCGCACGGCGTCCGTTAAAAGTCCGCCTTCTTCAAACCCGACGTAGCCGGGCGGCGAACCGATCAGGCGGCTCACCGTATGCTTTTCCTGATATTCGCTCATATCGAAGCGCAGAAGCGGCATACCGAGCGACTGTGCGAGCGCGCGGGCAAGCTCCGTTTTACCGACGCCTGTCGGCCCCGCGAATAAAAAGTTCGCGGCCGTTTTATCAGGATCGCGCAGCCCCGCGCGCGAGCGCTTCACCGCCTGTACGACGAGCGAAACGGCCTCATCCTGACCGAAAATTTCACGCTCCAGCACGGATTCCAAATTGCGCAGCACGTCGCGCTCGTCGGTTTTGACGCTCCGCTCAGGAATGCGCGCCATTTTAGAAACGATTTTTTCAACGAGCGCAACCGTTACGCGCGGTTTACGCTGAGGACGGGGCACGGCTGCCCCGTGAGAAAACGCCGCACCGGCGGAAAACGCTGCCGAAGAAACCGTACCGCTTCCGCCGGCTGCCGCAGCAGCGGAAACGGTACGCGGACGGTTCGCCGCCTTCCGGTGGATCCGCACGTACGCACCCGCTTCGTCCAGAATATCGATCGCCTTATCCGGCAGCCGCCGGTCGGGCAGATACTGCACCGACAAATCGACCGCTGCGGCGAGCGCCGGCGCAGTGTACGAAACGCCGTGATACGCTTCGTACGCCGGCTTGAGTCCTTCAAGAATTTTAACCGTATCGGCTGCGCCCGGTTCGAGTATGTCGATCTTTTGGAACCGCCGCGCGAGCGCCCGGTCTTTTTCAAAAATACGCGCGTATTCTTCAAAAGTCGTGGAACCGATGCAGCGGATTTTGCCGGAAGTCAGCACCGGTTTCAGTAAATTCGACGCGTCGAGGTTGCCGGAACCGGACGCGCCGGCTCCGATTATCGTATGAATTTCGTCTATAAAGAGAATCGCTTTTTCTTTTTTCAGGAGTTCGTCGATAATCCGTTTAAACCGATCTTCAAAATCGCCGCGAAATTTCGTTCCGGCGATAAGCGCTCCCATATCCAGACTGTACAGCGCGTACCCGGCCAGCGCGTCCGGTACCTGATCCGCCGCGATGCGGGCCGCCAGTCCGTGCGTAATCGCCGTTTTACCGACGCCGGCGTCGCCGACGTGGATGGGATTGTTTTTTGACCGGCGGCACAACACTTGCACCGTGCGTTCCAATTCGGCATCCCGCCCGATAAACGATTCCAAATTTCCGTTTTTAGCTTCCGCAATCAAATCCACGGCGTACCGTTCAAGCGCCGTCCGGCGCGCGCTTTTTCCGGCACCGCCGCCTTCCGCGCTTTCCGCACCGTCTCCGGCAGAAGAAGCGGAAGTGCCGGCCGCAGATTTCGCGCTGTCGGCGGACGGCTTTTCCGACGCTCCGACGCTCCGGACCGGAAACGCATCCGTTACTCCGTCGCGGAACTGTTCGTCCTCAAGCATCGCCGCGATGCACGACTGCAAGTCGGCCGACTCGTCGCATTTGTATTTGATGTAACTGATGACTTCGATCAGCCGCAGCCGGTCTATACCGCCTTTGTGCAAATAATAAGAACAGTAATTTTTCGGTTCGTCGAGCATACTCACGATCACGTCGGTTATTTCAAGTTCCTGCTTTTCGGCCGCAACGCAGTGCAGTACCGCCCGTTCGATCACGTTCTGAAATCCGACAGTCTGAATCGGCGTATGGTCTTTGGCAACCGGCACTTTAGTCTCAAGGTATGAATTCACGTTCGTCAAAATCGTATCCACGTCGCCGCCGCAGACGAGCAGCAAATCTCTCACCGGCGGAAATTTCAGCGACGCGTACAGCAGATGTTCCGGCGTTACGAATTCGTGACCGGATTTTCCGGCGTCTTCCATGGCGGAATTGATTATCTTTTGGAGTTGCGGCGTAATTTTCATAATTCCTCCAATTCACAGCGAAGCGGAAATCCGTTTTCACGGGCGGTTTTGACCGTAAGGGCCGCCAGCGTTACCGCGATGTCGCGCGCATACACGCCGACGGCGGCTTTACCTTGCATATGAACGGTTTCCATCAAAACGGTCGCTTCTTCCGTTCCTTTATGAAATATGGCGGTTAAAACTTCAACTACGAATTCTTTCGTCGTAAAATCATCGTTCAGCAAAAAAACGGTACAATCACGGGGCTCCATGATTTCATTGTAACTGTCAACGACGGCTTCCACACCGTTTCCGGTTTCACGCACTTCGTTACCATTTTGTTTTTCCATATCATATAATATAACACATCCGCGGCGTTTTTTAAACTATGGAGCGTTTTCCGCATCAAGCGATTTCAGATTTTCAGGGAACGCAGATACGTTTTCGTTTCGGCGGAAACGCAGCGGCTTTCAACCGCTTTTTGAATCGTTTTATTGTGCACCCAGACGCTCAAGCGCCGCTCCGTAAGGTACGGCAGCGCCGAGTCGTACCGTTTTACCAGCGCAGTGCTGAAAAACCAGGCGACGGCCATATCCGCGTAATAATCGCCGGCCGGACACGATGCGGCAAGTTCCGGTATTTCAGGCGTAAAATTTTCATCAAGAAAAAACTGAAGCAGCGTTACGACGGCGAACCGAACCGTATACGTGCGGCCGCTTGCAAGCCATCTGCGCACGAACGGGAGCACGCGCGCAGGATACGCGGCAAAAAATTTCGGTGCGAACATGTCGCACGTCGCCCAGTTGTCGATATACGGCAAAAACGCATCCACTGCGCTCATTGCCCGGTCGAACGGAACGTCGCCCGGCACCCGCTGCCGCGCGAGCAAAAACGCGTGCAGATTGTTTTCTTCATAATAATAATGCGGAACGGCGGCGTAAAACGCCCGTTTTTCACCGTCCGTCCACTTCGCGGCACACTGCGCCGCGTAAGCGCGCAGCGCGGGCGTCCGTACGCCGATAATGCGTTCGGCGTCGAGCGTCGGGACCAGTTTCGCGTGAAAAGCACGATACGCCGTATCCTGCAGCGCAAAAAGGTCCCGCGCCGCCGCGGTCTCAGAATTCTTCAAAATCGGTATCATCTGTAGATAATATCGGCAAACTCGACGGCGACGATACCCCTCCGGTCAAGGCGCTTCGCGGCGTGCTTTTGGGTACGGCGCTCTTAGGCACGGCGATGCCCGAAACCGGCCGTGCGGGAGTCGGCCGCGCAGAAGCGTTTCCGGCGACATTTTGCGTGGGCGACGCTTTTTGCGCGGCAGCCGCTTCAGCACACGAACCGTCCGCCAGTTTGAAAAAGCTTATAATCTCAACCAAATTCTGTGCGTTCGACGAAAGTTCTTCCGCCATGGCGGCCATTTCCTCCGACGCGGCGGCGTTCTGCTGCACTACGGAATCGAGCTGCACGATAGCCTTGTTGATCTGCTGGGAGCCGTTGTCCTGTTCGCGGCATGCGACCGCGATTTCGTCTATGAGCTCGGCAGTATTGTGGATACCGGGAATAACGCCTGAAATCATGGAACCGGCCGTTTCCGCGGATTCGAGCGTGAGAACCGACAATTCACTGATTTCACCGGCAGCGACTTGACTGCGTTCCGCCAGTTTTCTGATTTCACTCGCAACGACCGCGAATCCTTTTCCGGCCTCTCCGGCACGGGCCGCTTCAATCGCCGCGTTCAGCGCGAGCAGATTCGTCTGATTGGCGATGTCTTCCACGATATGTATTTTATCAACGATATCTTTTACGTTCTGCACGGCGCTGCGAACCGCCGCTTCACCTTTTTCACTGTCGGCGGCGGAAGAATCGGCGATGCTTTGCGTTTTCAGTGCGTTATCGGCGTTCTGCTTGATATTGGATGCCATCTCTTCAACCGTTGAAGACATTTCTTCGGAAGACGCCGCCTGTTCCGACGCACCGGAAGAAAGATCCTGACTGGTGGAACTGATCTGAGCGCTGCCGCTTTCAATCTGCTTGGCAGACTGAAGAATTGCCGCCGTTATGCTGGAAAGCTGTTCGAGCATGTCTGAAACGGCGCGGCCCATCGCACCGATTTCATCAGACCGTTTGTTTATGGCGATCCGCTGTTCCTCGGTGATCGAATTGCAGGCAAGATCGCCTTCGGCTATCGACAGCAGCGCTTTCTGCACCGTCGTAATGGGGCCCGTTATTTTGAAAGAAAAGATCACCGCAACCGCAATTCCGAGTATGCCGAAAATTCCCGCTACGATCAGCATCGTAACGAGCATGACGGTTATCGACGAAGTGAATTCGTTCACGGGCGCCCTGATGGCGATGCTCCACGCCTGCCCGGGAATTTGCGTGTACGACATGAGATACGACGTTTTATTGAACGTATACGAGGCTGAGCCGGAAGCACCGCTTCGCATTTCCGCCACGGCGGCGCCAAGCGCCGTCATGCTGGAATCCGACCGGGCAAGCGTCTGAATGTTTTCGCGGTCGGTTACCCGTTTATAATCCGCGTAGCCGATCGTATTGCCGGTCGTGTTGCTGATGACGAACGGTCCGCCCGTCTTTCCGACGACGATGCTTTTTAAAAGAGTCGATAATCCTTCCGCACTCTTTTCAAGTGTCAGAACACCGGTAACGCGGCCCTCCGGCGTCTTTATCGGCGTCGCGTACACCATCACCAAAGAATCGGAGCGCAGCGCGCTTTCAACCGGATCACTGATAACCGTTTTTCCTGCCAGCGCATCCTGAAAATACGACTGATTGCCGACGGAAATCGAGTCCCCGGACGTCGTTCTGCCGAATCCGGAGGTATCGCACACTGCGTACGCAATCCGCGCCGGATCAATGGACAGCGCGCTTTGCAGTTCGGCGACCTTTTCATTCAGCGAAGTCGTTTCCGAATACAGCGTTCTTTGCAGTGCGAGCAGTCGCAGCGATTCCGATTCGGTTGCAACGGTTTGTTTGACTTCCTTTGCAACCGACGTGGCAAGAACACTCATATCGGCGATGATAATATCCATCGCAGCGTTGCGCGCGAACACATACGCAAGCAGCGTGGAACACAGGCAGACAATCAACACTAATGTCGTTGTTACCGCAATTAAGGTTGTCCGTAAGCTTTTCATGCAAAACTCCTTAATCATTCCCGATAAAATAAGACAGTTAGACCCCCCCCCCCGAACTCAGGAGTCATATTTTCTCAAGAATAAGAAAATATAACTATATTATCGGCATATCTAGTATACAACACAACTTTTTTTGAAAAAAATTCTAAAAAGATGGACTTTTAACCATTTTTTTTATAAAAATCTGATATTGTGCCGATATTGTGCCGATAATTCCCGTTTGCAGCGCAATCCGCCGGATTTTCAAATTTACCGCGGAGTCTCTGATTGACGCGCTCAATTCCTATTGACATAGTAGGAATTATACGCTATCATACGTTCAGCCTATATCGCAGGAGGATAAGAATGGCTCACATCAAATCCAGCGCAACAGAATTGATCGGACGCACTCCGCTTCTGGCACTGAACAATTACGCACGGAAACACGGTACAACGGCAGCGGTGCTTTTGGCAAAACTCGAATATTTTAACCCGACCGGTTCGGTCAAAGACCGTATCGCGCTGTCCATGATAGAAGACGCCGAGCGCAAAGGATTGCTCAAACCCGGCGCAACAATCATCGAACCGACGTCCGGCAACACCGGAATCGGCATTGCGGCGATGGCGGCGGCGAAAGGATACAAAGCGATTCTTACCCTTCCCGAAACGATGAGCACGGAACGCCGCACGCTGCTCAAGGCGTACGGTGCGGAATTGGTTCTGACCGAAGGAGCCAAAGGCATGAAAGGCGCGATTGCAAAAGCCGAAGAACTGCAGAAATCCATTCCCGGCTCGCTGATACTCGGCCAATTCGACAACGCGGCGAATCCTGCCGTTCACGTGGCCACGACCGGCCCCGAAATATGGGAAGATACTGACGGAAAAGTGGACGTTTTCGTTGCCGGCGTCGGAACCGGCGGCACCGTTACCGGCGTCGGAAAATATCTGAAAAGCAAAAATCCCGCAGTCCGCATCGTCGCCGTTGAACCGGACGCAAGCGCCGTACTGTCAGGCGAAGCGCCGGGACCGCACGGCATACAAGGCATCGGCGCGGGATTCGTTCCAAAAGTGCTCGACACCGCCGTATACGATGAGATTTTCAGGGTAACGAACGAGCAGGCCTACGAAGCGGGCCGCGCGCTCGCCGTGACGGAAGGCATTCTTACCGGTATTTCCTCGGGCGCCGCGCTGTACGCCGCCGCGGAAGTCGCCAAACGGCCGGAAAACACAGGCAAAACGATCGTCGTCCTGCTGCCCGACTCCGGCGACCGCTATCTGTCAACGCCGCTGTACGGCAACCCGTAACCGCCTGCGGTGCGGCCTTTGCCGTAATCGCGCTCGGCCGTATTGCAAAGGTACCGCGAAAACGAACCGGCCGACCTTTGCCGTACCCGAGCGCGAACGGCTATAACGCCGTTCCGGTTGAACCCGCAAACACCGTTTTCGATCCGAACAATCCCGCCCTGACCGTAACGCTCAGTTTCGTGCCGTCCCATATCACTTTCGCGGATTTCCCCGAGATCGCTTTTATTATTTCCGAATCACCGCCCCTGTCGGTAAACACGTGCAGTTTTGCCGGGAACGAAACGGGATGCTCTTTTGAAACGGCGTGTTTCAGCGAAAAGACGGTTTCCGCCGAATCTTTCAATTCGACAAAAATACTCGTCGAATCCTCGTCACCGAGCATAACGCAAAAACCGGGAAACATCGGTGTGTTCGTCAGCTGATACATCGCCGCGTACGACGTGCCGGGCAGTTCCGTTACACCGGCCAGCGACCGCGGCAGATTGATATCGGCATAATACTCGATATACGTGTTGCGCAAACCGTCCGGCACCGCTTCTTCTCTGACACCTTTGGCAAAAGCGTGCTGGATCGACTCGTACGCGTTAATCCGCAGTTCAAGCAGCTCGAACATGTGGGAATACGCCCATTCGTTCGATTCGGCGACCGTTTTATACGTATCGGCGTTTTCGTCCATAATCTGATTGCCGAAACTGGTAACCGTTTTTATTTTGGGAAAATCGAGCTGATTCAGGAACGTAACCGTCGTAAACAAGTCCACCACGTTATATCCCCAGCGCGAAAGATCCGCACGTTTGGCATATTTTTTGTACAGTGTAAGCCGGTTTTGCAGCGTTTTCAGATACGTCTGATTTTCTTCAACACATCGATCCAGCACGCCCCGGTTCGTAATGGAAATGCTCCGTCCCGGCGGCAGCCACAGCGCTTCAGAATAATAATACTGTAAAATCGGCGAATCGTAGAACAGCGGAATCGCCGCGAATTCCTGAACGGGCGACTGATACCGCGTATTCGTCAGGAAAAATACGAAACTGTTTTTTTCCGGCACGGAAACGGCCGCAATCGGCTGTATGTCGTCAATCCGGGCGGACAGCGGCAGCTCGTAATCCAGTTTCTGCCGATATTCCACCGATAACTTAAAATATTTTTCCGTTGCGGACGCTTTCGACGAAAAAACGGCGTGATGCTTTCCTTTAAAGAGCCGCTCAAGCGTTTCGGTAAATTCGGGATACGCGGATTCAAACAAATCCGGCTCGAAGCTGAACGTAATGAAAAAGTTTTTCGTCGTTCCGTCGAATCCCGGATCGGATCGGAACATATACGACCAGATTTCCACCGGATACAGCGTAACCTGCTTGGTTTCATCTTTATACGTCAAGAAAAGCGTACACTCGCCGTCGCTCATCGAAAAATCGGGAACGGAACATTCGATACCTTTGTTTCTGGCGCCGTCCTGCCACAAAAAGCCCTTGTACGCAATTTCCTGCCGCTCTCCGGTCAAGTGTTCCGCCGCGTCTTCGGGAATACCGGCCGCCGTTACCGGCAGGAACGAATCTTCCGGCAGCGAAAGCGGCGCGGCTACGAACGTCCAGTCGGCGGCCGCCTCGTCCATAATCTGCTTTGAATAGTATCCGGGCTGGCCGGCGGAATCGAGTCCCGCAACGCGCAGTTCCCGCGCCGCGTTTCCATGTCCGTTCTGCAATATGGTGATAAAACGCGTCAGCCGCGCCTTGCCTTCAAGCGGTATTTCCGGCTGACTGCGCCACGGTTCGGACGGCAGTCCCCAGGCTGCGTAGTTGGATAGATAATCGTAACCGGTATATTTCTGTTCGAGCTTATCGTACGTGTACCGGAAAAACATCGGATCGCAGCCGATCGTATCGAAGTCGGCAAGGCGCGTGTACATACGCCCGGCCTTATCGATCAGGAACATCGTCGAAGCGCTCGCGCTGATATTTTCCGCAATGAACGCGCCGTCTTCCGGCCCCTGCAGGCTGCGGCTGAAATCAGCCGGCAGTCCCGAGTCCGTAAAACGGATATGCTGACCGTCTTCGGTCAGAAAATACAGCGTTTCGATCCCCATCGTACCGTAATGATGCGGATTGCCGAAGATGTCTTCATGCCACAGCACGTCCTGCCGCCGCGTTCCGGAACTCCAGCCGCGCTTGTTCTTCACGTACTGATTCTGCGTCAGCCGGATTTTTTCCGGCCAACCGAAAGAACCGAGCCACACGAACGGTTTTTCGGGCGCATTGTTGTTCGTAAACATCTGGTACATTTCCCCATCGGACGAAAAAACGAACAGACTGTCCGCGTCGGCGGATATTTCGGTGATCCGCTTCGGCACGTCGAAATCTTTTCCGTTTTTGGGGTACGGCAGTCCCGTTCCGTTTACGAGCGTCCAGATGCTTTCATCTTTTCCGGGAGTCGAATACGCCGCGTCCGGCATGGATTTGTAATAAATGCGCCCGTCGACCAGACAAAACTGATAATCGCGGCAGAACGTCTGCGTGAGCGTTTTAACGTATATCTGATCGGGCAAAAAACCGTTGATATCTTCCGACGGACGATCGGCAAGCAAAACCGAATCCTGCAATTTAAAACCGGTCAGCACGTCGGGATTTACCTTCGCCGGATTGACCGCACACGCATAACAGGAAAAAAACAAAACCGACAAACCGACGACATTGCATATTGTAAAAAAGCTTCGTTTCATACTATAAATGTACTGTAAGCGTTAATAATATGCAAGAAACGCGGAGGTGTACGAATGCAAGGCTCCTTTCAGTCAGTCAGAACCGATGAAACGAATCCTCTTTGGGAAACCTGCGTCGCGCGCGAACAGGCGCTGTACGGCCGGAACAACGATATCCGCTCCGAATTTGAACGCGACTACACGCGTCTCCTTCACTGCGAAGCGTACCGCCGGCTCAAACATAAAACGCAGGTCTTTTTCGCACCGCACAACGACCACGTGTGCACGCGCATGGAACACGTGTCGCACGTCGCATCCGTCGCGTCTACCGTCGCCAAATATCTGGGACTGAACGACCAGCTCGCGTCCGCCATCGCGCTCGGCCACGACATCGGCCACGCGCCGTTCGGCCATTACGGCGAAGAATGCCTCAATTCGCTTTTGGAACAGAAACCGGGCAAAAACGCACCGAAAAAATTCTGGCACGAACGGAACAGTCTTTTTTTTGCCGATTACATAGAAACGCTGCAAGACACCGAAGGCGCCGCTCGGCACCTTGACCTGACGTACGCCGTCCGCGACGGCATCGTCTGTCACTGCGGTGAAATAGACGAATCGGGAATCCGGCCGCGCACGAATCCGCTCGATTTGTACACGATACGGCGTGCCGGAAGCGCGCAGCCGTTCACCTGGGAAGGCTGCGTCGTCAAACTTGCCGACAAAATCGCCTACCTCGGCCGCGACATTGAAGACGCCCGCGAATACCATATTCTGGACATGGGCGCGTACCGCCAGCTGCGCGAAATCGTCGCCTCGTGCTTCGGCTTCAAAACCGGCAAAACCGTCAACACCACGGTACTCATAAACGACCTTATCGTCGACCTGTGCAGCCGCAGTTCGCCCGAAACCGGCTTGTGTTTTTCACCTGAAAACTACCGCTTTATCACCGAAATAAAACGATTCAATTATGAAAACATCTACAGTCATTGGCGCCTGCGTGAATTCCAGTCGTACGCGGCGAACATTATCCGCACTATCTGCAGCACGCTGCGCCGCGCGTATCCTGCCGCCCGCACCCGAAAAATACCGTTCGCACTCAAACAGTTTCCCGTTCTCTGCCGCACCTTTGAAAACTGGCTCGTAAAATACACGCAGTACGACGAGGAACGCAAACACGTTCTCAAATACGACGGCGTACGCACCGTGTTCGACCTCGCGAACGAAGAATCGTACGACAAATGTATCATCGAATATCTGTCCGGCATGACCGACCAGTTCGCAATCTGCGTGTATGAAGAAATAATCAGCTTTTAGATACGCCGCCGCACGGATCATCGGTCTGAACGCAGTCACAGCCCGTTCATCCGTCGCGTGCGCCACTTCAGCCGAAATGACGGCGCGCACACAACGTCGCCGCCGAAATGATACCGGCCGCATGCAGCTTCCGCCGGCCGCGTACAGCTTCCGCCGGCTTGCGCAGCCGCTCGAAATGCGCTAGTATATCCGCATGAACGCAATCATTACGGTCGTCGGTACGGACCAAGTCGGTATCATCGCAAAAGTCAGCGCATTCCTTGCAAAACACGGAATCAACATCGCGGACATCAGTCAAACGATTCTTTCAGGCAACTTCGTCATGATGATGATGGTCGATCTTGCAAGCTCCGACGTTCCCATCGACGATCTGCGCTCCGAAATGAACGCCCTCGGCGGCAGTCTCGGCGTCGACATAAACATCATGCACGAACGCGTGTTCAGCGCCATGCACCGCATATAATATTCAGCCGGAGGGGGAAGTCTCCCCCTCGCTCCTAAGTCCTCGCCCCGAACCGAACGCTGCGCGTATCGCTTCGGGGTTCCGGTCTTTTCCGCTACCCCCTCATCGTGCAGCCGCGTTTTCTATTTTAAACGTTTTCATAATAATCGTATACGCAATGAACAACGGCAAAGCCGCCGCAAACCAAGCCAGCGGGCCTGCAAAACAGATACCTGTGTATCCCATCAGCGCGGGCAGCGTGTACGCCGCGGCCGCACGGGCCACCAATTCGCCCACACCGGCCATCAGCGGCATAAAGCCGCGCCCGATACTTTGCAAAACGTTCCTGTATACGAAAATGATAAACAGCACCGGATAAAACACCGACGTTATGTGCAGATATTGCGCGGCGGCCAGAATCACTTCCGGCTGCTCGCCTTTTACGAACAACCCGGTCAGCTGTTCGGCAAGCAGCAGCGCTATCAGCATCGAAATCAGCGACACACCGATCGTCAAAAGACTGCACGTGCGCGTTCCTTCTTTTATGCGGTCCAGCCTCCCCGCGCCCAGGTTTTGCCCGGTATAATTCGCCATCGTAACGCCGAACGTCGACGCCGCCACCGCGATAAGCTGCTCCACTTTTTGTGCCGCCGTGTACGCGGCGATCTTCACCGGACCGAACACGTTCAGCGCCCCCTGCAGCACGACGACGCCGATCGCCGTAATCGAAAACTGGAACGCCATCGGCAGTCCGATCCGCAAATGCTGCCAGGCGAACCACGGATTGAACTCGAAATCTTTCCGGGAAACCCGCAGAATCGGGAACCGTACGATCATATACACCAGCGACGCGAACCCCGCGAATGCCTGTGAAATGACCGTCGCCCAGGCAGCACCGGCAATCCCCATATTGAACTGCAAAATGAACAAAACGTCGAGCCCGATATTCAGCAGCGACGATATGATCAGAAAATACAGCGGCGACTTGCTGTCGCCCAGCGCGCGCAGGATACACGCCGTCGCGTTGTATAAAACGGTCGTACAGATTCCGAGGTAAATGATGACGATATACGAACACGACCCGTCCATAATGGACTGCGGCGTGCGAATCAGTTCTAAAAGCGGCCGCGCAGTCGCCACGGAAAGCACCGTCATAATCACGGCAAAAACGCCGTTCAGGATAATATTCATCGCCACGGAGCGCCGCACGCCCGCTTCGTTTTTTGCGCCGAACTGCTGCGCGGTAATAACGGCGAATCCCGACGTCAGTCCCAGAACGAACCCCAACACCAAAAAGTTCATCGGACCCGTGTTGCCGACCGCCGCGAGCGCTTCGGTTCCCAGCAGCCGCCCGACGATTATGGTGTCGGCCATGCTGTACAATTGCTGTACCAGATTACCCGCCAGCAGCGGAACGGAATACAAAAATATCAATTTCAGCGGACTGCCGACGGTCATATCTTTTGCCGCGCTCGCCGCGTGTTTCGGAGCCATGCGGAACTGAAGTGCCATAACGTAACCTCGAAAGCACAGTATATAAAATCAAATACAATGTCAATATGTGGAACCGTTTTCACATCGGGCGATAAAAAACGGGAACGCCCCGAAGCTCACTGCTTCATACGCGTTCCCGTTTTTCAGCTTTCAAAGCGCACCCAAAAGCGGCGCGCCGAATCGGCTCGATCAGGCTTACGCCTGTCCGCGGTCCTGCAGTTCGTCCAGATGCTCGCGGGCTTTTATGATATCGGTAAACTCGGCTTCATCGATGATTTCCTTTTCAAGCAGTCTGCTCGCGATATATTCCATAACGTCGCGTTTTTCTTTCAGCAGCGCCGTAACGTGCTCGAACCGTTCCGCCATAATGCGGGCCAACTCTTCGTCGATATACTGCTGGGTCGATTCCGAATATTCGCGGATAAGCTGCGGAGAGTCCGCTCCGTATCCGCCGCCGCGCTGGGACAGCACCACGTTGCGGAACCGGCCGCTCATACCGTAATCAGTCAAAATGCTGCGGGCAATGTCCGTCGCGCGCTGCAGATCGTTAGACGCACCGGTGGAAACTTCGCCGAACGCAATCAGTTCCGCCGCGCGGCCGCCGAGCAGCACGTCTATTTCACCGTACAATTCCTTTTCCGTACGCAGATACCGGTCTTCTTCCGGCATTTGCAGCGTATACCCGAGCGCAGCCACGCCGCGCGGAATAATCGAAATTTTATGCACTTTGTCCGCGCCGTCGGTAAACGCGGCGGTAAGCGCGTGCCCCGTTTCGTGGAACGCCACGATCCGCCGCTCGTTTTCCTTTATGACGCGGCTTTTTTTCTGCAAACCGGCCACGGCCTTTTCAACCGCTTCGTCAAAATCTTCCATACCGACCGTTTTTCGCCCGCCGCGGACGGCGAGCAGCGCCGCTTCGTTCACGACGTTCGCCAAATCCGCACCTGCAAAGCCGGACGTCGTGCGCGCGATGGCCGCCAAATCGACGTCGTTTCCGAGCTTGACGTTTTTCGCGTGAATTTTAAGGATAGCTTCGCGGCCTTTCACGTCGGGGCGGTCAACAACCACCTGCCGGTCGAACCGGCCGGGGCGCAACAGCGCCGGATCCAATACGTCGGGCCTGTTCGTCGCCGCAAGCAGGATAAGTCCTTTTGAATTGTCGAACCCGTCCATCTCGACGAGCAGCTGATTCAACGTCTGCTCGCGCTCGTCGTTGCCGTTGATCGAATTGACGCGGCTTTTACCGATCGCATCCAATTCGTCGATGAACACGATGCACGGCGCCTTTTCACGCGCCTGCTTGAACAGATCGCGCACGCGGCTCGCGCCGACGCCCACGAACATCTCGACGAAGTCGGAACCGGAAATCTTGAAAAACGGAACGTTCGCTTCGCCGGCAACGGCGCGCGCGAGCAGCGTCTTGCCCGTACCCGGCGGGCCGACGAGCAGCACGCCTTTGGGAATTTTTCCGCCGATATCGGTATATTTTTTGGGCGATTTCAAAAAATCGACCACTTCGACTAATTCTTCTTTGGCTTCGTCCACGCCCGCTACGTCGGCAAACCGGGTCGTAACCTGACCTTCTTCAACGGCGCTCGCCCGCGACGCTCCCGCGGAAAAAATGCTTCCGCCCAAGCCGCCGCCCATTCCGCCCATTTTGCGGAAAAAGAAAAACCACATCAAAAAGATAAAACCGAACGGAACGACCAAGTTCAGCAGCAGCTGCATGAGAAAGTTCCCTTGCTTCGCCACCACTTTATACGTGATACCTTTATCGTCGAGCAGTTTCAGAAAACTTTCGGTCAGAATACCGGCCGTTTTATACGTATTGCGGGCCGCGCCGGTCGAAAAAAGCGAAAAATTGCCGGCATCGCTGCTTTCAGCCGACGACGACGTATAACCGGTAAAATACGTTTCGCCCAAATCGACGGAAACGATCTGTCCGTTTTCCACCATCGCCTTGAAATCGGAAAACGGGATCAGATCATCCGACCGGGACATCAGAAAAAAATTGATAAAAGCCGTTACGGCAACGATTATCAGCATTATACCCCAAAACGGAATGCGGGGCTTTTTTTTATCCGAACCTTTGTTTGAATTTCCCGGTTCGGACGATAATTTGAAAAAATCAAAGGGGTCGCGCTCTGAATTTTTATTATCTTTGTCTGCATCACTCATGCTCATACCTCTATAAGATAAAATATACGAAATAAACCGTAAATAGTCGATAGCATACCGGATATTTTAAAAAAATGTAAAGTTGCGCCGCTCACCGCCGATAACTATAAAGAACAACTGACAGGGGGTATTAAAATGGGATACAGTCAGGCATACAGTGCGTACCGTGAAACGGGAGTCAAAACGGCAAGTCAGGGAAAACTGGTCGTCATGCTGTACGACGAAGCGGTCAAACAGTTGAATTTTGCGCTCGCGCATTTTTCCGCGGACGAAAAAATCGGCGCGCAGCACATAGAAGCGTTCAACAAAAACATCCTGAAAACGCAGGAAATCATCACGGAACTGATGGTGGCGCTCGATATGGAAGCCGGCGGCGACATTTCCAAAAACCTGATGTCGCTGTACATTTTCTTCAATAAGGAACTGCTGAACGCAAACATCAGCCGCGACAAGAAAAAGATCGGTTTCGTATGCGACATGATGAGTCAGCTCAGAGACGCTTGGTCGGTCGCTTCGGCGTCGGCAGGCGCGACGCCCGCACCCGCAGTGCATACCGGCATCGATATAAACGGATAAAAACATGATGCAGCTGTCCCCTGCCGAACTGGCAGAAAGAACCGCCGTACTGCGGCGGCTGCGCACTTTGCTTGAACAGCAGCGCGCGAAATTCCGCGAATACCTGAACGTACTTGAAAAACAGGCGGACAAGATCGAAACGGAAGATTCCGAAGCGCTGCTCGCCCACACGGAACTTGAGCAGCAAATCGCAGCCAACATTGTAAATCTGCAAAAAGTCATCGAACCGATAGAAACGATGTACCGGGACACGCATCCGCGCAAGGGCGCGGCGGCGGAACGCACGGACAACGCCGGGGAAACCGACGAGTCGGTTATTCCCTTGCTCAAAACGGATCTGGAACAGCTGCAGCGGCAAGTGCTCGCCCAAAACGCCCGAAACAGGGAACTGCTCAAGATCCATATAGCCGAAATAAAAGACCGCCTGAACGCCGTTCAAAATCCGTACCGAACGACGCGCAGCGTGTACACGCACGCGAACGACGCGGCCTCCGTAATCAATATCAGCGTCTGAGTGCGGAGCTTTCCGCACGTATCTGCAAAAACAAGTTTTTCTGACATCACAGGTATGTTCATAGAGCAAACAAACTGATACGTATTGTGCCGTTTTTTCAAAAAACATCGTTTAAATAATCATTTTATTATTTTCTGCTTTTCTTTTTACCGGGCATCTGTTATACTGATCACAGGGCGGCGGAGTAACAACTGCTACTCTAAGCGGCCCGAAATTATGGAGGATCTTTGTGAATTACGGTTTTTTTGATGATAAGAACCGGGAATACGTTATCAACCGGTGCGACGTCCCCGTTTCCTGGACAAACTATCTCGGCACGGAATCGACGGGTGCAGTCGTTTCACACAACGCAGGCGGCTACATGTGGCACGAATCGCCTGAATACCACCGCGTAACCCGGTTCAGGGCGAACGCAGTTCCGCTCGACCGCCCCGGACATTACGTATATCTGCGTGACAACGACGACGGCGAATACTGGTCGCTTTCCTGGCAGCCCGTGGGAAAACCGCTCGACAAAGCCCGCTACGAATGCCGCCACGGCATGTCGTATTCCAAATTTTCCTGCAACTATAAGGGAATAGACGCGACGCAGACGCTGTTCATTCCCAGAGGCGAAGCCTGCGAATTGTGGGACGTCCGCGTCAAAAACACTTCGCAGAAAGACCGGAAAATCAGCCTGTTTTCATACTGCGAATTTTCGTTTCAGATGATCGAAATCGACAACCAGAATTTCCAGATGAGTTTGTACTGTTCCGGTTCAAGTTATAAAGACGGCGTCATTGAAGTCGACAACTTCTATAATCCCGATATGTATCATTATTTTACTTCGAGTTTCGACGCGGACGGCTTCGACTGTCTGCGCGATTCGTTTATCGGCCCGTACCGGACGGAAACGAATCCCATCGGCGTCGAGACGGGAAAACTGTCGGGTTCCGCGGAACTGGGCAACAATCACTGCGGCGCGCTGTGCAAGGAATTCGTAATTCCGGCCGGCAAGGAAATCCGCGTCGTGTTCATGCTCGGCGTCGGCAGCCGCGAAGCGGGTAAAGCCGTCAAAGCAAAATTTTCCGATACGGCCGCAGTCGACGCGGCGTTCAGGGAAATCAAAGCGTATTGGGACAAAAAATGCGCCGCGCTTCAGATCAAAACGCCCAGCAGCGCAATGAACACCATGATCAACACGTGGAATCTGTATCAGTCCGAAACGAACGTCGTGTTTTCACGATTTTCGAGTTTTATCGAAGTCGGCGGGCGCACCGGGCTGGGATACCGCGACACGGCGCAGGACGCGATGTGCATCCCCCACTCCAATCCGCAAAAATGCCGCAGCCGCCTCATCGATCTGCTGCGCGGTTTAACGCAGGCAGGCTACGGACTGCACCTGTTCGAGCCGGAACTGTTCAACCCGAACCGAAAACCCAAGCCGCCGTTTAAATCGCCGACGGTAAAACCCGAACCGGACAAAGCCAGCCTCGTTCACGGTCTCAAAGACACCTGCTCGGACGACGCACTGTGGCTCGTTCCGGCAATCTGCGAATACATCAAGGAAACGGGCGAATACGGATTCGCGGATGAAGTCGTTTCGTTTGCCGACGGCGGCGAGTCGACCGTGTACGACCATATGATGCGCATTCTGAACTTTTCAGCCGAACAGGTGGGCGCGACGGGTATCTGCAAAGGACTGCGCGCCGACTGGAACGACTGCCTGAATCTGGGCGGCGGCGAAAGCGCGCTCGTGTCGTTCCTGCACTATTGGGCGATGGACAATTTTGCCGAACTCGCCGACCATTACGGCCGCACGGACGACGCGGTAAAATACCGCGCGCTCATGGAAAAAGTACGCGCCGCCTGCGAAAAGGAATTGTGGGACAAGGAATGGTACATCCGCGGCATCACCAAAAACGGCGTAAAAATCGGCACGGCCGAAGACACGGAAGGCAAAGTGCATCTTGAATCGAACACGTGGGCCGTCATCTCCGGCGTCGCGCAAGGCGAACACGCGGAAAAAGCGATGGATTCCGTAGACAAATACCTGTATTCGCCGTGGGGCATCCATTTGAACGCGCCGTCGTACGGAACGCCGAACGACGACATCGGATTCGTTACCCGCGTGTACAAAGGTATCAAGGAAAACGGCGCCATTTTCTCCCATCCCAATCCGTGGGCCTGGGTTGCGGAAACAAAACTCGGACACGGAAACCGCGCCATGAAATACTACGACGCGCTGTGTCCGTACAATCAGAACGATAAAATCGAAATCCGCCAGTCCGAACCGTATTCGTACTGCCAGTTCGTCATGGGACGCGACCACACCGCTCACGGGCGGGCGCGCCATCCGTGGCTGACCGGATCCGCGGGCTGGTCGTACTTTGCGGCGACCCGTTACATGCTCGGCATCAGATGTACGTTCGACGGCATGATCGTCGATCCGTGCATTCCGTCCGACTGGGACGGCTTTGAAGCGAGCCGAATCTGGCGCGGCGCCACGTACAAGATTACGGTCAAAAATCCGACGCACGCGGAAAAAGGCGTAAAATCGGTTTCCCTGAACGGAAAACCGGTTGCCGGCGCGATTCCCGCACAGCCGGAAGGCAGTGTCAACGAAGTTATCGTCGTGATGGGTTGAACCGGCGGCGAGCGCGGTTCCGCCTCGGTGGGAACAACCGGCGGAAAACGCGCTCAGCTGCGGTACAATCCGACTGCGGTACAATCCGGCGGCTAACGCAGCTCGGCGTCGATTTTAGCCCGATTCAGCATGTAATAAAAAAGAGAATAGCCGGCGTCGTTCAGTTTTTTAATATGAGCGGCGTACCGGCTTTCCGAACACAGCGCGGTCGCTTCGGCAAGCAGCGCGGCGCTGCGTTCCGTACTGCCGCCGTCGAACAGCGCCTGAGAGCACAGGATTTTCGCGTAAAACGATTCGGCGGGAGTCCGCGCTGCGGCGATTGCCCGCTCGAAATAATCGAGCGCCTTCTTTTTGCTCCCGCCGCCGATTGCCGGCGCGTGAAAATACCACTGAGCCGTATTCATCAGAGCGTACGCACAATCGGGATCCTGTGAAACGGCCGTATCGTAATATTTTTTTATCACCAGACCGCGGTTCATGGCTTTGGTTACCGGCATGAACTGCATACAGCAGGAAATGACGTCGCCGGCCGTACAGTACAGCCAGGTATCGACACGAGCGCCTTTCGCGTTTTTAAGCCGCGATTCGTTTTCATCGTTCTGCGCGCTGATCAGCCCTTCCAGCCCAGGATGCGCAATGTCCTTTTCATACAGATAATTATACCGTTCGAGTACGAGCAGATTGTCCATGATGAGACGGAATTCGGGAGAAAAAGACGAAGCCTCTTCCGTCCCGAACAGTTCCGTTTCATAACGGGCCACACGGGCGAGCGCTTCGTCGGGTTCGCACGCGGAAACTTCCATTCTGAACTGCATAAACTGATCGACGGAAGCCTGTTCGCGTTCGGAAAGCGCGGCAGCGGAAACCACTATGCCGCACAGCGCGGCCCAAACGCATAAAAGCGTTCTGAGCCGGCAATAAAAAGACATTTTCATGCGGCCCGACTTATCGGACGGCATTACCGGATACCTTACCGGATTTCTTACCGGAACCGGCAGCGCTTTACGATATTTTGCAGTCATTTTTTTTAACTCCCAAAATCGAATTGAATTTACATAAAAACAGCGTACCAGTCGTGATTGCCGCCGTAATGTCGGCAACCGGCTCCGCCCAATAGATACCGTCGACACCCCAAAACAGGGGGAAAATAAACGAAAGCGGAATCAGCAGTATAATCTTGCGCAGCATAGCCAAAAACAATGAAATTTTTGCCTGTCCCAGTCCGACGAACGCCGACTGGCACGCCATCTGTACGCCGAAAATCCAAAATCCGCCCATAAAAACGGGCATGACGCGTTCCACCAGCGCGATGAGCGCCGCCTCTCCGGTAAATATCCGCGCAAACAATCCCGGTATCAGCGCCGTCAGGCCCCAGCTTGCCACGGTTAAAGAAACGGTCGCAGCGAGCACGATTCGGAACGTTTTTTTGACCCGTTCAGGATTTCCGGCACCGTAATTGTAACTGATGATCGGCTGCGTTCCCTGCGTGAGCCCCGACACCGGCACGAACACGAACTGCATGACACTCTGCAAAATCGTCATGGAACCGACGTACAAGTCGCCCCCGTAGCGCTGCAATCCGCTGTTCAAAACGATGATGATAAGACTTTCGGTCGCCTGCATGATGAACGGAGAAACGCCGAGTCCCATGATTTTTTTTACGATGGAGCCGTCCAAGCTGAGGTTCCGACGGCGGATGCGCAGCCCCGATTTATCCGAGCACAAAAACTTTACGACCCAGGCGGCGCTCGCGGCCTGAGAAATGATCGTAGCCAATGCGGCGCCCCTGACGCCCATATTCAGCGCGAAAATGAAAACGGGATCAAGCGCAATGTTGAGCACTGCGCCGATCAGAACGGACAGCATCGCCGTCTTCGCCCGTCCCTGACAACTGATAAACATGTTCAGGCCGAGCGCGTATTGTACGAAAAACGTACCGACTAAATAAACGGAAAGATAATCGGTTGCGTATCCTATCGTCGCGGCGCTTGCACCGAACAGATACAGCACCGACTGCATGAACGCGGCGAACAGCGCCGTTAAAACGCCCGCGAACACCGTGAGCAGCGTCGCCGCGTTGCCGAGAATCCGTTCGGCACCCGCGCGGTCGCCGCGCCCGAGCGCGATGGATGCCAGCGGCGCACCGCCCGCTCCGGCAAACGCGCTGAACGCTGAAATCAGCATGATAACCGGAAACGTAACGCCCACGCCCGTCAGCGCCGCGGTTCCCGCACCCGGAATATGTCCGATATACATCCGGTCGACTATGTTGTACAGCACGTTGATAAGCTGCGCCGCAGCAGCCGGAATGGCAAGCGACAGGATCAGCTTACCCGGTTTTTCGGTTCCCAACCGTTCTTCTTGTTTTGTCATGTGTTTAAATATACCGTTAAAAAAACGATTCGGCTAGCGGCGGCGGCAGCGCGGCACTACGCGAACACGGCAGCGCGAAACGGCAGACGGTCACCGGCCCGAATTTGAGGCGCGGCACTACGCGAACACGGCAGCGCGAAACGGCAGACGGTCACCGGCCCGAATTTGAGGCGCGGCACTACGCGAATCCGGCGTCGCGAAACGGCGGAGCTGCACAAACGTACCGCGCCGCCGCAGCTTATTACGGCAAGGCGCGCCTCGCCGGTTCCGCGCCGCCTGTGTGGAACCGTAAGAAAATCAGCGGGAAACCATCCGTGAATACACGCTGTTTTCGGGAGTTCCGCCGGGAATATACTCGGCGCCGACCGCTTTCCGGTAAAAACCGTCCACGTCGGTCCAGCCGATGATCGCGTAGCCGTAGCCCGCTTCGCGCATCGCCTCCATAGTGCGAATAAGCAGCGCTTTTCCGACATTCCGGCCGCGCGCCGCTTCCGTAACGCCCGTCGGACCGAAAAAGCCTTTCGCCGTCGCGTCGTAACAGGCGAATCCCAAAATCCGGCCGTTTTCCGTCGCGATAAAACACGCAATCGGATTCTGGGAAAGTGCGGCTTCAGCCTCGTTCACCCAGGTCTGATTGAAATTGCTGCGGATAAACTCAAGCACTTCGCTTTTATCTCCGGCGTATACCCGCTTCAGCTTGATCGCGCCGTCAAGCTGCGGCACCGGCGGCAGCGTCGTCAAATTGGCGATCATATCGCCTGCGTACGAACCCATGAAAACCTCCTCAAACCTGCAATTCGTTTGTTCTAACTGCGAACATACTAACATTAAAAACACGCTGCCGCAAGCGTAAATCGTAAGTATAAAAAAGCATTCCTTTTACCGACGCTGCATATTTTTCATTGACACGGCATTATTTTCATGTTTTAATTATTCATACATTATGATATATAATAGAAAATACGGCTTTAAAAAAGCTATCGGCATTCCCATAAGCTTCCTCATCGTCATTTGCATCACGTTATTTTTCTGCAGCCTGTACATCAGATATCTGGACAATCTTGAAAAGGAAAACCTGCAAACGTACATGTATGAAATAACGGAAAAAACGGCGACGGCGTTTCGGAACCGCATCAAATGCTACATCGATTCGCTTGAAACGCTCGCCGCCGTCATCGGCTGGTCGGAAATCGACGAAAACAACACTATGACCGTGCTGCGGAAACAACTGGTAACGAACCAATTCGACCGTATCGGCGTCATTGATCCGAACGGCATCGGCATCGGTATAGACAAAAATATCGACGTGCTGTCGGGAAATTTTCTGCATCGTAATTATTTTCACGATTCCCTTGCAGGGAAAATCGCCATAGAAGCGTTCAAAAAAGATTTTAAAACGAACGTGCCGTCTTTTACGATCAGCGTACCGATATATGCGGATAGCGACTCAGCAGTCCACGGCATTCTGTGCGGCATTCTGTGCGGCATCATTTCGGAAGCAGAACTGCAAAAACAAGTCGAACTGCCGGTCTTCGGCGGTTTGGCACGATTCCATATTATCGATTCAAATGGAAACATACTCATATTATCAAAATATGCGGATACGGCGGGAAATCCGGACAATTTTCTTGACAACGACTTTGAACAGACGTATTCCTACGACGCGTTTCTTGCCAATCTTAAAGCCGGCAAACGCGGTTCGTTCGGATTCAAACTGCCCGGCAGTGCCGAACAGTTCGTAACGTATCAGCCGCTCGCCATCAACGACTGGTTTCTGATCCTCGTTGCGCCGACGTAGATTTTGCAGGAAAAACAGAGAAATATCCAGATAGCGTCCATGCTGCTGTCCGGCGTCGTCGTCGTAATCATTCTGTTCCTGTTTTCACTGATTTCGATACTCAAACGGAATACGAAAAAAGAAATAAACTATCTCGCGTTCCACGATCAGCTGACCGGTTCGTTCAATTACACGAAATTCAAACGGGAATTTGAAAAAAAGAAAGACGTGTTTTCTTCCCGATACGCACTCGCCTTGTTCGACATCTACAACTTCCGCGCGGTGAACGCCATTTTCGGATACGAGGCGGGAGACCGGGTGCTGCGCAGCATATACGGACTGATTAAATCGCGCGTTACGCCAAACGAATTGTACTGCCGGTTTGCGGAAGACAAATTTCTTTTGCTGCTGGAATGTCCGGAAAGAGGATACATGCTCAACCGGCTGGAAACTTTTTTCAGAATAGCCGAAAACACCATTTTCAGTTCCGACACCATGGACTACCGGATAACGTGCCGCTGCGGTTTGTACGAACTGAAACCGGACGACGAGCACAAATCGTTTCAAACGCTGTCGGACTGCGCGTTTGAAGCGCGTGAAAACATCATCAATATCAGCCACAGTACCGCTTCGTTTTTTGATGAAAAATTACAGCAGAGACTCGACCGGAAAAACAAAATCACGCGCTACATGCATTCTTCGCTTGAAAAAGAAGAATTTCTGATATATCTGCAGCCGAAATACGCGATACTGGATGAACAGCCGATTCTGTCCGGCGCGGAAGCGCTCGTCCGGTGGAAGCTCAACGGAACGGAATTCATCTATCCCGATTCGTTCATTCCGGCATTTGAAGAAAACGGATTCATAACGCAGCTCGATATGTACATGCTCGATCACGTGTGCGGCTTGATCAAAGCCTGGATCAGCGAAGGTCATCCGGGAATTCCGGTTTCGGTAAACCAGTCCCGGCTGCACATCTACAATCCGAACTACGTGCACGATATCCAGCTCATCGTCGACAAACACGGGATACCGTATAATCTGATCGAATTTGAAATCACCGAAAGCGCCATCGTGGAAGATTCGCAGCAAGTCCGCAATCAATTCCGGCAGCTGAGAAAGCTGGGATTCAAAACGTCGATGGACGACTTCGGCTCGGGACTTTCGACGCTGAACATGCTGCAGGGCAGTGAAGCCGATATCATCAAAATCGATAAGGGATTTTTCGATTCTTCACTCGATACGGAAAACGGTCAGATAATCGTCGCGTCGATCATCACCATGCTGCGCAATCTGGATTTTGAAATAGTCGCCGAAGGTATAGAAACCGGCGAACAGGTCGCGTTTCTCAAAAAATGCGGCTGTACGTACGTGCAGGGGTATTATTTCGGCAAGCCCGAACCGTACGCAGACTTCGAGCACAACCATTTGTATAAGAAAAGCGTTCCCACCGACGCGTAACGGGAACACGCTGAGTGCCGCGGGAACGGGTGCAGGCTGCGTAGCGGGAACACGATAATCGCCGCGCCGCAGTTTTTACGCCGGAATCCATTGATTTTATCACGGGCGGCGTGGTATGATAACCGGAATGGAGGTTGTATGCTGAAAGGACGTCACCTGATAGAACCAGCAGATCTGACAGTGCAGGAAATTGATGAAATTTGTTCCCTTGCAGAACAAATTATCGTCGATCCTTCTGCTTTTACCGATGTGTGCCGCGGGAAAATTCTTGCGGCACTTTTTTTTGAGCCGAGCACCAGAACGCGGCTTTCCTTTGAAGCGGCCATGCTCAGACTCGGCGGTTCGACGCTCGGATTCGCGGACGCGGCGTCGACATCATCGACCAAAGGCGAAACCCTCGCAGACACGATTCGGGTCGTCTCCTCCTACGCGGACGTCATCGCGATGCGCAACCCCAAAGAAGGTTCGGCGCTGGTCGCCTCGCAGTATTCCGCCGTACCCGTCATCAACGCCGGCGACGGCGGACACCACCATCCGACGCAAACGCTCACCGACTTGCTCACGATCCGCTCGCTGAAAGGCGATTTGGACGGACACACAATCGGGTTCTGCGGCGATCTCCGCTTCGGGCGAACCGTGCACAGTCTGGCAAAAGCGATGAGCCGCTACAAGAACAATACGTTCGTCCTTATCAGCCCGCCGGAACTGACGATTCCCGAATACATCGTTTCCCAAGTTATCAAACCGTCCGGCATCGCGTATTCGGAATCGCTGCGTCTGGAAGACGTCATCGGCGACCTCGACATCCTGTACATGACCCGCGTACAGGCGGAACGCTTTTTCAACGAACAGGATTACATCCGCCTCAAAGACAGTTACATCCTCAATCGCGAAAAAATGAAACTCGCCAAAGATTCAATGATCGTCCTGCACCCGCTGCCGCGCGTCAACGAAATATCGCCCGAAGTGGACGCCGACCCGCGCGCCGCGTACTTCAAGCAGGTAAAATACGGTATGTTCGCCCGCATGGCGCTGATCGCCAAATTAACAGGAGCTTTATAATGCTGCACGTCGATACGATAAAAAACGGTCTCGTCATAGACCATATCCGCGCGGGAACCGGTCCGCGTATCTTTTCATGGCTCGGACTCGATAAAGTCAATTTCTGCGTCGCACTGATCATGAACGTCTCGTCCAAGCAGCTCGGACGCAAAGACATCATCAAACTCGACAATATCATCAACATCGACTACTCCGTACTCGGTTTCATAGATCCGAACATCACCGTCAACGTCGTTTCAAACGAACACATCACGCGCAAAATAACGCTGTCGCTGCCGGAACGGGTCGAAAACATCATAAAATGCAAAAATCCCCGCTGCATTACCAGTACCGAACCTTATCTGCCGCACGTGTTTCTGCTCGTCGATAAAAAACGGTCGGAATACCGCTGCGAATACTGCGACGAATTATACCGCGCGGGCGTGGGTGAGGTATTCTGATGAATGGCGAACGGCACACGGCGGAAGCCGCGCAAAACGGCAGCAGGCTTTGCTGCATCTATAACGCGAGGCTGCTCGACGCAGACACCGACTGCAGCGGCGCGCTGATAATCGGGCACGGCACGATACGGGCCGTGCTGAAAGGCGACTTTACCGACCGCGCGGCGGCGGAAAAAGCAGTCGTAGCTTTCGCCGGAAATAGCACTTTCGCCGGAAATAGCACTCTCACCGGAAATAGCGGCGCCGGCGAAAAACCGGCGGAACTCGTCGACGCACGCGGACTGACCGTACAGCCGGCGTTCATAGACATGCACGCACACTTCCGATATCCGGGACAGCCTGAAAAAGAAGACCTCGGCAGCGCCCTGCACGCGGCCGCGGCAGGCGGATTCGGCACGCTCGTACTGATGCCGAACACGGTTCCCGTCGTGTCGAGCGCGGCGGCCGCACAGCGCATACGTGCGGAAGCGGCCGCGTTCGCCCTTGCCGACGTATTTCAAACGGTCAGCCTTACCGCCGGATTCGGCGGCGAAGACACTGCGCATCTGGACGGGATACCGCCGTACGTTCCCGGGAAAACGCCCGAATCAGAAGCGATTCCCGTGGTTACCGAAGACGGCCGGGACGTCGCGTCCGCCGCGGTCATGCTTGCAGCAATGAAAAAATGCGCGGACCGCAATCTTATCGTCTCCTGCCACTGCGAAGACGCTTCCCTCGCCGCCGCCGCAAAACCGTACCGCACCGACGCACTCGCGTCATACGCCGCGGCGGACTCAGCCGACTCGGCGGACAACTCGGCGAAGGCCGCCGCCGTGCGGCGCGCGGAAACGCTGCTCACCCGGGCGAACGATCTGCTGGCACTCGCCGAAGACACGGCCACGCTCAGAAATCTCGCACTCGCCGCAGCAGCAGACTGCCGTATCCACATTGCGCACGTCAGCACCGCCCGGTCGCTCGCCGCCGTACGAGCAGCAAAACGCTCGGGGCAAAACGCGACGTGTGAAGCGACGCCTCACCACATCACGCTCAGCGTTACGCGCGGAACAGATCTGCGCCATATCGTAAATCCGCCGGTCAGAAGCGAAAGCGACCGACTCGCCGTTATTGAAGGAATCAGAGACGGCACCGTCGACGTCATCGCAACTGATCACGCACCGCACACCGCGGCCGACAAAGCGGCGGGAGCTCCGGGCTTCAGCGGGCTTGAAACGGCGTTTGCGGCGTGTCATACGGAATTGGTGCAGACGGGTATTATCAGCGCCCGCAAACTGTCCGAATTGATGTCCGCTGCACCGGCACGACTGCTCGGCCTCGACAAAACGGCGTGTCCGAAAGGGCTGCTGTCGCCGGGATTCGCCGCGGACCTCGTGTTTACGGATCCGAACGCCGAATGGCAGGTTTCAGGTAAAAATTTCTTTTCAAAAGGCACTTATACGCCGCTTGAAGGGCGGACGCTGAGCGGAACGGTTCGGGCAACGTACCGCCGCGGAATCTGCGTGTTTAAGCGGGATTAGAAAACGCGGAGATAAAACGGAGAAAGTCACCGTTTTGCGGAAATCGCTCCGCTACAGAGTTTTTTTCCAGGTTGCAGGATCGTTGTCCTGCCGGAAACCCATTTTTTCAAGATATCGGATATGCTCTTTGGCCGGCGCATAAATTTCAAGTTCATCGATATTCCGGTCGTGCCAGAAAGAAAGATCTTTTACAAAAAAGTGGCGGCCGACCGCACCGTCGCGATACCGGGGCGTTACGTAATCGATGCAAATACGCGCACCGGAACCTTCCGTCCGCGTAAAAGCAAGCAAACCCGCGATGTCGTTGTTTCGGAAAAAAAAGGCCGCTTCCTGCGCGCGGGAAAGCGCGTCGAATCCGAACAACGCGTCGAGTTCTTCCCGATTTTTTTCACAGAAAAACAGAAACACCGGATCATCCGATTTAACTTGCAGAATATCGAATTTATCTTTCGTATTGAACAGCCGGTACAGATACATGATATCGATCACGACGATGCAGACGTTCATAAAAGCGGTCGGATACGAGCGGGAAACCAAACCGAACAACGCAAAAAACAGACTTCCGAGCGCGTTCAAAAACCGCAGTTTTACCAGCGATTTCATGGAAAGTGAAATCAAGACCAAAAAAGACGAAACGTACCCGAGAATTTCAATCCAAAGCACACGTACCTCCCGCTTATTCGAGCGTACCGCAAAAAAAAACCCTTCCGAAGAGCCCAGGTAATCTACGGCACAGAAATTATCCGCCTACCGCTGCTTTCTTCCGAATCTGACGGGGTTCGGCAGCAATTTCTTGCATAGCACCTGGACTCATCGCAAGAGTCTCATAAAAAAACACCGGCACGGATGCCGGTTTTTACTGATTCCGGTATGAACACCGAACCATCACTAAGCGGAAAGAGGGGGATTCGGACTCCGCTCGCGTACATCCTGAACGCTCGCTGCGTCCCGGCTTCATCCGCTGCCGCGTACATCCCTGTCCGCTTTTCCTCGCATTCGCTCGGCGCGGATTCCGCTTCAAATCCCCCGAACGTTACACCGCTTCCGGTATTACATATCAAACTATCACTAAGCGGAAAGAGGGGGATTCGAACCCCCGGTACCTTTCGGTACACAGCCTTTCCAAGACTGCACCATCGACCACTCGGACATCTTTCCAAAAACAACGCGTACCTATTTTATTGCGGGATTAGTTCAGAATCGACGTGAAATATTCCAAGTCCGAATCCTCTCCGCACACGCAAAAAAACAAGCACCGTTTCTTTACAACGGAGAGAGGGGGATTCGAACCCCCGGTACCTTGCGGTACAACGGTTTTCGAGACCGCCCGATTCGACCGCTCTCGCATCTCTCCAGCAGAACATTTTTCCAGGTATCACCCTGTACGAGACTAAGTGGATTCGAACCACCGGCCTTCAGATCCGCAATCTGACGCTCTATCCAGCTGAGCTATAGTCTCAAAATAAACGGAAGCGACAGGAGTCGAACCTGCCCGGCCTGTGAAGAACCGACGGATTAGCAATCCGTTGTATTACCGCTCTACCACGCTTCCTTAACCGCAACAGAGGAATTACCCTGTCTGCAAACATGCCCTTTTCAGAATCGGAACGTTATCGGCAACCGGAGCAGGGGGGATTCGAACCCCCGGTACCTTTCGGCACAACGGTTTTCAAGACCGCCTCCTTAAACCACTCGGACACCGCTCCAAAAAAGGCTTGATTATATTAGCCGGAAAACGGCGTTCATGTCAATACGATTGAACCATTTTCTCATCTTTTTTCTAAGGCTCACGGCAGGGACGATACAAAAAACCGCCGCATTTCTCCTACAAATAGCCGACGCGAGACCTTGCATAAAAGAACGAATCATACTATCTTTATGAAGATGCCGGTCGGCACAGTACGCGCCGGCCGCCGTATCTCTGGCAGCAAGGAGCGCAGACTATGAAAGGTCGTTTCGATTTTACGATTGATGAACTTGGACCGTGCAAGGTTCTTTCCCCCATCCAATTATCGAAGGAGCACGGCGATTACCGTGCGAATTACGTAAAAGACAATGAATTTATCCGATACAATCTTGATATTTACGATAATATTCTGGAAACGGAAGCCGACGCTTACGCGCACAACCTGATACAGAAAGCAGGTCCGCGCGAATACATTTATTTTAATCCCAAACACGTAAACGCGGGAATCTGTACCTGCGGAGGCTTGTGCCCCGGACTGAACGACGTTATCCGTTCCGTCGTACGCTGTTTGTACAACCGGTACGGCGTGCGCCGGATACGCGGTATCAGATTCGGTTTTAAAGGCTTTTTTCCCGAACAGGGATTCGACACCATCGATTTGACGCCCGACGTCGTAGACGACATTCACAAAATAGGCGGTTCGTTCCTCGGTACCAGCCGCGGCGGCGGCGACCGCGTTATGGATATCGTCGACGCGATCGAAGCGCTCAACATGAACATGGTGTTCATCGTCGGCGGAGACGGTACGCAGCGCGGAGCGCTCGAAGTTTCCGAAGAAATCGAAAAACGCGGACTGAAAGTGGCTATCGTCGGCATTCCGAAAACCGTCGACAACGATCTCATCTTTATCCAGAAATCGTTCGGATTCGACACCGCGGTACAGAAAGCGACGGACGCGGTCGCTGCCGCGCACATGGAAGCCCACTCCCATATAAACGGCATCGGCCTTATCAAACTGATGGGCCGGGAATCAGGATTTATCGCGACGGCCACCGCGCTTGCCAGCCACGAAGCGAACTTCTGCCTGATTCCCGAAGTGCCGTTCGATCTGGACGGTCCCGAAGGATTTCTGGCGGAACTTGAGCAGCGCATCGTCAAACGGCATCACGCCGTCGTCATTGTCGCCGAGGGCGCCGGGCAGAACCATTTGAACGCAACGAACGCAACGGATGCTTCCGGAAACAAAAAACTCGGCGACATCGGCACGTTCCTGCGCGACAGGATCAACGAATATTTTGCCGAACGCAAAATTCACATCAACTTAAAGTACATAGATCCCAGTTACCAAATCCGCTCGGCGCCGGCAACTCCGACCGACTCAATCTACTGCGAACGGCTCGGAAACAACGCCGTACACGCAGCCATGTCCGGCAAAACGAATCTGGTTATCGGCTTGGTTCACGACAAATACGTGCACTTGCCTATCCGGCTCGTTACGGCAAAACGGAATAAGGTTAATCCCGAAGGTTCGTTGTGGCGCGACGCGCTCGACGCGACGGGACAGCCCATTCTGATGGTGAACGACAAGGACGCGCTGCCGCCGCCGCTCAACGGCGACGACGACACGGCGACTGCAATAAAATAGAAGATTTCCGCTTAAAACGGGATGCGCGCCGCATTACGGGGCGCACCCGCTATAAATCGTAGGATTCGCCGTATTTGACGATCGTAACGTCCGGAAATCCGTTGGCAGCAAGGTACGTTTTAAACGCCGCCTGTGCGTCCGGTTCGCCGTGCACCATAAAAATCTGCTTCAAACGGGACGTGTCTATCTGTTTGAGCCATTCCGTACATTCGACGTAATCGGCGTGCGCACTGAACGCGTTGATTTGATCAACGTCCGCCTTCACTTCATACCATTCGCCCATGATTTTGACTTCTTTTTCACCGTTCTGCAGGCGGCGGCCGAGCGTATGTTCGGCCATAAAACCGACCAGCAGGATCTGGTTTGCCGGATTGCCGATATTGTTCGCCAAATGGTGCAGAATACGCCCCGCTTCGCACATACCGTCGGCGCTGATGATAATCATCGGACCGGGTTTGTCGTTCAACGCCTTAGACTCTTCGACGCTCGTCGTAAACGACAGCGAGTTGAATCCGAACGGATTTTTATGGTGCCGCAGGAACGCGTCGTACGTCGCCTGATCGTAACACTCCGGATGAACTTGAAAAATACCCGTAGCGTTCGTTGCCATCGGCGAATCGACGTAAATCGGTATTTCGGGAATGAGTTTTTGATCGACAAGCAAGTGAAAATAATACACCAATTCCTGCGTGCGCTCTATCGCAAACGACGGAATGATGATTTTGCCTTTTTGTGCAATCGCTTTACGCACGATTCTGACCAGTTCGTCCAGCGCACTCTGGGAATCTTCATGGCGGCGATTGCCGTACGTACTTTCAAGCACAACGTAATCCGGCGCGGGAAGTTCGGTTGCCGGATCCCTGATAATCGGTTTATTCCGGCGCCCCAGATCTCCGGTATACAAAATGCGGATTTCGTCGTCCGCGGATGAAGGCGGCGCGCTCCCCGCTCCCCGCGGTTCTACGTCGGAACGTTTGCGGCTTAAAAGCCGATTCCAAAACTCTTTCGGAGACAGCAGTTTTTTTGCCCCGGAGGTGCCGTTCGTCGTGTTTTTCTGTCCGGTAACGGTAATATACGCGAACGCCGCGCCGAGAATATGACCCGCGTCAAAAAATTCGAGCTGAACGTCCGGCGCAATGTACATCTTTCGGTTATAGGAAAGCGTTACGATCTGATTCGCCGCCGCAACGACGTCTTTTTCGGTAAACAGCGGATTCCAGACGAATTTTTCACCTTTTTTTGCCGCTTGTTTACGCAGATATTCAGCATCCCGCGCTTGGATACGGGCGCTGTCCATCATGATAAGATTGGCCAAATCCCGCGTCGCGGGCGTCGCATATATGTTGCCGTTATATCCGTTTTTTCCGACCAGCGGAAGCAATCCGCAGTGATCGTAATGTGCGTGAGTCAAAATGACGGATTCGATTTTATCGACCGGCACTTCAAAATTCCGGTTTTTACGATCCGCTTCATTGCGGCGACCTTGAAACGCACCGCAATCTATCATAAAAGCCCGTCCGTCTATTTCAAAAATATGTTTTGAACCGGTTACTTCCTCCGCAGCTCCCAACGAATATATCGTTATCCCCATACGCAAACCTCGTTTTACCGTAAAATTATGTATTTATAACAATAGCCCGTAAGTTTTGAATCTGCAAGTGAAAAGTCAAAAAACCTTTGCTATTTTAGTGTGTTTCGGTATATACTGGTAATCCGAGGAAGACATTGTGTATTCACGAGAAATCATACCAGCGCCGGATCCTCTGATTCAAAACGGAAAACCGATATTCGGAACGTTTTCCGGCGCGCCGAAACGACTCGACATACGGGGCGTGGAACGCCCGTTCGGCGTGCTTCCGATGCCGACGTTTATCACGGATTTGAGAATCAGGAGCACGCTGACGTTTATGTTCCATACGGACGAGTACGTCGGGTCCGTCGATTTTTTTGACGCAAAGCTGTTCGGATACGCCGAAGTACTGTTCTGGAATAAGACGACCGGACGGAAATTCTCATATCGAACGGTTATCGGACCGCGGCGCCGGCTGATTCCAAAAAAAACGGCGGCGGGAGTCTGCATTTCATTCAGGCACAACCGGTATATCCGCGTCAGTTGGGATCGTTCGCGCGCTTGTCTGTCGGTGATTTTCAATTTGAACGGAGATTCGGTACGCCCGAGCGTTTCGGCGGCTTTTACGGCAAATTTGGCAGCTCCGGCATTTGCGGAAATTTCCGCCGTGCTGCCCGCCCCCACCATGCGCCGCTGCCGCGCCGTCTGGTTTTTGACGGCGCCGCTTACAGGCTCGCTGTCGGCGACGTTTCCGAATCAGCAGCCGCAGCAAAAACACGATACGGGCGGATACGTGCTGTTTGAATCGGACCGCACGTATTATAAGCTGCGCACGAAAAGTTCATTCGCCATTGCAGCGGGGAACGTACAGGGCCGCCCGGTTACGTTCAGTATCACTTCGTCTTCTCAGGAGGCGGCGACTCCCGATCTGTATAACGAAAACGTACTGTTCGTCAACGGAGAAACGACGCCGCTGCCGCCGGTAAAGCTCACCCATCCGCTCGGTATAAACGGCAAATGGGTTTTGCAGGATACGGAAAGCATGGTCGATCTGACGTTCACTCCGATTTCCGATCACGTACGGACGATCAGCATTTTCATATTGCGCACGCGCAACCACAGTCTGTACGGTACGTTCGACGGGGTGCTCGCTGCCAAAAACGGCGAAAAAATTATTCTCAAAGATTTTCCGGGTATAGTACGCAAGAATATGCTGCGGCTATAACCCGGACAACCGGAGTATAAGGGAATGGATGAATCTATCAGTCAAAGCAAATCACCTCCGCAGCGATACGAACCGGGAGAACTGGACAAAACCAGAAAAAATATCGGTAATATCGATCCCGGTGAAGCGCAAAAAATAGCGAAACTGCTCGGAGGCGAAATCGGTATAGAAAAATCGGCACCGATAGACGAAGCGGCACTGAAAAAAGTCCGCTCGGCAATGAAAACGAGCGAATTGCGTTCCGGTGTCGTTTCCTCAAAGCGGCCGCGCGATCCGGCTTCGCAGCCTGTCGCCGAACGCACCGCCGCGCAGACGGCGAGCGCCGCTTCGGCCGTCAAAAACAACCGCGACATGCTTCCCGATATTCCGGCAAAAGAACGCGGTAAAATCGAAAAACTGATGATGGCTCCGGAATATCGGATCAAACCGAACTACGGCATATTCAACATATTCGCTTCACTGACGAAAAACGGTCAGGAAAAAATAGCCGCTCCGTTCGTAACGATCACACTGAAAACCTATATTCTGCGGATGCAGAATTTCAGCAATAAAATAAAGGAACTCGTACGGACAGCTCCCGAATCGTATCGAAAAAAGCTGGAAACGGACGAAGATCTGAAATTCAGATTTTTGAAAACAGCCGGATCGTGGTCGCTGCAAAACGTACAGACGCTGTATGCGGATTTGGAACGCAAACCGACGGAAATCACCGTAACGATGATGATTCCGCTCATAAAGCAGATATACAAACCGCTTTTGTCTCTTTTCTTTCTGGGCGAAAGCAAAACCACCGAGCTTATCAAATCCGTATATACGGATATTGCAGTCTATCCCGACGCCAAAAAGGAACGTGCGTTTGAAATCGCAAAAGAAGCGGTTTCCGAGTGGCTGTACGTATACAATCGCGTCATAAAAGGACTGTATCCGCTTCTGATGCGGATGTGCAGCCCGGACTTTCAGGCATTTCCCGATTTTTTCATACTGCATACCGCAAAGATCTTTTCGTTTTTGAACATAACCAAATTCGACGTACTCGTACCGGAAAAAAAGGCGAAAAAAGAAAATGCGGGAACTTCGCCGGCGGTACCGGAAAAATCGGCAGAACAGCTTGAAGAGGAAAGACGGAAAAAGGAAGCCGAACAAAAGCAGCTCGAATTGGTGCAGACCGGTTTAAAATTGCTGGATCGGATTTTTCCCGGCGCAGGCTGGCTGCACCTCGACGAAGCACCCGATTTGTATCCGTTTTATCAGCCGCTGTACACGTTCGTTGAAGGGCTGAATTTCATTCCGCCTGAAAATCCGATGCAGGTCGTTATCATCCTGATAAAGATAATAGAAGATTTTATGGAAGGCTGCCGGAACATAACGTTCGCGGCGATTTCGGACAAAAAAGATCTTGCCGGCAATTCGCAGAACGATTCGTTCGGTAAAATAATGAACGAATGGACGACATACCGAGAAACGCTGTTTGAAAAACTGTACGTATCGAATTTGAAAGATTTGGTGAATCATTTGTATACGCAAAAAGATTTCACCCGATCGCAGTACGGAAAGAAGCTGATGTCGAACATTCTCTGGCATACCCGCTACAATTTTCTGCCGTATCTGCAATTTGAACAGCTGCTGCTTGAAAAACCGGTAAACGAAGCGAAAGTGCGGCCGTTATACATACGAACGCCGCTTCTGGTTAACGAGCTGTTCCGGTTTACGCTCATTGCCGACGATACGGCGAAGTCGGGTAAAGAATCGCTTGAAATACCCAATATACACGCGCCGTACCGGTACGATATTCCGAACGTCGTATCGCGCAGACTGGACGTGCTGCTGGGTGCCAAAAAGAAACAGGGCGGGCGCGCGACGAATGCAAACCTGCTGAAATACATGCTTGCAATCGCGGCCGTATTGGATTGGTGGATCAACAATAAAAGCAGTCCCGCGTACGCCGGATCGGATAACCAGCTTTACCGGACTTCACCGGAAGACGGTTCGCCGGTTTTTTCCGTACCGGAACGGTCCGATCAGAACGAACTGTTTGTGCACAGCATAAAAGCCGCGGCGGCGCCCGGCGTGCAGCCGGCAGCGGAAACCTGACGGGGGCCCGTACCGAAAGCGGCGCTTCACGCGGCCAAGCGGCAGAGCGAAGCGCAACCGCTGCCCGACCGCAACCGCGGCGAATGGCATAAACTGCTGCTCAACCGCGGGCGCGGCCCGAAAACCTTAACCGCAACCGTAATCGCAGCGGGCGGCAAGAAGCAGAGGCTACAATTGAATGCCGTGCTCGATTTTTGCCGTAAAGCGCTCAAGTTTCTTTCCGGTGAGCGGATTCGCTTTACCGTCCAATACGGCACGCAGCGCGTCCAGTTCATCTCCGGAAAACGACACGCCGTTTCTGGTATGATTTTCAAAAGACTGCACGGCCATCGGCGCCACTTTGCGGGTCAATTCCAGCAGCACTTCCGCATACACGCGGATTTCTTTCTGGGCGTGAGGATCCAAACGCAGCTTCAAAAAATGCATCAGATTGTGCAGATCGCACTGCCAATACATTTCGGTATACAGCGACAACGGCAGATTTACGCGTGCAATTTCACGGGCAAGTCCCGATTCGACCAATTCCGAATACGCAGCGTACGCTTGGTCCTGCCCTTTTTCAAGCAGACTGCGGACTTTTTCCGCATATTCGGCGGACACGACGGAATCGCTTCGCCCTTGTTTATTGTCCGAACTCTGAACGGCGACGTCGGCCTCCGCAGGAACGTAAAACTCGTTGCGCATCACCGAATAACGACCCGAAATTTCATTCATACGGGCGGTCCTATGACGAACCCATTGGCGCGCAACGAAAATCGGCATTTTCAAATGAAACGTCAGTACAACCTGTTCAAACGGAGAAGTATGTTCGTGCCGAAGCAAATAGTCGATGAGTCCCGCGTCTTCACGAACCGTTTTAGTACCTGCTCCGTACGAAACTCTCGCAGCCTGCACGATACGGGCGTCACCTCCGAAATAGTCTACGAGTCGGACAAAACCTTTATCCAGAACCGGGTATTCTTTATCAAGAATTTCTTCCGCTTCAGTAACGATGCAATGCGCCACTACGAACTCCTTATTTTTGATAAAACTGGTTCAGTGTATCACAGCAGTGCCGGCGGGTCAATAATTTGTGGCGGCAGTGAGCGATTTGCGGTATGCAGTGCGCAGTTTGCAGTGCGCAGTTTACGGTGAGCAGTGCACGGTATGCGGTCTCCGGTACGCAGTGCGCAGGTTCAGACGTAAAATCCGCAGGCCGAGCTTGCGACGTACACCTTACAGTTTTTTTCTCTGTACGAACATGCACGATATCTGCACCTTTTCCGCACGCGAGCGTCCGTATTTGAATATTTTTTGCAACCATTTCTGTCCGGAAGTGTCTAATAAAAGACGGCGGCAAGCGCCGCACGGTGTGCCTTGTAATTTATGGTAATTTGTACTACCATTTCAGGCGAAAACGGAGCGGTACGGCAAAGGATCAGCAAAGGGAATGGAGCGGGAAACCTTTTATTATACAGATGAACTCAACGATGAATTCTCCGGCATCAAGCGCAACACCGTTACCGTTGATCATTCCTATACGTATCTGCACACGGACTTCCGGTGGAAAATCCTTTCGTTCATCGTGTACCGCATCGTAATGACGCCGATAGCGTATCTGTATCTGAAATGCAAGTTTCACTTACGGATTGAAAATCGGCAAGTACTGAAACAGGGAAAAAAAGAATCGTATTTTCTGATAGGAAATCACACGCAGGTTCCCGGAGACGGATACATTCCCACGGTGCTTACGTTTCCCAAAAAAGATGCGGTAATTGTAAACGCGGACAACGTTTCCCTGCCGGGAACGCAGACGTTTATGGCTATGATCGGAGCGGTTCCCCTGCCGAACAGGCTGTCGGGAATGCGGAATTTTATGACTTATATGAAGTATCTTGCGGAAGATAATCAGGGAATCGCAATCTATCCGGAAGCCCACATATGGCCGTATTATACCGGCATCAGACCGTTTAAATCGGACGCGTTCCGGTATCCGATCCTGTTCGGTAAAAAAGTTTTCTGTTTTACGACGACGTACCGGAAGCGGAAATTCGGCCGTAAACCGGCGATAACGGTATACGTAGACGGTCCGTTTGAAGCCGATTCGTCCGTCGGCAAAAAAGAAGCGGAACAGAAATTGCGTGATCAAGTGTATAATATAATGGTAGAAAGGAGTAAAAATTCTACCTACGAGTATATCATATACAGAAAAGCGCCGCTGCCGCGGTAACTGCGGAAAACGGCTGCAATAGAGCAAGGATAAGGTATGGTAAATCTTTTATACTGCGGAAACGACAACATTTTTGACGGAATGCTGATTTCACTGCTTTCCATCACGAAACATACTAAATCGCCGCTGCACGTATATGCATTGACAATGGATTTAACCGATATGAACGGCGCGTACCGCCCGCTTTCTGCGGCACAAATCGCGTATTTGGAAGACATGATTAAAACGGTACACAGCGAAAGCTTTATAAAACTGATCGACGTAACGGCGGCGTTTAAGGCCGAAATGACGGACAGCCCGAACATGTCAACCGACTATACGCCCTATACGCTGACGCGGCTGTTTGCGGACACGCTGACGGATCTGCCGCCGCGGCTGCTGTACTTGGATACGGACACGGTGGCTAACGCAGACATCGAACCGATATTTGAAACGGATATAGACGATTACGAATTTGCGGCCGTCAGAGATTATCTGGGCAAAGTGTTCATCCGCTACGATTATCAGAACGCGGGCGTTTTATATCTGAATATGGATAAAATCCGTGAAACGGGATTGTTTGCCAAGGCTCGGGAACGGTGCCGGATGCACAAAATGTGGTTTCCGGATCAGAGTGCGCTCAATTTACTGGTATGTAAGAAAAAATTCTTACCCCGGAAATACAACGAACAGCGGAAACTTAAAAAAGATACCGTTATTCAGCATTTCAGTAAATCGATACGATGGTTTCCTTTCTATCACACGGTCAATATCAAACCGTGGGAAGTCGAGAAAGTGAGAACCGTTTATAAGCTTCACGCATACGACGATGTGCTTGATGAATACCTAACCAGAGTACGCATGTACAAGCAGTCATCAGCCGGTTGTACGCAAAAACAGGAGTAATATATGTTCAGTATTGAAACGGTCAAATTAATCACATTCATTTTTTTCATTTTATATCTTCCCCGGATGTGGTGCTGGTTCGCCGCACTCCGAAAACAGCCGCGGCTGCACAATGACAAAAAAAATAAACTTGCACTGGTCATTCCAGCACGAAACGAAGGTACCGCCATCATTCCGCTGCTGAAATCGATTCAAAAACAATCCTACGCACCGGAACACTTCGATGTATACATCGTCGTAAAAGAACCGGACGATCCGGTACACGAATACGCCAAAATGATCAACGCTTCCGTATACGTCGACTCGGCTCAGACGAGCAAAGGCGACTGCCTTGATTACTGCTTTAAGCGCATTCTGGCGGAAAAACCGAACGTCTATGACGGCTATATTATCGTGGACGCAGACTGCATATTGGCGCCCACTTTTATGGAAGAAATGAACAACGCCATGGCGTCCGGCGCCGACGTTATCAACGCCAAAAAACTGGTAAAAAATTATTTTACGGACAATCAGGAAAACGTAAACTGGGTAACGTCGTGCAACGGCTTGATCTGGACGTTTATGGACGACATGGGAAACCGCTGGAAGTCCGATCACGGCTTTACGACGATGACGGTAACGACCGGTATTCTGTTCAGCAAACGGCTCGTCGAAAAATGGCAGGGCTGGATTTACCGCGAAACGCTCACAGAAGACATGGAACTGCAGCGGGACTGCGCGGTCAGAGATTACCAAACGTTTTACTATTCCCACGCAAAATTTTTCATGGAAGAATCGCCGTCTCTTTCGACTACGAACAAACGCAGAACGCGCTGGATGACGGGACTTACCAACGCCGACTTCATATACGGCGCCGATATGTTGATGAAAAAAGGCGGATTCCACGAATGGCTGAATAAATATTTTATGCTGTGCCTGTGGCTGGTTTATCTGTTCATCGGGTCGATGGTCGTCATGTGTGCGGCGAACGCGGGTGCCGCGGGACTTGCGATGCTGGCTCACAGTCCGGACGCGGCGCAGTTTCTGCACACGGCGCTTGCCGCGCTCGGCGCCATTTACGCCGCGTTCTTCGTTTTGACGCTTTCGGCTCTTATCGTAGACCGGAAAAACATCAAGCTGTCGCCGTTCGGAAAACTGATCGTATTACTCGTGCATCCCGTTTTTTACATGGGATACATAAAAATCGTTGCCCGCGCAATTTTCATCCGAAAACCGCAGGAATGGGAAGTAATAGACCGCGTAAAATCACGGAGCTGACATGAATTATTATACGCTTGCGGGAACAACGCCCGACGTACTGGAAAAAATAGCGGAAGCGGAAAAAAACGGCGACTTTTCGGCACATCTCGATCCGATCGATTATTCGGACAGTCTGCCGGTCGACGCGGCGTTTCCGTATATTCCCGACGCAAAATTAAAAATACGGTATTGGTGGCGTAATTTCTATTTTTTGAACATGTTCACCTGGTCGCTCAACCGGTTCGTATTCCATACGAACGTTCGCGGCAAAAACCGCCTGCACGGTATTAAAGGCGCGGTCGTAACCTGCAATCATATCAATAAATTCGACGGATTGGTAATGCGGTACGCACTGCGCGGGCACCGACTCAAAATCATGACGGCCGATTTCAACAACCGCAAAGGATTTCTGGGCGACATGATGCGGGCGTCGGGCATTCTGCCCTTTTCACCCGCGCGGGAAACGCTGTCCAGTTTCAGCAACGCAGTCGCTTATTATCTGAAACACAACACCAAAGTTCTGTTCTTTCCTGAGGGTTCCGAGTGGTGGTGCTATGAAAAACCGCGCCCCTTTATGGACGGCGCGTTTCATTACGCCGCTGCGAACGGAGTCCCCGTCGTACCGGCGTTTATCACGTTCACCAAAACCGGAAAGTTCGACCGCAGCAGCGGTATTGAAAAACGCCGTTTTACGGTACATTTTCTGGAACCGATCTATCCGGATCCCGCCCTTTCAAAACGGGAAAACATCCGCATATTAAAAGAAAAAAACGTTCAAGCCTGCATGAAAAAATACGCCGAATGGTATACCTGATAAAACGTCTTCCGAAAGGCTGACTGAAAACCGATTTTCAGTCAGCCCGGAATGAATTTAACGGGAAACGGCAACCGGCTTACCGGGACGTCCGCTTGACGTTGAACGCGGCGAATCCCGGATAAACGGCCGCGGAACCGAGCGCTTCTTCTATCCGCAAAAGCCGGTTGTATTTTGCCGTACGCTCGCTGCGGCTCGGCGCGCCGGTTTTTATCTGCCCCGCGTTCAGCGCAACGGCGAGATCGGCTATCGTCGTATCTTCCGTTTCACCCGACCGATGCGAAATGATCGCCGTATAGCCGGCTTCGTGCGCCATCTTCACCGCTTCGAGCGTTTCAGAAACGGAACCTATCTGATTCAATTTTATCAGAATCGAATTACCGCAGCCCTCGTCTATACCTTTGCGAAGCCGTTCGGTGTTCGTAACGAACAGATCGTCGCCGACGAGCTGTACCGTTCCGCCCAGCTCCGCGGTAAGCTGCCGCCAGCCGCTCCAATCTTCTTCGTCGAGCGCGTCCTCGATAGAGTAAATCGGATAAGCCAAACACAACTTTTTCCAATGAGCCACCAGCTGCGCCGACGTGTACCGCTCGCCGCTTTTCGGCAAACGGTATTCACCGGCGGCAGCGCCTTTCCATTCGCTCGCGGCGGCGTCGATCGCCAGCACGAAATCCGTTCCCGGATTATAGCCGGCCCGCTCGACGGCTTGCAAAATGAACCGGATGGCTTCTTCATCGGACGCAAGGTCGGGGGCGAAGCCGCCTTCGTCACCGACGGCGGTTGCGAGCCCTTTTTCTTTCAGCAGCGAACGCAGCGTGTGAAACACTTCCGTACATTGCCGTACCGCGTCTTTAAACGAGGACGCGCCGACGGGCATTATCATAAATTCCTGAACGTCGAGCGTGTTCGCCGCGTGAGCGCCGCCGTTCAGAATATTCATCATAGGAACCGGCATACGGGTCGCGTTTACTCCGCCCAAAAAACGGTACAGCGGAATACCCAGCGACGCGGATGCAGCGTTCGCACACGCAATGGAAACGGCGAGAATCGCATTCGCGCCGAACTTCGATTTGTCTTTAGTGCCGTCAGCCGCAATCATCGCCGCATCGATATCGTACAAAGCCGCGGCGTCGTAACCGAGCAGCAGCTTCCGTATCGCCGTATTGATATGGGAAACGGCTTTCAAAACACCTTTTCCGCCGAAACGTTTTTTATCTCCGTCGCGCAATTCGAGCGCTTCAAACATACCGGTAGACGCACCGCTCGGCGCAGCTCCGACACCCACCGAACCGTCGGCAAGGACAACCTCGGCTTCTACGGTCGGATTACCGCGCGAATCGATAATTTCCCGTCCGATAATATCCGCAATAGTACAATCGTGCATATCGTACCTCCGTTTATAAATATACCGCAGTTGCCGCCGGAAAACAAATTTTCAATCGACAAAATCAATCGATCGGAATGACGGCGGAGGCGGCGGGAACGGTAAACGCTGCGTATGCGGTAAACGCTGCGTATGCGCCCAACGCTGCGTATGCGCCCAACGCTGAGAACACGACGTATGCGGCGAACACCTCGCGGCGGTCCTTGCGGCCACGGCGCGGTTGCAAAAAGGCGGCGGCGCGTGATACAATGGAAAGATGAAACGGATTATATCATGGAACGTAAACGGCATCCGCGCGGCGGAAAAAAAGGGATTTTTGCAGTGGGCGGCGTACAGCGGAGCCGACATCATATGCATCCAGGAAACGAAGGCGCGCCCCGAACAGCTGTCTTCAGAACTGATCGCACCGGCCGCAGCGGACGGACGGACGTATAAGTCGTACTGGTCGAGCGCGAAACGTCCCGGCTATTCGGGTACGGCAATTTACAGTTTGCAGGAACCGGATTCCGTCGAATTGATGAACAATCCGGCGTTCGACGACGAAGGCCGCGTTCTGGCGGCAAAGTACGGTACGCTGGCCGTAATCAGTGCGTATTTTCCGAACAGTCAGGAAGCGGGAGCCAGATTGGCCTATAAGCTCGATTTCTGCCGCGCGATGCTCGCGTTCTGCGCGGATCTCGTGAAAAACGGATACGATATCGTGCTGTGCGGTGATTACAATATCGCGCACAAACCGATCGATCTTGCGAATCCGAAAGCGAACGAAGGCAACGCCGGATATCTGCCGGAAGAGCGCGCCTGGATGGATGAGTTCACCGCCGCCGGCTTCTGCGACACGTTCAGGAAATTCTGCACCGACGGGCAGCAGTACACCTGGTGGAGTTATCGGTTTCACGCGCGCGAAAAAAACATCGGGTGGCGTATAGATTACCAGTGCGTGAACGAGGCTTTTGCCGGCAAAGTCGTGGCGTCGGCGATTCTGAACGACGTTCAAGGTTCTGATCACTGCCCCATCGTTTTGGAAGCGGAGGTGTAAGTTTTTATGACTGTTAAACGGAAAACCCGGCGGAACGGACTCAAGGTCTGTTACAACGCGCCGGTTACGCTTACGTTTTCCCTCGCGGCGGCACTCATTCTGCTGCTGAATGATACCGTTCTGCACGGGCTGACCGACGCGTTTTTCGTCGTGCCGGGGCGCATCGGTTCGGCATACGCGTTCGACTGGAAAAACGCACTGGATTACGTGCGGCTTTTTACGCACGTTCTGGGACACGCCGATTGGGGGCATCTGATAAGCAATTTGTCGTTCATTCTCCTGCTGGGACCGCTGCTGGAAGAACGATACGGGTCGGGGATGCTCGCGCTGATGATGAGCGTTACGGCGTTCGTTACGGGCGTACTGAACGCTTGCTTTATGCCGGTCGGGCTGCTGGGCGCCAGCGGCGTTGCATTTATGATGATACTGCTCGCGTCTTTTACGACGATTACGAAAAACGAGATTCCGCTGACGTTCATTCTGATAATGATTCTGTACATGGGAAATGAAATCGTCGCGGGGTTCAAACGGGATGACATATCGTCGTTCGCACATATCGCCGGCGGACTGTGCGGAAGCCTGTTCGGCTTTCTTACCGTACGCGCGCCGAGAAAACAGGCGGTCGTTCAAAAGGCGAAACCGCAGGGAACGAAATCCGGCGCCGAGACGGCGGCGGGAGTCCGTACCGGACGGGCGGCGCAGGTTTCCGCTGCCGGAAAATCGAAGCCGGACACCGGAACGGGCCGGAACGGCGCGGACGTCAAACGGAGTGCTGCGGACGACGCGACGATCGAAATATCAAGTATCCGGTTTTAAATGGACGGAGCGCGCGGGTTTGCATATACTGCGCGGGACGGTGATACGGCAAACTGCGTGAAGCGCGCGTTCGCCCTAAAAAAAACTGCCGGCTGACTTTCCGTTACCGGAGAAGTTTCAGCGCGGCAGGCTTTGATCGGTTACGATCGTTTTCCGGATTACCGGATTACAGTTTCACACGCAGTATGCACGGAACGTACAGTTTCATACCTTCGGTGTCGAGGTCATAGCGAACTTCAACACCGGTTGAAATCGATGCGTTTTTGGTCGCGGTGAATTCGCCGCCGAGCAGACCGTTGACCGTTTTCGTTCCGGCATTTTTCGATTCATCGATATACGAACCGGTCAGTTTTCCGGTTACAACGTCGTTCATTTTATAGGTTGCGTTACCGGCAATCCACATACCCCATTTTTCATTCTGATACTGGGTAAAGTTCATGTTCGTTGCAACGGAGAATACGTCGTTGATTTTGTACTGAGCACGGGCGTCGATACCCATTTCCGTAACGGATTTGTCGGCGCTGTCTTTACCCATACCCAGGGTGAAACCGGCAACTGCATCGAGGTTTTTGACCAGTGCGTTCGGGCGCAGGTACGCACCGAATACGTACGTATCTTTGGCCGTATTGCGGAAGATGACTTCGGCAGTTCCGAACGATTTCATGCTGTAGCCCAAACCGAGAGAAGCGGCAACCCAATTGGTGGTGTCGTTGATTTTGATATCCTTTTCGTGAACGGCGGCTTTAACCAGCAGTTTGTCCGATTCACCGACGGCGAACGTATAGTCCGCAGCCATCGTGTGCAGTTTGGATCCGTTAATGGTACCGAAGTTGTCGGCGTCAACAATGATAGATGCTTTTTTCAAACCGCCGAGTTTTACGTATTCACCGACGACACCGTTGTAGTTGCCGCCGAAGTTGCTTACGCGGTTCATGTAGCGTGAATCGAAGTTACCGGCGGTAAATTTCAGATTGCCGAAGCTCAGCCAGCCGTAATATTTTGCGAGACCGATGGCTGACAGCGAGGGTTCCAATTCAACGTACGCTCCGGCTTTGTCTCCGGAAAGTTCAAAGCTGAAAGAATCCTTCGCGGAACCGTATTTTTCCAAATCGAAAAACGATACGGCTGCGTCTGCATCTTTTGCTTTGTCCACAGTTACGATATTTGCCTGTGTGCGGTAATTCAGTTTGATTGTCTGTGCTGAAGCAGCTCCCATAACGAGCGCTGCCATAGCCAGTGTGCCTATGATCTTTTTCATAAAAAGAATCCTCCTAAGTGATTTTTGGAACATCGTTCCGATATAATCACTATACCATTGAGGATTCAAAAATTTCCGTCATATTGTTGCATTATTCTGCTATTGCCGTAACCGGAGCGCGCAGCACGTCCCAAATACGCGGATCTTCCTGCCCCAGGCACCAAAAACCGGCGGCACGGATTCCCGCGGCACGGTACAGTTCCAGCCGGGCGGCAAGCGAATACACGTCATCGTAATACCCGGTTACCGTTACCGAAGGAATTTCATACGTAAAAGTGGGCACACCGTTTTCCCGCCGCACCGATTTTACGCCGTTTTCCCGCAGAATACGCTGAATACCGGAAAAATAGAACGCGCGGTTTACCGACACACTGCCCCAGGTGCGGCCGTAGAACGGCAGTCCCATAACGAGCTTTTCGGGAGGAACCGTTTCCGTTGCGTGGGAAGCGATGCGCACGCACCAATCCAGAGACGCGACTGCGCCCGGCGCGCTCGTCGACCAGTGTTCGTCGTAGGCCATGACGAACACCGAATCGACGACGGCGGCGATTTTTGCATAATCGTACACGTCGTTTTCTATGACGCGGGTCCGGGCCGGCAGGGCCGTGCTCAGAACCGTATCGCCGAGCCGGGATTTCAATTCGGTCAAAAAGGAAACGAAATGCTCCCCGTCTCTTTTAGGCACCAGTTCAAAGTCGATCTGAAGTCCGTCGTACGGCTCGGCGGCGGCAAGGAGCGATTCAATCAGCGGAGCGCGCGCCGGGCTTGCCGGATCAAGGCAAAAATGAGTCAGCGCCGTACTGTTGCAGACGACGACGAGGTGTACCCGTCCGGGAAACGCCGCGATGACAGTGCGGTCCGGTACGCCCGCGAGTTCTCCGTAACTGTTGATCTCCGCGCCGAAATAGCCCACGTCGGAAAGAGGATATCCGTAGTCCAAATACGATTCCTGTCCGGCTATCAGATACGCCCACACTTGGTCGAATTGCAGCGCGGCGGTTCGGTACGGATATGCGGCTTCAAAGGAGGGATCGCCTTCCGGCTCGATTAAAATCGCCGCGTTCGGTTCATGCGAAGCCGCCGAACCCGTATCCGCGGCCGAACCCGCGTTTTCCGGCGAGCGCGAAGCGCAGGATACGATTGCGGCTGAAAAAAGAAATACGGCGGCGCGAAACGCCCGTCGTGTGCAAAGATTCGGAGCGCTCATACGGTCTCCGGTTCGATAATACGGTACATGGGCGTTTCTCCGGGGCGCAGTTCCAGAATATGCTTTTCACACGGCAGCGCTTCGGCAGGATCGTGCGTAACGTGCAGCAGCGTGGACGTTCCCGTTTCCGCAACGGATTCGAGCAGACCGAGAATGCGCGCGCGATGCGTTTCGTCAAGGCCGTGGCACGGTTCGTCGAGAATCAGCAGCGGCGGGCATTTGACTGCGGCGCGCAGAATAAGGACGGCGCGCTGTTCACCGTACGACAGCGAATTAAACGGTTCGCGCTCCCTGCCGGCGAAGCCGCCGAGCGCGAGCCATTTGCGGACGGACAGCTGTTCCACCTGCGAACGCTGTTCGTACAGTCCGATGCTGTCGTGCAGCCCCGAAAGCAGGACGGCTTCAAGATCGGTGCCGCCGACCATCCGGTATTCGAGGTGCAGGCGGTACGAAACGATTCCCATCTGTTCTTTCAATTCCCACAGCGTTTCACCGGTACCGCGGCGGCGGCCGAACAGGGAAACGTCGTTGCTGAAAACCTGCATGTTGTCGCCGGTGATCAGTTCGAGGAACGTCGTCTTTCCCGAACCGTTCGGACCGCGGATAAGCCAATGTTCGCCGGCATACAGCGTCCAATCGAGCGCGTCGAGCACGATACGGCCGTCCCAGCCGACCGTAACGTTGCGCATACGGACCAACTCGGTCCGCTCGATTTCACGCACCGAAGCGGACGGCGCCGAAGCAGAAAGCTGCACAGCGACAAGCTGCGGCTTGTCGGCGGACGGCGCCGAAGCAGCGGATGTAGCCGAAGGGGCGGACGGCGCCGAAGTGCCGAACAGGGCGCGTTCGTTTTTGAGCTCGCAGAAACGTTCCGCAACGGCGGATTTTTCCGCAGCGGCGGCGGAGCTTTCTTCCCGTTCCCGAAGCGCGAGTTCGGCTTCATAGCCTGCACGGTCGCCGCAATACCCGACCGCTCCGCCGGAAAATTCGATAACGTCGGAAACGCCGTCGGGAATTTCACGATAGCGTTCCATGCATAAAAGGAGCGTCGGGCGGGTTTGCGGCGACGGTTCGGCGGAAGCTGCAAGCGCGCCGGAAAAGAAATTCCGCAGCACGGTGCGCGACGCGGCGTCGAGACCGGCGAACGGATCGGACAGGATCAGCAGTTTTTTGCCCGACAACAGCGCCCGGCACAGCAGAACGCGCCGGATTTCGCCGGTTGAAAGATATTTCAAGCCGCGATCGAGCACCGGCTGCACGCCGCACAGCGCGATTTCGCTCAGAGCTTCCAGCGGAGAGCCGCCGTCGTATACTTCCGAAATATAGCGGCGCGCGGTGCGTCCGATATCGACGCCGCCTTCGATATAGTCGCCGTCGTCGTTGGCGCGTTCTTCGGCAATGAGCGCCGCGGCAGTTTCAAGAGAGACCACGGCGGTATCGTTTTTGAATATGTTCGCGTACAGGGCGCCTTCTCCGACGGGTTCAAACGCGGCGCCGGAAGAACCGGCGAGCGCCGCAATAAAATGCGCCTTGCCGCCGCCGTTCGGTCCGGTTACCAGCCACGTCCGGCCGGGCTTCATCGTCCACAAGAACGCGGCCACGGCCGGTTCGCCGTTACGGACGATACGGCACGATTGTACGGTAATAAGCGATGCAGAGTGTTCCATAATGACACCACTATAACACGAGGGGGAAGCGCTGGGCAAGGACGCGGCGATATGCGGAGCGTTAGCGGGCGAAAGGGCGCGGAGCGTTGTAAAACGCCCGGCGCAAAGCGGCGGGCGTTTTATAATGGAGGCGAACGCCGGAACCCTGAAGCACGCGGCGCGAGGAAAACCGGCCGGAACGCCCGCCGTTCGGGGTTAAAGAAGGATTGCCGGGTTCCGAGCGCAACGCCCGAAAAAGGCGCATCCGCCTTTTGCCGAATACGCGCAGGGGGCGGCCGCGAGGATTACGATTGCAGAGAATGGAGACGGGTAAATTCCCCGCCCGCCTGAAGCAGGTGATCATACGCCCCTTCTTCAACGATGCGGCCTGCTTTCATAACGAATATCCGATCCGCACGGCGTACGGTGGATAACCGGTGTGCAACGATAAAGCAGGTACGGTTTTTTATCAGCGTATCCACGGCTGACTGCACGAGTTGTTCCGATGAAGCGTCGAGCGCACTCGTTGCTTCATCAAGAATCAGAATACGGGGATCCCGAATGAAAGCCCGGGCTATCGCGATTCGCTGCCGCTGACCGCCGGAGAGGGAATTTCCCGTTCCGTCGATAATCGTATCAAATCCGTGCGGGAGTTTTTCAATAAATTCCAGCGCATTGGCGGCTTCGGCGGCTTCCTTGAGCCGGCTGAAAGAAACGTGCGGTAATCCGTAGCTGATATTATCTGCAATAGTACCCGAAAAAAGGACGACCGTTTGCGGTACGATAGAAATCCGCTGACGATACGAACGTAAATCTATCTGCGTCAAATCGTGTCCGTCGACGGTTACCGTACCGCGCTGCGGATGGCGTAAGCCCAAGATGAGCTGAATAACCGTAGATTTTCCCGAGCCGGATTCGCCGACGAATGCAACGTTTTCGCCTTGTTTTACGGAAAAATTCACATCCTTTAAGGCGATTCCTTTTTCCGCAGAATAGGAAAACCGGATATTATTAAAACTGACGCAGCCGGATACGTCCGCAAGGCGCGTTTTTCCTTCATTGTAATCAAGTTCCTTTGAATCCAGGATTTCTCCGATTGAACGCACGGCTTCCATTCCGCGCAGCATGTCCGGATACGTATTGATAACGGCGGTTACGGATCCCAGGACCAAACTGAAAAATCCTTGATACAAAATGATGTCTCCCGTATCGATAACGCCGTTCAATGCCAGCGGAATGGTAAACAGAAGGCAGCCGGCCTGCAACAACTGAAAAGCGACCCAATTCGCGGAACCGAACACGGCGCTTATGGTATCCAATTTCAATCCGTTCCGAAATATGATTCCGAATTCCTGCGACATTTTACGTATCTCGGAATCTTCAACTCCGTGAGCCTTTGAGACGGGCAGCATAGCTATCATTTCTGCAACATCGGCGTTCATTTGTTCCATATCGTGCCGGAGCCGGGAATTGGATTCGTTAACCCGCCGCCGGAAGATTTTCATCAGCAGCCATACGAGCGGTATCGTAACCGAATATAAAACTGCCATGATCGGAACTTTTTGCAGCGTCATAACGAACGCCAGAATGCAGGAAGTTATGGCCGAAAGGTAGTTATTCATCAGCACCATGATGACGTTGCGGATGGATTCCACATCGCGCAAAATTTTGGACTGAATCACACCGGAAGGCGTTTTATCCTGAAAAGACACCGACAACTGCTGTAAGCGTCTGATAATCGACAAACGCATGTCGGCTTCAATGCTGCGGATCCCTTTTGCCAAAAAATACACGAATGCCGTATGGCTTGGTATATTCTGAACGGCCAGTGCCGCGAACACGCACAAATTAACGATAATGCTGTGCATCCAGCGGGTTTTATCTGCCGGATTTTGCAATATATACGTAACTGCGTTTATGATATGGGCCGTTATAATCGGAAATCCCCATGACGGACTGTTTTTTATTATAAAAAACAATCCGGCGGGGATTAAATTCTTTTTTTCCCGTGCCAACAGGGAAACGATTGTCGCCAACGGTTTCCGCACATTGAACTGATATTCGGCGGACGACTGCTTTTGCATTTTCGGCGCATCCTTTTTTATTCGGCAGAGCGTCAGCGGCTTATCAGCCCTGACGGCAGAGCGTCAGCGGCTTATCAGCCCTGACGGCAGAGCGTCAGCGGCCGATAGCGTAACGGGCGGCGCTGTTACCCGCGCTGATTTTTTTCCATTATCACCGCCGTTTCAAGAGAATCCGTGTTCAGATACGCAAAAACGTCCGGCAGCGCCGCGTCGCACTGAGTGAGCGTATACCGGAACTCCGTAATGCCCGCCAGCGAAAGCGGAAAATTGGTTTCCCAATTGTTGTTCATGATCCACGAATAAAGCGGCCGCAGGTTATCTTCCGGGAGGTTCCGGCAAAGTCTGACCGGGTGATGTTTCATTTCACCGGTATAAACCAGCGGAGCGTCCGGCAGGCCGATCGCGTATTTCGTATCGGCAGCTTCGTAAACCAAGCCGTCGGTCAGCAGATAATATTCCATACAGCTGCCCGGAATCTGTTCGACTCCGGGACGGAAATACGCTCCGCCTTTATTAAAATACAGCGACTTCATTTGGCGCAACGTAAGCGGCAAAAACAGGGATTCCGCGTCGAGACACAAATTTTTGTACACTTTCAAGGTTACCTCGATTTTGGGAATGTTCGTGTACAGTTTCAACACCATATCGAGTTTTTTCAGACCGTACAGTTCCATCGAAAGAACCGTTTTGTTAAAAACCGCTCCCCGTTCGACTTCCGTAACACCGGTTACGACGGCGGTGTACCGTTTTGACCGGAGCCCGCGAATGTTCCGGCCGAGAAGCCGCCGTTGTTCGTACAAATCCGTTTCGCCTTCCGTTACTTCGTATACCGGATTAAAAAGCGCATAGTCTCCGTCCGAAAGCAATTCCCTGTCGTGTACACGGTCGTAAACGCCGGTGATTCCGCCGCCGACGGAAAAAGTGATGCGAAAATACGGGCTGTCTATCTGATACGGCAGCGTATACGTAACCGGATCGTATTCGTTGACGATATCCCTTACCCGTTCCGAACCGCAGTATGCGTGCCGGGTGTTGATTTGCACGGCTGGCAGAGGAATTTCCGCATACCGATAGCGTTTTTCTTCCCCGTGTGCAAAGGTGTCGTAAAAGGATACGAGTGCGCCGCGCGGATGTTTTGAAACTTGCGTTTCCATTTTTCGTCCGGTTCGTTCATCGACAACTTCAAACAGTTCGTACGGCCAGCACTCGATATAAAACGAAATCGGCACGAGCCCGCCGTTGCCTTTATGCAGTACGCGGATACGGCCGTCCCGGTCATAATACGTGCAGCTGTCGTGCAAACTTCCGTACACCCGCAGCAGATTCATATTGGCGGCTTCGTTAGCGCGCGAAGCGTAGCTGCTTTTTCTGAATTCCAGATTCTGCACCATCGTTTCGGACGGATCCGTAACGGTGGCGGAATGGCCGAACGTGTGTTCCGCGTATAAAAGCGCGTTGTCGACGTAGGCGTCGTTCAGCGCCGGAGAAAGGACGCCTTCCGCTCCGAAAAGTTCGGCTTTCCGCTGCGTCCGCACCGCCTCAAGATAGTGCTTGGTTGCGTACGGGTTCGAGCCGACGCCGAAGCTCCACCAATCGGTAAAATCGCCTGTATAAACCGGCGCGTTCCGGCAGTCGTCTTGTATCAGCGAATACAGTTGGGCGAGCGTAACCATTTTTACGGAAAAACCGGTTCCCAATTCGGTTTCAACGCCCTTGGCGATGGCGGCGATTTCGGGATTCGGCGGAGCGTTATCCGAAAAAACACCGGAAACGGCGGAAATAAGAAAATCTTTGTCGTATCCGGATTCTTCCAATTCGGCGATATACCGTTTTACGTTTGCAGTGCAGTTTTTTACGGCGTCATCGAAATGCCGCGAACCGAAATAGTTTTCGGTCATGAAATTCGCCCGTTTCGTACAGGTAAAACCGAGCGCGTTGCCCAAATTATAATGTTCGCCGTTCCATACGAGCAGGGAACGGCCGCTTTTCATGCTCTTCCAAAAAAACGGCTGCTGATTCCGGAAAAGCGGATACATGCCGTGATGACAATGCACGTTCGTGAACAGAAACTCGATTCCCGAATCAAGGTAACTGTCCAATGAGCCCAAAGAGATTCCGTTGATGTCGCAGAACATCGCCGTGCGTACCGTAACGCCGTTTTCCGCAAGTTCGGACAGTATGCGGCGGACTCTGGCCGTCAGATGGGGAACGTCCGCCAAATCGGTAAAATTCAGATACGTAGCGGAAAGTCCGATTTTATCTTCTTTGACCAGCCTGAAGAATTCTTTTTTTTCGTTTTCATCCGCTTCTTTCAGAAACCGTTCAACGCAGAACAGCGTTTCACAGTTCCACTTGAAATCATCGTTCACGGTATTCGGCAAATCGCGGATAAACGCAACGTGGTTGAAAACGATTTTTTCCTGATAATCGGTGTAGCCGATATCCGTGTGACTGTGATGTACCAAATATATGTTCTTTACCATAAGAGATTCCGCCTTTTTACCGGAAATTATTTTTTGCCCCGCACGATCGAATCGGCATACCCCGCCGCAGACCGGCGGGATATGCAACGTTCCGCACGAATCAGAAATACGCCTTGATCTGTTTTTGCGCTTCGCTGATAATCCGGTCGAAGCCGGCGTTCCGCATTTCTTTCATCATCTGCGGAACGTATACGTCCGGGTCGACGGCGCCGGTCAAAAGCTGCTGTTTATATTTCATCCAGATATTCTTACAGTTGATAACTTGGTTTTCGACCGGCGTGATATCCATGGAAAATCCGAGCATTGCCGACGGTATTGCCTGTTCGTTCAGTTTCCGCACTTCATCCCACTGATTGTACGTTTCGGTATCCTGCTGGCTTACGGTAAAAAACGACGCCTGACAGTAACCGGGAATCGGCCAACTGTTGTTGATTTTGTGGACTTTTTTATCGTCCGTATACGTAAAATCCGTACCTTCAAGTCCGTAATAGAGCATGTCGCGGAAACGGGTGTCGGTATTTGCAAGTTCAAGAACGGCAAGCGCTTTATCGATATGTTTGCTCGACGCGCTGATGGCGTTTACGGAACCCAGAACCGTCGAATTGGACAAAATGGTTTCACCGTACTGGCAGACGACTGCTTCGCATCCCATTTGCGGTCCCCAGGTCGTTACGGCGGCGAACGGCCAGCCCTGAGCGACTTTTAACGGCATATATTGCGGCGCTTCGGGGAGCGTCGCCGCGTCGGCATTGACCAGCCCCTTTTTGTACCAGCGATGCAGCGTCCGCAGATGATTCATCACATCGGCCTGCTCGAACACGGGTACGACCGTCCGCGTCTTGTCGTGAATGTCAACGCCCATCGCGGTCAGTCCCGTTCCGATCGGGTCGTACCAGAAAATGGTAGGTGCGTCGTTCGCCAAAATGCGCACGGGTTTTCCTTCACCGGCGCGAATTTTTTCCGCGTACGGTTCAATTTTCTCAAGCGTGTCGAGGGTTTCATACGGAACGCCGTATTTGTCGGTAATCGCTTTGTCCCAGACGAAATAATAGGTTGCCGAAGAATCTTTATACGTCGGAATACCGTATACTTTGCCTTTTATCGTCGTCGCGCGGAAATAGTCGGCCGGAATGAAATCTGTCAGGGCGCGCCGCTGTTCCAAATACGGGGTCAAATCCGCGTACGCACCGAGCGCGACGTCCTTTACGAACGTATTTTCATCCGTAAAAATGATATCGAACGGTTCGTTCGTGTTGATAATGACGTTTCTTCTGGTGTTCCAGTTTCCCCATGAAATCACTTCAACCGCAAGACGGCAGCCGAGTTTCCGCTCAAGATAGGTATTCACGGAAGCGATCCACGCGTCGTAATTGTCAGGCATTCCGTTTCCGATCAAAACCCATTTCACGGTGGGAACGGCGCCGTTGCCGCTGCCGGAGTCTTTTCCTCCCGCCGCAAAAACGGCGGCAGCAATCAGTGCCGCGCAAAGAAAGGCTGCGCAAGTCCTCAAAACCTTTTTCATGTATACCTCCTGTGTATTTTAAGTTCCCGACGGAACCCATCAACCTTTTATCGCACCGACGGTGAGACCTTTTATAAAATAACGCTGAAAAAAAGGATACGCGCACGCAATCGGCACGACGATTACGACGGCGATCGCCATACGCACCGACTCGGTCGGCATATTTGCCCGGTATTGTTCCAAAGAGACGCCGATAGACGGATTATTGGTAATAAACTGGATATTTTTAAGTATGTTGTCCAGCAATGCCTGCAGTGAAATAAGCGACGTATCGTTGATATACAAACTTGATAAAAACCAATCGTTCCAATATCCGAACGCCAGAAAAATACCGATAGTCGCCAAAAGCGGCGTCGAAACGGGTAAAACGATTCGGGTAAAAATCGAAAGCTGACTGGCTCCGTCGAGTTTCGCCGATTCGATAAGGGAATCGGGAATGCCGGTTCTGAAAAACGTCCGGGCAATGATCACGTTGAAAGACGAAACGGCGATCGGAAGAATCAAAGCCCAAATCGAATTCCGCAAATGCAGCAACTGCGTATTGACGACGTACGATGAAAACATGCCGCCGTTGAATATCATGGGGATAAACACGACCCACATAACGAACTTCTTCAGACGGTAAGCGGGGCGGCTCATGACGTAGCCCATCGTCGTAGTGAGCACAAGGCCGATCACGCAGCCGCTGCCGGTAACGAGAACCGAAATCAAAAAGGAGTGCGCAATGGTACTTTTTTCATTCCAAAGGAACAGATACGCTTCGGGCGATACCGACGACGGTATGAACTGGTACCCGTTTCTCATCAGGCTGTCGTTGCCGGTGATGCTTATCATGAATACGAAAATCACCGGAACGATGCATATCAGCGCACACAGCGACAGAATCACATTGTACAGAAAATCGACCGGTTTGCTTATACTGTTATATTCATAGACGGAAAGCTTTTTTTGCATACGGAACCTCACTCAAATTATCGCACTGTCGGGATCGATACGCTTGACGACCGCGTTGGCGAGCATAACGGTAATACAACAGGCAATCGATTGAAAGAAAGTCGCCGCCGCATTCAGTCCGAGCGGAATACCGGATTGGATGGCATTGTAAATGTACGTGTCGAACGTTGAAGCGACGCCGTACAGCGGCTGCGGAACCCGCTGCGTAATCTGATAAAAAAGCCCGAAGTCCGAATAGAAAATCTTACCGACATTCAAAAGGAACATCATGATGATGATCGGCAGGATTGACGGAATGGTAATCCGCTTCGTTTGCTGCCATTTCGTCGCACCGTCGATTACGGCGGCTTCATACATCGTTCCGTCCACGCCGGTTATCGCCGCAAGATACACGACCATAGTATATCCGGTCGTTTTCCATAAATTCATAAATATCAGAATGACCGGCCAATAGCGCGCATCCGCGTACCAATTGATCGTCTGTTTTCCCGAAGCAGCCAAAACCATATTCAAAAAGCCTTTATCGGGACTCAAAAACGCGTATACGAAATAGCTGACGACGACCCAACTCATAAAATGGGGAAAAAACATAAGCGTTTGATAACATTTGCTTTTAAAACCCGAATGGATATTGGTCAGAATAATTGCCAAAGCTACGGGAATGATAATTCCGAGAACGATAAACGCAGAATTATACAGGAACGTATTGCGCAACAGTATCGGAAAATCGGGACTGGTAATAAAAAATTTGAAATTATCGAACCACACGGTTTTACTGTGAAATAAACTGTAAATGAATCCGTGCCCCGGCGACACCCGGTAATTTTTAAAAGCGATAACGATACCGAACATAGGAAGGTAACTGAAAAGAAAATACCAAACGAGCGTCGGAAAGCACAAAAACGTCAGTTCCGTATCGTCTTTTGTCCAGCGCGATTTCCTGTTTTTCATGCAGCAGAATCTCCTTCACTTTTCAGTATATATCACATTGTTAAATTTGCAACAAAAATATTTAATTAAAATAAACTTTTTTTTATATTAAATTTAACATTTTATAAAATCAGAAGTTTTTTTGCGAATTCGGAACGGATACACCGAATCAGGCGCATTCATATTGACTGAAAACGTGCGAACGGGAGGAGATATTAAAAGAGATTTCCGTGTCTTATAATTCCGGAACTCAGATGACGGGCGTCAGACAACTGTCTTTCAGTATGACTTCCGGAAAAACGTACGATATTTCTTTCGGCATGGACGGATTTTTTATTCTGTAGCAGATCCTATCGGCAAGCAGTTTTCCGATTTTACGAGTATCGACGCGGGCCGTAGTGATGGAATCGGCGACGGCCGGATATTCAAAACTGCCGTCGTACCCGGTAACGACGAGCGGATTTTTCAATCTTCGGGGGTGTTCAAGAAAATAGCGGTAAATAAAATGCGCAACGAAATCGGAAACGCACACGTACGCGTCGGGAAAAGAAGTTACCGAATCCAAATAATCCGATATGGACGCATAGTATTCGTTTATCCCTATTTTATCATAAAAAAGATAGTCATTTTCGCACACCAGCCCGGCTTCCGTTATGGCAGCGGTATAGCCTTCGTAGCGCAATTTATTGGTCAGCGCGTATTTTATGTCTCCGATAAAACCGATTCGGGTACATCCGTTTCGGATCAGATCTCCGGTAATCAATTTTACCGTCTGTTTTCCTTCAAGTAAAACGAGATCGCCTTTCAGACGCAGAAACGGATAATCCGTCGTGATATCCAAAAAAACTTTCGCCATGGGAAGCGCGTTAAGCATATCGAGAATTTCCGTATCATATACGTTGATCACTACGATTCCGTCTACCATATGATGCCGCAATATTTCCGGAAACACGAAATCCGCGGAATATCGGGAAGGAACGTACACGTAAAGCAGATTGACTTTTTCACATGAAAAAGTTTCCGCCATGCTGTGTATTATCGTCGACCAAAACGTTGAAGACTCGGGACGGCTCACAACGACGGCTACGTTCGTTTCTCCGCCGCACAAACGGGACTCGGCAAGCTGCGCAGCTTTGACGTAGCCGAGTTCGGAGGCCTTATCAAGTATACGACTTTTCAGCACAGGAGAAACAGTGTCGACATTGTTGAATACTTTCCATACGCTGATACGGGAAACTCCCAACTCGTCAGCAATATCCTGCATCGTTATTCTAGCCATCGGTGAATCAGCCTTTCCGTTATTTTCTTACGGTATCGTTCATTTTACTTCAAAATGTAAATAAAGTACAGTTATTTTACGATGGCAGTTACTTTTATGATACAGGCGAAAACCGAAGTCCGCAAAACGATGCATATAACCCAAATACCGGAACCCTGAAGCACACGGCGCGAGGAAAACCGGCCGGAACGGAGCGATGCGCCCGAAATAACCGAGCGCACCGCTCACGCAAGACGTCGCTGACGGCGGAGCGTCAGCGGCTTGTCAAGCGGCTTATCAAAAGCGCCAGCCCTGACGGCGGAGCGTCAGCGGCTGACGGCGTAACGGGCGGCGTTGTCGCCCGCGATTTTTCCGAACACGGTGATGTCTGCAACGGCGTTGCCGCCGAGGCGGTTCGCACCGTGCACGCCGCCGGTTACTTCACCTGCGGCGAACAGTCCGGGAATAACGGCGCCGGACGTATTGAGAACTTCCGCGGCGGGATTGATTTTGAGTCCGCCCATCGTGTGGTGAACGGCGGGGCCCACTTCAACGGCGTAGTACGGACCTTTGTCCAAAGCGCGCGGCAGGTCGTTGCGGCCGAATTCCGCGTCTTTTTTATCCGCGACGGCTTTATTGTACGAAGCGATCGTTGCGGCAAACGCAGTCGGATCTATGCCGAGCGCACCGGCAAGCGCTTCGGGGGTGTCGGCGGTGGTGAGCAATCCCTGTTTTACGTAAGATTCGATCGCGGACAGCGATTCACGCACGCCATGATCGAATACGAGGTAGGCGGTTTTTCCGGTTTGGTTCAGAATCGCTTCGGACATGACGTCGCGCGTCGCCAATTCGGAAGAAAAACGTTTGCCTTCACGGTTAACCATAATGGCTCCGTTGCCGCGGACGGCTTCGGTGATCATGGTGTTTTTGACGGGAACGACGGTCGGATGCGTTTGAATCTGATCCATATCGACGAACGCGGCGCTGAACGGCGTTACCAGTTTGATCGCGTCGCCGGTCGCTCCGGGGTGATTGGTCGTCCCGAAACCGGCAAGCGAAGGTTTATACGCAACGACAAGCTCGGGATTCGCGCCGAATCCGCCGGTCGTAACGACAACGGCTTTCGCATTGATCGTATAATCACCGGCGGGACTTGAAACTTTAATTCCGGCCGCAGCGCCGTCTTTGGACAGGATTTCCGTCGCTTTCGTTTCGAGCCGCAGATCGACTCCCGCTTTTTTAACGGCAGCGGTAAGCACCTGCGTCAGATGGCTACCGACGGCGGCGCCGCCTTGCGGACGGTGCGTGCGTTTGTTGGTGGAACCGGCCATTTTACCGACGTCGGACAAGTCCGCGCCGAGGCCGATAAGCCAGTCGACGGTTTCTGCCGACTGTTCTACCATTTCACGGACGAGCGCCGGGTCGTTCAGGTTTTTACCGCCGGTCATGGTGTCGTTGTAAAACACTTCGTTTGAATCTTCAATGCCCAATTTTTTCTGGACGGACGTTTCGGAAGCGTTCAAACCGCCGGTAGCGTAGTTCGTGTTGCCGCCGATGATCGGCATTTTTTCAACGACGATGACTTTCGCACCTTTTGAAGCGGCTTCGGTAGCTGCGGACAATCCCGCGCCGCCGGCTCCGATGATGACGATGTCGCAGCTTGCGTCCTCGGCTTTCGTCTGTGCGGACGCGTTACCGCTGACGGCGGCGCCGGTCGCAGCCTGAGCCACGGCGGCGTTGATAGCGGCGAGCAGGCCGTTCGACGTATACGTAGCGCCGCTGACGGCGTCGATACCGGCGGTTCCGTTGGCCGCGATTACCTTCGCAATAATCGAATCGACCGCACCGGACGTAAAATCGGACTCGCTGCTTTCGGTTATTTTGACGGATTCGATTTTCGATTTACTGACCGTCACTTCAACCGCGATAGGACCGTTGTTTCCGTCGGCTGTCGCTGAATAAACACCGGGTTTATACGCGTCTTTCGAGCTGCATCCTGCCGCAACGACAAGAAGGACTGCCGCGGCGAACGCGGCAACAAATTTTCCAATTCGGTTCATAGTACCTCCCAATATGGATATTATTTTTATCCGCCTCAAAGCGGCTCCGCACGCGGGAGCATCAATCTTTGGGGCGATTATAAAATCGGCCTTTTATCTGTTCCGATTTGAGCACGTTTATGAACGCCGCCGGATCACAGCGGCGAATTTTGGGAACCAATTTCCGCGCTTCGTCTCCCGAAATAACGGAATACAGCATGGTTTTATCGGTTTTGCCGTAGCATCCCGTTCCGTTAAAAACGGTAGCGTCGTGATGCGTTTCTTCGCGGATAATTTTATATAGGGACTCCGCGTTGTCGGTGATGATGAGCAGCGTCGTTTTCTGATACCGACGGTACAGAACTTGCAGCGTCTGCGTCGCCGTAAACTGAAAAATGATGGAATACAGCGCTTTATTCCAGCCGAACAGAATTCCCGCGGCGGTCAGGACGACGATGTTGAATACGAGGATATAATTCCACGCGTCCCGGCCGTACCGTTCGGAGATGAAAATGGCGACGAAATCCGTGCCGCCGCTCGTTGCTCCCGCGAACAGGCACAAGCTGATAGCGCACGCGTTCACGAGTCCGCCGAACACGGCCGACAACAGGACGTCGTCCGTAACCGGAAACGCCGGAATCAGATCGGTCAAAAACGCCGTAATCACGATCATAACGCAGGAATACACGGTGAATTTACGGCCGATAAAACGGAAACTGATCACGATGGGGACGGCGTTCAGCACCAGATTTATCGGCGTGAACGGAATGGCCAGATTGAAAAACCGTTTTCCGATTTCCTGAATAAGCAGCGTCAGCCCCATAAAGCCGCCGGGAAACAGGCCCGCACTGTGCACGAACGAATTCACGTTGACTGCCATCAAAACGGCGGCAAGCAATACCAGAGCAAAACGGATAAAAGGATTCATAAGCAGCGGCTTTGCCGGCGACCGTGGCGGTGAATCGGTACCGCAGACGGGCGGCGGCGCTGCCGGTTTTTTTAACGTCATGCCCGAAGTATACCGTACTTCGGCACTTTGGGCAAATACTCCGATAAATCCGATGCGGCCGTCACCTGCAGCCTGCGGGCCGAGCGGGAACCTGCAGCCGTCAACCGTCACCCACGGCCGTCACCTGCAGCCTGCGGGCCGAGCGGCAACCTGCGGCTTTATCTGCACGACAAATACTCCGTAAACTTTTTTACGGCGACGGAAGTCGTTCCGTTATTTCTGAAAGCAAAACAGATTTTCCGGAAAGCCGGAATATCCAATTCTTTCGTAACTATGTTATACGGATTCCGTTCCAATATTAACTCCGGCAATATACTGATTCCGAAGTCGTTTTCCACCATGGCCATTATCGCATAGTCGTCCCAGGTAGTAAAACTTATTTTAGGCGATATTCCGTTTTTTTCCAGAAAATCCCTTACTTCGCATTTTCCGCCTTTTTCAAGCAGCAGAAACGGATCATCACAAAGCGCTTTTACGGGAAATTTCCGGCAGTTTGCCAGCGGATGCTTTGCAGGCAGCACGGCAAGCAGCCGATCCGTTTCCAAAGAAATAACCTCAAAATCCGTCGCCGTCGGTTCCAATAAAAAACCGCAGTCAACACGGCCATCCATAATCCAACTTTCCGTTTCGTAGTAATCTCCAAGCAGCAATTCATATTCTATATTAGGATAATCTTTCCGAAATTTTTTTATGATCCGAGGCAGCCGATGCGTCGCGACGCTTGAAAAAGTTCCGATACGGATTAATCCCGACTGCAAACCGGTAACTTCATCAATGGCAGCCTGCAGATTATCGTATTCATCACAAACTTTTCTTGCATACGGCAGCAGTTTCATCCCGTCGGAAGTAAGTTTAACGCCTTTTCTGCTTCTTTCCAACAACGAAACCTGCCATTCCTTTTCCAGATCATCTATCATTCTGCTTACAGCCGATTGAGAATAATTGAGCAGGCCGGCCGCCTTGGTAAAACTGCCGCATTCGACGGTTTTTATGAACGTTTTGTATTTCTGCAGGTTCATTGAATCCATAAATTATAACCTTATCATGCGTTATTGTAATGATATCTATTACAAATATTCGCTTTTATCATCATAAAGAATATTGTATATTTTTTCTACCATGTGTGAAAGAAAAAACAAGCGGTATCGAATCGTCGTAAAAGTCGGAACATCAACGTTGACGAATGAAAACGGAAAAAGCGACTTGCGCTCTTTTGATAAGATTGCATACGCTCTTTCGGATATAAGCAACAGAGGTTACGACGTGATACTCGTTACGTCCGGAGCAATTGCCGTCGGAAAAAATAAAATTACCATCGAAAATCCGACCGCAATGGCTTCAAAACAAGCTGCGGCGGCAGTCGGCCAATGCAGCATTATGTATTTGTACGACAAGTTTTTCAGCGATTACGATAAAACCATCGCTCAAATCCTTTTGAATGCGGAAGATATTCAGCAGGAAGAAAAAAAAGAAAACCTGATGAACACGTTTAATGCATTGTTGGAAACAGGCGTAATTCCCGTCGTGAATGAGAACGATTCGGTCAGCTATACCGAAATAGAATCGCACGAACGGCTGTTCGGCGACAACGACATGCTTTCCGCCGTAGTCGCGGTTCTTTGCAAAGCGGATAAACTGATTATTTTTTCCGATATAGACGGCTTTTACGATAAAGATCCCCGTTTGTATGCGGACGCGAAACGTATCGAAAAAGTGGATAAGATCGACGACCGCATTTATTCGCTCGCCGGAGGAGCCGGTTCACGAAGAGGAACCGGCGGTATGCGGACAAAGATTCAAGCCGCGTCATTGGCGGCGGCACAAGGAATCGATACGATCATCACGAACGGTAAAAGAATTACGGAACTGTATGAAATCGTTGGCGGAAAAAATATCGGAACGGTATTTACCGGATAATCGCGTTTCCCTGTCGTTTTTTGCCGGCGTTCGTAAACCGGCAGCGGCAAATGCCGCACGGCACAGACAAAACTTCTAAAATCGGATATACTGCGCGGTATGAATCTGCTTTCCGTAAAAGAACTTGCAAAAATGGGGCGCGAACAGCCGCTGTTCACCGGCGTTACGTTCGGTCTCGACGAGGGCGAAAAAGCCGCTCTCATCGGTAAAAACGGGTGCGGCAAAAGTACGCTGCTCAATTGCATCGCGGGCAAACTCGCGCCGGACGACGGTTCCGTCGTAACGGCTAAAAACTGCGGCGTGTCGTTTCTGCCGCAAAATCCGCAATTCAACGCGGACGACACGATCCGGGAGCATATTTTCAAGTCGGAAAGCAGCAAACTCGCCGTTATCCGCGAATACGAACAGTCGTGCGGCGCACTGTCCGATGCGGCGGGACTGACGGCGGCGCAGCGGCTCCGGTTCGACGCGCTGACTGAACAGATGACCGACCGCGATCTGTGGAATTACGAAACGCACGTAAAACAGGTGCTGTCGACGCTCGGCATAACGGAGCTCGACCGTACGATGGGAACGCTTTCGGGCGGTATGGTCAAAAAAGTCGCCCTCGCGCAAGTGCTCATCGACGACACCAAATTACTGCTGCTCGACGAACCGACGAACCACTTGGACATTTCGGCTATCGCCTGGCTCGAGGAATATTTACGCACGACGAACCGCGCGGTGCTTATGGTAACGCACGACCGGTATTTTCTGGACAACGTCTGTTCGTCCATTTACGAGTTGGCGCGCGCACGATTGAAACTGTACAGCGGCAATTATTCACAATATCTTGAAAAAAAGGAAACCGAAGCGCAAATAGAGGCGAACACGGAGCGCCGTATCGAATCGGTGCTGAGAACGGAACGGGAATGGCTGCTGCGCGGTCCGCAGGCGCGCGGAACCAAAGCCCGCGCCCGCGTGGACGCGATACATCGGCTCATCAACCGTGAAAAGTTTGCGCAGGATAAAGGCTTTACGTTTGAAACCACCGGGCGGCGCCTCGGCGGTAAAATTCTTGAACTCGATCAGGTGAGCAAAACGTGGCGCTCGGCCGACGGTACGCCGCGCACGGTCGTTTCGGATTTTTCATACGTATTCAAAAAAGGCGAAAAACTCGGTATATTCGGCGAAAACGGCGCGGGAAAAACGACGCTGCTCAACATATTGACGGGAACGATCGCCCCCGATACCGGGACGGTTACCAAAGGCGAAAACACCGTATTCGCTTATTATCTGCAAAATCCGGTACTCGCCGATCCTGCTCCCGAAAGCGACGCGCCCACGGTACTCGAATATATCCTTGAAACGGCGGAAGTCATCACCATGAACAACGGAAAAACGCTTTCCGCCGCAAAAATGCTGGAACTGTTCGGTTTTGAAGGCAAAATCCAGTATTCGCCGGTAACCGCGCTCTCAGGCGGCGAACGCAAACGCCTCTATTTGGTGCGGCTGCTCATGATGAATCCGAATTTTCTCGTGCTCGACGAACCGACGAACGATTTCGACATATTTACCATGTCGGCGCTTGAATCTTTTTTGGAGACGTACAGCGGATGTCTGGTCGTCGTGTCGCACGACCGCTGTTTTATGGACAAAACGGCGGACACGCTGCTGATTCTTGACGGCAGCGGCGGCGTGTCCGGCTTCGTCGGCTCCTGCTCGGAATACATAGCGCACCGCAAAGAAACCGAACGAAGCGCGCAGGAAAAAGAAAAACGGACGAAGGCAGAACAAACCGCCGCAAAAACCGAAAATAACGCGTCCGCGGCTCAAAACGCGGACGGCACGCCGCGCGCCGTGAAACGCCGGACCTATAAGGAACAAAGGGAATTTGAAGCGCTTGAAGCGGACATAATGAGTGCGGAAGAGCGCAAAAAAACGCTTGAAGCGCTGCTTTCCGGCGGCGAAACCGACTACGGTAAAATGGGCGATTTAAGCGCGGAATACCGCGAACTCACGGCCGCGCTTGAAGCGAAATACGCGCGCTGGGAAGAACTCGGTATTCTGGGCGAAAACTGACCGCGCGGCGTTTCGGCAAACACGCGCCGTTACGGCGTATCTTCCGCGCGACCGTCGTGAAGTTCGGCGACGGTCGTTTCCGCTCCGCCGCCGGCCACTACCTGCTCGATACGGTCGGGACTTCCCATAATGAACAGGATATCGTCGTTATGTATCAACGTGTTGCCCCGCGGTGACAGGATTTTTCCGTCGCGCACCATAGACGACACGACGATATCTTCCGGCAGGGAAAGCTCTGCGAGGCGTTTACCGCTCCACGGCGAATCTTCGTGAATCTGCACGTCGACTACGTCGAACTCCGTTTTATCCAGAGCGAACAACTCCAGCGAATACGGCGAATGTACCTGCTTTGAAACGGACAGGCCAAGCTTTTCCGCTAAAAACGACAGCGTCGTACCCTGCAGCAGACAGGAAAGCGCTACGACGAAAAACACGATGTTAAAAATCAGCGAATCCGGGTCAAGTCCGAACGCAGCCGGATACGTTGCAAGCACGACCGGCACCGCACCTTTAAGTCCGCCCCAGGAAATGAACAGACGGTCTTTGAACGAAAACCGGAACGGAGCCGTACACAAAAACACCGTAACCGGCCGGGCGATAAAAATCAGCGCCGCGGCAAGAATCAAACCTTCCTGCCAAACGCCGGCAACGGAACGGGGAAAAACCAATATACCGAGCAGCAAAAACACGAACATGTTCGCAAACGAGGAAACGCCGGATATGAAATGTGAAACGCCGCGGCGGAACACGAAATCTGTATTGCCCATCCAGTATCCGGCAAAAAAGACGGCGATCGTACCGTTCGCCCCCATAATATCCGCCGTACTGTAAATGGACAGCACGGATCCGACGTATAAAACGTAAAACATCGCCTGATTTCCGCTGCCGAAATGATTGAACAGCCACACTGCGACTTTACTCAGCACGAATCCGGTAAGAATTCCGCCGCCGAACTGCCATGCCAGCCGCGCAACGAACAGCAGATAATCGGACGGGGCGGCGCTGCCCGCGTTCTGCACCAAATTGACCATAAAAAGCGTCAGCAGAATTGCCATCGGATCGTTCGCGGCGGATTCGATTTCGAGCGTGGAAGATACGTGACTTTTTACCGGACGTTCGCGCATAATGGTCATGACGGCGGCCGCGTCCGTAGAAGAAATAATGGAACCTATCAGGAACGAATACAGCCAGTCCATTTTGAGCAGAAAATGAATCAGCACGCCCAGACAGAGCGCCGTTACGATAATACCGACCGTCGCGAGCGTCAGCGACGGGCCGAAATATTTTTTCAGATTGGCGCGTTTCGTATTAAAGCCGCTGTCGAACAAAATGAACATCAGCGCAAAGTTTGCAAGATCGCGCGCAATCTCGTAATTGTCAAAATAAATCAGATTCAGAACGTCGCTTCCGGCTATCATACCGATTGCAAGAAATATCAGCAGCACCGGAATTCCCGAGCGGGAACTGATTTTTGAAGCGAACGTACCGGCAACGATCAGTATACCGAAAACGAGCAAAAGGGGGGCGGACATGGCAATTCCTCCTGAACCGTAGAGAATTGGATTTTTCCGTAACACGCCTGTGCGAACTGAAACGTCAGAACGAGGCTTTATTGTAGCGGGTGATCATATTATAAAATAAATATGAGTTTTTTAATATATCCCCGCCGCCTCCTGTTTTTTTTAACGTAAAATTAACAAACGCATATCATGCGGAACACTGCGCGTAAAACATTTCAATATCTTTGCGGATGCCGAAAAACACGTCCACGAGCAGCGGATCGAACGCGCTGCACCGACCGCGGCCGATAATATCGAACGCTTCCGATAAGGAGAACGCCGGTTTGTACGGACGTTCGGAAACGAGCGCGTCGAATACGTCCGCAAGCGCCATAATGCGGGCGGACAGCGGAATCGCCGTTCCCCTCAGCCCGAAATAGCCGCTGCCGTCCCATTTTTCATGATGAAAATAGGCGACCTCTTTTGCAATCTCATAAATATGCGGATCAAGGATCTCCTTAAAATTACGGTCAATCAATTCACCGCCGCTTTGCGCGTGCCGCTTGATAACTTCAAATTCCTCGTCGGAAAGTTTTCCGCATTTTTCGAGGATCGCATCCGGTACCGTTATTTTGCCTATATCGTGCAGCGGCGCAACTTGTTCAAGCAATCGGGCGTAATCTTCGGTTATTTCACCGTACGTGCCGCGTTTATGCAGTTCTTTGGCAAGAATGCTTACGTAGCCGCTGGTTCGCTTGATATGGCCGCCGGTAAAATTGCTTTTTTCTTCAAGCATGGCGGAAAACGCAAAGATCGTTTTCCACTGCCGCTCCGCCAACTTTTCGGTACGTTTTTTGACTTCGTATTCCAAGTGAACTTTTTGATCGATGACGGTGGCGTATTCACGGTAATGCATCGTAACGTCTTTTGCAACGATCACGTATCCGCGTTTTTTTTGCGTTCATCCGCAAGCGTGAACGCCTGTTCGTAATAGCACCGATCGTTACACTTCAGATAATTTTCCGGAAATATTTTCAAAAACAGGAACTGTTTTTGCTGTTCCGTATCCGCAATCAGCATGTCCACTTGCTGTTTGTCAAAGCACATGCTGTTGTTGAACGTCATATACTGATCGTACACCCGCTTTGCAATATTGTTCATATAACGGACGGTGTACGAACTGTCAAGAATGATAATACCGTCGTCTATCGTCTGCATGATTTTCTCAAACGCAAATTTATGAATATCGAATAACGAACCTTTTTTAATCAGATATATGAACGATAATTCGGTTATCAGCAGTCCGGCCGCGATCGGCGTCAGTAAAATGACGTTTTTGAAGCAGAATCTCAGAAGAAAATAGATGCCGGCGGAAAACATGATACTGACATAAAAAAGCAGTATTTCAAAAACCGATCGGTTTTTATCCGATATGATTTTATACACGAACAAGGCGCTGAACACAATCGCATAAATAATGAGCGTAACGATAAGCATATCGTAGTTTAACGAAAAATCGCTTTTGAACAGATTGCCGATACTGCCAAATCCGAACAGCGTGCTGACTCCGTAATAGACGCCGTTATATTTGAATACCCAGCCCAAAATAATTTCAAACACGTTGCCGCACGTCAATATTACCCAACACATTTTGGGAATACGCAGCGAACAGATACTGCAAAAAATGAACGCTATCAATTCATAAATGAAACCGGAACAGAAAATCAGTATTTCCACACCTAAAATTTCAACTTCAACCGAAATTCCGCTGTTATATATGACGCAGGAAACCCAAACGACGGCAACGAAACTGGAAAGCAGCATAATAAGATTCTGTTCCCGCGACGGTTCCATTTTATAAACGGAGTACAGACATCCGCTGGCACCGCTCAGTCCCAGTACTGAAATAACGATTTGTACGGCGGAATGAATGAACGAATACTGCATAAAACTCCTTTAATTATCAGTTTCCAATTTGAAAAAAACGATCGAATCCTGCAGCGTTTGCGACTGCGCGGCCAATTCCTCAGCCATTGCGGCGAGCTGCTCGGACGAAGCGGCGTTCTGCTGCGTTACGCCGTCCATTTGCACGATTGCACCGGTAACTTGCTGAACGCCGGTATTCTGCTCTTTACAAGCCGCGGCAATTTCCTGCACCAGATCGCCGGTCTTCCGAATGTCGGGAACCATGCCGCTGATAAGCTCTCCGCTTTCTTCGGCAACCGCCACACTGTGTACGGAAAGATCCTTGATTTCCGACGCGGCGATCTGACTTCTTTCGGATAATTTACGGACTTCGCTCGCCACGACGGCAAAACCTTTCCCCGACTCTCCGGCACGCGCGGCTTCTATGGCTGCGTTGAGCGCGAGCAGATTCGTTTGATTCGCAATATCTTCTATTATATTGATCTTTGACGCGATAGCTTCCATCGCTTCTACCGCACGCGAAACGGCTTGATTACCGCGCGTACTCGAGTCGACGGCTTTTGCGGCAATAACGGACGTATGTTCGGCGTTATCGGCGTTCTGTTTGATGATCGACGCAATCTGTTCCATCGTGGCGCTCACTTCTTCCGTAGAAGCCGCCTGCTCGGAGGCACCGCTCGACACGCTCTGACTGGCTGAACTGATCTGAGCGGCTCCCGCGGAAATTTGCGAACAGGAGCTGATTATTACCTGTAAAATGTCCCGCAACTTATCCGACAGGATATGTACGGCAAACAGCATACTCGACGTGTCGTGCGGTTTTACGTCGACATGGACGGAAAGATCGCCGTTGCCGATGCGCGAAAGCATTTCGACCGCGTAATGCGGCTCACCGCCGATCGCATGCAGAATAAAATTGGTAACGTTTACGGCAATAAAAATGGAGAGAACTACGGCAAAGAACAGGAGTCCCGAAATGACCATAAGCAGCAGCGTGCCGATCTCGTCGCACTGCGCGTTTTCCGTTGAAGCCATTTCAATTTTCCGATCCAGCATGTCGTCCAACGCTCCGCCGATCCTCGTCTGAAAAACCGTTCCCTGATCCATGATAAGCGCTTTTGCCGCCAGCAGATCCTCTCGATTACCGGTTTCGGCATACGTGTTTATCAGATTCCGTAAATCGCCCGTTTTATACGTGATAAACTCGTTGAACGCCACCTCAAGTTCGTTACAGCTGTCCAGCACTGCAGGATCCGAAACCCTTGAGCGAAAATCGCTCAGCGCCTGCCGAAACCCGATTTCCGCAGCGTCGTCGTCTTTACGCGACTGCTCCAACTGATCGGTAAAGACCAGCGCGCCGCGTACCGTCGATCGCAGCTGATTGTAATAACGGATCATGTATGCAACATACGGCATCGACTCCGTATGATTCGCATACATGTCCGTCATTTTTTTATTGATAATTCTCATCCCCATAATGCCCGCGACACCGACCAATACCGTAAGTACTAAAATCAGCGCGAAGCTTCCCGTAACCCGTAATTTAAGCGATAATTTCATAACAACTCCTTCTGTTCCGGACGCCGAACGCACTTTCTCTCAGTACCGGCGGCAGATCATATTTTGAACGTATCGATTTCAGTTTTAATGCTCTGAATCGAATCTGACACGGCCGCGGCAACATCGGACAATGTGCTGCTGGCCGAATTGATACACGCCGCACCGGCGGTCATTTCTTCCGTACTGCAGGTAATCGAGGCGGCCGTATTCTGCAGCATTTCTATCTCCGCGAGGATAGATTCGTTTTCCGCGGCCATCGTTTTTGACGCGGAATCGACGTTCGCCGTACTGTCGTTCATGATGCGCAGCGAATCGAGAATCTGTTTGGAACCGATTTGCTGTTCTTCCATCGCCGAACTTATCTGGCGGATGACTTCGTCGGTCTGCCGTATGTGCGACGATACGGCGGTAAACACCTCTTTCGATTTTTCCGACGCGCGCACGACGCTTTCGATCGACGCAAGGATTTTTTTCAGTTCGTTTCCGATTGTGCGCGATTGCGCTGCGGACGTTTCCGAAAGTTTGCGAATCTCGTCGGCAACGACGGAAAATCCCTTTCCGGCGTCTCCGGCGTGAGCGGCTTCTATCGCCGCGTTCATTGAAAGCAGATTCGTCTGATCGGCAATATCGGCGATAACCGTATTCACTTCCATAAGCGCAGAAGACTGCTGCGCTATCAGAACGATCGCATCGTTCACCGACTGCTGATAGTGCAGTCCGTCCGTAACGGACGATTCCAATTCGTTGAATTTTCCCGCCATCTTTTCAACGGTGCTGCTGACCGCACTCGTGTTTCCGACCATTTGTTCAACCGCAGCGGACGCTTCCGTTACGCCCGACACTTGTTCCTGAATCATGGACTCCAGCATATCGATATTTTCCGTAATGCGGGTAACGGAACTGACCGTCTGATCTACGACGGCGGACTGATTGGCAATCTGCTTTGCAACGGAATCGATATTGCCCGTAATTTCGATCATGGAACTGGCCGAATTTTCCACGCATTCCCTGAGCTGATTTTCAACCTGTATCAGATCGGTTTCGGAATGTTTTACGTTTGAAACGATCTCGTGCAGTTTTGCCATAAAAGCGTTGAACCCGTCTACGAGCCGCCCTACTTCGTCGTTGCGGTTTATATCGATCCGGTATTTCAAATCGGCCTCGCCGTGCGCAATGCCGGCAATGGCCTTTTCAACTGCTTTCAGCGGTTTCAGCGCCTTTGCTAAAAACAAGGCACTGAAAAGGAACAGTACGGCGCCGATACCGATGCAGACGAACAGCATCACCTGATGAATACGATCCGACTGTTCGTAAATCTGCGAAAACGGTATTTCAATACCGAACGACCACTCAGTTCCGTCAATCGGGCTGTAAAACAGACACACCCGGCCCCGGTCGTCTGCAAACGAAGCTAAACCGCTCTGCAAAGCGACCATATTCTGTGCAGCTCGAGCGAGAGTCTCGCTTACCGCGGAATCGTCTGCCGGCGCAATGTAATTCGTATTGAAAACGAGCGAGCTGTTCGTATGCGCAACGACCGCGCCGTTTCCTGCAAGTATAACGGCGCGGCTGTTTTCGCCAATGTGAATGGCGTCGATTATCGATTCAAAGACACGTACATTGGCACAGCCGGTAATCCAACCTATCAGTTTTCCCGACGCATCGTAAGCTGCCCTTGCAACAATGGTAATGACTTCTCCTGCCAAAAGATACGGTTCGGTTACATATGAACCAAGTTTACCGTTCACAAGCACTTTGAAATAAGGATAGTCTTGAACCGAGCGAACAGCACCGTTCGATAAATAAAGATTTCCGTCCATATCGATAAATCCGAAGGACATAAAATATTCAGTCGCAAAATTTCCGCTTTCTGCCAGCAGCGCTCGGATGCGTGGAATGCTGCCGGAAAGTACCGCCTTGTCGTCGGTAAAAAAACGCAATTCCGCATTATACATTCTGGCAGCCATCGAAATCTGCGCGGCACGGCTTTTTACCACCTGCAAACAAAAAGTTTCATATGCCGATTCCGAATATTTTTGCTCCAATACTGACAGATATCTGACTTGTACGACCTGAACAACAGTCAAACAGATCAACATACCCGCCACAAATCCGTACAGGATTTTACCTTTTTTAGATTTCTGATTTTCAGACAATCTCATTCCGTTCAAAAAAATCGACCTCCAAAGATGTATCTTATTTCAACTAAGATACATCTTGAATGGTCAATGGAAAAATGAAGAAAATTCTTTTTTAATGGACATTTTTACAAAATTTACATAAAATAAAATAAATGATCGTTTTCTTTTTTTGTTCGGTACCCTTTCGGTGAAACGCCGGTTGCCTTTTTGAACAACCGTGAAAAATAATACTGATCCGTATATCCGACTTTCATTGCTATTTCAGAGACGGATAAGCGGGTCAGCCGCAGATATTTACACGCTTGTTGGATCTTTCGATTTATAAAATATTCCATCGGAGCAAGACCCGTTTTATTTTTGAAAACCGTATTTAAACAACTTTTTGAAATATGCAGATGCTCCGCAATTTCGTCAAGAAACAGCACTTTATCCAAATTATCCTGCATATATCGGCTGGCTAACGCAAAATAATGGTCTTCAATTCCATCAGTAGGAGTTCTTTCTAGAAAAAAAACGGCGCAAATAATGATCCGCAATATGCTCGACGCACAAATGAAATTATCCAGCAGCCTGCTGTAACTGAGAATATCGAAAAGCCTGATGAAATAAAATTGTATCCTGTTGTCATCCTGCATCGATTTAATCAGAATCGGATGATCCGTATTCAAAGGCAACAACGGAACGTCGGTTCCGTCAAAATGAACCCACAGCAGCGTCCACGGCGTTTCCGCATCCGCATATAACCGATACGCAGTATTCGGCGAAATGCAGAATACGGATTTTTCCTGTATCGGTATCTTTGCGGAATCCAATTCAACGATTCCGCACCCTGAAACACAGTACAGCATAAGGTAACCGGGAACACCTTCCTGTCTGTTTACACCGTGATGTACGGCTTCGGGAATATAACCGGTTCCGGACACGTACAGCGGTTTTACTAGCGGATGCACGCACCATTCAGCCAGAAACTTCCTCGAAATGATGAATCGTTTTTCATCGTAAAAACCGTTTTCTTTAAACAAAAATGCCATTCTATTTTGTCCTTATAGTATTTTTGATATCATAATACGAACTTGACAAGTAAAATGCAAGATTTGAATGCTCAGTTTAACGAAATCCGATACGGATACAAGTTGCCGCCTACTCTCGTGCCGCGTGCGAAGGCATAAAAAAACCGCCGGCAGAAACCAGCGGTTTTTGAAAGAGCCAACTTTCGGACTTGAACCGAATACCTGCACGTTACGAGGGTGCTGCTCTGCCAGGTGAGCTAAGTTGGCAATAACGAACGTTACTATACCAAAAAAAATAAAAGTGGTCAAGAGGCTCGCTGAGTCCGCCGGGAATCAACAAGACGTTTCATATCCACAATATTGTTGACAATAATATAATTGTCAAACACTTCGATTTTACGCTTTTCGACCAGTTTGTTGACTTCATCCCTCACGGCTTCCAGCGGCAAACCGGCCCAATGCGAAATATCGGGAATCGTCAAACTGAACCGGCGCACTTTATCGTTCGGATTAACCGGCGGAGTCATCTCGTCAAACATCAAAAACACGTCGGCAATGCGCGCCGACAAATCGGAAATGACCAAAATACGCAGCCGCCGCTTCTGATCGTAAATGCGCTTGCAGAACAGTTTCAGCAATATCAGCGCAATCTGCGGATTTCCCGTTATCAAAACTTCAAAGTTTTCCTTATTGAATTCAAGTACTTCCACCGTATCGATCGCCACGCACGTAGCCGAACGCGGTGAATTTTCAAGAATTGCCATTTCACCGAAAAACTCACCGGGACGCAGAATATCAAGATTTTTGCGCGAACCGTTCGCGCATTTTACCAGCTGAACGGAACCGGACTGAATCAGATAAAACGTCTGTCCGGGTTCGTATTCTGAAATGATGACGGAACCCGGCTCGAACGTTTTGGCAAACCGGGCAAACGCAGGCAGCGAAAATTGCTTCATTGCGCCGGACATATCGGCGGTTGTCGTTTCTTCAATCCGATTCACGCGGTGCTGCATTTTGTCCATACGCAGTTTTGCATCCGCATACAATCGGACAACCTGATCTTTTGCTGCGGAAGTCGCGTACAATTTCAAGAATTTCAGACAAACGTCGCAGCAGGAACGATACTGCTCTTCATCGTAAAAACTTTGCGCAACGGCGAGCATACCGTTTTGAACGTTCACTTCCTTGCCGCTGCTCAAAATGGATTCGCTCTTCTTGTGAACGGCGCGCAGCTGATTGGAAAACACGCGGAGCATCTTCATGATGATCTGTTTATTGCTGCTGAACAGTTTTTCAAATTCCGCCACCGTCATCGAAATCGTAATGGAATCGGTCAGAACGGTTGCCGTTTCTTCGCGCGGAGAATGACCTAAAGCCGATTTTACGCCGAAAAATTCCCCCTCGCGGATATGCTCCGTTACCGGATTACCGGTTTCAATATCCGCACTGGTCAGCAGGATCATCCCTTTTTGCAGAATGAAAATCCGCTCGTCTTTGTCGCCCGAAAAATAAATAATCGAACCTTTCGTAAAGGGTGTAGCTTTGGGCATCGTATTCCCCCCGTTTATCTATGAAAATCCATTTTCTTTATGATAACACAAAATCGATTTTTATGCTATGCTTTCAGCATGATTGATTTACACACCCATTCAACCGCGTCGGACGGCAGCCTTCCGCCGTCCGAATTGATTTCATACGCGGCGGCAAAAGGTATACGCGTTTTAGCACTCACGGATCACGATACCGATTCAGGACTTACCGAAGCGGCGGACGCGGCAAGCCGGGCAGACGTTACGTTCGTCCCCGGTATCGAACTGAACGTTTCATGGCCCACCGGGGAATTCCATCTGCTCGGTTTGGGACTGCAGCACACCGATCCGGCACTTGCACGCATTATCGCCTTTTTGCAGGAAGGCCGAAAAAATCGGAATTCGCAGATCATAGAAAAAATGAAAAACGACGGATTCGACGTTTCACTTACCGAACTGCAGAGCGCATATCCCGGCGCGATTATCGGCAGACCGCATATCGCCGAATATTTCGTTCGGCAAAAAATATGCAAAAACCGGCAGCAGGCGTTCGATACGTACTTGGGCAAAGGCCGGCCGTATTACGTGGAACGGACCGGAGCCGATTTGGACGACGCTATCGGTGCCGTCTGCAAGTCGGGCGGCATTCCGGTGCTCGCACATCCGCTGTCTTTGTACGTTTCATGGGGCAAAATGGAACCGGTTCTTGCGGAGTTGAAAGAACGCGGCATACAGGGACTGGAAGCGTTTCATCCCGGAGCGCGCAAAACCGAAGCGCTCCGGCTTGAAGAACTGGCGCGGAAACTCGGCTTTTTCGTTACCGCCGGAAGCGATTTCCACGGAGAAAACGTCCGCAAAGACAGAAAAATAGGACATTCCAGCGGCGCGGAAAAAATCTCCGATCGGTTCTGGACTGAAGAGCTGGAGCCGCGTCTCGGCAGTGCCCGGCACTGAATCGGCTGCAAAATGAAGACGCGCCGGAACGAGACCGCCGCGCCCTTTTGAAACGGCAGCGAACCGGAAAATCAGCCGTTTACCGCCGCAACGGAATTACCGGCCCATATGTCGGAATCGAGCACTACGGAACGGCACGCCTCTCCCGCGATCAGTTTAACCAGCAGACCGGCGGCTGCTTCACCTTTCTCAAATCCGGGCTGATTTACCGCCGTCAGCTGCGGATACAGGACGGAACTCATCGGCAAAGCGTCGAACGTAACCACCGACACGTCTTCCGGAATGGAAAGCCCCACGTCCCGCACGGCTCGGTAAAATCCGTACGCCTGAATGGCCGCCATACAGCAGACGGCTGTCGGACGGTCTTTCCGCTTCAATTCCTGCAAGGCGATCTGATACGCCCGCTCGTACGTTGCACCGGTATCCACAAAATAAACGGCGCCGGCGTTTTCGGCAAGTTCGTGCCGCGCCGCTTCAAAAATCCCCGCCCGGCGGGCCTGCATCGTTTCCGATGAAGCGGTATCCGTCAAATCGGTGGAAATGGGTTCCAGCGTACAAACGCAGATGCGCCGGTGCCCGTGTTCAAGCAGCATTTCCGTCAGCTTCCGGGCGGCGCTTTTATCGTCGATACCGACGTTAACGTAATCGGAACTTTGCCCGGCGTCGATAGTAACGTACGGCATATTCCGCTGGCGGCACACGGCGTGAACGTCGCTCGTTCCCGTAACACCGATAATCACCAGTCCGTCGACGGCGGCGTTCAGTATCGTATGGGCAATTATTCCCTTGAACGGTGACAACACCAATATGGACAGCCCTTCGCGATCGCACACGGATCCGATTCCGCGGAGAATTTCGGTAATATACGGATTCTGAAACGTTTCGGGAATCGACTGCGGCAGAAGAATGCCGATCGATTTCGTTTCCCGTTTTGCCAAAATACGGGCCACGGGATCCGGAGAATATCCCATTTTTTCGGCAATTTCCATGATTCGCTGATACGTTTCGGACGAAATCCGTTCAGGAGAATTAAACGCAAAAGAAACGGCCGTCTTTGAAACGCCTGCTTTTTCCGCAAGATCTTTAATTGTTGGTTTACCCGATTTTGTCATAACACTTCTATTATAAACTGTTTTCCCAAAAAATCAACGAAAAAACGGATTTCTTTTCAGAATTAACGCATTACACTGTAAAAAACGTACAAATCATGCAAAAAAATACCAATAATATATATAAATCTTCCGTTTTCAGGAATCATATGCACATATTCAGTTTTTCACCGTTCGGTTACGAAGGAAGTCTGGTAACCGTCGAAGTAGACTTGCGGCGCGGTATTCCCGCGATCGATATGGTGGGACTTGCCGACGGAGCCGTACGCGAATCGCGGGAGCGAATGCGCGCAGCTGTCCGGAACGCGGGATTCGAGTTTCCGCCCGAACGGATTCTTATCAGCCTGTCGCCGGCCGATATCAAAAAAGAAGGAGCCGCCTTTGATCTTGCAATCGCACTCGCCGTGCTTGCGGCCGCAAAAAAACTTCCCTGCACGTGCGCGGAAACGGCGGCGGTTTTGGTTATGGGCGAGTTGGAACTTTCGGGTAAAATCCGGCCGGTACGGGGAATATACGCGGCGGCGGCAACTGCGGCGGAACGCGGCATTTCGCGCTGTATCGTTCCGAAAGCGAACGCGGCGGAAGCGGCTGCCGTTCCGGGAATGCGCGTGTGCGCGGCGGGCGACGTGCGGCAGGCGTTTCAGGCACTCTATGACCCCAAAGCGTTCGTTTCCGCCGGTGAACAGCCGCCGCGGAGTACCGGATTCCCCGAATTTCAGGAAACGACGGCGGCTCTTGAATTCGCGGATGTAAAAGCGCAGCCGTTTTTGGTACGCGGACTGCAGATTGCCGCCGCCGGCAGACACAACGTGCTCGCGTACGGTGCGCCCGGCTGCGGTAAAACGCTCGCGCTGCAGCGGTTTCCGGCGCTGCTGCCGCTGCTGACCGCCGAACAGTCCCGGCCGGTTACCCGCATTTACAGTCTCGCGGGACTGCTTCCGCCCGACCATGCGGAAATCACGCAGGCGCCGTTCCGAATGCCGCATCAAAGCGCGAGCATGGAAGGAATCGCCGGCGGCGGAATTTTATGCCGTCCCGGAGAAATATCGCTCGCACACAACGGCGTGCTCTTTCTTGACGAAGCGTTTGAATTCAAGCAAAGCGTATTGCAGACACTGCGCGTACCGCTTGAAAGCGGCCGAATCACGCTGAGCAGGGCCGGCAGAACGACGACGTACCCGGCGCAATTTCAGCTGCTCGCCGCGGCAAACCCCTGCCCCTGCGGTAATTTCGGCATACCGGGAAAAATCTGTTTATGCAGCGCCCGCACGGTCGAACAGTACTGGAAGAAATTCTCGGCGCCGCTGCTCGACCGAATGGATATGCGGATTCCGGTGTTTCCGGCGGACGGAACCGAATGCCGGTCTACGGCGGAATTACGGGTGCAAATCGCCCAGGCTGCGGCGATTCAAAACGACCGGCAGGGAAAAAGCAACGCGAATCTGCTGCCGGAAGAACTGCAGCGTTACTGTCCGCAAACCGGTCCGGCGAAACGGCTGCTGGAAACGGCTACACGCACGTACCGTTTTTCACTCCGCGCCGTATCCGCCTGCCTGAAACTTGCCCGGACGATAGCCGATATGCAGCGTGAAGATATCATTACGGAAACGCATATACGGGAAGCGATAACTTACCGGAAAAACGAAGGAGGTTTGCATACGGAATTATACGCAGATTCGGAATGAAACGGCGGCACGTGCGGCAATAAAAAAGGCTGCCCGTTTGAAGTGTATTAAACAACTTCTTGGACAGCCCCTTCCTACCGGCGAAGAGACTTGAACTCTTACACGGTCACCCGCAACAGATTTTGAGTCTGTCGTGTCTACCATTCCACCACGCCGGCGCGGTTTTTATACTTTATCACACGCGATAAAAAAAATCAAGATACCGGCGCGGATTCTTCGGTACGTACCGACAATCGTCGGCAATCACCGTCAATCGTCGGCAATCACCGTCAATTGTCGCCGAACAACCGGCGGGCTTCAAGATAAAAGCGCTTTTCGCTGGCTTCACCCATTGAAAAACTTTTCCGCGGCAGCGGACCGCATTCCGCAATCGTAGAAAAAAAGCTTTCTTTTGCGATCGGCGGAAGCAGGATCGCGCACGCATTCCGCTGCGCACCGAGCCTGAACACTTCTTCGCTGCCGTGAATGTAGTCGATTTCGGGGACGTCTTTGCTGTTATACGCGGCGCCCATTTCGGCAGCTTTCAAAAATACGTCCAAAACCGGCTGCAGGCGGCTTACGGCAAGTTCCGTAACGGCAGTCTTCAGGCAGAAATATCGGGCGTTTCCCTGTTCGTCCGGATACACGAATCCGAACGACGCACCCGATTCGTGCGGACGGCCGCATACGCCGACGTTCGACGCAAGAGCGTCGGCGGACGGGCACTCCGTAACGGTGCCGCCGAGCTGCTCCGCGCAGTATGCCAACAATTTTTCGGGATCAACGTTGAACAACACGCGGTGAATGGGCTCGAACGTTAAACCGTCGTCGTATATATTGACGATTTCAACAAGCGCGTAGCGGACGGGAGACTGTTTCAGCTGCCCGTCCGTTGCACCGGCCGCCGTCAGGGAGCGCTTGTACTCATCCCAAACGGCTTTCGCCGTTGCAAGGGAATGGTTTCCGTCGCCCACGGCGAACAGGAACACGGAACCGTCCGCCGCGGTATTGGCCGCGGAAAGTTTTTCAAGCGCCGCTGCAACTCCGTCGAGCGCGGCGCCCGCGACGCCGTATCCGGCAAGCCGTCCGGCACCGAGCATCAATTCGCCGTCGTACAGCGGTGTGCAGCCGTTTTTTACCGCGGTTCCGCACGCTTCAACCAGCGTACGTTCCGGATCGTTTACCAGCAGCATGATGTGCGGCAATTCGAGCGCGGCGCCGCGCCGGATCTCCATGCGGGGCGGAATACGTTCGGGAATCGTCGCTTCCGTGGCACGAATCAACGCCGCTGAAAACGGCTTCCATTCGTACGTTTCAAGATCGACGGCCGCAATCAAACCTTTACGGACGCGGCCGTATTCCGTCGTGCGTTCAAGATATATGAACCCCTCGAAGGGGTCGACAAACACACCGCTTTTAAGATACGCTTCCATGCAGCGGTGAATTTCCGCGATACGCTCGGATTTATCGGCGTCGTTCAGATATACTTCCGGCAGAATGAGATTCAGTGCGGAAGGATTTCCGGCCGCAGCCGCTTCCGCCTTTTTCCAATAACCGCGATCCTGCGTATACTGATCGCAGGCAATTACGGCCCAAGATTTCAAATCGCCTGAATTCCGCGGCAGCAAAATCTGCGGGACAGACAGTCCGAACTTATCAAAATTTTTCATGGCGACAGTATACCGTAAAACGGGGATTTTATGCTATACTTAACGTATGGAGGATGTATGCCGGGATTCAGCATGAACGTTTCACAGCAGCAGCGGCAATCGCTGCACATGAAAATGAATCCTCAGATGCTCCAATCGCTTTCACTGCTGACGATGAACGCGGCCGAACTGCGCGATTATATATATGAAGAAACGCAGCGGAATCCGGCGCTGGAAATAACGCGCGACGCGCAGCCGGAAACCGTAACGGTCAGTAAAATATCGGCACGCACCGGAGAGCGGATCGTTTCGTCCGGCGGCAATACGGCTGCGAGCGACGATTTTCAGGCATTTATAGAAAGCGCACCGCAGCCCGAAGAATCGCTGCAGGAACATTTGACCGCCCAATACCGGCTGCAGACCTCTGATCGGGCCGAACTGCATCTTGCCGAAAAGATTATCGGTAACCTCGATTCGCGAGGATTCCACCTTGCGCCGCCGGAATCGCTGCTGGATCCGGCACGGCCGGAAGAAACGCCGGAACTGCTGAATCGGTGCATCAGGACGATACGGCATTTGGACCCGGTAGGATGCGCCGCGGCCGACGTAACGGAAACCCTGCTGATACAGGCGGATAACGCACCCTACGTGCCGCCGCTCGCACGGTACTTGCTGAACGGACGGCTTGATCTTCTTGAAAAACCCCGGCCGCCGCTCGTGCTGAAAAAATTGCAGGCGCTCGCCGAGACGGACGAAATACCGCCGCCGCTTACCGAAGCGTCCGTAACGGAAGCGCTCGACTTCATAAAAACCCTTGATCCGCTGCCGGCACGCAATTACGCGAGTTCGGCAACGGCGTACGTTTCTCCGGATATCCGCGTTACCCGGCTGCCGGCGGACGAGGAAGGCGCGTGGCGGTTTGAAGTTGAACTCACTCGCAGCTCGTTTCCGGAAATTGCGCTTTCGCCTGTTTTTACCGAACTGGCCGAATCACCGCTGCCGAAAACCGAATCGGAAAAACAAGGCCGAAAATTCGCAAAAGAAGCCGTCCGCGACGCGCAATGGTTCATTTCGGCAGTCGAGCAGCGCGAATCGACGCTTCTCAAAACGGGCCGCGCGATCGTATCCGCACAGCGCGCTTTTTTTGAAGCGGGACCGCGAGCGCTCGCACCGCTGAGGATGAAAGACATCGCGGAAATCGTCGGCGTTCACGAAACGACCGTATCGCGCATCGCAAACGGCAAGTATCTGCAATGCGAATGGGGATTGTTTGAAATCAAGTATTTCTTTTCATCGCAAGTGTCGCGCGCGGCACCGGTAAGCGCGAATGCGCCGCAGCTCGCGAATATATCGCCGGTAAGCGCAAAGGCGGCACCGGTAAGCGCGAATGCGCCGCAGCTCGCACCGCTGCCGAAAGCATCGGGAGCCACGCAGCGGGACGCACCGCTTTCAAAGGAAAGCGTAAAATTTGAACTGAAAGCGCTCATAGACGGATACCGTGCGGCGCACCCCGGCGCGAAGCCGCTTTCCGATCAAAAACTTTCAGACTTGCTTGCGGAACGGGGAATACGCGCGGCCCGGAGAACCGTAGCAAAATATCGGACGGAACTTAACATAGATTCGTCTTTCGACAGGAAATAACCATGTTCACCCATCTCTTATTGGATCTTGACAACACATTGTATCCGGCCAGCGCAGCAATGGATCGGGGAATAACGACCAGAATGCTGCACTTTACCGCGGAATTGCTCGGCGTATCGTACGAACAGGCGGTAAAGGAACGCGAGCGGAGACTGCCGAATTACGGAACTACGCTCGAATGGCTCAGAAGCGAACACGGACTGACGGACACGGATGCCTATTTTGCAGCGGTACATCCGCCGCAGGAAATTGAAGAACTGACTCCGGATCCGCATTTACGAAGCCTGCTGCAGTCGTTCGCCCTGCCGATGACGGTTCTGACGAACGCACCCGAAATACACGCGCTCCGCGTTCTTGATTTTCTGAACGTAGCGGACCTGTTCACCGGAATATACGACATTCAGTCGAACGGTTTCAAAGGCAAACCGTATCCGCAGGCGTATCTTACGGCGATCGAAGGCGCGGGCTCGACCGTTTCCGAAACGCTTTTTTTCGACGACCACAAAAAGTACACGGACGGCTACGTACACATCGGCGGTACGGCGGTTTTAGTCAAACAGCAGAGCGGAATCGACTCCGCAGTATCACAGGTGCACGCGGATTCTGATGCGAAGACGTACGTGATAAGTTCGGTTTACGACATTCCGGCATTGCTCGCCCGCTTGGCACGCAGCCACTGATGCCGCGGTCCGGAAGGGCTGCGGACAATTTCCTACCTAACCAGCCGTAATCGCATTTTTTTTCTCTTGATTGAGTTTTTTCTTGGTTTCCATACATTTAAAATCGACAAAACTGTCTATCTCATTTTGAACCGATTCAGGCAGCTGAATGATTTTTTCAAACAGCAGCCGGTACGGCGCGTATTTTGCGGGCAAAACGTCTCCGCAGCGAACGGAACCGGAATCTTCACCGGTCACCAGATATTCAACCGTTACGTCAAGCGCTTTCGCAAGCCGGACGCCGATTTCCACATTCGGCAGCACCGCCTGTCTATCCAAATAGGTATCTATTGTCCGTTTACTGATTCCCGTCAGTTGCGAAAGTTCTTTGCGCAATAAACCTTTATATTCAAGTTGATCTCTCAGACGATCTCTAAACATATCTTGTTATACCAACATATCAGTATCTATACTTGACATATACTTAGTTAACAGTATATTATTAGCAATACTTAGATTTCAGTATCTTACACGGTCAACAGGCCGCCTCTTGATACCCAGTTTCGGCGGGATCATCCGGTTTTACAAATAGTCTCGAAACGGAAGTTTCCACGGTGCGCCCTGCAATTCGGCTGTTCCGAAGGAATCGTCCGATGCGGCACGAATTTTCATCGATACGCCGCGCATCATCCCGTACACGCTCCATCAGCCACAGCCGCAACCGTGTAAAAATTCCCCGCCAGGATAATTCAATGTATCAAACGCCGGCTAGGCGCATAGCAAAAAATACACTCATGCTCTATTTCCGCCAAATACTCATCATGTTGGTAAGCCTGTACACGGTGCGCGAGGTGCTGAACGTGCTGGGCGCGGAAGACTACGGAATCTACAACGTTGTGGCCGGAGTGGTAACCATGTTCGGCTTCTTAAGCGGCGCAATGGCGACGGCAAGCCAGCGGTATTTCAGTTTCGAGATGGGGCGTGGGGATATTTCGGAAACAGAGAAAACCGCCGCGCTTATAAAAATTTTCGGCGTTACACTTACGATCTACGCGTTGATTGTACTGATAATCGTATTCCTTGCTGAAACGGCGGGTTTGTGGTTCGTTTGCAACAAGCTTATCATTCCGGCGGAGCGGCTCACTGCAGCAAAATGGATTTATCAATTTGCCGTATTGTCGTTTGTGATTACCATGATGACGACTCCGTATATGGCCGCTATCATTGCGCATGAAAATATGAACGTGTATGCGTACGTAAGTATTGCGGAAGCCGTGTTGAAACTTATCGTCGTGTTCATTCTGCAAGCCCTGCCGTATGATAAATTGATTGTATATGGCGTGCTGCTTTTTGTCGTTACATTCATAACGACACTGCTGTACCGGATATACTGCCGTTATCACTATAGAGAATGTGGTGCAACAGATACTTGTTCTTCCGCATCTTGTACGAGAAGAACAAAAATACGAAATAAAACATTTCATACGGGATTTATGTGGGATAGGCAATTGTATACGGAAATGATCCGTTTTATCGGATGGAATTTTTTCGGCAGTTTTGCATGGATTATAAAGTCACAGGGCATTTCAATTCTTCTGAACACGCAGTTCGGCCCGATTGTGAATGCTTCACGCGGTATTGCTTTACAAGTACGACAAGCTACGCAGGTTTTTTCGCAAAATTTTTCAACGGCAGTAAAACCACAGATTACAAAATTATACGCATCTTTTGACTATCCTATTTTTTTCAGTTTTTTATTCCGAAGCTGTAAGATGACGTTTTTTTTAATGCTCATCGTCGTCATTCCGCTTTATATGAACATGAATCAAGTACTCGCCTTGTGGCTCGGCGTCGTTCCCGAATACGTTGTTCCGTTTTCAAAACTGCTCCTCTTGGAATCACTTGCAGAATCAATTTCGCTCCCGCTTATGACGGCAAATCAAGCAACAGGAAGAATAAAAACATACCAATTAACCCTGAGCATAATTAGCTTTTTTAACTTACCGATTTCATTTGCTGCACTGAAAATGGGGTTTGCCCCGCAAAGTGTTTTTGCAATCGGAGCGATACTGGAGATTCTTATTTCCTTTGCAAGAATGGTATTCCTGATATGTATACAAAAAGGTTCTTTTACGCTTTGCCTCAAAAAACTCACATTACCCTGTGTTGCGGTTACCGCAATATGTTTTACCGCAGGGATATTTTTTCCGTTTCATGCAGAAGATATTAAAAGTCTTATCGTATTTGCAGTATTAGAAATGGTATTTGTTGCATTTACGGTATTTATAGTCGGCTTGGATACATATGAAAAAAAGCTGTTTATTGAAAGTATAAAAAATAAATGTATGAAAAAGCACTAACCGCTGCAACGGCAAATTAAACATTCCTATTGATTTTTAAGGATAATAAATATGAAACTATCGAATCTGCGTACGAAAACCAGAGAAAACAAGGCTTATCTCGTATGCGATACCGAATGTACGTTTTCAAAGGCGAAAGAAATATGGTTTTCAGTTCCTATAGAATATGAAAGAATGCTTACCGATACGAATTACGATGCCTTTCTCATTGCTGCACTGTATCCTGCAATGTATTACAACGAACCGATTATAATAGACGGTCTCGTTTCCCAAAAATTGTACCGCAATGTGATTTGCCATGTTCAGGCCATTATAACGGATTTTGCTACGACGCTTAAAAATGAAGATAAAAATTCTTTTCATAAAATCGATATAACAGTAAAGGGATTTATCAATCATATGGAAAAAGGAACTTTAGTAGGAGCTCCTTTTTCCGCCGGTATAGATTCGTTTACGACGATCATAGATCATCTTGAAAAAGAACCTAATGAGGAATACAGGATAAATACATTCTTCTTTTTCAACGTGGGAAGTCATGGTGGAAAAAGAACGAAAGAAGTTCAAACCAGATTTGAAAACCGATTCAAATACCTTTCAACTTATCCACACCAGAAAGAAATTCCGTTTATTTTGATGGATTCGAATTTATTTGATTTCTATAAACCACACTGGGAGTATGATGCCGGAGATCTTCTGCGCGGAGCAGGAGCACTTGTCTTTGAAAAAGTAATGAGACTTTATTATGCCCCGTCAGCCAATACGTACAAGGCAATGCTTGAAACGGGAAGATTGGAAGCGAATCTTGATGAATATTCTTCGCCGTATCTTTATCCGCTGCTCAGTACTGCGGGAACATACGGAGGAGAATGGGGCGGACTTGAGATAATTTCTGATGGACATCAGTACACACGTACGCAAAAAACCTCAAAAGTCGCCGATTATGCACCTGCCCGTACAATTCTGAACGTATGCGTTCAAACGTCAGAAAAAACACAAACAGCTGAAAATTGTTCTATCTGCTCCAAATGTTTACGGACGTTACTGACTCTTGAAAGTCTCGGCAAACTGAACGATTTTTCCACTGTGTTCGATATCAGGCTTTATAAGAAATACGCCTTCGCATACAAATGTGAACAACGGCTTTTATACCGAACGAGTGTGTTCGCTAAAGAAAACGTTGACCTTGCGTTACAGAACGGAAATCCTATTCCGCCGTATTTCATAGCAGTAATCGTAAAACTTCCGTATTTGCTGAAACGGACGGCAATACGCGGTGTTCGGTTTCTGCTCGGAAGCCGATATTCAAATATAAAAAAAAGGGTGTTGGGTAAATGAAAATCCTTATTCTCGGCGGAACCGGCGCAATGGGAAAACATCTGGTGAATTTGCTTGATAGAGACGGGGTGGAAACAGTTGTTACTTCAAGAAAAAAACGTAACTCGCAAGGCCATATCCGTTATATACAAGGCGATGCCCGTGATAGACGTTTTTTGGAAAACTTGCTGCAAGAGCAATATGATTGCATTGTAGATTTTATGATATATACTACGCAAGAATTTTTATATCGTTATAAAAAACTGCTGAGTAATACGAAACAGTATGTATTTTTGAGTTCTTCAAGAGTTTATGCTAATTCTGATTCACCCATTACCGAAGATTCACCGCGTCTTTTGGATATTTCTACCGACGCGGCTTTTCTTGCAACGGATGAATATGCACTCGCCAAGGCCCGACAGGAAGACATACTGCGTAATTCGGGTACAACAAACTGGACCATTATTCGTCCGTATATCACCTATTCGGAGATACGGCTGCAGCTCGGTGTACTTGAAAAAGAAGAATGGTTATATAGGGCTTTACACGGCAGAACGATCGTTTTTTCTGAAAATATTGCAAAAAAAACAACCACGCTGACACACGGCTATGATGTCGCAAGAGGGCTATATACACTGATCGGTAATGAATTCGCTTATAGCCGCATATTTCAAATAACGGGAAATCAGTCAGTGTCATGGAATGACGTTCTGAATATATATGTAGGTGTATTAAAAAAAGAATTGGGATATACGCCGAAAGTACTGTTGTGCAGTATGACTGATTTTATGAAATGTCATTTTGCCGAATATCAGATAAAATACGACAGAATGTTTGACAGAGTTTTTGACAATTCCCGTATAAAGCAGTTTATTGACGTTGAATCATTCAAAAATACAGAAAAGGGCTTATCCGATTGTCTAACGGAATTTCTGAAAGATACTCCGTTTTTTTATTTGAATGGGCGAACGGAAGCGTATAAAGACAGATTAACACATGAATATACACCGTTAAAAGAAATAAGAAGTATTAAACAAAAAATCAAATATATTTTATTCAGATTTTTACTTAAATAAATGAAATCGAGGCCTGTTATGGAACACTCCTATACGGATGAAAAAAATGTACAAATACTTATTGCCTTATTGAAAGCTCACAACATAAAAAAGATAATTGCATCTCCCGGTACCACGAATATGGCGTTCGTAGGCAGCGTCCAGCAAGATTCGTTTTTTGAGATATATTCCTGCGTAGATGAACGTTCAGCGGCTTATATGGCGTGTGGTTTAGCCTATGAATCGGAACAACCTGTCATTTTAAGTTGTACGGGAGCAACTGCTTCACGCAATTATCTGCCGGGTCTGACTGAAGCATTTTACAGAAAACTACCTATTTTGGCGATTACCTCAACGCAGGATATATCGAAAATAGGGCATCACATTGCACAAGTAATCGACAGAAGCTCACCGCCGACTGATTCCGTCCGGTTAACCGTGACGCTTCCGATTGTTAAAGATGAAAATGATTTTTGGGACTGCGAAATAAAAATAAATAAAGCACTTCTTGAATTGAATCACAGAGGCGGCGGACCGGTTCACATCAATCTGCCGACGGAATACAGCAAGGTCTATAATATAAAAACGTTGCCGTCGGTTAGAGTTATTCGACGGATTACGGATACGCAAGATTTTCCAGAATTACCGAAAGGTCGCATAGCGATATTCGTCGGTTCTCACGCTCCTATGTCTCAAAAACTTACCGCAGAAATCGATTCTTTCTGTAAATCCCATAATGCAGTCGTATTTTGCGATCATACCAGCGGCTACAACGGAAAGTATAGAATTTTGTATGATCTGGTAGCCTGCCAGGATCAGGTTATGGGCCGTAACCGTGCCGATGTACTCATACATATAGGCGAAATATCCGGAGCATACAGCCAATTTATAAAAACGGAACAGGTATGGAGAATCAGCGAAGATGGTGAAATCCGCGATTATTTAAAAAAACTTCGATATATATTTGAAATACCGGAAAGTATTTTTTTTATACGATATGCAACCGATAATACGGAGGTCGCCCATGAATATTTTGATTTTTGCAAAAGCACGCTTACTTCCCTGTATGAAAAAATACCGGACTTGCCTTTTTCAAATATATGGATAGCGTCCAAAATTTCCCCGCTGCTACCTCCCGACTCATGTGCATATTTAAGCATATATAATACTTTACGAGCATGGAATTTTTTTACGGTACCGGATTCCGTTTCCACATTTTCCAACGTGGGAGGGTTCGGAATAGACGGAGGTGTTTCTTCTTTAATTGGAGCTTCCTTGGTAAATAAAAATAAAATTTACTTCTGTATAACAGGAGATTTAGCGTTTTTTTATGACATGAACGTACTCGGTATTCGGCATATAGGAAATAACGTCCGTATTTTGCTCGTTAATAACGGTATCGGTACCGAATTTAAAAATTATAATCATCCGGCAGCAAAGTTCGGTACAGACGGAGATGCCTTTATGGCGGCGGCCGGGCATTTCGGCAACAAATCAAAGTATTTAGTAAAACATTATTCAGAAGATTTGGGGTTCAAATATATTTCGGCAAGTTCCAAAGCGGAATTTGAAAATACATACGAACAGTTTATTACAACAGATTCAGTAAGTCAGCCAATCTTATTTGAAGTTTTTACTTCTGCAGAAGATGAAAGCTGCGCTTTAGAATCGATTATGCATATGGAAGACAGTTTCGGCGGAAAGGCAAAACGATTGGCAAAGAACATACTTGGTGACAGCGGAATGAATCTGATAAAAAACACGTTAAAAAAATAATATGAAAATCGGAATAATGACTTTTTGGTGGTCACAGAATAATTACGGACAAATTCTGCAATGCTATGCGTTGCAAAGATATTTGAGGGATCAAGGACACGATGCGTATTTGATTCGGTATAGATATGAAAAAGACGTGTCAAAATCGCTTCCAATAAAACTTCTGAAAGTGTGTAATCCGGTATTATTATATACCTATCTGAAAAATAAAAAAACGTTTTATACGATTGCCACAGAACAAAAAATCCACGATCGTAAATTTAACGAATTTAGAGCAAATCACATAAAACAGTCCGCCCTGCTCTATGAATCTTACGCCGAACTGAAAGCCAATCCACCGGACGCCGACTGCTACATTGTGGGTAGCGATCAAGTGTGGAGCTGCGTACTTTCTCCAATAAAAAGTTATAAAAATATTGCCAACGCATATTTTCTGAATTTCGGGTCTGATAAAATAAAAAGAATCGCATATGCAGCGAGCTGGGGAACGGATACCATTTCAAAAGAATATATAAAATTAATAGAACCGTTAATTAAGCGATTTAACGTTGTTTCAGTTCGGGAAGAAAAAGGTATCTCACTTTGTACAAAATGCGGCTATGAAGGCGCCGTATGCTGTCCGGATCCGACATTTTTAATAAATCCACAAATATATTTTAATGAAATTGCTCAAACTACAGAAAATAAAACAGGAAAATATATCGTCTTGTATATGTTAAACAATACTAACACATTCAACCTGAATGAAGTTTTCATTTGGGCAGCACAAAAAAAGTTGGAAGTCAAATTTATTACAGGCAACGGGTTGGTTGATAATCGTCAAAAAACATTTGCTACTATCCCTGAGTGGCTTTCACTAATAAAAAATGCTGAATATGTCATCACCAATAGTTTTCATTGCGCTCTATTTTCGATCTTGGCCGATACGTCGTTCGCTGTCATACCGCTGAGTGGTCGCTACAAAAGCTTGAATTGCAGAATGGATTCTTTATTTACATTATGCGAAATGGAAAATAGGTTCATTCACAATTACAATTTTGATTTGCTTGAAAGAAAATACAGCTGTGACATAAAAAAAATACAGTGGCAAGCACGCAGTTTTATAAACGAATTTTTAAATGATCGTGATTAAATTTATTTATCATATATTCAGAAATATATTTGATACTTTTTTAGCCTGCATCATTTCTTTCCAAAAGGGAACAGGGCCTAATGATTTATATGCAAATTGTTCGGAATTATTCATTACACATACGTTTGGCGGCGGGACGAGAACCTTTGAAAATAACTATTTAAAAAATACGAAAAATATTTTTATAATGAGAAACGTTCGCGGATTCAAAACGAAATATATCACTGTAAATAAATATGGAGAAAAGAAACATTATGTTTTCAACGTTAAAAAGCTAGATTATTTGTTTCAAAATTTACGCCCCTCAAAAATAACGGTGAGTTCTATCATTCCGTATACAAATTGTAAAAGGATGCTTGAAAGTATTATTGAATATAAAAATAAGACAAACGCCTCTGTCTGCTATATGATACACGACTTTCACTGCATCTGTCCGAATTTTACGCTTCTAGCGAAAGATTTCTCTTGTAATTTGGACTGCAGTACCCATAAATGCAAAATTAATGCAGATATAATCGAATGGAGATTAATTTGGAAAAATTTTTTTTCTGAAATAGATGAAATTCGAGTTTTCAGTGAAAGCTCAAAAGACATGATTTTGCAGGCATATCCCGATTTGCATACCGACAAATTCAATATACAACCGCACGACCTATCCTATTGTCATTTCAAGCCTTATAAAATAAGAACGGAAGAACCCGCCAGAATTGCCATAGTCGGCAGCTGCAATACGGTGGCAAAAGGAAATAAAATAGTCAATGATTTAGTGACTTATTACGATAAAAAAGAAATCGTTTTATTCGGCAAGATACCTTTAAATGGTAAAGCCCGCAGAAATAAAGTTGTACTAAATTTCGGCCCCTATAAAAACGATGAGTTACCGTATTTGATGGAAAAATACAATATCAATACAGTTATATTCCCCTCTGTCTGCGCAGAAACCTTTTCCTATACCGTTTCCGAATTAATTATGTTTGGCATCAATATAATCTGTTTCGATATCGGAGCGCAGGCTGAAAAAGTCCGTAATTATGAGCAAGGTTTCATTGCCCCAGAAATATCGGCAAATGCAGTAATTACCATACTGGAAAACATAGTCTGAAAATGCAGTATTACAGTTTTTCTTATTCAATCCCATATATGCTTTTTTTTCTTATTTCTTTTTCGTTTTGTATAAATAATACGAACTCCGGAAATCAATTAACCGTAAAAGCTCATAGGATGTTCTCTCTTTATGCGTTATTTTTCATTTTTATTTTTTTTATAGGCTTTAGAGGATATATTTATACCGATTGGAATGTTTACGGCAAAGTTTTTGAAGAAACTCCTTCTTTTTTTTCAATACGGGAAAAAAGAGACAACTTCTTAAAAAAACATGACAGTTGGAATATCGGTTATTTATATTTCACCATATTTTGTAAAACGATTTCTTCCAATTATTTCGTATTTCAAGCTATATCGTTTATAATCGATTTTATAATTCTATATTATTTTTTCAAATATTATTTTATTGACATCAAATTAATTTTTATGTCTTTCGTTTTTTTCTTTTTATTTGGCGGAGTATTAGGGTTTGGCCTTGAAGTCAATTTAATGCGTAACGCAAAAGCAATGATGTGTTTTCTGGTTTCAATAAGGTATATAGAAAAGAAAAAAATTCAGTTTTTTTTATTTTTAAACTTATTGGGCTTTACGTTCCATACGATAGCACTCTTATTTTTACCTTTTTATTTCATTCTTAACAAAAGTTTTCCCCGTAGGTTGATTTTATTATTATTTATTATAGGTAACGGGATTTATTTGCTGCATATACAATGGTTAAAAGAATTTTTACAGTTTTTCAACGAATCGATCCATACCCCCTTTTATAGTTTAATAGAAGTATATTTAAGAATGAAAAAATATTCCGGAGAATGGGGACTCTCCGTTGGCTATATTGAAAGGACATTTTCCTTCTTGGCAGTCTTTCTGTTTGAAAAAAGATTACTGGAGCATAATAAAAAAAATAAGATTATTATTAATTCTTTTTATATATTTATTTTCATTTACTTGTACTGTTCGGAAATATCGATCATATTAAATCGAGTCGGATTGTTGTTTTCTTTTGGATATTGGATTCTATTTCCCCAAATTTATTTTTTAACATCGGGCAAACGTAAAAAATACTTTCTACTCATATTTTTAATATACGGACTTTTAAAATGCAGTACATGTAATTCCTTATTTTTTCATTACGAAAATGCTTTGCTGCCACATAAAACATACGAACAACGATATCCGTTGATGAAAAATTTTTCTAACTATTTGGATGATCAATTATGAAAAAAACAAAACTTATCGCAATTTATTTTCCGCAATTTCATCAAACCCCAGAAAATGATGAATGGTGGGGAAAAGGCTTTTCAGATTGGAATCTTGTAAAAAATGCTGCACCTTTATTTCCGGGACATTATCAACCTCGCGTTCCTATCGATGGATATTACGACCCGCGAGAAGTTGCGGTATTAAAACGGCAAGCTTTGCTCGCCCAAAAATACGGTATTGACGGGTTTATGTTTTACCATTATTGGTTTGACGGCAAATTGATGCTTGAAAAACCGATGGAAATGCTCCTCGCATATAAGGAAATAAATATCCCTTTTTTCATCTCTTGGGCAAACGAGAGCTGGACAAGGAAATGGTTGGGACATAATGAAATTCTCCTCGAACAAAAGCATTCAGTTGATAGAAATTTATGGAAAAAACATTTTGAGTATTTAGTCCCATTTTTTAAAGACGAACGTTACGTAAAAATAGATAATAAACCGGTTCTGTCAATATATAATCCGGAACTGATAAAAAAAACAAAGGAAATGTTCCATTTATGGAATGAACTTGCAATAGAAAACGGATTTGAAGGCATTCATTTTATGGCAATAAAAAACTTTGATTTTCCGAATCCTTCTTTTCTGGAAAACTACGATTCCTTACTGAAATTCCAACCGAGAGAAGCAAATACTTCAAACAAAAATCCCAATCGGCAAAAGATACACAGCATAAAATTTCTCCGTTTACTTCCGGAAAAACTACGATTATTTATTGGTGATATAAAAAGAACACATTCAAAATATGTGATACTTTCATCCAATAAAATTTGGGATTATTTATTGAAAAACGCATGTGTAAATGATTATCCCATGTTTCCGAATTTAAAAATATTTGAAAGTGCTTTTTGGGGCTGGGACAATACCCCCAGATACAGAAATCGGGCAACAATTTTTTCAGAACTTACCCGTTTTGAAAAACGGAAATATTTTTCGGACCTGTATAAGAAAGTTTCAAATTCAGATTCTGAATTTATCTTTTTTAATGCATGGAACGAATGGTCGGAAGGCGCCTATTTGGAACCGGATGATAAATATGGTTTTGAAAATTTAGAAATAATCTATGAAGTTTTAAACTCCAACTAAACAATACACGATGCATTTTACAATTCTTCAATCTGTTTACAAAAAAGATTCTCCTGATTTTCTTGAAGAATGCTTCACTAGTATTGCAACAAACACGTTGTTACCCGAATGTATTATTCTCGTTAAAGACGGACCTCTTACAGACGAACTTGAATCTGTTATTTTTGCTTGGCAACAAAAACTTCCCCTATATGTCGTCGGATATTCAGAAAATCACGGGTTGGCATACGCGCTCAATTACGGACTTCAGTTTTGTAAGACAGAACTTATCGCCAGAATGGACAGCGACGATATCTGTTACCCCGACAGATTTGAAAAACAGGTTTTATTTTTTGAGATGCATAAAGATACCGTAATACTCGGATCAGGTATTGAAGAATTCTATCTGGACGGGAAAGGTAGAGAATATAGGAAAATACGCCTATATCCAAAAAGAACAGAACGAAAATCGAAAACATTGTACAGGGGAACTCCGATCGCACATCCCTCCGTTATGATGAAAACCGAACTTCTGAAGAAATATAAATATAATATTGATACAAAATGTAATGAAGATATCGATTTATGGCTGCGAATACTTGGCGATGGATATATTATCAAGACATTACAGGAACCGCTCGTTCACTTTAGAATAACTGATGCAACATTTCATCGACGATCCGCATCAAAAGCATTTACGGAATTTGTAATTTGTTCAAAATATCTCAATACGGTGAACGGTATTAATAAATCAAGCATACTCCCCGTTCTCAAATTGTTGACACGTTTTCTTCCCAATAAACTGAATAAAAAACTATATCTTTCTAAAAAACGGGAAAACTTATTTTTGGAGAAATATATGAATTTAAAAGTCCTCAGCAGTTATGTCTTTATGAAAAACGGGCATCTATTTGAAGCATTGCTGGAGTTTGAAGAAAACGATACATTACTGATAAAAGCAAAACAACTCGATACGGATATAAATAATATTATTGAAATACCTGCTTCCGAAGTGATTTTGTATAAAACTAATGAAAACTCGGATATTGCATTACACGTTTAACTTGCACACCGCTTACATAAACAGAAAGTGCAAGACCTCTGTCGTTTCAGTCAACACTATATGAGTAAAGGCTATTGAAAATGGCAATCTATTCTTACAACAACCAAACCGGCAACACGCTTATCTCTTTTGGCAAGCGAGTTCCTGCACGGTTTCCAACGGTAATTCCGTTGCGGCGGCAATCTGCTCCGGCGTAAGCACTCCCATAGAAAGGAGATTGCCGGCCGTGGCGTAGATTCCTTCCGCTTTGCCTTTCTCCATGCCGCGTATTTCGCCCTTAGCAATACCGCTCGATTCGCCTGCTGCAAAACCGAGGGATTCGCCCTCGGCGAAGCCTTCCTTACGGATGCGTTTGATTTCTATTTCGTACTTCATGAACGCCCCCTTGGCGGCACCGTCGGTTTTCAGCTTGAACACCCGTTCTGCAAAGCTCTTCGCCGTCTCCGTGTCCGTTCCGCCTTCCGCTATATAGTGTAACATGGCCGCCGTTTCCGAATCAAGCTCGTTTTCATACGCCGCCGCATTATAGACGACGGCAAACCGTTCGTCCCGAACGTCGAGCGCAGTGTGCTCGTCGCAGACGGTCCTGAGCGTGTAGCGCGGCAGACCCTCGCCGAACGGATCCTTCGTGCAGATGAACAGGACGTACAGCTTTTTCAGGTCGTCGTAATCGGCGCCCCTCTGTGCGGTGCCGATGTCGATGGAACTTTGGTAATAGCGGATCCGCTTGAACAGGTTCGGCTCGGAGGTCGTCTGCATCTCGACGTTGACGATCTCGTTCGTGGTTTCGAGCAGCACGTCGAGGCGGACGCTTTTGGAGCCGGGGGCGGCGGCGAGGGTTTCCTGCGTATTGACGTAGGTGATTTCCTTTGCGTCCAGCTTGAGCAGGGTGCGCAGAAGGAGGCGGCACAGTTCGGTGTCGTGAAGCATCGAGTAGGCGAAGAAGAAGTCGTTGGTGATGGTAACGTCTTCCCAGCGGGGAAAATCTGCGTTCATGGTCTCTCCTGTATATGACGCTCCGGGCGGAATTTACGATAATCGGCGCCGCGTTGGCCAAAGTCGGCGGCTCGGCTCAGCGAATAATCCGCGAGTTCTGGCAACCGGCCGCGTTGGCCGAAGACGCCGGCCGCGGCTTAGCGACTGGCCGAGGCTCAGCAAATAGCTGCGGCTTAGCGACTAATCCGCGAGCTGTGGCAACCGGCCGCGTTGGCCAAAAGCGCCGGTTGCTGGTGGTGCGGACTGCGTCTCAGCGTATACGACGCGCCGTATACAATGCGCTGCCGCGCTGCTCAATCGGCATATATATTATGGGAGAAAATAGAGCGAATTTGCTGCATCGAGCAAGTTTTTTTGAAAAAATTAGCCGTATACGGCGCCGCAGGAAGCGTCGATTCACTGGAAATTATGGAAAATCTTTCATCTTTTGAACAGGCAATCCTTGCCATTCTGTCCGACTCTTGCGAAAATAAAAACGCAGTATTGGCAGCCGGTACCGCGTTAGCAGCCGGCCATGCGTCCGGCATAAAATCTGCGGCATCAGCAGCTGGTACGCCATTAGCCGCTACCATCGCCTCTGCGATTTCCGTACCTGTCTCGGTACCGCATAATCGCGCACTTTGCAAAACAGGTCGTCCCTTACCGCATAATCGCGCACTTTGCAAAACCGAGCGGCGCTCAGCATATGATTCTGCCGTATCACGTGATTCCGCATTTTGCACGCCTCCTGCAGAACGAAAAATCGCACGGCTGTATCTGAACGCCGTCGCAGGCGCAGTCGCCCCGGATTCCCCGTTTACCGTCTATTATCCGGCATCGAATCAGGCCGAACTGATCGTACGGCAAACCGAAATAAATCCGTCGCTCTGGTCTGAACGGACCGCGTTCGCCCGTGCGTGCGCCCCCGTCGTTCAGCGTCTGGAACGAACCGTCGCATTTCTGTCTTATCTGACGGAGAACGGATACGCGGACGCCCTCCCACGGGAAAAAAACGACTTACCCCCCGCACCGAACGGCATCGGTTCGCAATGGCGCTGTTACCGCAGCCTGTCCAAAGAACTCATCTGCGATCTTTGCTTTTTTCGCCAATCTATCATTTCACTTAAAGGCGATCCGGCGGATATTTTCATTGATCCGGCGCACTGCCGGTAAAATCCGTGAGTCCCGGCCGCGAGGCACGCAGCTGCCGAAGCCGCCGGGGATCCCGTTCCGCGTCGTACGCATGGCGCCCCGGAGTTCCGGATTCTATGCGCCGAATTTCAGACTCGATTTGAAAAGACACCATTTTCTTGAACACGCGCAGCAGCGGTTCCGGATCCGTCTCAGGCGCGGCAATTCCGGCCGACTGCAATTCCCTTATCAGATAATAGCACGACTCGATCGTTGAAACGCATCCGTCCGCCGGCTGCTTCTTGAACTCGAATTGGGATCGATACGAGCCGGAAAACGACAGCCGGGGAAACGTAAGCAAGTTCGGCGACAGTCGAAGCATCTTTTTCGCACAGAACCACGTGGCGTCTATAACCAATACCACCAATTTTTTTCGGCCGGAAGCGAATTGCGCCCCTACACCGCAGCGCCGCAATTCGGCAGCAAACCCCGCGTCGCCTGCACGCCAGGCATCCGGACCCGGATACAGCACGACCGGATAAAACGAGGGATCCGCCAGCAAACCGGCAAGACGCGCGTTTCGGGTAAAATCGATTCCGACGATGATTTCCGAATCGATCAGGGATAACGACGCAAGCCGCCCCGTTCCGGTTCGCTGCCGGTACGCTTCTTTCGGATGCATCAAAAAAACGAATTTAAACCCCGGGTCGAACGGAACGATGTCGCCGCAGTAACAATGCGATACCGGGCGAAAGCATTTCAGACATTTTTCAGCCACGCGCTACCCCCTCAACGACAGTACGTATACGAGCGGTATGAGCACCGCAAGAAAAATCAGATTATACACCGTAAATTGCAGCAGATACCTCCCCGAACCGTGCGCGCGTGCGTCTTCCGTTTCCGCCGCGGCGGCGCTGTATAACTTATAGGAAATAACGCTTGCCAAAGACGCGATCAGCGTTCCCAATCCGCCGACGTTCACGCCGAGCAGCAATTCCCGTCCGTAATCGGTAAATCCTGAAAGCAGCAAAGCCGCGGGAACGTTGCTGATAACCTGACTTGCGGCGATTCCTCCCATATACACGGCGAACCGGCTGTCGAGCGCCGACTGCAACGCCGCCGAAATATCCGGCAGCAGCGAAATGTTCTCGGTAAACAGAAAAAACGCCGCGAACGTCAGCAGCAAACCGTAATCGACGCGGGCAAACAAACGGAAATTGCAGACGGCGACGACCGCCGCACTCAGTGCCATACACACCGGATAGTCGACGACCCGGAACACGGCGAGCAAAATCACCGCCAGCGCCACGGTATACGCCGCCGGCTCCATACGGTAAAACGAATATAAAAATAAATTTTGGGGATTTCCCATCGGCGTAACGCAGGATCCCAAATTCGCCGCGAGCGTTTCCAGTATTACCAGCGGAACCGGATCAATCCCGGAACGGCGGCACACCGCTAACGACACGGGAACGAACGTCAGCAAGGCGACGTCGTTCGTTACGAACAGGGAAGACGCGAATATCAACGCTACGAACGCCGCGTACACGGAACGGACGCCGGCGCAGCGCTTTAAAAGAAAATCGGCCGCCGCATCCAAGACGGACAGCGACCGGAACGCCTGAATGATCAGCATCAGACAAAACAACAGCGCGAGCACTCGCCGGTCGATCGCGGCGTTCACCGCTGCCAACGAAGGGCGTACGACACACGTTGAAACCGCCGCCAGCACCACGGCTGCGCATAAAACGGCTTCCCGTTTGACAAACTGTGCGGCCCACGCCGCTGCATTTTTACTTTTCATATAACACTCGATACCGCCGATGAAAAATCACGGCGAACATTCCTATCCTCAATTCCCGATTTTACGCAGTCTCGCAATTTCGCCGACCTTCGTCAATCCCGCCGATTTTCATCAGTTCTGCCGACCTTCATCAATTCCGCCGATTTTCACCCGTAACCGCCGCTCACGCATCTTCAACCGCATAAATGCAGACGGAAACGGATTTTCCGCGGATATGCTCGAAACCGATTTCACGCAAACCGTACCGCTCCGGCTCGCGCAGTTCCGCCACCACGTTTTGCGACAGCAGAATATCCGTTTCATATTTTTTCGTCAGCTGCTCCATGCGGCTCGCCGTATTGACCGTATCGGAAATGACCGTCGAGTCCATCCGCTGATTTTCTCCGATCGTTCCGAGCATCAGCTGTCCGGTGTGAATACCGATTCCGATCCGCACCGGTTCACCGCCGCCGGCCTGCGTATCGCTGTGCGTCTGCGCATCGTTATACAAGCGGAGCTGCCGGCGCATTTTAAGCGCCGCCGCCAGCGCGTCGTCGGCGGAAGTAGGAAACAGCGCCATAAAGCCGTCGCCCAAATATTTATCGATAAATCCGCCGTTTTCCCGAACGACGGGGCCGAACTGCGCCAGAAATTCATTAATAAAACGGAACGTTTCGCCCGGCGTCATGTTTTCGGACCGCGCCGTAAAACTCCGTATATCAAGAAAAAGCACCGTCATACGGCGCTCGGTGTAATCGCCGTACTGAATGTCGGCGATACTTTTTTTATCCAGAAACGCGAGCATTTCGTGCGGAATGAACCGATCGAGCGCACGGTTCAGTTCGGTAAGTTCATCCGCGTACGATTCCACCATTACGAACAGCCGCGAAAACCGGCGCGCCAAAAAGAACGACTGCGCGAATCCGAAAAAAAGCATTCCTTCCGATGTCATATATACGGATTCTATAACGCCGTTTGAAAACAGCACGTCGTTCACTGCGGCGGCGGCAAGCACGATCAATCCGCTGAAAATGATGAACGCCCCTTCCCGCTTACGGATCATAGCGCGTATCAGAATTACCACAACCGCAATACAGCCTGCGACGACGACGTACTCGAACCAGGGCAAAAACCGATGATGTATCATCGGCGGTGTAAAAATTTCGAGTGCAACCCACACTGCGCTTATCGACGCGACGATCTTTACCGGCACGAGCGGCATTTCCTGCGGATATACGGCTCTGAAAAAAAAGAAAAACAGCGGCAGACACAAATGTATGGACAAATGTTCGGCGGCAAACAGGAACCGCCAGACTCCGTACGTTTCAGGCAGCAAAGAAGCAAGCATCCGCTCCCCCATCAGAAGCGCGCGCAGCGTCATGAAAATGCAGATCAGCGCAAAAAGCAGCAAACTGACGTCTTTTTTACGCAAAAAATACAGGCACAAATGGTACAAGCCCATGCACAACATGGCGCCGCAAATCAGCGAGGTCTCAACGCGGCGGCCGGACTGGAGCGAAGCCAGCGTCCGTTCCGTACCGAAAGACACCTTGTCCCAGGTACCGGTGTACGGCGTGCTGAAATTGGCAACCTGCATGACCAGAATCAGTTCCGTATCGGCGTCGGACGGCGGAATAACGAACGGCAGCCGTTTCCGGCCTTTCGCGGGAACGTACTCCGCAGGATCAAACGACGGCGTTCCGATGCGCTGCGAAGCGAGCACCGTTCCTTCGGGCGTAACGACGGTCAAAGAACACGAACTGTTTGCGTCTGCAAACTGAACCGCCCATTCGCGCGTCCGGCCGGTAAGGGACAGCGGAATCACCAGGCGAAGCGCCAGCGTTCCGCCCTTAGACAGCGCGTCCGCCCGGCCGCTCACGCCGGTATCGGCCCATCTTCCCGGAACGTTCATAAACGGCCCCGCATAATCCGCCATCCGAAGCGGAACGACCTGCGGATCAAGCAATTCGTCTTTCCAGAAAAACCATTTTCCGCGCAGCTCCTGATATTGTTCGACCTCGTTCAAAAACGAAACGCGCAGTTCGCCGTTCCGAATCACCGTACCGCCATAAATTGATCGCCCGTATCCCGACAGGATAATCAAAAAAAGAGAAACTGCAACTACACCGGCAATTTTCCGGAACAGAGACACTGCATTCATCATTTTACCGCTTTGTCATAGTATAGCACGGGCGCCGCGGAAAAGTAAACGTACTTTTTTGATACCATTTGCATTTCTCACGTGTTTTACATATATTATGGAGTGAAAATACATGAAAACGCTTGCAAAATACGTCGTATTTTGCAAATAAAAAAAGGATTCATATGATTATAGTTCTCGTCATCGATCAGTACGATGCATTAAATAACGGTACGACCGCGTCGGCGCGCCGTTTTGTGGAAAATCTGCGGAAATGCGGACACACCGTCCGGATTTTGACTTCGGGAGAACCGGGACCCGACAAATATATTCTGCCTCAGATGAACATACCGATCGTTTCCTTGCTCGCTCGCAAACAGGGAATCATTTTTTCAAAAGCCGTTCCGTCCGTCATACGCGAAGCGCTCACCGGAGCGGACGTCGTACATTTCTATCTGCCGTTTCCGCTTGCCCGTGCAGCCGAAAAAATTGCGCGGAAAATGCGCGTTCCCTGTCTTGCCGCGTTCCACGTACAGGCGGAAAACATCACCTACAACATCGGATTGGGCAACAACCAGCGCGCGGCGCGCTTTTTTTACCGATTTTTGTACAATTATTTTTATAAACGCTTTACCGATATTCACTGTCCGACGCAGTTTATCGCGGACGAATTAAAAGCGAACGGGTATCCGGCGCGGCTGCACGTTATCAGCAACGGTGTCGACGGCGTGTTCGTTCCGCAGGAACCGATTCCGCACGACACGATCAACTTGCTGATGATCGGCAGACTTTCCCCCGAAAAACGGCAGGATATCGTGATACGGGCCGTCCGCAAATCGAAATACGCGGATAAAATCAGACTGCATTTTGCCGGACAAGGGCCGATGCTCGACACGTACGTCAAAATGTCCAAAGACATGCCGCATCCGCCGAGTTTCAATTTTTACACGACGAACGAACTGCTGCAGCTGATACGGTCGATGGATTTATACGTGCACGCTTCCGACGTGGAAATCGAAGCGATCGCCTGCATGGAAGCGTTCAGTTGCGCGCTGGTTCCGGTTATCGCCGACGCGCCCAAAAGCGCCACCGTACAATTCGCACTCGATGAAAAATCGCTGTTCAAAGCCGGTGATCCGCAAAGTCTTGCCGAGCGAATCGATTACTGGATCGAACACCCTGAAGAACGCAAAACGCTCGGCGAACGGTACGCCGCCGCCGGCGAACAGTACCGCGTTTCCGTTTCCGTTAAAAAAATGGAAGCCGTATACGGCTTGCTCACAGAACGGACGAAGGAGCCGGCCGATGAAAAATGACATCTGTTTTCGGCGGAAAATGCCGGTAGCGACGCTTTGGCTGCTGCTGGGAGCGGCGTTTGCGGCGAAGGCAACCACCGCGATTGAAGCGAACGCCGCGGTGGCAGTTAACACCGGGGAACCCGCCGCCGCGCAAATCGGCGTATCAGCGCAAACCGGCGTATCAGCGCAAACCGGCGTATCAGCGCAAACCGGCGTATCAGCGCAAACCGGCGTATCAGCGCAAACCGGCGTATCAGCGCAAACCGGCGTATCAGCGCAAACCGGCGTATCAGCGCAAACCGGCGCCCCCTATCCGGTACAGTTCAGCGTAAGAGGACAGACCGCTCCGGCGGTGATCGATACCGAAAAAAGATCCGTTTTCGTTTCGGTTCCGTATCTGAGCGCAGACGGCTCCGTGTATCCGCTGGCGGCCGCACCGGTCGAAGCGTTCGCACTGTCTGCGGACGCCGCCCACACGCTTCCGCCGGTCGTCGATCTGCGAAAACCGACGTTTTTTACGATAACGACGCCGGCAGGAGAAAGCGTCGAATGGTACGTATCCGGCGGCTACCAGCTCCCGGACAGCGACTTTTCAAACTGGCATACGGAGCGGGTTTCCGGCTTCATTACGATCGGAACAACCGAATGCACCGAAATGACGGGAACCGCGGGACAGTCCGTCTGGGACAACGGAAATCCGGCGTACGCGGCGTCCGGCAGTAAAAATTGGCCGACGAAGCGTATTGAACTTGCGGACGGAACGTACGCGGCGGAACTGACGACCCGCAGCATACTCGGCATTATTGCAAGCGGCAATCTGTTTACCGGCCGGGTCGAACGGGATTTGAGCCTTTCACAATTACTCGGATTTACCGATAAGGACGGAAAAGCGCTCATCGATTGGGGCGTTCCGTTTGAAGCGCGCCCCAAAGGTTTTCGCGTAAAATTCAAATACGACGGAAAGGGCGATTCCTGCACGATTATGGCCACGCTCGAAAACCGGAGCACGGGAACCAGACGCTTTGTCGGAACGGCCTGGTATACGGGCAAAACGGACGGAGACACCGCGTCGGAAGGAATCGTTTCATTGTCTGAGCCGGATGGAAACGGACTGCGTACGCTTGAAACGGCGTTCATTTACGGAGAGCCGCCGCAAAACGCCGATCCGCTGCCGGAAGGAGCGGTACAAGGAAACGCAGCCGAGGATATAACGCACGTGAACGTCGTTTTTGCTTCAAGCGCCCGAGGGGATTATTTTAAGGGCGTAAAAGGCGCCCGGCTTATCGTAAAAGATTTTGAATTCTTCTATTAATATAGCAGAGAAGCTGCCTGAAAACGTGAGCTTCCGGGCAGCTTCAAAATTAGGAGAAAACTTTCGCATATAATCAATAGACTGTGAAGGATGTCTGCCGGTATCCGAGCACTTACGCGAGGCACCCGCCTCGCGTAAGCATTAACTATACAAGAAAGGTTTATACGGGATTAGAAATCAACCGTGATTCCAACGGGAACGGAGAACGTCGTGCGGCTGTTACCGTCAGCAACGTCTTTGTTCATATTGTACGTAATAACCGCACCGGCATAGCAGCCGATTCCGTTGCCCAAGTTGAAGTTGACTTTCGGCTCAACTATGAGAGAACCGGTCGTTTCAGCAGGACCGGCAAGTCCCAGGCCGCCCCACGACGCATCGCCGTAGTTCATGTAGTGGTTGATGCGCAGAGAGGGAGTAACAACGTCGTTCAGTGCGTAAGAAGCTTTTACCGCCACGCGGTTACCGAATCCGCCGACACCGTCGCTGCCGTCCGCTTTTTTGGCAACGTAATCGGCGTTGCGCAGAACGACACCGTCGTACAAGCTGACGCTGAACGCACCCGCCGTATAGGTAACGAACGCTTCAATACGGTTCTGAGCGAAAGAATTCATATTAGCGGTATCGTTGAGGATCGCCGCATAACCGACCAACGCGGTCAGGTTGGGTACGCCGGTAAAATTGAACGCGGCACCGATAACCTGCGCTTTACCCTGTCCGCTTATACCTGCACGGTTTTCAAACATCACGGACGCAGCACCGATTCCTTCGATATCGTATTTGGCGGCTGCACCGAACGTATTGAACGGTTTTTCAGCATCAGTAAGATCGGAATCGACACCGGCAACCAGCGTCAGGTTTTTAACTGCCGTAATTTCAGCATACAGTTTGGGGGATCCGGTTTCAAACAGCGCGGCTGCAAAAATCGGATGCCAGTTGATGCTTTCGGCAAACACTTCGTACGGAGCGGTCATCATGCCCAGTTTTACGCCGCCGAACGGTTTTACGTATACGGCCCAGCGGTCAAGATGCAGCGCGTTATTTGCAGTAACACCATCCCACGTGGCAGAACGTTCCATAACGCGGAAGCGGAGGAATCCGCCGCCCTTTTCCGCATCATAGGAAGTCATCAACTGACCCAAATAATCATCACCGGAAACGATTCCGAATCCATCGCTATTTCCATCAGCAGACTTTGTCCACAGATTTGCTTTGGCTTCCATTGAAACCCCAACATCGCCTGCGAAAATCACGCTGACGGCCAGCAGCAGAACGGCAATACCTGCTACAACTCTTTTCATTTCATTCCTCCTACGGATTTTTATTACGTTCGGCTCCACCCGGAGAAAAACGTATGTAGAACTGCTAAACCGAATTTGTTTGTTCATTGTTCGTACAAACAGAATACTAACACCAGATTTTTCATATGTCAACAAAAATCTAATATAAAAATGACAAAAAAAGAGATAAACCGGTTTTATTTCAGCATTTTTAAAATGAGTTTTTTACAAAAAAATCATTTTTCAGAATATTATCTATAAATGGTGCGTTTTCATACTGCCGGAAGACCCGATCGCATCGGAATCGGAGAAAAAACGCTTTTTTGCAAACTTTTACTTGACAGTACAAAAAAAGCAATGCTACAATCTAGTTTGTACGCACAATGAACAAACATAATCATATGCGTTTCGTTTACTCATACTTTCTAAGGAGGATTACATGAGTATTAAAAAGTTTACAGCTATATTGCTTGCTGTAAGTGTTCTGGTCTGTACCGTGTCTGCGGGAGGAACCAAAGATGGATCTGCCAACGGTAAGATCGTTCTGAAAGTTCTGGACTATGCGGATTCAACGGCGCCGAACGCGTTCGACGACAACACCTACGTATGGGAAGCGTTTGAAAAAGCGAATCCCGACATCATCATTCAGCGCGAAGTGCTGTTCAACGAACCCTTCCATCAGAAATCGGCGGCATACGCCGCTTCAGGCAACATGCCCGACGTATTCTACATGTGGCCGGGCGGACGCTCCACGGCGATCCACACGCAGCATCTTGCAAAAGATCTGAAACCGCTGCTTGAAAAAGACGGTCTGCTTGCCGATTATTCGACTGCGGCTATGGACCCCGCCGGACAGATCGCGAACTACATCGCGGAAATTCCGTTCGGTATCACCACGACGCACGTTATGTACGTAAACACCGATATTCTCAAGGAATGCGGTCTTTCAATCCCCAAAACGTATGAAGAATTGAAAGCACAGGTTCCCGTTCTGAAAGCGAAAGGATACGAAACCATCCTGATGGCAAACATGGACGACTGGGTCATGCAGTCCTGCCTGTTCTCGCTGGTAGCAGGACGCTTCGGCGGTCCCGCCTGGGCAGACAACATCGTCGCAGGTAAATCGAAGTTCACCGACGAGTTCATGCAGAAAGCAGTCGGATTCGTCAAACAGATGTACGACGACAACGTTCTGAACAAGTCGACGCTGGCTACTTCTTACGGCGACGTAGTCGGTCTGTTCGCATCCGGAAAAGGCGCGTACATGATCGACGGCGACTGGAGAGCAGGTGCGTTCATCACCGATCAGTCGACCGGTCAGGCGCTGATCAGCCCCGCCAAACAGAAAAGTTCCATCGAAATGGTTACGTTCCCCGCAATTCCGGGTGAAGTCGTTGCCGGATCGAACTCTTCGACGCTCGGTGTCGGATACGGTATGAGCGCCGCGATTCCCGCCGGTTCCGCAAAAGAACAGGCGGCCTGGAAACTTATCAAATGGCTTTCCGGTCCCGTCGTGCAGCAGCGCCGTTTGGATACCGGTGCGTCTTTCCCGTCACTGGCGAAAGGCATCGTATTCGACGAAGCCAAAATGGAACCGCTCATGATCAAACGTGTTCAGTTCTACCAGAACGCAGGTGCGGTTACTCCGGTTTTCGATTCCAAATTTGAAGGCGACGTAAACGTGGCGTGTAACGTAGGTCTGCAGCAGCTCGGTTTGGGCAAAAAATCGGCTGCGGACGTTTGCAAAGACATGCAGAAAGCATGGGAAGCATTTAAAAAATAAAAAATAAGCAACAGACACAGGGTTGTCCGGGCTTGTCCAGAAAGGTATACTGACGGGACAGGACGGCCAGCCCTGTTTTTTCATGCCAGACAGTCACCATGGAGGATACTGTGAAAAATCTATCATCAAAAAAAGAACTGTATTTTTCGTACTGGACACTGGTTTTGCCCGCATTGCTTTTTTATTTTGCGGTCATGGCCTTTCCGACGGTTTTTTCAGTTTTTTTAAGTTTGACTGATTATAAGGGAGGTTCTCTCTTTTCAAAAGATGCGCTGAAATTTATCGGTCTCAAAAACTACGTAAAAGTTTTTAACGATTCATTATTTTATCTTTCGCTGAAAAACAACTTGTACATCGTACTCGTTTCGGTATTCGGCCAGCTGCCGCTCGGTTTTGCACTCGCCTACATTTTGAGCCGGGGCTTGGTAAAGGGTACGGACTTCTTTCAGACGATGATTTACCTGCCGTGCGTTATTTCGACCGTCGTTATCGGTATCTTGTGGCAGACGTTCTTTTCCGCACACGGCGCGTTTCAGGAAATCATGAAGCTGCTTAATCCTTCTTTTGAATGGAGCATGAACAGTCAGCCGATCATTCCGGTTTTATTCGTTATGCTCTGGATGTATACAGGAACATATCTGATCCTGTTCCTTGCCAATCTTCAAAAAATAGATCCGGCAATCATTGAAGCGTCAAAAATAGACGGAGCGTCTGAATTCCAGACGCTGCGGTACGTTATATTCCCCGCCCTTTCCGGCGTGTTCGTAACTTCTGCAATTTTGGCTATCTCGGGTTCGCTGAAATCATTCGACTTGATATACGTCATGACCGGCGGCGGCCCTGCAAAACAGACGAACGTTCTGTCTCTATACATGTTCGACAAGGCATTTAAAGGCGCCCCCGATTACCCGATGGCGAACGCGATTTCCACGGTAATGGTTATCATTTCGTTCATCCTGATTTTCATCGTGCAGCGGGTAGAAAAAACATTCGGCGGCAAGGAGGAATAATATGGCGGACGTCCGTACATCAATAGGCGCAGGACAGAAAACTGCAAAATTCATAACGTATCTGGTCATGCTGTTTTTTACCGTAATGGCGATATATCCGCTCGTCTGGCTTGCCATTTCGTCCTTTAAAACGACGCAGGAATTCCAGCTTACCAGCAAGCTCGCACTGCCGCAGCAATGGTGGTGGCGCAACTATCCGGACGCATGGGTTCGGGGTAACTTCGGTATGTTGTTTTTGAACAGCTTGCTCTATACGACCGTATCAACGGTTGCAATCGTCATTTTTTCATTTATGGCGGGATTCGCGTTCGCAAAGATTCCGAATAAAGCGACGAAACCCCTTCACGGCAGCTTTATCATCGGAATTCTGCTCACGCTCCAGTGTATCATGGTACCGATTTTCCTGATGGTCAGCATGGTCGGCCTGTACGATACGCGCATAAGCGTACTGGTTTGCTACATCGGTGTCGGAATGCCGATGGGGATTTATCTTGCGACGGATTATATTAAAAGCATACCGATGTCGCTTATCGAATCTGCCCGCATCGACGGTGCCACGTACATGACGATTTTTGCGAAAATCATCATCCAGATGGCGATGCCGGTAGGCGTAACGCTCGCCATTTTATCCAGTACCGGAACTTGGAACGAATTTATGCTGATCAACATGCTTGCTTCGAGCGAGTCGATCAAATCGCTTCCGGTCGGTATCCAGAAATTTTCGGGTGCGCTCGCTTCCGACTACGGTAAGCAGTTTGCCGCGCTCGTCATCGGCCTGGTTCCGATGCTCGTATTCTATCTGACATTCAGAAAACAAATCACCAAAGGTGTTGCGGCCGGAGCGGTAAAAGGCTAAACGGCACGCACGTTCAAATCCTTCCATAAAAAGGGAGAGGGCTGAATATCTTGAAAGGATAAACCGTTCAAGATATTCGGCCCTTTTTTTATCGGCGGCGCGGCGGGCGCGTTCTTCGTAATCGCCGCGTAAACCGGACGTTCCGTTCACAAGCGGTAAAAAGCGTTTCCGGGCGCGCAGGCTCCGTTCCGAAGGAATATCCGAAGGAATCAGAACAGTTCGGCAAGCCGCCGGTACTCAAGCAGCGACGTATCGCATACGGTGAGATCGGCACCGCGCAACGCCGCGCCGATTCCCACTGATTTGATTCCGGCCGCGTTCAGCGCGTCGATACCCGCTTGAGCGTCTTCAATGCCGACGCAGTCTGTGTGCCAAACGCCGGCGAGTGCGGCCGCCGCCAAAAAAATATCCGGTTCGGGTTTCATCATTTTAACGCTCGCCGGATCCACAATTGCGTCGAAGCGTTCCGTGATGCCGAGCCGCCGGCATACTTCCGGTGCGTTGGCACTCGCCGACGCAAGGATGATTTTTATTCCGCGCTCGCGCAGTTCGGTGAACAGCGGCGCTATTCCCGGCAGAATGTCGGCGGGGCCCAGATTTTCAAGCAAAGACACATATACGCCGTTTTTTTCCGCGGCGGCGCGCTTTATTCGCTCCGGAGTCCACTCCTCGCCGCCGGAAGAAACCGAAATCCGCCGGTTGTGCGCAAGAATCAGTTCAAGAGACGCTTCACGCGAAACGCCGCGCAGTTTTTCATTCACGGCGCGATCGAAGTGCAGTCCGTACCGATTCGCAATTTTCTGCCACGCCTGATAATGAAGTTCGGCGGTGTCAGTGATAACGCCGTCGAGATCGCACAAAACCGCTTTCAATTCCGATCGGAGCGAAAACGAACGCGATTCTCCGCAGCGCAGCGTAACGGCGCGGTTCCGGTGAAAAAACGAAAGCGCCGGTATGAAAGAAGACGCGGATTCGGGCGGCCGTTCAGCCGCATCCGGCGAACCGAGCGAATACGTAACCGAATCGGGCAGGATTTCGACGGTTAACCGCTGTCCGCGCAGCAGGAGTGAAAACGACAGCGACGTCCAGGAACGCGGCAGCTGCGGAGCGAACCGCCATTTACCGCCGTAGTCGCGGAATCCGGCGAATCCGTACACCAACGCCATCCAGCTTCCGGCCATGCACGCGGTGTGAATACCGTCGCGGGTATTGCCGTGTTCGTCGGCGATATCCATTGCGACTGTGCGGCGGAAATACCGTTCGGCTTTGTCGCCGTCGCCGATTTCACACGCCATGATACTCTGGATGCAATGAGAAAGGGACGAGTCGCCGGTCGTATACGGTTCGTAAAAACGGAAGTTACGGATTTTTTCCGCAAGGCTGAACTGATCCGGCAGCAAAAACTGTGCGAGTACCAAATCGGGTTGTTTAAGAACGCGGTACCGGTAAATTACCAGCGGATGATAATGCAGCAGCAGCGGATAGTGATCCGGCGGTGTTCCGGCAAAATCCCACGGCGCTTTTTCCATAAACGAATCGTCCTGCGGATACACGCCGGAAGCGGCATCGTAAGGAACGTACATCGAGTCCGCCGCTCGCAGCCAGGATTCCCGTTCCGCCTCGGAAACGCCCGATCCGGCGTGCGCGCACAAAGCGGCGCTGATCCGAAGGTTTTCACGCGCCATCAGATTGGTATACGCGTTGTTGTTGACGCAGGCGGTGTACTCGTCGGGACCGGTTACTTCGTTGATGCAAAAACGGCCGCCTTTTTCCGGTATATACGAGCCGAGGCTCATCCACATGCGCGCCGTCTCCGCCGCAAGTTCGGCAGTGTCCCGCTCCGGAATCCCCGCGCCGCCGGGAACGGCCGTCAGCAGACGGTTGAGCGCGAACATAATATCGGCGTTTATGTGATACTGCGCAGTCCCCGCGGGAAAATACGCGCTCGTTTCCGCTCCGTCGATCGTCCGCCACGGAAACAGCGCGCCGGCGGCGTTCATTTGCGCGGCACGTTCGCGGGCGGCGGGAAGCGTTCCGATGCGGAATCGAAGCAGCGAAGCGGCGACGGACGGTTTCAGATACGTAAACACCGGACACACGTACGCTTCACTGTCCCAAAAAAAATGCCCTTCGTAGCCTTCGGCCGTCAGCCCCTTGGCGGCGATACTCGTTCGGCCGTCTTTGCCCGCCGACTGCAACAAATGGAACAGACTGAACCGGACGGCGCGTTCGCTTTCGGAGTCCGCGCCGATGGAAACCGCCGCAGTCCGCCAAAAGTCGTCCAAATACGCGCGTTGTTCCCGGCACAGCGCCGGAAATCCCGCGGAAGCCGCCTCCGACGCGTGAACCATGGCGAACGCCGCGAGCGGAGCGTCCTGTTCCCCGGTTTGCGTCCCGTCCTGCGGCTCTCCGTTCCGGCTCCCGCTCTGTTTCTTGTTTGAAGCCGAATCGGAACGCCGCGCCGTATCGTACGAAATGAATTTTTCAAGGCGGACGCTCTGTCCTGCAGCTAATGAAAACGTCCGCGCAATGCAGCCTCTGCCGCCGCAAACGCTGCATTCGCCGGAATCCGTAAATTCGGCCTCCGCCGCAACTTCGGTAGCATCGCAGACGTCGACAGCATCCGCAGTATGTGCGCCCCCCGCTTCAAACACCGAATACCGGCTCAAAACCGTACCCGCGAGCAGCAAACCGCTGTTCCGCGTATGAGCGCCGAACGAAACGACGTCGAAACCGTCCGTCTCGGCGGGAACCGCACTCAGGCGGTCGATCAGCAGCGGTGCGGAAGAGAATTTCGCCCCGACGCGAGGATCGTCTTCGGCGCTCAGATTCCGAACGGACGCATCGACGGCACTTTCTATGCGCACGGTCACCGGCTGTCGGTCGCCGGTCTGACCGGAATCATCGGCATGACCGGAATCACCGGCATGTCCGGTTACCGTTACGTCGTACCGGATTGCGGCGCACGTGGAGCGCGTAAACGGAACGAGCCGTTCGGACCGTATTCGGACGCACGTACCGTCCGGCGCAATCCAATCGACGAGCCGGGTCATCAGTCCCGATCGGAAATCGAGCGTCTGAGAAAACGACGCGACCGTCCCCGAATCGAGCGAAAACGGATGCCCGTTGACCGTCAATTCGACGTTTTTGGGGTCAGGTACGTTCAGCAGCGTCTGATGTTCTTTTGCATAACCGAACGCGCTTTCTCCGTATACGATAGGTTCGCTGTCAAAAAAACCGTTGATATACGTGCCTTTGTGAAAGCACCCGGCGCGCTCTTCGTAATCGCCGCGCAAACCGAACGTTCCGTTCGCAACGGTAAAAAGCGTTTCAGACCGCGCGGCGTCCGCCGCCGAATAACCGCGGCGAACCAGTTTCATCGTATCAGTCATACCGCGCCCGTCCCGAGAAAACGGCTGACCGCAGCTCCGTCGGGTGCAGCCGGTATGGCGCCCCGCTTCGTTACGCAAAGCGACGCGGCGGCGTTCGCAAACGCCAGATCCGCCTCCAATTCCGCCGCCGTTTCCGGCAGAAAACAGCCGTCGTCGCACCGGTTCCGCAGCCGGGCCGCCAGTCGGTGCAGCAGCGCGCCCGTAAACGCATCGCCGGCGCCGGTCGTATCGACGACGGGAACCGGATACGGCGGTACCGGAATCAGCCCTTCCCACGCCGCCGTTTTATAGAAAGCGCCGCGCGCGCCGAGCGTTACGCACACCAGCCGCGCGCCGTGTTCAAGCAACGCGGCCGCACCGCGCGACAAACCGGCCGGATCGGGCGCGGCTCCGGTCAGCAGCGTCAGCTCTGATTCGGACACTTTCACCACGTCCGCATACGGAAGCAGCGAACGCATCGCCTCAAGTCCCGCCTGCAAAGACGGCCAAAGCGCTTCCCGCCAGTTCGGATCGTACGAAACGAAACCGCCGCTCCGTTTAGCCTCGGTAACCGCCGTAAAAGTCGAACTCCGCGCAGGCTCTTCGGTCAGCGACAGCGATCCCACGTGCAAAAACCGCGATCCGCTTACCAGCGCCGCCGCCGGACCATCGAGTGAAAACGCCGTATCCGCACCGGGATTCCGGCAAAACGAAAACTGCCGCTCCCCTCCTTCGCCGAGAGAAACGAACGCAAGCGTCGTATGACGGTGCGCCGCAGACTGCATACCGGACGTATCGGTTCCGCACGCTTCAAGCGCCCGGCGCAGCAAAACGCCGAACCGGTCGGTGCCCGTCGCTCCGATGAACGCCGTTTTACTGCCCAATTTTGCCGCCGCAGCGGCTACGTTCGCCGGTGCACCGCCGGCGTTCGCTTCATACAACGGATTTCCTCCGGCACTGACGCCCGATTCCGTAAAATCGATCAGAATCTCACCCACCGCCGTTATATCGAACGGAAATTCTTTTCGTTTTATCATATTTGCCTTACCCTTTTACCGAGCCGGACAAAAGTCCGCGCACGAAATACCGCTGTAACGCCAAAAAGACGCAAAGCGGCAACAACATCGAAACGAAAGCGCCGGCAGTCAGCAAATGCCACTCTGAACCGCGCGTACCCGCCATATTCAAAAGGCGGACGGTCGCTACTTCCATGGACTGACCCGCACCGGACAAAAATACCAGCGCAACCAGCAAATCGTTCCAGACCCAGATAAACTGGAATATGGCGAACGAGGCGAGCGCCGGTACGCACAGCGGCAAAATCAGTCTGAAAAAACACGTAAAATGATTCGCTCCGTCCATAAACGCGGATTCCAAAATACTGCGCGGCAGCGTGGAAACGTAATTGAACATCATGTACGTCGCCAGCGGCAGTCCGAATCCGGTGTGAGCCAGCCAAATCCCCAAATACGTTCCGTTCAAACCGATTTTCTGATAATCCCGAAGAACCGGAATCAGCGAAATCTGTAGCGGAACCACGAGCAGTGCGATAATCATCGCGAACAGCACCTTCCGTCCGGGAAAATCGAGCCAGGCGAACCCGTACGCCGCGGCGGCTGCAATGAAAATCGGAATGATTACGGACGGCAGCGTAACGGTGAGACTTGAAAGAAACGCGCTCGCCATCGTCGCGCCGCGCGCGGTGATTCGGTTTCCCTGTGCGTCGGCGACGGTATAGCGCTGGCCGCCGAGAACTTGCGCGTAATTGTCGAGCGTAAACTCACGCGGTGTTTTGAACGCCTGCCACCAACCGCCTGAAGCCGCCGCGTCCTTCGTACGGAACGACGTTACCATAACGCCGAGTGTCGGAACCGTCCATACCGCGCAGAGCAGCAGCAAAACCGCCGTTATCATCTTTTTCGGCAGATTGCCGCGATTCGCTTTTACCGTCATCAGAACACCTCCCGCTTGCCGAATTCTTTCAGATTGTACCAAATCACCGGACTGACTGCGATCAAAATCAGAACGGCAATCGCGGAGCCGCGCCCGTAATGGAGAAACTTGAACATCTGCTTGTACTGCTGACTGGCGAGAACTTCCGTTCCGTACAAACCGTTCGTCATGGAAAAAACGATGTCGAAGCATTTGAGCGCGGCGAGCAGTATCGTCGTAGCCACGGTTACGATGCTGCCGGCAATTGACGGAACGACGATACGAGTCAAAACGCTCCATTCACCGGCACCGTCAATGCGGGCGGCTTCAATCATATCAACGGGAACGGCTTTGAGCGCCGCCGATAATACGACGAGCGCGAAGCCCGTCTGCAGCCACACGAAAATCGCGATCAGAAACGCATTGTTCGCCGGCGCCGTGCCCAGCCAGTTCCGCGGTTCGCCGCCAAAAAAGACGACCAGCGCGTTCAGCAGACCGATCTGTTCGTCTGCCGCGGGGCGGTACGCGTATATGAATTTCCAGATAACGCCGGCGCCCACGAGAGATATTGCCATCGGCAAAAAAACGAGCGTTTTTCCGAGCTTTTCAATTGCCGACCGATCGGCCAAAATCGCGGCGGACAGTCCGAGCAGCACGCTGAAAAACGTTCCGCACACCAGCCACAGCACCGTGTTCCGCAGCGCGCTCAGCATCGTCGCGTCGGTAAAAACGTAGACATAATTGGATAATCCGGCGAAACCGGTTGACGATTTATCCATAAAACTCAAGTAAAACGTCCGCAGCGTCGGTATCAGCAGATACCAGCTCATTATCAGCACTGCGGGACCGATAAAAACGAACGGAACGACGGCGTTGTACGCCTTCACGCTCAGCAGCTGCGTCAGTAAATTCAGCGAATAAAAAACGAGCAGCACACTCGACGTGCCCCACACGACGGCGAAAATCGTCGTCGGCACTTGCGGCAGCATCCCGGCGCGCAGAAACAGAAAACCTCCGGCCGCAATAAAAACCGTAATCGGCAAAACGGCTGCAACTTTGAAAAACCGGGCGGGTTCCCGCCGGTGTAAAGATACAATCATGTTAATCTCCGGGCGAATGCCGAACGGCGGCTCGGCTGCCCGGCACGGTATTCGCCGCGCATCGGACAGCCGCGCCGCTCAGCGCTCAGCTAGTTTTCAGGCCAGCTCTTTTCGATATCGGACAAAACGGTTTCCGCTTTCCGTCCGCTTATAAAATCGACCATACCGGTCCAAAACGTTCCGGCACCTACTTCGGCCGGCATCAGATCCGAACCGTCGAAGCGGAACACCGAAGCGTTAACCAGAATTTTGGCGATATCGCGTTCGATCGCGTTTCCGTAATCGTCGAAGTTCTGCGTTTTATGCGGAAACAGGGCGCCGCCGATTTTGGCCCACGGAGCGCACGATTCCCACGTAGTCAAAAACGCAAGAAATTCCTGCACTTCGGGACGATCGTTGAACGCGACGAACTGATCTCCCCCGCCGAGCACGGGCGTTCCCCATTCGGGATTTATCGCCGGGAACGCGAACACGCCGACTTCTTCTTCAAGCTGCGCCTGCACCCGTTCCGGCATAAAGCCGGTGATAAAATTGCCCTGACGGTTCATATACGCTTTCGGCGGCGTATCGAACAGCGGCTTTACCGAATCGCCGAAATTGGACGTCAAAATATACGTCGTACCGCCGTACACGTTGCGGCTGTCCAGCATGATGTCGCCCATATACCGCAGCGCGGTCCGTACGGCGGGATCGTTGAACGGAATTTCATGATTTACCCATTTATCGTAGACTTCCGGCCCCGCAGTGCGCAGCATGATGTCTTCCAGCCAGTCGGTGCCGACCCAGCCGGTCGCAGCGCCCGACTCGAAACCGATCGACCAGGGAGTGTCGCCGTTCGCAATCATCCGTTTCTGCAACGAAAGCAATTCGTCCCAAGTCTGCGGAACGCGATACCCCTTCGCCTCCCAGGCTTTTTTGGGATACCACACGAAACTCTTTGCGTTCACCCGGTGGAACACGCCGTACACGCGTCCGTCGTCGGCGGTTCCCAATTCTTTCCATACTTTCGCATAATTTTCGTCGATTTTGCTGACAACATTCGCGGAAAGTGGTTTAATAAAACCGCGGCTTGCAAAGTTTTTCATCATACCGGGTTGCGGGAGCGCGGCGATGTCGGGAGGGGTTCCGGCTTCAGCCTGCACCAAAATCTGCGTTTCAAATTCCGGACTGCCTTCGTACACCACGTTGTAGCCGGTTTTTGCGTTGAAAATTTTGATGATTTCATCAAATCGCGCCGCCTCTTCGCCGCGGAAGGCGCCGAACACGCGGATGGTCTTATCCGCGCCGGTGCTTTTCGCAGCGGAGCTGTTTTCCATTTTTCCGCCTGCAAACGCAGACGCAAAAACCACCGACGCCGTTACCGCAACAGCAATCGCCAATTTTACGCTCTTTCTCATTCCGAGCCTCCTATAAAAATCCGGCGGAAGCGTCGGTACGCCGCCGCCGAAAAATGCATCGCAATGCGCCGCAGACGCAACGGTACACGCCGCCGCGTCAGGAGCCGCGCTTCGCCGTTTCCCGTTCCTTAACCGAAAGCGGAATGAACACGCATCGGGGAGAGCGCGCGCCGTCTTTTATCCGATCCAGCACCATTTCCGCCGCCAGTCTGCCGGATTCGTCGAGCGACTGGCTCACCGTCGAAAGCGCGATCAGTTCCGCCATTTCAAGATCGTCGAATCCCACGACGGCGATATCTTGAGGAACCGACAGTCCCACGGAAGCCGCCGCTTTGAGAAAGCGAGCTGCAATCACGTCGCTCGACGTGAAAACGCAGTCGGGGCGTTCTTTTTGCTTCAAAATCCGCAGTATTTCCGCGTCGAGCTTTCCGCCGGCGAATTCGCTCACGCACACGAACCGTTCGTCCAACGGTATGCCCCGTTCGGCAAAAAAGGCTTCGTATCCGCTCAGCCGCAGCTCCGTAGCCGGCACCGCGTACGGCCGCAGCGACACTTCCCCGACGAAACCCGGCCGGCGGAATCCGCAGGAATACAAATATTCGGCCGCCATACGGCCGCCGGCCTCGTTTTTCACGATAACGCAGTCGAATCCGGAAACGTCCGATTCAACAAAGCATACCGGCAGCCCCAGTCGCGCCAGTTTGCCGACAGACGCGTCCCCCAATTGCAGACACAGCACGATAAGACCGTCGACGCGTCTGCTCGACACCAGCATGTCGATATAGGCTTCGAGTTCCGAAATACTTTCTATCACGTACAGAACCAATTCGTAATGCCTGCCGGACAATACGGACGCGATGCCGCGCAGCCGCTGCATAAAAGACGGCTCGGTAAAAAACGGAGCGATGACGCCGATTTTTTTATATTGCCGACGCGCTTTCGCAACGGCGTCGGCTTTCGGCACGAAGTGCAATTCGCCGATCGCATCCATAACTTTTTCACGTTTCTCGTTCTGTACCCGTGACGGTTCGTTCAGTACCCGTGAAACCGTCGCGGGGCTCACCCCCGCCGTACGGGCTACATCGTAAATCGTCGGTAATCGTTCTGCCATGCGGAACTCCTGAAATTAATTTCATGAAAGCAGTTTCATAACTGATAAAAGTATAAACCCGATATCGTCCGCTGTCAACAATTTTTTTTCCCGAATCGGACGATCCGACTCTCTCCACGCCGGATATATTTGACAGTACCGTATTTTACGCAGTATAATAGTAAGGTGCATATCAACAACAACAGTTTTCAGCGTAATTCAAATATATCGCGCGTAGTAGAAACAATTTGGCGGAATTCAACCGTAAGCCGCGTTGAAATTTCAAGACAGTTGGATCTGTATCGATCGACCGTTTCCAACATCATAAATCTGCTGTTGGAAAAAAACGTCGTTATTGAAACGGCATCCGGGGTTTCGACCGTTCTGGGCGGCAGAAAGCCCGTTTTTCTGACGCTGAACGCCGCATTCGGCTGCGTCGTCGGCATCGAAATCCAGCCGCATAAATATTACGCGGTTGCCGTCGACATCAACAGTGAAATTATCTACCGCAAAAAAGGCCGAACCGAAGGCGACACGTTCACCGACCGGCTCGACGCTATCGTCAGTGAAATTAAACCCGACATTCAAAAACTGAACGTGCCGGTTCTGGCAGTCTGCACGGGAATGCCCGGCATTATCGATCCGGACAAAGGCCGGATTATCGAGTCGGTTCCGCTTGAGCTGCATAATTTGGATTTCAGCAAAAAATTCAGCGAACGGTACGGAATCCCCGTTTTTGCCGAAAACGACGCGCGCTGCTGCGCCTGGCTCGACACGGTGCGGCACCGAAAAGAAAATATCCGCGATTTTATCGCCGTCATCGCCGAATATCACGAAAAACGGGTAAACGACAAAACCCGCGCCGGCTTGAGTGCGGGACTCGCCTTTTCCGTCGACGGTGCGATCCGATACGGGCGGAACTTTACCGCCGGCGAGTTCGTGTCGCTTTCGTGGCGGCCCGAACGCGAAGGTCAGACCGGATTGAGTGCGCAGATAACCGATCACATCACTACCGACGTGGAAGCGTTCAAGGCGTGGCTGACCGACTTTTTTGCGACCATGACGCCGATCATTACCGCGTTCGCTCCGGACGTGCTGTATCTGCACGGCTATCCCGTTCAATACAAGGATTTCGTACTCGCAACCATAGAAACGTGCGTACCTCAGTTCTCCGCGGTGCTCGAAAAGAACGGCTGCACCATGGAATTCGCGCAGGTGGACGATTTCAACGTTGCCTGCGGAGCGGCGTGCCGATATCTGAAAAAACTGTTTTCCGTTCCCGATATTACGTTTCACGGCGAAGGTTCCAATCCGATCGACTGGGATACGGTGTTTGAAACGGTAGACGCAGCGCACGCACAACGGGCTACGGCGAAGGTGCGCTTTTGAACAAGCATCGGACGCTCCATCTGTTCGACACGGTCTGCATTCTGGCAGCGGCGGGAATCTGCGCCTTTTCGGTATTTGCGGCGGTAAACGGCAAATCGGGAACTCCGGTGCTGATAATCGATTCTCCTGACGGCGAATACGTGTATCGGCTGACACAAGACGAAACGATAGAGGTAAAAGGCAGTATCGGCGTTTCGCGCATTCACATCTGCGGCGGACAAGCGGTTTTTGAAGATTCACCGTGTGCGAATAAAACGTGCGTTTCGTCCCCGCCGGTCGGCAAAAACGGCGACTGGTCGGCGTGTCTGCCGAACATGATTTTTATCCGCGTAGAAGCGGAAAACGACGACAGCGGCGTCGACATAACCGCGTTCTGATTCCGGCGGATACGTATGGCAAAGAAAAAAACAGGTTCCGTAATATACTCGTGCTCGTCCTGCGGATTTACGCAGCCCAGATGGCTGGGGCGCTGTCCCGAATGCGGCGAATGGAACAGTTTCGTCGAACACCGCGTCGACGACTCAGCCCGCGCGTCTTCGCTGCCGGGAACCGCGCTCGCACTGAAAGCGAAACCGGTGCCGCTCGCGTCGGTGAATCCGATGGAAGGCAGCAGGATTTCGACCGGCATCGCGGAATTCGACTGCGTACTCGGCGGCGGCGCCATGAAACGCTCGGCGATACTCGTCGGCGGCGAGCCGGGAATCGGCAAATCGACGCTGCTGCTCCAGACCGCCGCAAAAATAGCCGAAAGCGGCGCGGCCGGAAAAATCGTATACGTTTCGGGTGAGGAATCGGCCTCGCAAATCAGATCCAGAGCGGACCGGCTCGGACTGACTCAAACCGTTGAAGCCGGAAACATCAACTTATTGTGTACCACGCGGCTCGAAGACATAGAAGACGCGCTCAACGACTTGAATCCGGGCTTCGTCGTCGTCGACTCCATCCAAACGGTGTACGGCGCGGAAGCGGGCATCGTGCCGGGAACGGTAAATCAGCTCAAATACTGTGCGAACGAATTGATCGGCTGGATTAAAGAACGCGACGCCGTTCTGTTCCTCGCCGCGCACGTTACGAAAGAAGGAATGATCGCCGGTCCGAAATCGCTCGAACACATGGTGGACGCGGTCATTTCGTTCGAGCGGAACGACGAACAGGTGCGTTTTCTGCGCGCCCAGAAAAACCGATTCGGTTCCGTCGACGAACTGGGCATTTTTGCAATGACCGAAACGGGGCTCGCGCCGGTGGAAGATCCGTCGGCACTGTTCATCACGCGCCGCACGGGAACGCTGCCGGCGGGCGTGGCGTACGTGCCGGTTTTTGAGGGCAGCCGCGTTTTTCTGGTGGAAATTCAAGCGCTCACCGTTCCCGCTAAAGCCGCCGTTACGCGCGTCTATTCGGATAAAATAGATTCCGCCCGCGTCAGCCGTGTTGCCGCGGTACTGGAAAAACGGGCCGGCCTGCGGTTCAGCGATCAGGATCTGTATATAAACGTCGCCGGCGGCGTCCGGCTCACCGAAAGCGCGATCGACACGGCGCTCGCCGCCGCGCTGTATTCGGCGCGAACGGACTTACCGCTTCCGGAAAACACGGCGCTCGCCGGAGAACTCAGCCTCGCAGGCGAAATTCGTCCGGTACAACGGATCAGACAGCGGCTGAAAACCGTACAGAATCTGGGATTCGCATCGTTTCTTGCTCCCGAAAAGGAAAGCGGCATCACGTACGTGCCGGACGTCAAATCGCTCGTCAAAACGCTGTTCGGCAAGGAAGCAAAAACCCGGTAGCACCGCGCGGCTGCAACGCCGCACTGTCGGCGAACGCGCCGGTTCACCCGCACCGCGCGGCTCCTGCATATTCCGCAGTCATTGCATATGTCTGCGTTTTCAGGTACAATCGTACGGAATTGTGAGGTCGTTTGCTATGATGTTTTCACCGGTCGAAGTTCAAGAAACAGTCAATATGTTCATGCAGTACAAACTTGACGTACGCGCGATTACCATGGGAATCTCGCTGCGTGATTGCGCCTGTGAAAGCGGCAGTGAAAGCCGCCGCCGTATCCGCGAAAAAATACTGCGCTACGCGGGAAAACTGGTGAAAACCGGGCGCTGCATAGAAAACGAATTCGGCGTTCCCATCATCAACAAACGCATAGCCGTAACGCCGATTTCACTCGTGGCCGAACCCAGCGGCGAAGATTCGTACGTTGAATGGGCGGTTACGCTCGACGCGCTCGCAAAAGAACTTGAAGTCGATTTCATCGGCGGATTTTCCGCTTTGGTACAGAAAGGAATCACGCCCGGCGACCGGACGCTGCTTGAGTCGATTCCCGAAGCGCTTACCGTAACCGATCGCGTCTGCGCTTCCATAAATCTGGGTACGACGAAAAACGGCATCAATATGGACGCCGTACGCGACATGGGCAGGATCGTCAAGGCAACCGCCGCCCGCACCAAAGACACGGACGGATTGGGATGCGCAAAACTGGTCGTATTCTGCAACGCGCCGGAAGACAATCCGTTTATGGCGGGCGCGTTCCACGGGCCGGGAGAAGGCGACGCGGTGCTTTCCGTCGGCGTTTCGGGTCCCGGCGTCATAAAAGCCGCGTGCGAAGCGTACCGCGGCAAGCGGTTGGACGAAGTTGCGGACGGCATCAAAAAAATGGCGTTCAAAATCACCCGTATGGGGCAGCTCGTCGGCTCGGAAGCGGCGAAGCGGCTCGGCGTGGATTTCGGCATTTTGGACTTGTCGCTCGCACCCACACCGTACGTCGGAGACTCGGTCGCGCGCATTCTCGAAGAACTCGGTCTTGAATCGGCCGGCGCACCGGGAACGACTGCGGCGCTGGCCATGCTTACCGACATGGTCAAAAAAGGCGGTGTTATGGCGAGCACGAACGTAGGCGGATTGTCCGGCGCGTTCATTCCCGTCTCGGAAGACGAAGGCATGATTGCGGCGGTAAAAGCCGGCTCCATCAATTTGGAAAAACTGGAAGCCATGACGTGCGTCTGTTCCGTCGGACTCGACATGATCGCCATTCCCGGCGATACGAGCGAATCGACCATCAGCGGAATCATCGCCGACGAAATGGCGATCGGTATGGTGAACAACAAAACGACGGCCGTCCGCCTCATTCCGGTTCCCGGTAAAGGAGTCGGCGACTGGGCCGAATTCGGCGGACTGCTCGGCGGCGCGCCGATTCTGCCGGTCAGCACGTTCTCCTGCGAACAATTCATCAAACGCGGCGGGCGCATACCGGCACCTATCCACAGTTTCAGAAACTGACGGCGCGTTTTTCCGTTTGCATTATGTTCAGAATTGACAAAACCTTTTACCGGACGCTCGTCGTCATAGCCGTTCCCATTATCCTGCAGAATCTGATGCAGTCTTTTATCAATATGCTCGATACGATTATGGTCGGGCAATTGGGCGCGGTCGAGATTGCCGCAGTCGGACTGGGCAACCAGATATTTTTCATGCTGAACATGATCCTGTTCGGCATTTCCTCCGGCGGCGCCATCTTTATCGCGCAATATTGGGGCAAAAAAGACGTCGCCGGCATCAGGCGGACGCTCGGTATCGCGCTCAGTTTTGCAAGCGTAGTTGCGGCGCTGTTTACCGCAGCGGCGCTTGCGGCTCCCGAATTCCTTATCGGACTGTACTCGAAAGATCCCGCGGTCGTCAAAGCAGGCGGCGCGTATCTGCGCGTCGTTGCGTGCAGTTATCCGATGATGGCGGTCAGTTTCGTGTATTCGCAGGCTTTCCGCAGCACCGAACACGTGAAACTGCCCATGATTGCGACGATCGCGTCACTCGTAGCGAACGGATTGCTGAATTACGTGTTCATCTTCGGCGCCGGCCCCGTTCCGGCGATGGGCGTCGTGGGAGCCGCCGCGGCGACAGTCATTTCGCGCGCATTGGAACTCGCCGTGCTGCTCGTTACCGCCTACCGGAAAAAATACGAAGCGGCGGCGCGGCCGAAAGAATTGTTCTCGTACGGGACGGCGTTCGTTGCAAAATACGTGAAAATAGCGTTTCCCGTTATCCTGAACGAAACGTTTTGGGGGCTCGGCATTACCGTGCAGAATGCAATCTTTGCCCGTGCGGGAACCGACGCCATAGCCGCGTTCAATATCACCGGCACCATTTCACAGCTGACTTGGGTGTTCTTCATCGGCGTCGGAAACGCGGCGGCGATCATCATCGGCAAAAAAATCGGCGCGAGCGATCGGACGGAAGCATACCGGTACGCGAATAAATTCGCCGTTTTCATGCCGATCATGTCGGTGTTTATCGGCATATGGCTGATTCCCTTATCAAAGGCGCTGCCGTTGTTTTTTAAAGTAGATCCGGAAATCATTATGCAGGCGGCGCGGATGCTGCTCGTGATGATGTGCACGTATCCGTTCAAAAGTTTCAACATGTGCATGATCGTCGGAATTTGCCGTTCCGGCGGAGACACCGTATTCGCTGCAATCTGCGACATTCTGTTCATGTGGACGATTGCCTTGCCGTTGGGTGCCGTTGCGGCGCTCGTGCTGCACGCCGAACCGTGGGCTGTCTACATCTGCATTTTATCGGAAGAAATTTTCAAATCCTCAGCGGGATTCGTTCGGTTAAAATCGAAAAAATGGCTGCACGACGTTACGGTGTAACAGAAATCCGTTACACTGAAAATATGAGATTTCCGTTAAAAAACGGTTAATATTTATACGAAAGATTGAGCCGCTGCTCAAAATATGACATACTTATCAAAACTTGAGGGAAATTATGGACACAAAAAAATTTAAACCGAAAACCCTTGCGCGCAAAACGTTCGCGTACCGGTATTTGATTTTGGCGGTTCTCTTGTTCGCATTCGCCACGGGTTCCGCGTTCGCGTCTGATGAAGACATTACGGCCGTTATGGCAAATCTGGTACTGCAGATAGGAATTATCCTGTTTGCAGTCAGATTCGGCGGTATGCTGGTCAAAAAGCTCGGAATACCGAGCGTGCTCGGCGAACTGCTCGCGGGCGTGGCAATCGGGCCGTACGCACTCGGCGGAATCGCGCTTCCCGGTTTTCCGCAGGGCATGTTCCCGCTCAATTCCGCGACGCTCGCCGTCAGTCCCGAATTGTACAGTTTTGCGACCGTAGCCTCCATTATCCTGCTGTTCGCTTCCGGGCTTGAAACGGACTTCGCGCTGTTTTTGAAGTATTCGGTTGCCGGCGGCATCGTCGGTATCGGCGGCGTCGTGTTTTCGTTCGGCTTCGGAGCGGGCGTGGGCGCGTTCATGCTGCATACCTCGCTGATGGATCCGCGCTGTCTGTTCATGGGCATCATGTCTACGGCCACGTCCGTCGGCATCACGGCGCGAATCCTTTCCGATCAGAAAAAAATGGATTCGCCTGAAGGCGTTACCACGCTCGCCGCGGCGGTTTTCGACGACGTACTCGGTATTATCCTGCTCGCCGTCGTGCTCGGCATCGTCGCCGTTATGACCGGTTCCGGCGGTTCAGTCAGCGGAGTCAAAATAGGTCTGATAGCCGCGCGCGCGTTCGGCATTTGGCTCGGTTTTACGGCGCTCGGTCTCATTTTTTCAAAAAAAATCGCGGGATTCCTTAAATTCTTCAAGCATTCGTATGATTTTTCGATCTGCGCGCTCGGAATCGGCTTGCTGCTTGCCGGCGTATTTGAAAAACAGGGACTCGCGATGATCATCGGCGCGTACGTTACGGGACTGTCCCTGTCGGGAACGGACATCGCCGCCGTCATTCAGGAGCGCATCCACGGCTTGTACGAGTTTTTCGTACCGATATTTTTTGCCGTCATGGGTATGATGGTCAACGTCGGCGAATTGGCTTCCGCCCCGGTGCTGATATTCGGGCTGGTGTACACCGCCGGCGCCGTTCTTGCGAAAGTCCTCGGCTGCGGACTGCCGACGCTCGTGCTCGGCTTCAACCTGAAAGGGGCGTTCCGAATCGGTGCGGGAATGATTCCGCGCGGTGAAGTCGCGCTTATCATAGCCGGCATCGGTATGACGGCGGGCATTCTCGACGAACGGCTGTTCGGCGTCGTCATCATGATGACGCTCGTTACGACACTCGTTGCCCCGCCGATTCTGAACTTTTCACTTAAAATGCCCGGCCGCGGTACCAGACGCGAATCGGCTGCGAGCGATTCGGAAACGATGTCGTGGGACTTCGGTACCGACGAAATTGCAGATTTGGTCGTGGACACGCTGATAAAGGACTTGAAAGCGGAAGGTTTTTACGTCCAAATGATGAATATCGACGACGGGCTTTCACAGGCACGCAAAGGCAGCATGTCGCTTTCCATTATAGAAGAAGAACAGTTCGTCAAAATAGAAACGACGGCGAATACGGCGGGCTTCGTACGCACGTCGATGTACGAAGTCGTTTTGAAGTTAAGCGAATCCATTCAGGATCTGAAAGCCGCGTGCGATCCGCTTGAATTCAAACGGAACACGATTGAAGGCGAAATAAAAGCCGATCCGCATCTGTTCAAGCTGATAACGCCTCATACGGTTTCCGTAAACCTGAAAGGAACCACGAAAGATCAGATATTGCAGGAAATGGTGGCGCTGCTCGCCAATTCGGGAAAGGTAACCGATTGGGAAACGGTTCTGCACGACGTAACTTCCCGTGAAAGCACCATGAGCACCGGTATGCAGAACGGAATCGCCATGCCGCACGCCAAAACCGACGGCGTGCAGTCCCTGTGCGTCGCGATCGGCATTAAAAAAGAAGGCATCGAATTCGGCTCGCTCGACGGCAACCCGTCGAAACTGTTCGTTATGGTGGTTTCTCCCAAACACACGGCGGCGCCGCATCTGCAGTTTCTCGCTTCGATCGCGGGCGTCATCCGCAACGGGCAAGTGTGCGAACGCATCATCAACGCACAAACGGCGGAAGAAGTAGTCAAATTGATTTCAGCCGCGATCTGCTGATCTGGAACCGCTTCGATTCACCGTCGCGCGCGGGCTTCATCGGCTAACGCGCGATCGGTGCGGCGTTCAGCCTGCGGAAAAAACGAATCAGAAACGGAACGCAAACGGCGGCGGTCAGCAAATCCGAAACCGTCTGCGTTATTTCTATTCCCGCCAAACCGCCGGCGTACGGCAGCAGCACGATAAGCGGCAGAAAAAAGATACCCTGCCGGCAACTTGAAAGGAACGTCGCCTGCCGGGACTGTCCGGTCGATTGCAGCAGCATATTTGAACCGACGATGAGCGGTTGAAGTATCAGCGCCACACTTTGCCAGCGGATAGCGGCACTTCCGACCGCAACGACTGCGGGATCGTTTCTGAAAACGCGGACGACGTGCGGAGCGGCAATAAACAGGATTACCGACGCGCACCCCATAAGCACGCAGCCGGTACGCACGATAAACCAAAACGCAGCTTTGACCCTGTCATACCGGCCGGCGCCGTAATTGAATCCCGCCACCGGCTGAAATCCCTGCCCTAATCCGATCATAACGGATGCGACGAACATAAAAACACGAGCCGTTACGGACATTCCCGCAACGGCTGCGTCGCCGTACCGGCCGGCTTGAACGTTCAGAGCGACAGCCGCGAGAGCCGCAAGTCCTTGCCGACATAAAGACGGCAAACCGTTTTTAACAATCTGCACCGCATTCCGGCCGAATCGGACGAATGCAAACCGTAATTTGATCCGCGCAGTACTTTTGCGCCGCGCAAACATGCTCAGCAGCAGGGAAAAACTGACACACTGACTGATCAGCGTCGCGACAGCGGCACCCGATATGCCCATCTCCAAACCGAAAATGAACATCGGATCAAGTATGATGTTCAGGATACCGCCCGATGCAAGGCCGATCAGGGAAAGCGCGGCTTTTCCCTGTGACCGCAGTACATTGTTCAGCACGAACGACGCACACATCAGCGGTGCACCGAACAGGATATAGCGGCCGTAGTCGCGGGCATACGGCAGGATCGTCGGAGTCGCCCCCAACAGATGCATCAGCGGATCAAGAAACAGCATACCGCCTGCCGTGATGATCAGACCGCCCAACAGTGCGGAAAAAAACGCGGTCGAAGCGATGCCGTCGGCGGCGTCCGGCTGCCGCGCGCCGAGATTCCGCGAAACCAGACTGCCCGCCCCCATACCGAGCGTAAATCCGACGGCCTGAATAACCGCCATCAGCGAAAAAACGATTCCGACCGCTCCGCTTGCACTCGTTCCGAGCTGCGAGACGAAAAAAGTATCCGCCGTATTGTATAACGCGGATACCAGCATACTGATAATGGTCGGGACGGCCAGCCGGGAGACAAGCCGGGGTACCGGCGTTTCAAGCATTGCGGAAAACCCGGCGGTATCCGCTTCAAAACGGTTCATTCCGATATTCTGAAACAATTCCGCCGTTTGTGCAAGAACCCGTATTTTCCACAAACCCGCATACAGCCGGCAGCATCGTCTGACACACAGATTCCTCGTCTGACACACAGATTCCTCGTCTGACACACAGATTCCTCGTCTGACACACTGATTTCTCGTCTGACATGCAGATTCCTCGTCTGACATACAGATTCCTCGTCTGACACACTGATTTCTCGTCTGACACGCAGATTCCTCGTCTGACACGCAGATTCCTCGTCTGACACGAGGCTTTATTACTTGACACGTAATATTCAACGCTACACGTACGGTTTCAGTACCTGATACGGGAACAGATGAACCTGCGGCAGGCGCGATCCGCAGATTCATAACCCGGAGGCCGTTGGTTCGAGTTCTGCCCTCGCGTGCCACTACCGTTCCGAGCGCCACTCGGCTAATTTTCAAACCTCTGTGTTACAAGGAGCTACGATACTTCTAAATCTATCTTGAATAGGCTTAGCGTGGAACTACATAGCAGATTTATGAAAGGTTTTTATGAAAACTTTTCAGGCTGTATTTTCAGGTGGTTTCTATGGCCAGACTTTTTTATTCAACAACAAAACGCCATGGCGGCAATTACTACGTGAAATTTCGTCTTGAAGATGGCTCCTCACGTTCCAAAAGAGCACGGGAACTGCCAATTATGATGACGCACAGAAAGTGGCGTATCAGTGGCTTGCAAACGGCAATATCCCGGCAAAAATCAACGCAGCCAAACCCGACAAGGCGAAGACCGACCTTGAGAAAATCAACTGGCTCAGGCAACTGAAATCATGAACTTTGATTTCTCGGACATTCAGAAAATCGTGAACATTCTGATTGAGCGGAAATACCTTGTATCGGGAATCGTGAGGGCGACACTGGAGAGCAATCCTGTCGTTCCGTATCTTCTTGAATTCTAGAACTACGAAAAATCCCCCTACAGAAAAGAAAAAAAGTCCGCGGAACTTATCCCGAAACTGTTCGAGACAAAATGGGAGAACAAGATGTACCAGCTCGAGAACATTCTTGCGATGTACACAGGAATGCGCGCCGGGGAAATTCAGACTCTACGCGTGGAGGACATACATGAGGATTACATCCTTGTTGCACACTCTTGGGATGACTATATCGGCATAAAATCCACGAAGAACGGAGAAGATCGCCCTGTACCGATTTCAAAAAAACTGCACGACGCACTCCTGCAGCGGCTGGAATTCAATCCGTGGGAAATAGTAAACAAAGTGAAAACCGAGCGGCTGACATAATCAAAAATTGGTTAAGAAACAGACATACAATTGAATTTCTTGGAATATGGAAAATGTCGTTTGCTGCGCAAACTTACCGAGTTTTCGTAGAAAACTTGCAAATATTAAGTTAGCCAGAAATTTCTTTCTTTAAAGTGAACACCTTGAAATAAATGGAATTATAATTCAGCAGAAGCGTATACTTGAAAACATTTTAAAAGAGTGATATTTGACAGAAAAAGCAGGAACCTGTATCTGTTAAATCCATATAAATAATGTTATAATAATGTGATAAACCGTTGGAGCAATATTCTATGAACAAACAGCAGCTGGCAACAAAAATTTGGGAATCTGCAAATGAAATGCGGTCTAAAATAGAAGCGAATGAATATAAAGATTACATACTTGGCTTTATCTTCTATAAATATCTTTCAGAAACAGAGTTGCGTTTTGCAAAGAAAAATGGCTGTACTGACGCCGATATTAAAAAGTTTTCTGAAAATGATGCAGAAACTGCTACCTACATAAAAAGCAATATTGGATATTTTATAGCGTATGAAAATCTATTTTCCACATGGATAACTAAAGGGAAAGATTTTGACGTTTCAAATGTACGTGATGCACTTTCCGCTTTTAGCCGTTTAATCAATCCTGCCCATAAAAAAGTATTTGACGGTATCTTTAATACATTGCAATCTGGTTTGAGCAAACTGGGAGAAACAGCTGCCTCTCAAACAAGTGCAATCAGCAAACTTCTCGCTTTAATAAATGACATACCAATGGACGGAAAGCAGGATTACGACGTATTGGGCTTTGTCTATGAATATTTAATCAGCATGTTTGCCGCGAATGCAGGTAAAAAAGCCGGTGAATTCTACACGCCACATGAAGTTTCCCTTTTAATGTCTGAAGTTATTGCGTTCCATTTAAAAAACAGAAAAGAAATAAAAATCTATGACCCAACAAGCGGCTCTGGTTCTCTTTTAATAAACATTGGTCGCAGTGTTGCAAAACATATCGATAACAAAAACAACATAAAATATTACGCACAGGAACTAAAGCAAAATACATACAACCTTACCAGAATGAATCTTATTATGCGAAATATTCTGCCTGATAATATCGTTACCAGAAATGCTGACACCTTGGAAAGCGACTGGCCGTACTTTGATGAAAACGATCCGGTTCATACATACGACCCGTTGTATGTTGATGCAGTAGTTTCAAATCCGCCTTATTCACAAAAGTGGGATTCAACAAATAAAGAAAATGACCCGCGTTATTCAAATTATGGACTTGCTCCAAAATCAAAGGCTGACTACGCTTTTTTGCTTCATGATTTGTATCACGTAAAACCAGATGGAATTATGACAATCGTACTTCCGCATGGTGTTTTGTTCCGTGGCGGTGAAGAAGGCGAAATACGCAAGAAGCTTATAGAAAAAGACCAGATACAGGCAATTATAGGATTGCCTGCAAATATTTTTTTTGGAACAGGCATCCCAACAGTTATTATAGTTCTGAGACAAAAAAGAACCGATTCCGATGTTCTCATAGTTGACGCTTCCAAGGGGTATATAAAAGAAGGAAAAAACAACAAGCTGCGTTCTTCTGATATCAAGCGGATAACTGACACCGTAAATGGCCGCCTTTCAATTCCAGGTTACTCTTCGCTTGTAAAAAAAGAAGTAATCCGCCAAAACGAATACAATTTGAACATACCTCGGTATGTTGATTCATCAGATACATCAGAAAGCTATGATTTATATTCTTCTCTATTCGGAGGAATTCCAAACAATGAAATTGAAAAACTAAACAATTTCTGGGAAAAATTCTCCGCATTGAAAAAAGCATTGTTTACGCCAGTGAATGATTCATATTCAGCTTTGGCAGTAAAAGACATTAAAGAGTGCATAACAAATCATGCTGATATTAAAAAGTTTGAAAAACTGTTTGATTTTCATTTTAACACAATAACTGACTATCTCAAAAAAGAACTGCTGGACGATATTCAGTCCATAAATACTAATAAAGAAGAAAGCATTTTATCTGATGATTTATTTGCCCGGTTTACTGATATGGAGCTGCTCGATAAATATCAGGCGTTCCAGATTTTAGATGATGGCTGGAATAAGATTACCGACGATATTGAAATAATTCAGACAGAAGGAGATGCGGCAATAACGCAAGTTGACCCGCACATGGTTGAAAAGAAGAAAAAAGGTCTGATAGAAGAAGTGCAGGAAGGCTGGGTCGGTCATATTCTGCCATTTGAACTGGTGCAGAAAACACTGCTGCAAACAGAATTAAATTCAATTGAACAAAAAAAAGAACAGCTTTCTCAAACAGAAGAAGAACTAAATCAAATAATTGAAAGTTTTACAGAAGAAGAAAAGGAAGGCAGCATCTTAAATGAAACAAACGATGCCTTTGTAACAAAAGAACTAGCTTCTGCAATAAAAGAAATAAAGGACGACTGCAAAAAAGAAAAGCAGCCTTTGCCAGTTTATACAGGAAACGACGACACCTTTGAGGCAAAACTTTTGAAGGCTGATGAAATCATAAAATCACAAAAGCCATTAAAAGATGCTATTAAAAATGAAGAAAACGCATTGCATATAAAAACTAAGGAAACAATTGAAGGCTTGTCTAAAGAAGAACAAAAGAAATTACTTGAATTAAAATGGATTACACCGCTGATAACCGCTTTGTACAATATGCCGTCTGTATTGATTCATGATTTTTCTGAACAGATAGAAAACCTTGCAACAAAATACAGCGATACATTGTTAAGCCTTGAAAATGAAATTACAGAAAGCGAAAAGAATTTGTCAAACTTGCTCAGTGATTTGAATGGCAACGAGTACGACATGAAGGCTATTTTGGAACTGCAGACGCTTTTGTCAGGGAAATAAACATGAATATGTATATAAAACAGGTATATATAGCTATAGAAAAGCAGGAGAAATAAGAATAAATGACTGATGAAATAATAATATATAATACAGATGACGGAAAAGCTGATGTAAAACTCTACTCAAAAGACGGAATTATCTGGATGAACCAACAGCAGATGGCTTTACTTTTTGACACCTCAAAACCCAATATCAGTATGCACATCTCTAATATATTACAGGAAAAGGAATTAGATGAAAAATCAGTTGTTAAGGATTACTTAACAACTGCTGCAGACGGAAAAAATTATTCAGTTACTTATTATGCTCTCCCAATGGTTTTAGCTGTTGGATTTAGAGTTAGAAGCGTTCGCGGTACACAGTTTAGAAAATGGGCAAATACCAATCTAACTGAATATTTGCAGAAAGGCTTTATTCTTGATGATGAGCGTTTAAAAAATCCGGACGGCAGACCTGACTATTTTGATGAACTTCTTGAGCGAATTCGCGACATCCGTGCAAGTGAAAAACGCTTTTACCAGAAAATTCGCGATTTATTCGCACTATCTTCTGACTACGACGGTAGCGATAAAGCGACTCAGATGTTTTTTGCAACTGTTCAAAACAAGCTAATTTATGCGATAACAAATAAAACAGCTGCAGAGCTGATTTTAAGCAGAGCTGACAGTTCAAAGCCAAATATGAATCTAACAAGTTGGAAAGGTTCTGTTGTACGAAAGCAAGATATTTATGTTTCTAAAAATTATTTAACAGAAGATGAAATTGATTCATTAAACAGAATAGTTGCAATCTTTTTAGAAAGTGCAGAACTCCATGTAAAAATGCGCAAAGATTTAACAATAAAGTTTTGGGAAAACAATGTTGATAAAATCATTAAAGATTATTCATTGCCGCTTCTTGATAATAAAGGCAGTCGTTCTCACAAGCAAATGGAAAAACAAGTAGAAGAAATATATCTTGCGTTTGATTCTTCTCGTAAAGCATATGACGCAAAAGAAGCCGATCGCAAAGATGATGAAGAATTGAACGTGTTGTTAAGCATAGAAAAAAAAATAAAAAAAAGAAAACAGGCAGATTGTTCTAATTCGTGTGGCAATCGAGAAAAATCAAAAGAGCAGATTGTGGAAGAAAGGCAGGACAAATAATGGAAGAAAACAGCACTAAAATACGTTTATTTGATAAAAAGAATGTTCGCACCTCTTGGAACGCAGATGAAGAAGAATGGTATTTTTCTGTTGTTGATGTTATTACCGTTCTTACAGATAGCAAGAATCCAACTGCATATTGGCGTAAACTAAAACAACGCCTTATAGCAGAAGGAAATGAAACCGTGACAAATTGTCACGGTTTGAAAATGCCTGCCGCTGATGGAAAAATACGTCTTACTGATTGTCTAAACACAGAACAGCTCTTCCGCCTTATTCAGTCTATTCCATCACCAAAGGCGGAACCTTTTAAACTTTGGCTTGCAAAATTAGGCAGTAAACGACTGGATGAAATTGCAGACCCTGAAAAGGCAATAATCAGAGGAGCAGATTTTTACAGAGCCAAAGGATATACAGAAGGGTGGATAAATCAGCGTTTGCAGACAATTGAAATGCGTAAGGAACTGACTGATGAATGGAAAGAGCGCGGAATTGAGAAAGAAAAAGATTACGCCATTTTAACAAATGAAATGACAAGCCTTCTTTGGAAATTAAATCACAAGGAATCTCAGACTCAACGGGCGGTAAAGATAAATGAAAGAATCTAAAAAGCCACAGCTACGATTTAAAGGATACTCAGAAGATTGGGAAGAGAAGACACTGGGAGAAGTGAGTGATTTTAATCCTAAGTCAGAAATACCTAATATTTTTAAGTATGTTGATTTAGAATCAGTTTCTGGTACTCAACTTTTACAATATCGGACGGAGACAAAGGATTCTGCTCCCTCAAGAGCTCAAAGATTAGCAAGAAAAAATGATATTTTTTATCAGACTGTAAGACCTTATCAAAAAAATAATTTTCTTTATGATAAAGATGATTTGGATTTTGTATTTTCAACAGGGTATGCACAAATTAGACCATTTATTGACAGCAGTTTTTTATTTACAAAACTTCAAGAAGATGAATTTGTCAAATTAGTTCTTGATAATTGTACTGGTACGAGTTATCCTGCAATAAATTCAAACACATTAGAAAATCTATCTGTTTATATTACCACGAATTCCATAGAACAAACCAAAATCGGCACGCTCTTCAAAAATATTGACACTCTTATTACATCAAAAAAAGCTAAATACGAAAAACTCCTGCAAATAAAAAAATCATTGCTAGAAAAAATGTTCCCACAAGACGGACAAGCCACTCCTGCACTACGCTTTAAAGGATTTACAGAAGATTGGAAAGAGAAAACGATGGGAGAAATTATGAATATAACTTCTGTAAAAAGAATACATCAATCTGATTGGACTAATAAAGGCATAAAATTTTTACGTGCAAGAGATATTGTGGCAAGTTATAAAAATGAGAAAATTACGGATAATCTTTTTATATCAAAGCAAAAATATGATGAATATACTTCTATTTCTGGGAAAGTAAAAATCGAAGATTTATTAGTTACAGGAGTTGGAACTATTGGTATTCCAATGCAAATAGAAAATCTAGAACCAGTATATTTTAAAGATGGAAATATCATTTGGTTTCAGAATAGTAATAAAATAAATGGGAATTTTTTTTATTATTCCTTTTGTGGAAAAAAAATTCAATATTTTATTAAAGAATCAGCAGGGACAGGCACTGTTGGAACCTACACAATAGAAAGTGGAAAAAAAACACCCATTATCTTACCGATTGATAAAGCCGAACAAACCAAAATCGGTAATTTTTTCAAACAACTAGATACATTGCTAAGTTTGCAAAAGAAGGAACTGGATAAACTTCAGAACGTAAAAAAAGCATTGCTGGAACGGATGTTTGTGTAGAAGAAAAGGTGAAGTTTATGAATAACAGATTCGTAATTTTAATATTTATACTCATTATGCACAGTTTTTTTGCAGAAACAGAGAAAAAAGAAAAAGCTTTAAATCTATTAAAAAACGAATTAGAAAACAAACAAATAAATAGAGATTTTGTTTTAGAAGATTCTGACTGTGAAAAATACAAAAACGATACTGATTTTGAGAACATTATTATTTTTAGTAATGTTAAAATAAAATAAATAAAAGGAGGTACTTGTATGATGTACAAAAAACCAGAAGTTTTGGCACAAAGTACTGTTTACATGGCAGAATGCCGTCCAAACAGCAAACCAAGTGGAAGACCTTGTAATCCGCCAAAACCAAGTGGACGCTAAGTAACAAAGAGACGATGTTGTTTTGCTTAATAAACACATCGTCTCCACCATGGAATGGAGAATATTATGTATTTTAAACTAAGTTCAAGTATTATATTTAGAGAGTTTGATTCGTTTGGTTATATAACTGACAATAGAAATTTCAGGTATAAACTCCTTAATGATGGAGAATCTCCTATAGGAGACAGGATAGTTTCGGATGTAGGATGTATTTTTATTTCTGCTTTAACAAAAAAACCACAATTTATCGATGATATTGTAAAAAAAATATGCATTTGCTTTACAGATGTTGACTTTAATATAATTAAGGCTGACGTTTGTGATTTTCTACAGAAACTAAATAAAGATGGCTTTATTGTAGCCGGCAGAACATATCAAGAATGTGAAGAAAACGAAATTAAATTTTCTTATAAAAAAACAAATATAGAAAACAAAGTAGTAAAAACACATCCTTGTGTTTTTAATGTGAAGAAAGAAACTCAGGATTTTCTTGACAACTATTTTGATGGGAAACCACAACTTACAAATGTACATATAGAAATTATAAGCAAATGCAATGAAAGATGTGTTCATTGCTATATACCGCATGAAAATAAGACAACAGAAATGAGTTATGAATTGTTTTATAATATTCTTAATCAATGCAGAGAATTGAATGTATTACATATAAATTTAAGTGGTGGAGAACCTTTGTTACATAAAGATTTTTGTAATTTTTTACGAAAATGTAATGATAATAATTTTTCAGTGAATGTCCTTAGCAACTTGACATTACTTAATGATGACATTTTAGCTGAAATGAAATCTAATCCACTTTTAGGAGTTCAAGTTTCATTATATTCCATGAATCCTACTATTCATGATGAAATAACACAAATAAAAGGAAGTTTCGAAAAAACTAAAAATGGGATTCTTAGACTAATTGAAAATGATATTCCATTGCAAATAAGTTGTCCTATAATCAAACAAAATAAAGACTCATATACAGATGTTATTAAATGGGCTGAAAAATATGGAATTCAAGTTTCAGCTGATTATGTTATTATTGCTGGTTATAACAATACAACAAGTAATTTGAAATGCCGATTATTCATCGATGAAGTAAAAGAAATAATTAGTTATAAAATGGAAAATGATTCAAAATTTTTAAGACAGATGAAGCAAGATGTTGAAGATAAAAAGAATACTTTACCAAATGATAGTATATGTAGTGTTTGTCATTCATCAATTTGTATAAATGATAATGGAGATGTATATCCATGTGCAGGCTGGCAGGGATATGTTGTTGGAAATATAAAAAATACATCACTTGAAGAAATTTGGGAGGAATCTGATAAAGTAAGATATTTAAGAGATTTACAAAAAAAGGATTTTCCAAAATGTATAAATTGTTCAGATAGAGATTTTTGCACTATGTGTATGATTAGAAATTCTAATGAAGATCCTTTAGGTAATCCATTAATCATTAATAAGTATTTTTGTACTATTGCGAAAATAAAAAAAGAGTTATTCAATGATAAAACTTCGAAAAAAAATGATATAGTCATAAATGAGACTAACAAAAAGGAGAAAGAAAAATGAAAGTAATTGGATTGTATGGCAGAAGTAATTGTGGAAAAACTTCAACACTCAACTTATTAATCGATTTATTAGAAGAAAAAACTACTGGCTGTAAAAAGCCTAGTCCGCAAAACAATGTCTGCGATAGACGAGAAACAATTAGTTTTAATGGCAAAATAGTCTCTATTTGTACTGCAGGGGATAATGAAAACCAGCTTAACGAAAATATTAAATATTTTAATAAGACAAACCCTGATGTTGCTGTCTCAGCAACAAGAACCAGTGGAAAAACTTGTACAGAACTAAAACAGTATGCAACAAAACAGTCATGTGACGTTGATTGGATTAAAAAAATATACTCTTCTATAGGTGCTGAAAATAAAGACAATTTAAAACAAACAAATGATATATTAAATAAAATCTAAATGATGAACTTCTTTAAGGACTAACCCCAACCATTTGATAGTATCAATCTTTTATTTTGTAGACAAATGACACTATAGAAGTTATATTATTATCAGTAACAAAAAACGACAATGTTTTTGTAAGAGCGGCGTTATGACGGCGCTCTATTTTTTTGTCCAAATTACACAAAAAGCTATATTAAAACCTAAAATCGTAATAAAATATAACGTTTTCCATTTTACACTATTGATTTTAATCAAAAATGCCGATACAGTACATATAATCAGATTACAGAAGGTATGAATATGAGCGAATCATTATTAGTACGGGTTATGTCCATTGAAATTGAGAATTTTAAGAATGTCTCAAATGGTCTTTTTTCTATGCCTAAAACTAATGATAAAGATGAGTTTTCTCAAGATGCAGACATAGCTGGAATATACGGTCAGAATGGCTCTGGTAAAACATCAGTAATTCAAACGCTTTCTTTATTTAAAAACATAGCTTCTGGCAATTCTCTTTGGGCAGACATGGAAAAAGTAATTTCTGCTAATAAAGAAGAATGTACTTTTAAAATAAAACTAGCAATTCAAAAATCAGAAAATGAAAAGTATAAAGTTACTTATGGTTGCACCATTTCAAAAAAAGAAGAAAAGGCTGTTTTTTCTTCTGAAAAATTGAATGTTTCAAAAATGTTAGAAGATGGTTCATGGGTTAAAGACAAACCGTATTTTGAATGCTCTTACAATGATGCGTTGCAGGTATTTACACCCAAAAATCAATATGATGAACTTGTATCAAAAAACCGAGACAAAATAATTGAGTTGTCCGTTGCTTACAAAATGGCACAGGAAACAAATAAATCCTTTTTATTTTCAAAAGAGTTTTCTGATATATTAAAACAGTCTCCACAAAATGAACTTGGCATTATTATTAGTATAATTAAAAAGTATGTAATGCAAAAATTATTCATAATACTAACCTCCCATAGTGGCGGAATAAGCTTAAATATGTTTATGCCGCTTGCATTTATTCTTAAAAATCAAAACTCACTATCAGTTGGAGATATTCCTATTGACTTACAAAATCCAACGATTCTTCCTAAAGCTGCTTTTGAAATGATTGAAACAGTCATTAGTAATATGAATTGCGTATTAGATGCACTTGTTCCAGGATTATCTGTTGGTTTTATTAACTATGGAGAGCAATTACAAGAAAATGGAACTGGTGGTATTCGATTTGAGCTTGTTTCTAAAAGAGATGGATTGCAGTTTCCTCTTCGCTATGAATCAGAAGGCATTAAAAAAATAATTTCAATTCTGAATGTTCTTATTGTTATGTTTAATGATCCTTCTGTATGTGTAGCTATTGATGAATTGGATAGTGGTGTTTTTGAACTTCTTCTTGGAAAATTGTTGTCCGTCATTGAAGAGTCTGGAAAAGGACAATTAATTTTTACTTCCCATAATTTACGTCCGCTAGAAGTATTAAACAAAAATAGTATTATTTTTTCCTCTGCTAATGACAAAAACCGTTACATTAAATTATCAAATATAAAACCAACCAATAATCTTCGTGACTGTTATCTACGTGCGTTGTCTTTGGAAGGTGAGAACGAACCGTTAGCAGTTGAAATAAAGGAATCTACAATAAGGCGCTGTTTACGCAAGGCAGGTTGCCATGTCGAAGAATAGAAAAAAAGCTATAGCCGTCATTGTGGAAGGACTTTCTGACAAAGTTTCGCTAGAAAGTATTTTTGAAAACTACTTTGAAAACAGCAGTGTTAAAGTTGCTGTCATGTATTGCGATATAACAACAGAACCAAATCCAATAACAATGACAGATCCAACACCGGGAGATATAATTAGTATTATCAGTAAAAGAATCACAGATTCTTTAGCAATAGATAGAATTCGTTTTCCTACTGATGTTGAAAGAATAATTCATATTATAGACACGGATGGAGCTTTTATTTCTCCTGAATATGTAATGGAAGGAACAAACAATAAGATTCAATATACAGAAAATGAAATAATTACAAATAGTAGAAATCAAATAGAAGAAAGAAATAAAGCAAAAAGACTTATAGTACAAAAATTATGTAAACTCCAGAAAATTTTTGATATTCCATATCAAATATTTTTCTTTTCAAGGAATTTGGAACATGTTCTTCATAATAAAATTGAAAACCTAACAGACGAAGATAAAAAAAATCTTTCAAATTCTTTTGATGACAAATATGGAGAGAAAAAAGATTTGAAAAGTTTTTTAGACTTTATAAACGATACTAATTTTGCTGTGCCTGGCACATATTCAGAGACATGGGTTTTTATTCTAAAAGACAAAAACTCCCTTAAGCGATATAGTAATCTTAATCTTTTGTTTAAGGACTAATCCCATGCCATTTACCCAAGAATCAGATTTTGAAGACGCTCTAATAAACACACTTACAAAAAAGGGTTGGGAAGAGCAAATAATCGAATATCCAACAGAAGAAGACTTAATACAAAACTGGGCTTCAATCCTTTTTGAAAACAATAAGGAAATTGACCGTCTTAATAACATTCCCTTAACTAACAGCGAAATGGCACAGATTCTTGAGCAGATTGCAAAATTAAAAACTCCGCTAAAGTTAAATGGCTTAATCAACGGCAAAACAATATCAGTAACAAGAGATAACCCAAAAGATACATTGCATCTGGGGCATGAAGTAAGTCTTAAAATCTATGACAGAAACGAAATTGCAGCAGGTCAAAGCAGATACCAGATTGTTCGACAGCCAAAGTTCAAGGCAAAGTCTGCACTGTTAAATAATCGTCGTGGCGATTTAATGCTTTTAATAAACGGAATGCCGCTTTTCCATATTGAGTTAAAACGAAGCAATGTTTCTGTTACACAGGCTTGCTGCCAAATAGAAAAGTATGCGTATGAAGGTATTTTTACAGGATTGTTCTCTTTGGTTCAAGTTTTTGTGGCAATGGAACCAAACGAAACTGTTTATTTTGCAAATCCCGGACCGGATGGAAAATTCAATTCTGATTATTATTTTCATTGGGCAGATTTTAATAATGAAAGAATCAATAATTGGGAAAAGATTGCATCTTCATTGCTTTCTATTCCAATGGCTCATCAGTTAATCGGTTTTTATACAGTTGCAGACGGTTCTGACGGTGTTCTAAAAGTAATGCGAAGCTACCAGTATTATGCGGCAAATGCAATTTCTGACACTGTTTCAAAAATCGAATGGGGAAGCCACAGTATTTTAGGCGGTTTTATTTGGCATACAACAGGTTCCGGCAAAACCATGACAAGTTTTAAGTCCGCAGAGCTTATTGCAAATTCAGGAGATGCTGATAAAGTTATTTTCCTAATGGACAGAATTGAGCTTGGAACTCAGTCTTTAAAAGAATATAGAAACTTTGCAAATGAAAACGAAGAAATTCAAGGAACAGAAAACACAAATATCCTGATTACAAAATTAAAAAGCGACAACTATTATGACACGCTCATTGTTACATCAATTCAAAAAATGAGTAACATTAAAAATGAAGAAGACGGCTTGAATGCCTATGATATTTCTATAATGAATTCCAAGCGGATTGTTTTTATTATTGATGAAGCCCACCGCTCAACTTTTGGCGATATGCTTATAACAATCAAAAAGACTTTTCCAAATGCAATTTTTTTGGCTTTACTGGTACTCCAATTCAGGTGGAAAATCAAAAAAAGATGAACACAACAACTACCGTTTTTGGTAATGAATTGCACCGCTACAGCATTGCAGACGGCATTCGGGATAAAAATGTACTGGGTTTTGATCCGTACAAAATTCTAACATACAAAGATAAGGATTTAAGAAAAGCCGTCGCCTTGGATAAATCACAATCTAAAATAGTGGAAGAGGCATTAGCCGATCCTAAAAAGAGCGAAGTCTTTAACAAGTTCATGGACTCTTCTAAAGTTAAGATGGCTGGCTTTGTTGGAGATGATGGCAAGGATGTAAAAGGTATTGAAGATTATATTTCAAACTCTCAATACAGACGCAAGGAACATCAGCAGCAAGTTATAAATGATATTTTAGGTGATTATGTCCGTCTAAGTAACAATGGTATGTTCCATTCAATTTTTGCAACAAGCAGTATTGATGAAGCAATTGAATATTATCGCCTCATAAAAAAACAGAAACCTGAATTAAAAATCACCGCATTGTTTGATCCTAACATTGACAATAACGACGGCTTTGCCTTAAAAGAAGACGGTTTGATAGAAATAATTTCAGACTACAATCAGCGTTACGGTGTGGATTTTTCTCTTGCAACTCACGCACAGTTTAAAAAAGATATTGCTGCTCGTCTTTCACATAAAGAGCCGTATATTCTTATTGAACGCACTCCGGAAAAAGAACTTGATTTATTAATTGTGGTTGACCAAATGCTTACAGGTTTTGATTCAAAATGGATTAACACACTGTATCTTGATAAGATTTTGGAATACGAAAATATTATACAGGCATTTTCAAGAACAAACCGTTTGTTTGGAGAAAAGAAGCCTTTCGGAATTATAAAGTATTACAGAAAACCACACACAATGGAACGCAATATTCAAGACGCTGTAAAATTGTACTCCGGCGACAAACCCATTGGAATGTTTGTAGAACGCCTTAGCTTTAATATAAAAAAGATGAACGAAGTTTTTGCCGATATTTCAGATTTGTTCTCAAAAGCAGGTTCCGATGATTTTACAAAATTACCGGAAGACAAAACAGAAAGAGGCAAATTTGCAAAGGCATTTAAACAACTGAATGAATATTTAGAATCGGCAAGAGTGCAGGGCTTTACATGGGACAAGCTTCAATATGAAGTTACAGAAAACAAAGATGAAGAAGAACAAACAACATCGGTAAGCCTGAATCTTGATGAAAATACCTATTTAGCTATGGCTTTGCGTTATAAAGAACTGTTCTCTGGTAAAGATTCGGATTCAGAAGGTTCAGAAGATGTACCTTATGAAATAGAAGGCTACCTAACAGAAATCGATACAGATAAGATTGACGTTGACTATATGAACTCCCGTTTTACAAAATACTTGAAAATTCTTTCTCAAGAAAATGTAACTGAAGAACAGCTTGAACAAGGATTGAATGATTTGCACAAATCATTTGCTTTTCTTACGCAGGAAGAGCAAAAGTATGCAAACATTTTTATCCATGATGTTCAGATGGGGAATGTTGAAGTAGATAGCAACATCAGCTTTAGAGAATATGTGTCTTTATATCAGCACAATGCAGAAAATGAACAGGTTAGCCACTTATGTTCTGCCCTTGGTCTGGATGAAAAGAAGTTAAGAAGCATGATGAATTGCTGTCTAACAGAAAACAACATCAATGAGTTTGGTCGCTTTGATGAATTGAAAGCTTCTGTTGATAAAGAAAAGGCAAAGTCTTATTTTGAGCAGTTAGAAGGCAATCCTGTATCGCCTTTTGCAGTGAACATTAAAATTCAGACCTTGCTGCAAAAGTTTCTTTTATCCGGTGGGATTGAAATAGAGAAATGATTTTAGTCATATATTTTAAGACAAATTTTTAAAATACTATTTTCTTACAGCCAGTTAGATATTTTCTTACAGTTTACGTCTGCCTTTTGCAGCAGAAAATTAATTCGCTGACCATTGTCGTAATTACAGATAGAAATTTAATTGCCCGGCGCACAGTCGGTACTGCAAGAAGATACTGTACTAATTATGAGCACATTTTTTCCTGATATCATCAGGTCATACAATCATCGGTACATCTCGATCGTGTAAAATTTTCCGCCATTATCACCTTTTGTTAAAAGCTCTTCGGCCTTGTAGGGTAAACAACTGCATATAACCAAAATAACTAGAATTATTAATATAACTTAAAAATTTCATATTTTTCTTCATTTTATACGTTGTACCACGCTCATTCATGATTAGATAGACTATTTTTTTCAAAAAGTGTATTTTGTTCATTCTCCCGATTCATAACCACCTTACGATAAAAGTATACCAATGAATAAAAGATATTGCTTTTTCAATTTATCAGGCCTATTGTAAGTAGATACGATTATTGAAATTAGTAATTTATCACTATATTTTTCTTTCATGTTTTTTCTCTTTCTTCAACGCGTTGTGCATAATTCAGTTTTCACCCCATTTTCTGGCCCTGCCAACTCAAAAACCACCGGTTATTGCCAAAGTAATATGCCAATATTTTCTTCTGTCTGCCCCACCCCTACACACATACATCACCCGCCGCCGTACTTGCCCAGACAGAAACCACGTGGACGACTTTTGATTCCCTGTCGTTCGATATTCTGATTGTTTTTCCGTCGATTGCGATTACTTCCGTTTCCGGAAGTCTGACACTGAATATTCCTTTTGCGTATTCGCAGAAAACTTTTTCCAGCTGCTTGTCGTCGATTCTTGCAAGCACGCGCAGGATTGTAGTCGCACGATAGGGTTTGAGCGTCAAAACAGTACGTCAATACAGTTTTCCGGCACAAAGTAATGCGCCTGTTCTTTATTTCCGATTTTACTTGCTTGATTACCTGTACGGAAATTCAAACAATTCGGATGCAAGTTCATATTACCGAATTTATCATCAAATCTTAATTCCATGACTCTTTATCTCAAAAACACTTTTGCATCCTCAACAAAGCTGATGAAGGTTACTTCCGTTTTCGGTTTTGTCGAGTGGGTTTATAATGCGGTTGCCCTGCCCAAGTAATGATTAACATTGTAAAAATTGTGATACCTTGTTATAATTTCGCCGATACGCTCCAGAAAATGTGAATGTTTGTGCCAAAAAGTATTTTCAATAACCGATGCTGCCGGTTGTAATGAACTGAAATGAACAGCCATATCTCATTTAAAAACATTCATTGCAGAAATTAAAGTCTCTCAATTAAAACGATATTCGCAATAACAATAAACGTTATAGGATTTTTCTTTTTTTGATTTTTAAACCATTAAAACTGGAATTATATGGTCTTTTTAGCTTTTTATACGCCGTAATCATTTTAAGTGACGGCTACTGCGCTTTCATCGGCGTGTTGATATTTTTATTTTCTATGCCAACAATATATATTCGTGGTTTTTATAGAAAACTCGCAAAATAAAATTTATTCTATCCGGAACGCTTCTCTTGATTCTTATGCGGGGGATTAAAATATGGAACAGAACTCAGGCCTGCCGGATTTTTAAACACCCTTGCAAGAACCTTCATCATAGGAATTATCGCTTATCACCGGACAGCTTGAAAAAATCCGTTATTCCCTATAGTATATATATATGAAAATAATGGTAATCGGTTCCGGCGGACGCGAACACGCAATATGCTGGACATTGGCAAAAAGTCCTTCGGTAACGGAAATCGTCTGCGTTCCCGGAAACGGCGGAACGGCAGCCGAATCCAAATGCCGCAACCTGGATCCCGCTGCGTGCGCGTATTTGGACGGCGTTTCGGGAACGGATATATATCCGGCGATCGCGCGGCACGAAGGCTGCACGATGGCCGTCGTCGGCCCTGAAGATCCGCTGGCCGCGGGCGTTGCCGACGAATTGTGGAACGCGGGCGTTCCCACCGTAGGCCCCAAATCGAAGGGAGCGGCGCTTGAAGCGAGCAAAGACGTTGCCAAGCAGTTCATGCACGCACACCGCGTTGCCTGCGCCACGAGCGAAACGTTTACCGATGCAGAAGCGGCGCGCGCTTATATAAAAACGCACGGTGCGCCGATCGTCGTCAAAGCGGACGGTCTCGCCGCCGGGAAAGGTGTCGTAGTTGCCGCCACGGAAGCGGACGCACTGAACGCCGTAGATGAATTCATGGGCAAAGAAACGCTCGGCGCCGCCGGAAAAAAACTCGTTATAGAAGAATACCTTCAGGGAGTGGAAATATCCGTGCTCGCCGCCGTTTCGGTCACTCCCGAAAGTGCGAAAGCCGGAAAAGCGTGCATTGTACCGTTCGTAACGGCGCGCGACCACAAACGGCTGCTCGACGGAGCAAAAGGCCCGAACACGGGCGGTATGGGCGCCGTCGCACCGGTGAGCGACGTAACGCCGGAACAGATGTCCGCCTTCGACGAACGCATACTCAAACCGACGCTCGCCGGCATGATTGCGGAAAACATGGATTACCGGGGATTCATTTTCTTCGGACTGATGCTTACCGCGGACGGGCCGAAGCTGCTCGAATACAACGTGCGTCTCGGAGATCCCGAAACGCAGGCCGTGCTGCCTCTCATGGACTTCGACTTTGCCGAATTGTGCCGGGCTATCACGAACGGCACGCTGAAAGATTTTCCGTGTACCTGGAAACCGGGCTTCGTCTGTGCACCGGTCGCCGTTTCGGGCGGATATCCGCACGCCTATAAAAAAGGACTTCCGCTGAGGGTAACGGAAAAAGCGAAAAACGCCCCGGACGTAAAAATATTCATCGCGGGAGCCAAAACGGCGGAAAACGACGGAACCGGACTGGTAACCTCCGGCGGACGGGTGCTCGCAGTCAGCGCCTACGGCGAAACGTTTGAGCAAGCAAGGCGCGCCGCGTACGAAACGATGGCGGGCATTACGTTTACCGACATGTTCTTCCGTACGGATATCGGACTTCCCGGCGCGGCCGAATCGGGAGCACTGTAAACCGAACCTGCGTACCCGCAAACGGTACGCAGCGCTTAGGGAACGGCTCGAAGCGATTTTGAAACGTTGAAACGACTCACACTTTCGGCGGCCCGCCGGACGTATATATTACGGTTCCGCCGGGCTGCCGAACGCAAGCTGTTCGTATTCGCGGATACATACCGGCTGTGAATAGACAAACCCCTGCACCATGTCGCATTTGACTTGACGCAGAAAATCGACCTGCCATTTTTTTTCAACGCCCTCGGAAACCGTTTTCATTTTCAGTTTTCGGGCGAGTTCTATCACGCTTTCGATAACGGACGTACCGCGCAGATCATCGTTTCCGTTGTCGGCAAAAAATTCCTTGTCCAGTTTCAGAACGTCCACCGGCACCGCTTTCAGCATGTTCAAAGAAGAATAACCGCTGCCAAAATCGTCAAGCGAACAGGTAAAACCGAACTCGTGCATTTCGCGAATGATGCGGATCAGCAGTTCCATATTTTCAAACACGATCGTTTCCGTCAGTTCCAATTCCAGATACGTCGGCGGGATATCGTATTTCAGACAGATATCCTTGAAAAACCGCAGAAAATTGGGCCGGTTCAAATACGCGAGCGAAAGGTTTACCGATATGGTATGCGGCGTCAGTCCCCGATCCAGTTCCGAACGCAGCAATTTGCACACCTGCTCGAAAACGAACAGATCGATGCTGAAAATGAACCCGTTCCGCTCGAACAGCGGAATGAATTCGTCGGGGCGGATCATTCCGCGCTCCGGATCGAGCCAGCGGATAAGCGCTTCGGCGCCGGTAACGGAATCGGAGCCGATATCGTATTTCGGCTGGAGATACACGATGAATTCACCGGAAGCGAGCGCTTCTTCCATTCGGTTTTCGATCCGCTTTTCTTCCCGCAGCCGCTTCCGGTCCTGTTCCCTAAAATACGCACAGCGCAGCAAACTGCCGCGCTGCCGTTTGGCATTTTCCAGCGCGATAAACGCCCGATCCTGCATGGTCAGTATATCCAGCCGCGGATCTTCAACCTGATAAATCCCCGCGCTGATGGAAATGACGTATCTGCGGTCGTCTTCAACGTTAAAATTGCCGATGCGCGCGGCCATCAGCTTCAGACGGTCCTGCAGGACTTCTTTGGAGTGAAACTTCAGCAGCATGATAAAATCATCCTGCATGGCGCGGACCGCAATCTCGTCTGAAACCAGCATACCGTTCAGACAGTCGTATACGTATTTCAGCACCCGATTCCCGTTTTCATAGCCGAACGTATCGTTCAGTATTTTAAGATGATCGATATCGATTATCACGAACGCGTACTGCGTATCTTGGGACGAAGAGAGCAGACTGCTCGCCTCTATGGAAAACCACGAATTGTTTCCGCCTTTCGTAATGGAATCTTCAAACGCAAGCACGTACAAATCGCGTTTGTTCTTCTTGTACATAAGCCCAAAAATCGCGATAATCATGACCAAAAACAATATCTGGAACACGCACAAAAAAACGGTCAGCACCGTAAACCGGGAAGAAGCGAGCGTCAGCAGTTTTGCCGGAAACATCATCAGCAGCGAACAATTATCGAAAGAAAGCGGGTGTATGTACACGAAATACGGATTTTCCGAAAACCGCATACTCGATATATATTCGGTGCGCTGTGAAAACGCCGTTTTGAAATCGGCGAAAGCCTCCCGCGACCGGAAGTTCCTGCGGCTCACGTTCCGGAAAAAGTTTCCGTCAAAAAACGCAAGATTCGTATCACCCCGCCCCGTAATGAAATCGCCGTCCGCGTCTATGATAACCGAAAAACCGTCCTTACTGAACCCCTGCAGCGTCAGCGCGTTTTCTATCGCGGCCACATCGTAAATACCGGTCAGAACGCCGCCGATTCCCCGTTCCTGCATGATCGGCACGCTGCAGACAAAGATTTCCTGCCCGTCGACGAGGGAGTGCAGCGAAAATTCGACGGCATTCAAGCCGTTCATCGATTTTCGGAAATAATCCCGATCGGTAATGGAAACGGCCCGATGCGCCGTTTGACCGTCGCTCGTCCGATACGTTCCGTCGGGAAGCGCCACGCCGAAACGGATAACCCCCGATCGAACCGCCTGCTTGGCCAAATAATCGAACACGACATCGGAATGGAGATTTTCCGAATAACGGAATACCGTCGCCAGCTGCTCAAGATTCATAAGCCGATTTTTTAACCGGTCTTCTATCAGCATTTCCGTCTGACGCGATATTTCCCGCACGTACAATTCGCTTTCAGTATCAAAAATGGTGCTCAGCCGTTTTATATGATCCGCATACAGCAGAAAAACGGAGAATAAAATTAAGAGTAACCCGATGCTGAACGGGGCAAACTGGTGTTTTTTTCCCTGTTTATACAAGATAGCAGTATCCATCAAAAACTCCGGATACAGTATAACATCAGAAATGCTAAAATACAAGGAAAACCGAACGGAACGCTGCCGCGATTCCGTCCGGTCTTCTATTTTTGAAATGGAGATTTTTACCTGTATGAAACGCTATTCATCTTCGTTCTGGAGCGCATCGTAGCCGGTTTCGCCGGTACGGACTTTTACGACGTCTTCAACGTCGTAGACGAAAATCTTTCCGTCGCCGATATGGCCCGTGTACAAGGCTTTTTTGGCCGCCTCGATAACGGTGCTTACCGGTACTTTCGACACCACGACTTCCACTTTAATTTTGGGCAGCAGATTGATTTCCACCGGCACGCCGCGGTAGTATTCGCTCGCACCTTTTTGGATACCGCAGCCCATTACGTTGGCCACCGTCATACCGGTTACGCCGATGGCGTTCAGCGCAACTTTCAAACTGTCGAATTTGTTCTGGCGGGTTACGATAACCACTTTCGACAATTTGACCGCACCGGCGGGCTTGGAAGCTTTTTCGGTCGTAACGGTCGTTACGGGAACCGCGGTCTCCGGGGGAGCGACCGGTTCACCGGCATTGGCCGATTCGCCGAATTCGGCGTGAAACGCCGGAACGAAATCCGCATAACTGGAAAGGATTCCGTGTTCCAGTTTATCCAGACCGATGATTTCTTCTTCACGGGAAACGCGCAGTCCGTGTACTTTTTTGATCACGGTAAACGTAATCAGCATACACACCGTCGTCCAGGCAAGAATCGAAATCACGCCGAGCGCCTGAACGCCCAACAGACTGAATCCGCCGCCGTAAAACAGACCGCCTTCAACCGCGAACAATCCGACGGCAAGCGTACCCCAAATACCGTTCGCCATATGAACGGCAACCGCACCGACCGGATCGTCGATATGCAGTTTCATATCGAGACCTTCGACCACGACCACGATCAGGATACCCGACACCAGACCGACCATAATCGCACCGAACGCATCCAGTGCGGCACAGCCGGCCGTAATGCCGACCAATCCGGCGAGCGAACCGTTCAAAGACATCGACACGTCCGGTTTGCCGTTTTTAATCCAGGTAAAAGCCATCGTTACGCACGTTGCAACCGCCGGTGCGATCGTCGTGGTAACGAAAATCGAAGCCAAGCCGCCCACGCCGTCGAGCGCGGTAGCGGCGGCACCGTTGAATCCGTACCAGCCGAACCACAGGATAAAGCAGCCGAGCGCACCCAGTGTCAGCGAGTGACCGGGAATGGCGTGGACCTTCGTTACTTTGCCGCTTTTGTCGCGGGAATATTTACCGATTCGGGGACCGAGGATGGCCGCACCGATCAGAGCGGAAGTACCGCCAACCATGTGAATCGCAGCGGAACCGGCAAAATCGATAAATCCCAGCTGCGCCAGCCAGCCCTGCGAATTCCACACCCAGCCGGCTTCAATCGGATACACGACCGCGCTGATAACCGCCGAATAAATGCAGTATGCGCTGAACTTGGTGCGTTCCGCCATGGCGCCGGAGACGATCGTCGCGGACGTCGCACAGAACACCAAGTTGAAGACGAAACTCGACCATTCAAAATTGGCGTAATCGGTGAAAATCTGCCAGTTGGGCATTCCGAGAAAGCCAAACAGATAATTTTCACTCATCATCAGCGTAAAACCGATCAGGATAAACATGACGGTTCCGATGCAGAAATCCATCAGGTTTTTCATGATGATATTTCCGGCATTTTTTGCCCGGGTAAAACCGGTTTCTACCATTGCAAAACCGCACTGCATGAAGAAAACGAGTGCGGCTCCCATCAGGAACCAAACGCCCCAGATGTCGCCGGCTGCAGCTTCCGACGCAGCCTTGATAATCGATTCAGCTTCCATAAAAAGCCCCCTTCAAAAAAATATAAAAAAAGGCGCGCACCCTTTCCGCGTCCGATACGCAAAAAAGGTGCACGCCGTTGTGCCTAACGCCGATTCGGTTTTAGCCCGAACCGACTGATACGGATTTTGACTTAAAATCCGTCAGTTTAAATATGAATCCCACGAACGCGCAGTTGTCTGCTAAACGCGCAGTTGTCTGCTGAACGCGCAGCTGACCGCTGAACGCGCAGTTGTCTGCTGAACGCGCAGTTGTCTGCTGAACGCGCAGTTGTCTGCTGAACGCACGGTCAGCCGTTGACCGCACGCTCCGTCAATATCTGCACCAGCCTCAGACTCTGAACAGCAGATCGCCGTACGTCGGGAAAGGCCAATAGTCTTCGCCGACCAGCGTTTCAAGCTCGTCCGCAACCGCACGCAGTTCCGTCATAGCCGGAATAACGGACGCCGTGTAGAACTTCGCTTCAGCGGTGATATCCGCGCATTCCTTGCTGTTCAGCATCGCCGTTTCAAGCGCCGCGATTTTCTTTACCGCCGCGTCGCACAGTCCGGAAACGGTCTGAACGATTCCGGCTTCGGCACTGCATTCCGCTCCGGGAACCAGCGCCTTGATACCGGCTGCCGTCGCGGAAACCGATTGCAGATATTTGAACACCGCCGGAACGATCTGTTTCCGGGTCATTTCGATCATGGTCAGCGCTTCAATGTTCAGCACTTTTACGTATTCTTCCATTTGAATCTCGTAGCGTGCCTTCATTTCCGTACCCGTATAGACGCCGTGCTTTTTGAACATATCGATGTTTTTCTGCGCGATAAAATACGGCATTGCGTCGGACGTCGTTTTCAGATTCAGCAACCCCCGTTTTTCCGCCTCACGCACCCACTCGTCCGAATAGCCGTTTCCGTTAAAAATGATCCGGTGGTGTTTGCTCAGCGTCTTTTTGATCAGTTCGTTCAGATCTTTGGTAAAATCCTTGGATTTTTCCAGAATATCGGCAAACTGGGCAAATTCTTCGGCAACAATCGTATTCAGCATGATGTTCGGGCATGAAATCGACAGACTCGACCCGAGCGAGCGGAACTCGAATTTGTTGCCGGTAAACGCGAACGGCGACGTTCTGTTGCGGTCCGTATTGTCTTTGGGAAACGCGGGCAGCGCGTCTACGCCGAGGCGGAGCACTTCCTTCGCCTTGCGGTCGTACGGTTTGCCGGTGCGGATGGATTCCAGAATGGAGTCCAGCTCGTCTCCCAAAAACATCGAAATGATCGCCGGCGGCGCTTCGTTGGCACCCAGACGGTGGTCATTGCCGGCCGTCGCGACGGACGCGCGCAGCAGATCCTGATATTCGTCGATACCTTTGATGATCGCGGTCAGAATCAGCAAAAACTGGGCGTTTTCTTCAGGCGTGCTGCCCGGTTCGAGCAGGTTTTCACCCTTATCGGTCGAAAGCGACCAGTTGTTGTGTTTGCCCGAACCGTTCACGCCGGCGAACGGTTTTTCATGCAGCAGACACACCAAACCGTGCCGGGCGGCAACCTTTTTCATCATTTCCATCGTCAGCTGATTGTCGTCGGCGGCGATGTTGGTCGTCGTAAAAATGGGCGCCATTTCGTGCTGCGCGGGCGCAACCTCGTTGTGCTTCGTCTTGGCAAGAATGCCCAGCTTCCACAATTCTTCGTCGAGTTCTTTCATATACGCGGAAATGCGCGGCTTGATCGTTCCGAAGTAGTGATCTTCCAATTCCTGCCCTTTCGGCGGTTTGGCGCCGAACAGCGTCCGGCCGGTATAAATCAAATCCTTGCGCTGTTCCCACAGCGTTTTGTCGATCAGAAAATATTCTTGTTCGGGGCCGACGGTCGTGCAGACGCGCTTTACCGTTTTACCGAACAGTTTCAGGATGCGCTTGGCCTGTTTGTCGATCGCGTCCATGGAGCGCAGAAGCGGCGTTTTCTTGTCCAGCGCTTCACCGCCGTAGGAACAGAACGCCGTCGGAATGCACAGCGAGCCGTCCTTGATAAAAGCAGGAGACGTCGGATCCCACGCCGTATATCCGCGGGCTTCGCACGTTGCGCGGATACCGCCGGAAGGAAAACTGGAGCCGTCGGGTTCGCCCTTGATCAGTTCTTTTCCGGAAAATTCCATGATAACGGTTCCGTCCGTCTGCGGAGAAATAAAACTGTCGTGCTTTTCAGCCGTAATGCCGGTCATCGGCTGGAACCAGTGCGTATAATGGGTCGCTCCTTTTTCCACGGCCCAGTCTTTCATCGCGTTTGCAACGATGTTCGCAACGCCTTCCTCGAGCGGAGAGCCTTCGTCCATCGTTTTTTTCAATACTTTGAAAGTATCCTTGGGAAGCCGTTCTTTCATGACTGTTTCATTGAAAACCATGCTTCCGAACAGTTCAGGAACTGTACTCATTTTATTGCCCCCTATCATCTCATCCGGTACGCGCCGGGAAGAATTAAAAAAAAAGGCGATGTGAACGGTTTTCGTCGTTCACATCGCCATTGATGTTTACTGTTACTTTATATACTTTTGTAATAAAAAAGTCAACCGGTACGCGTTATTTTCTTGCAAAAAAAACGCAGCAGGAACGGCATGGAATTTTCCGCGGAAACGCAACTGAGAAAACGTAACCGCGTGAGTATAACCGCCGAGCGGCGATTACGCTTCCGGTTCCGCCCAGCCGAGGCTGCGCCCGACCGCTTTATGCCAGCCGTCCAGCAGCGACGCGCGCCGTTCCGGCGGCAGTTGCGGCAGATACCGATTGTCCAAAAGACGCAGCTGCCGTATTTCATCCGTATCGTGCCAGAATCCCGTTGCCAATCCCGCAAGGAACGCCGCTCCCAGCGCGGTGGTTTCACGGACGAGCGGCCGCTGCACCGGTGTTCCCAAAATGTCCGCCTGAAACTGCATCAGGAATTTATCGCGCGTCGCACCGCCGTCGACGTTGAGCGTTCCCAACCGAAGCGCGGTATCTTTTTCCATCGCACGCACCAAATCGAAAGTCTGATACGCAATCGATTCCTGCGCGGCGCGGATGATATGTTCGCGTTTGGTGCCGCGCGTCAGCCCGATCAGGCAACCGCGCGCGTACATGTCCCAATACGGTGCGCCCAGCCCCGTAAAGGCGGGCACCAAATACACGCCGCCGGAATCCGGCACTTTTCGCGCGTAATATTCGGCGTCACAGGCTTCCGTTATGAGCCGCAGTTCGTCGCGCACCCACTGGATAACCGCGCCGCCGACGAATACGCTGCCTTCAAGCGCGTATTGCACCGAACCGTTCAGTCCCACGGCAATCGTGGAAAGCAGCCCGTTTTTGCTGCGGCACACCGTGTCGCCGGTGTTCATGAGCAAAAAGCAGCCGGTTCCGTACGTATTTTTTACGTCGCCCGGCTCGAAACACGTTTGGCCGAACAGCGCTGCCTGCTGGTCTCCGGCGATGCCCGCCAGCGGAACTTCTTTGCCTTGAATGTTCATCGTACCGTATATTTCGCTCGAATTGTGAACTTCCGGCAGCATCGCCGTCGGAATATCGAGCCGGGCGCAGATATCCTCGTCCCAGCACAAACGGTTGATATCGTACAGCATCGTGCGGCTCGCGTTCGTATAATCGGTAACGTGCAGCCGCCCTTCGGTCAGTTTCCAGACGAGCCAGGTGTCGACGGTACCGAACAGCAGTTCGCCGCCGCGCGCTTTTTCACGCGCGCCCGGCACGTTGTCCAAAATCCATTTTATTTTGGTTGCCGAAAAATACGCGTCCACGAGCAGTCCCGTTTTGTCGGTTACGGCGGCGGCGAACGCGGCGTCCTTTTTCAGTTCTTCGCACAATTTCGCCGTCCGGCGGCACTGCCAGACGATCGCGTTATAGACCGGATGCCCGGTTTCCCGATCCCAGACGATCGTCGTTTCACGCTGATTCGTAATGCCGATTCCGGCGATTTGGGAAACGGGAATGCCGCTCTGCGCAAGAACTTCCATCAGCACGCCGTATTGGCACGAATAAATCTCCATGGGAGCCTGTTCGACCCAGCCGGGTTTGGGATAATACTGGGTAAATTCGCGCTGCCCCTGACAGACGACGCGCTGTTCGCGGTCGAATATGATGCAGCGGCTGCTGGTCGTTCCCTGATCCAGCGCGACGACGTATCGTTTCATGCAGACTCCTGTAAAATCATTGTATCAAATGTATTTTGCCGGTGTCAAGTTTTTGCCGGAGAGATATTCCATATCGATTAATTGACGATCGCACGCAAGCTATTGTATAATCAACTGGTATGCAAGAATGAATCGCTGCCGGTTTCAGTCAACGAACTCGCAGTCGATTCCGGAGAAAAATTGTAAAATGCACAAAAGTAATGCGTACCTCAAACGGAAAGTGACGGATATTTTATCGAGCGTGTTCATCTGGCGGTATTTGGTACTGGCCTCCGGAGTGCTCGCCGCGATGCTTTGCGTGAAGGAACTGACGATAAACGAAACCGTACTCGATGTCCGACAACAGACGGTGAGCTGCGGAACTCCGACGGAACTAGCCGTTATGAGCGACGGCAGTACGGTAATCAACGATGACTCGTTCAGGATTTTATGCATCAAGCCCGACGGTTTGCTGAAATTCCATATCGACGCAAAGAAAAACCAGAAAATAACCGGACTCGCGCTCGATGAAAACGACAACCTGTATTTTTATCTCTCAACGCAAAACGCACGGGGCATCACGCTGACCGACTTTATCTGCCAGTACGACTCCGCGGGAACGTTCGTCAAACGGCTGTTTACGATCGATTACACGGCCGTCGACCAAAAACAGACGGTACGGACGTCACCGCTGTACGCCGAAAACGGCACGCTGTTTTTTACCCGGTATCAAATCTATAAAGCGCAGCTGTACCGGATCGAGCTTGCCACGGGAACCGTTTCGGTGGCGGAAGAACTTGAAAGCGACATTCCGTTTCTATATAACGACGTAGCGGCGTACCCCGACGGAACGTACCGGTACGCCAAAATCACCGGCGAACTCGGTACCGGCACGCTTGGCGGAACACAGCAGGCACTGTACCGGAGCGAATACGCAGTGCCCGAAGATACCGGCGTCCGCCCGTATTACGTACGGTATACGGGCGGCTGCACGTATGTCTACGATTACTGGGAACGGAAACTGTATGAATTACGGAACGGCACGCTGCTTAAACCCGAATGGCACAGCCTGATTCCGTTCAATGAAAACGTTTTTGAACTGGCCGTACAGCCGGACGCCGTTATGGGTATTTCAAACGGAATTCCGTGGTACGCGAAAGATTCCATCGTCAGACAGCTGCAGACGCGGGCAAAACTGCCGTTTCTTCCGTTCATAAAAGAAGCAGTGCTGCAGCTGATAAAACTGATCCGTATGCCGCTTTTGATCGGCGCACTCATATACGCTCAGGCGTGCATCCTCTGGTTAGTGCTCGTGCAGGGCAGATACGTCGCGACGAAACTCGTGCTGTACGCGCTTACTGCGTTTCTCTGTTTCATCGGAATAGGTTTCTTCGCCATTTATTCCGAATACGGACAGTACGTCCGCCAGCATATGGATTTTTTGCAGAAAAAAGCACACCTGACGGCGCAAATAATCGATGAAAACACCGTTTCGGAAATAAAAAACAGTTCGGCCGCCGCATCGGAAAATTACGCAAAATTGAGCCGGCTGCTCGTGGACAACTACGGTCTTTACGAAATAGAATCAGATACCGCAGCTCTGGCCGTCATTCCCGAAAACGCAAACGGCAATTTCGGCATCATCGCGTCGAACCGGGGATACGCGGACATATTCGGCAGATCGCTGCTGGTCAATCGGCTGCTTTCCGGCTCGACCGAACCGCACGGCACTCTTTTCATGGAAGAGCGGCAGCTGATTCTCGCTTATTCGGCCGTTGCGAATCCGGTGCAGCGCGCAGTCGGCTACGTGTGCCTGTACACGGCAATCGAAAGCATACGGGAACAGTTTTTCATTCTGTGGCCGCCGTATATGCTCGCCGGATACGCGTTGCTTTTGGCGAGCATATGCGCCGGTGCGGCGCTGCTGTTCACGCGGAAACTGCGGCATACCACGAGCGTCATCGAGCAGATCAGCGGCGGAAAGTTCAACTTGCGTATGCCTGAAAAGGCAAAAGACGAAATCGGCGTACTCGTCCGATGCGTCAACAATTTGAGCCGGAATATCGAATCTTTGATCGGTGAAAAAACGGAACTCATGCAGGAAGTGACAAAAAGCCAGTACGAAGTACTGGAGTCGCTTGCAAGCATCGTAGAAAACAAATCGGGACAAACCGCCGCGCACGTTACACGCGTTTCAAAATGCGTGCGGTTTCTTGCCGCGCAGCTCGGTTACGACGGCAGCGAACTGGAGTATATTTCCATTGCGGCCATGCTGCACGACGTCGGAAAACTGTTCGTTCCGCCCGAAATTCTGGAAAAGGCCGGCAAATTGACGGAAGCGGAATTCGCCGTCGTAAAACGTCATACGACAGACGGCGAAATACTGCTGCACAACGCGCCCGGCCCGATCATGGCGTACGCCCGCGTCATTGCGAAGCAGCACCACGAACACTGGGACGGCGGCGGCTATCCGGAAGGAATTGCCGGAGAACGGATACACATCGCGGCGCGCATCACCGCCGTTGCGGATATATTCGACGCTCTCATAAGCAGACGGTCGTACAAACAACCGTTTCCGCCGCAGACCGTTTTTGAAATCATGAGCGCCGAACGCGGTAAACAGTTCGACCCGCGGATTACGGATTTGTTCGTGCGTCATTTTCATGATTTATGCGGTATTATCGCGGACAATCCGGACGACGCCGGCACCGCGTCCGTTCTATAAAACCGGTGCAAACTTATCAGCAATGCAGGCTCTTTAACAAGAGCGTATAGGAGTATAGAGGAGTATGAGGAAAACGGATTTCACGCAGCAGGAAGCGGCGGCGTTGCTCGAAGTTCTACAAGCTGAAAACGACGTTGCCCGTCTCGTAGATCCTGCAGAACGGAAAGTGTACGACAACATCGGTATGAACGATACCGGTTTTCTTTGCAGCGAATTGTGGGGACGCAGCATGAGATGCGAAAACTGCACGTCGCTGCGCGTTCTGCACAGCCAGCAGCGGGCGTTCAAGATAGAAATTCTGAACAACCGGACCTATTGGGTTACTTCCCGTTTTCTGCGGATAGACGGAAAACCGTTCGTCCTCGAAACGGCGAACGACGTTACGGACACGCTGATTCTCGACAGCAACCAGCAGGATGAATTTGCCAAACTGATATCCAATTATAACCGGCAGCTGATGACCGATCCGCTGACCGGCCTGTACAACCGGCGTTTCTTAGACGAAATTTTTCAGCCGGCGCTCAACTACGGCCAAGAGAACAACGAGAACATCAACATCGCGGTCATGGATATCGACGATTTCAAACAGGTAAACGACACGTACGGACATTTAGCCGGTGACGCTCTGCTGAAAGACATCGCCGCGTTCTGGAAACAGCATTTCTTTTCCCACAAAAGAAACGAAAAACGGATGGCGGTGCGCACCGGCGGAGACGAAATGCTGATCATCGTGTGCGGATCGGAATTTGAAGTTTTTACGCGGGAAATAGCGGATCATTACGCCCGTATGCATAAAACATGCCGTTTTTCGGAAACTGTCCGGATTCCGTTCAGCATAACGATCGGCACGGCGTCCTGCAAGGAACTGGAAAAACCGTGGTCCTGGAACACACTCTTGTCTCTCGCTGATCAGCGGATGTACGACGCGAAAATGAAAAAGAAAAATCTCCCCAAAAACGGCGTACCGGAACCGCACGGAGAGCTCCGTGCTCGCTGACGAAGCAATAACGCTGTTCGGCGGCACGCTGCCGTTTTGGCCGCAATTGGATCGGCAACAGAAAGAGACACTGTGCACGGGTGCGCGGACGGTTCGTTTCACCGCGGGACAGACGCTCGGCCGCGGCGAACGGGAATGCATCGGCGTGCTGATCGTAACGGCAGGCGCACTCCGCGTGTATCTCACCTCTGACGACGGGCGCGAAGTGCCGCTCTACCGTCTGGCAAAAAACGACGTCTGCGTACTGTCCGCAGCCTGCGTACTGGAACACATCGATTTTACCGTTTCAATTGAAGCCGAATCCGAGTGCAGCGCGGCAGTCATCGGCGCCCCCGCGTTCGCCCGATTGTGCGCGGAAAACGTGCACGCGGAATTATATGCGTACAAACTGGCGGCGGAACGGTTCTCGGACGTAATGTGGGCGATGCAGCAATTGCTGTTCACCCGGTTCGACGCACGGCTCGCGAACTTTTTGCTCGAAGAACGCTCCCGCACGGGTTCACCGGAACTGCGGTTCACGCACGAACTGATTGCCAAACGCCTGGGCACCGCCCGTGAAGTAGTGTCGCGGATGCTCAAATATTTTGAAAGTGAAAGATGCGTTTCGCTTTCCAGAGGCGGTATCTCGATTTGCGACGAGGCGAAACTGCACTCGTTCTGCAAGCGGTGAGCCGAACGCCGCCGCCCCGCGGCGACGGCAGCAAAAACGGCAGCCACAGCAATCAGCAAAAACGGCAGCCGCCGATTCCTAAATAAACAGGTTTACGTTCGACTCCTCGGCGTCCCCCAAATAGGAGGCCACGCCGGCGAATTCAACGCCGTCTATCAGTTCTTCTTTGGTAATTCCCATGATATCCATCGACATGGTACAGGCAATCAGTTTGACGCCGTTATCGAGCGCGTGTCTGATAAGCGTTTCAAGGGAATCCACGTTTTTATCGTTCATGACTTTTTTCATCATCGCGGTGCCCATACCGGCCATGTTCAGTTTGGATAATTTGAGTTTCGCACTGCCTTTCGGCATCATCGAAGCGAACATTTTATCCATAAACGGCTTTTTGATTTTTCCGGTACGCGTTTTACGCAGCACGTTCAATCCCCAAAACGTAAAAAACATGGTTACCGGCCTGCCCATAGCGGCGGCGCCGTTCGCAATGATAAATGAAGCGAGCACCCGGTCGAGGTCGCCACTGAACACGATGATCGTCTTTCCCTGTGCCGGCGACAATGCTGTTTCCGGCGATTGTGCGGCCCCCTGCGACGGTGCGGATTCCTGCTTCCGAGGCGTTCCCCGATCGTGCGGGTCGCAGCAGTCGCCGCCTTTCCTGATATACACCACGTATTCGCCGCCGCGCCGTTCGCTGCGAACGAACGTATTTCCCGTCCGCCTGCACCACGCCGCCGCATCGGCGGTAAACCCCATATCGGTTGCGGAAACCTGCAGAATCTGCGAATCTTCCATATCGCACAGCGCTTCGTATACTTTCATAATGGGGCCGGGACACTGCAAACCGCTGCAGTCGAGTATTTTGATCGAGCGGTCGGCGGAATACTCCGTATCCGATGCGGCGCCTACGGTTGCCGAATGAGCGGCGGTCTCCGACAAGGCGCCTACGGCTGCCGAATACGCAGCGTCCTCGGATACGGCGTCAGACTCGCGATGCGTCGCCTTGTAAAACGACGTGCCGCCCGAAATCATCGCGACGCGTTTAAATCCGTTCTGCATCAAAATCCGCGCCGCGTTGTACGAACGGACGCCGACGGCGCAGTACGGAACGATCAGTTTGGACGGATCCAGTTCGGACAACCGTTCCCGCAGCTGTCCGAGCGGAATATGATACGATCCGGGAACGGCGAACACCGTGCGCTCCGAGTCCTCCATTACGTCCAATACGGTAAAATCGTCCGACCCGCTGCGCAACAGCGCTTCGGCGTCGCGCCATTCGATGCAAGTTACCAACGTATCGAGTACGTTTTCCGCGACGAAGCCGAGCATATTCACCGGATCTTTAGCCGAAGAAAACGGCGGTGCGTACGCGAGTTCAAGTTCGGCAAGATCGTGAACGGTACCGCGCAGGCGCATCACGGTCGCGATCGTGTCTATCCGTTTATCAACGCCGTCGCTCCCCACGACCTGAGCGCCCAGAATTGTGCCGTTTTTTTCAAACAGCAGCTTGAGCGTAAGCGTCGTCGCTCCCGGATAGTAACCTGCGTGAGATTTCTGGTTGATCAGCACCGTGTGATAATCTGCATCTTTCTTTTTACCGGCGGCGGCGAGCTGCTTTTCATTTAAACCCGCGGAAGCCGCGTTCAACTCGAATACTTTCGCAATGGCAGTCCCGATCGTTCCGCCGTACGTTTTGCGGTCTCCGCTCAAATTATCCGCAAGAATACGCGCCTGCTTGTTCGCGGGGCCGGCGAGCGGTATCATCGTTTTTCCGCCCGAAACGTAATCGGTAACTTCAATCACGTCGCCGACGGCGTAAATGTCTTTTTCAGACGTCCGAAGATACTCGTCTACGACGATGCCGCCTTTTGCGTTGAGTGCGAGCCCCGCGTCTTTGGCGAGCTGACTGTTCGGTCTTACGCCGATAGCGAGCACGACCATATCGGCAACAACCGTTCTGCCGCTCGCAAGTTCTACGACCGTTCCGCCGGCTTCCGGGCGGAACCGTTTCACGCCGTCGCCCAAAATCAGCTCCACGCCGTTACGCTCCAAATGGACGTGCAGAATTTCGGCCATTTCCCGATCGAGCGGCGCCATGACCTGTTCCTGCATTTCGATGAGACTGACGGAAAGCCCCGCGCTTTTCAAATTTTCGGCCATTTCAAGTCCGATAAAACCGCCGCCGACGACGGCCGCCCGCGCGGGCTTTTTTTCTTCGATAAAATTCCTGATACGGTCGGTATCGGGAACCGTCCACAGCGTGAAAATTCCCGGCGACTCGATACCGGGAATAGGCGGCTTTACCGGAGACGAACCGGTCGCGATAATCAGATTATCGTACGATTCGTCGTACACGGCGCCCGTTTTGAGATTGCGCACGGTCACTTTTTTTTCGGCAGGGCGTATGGCCGTCACTTCGTTCGACGTTCGGACGTCTACGTTGAATTTTTTCAGCATCGCCTGCGGCGTCTGGAGCAGAAGCGCGTCCCGGTTGTGGATAACGCCGCCGATGTAATACGGTAACCCGCAGTTCGCGTACGAAATGTACTCGCCGCGTTCAAACATGATGATCTGCATCGATTCATTTCTTCTGCGCAGTCTTGCAGCCGCCGTAGCGCCTCCGGCCACGCCGCCGATAATAAGTGTTTTGTCTGCCATACGGATTCTCCTGCTCGTAAAATATTCTATTTGAATATACTCTTTTTCAGGAGAGATTTCCGTGACTAAGTCACAGAAGAGTACCGAGCAGTCGCGAAATATGCGCGTAACTCGAACGCATGTTCAGCGGCGGCACGCCTTCAAAAATCAGATACGCGCCGGGACAGCGCTCCGCAATCCGCGGAATCATGTATTCCCAGTCCATGATTCCCTGCCCCAAACCGACTTGACGAAGCGCACCGCCGGCAACCACGAAATCCTTCAAATGGAAAATCACGATCTTACTGCCGAACAAGTCCAGACATTCGTCAAAAATCTCCGTATGACGCGCGTAGTTGCCTTCGTACAGATAATTGTATACATCGACCGTAACGTACACGTGCCCGTTGTCGATCGAGTCGACCAGCCGCCGCAACGTACCCGGATTCCAGCAGCAGTGCCCCCAGGCGCCTTCAAGGGCGAGGTTTGAACCGTATTGCTTTGCGGATACGGCCAGATCACCGAAAATACGCGACACTTCGGCAAACGCTTCGGGCGTCCGATTCTGCGGATGATACGTCCACTTGTCGTCGTTAAACGAACCGGTTTCACTGCCGACGAACCGGGAACCGAACAGCGGCGCAAACCGCAAATGTTCCCGGAATTTTTCGATATTCGACGCAACAAGGCTTTTATTGCTGTGCACCGGATTAAAATACGCACCGAGCATGGCGATTTCCACTCCGCCCGATGCGAACGTTTCGCGCACGGACTGCGCAAAAGACGCGGTAACGGAACCGGGCGCTCCGGTTTGACCTTCGATAGCTTTTCCCAACACGAGCTGTACCCCGTCGAACCCGTAATCGGCGGCGGCGGCTGCAAGCGCGGACGCGGACATTTTTCCCAAATCGTGGGCGCGGACACAAATCTTCATATATATACCCTACCGGCAAATCCCCGTTCTGTCAAATTATTTCGCCGATACCATTTTGCAAAATTCCGATTTCAGGATATACTGTCCGTATGGACTTCAATAAACGGAGCAGGCAGCTGCTTGCGGGAATAAATCGGCAGACCCCGGCGGAACTGATTCAAGTACGCATCGAATCACCTGAATCGCTTTTCGATCCGTTCGACCCGTCCCCGCCCGATAATAAAAACATAAACGGACAGCTTGAAGAATACCTCGTTGAAGCGGTGAAAGCGATAAAACTCGCCGTTCCCGTTAAAATCCGCGTCGTCGTTTCCGAAAAAAGCGGCATTACCGACGACGTGCGCGCCACCATCACGCGTCATTTTCACCGGAAAGCCGAAAAAACGATTGCAGCGAACAAACGCCGTATGAGAGCCGGCCGCATCAATTTGATTACCGGAGTCGCGTTTCTGGCAGTTTGCCTCGCCGCGAGTCAATTCTTCGCACTGCCGGTCTTCCGTGAAAAAGACCTGTTCAACACGCTCAATCAGAGCTTCGGCATAATCGGCTGGGTCGCCTTATGGGAGCCGGCTACGTTTTTATTATACGGCTGGAGAGAAAGCGCGCAGGACGTAACGGCATACGTCCGCTTATCGCTTGCCGAAATTGAATTTGCCGTGCAGGGTTTTCATGAACAAGCATAAAATATTGAGCGTCGGCTCCGTTTCCGTAGATATCAAAGCGTTCAGTACGATAGACGACGAAAACGAAGCGTACCGCGACGGTACGATCGATTTGGTACCCGGCGGCGTTGCGCGCGGTATGGCCATGAATCTGAACCGGCTGGGACTGCCGTCCGCCGTATTGTCCGTCGTCGGAAACGACATTTTCGGCGATTATCTGAAAAAAGGTTTAATTGCCGAAGGCGTCGACACGACGCTGCTGAGAACGAGCGATACGCGCAAAACGTCGCTCTTTTCCGTCATGGCGTCTTACGGTAAACCGGCGTCCTGCATCTACTGCAACGACGTGCTTTCCGAAATAACCGTCGACGACGAAGTGCGCCGCTACGTTGCGGAACGGAACGTAGACGTGCTTTGTATAGATTCCAACGTATCCGAAACCACGCTCGCGTCTCTGTACGGACTGAAAACGGCCTGCAAACCGGCCGCCGCGAACGGCCTGTGCAAACCGCCGTTTATCTTTCAAAACGCAACGGCGCCGGACATCGCGCACAAAAGCCTTCCGTACGCCGCTTTGATAGACCTGTTCGCATGCAACGAATTCGAAGCCGCCGCGATTTTGAACTACGCCGGAATTTCGCTGCCGTTCGAGCCGCTGCTTCCGGGAACGGAACTGTCGGAAGCGTTCCGCTCGCTCGGCTTCCGTGATTTTATCGTAACGTTCGGCGAGCGCGGCGTGCTCGTTCACAGCGGCGGCGGCACATATATAGAAAAACCGTACGCGCCGCCGCGTATTATCGACACGATCGGCGCCGGAGATGCGTTCGCATCGGGTTATCTGTTCGGCTGTCTCGACGGTAAACCGGTGCGCCGCTGCATCCAGTACGGCTTGGCCTGCGCAAAAGAAACGCTCATGACGCGCCAAACGGTCAGCGACCTGCTGAACGCCGATCTGCTCGAACGGTATCCCGATCACGCGTCTGACGCAAGCTGAATATCGGAATTTGACAAGCGGCGCATAAAGTAGTATTCTTAAATCGGTAACTGTAATAATTAAATTTACAGTTACCGTCATATACTGCGCCGCACCGACGCAGCAGGAGGAACCATGAAATATCTTTTGGCAGCGGCAGTGCTGACGCTGGCGGTATTCGCCGCAAGCGCGCAAACGGAAAAAGGAACCGGCGGATACCGGAAAATCGGCGCGGAACAGGCAAAGACCATGATGGACAGCGGCACTCCGATCATCGTGGACGTCCGCACGCCGGCGGAATACGAAGCGGGGCACGTTCCCGGCGCTATTCTGTTGCCGAACGAAACCGTTGCCGATAAAAAACCCGCGGTACTGAACGACACGAACGCAACCGTTCTGGTCTATTGCCGCTCCGGCCGCAGAAGTGCGGAAGCCGCCCGAAAACTGATCAAACTCGGCTATACGAACGTGTACGATTTCGGCGGCATCATCGACTGGCCGTATGAAACGGTTACGGGTAAGGAATAAACGGTGACCAGCGATTTTTGTATTGCCGTGCACGCACTCGTCTACCTCAGCCACAAAAACGGCGTACTGTCGAGCGACGCACTCGCTGAAAACATCTGCACCAATCCGGTCAGAATCCGCAAAGTGCTGTCCAAACTCGCCGGTGCAGCGCTCGTCGAAACCAAAGAAGGCGCCGACGGCGGCTACCGTTTTACCGGCGACGCGGCGCACGTTACGCTCGCCGACGTAGCCGGCATTCTGAACGTCGATTTTACCGTCATGAACTGGCGCAGCGGCAGCATCGACAAACCGTGCCTCATTTCCTCGGGGATGGCCGCCGCCATGGATACCATTATGGCGGATTTGAACGCCTGCTGTCTGGAACGTCTGCGGCGCATAACCGTCGCAGACATCGAGCTGAACCTTACGGGCAAAAAACCGTATTGACTTTTTACGGGAGTATATATGAAACATTTTGATTCCGTTATCATCGGATTCGGCAAGGCCGGAAAAACCCTCGCCGCAGCGCTTGCCGCTGCCGGCAAATCGGTCGCGCTTATAGAACGCTCGCCCGCAATGTACGGCGGTACGTGTATCAACGTCGCCTGCATTCCGACGAAAGCGCTTGAATACAATGCCCGCCTTTCAGCCGCCGCGGCGGACGCACACGACACGTTCGAGCGGAAAGCGGCGCGGTACCGCACGGCCGTTGCGGAAAAACGGGTGCTCACCGCGATGCTGCGCCAAAAAAATCTGGAAAAACTACAAAACGCGGGCGTTACCGTCCTGACGGGAACCGCGTCGTTCATAAGTGAAACCGGCGTCTCGGTCGCCCTGAACGGCGGCGGTACAGAAACGCTTGAAGCGGACACAATCGTGATCAACACCGGCTCGCTCCCGTTCGTGCCGCCGATCGAGGGTTTGAACGGAAACCGATTCGTCCATACCAGCGAATCGCTTATGGAACTGGACGAACTGCCCGCACGGATGATCGTCATCGGCGGCGGCTACATCGGCATGGAATTCGCCTCGCTATACGCAAATTTCGGGACGGAAGTAACGGTCGTACAGGACGGAGCGGAATTTCTTCCGCGCGAAGACGCCCAAATATCCGCAGCGGTTCGGCAGCATCTTGAAAATCGCGGCGTAAAAATTATCGCCGGCGCCCGGATACTGTCCGTTCGCGAAGACGGCGAACACGCGCTGGTAACCGTACAGACCGAAAACGGGCAGCAGGAATTGGGAGCTGAAGCGGTACTGGTCGCCACCGGCCGACGCCCGAATCTGGAAGCGCTGCACCCCGAAGCCGCCGGAATCGAACTGACCGAGCGCGGAGCGGTGAAGACGGACGAACACCTGAGAACGTCGGTTCCCCATATTTTCGCCGCGGGAGACGTCGCCGGCGGCCTGCAGTTTACGTACATATCGCTCGACGACAGCCGGATTCTCAAGTCGCAGCTGCTCGGCACGGCAGACCGTACGACGAAGAACCGCGGCGCGGTACCGTACAGCGTGTTCATGGATCCGCCGCTTTCCCGCGTCGGATTAACCGAAGCCGAAGCGCGCGCGGCAGGCTACGACGTTGCGATCGCAAGCCTTCCGGCCGCCGCCGTACCCAAAGCGCACATACTGAAGCAAAGCGCGGGCTTGCTGAAAGCGGTCGTCGACTCCCGAACGGGACTGATACTCGGCGCGCATCTGTTTTGCGCCGAATCGCACGAAATGATCAACCTCGTAAAACTGGCGATAGACGCGAAACTGCCGTACACGCAACTGCGCGACGGCATTTTCACCCATCCGACGATGAGCGAAGCCCTGAACGATCTGTTCGCCGCGCTCCCGTAACTTTCATCAAAAAAACCGCCGGAAGAGCAAAAACGCCCTTCCGGCGATTTCCCGTTTGCGGCGATTTCCTGCAAGCAGCAGGTCTCCGTTTGCGGCTGATCCGGCTACATCGATGCGGAAAGCGTCGCCCGTATCAGCTCGTCATTGTTCAGCGCGGCGAGCGCCGTTACTTTTTCGGCCGAAAGGCCGAGCGCTTTCGTCATACGCTCACCGTATTCGCGATCGGCACGGTAGCAGTGCGCGGCGTGCCGGTATTTGACGTTCACCGTTACCGGCGCGATGTTCGCCGCGGTATTCTCTATCAGAATTCGCTTTTTATCCTCGGTCATGACGCGCCATAAATCGCCGCCGGCACGGAAATTATCGTCTGAAGGATCGTCCTTCGGATCGTAGCGCCACATTGCGCCTTCCAATTCGAGCGGCGGTTCGGCCACCTCGGGCCGGGCAGTCCAGTATCCCGCGCTGTTCGGCGAATACGAAGGCGTGCGCCCGTAATTCCCGTCCACGCGCATCGCACCGTCGCGGTGATAGTCGCTGACTTCGCATTTTGCACGGTTTACCGGAATCAGATTGTGATTCACACCGAGCCGGTACCGCTGAGCGTCGCCGTACGCGAACAACCGTCCCTGCAAAAAACGATCGGGAGAAAACCCGATGCCGGGAACGACGTGCGCGGGCGTAAACGCCGCCTGTTCGACTTCCGCAAAATAGTTTTCGGGATTTCGGTTCAACTCGAGCACGCCCACTTCGATCAGCGGATATTCGGCGTGCCGCCAAATTTTGGTAATGTCGAACGGATTTTCATAATGCGTTCCGGCCTGCGCCTCGGTCATGATCTGCACGTACATCGTCCAGCGGGGAAAATCGCCGCGCTCTATCGCGTCGAACAGATCCCGGCCGTGATATTCGCGGTCCGTGCCGTTTATCCGAACCGATTCGTCGTCGCTCAGGTTTTTGATTCCCTGCTGCGTTTTGAAATGGAATTTGCACCAAACCCGCTCGTTCTTCGCGTTGTAAAAACTGAACGTATGTTCGCCGAAAAAGTGCATGTTCCGGAACGACGCGGGAATACCGCGATCGGACATGACGACCGTTATCTGATGAAAACATTCGGGAAGCAGCGTCCAGAAATCCCAGTTATTCTGTGCCGAACGCAATCCCGTACGCGGATCGCGCTTGACCGCACGGTTCAGGTCGGAAAAATTGTGAACGTCGCGGATAAAAAACGTCGGCGTATTGTTTCCGACCAGATCCCAGTTTCCCTCGTCCGTATAAAATTTGACGGCGACGCCGCGAATATCACGTTCGCAGTCGGCAGCTCCGCGCTCGCCGGCAACCGTAGAAAATCGGATAAAAAGATCGGTAACGGCGCCCGGCTGAAGAACTTTCGCCTTCGTGTACTTTGAAATATCGTGCGTAACGGTCAATTTGCCGTACGCGCCCCACCCTTTCGCGTGCATACGGCGCTCGGGTATGACTTCACGGTTAAAATGAGCCATTTTTTCCATAAGCCACACATCCTGCATGACGACGGGACCGCGCGGCCCGGCCGTTATCGCGTTTTCATTGTCTGCAACCGGCGCGCCGGCCTCGTTCGTCAATTTTTTGAATTCGGCCATACTCTTTCCTCCGTTATACGCTCGAACTCCGACATTTTATCAAGGCAGTCTTCCGTAAAAATAAGCAGGCAGCCCGGATACCGATTATAAAAACAAACACATTACCACGATCCAAACGTACGCCGCCGTCTTCGGAATCATCAGCGCCCCGACAGCCGGATGCGCGTCGGAAAACAAGACGACCGGTACGTAAAACAGAAAACTGAGCGCAATCGCAAGCCACATATACGTTACGGCGGGAACGCTTCCCGCATACGCGGCGAACGGCCACGCGACGAGCGCCGCAAGCAGGAAAAACGGAATGTTACGGAAAACGGCCCAGGAAACGGGCGGATGGACGGAAGTCCAGCCGTTCTGCGGCATAAAACAGAGCAGAATACGGACGGCAGCCAGAACGTACACGCACACGGTCGGCGCGGCTGCGGACGGAACGGGAAAAAGCAGCATACCCACGTGCCACAGCAGCACGTAAAAGACGGTCATCGACACCGAGGTAACGAGCTTACCGACGCCGAGCGCGCGGCGGAACCGTTCCGCCGGTTCACGGGAAAACGACGCCCGTATCCGCGGCACCAAATGGAACGCATCGCCCAACCCCAAAATCAAAGCCATAACGCCGGCCAACAGCTGAACGGATTTTTCCGCACGGATCATCAGATATACACCGAAAGCCAAAACGGTGCACAGGTACACCGTATCGAACACGGCTTCACCCAACGAAGCGAAGCGTCGGGGCGAGAGCCCCTCCGCACGAATGAAACCGAAGATGCGTTTTTTTCCCATCGCGTGCCTCGGTTTCAAGTATAAGGCATCCAGACGGGAAGTCAAGCGTTTTCGGTGGGATTCGGCCGTATCCGCGTGCAAAACAGCCGTCGGCGGAATGCAGCCGAAAGCGGAACTGGACGCACCGGGCACGAAACGTTCCGTTTAAAATAAAAAAGATCCGTCTCTTTTATTTTGAGACGGATCCTTCGTTCCGTGGAGAATATCGGACTCGAACCGACCACCTATTGATTGCGAACCAATCGCTCTACCAGATGAGCTAATTCCCCAAGTTGATTCATATAATATCACAAACCGTTTTTTTTTGCAAGCCCCGGTTTGAAATAAATAGCGTCATACGATCGAATCGAGCACGCCGACTATCTGCTGATCGTACAATTCCGCATGAGCTTTCAATTCCGCAATGGCCGATTCCTTATCGAAAATCTCGCGGTAACTGCGGCGCGAAATGAGCGATACGAACGTTTCGACCACGTGAATGATACGCGCTATCTGCGGAATGGCATCGCCTTTTAACCCGTCAGGATATCCCGAACCGTCCATATTTTCATGATGCATCGCGGCGGCGTCCGCGAACACGCGGCGGAACCGCTCGGGCACGAAGTCGAACGAATCCGGTTCAAATTTGACGTGCGAACGGATACTGTACTTCTGTTCGTCCGTAAGCGATTCTGCCTGCAGTAAATCCTTGCCGAGCGCAAGAAATCCTATATCGTATACCATCGAAGCGCAGAAATACAGCATCGCCGTATTCTGCCCGATGCCCATATTGAGCGCGATTTTGTACACCATTTCGGAAATGTTCTTTGAATTGTTTTTCCGTCCGGTCATAACGTCGATTTCCGTACCGATTTGTTCGCATTTGACCGCAAGTTCCCGCACCGCCAGCCGGTCTTCTTCCGACAACTCCGGTTCGGGCAAGGACTCTTTTGTCCAGCGCGAACTGCCGGCCGACCGCAGCTGAGCGTCGCCGTAAATATCCACGACGTTGCCGAGCATCAGCTGTTCCGATGGAATCCGGTTCATTTTGGAAACCATCTGAAGCGTTGCGGCAAACTGTTCCTGCTGCTTTTTCGTATTGCGCGAATTGACGACGACGATAATCACGACGATCACGAACACGACCGCCAAAACGGCTGCCAATATGATCACGATCAGCAGCACGGATTGATTCGCGGACTGCGACTGCGTTGTGCTCTGTTCCATTGCCGAACGGAACTGTTCGGACTGCGCATCGATGGCTTCAAGCATGATCCGGGCCTGCTGTTCACGCTCTTCCTGCAGCACTTGCGCGTTGTGCTGCCGTTCGGCTTCAAGCTGCTGCTGCAGCACTTCGTTCCGCACGGTATCCGCGACGGCGGTTTGAGCCGCCGCCGGCTGAACTGCGGCCCGTTTTGCAAGCGCGGCGTCGAACGCGGCGACGCTTTCACGTATCCGCGGCGAAACGACCGCAGGGAATTCCGCAAGGCGGACTTTATAAGCGGCGAACGCGTCTTCGCCGCCGGTTTCGCGGAGCTGGCGCAGATATTCGTAATAAATCGGTTCGGCAATGACCGAAACGTTTGCGGGAACCTCTTCCGCCCGATAAAAATCCAGCGTTCGATTGACGTATTCATACGCTTTATCGTATTTTCCTTCCGAATAGCGGTCGTTCGCTTCCGAAAGGAATTTTCCCGCGAGCGGATCGGCCGCAAAGGCAAACCCTGAAACGAGCAAAACGAGAAACGCAGCGGTACCCGCACGATATTTTCTAGTCATTCTTTCCAACTCCAATACTAAAGATACATTTTATATTGTTTTCAACACCCGATTTCCGCATATATACGGTATCCGAAATTCCGGCTTTAAATCCGATATTCACCGCTTCGGCTTTTACGATCGGAACCGAAACGGCCGCGCCCGCAGCGAACGCCGCGTTCATATCTTCATACGCGAAATGCCCCGGGTAATAATCGGCGAATCCGTCAAACGCAACGCCGCCCGCCGTTCCGGCCCTGAAACCGATCCCCGCCGCAGGAGTCACGAACACGGCTTCCATCAGTTGGGCGAACACTCCGAATCTGAAAAAAAGCGAATCGGACACCGGTGAAAAGGCCACCGAAGGAATGAACTTTACCGAAGACACGACGGATTGCTCGCCGTTGAACGTCAGCAGCTGGATATCGGCGAACGCTTGCGTACCGGCGGTTACGGATTCACCCGTATAGAAAAAAGAAGCGTCCAGCGCCAACCCGTATTTCACCGCCGTACCGGAACCGTTTACCGTCAGAAGGACGTCGGCGAGCCCCATATTGATATCCCAATCGATCGGCGAATACCCGCTTTTTCCCAAATTGTAGTAAAACGTTTCCCCTGAAGAGACGTTTGTAACCTGAGCGTATTCTTTCTGCAAACTGGTACGGTTGCGATCGTCTTCCGCCTGACGTTTTTCTGCAAGGACCCGTTCTTTTTCTTTCTGTTCCTGCAGCAGCGCGGTGCGCCGATCGATCGCTTTCGTTATGGAAGAATACAAGGCAATCGCCTCGCCGTTGTCCAAATTGTTGTCGATGAGCAGCAGCGCCGCTTCCCGGGCAAAATCCAGTTCGTTGCCCACGACCTGCTGTCTGATTTTTTTCAGCGTATACGATTCCAGCTCGGCGTAGTCGGATACGGAAACGTAGCGTTCCAGCACCGTCGCCAGCGTATCCGACGATTTTGCCGCAAACGCAGCGTCTACCGTACGCAGTACGTCGGCAGTCATAGCTTTCTGTGCACACAGCTGCCCGCCGGAAACAACCAGCAGCAGACAAAGCAGAGAAACATATTTCCGTTTTTTGCAGTTACGTTCCGTCACCGTACACTCCGTCGATACGTCCATAATTGTATCAGCCTGAATATAATATGTCAAATATGTCCAGCCGCGCATTGCCCGCACCCGAAGAGTGTGCTACTATACGCATATGAACATCTCCTTCAAAAAAAGCAGTGCGGCGATTGCCGCAGCGGCGGCAGTTCTGTGCGCAGCCGCCGCCGTATTTTACGCCGCAAAACCGCGTGTCTTTACAGTCGCTTTTTACGATATACCGGACGCAGCCGCCGCGGCGCTTACCGTACAAATACGGCGCGTTCTGGAAGATTCTGCGGACGGACGCTCCGGCAAGCTCGAACCGGCCTTCAAAACGTTTGCCGCCGACCAGCCGCTCGAACGGTATCTGACGCAGAAACCGCTGCCGGATTTGGTCTTTACGTTCGCCGGAAAATCGGCGGAAAGCGCCGCGCAGCGTTCCCGTGAACTGAATCCGGGACTGGCTCCGGCCGTGCTCGCCTCCGTACCCGTTTCGATACGGAAAACGGCGCTCGACAACCGGAGCGGCCGAATCTGCGCGGTACCGCTGCTGCTCGACCATTACGAACTCGCCGTCCGCCGGGATAATCCCGCCGACGGGCAGCTCGCGTTCGCCGGAGCCGACGGGCCGACGCTGCTCGCGTTCGCGGGCTGCGTTGCCGAAGCGGCGTTCGGCGCGGACAAAACCGCGGAATTTGCCGACGGGTTACGCCGGAGCGATCTGCACTCGGCTCCGATCGTACGCGAAACGGCCGAACTGATCGCTTCGTATATCAATTCCGGCACAATTCCGCCGTACGTGTTCCGAATAACGCAGGACGACCTCGCGCAGCTCATGCAAAACGGAACGCCGGGCGCCGTTTTCATGCCGCTGTCGTTCCGGCGCACCGTTCCGTTCAAAGGCGCCGAACGGTATCAGTCGTCGTTTTTTCCGGCCGTGTCGGGAACGCCCGCCAGAGCGCTCGCGATACCGGTTCTGTACGGCGTTCCGCTCGCCCGAACCGAAAAACGCGCGCACACGGCGGAAACCGTTTTAAAAGCGCTGTCCGGCGCAGACGTGCAATACGCGCTGTCGTCCGATGCGGGACTCGCTCCGGTGCACGCACGTGCGGAAACGGCCGACGTTCAGGCCGCGGACGTCCGCTATTGGGCCGCCGCCGCCGGCATCGTTCCGAGCGCGGGTCAAGCGGCGTTTGAAACCGTCCCGCAGCAAAACGACGCAGCCGGCAAACTGCGCGCGCTCATCTTAGAATACGTTGACGCGAACGCCCCCTGAAATCTGCGGAATGATGGAACTTATATCCGCGCCGCCGGTCTGCACGTCCGTCGGCAGAAACCAAACCTGCATTTCCGTATACAGGGAAAACGTTCTGAACATTTTCTGATTCTGCAGCGTCACGCGCGGAAATTCGATTTGCGCCAAAACGGCTGACAGGATTTGCGGTTTGGCGCTCTGCGTTTCCGTAAACATCGAAAAATTCGCGCCGACGGCAAATCCGGCCGAAAGCCAATCCCAGCTCGGCCCGAAAAAGTATCGGAACGGCACGTACGCAACGTTTGCCAGCAGTTTTACGCCGAACACGTTGCCGCCGTACCGCATGTCGTTGCCGGATTTATCGAACAGTTCGCGCTGCAGCTGCGTAAACTGCCCGAACTGCGCCTGAAGTTTTACGTTGTCGTCAAAAAAAGTCAGCCCGACGCCGACGTCGTACAGCGTGGCGCCCCAGAAATGCCAGTCGAAATACAATCCCTGTATGAAAGCAGGCACTTCGTACGCGGATTTGTCGCCGCTGCGCAGCGCGAACGTTACCGACTTGAGCGCGACGTCGTCGGACGCCAGTCCCGAAAACACCAGTTCGTCGTTAAACGAACCGCCGGCTCCCGGTGAAATGAGTTTTATCGAAGGCCGGGTTTTATCGATCCTGATAATGGAGCGGGTTACGGCCGTTTCGCCGTTTTTCATCGTTGCCCGCGCAAGCAGAAAATGGTAGCCTTCGCGCATATCTTCGTTTTCGATCCGATAGCGCCACAGACCGCCCGTGCCGACCACCGTGAACGTTTTTCCGTTGTCGAAGCTCAGCTCGACTTTTGCCACCGATTTATCCGCAATTTTCCGTTTTTCCGATTTCGCCGAATCTTTTGCCCGCGCGAGCAGCAAATCCTGTTCGGTAAACACGTATCCGGCGCGCCCTTCCAGATACGGCCGGTCGACGGCAAAGTCGCACATCGTAAAATTATCGATGCTGATCCAGGGACCGGACGGCTCGTACGAAATACGCTGCGCGTTCGATTCCACCAGCAAAGTTGACGCGGACAGGGCCCGAACGCTCAGCGAGTGGACACCCGCCGTTACCAGTTCGGGCGTCAGTTCAAATTTGAAATAACCGGTTGCAGACAGCGTCGTTTCGCCGACGAACGCGTCGTCGACGTACAGCAGCAGCTTTTCTACGGGCGATTCGGACACGGCCGTTCCGTATACGTTGAACACGCCCTGCACATGCTCGCCGTTCAGCGGATACAGGACGTCCACTTTCGTCGCCTGATAATTTTTATCGAGTTTAATATTGCGCGAAATGCGGCGCGTGTTTCCGCCCGCATCGGCTCCGGTCAATTCAATATTGTAAAAACCGTCGGGAAGCGCCGAAATATCGACGGCGTGCGAAATGATATTGTCGGGCACCAAATCGATGTACGCCAGATGCGGCGGCAGCGGCGCGGCGTTTTCGCCGAGCGGACGTATCGTGATGTAGAGTTTTTCGAGTTTGATGTTGTCGGTTGTCTGACCGGAAAAAAACAGCATACCGGAAGTGGACGAATCGTCCGCAGGCAACTCGAGCGACAATTCGGGCGCCGTGTTGTCGATATTGACCAAGCTCGTGTACAGTGCCGAAATTCCGTACGAATCGAAAACGCGCAGGAACACGACGTGCGTGCCGTCCTGAATCACTCTGGTATCGAATTCGTATTCCCAATTTTCGGTTCCGGAAACATCGTTGAACGAGTTTCCGTTATCGACGGAAATCTGAACGCCCGCGATACCGTTCGCGTCGGAGGCCGTTCCCGTCAATTTTACCGAACCGTTAACCGTTTCGCTCAGCAGCGGCGACGTTACGGCACCCTGCGGTTCGGCAAGCGAAATGCGGAACGTCCGCGTCACTTCTTCTCCGCGGACGCCGTGAATGTCTTCCGCGTAGATGGACACGGTGTGTTCGTTGTCGCCCAGCGGCCCGATCGGAACGTTAATGGCAAACGAGGTGCCGTACGTTTCCGGATGCACGTACTCGCCGTCGTCGATTTTGTAGCTGATGCGCGATTCGCCGTCGTCGTCGTATATGACGCCCGAAACGACGAAATCAGAAGTCAGAACCGCGCCTTCCTGCGGAAGATGGATTTCGGTGCGCGGCATGTCGGAAACGGCGTCGATTTCAAATTCCCATAAAGAAATTTTTTGAACGTTGCCGGCGGCGTCGGTAAATTCAAACGCCATCGTATCGCCCAGCGGCGCGGCGGCGGTACCGGTGAACACGGACGGAAGCGCGGTGAGTTCAAGCGGCAGTGCGGAAACGGCGGGATCCGTTTCAGTCAGCGGCGGAACGTATTGAGCGGAAACGGTTCGGCCGTTGTCCGTAACCTGAAAGACCATACGCGTTTCGCCGTTCACTACGTCGCCGAACGCAGGCGTAATCACGCGCACCGCAGGCGCTTCGGTATCTTTGCACACCGCGCGGCGAACGATCGCCGTTCGGCCGAGCGAGTCCGTAACACGCACGTCCAGTGAAATCAGTCCGTCAGGCAAAGCGGCGAGCGGCACGACCGCACTGAATCCGGCCGAGCCGGGCTGAGCGCCGGAACCTGCCGGCTGAGTGCCGACTTGCGTACCGGAATCTGCCAGCTGAATTTCAGCCGGCTGCCAGGAAGCGCCGCCGTCAAGCGATATTTCCACGGAACGTATCCCGTGCGCGTCGGACGCCGTGCCGCGGACGCTCAATTCCTGCCGTACCCAGGCGCCGTTTTCAGGCGTTTCAAGCGCAAGCAGCGGCGCTTCCGCGTTCGGCTCGATATCGATCGGCGGCGCAAGATGCGCAGTTCCGGACGCGTCGTCCGCCCGGATGAGAATATTTTTATACGAACCGTCGCCGTCCGCCGTAACGGTAACCGTTTTTCCGTCCGTTTCGACGGACACGTGCGGCGCGGCGGCGCGCGGCGATTCTTCAAGATATGCCGTAAACGGCGGCGTTATGTTGAAAAAGCCCGAAACCCGGTCGTCCTGCACGCGGCTCCAATACATTTCGCCGTCATCCTGCACGGCGGAAGCGTCTTTTGATCGGACGACACCGACGAGCGCCGCGGCAGAAGCGAGCGTTCCCGTTTTTCCCGCCGCACTCACCGTTATCGAATGCCAGCCGGCGGGCAGATTCTGCAGCGGAACGTCCGCTTCAAAAACGGTCGGATCCGCCGTTTTACGGAGCGCGGCGCGGCCGGTCTGCGTTCCCGTTCCGCCGTAAACGGCGGAACTTTCGGCTGAACCGGTCAAAGCGGCGGCCGCAATCGTATATGTTACGGAAGACACCGGTTCGGCAGACGAAACGGACACGCACAGCACCTTTCCGCTGCTTTTTGAAGCGGCGGCGGGCAGTTCTACGGCCATACCGGTACTGTACGGTTCGCCGCTCACCGAATCGAAGCGGACGGCCGCCGCCGACACGGTTTCCGAAACGGCAGCCGTGTCGGAAACATCCGCGGCGAACTCTGCGGGAAGCGGCGGAAGTTTACTCAAATTGGTAACGTACACCAGCCATTCGCGCGAAACGATTCTGCCGTACGCGTCTTCTGCCGTCGCCGAAAGGCGAACCACGCCCCAAGGCAAATCGGAATTGAGCGGAATTTCGATCGGAACTGACTTTGCCGGCGTTTTAAGCGCTGCCGAACCGGCGGCTTCGCCGTTTACCGTCCACTGTGCAGCCGCAATCCCGCACTCGGCGGAAACCGCCGTTTTGAACACGGCCGCCGCTTCCGGATGAATTTCCATCCCGAACGAATACGGCTGCGTTTCGGCCTTTCCGAACGCAACGACCGGCGCCGAAAACGCGGGCTCCGCACCTTGCGAAACGAACGGAATCACCTGCGGTTCGCCTTTGACGCCGTGAACATCGACCGCGTAAACGGAAACGGAATGTTTTCCGGCAGGAAGTGCGGTACGAGATTCAAGCATCGCGCTGAAATCCGCGTAAAACGCGCCGTCGCTCGGAACGTTCCATTCGGCACCGCCGTCGACACGGTAATACACACCGGCAACCCCGTCGTCGTCGTACGCAGCACCGCGGATAAAAAGGGAGTCCGCAGCTCCGGATACGACGGAGCCGGGTTCAGGATACGACACGTTTACGACGGGCCGGTCGAGACGGTTGTCTATTGAAACGGACGTTTTCTTTACGGTCGTATTTCCGGCGGTATCTTTCGCGGTAACGACCAGTTCGGCGGATTTTTTCGTATAGCCGCGCACGTCGAATTCGCACGTCCAATACGGATTTCCCGCAATCAAGTCGAACGAACCGGTTTTTCCGTCGAATTCCCACGTCAGCGATTGTATGCCGATCGTATCGGACGCGGAACCCGCCGCCGCAAAAATACCGTTCACCGGTTCACCCGGCAGCGGATACAGAATCCGAACGTCGGGCTTCGTATTATCGACGAAAAACAGAAACGACGAAAGATTTTCACTGCCATGTTTGTCTTCCGCACGGAACCAGACGACAGCCGCGCCGTCGTTCATTTTTACCGTATCGACGGGAACGCTGAACGTGCATTCTCCCGTTTTTTTATTTTCGGACAATTTGACGGGAACAAACGACGAACCGCCGTCCGTCGAATACGCAAACGATTTAATGCCGTTTCCGTCGGATACGCGGCCGGTCAGCGTTACTTTGCCGGAAACGAGCGGCCCCTGTCCGTAGTTTTCGACGACCGTTACAGGCTGGCGGCGGTCGAGATGCCAGGTAACCGAAACGGGATTGCCCTCCACGCCGTTTACGTCGACACCGTAAGCAAGAACCGTATGAGCACCGTCGGCAAGCGCCGCCGTTTCCAGATAATACGACCAGAAGTCGGCTCCCGCCGCCCGCACCGGATGCTCCGTGTCTCCGTCCAAAATCAGCATGATATGATCGACGGCGTCGTCGTCGACGCACGTGCCGACGATGTTCAGGTTGCCGGAAACGCGCATTTCGGACACGGGGTTGGTAATGCCTGCCACCGGCAGATCGGAAGCAGGATCAATGGTGATGTTGAACGGCCCCGCAGTCTGCACGTTACCGCCCTTATCCTCCGCCGTTACGACGATATTATACTTGCCGCTTTTTTTACCGGAGATATCGAAGGTTTCCTGCCAGCTCTCAAGCGATTCGGCTTGCTGCTCGGTAATATCCTTTTTACCTCCGGCGAACAGCGCCGCCTGCAGCACCGCGGTTCCGACGAGTATCCATATCAAACGTTTTTGCATACCAAACCCTTTTTTCATTACCGCTTCTGCGCCGTTTCAATAAAACCGGTCGTTCCCGTTTTTATCGCGTATCCCAAAACGGGATTTGCGGTACCGTTGCCGTAACACGTTCCGGACGTCGCAGTCGAAGTTGAATTTCCCGTGACGGAATTTTTCAAAACACCTGTCGACATCTTCCAGACTCCTACATTGATCCGGTCTGCAAGCATGGTACTGGTCGTCGGCAGCAACGTTATTTCCCAATTTCCGGTAAAAGCGTCAAGATTCGTACCGGCGGGAGCTTTTTCCGCCGTATTTACCAAATACGCAAGTTTCGGTCTGATAGAAGAAGCCATATAGTAGCCTATATACGGAATAACCTTATCGTCAACGTTTTTGGCCGTATCGATCGTAATATACGTTCCGACGATACCGTACGAATCGACGATGCAGGATTTTATCTCCGTACTCTCATATGACGGAAGATACGCATATATCAGATCGGCGCCGGTCGTTTCATATGCGGCGATATGAATTCCTTTGTCTACATCTACGGTAACTTGGCAATGCTCACCCGCCTGATCGTAGATCGTAAGCGGAGAACTCCAGCCGGTACCGGATTTATCACCGGAACGATCCGTAGCCGCAGACGTATTATAACTGTACAGCAATTTTTGGGACAGCGCATCGTACCAAACGACCACAGCAACATCCTTATCCGCCGTAGCACCGGGAACAATCGCCAACGAAACGTATTCGCCGGGATTCTGTCCCGTGTTTCCGCCGGCGATCAAACTGACATGACTGTAATCGACAGCGGAAACCGCATTGTCAGTTTCTTCATCATAAAACTGACCGAAATTCGTATGGGAACTATTGTCGGCAAGAGCTCCATACCGGAAACGTATTTCCTGATTTATATCGTCATAATACGCAAGATACAGACTCGTTGAACTGCCGTGCCGGACGGAAGCCAGAGACGGAGACCGAATGCGACTCTTGTCAAGGATAACGGGAGAACCGGATTGTCCCAGACTTTCCATACGGAGCGAGTTAGTATTACCGTAATTTCCTCCTTGACCATTGATTCCGCTGATTCCCCAGCGGCTCGTCAGATACACGAACTTACCCGCGTGATTGCTGCTCGAATTGATATCACGGCCAACGTTTGTTCCGTGAGAGACTCCCGCACTGTCATAAATAAAAGAGGTGCCGGCAAAATCGTCGTAGTTGCGCTGCCACAGCGTATACGAATTGGATTGGCCGTCACTCATACTGAAATAATCCGGCCCGTTAGCAAACGCGAATCCGACGATATCGTTAACGGGATTAATACGCATAACGGGATCGGTTACCAACCCGCGATTCGTCCGGGCAGCACTTGAATTGAATTCCCACACGTCGAGTTCCACGTCGTCGGTCAGCAAATTGTTGTTGTCGCCGTTGGGCTGCTTGTTGTATTCCGCCGTATTGCTGTTGCGGTTGTTGAGTACGCCGATACCGTTGACGGTAAGTTCGAGCGCGCCCGTTTTCATGGAAGTCACCGGAACCGTTACGACGCCATTTGCGTACGATTCACCTGTTGCCGAAGTGCCGCCCACGTCGGCGCCTTCAAGATTGAAGCCTGCAATCGAAACGGTTTCCGTAGCGTTCACCGGATAGCGTCCCAGCGCCGTCCGGTTGTATACCGACGGGTTGTTCGACTTGAGTTTTGACAGATTCGTGGTCAGCTTGCTTACGTACGGTACGACGTCGACCCGATAGTACGAGGTCAAAGCGTCGTCTTTAGTTTGAACGTTCGATTCGGCGGACGGCGCGTTCGGCGTATACTTCAGTATGTCTCCGCTCAGAGACACCGTACCGCGGTCCACCGCCCGAACGCGAACCTCAACGTCGGCGGCGGCACGGTTCGTAATCTTCGCCGTATCCCAATACAGTTTCCAGGTTACCGTATTGCCCGCAGTTTGAGAGAACGTATCGCTTTCCGCAACGAACTGCCAGCCGTCGGCATCAAGCGTTCCTTCCGCAGTCCATGATCCGCTTGTACCATCGCGGTACGCAATCCGTTTATAACCGTCCGTACCGGAATCGGTCAGCCCCGGTATTTTAATATACAGTTCCGACAGCAAGTTGTTGTCGTTCGCCGTACCGGTAACGACGACTTTGCCCGAAACTTTCGGATCCCGGTCGTTTACTCCCGTGCCGGAATCCTTAAATGAGTCGGCCGGAAGATCCGATCCGAGTTCGATATGACCGTTTTCAAGACTGTTCAGGTACAGCGAATTGTCCGATTTTCCGTTCCAATAGAACGGCCGGATAGACGCCGTCGGAGAAACGGTATCGCGCAGCGCGACGTCCATTACCATATTTATCCGTGCGTATTGACTGTTCTGCCCCTGCACGGTACCGTCCGTCGCGTCCCACAGCGTAAAAGAGAAACGCTGATCGTCGGCATCGGTTATTTCGGTTCCGGTCGTTCCCGCCGATAAAAAGTCCTTGACTGTCAAGGCGATATCGGACAATCCCGTACGGATATCGTCCGAATCGGAATGCTCGGTTGACAGGCTGACGGGAACCGTCTGCGTGTAATACGGATCCGTTACGCCTTTTTTAGTAACCGTATACGTGTATGCGAGCGAATTGTTGCCGCCGACGATTTCCGGCCTGACAACGGTTTTTCCCTTGATTTTAAGCACTGCCATACCGTTAGTCTGCTGCACGTTCAGTTCGTGCACTTTCGTATTTGACGAACTGTAGCCGTTAGGCAAACCGGCTTGACTGTTCGCGTACAAGCCGCTCCAGGCGGAATTGAATTCCGTATCGTCGACGATGCCGTTGCCGTTGTCGTCCGTACCGAACGAAACGCCCGCAATGCGGGGACGGTTGTTGCTGACCGTTCCGCTCACCGAACCGACCGTATGATTTCCGGCTTTATCGAACACGACGTACCGGATCGTAACCGGCCCGTCGGGAATATTTTTCGAGTTTATGGAAGCTTCCCACACGTATTCGGTACCGATTTTGGTCACACCTTCCACCATACCGTCGCCGTCGTCGTTCACGACCGGATAATATCCGTTTTCATTTTTAAGAGAAGCCGTATTCGGCGTTTCAGTCGTCAGATTGTCGGCGACCTGCGCTACCGCAAAAAGTGCTTCCGTTTCGGAAACCACGGGCGAACCGTCTATCGTTACCGCCGTACCGCTGACGTTCGTAATCCGGTAAATGGCGCCGCCGATTTTTACGATACCGCCGCTGCGGATATTTTCATCCGACGAATCCAGCGTCAAAGCCGTCAGCAAGTTGGAGTCGCGGGTAACCGTTTTTACTTTCCACCACAAACCGTCTTCGCTTCTCAAATCGGTCTGATTAACCTTATTCGCCGCGTTCGCCGGTTTCAGCAGGGGATCGTATATGGAAGTAACGTCGTTCAGCGTTCGTTCAAAATAGAATACGACGCGGGAAAAACCGCTCTGACTGTCGAGGCCCGAACCGTCTTCGTTTACGGCGGATCCCAACGTGTAAAAACCGTTGCTGTTCACGACCGAGTCGCTGATATTGAAGCCGCTCGCTCCCGGCTGCCGAATAACGGGCGCTTTATTATCGTAATTCAAGCGGATCGTTTTTTCCGCAAACAGATTTTTGGACGTTCCCTCCGTCGCCCGGATCGTGTACTCAAGCATACCGAACGAATCTGTCTCGGAACCGACCGGAATTTTGATTCGGTATCCGCTGTTCACACCGAACGCACCGTTTGATTCGACAGCCGTCGCCTTTGCAGGGTCAACGAGCGTTCCGCTCGTATCGTCCGAAGCGGTTACGATATGATCGACGGGAGCTCCGCCCGGGTTCGTAACGGTCAAATCCTTGATGCCCGAAGCGTCTTCGACGCTGCCTTCAAGATACCAGGAACCGTTTATCCACATGCCGTCGGTATATTCAACCGACGCGATCGGCGTTCCGCTGCCGTCCGAATTGGCATATTTACGCAAATACAATTTTTCGCTGCTGCCGATAAGCGGCGTGTCTTTATCGACCGTGATGATACGTTCATACGGCTGACTGATATTGCCGCCGTCGTCTACCGCGTAAACGCGCAGCGCAATCCGCCGCGTGCCGTCGCCGGACGGATCAAATTCGCCTTTCGTGTTCAAATTGAAATTCCAGCTCAGCGTTCCGGTCGTCTTGAATCCGGTTTGAACCGCCGTGCCGGAACCGAACGATTCAAGCGTATACGACGTTCCGAATTTTGTATTCACCGTATTCCAATCACTCTGAGCGAGTTTCGGAGCAACCGTTACACCGTTGTAGTCGGGATCTATCTGCACGTACACCGCGCTGACTTTTGAATTGTCCTCGGCCGTTCCCGTCATACGGATCGTACCGCCCAACGTTTCATCGTTGTGGTCCGGATACGTCATCACAACTTTTGGCCGGTCTCCCTGCGGATCGACGACCAATTTCAACGGCTGAACGTCGTTCACGTTTCCGCATTCATCCACCGCACGCAGATAGACGAACAGATCCGTCAGATTCGCATACGAGTTGTCTTTTATCGCCGTATCCGTCGTTATACCCAAAGAGACCAGATAGCCGTTCATTGTCAGGCCGTGCGTCTCTCCGGTAACCGATTTACCGTCAAAGTAAATCCGCCATGAAATGAACGAGTCACTCATAACGGCGGAAGCAGTGTTCCAATCTATAGCAGCGGAATCGGAAGACGCCACCGCATACCGCAAGGAAGCGGCGCCGTCGGTCGTTCCTTTCAGTACGATTTCACCGTTCACCTGTTCGCCGCTTTTATGGCTGTCGATACTCACAACCGGCGCCGTATTGTCGACGTTTATCTGTACGGTGCGGGTCGTTTCGAGATCGGCCGTATCCGTTACCTTAATCGTAACTTCCTGATAGCCGTCGCCGGAATTGGTGGGAACGGAGGCACTCCAATAATCAGCGCCGCCTTCATCTGCTGAAAGCGTTCCGGACGGACTCGTCAAAGTCGATATCGCCGTACCGCTTTTCAGGAATACGACGGATTTGATACCGTTGTCATCCCACGCCGTTACCCGCAGCGTAGCGGCAGTACGCGTACCGCCGAATTTTTCCGTCGGGAACGTATCCAGCCACTGCGAATCGGACGGGCGCTGCCACTTAACGGTTCGTATTTCCGGTACTTTCGTGTCGACTTTAATATGCAGCCGGGAATCCGCTGCGGATCCGGTACTGCCTTTCTCACCGAACGAATGCGTACCGTCGCTGAGAATAGGCGTGTCAAGCAGAGCTGCGTCGTCCGCTGCCGCGGCAGAAGTGAAAACGGTGCCGGCGCTGTCGGTAACTTTGAACACAACCGTTCGCACGCCGTCCGCACTCAATGCATAATTCCACGAGCCGTTGTCGACGCTCACATCTGTAAACGAACCGCCGTTTTCAGAAATCTGCAGCGTACACGCGCCGTCGTCGTCCGAAACCGTACCGAACAAGGTGCGGGTCTGTTTGAGCCATACGGGCGAGGCTTCGCTCATTCCGTTAGACTCCGCATTCATAAAACTCATGTTTGAAATTTTGACCGTCGGGCGATCCTTGTGCTGATCGACCGTCAGCAACAAAGTCTGAGCAGCGGTATCTGACGGAGAATTTCCCGCACGGTCCGTGAACCGCACCTGCAGTTTACAGCTTCCGTCGGAAGCCAGTAGCAGGGCTTTTAGTCCGTCGGCGGCCGTGTCGAAGCCGCCGACAGTCCATTCGGAACCGGTCGAAACGGGCTGTATATCGAGACCGGCAATTTCAATGGCGCAGCCGCTGCCGGAAGCACCGACCGACTGCCAATCTAAAATAGCCGGATTCCACACGTATAAAGCGGGCGCGGCATCGGCAGCCAGGTTCGCATCGGAAACGGTTCCTTTGAGCGTTATCTTCTTATTCACCACCGAGTTTGCCGCCGGCGTCGTATACGAGACGGTCGGCGCATCAAGATCAACGGTCAATTCCGGCAGCGCAATTTCGCTCTTATTGCCGGCCTTATCGGCGACACGGACATACAGCGTGTGCACGCCGTTGCCGAGCGCACGGATTGTCTCGGCGGGAACGGTCAGCGTATATCTATTTTCATTTTCGTCGCCGGAAATCGCAGTCAGCCAACCGGAGAAAACCGCAGTTTTAAAGCCTGCTCCCGATCCGAGTTCGACGACTTTAGATGCCGCACTGCCGGCGTTCACACCGCTGACGGCATCCGAAGCCGTCAGCTTAACGGTAATATCGGCGCCGCCGTTCGTAATATGCCGGGAATCGGAACCGGACACGTCCGTGCCCGACAGCGAGACGTCGGACAATACCGGCGGCGTTGCGTCCACATAAACGGAACGACTCAGCGGAATTGCCGCGTTTCCGGCCGTATCCTGCGACGTAAAAGTAACCGAACTTTCGCCTTCTTCAAACATGATCGTCGTCCGGAACGGAGAATCCGTTCCTGCAACAGCGGAAACGGCTCCCGACGCGTCGGTTGCGCCCGTTACGGTAAAATTGATCTGTCCGGGATTCACTTCCGTCATCGTGCCGGACAGCGTTTGCGCCGTCGCCATAAGCCATACGCGCTCGCCTCCCGACAGTCCCGGATAATCATCTTGACTATATCCGCTGAATTTCAGCTTGAGTCCGAACGCGGGAGAAATCGTGTCCACTTTGTACGTTACCGACGTTTCCGCCGTCCGCCCAGAAAGGTCCGTCGCACGGAAAACGCGCGTATATCCCGCTCCGGCGCCGGTATCGGCCTGACCGGTTATCGGATAACTCCATTCGGACCAATCCGCCGCGGAGCCATCGGCTGCGGCAGTTTTCGGCGTTACGGCCGTCCAGGTTACCGCTCCCGACGCTGTGTCAATCTGCTTGTATTCGACTTTCGCAACGCCGCGCGTATCTGACGCAGTACCCTTCACCGTTACGTCCTTGCCGGCAAATCCGCCGGAAACGGGAGCAGTTACCGCAATGAGCGGAACCGCCGTATCGACGACGAACGGCTGTTTCGCACTATCAAAGCTGCCATTCTCCGTATCCGTTATCTTGAAATACAGCTCGTGAGAACCTTCCGCAAGCGCCGCCGCACCCGCCGGAATATCGGCAAAGATATCGTATTCAAACGCTTTCGATTTGGTTCCCTGCAAAACAGCCGCGGCAAACGTTTTCCGGGGAACGGTTTCAGCGTCGACGTATAACTCGACGGACGCCAATCCGTCGTCGTCCGTAATAGTGCCGAGTATCGTATTGTTTCCCGAATAGCCGAACAGCGTGTTCGTACCGCTCACGTTAAAGTACGACACGACGGGATTATCCGTCGACTGATCGACCGTCAGCAACAAAGGCTGAAAAATCTGAGCAGCGGTATCTGACGGAGGATTTCCCGCACGGTCCGTGAACCGCACCTGCAGTTTACAGCTTCCGTCGGAAGCCAGTAGCAGGGCTTTTAGTCCGGCGGCATCCGTGTCGAAGCCGCCGACAGTCCATTCGGAACCGGTCGAAACGGGCTGTATATCGAGACCGGCAATTTCAATGTCGTATGGAATATGTTTGTCATTTTTGTCACCTGTTTTAACGAGCAAGTGCCAATCTGAAATAGCCGGATTCCACACGTATAAAGCGGGCGCGGCATCGGCAGCCAGGTTCGCATCGGAAACGGTTCCTTTGAGCGTTATCTTCTTATTCACTACCGAGTTTGCCGCCGGCGTCGTATACGAGACGGTCGGCGCATCAAGATCAACGGTCAATTCCGGCAGCGCAATTTCGCTCTTATTGCCGGCCTTATCGGCGACACGGATATACAGCGTGTGCACGCCGTTGCCGAGCGCACGGATTGTCTCGGCGGGAACGGTCAGCCTATATCTATTTTCATTTTCGTCGCCGGGAATCGCAGTCAGCCAACCGGAGAAAACCGCAGTTTTAAAGCCTGCTCCCGATCCGAGTTCGACGACTTTAGATGCCGCACTGCCGGCGTTCACACCGCTGACGGCGTCCGAAGCCGTCAGCTTAACGATAATATCGGCGCCGCCGTTCGTAATATGCCGGGAATCGTCCATGTCCGGCAGCGAGACGTCGGACAATACCGGCGGCGTTGCGTCCACATAAACGGAACGACTCAGCGGAATTGCCGCGTTTCCGGCCGTATCCTGCGACGTAAAAGTAACCGAACTTTCGCCTTCTTCAAACATGATCGTCGTACGGAACGGAGAATTCGTTCCTGCAACAGCGGAAACGGCTCCCGACGCGTCGGTTGCACCCGTTACGGTAAAATTGATCTGTCCGGGATTCACTTCCGTCATCGTGCCGGACAGCGTTTGCGCCGTCGCCGTAAGCCATACGCGCTCGCTTCCCGACAGTCCCGGATAATCATCTTGACTATATCCGCTGAATTTCAGCTTGAGTCCGAACGCGGGAGAAATCGTGTCTACTTTGTACGTTACCGACGTTTCCGCCGTCCGCCCAGAAAGGTCCGTCGCACGGAAAACGCGCGTATACCCCGCTCCGGCGCCGGTATCGGCCTGACCGGTTATCGGATAACTCCATTCGGACCAATCCGCCGCGGAGCCATCGGCTGCGGCAGTTTTCGGCGTTACGGCCGTCCAGGTTACCGCTCCCGACGCTGTGTCAATCTGCTTGTATTCGACTTTTGCAACGCCGCGCGTATCTGACGCCGTGCCCTTCACCGTTACGTCCTTGCCGGCAAATCCGCCGGAAACGGGAGCAGTTACCGCAATGAGCGGAACCGCCGTATCGACGACGAACAACTGTTTCGCACTATCAAAGCTGCCATTCTCCGTATCCGTTATCTTGAAATACAGCTCGTGAGAACCTTCCGCAAGCGCCGCCGCACCCGCCGGAATATCGGCAAAGATATCGTATTCAAACGCTTTCGATTTGGTTCCCTGCAAAACAGCCGCGACAAACGTTTTCCGGGGAACGGTTTCAGCGTCGACGTATAACTCGACGGACGCCAATCCGTCGTCGTCCGTAATAGTGCCGAGTATCGTATTGTTTCCCGAATAGCCGAACAGCGTGTTCGTACCGCTCACGTTAAAGTACGACACGACGGGATTATCCGTCGACTGATCGACGTACAGCACCAACTCCGCAGCGCCGGTGTTGCCGGACCGATCGGTCGAAACGATTTCCAATTTCAAATATTTTTTGTCGCCGAAAACGGCCGCACCGGCGGAATCGACTGCCTTCGTATCGACAGCGTAACAGAACCGCATGGCGTCGTTTACCGCGCCGTTCGGAACGCTGACGACCCCGCCGCCGGCAGTCCACGCAACCGGCGTCCAGCCGGAAGCACCGTCTGCCGACGTGTACAATTTGAGTACGGACGTTTCGACTTTATCTTCGTCCGACGCCGTTCCCTTGCAGAGGATTACGCCGTTGACGTTCGTATCTTTGCCGTTGGCGCTCACCTGAGGCGTTACGGACGCAATTTCAGGTATCGGATTTTCCGCATCGTAATAGACGGAACAGTTTTTTATTGCCGTCGTGGAGATGCCGGACTGAGCCCGCACTTCAAGCGAATACGTTTTGGATTTTGTCCGATCGATCGCGCCGGTTTCCTCCGCTTTGGCGAGCAGCTCGGCCGCTGTAAACGGAAAATTCCACGCGGCGCCGGAATTGACCGTCGTTTCTTTCAGATACGAACCGCCGGACAGCGCGATGATTAACGTTACCGAATCGCCGGTCTGCGACGTGCACGAACCGGAAAGGGAAAATTGTCCGGCAGGGTTCGTATAATACGACAGGCCGTCGAGCGTGATTTCCGGCGGCGCGCCGTTGCCTTCCAGAAAAAAACCGTACTGTGCATCGTTGGCCGCCGCGACGATGTTCAAAGCGGCGTCGGTACCTTCGGCAAACAGCCGGTACGCCGTGTTTACCGGCAGAGCAGCCAGAGAATTTATGGTGAGCGTCCGGTTCGAGCCGACCGTCTTTATGGCGTTTTTCCGTTCGATACGTTCTTCGGGAGTACAGTCGTCGGCCTTTTTCATCAGATAGATTTTTTCGGCACCGGCGCTCACCGTGCCCGAACGGTCGCACCGCTGTACGTACACGGCCAGCGAATCGTCGACGATAGCACTGTTGTTAAGACTCGGTTCCACGCGAATCGTCAAGGACGAACCGGCGGGAACCTTATACGCGTCGGTATCCAAATAGCCGGTCTCAAAAACGGACAGATTTATTACGGTCCACTTGGGCGAAACGGCGGGATCAAGAGAAAACACGCCTTTTACGTCGGTTTCATCGGTCGTGCTGATAAAAGCGGCCGACAATGAGGTCTCCACGCCGTCAGCAAGCAGCGAGCCGGAACTCCGCGCCGTATACAAATCTTTTGCGGAAACGAGGGCCGAAACTTCATCGTACAGATAATATCCCGCCGACTTGTTTCCGCCGGAAGTATCCGCACTGCCGGTATACGGGCGCGCTTCGTCTTCCACAGAGACGGTACAATAGAAGGTTTTCTCTCCGGCGTTTTTATCCGAACCGTACAGCGATGTATATAAGGAGTCCAGATCGTCGTCAAAATCCGCCAAAACAACGGAAATATTCGGCGCGACGTTTTCAATCGTCTTGCCGCCTTTTCGGGAAAACGAACCGTCCGGATTTTTTTCAAACACGGAAAACGTCAGTTTTGAAATGAGATGCGCGTCGTACACCTGTCCGGAAACGGAAACCGAACTTCCGTACGTATCGGGGCTCGTTTCATCACGCGAACCGGGACGCTGCACGTACAGCACCGGCGCCGTATTGTCGATTTCATATACGGTTGTCGCAACGGAAGTCCGTGAAGCGGAGTCCGCCGCCGTCACGGTTACCGCATATTTACCGTCGGGGATGGCGTATGAACCGGAACTTGCGTCCTGTGCATTCAGCCGGACGGCCCAGGTTTTGGATTCTTTATTTATTTCGGCCTGATACGGGCCGTACGTTTTGCTTTCCTGCTCCGTGGAAGTAAAAACGACGGCGACGGATTTAACGAACGTTTCATCAGAGGCCGTACCGTTTACGACGAATTGGCCGCGGATAACGGCGGCTTCAGGCGGATATGCGATCGTTACCGCCGGCGGCTGTGTATCGACGGAATTTCCCAAACCGACTTCACACGTCGTGTACATGAAAGCGGCGCACACAGTCAACAGCGAAACGACAATACCGTTAAAAACAGCGTTACATTTTCTCATATCGTTCCTCAAAAAGCATGGCTACCGGAAAACGGAATCTTCCGGAGCAACTCCGTAAACTCCCCCATAACGGCAATATCAGAGCGGCAGACACTACGCGATACGTGCAGCCGGCGGCGGCAAAACGCATAGATACCCCTTGACTTTTAAAAGTACAGTTATACTTTTATATTATCGGTAATAATGGAGAATTTGTATAGTCTTTTATTATATTTTCTTGATTTTTTTTACATTTTAAAGAAAATAAACAAAATAAAGTATTCTAAAACGACGGAGCATTCTCAACCGGTGCGGCGCGGCCGTTCAATCGTTGCAGTGTCCGTTCAATCGTTGCAGTGTCCGTTCAATCGTTGCAGTGTCCGTTCAATCGTTGCAGTGTCCGTTCAATCGTTGCAGTGTCCGTTCAATCGTTGCAGTGTCCGTTCAATTTCCGGAAACGACGAGATACTCGCATTGAACGAGCCGACCGTTCCGAATCCGTACGCCGCGTAAACGAACGGAATTCCCGCAGCAGCAGCCGACTGTTCGTCCACCGCGGCGTCGCCCACGTATACCGGCCGCTTCAAACCGAAACGCTTTATGACCAGCAGATTGTTTTCTCCCTTTGAAAGTCCCGTACGCCCCCAGCTTTCAAAACCTTCAAACAGGCCGCCGAGTCCGTGAACGTTCAGAAACGTCTGGATATACCCGTCCTGGCAGTTGCTGACGATGAACAGCCGGTACGATTTTGAAAGGCGTTCCAGCGTTTCGGGAACGCCGGCGTACAGCGTACCGCCTTTGTCCGCGAGCAACCGGTTTTCTTCCGCACAGCACTCTTTGCGAAGCGCGTCCCGCTCGTCCGCGGAAAGCAGGGGAAACAGCTCGTCGAAAATCGCCGTCATCGGTTTGCCGAAAAACGAAGCGAGCAGCCGGCGCGACGCGTTCAGGCTGATTCCGCGCTGCGCGAACACGCGGTTCCAGCTTTCACACACGCCCTCAGTGGAATCCCACAGCGTTCCGTCAAGATCGAACAATATGCTGTCAACGGTCATTCGCGCTCCAACAGCGTCTGCATCGTCGTTCGCACGCGCAGCGCTTCCGTCAGCGCAGCCGCGCCGGAACCGGCGGCTTGTACTTCAACCCCACCGGCGGCTTGTACTTCCGAGCCGAGCGCGGCCGGAGAAGAAGCGCACACCGGCGACTCCGCCGTTTTTTTGCGGATCGCCCGGATAAGCAGATTCTTGGGCGTCGCGCTGCCGTCGACGAACTCCAGTATCTGCACCGCGTATCCCGCCCGTTCCAGCAGTTCAGCCCGAACCGCGTCGGTTACCAAAGCGGCGAACCGTTCTTTTATCAGCCCGTATTTTACAAGCGGCGCGAACTGCGGCGGCACGTCTCCGGCGCGTAGTTGCGCATTCACTTCATGCTGGCAGCACGGCACCGACAAAACGGCGCGCGCACGGTGATCCACCGCGTACGCGAGCGCATAATCCGTAGCCGTATCGCAGGCGTGCAGCGTAATCACGATATCAGGCGGCGTTCCGGTGCGGTCGCTCCCGTAGGCGGCAATATCGCCGCGGCGGAACGTCAAGCCGGAACAGTGCAGGCGGGACGCAAGCGCGGCGCAATCGGCAACGACATCGTCTTTCAGGTCGAGTCCGGTAATCGCGGCCGGCAGCCGTTTTATTTCCGTCAGATAATAGTGCACGGCGAACGTCAAATATGATTTTCCGCAGCCGAAATCCGCGATCCGCAGCGGCTGTTCCGTCGACACCGATTCCCGTCCGTCAAGCACCGCCGGCAGCACGTCGTCTATAAATTCCAAAAAACGATTAATCTGCCGGAACTTGTCGCGCTTCGCCTGAACCACTTTGCCGTCGGCCGTCATCACTCCCAAAAACACCAGAAACGGAACCGGAGTGCCTTCGGGCAGCAGATACCGTTTTTGCCGGTCTCCGCCTGAAGCGGGCGGCGGCTGCAACGCCGGTGCGCGTGCGGCCGAGCGGATAACGCGGACCGTTCCCTTTTTGTTCGCCAAAACGGAAACGGTTTCAATCCGTCCCGTTCCGCCGCGCTCCGTCAGCTGAATCACCGTATTTTTGAACAACGAGCCGGCACAGCGACCGACCAGCGCCGTAAACGCCGCCGCGTCCAGCGTTCGGTGAAACGCCTGCTTTTCCGTAAAAAACTCGGCGTAAAACGAAACGCCCGCGCTGCGGTTGTTCGCCGCCGCGGAAGCCGAAGGCCTGACTTTTATTTTAAGACACGTCTGTCCCGCGGGAACCGGAATGAACTCGGCAGAAGCAGCTTCAGCTGCAACCGCCGCTGCACCGGTGCCGACAGACCTCGTCCCCTTTACGGGTGTCGAAAACGCGGCGGACAGCACGCGGTCGGCCCCGTCCGTCAATTCCTGCAAAAAATCTTCCATAATTATAAACGGGATCCTCAACTGTACGATAATATATTGCCGAGCGCAACGCAGGCGTCGAACATCGGAAGCGGAGTCGCAAGCAGCGTCATACCGCTTTCTTCCGCAAGTTTTTTCATTCCGGCGGAAGGCAGCTTGTCGTTCACCAGCAGCACCGCCTCCGCACACACGATATCGGCGGTACGCACCGCCTGTTCGGAAGCAAGTCCGGTAACCAATAAACAGCCGGTATCGACGGATACGAGAATATCGCTCATCAGGTCTCCTGCAATAATATTCGTAATCTGAATATCCTTCGCGTGGGATCCGGCGGAAACGAGGTGCGCCGGCAGGCTCGTTATAATATCGGCTATGGTAATCATCGCTCCTTCCTTCAAAAAAGGGAATTACGTCAGTACATCTGAATTTCAATATATACTCATTTAAAAAAAAATGATATACTCATTTTATGGGAAAGGTTTTTGTTTTTGTAAACCAGAAAGGCGGAGTCGGCAAAACGACCTCCGTCATTAATTTAGGCGCGTACCTGGCCGAAGCAGGTAAAAAAGTGCTGCTGGTTGATTTCGATTCTCAGGGGAACATGACGTCCGGAGTCGGCATATCAAAAGAGAAGCCGACTATTTACGAACTGATGGCCGAACTGGCGACTCCCCAGCAAGTCATAAAACGTTCCGACGTTGAGGGAATGGACGTAATTCCCGCTTCAATCGACTTGTCGGGAGCTTCAATAGAGCTCGTCGGGCAGGCTGATCGGGAATTCTACCTTAAAAACGCATTAAAACCGCTTGTTTCCCAATACGACTACATACTGATCGACTGTCCGCCGTCGCTGGGTATATTGACGCTGAACGGACTCGCCGCGGCCGACGCGGTGCTCATTCCCATGCAGTGCGAATATTTTGCATTGGAAGGAATTACACTGCTGCTTCAGACCGTGAAAAAAGTGCAGAAAAGCATCAACCCCGCTTTGGGTATCGGCGGCATTTTCTTTACCATGTACGACTCCCGAACCCGGCTTGCGCAGGACGTCGTTACGCAAGTCAAATCGTATTTCGGAGACGCCGTGTTCAGCACGATCATTCCGCGCAACGTACGCCTTTCGGAAGCACCTTCCCACGGATTGCCTATCTGTAAATACGATCCGTCATGCACCGGCGCGCGCAGTTATAAAAATCTTGCAGAAGAGGTAATCAAACGTGGCTAAATCTGCATTAGGCAAAGGATTGGGAGCGCTGATTCAGGAGTCGGAGGAAGAAAACCGTTTTTCCGCGGCAGCGGCGGCTGCAGCTCCGGCGGTGCAATTACCCGAAGGGCTCGTTATGGAAAGCGACGGAATATTGTTCGCCGACGTTTCAAAATTGGTTCCCAATCCGCACCAGCCGCGCGCTGAATTTGAAGCGGATGCGCTGCAGGAACTGGCGGATTCCATCCGCGAGCACGGCATTATTCAGCCGGTTACCGTAGAAGACGCGGGCAACGGTTCTTTCTATATAATAGCGGGTGAACGGAGAACCCGCGCCGCGCGCCTTGCCGGACTTACCCGCATACCGGTGCAGCTCAAAAAATATTCGGAAGAACGCAAGCTGGAAATCGCACTCATAGAAAATATCCAGCGTGAAGACCTGAATCCTATTGAAGAGGCGTCTGCTTATTACAAGCTGATGCAGCTGGGAAACCTCAGCCAAGACGAACTCGCGCGGCGCGTCGGCAAAAACCGCTCCACCGTTGCGAACGCGCTGCGGCTGCTCAAATTACCGGAAGACATGCAGCATGCGCTCGCGTCCGGTTTGATTTCCGCAGGCCATGCGCGGGCTATCCTTTCGGTGCTCAATCCTTCCGATCAGCGCGTTCTGTTCGGCCGCATAACCGGCAGCGGCATGTCCGTCCGGGAAGCGGAACAATACGCTTCGGATCTGAACAACGGCAGCCGCGCCGCCGGTGCGGCAAAAAAAGTCAAAGATAAAACGCAGGACATTTCACCCGAAATGGTATCCATAGAACAGCAGTTCATAGACGCGCTCGGTACGAAAGTCGCCATTAAAGGTTCGTTCGAGCGCGGCTGCATTTCCATCGAATACTTTTCACGGGACGACTTGGATCGGCTCTATTCCCTCATCGCCGCCCGGTAACGGCGGCCGGTTCGGTGCATTCCGCGCCGATATATCCGAGTGCGCCGGTATACCCCGATCGCATCGATACGAGACCTCGGGACGCATCCGCCCGCCTTCAGTATTAATTGTTTACAATCGCTTCGGAATATGGTATCCTTTTCATATGAAAGGAATCATTTTAGCAGGCGGGTCGGGGACGCGCCTGTATCCGATTACGAAAGCCGTTTCAAAGCAGATATTACCGCTGTACGACAAGCCGATGATTTACTATCCGCTGTCGGTTCTGATGCTTGCCGGAATCAGGGAAGTGCTCATCATTTCCACGCCGCGCGATATTCCCGTTTTCAGGGAACTCTTCGGATCCGGAGAACAGCTCGGAATGCAGTTTTCATACGCAGTGCAGGAGTCGCCGCGGGGACTGGCCGACGCATTTATCATCGGAAAAGACTTTATCGGGAACGATTCGGTCGCGCTCGTACTCGGAGACAATATATTTTACGGACAGACTTTTACCCGAACGCTCAAAAACGCCGCGGATAAAATCGGCAGTACCGGCGGTTCGGTTATTTTCGGGTATTACGTCAAAGATCCGACTTCGTACGGCGTCGTCGAATTCGATGCGTCGGGCGCGGTACTCGGCATAGAAGAAAAACCTTCCCGGCCGAAATCGAATTACGCGGTTCCCGGCCTGTATTTTTACGACAACACCGTCGTCGATATCGCTTCTTCAGTAAAGCCTTCGGCTCGCGGAGAAATCGAAATAACGTCCGTAAACGAAGCGTATTTAGCACAGGGAAAACTTTCCGTAGAACTGCTCGGCCGCGGTATGGCCTGGCTCGACACGGGAACGTACGACGGACTGCTGGAAGCTTCCAATTTTATCGCGACGATTCAGAAACGGCAGGGATTGTACGTATCCTGCATAGAAGAAATCGCGTACCGCAACGGCTGGATCACGCAGGAACGGCTGCTGTGCTCGGCAAAAGAATACAAAACGGAATACGGGACGTACCTCGAATACGTCGCCCGTATGCACTAGGGACGAATATGGCATTTACGTTTACTCCATGCTCCATCAGCGGACTGTACGAAATACAGCCGAAATTATTCGGCGACAGCCGCGGGTACTTTCTTGAAACGTACAGTGAAAAGGATTTTTTTGCCGCGGGACTCACGATGCGGTTCGTGCAGGACAACCAGTCGTCGTCCTCAAAAGGCGTGCTCCGCGGGCTTCATTTTCAGAAACGGTTTCCGCAAGGCAAATTGGTGCGCGCGCTTTCGGGTGAAGTATACGACGTAGCCGTCGACCTGCGCGTCGGTTCGCCCACGTTCGGACAGTATCACGGCGTAGTTCTTTCGGCGGAAAAACAGAATCAGTTTTACATACCGGCGGGTTTTGCTCACGGTTTTTTCGTACTCAGCGATACGGCGGTGTTCGCGTATAAATGTACCGATTTTTATCATCCAGAGGATGAGGGCGGGATTCCGTGGAACGATCCGGCGTTCGGCATCGATTGGAGAGCGCTCGCTCCCGGAACGGAACCGATTTTGTCGGCAAAAGACACGGCGCATCCGGCGTTCGATCCGGCCGCGGCGTATTTTGACGAAAACGGCGTCTGGATATCGTAACACGCCGGAATCGTAACGCGTCGCGGCTGAGCGACGGCTGCACGCCTCGACGCAAACAGCCGTACGCCGCAGTTGATCATAAAAAGAGAGGATGTTCGGAGTATGATTTGGCTTATCGGAAAAAACGGAATGCTCGGCAGCGAAATCGCACGCCAGCTTGAACGCGCTGATTTGGAATACGTCGGTACGGATCGTGAAATAGACATTACGGATCAAGCGGCGCTCGATTCGTTTGCGAACGGCAATCACGGTATCGACTGGATTATCAACTGCGCCGCGTACACGGCGGTCGAAAAAGCGGAAGAAGAACCTGAACTCGCCGCACGGCTGAACGCGGAGGGAGCCGGAAACATCGCGCGCACGGCGAAAAAGGCCGGCGCACGGATGATCCATATTTCAACCGATTACGTTTTCGACGGCGCGGGAAAAACACCGTACACGGAAATCATGCCGATTTCGCCGCTCGGCGTATACGGCAAAACGAAAGCGGACGGAGAGAAACTCGTTACAGAAACGCTGGACGACGCGTACGTTTTCCGCACCGCGTGGCTGTACGGTCCGCGGGGTAAAAATTTCGTCTATACGATGGTAGACCTCATGAACGGCAGGGATTCGATCACGGTCGTAGCAGACCAGTTCGGCAGTCCCACGTGCACGATGGACCTTGCGCGCTGCATCATTACCGTCATACTGCGCGACCGGCAAAGCGGGGTTTCCGCAGCGGCCGGCCGGCAGACGATATCGGCCGTTCCTCCCGGAATTTATCACTGCACGGGAGAAGGAGAAACGACCTGGTACGATTTTGCGTGTGAAATATACCGTATCGGCAAACTGAAAGGTATCGTAACGCGAAACTGTACGGTAAAACCGTGTACTACGGCGGAATACGGCGCAAAAGTCGCCCGCCCGGCGTATTCGGTACTTTCCAAATCGAAATTGAAAAAAGCACTCGGCATAAAACTGCCTTCGTGGCAGGAAAGTCTGCTTGCGTTTATGAGCAGTCCGATGTTCAAAGAACGTCCCACAACGAAATAAGAGGAACATGTCATGGCAAAACGGTCACTTTCACGGATTCTGGTAACCGGCGGCGCGGGTTTTATCGGCTGCAATTTTATCCATTATTTGTTCGGACTGTCCGCGTCGGGCGGCAGCGCGTTTTCAGACGCGGGGTTCGACGGCATCGTCGTCAACTTGGACAGTCTGACGTACGCGGGAAATCCCGAAAGTCTTGCCGACGTCGACGCGGCGTTCGGTTCCGGCTGCACCGACGCGTCGCGCCGCCGGTATTTTTTTGAAAAGGCTGATATCTGCGACCGCGCCGCAGTCGAGGAGATTCTCAAAAAATACGACGTGGATACGATCGTCCATTTTGCGGCGGAAAGTCACGTAGACCGATCCATTTCCGGTCCCGAAGCGTTCATTCGCACCAACGTAACGGGAACGTTTACCCTCCTCGACGCGGCGCGCAACTTTTGGAAAAAAGACGGCGCGCAAACCGCAGCCGGTGATAAAATTTCGTCCGGTCCGTTCCGCGACGGAGTGCTTTTTCATCACATCAGTACCGACGAAGTATACGGTTCGCTCGGCGAAACCGGTTATTTTACCGAAACGACGCCCTACGATCCGCGCAGCCCGTATTCGGCAAGCAAAGCGTCCAGCGACCACTTGGTGATGGCGTATTTTCACACGTACGGACTGCCCGTTACGCTTTCAAACTGCACGAACAATTACGGCCCGTATCAGTTTCCCGAAAAATTGCTTCCGCTCATGATTTTGAACATGACCGAAGGCAAGGCGCTGCCGGTATACGGCGACGGCAAAAATATCCGCGATTGGATCTACGTTGAAGATCACAACCGGGCCGTTTTCAGTATCATGAAAGACGGCAGAATCGGTGAAAAATACAATATCGGCGGAGAAAACGAATGGGAAAACATCCGGCTGCTCGATAAACTGATCGATTTGACGGCGCAGGAACTCGGTCCGGAAAGCGGCAAAACGGCCGCCGGTATACGGGAAACCGTTACGTACGTCAAAGACCGCCCCGGCCACGACCGCCGGTACGCCATCGACTGTACCAAGATAAAAACGGAACTCGGCTGGCAGCGCAAAATGACGTTTGAAGAGGGGCTCACGGCCACCGTCCGCTGGTATCTGGGGCATCCCGAATGGATCGACCGAATCAGGAGCGGCGAATACCTGAAATGGATTGAACGCAATTACGGTTCCAGATAGCTCCGGCCGGTAAGTCGCCTTCAAGCAGATATCCTCAAAATCAGGCAGACTTCCTCACCGCCCGTACGTATGGACAGGCCGTTTCTTTTCAGCTAGAATACTACCTGAACGAAAGGAAACAAGTATATGGAGATAATCAAGCGAACCGGAAAAACGGAAACGTACGACGGTCAAAAAATTATCAACGCAATCACCAAAGCGTTCAAAAGTACCGGCCGAGACGTTCCGCAAACCACGCTGCGTGCGCTGCTGACGTCAGTAGAAGAAAAACTCGACAGGGAAACGGTAAAATCCGTAGAAAAGATACAGGATCTGGTCGAACAGGCGCTTATGGAATCGCTTTTTTTTGCCGAGGCCAAAAGCTATATTCTGTTCCGGCAAAAACGCTCCGAATTCAGAGCCGCACGAAAAGAACTGTGCGCCCTTATCCGAGTCGATTCGGGTGAAGGTGAAACACCGCTGGAAAAAGTATTTTCGGGTATCCAAAAATCATATCAGGATGAAAGTTATTCGCTGAAAACGCTGAGCGCGAAATACGTTTCGTTTTCCAAAGAAAACATGAACGAAAGCGAACGGCTCGCCGCGCTTATCCGCGCCGCTTCCGAGCTCGTCAGTCCCGAAGCTCCCAAATGGGAATTCATCGCGGGCAGATTGCTCAATTATTCGTTCCGCCACCGGCTGCGCGCCGATACGGAACGGCTCGGGCTGAAATCGTTCTACGATAAACTCGAATATCTGACCGAAGCGGGAATGTACGGTTCGTACATTCTCAAATCTTATACGAAGGCTGAAATAGAAGAAGCGGCAGCGTTCATCGTTCCCGAACGCGACGATCTGTTCACCTATTCGGGACTTGATCTGCTGCTTAAACGGTACGTTATCCGCACCGGAAAACACGTTCCGCTTGAAACGCCGCAGGAAATGTTTTTGGGAATCGCGCTGCATCTCGCCATGAACGAACCGGCTGAGCGAATGAATTGGGTTCGGCGTTTTTACGATATGCTTTCCCGCATGGAAGTAACGATGGCCACGCCTACGCTCGCAAACGCGCGCAAACCGTACCATCAGCTTTCGTCCTGCTTCGTGGACACGGTGCCGGACAGTCTTAACGGCATTTACCGGTCGATAGACAACTTTGCCAAAGTTTCCAAATTCGGCGGCGGCATGGGTATGTATTTCGGCAAAGTACGCGCCGCCGGTTCCGCTATCCGAGGTTTTGAAGGAGCCGCCGGCGGCATTATCCGCTGGATACGGCTGGTAAACGACACGGCGGTGGCGGTCGACCAGTTGGGCGTGCGCGCCGGAGCGGTCGCCGTATACCTCGACGCGTGGCACCGGGATCTGCCCGAGTTTTTGAATATCAGAACGAACAACGGCGACGACCGGATGAAAGCGCACGACGTGTTTCCCGGCGTATGCTATCCCGATTTGTTTTGGAAAATGGCGAAGGAAAATCTCGATCAGGATTGGTACCTGATGTGTCCGCACGAAATATGTACCGTAAAAGGCTATCATCTGGAAGATTTTTGGGGCGAAGAATGGGAAAAACGCTACGCCGACTGCGTTCACGATAACCGGATCGCGAAACGCGCCGTTTCCGTTAAAGACATCGTGCGGCTGGTGCTCAAATCCGCCGTCGAAACGGGAACGCCGTTCGTGTTCAATCGCGACACGGTCAATCGAGCGAATCCGAACGCACATCGGGGGATGATTTACTGTTCCAATCTGTGTACCGAAATCGCCCAAAACATGAGCGGAATCGAATCGGTTTCAACGCAGATCACGGTGCAAAACGGCGAAACGGTCGTCGTGCACACGACCAAACCGGGCAGCTTCGTCGTGTGCAATCTGGCGTCGCTCAGCTTGGGAAACCTTCCGCTTGAAGATACGGCATACCTTCAAAGCGTCGTCCGCACTGCGGTACGCGCGCTCGACAACGTTATAGATCTGAACTTTTATCCCGTTCCGTACGCCGAAATCACGAACCGCGCGTACCGACCGATCGGACTCGGTGTGAGCGGCTGGCATCACGCGCTCGCCAAACGTGCCATAAAATGGGAAAGCGACGAACACCTGGCGTTCGCCGATCGCGTGTTTGAAACGATAAACCGCGCCGCCGTTGAAGCGAGTTCCGACAACGCCGCAGAAAAAGGCGCATACAGCTGTTTCGACGGCTCGGACTGGCAGACCGGCGCGTACTTTGCAAAGCGCGGATACGATTCCGCCGAATGGCGAGCGCTCGCACAGAAAGTACGGGCACAAGGAATGCGGAACGCGTATCTGCTGGCGGTCGCGCCCACCAGTTCCACCAGCATCATCGCGGGAACGACTCCCGGCATCGATCCGGTCATGAAGCGCTGGTTCCTCGAGGAGAAAAAAGGCTATATGCTTACCCGCACCGCTCCGGAATTGGGTCCCGAAACGTGGTGGTATTACAAAAACGCCCATCAGATCGATCAGAAATGGTCGATCCGTTCGTGCGGTATCCGGCAGCGGCACATCGACCAAGCGCAAAGCATGAATTTGTACATTACGAACGAATATACGATGAGACAAGTACTCGACTTGTACCTGCTCGCGTGGGAATGCGGCGTAAAATCGGTATATTACGTGCGCAGCAAATCGCTTGAAGTTGAAGAATGTGAAAGCTGCGCGTCGTAACGGGCAAAAGCTAACGGTGAGCGCGGTAACGGCTGATATCTAACGGAACCGAAGCAATCGCACCGCGGAGAGAGCGAACACACGCTGCATCAGAAACGCACATGAGTATGAATATATCAGTACGTTTCAACAGGAGTATATATGGATTTAATAAAACGGCCGCTTTTCAACCCCGACGGAGACGCCGACGTGCGTCTGCGCAGTATGGTGGGCGGCAACACCACGAACCTGAACGATTTTAACAACATGAAATACCAGTGGGTTTCCGATTGGTATCGGCAGGCAATGAACAATTTCTGGATACCCGAAGAAATCAATCTTTCGCAAGATACTAAAGATTATCCCCATCTGGACGAGGCTGAACGCACCGCGTACGATAAGATTCTGTCTTTTCTGATATTTTTGGATTCAATCCAGACGGCAAATCTGCCGAACGTCGGCGAATATATCACCGCAAACGAAGTCAATCTGTGCTTGAGTATTCAGACTTTTCAGGAATGCGTGCATTCGCAAAGCTATTCGTACATGCTCGACACGATTTGCTCACCTGAACAGCGCAACGAGATTCTGTATCAGTGGAAAACCGACGAACGGCTGCTCAAGCGCAATACGTTCATCGGCGGCTGCTACAATGATTTTCAGGAACACAAGGATTTTTTCCGTTTCATGAAAGTGCTTATCGCGAACTATATCCTTGAAGGAATTTATTTTTATTCGGGTTTCATGTTCTTCTATAATCTGGCGCGCAACGGAAAAATGCCCGGCTCCGCACAGGAAATCCGCTATATCAATCGCGATGAAAACACGCATTTGTGGCTGTTCAAAAATATCATTCTGGAACTCAAAAAGGAACGTCCGGATATGTTCACGGAAGAGAAAGTCGCCTCGTACGCGGAAATGCTGAAAGAAGGCGTGCGGCAGGAGATTGAATGGGGCGAATACGTCATCGGCGACGATATACCCGGTTTGACCAGAAAAATGGTACGCGATTACATCACGTATCTGGGAAATCTGCGCTGGACGAATCTTGATTTTCCGCCGCTCTATCCGGGATTCGATACTGAGCCGGAAGATATGGCGTGGGTCAGCGCGTATTCAAACGCAAATATGGTTAAAACCGATTTTTTTGAAGCCCGATCCACTGCGTATGCAAAAAGCACCGCACTCGTCGACGATCTGTAATGCAGCCGTGTATGCCGGCAGAACCGCCGGCCACGGAAAAACTCCGCCTTGAACTGATATCAGTTCCCTTAAACCGATATCAATTCTGCCCATACCGATATCAGTTCCGTCCATACCGATATCAGTTCCGTCCATACCGATATCAGTTCCGTCCGGAAGAGACCGCCTGAAACAGTGCGAGGAAAAAGAAAATGATGCCGACACCTGCCAGAACATGACCGAGGCCGGCAACACCCGCTACGGCAGCGTCAGCCGCAGAAGACAAATCGGTTCCGAGCACTTCAAAAACACCGCGGATCAAAAGCATCACCGCCAACAGCGGTACGCCGATATTGTACGTTATCATAAACACGCGGAATTTTTTCTGCTCCATAAGGGGAAAAACCGCCGAACACAATGCGGCAATAAGAAAAAACAACATGCCGAGCACAAATAAATGCGTATGAACGACAGACAACGCCGTAATTCCGGTAAATCCCGTAAATTTTGTAAATTCACGGAAAAACACACCGCCGCACATGGCTGCTATCGCATAGGCAAACGAGACAGAAATCAGACGTTTCATATTATCCACCTTACGCTACTCAAAAATATATATTTTTATAATACAAGCTGCATACGAATTATGCAAGAAAAATCGATGAAAAAAGATTCATATGATCAGCTGTTTGATATACAAATGATACAGTCGAAAGGAACTCACTGATTCGTATACAAATACAGGATGAGGGGACTATAAATAAAAAAAGCCTGGCAGCAACCTACTTTCCCGCAATAGCAGTATCATCGGCGTAAGAGAGCTTGACTTCCGTGTTCGGGATGGGAACGGGTATTACCTCTCCACTATGGCCACCAGGCAATTAAACAGATTAAAGGAAACGAAACAATATCAAAAACCGCTGCGGTTCAGGCTATTGCGCTTCAAAGGTTTCATAAGATTATCAAGAAACGATAATATGGTCAAGCCTCACGACTTATTAGTACTGCTCGGCTGAATACATTACTATACTTATACCTGCAGCCTATCAACCAGATAGTCTGTCTGGAGTCTTCAGGAGGGTTAAACCCTCAGGGATGGTTTATCTTGAGGTGGGCTTCCCACTTAGATGCTTTCAGCGGTTATCCCTTCCGAACTTAGATACCCAGCACTTACCCTTGGCAGGATAACTGGTAAACCAGAGGTTCGTCCACTTCGGTCCTCTCGTACTAAAAGCAGCTCCTCTCAACCATCCAACGCCCACAGCAGATAGGGACCGAACTGTCTCGCGACGTTCTGAACCCAGCTCACGTACCGCTTTAATTGGCGAACAGCCAAACCCTTGGGACCTGCTCCAGCCCCAGGATGCGATGAGCCGACATCGAGGTGCCAAACCTTCCCGTCGATGTGAACTCTTGGGGAAGATCAGCCTGTTATCCCCGGAGTACCTTTTGTCCGTTAAGTGACGGCGCTTCCACTCGCTACCGCCAGATCACTAAGACCTACTTTCGTACCTGCTCGACATGTCTGTCTCGCAGTCAAGCCTCCTTGTGCCTTTACACTCGTGCGCTGATTTCCAACCAGCGTGAGGAGACCTTCGCGCACCTCCGTTACTCTTTTGGAGGCGACCGCCCCAGTCAAACCGCCTGCCTACCATTGTCCCGGCACCAGCTTCATGGCTCCGGTTAGAAATTCCATTCATAAAGGGCGGTATTTCACTTTTCGACTCTGCACAAGCTGACGCCCATGCTTCTCTGTCTCCCGCCTATTCTACACATCATAAATAGAATCCCAATAGTAAGTTACGGTGAAGGTTCACGGGGTCTTTCCGTCTAACTGTGGGTAACCGGCTTCTTTACCGGTATATAAATTTCACCGAGTCTCGCGTTGAGACAGTGCCCAGAATCGTTACACCATTCGTGCGGGTCGGAACTTACCCGACAAGGAATTTCGCTACCTTAGGACCGTTATAGTTACGGCCGCCGTTTACTGGGGCTTCGATTCACAGCTTCTACTCTCGTATTACCGCTCCTCTTAACCTTCCAGCACCGGGCAGGTGTCACCACCTATACGTCTCATTACTGATTCGCAGATGGCTGTGTTTTTGATAAACAGTCGCCTGGGCCTGCTCTGTGCCACCCCCATTCTTTTACCAATCAGGGGCCACACTTCTTCCGAAGTTACGTGTGCATTTTGCCGAGTTCCTTAACGCGAGGTCGCTCGTGCGCCTTAGATTTCTCATCCTTCCTACCTGTGTCGGTTTCCGGTACGGTCTTCAATAGCCTAGCCTTAGACAGTATTTCTCGGCACCTTGATTACACCCGCTTCACTTCGACTTTCTCTCCGCTCGCTGTCACAACTCACCTCAAAATACGGATTTACCTGTATCTCTCTTCAGCTCGTCGCTTCGACCGGAACTACCATTCTCCGGCCGGGTTTCACCTCATGCGTCCTGCCCTCGAAACTATTGAAGGTTCTGGATTTTGAACCAGATTCCCATCGACTACGACTTTCGTCCTCGCCTTAGGGGCCGACTTACCCTGGGCAGATTGCCTTTACCCAGGAATCCTTAGGTTTTCGGCGGACGGGGATCTCACCCGTCTTTGCGTTACTTATACCTGCATTCTCTCTTCCATTTCCTCCAGAACCCCTCACAGGTCTTCCTTCTTCAGTTAATGGAATGCTCCCCTACCACCAGTATCTTATGATACTGATCCAAAACTTCGGTATACCGCTTAGCCCCGTTACATTATCTGCGCACACATGCTCGACCAGTGAGCTATTACGCACTCTTTTAAGGAATGGCTGCTTCTAAGCCAACCTCCTGGCTGTCTTTGCATTTGCACTTCATTTTACACTTAGCGGTATTTCGGGACCTTAGTTGTTGGTCTGGGCTGTTTCCCTCTTGACTACGAACCTTGTCGCACGCAGTCTCACTCCCATACGTTGATTACAGGCATTCAGAGTTTGATTGGGGTTGGTAGGCAGTGACGCCCCCTAGCCCATCCAGTGCTTTACCTCCTGCAATTTTGTATGAGGCTGTCCCTAAAGGCATTTCGGGGAGAGCCAGCTATTTCCAGGTTTGTTTAGCCTTTCACTCCGAGTCACAAGTCATCCATACCTTTTTTAACAGATTATAGTTCGGTCCTCCACAAGGTTTTACCCTTGCTTCAACCTGCTCATGACTAGATCACCTTGGCTTCGGGTCTACGCCATGCAACTGTTCGCCCTTTTCAGACTCGGTTTCCCTCCGGCTCCAGCACTACTATGCCTTAACCTCGCTGCATAACGTAACTCGCAGGTTCATTCTACAAAAGGCACGCCACAACACTTTCGTGCCGTGACATCTTGTCAGTTTATGGTTTCAGGTTCTTTTTCACTCCCCTTACTGGGGTTCTTTTCGCCTTTCCCTCACGGTACTGGTTCACTATCGGTAGCTGAGGAGTATTTAGCCTTGGATCGTGGTCGACCCAGATTCCAACAGGGTTTCTCGTGCCCCGCCGTACTCAGGTACCGCATCAAAGAGTCCTATTCATTTCGCTTACGGGGCTTTCACCCTCTTCGGCAGGCATTCCCATACCTTTCTGCTATAAATAAGTTTTATCTCAACTCTTCGGGTCATCCCCATGCGGCCCTACAACCCGTTGTACCTTGCGGTACTTACGTTTGGGCTCTTCCGATTTCGCTCGCCGCTACTTTCGGAATCTCCGGAGGATCGCTCCTCTTCTTGATTTCTTTTCCCGTGTTACTTAGATGGTTCACTTCACACAGTCTGGCTCTACTGACCTATTTTATTCAGTCACTGTAGTACAGGAATCGCTCCCTGTGGGTTACCCCATTCGGCTATCCGCGGTTTAACAGATATTTGCTCCTACCCGCGGCTTTTCGCAGCTTATCACGGCCTTCTTCGCCTCTCAGCTCCTAGGCATCCACCATAAACCTATTTTCGCTTGACCATATTATCTTTTCTTCCCTTCAATACACTCTCTCGGATACTTCCGCTCTTTTCTCGTCAAGCTTCGCTTCCGCATCCTCGCATATCAAAGGTATCTTCTTTTACCTTCATTCCGAAATTGAACTTTCATTCAATTCCTTCTTCGTTTCCCTTCCCTGTTCTTTTCAAAGATCTCTCAATCAAAATGAACTTCACTTCATTCCGATTTTACTGGGACTGATAAGAGTTGAACTTATGACCCCTTCCTTATCAGAGAAGTGCTCTAACCAACTGAGCTACAGTCCCATATAACAAAAAGGGAAAAGGAAAGAAAGAGTGATAAGAATCAGTGAACGGGCGGTATATACACAATACCTTTTGCAGCTTTTATACTGCTGTTACCTTTCTCTTAGAAAGGAGGTGATCCAGCCGCACCTTCCGGTACGGCTACCTTGTTACGACTTCACCCTCCTTACAAAACGTACCTTCGACAGCGTCCTCCCTTTCGGGTTAGACTACCGGCTTCGGGTACCCTCTACTCGGATGGTGTGACGGGCGGTGTGTACAAGGCCCGGGAACGTATTCACCGCGCCGTGCTGATGCGCGATTACTAGCGATTCCAACTTCATGGAGTCGAGTTTCAGACTCCAATCCGAACTACGATTGCTTTTTTGCGTTTTGCTCTACCTTGCGGATTCGCTTCGCTCTGTTTCAACCATTGTAGCACGTGTGTAGCCCTGGACATAAGGGCCATGATGACTTGACGTCATCCCCACCTTCCTCCGGTTTGTCACCGGCAGTTCCGCCAGAGTCCCCAACATTACTTGCTGGTAACTGGCAGTAGGGGTTGCGCTCGTTGCGGGACTTAACCCAACACCTCACGGCACGAGCTGACGACAGCCATGCAGCACCTGTATACCGGCGTATTGCTACGCTCTGTTGTCTCCAACACATTCCAGTATATGTCAAACCCAGGTAAGGTTCCTCGCGTACCATCGAATTAAACCACATGCTCCACCGCTTGTGCGGGCCCCCGTCAATTCCTTTGAGTTTCACCCTTGCGGGCATACTTCCCAGGCGGTACACTTATCACGTTTGCTTTGGCACCCAGTCTCTTGACCAGACACCTAGTGTACATCGTTTACTGTGCGGACTACCAGGGTATCTAATCCTGTTCGCTCCCCGCACCTTCGCACCTCAGCGTCAGTTATCTGCCTGAAACTTGCCTTCGCCATTGGTGTTCTTCCAGATATCTACAGATTTCACCCCTACACCTGGAATTCCAGTTTCACTTCAGTAACTCTAGTCTTATAGTTCTCAATGCGGTTCCGGGGTTGAGCCCCGGGATTTCACACCAAGCTTGCAAAACTGCCTACATGCCCTTTACGCCCAATAATTCCGAACAACGCTCGCAACTTACGTGTTACCGCGGCTGCTGGCACGTAATTAGCCGTTGCTTATTCAAAACCTACTGTCACCACGCTGTCATTCCCTACAACGCTTATTCTTCAGTTTCAAAAGATTTTACAACCTTCCGGCCTTCTTCATCCACGCGGCGTCGCTCCGTCAGACTTTCGTCCATTGCGGAATATTCTTAGCTGCTGCCTCCCGTAGGAGTCTGGGCCGTATCTCAGTCCCAATGTGTCCGTTCACCCTCTAAGGCCGGATACCCATCATCGCCTTGGTGGGCTTTTACCTCACCAACTAGCTAATGGGCCGCAGGCCATTCCTTCAGCGGAGCCTTAGCTCCTTTCCTCACAGCTCTCTAACCTCTGTGCTCGTATTCGGTATTATCTACTATTTCTAATAGCTATCCCCATCTGAAGGGTATGTCACCCACGTGTTACTCACCAGTCCGCCACTCTAGGAGATATTGCTATCTCTTGCCGTTCGACTTGCATGCTTAAGACGCGCCGCCAGCGTTCGTTCTGAGCCAGGATCAAACTCTCCATGATTTATTCATTAGCTCCGAAGAGCCGATGATTTCATTTCAGTTCGATTCCTTCTTATTTTCAAGGAATCTGCCGAATATTTTCATACTCGGCGGGTTTACAGATATTACTCTGTCTTCCGTTCTTTCTCTTTCAATACGGTTTCCCGTACCGAACGTACTGACCTTACCGGTTTTCTGCTTTTGCATTAAACCTTTGTCTTTCTTTCCCTTCCCTTTACTGTCAAATATCATCGCTTACTCCCCTTTTTTCTCAGGCTTTCAGCTTTATTCCTGCTTTCGCAAGTGCATTGAGTTTATCACAACTCGGCTTTTCTTTCAAGATACTTTGTGAACTTTCTTTCTGAACCGTTTTTTTTATTGGTACGGAACTGCAAAGTTTTCAAGGTATTGTTACCGTTTTCAGTGTTTTGAAGTGCTGTTTAGCGGCGACGTTGACTAATCTATCACACTTCTCTCCCCTTTGTCAACTCTTTTTTTTCCTTTTTTTCTATTATTTATGCAATATAATTTACAATAATAAATGGAAGAAACCGGCATCTCGGTTATGGAATCGAGCGCACGCCGCCATTCCGTCACACCTGTGAAAACGGCACCATCAGTTCGGACGCGAGACAGACACTCATATCGGCGCGTTCCGCATCGAGCGCGGCCCGATTACCGAAGCCGCCGGTCACGGCGCAAGTCGCGCAGCCCGCCGCACGACCAGCCTGAATATCCGTTGCCGAATCACCCACCATAAGCGTTTCGGCAGGCAGAATCGGCACGTACGGCACGTTGTGCTCGTACATAGTGCGCTCGAACGGCACGTTTCGATCGGCGGAACCCGATCGGGGAGCGGCGGATCGCGCGGCGTTTATCATTTTAAGCGCAAGAAAAAGCCCGTCGGGAGCAGGCTTTATCCGGTCGATCTGCTCGGGACCGACGACGGCGGTAAAAAACGGCGTCAACTCGAATTTTTCAAGAATTTCCCGTGTAACCGCGACCGGTTTATTCGATACGACCGCCGCGGGTATTGAAACGATCTGAAGCAATTCCAGCAACCCCGCGATACCCGGATACAGCACGGTTTTTTCAACCGAATGCATCCGGTAATAGTCGACGTACCAGCGGTAAAACGTTTCAAAATCAAAGTCACCGCCGTGCTGCCGGGATCCGACGCGGCGGGGAGCGCGCTCTTTTGACCAGGCAAGCGCGCGTTCAAGCAACGTCCGCGCGCCGTCGCCCACGAACGTAATGATACGCTGCTCTTCTATCGGTGCAAAACCGAATTCCGTCAAAGCCGCGTTTACCGAAGACGCGATATCAGACGCCGTGTTCGCAACGACGCCGTCGAAATCAAAAATTACCGCTTTAAAAAAAACACTCATACGGCAGCTTCTGTCCTCCGTGCCTATATTTCCCGAAAAATCGCACCGCGCAGACGACGCACAAACGACGCCTGCCCGATCGATCGGGTTTCCACATTCTGACCGGGTTCTACTTTTATGCACAACAGCGCGTCGCCTTGCTTCTTTTCGATTGCAATCGGCATACCGACGATCACGCTGCGCGACCCGCCGGTCGCGTCTTCAAACACCAACTCCAGCATATTGCCGGTTGAAATCGCGTGCTCGGCTACGTGAATTTTTCCCAGAAAATCCATACCGCCGGCTTCTATTTTTTCGGATCTGACCGAATCCCCGCGCAGCTGCTGCGCGTTCAAAATGATTTTCCGCTCGATACGGGACTTGAGTCCGTCGGCCTGTTCGCGCGGAAGATTCAGTGCGTCGAGTTCGGCCCGCATCGAATTAAAAAAATCCGACCGTTCGGTTTCCGCACGCAGTCCGCCGTAACCGAGGGCAGCGCCGCCGGATGCAGCAGTAACACCGGAAGTATCGCAGCCGCCGCACACAGCACCGCCGCCAGCCGATGCCGAAGGAGATTTGGAAAAATCGGATCGGCCTTTACCGAGCGGTAAAAACGGCACGGGCACAGCCGTTTGCGCCGCCGTTTTAACCGAACCAATTGAATCCAGCCCGCTCCGCGCGATAACGTCCGAAGCCTCCGCGTCGTCGGCAAAATCGAGCAAAAACAATCCGGGAGCGAGCGTCTTTCTGATATACGGCGCGATTGCCGGATTGTTTTCTATCAGCCTGCTGCCGTCCGTTACGTGCAGAATATATCCTTTATACAGCGCGGCGGCGTTATACGAACGCGCCCAATCTTCCATTGAAACGACTAAATTCTGCGGCAGCTGATACGGAAGGAACGGCGAAAAAGCCGCGACGATATCTTCGGGAGAGAGTCCGTCGTCGAACGCCCGCAGGCACGACTGTTTGGTAATCTCAAAAACGGACACGGTGTCAAACCGCACGATGTCCATGCAGCGAATCAGCGGAATCATCCGGCTCAGCGGCAAGCCGGGCATCATCGTAACGGAAAATCCTGCGTCGATCGTCAATACGTTCCGCGTCAGCGCACCCCGGGCCGAAAGATCCGACCGCGCCGTGTCCGTGCTCGTTGCCGCTTCCGTGCTTGTTGCCGATTCTGTGTCCGTTGCCGCAGACAATCCCGTGCCTGCGTCGGAGGATGCGGCCGCGACCGTTTCACAAAACGCCGTCGCGCCGCACGGAAGCGCGGGAACGTACACGACCTCGCCGTCGCTTTTACCGGCCGGCAATGTCCCTGCATACCGGAGCAGCCCCAAGCGGATTGCGCTTTCCGTAAGCGACACGGCCGGCAATCCGCCGTCCGGAACTGAAACGTCTTCCGGGCCATGAGCCGGACCGTCGTTTTCCGCAGCGGACGCGGAACGCTCAAGCATACGGGCAAAACGGCTCTTTCCGGCACCCTCCGCCGCTGCGCCTTTATTCCGGTGTTTTACCAGAAATTCGGAACGCTCGAGTATTTTCCGGGTAAAGCCGTCCGCCGGCACGGCGGCGAGAATATCGAGGACGTACTGCGCCCGTTTCTGCAATTCGGAGCGCGAGCAGTGGCCGCCGGCAGCCGCCGCAAGGTACGCGTATTGAGCGGCTTCGCTTTGTGCGGCGAACGAAGCGGCACGGCGAAAATCGGGCTGCAGCCCTTTTCCGTTCTGCCGCAGAATTGAAAGATTTTTCAACGCCGCGATAACAGTCTGAAAAAACGGCACGCTGCGCTCGTCCTTTACCCACGGAAAAACATCCGCCAGACGCTGCACCGTACGCTTTTTAAACGATCCGTCCAGTTTGCACATATCCGCGTCAGACGCCGCGAACGACAGCAGCGCCGCCAGCAGCTGTGCGGACAGCTGCGGCTCGTCGCGCACGCGGTGCTCGTACGGGCCGGTCGGCGGCAGCAGATATCTGATATCCGCAAGCGGCCGCAGTATGTCGTCGAGCAGCGGATTCGTTCCGAACACCGTGCGGCCGGTCTGCGCGTCGGCATACCGAAACAGGAGCAGGCGTTCTTCAAGATTCATCAGCCGCTCGTACAATTCCGCGAACGAAAACGTTCCGGTAAAAAAATCGGACAGCTTTTCCTGCGACGCAGCCGGAATAAAAAAAACGGCGCTGACGATCTGCATATCACCGGCGGAAAGCAGCGCGGCGATAGTGCGTTTATTTTCGGGACGATGCAGAAACGCACCGAGCGACTCGATCAGTTTCTGTTTGTTATACGGCGTTTTGACTTCGCCCAAATACATGCGTATCAACTCGAAAAAATGAGTATCCGGAAGCCGCGCAAGCGATTCGCGCCACAAAAGCACTTTGCGCACCTGCTCGTTCTGAGGCGATTCAACACCGGAACGGCTGTTTGAAAGCGTCATACGCAGTCTCCTCGGCCGCCCGTTCCGGGAAGGGCAAGCGGCGCGGACAGTTCGTCAAGATCGTCCGGCTCCGCATACCGGATAATACGATACGAGTATCCCTGTTCGGCAAGGAATTTCTGCCGGTTCGAGCCGAATTCTTCCTCCACCGTATTGCGCGTGATAAGCGTAAAAAAACGGGACGTCCGCTCTTTGGGACGCAGAATCCGCCCCAGCCGCTGCGCTTCTTCCTGCCGGCTTCCGAACGTACCAGAAACCTGAATCGCCATTGAGGCGTCAGGCAAGTCGATGGCAAAATTCGCAACCTTTGAAACCACGAGCACCTGAATCACGCCGTTTCTGAAATCCGCATAAATCCGGTCGCGTTCGGCCGTCGGCGTTTTGCCCGTTATCACCGGTGCGTTCAGCAGGCGGGCGAGTTCCGCAAGCTGATCCAGATACTGCCCGATGATCAGAATCTTATCTTCGGGGAACCGTTTTATCAGTTCCTGCACGACCGGCGTTTTGGCCGGATTTTCGCTTGCAATCCGATGTTTCTTGCGCGAATCGGCGACCGCGTATTCTATTTCGGTATCAGCCGGAAGATCGATGCGCACTTCAACGCATTCGGCCGTTGCAATCCAGCCGGAATGCTCCAATTCTTTCCACGGAACGTCGTAGCGTTTGGGGCCTACCAAGCTGAACACGTGGCCTTCGCAGCCGTCTTCGCGGACGAGCGTAGCCGTAAGGCCGACGCGGCGCACCGCCTGCAGTTCCGCCGCCACCCGAAACACGGGCGCCGGCAGCATGTGAACTTCATCGTAAATAATCAAACCCCAGGCGCGTTCGCGGAAAATCTGAAAGTGCGGATACGGCGCGTCTTTTTCCGGCCGCCACGTCAGAATCTGATACGTCGCGACCGTTACCGGTTTAATCGTCTTCGATTCGCCGGTGTATTCGGAAATTTGATCCGGAGCCAGACTCGTTTTGTCGAGCAGTTCGTCTATCCATTGATGCACCGCCGAAATGTTCGTCGTAATGATGAGCGTACTCGTTTTGAGCCGATTCATGATATTCATGCCGACGATCGTTTTTCCCGCTCCGCACGGCAGTACGATCGTGCCGAAGCCGGTTCCCGGCCGTTTGTCGCCGACCAGCGCGTCGGCGGCTTCGTTCTGATAATTCCTGATTTCAAACGGTTTGCCCGAAACAGTCCGTTCGCGCAGTTCGATATCGAGCGGTTCGCCGTCAACGAGCGGAACGTCGTCCTTGACCGGCCAACCCAAACGCAGCAGTTCCTGCTTGACCGTTCCCCGATCGGTCAGACGCAGCGTAAAACAGAACCGTTTTTCGGCTTCGCTGACCGGCGGCACGACGCTTTCAGACGCCGCGGCTGATTCGGAAACCGCGGCAGGTTCCCGATACGTGCATTCCGTGAGCAGCTTGCACGCGGCGGGGTTTGCCGCTATTTCACGGAATACGGCCTTCGATTCGGTTACCAGATACAAAAATTCTTCACGAACCGTACGTCCCGCCGCGCTCTCCGCGGCAAGTTCACTTGCAGCCGCGGAATCGTTTCCGCCGGCGGAAAATAAAGCCGACGGGAGCGCCGGAACGTCCATCGACGGAGCGGGAACCAGCCGCAATTTACCGAAACGGCCGGCCGTTTCCCGTATCCACATCGTAACCGACTGCGGCACGTCGTAGCGGGCGAATTCGTTCAGCACGGCGACCGCGTCTTCGGGAGAAAATCCCGCGCTCGCCGCGTTCCACAACGAAAGCGGCGTCAGCCGGTATGTATGTAAATGTTCGGGCGACCGTTCCAGTTCCGCAAAGGGAATCAGGGAAGCGCGGCATTCCGCCGCACGCGGTGCGTGCACGTCGAGCAGCAGCGTCCGGTCGCTTTGAACGATAAGCGGATTATCATATTGCATAACATTTTATTATACCAAAACGCGCGCATCGGAACAAGGGCGAACCTGCATCCGGCGTTCGCGCACGACATCGGTAAATCGGCGCATCCGGTAAATCGGCGCGCACGACATCGCATCCGGCCCGCTGCTATCGATTCAAATTATCATTGAAAATACTGAAATCTTGCCGTATACTATACGAATATGAAGAAAATTCTGGTATATTCCGACAACGACCGGGTGATTCACACCGTAAAATCGGCTTGTAAACATTTTGAAAAACTTTTTGAACCGGTATTTTTCATCGACGCGGCGGAAGCCGTCGTATTTATGGATTACGAACTGCCGGAAATAAAAATCTTGGATTTTTCGGCGGATGCGGGCGGAGCCGAAAAAGTATTGGCGGCGATCGATTCCGATCCGTGGCTGCACAACGGCGGCGTTATCGCCGTTACTGCAACACCGGCGCAAGCGCAGGAAGCGGAAGACCGCAAAAATCCGAACATACTTATCACGCAGACGATGTATACGTTCACGCAGAATTTTACCATTCTGCTCGGAATGCTGTGGCAGAACCAACAATTCCTGTTTACGCGGCGAATGCAGGAACAGTTGGGAGCAAAAGAACAAGGACAATTCGTCTGCGGCAACAATCCGATCGAACTGCGCCTGTACACCGGTTTTCTGGTAAACTATCTGTACTGTTCCAACCGTATCAGCAACGACGATCGGTTCAATTTGTTTACGACGCTCATGGAATTGCTGACCAACGCGCTTGAACACGGAAACTGCGAAATTTCGTATCAGGATAAGAGTGCCTGTCTGGAAGCGGGCGGAAACATACTGGAACTGATCGCCGAACGGAACGCGGATCCGGTAATCGCCGCGCGGAAGATAAGGATCGATTACGTTATCGGTGCGGAACGTTCCGAGTTCCGTATCACGGATCAGGGGGCGGGCTTCGATTGGCGGTCGCACGTTTCCGCCGCTCCGGAAGAAACACACGGACGCGGCATACGGCTGTCTTCCGATCTGGTCAAAACGCTTTCATATAATGAAAAAGGCAACAGCGTTTCGTTTTCCATCAGCAACGTACGGGATTCGACGAACTCGGTTCCGGTTGCCATGAAACCGTACCAAGAAATCACGTTTGCACCGAAACAGATTGTGTGCAGACAAAACGAATTAACCAACGACTTATATTTTATCGTATCGGGCCGATACGCCGTTTACTCGAACAACCGATTGGTTCACGTACTTACTCCCCGGGACATGTTCATCGGAGAAATGTCGTTCCTGCTGAACGACCGCCGCTCGGCGTCGCTCATGTCTGCCGATACCGGAAAACTCATCAAGATTCCGAAAATCGACTTTTTGCAGCTCCTGCGTAAATATCCGCATTACGGACTGTTTCTGTCCAAATTGCTCGCCGCACGGCTGCAAACCCAAACGCAGAAAACGGTGGCGCTCCAATCGGAGCTGAGCCGCTTGAACGGGCTACAGCCGGCATCCGCCGAAAACCGCGACGCAGGCGAAAGCTGAACGGGCCGCGCGTATCCCGAACGGACCGTGTGTCCCGCTCAGTTCACACGTTTTCCGTTCGGCGCTGATTCAGAGTCCGGCGTAACAACGGTTAAAACCGGAATTCGTATCCTACTGACAGGACGAATGTTCGTCTTGTAAACATAGATATGTATGCTACTTCTATAGAACGAAAATCAGAAAGATACCGTAAATCGACAATAAAGGCTCCGGTTTTAAAAGGGATTACCGAGGAAATGCCACCGGTAACCCCCCAAATGAGTCCAGACGAAATGGCAACTCTCTCCGTTTTTCCGTCAGAGGAAGTGCTCACTTCCATTTCTCCCAAGGGGAATGAAAGATATAATCCGCCAAGAAAACATAACCTCATTTTATTGAAAGAGTGGAAGGAGAATCCGACAAGAATCGGAATATCAAGGGACGAATATTTTAACTGCATACTCGTCGAAAGTCCTGACTCTTTGATGCTTACCCCCATACCGTTGTTTATCATAAAAGAAAACTCCGGTTGAAAAAAAAGAAAACCATTTACCGGAAAAGCACTGTATACTGCTATGTTTCCACCTATGGGAATATCATCTCTAACAGAAAAATTACCGGAAAAATTCGCACCAAAATCAGACCAAGAGGTACCTAATCCGTATGAAACACCTCCGCGAATACCGAAAGTTAATGCAGAACCGCTCCATATGACTGTAAACAACGTAAAAATAATTACATACACCTTTTTCATACAATCTTTCTCCTTTCATTTCATTGCTTTCTATTGATTGCTTACGAGAAAGCATCGTAGTGCGGATTCCCCGTTTAATACTAAAATACCCGTTTCAGAAACATATCCGAATTCCTCGCTTTCCCAAGAAGAAGACGACGAGTCGTAAACGTAGACATCGCCGGAAGTAGAATTGTTAAATTCCAAATAAACACAGCTATTCGCAGGAGCATAGGAATTCGAAATCTTCCATACGGTTCCCGCTTCAAATTCGGGAATTAAAACAGGGTATTGAACGGTGTCTCCGCTGCCGCCGGAATTTTCCGGCGCGGAAACGACCACGGTACAACTGCCGAATAAGAACATAACGGCGACCGCAATCAGAAAAATACGTTTCAATACAACCTCCGATAAAAAACATTGGAAAAGAGGAAAAACTTACTCATATTCTTTTCACTCATTATAACTGAGCACGATCTTAGTTTACCCTCAGTTAAAATATATATCAATGAATATTTTTTCATTTTATACTGAGAAAATGTCCGATTATCACATCCAGTTTATACGGAATCTTAAATTTTTTCGGAAGCAAAAAGGATTTTCGCAAAGCGAATTCGCCGAGCGCTGCGACGTTTCAAACGGAACGATCGGCAATATCGAATGCGGCGCGGCGAAGCCGTCGTTCGATCTTATCCTCGTCATGGCAGCGGTACTGGAAATACCCCCGGCACGGCTGTTCGCCGATCCCGCCGCTGAAAAAGAGCCTGCGGCGGAAATACTTTCACATGAAGCGAAAGCGCTCGTCATCCGCACCGTAACCGACGCGCTCAATTTGCTGTAAGAAACCGCTTGACACACCGCACAAACTCCGGTACACTGCTCTTGTTACTTCAAATAGTAACAACATACCGATCGTATCGTATAAAGAAAAAGGAGCAATACATGAAAAAGACACTTACCCTGCTGTTCACGGCAGCCCTCGCCTCCGCAGCGCTTTTCGCAGGCGGAACGAAAGACACCGCCGCCGCAAACGACGGAACCGTAAAAATCGGCATCGCAAAAATCGTCCAGCACGTCGCGCTCGATCAAGTCGAACAGGGCATCATCGACGCCGTTAACGACGCGGGATTCAGCGTAACGTACGACCTGCAAAACGCCAACGGCGACGTCAACACCGCAGCCCAAATTGCCGCAAAATTCAAAGCCGAAAAGGTAGACGTCGCCGTCGGTATCGCAACCCCCGTCGCCGTCGCACTCGCCACAGCCATCAAAGACCGCCCCGTCGTGTTCGGTACCATCACCGACCCCGTCGGCGCCGGATTGGTTTCGACGCTCGCACACGGAGAAGGCAACGTTACCGGCATGTCGGACGCCATTCCTACCCGCGAGCATATTAAAATGTTCAAAGATATCGCGGGAATCAAAACGCTCGGCTACATCTACACCAGCAATGAAGCGAACTCCGTTTCCGCGCTCGCCCTGGTTGAATCGGCCTGCGACGAATTCGGCATAAAACTGGTAACCCAATCCATTTCAACCTCGGCGGAAGTCAAACAGGCTGCCGAAGCGCTCGTCAGCCGCGTAGACGGCGTCTATCTTACCACCGACAACACCGTGTTTTCGGCGCTGAATTCGCTCATTCAAGTGTTCGATAAAGCCCGCAAACCGATATTCTCCGGCGACGTTACCGGCGCAATGAACGGCGGCTGCCTTATTGCCTCCGGGTTCAACTATTACAAAGCCGGATACGCTACGGGAGAAATGGTCGTACAGATTCTCAACGGTGCAAAGCCCGCCGACATTCCCGTCCGATTCATGACCGAACCGTCCGACTCGGACTTGCTGATAAACCTCGACGCCGCCGCACTGTGCGGAATCACCGTTCCCCAAACCTACGTTGACAGCGCGAACATGATTTACCGGAACGGCACGCTTACTCAGAAATAAATCGGATTCTTTTGCCGGACGTCCGTCCGGCACCGCAACGCTTGCGCACGGCCTGCAAACCGGATTATAAAAGTTGAAGAGCCTTGCACAAGCGCTTTCTGTCCGGAAAAAGAAGGCATGAAAGCGCCCGGCTATCGAACTCAATCAAAACAGCTTCTTTTAGAATGTGACCGTAAGGTTTGAGCGTCACGGCCGTAAGGTTTGAGAGCCACGGCCGTAAGGTTTGAGAACCACGGCCGTAAGGTTTGAGCGTGAAAACAGTAAGGTTTGAACGTGAAAACAGTAGGATTTGAACGTGAAAACAGTAAGGTTTGAACGTGAAAACAGTAAGGTTTGAACGTGAAAACAGTACGTCGATACAGTTTTCCGGCACAAAGTAATGCGCCTGTCCTGACGTCCGGCACCGCAACGCTTGCGCACGACCTGCAAACCGTGTTATAATTCTGTTACTATTTACAATAACAGGATATGTCATGATAGAAAGCATATTAATAGAAGGAATGATATACGGTCTTATGGTGCTGGGCGTGTTCATCACGTTCCGCGTGCTGAACTTTGCGGATATGACCGTAGACGGTTCGTTTCCGCTCGGCGCAGCGGTAACGGCGATGCTGCTCATCAACGGAGTGCATCCCGTTCCGGCACTGCTCGCCGCGTTCGCAGCCGGCATGGGAGCAGGTCTCGTTACGGCGCTGATTCATACCAAACTGCACGTTCCCGATTTGCTTTCCGGTATTCTTACCATGACCATGCTGTATTCGGTGAACCTGCGCATCATGGCAAACCGCGCGAACGTTTCGCTTCTGAAAGTGGACACCGTTTTTTCCGGTATCAGCCGCCTGGCGGAACGAACCGGAGCCGCGCCGGAATTGCTGACCGTCGTTTTTTTGATACTCGTCGCAGCCGCAGTCAAGATACTGCTCGATTTGTTTTTTCACACCGACTTCGGACTCACGATGGGTGCGCTCGGCTCGAATCCGCAGCTGATCATGTCGCAGGGGATGAATCCGCAGGTGATAAAAACGGTCGGTATCTGCCTTGCAAACGGACTGGCCGCGGCGGCGGGAGCGCTTGCCGCCATGTACAACGGATTCGCGGACGTCGGATCGGGAACCGGCATCGTCGTTTCGGGACTCGCCTCGCTCATGCTCGGTGAATTCCTGCTGAAATCGAACAGGATCGGACTGCTCACGTTCCGCGTGCTGCTCGGCTCCGTCGTCTACCGCGCGCTTATGTTCGTAGCGCGCATGTACGGCTACAAAATCGGCATGACCGCGAACGACCTTAAACTCATCACCGGCATTTTGATAATCGTCTGCCTGATTCTGTCACAAACGGGTATCCTCGACAAAATACGCAAAGGGCGCACGGCGAAACCCGCCGGCATCCATACCACTCCCGCCGGTAGCAACGCCGCTCCCGACATGGTCGCGAAAGGAGAAAACGAATAATGCTTACGCTGGAAAACATCGGCATGACGTTCGCCGCCGGAACGCCGGATGAAAACGTCGCGCTCAAAAATATCAACCTGTCCGTCAATAAGGGAGACTTCATCACCGTCATCGGTTCCAACGGAGCCGGAAAATCGACCCTGTACAACGTTATCGCGGGAACGCTCACTCCCACGAACGGCCGCATTCTGCTCGACATGCCGCAGATCACCGCAACGCAAATATCCGCCCCGCGTGCGAAAATGCCGGACGGGCAGCGTGACATCACCCGCGACCGCGAATACCGGCGCGCGCACTACATCGGCCGCATATTCCAAAATCCGCTGCTGGGTACCGCCGGAAAAATGACGCTTGAAGACAACATGATGATCTGTTCCCGCAAAGGCTACAAAGGACTCAAAATCAGTCTGAACAATAAAACGCGGAATTATTTCAGGAGCCGCCTTACCGAATTGAATATGGGACTTGAAAATCGCCTGCACGACAACGTCGAACAGTTTTCGGGCGGACAGCGGCAGGCGCTCACCCTGCTCATGGTGGTCATGTCCAAGCCCGCGCTGCTGCTGCTCGACGAGCACACCGCCGCCCTTGACCCGGCGAACGCAGATATCGTCATGAATCTGACGCTTAAATTCGCAAAAGAATACGGGCTCACCGTCATGATGATCACGCACAATATGAATCACGCGCTCGAATACGGCAACCGCCTCCTGATGATGGACGCGGGCAGCATCATTCTCGACATAAACGCGCAGGAAAAGGAACGGCTCACGCTCGACGATCTTATAGAACGGTTCCGCTCGATAAAAAACCCGAACGCCGCCAGCGACCGCATTCTGTTGCAGTAAGCGGCTTCCGCACAGGGCGGCCGCGGCGCGTTACTGCGGGGCGGAATTACGTTCCCAGAAAACGCCGTCGCGGTATCCTTGTATCGAACGGTCGCTTTCGGCAAGCGCAAGCCGCTTACGTGCAAACAGACAGTATTCTTCACTGCGCTCGATACCGCAAAACCGGCGGCCGAGCTTTTTTGCCGCCGTCAGCGTCGTACCGGAACCGGCGAACGGATCGAACACCATTCCGCCCGGCGGACAACTTGCCAATATAAGCTTTGCCAACAGTTTTTCAGGCTTTTGCGTCGGATGCGGCGTGTTTTCCTTCATGGACCAATACGGAACGGTAATATCGTCCCAAAAATTTCCGGCGGAAGTCAGCCGATATTTGCCGCCGTCGCTTTCCGTCCAGTCCTTCGGCGCGCCGTTTTCACGGTACGGCGCGATGACGCGGCGCTTCTGCTTTACGGCTTCCGCGTCGAAATAATATTCGGCCTGCGGCGATTTTACCGCGAACCAAATGTCTTCGCAGTTGTTTTTCCAATTACGCAGCGCGCCGCGTCCCTTTTCACGCTGCCAGATGATCCGGTTCAGAATGTGCGCGTGCTTTTCAAGCAGCAAAAACAACGAACCGGTACTTTTCCAGTCACCGCACAGATACAGCGAACCGTTCGGCTTGAGCGTTTCGAGCAGCGGCGTAAACCAGCTTTCAAGATATGCCGAATATTGCCTGTGATCAGTTGCAGAAAACCGCATTCCGTCGAACGTTTTATCAAGATTATAAGGCGGATCCAAAATCAGCAAATCGGCAAATTCGGCGGGAAGCCGCGGCAGCACGTCGAACAGGTCGCCGCAGAACAAACTGCCGTCGAGCGATTCTGCGGAAAAAAGGGAACCGTCCCGTGCACCTTTGCCGCTTTGTGCGCGTGCACCTTCACGGGAACCTTCGCCGCAGTCGCCGCTATCAGCGGAAACGTACCGCAATTCACGCCGATACGCATTCCGTTCGCTGTCCGTCAAAATCAGCGTTTTATTGCGGGATGAACGTTTTTTTTCTTCCATTCCGGTGAAACCATTCCTTACCGTATCGTCTCTCGGCCGCGTATCCCCAAAAACGGCGGCGCTTTAAAACGACCTGCCGTTCGGCTAAAACCGGCGGATAAACGCTTTCAGCTTTCCGTTCCGCTCAACGACTTCCACCCAGGTGGGGGAACGATCTTTGCCGGTTTTACAAAAACAGCCGGTATTCACATACAAACCGGGGATTTTCCTGTTTTGAATAAAGGATTTGACGCTGCAATGAGTATGCCCGAATACGATGATTTTTTCAACCTTGTTGCGGCACAAAAGCCGTGAAAAAAAGAGCCGAAAATCCTTACCGCCGCACAAACTGTCCGCATACCAGTCGAGTCCGTGCTTACCGGCGGCGGCCAAAATGCTTTTGACGAACGGAACGTCTTTGCGCTCGAACCATCGGATAAAAAGCGATCCGTACGATTTCTTTATGTCGCCGATAGTAACGGAATCGTTTTCCGCTCCCATTAAAATCGTCGTCTCGTCGGTCAATTTGGGCAGCCCGTTCCGCTTCCGGTTCGCATACGCGACCAAAACGTCCACAATCAGTTTCACGAGCACGCTGCTCTGCCCCGCAAGCTCACAGTTCGCCTGCATCTGCCGCGTATCCAAAGAACCGGCAAACTGCGCGAATTCCTTCAAACTCCGAGCCAGAATCCGTTCTTTTGAAATCCGATGCAGCACCTTTTCCGGTTCCGCAGTCGAACAGGCGATGCGCGTCATAAAATAACCGAGCGGCAGTCCGCACAGCGCGTCCTGCGCCGTATCGGGCGCATTGAACAGATCGACGCGGTTACCGTGCTCCGCGTACAATCCTTCGTTTGCATGAAGTTTATTGAAGCCGCCCGGAGAAACGCACAGCAGCTGCTTTTCAACACCTTCAATGGTAAGCCGCTCCCGCGTCGCTTCCATATCGTGGTTGCCGGGAATATAATACACCTGCGGAATCCGTTCCAAACATAATTTGAGCGAATCCATCAGCGGCGTCCGTTCCCACAGCTTGATAATTTCCGGAATGGAAAGCGGCCGCTCGTCGACGCCGTACATCCACGTATCGAAAATATCGCCGAGCAGCACCAATTCTTTTACCCGCACGTCGTACGCATATTTGCGCAGTACGACGGCAAGCTGATACGGATACGCCTTGCTGAAAACGGCGGAACGCCTGCCGTGCGTAATATGAATGTCACTCAAAAAAACGGTCTTCGTACGCGGCTTTTCCGTTCCGACCGTTTCCGGTGTGTATCCGTCGAATCCGTAAAACCTGAATTTCAGGGCGTCGAACGAATCTATCAAATTGATCACGTTTTCCGAAATCATGCCGCAGATAAACCACATCGGCGCGATAGCCCAACTGGTATACCGCAGAATGGCGCCGGCATCGGCATAAAACCAAATATCAAAACCGGTTATGCCCCGCAACACCCAGCCGAGCAGGCACTCCATAAACAGGATGATGAACATATACAGCACCCCGCGGAAAAACGCCGGAACGTTCTTGCTTTTAAGCCACCGGTACGCCGGCTCAAGGCCGAACACGCAGATAGCGCCGTATACCAAAAACATATACAAACTCGCCTGCCCGTACAGACTTGAAATCGGCACGACACCCGTGTCCCAAATCGTATCCAAATGGAACCGCGGATCGACGCTCCATTGATACGTAAACAGCCATGCAATCGGTTTTATCGAACGGCCGATTTTCGTAATCGTATAAAACGCAACTTCTCCCGCAATCAGCGACGCGCCGTATAAAAAGAAACGGAACAACGCCTGCCGGACGCGCTTCGGCCATTGTTTTAATTTTGAATATGTCCTGATACTCGTATCTTCCATGCTTCCTCCGATTTATTCACCCATTCGCTGCGCTTCGCCGTGCATACCGCATTCCGTAAAAATGCGGCGCGCCTTACTGCGGCACGCTTCCGCACGTTCGGGGATGCAGCGCGCAGTTTCGAGCAGCGCGTTCGCATATTCCCACCGGAACGGCGTCGTTTTCAGAAAATCCGAGGCAAGCAGCGCCAGCCGGGCAGCTTTGCCGGTATTACCCGAATACCGCGCATACCGTGCCTGCGCACGCAGCGCGCCGCCTTTTATCAAATCGAACGTCTCGCCCAGCCGTTCGGCCTGTTTCAGCGCGCGGCGCAGCAGTTTTTCCAGTTTAAAAACCGAACACGGCAGGTCCGACGCATCGACGGCGCCGTCGGCAATCCGTTCAAGCACGAACAGAATCCCCTCCGCCGCGTTTACGTATGATATTTTGACGTGGGGAATATTGACCGGATATTTTTCATTTTCACGCATAATCTGCCGCACGTATTCAACCGTTTTCTGAACGTTTTTTTCTTTTTCCGCAATGTAGCACAAATGACCGTAATGGATGCACAGCGTCATGTGATCGTTCGTCGAAGCACTCAGCTTGATACCTTTTTTCAGTACCTGCTCGGCTTCACGCGCGGCAAGTTCCGCACATAAGTATTTTATGAACGGAATTTTATTATACGCCCAACCGATGTGCATGGGCGAGTTGAGCCGCGTCGCAATATCGCCTGATTCGCGGTACGCTTTTTCCGATTTCCGCACGTCGCTGATCAAAAAATAATTCTGCGCGAGCGCGCCTTCCGCCGTCATCAGTTCCCACATTTCACCGGCGTTGCGGAAATGCGCGACGGCTTCTTCCAACAGCTGCATCGACCTGATAGGCTGATTGTAAAACAGATAGAAGAACGCGTACCGCGCCTTATAGATACTGGAAACGGTCGCGTTCGACATCGCCTCGGATGCCTTTTCGGCAATGCCGAACTGGTGGCGGCTCAGCTTGAGCATACCGATACTCAGCAGCGTTACCCCGTAATCCGCGTTTGAAATGCAGCGGATATCGCTGCGCCCCGCCAGTTTTGCCGCCATGTTATGCCCGGCAATCGTAGACCAGGCCAATTTTTCGGCACGGTCAAAATAATACAGCTTGTCCAACACCAGAAAATTCTGGCATATTTTTTCAATCCGATCGATCTGCGCGTTTTTTGCCTGAATCGCGGAATCTTTAAAAAACAGCCAGTTGCACACCTGAACGAGCACTTCACGCACAAGAGACAGCCCGATGTATACCGGGCGCTTCGGCGTGTGAATACCGAGCAGCTTGAGCGACGTTTCAAGCGCGCCGATAGCGTCGGAAAACGAGCCCTGTTCCTGATAGCAATGCCCGACTCCGCGCCAAATTTCGGCGAGTTCCATTTTGGAAGCCGCGGATTTTTTTGCCTCGTTATAGAGGGCGACGGCTTTGCGATATTCGCCGCTTTGCCGGTAAACGGAGGCGAGCCGCAGCTGCACGGATCCGAGTTTTTTCAGAACGAGCGCGTCGCCGCTGTTTTCAATGGAGCGCAGCGCGTTTTCGTAATGATGAACGGATTCCTGAATCGCATACTGTTTTTCGGCCTTCGACGCGGCCATCAGCGAATACGTAATGATCCGCTCGGTGTCGCCCGACTCGATGCTGTGATACGCCAACCGTTCGCAGATCGGAATCAGGTTGTCTTTGAACGCGTGTTCCAAATACAAAAGCAGCAATTTGTTTATTTCATGCCGGGTCCGTTCAAGCAGCGTGTTGTACAGCGCGTCGCGAATCATCACGTGTTTGAAAATATAGTTGACCGTTTCCGCCTGTTCGCACAGAATGAAATTGTTCGCTTCACAATGATACAGCGCCGTTTTGAACACGTTTTCCGGAATGGACGGCGGAATGACCGCCTGCAGTATTTCGGGAATGAACGTTCTCCCCATTACGGACGCCGTTTTGATGATAATCTGCTCGTCGAATTTCAGCGAATCGAGCCGAGAGAGAATGATTCCCTGAATCGACGACGGAATCACGATCTGATCTATCGACTTTACCAATCGCCGTTTACCCGTGTCGAGTTCCTGCAGCGATCCTTCGCTTACCAAATTGAGTACGATGTTTTCTATAAAGAACGGATTGCAGTCGGCGGCTCCGATAATTTTTTCTATCAGCACCGCTTCTTCCGATTCCGAATTTAAAAGCCGCTGTGCGAGTTCAAACGCCGCGTCGTGTTCCAGTTTTTTCAAGTGCAAAACGGACACATTGTGGCACGATTTTACGTGCGCAAAACAGTCTTCCTGCCGCGACGGCAAAATGAAATGCACCGGCGAATCGGCAACCGCCGCACCCAAGTATTCCACGAGTTTTAATGAAAGATGATCTATCCAATGTATGTCTTCTATGACGATAACTACCGGATGATCTTGCGCCCGGTCGGACAGGATATGATTGACCAGTGAAAATATTTTCATCTGTTTAATGGACGGATCGATGTCTTTTATTTCGTCAGGTTCTTCAACCAGACAGCCCATCATGATAAAAAACGGCACCGTCCATTTTTTCTGTTCATCACTGAACAGTTGCTCCGTCTTTTCACGCAGCAGTTCTTCCAATTCTTCCGGCCGACACGCTTCGGGAATATCGAACATAGTCCGCACAATTTCACGCCACGGATAAAACGTCGTCGTCTGCTCGTACTGGTAACACGACCCGCAAATGATCTCCGGTACACTGCGTCCGCGCCCGATATCTTCCAACAGCGTTTCTACCAGCAACGATTTTCCCATACCGGCGTCGCCGATAATACCGGTGATCAGTCGGTTGCCCGCTTCGGAAAGCTTTTGACGGCTTTTCAAAAATTCCAATTCTTCACGCCTACCGATCAGCACCGATTTCTTACGGGAACCGCCCGCGTGCCTCACCGAAAGTATCCGGTACACCGGCTGCGGTTCGGTAAAACCTTTCGCCTTGATCAGCATTTTTTCACTGAACTCGCACAAATCGGGAATGGCGTTTTTAGTCGCTTCATCCGTAAAAATGCAATTTTTTCCCGAAGCGGTCATAAATCTCGACGCCAGATTTACGGTAACGCCGACGACCGAAAAATCCTTTCTCATTTTAGAGCCGATTTCACCGCAATACACCTTGCCGCTCGCGATGCCGATGCTCAACGCATCGACGAACGGCAGCTGGATGCTTTTTTTGTACAACGCATCGGAAAAAAGCACCGCCTTTTTTTCGGCGTTTTCGATCGCGTTCGGCGCACCGAACAGTACGGGAAACACGTTTCCCTTGTCGGAAATATCCGGTTTCAGCAAAAATCCGCCGAACCGCAGCGCGTCTTCCTGAATGATATCGTACAAATTGCTGAAATTACCGAAACCGGCGCTAAATTGCCGATCGTCGCCGACCGTATCGATAAAATCGCCGGACACTTGCACCATGACGCACGAAACGTCGCGATACTCACCCGAAAACAGTTTGAAGTTTTTGATGATCTGTTCGTGCAGCTGCGGCGCGGTAAAAGAAAGCGCACGGCCGAAAAACCGTTCGTTCGACAATTCGTCGATCTTCCGATTCAACTCGAGTTCGCATTGTACCGGATCATAGTCGCCGTGCCAGTCTCCGGCCGGCGACAGTTCGTAAAACGAGTCGCCTATCGGCGTACACGCAGGCGGCGCAGCGACGTATTTCCGCATGGCGGACATTGCGCTCGCCGCAAGCACGATCCGCGCCGGTTTGCACGATTTTTCACTGTTGACCGCATCGTCGACGGCCCGGCCGCAGATGATCGCGGTAAAATACTGTTCGCCTGCGTACGGATGCGCCGAATCAAGCGGCTCGGCATCCGAACCGAGCGATACGGTATCCGAATCGGCTGCCGCATCCAAAGTGTGCAGATTGCCGCGCTTGCCGACTATCAGCTGATAAAAATCACCGAATCCGACGCCCGTCTTGGGAACGAGCTCGAAACCGTTCCGTTCCTTACACTCCGCGTTGTACGCAGCACTGTTCGCACAGCAAATCTGCACGGCAGTCCAGGCCCGATTCCAGTTCGTATACTCGGTTTCACCGGCAAGCAGTTCAAAACCGATAAGCAGCGAATCTCCCGCAATCTGATAAACGGAACCGCCCAATTTCTGAATGGGTTCGATCAGCCGGTTAAAATATTCAAAAAAGATTTCGGACAGATTCTCGATCGGGCCGCGCGCATCCTTGATATAATTCAGGACGATCGGCGTAAATCCGACCAGATCGATATACACGACGGTTCCGCGCAGTTGTTCTTTATTACGCTCGAAAACACAGCACGGACATTCGTCAAGTTGATTCACGATTCGATGCGGTAAATACGTAATAATGGAAGCAACTTCTCTGCGGGAAGGAATAAATCCGGTGAGAGTTTTGCAGCGGACACAATCGTTTTTACACATTTTCTCTCTCCATAAAAAATCAGGTAATACGCCGCAATAAGTATATCCTATCGAAAACGGTTTTGTACAGTCTGTCTGTCCCCGTAAGCGTGAAAAAACGCGGCAGCATCGCAACATCGGCATGATCACGACCGCGCACCGGTTTCATGCAGTGCCAAATTCCTTTTGCCGTTCCGCCGGAAGCCGATAAAACGCCGGAAGCCGGCAAATCGGAACGCGCCGGCCGCACGAAAGGTGCGGCAGCGGCTGCGGGAGTTACCGCGGCGGAATCTCGTCCCAAAATCGGGCGCAGCTCTGACCAGGTCGGGCACATACCGTCGTTCGCCCGAAATTTTTTCTGCAAGGCTCGGAACGGATTTTCCGGCGCGCACACGAACGTTCCCATTTTAAATCCGAAATACAGCAAAAACAGATGCAGAAACGGATACAGCGGCAGCTGCACGGAACACGCGGGAATCGTGGCGCACACCGGATACGAAAAATACCAGGTATCGGGATATTCGATCAATTCCGTGTTCCACCGCGCCATCGCGTTCGGCGTTAAATCGTAGGGAGCGGCATCGCGCGACTTGAAAAATTCCTCCAGCGCATCGGAAGCAAACAATGCAGACGGCGGCGTTCCCGTGCCGATATCCCATTGATCGAGCTGCAAGTCGTATAACGTGCGGACGGCGGGATTTTTGTCGGACAGCTTCTGCCACTTTGCAAAAAGAGTACCCAGCAGACCGATAAAATTCGCCGTATTCTTGAGCGTACCGTCGGTCTCGCTGCAGCCCAATATCCACGCAAGCGTCGATCCGTTGTGCACGCCCGCGACCGCCGACACGGATCGAATCCAGGAGGGCGCCGTTTCGTACGCCGTCCCGTCCGGCCGATGAAAAAAAGCGTTAGCCAGCAAATACTGCAACATTCGTACGACGGCGGCGCCCATCGAATGTGCTACGAAATCGAGCGGATGCGCGGCGTCCCATTCGGCGTACAGCGGCGCATCGTACGTGCGCCCGAAGCGTTTATGACCGAATTCGGCTGAATGCGCTTCGCCGTAATCGACCGTTCCGCCTTTAAGCTGATAAAACAGTTCGCACGCCTGATCGTGCAGGGAAGACACCGCACCCGTACCGGGAAACAGCAGGCGCGGCGCGTTCCCCTCAGGATAATACCGCAGCGCTTTACGTCCCGTCGTAATCCGTTCGGCACTGCGAAAATACGGATAACCGAACAGTTCCTGTCCGTTCCAGCCGAAAAGTCCGTGAACCATGACGATCGGCGCAGAATCGGACTGTTCCCGATGCGCCGCCATGTTACGGACGTTCCGTCAGTTTGTCTTTCGGGAATCCCATTTTCGCGTAAAATTTGGGAACCGTTTGCGTATTGAACGGCGGGCATTCGGCGATAACGGATTTGGAATCCGCAACGGAAAGCGGCCGTACCGTTACGTTGCGTGCAGTGATCGCGTTGCTGATAACGTTCGCGTAGCATTTGCAGCCGGGCGCGCGGAACGTCCGCGAAAAATCCTGCCAAATATCGCGGATAGGCCGCTCGCGGATGTTGCCGAGTGAAATCGAACAAAAATCGCACGGGCACACGTTTCCGGACGAATCGATGAATACGAAATGGAAACCCGCGCCGCAGCCGTAAAATTCACTGCTTTCAAACACGTCGTACGCAAAACACGCCGGATAGCCTTCATGTTTTATCAGGAATTTCTGAACTTCCTGAACCGTTTTCACGTTGTCGGCCGAAAGTTTTTCTTCCGGATGATCGTTCAAATGTCCGCTCAAAATGGGAGACGTCAGGCGCATATCGTTTACGCCGAGCGATTTGAAAAATTCCAACGTTTTATACAGTTCTTCACGGTCGGCAATCAGACTGCGGTCGGGCACGAACGAAACCGCTACGTACATACCTTCAGCCTGATACATTTCTATCGCACGGATTGCAGTTGCGTGCATACCTTCTTTACCGCGGCGTTTATCGTGAATTTCGGGATTATAATGATCCAAACTGACAACGGGAATTCCCAGTCCGGCGGATTTCAATTCACGCACCCGTTCCCTCGTCAGACCGAATCCAGTGGAAAACATCAGCGACATGGATTTATCGCCCACTAAAGACAGTATTTCAGGCATATCTTTGCGCAGCAGCGGCTCTCCGCCGGTAAAACCTATCATGCTGGTACCCAAATCCTGCATTTGACGGATAGCGTCTTTTAATTCTTCCATTGAAAGTTTATTCTTTTTGATACGGTCTGCAAACGAACAATGCCAGCAATTACAGATACAGTCGGCGGTAACCGCAAAATTCATCATGATCGGCGTCGGAACACCGTGAGCCGTTTTCATGACTCCATCGACGTATCGATCGAAAGCCGGAGACGGAAAATACGGCGTGAACGTATTCATATACACCCGGTCACCGACGCGGGTCAGCTTGCTTGCGTTTGCAACGTAGTTCATCGCAAGTAATTCCCGCAGTGAAAGTTTTTTCATCGACGGCGTTTTCAGCATGTCGAGCATCGCTCCGATCTTGCTGAATCCGTACAACTGGGTACCAACCATAAAACACACTCCTTTACAACATTTTATTCTGTCTTATTATTATAACACATACTTCGGGAAAAAACGGACGGAAACGAAATCGGTTTTATTTTTTTGCGGGAGGCACTCCGCGGAACCACCGCGGCATCGTACCAAGCACACCGCGGAACGGTTTGGGGCGCACTGCGGCATCGTACAAAGCGTACCGCGGAACGGTTCGGGGCGCGCTCTTTGCACGGCGCGGAAAATCCGCTATACTGACCGCATGAACAATCACGCTATGTCGCGCCTGCAGGAAGCAGGCTTACGGAACGGACCGCTGTGTGTGGGACTGGACACGGATCCGTCTTATCTGCCGAATTCGGTGCTCACCGCGTTCGATTCGCCCGCGCAGGCAGTGCTCGCGTACAATAAAGCCATCGTTTCCCGGATCGCCGAAGGCAGCGCGTCGGGAGGACTGGCTGCGTGCTGTAAAGTACAGATCGCCTATTACGAGGCGATGGGGCTCGCCGGCCTCGCGTCGTACGCGGAAACGCTTAAAGCCGTCCGCCGCGCGGGAATGCCGGTTATCGCCGACGTAAAACGGGGCGACATAGCCGACACCGCGCGCGCCTACGCCCGCGCGCATTTTTCCGGCGATTTTGAAGCCGATATCATCACGGTGAATCCGTACATGGGATTTGACACGCTCGTTTCCTTTACGGATTTTGCCCGTCCGGAAAACGGCGCCAAAGGAATTTTCGTCCTGCTGCGCACGTCGAATCCCGGTATGACCGATATAGAAAAACTGCCGCTTGCTGCGGCACACGGCATCCCCGCCGGCAGCACGGTGCTCGACCGGGTCGGCGCGGAATTAGCGTCTATCGGACGCGCTTTTTCCGAGGTATACCCGGACGCACGCTGTTCGCCGGTGGGCGCCGTTGTCGGCTGCACGGAAGAATCCGACGCGCGATCTCTGCGCGATGCGTATCCCGACGTATACTTTCTGATTCCCGGCTACGGCGCGCAAGGCGGCGCGGCGCGGGCAGCGGCGACGCTGCTCAACAAAGCCGGCGGAACGGTCAACTCGTCGCGCGGCATTCTTACCGCGTGGAAAAAATCCGAAGCGCTCGCAGCGAAACGCGACGCCGGTACGCTCACGCTCAACGATATAGCCGACGCGGCGGCGGAAGCGGCGGCGGCGGCAAAAACGGATCTGTGCAACGCGCAGAAACTGCTGCGCGGTTAAAGGAAGCACGATGGCCTGTTCAGAATCGCATCCCGTATACACGCACGCGGCGGTAACCGCGGCGTCAAACGTCGCAAGCGGCGTCCGTAAACTGACCGTGTCGTATTCGGTTCCCGACGGCGTTTCACCGATACGCCCCGGGCAGTTTTTCATGCTTAAAGCCGAACCGTCCGGCACGCTGCTGTGCCGTCCTATCAGCGTCTATCACGCGGAAACCGTTACTCCGGACACCGCCGCCGTTGAATTCCTGATTTTGAAAAAAGGAACCGGTACCGGCGAATTATGCACGCTTGAAGCGGGCGGCGCGGTTACGCTCATCGGCCCCGTCGGCAATTCGTTTCCGCAGCCGGAACGCGGTCCCGTATGTATCGTCGGCGGCGGAATCGGCGTCGCGCCGGTAGCCGGATTTGCCGAATCGCTCGAAAAGGAAACGTACGACTTTTACGCCTGTTTCAAAACCGGTTCGTACGGACTTGAAAGAATCAGCGCGCGCACGCTCACCGTAACCACCGACGACGGTTCCCGCGGCGTTAAAGGAATGCTTCCGGCCGTTTTAACGGTGCGGACCCTGCGGGAAAAAAACTACGGCGCCGTGTACGCCTGCGGGCCGGAACCGATGCTCGCTTACGTCCGCGATATCTGCGCCGAAGCGGACGTTCCGTGTTATTTGAGTATGGAAGCCCGCATGGCGTGCGGAATGGGTGCGTGTTTGGGCTGCACGATCGCGACGACCGAAGGCAACAAACGCTGCTGCGCAGACGGCCCGGTCTTTCCGGGAAGCATCGTACGGTTTCCGCTGCCGCAGGAAGCAACGCGGCGCGGCAGCTGCACCGACGGCGCGGAACCGGATCTGTCGGTAACGATCGCGGGAGTCCGTTTTGCGAATCCGGTCATCGCCGCCTCCGGCACGTTCGGATACGGCGGCGAATACGGAGAACTTGCGGACGTGCAGTCGCTCGGCGGCATCTGTTCAAAAGGATTGACGCTTGAAGGCCGTCCCGGCAATTCCGGCGTCAGGCTGCACGAGACGCCGGCGGGCGTCATCAACTCGATCGGCCTTGAAAATCCCGGCATTCCGCATTTTATCGCGCACGAACTGCCGCAAATGCTGGCCCTCAAACCCGTCGCAATCGCCAATTTATCCGGTTCGTCGATCGAAACTTACGTCAAAGGCGCGCAGCTGCTTGCCGGCACGGACGTACCGATGATCGAACTCAACATTTCGTGTCCGAACGTAAAAGCCGGCGGCATGGCGTTCGGTCTCGACCCGTGCAGTGCGGCGGACGTAACCGCCGCCGTGCGCAAAGCTGCGCCGCGCACACCGCTTATCGTCAAATTGTCACCCAACGCGCCCGACGTCGTCGCCGTAGCGCACGCCGTGCGCACGGCGGGTGCAGACGCAATCAGCCTGATCAATACGGTACAGGCGATTGCCATCGACATAGAAAAGGCCCGCCCGGTCTTCGCGAACGTCAGGGCTGGACTTTCAGGTCCCGCGGTAAAACCGCTCGCGCTCCGCCTTGTATACGATCTGGTTCAGTCAATGAACCGCCTTCCGCAGCGGGAACGTATTCCGGTAATAGGTTTGGGAGGAATCGCAACGTGGCAGGATGCGGTGGAATTCATCATGGCGGGCGCAAGTGCCGTTCAAGTGGGAACGGCGACTTTTGCAGATCCGCTGTGTATGAAGCATATAATTGAAGGAATCGGAAATTTTATGCGCCGCAAAGGATACCGTTCGCTGGACGAACTGCGCGGCGCGGCTCAAACGGAATGACGCCGTTTTAAGCGCATGGAACGCCACGGAACGGCGGAAAAGCGGCGTGCTTTCCAGACGTTCCAGCCGGCGCGGATCAGACGATAACGACGCTGTTGTCCGTATTTGAAAAGGGTGCCGGTACGTATTTATCCGCCGCCCAGTCGTTTTCCCACCGTTTACCGTCGAGCAGATAGCGGAACTGATATTCGCAGCCCGTTTCCAGCGGAACGGTTACGGAAAAACTGCCGTCTTTCTGCTTTTTCATGGGAGTATCCACACTGCTCCAGCTATTGAAATCACCTGCGAGCCAAACGCGTTCCGCACCGGCGGCAGCTTCAGCCGAAAGTTCGAATTTAACCTTGCAAATTTTCTGAGTCTTCATATACGTTTTATACAAAGCCATATTACGCCTCCTCAATACGGATATCAATCACGGTTTTGAATTCAGTATACTATATTTTAAATATGTGGTATAGTATTTTTCTGGAATACCGGAAAATTATTATTTAAAAGAACATCGGGATACGGCGCAGCTGCCGTAACGGGCAGGCAGCCCGCATCAGCCGCATTTTAACGCGGCAGTTCCCGCAACACGACAATTTTAGAGGGGATTTTATGACTCGGAACTCATACTTTTTTACTTCTGAATCCGTCGGGGAAGGACACCCCGATAAATTATGCGATCAGATTTCGGACGCAGTGCTCGACGCCTGCCTGCAGGACGATCCGGACAGCCACGTGGCTTGCGAAACGTTCGCTTCCACCGCGCTGGTGCTTATCGGCGGTGAAATCACGACCCGAACGTTCGTCGACGTACAGGAAGTTGCCCGCAAAATTGCGGCTGAAATCGGATACACCGATTCCGCTTACGGACTCGACTGCAATTCTATGGCCGTTCTCAACATGATTCACGCCCAGTCGCCCGATATCAATCAGGGCGTCGCCGGAAACGGACTTGCGGAATTCAAGGGATTACAGGGAGCCGGCGATCAAGGGATGATGTTCGGATTCGCCTGCACGGAAACGCCGGAACTGATGCCCGCACCCATTACGTACGCGCACTCGCTGCTGCGCAAAGCGACGGCATTGCGCAAAGGCGGCGTGCTGCCGTGGCTCCGCCCCGACGCAAAAAGTCAAGTTACGATCGAGTACGACGGACACAAACCCGTCCGCATCGATACGGTCGTCATTTCGCACCAGCACGATCCGGAAATCGCGTATGAAACCATAAAAGAAAGTCTTATAGAAGAAATCATCAAACCGGTTCTTGAACCGACGGGGCTGATCGATGCGAAAACGAAATTTTTCATCAATCCGACCGGACGTTTCGTTATCGGCGGACCGTTCGGCGACACCGGACTCACCGGCCGTAAAATTATCGTCGACACGTACGGCGGTATGGGACGGCACGGCGGCGGCTGTTTTTCCGGAAAAGATCCGTCAAAAGTAGACCGGTCGGCGGCGTATATGGCGCGCTACGTTGCAAAAAATATCGTTGCGGCGGGGCTTGCCGAACGTTGTGAAATTCAGCTCGCATACGCGATCGGCGTTCCCTATCCGGTCTCCGTTATGGTCGATACGTTCGGAACGGGCGCCGTTCCCGATCAGATGATTGCCGCCGCGATTCCCGACGTTTTCGACTGTACGCCGGCCGGCATCGTTAAAACGCTCGATTTGAAAAGACCGATATATCGCGAAACGGCGGCGTACGGACACTTCGGCCGCAGCGAGTTCAGCTGGGAAAAAACCGATAAAGCCGACCAGCTCAAAAAAACGGTACGATCGTAACGGAGCAGAAGCGAATGAACGGTTCACACGCAGCGGACAAATCCGCACACGCACGGACACATTCGGAGAAACCTTTCAGGCTGCTTCCGCCGGAACGCATTGAGGAACTCTTCGAGCGTTTTAAGGCGGCGAATCCTGAACCGAAAACGGAACTCGCCGCGCCGAATCCGTACACGCTGCTCGTTTCCGTAGTGCTTTCGGCCCAGGCAACGGACAAAAGCGTCAACAAGGCGACCGCCGCGCTGTATGCGGCAGCCGACACACCGCAAAAAATGCTCGACCTCGGGGAAGAAACGCTCATTTCCTACATAAAATCGATCGGTTTATACCGTTCCAAAGCAAAACATATCATGGAACTGAGCCGCATATTGGCGGCGGAGTACGGCGGCGGCATTCCCCGTACCAGAGAAGAACTGCAAAAACTGCCCGGCGTCGGACGTAAAACGGCGAACGTCATTCTGAACGTCGTTTACGGTGAACCGACGATGCCGGTTGACACGCATCTGCTCAGAATAAGTCCGAGACTCGGCTTGTCGGACGGAACGACGCCCGAAGCCGTAGAAAAAGATTTAGTCGCGCGGATTCCCGCACGATATATGCAGCACGCGCATCATTGGCTCATTCTGCACGGCAGATACGTTTGCACCGCCCGAAATCCGCAGTGTGCCGAATGTCCGGTCGGTGATATCTGTATGCGCAATAACGTTGCGCAGGAGGAATGACATGCTGGACATACTGCGGGAATTTTTTACGCCGGACATACTCAACAAACTGCTGACAACCGCCGTCGGCGTCGGTATTTTTTTTCTCGTATACGTAATCACACAGAAGTTTATCAAAAAAGTTTCCTCAAAAAAACTCAAACCGCGCACCGTTTCCGTTTTGTCCAAAGTCGTTAAATATACGTTTTACGTACTCGTCGTCGTATACGTACTCGGCATCTTCGATATAAAATTTACCGCCCTGTTCGGTGCGGCGGGAATCGCCGGCATTGCCATCGGTTTTGCGGCGCAGACGTCTTTCAGCAACATCATCAGCGGTTTTTTCATACTGACCGAACATTCGCTTAAAATCGGAGATTACATCACCGTCGACAGCGTGTCGGGAACGGTCGACTCGATCGACATGCTCTCCGTCAAAATCAAAACGCCTGACAACCAAATGGTACGCATTCCGAACGAAACCATTCTGAAAACGAATCTGCAAAACACGTCGTTCTATCCGACGAGGAGACTGAACGTGCGCGTTTCGGTTTCATACAAGGAAAACTTGCAGCGCGTATACGACGTGCTCGCGAGCGTCCCGGCAAAATGCCCGCTCGTGCTCACGGATCCTGCACCGATCATATACTACGACGGATTCGGCAATTCGGGAATCGATATCGTTTTGGGCGTGTGGCTTAAAAACGAAAACTTTATCGCTGTAAAAAACCAGACGTATATCGCCGTCAAGGAAACGTTCGACGAAAACGGACTTGAAATCCCGTTTCCGCAGATGGACGTGCACGTGAGTCAATAAAACCAGCAGGATAACGCGGAACGACGGAAGCGGCGGATACGGATACGTTATATCTGCAAGCCGCGCCGAGTTTTTTGAAAATTCATTTTGTATTCGTAGGGATTTTGGCCGAATTTCCGCTTTTCTGCAAGCAATAAATGATTTTGATATATGTTTCACATTTATGACCAGTTTTCACACGCCACTTTATGTATGAAAAATAAAATCTGCACATGATTCCCGAAATAATACGCAGCTTTTCATTTACACAACGGATATAATTTTATATAATAAGGGCAATGTAAAAAAAATACGTTCAGGGAGAGCTTTTCTTTCTGTGATAAGGATAGAAAAAACATGAGTATGTTACGCCAATTAAAAATAACGGCACGCATCGTCGTTTGTTTTACCGTTGTATCCGCGTTCGCGCTTGCACTCGGTATCATTTCCATCTCGACGGCAACGTCGATCCAAAAAAAGTATCAGGAAGCGCATTCGCAGACGATACGGCTCAGCAGTCTGCTACAAGCGCTGCTGATAGATTCGGCGGAACTTCGTCAGGCATATCCGAAAATCGTACTGTCGGTCACCTACGGTGAAGACGTTTCCGAAATGACGAACCGATTGGATACGGCGGCCAGCGACGCGAAACGGAATTTTGACCAATTTGAAACGATTTCAGTAAGCGCTGCGTCGCGAACGCTACTCGATACAGCACGCCAAGCGTTTTCCGCATACATCGAAACCGGAAACACGTGGTGCGAAAAAATAGAAAAAAACGCCGATCGCCGCATCGTTTTCGGCAGCGAATACGCTGCATTGTCCGCCATTGCGACGCAATACAATAAAAGTCTCACCGAATTAAGCACGGCGCTCGACGCCGACATACTTGCCGCCCAGCAGCAACTGACCGCGCTCGTTTCACAAAAAATCCTGTTTACCGTCGTATTGATGGCCGCCGTCGTCGCGTTTTCCGTTGTAATCGGCTACCTGCTTTCACAGTCGATCATTCGGCCGGTTAACACGGTGCATACGGGACTTTCCCTTATGTCGACCGGTAATCTTATCATGAAAGAGCTGTCAGCCAAAGACCGACAGAAAGTTACCGAAGGCAAAGATGCCGTCGCCGGCATGGGAAAAGCATTGAACGTCCTGCTCGAATCGCTCACGGACATTGTCCGCGCGATACACAGCGGCGCAATCAACGTGGCCGGCAACAGCACGCAGATAAGCAAAAACAGTCAAACGCTGAGTACCGGCGCGTCGGAACAGGCCGCCTCAATAGAAGAACTTTCGGCAACGATGGATGAAATGGCCTCGAACGTACGCCAGACCGATATGAATGCTCAGAAAACCGGCGAGATTGCAAAGAAAACGGCGGAAGACGGACGCATATCCGGTGAAGCCGTCAAGCAGACCGTTTCCGCCATGCAGCAGATCGCGGCAAAAATCACGATTATTGAAAGCATCGCGAGCCAGACGAATCTGCTGGCGCTGAACGCAGCCATAGAAGCGGCGCGTGCGGGAGAAGCGGGAAAAGGATTCGCCGTAGTTGCGAGCGAAGTCCGAAAACTCGCCGAACGCAGCCAAACCGCAAGCAAGGAAATCAGCGAACTGTCTCAGCAGAGCGTCGCCGTTGCCGAAAAATCAGGCGAACTCATGGAACAAGTCGTCCCGAACATAGAATCCACCGCGGAACTCGTACAGGAAATCGTCAGCGCGTGCAGCGAGCAGGATAAAGGTATTCAACAGATAAACGCCGCCATTTCACAACTGGACAGCGTCGTTGAAGAAAACGCATCGGAATCCGTCGCGCTCGCCGATATGGCGCAACAGCTTGAATCCCACGCGGCGACGCTGCTGACGACGATCAGACATTTCAAATTTGACCGGGATGCGGATAATTCCGAATCGGAGGTCATCCGGCAACTGCAATCCGATACCGGACTCAATTTTGAAGAACTTTAAGCCGGCCATACGAGGCTTTACAACTCTCCGTCCAGCTCTTCGTCTTCCGGTACCCAAGCGTTGCCGAATTCCGTATCCCGAAACAGCGCCGCAAGTCCGGTAATTTGTTTCAGCCGGAGGATTTCATCGCGATCCATTCCGAGATGCTTTGAAATCCAGGCATCGCTGCGGCCTATGTCATGCAATTCCTTGACGATGTTGCTCATCAGATCCACATCGTGGGAACCGCGTGCTCTGTTGTGCCGAATCGTACTTGCCATACGATGATCAAGCGCTTTATCGATCACTACCACCGGCAATTTTCCTTGCTCACGCTGATAAATGTCACGGTGCTCCATCATAATGCGATAACGATGAAAGCCGTCAACAATAATGTACGTATCGTCCGGCACGGAATAATAGCACACGATAGGCTGCGTGTAGCCGTCTTCTTTTATGCTGTCGTACAGCAGATCCATTTCAGGAGGGGCGACGCTGTTCGGATTATACGTATTCGCCGTTATTTTTTCTATCGGCACTGAAATCACCTGATAAACAGGACTTTTAAATTCCATTACCACTCCTCTAAACCTTTATATTTTTTTCGTATCAGATTTATTTTGTTCTGTTCCTGTCTGCTCAAGCCGAATCCCATAAACCGGCATAAATGATCGTTTTTCAAAATACAATAGCACATCCGTTTCCAAGACGGAATGTCTTTCGTCGAACGGATATCGTCGGTATCGTCGGGAATTTTCTGCAGAAAGACGACCCGCGTCTTTTTGTCCAGCGTATAATTGGAAACGCCGTTTTTATAAATCTTATATCCTTTTTCAAATAATTCTTCGATAGCGGCTTCAGGTAACCCGCCGCCCGTGTAATGCCAGAACTGAATCGACGTTTTGAATTTTTCCATATAACTGTGCCGCAGCCGAACGGGAAGCGTTGACAAAAGAAACTGCGTATACGATTTCCAGGTGTGTCCTTCCGGCAGCGTCAAATTCCGGTAGCCGAGCGCTTTCGTTTTTCCGTAAACGGCGGCAAAGTTGGCTCCGTGCACGCGGCCGACCAATTTCGTCCAGGTCTGCGGTTCCAATATCCGATACAAATTCAGCGAATCTTTTGCATATTCGTTAAACGGCGAGGCAACCCGCATTTGAGACGGTTTAAGTCCCGCTTTATAATACAGATCATACAGCTTGTTGTAAGGATAATCGAATTTATAATACGCGGTCCACACGTCGGAGACGGACCAATCGTACAGCGGCGAAGCCGCCCACACGTCTTTAAATTGTTTGGAAATCCAGCACTGCTCTTTGTATCCGTATCTTTTATTTACAAAGCCGCTGTATCGCTGGAGCGATTCTTCCGCACGTATACCGAGCAGACAGACTGTTTTTTTGTCGCCGTGTATTTTTTTATACCACCGGCCGAACTGCTTGGCCAAATCTTCCTGCAGCATCCGGTACTTATATAGATAAAACGGATTGTTTCCCTGATGAATTACGTACGGTTTATCCGGCAACGGTCTGACCCAAATATCCTTTTTTTTGTCATCCCACGGATACCAGTACATCTGATAACTGCTCACTGCAGTCCGCACCGCCATCGGCAGGCAGACCCAATACGGATCGATTTCGGATAAATACCGTTCAAACACGGATTCAATGTATTCCGTCGTAGCCTGATACTGCGCTTCAAAATCCTGATGGAACACGCCTATTTCAGTGCTCAGATTATGCTTTTTTTTATAATCCATGAGCAAATGCAGCAGCAGGGCACTGTCCTTGCCTCCGCTGAACGCGACGAAGATATTTTCAAACTCTGCAAAAATGAATTGTAACCGTTGCTGAAAAGCTTCGTATACGTTTATACTCTCATATCTGCGCTGCAAGCTCTTTTACTCCCTTCCACTGATAAAATTAGCAGCTGGGGTTAGTATAATCGAATATACACGCTATTACCATAACTAAAAACTTGCAATTTTATTGCGATTTAACAAGATATGAGAGGATCGCTGCACGCTACGGCAAATCGGTAATTTTATAACCGCTGCCCCAGACCGTCAGTATATATTCCGGCTTATCGGGATCCGGTTCGATTTTTTTCCGTAATTTCCGGATAAACGCCATAATATTGCTGTCGGTAAATAATACGCCTTCGCCCCATACGGCGCGGTAAATTTGCTCTTTGCTGAAAACGACGCCTCTATTCCGCGCAAGAAAATAGAGAATATCGAATTCAGTTGGAGTCAAATCGATTTTCACTTTACCGAGCAGCACTTTACGCCTTTTAGGGTAGATGACCAGATTTCTGATACAAAGGGTATCGTCGTTAAAACCATCGAACGCCTGCTCGTTACCGGCGGTACCGAGCAGAACGTTTTCTATTATACCCTCAGACAAATCCCGTATGCCGCACAACAATTCTCCGGCACACACGCATTCCGGTGCTTCCCGTATCAATCGGTCGCACAGCCAATCAATAAATTCCGAATCCAAATAGATCAAACTCATGTTTTTTTTCAATGCAACGCTCTCCCGTAACCATTGTATTATATTATACGGCGACTTGCTCTGGCAGCCGTATAAAAAAATGCACCCCGAAACTGAATCGTATCCAATTTCCGAGGTGCATCTCATAGGCTTAAACAGAATTATCGTTTATATCACAAACTGTCAAACGGTTCCATCGCCGGTTCGATACCTGCAAGTAATTTCGGAATTGAAAGCAAAACCATATCCTGAGACAACGGAATCTTTACTTTAAAATCACACGCTTCAGTCCCGTCAAAGAATTCCACGTGCAGCCGGACGGTTTGCCCCTTTACCGTGAATTTGTCACGGTCGCCTTTCATGAATTCAACGGGCTCACCCTTGTTCACCGTAACTTCCATACCGCGCACGGCCGTAAAGCTGCCGTCTTCGGCAGCTTTGTTGTCAACCAGCAGCGTATGGGTGCGCCCGGTCACGAACATGCAAACCAGCAGCAATACGTACGCGGCGGCGAGCGCCGCTCTGACGGCGGCAGTTTTTTTATTTATCATCATTACGCCTCCGCTCCGGCAGATTCCGCCGCATGGTCAGATCCCGCCGCGCCGTCAGCCGAAGCACCGCGGCTCAAAACCTGACGCGCGCGCTCGGCGTTGCGTTTCGTCCGCCACGCGTGGATAACGAGCGACAGGGCGATAACACCGTATCCGATAAACTGCCGGAAATATTCGCCGATATTTCCGTCTCCGAAAACGTTCTGTCCGGCGCGCGGCACCACGATGTACATAAGGTGCAGCAAAAGCACACCGGCGAAACAGTTGGGAATCGTCGCTTTTGAAACCGTCGCGCCGCCGACCAGAATCGCCGCCGCGGCAAAAAATCCGGTCTGATCGTGCGCGTTGTACGTATTCATGTTTCCCATATTTTGCAGAAAAATGATCTGTCCGAAACACGCCAGCACGGTCGAAATAACGATCGCGAGTATGCGCGTTTTTTCCACCGGAATACCCGCCGTATTCGACACGATTTGATCCTGACCGACCGCGCGCATATCCTGTCCGAGCTTGGTCTTTTTGAACCAAACGATGAACACGCACAATACTCCGATAATCAAATACGCCAGCATCGGAATCTTGATTCCGCCGACGGTAATCATCAGCGAATTGTCGAGCACCTGCCGGACGGGCTCCAAATTCAGCGTATTGCGCACGCCGTATCCGCGTGAAAGCGAAATCGCCTTATTATGCATCGGAATCACCGAACCGAACAGATACAGCACCACGAACTGATAGATTCCGTTAAAAAAGAATCCCAGAATGTAGCTGGTTACCATTTCACGCCCACGGGCGCGATTCAGAATGGAACCGGCAATCCAGCCGAGAAATACGGAAATCGGCAGTCCGATGAGCGCCGCGAACACGATACCTTCTATGCCCGCCAGCTGCCAATCCATCGCGAAAATAAGTCCGATCTGCCCCGCCATGGCGCCCAGCACCATGCCGAAGTTGATCCCCATTCCGGCCATAATCGGCAGAATCAGGGAAAACACCAAAAAAGCGTTGCGCCCGATGCGCGACAAAATCTCGTTGATAATGTACGGCGCCGAAAATCCCGAAAGGGGAATCGAAACGACCGTAAGGATCAAAAAGATGACCGCCACCAGATTATTCGCCAAAAAAGATTTTACGTTGAGCGTCTTTTTCATCTCGTTGCCCCCGATTTGCGGGTCAGAGCATACAGTATCATACCGTTGGACAATACGATACGGATAACTTCCGACATATCCGTCTGCAGAACGCTGTTTATAACCGACGGAGTCATGGTCAGGATTCCCTGAAACAGAACCGTTCCGATTATCACGTTCAAAATGGACGCCTTATTTATCGAAGCGCCGCCGATAAGAATCGCCGCAACGGCGGGAAACGCCATATACAGCGGCGCCGCGTACAGCTGGATAAAACCGAAACTTTGCTGATACACCAGAATTCCCAGCGCGCCGAACACCGTAGACAAGATAATGCTCGTACGGCGCATTTTATTGATGCTGATGCCGCTCGACCGGGCAAAATCCGGATTCGAGCCGACGGCGGTCATCGCCGTTCCCGTTTTGCTTCTGAGAAAAACCCACATGAGAAAACAGCACAGCGCGACGAACAGCACCATACCGGTAGGGAATACGAAATTCTGCCCGATACGGATCGCAAGAAAATTACTCAGCTGCTTTACCCAATAACCGTCCAGCGTAATCGTCGTACGAAGCCCTTTGCCTTCGTAGCCCCACACCATGTTGTTGCTCGTATACGGCAGAACCAGCCACATAATCGACATCAGCATGACCGCCGCAAAGCCGACGTACATGGCGATCGTCATTTCTTCACCTTTGACTCGGTTCAAAAGACCGCTGTACAGCCAGCCGAACAGCACCGCGAACGGCACCGATAAAAGCATCGCGCCGAAAATTCCCGCCCAACCGGTAAAACCGATCTGCATCGCGACAGTCGAGCCGAGCAAGCCGGCGATGACGCCGAGCGAAAGGCCGAAGTTCAGCCCGCAGCCGGACTGAATCATCGGCACCATAGCCAAAACCAGCAGCGCGTTCATACCGAAACGGTTTATGATATCGGAAAGAGAGGCGGACATGCTGACGCCGACGAACGGCGCGGCGATAAAAAGCGACACGAGAAACAGCGTGATAATGATACGCGGCCAGCCGAATTCGGCGAGCTTGGTCTTGCACATAGTAAAAAAATCAGTTCTGTTCATCATACGGCGGCACCTTCACCCTTTACACCGGACATATACAGCGCGAATTCGATCGGCGTGTCTTTCGAAGAAAGTACGCCCGCGATTTTTCCGCCGGAAACGACCGCGATCCGGTCGCAAATGGAACGCAATTCTTCCAATTCACTTGAAATCATTACGATCGTCGTTCCCCGTTCGCGGTTGTATTCGCGCAGTATGTCAAGAACGATTTCCTTTGCACCGACGTCTATACCGCGCGTCGGTTCGGAGACGAACAGTAACTGCGGCTCCAGGCAAAACGCCTTGGCAAGACAGATTTTCTGCTGATTCCCGCCGGAAAGCTCTTTTGCCTTTTGCCGGGTACCGGTACATTTAATGGAAAGCATGTCGATATATTTTTGCGCGAGTTCTTTCATCGCGCCTTCATCGCGTAATTTGACCAATCCGCCGAGAAACGAATGCAGAAAACGGTTCTGCGTCTGCATCGCGGTAAACGCGATGTTCCATTCGAGGCTTTCGTCAAGCAAAAGACCTACGCCGCGCCGGTCTTCCGAAACGAACGCAAGCTTGGCGTCGAGCACCGCGCGCGGGTCGTTCAGCTTGATTTCAGTTCCGTTAAACCGCACGGTTCCGCCGGCGGGATACAATCCCATCACACCGTTCGGAACGCCGAGTTTTCCCTGTCCGGCGAGACCGCCTATACCGAAAATTTCACCTTTGCGAACCGCGAACGAAGCGTCGCACACCGTTTCACCGGGCATGTCGACCCACAAATGTTCAACGGTCAGAATATCGGGCGCATCGATAACGCGCGCTTCGGCCGCATGGGTCTGCGCGACTTCACGTCCCACAAGCGACGCTGCTATATCTTCTATATCGGTTTCCGACGTCGCCACGTCGCGGATCGATTTTCCGTCGCGCAGCGTTACGACGCGATCGCAGATTTCCGTTACTTCGTGCAGCCGGTGCGAAATGAAAATGATCGCGATCCCGGACGCCGCGAGTTTTTTCAGCGAATCGAGCAGAATATCGGCTTCCGATTCGGTCAGAACGGCCGTCGGTTCGTCAAGAACGAGCAGCTGAACTTTTTCGCGGCTGATTTCACGGGCAATCTCCGTAAACTGTTTATGACCGACGGGCATTTCCGCAACTTTCATGTTACTGTCTATCTGAACACCCAGCTTTGAAATCGCATGCTCGGCGCTTTTTTTCATGGCAGGCCGATCCAAGGTACTCATCCGCGGTCCGAAAATACTGACGGCAGGATTCGGTTTCGTAATTTCACGGTTGAGCATGATATTTTCCGTGGTGGTAAATCCGGGGATCAATGAGAATTCCTGATGAACCATTCCTATTCCCGCATCAAGGGCGTCGAACGGTGTCTTGAAGCGTACTTCTTGCCCGTCCATTTTGATACTTCCGCCGTATCCGCCTGTTTCGGCAATGACCGGCATTCCGAACAGAATACTCATCAACGTGGTTTTTCCGGCTCCGTTTTCACCTACCAACCCCAGAATTTCCCCTTTTTTAAGGGAAAAACTGACATCTTCAAGGACAACTGTTCCGGCAAAATCTTTGGTAATATTCTGCAGTTCTAGCAAAGGGTGTTCGTTCGGCATATACTTCCTAAACAATATAAAAATAAGATCGCGCCGAAAACCGCATGTCCAATCGGCGGCGCAGATACAGATAAAGCGTCGGAAAAAAAGCCCGCTCCGAAACCGCAGTACGGCGGCACTCGGAACGGGGCTTTATCCTTCTTACGCGTTATTTGTTGAATTTGATGTTATAATATTTTTCGGGTACTTCAAGCCCGGTAGTGGGCAGATAACCGGTACCCAGAATATAGGTATCCATATAGATCAGCGTGTGATTTTTTGCGCGGACACCGGTGTTCGCGTCGATATAGCTGCCGCCGTTCCATTTTGCACCCGGAGTGAATTCACCCAGAGCTGCATACAAATCGCTCATGCTGCCTTTTTTCGCCGTACCGTCGATGATGCGTTTTGCGTATTCACCCAGACCGGCCGACACGCTGAATCCGTACGAGTACGCCCAGGTTCCAAAACGGCCGGGACCGGCTTTCGCTACGACGACGTCTTCAACTTTCTTCAGGATAGCGGGGAAATTACCGGCTTCAGCCGTCAAATCGATTCCGAATGCTCCCGGATATCCCATCAGCGGCGACGGAAGGTCGGCTTCAACGAACATACCGCCGTACGTCGCAAGCTGTTTCAGAAGCGGTTCGGTGTGCGCGTCGTTCGTACAGAAGAACGCCGTTTCCTTTCCGTATTTCTGTACCCACTGCGGTACTTTTTCAAGAATGAACTGCTGCGCACCGGCAACGCCGACGTCGCTCGTCGGGTCGGGAGCTGTTTCAAACACGAACGTCAGCCCCAAATCCTTACACGCGGCTTCCATAATCTGGCGGCGCAGGCCCAACGATTCATACGACATATGCCGGGGGAATGAAATGTGCACGAACGTTTTCGCACCCATTTGTTTCGCAGCCCAAATAATAGTATATCCGCGGGAAATGAAGTCCGCGTTGATAGCCAGATCCGCGGAAGCCTGAATGACCAGAGGATCTTCGTGCGCTTCACCGGCAAAACACAGGATGTCGCTTCTCTTTTCTTTTACCCGTTTGAACGCTTCGGCCGTACCGGGGACCGCCTGATTAACGACGATCGCTTTCATCAGCGGATCGTCGGCCAGCGCGACGATCTGGGAAATGGTCGTTTCCTGCTGGGACATGAAGTCGTCGGGATACGTAATGTGCTGGATAACACCGCCTTCACTTGCTTTGCCGTATCGTTTAATCAATTCTTCCGCACCGCGCAGATCGTCTTCCGACTGGGAAACCGTACCGGTTACGATACCGATATGATACGCGGAGGAATCAGCTGAGGCGCTTTTTTTCGCATCGTCTTTTTTGGAGCATGATGTGAATATCAACGCTACTGATGCAATAACGGCAATGAGTGTTGCCAATTTTTTCATAAGAGAGCTCCTTCCATAATATAGAATAAAATATGGTTAACCTATATATTTTATCGCCTTTATGTACAATGGTAAAGAGTTGTATTTAAGAATTTAACAAAAAAAAGACAATTACTCGGGCAAAATATCAATAATGCGGCGGCCGGACGTTCGGAATATCGCCCTCCTGATTATCGGAGAGTTCTTTTATTTTATCTTTCATAAGACGGTTTTCAGCCTGCAGCCGGTCTACGGCGGCCCCCTGTTCGACTGCAATATTCTGCAGTTTATTCAAAAAATCTTCCAGATATGCGAGTTTTATTTCCAAAGCGGTACATCTGTCGCCCACGGTTTCTTCTACTATAGATCGTATTTGTTCGGCTGTCATCGGTAATCCTTCATAACTCCGTTTACTGTACCCGATTCTTTGCATTATATCAAGATTCACCTTAAAGCGGAATTTACGCACCGCGGAACGGGCAGTCTGCCGAATACTGCGTAACGGAATATTACATTTTAGATTTTATTTGTTATAATTATAACTGATATACTACATTATAGGAAGGAGATATTGTAGAAATGAAGCAAACGGACCTGGCCCCGCTGAACGAGGTTCACACGGCAGACAAACGCTCCGCCGAGGGAAGAAAAATATACGACCGGATCGTATTCAAAATTTTCGTTCCGCTTTTTTTCATATCAATCTTTATGTTTTCAATCGTAGTGCTGATTCTGAAATTGTCGGAAAATCGCTACAACTCTTTTTTTGAAAAAATCGAAACGCAACTGCTGTACGATAAATTCAGGCAGGAAATGAAAACCGCTACGGAAATCGCCGTTTCGCTCGTTAAGCAGATTTACAAGCGAACCGATATAGATGAAACCGAAAAGCTCGCACTCGCGGCAGAAACCGTGCGGAACATGAAATTCGGCACGGACGGATATTATTACGCGTACCAAAACGGTACGGGTGTCTGTCTGATACACGGATCGGACACGAGTCTTGAAAACACGAACTTATGGGACTTGCAGGATCCGCAGAAAACGCACTATATCATCCGGGAACTGGATGCCGTTGCAGAAAAAGGTACGTTATTTTTGGAATTTTTCTGGACCAAACCGGACGATCCGTACGGAAATGCGTATCCGAAGCTGGGAACGGCGATGCGTGTCGACGGTACCGACATGTGGATCGGTACGGGCTGTTATATCGACAGTATAGAAAATGACAAGCAAAACTTTTACATCAGTTTCAAAAAGGAAACCCGTTTCATTTCTTCTATTTCCGTATTGATATTCTGTATCTGTATCGCGCTTTTATTGCTTAATACCGTCATTTTAATCATGCGCATCAGCAAACCTCTGGAAAAAATCGCCCGCGCGCTGCGGAATATTGCCGAAGGCGACGGTGATTTGCGAAACAGACTGGAAGTTTCGGGAAAGGCCGAAATCGGCGACATCGTACGGTATTTTAACCGCACGATTGAAAAAATAGCTCAATCGCTGCAATCGGTCTCAGCGAGCACGCAAAACATGAACCGAATCGGAGAAACGCTTTCCGTCAATATGACGGAAACGGCAAGCGCGATTCATCAGATCAGCGTGCACAGCGATAACTTAAAGCAGCAGTCGTTAACGCAAGCTGCGAGCGTTACGGAAATGTCCGCAACGATAGAAGAGATTATCCGCACCATAAAACAGCTGAACACCAGCATAGAGTCGCAGGCGGTGAACGTCACTCAGTCTTCGGCGTCGATTGAAGAAATGGTTGCAAACATACAAAACATCACCCAAACGCTTGAAAAAAACGACGGCGTCATTCACACCCTTTCATCCGCAACCGCCGCCGGAAAAGAAACGATTTCAAATTCAAACGGCATTACCAAAAAAATTGCGGAAGAATCGGGCAGCCTGCTGGAGGCGAGCAACGTGATCCAGCATATCGCAAATCAAACCAATTTGCTCGCCATGAACGCAGCGATCGAAGCCGCCCATGCCGGAGAAGCGGGCAAGGGGTTCGCCGTCGTTGCCGATGAAATCAGAAAACTTGCCGAAGAGTCCGCGTTGCAGGGAAAAGCGATTACGTCGACCTTAAATAATCTGAGCGGAGAAATCGAAGCGCTCGCAACGGCTGCCAAAAACGTAGAAGAAAAATTCACCACCATCCACGATCTTTCCGACAAGGCTCAATCGATGAGCATCCAAATTACCGAAGCAATGAAAGAACAGGAGAGCGGCGGCAAAGAAGTGCTCACGGCGATACGGAATATCAACACGGTAACGATAGAAGTAAAAGAAGGTTCCGCCGAAATGCTCAAAGGCGGAGAAGAGGTCGCGGGTGAAATGCGCAGACTGGACGGACTGACCGGCATCGTTACCGACGGCATGAACGAAATAGCGAACGGTATAACGCAAATAAACAACGCCGTGCAAAACGTGAACGGAATCACCCGTCAGAACAAAGAGAGCATAGAAAATCTATTGCTCCAAATAGGTAAATTCAAAATCTGATTTGCATTTACAGCGGATTCCTGTTCTCCATATCGCCGCATTGGCGATATGGAGAACCGGGAACGTGCCGCCCGGAAACCGGGTTTTTGCCCGGCACGTCGGCACGCTCCATTTTACGTTACTCTTTATACAGACTGCGCGCGGTGTATTTCGTGTGCAGCAAGTGATGCGATTTTTCACTGCACGGTTTTCCCAAGAAACGGTCGTACAACTTGACGATCTCCGGATTTTTATGGCTGACGCGAACCGCGCAATCATCGTCGTCGCGGTATAAGGCCGCAGCGCGCTTTGAACGAACTTCATCGGTGGCACCGTACGGCTGTCCGCCGCCGGCAACGCAGCCGCCGCGGCACGCCATTACTTCAATAAAATGGTACGGCGGTTCTTTTCCCGCGGCGAGCGCTTCACGCACCTGCTGTACGACTTTATCGACGTTACCCATCTGATGCACGACGGCGACGCGGATCTTCGTTCCGTCCAGATCGATCTCGGAAGCTTTTACCGCTTCAAGACCGCGAACCGGCGTTAAATTGATATTACCGAGTTCTTTTTTAGTTACCAACGCGTACGCCGTACGCACGGCCGCTTCCATAACGCCGCCGGTAGCCCCGAAAATCGTTCCCGCACCGGAATACGGTCCGAGCGGATTATCCGCCGCGGATTCTTCCAGATTGACAAAATCGATACCGGCCTGCCGGATCAGCATCGCAAGTTCGCGCGTCGTCAGCACCAGGTCTACGTCGCTCGCACCGGACGATTTCATGTCGTCATTGCGGCGCGCTTCGTACGCCTTCGCCGTACACGGCATAATCGAAACGGAAAATATCTGCTCCGGTTTCAAACCGGCCTGTTCCGCCCAATACGTTTTAGTCACCGCGCCCTGCATCTGCTGCGGACTTTTTGCCGTCGACAGATGCGGCAGCATATCGTGATAGTGTTTTTCGGCGTAATCGACCCAGCCGGGGCAGCAGCTGGTAAACATCGGCAGCGCGCCGCCTTTCGTCAATCGTTCGACCAGTTCCGTACCTTCTTCCATAATGGTGAGGTCGGCGGCAAAGTTCGTATCGAACACGTACTTGAATCCCATCATCCGAAGCGCCGTGTAAATTTTCTGCGTCGTAATAGTGCCGACCGGCAAATCGAATTCTTCGCCGAGGGCGGCGCGCACCGACGGCGCTATCTGCACGGCGGACGTAAGCGTTTCATCCGCAAGCTTGTTCCACAACTCCTGCAGCGGATTATGCGTCGTAATCGCGCCGACCGGACAATGCGCCGCGCACTGTCCGCATTTGATACACGGACTGTCTGCGAGTTTTGCCCCGGCGACGGGCCCGATAACGGTTTTGTCTCCGCGGCCCGAATATTCGAGCGCCCAAGCGTTCTGCATAATCTGGCAGGCTTCCACGCAGCGTCCGCAGTTGATGCACTTATCGCGATCGAGGACGATTTCCTCATACGAATCGTCGACCGGCTGTTCTTTCAGAATTTTGCGGAACCGCGTGTCGCGCAGACCGAACTCGGCGGCGAGCGTCTGCAGTTCACACTGCCCGCTGCGCGAACACTGCAGACAGTCGGACGGATGATTCGACAGAATCAGTTCAAGCACGGTACGCCGCGCTTTGGTTATTTCAGGATCGTGCGTTATGAGTTTCATGCCGTTCGTCGCCGCCGTACAGCAGGCACGCAGCATCTTCGCCGTTCCCGCCAATCTCACGATACAGATTCCGCACGAAGCCCAAGCGGGAAGATCGGGATTATAGCAAAGCGTCGGAATTTTAACACCGATTTTTTTTGCGGCGGCAAGAATCGTCGTACCTTCGGCAACCTGTACGTCTTTGCCGTTAATATTTATCGTTACCATAACTTACTCCTATTTCTTTACGATCGCGTTGAACTTACAGGTAGTCTCGCACGCACCGCATTTGAGACACTTCGACTGTTCAATCGTATGACGCATTTTCTTTTCACCGGTAATACAGTTCGCCGGGCACTGACGCGCGCACGCACCGCAGCCGATACATTTTTCGGTAATGAAAAAACTGATGAGTTTTTTGCATTTGCCGGCGGCGCATTTTTTATTCCGGATATGATCGATGTATTCCTGCTCGAATTTTCTGATAGTCGACAGCGTCGGATTCGGCGCGGACTGACCGAGCGCGCACAACGAAGACGTTTTCATAGCCTGTCCGATGTCCTTCAGTTTTTGCAGATCGTCCATTTCGCCGTTTCCGCGCGAAATTTTTTCCAGAATCGTGTACATCTGCCGCGTACCGATACGGCACGGCGAACATTTTCCGCAGCTTTCGTCGACGCAGAATTCCATGTAGAATTTGGCGACGTCGACCACGCAGTCGTCTTCGTCCATGACGATCATACCGCCGGATCCCATCATCGAACCGAGTTTTATGAGCGCGCCGAAGTCGATCGGCGTATCCAGATGTTCTTCCGTAATGATACCGCCGGAAGGACCGCCGGTCTGTACGCCTTTGAATTTCTTGCCGTTTTTGATGCCGCCGCCGATCTCGAAAATGATTTCACGCAGCGTCGTTCCCATCGGAACCTCGACCAAACCGGAGTTGTTCACCTTGCCGGTCAGCGCGAACACTTTGGTGCCTTTGGAATCGTCCGTACCGATCTTGTTGAACCAGTCGGCGCCTTTGGTCAGGATAACGGGAATGTTCGCCCAAGTCTCGACGTTGTTGATAACCGTCGGCTTGCCCCACAAGCCGCACTGCGCCGGAAACGGCGGTTTCGGCGTCGGCATACCGCGCTGACCTTCGATCGAGCGCAAAAGCGCGGTCTCTTCACCGCAGACGAACGCGCCCGCACCCAAACGGATCTCGATGTCGAAATCGAAGCCGGAACCCAGGATGTTTTTGCCGAGCAGCCCGTTTTCATGCGCCTGTGCCATCGCGATACGCAGACGGTCGATCGCCAGCGGATATTCGGCGCGGATATACACGAAACCTTGATGGGCGCCGATCGCCTTTCCGCAGATGATCATGGCTTCGATAATCGAATGCGGATCGCCTTCAATAGTGGAACGGTCCATGTACGCGCCCGGATCGCCTTCGTCCGCGTTGCAGACGACGTATTTTACGTCGCCGCTCGCCTTCATTCCGGCTTCCCACTTCAGTCCGGTCGGAAATCCCGCGCCGCCGCGTCCGCGCAGCCCGGATTTCTTGATTTCGTCCACAATCTGTTCCGGCGTCAGCTCGAACAGCGCTTTTTCAAGCGCGAGATAACCGTCGCGGGCAATGTATTCGTTGATATTTTCGGGATTTATGACGCCGCAGTTACGCAACACGATGCGCAGCTGTTTTTGATAAAACTGAATGTCTTCAACGGCTTCAAGGCTCTTTTTTTCTTTATTATACAAAAGGCGGGTAACCTCGCGCCCTTTTACCACCTGTTCGGCGATGATGTCTTTCGCGTCTTCCGGTTTTACTTCGACGTAAAACGAATCTTCCGGCAGCACTTTTACGATCGGACCTTTTTCACAAAAGCCGAAGCAGCCCGTTTTTACGATCTGTACTTTATCGGCAACGTTGTAATTTTTTGCCTCTTCGTGCAGATTCCTGAAAATATCATCCGCACTGCTGGACTCGCAACCGGTCCCGCCGCATACCAGAATATAATGAGTGAATGCCATATTGTTCTCCTACCGCCGGTTAATTTTTTACGATATCTGCCGAAGGACGATCCAAAATCAGTTTGTCCAGCAGTTTTTTATCGATAAGGTGCGTCTGTACGATCTGTTTCGCAACTTCCGGCGTTACGTTGCCGTAAATGACGGCGGGCATATCCGGCGCGATGACTTCAACCGTCGGTTCGTTCGCGCACATTCCCATACAGCCGGTCTGACGGATGATAACGCTGCCGGCCATTCCTTTTGCATCGAGTTCTTTAATAAAAGCTTCGAGCGTCGGTTTGGCTCCCGCAGCGATTCCGCACGTTCCCATGCCGACGATGATCTGAAAGGTTTTGCCTTCCGAATCCCGTTTATCAAGTTCAGTTTTCATCTGACCGCGCAGTTTGCGCAGTTCGTCAAGCGACATCTTAGCCATTCAAGTCTCCTCATGTTCCGATTCCAAATCACGTTCCTGCGATAAAAGAAAATCTCCCAGAAGCGCCAGTGAAGCGGCAGTCTGCAATTCCCCCAGCGCGCCGAGCAAATCGGAGCGGCTGATCCGGTATTCAAACCGGCCGGCAGGAACCGTTTCGGAGCGGTTCCGTTTTCTGATAATTTCAATTTCGCAGCGTTCCGAACGGGCACACATATCGGGCATCATCAGAATCTGTCTGAAAAGCCCCGTTACGTCTCCGATAGGCGGCGTATCGATATTTTTCAGATCGAATTTTCCGTACACGGTCGTTCCCTCTCCCTCCCGGGAGGTGATGTTCCACTCTCCGCCCGTTTCGGCGGCGGTTTGGATCAAAAACGGGATGCCGAGTCCGATTTTTCTGCCCGGATGTTTCGTTCCGTCCGTATAAAACGGATCTTTGACACGTTCGAGCGTTTCCGCACTCATGCCTTTTCCGTTATCGCGGATATAAAACGCTATATCCGATTCCGTCTCTATAAATTCGACAGTTACCCGACCGGCGTCCGCCTCCACGGCGTTTTGTGCCAAATCGGCTATCATGTCGCACAAGGTGTAATGCACCGGTTACGCGTTCCTGTATTTGTCAAGGATTCCGGCGATCTGATTTTTTGTCAGTTTGCCGTACACGTCTCCGTTTACCGAAAGAACGGGTGCAAGACCGCAGCAGCCGATACACCGCACCGGCTCAACCGAAAACAGGCCGTCTTCCGTAGAAATATCTTCGGCCTTCAAGCCGAGAATAGAACGGGCTTCGTCTATCAGATCCTGTCCGCCCTTCAAGTAGCACGCCGTTCCCAAACACACGCTGACTTTGTTCTTGCCCGGTTTCTGCGTTTTGAAGAAGTGATAAAACGTCATAACGCCGTACACACGGGCAAGAGGAGAATTTGTCCGTTCCGCGACGGCTTGCGCCGCCTCCTTGGAAATAAAGCCTTGTTCCTCCTGAACTTTGTGCAGAATCATAATCAGATTCCCCGGCTTTACTTTCCACTCATCGATAAATGCATTAAGTTCCGGAGAGAACCCTGCATTTTTATTGTCTGCCATATAGACCCCCACGTCTAAATACTAAAATGTACTGATATAGTATACTTTGGAATTTTAAATTCTGCAAGGAAAGAAAAAAAGAGGAGTCAGTATAAAATGTCAGCAAACAGCAATACTTGCTAACGTATTCTTATATTTAGAACCGTACGCAAAATTCTATTTTTTCCGATTGCGTCAGAAATTCTGCGAGCGGAACGCCGAACCGAACCGTTTTGCCGGCGGAAATTACGGTGGCGTTTTCCGAAGAGGCGAACGCGGCGATAACCGCGCGCGGAACGCTCACGGAAACGTTCAGTACGCCCCGCGCCAGTTCGTCCGCCATCGTTTTTCCGTATACCGCGCCGATGAGATCCGTATATTCTGCGGCGTCCATCCGCTCGCCGGTAAACACCGGCGCGGACAGCAAATCCGCGTAATCGCGCGTTTCAGCCGGCAGCAGCGCAAGCATTTGCTGCAACACGTCGGGCGTCAGAGACACGGTAACCGACGCGGCGTCTTTTCCGGAAGCGGGCGTATACGCGACCGCACCGGGAATTTGCGGCAGCAGCGCCGCGACGGACTTTGCCGCGGCCTTAACGGTTACGGCGGAAGCGGACGGAGCAGCGACCGCAACGTCGGTAAATCCGGCCTGTACCAGAGAAGCGCGTATCTGCGGCGCGTCGAACAGCGGAACGCCGGACGGCAGATCACCGAACGAACGAACCGTTTCGGCAATCGAATCGGGAACGTACGCTTCAAACGAGCACGCAACGCCACCGCCGTCGGCAATCGCGACGGACAAAGAAGGGGAACAGGAAACGAACGCGAGCAGCGCCGCGGCAATCAGGACGACGGCACGCGTCGTACGCGCCTGCCGTAACAGTAACGGCTGTCGCTTCCGCAGCGGCGCCGCGGAGGCGCAGGAAATTTCACATACATCATATACGCAATCGCACTTCATATAAATTCCTTATTACACCGTTAAACCGGCAGGCAAAAACATCGTATCCGGCGCTGAACGTTCCGGTATGCGCTGAACGTTCCGGTATGCGCTGAACGTTCGGATATGCACAGCGCGTTCCGGTATGCGCCGCACCCGAACCGAACGGTTCGCCGCACGTATACCGTTAAAGAAAGCGGGACAGCGGAAACGTTACGCGCAAACCGGAGGAAAGCACCAATCCGGCGGCCATTGAGTTCAAAAACGGCAAAGCCGCACCGTTCGTCTTATTGAACACCGAATAACGGATATCCTGCATGAGCGAAAACTCGGCGCCGCCTGCCGAAATCGACGGGGACTGCCAGCAGACGCCTATTACGCCCGGAAAAATCGACGGCTCGATGCGGCTCCCCTCGCCGGAATCGCCGGAACCCGGTTCCACCGCCGATCCGATCGAAAACACCGGTCCCGCGTACACGCGGATTCCGCGGGAAAGCGTTACGGAAAACAAAAGCGGGATCTGAAACACGTGCATACTCGGATCGTACGTAAATCCGACGCCGAGTCCCGGCTGCGCCGCCCATTTACCGTACCGGGCGTGCACGTCGACCGAAACGCCGCGAAAATTCAGCAAAAACCGATCGGCCGTAAACAGGTTCCAATTCACGCCGAGCGACGCGTCCAGCACAATACCGGATGCGAACGAACCCGACGCAGCGGAACCAGACGCAGCGGACGGGCGTGAACCGTCTTCCGTTCCCGAGACAGGAATCTGCACGGATTCGGAACCGGCGACGTACGTTGAAGCAGGCAGAAACTGCCCCGCACCGGCGTACGCGTTTTTCCAATAAGTTTCTTTCAGGGATGAAACGATGACGCCGGTATTCGGACCGTCGCTCACCGCGTGCATGAATTGATTGTTTCCCATATATAATCCGGCGTGAGAAATCTTATTGCCGACCGTCCGGAAAAAAACGATATCTCCCGGTTCCTTGTACATATCGTCGATGATTTTAACGTTCGCATAGAGCGCGGACACGGTGCGCGGCAGCTGTACGCCGATCGACTCGCGCGCGACGGTAAAAATGAACCCCGAACAATCCATACCCGAAGCATCAATACCGCCGTACGCGTACGGTACGCCGACGAACTGTTTGCCGTACGCAATCATCTTGTTCCGCGCCGCGAGAGATTCTTCCGCAGACATCCGTTCGGCTGCGCCCCAGACAAAAGACGCCGAAAACGCACCGCATATGATCAGAAAAAAAAGAGACTTCCGACTATTCGTAATCATAGAACAGAGTATAAACCATATTTACAAAAAATTCCCGAAAAATCACATTTTTTTTGCAACATTTTTGACGGAAAGTATGTCATACTTATATAGTATCTGATCGGGGTACGCCTCTTACGGCAGTATGCCGAATTACACACAACAGGAACGGGAACTATGAAACAGACGGGTAAAAACACACCTTGGGGATTTCTTGACGACTGGAGGGGAAAACTGTTTTCGGGCGAATGGCCGACTTTGCCGGAAATGTTCCGCATTACCGTAGCGCGGTATCCGGATCGCCCGTGTTTTACGGATTTTATCCCTGAAAAACATACGCTCACGTATACGCAGGTGCTGCGGAACATTGAAAAACTTGCAGCCTGGCTTCATGCGGCCGGAGTGAAACACGGGGACCACGTCGCCGTCTCCGGAAAAAATTCGCCTGAATGGGCAACCGTATACCTTGCGACGCTGTTCGCCGGCGGAACGATCGTACCGATCGACTACGGCCTGCACGACACGGAAATAGAAAATCTCCTGAACACGGCGAAACCGACGTTTTTCTTTGTAGATGAAGAAAAATACGATTATTTCAGCGAACACACGTGCGGCGCCCAAATCTATTCATTATCGCCCAAACACGCCGACACGTACGCGTATAATCTGGAAACTTCAAAAACGGCGGAAATCACGCCGGCATCGGAAAGCGACACGGCGGCCATTCTGTTCACGTCCGGCACCACCGGCGTACCGAAGGGCGTCATGCTCACCCATAAAAATCTCGTATCGGACTGCTACATTGCGCAGATGAATCTTTCCATTTACAGCACGGACGTTTTTTACGCCCTGCTGCCGATTCACCATTCGTACACGATGCTCGCCGTTTTTATAGAAGCGATTTCCGTAGGTGCGGAAATCGTATTCGGAAAAACGATGGCCGTTTCGCGTATGCTCAAAGAACTGCGCGAAGGTAAAATTACGATGCTGCTGGGAGTTCCGCTACTGTTCAACAAACTTCTGGCGGGAATTCTCAAAGGAATCAGGGACAAAGGTCCCGTCGTATACGGCGTCATGAAATTCCTGATGGGCATTTCCTATCTGGTCAAGAAAATATTCAAAGTGAATCCCGGCAAAAAACTGTTCAAACCCGTTCTGGAAAAAGCAAGCATTTCAACGCTGCGCATCGCCATTTGCGGCGGCGGCCCGCTCGCACCGAGCGTGTTCCGCGTCTACAACGAATTGGGAATCGATTTTATCCAGGGATACGGACTGACCGAAACGTCACCGATCATTGCGCTGAATCCGAAAGAAGCGTTCAAAATCGAAAGCGTCGGTAAATTCTTTGCGCCTTATATGGAAATGAAGATTCTGGATCCGAACGAAGACGGAATCGGCGAAGTCGCCGTTAAAGGCCCGATGGTCATGCAGGGATATTATCAGATGCCCGAAGCGACTGCCGAAGTGTTTACGGACGACGGCTGGTTCAAAACCGGCGATTTGGGCAAAATAGACGCGGAAAATTATCTGTACCTCGCCGGCCGCGCAAAAAACATGATCGTAACGGAAGGCGGCAAAAACGTCTATCCGGAAGAGATAGAAAACGCGTTCCAGCTGTATACGGATATCGAACAGATTACCGTGCGCGGATACATCATGGATAAGGCGATGAAATCCGAAGGAATTGAAGCGCTCGTATATCCGTCCGACGAACTCATAAAACGGCTCAACGTCGTGCGCGGAGACCCCGAAGCGCTGCCCGCCGTACAGGAAGAAACGGAACAGATCGTTGCCAAAGTAAACAAGGTTTTGCAGCCGTACGCCCGAATTTCACACGTCGTCATACTCGACGAACCGCTCGAAATGACGACGACCAAAAAAGTAAAACGGACGTATAATACATAACGCGTAACGTTCCGCCTGATAAAAAAACGCGGCTGCCCCGAAAGTGAAGTTGCAGTTCATCACTTTTAGGGCAGCCGCTTTTTTTACGCGAGGCCGGCTTGCAGACGGCAGCACCCGAACCGTCGGACATCGTGCCATCCGCAGCAAAGACAAAAACAAGCGTTGAAAAGATATCTTCAATCGTTTGTCCGCGGTACGTTTTGCCGTTCAAGTTAATTTCAAGCACTTCATTGACTGTATTTCCATTGTCAGCGTTACGGCTGATCTTATCGAATATTGCCGATTACCTTGGAATTTCATTAACACAGCTGGTTGCAATGATCGAAGAAAAAATGAATGCAGATAACTGATTTATCCATTAGGTTGACCACACCGAACGGTGCGGTCAGTGCAGAAACGCCGAAATCGGCTAAAGCGATTACGGCAGCACGACGGTCTTGATGCTGTGCGGTTTAAAAGAGGCGGAGGCGATTCCGTATTCCGGTACGGAAATGACGGATTCTGCCGCAGTATCCGACCGGTTCAGAACGATTAACACAAGTTTTCCGTCCGGTCGTTTGAACGCGCAGGTCTCAAGTTTATCCGAAAATCGGGAGACCGCAATACGGCGGCTGCAAGGAAAGATGAATTTGCTGAAATGCCCCATATAATAATACGCCGGACGGAATTCGAGTTCCGTTTTACCGGCGCGGATACGGGTCCGTACCGCTGCGTCGCAGAAATTTCGTGCATGATTCGGGCCGCCTTCTTCATCTAGCAGCAAATTCCAATCGATAAAACCGTTCGCAAAGTTATTTAAGTCACCGATCAGCTCGTGCGCGTATTTTTCGGCGTTACCCTGCGGACCGTCGTCGGAGCGCTCTTCCACGCAGAACTCGGTCAGCAGCAGCGCTTTATGCGGATAACGTTCATGCACGAGCGAAAGCTGCTCAAAATGGTCACCCGAATACCAGTGGAACCCGGCGCCCCAAACGTATTCGGAAGCGACGCGGTCATCAAATGCGGCACTGGAACGTTCCAGAACGGATTCCTTATTATGATCCCAAACGAGTATTTTTATATCGCCCAAGCCGGCGGCCGCAAGCGTCGGCCCCAAGTAATCGCGGACGAAAGCCGTTTCTTCCGCAGCCGTATACCGGCACGAATCCCATCGCTGGACAGCGGCGGGTTCGTTTTGGGTCGACACGATGCCCGTCCGTATTCCTTCCCGTTCCAAGGCGCGGATATAACGCACGAAGCAATCCGCCCACGCCTGCCGGTACTCGCTCTTTAACGAACCGCCGCAATTCATGTTTCCGTTCGTCTTCATAAAAGCGGGCGGGCTCCACGGAACGGCGTGAAGCGTTATGCTGCGTCCGGACGACTCAGCGTGTGCGAACGCAGCTTTCATGAGCGGAACCGTATATTTAAAAGTACGGGAAGGATCAAAACGTTCCGCACGGTAATCGGCCTCCGACTCGTAGCATGCGTAATTTTCAAGTGAAAAATCGCAGCTGTTCATATGCGTGCGTCCCAGCGTATAACCGATTCCCTTATCCGGATCAAAATACGCTTCTATCAAACGTTTTTTATCAGCGGCGCCCAATTGCGCGTATACATATCCCGCAGATTCCGTAAACGCACCGCCGAATCCGAGTATTTCCTGATATTCCCGTTCGGGGAACACGCTGATAACGTTCATTTCGGCTTTTTGTTCCGGAATGAACGGCATTTCCGCCGCTTCCTGAAGAAAACGGCATTCCGCCGGAACGGTTTCAAAAACACGGGCTCTTTTTATCATACGGTTATCCTTTCAGGGCTCCTTCGGCAACACCCTTCGTAATTTTATCGCTCAGAAATACGTAAATAAGCAGCGACGGTAGCGCCACAAGCATCATTACCGCGAATTGAACCGCGTAATTCGAGGCATACTGTCCGGCAAAATTGTAAACCGCGTACGGCAGCGTACGCAGCGCTTCATTTGAAATGTACGTTGCCGCCATAATGAATTCATTCCAAGTACTTATAAACGTCATGATAATAACCGTTACCATAGCCGGACGAACCATCGGGAAAACGATCCGAAACAACACGCCCCACAACGTGCAGCCGTCGATTATCGCGGCTTCTTCCAAACTTTTGGGAATCGACTGCATGAATCCGGTCATTATAAACGTTGCCGTAGGCAGCGCGAACGCTACGTACGGAAGAATCAATCCCAAATAGGAATCCGCAATATGCAGCCTGTTGAAAATGACGTAATTCGGCAGCAGCGTCGCGTGGATGGGAATCATGATTCCCATCGTCACGCAGCCGAAGAACAGACTGCGCAGTTTCCACTTCATGCGGGTAAACGCGTAAGCAAGCATTACCGCAAACAGCGTCGTCAATAAAATGGTAAGCACGTTGACGATCACCGAATTCAAAAGGTAATACGGTATTTTTCCGTTTATCCACGCCGTTTTGTAATTCTGCCACTGAAAAACTTCCGGCCATACCAGAATGTGCGAGCCGAATAAATCACCGCTTTTCGCTACTGAAAAATCGAACAACCAAATCAGCGGAAACAATTGGCCGATTCCCGTTATCAATAAAAACGCCGTAATCCATTTGTTCCGCAGCGATTTCTTTTTCATACGTACCTCCGTACGGCAACCGTTAAAAATTCTGCAAACCTTTTTTAAACATCCTGTTCATTACCAACGTGATCAGCAGGCAAAAAGCGACGAACACTACGGAAATTGCGTTGCCGTATCCGTACCGATACGATGAAAACGCCTGAATATACAAATAATTTGCAAGAAATTGCGACATGTTTCCCGGCCCTCCGTTCGTCGTAAGGTATACGGTTTCCATCTGTTTCAGAGAAGAAACGACGGCAAGCGTTACGTTTACGGAAACGACGGGCAGCAGCATCGGCAGGGAAATTTTAGTCAGAAGCGTCCATTTGTTCGCGCCGTCGACGGCGGCGGCTTCAAAAATCTCGGAACTCAGTCCTTTGATGCCCGCATAATAAATGAGCATCGCCCAACCGAAGCCCTGCCACATGACGATAAAAATAACGGACAGCAATACCAGTTTCGGATCACCGAGCCATTGCTGGGCGCTTACACCGAACACGGCGAGAATTTTATTCAGCAAGCCGTAAGTGGGTTCGTAAACGGACACCCACATTTTTGAAGTTACGACGACGGAAATGACGCACGGAACGAAAAAAACAGCCCTGAAGAATTTTTCAAATTTACCGGCACTGCGCGATATCAGATAAGCGAACAGCAATGCAACCGGATGCTGAAGGCAAACCGTTGCCAGCGCAAGAATGACCGCGTGAAGCAGCGACCGGTAAAAAACACCGTCTTTCGTAAGCAATTCAACGTAATTTTTGAAACCGATTATGCGCATCGCCCCCATACCGGTCCAGTCAGTCAGACCGAAAAAGAAACTGACGGCGACCGGCAGTAATACGGCAAAAGCAAAAATCGAAAAACCCGGAAATACAAGCCAAAAAATATACCGTTTATCACTCAATACCGAATTCATGTTTTCTTTCTCCTCCATACCCGCGCGGTATGACGGAGCGTCCGCGGAAAAAGACGGACGCTCCGGTTCAAACCGCCCAGGCGAGTAACGTGTTATTTTTTTATTGCATCGTTCAATTTTTGAATGAATTGCTCGGGTGTAATTATTTTTGCAGCGAGCGCCTGCACCGCATTTTCACATTCCGTTTTGAAAACGGCGGTTGCGCTGTCGTTAATCGGCGTACCGCTCGTGTTCGTGGCCGAACCCAAAACGGTTACCAGCGTTTTCTGCACATCGGTTTCAGTTCCGGAAAGGAAAGCGTCAAACTTCTGACCGGGGAATCCGAGCCCCTGCTGCCACGCGTGTTTCGTCCAGTTTTCGGGAAGCATCATGTAATCAAGCAGTTTAACGGCTTCGGTTTTATTGGACGATTTGCCGGACACGGCGTATCCGCCGCCGTTCCACGCCATCATATCGGTTTGTCTGCCGACCGAGCCGGGAATGCTCATGAAGTTCATGACGGCAAGATTTTCCTTGAACTCGGCGGAAAAAGCGTCGTTCGTCGCCATTCCCATTTCCCATGATCCCATATAATACATCGCGGCTTTGCCTTGTGAAAAGATATTCTGCGACGCACCGTAATCGGCGGAAACGAATCCTGTTTGGAAAACTCCGCCGTCAACCAATTCGACCAGATCTTTGGCAGCCTGCAGCAAAACGGGAGAATTGAAATCCTTTTTTGCCAACGCGTCGCGGATAGCGCGGTCGTCGCCGTTCCGTTTCATTACGAGATCGTGATAGAGAATTGCCAGCGGCCACGCGTCTTTGCCGTCCATGGAAATCGGTGCGATTCCCTTTGCCTTGAATTTTTTTGCGGCGGCAATCAGTTCCGGTACGGTTTGCGGAACGGCGATGCCGTTATCGGCAAACAATTTCGCGTTGTAAAACACAACCATCATATCCGTATTGCGCGGCAGTCCGTACAATTTACCGTCATAAGAAAAACCATTTAAAGAACCGTTTACAAAAGCGTACGCCGAGTATACGGAAGGATCCAATTCGGCAGCGTAACCTTCTTTCATTACCGGCTCAAAAAACGACGGCTGACCCCATACCGCGAATATGTCCGGCAGATTGTTTCCGGCCATATACGCTTTGAACTTCTGTTTATACGGTTCGTCCTGCAGCGCTTCAACGACAATCTTCACGTTCGGATTCGCCTTCTGATATTCGTCCAGCAGCGTCTGTTCCAGCAGCCCCATATTCGACGACCGATCCGGCAGATTGGAAAAAAATCTGAGTGTCGTAACACCGTTCGCGCTGCCGGAAGAATCCTTACCTCCGCCGGCGAACACGGGAACGAGCAGAACCAGTGACATCACTATCACGGCAGCCGTTTTAACATACTTTTTCATGCAAAAGCCTCCTTTATCATGAATCATGACTATAGGGTAAGTATATAAGCCGATTCCGCTCCTGTAAGTAGACGATTTTTCGATTTATTCCAATATTTTCGGATTCGTCTTTTTCTTTCTTGAAGTATAACGGGAGCACGGCTATAATCGAATCATGATACGAACGAATCGGAGAATCAAAGCGTTTTTGTTAAGCCGACCGCTTAAATCCCAAATATCAATCTGCATCTGCATTATTCTCTTTACCGCCATTATCGTCATGTGGACGACGTTCGTATTCATTTACCGTAAAAATACCGGAGAACAGACTGCCGCCGTGTATCAGCAGTCGCTCGAATCGATCGGACAGAACATCACGTTTTTGCAGGAAACGATTTACGGAACGTCGACGTATTTGATATTGAATCAAAACACGCAGGATATTCTCCAATTTCCCGAATCGAAACTTCTGAATATGGACGCAGCCGCAAAATCGAAACTCGACGCGGCGTCGCTCCTGTCGTTCAATACGCTCGTTTCAAACGATTACGTCAGTTTCGTATCGTTTACCGCGAAAAACGGCTATACGCTATACGTGAGCAGGGACGGCGGAACGGAAGGATACCCGTATGAACAAATACGGAACGCGGCGCCGTATGAGCAGGCGGCCGCAAAGCTGGGAGCGCCTATATGGATGATCATACCGCAAGACTCAACCGTCGTATCCGCCGCCGGAACGCGGCCGAAACTCGCCCTCATCCGCGCCGTTATGAACACGAACACGTACAAGCCGGAAGGATTTCTGACCATTTGCGTCGATTTCAGCACCATTCAGGAAGCGTTTTTTGCCGAATCGAGCCAAAAATCACGGCAAACGGTCTTTTTCATTACGGAAGGTGGAACGGTGCTCGGTACGGCGGAAACGCCGCCGACGTATACGTACGTCCGGAAACGAAACGGCGAAACGTCAATCATAGATCCGCAGTCCGTATCCGCCGGAGAATACGTCCGGTTTAACGGAGAAACCTGCATAGTTGCAAAATATCATATCAAATCCTGCAACGCGTATATTATCGGATTAACTCGGATTACGGACGCAATGCAGAACATGAACAACGTCCTGATTCTGTTTCTTATCAGCGCCGTCTGCATTTTGCTTATTTTTACGTTTGCCGCCGTTTTTTCAGGCAAACTCATTACGAACCCGCTGAACCGGCTGCTCGAATCCATCACGGCTGCAAAAGAAGGGAATTTCTCCCGAATAGTCGACATCCGCCGCACCGACGAAATCGGTACGCTCGCAAACGAATACAACAGCCTCATGAATAAACTCAACTATCAAATCAACACCGTGTACCGTCTGCAAATCAGCGAACGCGAGGCGGAACTTAAAGCACTTGTGTCGCAAATAAACCCGCATTTTCTGTACAACACCCTCGATACGATTTATTGGAAATGCCTGAACGCGGGTGAAAAAGACGTTTCGTCCGTCATTTACTCGCTTTCACGCCTTTTCCGATTGACTCTTAACCGCGGAAACGAATTGACGTACGTAAAAAACGAAATCGAACTGATTTCCCATTACGTAAAACTTCAAAAAACGATTTCTCACAACAGGTTCGATTTTCAGCCGGATATAGATGAAACCGTATACGATTTTCTGATTCCCAAACTCATATTGCAGCCGTTCGTCGAAAACGCAATCGTACACGCAGCCTGCAATACTTCGTACACCGTAACCGTTTCGCTGTGCGGTACGCTGACAAGCGAAGGCATTTTTTTCCTGATCGGCGATAACGGAACGGGAATCGATCCGGCGGTTTTAAACTCGCTTTTGACGGATTCAAACGTTTTTCAGGACGGCAGCGAACGGAAAGGAAGCTCGAATTACGCCATAAAAAACATCAGGGAGCGGCTGAAGTTATATTACGGCAACACGTACACGCTCACTATCAGCAGCGATCCCGGCACGGGAACACGAATCGAATTGACGCTGCCTTTTGAACCGGTAAAACAGGAGACGGGAAATGCACACACTTTTTATCGCGGATGACGAATTGGACAAATTCACCGTACTGCGCAGCAATCCGAATTGGCAAAAATACGATATTTCCATCTGCGGCGAAGCATACGACGGGAACCGGACGTATGAAGAACTGATCCGGCTGAACCCCGACATAGCGCTCATCGATATAAACATGCCGGGAATGAGCGGGCTCGACGCCATACGGAAAGCAAAATCCCATAATCTGAAAACGAAATACATCATTCTCACCGGCTATGACGATTTCAAATTTGTAAAAACCGCGCTGGAATTGAAATCGGTTGACTATTTGCTCAAACCGAGCCGCATTGAAGAAATCGTCCGAACGGTGCTGAAAGCCGTAAATGAAATCGAAGAGGAACGGCAGCTGTTCAGCAGCTTGATAAAAAAATTTAAAGACAATTCCGGCGCACCGAATTCAGCCGACGAGCGGGAAAGCGACCACATCGCCTTTCCCGAAAATCCCGTTCGGAATGCACTGAAATCCGAACGCGTATCGCTCCAAATTCAATCGGCCATGAAATATATCAGGCAACATTACGCCGAAAAAATTTCGCTCGAAACCGCAGCCGCGCAATCGTTCATATCACCGGCCTATTTAAGCCAGCTGTTCAAACAGCAGACCGGCATGAACTTTATAGAATACCTGAATCATTTTCGCATTGAAAAATCAAAAGAACTGCTCTCGGATCCGGGCAAAAAAATATACAACGTGGCGTATGAATGCGGATTTTCCGATGAAAAATACTTCCACACCATTTTCAGAAAATATACCGGCATCACGCCGAACCAGTACCGGGACACCCTTATCCTGTAAGAACGGGCCGAAAATTCACGTCAGCCGTTTGAGCGCCGCACGCACCGTGTCCAGACTGACCGCGCCGTCCGGTCCGGTCAGCGGCAAATCTCCGATATCGAGCGTGAACGCACGGCGCGCGATGTGTTCCGGATAGTGCGCGTCCGACGAAGTAATCACCGGCAGCCCCAGACTCGAAGGCGGCGCCATACCCGCTTCGGTCGGCACCGGATTTCGCGGACACACGAATTCGAGCGCATCCCAGTCCTTCGCCGCCGGTACGTATCCGAACTGGCTTACCAATGAAAACGCGGGACGATCCACGTGCGCCGGTATGCATAAGCCGCCGAGTCCGTGGATCCGCGCGCCGATTTCATCTATAGAAAGAGAAACCGACGTTATCAGATATTTTTCTACTTCGCCGAGGATGTTTTCATCTGCATCAACGTACACCTGATCGCCGGTTTTTTCCGGATCGTTTAAAACCGGCGGCAGCGTTTCATATAATTCCGCCCCGAAGTCGAGCGCCGTTTGGCACGAAGAAAACAGGGCGAGTACGTGAATTTCTTCCGCCGTCTGCACTTCCATGCCGAACAGCGGCAGTACGCCGAATTTTCGGCAGGAGACGGCGAACGCGGGACAGTTCAGCGCCGAATTGTGATCGGTAAGCGCGGCGAGTGCGACGCCTTTTTCCGCAAGTTTCCGCGCGATAACGGACGGCGACATTTCCAAGTCGCCGCACGGCGAAAGGCACGAATGAATATGAAAATCGGCAAGAATCGTCATACGTCCTCCGGCAAAACATCCCGTCAGTATAGTGCGGCGCAATCCGAACCGGCAGCTATTCCGCGGACAGCGCGGCTATTCCGCGAACAGCAGCAGCTATTCCGCGAACCGACAGCTATTCCGCGGACAGCGCGGCATCCGCCTGATCCGCGCCGTTTTCCGCACACAGCAGCGGATACAGCCGGCCGCTGACCGTAAACTGGCTGCATTGCGTTACGAACAGCGCGATGCCCTCAGCGCGGCAGGCTTCTTTCATATCGGAAGGAAGCGGCCGGTCGTTGCAGATGATGATCGCCGGGCTGTCTTTGAGCACGGCGACGGCAACCGTATTTTTGTGGGCTTGAACGGTTATCAGCACCGCTTCGTCCGGCGCGTTGCCCATCACGTCGCTCAGCAGATCGGACGCGTACGCGGCGCGAACGGGACGGGCTTCATCTCCGGCAACCGCGCACGTCAGTTCAAGCGCTTCCGCCATTTGGGAAACAGTCATAACTCCTCCTTGCGATCCGTATGAAAAGCAGCGCAGCGCGTACACGGGATCTCGAATTCCGAAAACAGAACGCCGCGAACACGTACCGGGGAACGCCGGCTCCGGCAACAAGAACGGCTCACGGATTCTTAAAATAGAACACCGCGTGCACCGTCGTTCCCGATCCGGGGGCGGACGTTATATCGAAATCATCGGAAACGCGCTTCGTATTCGGCAATCCCATGCCCGCACCGAAGCCGAGCGCACGGATACGGTCGTCGGCGGTGGAAAACCCTTCCGTCAGCGCTTTGGCAACGTCGGGAATTCCCGGCCCCGTATCCTGTGCTTCTATAACGAGTTTTTCGGGAGCAATAAAATAACGCATCACGCCGCCGCAGGAATGCACCACCTGATTGATTTCAAGCTCGTAGCTTGCAATTCCGATCCGGCGAGCCAAAGACGGATCGGTGCCCATCGTTTTCAGTAGTTTCTTTATTTCCGTAGACGCCATTCCGGCCGTTTCAAAATTGAACGGTTCCGTTTTGAATTCCACGACGCGGACGGCGTTTTTATCATCCGCATTTCCGGCGGTACCGGCCGCGGCGGATCCGGTGCGAGCTTCCGCATCCGGTGCGAGCGAGGCCGCTTCGTTTTCGAGGCGTTCCATTTCACTGTTCATCGAAACGAGCAGCGCGGAAATCACGTCCGACGCCGTAACGATTCCCGTCAGTTCGTGTTCCGCGTTCAGCACCGGAAAACGGCCGAAGCCGTATTTATTGAAATACGAAACGCAAAACGAAACGGACATGGTTTCCTGAAGCACGATGATGTCGCGCGTCATGTGCGCTTCGGCACGGTCGTCTATCCAGCCGCCGTCGAACGCGTTTACGATATCGTCCATGGAAACGATGCCGACTAAACGGTTCCCCGCGACGATCGGCATACCGGTGATGTTTTTCCGCTTCATCCGCAGCTGAATAGAACGCAGCGAATCACCCGCACCGGCGGTAAGCACGGGAGCGGACATGACGTCTTTCACTTTGAGCTTGAACAGCAGGTCGAGGACAGCGTTTGGCGAAGAATCAGTGTTTAACGGAATGGTTTCCATATCGGTTATTATAGCACATATTTTTCGATAAAGCGCGCCAAACCGTCTTCATTGTGCGAATATTCGGTTACGTACCGGGCGAGTTCCTTGATTGCGTCGAGCCCGTTGCACATGGCAACGCTCTGTTCGGCATACCGGATCATGGACTCGTCGTTCATGCTGTCTCCGAACGACATGGTTCGGCTGCGCGGGATAGCAAGCCGGTCTGACAGCCATTCGAGCGCTTCGCCCTTACCGCAGTTATACGGCAGGATTTCGAGAAAATACGGTTTGCTGGTAAAAATAACGCATTTATCGCCGATCGCCGCTTTCAGCGCAGCCTGCAGCAGCTGGATTTCCGCAGGATCACCGGGAATCACCATTTTGGGATGCCCTTTACCCAGAAGCGCTTCGTATTCGGGAACTACCTGCATTTTCAGCCCGCTGAGCTTGACGTCCGTTTGAGTCCACTCGTTGTCTGCCGGAACGTAAATGGTCGACGCATCGTATACTTCGCTGAACATTCCCCGTTCGGCCGCCGCGCGATGCGCGTATATCAGCAATTCGGGATCGACCGTCCGTGAAAAAATTTCACGGCGCGTGTGCAGGTCGGAAACGGAGGCGCCGTTCTGCGCGATGATATACCGTCCCTGCTCTTTTCCGGCAAGATCGAGCCGGCGCACGTACGGCAGAATCGCGTTGTCGGTACGGCCGGAACAAAGCGTTACGTATATACCGGCGTCGGCGGCGCGCTGCAGAACGCTCACCGTATAATCCGAAATCGAAAGATCTTCTTTCAAAAGCGTATCGTCGAGGTCGATCGCGATTATGCCCGCCCGCAGTTTTTCCGCGGGTAATTTATTGTAATTCATACGGCGAGTATATCAAACCGGCCGCGGGCAAACAAGTCTTTGCCCCGGAAATCTTAGGCGGCATACACTCTTAATCGTTCAGGAAAATTTCGGTAACGGCCGGATCTTCTTGCATTTTAAGAATCCGCGTGTTATCTTGAAATTGGAAAGAATACTATTGAAGGAGGTAAAAATATGCCGTATGAACTGGTTGCGGAAAAATTGAAAACGCTTAAAGAAACGGATTTGCAAGAAGTTTCCGAGTTTATCGATTTTATTCAATTTCGTACCGGCAACAATACGAACACCTCAAACAATACGAGACGCAGGAACCGGGAGACTGTTCTGAAAGAATTAAGCGGAATTATTCCGCCAAGTGTAACGGATAGTGAAGTCAAGGATCTCAGGACACGCAAATGACGGTTGTGTTTAATACGAATATCATTATAGATATTCTGGCACAAAGACAACCGTTTTATTCAGATTCCTTTCAATCGATGCGCATATGTAACGGGGAATCCATGACGGCCTGTATAACGTCAAATACCGTTACCGACATTGCCTATATTTTGCACAGATACGGTCACGGCAAAGTCCAAATAAAAGAAATCCTTTTGAAATTGTTTTCTTTAGTTGAAATTCTTGCCGTTGACTCTGCCGATTGCCGCAACGCAGTTTTATCATCAATTGAAGATTTTGAAGATTCCGTCTTGATCGAATGTGCGTTTCGACACAAAGCAAACTATATAATTACAAGAAATATCAATGATTACACGGCTGCCAAGCTCGAAGCGATAACACCTAAAGATTTTATAAACATGAGTAAATTACGCTAAACCGGCCGCGGGCAAACAAGTCTTTGCCCCGGAAATCTTAGGCGGCATACACTCTTAATCGTTCAGGAAAATTTCGGTAACGGCCGGATCTTCTTTAAGGCGCTTCGCCATCGTACAAAAATCGACGTATTTCGGCACGCGGACACTGAACACCAAATCAATCCGCCCCGCCCGGTTGGAAGAAGCGCCTTTAAGCCCCGAAACCACGATGCCGCTTTCCGTCGCTATTTTCCTGACACGCGCTTCGTCGGGAGTACCGTTCGCATACGAAATCCGCAGATTTTTGAGCTGCTCGGTAGGGAACAGTTTATCTTCCACTTTTTCAATGAAAACCAGCGATATCACGCAAACCGTAAGCGCAATTCCCGCAGGCAAAACGAATCCCGCACCGAGCGCAAGCCCCAGAGCGGCCGCCGTCCAAATAATGGCCGCCGACGTCAAACCTTTTACGTTGAAACCCTGCCGCAAAATGGCGCCGCCGCCCAAAAAACCGATACCGGACACAACTTGAGAAGCGAGCCGGGCAGGATCACCGCCCGCACTGCCGGCAAGCCGGGACATATAAACGGAAAGCATCATCAACACCGAAGACGAAACGCATATCAGAATCAGCGTCCGCATACCGACGAACTGCATACGGAATTTCCGCTCGAGGCCGAGGATACAACCGGCAAAAAAACTGAGCACAACGCGAAACAGGCATACGTACCATTCGAGGCCGCTGCCGGTCAATTCAGTCCATACGTCATTCATACCCGCTCCTGCAATACCGGACGCTATTTCCGGAACAGGGTAAACCCGGCGGGCGGCTTTGCCCCGAATTTTACCCACTGCGCGGCACGTTTCGCGTCGCTTTTCGGTTTTGACGCGATCCACGCGTCGAGATACGGAAACAGCCATTCGGCAAACGCCGCGTCGGAAACGCCGCGTTCCGAGCGCGCCAGCAATATCCGAACGGTATCGGAATCCGCGTAGCCGGCCGCCGTATTTTCGGCAAGCGCGGCGAACGCACCGGCGGCGGTTGCGCACAGGATTCCCGCCGGAATCAGCGCCGCTTCGGAGCGCAGCGCACCCGTGCGTGCCAAATCGGCGAACGACGGATGTTCTTTCAGCGCGAACACCAGCGTTCCGCCGCCTTTCTTCACGTATCGGCCGATTATTTCGGCGGAAAGATACACGTAACCGGCAATCATCGCATCGAGTGCGCGGGAACAGGTTTCCGGGCCGATCTTTTGAAATTCGGGAGCGAACCAGGCCGTATCGAAGAGCAGCACCGCCTCTTCGACGGAGCGGAACGCGTTTTCAGCCTGCAAAACGACCGAACGGGCGGACACGGACGACGATTTATTCCACACGGCGGGTCTGACACCCGGTTTTGAAAATTCACCCGATTCGGCTTCGGCCCGGGCGGCGGCGGGAACCGTAACGACCGCGTTCCGGCCGCAGGAAACGGCTGCCGCAACGAAGTCGCTTCCGGCCGGATATTCCTTTCCGGCAAAAAGAACCGTTTTTTTCACGCTGAAACCTCCTGCTGCCGCGATATTATTTTACGAGACTGGAAACGAGTGCGGGCACGGCGATAAAATTGCCGATGACACCGCCGATCGACGACAAGAAAAAAACCAGCAGTACGCGCAGAATCCGGTTTTTATAATACCCTTTGAACGTCACGGCGTCTTCCGAAAGGCGCTCCATGTCCTGCACTTTCGGTTTGCGGATCCAGGCCTGCACGATACCGGTAAAAAGTCCGACGCCGATAACGGGATTCAGCGTCGCGATCGGTGCACCGACGAATCCGGCGAGGACCGTCAGCACGTGGCCGCCGGCCAAAAGTGCGCCGAACGCCGCAAGCGAACCGTTCCACAATATCCAATTCAGCAGCATGTCGAGTGAAGTTTTTGCGCCGCTGGTAAAAAATCCCGCGACTATCAGCGCGACGATCGCCAACGGAAATACCAACCCGGCAATTTTACCGCCGATACCCGGCGGCGGCAGAACGGAAATATCGGACGTATCGGAAGATTCGCTGCGCGCGGCAAGCGCTTCAAGATGTTTTACCACGCCGGGCAAATGTCCCGCTCCCAGAACGGCGACTATTTTCCGCGCTGCCTGACCGTTTATCTGCGCGTCCCAGATGTGAGCGGCAAGATACCGGTCCCGTTCGTCGATCAGCACCGTTTTGACTGCGGGCAGATATTCGGCGATCTCATTCATCATGGAATCCATTTCGCTTTCATTTTTGAGCTTTTCAATCTGTTCGGCGGAAATTTCTTCTTTTTCAAACGCGCTCGAAAGCAGCACGGCCAGCAGTTTGCATTTTCCCCACAACGAGTTTTTGGCCCAGGCGCGGCGCAGCGTCATCTGAATCGGCCGGTCGACCATCACGGACGGGATGCCGAGTTCTTCCGCGGCGGCGATACCGGCTTTCATTTCTTCACCCGGTTTCACGCCCACGTCGGCGCCCATCCGTTTCTGAAAAGACGACAGTACGAGATTGGCCATAAGCACGAACCCCTGTCCGTTTTTCAGCACTTTCACGATGTCGAGATTGCGCCAGGATTCGGGATTTTGCATGGATTGATAGCGCTGTTCGTCAAGTTCGATCGCAACGCAATCCGGTTTTTCCGTGTGAATGGCGGCGGTAACTTCGGCAATACTTTCCTGCGAAATGTGCGCGGTACCCAGCAGGATGATTTCACGCCCGTCGAGTATCAGGCGCTTTTCTGTTTGACTCATCGTAACTCCTCTAAAAAATTCCGGAGAAAATATCAGTTTTCAGGCGATATTCCGGAAACCGCGCGCGCACCGTCCGGCGCATCCGGAGCGGAAACCGCCCATTCGGCGAGGCGATATTCAAAAAACATCGGACTGTTCAGATTCAATACGTCAGTATAATACTTTTCCGCAAGAACGTCATTACCGTTTATATCATAAAAAAGCCCCAGATAATAGAGCATTTTTCCTTTCAGATTCCGGTTCGATTCGTTCAGAACTTTCTGCACGACTTGCTGATCGCCTATCTGATCGTAATACAGACGCAGCACGGCGTATTCAACGGAAGTCTGACTCTTGTTGCGCATCGCCTTACCCAAAAGTTCCCGCGATTCTTTCGTTTTGCCCTCTTTCAAATATGCGGCGGCTATCATCAGCGGATACGACACGTTTTCTTCATTCATGCTGCGCGCGAGTGCAAACGCGCGGCGCACTTCGGCAAAGTCGTTTTCATGCCAGGCGAACATTCCCAGCGACTCGTAGGCGAAATAATATTTGGGATTCAGTTCGATCACTTTGCGGTACATCGCGAGCGCTTCGTCGAAACGGTTTTCTTCGTCGAACAGACCGGCAAGATACGCGTATGCAAGAAAATAATCGGATTCGAGTTCCGCCGCACGCCGCCACGCCGACTCCGCACCGGCAAAATCACCCTGATACCGCAAATACTGCCCGTAATCGAGCCAATAATCGTATATGTCGTCGTCGAATTTCAGCGCTTTTTCGATATATTCCGTGGCGACTTTATAATTTTCTTTTTCGGCGGCGAGTTTGCCCAAATACGCGTAGGCGAGACTGTTTTCCGGATCGGATTCCAGTATTTTTTCAAAACTGGAGCGGGAAGCTTCGTCGTCACCGGTATAATAGGAAACCTGCCCGTATCCGAACAGCGCGCCTTCGTGCCCGGGATCTCCGGACAAACCTTTCAGATAGTACCGTTTGGCCTGATTATAATTGCGCCGCAGCATCTGTTCTTCACCCAGTTCGACGTTCGCGTCGCTGTTGGTCGGGTCGAGACTCAGTATCCGTTTCAGCGCGGCGGATTTTTTTGCCGTGTCGCCGGAAGCTTTGGCAAGCATGGCCGAAAGCAGCAGCACGTCCGTATCGTCGGGATTTTTTTTGAGCAGCGTGTCCGTAATGTCGGCGGCTTTGTCCAATTCGCCGTTTGAAATGAGCAGCGACGCGTGCAGATATTGCAGCGACGCGTCGTTTTCGTATTCGGGCGGAAGCGAATCGAACAGCGCGAGCGCTTCGGCAAGAGACCCCGATTCGAGCACCGACTGCAGGTTGCCCGCAAAATTCACCGGTGAAAAAACTTCGTCGTCCGCCGCTGCAGGAGCGGATACTGAGGCAGGCGAAACGGGAACGGCTTCCGCGGCTGTCTCCGCCCGTTCAGTGCCGTTTTCCGCAGGCACGTTCGTGCTGACGCAGGAAAGCAAACCGCCTGCAAGCACTCCCGCGCACACGATACGGGACAAAGACTGCAGCATACAAAGTTTTTTCATACGAACTCCATTTTCCGTTCGGGATAGTTGATTTTGTCGCCATCATTAGCTACACTGAAACAAATGATAAAGCATCCTATCCGTACATTTCTGGGACTCACCGTCCTCTATATCGTTATTATTCTCGGCATTTTTCTGCTTCAATTTAGAAGCGAAACGGCGTTTTCCGTCAATATCGGGCAGATGCGTCTGCAGATCGCCGAAACGGTGCAAGCCGACGGCTCCAAAGAACTGAAAAACCGCTTTCTGATAGCGTTCCGCGGCTTGATTTTGTCGGGAGACGAAACGAATCCGGTCAAAATCGAATACGCCGACGGCACACGTGCGGACGCCGTGCTCAGTTCCTGGGAACAGCCGACGCCGCTCAGCTGTACGCTGCGTTTCGGCAAAGATATTTCTATCACATTTACCGTCTCCGAAGCAACCGCTTCGCCTTCGCTCAGCATCGCCGCGCAGCTGCCGGCAGCAGTGCAGGCCGCTTCGCTTCCTTATAAACCGGCGGGCGGCTACATAGTTACCGAACAGACGGCGGCCCGATCCATCATCAGTTCAAAATCGGCTCAATATGAAATCGCGGCGTTTTCCGTTGCAGATTCGTATCTGACGCTTTCGCGCAGACACGCGGCAGCACTGTACGAAGCATACGACCCGACGAGTCTTTTCGATTTCACGTCCGTTACGGGAATGCCGCTCGCCTCCGAAAGTGCGTACAACACGACGGTCAGACAATTCAAAACCGATTTTACACAGCTGTTTGCAAAGTCGATTTCAGATTCATTGACCGAACAGAGTACCGTCAGTTACGTGGCGGCGATGGCTGAAAACGGCAATTACCGAACGGCGATTAACCGGATCCCCGATTCGGTCAAAAACAGCGCCAAACGAACGTATCTTTCCGCCCCGTATTTCAATTCGCTCGTTTCGATGAACCGCAGTCTCGTCATGCAGATTGAAAACGTCAATTCGATGATCGACTACGCGCTGCAGAGTAAATCGCTCGATATTTTCACTTTATATAAATTGGATTCGATTCTGCGTATCCAAAACGATCGGGAAAAAGCCCGAATTCTGCTTTCCCTGCCGGGAACGCTTACCGAATTCAGCCCGACGGTCGCACAGGCCGCCGGCATACTGCTGACGTACGCCGGGCTGAGCAAAACGGATCCCGAATTGGCGGCGCCGCTCGGTGCGGTAACCGATGAGTGCCTCGACGTGCTAGCGGCCGCATGTTCGCTGAACGGTACGACGCTGCAGCTGACGGAAAACGGCACGCAGGTTCCGCTGCTGCAGATTGCGTCCGCAGGAACGGCGCTGATTGCGTACGGAAAATTGACCGGTACCGAAGAGTACACGAACAGCGGCTATATGATTATCAATTCGTATATCAACAGTACCGCAGGATTCGATCTGCGCACGATGTCCGAACTGTATCCGATTCTGGAACCGAACAACTCGGCCTATCCGCACGTTGAAGTGATTGCGAACGCGCAGTCGTCGGGAACGGGAAAAACGGTTTGGGCCTGGACGGCGGCGCAGGCGATCGGATATGAACGGGATTCGGCGGGGAACCTGCTGCTGACCGTCGATTTTCCGCAGGAAGAAACGCACTACCTTATCATAAACGGGATTGAACCGTTCCGCAGAATAGACATTTACGGCGTTGCGTTCAGAACCGATCCGCGATTCGAGACGTATAATTCATCGGGATACGTGTACAACAGGGATACCGGAACGCTGTTCCTGAAATCACGGCACAAAACGCAGAAAGAAACGGTCAAACTGTACTACGATACGCCGGCTCCGGTCGATAGCGAATCCGACCGAACCGAACCCGCCGCGGAAACGGCAGCGGAATAGCGGCGGTAAAACCGCACACCGCTAACTTGTGCGCCGCCGGCTACACGGCGTATTGTTCGGCGTACGATTCCATCAGCGCGTCGAGTTCGTCCGCCGAATCGCACAGCAGCGCCGCGGCGTAATACAGCGCGACGGCCGATTCCGTCGTAAGCAGCCCCATGGGAACGGCGCCCTCGCGCCAAACGCGGCGACTCGTGGTATAATCCGAAAATTCCGTGCGGCATTCCTGCTGCGACGTACAGTAAAACCGGCAATTATGTTTTTTCCCGCGCAGAAGCAGCGGTTTCAGAGAATAATCTCCGTCGCGCATGTTGCCGGTTCCCGACTCGTACAGTTCAAGAAAAAACGTCCGCGTTCCTTCTTCTATCATCGAAACGTACCGCTCGGCTTTGAAGCCCGGATATATCCGGCACAGCATCATGCTGCCGGCGGCCTCGCGCAGCAGATTCCGCATGACGTGCGGATCGGGTTCCTGAATTCCGGAAAACTGAACGGCGAGCGGCCCCGAACCGGTAAAAACCGGTTCTTTCAGATTCCAATTGACGAAGCCGTCCGGCGCCGGACGCACGAATTTCAAATTGAGCGGAGAAAGCACCTTTCCGCCGAAAACCACGTACACGCCGCTCTTTTCACGGACCGCCGTTTCGGCAGCTAACGTCAGATTGCGCCGCGCTTCGTCGGAATCTTCCGGCAGCGCCGCGGAAGCGGTCAATACGACCGGAACGGCCGCGTCGGAAAACAGCCAGAACAGCAGCGCCGCGGTATACGGCAGCGTATCCTTACCGTGCGCAACGACGATGCCTGTCGCGATGCCGGCGGCGATCCGTTCGGCAATTTCGGCAATCAGCGGCGCAAAATCGGCAGGTTCCATTTCCTCGCTGAACAGCCGGCCGACCGGCACCACCTGCACGCGCACGTCGGGAACCGACTGGGCGAACAGTTCGCGCAGCACTTGACCGTCTTCTGCGGAAATGGAACCGTCGGGGCGGCGGCGCGCGCTGATAGCGCCGCCGGCGGACAGTACGTACACGATGCTGATGTGCAGTTCCCGCTTGAACAGATATTTTACCGTTTGCGGAGAAGCGCGGCCCGCCGTCCGTTTCATGATCAGTCCGGTCAGGAATTCGAGCGGCGCCATGTCGCCCGCACGCAGTTTTTCCGCCTCGGCAGGATTCGCCGTTATTACCTTCCGTATCAGCGGCAGCAATTCTTCTTCCGAAGAAATCTGCGCGAACCCTTTGCGTTCGACCGCTTCTTCGGGATCCTTGTCCGTATCTATGATGTTCTGGATAAGCTGTTTTACCAAACCGCCGTGAATCCGATGCGCAACGAACAACTGCACGATCGAAGCGAACCGCGCCGCCGACACGGGATTTTGCGAAATGGAAAGATTCTGCCGTTTCAAAAGCCGAACCAGATCCGCGTTCATGATGTGAGCCGCCGCAACAGGGTCTGCACCGAGACGCACCGCTTCTTCAAAAAAATCGGCGCGTTCTTTTTCATCGCAGATAAAATCCGCGTCGATTCTGCTCACCGAATATTCGGCGCACAGCCGGCGGCGCCGCGGTTCCGGCAGTTCGCACGGAACGCTGCCTGCGGCGGGAATCGTTTCGTAGGCGGCGGGCGTTACCGGCTCGAAGCGGCGTACGTCCTGACGGCTGCGCTGCTTATACGATTCGGTGATATTCTGCCGTTCGTTCCACAGGCGGCTTTCCGACGCGACCGTCCCGCCGCCGGTCAGCACCGATTCCTGCCGGTCGAGCTCCGAATTGATCGCTTTACGCACGAAATTGAACGAATTCAGGTTGCGCAGTTTTACGTAGTACGTCGGAATTTCAGGATACCGGGCGAGCGCCGCGTACGCGTTGCAGCGGATCGCCGTTTCAATTTGAATATCGCCTGAAATTCCCAAATACTGAATCAGCCGGCGCAGTTCGTTCAAAAACAGCTCGGCTTCTTCTCCGAGTTCAAAATCCGCTCCGGTTTTGATGCGCACGCTCGGATAACCGGCGTACGTATAATCCATGCGCGTCTTCCCTTCCGAACGCGTCAGTCTGCCCGCGTCTTCTTCAAGCCGGACTTCTTCAATATGAACGGACTTTTTCCGATGATGGAATTCAATCTCAAGCCGTCCGTTTTCCGCCACTTTCAGCGACAGGCCGGTCAAGCGGCGGGATTCAGATTCCGGCAGCGCGCCCGTCAATCGCTCGAACCGGGCTTTTTCCGGAAAAGAACAACTCAGCGTACCCGCCAGCAGACAAACGGTTTCCAGAATACCGGGAGCCGTAACGCACGGTTTCCCTTCATCGGAAAACACCGTGTCCGCCGCGGACAGCAGAATACGCGCTTCAAGATAGACGTGGGACTGGTACATGCGTTTCTCCCCGGAATCACATTCCGTAAAAAAAATTTGTTTTAATATACAACTTTTCCTGAAAATATGATATACTGTTTAAACTATAGGAGCTTTTGTGAACAAACGCGATTTTCCCAAAATCCACTTTTACGATCAGGATTTTGTTGATATCTATGATAAAACGTGGGCTTGGCTCCAGGACTACTGGATCAATCCCAAAAACAGCGACAATGCAACCGACGGATATTTCGTTTATCCGCAAAACGACACATATATTCTCGACCAATTTGAAGCAATTTTTTCGTCTTTTTTTCTGGTATACTCGAACCGTAATTATCCGGCAAATCAAAACATCGATTATTTCTATGCAAGACAAGAAGAAAGCGGTGCCATCCGTTGGAAATACGACATAAAAGACAACGCTCCGATAGTTTCCGCAGAAAATCCCGAAGGCGTGGGGCTGCCTCTGTTCGCCTGGGCGGAATTCAATCTGTTCCATAAATCGGCGAATAAACGCCGCGTCAAGGACATCATGCCCGTTTTGCAGCGATACATGGATTGGATCGACCGCACGTTCAAACAGCCGAACGGTCTGTACGCCGCTCCGCCGTGCGCGGGCGCGATGTACAATTCACCCCGGGAAGGCGCGTTTTACCCGATCGACTTCAACGCAGCACTCGCAGTAAACGCCATGTATATGGCGGCGCTCGGCGACATTCTGAACGACAAGGATTTGAATTTTCAATACAAACGGATGTATTTTTCACTGAAGACGCGCATCAATTCACTGATGTGGAACGGCGAAACCGCGTTTTATCACGATTTGGATGAAAACGAACAAAAACTTCCGCAAAAGACGATCGCGGGTTTTTTGCCGCTGCTCGCCGAAATGCCGAACGAAGACCGCGCCAGTCAGTTGATTGCGCATTTGTCGAATCCGGCGACGTTCGGAACCGAACATCCGTTTCCGACGCTGTCCGCGGACAGTTTCGACTTCCGCGAAACCGGAGAAGGTTTCCGCGGCGGCGTATATCCGCCGTTCAATTTTATGGTTATCAAGGGACTCGAGAAATACCAGCGGTGGGACCTTGCCCGCGAATGCGCAATCCGGCATCTGTATTACATTCTCGACGCAATGTTTCCCAACGGTTCGCACAACAAAGGCGACTTGTGGGAAGCGTACCAGCCCTGCAAGGAAGGCGTCGCGTCCATGGCGGAAAACCCCGATTTTCCGCGAAGACGCTGCATCCATTACGCGGGACTTTCGACAATCGCGCTTATGATCGAAAACGTCGTCGGCTTGTCCATAAGCCTACCGCGTAAAACGGTCGACTGGATCATTCCGAATCTGGAAATCATGGGAATTGAAAACCTGTCGCTCAAACGGAACCTGATAACCATTCTTTCCAACAAAAGCCAGCGCGGCTGGGAAATCCAAATGGAAAGCGAAAAGCTGTATTATTTTACGATAAATATTTTAGGTCAAAAAAAGAAAACGCTGCCCATCCCCTCCGGAAAATGTTCCATGCTTATAGACAAGCTGTGAGTTCCTGCGGAGAAGCGGGCGCTTCTGAGGAAAAACGATGACGGAACTTGAAGCAGTTATAGAAATCGGATCAACGGGACTGCGGCTTTTGGTAGCTCAAATTCGGGAACACGGCGTGCACGAAAAAGCCGACCGGAACGGAGCCGGCTGGACGGTTATAGACCGTTCGGAAATGCCCGTTGCGCTCGGACGCGACGTTTTTACCGACGGTTTCATATCACGCGAAACGCTGCTGCAGTGCCTGCAAATTCTGAACCGATTTCAGGAACAGCTCGCCGGCTGGGGAATCCAAAACGAACACGTCGCCGTTATCGCGACGAGCGCGTTCCGGGAAGCGCGCAACCGCGACGCCGTACTCGACCGTATCATGGTAAAAACCGGTTTTCACGTAAAAGTTATCGACGGAATAGAAGAAAACCGGCTCATGTATCTGGCGGTCAGTGAATGTCTCAAGGATAAAACCTTCCACCTTGAAGGCATGAATTCGATCATTCTGGAAGTCGGCGGCGGCTCTACCGAACTGATGCTCATCGAACAGGGAAAAATGGCCGGCGCGCACAGTTTACGGCTGGGAACGGTTATCATCGAACAGCAGCTGCGGGCCATGATGGGTTCGCTGCAGGACGCGCGCCGCTTTCTGGAAGAATTCATCCGCAATACGCGAGGTTCGCTCGATACGGAACTGAACCTGTCGAACGTTCTGCAGTTTATTGCCGTCGGATCGGAAGCACAGATCGCCGCAGGCATCTGCGGAACCAAAATATCCGACAATTTGCGGCAAATTTCGCGGACGGCGTTCGACGGCTTCGTCGACGACATTCAGGAGTATTCTATAGAAGAATGCGTCGCCCGTTTTAAGATCCCGTACAGCGACGCGCAGGCACTGCACATCGGCTTGATGGCGTACAAGTTCTTTCTGAAATTGACCAACGCGCAGGAAATTCTGGTGCCGCATACGAGCATCCGCGAAGGACTGATCGCAAGCAGACTGCTGCAGCCGGACGTAAAACTGCAGGACGACTTCCGCCTGCAAGTTACCGCGTCGGCGCTCAGCCTCGCGCGGAAATATAAAGCCGACGAAAAGCACGCCGAATATGTCAGCATGATTTCGCTTAAACTGTTCGACGCGCTCAAGGCCGAACTCGGTCTTGAAGAACGGTCGCGGATGCTGCTTGAAGTAGCCGCCATACTGCACGACATCGGCATGTTCATCCGGGCGGATAAACACGAAGAGCACAGCATGTACATTATCGCACACGCGGATATTTTCGGGCTGACGCAGGACGACATTGCGATAATATCGCAAGTCGCCTATTATCACCGCGGATCGCATTCTCCGCAGGACGACGCGCAGTTTGCCGTTCGCCCGCGTGCAGACCGCATCACGATACTGAAGCTGACGGCCATTCTGCGCGTCGCGGACGCGTTCGACCGCGGGCATTCACAAAAAATTAACGATTTCAGCATCGATTTCAGACAGGACAGTCTTATAATCAAATGCAAAGGAACGCACAACATCATGCTGGAGCGGATGGCGGTTGCCGAAAAATCGAACGTGTTTGAATCGGTATTCGGCTATAAAGTCATTCTGGTATAAACGGCACGAAACATTTTTTTGATAAGGTAACGAAAACGATGAAACGACCGTACACTTTTTTTAACCGGGAACTCTCATGGATAGAATTTAACGCGCGCGTATTGTACGAAGGCTGCCGCCGCGACATACCGGTCATTGAACGGCTGAAATTTCTTGCCATCGTTTCTTCAAATTTCGATGAATTTTTCATGGTACGAGTCGCGGGGCTCAAACGGCAGCAGAAAGCCCAGCCCGACAAACGCGATATTGCCGGTTTGACCGCCGAAGAACAATTGTCCGCGATTGCGAAACGCGTGCACGAATTGGTTGAAAACCAGTACCGCGTGTTAATGAACGAAGTTATTCCCGCACTGAGCGCTGAAGGAATCGAATACGTTCCGCCGAAGAACTACACGGCGCAGCAGCGGCTGTTTACGCAAACGCTGTTTCAGGACGAAATATTCCCGCTGCTGACGCCGCTGCGCACGGATACGGCGGAATTTCCGCACATATCGAACCTGAAACTGCACGCCGCCTTTCTGCTGTCGCCGCTGCCCGACATCACCGTCCGCAACGACGCGTTTGCGGCACAGAACGGCGAACAGCCCGTTGCCGTCGTGCAGGTTCCCTCCGCGATTCCCCGCATCGTCGTGCTGCCCTCGCCGGCGGGACGCAAAATGTTCTCGGTGCTCGACGATATCATCAGCGAATACGGAACGCTGCTGTTTCCCGGCTATACCGTTGAAGAAACGATGCTTTTTAAAGTAACGCGCGATGCAGATTTTGCCGTCGACGAAGACGCCGGCTCCGATTTCATTCAGGCGATGGAAGAAGTGCTTGAAAAACGGCAGTCGTCGTTTCCGGTGCGGCTGGTGTGTACCCGAACCAGCCCCGCAATTTTGGCGTTTCTGATGGAAAAACAGCACCTTTCGGAAAAAGACGTGTATCGGGTTGAAGGGCTGCTCGATCCTTCCACGCTGCTTGATCTGGCCGATTTGCCCGAAGCCGCGGCGCTCAAATACGAAGACTGGGAACGGTTTTATCCGGAGGAGCTGCACAAAGACGTTCCGCTGTGGGACACGCTCAAACAACGGGACATTTTGCTGCACGTTCCCTACCAGTCGTACGAACCGGTTATATCGTTCGTAAACGACGCGGCGGACGACGGCGACGTCCTCGCAATAAAAATGACGCTGTACCGCACCAGCGGCAACTCGCCTATTATCCGGGCGCTCGAACGGGCCGCCCGAAACGGCAAACAGGTTACGGTTTTTGTGGAACTGAAAGCCCGATTCGATGAAAAGCAGAACATATCCTGGGCGGCGCAGCTTGAAAAAGCCGGCGTCATCGTCGTATACGGGATCGTAAACTTGAAAGTACATGCAAAAATACTGCTCGTCGTCCGCCGCGAAAGCGCCGGCATCCGCCGGTACGTGCATCTTTCCACCGGAAACTATAACGACAAGACCGCCAAATTTTACGTCGACATGTCCCTGTTTACGGCGAATCAGGAAATCGCAAACGACGCGACGCTTTTTTTCAACATCATTTCCGGTTATTCGGTCATTCAGCCGATGAAACGGCTCATCATGGCGCCGGTCAATCTGAAATCGCGCCTGATAGATTTAATAGAACGCGAAATAAGTCTTTCCACGCCGGAATCACCGGGTTTGATCATGGCAAAAATGAACAGCCTCGGCCATCGGGAAATCATCGAAGCGCTGTATCGGGCAAGCCGCGCGGGCGTGCAGATAGCGCTGAACGTTCGGGGAATCTGTATGCTGGTTCCCGGCGTCCGGGAACAAAGCGAGCACATTTGCGTTACCGGCATCATAGATCGGTATTTGGAACACACGCGGATTTTTTACTTTCTGAACGGCGGGGCCGAAGAACTCTATCTTTCCAGTGCCGACTGGATGCCGCGGAATCTCGATCGGCGCGTGGAACTGATGTTTCCGATCACGCAGGAAAACATATTCAAAACGGTCAAAGACACGCTGCTGTCCTATTTCAAGGACAACACGCACGCACAGCGGCTCCAACCGGACGGTTCGTGGCAGCCGGTGCAGGCCGCGCCGCGTGAAGAAAACAGCAGCGCACAGCGGCACTTTTACCATTCGTACCGGCAAATCGCCGAAATATCGAAGCGTGAAATTCCGCTCGAGTTCGTCGTCAGACGCAAAGACTGACACGCGCCGCCTTTACTCCGCGAATACGAATCCGTTTTTACCCAGCGATTTTGCTTCGTACAGCGCCTTGTCGGCACGCATGAGAATCGACGATGCGTCGCTTTCACCGTATCTGATCAGCGTAACGCCGAGGCTGATCCGGATTTCCGATTTCGTTCTGAAAGCCTGAACGATCGATTCGGCCTGCTGCAGCGCGTCGTCTTTGCCGGATACGTCGAAGCACCACACGTTAAACTCGTCGCCGCCGTAACGCGCCACGATGTCGTTCCGGTGCAGTGTCTGAACGAGCAGATTCGCCGTACGCATGTCCTTTCGTATCGTTGAACGATTTGAAATTATCCACATCAAGAAACATGCAGCAGTTGAAGTGTCCCGACAGCAGAGACGGTTCGGTTTCGCTTGCAGCGGCGGTTTTTGCGCCGTGCAAATCCTTTTCGACGATATGGCGCGCCGCACTCCTGGTGTACACGTTAGTCAGGGAATCGCGCAGCAGCCGCTGCCGCTCTTTTTTGCGTAAAAAGATGAAAGCTCCCACGAACCCGCATATCAGCAAGGAAATCACCACCGTTTTTATAAAAACGGCAACTGCTTCGTTTTTCAAATCCCAAAACTCCGTATCATACGCTTCGTGAACTACCAAACTCAATATGATCCAATCTTTGACATCCGCTTTCCGATAATATACGTACCGGAGTGCGGAGTTTTCCTTGTTTTTATAGGTAAAATAACCGGATTCGGTCGTATTTATTTTTTCTTTCAGCACGGGAACTTCCTGTTCGGTAATAAAACCGCGTTTTACCATCATGTCGTAAAAATCGGTAAAATAGCGCATATCTTCATGCGTTGCGATCAGGCAGCCGGACGTGTCGATCACCATATTCGTACCGATTCCTTCGATATCTTCATGCAGCAGCAGGTTTCCCCAATAAAGCGAATCGTATATGATACATAAGCCGCCGCATGGGGTTCCGTCGATGATCAGCGGCACACCCAGCAGCACATATTCCCGCTGAGAACCGTCGGCGTACTTCACGGGCATTGAATCGGAAATCACGTCTTCTCCGTTCATGATCCGGGTAAAAAAATCCTTATCAGAAACGTCCGTACGATAGGTATCGCTGAAATATACCATGCCCGAAGCGTCCATGATGCCCATAATATACCCGGAGTCCTCGGAATTCTGCAAAAAAGAGCGAAACGGCGTGTCGTCGCTGCTGCCGGAAACGGCCCAGAACGAAGCAAGCCGGTGCAGCATGTCGAACGACGAATCTATCAGATTTTGCAGAACGGATCTGCATTCCCGCGTAGTCTGCTTAAGATCGTTGTTGATAACAGCCTGAACGGAGTAACTCAAATTGCTGTAATGCTGATAAAAAATCAAACTCTGAAACAAGAGCAGCAATACGATGCATATACAGCAGAAAAGTTGTAAAAAAACAGCAGTTTCGTTCTTTTCAGCAAAACGGTAATCCTTTGCCCGTAACCGCTCCGTTACGGGCGCAATAATTCAGCAGCAGTGTTCGATAAAATCGCCGCAACGGATATCATGGCTGATATGTCGCTTTCCGGAAGGCTTCTTGAACCAGCGCTTTGAATTCGCGCTGAAAGCGTTCTTCCGTAAATGATTTGGCATGTGCCGATATCACATCCTTTTTGAAGACGGACTTTTGATCTAATGCTTCAAACGATAGAATTGCATCTGCGACGGAATCCGTTTCCTGTTTTTCAAAAAAAATTCCCGTTTTTCCGTCCACAACGGTTTCTTTAGCACCGCCGCGCCCGAATGCAATTACCGGCCGGCCGCATGCCTGAACTTCAAGCGGAACGAATCCGAAATCTTCCTCAGCACAGAAAATCAAGGCACGGCACCGCTGCAGATAATTCAAAAGTGCTTCGTCGGAAAGTCTGCCGGTAAAAACGATATTGCGGTCGCCGGCCGCAAGTTTCCGCAACCTTTTTTCTTCTGAACCGCTGCCGATGACGATCAGCTTTCTCCCCAGCTTTTTACATGCGGAAACGGCGAGATCTATCCGCTTGTACGGAACGAGACGGGAAAAAGCAACGTAGAAGGTATCCGGTTCATCGTCGCACGGTGTAAATCGACTGACATCCACCGGAAGATACACTACGGCAGCGTCTCTGTTCCAGAATTTTTTGATTCTGCGCGCTATATACCGTGAATTCGCAGCCAAAAGATCCACCCGCTGGCTGCTGACGTAATCCCATAAGCGGATCTGCGGCATCCATGTATCCATAAACAAACGGGTCAAAAATCCGCTTCTCTTTCGGTAATCGAAAAACAAATCCCATGCATACCGCATCGGGGAGTGAATGAACGCCACGTGAGGAACATACGGAGGGGTAATAACGCCCTTAGCACAAGACGAAGAACTTGAAATTACCAAATCAAAACCCGAAAAATCGAACGATTCAAACGCCGACGGCATAAATTTCAGCAGTTTGGTATAAATCTTTGAAGAGAAAGGGATTCGCTGAAAAAACGAAGTGTGTATTTTACAATGTTCAAAATGGGCGCCCAATCTTTTTTTGTCATACACTAGCGTAAAAAGTTCCGCATCGGGATACAGCTTCAACAGATATTCAACAAAGAGTTCGGCCCCTCCGTAATTTACCAGCCAGTCATGTACGATTGCTACTTTCATGAAATTCCTCTAGTGTACGTTGAATTATACGCGCCGTGCGTTCAAAAGAATAAATGCGGGGGATATCGGTTCGTTCCATCGAACATCGCTCGGAATCGATAAGCTTTTTCGCCAAATCATCAGAATCACCGGTTCTAAAAAATATTACCGGAAAATCTCCGTAAATTTCCCGAAACACGGGAATATCGGAAATCACCGCCGGCGTTCCCAGACTCAGCGCTTCAAGCGGCGGCATTCCGAACCCCTCATAAAAAGACGGCTGAACGAGCAGTCTTGCCCTTTTATAAAGATTTTTCAATTGCAAATCGGAAATTTTACCGGTAAACTCCACGGAACCACGCGCCGCGAGAGCTACCTTATCAAATACGGATTCATCTTTCGTCCGAAAATTATCAGCATTACCGACTATCAGCAATTTTGCCGATACGCCTTGCTGCTGAGCCTGTATGAAAGCGTTAAGCAGTACGGATAAACCTTTATGTTTTTTTATGTTTCCGACAAATAGAAAGAAATTCTCTTTATCAGACGGAACGGCAGTCTCCGCCGCTTCCAGCAGCCACGGAGGAACTGCATTATAAGTAACTACGATCCGTTTTTTGCAATTCAAATGAAACCGGATACGTTCCGCAGAAAATTGCGAAACGGTGAAAATCACGTTCGACTGCCGAACCGCGTACAAATAAAGCACTTTTCGCAAAAAAGTTCCAATTTTTGAAACGAGACCGGGAACATCCAAAAAGACGACATCATGTATCGTAGAAAAAACGGGAATCTTTAAATGCAGCGGTATGTTGCAATACGGAGAATAAAAAACATCACAAGTACGTATCCGTTTCTTTATAGAATACGGGAAAAAAAATAAATCACATACGGAAAACGGTCGTATATCGCATTCAACAATACTCACGTTCTTCCGGGCGGCAAATTGCTCAAGCTCCGTACGCGCACCGATAAGAAGACATTCATTTTGATTTACAAAATAGGGAAGCAAAGACGAAATGTAAGAGCCTATGCCTCCGCTGTCGATCATTCTGCAATCAATTGCAATTTTCATGTTGATTTTTCAGAAACGGTTTTAATCATGAAATCTGCAATTCTGCAGCCGGCTTCTCCTTCATGCATCCATGCGGTTCGTTTTGCAAGCTGACGTTCGGCGGCAAGTGCAGGACTGTCAGCCGCGTTTTGTATAACGTCTTTTATCTGCGGAAAATCTTTTTCTTCCAACTTAATGCCCATTTTCTCAAGAACGGTAAACTGCCACATCGATTTCTTCAGATCATACGCATCATACGGCCGTAAATCAATATCTGCATTGGCATATATAACGGGTTTGTCACATAAAAAAGTATAATCGAATATGATTCCGGAAAAATCTGAAATCATAATATCAGCCCGTTTCATGGCATAAATATTGTCCCTGTTATAGTCCCATTCGATATTAGGAACCGCTTTATATCGTTCTTCCAAACGGGAAAGCGTATCCGCTTCCGATTTTTTTGATTGCGGATGCGGACGAACAAGAATCGTCCAACCGGTTGCAACCAACGGATCAAGAAGTTTTTCTCCGAACCGTTTAAGCAGACCCGCAGCTCCCCAGGAAGGAGAAACAAGAACCGTAAATCGATGCTCAGCTTCGTCGGGTACGGATTGCATTTTGTCTGCAAGTACATCAAGATACGAACAGCCCACCGTTACCAATTGCTTGGGAGGAAGGCCTCGCTGCCGTTCCAACGCACACAAATCGTCTTTCTGATAATCACCCGTTAAGAGTACCGAATCAAAATAATCAAGACCGAAAAGTCTGTAAGTCGTCGCGTCATTCGTCATGTGCAAAACGTGCGCATAATGCTTTACGTTTTTTGAACGTTTAAGCTGATACACTTGCAGTCCCGGAGTCGTCATGACAACGATACCGGCGCTCAATAGGTTCAAACGGGCAAACGCAGCGTTGCCCTCATCGATAAATTCGGCACGTATGAACTGATACTGCCGTTCAAAAACGGGATCGTTTTTTGCCGACGTATAATAAACGAGCGGAATCGCCCGTTTTTCAAATTCATCTACGACGGGTTTAAAAACGTTCCAATACTGAATACCCTCACAATAAATGACGTACGGATCGCAAACGGAAATATCCTGCAAGCTTCCGTTTTTCTTACCGGAAAAAAAGAGTTTTACTTTTATTACCGCAGCTTTTGCAAGAAAAAACAACGTAGCGGCAGCGCCGATGAGAATCGAAAACAACATGCTTCCCGTTCCGGGATCGATATAAAGCGGCAAAAAAATCATATTCATCAGTTTATTCCCTGCTGCCAATTTGCAGCGTCAAAAATATTTTCTTTTATCGTATACCAGTCTTTCTGCGGAACCTTGAACGTATTGATTCCGTTTCCGCCCGGCCGCCAGTTATGAGTCAGAACGACGCCGGACGCTTTTTTATCCTCAGGCTTTATTTCCGTAATTTCTTTTCCGGTAAAAGGATTTATCGGTTTTTCCACAAGGTCTTTCAGCGCAAGAGCGGGAACATCCGCGTTAGTCATAAAATCGTTATTTATGACGAGCTTACCCGTCGCGTTAAAATCTTTCACGAACAGCAGCGGATGGTTATGATCGGGATTATACGCCATATTCCAAGTTTCGGGAAAATCAAGCCTTTTACCGTCCGCAGTGCCGATTCCGTGGTCGCTGACCATGATTATTCTGGTATTATCATAGCAATCGTTTTCTTTAAGATACTGTATCCATTCGCCGAGCCGTTTAAAAGCAGCGATATTTCCGCCGACACTGCTGTATTCGCTTAACGGTTTCGGCCCCTTATCCGTAACTTCTATCGCAGGCTCGTAATCCGGAGCTTGCAGCTCTTGTCCCGAATGAGTCGTGTCGTTTACGATAGTAAAATATGCGTTTTTCTCGGAGGTAAAATCCGTTAAACGGGGTAGAAACGCAAGAGCAGAATAATAATCGATAAATTCCATTATATCACCAGTTTGCTCGTCGGACGACCACCAAATTCCGTCGTCATACACGCTGTCACGCATAAAAAGCGGAACCATTTTAAAAAGACTGAACCACGTAAGATTCCGCTTTATGGCGTTGCTGGTAATATTTTCCTTAATTTTATCCGGATTCTCTTTTACCCACAAACTTGAATATTTCCGCTGAACATTAAATCCGGTAATATCTGAGTACGGATCACAAATAGACATATCCGGAATCCAACTGTAATTTGCCCAACTTAAATCAGAGACAGTCGCGTTAAAATCGGCTTGTTCCGTAAAAATACGCGGCAATAACAGCAGTGATTCGTTTTGTTTATCAACCAGCCGCGCTGAACTGCGCGCATTCATTTCTGCCGGCGTATATTCATAACCGCCGAACAGCGGCGGCGCCCCCAGCAGCGTTCCCTGATTATACGATATTGTATTCCGATAGAGAGTAAAACCGTCGTAGATATCGTAAAGTTCAGGAAACGTTTCAAAGATAGGTTCCACATACGCGTTTTCTGCCCTGTCCAGCATAAAAACCACGACGTTCTTGCCTGTTTTTGAAAGATGATACACTGGGGAAATATGCATTTCGCTGCTGACTCCATCGGCGATGGTGTCTTCATAATCGTTATAACTGCCGTTAATCTGACCGATATGGATTACCGTTATGGCACATTCCGCAATCAGAATAATCGAGACGATACCGTTCAGCAATTTGACTTTCCGGAATTTCAATATAATAATCGGAACGAGCACCGCTGCAATGATACCGATCATATTCAGCAGCTGCATAGTGCCGCTTGCTGCGGTAATCGTCGCTGAAAAGGTAATCAATCTTGATAAATTGCCATAGCTTCCCGAAAAAAGAAACGCGTCAATCAATCCGACAAAGAGAACAACCGGCATACATATTGCAAAAACCGCTTGAACTCTGGCGTTAAAAAGAAAATAAACGCAAAGTCCCCAAAAAACCACAAGTCCGAAAACCTGCAAAGTCGAATTGTAAAGAAAAAACAGCGGATTTCCGTAACCGTCGATATTCGCGAATTCCACCGCGGAAGAATTGATAACGTACGACGGAATCACGAAGCCGGCCAGCAGGCAAAGCGCAGCCGCAGAACATACAAACAAAGTCAAGCGCGCACGCCGGTCTTCCACAAGCGGTGCGAACACCGTATCAAGCAGAAATCTGATTCCTTTGAGTACGAGCGGAGCCGTAAGCAAAAGCGAAAACACCGCGGCCATAAGAATACGTTTATGCAGAAAGCCGTTATGAATGAACAGCAAATAATAATCCAGACCGGCAACAGCGACTACCAGTAAAAGATACAGAACTTTTAACGGATTTTTTATTTTATAAAAGATATTTTTCACCAATGAAAAAATATTGTTCATTGTCCAATACAAGACAAGGCCTGACGGCGAATTATACAAAATGACGAGAAACACAAGCGCCATTCCGTAAATCTGTATTTTGTCTTTCGCCTTAAAACCTTTCGTATATATGGCGCCTGCAACGATATTGATTACGGTCATTGCAATCGGCAAAACGTTTATGGGAAAAGTTCCTATGGAAAAAAGAGCGTCGGGCGCTCCCATGTCTTTAATGAATAAAAAATTTTTTCCGGCCAGAACGGGCAGTTTTGAAAGGAAACTGTAAGCTGCAATAAAAAACGGAATTTGAATAAGCAGCCCGAAAGAAGAACGAAGCGCCATTATAGGATGGTAATGATTCTGTTTGTAAAAAGTAGAAAGAATCATATACTGCTCATCGCCTTTAAAAACGGCCTTTATGCGGCTTATCCCCGGATCAAGACGTTTTTCAATATCACGCTGAACCTGCTGCCAATGTTCCGCAACAATATAAAGCGGAAGGCATAAGATAGAGACCGCAAAACTGACTCCAATAACGGAGATTCCTGCATTTTTGAAGACTCCGTTAAAAAGCATGAACGCGAATTCAATAATCTGAATTAATGGGTATATAATTACCGTATAAAGAAAACTAACCATAGTTGGAAAGTATATACTCTATATATGATAAAATCAATAAAGGGTATTCAAATAAACCGATTACGATAAACTGAACGTATCTTCAATATCAAATTTACCTATACTAGAAAAATGAATAAAAAGATGATAATGTTTACCACATGAACCGTCCAAACAGGAAAATCGTACTGTCGTTCCTTATTTTGATCTTCGTTTCTGCAAATTCTTTTTCACAGGGTATGCAGCAACTCGTTCCGGCTAAGCATTGGATTTACGATGCACTTTCCATGCTCTATTCCGAAACGGCCAGCACGTCCCTGACTGCCAACGCACCGCTGTCGATTGCCGAACTTACAATGTATTTTTCGGAAATTTCATACGAACGCTTATCTTCTTCCGGCAAAGAACTTTACCGGCAAGTGGCGGATTTTTTTGATAACCGCAAAGACCTGTTCTTATCGGATTCCGTATACACGGGTTTGAATATTGCCGTATCCCCCGGTGTTTTATACAAAAGCAACGATCAGATCAAATGGTCGTTCGGAACGGATTATACGGGAAACGGAGAAAACTCAACTATAAGTACGAAACTGAAGGAGTCCTTTGCTGCTGCTGCTGCCAGTACGTCTTCCGATTCCATTTCATATGACACGGGAATCGACTACGGTGCCGCCTCGTCTTTTTCCGGAAACGAACTGACGACACCTTTCATCGCAATACCGATTTATCTCGGTTTTTCGGATTACGTTTTTCTGGAAACGATTCCGTTTTTCGGAAAAAGCTTTTGGGGAATGACGTCCGCACGGAATTTTACCAATATTCCTTACACGGCCGATGATTTTGAATTTTTATGGCCGCAGATCGCTTACGGCAGCATAGGAAAAAGCTTTGGCAATTGGGGTATAAATCTGAACATTGCGAAAGAAGGACTCCAAATAGGTAAAACGCAAACGGGAAGTATCATTTACAACTCGACTTTTGAAACAGATTGTTACACGCAACTGAACATATATTCGCCAAAAATAAAATATAATCTCGATGCGATACAAATTTCCAGAAATAAATTTATGTATCTGCATAATCTTGAGATACGCCCGATTAAATGGTTTAAGGGTGGCATGGTAGAAGGGACGCTCATAAACGCACCTTTTGAATTGCGATTTCTCAATCCGCTCATGATAATGCATTCATTCGGCGCATGGGACGAATACATGTCTGCGGAAGAAAAAACATACTACGGAGAAGCACACGTCTGCGCATATATAGGATTTTACGCAGATGTCACTCCGTGCAAATACTTGAGAATCTACGGTTTATACGCCCAGAATGAAATTCAAATACCCGCCGAACGAAAATCGGAAACGGGACGGGCAATGCCGGACAGTCTCGGCGGTCAATTAGGTTTTGAACTCACCATTCCCGGTAACGACAACGGCTGGTGGCTCGGCACGCTGGAAGGAATTTATACGACACCGTTCTTATACATAAAACACGGAGCGGAATGGTCGCTGTATCGGGAACGGTATAATATGCAGAGCAACGGAAAACTGCCTATATGTTCATGGATCGGAACTCCGTTCGGTCCCGACTGCGTAGGATTACAGGCGCGCATCGGTTATTCCGTTCCGCAAAAATGGAATGCTGAAATAAATTATCTCTTTGTCGCACACGGAACGAATTCATTCGGCCTCCTCGACAACACGGTCACCATAGACGGAAAAACATATTACGCCTATTATCCGTCGGTACTGTATAAATTAAATCAGGAAGGGAAAGGAGGTCTTACCGCGCAAGAAGCAGAACAGCTTGCCCAGTCATATCAACTAACGGGTATAATACAATACACGAATCAGATCGTATTGAAATCCAGCTATAGTATCGACGACCATTTGACTTTAAATGGTCACGCGGCATATACTTTTATTTTTAACAATAAGAATCAGCAAGGAATTTTTGAGCAGGGATTTGAATTATCACTTGCACTTACCTATTCCGTTTTTTAACAGACAATCTTCCAAGGAGGAATGATATGAAAAAGATTTTGTCATTTTTTACCGCTTTATGTTTCAGCATATTGTTCGCACATCCGCAGATGAATACGTCCGTAGATATCTCAGACAGTATCTATTCCGTACTTGAAATCGCCCGATTACGCGGTCTCTGCAGCAGTTTACCGGGCGTAAAACCGTATTCGGAACAACGTATTCTCATTGCAATAGATGAAATTTTGGAAAATGAAAGCAAATTGCTTCCTACTGAAAAAGAAGTCCTGTACGGTTTCAAAGAAACGCATACCAGAAAAGAAGGTTTGGACCTCTGGAACGCCCGTTACCGTCTTGAAAACGATGCGGAAAACTTTCCGCTAAGCTTACAGATTCAGGCATCGCTGGAAACATCCGCTTCTTCCGGATTTTATACGAAATCCGCTTTTAACCAATGGGGCTTCGATATCATGCCGTCGATATCTCTCTCCGGCGATATCGGAAACAACGTTTCATACGCGACTTCCGTTCTTTTCGATCTGACAAGAATGCCGCTGCATAAAATGGGAGATTACTTTATCGGGTACTCATGGTATGAGTCCGATGTGGAAGGTTTTTTTAACGGAACCGGAAACGGGGACGATTTGGCAAAAAGGACGATTAACAAATTTCTGAATACGTCCTACTTACCCTATTCGTATCAAAAAAAATGGGGCGGACAGATGTATCTGCTTTCCAATATGTCTGCGTCGGGACTTGAAGGCTGGGCGCAGTCGTTAGGAATGAGCGGAGACATCACGGGTGAAATCAGAGGTTCCTTTTTAAATAATAAAATATCCGTATCCGCCGGCCGCGGTTACCGCGAATGGGCGGCTATGGATGACGGCAGCAGTCTCGTTCTCAATAAAAAAGCCCGTCCGTTTATGGCGGCGGAATTTACCGTGGAACTTTTCCCGTTTCTGAAGTTTTCGGGACTCACCGGCATTCTCGAATATCCCAATCAGGATTATATAAATGAAAATTCATACGCGAGTGATCACAAAAACAGAACCGATGATTCGTATTTTTTCCAAAACGCGTTTTCAATCAACATGATTGAACTCGACTTTAAATATTTTCATTTCGATGCCGGAACATCGGTCGTATGGCCTAAACGGTTTGAACTCGGATATATATTCCCGCTGACACTTTTTCTTGAATACCAGAATCATGTAGGCGACTACGACAACCTTGCATTATTCGGCAACGTAAAATTTCAAAAGCCCGGTCTCGGCTCTTTATGGGCGTCGCTGTATCTTGATGAAATAAACGGGCTGAATAATAATCCCATTACGTCGGCGCGGGCAATGTTTGCAGGTCAAATAGGAACGAAAGTGGTCATTCCCAAATTGCCGTTTGCAACGGTCTCCGTCCGGTACACTAAAATCGAACCGTACTGCTACACGCACCATTCCATAAACTACACTCCGTGGTACGCTCACTATATCAGTGAAAATTATACGAACAACGGAGAAGCCTTGGGCTACTACTTGCCGCCGAACTCGGACGAATTACTGCTGCGTTTCAACGTGAGACCGAAAGCAAGTATGCTCACTTCACTCCAATATCAATTTATCAGGCACGGAGCCGATTACGGTTCACAGCAAGTTCCCGGCAGTTCTTTATATTCGGAGATGAGTCCGTATAACCGCGACAGTTTGAAAAAATACTTTCTCCGGGACGGTGCCTATCAATGGATGCATATCGTCAGCATCGGAGCTTCGTACGATTTCAAAAAAACGAAAATTCCGTTCCAACTCTTCGGAAACGCGGGCTTTTTGTACAGTTATTTTACGGTTATTGATGACGTCGTGTATGACAAACGCGGAGCAGACCGCAATACGCCGTTTCATAGCGTTGATACCTCCGAATATCCGGTGCAAACGGGCGTAGTGCTTACGTTGGGAATCAAAATTTGGCCGTAAACTCATCAAAAGTTCATTGCTGAAAAACGGGAATCGAATACGATTCCCGTTTTTTAACGCACACCGACTACGCCGGTAAAGATTTCGTTTTTCACCGAGATTTAATCAAGTTATACAATGCTTCTGCCGCACTCTGATACGAATATTTTTTCAGCAGACCGTCGGGCGGTTCCACCGGATTTTTAAGTAAATTATCCAAATCAGTATCCGTACTATACGGATCGATATAATGCGCAGTGTTACCGTATAATTCGGGCAGACAAGCCGCGTTACTGATGATTACGGGTGCGCCGCACGCGAGTGCCTCTAACGGAGGAATCCCGAACCCTTCATAATACGACGGGAAAATAAAAGCTTTGCACCGTTCCATCAGTGCTTTGACTTGCCCGTCGGAAACGTATCCGAGTAATATTATATTCGGCAAAGAACGTAACGTATGCAGTTCGTTTGAGACCAGTCCCGAAATGGCTTTTCCCGATATTGCGAAAAGCGTTTCAGGATGCTTTAAAGCGTAATCCGTAATCCATTTCAAATTTTTTCTTTTTTGGAAACTGTTCAATGCAAAGTAAAAATCATTTGTTTCAAGTTGCGGAAACGATTTAAAAATCGAAAAATCAGCCTGTATATTTTTCACGTGTTCCCATCCGTTGTATATAACGCTTATCTTCGATTCGTCAAGAGAATACGTTCGGGCAATTTCTCGGCGGCTGAATTCCGAAACGGTTATTATTTTCTTTGCGCTGCCGACTGCATGTTTATACATTGCACACATATACAGTCGCATCAGAAAATCCCGTTTTCCTTGAAAGTCCTGCGGATACAGTTTTGCATAGATATCGTGAATGAAAACTATCCCCGGAGAAAACAGCGGAGTCACATTTGAAAAATCGAGAGAAACGGCGTGATTCCGCCTGACGAAGTACGAAAACACACCGTGTTCCCAAATCGGAAAGCACGTACATTTTTTGCGGGATACGACGATTTTGATGTTTTTAAAATTCGGAATGCAAAACGCGTTTTTAGGAACGTATAACATAACGGAATCTTTCTCAACAAGCGAGTCGAGGCGGATGCACGTTTCATATGCGAATCGTTCAATTCCGGTTAAATTCCTGCATAAAAAATCACCGTTTATGATTATCATCACAGCCTTCCTTTTTATAAAAAACCGGCAACGCATCTTCTTCATTATAACAGGGAACTACGATTGACAAATCTACACTCATAATTTTAAAACCCATTTTTAAAGACGGTATTGTTTGCATATTCAAAAACCTGATAAAAATCATCCGTATATACGCGTTTACCTGTTTGAAAAATCCGTAAATCGGAAGATGCGTCATATTCGTCGTTTGTAACAAGTAAAAACACTTTTTCATCGTTTCTCTCGGTATCTTCATAATACCGTTCCGGAGTCAACCATTTATCGCATTTAAATCGATCGGTAATCAGATCCGTTCCGCCGTCGTTTTTTCGGTACAAATTGGCAATTTCAACTTTGCCGTTCGTCATGAAAGTGAATACGTTTGCATTCCAGAACGTCGCGTATCCGAACGTATACGACTGTTCCTGAAGAAACGCGGCAACTTCGTGTTTATCAGTGTTATTATCGGTACACAAAACGGTTTCGTATGTAATGAAAGAACTGCAAATGAGAACAGCTGCAAGAGAAACGCCCAGCATATACCTTTTCAAAGCAGAAATATCCTTTTCATAAAGAAACAAAGCCAAACAGGGAACTATATATACCAGAATGAGAATAAAATAGCGCGCTATATATTCAGTATTAATATAAGTAAAAGCGTTAAAAACGGACATCACGATAACGAACGTCACGAAAACTTTCCGCGGAGTCAGCAAAGGAATTTTAAAATAATCGATAAAACAGATTATCAGAAACGCGAGGGCAACGTACAATAAAATATTGGTTACCCCGGACGGCGTAAATACGGAAACACCGTTTTTATATCCGAGTATTTCAAAAACCGCTCTATGTACATCCGTGAACGTAACGTCACCGATGGTATTAAACGCAGTCGTATTAAACTGGGAAAAAGTAAACAATTTTGATAAAATTAAATTATTTGCAATATATCCGACTCCGCCCAGCAACAAACCTCCGCAGCTGTAGAACGTCGGCTTGTTTTTTATGAAGAAAGAAGAAAACCGATACGGCACCTTTGCCCTGACGGAGGACGACACCGCATATCCCAGTATCGTAACGGTTAAAGGAAATTGAAAATATAATATATATCTTATCCCGGAAAGACCTGAAACGAACGCCACTATAAAAAACGTAATAAGAAATATGTGATGTTTTTTTACCGAAAGCTCCGAATAAGCCAAAGCCAGAAATAACCCTACATAAACGAAACCGATTGCAATGTGAGGAATGTAATAATTGCCGAACTGAACGATCCGCCACATTTCGCCTGACCAAGGACAAAAAATCAGCAGACAGGAAAGCAGTCTCATCCAAACCGATCTTATTTTCAATTGTGACAGAAGAAATAAAAGTGCCAGAGGAAGTAAAAGGCAAAGCATCAAACCCGAAATCGTTTTCACAAGAAACCAATTTGAAGTGAAGGCAAAAACGGGGGCAGTGAGTATTTGGGTGTTCAATAGTCTTATTTCCGTTGAATAATTCCAAGAACGGGGCCAAAAAGATTTTTTCAGAAAACATTCCTTTGCCAGTAAGATTTCGGAAGCCATGTCGGAATCAATAACCTGATTACCGCGCGTATAACTGCAAAATAAAGTAAAAAACGCACATAAAACAAACAACGCCGACAACAGTACGATTTTTGATTTTACCGGAAATTTAAAAAATAAAACGGCATCCAGTGCGATAACGGTAAAAAGGGGAAACGCAATCAGGGATGTAATCGTATCAGCCCATTTGGTAATATCAAAGGTTCTATGAAAAATTTTTGTTTCAAGAACAGTTTGAATATCATTCACTAAATTATTGGAAAACAAAATGAGCAAGGAACCGAGAATCAGCCCCAAAAATGATAAAGAAAGTAAAATGATATTCGCTTTTTTTGAAAATTCCTTCATATCTTCCTCCTGAACAAACCTAGAGCCCTTACTATGTTATATCACGTAAACGACGATTCCTGCTATAATCAGCATTATACTTATCGTTTGATTTCTGCTTATTTTTTCATTAAAGATAAATCTGCTTAATAAAATTATGAAAATATAACTCGAAGTTTCTATAATCGGAACGAACGAAACCGAAACGAATTTTAACGCGAACAAATCAATACAGACTGCGGAAAAGAAACAAACGTAGGCGAATATGACTTTAAAATTTACGTATTCCTTAAAAAAAGAAGCGTGCTGTTCCATCGCGGATTTTTTCAATACTATCTGTGAAACGGCTGATATGAAAACGGAAAAAAAAAGTAAGAGGATATAAAAAAGATTATTCACTTCTTGTCCTTTCGGAACGGGCAAGCAATATAATACCGGTTATTATGATACCCGCACCCAGCATTTTTTTTATCGTTATCGTTTCCTGAAAAAAAATGAAACTCCACAACATACCCCAAATAACGGTAACCGCTTTATTTGCAGTCGCTACGGATAACACGATATGTTTCAAAACTTGCTGCCATAAAACGGCGTATAAAAACAACACGAAAAGCACTAGAACATACAGAATGCAATACGTCTTGGAAAGGAACGGATATCCTGCTGCCGTTTTTCCCAAAACGGTATAAAAACTATACAAAAGAAATCCCGTATGCATAAGCATGTAGTGAAGAATATTATTTTTCATTCTTTCGTATTTCTGAAACGGTAAATCGGGGACAGTTATTTATCGTCAGATATGATCTGCCGATATATTCGCCTATGATACCCAAAGATAAAAGGTTCAATCCGCCGACGAAGAGAATAAGAATCACGATAGTAGTCCAACCGGCAACTTCTACTTTTCCCATAAAATATTCAAACAAATAGTATATGCCCAAAATGAAACCGGCTATTGCGGAAACACATCCTAAATAGGAAGATATCCGTAAAGGTATAACCGAAAATCCGAAAACGAGTTTGGAAAAGACTTTGATCGATTTTATCAGATTATAATTACTTTTTCCGGAGTCCCGGTCGTGATGTTCAATCGGAATTTGTATGATATTTTTCGTTACTTGGAAAATCAATCCGTCGATGTACGGATATAAACTGTGCGTTTTCAGTATTTCCCGTACGATTTCGGATTTCAGTATTTTAAAGGGCGATAAATACAATCCTTTCGGTTTCGAGATTACAATCTCCGCACATTTTCCGTTCAACCAACTGCCTACATTTTTCCACAGTCGCTGCTTTTTTCGCGGAAAGTCCGCATAACAGACATCCGCTCCGTTTTTTATATTATCATACAATTTTATAATATCTGCCGGAGAATGCTGCAAATCGTCGTCCATAATAACGACGTATCTACCGGCAGCTGCCTGCAATCCCGCAAAAATGGCGTTATCCTGTCCGGAATTTTTCCGTAAATTTATTCCGATTACCGGGAACCCCTGATCGATAACCGAATTTATTTCCTGCCAACTCGTATCTTTTGAACAGTCGTTCACCATAATCTGTTCATATTCAAAACCGCGCAAGCTTTCCGCAATTTGCTCAGTCAGCTTTTTCACGCAGGAAGCGCTGTTATATACCGGAATAACGATGCTGATTTCTTTCATAGGAAAAACTCTTTTATTTTATCGATTATTTTCATCTGCTCCGCGGACGTAAGTCCGTAATAGAGCGGAAGTCTTACCAATCGCTCACTTTCTTTTGTCGTATGTTCATCCGTTCCGGCAAATCGCCCGAATTTCATTCCCGCCGGAGCAGAATGCAGCGGAATATAATGGAATACGGTAAGAATATCGTTCGATTTCATAAAATTGATGAAATCGGCTCTTTGTTCCTGACAGGGGAACTTCAAATAATACATATGCGCATTATGAACACAATTATCCGGTATGGTCGGAAGTTCTAATTCATTCCGTTCCGCGACAGCATACAGTTCGCTCTGATAGGTATTCCAAATCGTCATTCTCTGATTTTGGATCCGTTCCGCCAGTTCAAGCTGCGCCCATAAATAAGCGGCATTAAGATCACTGGGCAAATACGACGAACCGTAATCGACCCAGGTATATTTATCTATCTGCCCTCTAAAGAATTTACTCCGATTCGTACCTTTTTCCCGCAGTATTTCCGCACGCTCAAAATCTTTCTCGTGATTAATCACGACGGCGCCGCCCTCTCCCATACTGAAATTTTTCGTTTCATGAAACGAGAGACAGCCGAAATCGCCTATCGTACCTAACGGCTTACCTTTATAAACCGACATGATTGCCTGTGCAGCGTCTTCAACAACTTTAAGATTATACCGCCCGGCAATATCCATAATAGCATCCATTTCGCAGGCAACACCCGCATAATGTACGGGAACTATGACTTTCGTTTTTGAAGTAACGGCTTCTTCTATTTTCTTTTCATCAATATTCATGGTATCGGGACGGATATCGACAAAAACGATCGTTGCTCCCCGCTGAACGAAAGCATCCGCCGTAGAACAAAACGTATAGGAAGGCATGATAACTTCATCACCGGGTTTTACATCGCATAGAACGGCAGCCATTTCAAGCGCCGCTGTTCCCGAAGTGGTCAATAAAACTTTATGATTATCAAGTTTATTTTCAAGAAAACCGGAACACTTTTTGGTAAATTCCCCGTCTCCGCATATTTTATGATTTTCTATGGCCTTTTGAATATATGTTATTTCATTACCGGTGCAGGGCGGTACATTAAAGTGAATCATATAACTCCTTTTTTAAGGAGTCTATAGTTATTGCGCTATTTCGTCAAGAAAGCGATCGGTAATGGTATTCCAATTTCTGTTCTGCAAATCGAAATCATACCTTTGCTTTCCTTTAGATACGGCGATCTTAACGGCTTCAATAAAACGTTCATACGAATACGTTACGGTAATACCGACTTCGGCTAATTTCGGAGTATCACAGTAAGCCACGATGGGTTTTTCCGCAGCCATTGCCTGATAATACTTTGCCGTAATACCCAACGGTCTGTCTTTATAAAAATCCGTTACATAAGGAACCATTACAACCGAGCAATTCGTTATCCATGCCGGAACTTCCGAAGGTTGAATGCCGGGAACATACGTTAAATTGGAAAAATCGGCAATTCGGCGTTGAACCTTCTCGGACGGATAATTAGGGCACACGACGATATAATCGAATTCCGGAGTTTCTGCAGCTGCTTTAAAAAGCAAATCCCATTCAACGCCCCACGCGCCGACGTACAAAACGGTATTTTTCCCGGCCAATACATCCGGTACCGGATAAGTTCGTTTATAAGAAGTCATATCGATACCGTTCGGCAGCATACGGTATCTCACGTTGGAGTCAAAAAACGGGATTCGGTTACGGTACGCAAGCAAGCCCTCTTCGTTTACGATATAAGTCATATCTGCCGCATAAAGCATACGCTGCTCCATTCGTTTGAGACGAAGCGGAACCGAATCGTATACGAGCGGATCCGACGGACGGTAAACAATCTTTGCATCGGGAAAAAGCTTTTTTATTTTATCTGCAAAAACTATTCCTTCGCACGATTCAAAAACGAAACAATCGGTACCGGACAAAAATTTACCGGCGAAACGGGAAAATGATGTAACCGATTTTTGCAATAGAAAATTCATGATAAAATCAGGAAGCATTTTACCCGCCGCATCGGGTAATCTGAACGTCGGAAACGTTACATTGAGAATAGTCCGCCGCTCGGCGCCGACGGTATAATATTTCCCTTTTCGCAACGTACGAATCACGTCAGGATTCAGCTGTTCCCGTTTCATAAAATATCCGTAATACGGACGGGGAAAACTGAAAAAGACCGTTTCGAGCCCTCTGTTTACCGCCGCTTCCGCAAATTTATGAAAGCCGCCGAGCCGTAGCGAATCCCAATTATGTGCCGTAATGAACGCTATTTTCCGCATCGGTTTTTAATCTCTCAAAAAAATATCTCTCGTATACACTTTCCGTTTTACATCCGAAAGTTCTTCACTGAATCGGTTTGCAACGATCACGTCGCATTCGGATTTGAATACGTTAAAATCGTTTTCGACCCGATATTTTTCAAAAACGGTTCCGCTCAGAGCCGGTTCATAAATTACGACAGCAATTCCTTCACCCCGCAATAATTTCATCACGTCCTGAATTGAAGACTGGCGGAAATTGTCGGAATTCGCCTTCATCGTTAACCGGTAAATTCCAACGGTATCGGGATGTCTGGATAATATGCGCTGAGCAATATATTCTTTACGGGTTTTATTCGCATCGACGATCGCCGTGATCAGATTTTGCGGAACGTTTTGATAATTTGCCAACAACTGCTTCGAGTCTTTCGGCAGACAATATCCGCCGTACCCGAAAGACGGATTATTATACGTATTGCCTATTCGGGGATCAAGACTGACGCCTTTTATTATTTGCGCCGTATCGAGTCCGCGGACTTCCGCATAGGTATCAAGTTCATTGAAATAGCTGACGCGCAGCGCCAAATACGTGTTGGCGAACAGCTTTACCGCTTCTGCCTCGGTCGGCGGCATAAAAAGCGTGGGAATATCCCGTTTTACGGCCCCTTCCTGCAACAACGCGGCGAACATACGGGCATCGGCAGACGTATCACCGACGATGATCCGTGAAGGATACAGATTATCATACAGCGCTTTGCCTTCCCGTAAAAATTCCGGAGAAAACATGATTTTAAGCGAAGGATGTTCTTTTCGCATTCGTTCCGTAAATCCGACGGGAATCGTCGATTTGATAACGGCGACGGCGTGCGGACAATACTTTTCAATATCACGGAGAACGGATTCCACCGACGACGTATTGAAAAAATTCTTTTCGGCATCGTAATCAGTCGGCGTCGCAATAATAACGAAATCAGGTTCGGCATATGCTACGCCAATGTCAGTCGTTGCACTGAGATGCAGTTCTTTTTCCGCAAGATATTCCTGAATTTCAGTATCCGCGATCGGAGATTTTTTATCGTTTACCAAATCGACTTTCCGCTGAAGTATATCGAACGCGACGACCTCATTATGCTGCGCCAACAGAATCGAAATGGAAAGTCCCACGTATCCGGTACCTGCGACTGTGATGTTCATAAACAAAACCTCTATTATGCAATTTCTGCTAGTAATAAAATACCGGTAACCGAAACTATCAGTATTTGTATCGCCTCAAGAGAGGATAATACCCCTATATTATATAATCTGCAAGATTTATTCCGGTACATTGCTGCAAAGCTTTTATCGCACTATCATTTCCGTTTTCAGTAACGACATTCGCGGCCATAAGCGCGTGCTTCTGCGTATTTCTCACTGTAAGCGGATGGATAATTTTTGAATTCGTAAATACAACTTTTACGTCATTTTCCAATTCCATAAATTTGAGCCATATATCATCCGTATTCAGACAATATTTCTTTATGTTTTCAATATTAAACGCGGCAGCAGGCAAAATTTTGGGAGGATATAAAACGCCGCCAACTCCGGTAGCCACCAATGAAAACGACGGCTGCAGCGTATCTTTGCACTCCCACTCCCAGTTATTGTACAAATCAACATCCTTGCCGTTTTCTTTTTTACTCATTTTATGAACCCGACGCGCTGAAACACAATTCGGATGTCGTATATAAGAATCGTAAAGATCCCGTATCAAATTCCTATCATATAATAAATCATCGTCAACCGTTATAATGATATCTTCCGGATATTCCTGCATTGCATAATAATATTTTTTATGCGGTTTAATATCGTCGTATCCCGTTTTTATTATAAAATCATGGTTTTGTAATTTTCTCAAACTTGTCGGAATATCACGTTCCTCTGTATCGGTTCCGAGATACAATACGATTCTCGCGGGTTTTACCGTTTGATGAAGCAAAGAACGGATAACCTGATGCAGGAGAGGAAGACGAGCCGGATACGAAGTCAACGAGACGGTCAGATTATCAATCGACCGACGAGAAAATACCGGTGCATACAGTTTACATTCCATTGCCAACCGGCGAAAAACACGAGATATTATACGCATAAGGTTCCCTGTTCGTTCAAAAGATTTTTAAGTTCCGCCATGAAGGTTTCTTTTGAAAATCTCTTGCTTTGCTTGATACTATTCCGCACAAAGGAGTCTGCCATATCCGGATTTTTATAAATGGATTCCGTATATTTGACCAACTCCTGCAACGTATCCCATTTAAAGCCGCACTGTGCAGATACGATTTCAGGTTGTCCGCCTTTATTTATGACGACCGGAATGCAACCAGCACTCATCGCTTCTACCGTTGTAATACCGAAATGTTCCATTTTATACGGATCTGATTCACCGAACCCTTTTGCATGCCAAAATATGAATGATTCGGCATATAGATCTTCGATTTCGGTTCTTAACGGATCCAGTATAAACCGAATTCCGGAATCGATTTTTTTCAAGGATTCAACATATTCTGCAGATTCTTTTTTTGCAGAACCGGCAACTGTCAATACGCAATGTTCCTTCAAATATTCGGAAGACAAATATGCCGCTATAAGTTCTTCAATTTTCTTTGATTGTTCAATTCTGCTGCAAATCAGAATTTTGTTTTTTTCCTTTTTCTTTTTTCCGGAAATCATCGTTACGGGAGGATATAAAATCCGTATTTTTTTATCATCCACAGACCACTTTTCTTTAAACCAATAAGAAGTAAACTCCGAATTCGGAAGAAAAAAATCATACGAAGCAGCAAATTTTTTATCAGTATGCACGGCCAACGGCTTTAGAAAAGGTATTTTTTTATAAGTCGGAAATGATGTTTTCCGTTCCATCGGGAAATGAATTACGGCAACATTATGTTTCGCCTTTCCGGTCATCAGTCCCTTTGAACAATAGAAGAATATATCCGACTGTTTTGTCAGAAAATTCAGTTTGCGCTGAAAAACAAAAGAGTCAAAGCGCCCTCTTTTTTCTTTTGATTTTACATATTCGATACGGATATAGTCGGCGTTTACATCGACGCCGTAGACATCGTTCAGCATATGCGCAAACTGGAACGAAGAAAGTTTCTTCGTTCCAGCATGATGTTCCGTTATTACGGAAATCCGAAAATAAGGATCTATTTTCTGCAAAGCTTCAATAAGATTTGCCGTGTAAGACTCGGTACCGCCGAATTTATAGATGATATTGGCAATATATAAAGTTATAATCATTTTGTCACCTTCTGATCAATTGTGGTAACGTTTTATAAGTGCTCTTGATCACAAGAGGATTAATCCAAAGAAAAACAGTAAGAATTTTTACAATAAGGGCTTTAGAACGAGAAATATTTTTTTTAAAATAATATATCCGCGATATATTTTTACATTTTGCAGAAAAGCTTTCTATTTCATCGATACAAAACACTACCGAAGAACGAGATGATTGACCTTCAAAATGAATTATTAAGGGACCATCAATAAGTAATCGTTTTTTATTATACTTCATCAATCGATATTCCAAATCCATTTCTTCATGGTATAAGAAAATATGTTCATCAAAACGAGCCAATGGAGTATTCGCTAAAAACAGATCTGCTCCTATTATGCAATCAACTTCACCAAGCTTTTTCTCTGATATTTTTTTCTTCACATGATTACAATATTTATATCCAAACAATTGCAAAAAAACTATCTTCCATAGTCCGTAATTCGCTTTCAATAACTCTATTATCGTCCTATTTATATCAAAAAAATTTCCATATGAATCATTTATATTTTTATTCGCATCCAATAAATTACACCCGAGAGCACCTATCGATTCTTTTTCATCAGAGGTTTCCCAGTAATCAAAAAAAATTTTAACGGCGTTATTCAATAAAACGGTATCACTATTTAAATAGAAAATATATTTACCGTTCGCAATATCAAGACCTCTATTGTTCGCTGTTCCAAAACCGAGATTTGCGTTATTTTCGATTAATATAATTTGCGGAAAATCTGACTTTACCATTTCTACAGAACCGTCGGAGGAACCGTTATCGGAAACGATTACTTCAAAAGAAATGCCTTGCGTATATTCAAAAATCGATTCCAGACAGTTTCTGAGAAGATTTTTAGTATTATAATTTACGATAATTATTGAAACATCCATAATAGCTATTTTACCTTAAAAATATTAATAAGTTTTCTAAAAGGAGAATTCATATAATCCCATTTAATCCTAAATGCAGTTTTATTTCTGTGTTTATCAAACATATACTGTAATAGCCCTTGCTTCCCTATGTTTGTAAACCAATAAACAGGCACTTCTTTTGTTTTTATTTTATTATGGTATAACCAAACACAAAATAACCGTTCGCTCATGTATCCGAAAATTCTCATTTGAATATCATTATAACAATGAATATCAATTCGTTTTTCTGCCTCGAAAAGAATGGAAAATAACCAGTCGGAATATGAATCAAAATGAGAATATTCCATTATTAGCATATTATAATGAGCCAATTTATTGTTATGTAACAACACATGATCATAACTTGTTATATATTCAGGATATAAATCAATTATCACTTTTCTAAGAGTCCTAATGTCTTCACTTACATGACAAACCGAATAATCGATTTGTAAAGGATATGGATAAATTTTTCGCTTAGGAATTATTGTATATCCTTCTGCAAGGAAATGAGTCAATCTTTTCATATTAATAATATAATTCAACACATCTGTTTCTGGATATATATCTCGCAGTCCATAATATTTTTCAAATGCAAAATACCTTCTATAATGGTTCAATCCAATATATTCTAAGCTTGGATATAATTTTTTTATATTTTTCCAAGCCCAATACATGGCCGTCAACTCACAGAAACTTTTATTTTTTGAACTTATATTGTCGCACAGTACACCATTTACCTGGTCATCACGCTGCATTTTCAAATCGATACTGTTGATTGCAGCCCCAACATGAATAGGTAAAAAAATATTGTCAGTGTTCAACGGAAGTTCACATTGTTTATGGCAACAGACTAATATTTTTATTTTTGAATTATCTATTTGTCTCTTGTACATCTTTCATCGCCTTTTCAATAACATCATCCATATCATAATACTTATATTCAGCCAATCTTCCTCCAAAAATAACGTTTTTTTCATTATCAGCAAGAATTCTATATTTCTGATATAATATAGAATTCTTCTCATCATTAATAGGGTAGAAAGGTTCTGAATTTTTATTCCATTCAGAAGAATACTCCTTTGAAATTATAGTTGTATTTATTCCATAAGCTTTGCTTTCAGTCTCAAAGTGTTTATGCTCAATAATACGAGTATACGGTTGTTCATGGGAAGTATAGTTTATGACAGCATTTCCTTGGAAATTCTGACATTCTAGTCTTTCTTGCTCAAACCGTACAGTTCTGTATTCTAACTTTCCAAACTGATAATCATAGAATTCATCTATTTTACCTGTAAATACGATTTTATCAGCAATATACTCCCAATGGTCACGGCGTTCAAAGAAATCCGTTGCCGTCTTTACTTCAATTCCGTCAAGCAACCCTTCAATCAATCTATTGTAGCCACCAAGAGGAATTCCTTGATATGAATCATTGAAGTAGTTGTTATCAAATGTAAACCGTACGGGAAGTCGCCTGATGATAAACGCCGGAAGTTCTGTGCACCGTCTACCCCATTGCTTTTCCGTATATTCTTTAATGAGTGTGAGATAAATATCTTTCCCTACAAGGCTTATGGCCTGTTCTTCAAGATTTTTTGGTTCTGTAATCCCACTTTCTTTTTTCTGCTGCTCAATTTTCAATACAGCTTCTTCCGGTGTGGTTACTCCCCACATCTGATAAAATGTGTTCATGTTGAATGGTAGATTGAACAACTTTCCTTTATAGTTTGCAACGGGAGCGTTCGTGTAGCGATTAAACGATACAAATTTATTTACAAACTCCCAAACTTCTTGATTCGAAGTATGAAAAATATGGGCACCATATGTATGAATATTAATATTAGCAATGGAATCACAATAGATATTGCCACCTATATGAGGTCGTTTATCTATTACAAGAACACTTTTTCCCATCTGCTTTAACTTATAAGCAAATACAGCACCATATAAACCAGAACCGACAACAAGATAATTATATTTCATCTATCGACCTACATCAAAATCATCAATATGACTTAAAAAAAATTCCTTCATAGAATCGTTTTGTATTCCAAAAGAAAGATGCCCTACAACTACATTATCTGCAACGATAATAGCCTTTGATTTACTAGTTGCTAAATTACAAAGAAAGATTTCACCCAATCCCATATAGTTACCCTTTTTGACAGGGAAAAAATTGACTGATTCCCAAATATAAATTGATGAAATTCAGTTTACATATAGAAAATCGTCTATGCAATTTCATAAAACTTATAAATTGTGGCAATTACTACCTCGCCTCCTTTTTAATATTCCATTTTTTATTTATTCCAAATCGATTTATATTATTTGCATATGCCTTAATTATCCATATCGCTATCAATTTATTACCAGATGCCATTAATAGACGATTATTTATCTGAACCGCTTTGCACAACAGTACCAACTTCTTCTCTATGCCCTTGATGCTTTCCTTCAACTTGAAATATTTTAACATTAATAGAACCTTTCTTTTCCTATTTTATTTACCTGAAATAAAGATATATTATCATAAGGACCAACATGCATTAGGAGGTAGTTATAGCCGCTTCTTTGTTACCTTCTTTAGGATTTTTTCTTTAAAAGATAAAATTGTCGATATGAAAAAAGTATCTTTTCTCATAAAGAGTATCATAAAATAAATGATAGTACCACTAGCTATCATGATCAGAGTATTAATAACTGAAGAACGCATAAAATGATTTTCCATTAAAAGAATTACATACATAATAATACCTGCACAAATATAGTTAAAAGAGCTAGACAGAATTTTTTGAGGTTTTAATTCTTTTCTTACAATTATAATTTGAATAGTTGCTATAATAGTTTCTGCAACAACAGAGGAAATTGCAGCTCCTATCGATTTAAATTTTGGAATAAGAATCAAATTTCCAATAAAATTTATCATCGCACCAATAATTACTGTTATTGTAAAAACATTCTGTCGTTTAGTTGGAATTAGATATTGAACACCTGTCACGTTATTAATACCAATGGCAAGTATCAGAAAACTTAAAATAGAAAGCAAGGGGATAACCTTATTAAACTCATCTCCATAAAACCATGGAATAAAATTTGGAGAAACTCCTATTAAACCTAAACAGAGTGGTATTCCTAAAAACCATACAAAACGGTAACTTCTATACATAAATTCTTGTATCTGTGATATTTCTTTTCTTTCAAAATGATAACCAATTCGAGGAACCATAACAGTTCCCAAAGATGTTACAAGAACTAAAACCACTTTAGAAAGTTTTAGAGCCTGTTCATAATATCCATTTTCTAATGTTCCAGATGTTAATATACCAAGCATTGTTTTATCTAGTACTGTATAAATACTTATAGCTATTGTAGGGAAAAATAGTGAAAAAATTATATTAAAACTTGTAAACGGATGAATTTCTTTGAATTTTGGCTTATCAATAAATTTAGGAACGAAACTCCATAGCGATATATTACAAATAAAAGTTGTTAAAGAAAGCAGAAAAATATATGTATATAGGTCTTCTTTTTGATGTACAAAAATAAAAATTAAAAGAACATTTAATATACGACAAATAATATTCCTCATAACTGTTATTCCAAACTCTTCCATACCAGAAAATAGGAATGTTGTATCTGCAATTATAGAAATAAGAGAAAAAATCTGAATAAAATATATTATTCTATATTTTTGATCACTGAAATAAATAAATATTAGATAAAAAACAAGACATAAACAAGTCGTAATTAAACTCAGAATTTTTACATTCCAAAAAATAACAGATCTTTGTTTACGATTATCTTGATTATAAGATATCTCTCTACTTGCATAAGCATAGATACCTAAAGAAGCAAATAAGGTAAAATATGAAACAATTGATGAAGTATAACTAAAAGCTCCAATTCCCTCTGCCCCAATTACCCTTGCAATGTATGGAGCAGTAATTAGAGGAGTTATAAGGGTTAATATCTGTTGGAATAAATTATATATATAATTTCTTTTTAAACTTTTGTTTACCATTTCCTCTTACCTACATTTTACATATTTCTGCATTAATATCATTTTGAATAAATTTTTCTTTTATAAAAAGAAGCTGTTCCTCTGATAAATCTGGAACTCTATACATTTCTTTCCTAAGCAATACATACTTTTTTGTAGCAAGATTATGCCCTTTTATTAATTCAACTTTATCATATCTTTTGTTTTTTAGAAAAGATATGATTGCTTTGATATTTTTCTCATTCGTTATATATGGATTTATTAATGGGATTCTAAAAATAACCGGAATAGAAGACATCATAATTCTATTTACATTATTATAATAACAATCAACGTGCCCTCCTAAAATTGAAAGGCAATCACTAGAATCTAAAATTTTTATATCGATTATAATCGTATCAAGATACGAGAGAGCAATATCAATTTGATGTGTGGAAACAAACAAAGAGGTTTCTGCACATAATTTAATCTCACTACTTTTACATTTTTCCATGAGAGGAACAAGTTTTTCCATCTGGAGGAGAGGTTCTCCTCCAGAAAAAGTAACACCACCTTCTGTTTTGTAAAACGGTTTGTCTTTTAAAATTTCCATATATAAATCATTTGCGGAAATATATTTTCCAAAGAGACCCTGTATATTATCACTACTATAATATTGAGGAGTAAATGCAATATTTTCAGGATTAGCACACCATGGACAATGAATATTACAACCTTTTAAGAAAACCGTAGTTCGTATTCCGGGACCATCATGAATACAAAATCTTTGTATGTTTGATATAATAATTGATTCTGAAAGATTTTTCATGCAGACATTTCCGATTCTAAAGCTCTTTGAATTAACAATTCTTTATAATCTTCTGGCAAATCATTAAAATAGGCACTAAAACCCCAGACTCGAACAATTAGATCCGGATATAACGATGGATCATTTTTTGCTTCAATAAGAGTTTTTGAACTAACAACATTCATTTGAATTTGAAAGAAACCTATTTCTATAGCAGTTTTGATAAGTTGCATAAATTTATCAAAACTGCTATGAATGATATTTGGACTAATAAATAAATCAACAACATTACCATTTGCTCTGTTTTCTTGATATTGTAACTGAGAAGCAAATGAAAGAAGTTCTGTATATGCAGTTCCCAATCTGGCAGAAAGATGTACGGCCAATGGAGCATACGCATTTCTACCATCTAATGTAGCTAGTGTTTTTAATCCACAATTTATATAATTTGGAGAACTAAATCCAAATTTTAAATTTCCTCCAAATGGATTTTTATAAGAACTGCATAAATCTGAGACAACTGTCGTTAAGGTATTTACTAAATCAAGGACTATTTTATCATCATGCCCAAAATAATCATTTTCTGAAAGAATGGTTTTTAATTTTAGATTATCCTGATAATCATGTTCAACACTGTCCTTCAGCTCTTGCATTGTAAAAACTTTTTTTACAAATACAACATCATTAATAGATAAAAGAGAATTTATCGCATTAGCCAAACCTACTGTAGATATGCCGTAATCGTTATTAATGGCCCCTCCTTCACTTATATCTTTTCCTGATAGTCTACAACCTTCTGTAAACAAACTCAGAAGAGGTGCTTTTTCCCATTTTATTCCGTTGAGAACTGCTATTTTATTTAAAACATGTTCCTTTAATTTTTCAATATATAAATTCTCTAATTCACTAAATTTTCTTGAAATAACAAAATTATTATCTTCATATGTATCTACTAAAACTTGGGCATAATTAATATCGCCCAAATTACCACGACCTAAACCTTTCCCATAATTTAGAGGTTCCCAACAAGCCGATGTAGCATAATTACATGCATCTCCATGAGTATATCCAAATTTTTCTAATGAAGGAATGACTATGTCATCGTTTGATAATAAAGGACATCCAATACCTAGACTATTACAGAACAACGCTTTTTCAAGAAGCGCGTCTGGCATATTAGAAGCACATCGCAGAAGGAGTTTCGGATCAGGGGATCTTATTTTTATTAAACTATCGATAAATATATAGGTTAATTTATTACAATAATATGACCCGTCAATTTCTGTTCCACCTAAAATTATAACCTGACCAGTATCACCCATAAGTACATTGCTTTTTATTGCATAATAATTATGAAGTTCATTATAAAAATCAACAACCAAAGAAATAAGTTCTTCATTATTGCTAGGGGAATCAAGATTAGCAAGAAGTTTATCCAATCTTCCAAGTCCAATTAACTTAAATCCTGTTTGCCAAAATAATGAAGACCAAAATAAAATACGTTGCAGCCCTTCTTCTAAGGTTTTAGCAGGGGTTGATAGCATATTTTCAAAATATATTTTTGTTTTTTCTAGATTTTCATCCAGTAATTTTTTATTCTTTTTATTTATTAGTTTTATAATCCTTTGAATATATCTTGTAATTGCGACAAGAAGATTGTAATTATTTAGTTCAACTAAATTCTTTTTACCTTTGTTCTCTTTTATTATTTCATATAGTGAAGAGTTGATGATTAGTTCATAATTAGGAGGCAAAGCATCTGGTAAAGTATAAAAATTACAAAAATAATATCCAGTATCAATCCAATGTTGGAATCTTTTTCCAGGATTGATTTGGATATATATTTTTCTTAGTAAAATTTTATATTGCTTTGTTTTATTTTTATTATTATAGCAAAATCTTTTCTTTGTTTGTTCAATTACCTCTAGTCTGGAATAAGCACCACAAAAATATTTATTATATGCCTCTTTTTTTTGAATAAATCTCTTATAAATAAAAGTATCTTTTACCAATACTTTTATCATGGTTTTAAGTGTTTTTTTCATATCCATAACGGGCACCTCAACCTAGTTCATTTATACCAATCTTTATTACTTTTTCATGCAGTCTAAAATCATTATAAATTATACTTTAAACTTACTGAAAAAGTATTATTATAACGATGTTTTGAAGAATGATCATCGTTAGATTTATTCAATGGATTCCTTTCATCCGTAAAAATATAGGCACCGGATATACGAAGATTTTTCTGAATGTAAAAATTTCCTTTGAGACCAAAACTCAACATCATACGTATGTTACTTTCTGCAACATAGTTACCATTAGCACATTCTTCTGCATATTTTTTTGCATCAATATACATTGTATAATCTAAGTCAGGATTCCGTCTTTGAGCAAATAAAGTAATGTCTCCTTTTTTATGATATAATTGTATACCAAAATACTGACTGTTTCCGCCCGTACCAATACCTGCCCCCAACCACTGCCCGCCATTAGTATAACCTTGAGTGATAAGATGGTGAGCATAGAAAGTTGAATACCAATTAATCAGTCTATCATAATCAGCAGAACATTCAAGATACGTGAGTTCTAGCAAAAGTTTTAACTTAAAATTAGCTGATATACTTAGTGCTTTTTGGGCTCCGAATGTCCATCCTTGTGTATGAAACGGATATCTTAAGATATAATCAAAATTTGGGCTAAAATCATTTCTAGCCCATTCAAGATATACTTCAAATCCTGCTTTTGGAATTACATAATCAAATGTGAATGAAAAACGTTGATCACTTGCATCACTTCCACCTTGAATAAAAGGCGTATAAATACGAAAAAGAGTATATGCGGTAATATCACTCCACTTACTGAGCATTGTTCTATTAAATCCAATTGTCAATCCCGGCAGGAAAGACGGCGCGTATGCAACAGAAAGACCTGCCATTAAGTTATTGTTATTACTTTCATCAGTATCAAAATAGTCTGACTCTGTAAGTTTTCCCCACCATCCGCGGGCTTCCATATCACCGATATACCAGCCAAGCCACGGGAGACAGATTTGCGTCCGGCGAAACCCGATATCAATTTTCGGGTATGAAGCGGCGTTATTTGAATGTATTATTGGATTCAGCTGGGCAGGTCCTAACCATATTGTCTGTGTACCAAAACCGACCGTCAGAGATTTCCATGTATACCGGATTTCACTGTCACCCCAATCAAACGTAAAAAATGCATTATCGCCGAATCGCTGGGGAGCATCTATAGACGGAACTCCGTAATATCCATACTCAGAAGCTTTTCCGTTATAAATCGTCGCAACCCCGATTGAATCCACTGTTTTATAGTTTGGTTTTATATAATCAAACGCCATATTCTGGCTAAAACTGAGCTGCGGTTTAAAAGTTACCGCCAATCCGTATGCTTCAAATCGTATGCCTGCGGTCAAACTCGTATTGTACCCTCTACCCTGCCATAACGCGCCGTCGTTTTGACCGTAAGGGGCAGCCGTATTAAAACTGTTGAACCATTCGGGACCGAACAGTTTAAACGCTATATTCTGATTCACTCCGCTCAAAAACGCATTGCCGCTCGCCGTTTCCGGCGCAAAAAGAATATGTTTCGTACCCAAATTATTGGAAAACCACACGTGCTCCGCTCCGGCATCAACAGTCCATTCGGAGTCACTCAAAGTCCGGTAATTCAGCGAGGGACGGCTCGTCATGCCCTGCAATGAAAGAAAATCATAATACTCTTCTTCTGCTGATTTTAAAGCTTCCTGAGAAAAAAGAGCGGGCACCGAAAATATAAAAAAAATAAATGTAATAATCTTGAACGGCTTCATTCCAGTAGTGTAAAACAAATATTCCTTATTGTAAAGGATCGCCCCTGTACTGCCGTAATCATACCGGAAAAAGGCAATATCCGATTTTATCACCGAAACATACTGGACTTAATACATTTTTTTAAGGTATAACAAATGTATAATTATTTTGAACACAGATCACTGTTCAAGGAGTCTACATTGGCAAAAACGGTCTATCTTGGTCTTACCGGCGATATCATTCACCCGGGCATTATTAATATTATTGCGGAAGCAGCTAAATACGGAGAGGTCACGATCGGCCTTCTTACCGATTCGGCTATTGTCAATCACAAACGGTTACCGTATCTTACGTATGAACAACGCAAAAAGGTCGTAGAAAATATAAAAGGCGTTTCAAAGATCGTTCCGCAAAAAGAATGGAGTTACGTTCCGAACCTTATCAAATACAAACCCGATTACATCATACACGGTGACGACTGGAAAACGGGTTCCATGAGTAAGGTCCGTGAAGAGGTTTATGAAACGATGAAACGACAGGGCGGACAAGTCATTGAAATTCCCTACACAAAGGGAATCGATTCTTCCGCTCTCGTTGAAAATGCCAAAGGAATCGGTACGACCCCCGAAATCAGAATGAAAACGCTCAGACGGCTTATTTCGGCAAAACCGATTGTCCGTATTATGGAAGCACATTCAGGACTTTCCGGACTGATCATCGAAAACACGGAAATTGAAAAAGAAGACGGAATGCATCGGTTCGACGGCATGTGGTCCTCGTCACTTACCGATTCTACGGACAAAGGCAAACCCGACATTGAAGCTGTCGATTTGACGACCCGCCTCCAAAGTCTTACCGATATTCTCGAATGTACCACCAAACCCATCATATTCGACGGAGACACCGGCGGACTTACCGAACACTTCGTGTTTACGGTACGGACGTTGGAACGGAACGGAGTTTCGGCAGTCATTATCGAAGATAAAGTCGGTCTCAAGAAAAATTCATTATTCGGAACGGAGGCAAAACAGGAACTTGCACCTGCGGAAGAATTCTGCCGTAAAATAAGCGAAGGAAAAAAAGCTCAAGTTACGAAAGACTTTATGATTATTGCCCGACTGGAAGAACTTATTGCCGGACACACCGTAGATGAAGCACTCGAACGGGCCGATCTGTACGTCAAAGCCGGAGCGGACGGCGTCATGATTCATTCAAAAGAAAAAACGGGAGCAGACATAAAGGAATTTTGCCAACGATTCCGTGAAATGTATAAAAACGTTCCTATCGTTCTCGTACCCACAACGTACAATCAGTTTCAGGAGAAGGAATTAAAAGAGTGGGGTGCAAACGTTATCATATACGCAAACCACATGCTGCGGGCGGCGTATCCTGCAATGGTAAAATGTGCCGAAACCATTTTACGTACGGAACGCTCTTTGGAAGTAAACGATATTTGTATGCCGATCAAACAGATTCTGGAATTGATCCCGGGTACGAAATAACCGTTAATTATATTTTATCAGGATAACAGTATGATCAAACCGGAACTATTTTATAATATGCTGATTCGGAACGGAACGGATTTTTTTACCGGCGTTCCCGATTCATTGCTGAAATCGTTTTGCGCCTACCTAACGGATAACACACCGGATTCAAAGCACATAATCGCTGCAAACGAAGGATGCGCAGCGGCAATTGCCTCCGGGTATCATTTTGCAACAGGGAAAATTCCGCTCGTATATATGCAGAATTCCGGAATAGGCAACGCCGTAAATCCGTTGCTTTCCCTTGCCGATCCGGATGTATATTCGGTACCGCTGATTCTCGTCATAGGCTGGCGGGGAGAACCGGGCGTTCATGACGAACCGCAGCATGTCAAACAAGGCAAAGTAACGTGTGATTTATTCGATGCAATGAAGATTCCCTACACGATTCTCTCACCGGATACGGATGAAAATAAACTGGAAGCGGATTTCACCAGTGCATATGATTATATCGGCACACAAAGCGCACCTTATGCATTCGTAGTGCGTAAAGATTCATTTGAAGAATATAAACTCAAGAACAACACGGCTGTAAACGCAGAAATGAAACGGGAAGAAGCTATCGAACGGATTATGCTTTCTGCATCAGAGCGGACAGTTTTCGTCTCTACAACCGGAATGGCCAGCCGGGAATTGTACGAGTTACGGGAAAAACATCATTTCGATCACAGTCGTGATTTTTTGACCGTCGGGTCAATGGGACACGCGTCCCAGATCGCATTATCCCTTGCCATGCAGGCGGAACCGCGGCGTCCCGTGTACTGCATAGACGGCGACGGAGCTTCCATAATGCAGATGGGAGGAATGGCGACGATAGGAACCCGAAACCCGGCAAATTTATGCCATTTCGTATTGAACAACGGAGCACACGATTCAGTCGGAGGCCAACCGACAGTCGGATTGCAGATAAAGCTTTCGGATATCGCACGTTCCTGCGGTTATAAAAAAACATATGATATCGCAACGGCAAAAGAACTCGACACGGCGCTTGCGGAAATAGAAGAAAAGCAACGGAATGGAAAAGAGGAACTGACCTTTGTGGAAATAAAAGTATGCAAAGGGGCCCGCAAGGATCTGGGCAGACCGAAGTCTACACCGCAACAAAACAAGACAGTGTTTATGGAATTTTTAAAGAAATAATCGAACGAGGAAGAAACATGATTAAACAGGCTGTAATAATGGCGGGAGGACTCGGTTCCAGACTCAAAGGCCGTACCACCGCCATGCCGAAAGGTTTTTTGGAAATAGACGGTCACGCAATCGTTGAATGGTCGGTACAAAAATTGATTGCTGCGGGAATAGAAGAAATTATCATAGGTACCGGTCATTGTCACGAGTGGTACGACAAGCTTGCAAAAAAATATCATATAATTAAAACCGTTTGCAATACGAACTACGCAAACACCGGCAGCATGGGAACACTGGAAGTATGCGCGCCGTATGTAAAAGGAGACGTGCTCGTTCTTGAATCGGATCTGATTTACGACTCGATAGGACTTCAAGTTCTTATAAACGACCAGCGCCGAAACGTCATACTTGCTTCAGGCCCGACCGAATCCGGTGATGAAGTGTATGTACAGACGTCCGAATGCAGCGTTCTTGAAAATCTTTCAAAAGACCGCAGCCGCATAGCCGAAGTTGCCGGCGAACTGGTGGGTATAACCCGTCTTTCCGAATCTACCTTAAAAAGGATGTGCGAGTATGCAGCGGCTCATCATGACGATCTGCCCAAAATGGAATACGAACACGCAATGCAGTACGTCAGCTCAAAACGGAATGATCCGATTTATATAAAAAAGATAGAATACTATGCGTGGCGTGAAATCGACTGCGAAGAACACCTTGAAATGGCAACTGCGGTAATATATCCCCGTATTAAGGAAAATGAAGAATTACGGGCCATACGCAGGGAAGTATTACTCAATCCGGGGCCGGCGTCTACTACGGACAGCGTAAAATACGCTCAAGTCCAAGCGGATATTTGTCCGCGGGAATCTGAATTCGGAGAGTTGATGGAATGGTGTACGCAGGAATTGACCGCCTTCGCAGCATCTCCGGAAGAATATACGACGGTATTGTTCGGATGCTCGGGAACAGGCGCGGACGAAGCGATGGTTTGTTCCGTCGTTCCGGAAAACGGAAAATTACTCGTAGTCGATAACGGTTCATACGGCAACAGACTCGCCAAGATCGCGGCAGTCCATAAACTGAATTACGACGTATTCACAAGTTCGACGTACGAACCGATAGATATCCGCGCTCTCGAAAAAGAATTCGCATCAAAGAAATACACACACCTCGCCATAGTTTATCACGAAACGACGACGGGCCTATTGAATCCGTTGGATACGATCGGCCCGATGGCAAAAAAATACGGCCTGATAACGATCGTAGACGCTGTAAGCGCATACTGCGGCATTCCGATGAACCTGAAAGAATTGGGAATCGATTTTATGGCGTCCACATCAAACAAGAACATACAGGGAATGGCCGGAATCGGATTTGTGATTTGCAATAAGAAAGAACTGGAAAAAACCAAAGATATCCCCATACGCAATTATTATCTGAACCTCTACGATCAGTATCAGTATTTTCAGAAAACGAAGCAAACCCGCTTTACCCCGCCCGTTCAGACTTTCTACGCGCTGCGACAAGCCATTATTGAAACGAAAGTCGAGACGGTAGAGGCGCGCGCACAACGGTATACGGATTGCTGGAAAGTATTGGTTAAAGCAATAAAGGATATGGGACTCAAAATGCTCGTCGAAGAAAAATATCAAAGTCATCTTATTACGGCAATTTTGGAACCAGAAAACTCCCTCTATGATTTTAACGAATTACACGATTTTGCAAGCCAATACGCGTTTACCATTTATCCCGGAAAATTGGGAAATATACACACGTTCCGTATCGCAAATATCGGAGATATCCAAGTTGAGGAAATGAAACGGTTTACGGAAAAACTGCATGTGTACATGAAAACTATAGGCCAATGCGAATAATGGTTTTCATACAATAAAACCGACTTGATTCATCAAACCCGCCGGCCGTCGAACGCACAGCAGCATTCCGCGGTTCGGCGGGCTTTTCATTTTACCGATCCGTCGCCGGGTACCTTTCCGCATTTCGATTTTCCGTCTTGCCGCTTTGCGCCGATTGTATTATACTGATTCCATGTCTCAGCAGAAAAAAAACAATCAGGCAGGCTTTGCGGTTGCCTGCTGGATACTTATCGCGCTCGTACTGCTCATCATATTTCTCATTAAACAGGACGACATCATGCGCGTTCTCAAAGATACCGGATTTTTCAAACATACGATCGGCAAAGAACCAAACTTCATTTCCCAATATGAGCCTAAAACCCCGCCGGAAGGAACCGCCGACGAACTAACGATACAAATTCCGCTGAACACGGAGCCCGCGGTACCCACAGCACCTTCCACGGAAGTAAAAACGGAAACGGAACCTCCGCTCAGTCCAAAACCCGCAGAAAAAACGGCTGCCGGAACACCCGATTCAAGCGCAGATTCCGCCGGCACCGGAACACAACCCGTGGAACAGTCCGCACAAACGGAACGCCCCGCCGACGAGCCGGTTCAGCCGGCCGTACTGCCGACCAAACTCTGCTTCGTCACGATAGACGGCGACGGTTCGGTTTCACGCAGGGAAATGACACGCAATCTGCCTAAAAACGATTCACCGCTCACGGCGGCCCTAAACGCCCTGCTCTCAGGCCCGGACCTTTCCGAACTGGAAAAAGGCTGCATGACACTCATCCCCGATGGAACGCGCCTGCTTTCCGCCGCCGTCAAAAACAAAGTGGCAACGCTCAATTTCAGCGAAGAATTCGAATACAACCGATACGGAGTTGAAGGCTACCTCGGCCAGCTGATGCAAGTCGTCTACACGGCGGCAGCCTTTCCCACCGTTGAAAGCGTCCAGTTTCTGATAGAAGGCCAGCGCAAAGAATACATCGGAAGCGAAGGTGTCTGGATCGGTACGCCGCTTTCAAGTACAAGTTTCAAGTAGAGCGGCGACTAACGCCGCTTTCAAGTACAAGTTTCAAGTAGAGTGGCCACGCGAATCTTCCGCGCAGGCCGCAGCCGACGCACCATAACCGAGACACCGAAAAACCTTTTCCTTTTCAAGATTCGGAAGCAGCCTCAATCGCACACCGGCTTTCCGCAGCTTCGGTCCTACGGACTGCCTTCGGCACTGCTCCAATCCGGGCTAGGCGGTTACGCAAAATCATTCACTCATCCGCTAACGTACCTGCGGTTACCGAACGGAATAACTTTTCAGAATGGAATCAAAATACGCCGCGTTGCTTTTGTACACGCTGTCGAACACGGTAAGACTCAAAATGCAATACTGCTTATCGCGTTTTGTCAAAATCTTAAAATCACGCGAAACGGCGTTTTCCGCCGGAATATGGTACTTCATTTCCGTAATCAGCTGAACCGGAGAACGCCGCACCGACCGCTGCCGCCAATCAGCGTACGAACCTTGCGTACCGAGCGACAAAGTGCGAGTAAACAGGTCGAACACCGGATACGCCGTTTCCGCTCCGGGCGTCTCGTCGAACGCGCTCACAACCAGAATCGCGTTGTCACCGAGCACGAACATATTTTCCGCAGCCCGCGTCCATTGCGAATCGAGCAGCAGCTTCTGCGCACCGAATTCCACGGGAAACGCCGAAGCATCGGAAACCGGTAAAAATTTACGCTGCTTGTCGTTCAGCGGCGCGGGAAATCCTTTAAAAGCCGAAAACGACGTATCCGCCGACGAAACGAGCAGTCCCGCCGTTACCAGATCGAATAAAACGCTTCCGTCGGCAGCCGAAATTCGCTTCAAACCGAACAGCGGAATATCAAAATCGTACGCCATATCGACCGCGCCGCCGAACTGAGCGAACTCTTCCCGGATTACCGTCGGCGAAACAACGATGCCGCCGGGAACTTTCCGGCGGCGGGCGGAAAGCTCGTACACCAGATCATGCAGATAATTGACCAAATCGGTATCGTCCGCAGTTACCGCCGAAACGAAGCGTTCACCGGTCATGTCCGTGTACGAAACGTCGGGATTCAGCGTAAACAATATTTCTACCGATTTCGGCAGTACACCCCGCGAACCGCCGGTTGCCGAAAGAGACCCGCCGTTTACGGTAACCGCGCCGCCGGTTGCCGAAGCAGCCGGAGTATCGGCAGGCACGACCGGATGCACGGGTGAATAATAGCGCATCGCGTACGTCGCATCGTCGTACTGCAAAAATCCGACGTACGCTTCATATTCAAACGAATAATCGCGATAATACACGTACAAGCCGGAATCGTCGCTCAGATACGACGAAATCCCCGGCAGCGCCGGCAGCCGGCTCGCTGCGAACAACATCAAACCGGCAAAAACGACGGCAGCCTCTTTACGATTCCCGCACGGTACCCGCATCACATCCGCTCCGTTATCCGTTGAGCGCGGCGAGTTCCGCACGCACGATTGCAGCGGCTTTCCCGGCGGCTTCTGCCGCAGGAACCAAATCGCTGTCCGCAGCGGAACGGAGTTTCAATTCAACGTTCGGCAGATTTTTTTCACCGACGACGATGCGCACCGGAATACCGATCAGATCCATATCCTTGAATTTGACCCCGGGACGTTCGTTTCGGTCGTCGAGCAGGACTTCGATTCCCGCTTGCCGCAGTTCCGCGTACAGCGAGTCGGCAATCTCTTTCATCGTGCCTTCGTATTTGACCGGCACGATCACCACCTGATACGGCGCGGCGCTCATCGGCCACACGATCCCGTTACCGTCGTGATGCTCTTCGATAATCGAAGCGAGCGAGCGGTCAACGCCGATTCCGTAGCAGCCCATCGTGGGAACCTGCTGTTTGCCGTTTTCATCGAGATACGTTACGTTCATCGATTTAGTGTATTTGTAGCCGAGCTTGAAAATATGGCCGAGCTCGTTGCCTTTTTTGCTGTAGAACTCCGCGCCGCAGCACGGACACAAGTCGCCGGCGACGACTGTTCGCACGTCGGCCGTCATAAACGGCGTAAAATCGCGGACGGGTTCCACGTGCAGATTGTCGACGTCCGCCTGACCGCCGCCGGTTACCGTATCGTGCACGCGCACGGTATACGAACCGTCTTCGCACTGAACCATCACGCTTTCGTCTGCGAGCAGCGGCAGTTTCGTCAAACCGACCGGTCCGACGAATCCGTGCGGCGCGCCGGAAAACCGGATAACGTCGTCTTCACAAGCAAGTTCGACTTCGCTTGCTTTAAGCACCGCGGCAAGTTTGGCTTCGTTCACGTCCAGATCGCCGCGGATTGCAACTGCAAAAAACGCTTCGGGATAGTGCGGCGCGCCGCCGGTTTCGGCATCGCGCTTGAACGTATTTCCGCCGGGCGCGGTACGCAAATCGAGCTCGCTGTTGCACACCCGGTAAATGAGCACTTTAATGAACTGTTCGGCAGGCATCTTGAAAAACGTTTCCATCTGGGCGATCGTTTCAACGCCGGGACACGGGACTTTTTCTATCGGAAGCGTCGCCGCAACCTGCGGTTTACCGTCTTTATCCTGCACCTCGTCGGGAGCACACGCAGCTTTTTCGGTATTCGCCGCGTAGCCGCACTTGGGGCACAGAATGAGCGTATCGTCTCCTATGGGACTTTCAACCATAAACTCTTCCGAACCGCTGCCGCCCATCGCGCCCGAATCGGCGGAAACGGGAATGACCGAAAGTCCCAGTCGTTTAAAAATCCGTTTATATGCTTTTTCCATCGCCAAATACGTCTTATCAAGACTTTCCGCATCGGCGTGGAACGAATACGCATCTTTCATCATAAACTCACGGCCGCGCATAACGCCGTAGCGGGGACGGATTTCGTCCCGGTATTTCGTGTTGATCTGATATGCGACGATCGGTAATTGTTTATAAGAAGACAATTCGTCGCGGATAAGAGCGGTAACGGCTTCTTCGGCAGTGGGGCTGACGACCAATTCCTGATCGACGCGGTTTTTGATGCGGAGCATTCCCGCCCCCATCGTATCCCACCGGCCGGATTCACGCCACAACTCGCCGGGAACGACGACAGACGGTTTTATTTCAAGCGCACCGATTGCGTCCATTTCTTCACGGATAATATTTTCAACCTTGCGGAACGAGCGCAGTCCGAACGGCAGATACGTAAACAGGCCGTTTCCCAATTTGCGGATAAGTCCGGCGCGCAGCATAAGCTGATGACTGGCGATCACCGCCTCAGCGGGAACTTCCCGCAGTGTCGAAATCAAAGTTTCGGAAGTTTTCATAGTTATCCGATTTTATCTTATCTGCGGGAATTTTACAAGCCGGCTTGCCGCCGCCGCTACGGAATACACCCAGCCACGGACGGCGGCAACTTTGCATACGCCGAGTTTGCACGGCAAACTCGTAAGGCGGCAAGACACGGACGGCTTGCCGCCGCCGCTGCGGGTATTTTACGGATCCCTGCTGAAAGTGACAAAGGATATTCAGTATGTTATAATAAAAATTCGCAAGGAGCAGTACATGACAACATTCCGAACACAACTAAAATTAAAAGAAAACGTTACGGAAGATGATGTTTGGGAAACGGTAAAAAACTAGAGACTTCAAAGTCCTCATTCTTCGGATAATATAAAAAAGGAACTGCTGTCGTATGAGAAAGCACCGGCTCATTTAGTATTTGCCGATGCAAATTCGACAATCGAATCGAAAAAACTTGAAAAAGATACGGATTTTTATTGGGGATTCCGCCTTAAAGAACAGGAAGTGAACAAAACGTGGAACACGTATATCGTATGCAGCAGAAAAAAAGAAGCAACGTATTTGACATTTGAAACCACCGTTGACGGAACAGTTGCAAAAAATATCGCAGGCCACAAACCCCAATACTTTTCAAAATTCATTACTCCGCTTATAGACACATCCTCAAACGGAAATCCGAAAGAATCGATATCGGCTGACATCACTCCCGCAATGGCTCAATTATTTATCGATATATTGAACGGGAAAAAAAAGATAGAACTGCCGGTTGTATATATCAGCAAACAAAAGTCGGGACAGTATCTTATCGATCCGGAACGACTTGCCGAAAAATTGCATTGCATGGCGTTTGTATTTACGGAACCGAGCACCGATTTTTCATATCGATTAAAAAAAGAAACTAACGGAAATAACGTATTCAATGGCGTGATTGGTATTTATTGGGGAAACAAAGAACGTTTTTATTTTCATCCATCGGAACGACTTACCGTAGAAAGCATCTATCATAAAATAGCCGAAGTAACGGCTTTAAAACCGTTTTCAAAAGGAACTTCATGGTTCACCTTATTACAGCTTGAAACAGAACGGGAGCAGTCTCGACTCAAAACGGAATATGAACGATTAAGTACCGGTAGTACTGCCCGAATCGACAATCTCCAAGCGCAAATAAAGGAAAAAGAAGAAGAGTCCACTCGTTTGAAAAAAGAACTGGAAGCAAAACAAAAAGAACTCAATCTGTATATGGAGACGTTCGAGGCTGAAAACCGGAAACTAACTGAAGAAAATCGTATCCTAACGGAGAAAATTGCCGCATTGTCTGCAAGTTTTTCCGATAAACAAGAACTCAATTCCTCCATAACCGTATCTCTACCTTGCACTGAAAATGAATTGTTTCCTGATGAAATCAAAGATTTTGTCAAAGGACTTTTTTACAAAACGATTCACAGTGAACCTGCCGAGAACGACTCCCGGAAAGCGCATGTCGTTGAAAATATAAAAGGGCAAATTGACGATTGGAATTTTGCAGAATCAGCAGCGGCACAACGGTATGAAAAATGCGAAGACGATTGGATAAAAAACTGTTCAAAAAACGGTTCAGATCTGATCTCCGTTTTAAGAAAACATGAATTCATCGACAAAAGTATGCCCCGCAGTGCACATTACAAGGTTGCATATTACGGAGACGAGCGCTATACCGTTACAATTCCCAAAACGCCGAGTGATAATCGGAGTACAAAAAATACGTGGACAGATACCAGAAAAAAGTGTTTTCTCAGCGTTTATTGTAAATCAAAAAAGAACTCATGAGGTTTTATGACAGCTTTACCCATTGAACTTATTCCGACAGCCGACCGCGATTTTACGGAAATAGAAGCGCTGTATCGGGCGGCCATTCGGCACATGCAGGAAACGGGAATAGATATGTGGGACTACCGCCGGTATCCGTCTGCGGATATTCTGCGGAACGATATCCGCCGCCGGCAGTTGTTTACCGCGCGGCACGCGCCGTCCGGGAGAATCGCCGTCTGCGTCGTCTTAAACGGCGAATGCGACGCGCAGTATGATACGGCGCAGTGGCGCTTTCCGGCGACGAACCCGCTGATAGTACACCGACTGTGCGTCCACCCCGATTTTCAGCGATACGGGTACGGTTCCGCCGTTATGAAACACGTACTCAATCAAGCCGAAACCGGCGGCTATGAATCGGTCCGGCTCGACGCGTTTTCACGGAACCGGCCGTCGCTTGCCATGTATGAAAAACTCGGCTTCCGCAAGGCGGGTGAAGCGCACGGGGTCAAAGGGACGTTTTACCTTTTGGAAAAAGACTGCACGCACTCCGGCTGAAACCGCACTTCGCCGAGTTTGCACGGCAAACTCGTAAGGCGGCAAGGCACGGACGGCTTGCCGCCGCCGATGCGGAATACACCCAGCCACGGACGGCGGGAACTTTGCATACGCCGAGTTTGCACGGCAAACTCGTAAGGCGGCAAGGCATGGACGGCTTGCCGCCGACACGGCGGAATACGCCCAGCCACGGACGGCGGCAACTTTGCATACGCCGAGTTTGCACGGCAAACTCGTAAGGCGGCAAGGCACGGACGGCTTGCCGCCGCCGCTACCAGCGTCCGGACGCTCCGCCGCCGCCGAATCCGCCGCCTCCGCCGGAGAAACCACCGCCGCCGCCAAACCCGCCGAAACCTCCGAATCCGCCGCCGAAATGGTGATCGGAATCGTTTCTGCTGCGAAACGTCGGAGGGGGCATGATGATCGGACCGCGGTAACGGCCGTATCGGCGGCCACGGATGGAAGTCGAAACGCCCGCCGTTACGATCACGATAAACACGATGAAAAAGAACGCCGCTGCACCGATCGCATCGGAAGCCGTGTCACCGTTTTGAACCGATTCCGAAACGAGTTCCGCGTTGTCGGTCGCAATCCCCGCCATGTTTTTGATACCGGCGATAATGCCCGCACCGTACTTTCCGTCGCGGAAATACGGCGTTATGACGTTGCGGATAATCAGGCCGCTTTTTGCATCGGTCAAAACGCTTTCAAGCCCGTATCCCACTTCAATACGCAGTTCCCGTTCTTCAAGCGCGACGACCAGCAGCGCACCGTTGTCCGTATCCGCTTGGCCGAGTTTCCAGGCGTCGGCAGTACGGATAGCCAGTTCTTCTATTGAAGCGCCTCCCAAAGAAGGAACGGTGAGCACGGCCATTTGTACGCCGGTTTGATTGTTCAGATCGGTCAAATAACCGGACAATTCGTTTTTTTCTGCGGCGGACATAACGCCCGCCTGATCGTTGACCGGGCCGATCCACTGCGGAATACTCAGCGCACTCAGATGCAGCGACAAAACGATGCAGAAAAAGGCCGCGCAGACAGCGCGCCGCCGGTTCCGGAAATCAGTACGCATCTTCTTCCTCCAAAACGACAAGACCGTTCGCCAGTTCGTCGGGATTTTCCGCCGTTCCGTTCGGTTCGGCACCGGATCCGGCAACCGCGGGAAAGTATTCTTCCAGCAATTCACCGCAGCGTTCGACTGCGCGGATAAACGTGCCGGCCGCATCGGCGGTTCCCAAGCCTTCGGCCAAATCCGCCGCAATCAGATTCCACAAACCGGGCGATATTTTGGCAGTAATTCCGGTATCCGCAATGATGCGTACTTCCCGTTCCATATATGAAACGAAAATCAAAATACCCGAATGATCCTTCGTTGCATACACGCCGCTTTCGGCAAAATACCGAACGGCGCGGTTATACACCGCGCGCGATCTGACCGCACGAGGTACAATCAGCCGATCGACGGCCGGAACGTTCGCAATCCGGAACAGCAGCGCCACAAGTCCGAAGCAGGTAATGCCGTAAAACGCGGGCAGATACCACAGCGGCATATGCCACATCATGTTTTCAAAAAGTTCCGCTATCACGTGCGCGAACGGCAGCAGCAGTGCGAATATGAAAACACCGGCGGTCAGCGCGGCCAATAATTCCCGGAACGAATACGCCGCGCTTTCGGCGGTTACCGCAAGCGCGATTTCACCGGTCGTACGGGATTCGGCCTTCATAACCGCTTCCCGTATTCGGGTCAGAGACTCGTCCGTCAATTTCAATTTTTTAAGCATTACCGCTTTCTTCATTATGCAGTCCTTACCGTACTCGCCGTTACTCGAACGAAACGGCGGGAGCGGATTGGGCGGCGCTGTCGGCGCTGAATTTTTCTTTGGTACGGAAGCCGCTCATATTCGCAATAATGTTTTTGGGAAACTGGCGGATAAACGTATTGTAGGAGGTTACGGATTCGTTGAATCTGCCGCGTTCCACGGTTATCCGGTTTTCGGTACCCTCAAGCTGATCCTGCAATGCCAGAAAGTTTTCATTGGCCTTCAATTCGGGGTAATTTTCGGTTACGGCGAGCAAACGCTGTAAAGCGCCGCCTAAAGAACTCTGAGCTTCCTGAAACTGCTTCATCTTTGCCGGATCGTCAAGATCCGCCGCAGAAATCTGAACGACGCCGCCGGCTTTAGCCCGGGCTTCGGCAATCTGCGTAAATACCTGCGATTCGTGGGACGCATAGCCTTTGACCGTCGCAACCAAATTCGGAATTAAATCAAGGCGGCGCTGATAAACGTTTTGAACCTGCGCCCACTGCCCGGACACCTGTTCGTCCAAAGCGACCATTTTATTATACGTTCCGCTGTAGAATTGACAACCGGCAATTCCCAAAACGACCAGCAATCCGACGACGACGAGCAAAATCTTCGTTCCGCTTTTCATGCAAACCTCCGTATCGGTTTTATATCGACATATGTTATATAGAAAAAATATTGAAATAAATAGGTTACGTCAACAAAAAACGGACCGCGCAGAGACCGTAAAGCGCTGTAATCGGCTCTAAAACGTACAATGCATATTTTCCGGCATCAATCGACCGACTCACTCGACTTTATAACTTGCAACGAGCGACCTTACGTTTCCGGCAAGCGTTACGTTGCCGTCCGAACACACGGCGGCGTTGGCGGCAAAAGTATTCACCTGATTGAGAAGTTCCGCCGTACCGCTGCCGCTCGAAAGAATGTCGTCCGCCGATTTTCGCAATTCAGTGATTTTTTCGGACACGAGCAGCGTTTCATCGGACATTTTTTTTGAAGCGTCCGCAATCGCTTCAGCCGAATTGCTCAAAACGCGCATCATCGCAATAATATCTTCCGCACCCCGGTTTTGGCCGTTCATGCCCACCCTGATTTCCTGCAACGGAACGGCAAGTTCGCCTATGCGGTTTCCGAGCGCACCGAACGATGATTCGGAATTGCCGGAAGCATCGACGAGCTCCTCAACCGTTTTCTCAATTCCGCCGATAAGCGTCCGAATGGCTTTTGTCTGCTTGGCCGACGTTTCCGCGAGCGCGCGTATTTCGTCGGCAACAACGCTGAAACCTCTGCCCGAATCGCCTGCGTGCGCGGCTTCAATCGCGGCGTTCATTGCAAGCAGATTCGTCTGCGCGGCTATTTTCGTTACGACGGAGTTCGCCGTAGAAAGATTTTTTGCCTGCTGAGCAATGAGCGATATCTGTTCCGTCATTTTGTTCTGTTTTTGCCGGCTTTTTGCCGTTTCATCCACAATCGCCCCGTATTCGTCGGCAATTCGGCTGATATTCATATCGGCGGTATGAATATTCGACGTTATCTGTTCCACGGCGAGAGAGGAACGCGCCGCCGCTTCCGTCTGATGCGCTATTTTTTCTTCGAGCGTTTGTACGGCAGTACGGACGGTACCGATTTCACCTGAAAGGGCTTCGGTAAGACCGCATTGCGTACCGGCTTTTCCGTAAATTTCGTCGATAGCGGTGCCCGCTTCGCTCAGAAGCGAAAGCATCTCCTGATTATGCCCGGAAATTTCACCGCTGTTTTCCGAAAGGGTTCCCACCGACTGCGATACCGTCCGTATCATCCGCTGCATTTGTTCAATAACGGCGTTACATTCCGCAGCGAGGGCGTCGAGTTCGTCGGCATTTCCGCAGGGAATACGTGCGGTCAAATCGCTTGCACCGCCGGCAATATCCCGCATTGCCTGAACCACACGAAAAAGGCGCTTGAAAAAGAACACGACAAAGAACCAAAGCGCGGTAATCCCCACGACAAGACTCACCGCAAAAACGAGGATCATTTTGATAGTACTGCCGTTTATAACGGAAACGAGATTCTCAACGTCAAAGTCGCAGGCAAGAAACCCTATCGACGTTCCGGCCGCATCGATAATAGGCGCGTACACGGAAATCGTCCAGCCCCAGTCCGCCTGATACTGAAGGTTTCCGACGACCATTTCCTGCCGTTTAAGTGCGTCGAACGGATAGCTGCCGTAACTCGAAATATCTTCGTCCGTTCCGAGCGGTGAAAAATTATCCTCATCGTCAAACGTTGAACTTCCGTCAACAATATATGTAAAAACCGTCCCGCTTTTAGGCACCATCGTATACAAATATTCACATCCGAGAGACTGTTTTATATCGAACAGATTGCGCCATGTTTCAAGATAATAGGAATCGTCGGCATCGAGCGTCCGGCACAGCTCGGCAAAACGCACCGGGTCGATATACGGTTCGGCTTTTTCAATCACGGCCACACCGCGCTCGGCAAAAACTTTTACCGCGGTACTGCGAATGTCGCGCACCGCAACAATGGTTATTGCGGCACAGACAAGCGTAATAAACAACGTAATCAAAAAAATAAAACGGAATTTATACGTTGAATAAAATTTCATGGACAACCCCTCTGCCGATTAGATGATAAAATCGTAACACGCAGACGGACGGGTGTCAATTATTTATATGGTACCGTTTTATAAAAAAAACGGAACGCGCCGTTCAATTAAAGGAAGGAACGGCGGCGGAGTCGGCAAAATCACGGACACGATGCATTCGGGGAATCGAAGGCACCGCCCCGCGCTGCGAAACGGCAAGCGACGACGCGGCCGACGCATACTTTAACGCAGCCGGCGCGTCCATACCGAGCGCCCGGCAGCCGATAAAATAGCCGGTAAACGTATCGCCCGCTGCCGTCGTGTCGACGACCGGTACGTCGTACGTTCCGTACCGATAAACGGCGGAATCAGTTTTGCAGACGACGCCGCGCTTTCCCAGCGTCAGCACGATTTCCGCCCGCGGAAACGCGGCGGCCGTTTTTGCAAGCAAAACCGATTCGTCCGCAGCGTGCGTACCGCACAAATCTCCGGCTTCAATTTCGTTCAGCAGAAAACAGTCGACGTATTCAAGCGGTAATTTCCGGATATCGGCGGTGTACGGCGACGGGTTGAAAAAAATCTTCATTCCCGCCGCATGAGCCTGCTCGAGAATATAAGCGACGCACGATATTTCGTTCTGAAGCACCAGGTAATCACCGGCGCCGAATCGGCGGAAAACGCGGGCGATATGGGCTTCCGACTGTGCCCCGTTCGCTCCCGAATACAATAAAATACAATTCTGCCCGTTTTCGTCAACTTGAATAATCGTGTGTCCCGTAACCGATTCGCACGTTTCCACGAACATGCCGCTGACACGGTTTTCCCGCAACAGAGCGTCTATAAAATCGGCGTCGGCTCGACCGATACATCCGGCATGAAAAATATCACGTTCAGTTCCGCAGCAGCGGCCGAGCGAGACGGACTGATTGAGACCTTTTCCACCGGGAAAAACGGAGCGTTCGTCCGCGGCGAGCGTTTCGCCGGGCCGAACGAAGTGCGTTACGCGGTACACATAGTCGATATTGATCGACCCGAAATTCAGTATTTTCATACGCAATCCTGAAACAATCATATTTTATAGTGCGAAGTATCCCGGAACCGGAATTCCGGGACGTACTTCTTATTTTGTGATCAATGAAACGACAACCGGCAGCGATTCGGGAACCGATTCACCGCGGATAAGTTTTATCGCGGTTTGTACGGCAATTTTACCCATTTCGGCAGGCTGCTGCGCAACGGTAGCGGCCAAACGTCCGTCTTTTACCGCTGCAACCGCATCGTCCGTTGCGTCGAAGCCGACGATGACGATTTGCTTACCGGCGGCGGCCGCAGCTTCCAACGCACCAAGCGCCATTTCGTCATTATGGGCGAACAGCCCTTTTAAATCGCCGTGCGACTGCAGCAGGTTTTCGGTAACCGCGAGCCCCTCAACCCGGTTAAAATTCGCCGTCAAACTTGCTTTCACCTCCGCCTTTCCGTCTACGGCTAAGTGAAATCCTTTTCCGCGGTCTATAGTTGCCGAAGCGCCCGGAATCCCCTGCAATTCGGCAATTTCAGCGCCTTCGCCCACGAGCGACAGCAGATACTCGCCGGCCATTTTTGCACCGGCGACGTTGTCGGACGCAATCTGGCACGCGACGGTTTCACCGATAACGGCCCTGTCTACCGCGATTACCGGAATACCGGCTTTCTTTGCGGCGGTAACGGCCGGCGCAACGGCGGCGGAGTCCACGGGATTAACGATCAGCACTTTTACGTTCTTTGAAATGAGATCTTCAATGTCGCTTATTTGCTTTACCACGTCGTCTCCCGCATCGACCACTGCCAAAGTGCTGTTATCCGTAGCCGCCTGTTTTTTGGCGCCGTCCGCAAGCGTAACGAAAAACGGATTGTTCTGCGTGGATATCGAAAATCCGATCAGATCCGTATCCGTTTCGCCTTTTTTTGCACAACCGCTCAGCAAGCAAGCGATGCAAACCATTCCCCATACAATTGCCTTTTTCATATATGCCTCCTACCGCTTACGGTCAGACAGAACCGCAAGTAATATAACCAAAGCTTTTACAACCTGCTGATAATATGAAGATATGCCGAGTATATTCATACCGTTGTTCAGGATTGCAATGATGAGCACACCGGTGAGCGTTCCAAGAATTCTGCCGCGGCCGCCGCTCATACTGGTACCGCCGAGCGCAACGGCGGCGATAGCGTCGAGTTCGTAACCGCTGCCCATGGTCGGCTGCGCGGAACCGAGCCGGGAAACAAGGATCAGGCCGGCAACGGCTGCCGCCGCGCCGGAAATTACGTACACTAAATACGTTACCCGTCCGGTACTGATACCTGCCAGCGCGGCTGCTTTCGGATTGCAACCGACGGCGTACACCTGCCGCCCGAAAACCGTTTTCTGTAAAATGAAAAGGAAGATAAAAAATACGATCAGCAGAATCCACACGGGAACAGGAATCCCCAAAAAATGACCTTTGCCGAGACCGGCAAGGAGCGCACTCTGCCCTAAATCGGAAACGGGCCGGCCGTTGCTGTATATCATTCCGATACCCCGGTACGCAGTCATTGAAACGAGCGTCGCTATAAACGGCTGCAGCCGCCCTTTTACAATCATCAGACCGTTCAGAAATCCCAAAACGATGCCGAGGGCAAAAGCCAAAAGCAGCGCCGCGGGAACGGGAACCGCAGCTTTGATCATTCCGGCGCACAGCAGCGCCGTCAAACACAACACGGAACCGACCGACAGATCGATTCCGCCGGTAAGAATGACGAAAGTCATACCGAACGCAATCAAACCGTTCACCGCGGACTGACGCAGCAGTGAAAGCGCGTTGTTTACCGTTCTGAATTCAGGACTGAGTATGCTGATAGCAATTATGAGCAGAATCAATGCGATTTGCGCTCCATAATCCCGCAAACCTTTCAGTTTTTCAGTCGTTATGTTCATGCACGTCCTCCTGTTGCAAGAGCCATTATTTTTTCCTGAGATACGTCGGCGCGTTCAAGAATTCCCGCAATCGTACCTTCGTGCACGACGGCAATCCGGTCGCTCATACCGATGACCTCCGGCAATTCTGACGAAATGAACAATACGGCGGCACCGCGTTTGACAAGTTCCGTTATAATAGAATAGATTTCCTGTTTTGCACCCACGTCGACGCCGCGCGTCGGCTCGTCGAGAATCAGTATGTCCGGTTCCGTAAAAAGCCATTTTGCAAAAACGACTTTTTGCTGATTGCCGCCGCTTAAATTTCCGCAAATATGGTTTCCGCCCCGGCATTTAATACGGAACCGGGATACGGCGGCAGCGGTCAGCGTTCGTTCCTTCTTTTTGCTGATCAAAAACCGGTGATCAGTTATCACGGAAAAATTGGTAAGCGACAGGTTTTTCGCTATACTTTCACGGATCATCAGCCCCTCTTCTTTGCGGTCTTCCGTAATGAAAGCAATGCCGAGTTTCCGCGCGTTACGGGGAGTATGGGAATGAAGCGAGAGCTTTTTTCCCTTGACGTACAGCGATCCCGAATCGGCGCGATAGGAACCGAACAGCGTTTTTGCAATCTCCGTCCGGCCGCTGCCCATAAGTCCCGCGATTCCCAAAATTTCCCCCGCATGGAGCCGAAAGCTGACGTCCCGAAACACACCCTGTTTGGACAATCCCTCCGCCTGCAGCAAAATCGGTCCCGGAGCAACGGGTTCTTTCGGGTACAGATTTCCCAAACTGCGCCCGATCATCAAGCGTATCAATTCGTCGGCGTCGGTTCGGCGTACGGATTCCGTTCCGACGATGCGGCCGTCGCGCATAACGGTTACCCGATCGCATAACCGGAAAATTTCTTCCATACGGTGGGATATGTAAACGAAAGACGTCCCTTTTTCCTTCAAAAGCCGAACGACGGAAAACAGCCGGTCAACTTCCGTATCGGTCAGCGCGGCCGTCGGTTCGTCGAGTATCACCGCCTCGGCTTGAACGAGAAACGCTTTCGCAATTTCAACCATCTGCCGCTGCCCCACGGAAAGATTTCCCAACAATTCGTCCGCAGCGATAGCCACCCCGAACGTTTGCAGTATCCGTTCCGTTTCACGTTTCATCCGCTTTACGCACAGCACGCCCGGTACGGAAGTCAATTCTCTGCCCAAAAAGATATTTTCCTGAACGGTCATATCGAGCAGACTATTCAATTCCTGATGCACAAAGCAAATGCCGGCTTGTTCCGCCTGCTTCGGTCCGGAAAAACAAACCTTTTTATCATCGATAAAAATATCTCCGGAATCTTTCTGATAAACTCCCGTCAGAATTTTCATCAGAGTCGATTTTCCGGCGCCGTTTTCTCCCATTAAAGCGTGAATTTCGCCCGGTTCGAGTGAAAAATGCACGTCGGAAAGAATCGCAGCCTCACCGAAACACTTGGAAATTCCGTTCATGTGAATACGCATACGGACCGCCTTTTCAGAAAATACACGCGGAACGCAGAATCACGTTCGCATACGGAGTTACTTCTCCCGTCCGGATGAGGGCTTTGCAGAACGCCGTTTGCTTTTTGAATTCCGCATGCGGAACGAATTCCACCGGCGTATCGGGAAACAGCTCCCGTATCCGGGCAAGGACGGCACCGTTTTCAGTTCGGATTTCTTCGGCAAGCACGAGCGATTCGACCCGCATATCCGCAGCGACCGTCTTCAGCACGTTGATAAACGGCGGCTCGCCTTTATCGAGCGCAATATCGATCAATTCAGTCGACTGCGGACACGGAAGGCCGCAGTCGCCGATACACAGCGTGTCGGTATGCCGCATGTATGAAAGGACTCGCGAAATGTCGCTGTTTAAAATTCCTAAGCGTTTCATATGATTCCTTTAGTTAAACGTTTACGTAAACGTTTAACTAAAGGAATCATAACACCCGATATCGTATTTGTCAAATTTTTTTTATTCAGATGCTGAATGTACCGATTTTCCGCACGTTTCACGCAGAATCAGCCGGGGCTCCAAAACGACTTTCCGTATTCGTTTTTCCGTTTTTTCAATTTTGCCGAGCAGCAGACGCAGCGCGATTTCGGCAATTTCTTCGATCGGCTGCGCCACGGTTGAAAGTTTCGGAGACATAACCGTTGAAAGTTCCGTATTGTCAAAACCGATAATAGATACGTCCGAAGGAATCCGGAGCCCCGAACTCAACGCGGTATGGATAAAACCGAGCGCCATCATGTCATTGCAGGCAAAAACGGCGTCCGGCTTGCACGGCAGCGATGAAAAATACCCGAAAGCGTCCCTGCCGCCGCTGTAATGGAAATTGCCGGTAAAAACATACGATTCCGGCAGCGGCACGGAAGCTTCCCGCAGCGCTTTTTCAAAACCGTGCAGACGGCGCCGGCTCGACGGAATATTTTCCGGTCCGGTAATACAGGCGATTCGGGAAAACCCGCACGAAACCAGATGGGACGCCGCCTGATATGCGCCCAATTCGTTGTCGACGATAATATTGTCCACCGAATCATCCGTAACGTCCCGGTCGGCGACGACGACCGGAATGGAAAAATCCAAACACTTACGGATATCCGCATCCGTTTCGTCAGCGGAAATGAATATGATTCCGTCGACCTGTTTTGATATAAGCATATCGATGTAAAACGACTGCTGCTGCACGTTATTGTCGGTATTGCAGAGAATGATATTATAACCTTGAGAAAAGCACACCCGGTCTACGGCCCGCGCGATTTCGGCAAAAAACGTATTGGTACAATCGGGAACGACCAGTCCGATAGATTTTAATGAACCGCCGCGCAGGCCGCGCGCGATTACGTTCGGCTTGTATTGCAGCGCAGCCATGGCGTCCAGCACTTTTCGGCGCAGATCGTCGCTCACGTACCGGGTATTGTTGCAGACGTGAGAAACGGTCGCGGTCGAGACACCTGCAAGTTTGGCAACTTCATGAATCGTATGCATTTTCTGTTACTGTATAACAACCGGGAACTTTTAACAAGCCGGTCGTTCCGGTTTTCCGATTTACTCCGGCGGCGGCCGTAATTTTTTACGGAAAAAACTGAAATTGTTGCATAAACGGCGGCAGTTACGGTACAATATCCGAATGGGATTTTTGGAACTCTTGCTTCTCGCAATCGGGCTGTCGATGGATGCGTTCGCCGTCAGCGTTTCGGACGGTATGTGTCTGCGCAACATGACGGCAAAAAAAGCCGCCGCAGTCGCGTTGACGTTCGGTATTTTTCAGGCACTGATGCCGGTAATCGGCTATTTGGGCGGTTCGCTTTTTTACGAACAGATACGGACGCTCGACCATTGGGTTGCGTTTATTCTCCTCGGATTTCTCGGCGGCAAAATGCTTTTCGAGGGAATCAAGGTTTGGCAAAAACCGAAAGACGAATGCTGCCCGGCTCAAAGCGAACTGACGTTCAAATTGCTGCTTGTGCAGGGAATCGCAACGAGTATAGACGCGCTCGCCGTCGGCATCAGCCTTGCCGCCGTGCGGGCCGATATCGTCACTTCGGCGGCGATCATCGGCATCACGACAACCGTTCTGTGTTTTCCGGCAGTTTGCATCGGCAAAAAATCGGGAACGTTTTTGAACGACAAGGCCGAAATTCTCGGCGGCGTAATCCTGATCGGAATCGGGCTGAAAATCTTCATTTCACATATGACCGGAGCCTGACACGCCCGATTGCCGCGTGCTTAGTTGGCGTATACGCTTATTTGCCGCCCGCCCTTTTTTTGATTACATTAATGCAAGGAGCTACACATGAAAATCGCCATTACGTATGAAAACGGGGATATTTTCCAGCATTTCGGAAAATGTCCGTCTTTCTTAATAGCCGAAACGGACGGGAAATCGATAACATCCAGCAACGTCGTTTCAACAAACGGCAGCGGACATTCCGCGTTATTCCAGTTTCTGAAAGATTTGGGAGTCGATACCGTTATCTGCGGCGGAATGGGCCAAGGCGCGCGGGACGCGCTTGAAAACGGAAATATCCGCGTCGTTGCCGGACAATCGGGTGCGGCGGAAGCGGCGCTTCGGTTCTTTTTAAACGGCGATCTGAAAGACAACCCCGCCGGCAAATGCGATCACCACCACGAAGGCAGCGCACATACCTGCGGCGAACACGGCTGCAAATAAAAGCCACTGTACACCCAATTCGTTTCTCACTATAATATGTTCCATTATGGAAGCAATGAAACGTACCGCCACTTGCGGCGATTTACGCAAGGCAGATATCGGAAAAGCCGTTACGCTGAACGGCTGGATCCACCGAAAACGGGACCACGGCGGAATCTCTTTTATCAATTTACGCGATCGCTACGGTTTGACACAGGTCGTCGTGGATTCCGATTCTCCCGCGGAACTCGCCGCAACCGCAGCCGACCTTAAAATGGAATACTGCGTCGCCGTCGAAGGCATCGTGCGCGGACGTCCCGATTCGATGATCAACGCCGATATGCCCACCGGAGAAGTTGAAGTCGTTGCAAAGCGGATTTCGATCCTTTCAAAAAGCGACGTACTGCCGTTCATGATCGACGAATTGAACAAAGACGGTACGCGAGTCGTTCCGAACGAAGATTTGCGTTTGAAATTCCGTTATCTCGATCTGCGTACGGCGAGTATGCAGCATCATCTGGCACTGCGGCATAAAGTAACCATCGCCGTGCGCAACTATCTCGACGCGCACAACTTTTACGAATTGGAAACGCCGACTTTTATCAAATCGACCCCTGAAGGCGCGCGCGACTACCTCGTACCGTCGCGTCTGTACCCGGGAAAATTCTACGCGCTGCCTCAGTCGCCCCAGCTGTACAAACAGCTTTTGATGGTATCGGGGTTCGACCGCTATTTTCAGATCGCCCGCTGTTACCGCGACGAAGACGCGCGCGGCGACCGTCAGCCCGAGTTTACGCAGATAGATATGGAAATGAGTTTCGTTTCGCGTGACGACGTACTCGCCATGACCGAAGGCATGATGCAGGCCGTTTTCAAGGAAACGATGGGCATCGACTTGGCGCTGCCGTTTCAGCGCATCGCGTACGACGACGCGATCGACTGGTACGGAAGCGATAAACCGGAACTCCGGTTCGGCATGAAAATGCAGGACGGAGCGTTTCTTGCGGAACTGGGGACGTTTCAGGCGTTCAAAGACGCGCTCGCCCCGGACGAAAAAGGCTGCGTAACCGGCGCGGTAAAAGCGCTCGTCGTAAGCGGAGCCGCCGAAGCGTACAGCCGCAAAAAAATTGAAGAACTTGAATCGGCCGCCAAAATATACAAAGCGCGCGGTTTGGGCTGGATGAAAGTTGCCGGAACGCCGGACGCACCGCTGCTTGAAGGCGGCATCGCCAAATTTTTCGACGGAAAAGCGGGCGACGTATGCGCGCGCCTCGGCGCGAAAACCGGCGATTTGCTGCTGTTCGTCGCCGACACCAAAAAGAAAACCGCCTGTACCGCGCTCGGCGCCGTACGCACGCGGCTCGGCAAAGACCTCGGCCTGTGCGACCCCGACGCGTTCGCGTTCGCCTGGATCGTCGATTTTCCGATGTTTGAATGGAACGAAGACGAATGCAAATGGGACACCGCTCACCACATGTTCACGATGCCGCAGGAAAAATATCACGCCACGCTTGAGTCCGATCCGGGCAGCGTAAAAGGCGACCTGTACGACTTGGTGTTGAACGGGTACGAACTGGCTTCCGGTTCCATCCGTATTCACGATCCGGATCTGCAAAAACGCATTTTCAAAATCGTCGGATTCGACGAAGCCGAAGGACAGAAAAAGTTCGGGTTCCTTACCGAAGCGTTCAAATACGGCGCGCCGCCGCACGGAGGTATCGCTCCGGGGCTCGACCGTTTGGTCATGCTGATGTGCAAGGAAACTTCCATAAAAGAAGTTATCGCGTTCCCCAAAAATACGTTCGCGCAAAGTCCCATGGACGACTGTCCGTCGGAAGTCGATCAGAAGCAGCTCGACGAACTGCATTTGATCATCAAAGAATAAACGCCCCGTTCGGGTATAAAAACGCCGCTGGCACGGAATGAAATCCGGTCGAGCGGCGTTTTTCGTTTATCAGCCGGCGCGCTCCGTCAGCCTGCAAGCGATTTGATTTCCCGTATGACCGTTTCACTGATCGCCTGCAACTGTTCGGTGTTTTCTTTTACCCCCTGCATCAAATCGTTCATCTGATGCAGCGCGGCGAGCAATTCGGAACCGCCGCCGGCCTGTTCGGAAACGGCGTTGCGGATAATCAGTTCCTGATCGCGGACGCCGGACGACAGATCGACCACCTGCTCGAAGCCGGATTGTGCTTCACCGGAAGCGGCGGCGGTCGTGTCGATCAGGTTTTTAATATTCTTCAGCACCTTTGAAATCTTTTTTGCCTGCGTACCCGAATTTTCGGCGAGTTTACGGATTTCGTCGGCAACGACGGCGAATCCGCGGCCGGCGGAGCCTGCGTGCGCCGCCTCTATCGCCGCGTTCATCGAAAGAAGTCCCGTCTGGCTTGAAATGTTACGGATAATGCCGTTCGTTTCGGCAAGCCCGTTCGATCCGGCTTTGATTTCCGAAATCATCCGGACAACGCCGTCCAGGCTCTCCCGGCCGCGCTGCGAAGCCGCCGCAAGCCGTTCCACCGCCTTTGCGTTTTTATCCAAGACGGAACTGATGGATGAAATATTGGCAACCATTTGCTCGATCGCGGCGGACGACTGGCTTACGCAGGACGCCATCGACGAAACCATTTCCGCAAGGTGCTGCACGCATTCGCTCGTCCGGTCGAGTTTTTCCGACGCGGAACCGACGACCAAGCTTACCGTACCGGAAATTTCCATCTGATGATTTTCATGCAATTCGCCGATCATGCACGTCATGTAATGGCGGCAGTTTTCAGGGCGATTGAGTTTGTTCGCCAGCGCAACCGCCATCTGCTCGCAGCTTTTATATCCGCAGGAGCCGCAGTTGAGCATATCGTTTTTGGTTTCTTTGCGCATAGCGCGGTACATGTTTTTCAATTCGGCGTCCGTCGGAATATGGAACGATTCCGCAAATTTATCCGACCTATCCACGTACGTCCGGTCGTACAAACCGGGCTTCCGGTATTTTTCAAGCGATTTGTTCATTTTTGCCGAAGTTATCGGCTTGCGCCTTTTTCCGGCTTTCAGTGCGGCTTTTACCGCACGACGTTCAATATATCCTTCCACCTTATCGCGGTTGCAGGTACTGTTCGAGGTTGCCGGTCCCGCGTTGCATCCCATTTCGCAGTTAAGGCAGTCCACCAGTTTGAATACCGGCGCGTCGCCGCTTTTTATTGCCTTTGAAAGATGCGCCAAATACGTGAATATCTGCGGCTGACCTTCGATTCGGCGCGTTATACCGGAAATACCCGGCATGACCCGTTCCGCGGTACGCGTAAGTCCGCCGGGAGTGGAAAAGGTAACGGCGCGCTCGGCCGGCGGAGTTTCAAATTCGGTTTCGGGAAACGAACTCAGATCGATTCCGTGTGACTCGATATACGATTCAAGCGACTTGATCGTCACGTTAAAATCGCCCGTTCCCGTTTCGTCGAATTCAAGGCGAGCGGCGTAGCAGGGAGTAATCGCGGCGATTTTTGCCGACGCGTATTCCGGTTTGAACTGCCGAATCCATTTCATCGTATGCAGCACGGGACTGTCGACCGGCGCGAGATACGGAATCAGCTCCGGCCGGTATATTTCGATAAAAGACACCAGAACGGGGCACGTCTGCGCGATAACCAGTTTTGGATCCTGTCTGCGCATATATTCGGCATAAGACTGTACGGCCAGTTCGGCGCCGAACGAAACGTCGAAGACGGCTTTTACCCCGACGGATTTGAGCCAACCGTTCAGACGTAAATATTCCCCGTTAAAACTTGCCGCAACGGCGGGCGAAACGACGGCAACCACCGGTTCTCCGTTTTTCACCGCACGGAAAAAATCATCCGCATCGTCCAGTCCGACGCGGGCTCCGTGACTGCACGCTTCTATGCATTCACCGCAGCCGATACACAAATCGGTATTCACGCCGACGTAATTTCCGGATCCGTCGTTGCACATTTTTGCCGGACACACGGTGATACAGCGATGACAATTTACGCATTTACTTTTATCTACCCGGATAACGGGTTTTACACTTGTTGACATGGCAGCCCCTCGGTTGTTTCTCCATTTTATATTATCGTCTGCAATAGGTCAAATTCTTATTGCTAATTCCGCCGGCAATCCGTAATCGGCGACAAATCGCCTTGTTTATGATATAGTAACGGGAACAGTTTCAGGAAGGATTTTTTGATGAAAAAAATTATAAGCGCGGTGTGCTGTGCCGCCGCAATTTCAATTTGTTTTATTTCGTGCAGAAAAACGCCGCTTCCGGCAAAAACGGAATTCCGAATGGGAACGGTCTGCACGGTCAACCTGTACGAACGGGGAACCGACGCGCTGTATGAGCGGATGTTCAGCCGCCTGAATGAAATTGAAGCCGTATTCAGCGTGAATCTGCCGGATTCGGTCGTCTCGAACATAAACCGCGCGGCGGGACTCGAACCCGTGCCGGTTTCGGACGAAGTGCTGTACGTGCTCGAAAAAGCGCTTGCCATTGCGGAAGCAACCGGCGGCATGTTCGATCCGTCGATCGGCCCGCTGGTTTCGCTGTGGGGAATCGGCAGCGATTCGGCACACGTTCCGCAGCCGGAAGAAATCGCGGCCGCAAAAAAACTCGTCGACTACCGGCTCGTCCGGCTGGATAAAACGGAGCGGACGGTCTTTCTTGCGGAACGGGGTATGCAGCTCGATTTGGGCGGTATCGTTAAAGGATACGCCGCGGACGAACTCGCCTCGATTGCGGCGGAAAACGGCGTCAAACGGGCGCTGTTCGATTTGGGCGGCAACGTCTACGCCTACGGCCGAAAGCCGGACGGAACGGCGTGGCGAGTCGGTGTAAAAAATCCGCTCGCTCCGGAAGGACAGCCGCTTATCAAACTCGAACTGGAAAACAAATCGGTCGTTACTTCAGGCGTTTACGAGCGGTTCTTTTTTCAGGACGGCGTCCGCTATCATCACATTCTCGATATCAAAAGCGGATATCCGATGCGGAACGAAGTTCTTTCCGCCACGGTGGTGAGCGAGTCTTCCATGCTTGCCGACGCGCTGTCCACTTCGGTTTTTTTGCTCGGCCCGGAAAGCGGACTTGCACTGCTGGCCGCGCAGGGGGCCGACGGCATTATCGTTACGGAAGACCGTGCGGTTTACGCAACGCCGCAGATTCGGCGCGTCACGACGATTATGAATCCTGAGTTTTCACTCAAAACGGAATAATCGTACCGGCACAGTATACCGGCACGGCGTACTGACATAGTGCACCGGCGCGGCGTACCGGTCAGCGCGGCCGTATTCTTGAACCGGAGCGCGCGATAGTATATAGTATTCCACGGAGCCGATTAGACCATGTTACCGACTGCATTCGTTTACGATCACACTTCCTCTGAACCGCTGTACCGGCAATTGAGCGCGCATCTCGCCGCCTTGATACGAAGCGGCGCGTTTTCCAAAACGGATCGCCTGCCGTCCGTCAGGGACTTGGCCGGATTCGCGGACGTTTCCCGCAACACGGCCGCCGCCGCGTACGCGCTGCTTGAAGCGCAGGGATACGTTTCGGCAAAAAGCCGAAGCGGGTTCCGTACCGCAACTCCGAACGATTTCGTTTTTCCGCAGACCGACCGGGCACCGTTCGTGTATCCGGCCGCACCGGACGCCGCCGCGGCTGCGGTGCTTGACATTTCAACCGGAACACCGGAGGGAACGGCCGCTGCCGAACGCGCCGCCGCCGGCGTACTGCGCAAATTATACCGGGCGGTGCTCGCCGATCCCGATACCGACATATATTTGAAACGCGGCGATCCGTCGGGAGAACCGCAGCTTCGGCGCGCGCTCGCACGATATTTGAGCGACCGGCGGGGCGTCGTCTGTTCGGAAGACCAAATACTTATCGGCGCCGGAACGGAATACGTGCTGCAAACCGCGGTGCGCATCCTGCAGGCGCGAACCGGCCGGCAGTCGATTTACGCAGTGGAAGAACCGGGTTCCGATCCGATCAGGAAAATATTCGACGACGCGCTCACTCCCGCCGAATCCGAGTTTTCGGCAGACCAGCACGGCAGAACCGTCGGCATACCGGTTGACGGGAACGGTATCAGCGTCGACCTTCTCGGTTCCTCCGGCGCGGATATCGTGTGCGTAACTCCCGCGCATCAATTTCCGACGGGAAGTTCCATGAATCTTGAACGGAAAGCGGAATTGCTGCGCTGGGCGTATAAAACGCCGAACAGATATATTATAGAAGACAGTTACGACAGCGACTATTACTACGCGGCGGCACAGCCGGCCGCACTGCAAAGCATGGACAGTCAAGGGCGAGTGTTATATTTCGGCACGTTCGCACAAATGACCGTACCGTCGATGCAGACCGCGTATCTGGTGCTGCCGCCGCAGCTGGTGCATCTGTTCCGCAGACAGTTTTCCTATTATTCGTGCACCGTGCCGCTGCTGGAACAGCGCGCCGTTACGGCGTTTCTGAAAGACGGGCACGCGGAAAAACTGGCCGCGCGGGCGCGCAAATTCAACAGGCAGCGGCGGGCGTTTTGCACGGCGCAGTTTGAACGGGAGATGCCCGGCGCTGTAATCATCGGGGGCAAAACGGGAACGCATTTTCTTGTCGAATTGCCCGAGCCGGTAAACGCGGAACGTTTTGCCGAACAGCTGCGCCGCAACGGCATAACGGCGCAACTCGTGCAGACGGTTCGGAACGCCGCGGGACAGCCGCAGATCGCCGAGAAGCCGCAAACCGTTGCCACGAGGCAAACGCAAACTGAGGGGCAAACGCAAACCGTTGCGTTTATCGTAAAGTATCCCTTTTTGACCGAAGACGAGTGCAGATTCGCCGCACGTACGGCTGCGGCCGTTTATTTGCAGACGCGCAGCACAATTCCGCTTGAGGAGTAGGTAAAAAAACCGATAATCACCATATGTACAAATTTGCTTTTTTTCTATTTTCCTGCATTACCGCAGCAATACTGCCGGCACAGCAAGCCGGCGACCTGCCCCGAACCGAATCACGCCCCCTTTACCAACTGCCCGCCAAATTACCGCCGCAGCAGGAATCGAATCACATACAATATATTCTTGCAGGAACCGAAAGCGGTTTATACAAAATAATCGGCAACGATACGGCGGTTCCGCTCTGGACGGAAGGCAGGGTGACGCAAATTTTGCGCACGGAAACGGCGGGCAGCGAACAATGGTTCTTTGCGACCGGCAAAGGTCTGCTTAAAAGTTCCGATCTCGTCAATTTTATTCCGATCGGCAGTGAAAACGGACTGCCGGTACTCATCGTAAAAGAATACGACGGTACGCAGACGAAACTCGCCGGGCATCCGAAGGAAATCAAAGACATCGCCGTTCATCCCCAAAATCCGAATATTCTTGCGGCAACAACGAGCGACACCGTGTTTTTAAGCCGTGATAACGGCCGGACTTGGAAAGATCTCGGTTTCAGCGCGAAAACTGCCGGCGCAAAAGCGGTCGCGGTTGCGGACATGCCCGTTCCCGGCAAAAAAAACGCCGACGGCTCGTATCAGACGGAACTGACCGTCTTTCTCAGCCATGCGATCTACGGACTTTCGTATATTCAACCCGACAAGCCGAAAGCCGCCTGGGTCGATATCACCGCGGGATTCGACACGATGCCGACGCAAACGTATCCCGATGAAATTGCGGATATGACCGCCATCGTCAGAACCGACGCGGCGGGCGCGGCGTACACGGAACTGTATTTGTCGCAGACGTTCATACCGAACCTCTACCGGCTCGACTGGGCAAAAAAACGCGGAGTGCGCATCTATCACGGAACCGAACCCGCCGACACGATCGACGGACTGTTCTGGACGGGAACGAACCTGCTGTACACCAAACCCGGCGAACTGGATTTATTCAACATCGCTTCCGGCACGAACGCGGGCATTCCCGCCGAATACGCGTCGTGGAAAGCGTCGCTCATGCACGTTCCCGAACCGGTCTACACGGCGTATATTCCCCAAAATTTGAGCGGATTTGAAACGGGGCTGCTGCTGAACGAACTGTGGTTGCTCAAGCCGGATCGGGTGTTCACGCCGTACGAAACGGATCAGCTCAAAAACATCAAGTCGTTATACATACCGGCGAACGTCGGACGCACAAAGGAAGGGCAGGACGGCGTACTGAAAACGCTCAAAGAAAACGAACTGAACAGCGTCGTCATCGACATGAAAGACGATTACGGACTGCTCCGTTACGATGCAAAAGATCCGCTCGTCATGCAGAAAGGATTCGTCAGCCGCTACGCGATCGACCTCGACGCGTTCGTAAAGAAATTCAAAGCCGAAGATACGTATCTTATCGCGCGTATCGTCGTATTCAAAGACAAACATCTGTCCCAATACGCAAACGGCAAATACGCCGTATGGAACAAAACGCTGAACAAACCCTGGATAGGAACCCGCGGTATGCAGGACGTTACGGACGAAGAAGGAAACGTTACCGGTCAGGAACAGGCGTATTACGACGAAGCCTGGGTAGACCCGTATTCGCACGAAGTGTGGGAGTACAACGTCGCCATCGCGAAAGAACTCATTTCGCGCGGATTCGACGAAATCCAGTTCGATTACATCCGCTTTCCCACCGACGGGCTCAACCTGATACAGGCTTCGTACCGCTGGCAGGACCGCGGAATGGACAAAGAAAGCGCGCTCATTTCCTTCCTATCGTACGCGCGCAAAAACATTCAGGCACCTATCGGAATCGACATTTACGGCGCGAACGGTTGGTACCGCAGCGGCGCGCGCACCGGACAGGACGTCGAGCTGCTGTCCGAATACGTCGACGTCATTTGTCCCATGTTCTATCCGAGCCACTTCGAGCAGACTTTTTTGGCACACGCACCGGCAGCAGAACGGCCGTACCGGATATACTTTTTCGGTACGTACCGCAACTCGGTGATCGCGCGCAACCGGAGCGTCATACGCCCCTGGGCGCAGGCCTTTTACATCGGCGTGTCGTACGACCGCGCCTATTACAACGCGGATTACGTGCAGCGCCAAATATTCGGAACGCGCGATTCGGTAAACCGCGGATACATGTATTGGAACAATACCGGCCGGTTCGACGATATCCGACCCGATATTGCCGACGATACTCCGTATCCCTGGAACGCCGCCGAAGCCGGTTCCGAGTTCAGAAAACCCGCACTCACCGGTACGTTCGACGCAGCCGGTGAATCCCGTGCGCCGCAGCGCACGACGGAGGCAGTTCACGATGAACCTTGAAAACGTATACGACTGGGGAATCTCGGTCATTACCGCAATCCAGCGCGTGCAGTCGCCGTTTCTGACGGCCGCCGTGCGGGGAATTACGTTCTTCGGCGCACCGGCGTTTTACCTTTTTTTTCTGATGGTCACGTTCTGGTGCATCGATACGAAAAAAGGCTTCAAATTGGGAACGGTCGTCATCTTTTCGGGAGCGCTGAACGCAGCGATTAAAGAAACGCTGTGCGTACCGCGCCCGTATCAGCGCGATCCGTCGGTATTTATCATGAAAGAAACGGGATTTTCAACGCCGTCGGGTCACGCGCAGGGCGCCGCTTCTTTCTGGCCGGTTTTCATGCATTCGTTCCGGTACACGCGAACCGCCGGGGATGCCCGTACCGCTGGAAGCACCCGCAGTACCGAAACTACTCGTACCGCCGGGGATGCCCGTACCGCCGGAAGCACCCGCACTACCGGCGCGCGCGTTTGCGCACTGCTGCTGTCCGCGGGCGTACCGCTGCTGATCGGCTTTACCCGTATGTATTTGGGCGTACATTACCCGACGGACGTTCTGATCGGTTTGATATTCGGTTTTCTGACCGCACTCGCCGTACTGCTTTTTTGGGACGACGCGGCGAAACTGCTGAATCGGGCACCGCGAAGCGTCAAACTGCTGACGGCGGCGCTCGTATGCTTCGCACTGAACACGTTTTCTGCGCGCGACACGTCCCTGCCCGGCCTTCTGTTCGGCTTTACCGCCGGATACGTGCTGCTGTGCGAACGGGGCGGGTTCGACGCCCGAACGGGAACGTTTACGCAAAAGATTCTGCGCATGGTAACGGGCGCGGCCGTCAGTACAGGCATATTCGCCGGATTGACCGTGCTGTTCGGCGTCATCGACGCAGGCAGCAAAGAAAGCACGTATTACGCCTTGTGCCGCTTCATACGTTACGGCGGCGCCGGATTCGCAATTTCGTTTCTCAGTCCGCTGCTGTTTCTGAAGTTCAATTTGGCGCAGCCGCCGAAACGGGATTCCACACCGGAACAGGATCGGCCGCAAGCGGACGGATCCGGCGAATCGGATATATAACGGAGATAACACTGGTATGGATACGAACGGATACACCCCGGAAGAACCGATCGCGGCCGTCGCGACGGCGATCGCACCCGCAGCGCTCGGCATTATCAGAACGTCGGGAAAGGGCTGCATAGAACTTGTTGCGGCGCTGTTTTCTCGCCCCGAAGCATTGCGGAACGCAGCGGGAAACACGCTCGTGTACGGCTGGATCGTGGATCCGGCGGGCGGCGGTGTGCGCCGTATAGACGAAGTGCTGATATCAGTATTCCGCGCGCCCAAAAGTTTTACCGGTGAAGACATGGCCGAAATCTGCTGCCACGGCGGCCCCGCGATCGTTACCGGAATATACCGGCTGCTTACCGAAAACGGATTCCGCGCGGCGCAGCACGGCGAGTTTACGTTCCGTGCGTTCATAAACGGCAAAGCCGACCTGACCCGCGCCGAAGCCGTACACGAAATCATCAGCGCGAAAACCGACGAGTCGCGCGGGAGAGCCGCGGGCAGACTCGCCGGCAGCCTGTACGATGAAATCTCGGCGGTAAAAAAAGAACTCGTCGCCACGCTCGCTTCGGTTGAGGCCGAAATCGAATATCCCGAAGACGAAGAAACGATTGCCGACGCCTTCGACGACACGCGGCTGCGCCGGGTGGAAACGGAACTGGCGTCGCTGTGCAGCTCATGGGCAAGCGAAAAATTATATCAGGACGGAGCGCGCGTCGTCCTGTGCGGCAGAACGAACGCAGGCAAATCGAGCCTGTTCAATATGCTGCTCAAAGAAGAACGCGCCATCGTGTCGGACATACACGGTACCACGCGCGATTGGCTTGAAAGCTGGGCGTCGTTCGGAGGCATTCCCGCCCGTCTGTTCGACACGGCCGGACTGCGCGAAACGGACGACGTCGTCGAGCAAAGCGGCGTGCGCCGCACCTTCGATCTGACAAAAGACGCGGATTTGATTTTATACGTGGTCGACGCAGTCGAAGGCATTACCGATGAAGACGAATCGTTTCTTACGGCGTTCGCTGCGGCACCGAACGTCCGCACGCCGCTCATTTTGATATTGAACAAATGCGATAAGCTGTCCGAATCGGGCGATTCCGCCGCTATGCACGCCGCCACGATGAACACCGCCACTATGAACACCGACGCCGCTACGCGGCACACTGCCGCCTTCAATAGCGCCGGCAGTACCACCGCCGAGGATTTCACCTCCAACGCGGCACTCGGCTCGTTCAGTCCCGCCGCAGCGGTGCGGCTGAGCGCCAAGACGGGCAGCGGAACGGCGGCTCTGACCAAAGCGATAAAGGCTTGTCTCACTGCCGCCGCCTCGACCGACCGCGAACAGCCGGGACTCGGTTCCGCGCGGCAGAAACAATGCGCGCAGGACGCACTCGACTCGGTGCGGCACGCACTGCTCGCCGCACGGCAAAACTATCCGCTGGACGCCGTCGCGCAGGATATGGAAGACGCGCTCGACGCGTTAGGCGAAATTACCGGCGCCGTTACCCCCGACGACATTCTGGACACAGTGTTTTCAAATTTCTGTCTGGGAAAATAACGGAAACCGGCAACCGGCCGCAGTTCGCACCAGTCATTTGGCTACGTTGCAGCGCGGCGGTTCGCAGCGCCGCACGCTGACCTCGCGCGCAGGTATCGGCAAACACCGCGATTCACCTGACATCCGCACAAAATCGTATTATATTACTCTCTGTACACGGAGAAATATTTTTATTATTATATATCAATAATACATAGACCATTTCTTGAGAGAGCCCCGTATGAGCAACAACCGTAGACGGCGGATTCCCCAAATAGTCCGCTTTTTTACCACATTAACATCGCCGAATTTCGAGAAAATACCGAAGCAGGATTACGAACGCTACATGGACGACATCATAAGAGAATCCCTTCGCTTACAGGAAAATTTTATCCATTTCATTGTAAAAATATACGGCGCGTTCAATTTTATTTTCTTTTTGTTGTATTACCTCGTATATCACCGGATAAATGCCGGTATTTATTTGGGAATCGCGGAATCCGCATTTTCATGCATACTATACGTCGTAATCCAACACAAGCCGCCGGCAACGCTTACCCGCGTCAAATGCTTCGGATTGTTCAACATTGCCCAATTTTTCATTATCACATATTTGCAATTCACCCTTTTCGATGATTTTCTCGGATTTCTGCCGGTATTGTTCGCAATGCTTATCGCATCGATGTCTTTAATCACCAGTCCCGTCTCCTACGCGATATTATTGGCAATTTTACTGTCAATCGACATATTGGAAACAGTATTTTTTCAGACTTTGGATAAATACACCCTTGCAGCTCTGTGTATTGAAAATCTGTTCATTTTATACTGCGGAATTTTTATCAATACGTATTTTTCACGCATGAAAATCACGGAAATCAAAATAACTGCGGAGCTTATCCGGCAGCGCGACATGGACAGTCTGACACAGCTGAAAAACAGACGGGCGGCTGAACGATATATAAACACCTTTACCTCAAACGCCGGACTGCACGCGCTGTTCATTTTGGACATAGATAATTTCAAAGGCGTAAACGATACGTTCGGCCACAATACGGGCGACGAATTGCTGAAACAGCTCGCCGCGGATCTTTTGGCGCTGTTCCGCCCGGAAGATTGCGTTTCCCGGCTCGGAGGAGACGAGTTTCTGATATTCATGCCCTGCGTTGCCGATCCAAACGACGCACGGGAAGCGGCCGATCGCATTATCCGCAATTTTCCGCCGGCAGTTACGGAAGGCGGAAAAACGGTCGCCGTTTCGTGCAGCATAGGAATCGCTTTTTCACACGACGACCGCAGCAGATTTTACGAAGATCTGTATACACGTGCCGACGCGGCCCTCTATAAATCGAAGCAATACGGAAAATGCCGTTACACGGTGTCTGAATGAAAAAACGGTGAACATCCGTTCGGCACAAAAACATCGGCCGTGCGTAAACACCATCCGCATGTTCCGGATGCCGATGGCGCCCGCATGTGCCATAGCGCCCGCATGTGCCGCCGCCATTTGCCATTTCCCAGTAAAACGCTTATATTTATAGCAGGGGGCATTGAAAATGGATGAAAAAAAGCGAAAAGTTACTATCGTGGGCGCGGGAGCAGTCGGTTCAACGTTCGCATACGCACTCGCACAGAGCGGACTTGCCGATGAAATCGCAATCACCGATATGAATGAAAATTTTGCGAAAGGACAGGCGCTCGACTTGGTTCAGGGACAGCCGTTCCTTCAGCAAGTGGACATACACGCCGGCGGCGCAGCGGATTACGCCGACAGCGATATCGTCGTTATCACCGCGGGCGCAAAACAGCAGCCCGGTGAAACGCGCATCGATTTACTGAAACGCAACGCGGGCATTATCGCCGCCATCGCTTCGGATATCGCCCGCAGCGGCTGTAACGGCGTCATGCTCGTCGTCAGCAACCCGGTCGACGTACTCACCAAAATCGCGCGCGAAGCGTCCGGCTGGGGGCGGAACCGCGTCGTCGGGTCGGGAACCGTGCTCGACACCGCCCGCTTCCGGTACGCGCTCAGCAGGGAATGCGGCGTGGACGCGCGCAATATCCACGGCTATATTCTCGGCGAACACGGCGACAGCGAATTCGCGGCCTGGTCCATGACTTCGATCGCCGGGCAGCGCGTCGACGCGTACTGTGAAGACGGCAAATGCGCATCCGGATTCGACTTCAGCAGGGAAAAAATACTCGAAGAAGTGCGGAATTCGGCGTACCACATCATAGACTATAAAGGCGCAACGTATTACGCCGTCGGGTTGGCGCTGACGCGCATTGCCGGCGCCATTTTACGGAACGAACGCAGCATACTGTCGGTTTCGACGGAACTGGACGGCGAGTTCGGCCTGAACGACGTCTGTCTGAGCGTTCCGTGCGTCGTCGGCAGAAACGGAGCCGAACGCGTCATTGAAAACCCGCTGCCGGCCGAAGAACAGACGGCACTCGAAGCGAGCGCGGCGCGGCTTAAAGCGGCGCTGCAATCCATTCGCTGAATATGAAGAAAAAACGCGTACGCGCTTGCATTTTCAGCACGAGCTCGGTATCTTTATAGAGGAGGCATTATGGGTACCGGTATACTCGACTACATCAGGTGGCGCGGAGATTTGTCGCTGCACCAGTCGCCGTTCAACGCCATAGACGCGCTTATCCTATGCGAGCTGTCGTACCTTAAACTGCACGACATCGTACCCGCGGCGTTTTCAAAAAACGGCATTACGGTGGCGGACGCCGCGCATGATTTTTTCTATGCGCCCGATCTTACGGAACGTTCCGACACCGGATTGCTCATAAATACGGCGCTGGTGGAAATGCTCCGCGACATGGCGAATTCCGAACGGTTTGCAAACGTGCGTCTGTGCGGATATGCCGAAAGCACCGACCCGGCGCATGAAAAACAGTTCGCCGCACTCACCGCACTCCCCGGCGACGGAAGCGTTTTCATCGCGTATCGGGGAACCGACGACACGATCATCGGCTGGAAAGAAGACTTCAACATGGCGTTCATGGCGCCGGTTCCTTCCCAACTGGAAGCACTCGCGTACGTCCGGCAAGCGGCGAAACTTCCCGGCAAACTCCGCATCGGCGGACATTCAAAAGGCGGAAACCTTGCCGTATATGCAGCGACATTCTGCCCGCCGAAAATCAAACGGCGGATTGTCAGCGTGTACAATAACGACGGTCCCGGGTTTGAAAAAGACATTACCGGCACGCCGGAATTTGCCGGAATTCGTGATAAAATTGCAACCTTCGTGCCGCAAACTTCGATTATCGGAATGCTGCTCGAACATCAGGAAGAATATACGGTCATCGAAAGCGAAGAAAACGGCATCATGCAGCACGACCCGTTTTCATGGCAGATTGTCGGCGCCGCATTCAAAAAACTCGACACGCTCACCGATAAGAGTTTGGCAATCGACAAAACGATACGCGATTGGCTTTCAAAAATGGACTGCAGACAGCGGGAACAATTCGTGGACGCACTTTTTACCGTTCTGACCAGCTCCGACGCGGCGACGCTTTCCGAGCTTTCGGAAAAATGGTCCAAAAATCCGGCGGCCGCCATCAAAGCGCTGCTTGAACTCGACGAAAACACCCGGCGCATCGTCTGGGACACGCTGCAGCAGTTATTCAAATCGGCAAAAGAAAACATACCGCTGCTTGCGGATCTGTTCGGCACGAAACATAAAAAAACGCTGCCGGAAAGCGGGACGCATTCCAAAAGTCGGACAAAAAAAGTCTGACAGGAAGACGTTCCCGCCGCCGTTCGGCAGCGTTTCGCAATAAAACCTTTCGGCAGAAGGCAGCATCGGCGGCAGCATAGCGCACGTCCGGCGCGTGCCGCCGAAACCACGTGCCGCCGAAACGGCAGGAGTACCCCGCGCATCGAATCGACGGCGGCGCGCTACGCCGGTAGCGGCGAATTACAGCGGCGCTTACTTACCGGCGAAACTGATACCGATCTGCGGCTGAACGCCCCAGACGGAAATCGAATCGGAACTCGTTTTTCCCGTATCCAACAATGTGAATCGGTAAAAGTCGTACGATATCTGCGTACGCACGAAAACACCGAATCCGCCCAAACTTATTTTAAGACCGACGTTACCGGCAGCGCCTAAATCGAACTGTTGACCGATTTTATAGAAGTCGGTTTTTGCATGGGCACCGACCGTTATCGGAAACGAAAAGATGCCGATTTTGAACGGATTCAGCGTGATTCCCAGCATCGCGTCCAGTCCGAACGGCACCGAGTACATATCGGAAGTGGTAGCGGTGTAAGACACCCCGTCGGTTTTCATGGAAATATCCATCGGGTAATATCCGGTGAGCGCCATCGTTATACCGAAAATCCCGTCCCGGCGCAGCGTACTGGACATGATGCCGGCACCGATAGCGGTTCCTTGAACTTCCGTTCCGTTACTTTTATCAAAGTTGAGCGGAATCGCAGCGTATATATCGGTTATACCTGCGAACGCAGCCGCAGACAAACAAAGTACCAAAGCGCATAAAACGACCGTGAATTTTTTCATAAAACCTCCTATGAAAACTTTCGGCAAAGTCAAAAAAATACTGCAACTATCTGAGTTTGCAGCTCCCGCGCGAACTCAATATACCATTATAATAACACATTATTTTAAGTATAACCGCTTTTCGGAGCGAATTTCTGCACATTTGTAACGAAAAGGCCCGATTCGCAGTAAAACGCACTCCACGGAATAGTTCCGTAAACCGGCCCGTTTTTGTTAAACGGGACGTCCGGCAAGAACGCGCAGTCTTACCGCATCGTCTTACCGCATCGTCCTGCCGCGCGGCGGCATTAAAAACGCATGGATTTGGACGAACGTCCGCCGTTTTGCGTCCGCACGCCGCTTGTGCCGACGCACGGGCGTTCCGTCAGATTTCTATTTCGCCGGTATAGACCAAAGCCGCGCCGCCGGTCAGATACACCGTATCACCGGTATAATTGACGATCAGATCGCCGCCGCGCACTTTTACCGTAATGTTTTCATCGAGCGGGCAGAACCCGTTCAACACCGCTGCAACGGCCGCCGCGCACGCACCGGTTCCGCACGCAGGCGTTTCGCCGTTGCCGCGCTCCCAGACGCGCATTTTGAGACTGTTGCGGCCGGCGACACGCACAAACTCGGTATTGATACGGCGCGGAAACGCCGGATTGTTTTCAAACAGCGGCCCGACACCGGGGACGTCGATTTTATCGACGAAGCTGCTGAACAGTACGCAGTGCGGCGTGCCGACTGCAAGCACCGCCGCGCGGTACGATTCGCCCGCCGCGCTCAATTCCGCGTGCACCACGGCCTTTTCGGGCAGTTTACCGGAAGCGACGTTTTCGGCACTGCACGGATAAGAAGGAACCGCCGCGCCGCCGATAATGCTGATACCGTCGGGCGTACCGGTTACGCCGGACGCAGCGAGTTTTGCCGGAATTTTTGCCGGATCGAACTCAGGTTTTCCCATATCGACCCGCACGGACGACACTTTGCCGCTCTGAGTGTACGCCAGCAGACGTTTTACGCCGGACGCGGTTTCAACCGTGATTTCCGCCGTAAAATGCGTACCGACAGCCGACGCGGCGCGCGCGGCGATACCGTTGATATCGTTGTCGTACAAATATTTGGCTACGCAGCAAATCGCGTTTCCCGCCATATTGCCTTCGGAACCGTCGCGGTTGAAAAACCGCATTCCCGCGTCCGCAACGGCCGACTTCGTAATCAGTACGAGCGAATCCGCACCGATTCCCGTCCGCCGGTCGCACAGCCGGACGCTCAGCCCTTCCGGATTGATGATTTCCTGTTCCATCGCGTTGAATACGATAAAATCGTTTCCCGTACTCTGCATTTTTGCAAAATCGAGACGGATCTTTGCATTACTGAGCGCGTTGATGTTCACCAGTTCGAGACTTTCAGGCGAATATCGGCTCAAGAGGCTGTTCGCAATCGCGTTCGCCGTATCGATCGACGTCAGACACGGAATATCGCGCTCAACCGTTTTGCGCCGCAGTTTCACGCTGTCGTACGTCGGCAGACGGCCTTTCGCGGACGTTGAAATGACGTAATCGATCTTGCCGGTATCCAGCAGCGTCAGAATGTTGTCCGAATGATTCTCGTGAATCTTGTTCACCACTTGCACGTCCATTCCGAAATCGCCGATAACCTTCGCCGTTCCTTCCGTTGCGTACAATTTGAAACCGAGGTCGTAATATTTACGCGCCGTGTCCACAATCTCGAACTGATCGGTTTTGCGCACCGTGATGAGCACGCCGCCCGTTTTTTTCATCCGATACCCGGCGGCGATCAATCCCTTGTACAGCGCTTCGTCGAGCGTGCGGGCAATGCCCAGCACTTCACCGGTCGATTTCATTTCCGGCCCCAAATGCGTATCCACGTCGATGAGCTTTTCAAAACTGAACACCGGCACTTTTACCGCCACGTACGGCGGAATGCGGTACAGTCCGGTACCGTAGCCCATATCGGTAAGTTTTCCGCCCAGCATCGCGCGCACGGCCAGTTCCACCATCGGCACGCCGGTTACCTTGCTGATATACGGAATGGTGCGGCTGGAGCGCGGGTTTACTTCTATAATATACAATTCGTTATCGTAAATCAGGTACTGAATGTTGACCAGCCCCTTCGTACCGAGGGCGAGCGCCAATTCGCGCGACTGATTGATAATTTTTTCGGTCAGGATGTCGTTCAGGTTCCACGCCGGATACACGGCGATCGAGTCGCCGGAATGGATACCGGTCCGTTCGATGTGTTCCATGATGCCGGGAATCAGAATGTCTTCACCGTCGCAGATTGCGTCCACTTCAAGTTCAATCCCCATCAGATACTTGTCTATCAGCACGGGATTTTCGATATTCTGCGCGAGTATGATAGCCATATATTCGCGGATGTCGGCTTCCGTAAACGCGATAATCATGTTCTGGCCGCCCAGCACGTACGAAGGACGCAGCAGCACCGGATACGTCAGTTTTTCGGCGGCGGAAACGGCCTCTTCCGTTGTCAACACGGAAAAACCTTTAGGCCGTTTGATATTCAGCCGTTCGAGCAATTCGTCGAACCGCTCGCGGTCTTCGGCCATATCGATGGAATCGGCGCTCGTTCCCAAAATGGTAATACCCTGATCGTGCAGGAATTTGGTCAGCTTGATTGCAGTCTGCCCGCCGAACGCGACGACGACGCCGAGCGGCCGCTCGGTACGGATAATGTTCATTACGTCTTCGGGAGTCAGCGGCTCAAAATACAGGCGATCTGCGGTGTCGAAGTCGGTCGAAACCGTTTCCGGATTGTTGTTTACGATAGCGACTTCGTATCCCAACCGTTTGAGCGCCCATACGCACTGCACCGACGCGTAGTCGAACTCGATTCCCTGCCCGATACGGATCGGCCCGGAACCCAAAACCAGAATGCGGCCCTTTGATTCGGTTCCCGATTCCGCAAGCTTTTTTTCCTGCGCGGAAAGGAACGTTTCCGCTTCGTTTTCGGTATCGTACCCTGCGTAAAAATACGGCGTTTCGGCGTTGAACTCGCCCGCACACGTGTCTACCATTTTGTATTTTGCCGGCAAATGCGCGGGAAGTCCCGCAGCGCGCGCCGAAGCCGCCGCTTCAGTCTCCGCAAGCACACCGGCGGCACCGGGAATATGAACGCCGCTCAGTTCCTGAATCACTTTATCAGGATAGCCGAGCTTTTTGGCTTTCAGATACGATTCCGGCGACAATCCGGCGTTTCCGTCTTTGACTGCCTGCAATTCCGCGTCCATCGCGACCAGATTCCGCAATTTCGCCAAAAACCAGATATCTATCTTCGTAATTTCATGAATCTTTTCAACGGAAAGCAGCCCGCGCGTCATCGCTTCGTATATGGCGAACAGCCGCTGATCGGTGCATTCGCCCACGCGGCGCACGATCTGTTCGTTCGACTCGCGCGTAAAAAGCGGCAGCCGGCACGACGAAACCGAAATTTCGGCGCCGCGCACCGCTTTCATCAGCGCCTGCTCGAACGTCGTTCCGATCGCCATAACTTCTCCGGTCGCCTTCATCTGCGTGCCGAGCGTGCGCTTGGCGTACACGAACTTATCGAACGGCCACTTGGGAAACTTGACGACGACGTAATCGAGCACCGGCTCGAAACACGCGGCGGTTTTCTTGGTAACCGCGTTGGGAATTTCATCCAGATTATAACCGATAGCAATGAGCGCCGCGACTTTGGCAATCGGGTAACCGGTCGCCTTCGAGGCGAGCGCGGAAGAACGCGAAACGCGCGGATTCACTTCTATAACCGCGTACTCGAAACTGTCCGGCTTGAGCGCGAATTGGCAATTACAGCCGCCTTCGATTTTGAGCGCCGAAATGATGTTGAGCGCAGCCGAACGCAGCATCTGATACTCTTTATCCGCAAGCGTTACCGTCGGCGCAATGACGATACTGTCGCCGGTATGCACGCCCACCGGATCGAAGTTTTCCATGGAACAGACGGTGATAACGTTGCCGCTGCCGTCGCGGATAACCTCAAACTCGATTTCTTTCCAGCCGGAAATGCATTTTTCCACCAGAATCTGATGAATCGGCGAACGGTGCAGTCCGTTCTGCGCAATCTCGCGCAGCTCTTCTTCCGAATACGCGATGCCGCCGCCGGTACCGCCGAGCGTGAACGCCGGACGCACGATTACCGGATAACCGATTTCGTCGGTAAAATCGAGCGCGCTCTGCAAATCCGTTACCACTTTGGACGGAATGCACGGTTCGCCGATCTCCTGCATCGTATCTTTGAAAAGCTGACGGTCTTCGGCCTTATCGATCGTATCGGGACGGGCGCCCAAAAGCTGCACGCCGTGTTCGGCCAAAAAACCTTCTTTGGCAAGCTGCATCGAAAGCGTCAAACCCGTCTGCCCTCCCAACGTGGAAAGCAAACTGTCGGGTTTTTCCTTTTCTATAATACGCTTAATCGTTTCGGGAATCAGCGGCTCAATGTAAATGGCGTCCGCCATCGTGTGATCGGTCATGAGCGTGGCGGGATTCGAGTTCACAAGCACCACTTTAAGTCCCTGCTCCTTGAGCGCTTTGCACGCCTGCGTTCCCGCGTAATCGAATTCGGCAGCCTGACCGATAACGATCGGCCCGGAACCTATCACCATAACCTTGTGTATATTAGCATTCAACGGCATCTGTTCACTCCTTATAATCCGGCACGGAAGCCGGTGTCAGCATACAACGAGTTCCGCACAGACGGAACCCGAAAGGTCGCAAGGCACGGAAGCCGCGCGACCGTCCGGCATAAAAATTCCTTATAATCCGGCACGAAAGCCGGTGTCGGCAATCAGGGCGATAAACCGATCGAACAGGAATCCGGTGTCGAGCGGCCCACCCGACGCTTCCGGATGAAACTGAACTGAAAATCCGGGGAAATCCGTGTACGAAACACCCTCGCACGTACCGTCGTTCGTATTGATAAACGACAATTCCGCACCTGCAGGAAGCGAATCCGAAACGACCGCGTACCCGTGATTCTGACTCGAAATGTACACGCGCCCCGACGACACTTCTTTCACCGGCTGATTCGCCCCGCGGTGCCCGTACTTGAGCTTTTCGGTCTTTGCCCCGCGCGCAAGCGCCAAAAGCTGATGCCCCAGACAAATACCGAACAGCGGCACGCCGCTTTCAGTCAATTTGTGCAATTCTTCTATTATAACGGTATTTTCCGCCGGATCGCCGGGACCGTTTGAAAGCATCACACCGTCCGGGTCAAGCGCAAGAATATCGGCACACGACGCGCCGGACGGCACGGTTACTACTTCAACACCGCGCTTCAAAAGCTCGCGCCGGATATTCGCCTTTGCACCGAAATCCCACAGCACCACCCGCCGGGCCGAACCGTCGGCGTTCTTTCCCGCGCGGGCAGCCTCAAACGGATCGTTCATTTTAAGCCCTTCCGCCGTTACGGGAACCGCACGGTACGCAGCCGATTCGGCAAATACGCGATCGGCGCTTTTTTCGACTCCGGCAGCGCTTCCGGTAACGGAAGCCACCGCGTTTTCAATTTTGAATGATTTGATTTCTTCCAAAAGGCGGGTCTTTGCCGCTTTCGCCGCAAGCCCCGAATGAGCGCAGACCGCGAACGCTTCTTCAGCCGCCTGAACGTCGCGCGCCGAATCTCCGCTGAACGCAATCAATCGTGCGTTCATAACGCCAGATTCGCGTATAATCTTGGTCAGCGCCCGCGTATCCACATCGTAAATACCGATTATACCGTGCTTTTTCAAAAACGCGTCGAGCGTTCCCGCACACCTGAAATTGGACGGAACTTCGCACCAATTACGGACGATGTAGCCGCGCACGTGCGGCGCCGCACTCTCGAAATCGGCGGGAATCTCCCCGTAATTGCCGATCAGCGGGAACGTCTGCATTACAATCTGACCGTAATAGCTGGGATCGGTAAGCGTCTCCAGATAACCGGTCATTCCCGTCGTAAAGACAGCCTCACCGGTAATACAACCGCAGGCGCCGAAACTTTTTCCCTCAAACACTTGCCCGCTCGCGAGCACGATATAAGCTTTAGTATTCATACTAAAGCCATATTTTACCGTATTTTTAAAAAATATTTAAGAGGTTTAATGTATTTTTATTCTTTTAAATCGGTTTTCTTTGGGCGCGCCCCTCCGCTCCCGGCTGAAAAACGTCCTCACCACGGCCGTACCGCATTCCGCGGCGTTCCCCGCACGATTCCGGCACGATGATTCGCTGCAGAACGCCAGGTTCCGCGGCGTTCCCCACCCTTTTAAGCCGGGTCGCCCGGGTCGGGCTCTCCGCTGCAATTCCCGTACGCGCGCGTACGCTCATTTCCGCTCCGATCCCTCGCGCCTTCGTGAAAAAAAAATCTTTCGTGCAATGAACGAAAAACACTTGACATTTCAAAAACATATTATATACACTGCTAAGATATTGGCGTTTGCTATCAAAGCAAACGATTTTTGGAGGTTTTATGAAAAAGCAAATTCGGACAGCGGTGAAAGTGTTTACAGCCGTTCTGGCGCTCACGGTTGCCGTGTGCGTTACGTCGTGTGCAAACGGTTCGGGATCGGCAGAGGAAACTTGGACGCCGGTTACATCCTTAACCGGTTTGGAGGGAACCTGGACGGGAAAAATCTCTCGATCCGAAACGGTTCCGGCAACCGAATCTCCCACGGGAGCTGCAATTACATACAATGTGACAGCTGAAATGACTATCATGTACCCAGTTTCGGCAGGGTCTGATTCCGTCAAAATCATCCAAAAATTTGATTTGACCGACATGATAAACAAGATAGCTGCAGTCATGAAAATCTCCGCATCAGACGCATGGAGTATTTTTTCATCACAACCTGAGGCTAACACTGAATACTCCCAAAGCAGTCCGTACACGATGACAATGACCGTGACACAAACAAAAGCAGAAACGGAAGCAGAAATCGCGAATCCCGCATCGGGAAACACATTATCCGTAAACAGTACCAAAACGAAGTTGAAATTCTCGGATACTACGGATGGGAATAATCAAATAATTCTAATCAAACAATAAACGCGTACACGGCCCCGGAAATCGTGCACATTCGCGCATTCCGGGGTTCGTTATTTTTATCCGCCGCACTCATCGCCCGATTGCCGAAAAAACCGTAATATAGTATATATGAGAACATGAAAGCGGCTTTCTTGTATACAAGCGCATTACTCGCCGGTTTTACCGCATGCAGCGGCGTAACGCAGCAGTCGGAACGGCAGTACGCCGCTTACACGCTGCGCCCTGAAACCGCCGTCGTCTCCGGATATACGGCGATCGGAGGCAGCAGCGACCGGACGCGGCTGTTCGGCGTTACGGCAAAAAACGAACTGTACGAACTCAACGACGATCTTTCGCGCGGACAATTCGTCAATTATCCGGCTGCGCAGACGGATCGGATCAGTTCGCTCATGATGAGCGGCGGCCGGTTATACGTCGGCTCTTGGAGCGATGCAAACGGCAAAAACGTCGTGTTTTCTCTGGACGCGGACGGTACCGGCAAAACCGTGCAGATAGGCAACGGTTCGTACTCGTACACGCACGACGCGGCGAACGGCAGCGGACCGTGGCATCCGCAGCACGTATACGCGGGAACCGCGTACGTGTACGTCGCAGCGACGGGGCAGAACGTACGAGTATACCGGCTCGCCGACATGCTGGCCGCCGACTGGAAAAATACGGCCGAACCGTTTTGTTATCTGAAATTGAATTTCAGCGTCGGGAAAGGAAACCGCATTTCAATGCAGGAACGGAACGGCGATTTATTCATTTCATCCGATTCGGCCGACGGCGTCTGCCGGTTCAATACCGGAACGTTCCGCCGAGGAACCGCCGCGCAAGCCGCCGCGCCCGAACAAACGGTATCCCGCCCGATTCGGGGGCAGCGGGTTCGGGCGTTTACGTTCGGCAAAACGAAGGCCGCCGCCGCCGCGGGTTCCGCCGTTTACATATACGAGCTGCCGGATTTTCTGTCCTATTCGTTCGACGCACCGCTGATCGTACTGTCGGCGCCGGACGGCCAGCCGTTCGATAAAATCCGCGGACTGTACGGACTGACCGAAGACGCCGGCGTCATATCGTTCACCGTACAGGCGGATTGGGGAATCGTACGCTACGCGGCGGCCGCGTATCCCGTCACCGAGCGCACCGCAGGAGTAACACGATGAAGCACGGCGCCGCAGCGCACCGGAGAATACCGGCGATTCCGCTCTTAAAAACCGCCGCACTGCTGATCGGCGTCGCCGTCGTTTGCGCGTGCAGCAACGCAGCGGTCGTTCCGTTCGATCAGGCACTGCAAACCGGCCGCGTCCCGACGGATACCGACGCCGCCCGTTATTCGGTGCATGAAAAAAAGATTCTGCAGAATTCGGAACCGTATGAAATCGTTACGGACGACTCGCTGCGTGTGTTTCTCATAAACGATCCGATCGTCGTTGCGCAAAAACACGAATCGCAGTACGACGAAGGCGGAAGCAAATCGGACCCGGTGAAGCGCCAGATTCCGGTAGCGCACAATCAATTCCGCGTAACCAGTTATATGGTCGTTCCCGTGTACAATGCGGAAATTTGGGCGACGCTTTCGGGCTATCCGCACGCATTCCGCATTATGACCATCCGGGAACTGCCCGCTTTGGCGCAGAACATATACGATATACCGTTCAGTCTGCACGAAGGCGAATATCTTTCCGACGGCGGCGGCCTCGTCCACATTCCGCACATCCCCGATTTACAGCGCGACATGGTGCGCATCGAAATCAGATGCAGCGATCCGGCCTATCAAAAACTGCGGGCGCTCAAAACGAACTGGCGCATCGGTTTTCTGCGCATCGACAACGGCAGCAGCTGGAAACGCATGAACGCACCGCACGCGCGCGAATGGATCGCTATCATCAGCAATTTGGCGTACACGTTCAGCAGCCCCGAATTCGACGTTCTCATGGATCACTATAAAGCGCTCACCGGCGACTATTTCATTTATCAGAAAGGCGCCACACCGCAGGAAAACGTCTACTTTCACACCGATACCGACGTCAACAAAGTCGCCGGCACGGAAAACGAGCGGAAACGCCTGTACGACATGATTTTTTTCTCAAAAGAAAATCCCAAAGACCTGCGGCTCGGCAGGCTCGATTCAAAGGAAGGATACGTCGGTTTGGGCGGCGGCTCCGTGTTGGGAATCGCAACCTACGCGTTTTTCAATCATTATAAAGGCGGTTCGGCGGTAACCGTACACGAACTCGGTCACTGCATCGGGTTCGGGCACGGCAGTTCGTTCTGTTACGGAACGCTCGAATCGTACGCGCCCAGTCTGACAGCCATGTTCATCCGGCTCGGAAAAGCTCCGTATCCCGATCCCGACATCGTCGGGTACTATAAACCGGAAAACGACTGGGCCCGCTGGCTCGACTTCGGCGACGGCAAAGGCCCCGTTGCGAACAACAGCGAATCGCTTCGCGGCTGGGGCGGCGTCAGAAACGACGGTCTCAATAAATTCGAGCGGTTCATTTACAATAACCCCAAATATTTTTCGGCGGAAACGTATCTGCTTTTAAAGCCCTGGTTCGACCTCAACATAGACGAACCGCCGGTTGACAGCGGTCTCGATCCCGCCGATGAAGGACAGCAGGGCGACGCGCTTCCGTAATGCGGAAGTTTCGTTGCGCGGATCCGGGCCGAACGGCTCACGCGGAATTTTTACAGGAGTTTTACATGAAACGAGTATCTGCTGCTGCTGCAGTCTGCCTTTTTTTACTGCCGGCATTTGCCCAACAGTCGCTCCAATCGACGGCGACGAACCGCGTCGTGGAAAATCCGAACGACTGGGTGCTGTTTCCCGGTGAGAATTTCAACCGCGTGTCGTCGGACTACGTGATAGCGTTTACGGATTTTACGCCCGCATCATCCGGCGGCAGTACGGCCGCCGTTACCGGCGGGTTTTTCGGTTATCACCGGCACGCCGCCTTTCCGTTCACCGTCGGCGCGTCGTTCCGCATGACCGCCGCGGAAGAAGTAACCAAAACCGTCCGCACCGTGTGGGGCGGTTCGGGCACCACCAAAACGGAAACCGTCACCGAAACCGAATACGTAACGCCTGCGTTCGACACGTATTACGCCAACGTATTTTTCCTTATCGGCGTGCCGCAGCTGCAAGATCTTTCTGCCGGTCTGCAATGCTATCTGACCGGCAGCGAAACGATCACGGACAAATACACGCAGACGGTCACCGTAAACGGCGTCCGAACGGATTACCGGGAAAACGCCGGAATCCTGCAACAAAACGCGTCGCTGCTGTTCGTAGTTCCCGCCTCGTACCGCATCGGCACTACGGTCAACAATTCGAGTTTCGGCGTATCCGTCGTTACGTCGAAAACCGAAGATGCAGCCGGAAGCGGCGGCGACACCGGCGTCAATTTTTTCTTATATCATAAGATCGCGTTCAAGTCGCTTATTCCCGGCGGAACCCGCACGAACGTATGGGCTGCCGGCGGCAATAAGGAGTTTTCCTGCGATTTACTCGAACCGACGCCGTTCGCCGGCGGTATCCAGAAAAAAACGATGTTCCAGCTCGGCATTTCCAACCGGTACGATTACAGCCTGCCGCAAAAAGCGAACGCCGCCGGAACGGGCGCACCCGCGTTCACCGCCGCCTTCAATCCGAAAGCGTACGCCGATCTCATCGTCAAAGACGCCCATACGTTCGATCTGGGCATAACGGTCGCCGCCGACATCGGTTTGAACGCCGCGCTCGGCTCGCTGCCGCTCACGTTTTTTATCGGCATGACGCCGCGCGTCTATTACCGCGAACAAGCAGTCAAAAAGACGTATCCGCAGACGTCGTCGTCGTACGAACAACACGGCAGAGCCCGGGATTTTCGGGCGGATATCCTATGGTCGGGAAAAATCGGCATGAGCGTGCTGCTTCCCAAAAACTGGGTGTGCGACGTTACGTTCAACGTCGACACGGACACGAAGCTGACCGGCATTTCGGCTCAGCTGACGATTCCCGTCGCGCCCGCACAAAAGGCGAAATAACCGGCGGCGTTCACACAAGCAAGCCGCTGCGTCTGACAGTCCGCGGTGTCAAGCAAGCCGCTACGTCTGACAGGCCGCTGCGTCGGTGCAAAAAACGGCGCATCGATTCGATATATCTAAATTCCGGGTTATCGGATAAAAAATATTTGACAAATGAAATATTAGGATATACTATAAATTAAATCGGATTGTTACTGTTACTGACAGGCAAAACCTGAATGCTCCGCACGGGAGAAACGGGTTTTGCCTTTTTTTATGCGCGGAGACTTTTCAAGCGAGCCCACACGGCTCACGGAGGCACTATGAACAAGTACGACGGTCTTGCGCGGATTATTCTCCAAAATGTCGGCGGAAAATCAAACATTCAAAACGTTACCTACTGCTTAACGCGGCTGCGTTTTAAACTGCGGGATGAAAATCTTGCCCAAACGGATATCCTCAAACGGACGGACGGTATCGTAAACGTGCTGAAAGCAGGCGGTTTGTATCAGGTCGTTATCGGGGGTACAAGTACCCGACGTATACGAGGCGCTCGTTGAAGTAGGACATCTTGAGAACTGCACCGACGAACAAGCAGTTCAAGAAGGCAAAAAAAAAGCACCGTCGGCCAATTTCATTTCCATATTGACCGGAGTATTCGCTCCGCTGCTCGGAATGTTATGCGCAACCGGCATGATAAAAGGCATTCTGATGTTGCTGTCGTTCTTCCATATTATGGATGCAGCCGGCGGCACGTATACGATACTTTACAACGCTGCCGACGCGTTATTCTATTTTTTGCCGGTTCTCATCGGGTACACTACGGCAAAAAAATTCGGCATGAACGAAATAACGGGACTCATGCTGGGGCTCGTCATGTGCGCACCGACACTCGTCAACCTTGCTCCGAATGCGATCGCCGTTGCATTCGGAAGCGCACCCAAACCGCTCGGCACGTTGTTCGGAATGAATTACTACGCCACGTTGTTCGGAATTCCCGTTATCATGCCGGCTTCCGGTAATTATACGTCTACGGTTGTTCCCATCATCTTGGTAATCTGGTTCGCATCGTTTCTTGAAAGAAAAATCAAGGCTGTCATCCCGACGGTAATCAAGAATTTCGGCGTACCGCTTTTCGTATTCATTATCACCGTTCCGCTGATGTTCATCGTTATCGGTCCCGTTGCCGCAATGCTGACAGAAGTAATCGAAAAGGGCGTAATATTCGTATTCAGCCGCGCGGCCGTATTCGGCGGATTCCTTTTCGGCGGATTATGGCAGATACTGGTCATTTTCGGGCTGCATTGGAGTCTTATTCCGCTCATGTTCATCAATCTTGCCAACCTGAAATACGACATGATTTTATCTCCGATGTTCGCGGCTTCGTTCGCACAGCTTGCCGCCCTTATCGCCGTCATGCTGAAAACCAAAGATAAGCAGACAAAAAGTATCGGCATTCCCGCCGTTATTTCCGCAATCGCCGGCGTAACCGAGCCTGCAATTTACGGTATCACGCTGCCCCGTAAAATACCTTTCATCTATTCATGTATCGGGGCCGCCGTCGGCGGTGCCATTCTTGCCGCGGCAAAAGTATATTCATACATTTCCGCGGGACTCGGCGTATTCGGATTCCCGGAATTCATCATGACCGAAGAATATTCCAAAATGTACAACGTCCCGATATCGATGCACGGAGTGGTATGGGCAAGCATCGCGGTACTCGTCTCAATGGCCGTTTCATTCCTGCTCGTCATGTTTTTCTATAAAGAACCGGAATCCGGAAGTTTTACCAAAAGCCGCGACGCACGAACTCATGATTCCGGCAAAAAGGCCAAACCGATTACGGTCGTTTCGCCGCTTAAAGGAAAAATCATCGACCTCGACAAAATCGAAGATGAAGCGTTCAGCAGCGGCGCACTGGGAAAAGGCTGCGCAATACTGCCGTCCAGCGGCGAAGTCCGCGCACCGTTCACCGGAACCGTTTCGGTGCTGCCGGAAACGGCGCACGCAATCGGCATAACGGCGGATTCCGGCATAGATATCCTTATTCACGTAGGGATGAATACCGTTGAACTCAAGGGGCAAGGATTTAAAACGTACGTTATCGAAGGGCAGAAAGTTCAGGAAGGCGACTTACTGATGACATTCGATATCGGCGCCATTACGTCCGCAGGATATAAAACCGTTACGCCTGTCGTGATAAACAATTCGGACGAATTCAAAAGCATCGCAGTTGAAAAGGAAACCGGCTGCATAATCAGTGTCGGCGAACCGCTGTTTTCGATAGTTCCGCTGAATTTTTGACGGAAAATTGTATAGGAGTTTTATATGAAAGGATTTAAAATGCCGGACGGATTTTTATGGGGAGGCGCTACGGCCGCAAACCAATGTGAAGGCGGCTGGAATATGGACGGACGCGGACTCGCAAACGTAGACGTAGTACCGTTCGGAAAAGACCGGCTTCCCGTCGTACTCGGAAAGCTGAAAATGTTCGATTGTGATGACGCACACACATATCCGAGCCATACGGCAGTCGACATGTACCACAATTATAAGGAAGATATCGCGCTATTTGCCGAAATGGGCTTTACGTGTTACAGGCTTTCAATCGCATGGACGCGGATATTTCCGAACGGAGACGACGCAGTTCCCAATGAAGCGGGACTTGCCTTTTACGACAACATATTCGACGAATGCCGGAAACACGCTATAGAACCGCTCGTAACGTTGTGCCATTTTGACGCGCCGATGCATTTGATACGAAAATTCGGCGGCTGGCGAGACAGAAAAATGACAGACTGTTTCGAGCGGTACTGCCGCACGGTGTTTGAACGATACAAAAATAAAGTCAAATACTGGCTCACGTTCAATGAAATCAATATGATTCTGCACGCGCCGTTTATGGGAGCGGGCCTTTATTTTACACCGGACGATAACGAAGAACTCATAAAATATACCGCCGCACATCACGAACTCGTTGCAAGCGCGAAAGCCGTCAAATTGGCACACGAAATGATTCCTGATTCCCGAATCGGCTGTATGCTCGCCGCGGGTCAGAATTATCCGTATACGTGCAAACCGCAGGACGTATGGGCGGCATTGGAAGCCGACCGTAAAAACTGGTTTTTCATCGACGTCCAAAGCCGCGGCGCGTATCCCGCATACGCACTCAATCTGTTCAAACGGAAAGACATACGGATTCCGTTTGAACCGGAGGATGAAAAAATATTGCGGGAAGGAACCGTAGATTTTATCAGCTTCAGTTATTATTTCACGAACGTCGCGGCGGATGCGGAAAGTCCCGCTGAAAGAGGCGGGAACGGTATTTTTGAAACGATAAAAAATCCGTATCTCAAAACATCCGATTGGGGATGGCAGATAGATCCGCAGGGCTTACGCATAACGATGAACAATTTGTACGATCGCTATCAGAAACCGCTTTTTATCGTAGAAAACGGACTCGGAACAGCCGACACCGTACCGAGCGACGGACCCATACGGGACGATTACCGCATAGAATACATGCGTTCCCACATCCTCGAAATGGAAAAGGCAGTTCTGGAAGACGGGATTCCGCTTCTGGGATACACCATGTGGGGGCCGCTCGACATCGTAAGCGCTTCCACCGGTGAGATGAAAAAACGTTACGGACTTATCTACGTCGATAAAGACGATAACGGTAAGGGAAGTCTGGCCCGTTCCCCTAAAAAATCGTTTTATTGGTATAAAGCGGTAATACAGTCGAACGGAGAGATATTATAAGATACGGAAGATATGATTTTGAAAATAATAAAGATTTTAAATAACAACGCGGCAGTCTGCACGGACCCTGAAGGATTTGAAAAAATCGTGATGGGTCGCGGACTCGCTTTTCAGCAAAAATGCGGAGCCGTAATAGATGAATCGAAAATCGAAAAAATCTTCATTCTCAAAAATGAAGAAACGAATTTCCGGTTTCAGGAATTCATTCAAAACATTCCCATCGAAGATATGCTGCTTTCTGAAGAAATAATAGCACATGCAAAAAAATTATGCCCCAAAGAACTGCACGACAGCATATACATAACGCTCACGGATCATCTGAACGCCGCGATGGAACGGGCAAAGCAAAATATCGCCGTTACCAGCCCGATTACCAGTGCAATCAAAAGTTTTTATCCGGAGGAATTCCGGATCGGGCTGGATGCGCTCGACATCATCAAAAAAGCGACCGGACGTTCGTTTTCAATTGATGAAGCCGCATTCATTACGATGCACTTCGTTACGGCGGAACTCGGAGCCGGTTCTCCGGAACTCAATTCCATGCTGGAATTCGTACAGGACGTAAGCATTCTGGTAAAACGCTGTCTTCCGGTAAAAATCGACGAAACGTCGCCGGCGTGGCAAAGATTCCTCGTGCATCTGTCTTTTTTTGCCCAAAGAATCATGACCGCAAGCGGAAGTTCCGATGGCGAAACGGAACTCTACGATTCAATCGCAAAAACGTTCCCCGCCGCACGAAACTGCGTCGATCGGATTACCGCGTACGTAGAAGAAAAATATCCGTACACGGTGGATAAAAACGAAAAAACGTATTTAACGATACATATAAACCGGATAGTCACCGGCAAGGAGTAATGTCATGAAACGATTCGAGTACACGATAAAAGCCGCCGACGGAATTCACGCACGGCCGGCAGGAATTCTGGTAAACAAGGCACTGAAATACAAATGCAGCATATCGATGAAATACGGCGACAAAGAAGCGAACGTAAAAAAACTGTTCGCGCTGATGAAACTCGGAGTAAAGCAGAACGATAAAATCAGTTTGTTTTTCGACGGCGAAGACGAAGAAGACGCCTATGCTGAAATCACCGCAAATATCGGGGAAAATTATTAAATGAAAGAATATAAAGGAATACCCGTTTCAACGGGAATCGCAGCGGGAACCGTTTTTTTTGCGGCCGCCGAACGATCCGTCTGCCGTACCGAAAAAACGGAAGACACGAAAAAGGAAACGAGACGGTTAATTACCGCGCTCAACAAGGCAGCGGCGGAACTCACCGAGCTTTACAGAAAAACGCTCCGCGAAGCGGGAACTTCCGCCGCCGACATTTTCCTGATACATAAAATGATGCTGCAGGACAGCGATTTCTACAGCAGAATGCGAACGCTGATTACGGAAGACAGGCTGAGTGCGGAAACCGCGGTCGGCAAAGCCGCGGAAGAATTTTCGCGGGAACTCGCAGAATCCGGCAGCGAATACATCGCGGAACGCGGGGCAGACGTATCGGATGTTGCGGACAGAATTATCCGCATACTGCGCGGCAAAACTACGGCCCCGGCGCCGGTCGGCACGGAAAAAATAATTCTCGTTGCAAATGAAATAACGCCAAGTCTCACGCTCATGTTCAGCGGGCTGCAATTGCTCGGCCTCGTATCGGGAAAAGGGAGTGCAACGTCTCACACAGCCATATTGGCGCGGTCATTAGGCATTCCCGCCGTCATCGTAAACGGTGTAACGTTCGACAGCTCCGTAAACGGGCAAACCTGCATTGTCGATGGAGTCAGCGGCGGCGTGTATTTTTCTCCCGATTCCCAAAAACTGAAAGCGGTCCGATCCGCCGAAAAATCATCTGCCGAAAAGGCCTCCGCCGAAAAATCATCTGCGGAAAAATCATCCGAAAAAGAGCGGGAACTGTTTGAAATTTTACCGCCGCCGGAAACCGCTACGCAAAGCGGCAAAAAAATAACATTATACGCCAACGCGGGCAGCCTTGAAGACGTAGACGCCGCCGTCCGCTGCGGTGCGGAAGGCATCGGACTATTCAGAAGCGAGTTTTCATATCTCGGCCGCACCGTATTACCCACGGAAGCCGAACTCACCGCCGTCTACCAAGCAGCCGCAAAAAAACTCGGAACCCGTAAATTCATCATCCGAACGCTCGATATAGGCGCCGACAAAAAGGCGGCGTGCATTCCGATGCAAAACGAACCGAATCCTGCGTTGGGCATACGAGCGCTGCGGCTGTGTTTTGCAAATCCGCAACTGTTCACCACCCAATTGCGCGCCGTACTGCGTGCAGGCGTAACGGGAAACGTTGCCGTCATGTTTCCCATGATCTGTTCGCTGTCGGAGATACACCGCGCAAAACAATTCCTGAAGGCGGCGGCCGCCGATCTGAAAAACGAAAACGTACCGCACGCAGAACGGATTGAAACGGGCATAATGATTGAAACTCCGGCCGCCGCCGTTATAAGCGACGTGCTTGCGGCTGAAGTTGATTTTTTCAGCATCGGTACGAACGATCTTACGCAGTATACGCTTGCCGTTGATCGGCAAAACGCCGATATCGCCGAGTATTGCGATCCTCATCACGAAAGCGTCCTCCGGCTCATAGAACTCACGGCAAAACACGCACGGGAACACGGTATCTGGTGCGGTATCTGCGGCGAACTTGGCGCGGACACAAGCCTTACGGAACGTTTTATAAAAGCGGGAATAAGCGAACTGTCCGCCGCACCTTCGGCGCTCCATGCACTCAGAAAAAAAATAAGGAGTCTACCGTGACCTCTTCCGTCTGGACAAAAACGACCTGCCAATTGTTTTTCAAATCACTCGGCAAAATGGAAAACATCATGGAAATAACGAACTGCGCTACCCGACTGCGCGTAAAAATGAAAAACGATGTGCGGATAGATAAAAACACGCTTTTGCAGTTACCCGGAGTAAAAGGAATTATCGAACGCCGAAACGAAGTACATTTGATTATCGGGTGGGAGGCCGGCGCCATCAAAAAGCTCTGTTCCGAAACGTACGAGTACATAACTGCGGACGCAAGCTCTGATGCCGGCACTTGACATTTTCCGGATCCGCGCGCATATTTGTCATACAAATCATACTTTTCACACCTAAATAAAAGGAACGCCGTATGAACAACACACCGCCGCCCGGGAAACACGCCTGGATCGTCAAAGTGGGAGAAAAAGGGCAATTCGTTATCCCCAAAGAAGCGCGGGAAATTTTCGGCATCAAGCCGGGAGACACGCTGCTTTTGCTCGGAGATGAAAAACAGGGTATCGCCATTCCGCCGAAAGCGATGTTTGCAAAACTGACGGAAACCATATTCGGCAGCTCCGGCAGCGCCGCATTGGAGGAGGACGCCGATCGTGAACGTACTTGAAGTAACCGGCCTGTGCAAATCGTATCCGGGATTCGCGCTGAGCGACGTATCGTTTTCCCTTGAAAAAGGGAAAATCACCGGCTTCATCGGCCGCAACGGTGCCGGAAAATCAACGACGCTCAATTCACTGCTGCATTTCGTGCATCCCGACGCGGGAACGATCACCTTTTTCGGCAAAAACGTTTCGGAACACGAACTCGACATAAAGCAGAAAGTCGGTTTCGTTTCAAGCGGCATGACGTACTATCCCAAGAAAAAAATCAAACATATTACGGCGGTAACCCGATCGTTTTACCGCGGCTGGGATGAAACGGCGTACGCCGAATATATGCGCGCGTTCAACCTCGACGAAAATAAAACGCCGTCGCAGCTTTCAGCCGGAATGAAAATAAAATATGCGCTCACGCTCGCGCTTTCACACAACGCGGAATTGTTCGTTTTGGACGAACCGACGAGCGGCCTCGACCCGGTGTCACGCGACGAATTGCTCGACATTTTCATGGATCTCTGCGACGAGGGAAAATCCGTATTATTTTCCACGCACATAACTTCGGACTTGGATAAATGTGCGGACAACATCATTTATATAAAAAACGGCCGTATTCTGGCCGAATCGGAGCTGCGGGCCTTCGTCGGTATGTATAAAACGGTTTCGTTTGCCGAGCCCGATATCCGGCTGACTGCCGCCCAAAAGGAACATTTGATCGGTATAAGCCGCAGCAAAACCGGATACACCGCGCTGATACGCACCGGCGCGCCGGAAATTCCCGGCATCACCGCCGCCGCGGCGGATCTGGAATCCGTTATGATTCATCTGGAAAAACAACCCGCGCCCTGAACCGGCCCGGTTACCCTGCGCCGCCGGAAGCTGCGTTTTACGGCAGAAAAGGGCGCGCCGACTTTTTAACAGGAGACTATCATGCTGAAACTGCTCAAAAAGGAAATACTGCTTTCCATGCATCCGACCGCGCCCGTCAGTTTAATTTTATCTGCCCTGGTGCTCGTACCGAACTATCCGTACGCCGTCGTTTTTTTCTACACGACGCTCGCCGTATTTTTTACCTGTCTGCTCGGCCGCGAAAACAACGACGTTGCGTATTCGCTGACGCTGCCGATCGCCAAAAAGGATATCGTAACGGGGCGGTTCGCGTTTGCCGTTACGCTGCAGCTGCTCCAAATACTGCTGGTTGTTCCGTGCATGATTTTAAGCCGAAAAACGAATCCGGCGGGCAACCTCGTCGGCATGGACGCGAACATCGTATTATTGGCGGAAGCCTTCCTATTATACGGTATTTTCAATCTGATATTTTTTACCCGTTATTATAAAAACGTTGCGAAAGTCGGTACGTCGTTCGTCGCGGCGACAAGCGTATTTTTTTTGATGAGCGCCGTACTGGAAGTCTGCACGCATACCGTGCCGTTCGTCAGGGACCGGCTCGACACGCCGGATCCGCTGTACGCATCCGTCAAAACTGCGGTCTTGGCAGGTTCCTGTATTTTGTACGGTTTGCTGACCGCGGCGGCTTATAAAAAATCCGCCGCCGAATTCGACGGGCAGGATATTTGAATATGTTCAACATACTACTATAACAATTTATTGCCATTTCAAGTGAACTATGTTATCATACTGTCAAGGTCATCGGATGAAACTAAAAAAACATAAAGACCGGCTCTTATTGCCTTATCAGAAAACGTGGCAAATATTCGCCGCCGGTATCTGCATATCAGGGTTTATCATCTTTCTCGGAATATTCGATTACATCAGTGCTGCATACAACAGCACGTCCCGTCTTATAGACGAATATCTTGAAAAAATCACCCAGCAGGAAATCGATATTATCAATATCAAATTCAAAAACAGCGTGCGGCAGATAGCGTACGCTTCGCAGCTGCTTCACTGCGTTGCCGACATCCGGAATAAACAGACATACCTGCAGCTGCTCAAAGAAAACAGTGATTTCGATTATATTTACGTACTCGATACGGACCGCAACATCTACAACATTAAAAATCAATTCGTAGCCAGCGGCAGCGTATCGGAATATTTTTTCTCGAAGTTGGAACCGGGTAAAACATCCGTCAGTACGTTTCTCAAAGATCCCGCCACGGGAGAACAGGTTTGCTACGTTTACGCACCGATCACGGACGGCAACACGGTCAACGGCTGTATATACGGAATTTTTTTAGCCGAAACGATCAGCAAACTGCTGCAGTTTTCCGTTTTCAATCAGCAGGGAACGATCAACATCATGACTAAAGACGGCATCAACATCGCTTCAAGCGGAATGCCGCAGAAAAAACTGTTTTCAAAATCGTTTTTTACGTATTTGGAAGGCATACACTATCCGCAGGATCAAATAACCGAACTGCGCATCGGTATGGCGGACAATAAAAAAGGCATTCTGCATATTAAAACCGGTACCGGCAAAATGAAAACGTGTGCGTACGCGCCCATCGGTATCAACGATTGGTACATTCTGACCGCGATTCCCGAAAACACCGTCGGTATATATGCGGCGCGGCTGCAGCACAAAAGCATCATCCTGGCGATTCAGCTGATCTCAGCGTTTATGATCATCGCGTTCCTTATTGCGTACCGCTATCATCGAAGCAAAGCGTTTCTGAAAGCATCTTTGTTCACGGCACAGAAATCGGCGCAGATTCTCAACATGGCCGTATCGCAAACTCAAATTTCCATCTTTGAATACGACGTCGCGGAAGACCGTTTTTCCGTTCTGCACACGACACAGCCGAGTATCAGATTATTGCCCGCCCTGCACACGAAGTCTTCCGCCGCTCTTGATGCGGACAACGATATTCCCGTAAAACAAAAAAAACAGTTCTGCGAAGTGTTTCATACCGTACGGCAAACCGGCAAACCCGTTTTTTGCGACATAACCGACGGCGACGAGTTAAGCCCCGCTGCGTGGTACCGGCTCACGCTGTCGGCCATCACGAATGAAAAAGACAAGCCGACAGCAATCATCGGTACCGTAAAAGACATTACGGAAATAAAACAGACTGCAATCCGCTACGCACAGGAAGAACAGTTCAGGAACACGATGCTTGCCGAATATGAAACCTGCTGGTCGGTCAACCTTTCCCGAAAAACGATACTGTCGGTCATCAGCAACGGAAAAGCCGTTTTCACGATTCCGCCGCTCACCGACACCCCTTATACGAAAAAAATAATCGAAGACGCCTGCAAAGACATATCACCTGAAGAAAAACGGACGACCATGCAGCACCTGATCGAACCGGATACGCTGATCACGCTATATCGGAACGGAACTTCGCAGATACAGGAAAAATACATATTCCGCGGAAATTGGTACGCGAGTATCATCAATCTGGTGGAAGATCCCGTAACCGAAGATTTACTCGTTTTCGTCTATACCAAAAATATCGATTCGCAGACGCGCAAGGAACAACGGCTCAAATTTGAAGCGGAACGCGATCCGCTTACGAAACTGTACAATCGTGCGACGCTTGAAATGAAGATAGAAAACGTTTTGTCGCATATAGACGAACAGCGGGAATTGTGCGCACTTTTCATTCTGGATTTGGACAATTTCAAAAATATCAACGACGAATACGGTCATCAGACCGGAGACGACGTGCTCATCGCCGTCGCGGACGAATTGAACGCTTTTTCAAGAAAATACGATCTTATCGGCAGACTCGGCGGAGATGAATTTATCGGCTTTATCAGGGAACTGCCGTCCAAAAAATCGATCGAACAGCTTATGGAAAGAATCTGCAGCCGGCTTTGGTCGCTTACGTTCGACGGAATCCCCGAACACCTTATTTCGGCAAGCATCGGCATCGCGTTCGCACCGGAAAACGGTGAAACGTTTGTACAATTGTATTCCTGCGCAGACAGCGCTCTTTACGACGCGAAACGTAAGGGTAAAAATCAAGCTGCCGTTTACAGCTTCGAGTACCCCCCCCCCCCGTCATTCCGCTCTATAAAATGTAACGGTGCCGCTTTTATGTACCGTTTTGGGCTGAAAGCGTTTTCGTATACCAAATTCGGCACTCGACTGCGGCGAATAAAATCGCGATAACCGCAAACCATCGATATCCGCCGCTGAATCCCGCAAAAAAATTATAAATTCCGTGCAGCGCCGCCGCGTACACGAACGGCAGCGTCCGGGTCCGTTTTTTGCGGAACGACCAGACGTACACGCCGGAAAGTCCCGCGCACAGCATGTGAATAATAACCGCCGTTACGAGCCGCAGCCCGATCTGGTGATAACCGGCGATAAGATAAATAACGGCTTCAAAACAGCCGAGCGAAAGGCCGCACAACAGTGCCATCGTAAAAAAAACCGAAAACGGCGTTTTTTTTGCCGGAAGAAACAGCATGCAGAGCATCTTGATACTTTCTTCTATCAATCCGTTAAAGATCAGCGCGGTGATCAATACGGCGGCGAGCGTGTTCGCAGTGAACACCGGCAGGCTCAGCACGAAAAACTGCACGAACGCAATCGGAATCACGGACAGCAAACCGAGCAGCGCCGCCCAAATTCCGTACCGCATTTTGAATCCGGGAACGGCCGCGCAGAAAATGATAAAAAATGCAATCAACGGAACGAAGCAGAGCAAGAGCGACACATATAAATTCATACCGTACAGCATATCCGAAAAATTTGCCTGTTGCAACAGTTCCGGCGGCAAGTTATAATCGGGGAATGAATAAAGCGATCGTTTTAACCGGTATAAAGCACTGCGGAAAATCCGCACTCGGCAGACTCTTGGCACAGGAGCTGAACTGCCCGTTTTACGACACGGACGCAGTTATCCGCGAACTGACCGGCAGAAGCGCCCGTGAAATCTACACGGAAAACGGCGCCGAGGCGTTCGCCTTTTCGGAAACCGCCGCGTGCCGGTTTCTTGCGGAAACACTTTCCGCCGCACAATACAAATATGCGGAAACGGTTTCCGCCGTCATCGCAACCGGCGGCGGCATCTGCGGCAATACGGGCGCGCTCGATATTTTACACACGTTCGGCATATTCGTTTTTCTCGATATCGGCGAACGGCTCGCCGCAGACCGGATCGCGGCGGAAATCGTCTTTGAGAACGGTACCATGCGAAATCTGCCCGCCTATATCGCGTGCAAAAATCCCGCGACGGAGCAGGACGTACGAAACTGTTTCAGTGAATTTTATAAGGAACGGACGGCGCTATACGGTAAAATCGCCGACCTAACTTGGACGCCGGAGGCGGTGTCCAAAGACGTGAACGCAAAAAATCTGGCCGCCGCACTGCGGACGGCGGGAGCCGTTTCGCCCCCGTCCGCCTGAATACGGCGTTCCGAAAATCAGTGACAGCCGCAGCCGCAGTGATCGTGTCCGCCGCAGCAATCGTCGTCGCAGCCGTCGTCGCAATCACCGCCGCAGCCGCAGCCGCATTCTTCATGCAGACCGTGCGCGAGTTCTTCTTCCGTCGCGTCGCGAACGCCGGTGATTTTTACCGTAAAAAACAGTTTTTCGCCGGCGAGCGGATGATTGGCGTCAATCGTTACTTTTTCATCGGTAACTTCGATAACCGTAACGACGCGATTTCCGTCGGGACTTGATGCTTCAAACTGCATACCTTCTTCAATCGTAACGCCGTCTTCAAACTGCGATTTGGGAACTTCTACGACGAGTTCCTGATTGTATTCACCGTATCCGTCGGCAGCTTCCACGGTAACGGACAATTCGTCGCCGGCTTTTTTGCCGTCGAGTTCCCGTTCAAGACCAGGAATCAGATTTTGGTGACCGTGAATATAATCGAGCGGTCCCATACCTTCGGACGAATCGAGAATCTCGCCTTCCGAATCTTTCAGTGTGTATTCAATAGATACCACTTTGTCTTTCGCTATCGTCATTCAAACTCCTATAAAAAGTCTATCCGCAAACATCAGAAAGTCTGAAGGACTTCAGTTACTTCCGGAATAGTATCTTTCAAAAAACGTTCGACACCCTGTTTGAGCGTCATCGTAGCCATCGGACAATTACCGCACGCGCCGGTCAATTTTACGAAAACCTTACCGCCCGCTTCCATGCTGACAAACTCCAAGTCGCCGCCGTCAGCCTGCAGCTGCGGCCGGATTTTATCAAGCGCGTCTTTTACTTTATCTTCAAGCGTCATAAAAGCTCCTCTCAAAATTGTTTCATGTTCTTACACCGCACGGAATAAATCAGCCGCATTCCGTACTATAAAGATACATACAAGATACACGGAAGTCAATTTTGTGTAAATAGCACGCGTTCCGAACGTTACGGATATTTGTATGATTCAAATATCCTTGCCTATAATCATACGACGCGATATAGTTACGTTATGAAAACTGCAACCATATTACGTAAAACGGCCGAAACGGCAATTCTGTGCGGATTGCTGTTATCAGTATCGGCTTCCTGCGCGTCCGCGAAAGATCCGCAGAAAGGAGTTTCCGTTATCCGCAATAAGGCGGAAACGGATATATACCTTGCCGAAACGGAACTTCCCGTATTCGACGGCCGGGAGGCGTTAAATCGGCGCATACTGCAAACGGGCGACGACTGGTTCACCGAGTTCAGCCGCGACGCCCGGGAAAACACCGCCGCCCGGCTCGAAACCGCCGCGCCCGACCAGCTGAAAGAAATCGAAATGCCGTTTTGCACGTTCAACCAAACCTGGAAACTCGCCGAAAATGACGCCGATTATATCAGCTGTCTGCTTGAATCGTACAGTTATACCGGCGGCGCGAACGGTTTCGTACAGCTTGCCTCCTTTACCTGGAACGTCCGTACCGATACGGAAGCCGCGCTTACGGACGTACTTGCCGATTTTGTTGCACCCGCCACGCTCGACCGACTTGCGGAAATCTGCCGGACACAGCTGACCGAACGTTTTAAATCCGCCGATGGACCGGTTTCTTCCGATGGGTCGGTTGCCGCCGATCCGTACACCGCTCAGATGATCGCCGAAGGAACGGCGCCCGTACCGGAAAATTATCGGGTATTCACCGTGTCCGATACCGAACTGACGATTTATTTCAACAAATACCAAGTCGCGGCGGGTTCGTACGGCGTACAGACCGTTTCAATTCCACGGCTATAATCCGTACGACGCACTGCACGGCGTATCGTACTGACCGCTGCGGAACCGTACGGAGATTTATCTGAGCGGTTCCGCAACTTTTCGGGGAAAGATCCTGCAAAAGACCGCAAAAAACAGAAAAAAATAAAAAATGTGTTATACTTTTCCATAAGAGGGAAAAGTTTGTGAAAAAAAAATTGTTGTTATGCGCCGTACTGACCGCCGCAGCCGTTACGGCCGCCGCACTGCCGTCTGCCCGTGAAACCGAATCCGTCCGCATTGAAAACTGGTCGGCAACCGGAAATTCGATTCAAAGCGTACAAGTCGAAACGTATCCGCTTACCGTCCGAACCGGAAAACCGGAATCGGCTGACGACGCCGTTACACTGTCCGGAACGTTCTTCCTTTCAGACGTACCGAAAGACGGAATCGGTCTGATTTTATATAAAAACCTCATGGCGTACACCGTATACGTCAACGATATCCGCATCGATTCGATCGGCAGAACCGGACCGGATTTTTTCTTTCAGCCGTATATCACGCGCGGCGTGCTGATTCCGGCGTCCGTATTGCAGCCGCAGAACACTATCCGGCTGGAAATATGGAACGATACCGGAACGTATAAAATCAGAATGCTCGATTTTGTGAACGCGGACGATTATGAAAAATCAATGCAGCTGTTTGGATTTTTGGATATTCAGCTGCCGCGGTTTGCCTGCGTAATGCTGCTGTTCGTCGCAGTATATTCGTTTTTCATGTTTATCAATTATCGCAGTAAGAAAGAATTTTTGCATTTGGCGCTGGCAGCGTTTCTGTTTTCCATTTATTTGCTGAACGTTACGGTGTATGATTTTCCCGGAAGCTACGTACTCATGAAAGCGTTCTTATATTCGTGCTTTCCGGCGTCCATGCTGTTCGTCATACGGTTTTTCAGGAGGTTTTTCGGGATAAAAACGTCCAAACCGTTCCGAATTGCCATAAACGCCGTCGGAATAGTCTTCATTGCAGGCTACTATCTGCAGCGCAGTACCGCCGGACTCGACGCATGGCATTCGGTTATGCTGCTGTATCCGGTAACGGCCATTTCGTTCGGCACGGTCGGCTTTTTTAAATCGCTCAAAACGAACGGTATCAGAAACCTCGGCATCGGCGTCGGGTTGGTTGCGGCGATAGCGTTTTCCGCATACGATATGTACTATTTCGTATTCGACTACACGCCGTTCGTCCTGTTGCAGGGAATCGGATTCATGGGGCTGATTCTGGGAACATTTTACAGTATTTCCCAAGAAGTCGCCGACACGAACCGGAAATGCATTCTGTTCGCCGAAGAGCTTGAAGCCCAAAGCGACCGCCAAAACGCGATTATCGAACATATCCGCGGAGCCTCCGACAAAGCCGACAAAGCGAGTAAGACGCTCGGTGAAAGTATAGAGTCGGTCAGTCTGCTTGCCGAACAATATCTGACAAGTCTTGCACAGATCAATTCAAATATCGAAATGCAGTACGAACAGGTACAATCGAATAAAGGAAACGTCGATCAGATTTTCGACGCGATCGGCAGTATGTCGTCTATGGTAGAAAAACACGAATCGCTGGTTACCGTTACCGTTTCCGACGTCAACAATTTGTCTGCGGGAATCAAAAAAACCGACGAATTGGTAAAAAAATCGGCGCTGACCATCAGAAAGCTGACCGACGCGTGCACCGCCGCTGACAAGGATGTTGCCGATTCATCACGATTTGTAGACGATCTGGCGAATTATTCAAAAAACATTTACGAAATCGTACACACGATCAGCGGCATTTCCGAGCAGACGAATATTTTATCGATTAATGCGGCGATTGAAGCCGCCCGGTCAGGTGCGGCGGGAAAAGGATTCGGCGTAGTTGCCGCTGAAATCAGATCACTGGCGAATCAGTCCGGTGAAAGCGCAGCCAAAATCAACGAAATATTGTCCACAATGGTTGAAAAAATCGGCAACATCCAAAAGCAGGAATCTCTCGTTTCTTCCCGTCTGCAAGACATCATCACCGAAAATACGAATACGGAATCCGGCATGGAAGAAATTTACCGCGTCCTTGAAAATCAGCTTGCGCAGAACAACCGTATCAGCGAGACGATGAGCGCACTGGTTGAAACCGTTCACACGATTTCCGATCAGACGGCGAATCAGAAAGGCTGCGGAGAGGATCTGCGTCAATCGCTGCTGCTGCTTGAAACGATAACCGACGCAATTCTGATTGCTTCACGGGAACAACAAAAATGCAACGAAAAACTGAAAAACAATCTGCAGCAGATTCAATCCGTATCTGAAGAAAATTTGGAAGTTATTGCGGAACTGACGGAAACGCTGTCCCAATAAAATTATTAAAGGAGTTTGTATGAAAAGAATTGCGGTATTGTTGGCAACGGTTATGCTGTGCGTCTGCGCCGTATCAGCGCAGGATCCGGTAGAAGGATACTGGATAAGCGTCGATGAAAAAACCGATCAGGCGACCGCCGGTTGGAAAATCTACGTTGAAAACGGAAAACTGTTCGGCATGATTACGTCGGTCGCGGGGTTTCCGCAGGACGTAAAAGCGTTCGGCTGCAAGGGACGCGGTCCGTACGAAGGATTTCCGATACCGGGCGAGTTGGCTGAAATGACTACCGTCGGTACGGCGTGGATTTACGATTTGGAAAAACAGGCGGAAGGCATCTGGGCAAAGGGCAGTATCGTAGATCCGAACGACGGCAAAAAATACAAATGCAAGATCACGTTCCGCAAGGCCGACGGCAAAAAATATAAAACCGATATGCTTGAAATGCGCGGAGAAATCGGATTAGGCATCGGACGCAGTCAATTCTGGACGCGCGCAACCAAAGAAGAAGCCGAAGCGCTGCGCTGAGCGGCATACACAGTGCTGAGCGGTACACACAGTGCTGAACGACACACACAGCGCTGTGTGTGTTGCAAGCCGTCCGCGATTCGGATATACTCAGCGTATGACTGATATATCCGAAATGCGGACCATGCTCGAAACCGTTTTAAGCCGATCGAAACTTGACGTGCTGTTCAAACCGGGACGGGTTAAAATATGCAGTGAAAAACTGCCCCATTCCGTAAACATCCGGCTCAAGCTGCACAATCCGTACACGCTGACTGCCTTTGAAATTGCCGAAAAAAAATCCGGTATGAAATTCGCCGTATGCCATCTGAAAACGATGCCGAAAGAACTGCACGCGGAACTGCTTGCACTCGGCGGCGCGCCGGACAACGGAAACACCCGATTCGAGTTTCCGTTTGAAACGGCAGAACAAGCTGCCCAGGCGCTGTTCAAACTGTGCATGAACCCTGCAACCGTCGCGTTGTGCGGCGCGCAGGACTACAAGCCGTATAAGCTGCTTACGGCCGCCACCGCCGGATAAAAACCGGGGGCGTTGCGGGGGCTGAGCGTCGGAACGTTCCCCCGCAGGGTGGGAAGGGAAAAGCGGAACCGGCGCGCCGCGCCGGATTCGCTTGAACCGGGGGAGGGGCTCCTCCCGCACACATTGTATATTTCCGTTCTTTTCTATATACTAGCCGATATGGCAACCACAACAGACGACAAGAAAATCATTTATTCCATGGACCGCGTGTCGCGGGCGTACGGCACAAAAACAGTTCTTAAAGATATAAGCATTTCATATTATTACGGCGCCAAAATCGGCGTCATCGGCGCGAACGGTTCGGGTAAGTCGAGCCTGTTCAAGATTCTTGCGGGAGTCGACACCGATTTTACCGGCGAGACGGCGGTGTCCCCCGGCTATTCGATCGGGTATCTTGAGCAGGAACCGGAACTTGAAAGCGGCAAAACGGTGCGCGAAATCGTCGAAGAGGGCGTCAAAGACGTGATCGATTTGCTTGCCGAATTCGACGCGATAAACGAAGCGTTCGGCGAAAGCGACGCGGATATCGAAAAACTGTGCGAAAAGCAGGCGGCCGTTCAGGAAAAACTCGACGCGATGGACGCCTGGAATCTGGATTCACGGCTCGAACTGGCGATGGACGCGCTGCGCTGTCCGCCGGCGGATCAGAAAACGGACGTACTTTCCGGAGGCGAGCGCCGACGCGTTGCGTTGTGCCGGCTTTTGCTGCGGAAACCCGACATTCTGCTGCTCGACGAACCGACGAACCATTTGGACGCGGAAACGGTCGCCTGGCTTGAACGGCATTTACAGCAATACGAGGGAACGGTTATCGCCATTACGCACGACCGCTACTTTTTGGACAACGTCGCCGGCTGGATACTGGAACTCGACCGCGGCGAAGGCTTTCCGTTCAAGGGAAATTACTCAAGCTGGCTTGAGCAGAAAGAAAAACGGCTGGCTCAGGAAGAAAAAGGCGAAAGTGAACGGCGAAAAGCGCTGGAACGCGAGCTTGAATGGATACACATGAGCGCGAAAGGCCGCCAAGCCAAGCATAAAGAACACATTACCAAATACGAACAGCTGCTCGCGCAGGACGGAAAAGCACAGGTTAAGGATACCAAAATATCCATTCCCGCAGGCCCGCGCCTCGGCGGTGTCGTAATAGAAGCGCGCGACCTGACCAAAGGATTCGGAGATCGGCTGCTGTTTGAAAACCTCAATTTTACCGTTCCCGCAGGAGCGGTCGTCGGCATCGTCGGTCCCAACGGCGCGGGTAAAACGACGCTGTTCAAATTGATTGCGGACGCCGCGGGGCAAACGGTTGAACGGCTCGACGGAACCGCCGGCGGCGAAAAACCCGACGCGGGTTCCATCCGCGTGGGTGAAACGGTCAAGCTCGTGTACGTCGATCAGATGCGCAGTCTGCTTGATCCGAATAAAACCGTCTGGGAGCAGCTTTCAGACGGACTCGACATTATCAAGCTCGGCGCGGTAGACGAAAAAGGCCGTCCCGTCAACGGCGCGATTCGCGAAGTAAATTCGCGCGCGTATTGTTCCTGGTTCAATTTTGCCGGCGCCGACCAGCAGAAAAAAGTCGGCGTCCTTTCCGGCGGCGAACGCAACCGGCTCAACTTGGCAATGATGCTCAAGCAGGGCGCGAACGTGCTGCTTTTGGACGAACCGACGAACGACCTCGACGTTACCACAATCCGCGCACTTGAAGAAGCCATAGAAGACTTTGCCGGCTGCGCGCTCATCGTCAGCCACGACCGGTGGTTCCTTGACCGAACCTGCACGCATATTCTGGCGTTTGAAAACAACAGCGAAGTCATGTGGTTCGAGGGCAACTGGAGCGATTACGCCGAATGGCGGCGCAAACAGTTCGGCGCCGACGCAGACCGGCCTCACAAAACCGTATACCGCAAAATGGAGCGGTAAGCGGCGGGTTTTACCGGCCGCCCGTTACCGTTAGTGCAGACCGCCCGCCCGTTGCCGCAGGCCGACCGCCCGTTACCGTTACCGCAGGCCGACCGCCCGTTGCCGTTAGTGCAGACCGACCGCCCGTTGCCGCAGGCAGGCCGCCGTTAGCATATGCCGGTGGATTCAGTTTCGGGCGTTATGCAAAACCCGGCTCCCGCCGGCTTTTGCATCCGCGCTTTTCGGGGTTCCGCGTCTTCGCGCTCCATAGCGCTTGCGCGCTACGCCTGCGGCGCCCCTGCAATCGCTAACGCACTTACGGCTCAGCACACGTCCGCAAACTGTGCCGTATACAAATCCCGATACAAGCCGCCCGACGCCATCAGCGTTTCGTGCGTTCCCGACTGCGCAATGCCTTCGTCGGTAACGACGATGATAGCGTCCGCGTTGCGGATAGTCGAAAGCCGGTGCGCAATCACGAGCGTCGTGCGGCCTTTGGCCAATTCGTCGAACGCCCGCTGAATTTTGACTTCGGTAGCCGAATCGAGCGCCGAAGTCGCTTCGTCCAAAATCAGAATCGGCGGATTTTTAAGGAAAATGCGCGCTATCGAAATCCGCTGCTTTTGTCCGCCCGAAAGTTTGATGCCGCGTTCGCCGACGACGGTGTCGTATCCGTTGGGCATTTTCAGAATATCTTCGTGTATTTCGGCACGACGGGCGGCCTCCGCAACCTCGGCGTCCGAAGCGCCCACTTTTCCGTACGCGATATTGTCGCGGATAGTGCCTGCGAACAGGAACACGTCCTGCTGCACCAGCCCTATCTGCCGCCGAAGCGATTCAATCGTAACGTCGCGGATATCGACGCCGTCGATACGGATCGAACCGCCGCTTATTTCGTAAAAACGCGGCAGCAGGTGGCAAAGCGTCGTTTTGCCGCCGCCCGACGGCCCGACGAGCGCGATTTTCTGAGCGGCTTTTACGTTAAAATTGACGGCGCTCAGCACCGCCACGTTGTTGTTGTAGGAAAAGGACACGTTTTCATAGTCGATGTCGCCGCGTACCGGTGCAAGCGGCTTCGCGCCCGGCTTTTCGGGCGTTTCGGTGTGCGTGTCCATAAGTTCAACGAATCGGGTAAAGCCCGCCATTCCGGTCGTAAACTGTTCCACGAAATTCGTCAGCCGCCGGATGGGCTGCAAAAACGCGGCTACGAACAGATTCGCGGCTATCAGATCCGCCAAATTCATGCGTCCTTTCATAATCAGAAAACCGCCGAACGCCAGTACGACGACGTTCAGAATGTGCGTGGCGAAATCGACTTTACAATGAAATCCCGCCATCGCGCGATAAAACGTCCGCTTTGCACACAGAAAAGCGCCGTTGCTGCGCGCGAACCGTTCGTTTTCATACGGTTCGTTCGTAAACACTTTGGTAACGCGCGCGCCGGAAATGCTGGACTCGATCGACGCGTTGATTTCGGCCGTTTTTTCTTTTACCGCGCGGGACGACGCGTTGAGTTTGCCTCTGGTGCGCGCCGTGTAAAAAATCAGCACCGGCAGTACGGTAAAAATAACCAGCGCGAGTTCCCACCGGATCGTCAGCATGATGCAGAACGAACCGATCAGGGTCGCCGCGGAGATAAACACGTCTTCCGGCCCGTGATGCGCAAGCTCGGTTACTTCAAACAGATCGTACGTTACGCGCGACATCAGATGTCCGGTCCGGTGATTGTCGAAAAACGAAAACGACTGCTTTTCGATATGGGCGAACACGTCGCGCCGCATGTCGGTTTCAACGTACGTACCGAACAGATGCCCGAAATACGCAACGAAATACGACGCGGCCGTCTGCACCGCATATAAACCGGCCATGACCGCGATCAGTGTGAAAAAAAACGCGTACAGCCGATCCGGCAGCAATTGATTAACGGTAAATCGCGTCAATACGGGAAACACAAGATCTACCCCCGCAATGAACGCCGCGCACACCATATCGGCGGCGAAAAGTTTCCAATGCGGCCGATAATACGAAAAAAAGCGTTTTACATTGCGTACCGACGAAGTTTTCATGCCGCCTATTGTATCCGAAAGCGCCGCCGCCTGCAAGCAAAGCGTTTACGCGTATTTATGCGCATTTATGCGCGAATCAGCACCTTTTCGATTTCACACACGTACATCGTGTGAAAATCCTTCTCCGCGTACATTGCCGGAGAAATAGCCGCGTCGATAAAGCACCGCCCGTCCAGATCCTGTTTATACATTTTTCGGCACAGCAGCACCGTCTGCGCTTCGTCAAAAAACGGCACGCCGTCTTCGGTGCGGAGCGTCAATCCGGCATTTTCGATTTTGGGTTCGTCGCGGCCGGAAACTTTTCCCAAATAATTGAGCTGCTTGCGGAAAGCCCCGCCCGGCACGGAAAGCGACAGGCGCGCGTTTGAATCGACAAATTCTTTCGTATAGCGCTGCGGCCGGATAAATACGTACGCAACCGGTTTATTCCACAGAATGCCGACGCCGCCCCAGGAAGCGGTCATCGTGTTCGCCTTGCCGTCTTTTTCCGCAGTGATCAGCAGCCAATCCTTGCCGATCATCGTAAACGGATTCACCGTCATTTCATACGGGGAAATTGATTTGAATGTGTTCATACGTAAATTCTGGGTGAAACGACCGCAAATGTCAAGCCGTAATTTCCGTACGCTACGGACCGTTGCCGCAGCGCGTGAAGCACCTGATTACAACCGCGAATTCGCGTATTCTTCAGCCGCTTGTAACAAACGGCGTATTGCACTACTTTTATAGCAGGAGTTATCATGAAAACGAAAAGTCTGCAAGCTGCGCTGTACCGCGCAGTCATTTGCCTTGCGGCCGGGTTTATATTGGCCGGCTGCGTTTCCGGTACGAAACCGGAACTTTCACAGCCGCTGGAACAGGATGCCGCCGTTTTGAGCGGTACGCTTGAAAACGGAATGAGTTATTACGTTAAACGCAACGCCAAACCGGAAAACAGGATCATGCTGCGTCTGGCGGTCAACGCCGGATCGAATATGGAAGAAGACGATCAAAAAGGCGTCGCCCATTTGGTTGAACACATGGCGTTCAACGGCTCGGAACATTTTGCCGAAAACGAGCTGATCAATTATTTTGAATCGATCGGAATGGCGTTCGGCCCGGAAGTAAACGCATATACTTCGTTCGACGAAACGGTGTACATGATCGAAGTTCCCGCCGACAATCCGGAAATGCTTGCGCAGGGCATGACCGTTCTGCGCGACTGGGCCTGCGGCCTGCTGTTCGACCCGGTCGAATTAGATAAGGAACGCGGCGTCGTTACCGAAGAATGGCGGCTGCGGCGCGGTTTGAGCGGACGGCTTTCCGACAAACAGATTCCGTTTCTGCTCAAGGATTCCCGCTACGCCGAACGCCTTCCCATCGGCGACATGGAAGTTATCAAAAACGTATCGCGCGAGCGGGTCGTCGATTTTTACGAAAAATGGTACCGGCCCGAACTGATGTCGGTCGTTTTGGTAGGCGATATCGATCCTGCGGTCATGGAACAGGCAATCGTTTCGGCAATGGCATCCGTTCCCGCCTCACAAAAGAAAGTGCAGCGCCCCGAATACGACGTAAAAGCCCAAAAAGAGGAAGCGGTACTCGTTATCCGCGACCCGGAACAGCCGTACACGCTTATCCAGATACTGGAACAGATGCCGGCTCTCAAAATCGAAACGGAAGCGCAGTTTCGCCAAAATCTCGTATATCAGACGGCGTTTGCCATATTTAACGCACGTCTTGCCGAACTGACATATTCGGACAATCCGCTCTGGTTCGACGCCGCTGCGTTCTCAACGGAAATGACGCGCAGCTCGGCGTTCAACGCACTCGCACTCGTTCCCAAAGAAGGATTGTTCACGCAAGCACTGACGGCGCTGCTCGACGAGCTCGACCGGATCACGCAGTTCGGTATAACCGAAAGCGAACTCGACCGCGTAAAACGCGAAAGTCTTTCCGCCGCGGAACAGGATTGGCTGAACCGGAACAACGTCGAATCGGCGAACGTCGCGGCTGCGCTGGTCAATCATGCGCTGACCGGTCAGCCGGTCGTTTCGGCAGACACCGATTACGAACTGATGAAGCGGTTCATACCGTCGATCACCGCGGCGGAAGTCGACGGCGCCATCCGCGACGGATTTACGAACCGCGGCACGCTGTTTATTGCAGCCGTTCCCGACGCGGCGCAGGACGTTCCTTCCGATGAGGAAATATTGAACATCTGGCTCACCCATAAAAGCGAAGAACCGCTGACACCCTACGGTGAAAACGATATCGACCGGCCGCTGACTTCACTCCCCGCCGCCGTGGGCAGCGTTATCGCAACGGAAACGGTTCCCGGAACGAATATCGTACGCCGTACGCTTTCAAACGGCGCGCACGTACTCACGCTGAAAACCGATTTCAAAACGAACGAAGTGCTTTTTTCGGCAGTGAGCCGAGGCGGCGCTTCCGTCGCGGCGGAGGCGGACGTACCGTCCGCGCTGCTTGCAACCGACTATCTTGCGATGTCCGGCCTGAACGGATTTTCCGCGACGGATCTTCAGAAAAAGCTCGCCGGCAAACAGGTTTCCGTGTCTCCGTACATCGGCAGTTACACCGAAGGTTTGTCCGGCAGCGCGGCGGCAACCGATCTCGAGACGCTCATGCAGCTCGTGCGCTCGTATTTTACAGAACCGTATTTTACGGACACCGGATGGAACAATCTGACCACCACGGCGAACCTGATTGCTTCAAGCCGTTCCGCGCAGCCGCAAACCGTTTTTCAGGATAAGATTACGGAAATACTGTACGGCGGCAGCCTGCGAAAATCCGCACTGACGCCGGAATTTGCGGCGAGGCTCAACCGGGAAACCGCCGAACGCATATACCGCGAACGGTTTGCCGACGCCGCCGACTTTACGTTCATATTCGTCGGCGATTTTAACGAGGACGAGCTGGTTTCACTTGCCGAAACGTATATCGCGACGCTGCCGGCTGCTCCCGTACGCGCCGGCGAAAACCGGACGCCGGAACAGGCCGTCTTTACGGAACCGGAATTCCCTGCGGGAAAACCGGCGGCGACAGTCAGAAAAGGACTTGAAAAACAAAGCAGCGTGTTTATCGCGTTCGGCGGCAGACTTCCCGCCGCCGATGCGGAAACGAGCCGCATCGAAACGGAACTGTTTGAAATGCTGCGCTCGCTGCTTGACATCCGTCTGCGGGAATCGATCCGCGAAGACAAGAGCGGCACCTACGGCGTCAGCGTAAACGGTTCGTTTTATACGTATCCGGAGCGCGCGTATGAAATGCAGATTTCGTTCGGATGCGAACCGGGACGGGAGCAGGAACTGGCAGACGACGTCATTGCCGAAATCGCCCGGCTTCAAACGCAGCTTACCGACGAATCGTACATGACCAAGCTGAAAGAAACGTACCGCAGAACCAAAGAAACGGCGCTCAAAACGAACGGCTACTGGATATCGTCCGTTACCCAAGCGGTCATCGAGGGAACGAACCCGGTCGCCGTTTCCGACACGGAAACCATTCCGACTCTCGTAACGCCGCAGACGATGCGCGATCTTGCGAACACGTATCTGCATACGGACAATTACGTAACCGTATTCCTTGAACCGGAAATCTGACGGCTTTAAACAAAAGAAGAGCGGATGAAACGGACGTTTCACCCGCTCTTTCACACCGCAGCGGGCGCAGAAAACGCGCCCGCTGTTTTTATAACACTTTTACAGGGATCCACCTTTAAAAGTTAGCACATGGGATTCCGACGGTGTGGTGAGATTGGTTATCGTTATAGTTTTGTCGGCGTTCACAGTAATCGACCATGAAAAATTGGTGTTATCTTTTTCATACGTAAATGAGGAAATCTCGCTGTTAAATATTACACTATATTCAGTATTACCGGGAATGGAGAACAAGCCCGTTTGTCTGCCGTAGCATTCTAAAGCATAAGATGCTTCGTTTTGGTATATTCCATACTGTTCATACCATTTTTTCGAGTTGTCATAGTCTGTTTCCGTATGAAAATCGGCAACCGATCCCTGTTCGTCACATTCGATTTTATAAGTAAATACCGCATCTTTAAACTTCATTTTTTCGGCTTTCCGTACTATAGAACCTATCTGCGATTTGATTTCTTGCCAGTTTGTCATCGTAATCTCAGATTGATGTTCAAACAGAGAAAGCCTCAGCGCTAAATATTTCTCTACAGTCGATTTCAGCTTGTCAGTCGGCAAAGCGTCAAATTCTTTCACATTCGCACAAGGAAATGGTACGGAAAAGTAACTCGACGATCCACAATGAGAAATTATATATGATTTTACCTTCTCATCCGAAAGATCCGTTCGACCGGCAATTTCCATTTCTGCACGAAAAAGGGCAACGACGTCGGCGTGAGTTACGGGATTTTTACCGGTGAGCGTTATAGCCCTATCCACAAAAGCCGTTATACCCTCAGTTTGTTTGCGAATAAAATCAGATCTTGTGATCCATTCACCGGTAGCAGCGAAATAATCGTAGCTATAGTGAGCTGTTTGGGTTACGGTCAATTTTTTATTCGCCGCGTCGATGGTATACGCATACTTGGCACCGCCAAACTGATTAAGAAAATCATGACCATACTGAATCTGTACCAGTTCGTTCCCATTAAAACTGAATTTTGTATTGGCAATTTGAAATTCGGTGATTGGGCTGACAATAATATCAAAGGTTTTCATTAACGGCGTACCATCCGATTTGCTCAACGTTGCCGTCAGCCGTACCGGAATATCCGTCAAATCACGCGTGATTTTACCGTCCGGCGTACACCAGCTTTCCTTTCCCGATTCCACTGCCCAAGAAACGGCAACATCGTTGCCACCGGAACCGGGCAACGTCAGATTCTTCTTCACCGACGCGGCGGAATCGCCGTCCGCATACGTAATCGCGAGTGAATCCATTGCAGCAGCAATACAATCATCCGCAGAGGGATTGTCATTGGCCGCGTAAACCTTAATCGAGAATTCTTTTGAAGTTTCGGCTTTCGCATCGTTTGCCTTCGGCTTGATTGTCGCCGTAACGGTAACGGCGACCGTTTCCTGAGGAATCGAAACGGAAGCCGTTTCTGCGTTCGGAGCGCCGATGATACCGGTATCACTGCTTGTCCATGAAATTTCAACATCATCATAACCGTCCAAAGATTGCGGCAGCGTGATGTTATTTTCTGAATTCAGTATCAACAGTTTTATCGAAAGCTTTTCCTTTACTGCATCAACTTTTTCCTGATTTTCACCGTATAGCGTAAGCGGGAAAACTTTCGTATCGCGTGAGGAACCTTTCGTTAAGGTTGCCGTCATCGTTACCGCTTCACTGACGTCGCCAGGACGCTTTACCTCACCGGAATCCGTAACGAAAGCAGACGACGACGTCCACGCAATTGCGACGCCGTTCGCACCGAAAACGGGCAGCGTCAAATTCTTCGTTACCGCCGCGGCGGAATCGCCGGCCGCGTACGTAATCGCAAGCGCGTCTTTCGCTGCAGAAACAGCCTCCGCATCGGTATTAACCGGAGCAGATTCCGTACCGGAGCAGGAGGTAAAAAGAAATACGGTACAAATCGCAAGAAAAGCACCGTAAAACATCCTAAAAATAGGTCGTTTCATCTTGAATCTCCTAAAACGTGTTTATAATAATTATTATAATAAAAAAAAATAAAATATCAACTTTCACCATTAAATCCAAAACGCAACGGTTTAAACAAAAAAAGAGCGGATGAAACGTTTCATCCGCTCTTTCTCCCGCAGCAGGCGCAGAAGACGCGCCCGCCGTTTTATAGTATGTTCGTTACACCATTTTAGCCTTGCTGCGGAAACACGCCAGACCTTCGCCCGGATACTCTTTACGCAGCCGGTGTATTATTTTGCGGACTTCGGCGTATTGGGTTTTCGTGCAGAAAACGATATAAATGCAGTTGAGCTGCGGCCAAATGGCGTCCCCCATTTTGGGCACGGAAAACCCTTGTCCCATCGCCTGCGGAATTTTGGTAAACATTTTACCCGTATCCGCCTTCGTAAAGGCTGCAATAAAATCATCTTCCATCGATTGACTCATGATGATTTCAAGGCGAACCAGTTTTCCGTCTTCATCCTTGCCCGGTCCCCGGGCGTCTTTTCCGGCATAAGAAACGGCGTCGGATTCAGGTATATCGATTATATCTTTATTCGTCATCAAAATCCTCCATACTGACGGTTCCGTACGCCGACGGACCCGATACCGGTTTACGAGTGCCGGAAGCGGATAAAACCGCCGCGTTGTTCCCGTTTGCACCGGCCTGTTTTCCGTCGCCGCCGGCGGCCTTCGCCGACTTGCGCTCCGCACGGAGCTGTTTTTTCAGCAATTTTTTGGCCTGCCGTTTTTCGCGGAAACGGTTGAAAACGTAATACAGCGTCGGCATCAGAAACAGCGTCATCAGCGTGCCGAACGTCAAACCGCCCAAAACGGTCTGTCCGATCGGCTGCGTCATTTCCGAACCTTCACCGGGAAAGAACGCCATCGGAACCAATCCCAGAACGGTCGTCAGCGTCGTCATCAGGATCGGCCGCAGACGGTTCTGCGCCGCTTTGATACACGCGTCTTCCAGCGCGTAACCGCGCTTACGCAGCAGATTCGTATAGTCGACCAAAACGATACCGTTGTTTACGATAATACCCACCAGCACGAGCGCGCCGACGGCCGTAATCATGTTCAGCGGTGAACCCGTCATCAGATATATGGCAACGATACCGATAACCGAAAGCGGAATCGTAAACAGAACGATAAACGGATCAAGGAACGACTCGAATTGGCTCGCCATAACCGCAAAAACGAGGATGACCGCCATCAGGATAATGACCGCGAACTGCGTCAAACCTTCCTGCAGATTTTCAAAACTTCCGCCGTATGAAACGCGCACGTCGTCGCCCAATACGACGTTTTCACGGATGGCTTTTTCCACCACCGTCTGTACCTGCGTGGTGGCCTGCCGCCAATTCTGTTTTTTGGCGGTAACGTGGATCGTACGCATCTGGTTTTCGCGGATGATCGTTACCGGCGATTCGGATTCTTCATACGAAGCGAAGCTCGAAAGCGGAATGCGCTGTCCCTGAGAATTGGTTACGAATATCTGTTCCAGATCGAGCAGCCGCGTGCGATCGTCTTCGGCAAGCTGAACCGTAATGTCGATTTCATTGCCTCCGTCGCGATAGCGGCTGGCCGTCGTTCCGTTGACGTTCGCCTTGATTTCGTTACTCACGCTGTAAATGTTCAGCCCCAAATCCTGCAGTTTGTTGCGGTCGATTACGATTTCGACCTCGGGCAAACCGTCTTCAAGATTGCTGCTGACTTCCGTTAAATACTCGCCGGTATGCTCGCCCAGCGCCGCAACGATATCGTCGGCGGCTTTGCGCAGCTGTTCCATACTGTTGCTCTTGATCACGACGTCTATATCGCTGCCGCCCATGCTGAAACCGCTTGAACCGAACGACAGCACGGCGCCGGGAAACTGATCGAAATATTTTCTGATTTTCACTTTCGCCGTTTCGTCGCTGTCCCAGCCTTCCTCTCGTTCGGCCAACGGATACAAAGTGATATACAGTGAAGCCGTGTTCGTATTTGAGCCGCCCAGTCCCATCATCGAACCGCCGCCGACGGATACCGTCGTAGACTTGACACCTTTTACGTCCTGCCGAACGAGCGCCTCAAGATGTCTGACAACCGAGTCGGTCGTTTCAAGCCGGGTTCCTTTCGGCATTTCAAGACTGACTGAAACGCTGTCCGCGCCCTGCTCCGGCATGTAAATGAAACCGATAACCGGAATCATAACCAAACTGGCAACGAGCAGCGCGACTATGATACCGATCGTAATGACTTTATGGTGCAGCACGCCGCGTACGGCGCGCGCGTACAGTTTGTCGACCCGTTCAAAAAAGCGGGTCATTGCGCAGTCTACCGCACCAACGAAACCGGTACGTTTACGCCCGGCGATGTTTTCGAGTTTCAGATACTTGGATGAAAGTACCGGAACCAACACGACGGCGACGGCAAGACTGCACACGAGTGAAAAGACGACCGTAAACGTCAGTCCTTTAAATATCTGACCGACCATTCCCAGTTCGTTACTGTACATGACGAGCGGCAGAAATACGCAGATCGTGGTCAGCGTACTGGCCGTAATGGCCATGATCATTTCCTGGGAGCCGAGCACCGCCGCAACGGACGGCTTTGCACCCTTTGCCCGATAACTGTAAATGTTTTCCAGAATAACGATCGAGTTATCCACAAGCATACCGACACCGAGCGACAAACCGGCGAGCGTCATCATGTTCAGCGAAAATCCGGTAAACTTCATCAAACCGAGCGTAATGATCAGCGACACCGGTATCGTAATACCGATGATGATCGTACTTTTGATACTCCGCAGAAAAATAAACAATACGATAATGGCGAGCAGTGCGCCCGACAATGCGGAACTGACGATATTCTTGATTGAAGTTTCAATGATATCCGTCGTATTCATTTCTTCCGACAACTTGACGTCGGCCGGCAGCAATTTTTCTATAGAAGTAATCTGTTTACGAACGCTGTTCGCCGTCTGAACGGAATTTTTGCCGCTCTGTTTCTGAATGCTGACGATAACGCACGGCGTGCCGTTCATATACGCAAGACTGGAAACGTCTTTATACCCTTCGTACACGTCGGCAATATCGCGCAGCAGAATCTTGCGTACCTGCGGCGTACCGCCGGAAACCGGTGAAGATTTATAGGCGATTACCGTGTTGCGGATGTCGTCCAGCGACGTATATTCGCCCGACGTCGTGATCGAATACGTTTTGTCTCCCTCGGAAATACTTCCGCCGGAACCCTGTACGTTCTGAGCGCCGATCATCTGGGCAATCTGCGTGATTGTGAGCGAATACGCTTCGAGCCGGTCGCGCGGAATGTCAACGACGATCGCCTTTTCACGGCCGCCGCTTATGGAAGCGGACGCCACGCCGTCGATCTGTTCAAGCCGCGGCTGAATTATATCCTCGGCGTACAGGCGCAGCTCTTCGGGAGTGCGGTTACCGGAAACGACGTACTGCATGATCGGCATCATCGACGGGTCCATTTTCAGGATCAGCGGCGTGCCCGTATCGTCGGGTAGATAACCTTTGACCAAATCCAGTTTATCGCGAATTTCATTCGTTGCGGCGTCGAGGTTGGTTCCGTAATTCAATTCGAGCAGAACCAAGCTGGAACCGGTGGACGACAGCGACTGCATGTTTTTCAATCCGGTAACGCTGGAAATCGAGCTTTCTATCGGTCGGGAAACGGAACGCTCGACTTCTTCGGGTCCGGCGTTCGTGTACGAAGTGGAAATCGCAATATACGGCAGCTCCATATCGGGCAGCAAGTCCAACGGCAATTTCGTCGTCGAATATATGCCCAATGCCGTTAAAATAACGAACAGGATAAGCACCGTCGTCGGTTTTGAAACCGCTCTTTTCGACAAAGACATTTATTTACCTCCCGTACGGGATACAACGTTAACTTGGCTGCCGTCGTCGAGCAAAGTTTGTCCCGACATGACGACTTCGTCTCCGGCCGTCAGACCGGACGTAATTTCGATTTTATCGTCGACCGTGATACCGGACGTTACCGTCCGCGCGGTAACCGTTTTCGATTCGGGATCGACGACGAACACGTATTCCTTTTCGGAACGCGTCAAAATCGCCGTTCGGGGAACCGCGACGACGCCGCTTTTCGTGTCGGTAATCAGTTTAACGCGCGTATACATGCCGATCTTTATCCGGTTGTCCGGCGGATCAAGGCGGAGCGTTACGTTCATCGATCTGGTGTACGTGTCGAGCACCGGGCTTACTTCCGTCACTTTTGCCGAAAAGGTTTCGCCCGGATACGCGTCGAACGTCAAAACGGCTTTCTGACCGGTTTTGATGCGGGAAACAAAGCGTTCGGCCACGCTGATGGAAATCTCCAGATCGTTGGTACTGCTTATTTTACCGATAGACAAGGACGGCGCAACCATCGTACCGGCCGAAAGCGGGAACGACGTAACCGTACCGGAAACCGGCGCGCGGACGGGACTCGTTTCGTACGTCATGCCGGGCCGCGATGGATCCACTTCCGCAAGCAGCTGGTTCTTTTTAACGTAATCGCCCGTCTTGACCCGAATACCGGTCAGCTTGCCCGACGTGTCGGGGAGGACGTCTACGCTGGAAGAAGCCGCAACGTCGCCGCCGAATTCCAAATACGCGTCGAGGTTTTCCGCAGAAGTCACGTACGTGTTTACCGCGTATACCGTTTTTTCTTCATCGGCAGCGGCGGCGGATTTTGCCGCTGTATCTTCTTTTTTACCGCAGCCCGAAACCAAAAGGAGCACGGCGCAAACAGCCGCTGCAAAAATCGTTTTTCTTACCGTCAATTTCATAACATCCTCTATTTACTTTACAAATTTCGTATTAAGACTGTATTCAAGATCCAGCAATCCTGAAAGATAATTGTATTTTTCATTCGCAAGGCCGAGCTTCGCCTGATTCAGCTGATTTTCAGCGTCGCGAACGTCGAGCAATTCTTTGGTACCGTTGCGATATGCGGCGAGCGTCATATCGTACGATTTCTGCGCGAGCGCGATGTTTCCGGCGCTCGCCTCGATCGCAGCGTGGGACTGCGCCAGCGTATCCACCTGCGTACGTATATCCAGTTCCGCTTTTTGGAGCAGCGTTTCAAGCGACAACTCCAGTTTCGAGATATTCGCTTTGGTATCTTTCGCCTGCTGACGGTTGGCGGAAAACGGCAGCAGATTCGTCAGATTCCAGGCGAGCGTTGCCGAAAACGCGCCGCGATCCGTATACGTGTTTATCCAATTGGAATCGATATCGGATACCATCGGCTGCCAGCCCCAGGACAAGGACAAGGCGGGAGTAAACGCCTGAAGATTTTGAACGGAAAGATTCAATCTGAGTATTTCAAGATTTTTCTGTAAAGATACGATGTCCGGATTATTCCAGGCATATTGGTCGATCAGCGTTTCCGCGTCGAGCGTAATAAACACCGGATCGATTTTTCCGTCGAGCGTTATTTTCGTCCCCGCCGGAAGTCCCAGCATAAACGCAAACAAATCAAGTTGCTGATTTACCGCCTGCTCCATTTTGAGTACGGCCGGCTTCTGATTTTCATACGCTACCTGAGTCTGCAACAGTGCCAACTCGGGAATCAAGCCGTTGCGGTAATTCACCTTCGCCTGATCCACCCGCTTCTGCGCGTTGAGCAGCGACTGCTGCTGTATTTTAAAACTTTCCTGCTGCAACAGCAACCCGTAAAACAGTTTGCGAATCTGCAGTTCGTTCTGGCGCAGCGTCTGATCCCAGGAAACGAGACCGGCTTCGTAGTTTTGCCTGATGATGCGGATGCCGTCGACAAGCGCGAAAGAAAAATTCCACGAAATACCCACGTTTCCCACGGCCGTCCAATGGTCGGCCTCGGTCACCGCCGAAGGCTGATACGGAAATCCGGGAATTGCAGATAAAATCGCTCCCATCGTATCGGAATATTCGTTACTGCGGCTCGCCGTCGCACTGACTGAAACCGACGGCAGAAACTGATTCCACACCATATCGGACGCACGTTTCTTTACTTCCAAATCGATGGCAGAACTTTTAAGCGTCTTACTGTTCCCGTTCGCGTATTTTACGGCTTCGTCGATCGTCAGAACGAGCGGCTGCCCGTCCGTCTGGGCAAAACCGGAAGCAAGCGGCAAGACAGCCAGCAGCAAACGGCACGCGCATTGCAGAAAACGTTTTCCGCACCATTTATTCATAACACAACTCCTCTATACACCACACGCAGCGTTTTATATATACAACTAATTTTACAATATTATATTAAATATAATATTACTTTTTGATATACTATATTCATTATTAGAACACCTGTCAACATGAATTCCGTTACTTTTTTGCTACTTTTCCGCAACATTTCGCACTCCTCGCTGCAGTACGCCGTACATGAGCCGAGCCGAATCGATCAGCGCCGCGTCCGGCATGTGCCGGTGCAGTCCACCGACCACTTGCGATACGGAAACGGTAACCAGCCATTCAAGAAGCGAAAGGACGCCCACCGGTAATCCGACGGCGGGAAACTGATCCGAATGAAGCGCGATCAATTCGCGGAATACGCCGGTTTCGTTGATATGGTTAAAGAGCGCGGACGGGAATTCTTCGTTCCGCAGGCAAAGCCAGGTCGCAACGGATAAAATTTCCGGGCGCAGCAATATGTATTCGATACTTATTCTCAGAATGCAGTATACCCGCTCGGAAAAAGACAGCTCCTTTAATCGGGAAAATTTCTTTTCCACTACTTCAATTATATATACGGTTTCTTCTTCGATTAAATTACGAATCATTTCGCCTTTGTTTTTGAAGTATCCGTACAAAGAACTTTTGGCCATCCCCAATTCCGCGGCGATCAGTTCCACCGTCACGTTCGGAAATCCGTTTGTCCGAACCACCTGCGCGAACGCCATAAAAAACCGATCGAGCGGCCGCAGTGCCTCTCCGCCGGAAAAACGGCACAATCCGTCCAGCCGGCCGAGCGTTTCCGCGGACAGCGGCTGCAATACGTTCCAGCCGTTCTTTAAAAACGAAAACAAAATATCGGCAAACTCAGACGGAGGAGGCAGCCGCGTATCGGCTGTCTCACTGAAATGCCAATATTTCATCAAACAGAAAAAAGTGGTCGTGTACACGTAACTGATTTCGGTGATCGATTGTACGTTATCCGTTTCATGCGTCGGAATGGGAACGCCCCGTTTTTTGAGACCGTCGACGAGTATCGCCGAAAAATCGATCGACGAGGCGAGCATCCGCACGAAAAAACACATATATTCCGGCTTTACGCAGGAAAGCGAAACCAGTTCTTTCCAGGTCCGGTACAGGCACGCTTCCGAAAGCAGCGTATCGGCGGAAGCGCACGGTCCGGAGTCTTTGAGAAAGCACGCGGCGACATCGTCTATAAAACGCTCTTTCAGCGCGCCCAGCAGCTCTTCCTTATTGGCGAAATGTCTGAAAATGGCCGTTTTGCTGATTCCGACGCGGGCGGCGATCTGCGACAAGGAAATATTTGAATATGCCTGAGAAGACATCAGCAGGAACGTTTCCCGTATGATGCGCTCTTTTGTTGATATTTTAGTATGTACCGCGTCGCCGTCCATAATACCGCTCCCGAACGACAAATACTGCGGCGTAAATTCATAAAACACCCGAATCGTCATCCGTTTCATATAAAATGCAATGTTACCGACTGTTCGGTAACATTTAAAATATACGGAATCGACGGCACACTGTCAAGTAAAAAAACGGACAAAAAAAACAGCTGCATCGGGAATTACACAGAAAGCAACTTTTACCGGATAATACGGATAATTACAAACCGCGCCCGAATTCGCAGCGCGTAACAGCTCCGAAGGAGACACCGGTACCTATACAATAACATTGACCGCAAGAACCGCGCAATAAAGCGCCGCCGGCTTGTCTGCAGAAGTTTCTCTTTCCGCACGGGAAATGGCGCTTTCCGGCACTTTTTCAATCCCGCTCAAATATAACAGTATGATCAAAATGATTCCGGCGGCAAGTTTCAGAAATGATTTCCATCCTTCACGGCCGGCAAAGTTCCGTCTTTCGGATTTCATACGAACCTCCTGCAGCGGACGAAAAGCGCCAGCCTCGTCCGTACGCACACAGCGTACGGCACTCGTATGAAAAACCGATAAAATATCCGTAAAAAATCGGTAAATAACCGCTGAGTTTTCCGGCATATAACCGCCCCACACGGCATTCACCTGTCTCGCCTGCGTCTCCGTCCTGAAAGCAAGCGGCGCATTAAACGCTCATCCCTGAAAAAGTGTTCCCATACTGACATTTCTATGCTGTTTGCGATATGCAGCAATATCGTTCACACCCTGCGGAACAGCGTCATTGCGCCGTTCATCACCGACGCGAACAGCACGAAAATCGAAATATAGTCCGCCAAAAACAATGCAAATCCGCGCTGCACATCAAAAAAGAAAAACTCCTGCGTCAAAAACAGATACTTCCACAAACCCAGCCGCACGAACGCATACAAACCGTAGAGCGACACCGCGCCGATCGTGCAATGCACGAGGAGCCGAATCCATCGCGCCGTTCTGCGCAGTTTTATGCCGCTGAACACCGCACCGGCGTGCAGCGCAAAATGGAGCGCAATCAGAATGTAGTACCAGTGGCTTGCAGCAAGATGAGCCTTTCGCGCAAAACCCATTCCGCGCTCGATTCCAATAAAAGCGAACACTCGGTTAGAAAGCATAATGCCGCTTACGGCAAGCAGCGCGCACGAAACAAGGAGCGCGGCGTTTATGACAATCATCATAACGCGCACGGCAGTGTATTTGCCTTTAATAAGCGACTTGTAAAAACCGCGATTCAGAATATTGTGCGCCACCCATAGGAGAATCAGCACCGTTCCCAAAACTTCGTGAACGACATCGCTCGGAAACAAAAACAGTCCGCCCGCCAAAAGGACGGAAAGAAGCGTCATCACCGCATCAAGTGCGCGGCGGATTATTTTTTTACCGTTCATATTTTGCTCCAGATAATTTTTTTAAGGGCGCTCGCCGCAACCAGCGGTTGCTTCGTCGGGCTTTCCGCAATTCGGGCTTTTAGCAATTCCGGCTTTCCGGAATTCCGACTTTCTGCAATTCCGGCTTTCGCCTCCATTCCTCCGCTCCCCTATTTGTTCCGCGCGACACGGAATCCCCGGCTTGCAGACGATTCTTCCGGCAGTTCGCTTGAACGGAACGCACAGCGCAAATGCTTTCCGAAATCGTTCCAGCCGCCGCCGCGGCACACTCTGGTAGAGCCGTCTTCTGCCCCGGACGGATTTTTCACCGAAGTCTTCGGATATGCGCCGTAAAAGTCAAAGCACCACTCGCTCACGTTTCCGTGAATATCGTACAGACCGTTTGCATTCGGCTTAAAACTTCCGACAGCGACTGTTTTCTGCCGGTAATAGCCGGGGCGGGTTTCAAGAACGCTGTCGTTAAAATAGTTCTGCTCGATATTATACGGATAGTGCGCATAGAAATTCGCATCCACATCGCCGGGCGCTTTTTCGGAACTGAACGGCGTTGAAGTTCCGGCACGCGCGGCATATTCCCATTCAGATTCCGTCGGAAGCCGGTAGCCGTCCGCACTTCTGTTCCAGACGACAGTTTCTCCGTCAATCGTATACGCCGCAGAGAGCCCTTCCCGTCTGCTCAGCTCATTGCAGAACGCAACCGCATCATACCAGGAAACGCTTTCCACCGGAAGATTTTCACCTTTCGCGCCTTTAAAATACGACGGATTTTTCTTCATCACCGATTCATATTCAGCCTGCGTCACTTCATATTTTGAAATGTAAAAATCATCCAGTGTTACCGTATGCTGAACCTCGTCTTTTTCGCGCCACGCTTCCGACGCAGGACTTCCCATCACAAAAGAGCCGCCTTTAATCAAAACCATATTGTCTTTTGTCATATAATTCTTTTCGCCGCCTGCACCGTTTCCGGAGCCTGAATCTTGCGAAAACAGCGCTGCTCCCGCGAACAAAAAAAGTGCAGATAAAAACGCAATTTTTTTCATATATACCGAACCTTTTCTGCCTGAAAATCTGAAAGCAAAAGTCTAAAACCCGTTTTTAGAAAGCCATTTATTCAAGTCTGAATCAAGCGACGCTCCGCCTGAATAATAAATTGAAAGCGGATTTTTCACGCTGGCGCCGGGAACAAGTTTTGTGATTGCCGAAACGCTTTGGCCGAGACGACCGCCGCCGTTCGAGCAGAACGGAATGACCGTCTTTCCGTCAAAATCATAGCTTTCCAAAAAAGTCGCAATCGGCATGGGAATCGACGCCCACCAGTTCGGGTAGCCCAGAACGATTGTGTCATACTTTGCGAAATCGGCGACTTTGTTTTTGATTGCCGGACGCGCCTGATTCCGCTGGTCGCGCTGAGCTTCGTCCAGAACGGTATTGTAATCAGTCGAATACGGTTTTACCAGTTCAATTTCAAACATATCGCAGCCGAGCTTCTGCTGAATTTTCCGCGCGATTCCCTGTGTTGTTCCGCCCCAACTGTAGAACACGATAAGCGTTTTTTTGGAATCACTTTTCTTCTGATTTTTCGTGGAACTTTGAGCAGCCGCCGGTTCAGCCGTGCCAAACAGCATGGCAGCAGCAAAAAGTGTCGCAATAATACAGCTCCTTTTTTTCATAATTAATCCTCACATAAAAACCCTGCGTTAGCGCAGTGTACGGAAGCGCCGTATCACACCTCCGTAAAAACAGACATTCTGCACGAAGCGGCGTGAACTACAGCGCGCCTACAATTTTGTGCGGAACGTATAATTCTTCTATATAGTTGATATCATCTTGAGTTAAAGCAACGTCGAACGCAGCGGCGGCTCCGTCAAAATGCTCAGGCTTCGTGGCTCCGATAAGCGCGGACGTAACGCCTTTAGCAAACAGCCAGGCAAGCGCAACGGAAGTCATACTCGTACCGTATTTTTCCGCAACGTCCCGCACGCGCTCGGCAATCAGTTTGTCCTGCGCCTCGGTGGAATCGTATTTTCCGGCGGCAGTCGTATCTGTGCGGCTGCGGGCGGAATCGGTTTTCCATTCGGTGCGGCTCAGCCGCCCCGCAGCGAGCGGGCTGTACGGAGTGAGCGCCACGTTCAGCTGCCGGCACAAAGGAATCATCTCGCGCTCGTCCTCGCGGTAGATTGCGTTGTAATGATGCTGCATGGACGTAAACGGAGTCCAGCCGTTTTTTTCCGCCGCAACCTGCATCGTATGGAACTGATACGCATACATCGCCGACGCACCGAGCGCGCGCACTTTTCCTGCCTTCACAAGCGAATCAAGCGCTTCCATCGTTTCTTCTACGGGTGTTCCATAGTCGAAACGGTGAATGACGTACAAATCGACATAGTCCGTACCGAGCCGTTTGAGCGAAGCGTCGCACTCTGCGAGAATCGCCTTGCGGCTCAATTTTCCCTCGTTGAAATACACTTTCGTCGCAATTACAACGTCTTTCCGCGCCGCATATTTTCCGATTGCATTACCTAAGAATTCTTCGCTCGTGCCGTGGGAATAGCAGTTCGCCGTGTCAAAGAACGTAATTCCTTTTTCAAGCGCATATTTTACAACCGCGTCAGTCGATTCCTGATTCAGCACCCACTGGTGAAAATCCGGAAACACTTTTCCGAAACTCATGCACCCCACGCACAGCCGGCTTACTTTTATACCGCTGTGTCCTAATTCCGCGTATTCCATCATTTCAGCGCTCCGTCAAAAAACCGCTTCACCTCCGCCGCTGACGCAGACGGACTGAACCGCGTTCCGTTCCGCCAGTCCGCCGTCTTGGAGCCGACTTTCTGCAGATCGCCGGGAGCTCGTCCCAGTCCGCTTCCGCCCGACGTGCATATCGGAACGACTTTCTTGCCGCTCAAATCAACGCTTTCTACAAAGGTGTAGATGATTTTGGGCGCGTTGTACCACCAGACAGGAAACGCGATGATTACCGTGTCGTAACCGGAAACATCAATGCGGTTTTTTATCACCGGGCGCGCCGCAGAATCGTTGCACTCAACGGTGGAGCGGCTCTGCTTGTTCGTCCAGTCCAAATCCGCGGACGAGTACGGAACTGCCGGCTCAATCTCAACTATATCCGCACCGAGCGCGGAAGCGATCGTCTGTGAAAGACGAGCCGTATTTCCGGTGGCGCTGAAATACGCCACCAGTGTTTTTGCATTTACATTCGTCATAATAAGACCTCCAATTAAAAGTGCCATAAAAATCTTTTTCATTTGAAAACCTCCGTCAAATCGCATCTTTTTTCAAGATTTTCATTCATAATCCGGGCGTTCGTCAAAACCTGCGGGTTTGCCGCCGGGCGCGCTCCGGAGTTCGCCGTCTTGCGCATCCCTAACGCATTTTTTCACCGTGCAGAAATTACGGTACCGCCCGCCTCAACGCGGCTCCTGTTTCCGAATCGTAACACGAACGCTTCCGTCTCCGAGAATCGATTGCAGCTCCGACTTTGAAACAGCCTCGATTTTTCCGAGCGGCGTGAAATTCCACGAATTTTTGTCGTAGTAAATGACAAACCGCCGCCCAAGATACAGTATCAAGTCGCCGGCGTCAGTATCCGTCGGTGTATCGTTTTGAGGAAGCGAAAATCCCAAGTCCGCAACTTTTTCAAAACCTCCGTAATCATTCATATTGAGGGTGATGCCGCCGCCTGCAAGCTTTTCGAGCAATGCACGGGCAGATGAACTGTCATACAGAACAGCACTCAGCGTTTTTTCTCCACTAACCGCGGCAATGATGATTTCAATGCGTCCGCAAATCCGCTTTCCCTCAAAAAATTCCTGACCGTCCGCGGCCGCACACAATATCAGCAGAACAGAAACAATCGCCGTACAAAAAAGATTTTTCATTCACACCTCACATAAAACTGCGCGGACGTAATTTTTACCGCCGCTCCCGTATTTTTCTGATGAACTCATCCACCACCGCCTGCTTCGTTACAAGCGTTCCGGCCTTAGCCCGCGTGCCGAACTGAATCTCCTCCGCCGCAAACACGTCCGCTCCCTTGCAGAGCGCGCTCATATCCGCAATAACCGTTCCCGACCAGCCGGCGTGCGTGCTGAACAGCGCGACGTGCGTGCCGGAAAAATCAGTGCCGCTCATAAACGTCAGCACCGGAGAAGCCATTTTATACCACCAGGTAGGCGTTCCTATTACAATCGTGTCGTAGTCGCCGACATTCACGCCCAGTTTCCTAATCTCAGGCTTGTAGTCACGGTTCACGTCGCGCTTTGCCGCGTCCACCACCGCATCATAATCATTTGAATACGGAACGACCGGCACAATCTCCGCAATATCCGCACCCGTTTCCTTCTGAATCTGTTCGGCAATCCTGCGCGTGTTCCCCGTCTCAGAATACGAATAGTACACAACAAGCGTCTTTGCGCTCACACCAGCCATAAGAAGTCCTCCCGATAAAATCACGGCAAAAAATCGCTTCATTCTTCCTCCAATCACAATTCCACCCGCATCATTGCATACACAAAATATAATTCCGATACCCTGATATGTAAAATACTTATTTTTAATTGCACAGTATGCGTTTTAGGAATACTAAATCATTTCTCCGGTCGGAGCAGACCGCAGAAATAACTTGCCGTAGCGCCGCCGTCTGCAAGGAACGTTGAGCCGGTGATAAACGCGCCTTTTTCGCTCATCAGAAGCTCCGCGACATTCGCTATTTTATTCGGTGTTCCTGCACGACCTGCCGGGCAATTTGCAAACATATTCTTGTAGAAATCTCCGCGCGGACCGTTCAGCTCGTCAAGCGCAAGCGCCGTAATGACGATTCCCGGCGCAATGGCATTAATACGCGCGCCGCGCATTCCCCAGCGGACGCTTTCCGCCATCACGCGCTTTTCGCTGCACCGTTTTGCAAGCTGGCAGGCGTGGAGCGTGCTTTGTATCTGTTCCGGCTGAAGAAAATCAAGCGACAAACGTTTTTCCGCCGGAGTGAGCGGGAGCGCCTCGTCCTGCGCCGGTGCAAGGGCCGGCATACGCCAGCCGTTCTGGCTTGAAATCATAATGCCCGTTCCGCCCGGCGCCCGCCAAAAGAAGAACGTCTTTCATTTTTTCTCCGCCTATTTTTTCAGCCAGTCGCGCACGGCTTTTTCGGAGCAGCGCTGTCGTTCTGCGCAACGCTTCCTCTGACGGCAAGAACGTCCTGTACGATTGCGCCTTTGCATACTGCGGCAATTTTTTGCTTGGTGCCGGAAGCGCCGCTTCCTTCATGCGTGCAGAACGGACGGATTGTTTTTCCCTTGAACGAATACGTTTCCAGAAATGTGTAGACGACCATCGGCATATCGCCCCACCAGTTCGGGTAGCCGAGGTAGATTGTGTCATACTGGTCAAAGTTTTCGATTTTCCCTTTGAACGAAGGGCGGGCTTTTTGCGAAAGCTCCGTTTTTGCCGCGTCAGTCGTAGCGCGGTAGCCTTCCGGATACGGTTTTTCCGGCACAATTTCAAATACGTCGCTCCCGGTCTGCTCCGCGATGATTTTTGCAATTTTCGCCGTGTTGCCCTCCGTTATCGTTCCCACTGCGTACTGTTCGCCCGTTTTAGAAAAATACACCACCAGCGATTCTGCCTGTGCTGCCGCCGTAAGAACGGTTCCTGCCAGCATTGCTGTCATTACTTTTTTCATAAAAATATCCTCCTTTTGTATACCGCGCATTTTTGTACGCTATTTGCACATTTTTCTGAGCCCTATTTCAATTCGCTGTTTCTGCGCTATTTTTGCGCGCTATTTGCGCTATTTGCGCTATTTGCACTATTTGCGCTGTTTGCGCTATTTCTGCGCCTTGTTCCTCCGTTCTTCCGCCATCTTCACAAACCATTCCACCATCGCAGGATCCTGATGGCTGAAAAACGAACTTTCGTTCCTGTCGAGCGCGGCGATTTTTTCCATATCGTCCGCAGAAAGCGAAAAGTCGAACACGCTGAAATTCTCCGCCATGCGCTCCTTGTGAGTGGATTTGGGAATCACCACGATTCCGCGCTGCAAATGCCACCGGAGCATCACCTGCGCCGCAGATTTTCCGTACTTCGCACCGATTTCCGCAAGCAGCCCGTTCTCAAAAAGACCGCCGCGCCCCTCGCCGAACGGCGCCCACGCCTCAAGCTGGATTCCGTACTTGTCGTTCCATTTTTTCGCCTCAACCTGCTGATTGAACGGATGAATTTCAACTTGATTCACCATCGGCGAAATCCTATTGAAGTTCGCAAACTCAACCATTCTGTCCGCATAGAAATTCGAAATCCCGATTGCGCGCACCCGTCCGCCCTCATAAAATTCCTCCAGAGCGCGCCACGCACCGTACGCGTCGCCGAACGGCTGATGCAGCAAAAGCAAATCAAGATAGTCCGTCCGCAATTTCTGCATCGACTCCTCCACCGACTTTTTACATTCCTCGTAGCCGAAATGCTCAATCCACACTTTCGTCGTCAGAAAAATCTCACTGCGCTCAATTCCGCTCTGCTCAATCGCCGCGCCCACCTGCTCCTCGTTAAAATACGACTGCGCCGTATCAATAAGCCGGTAGCCGACGTCAAGCGCATCGCGCACGCACCGCTCGCACTCCTCCGCCGAAACCTGATACACACCGTACCCCAGCTGCGGCATTTTCACTCCGTTTTTAAGCGTTACAAAATCCATATAACCTCCAAAAAATTCCGATTTTTTCTTCTTACGGGCGTCCCCCTTCAAAAAAGCAAAAACTAAAAAATTGTTCCAGGTTTTCGCAATTTTTTTTGACGTTTTTCCTTTTTTGAAGGGTCGGGCTTTCCGCACTTCGCCGTCTACCGCGGCTCATCCGTCGTAAAAACTTCGTTTTTACTTCCCCAGTTTTGTACCAAAACTGGCTCCACTTCACTTCGTTCCGTTCCGGGACTGCTGCGCAGGTGCTCCAATCCCTGACGCATACTGCAAAATGAACATACAACATAAAACGAGATTTGAACAATAAAAGTTTGTTGCTGCGGTATAACTGCAAGTTATACCGCAGCAACGCGCAGAAGCACGCGGAACTATTCGGCAAGCGGCGCGGCTTTATCACCGCTTCAGAAAAATATCCGGAGGAAGGAATTGCTCAGGTCGATATGGAAATGATACTGTAAGAATTATGTTTGAATCACTTTTTGCCAAGAAAAAACTGAATCCCAGCAAGCTACGCGCCTTCGGCTTTTCCGACGGCGGCGGCGCGCACAGGTACGGCACCGTAATACAAAACGGAGCGTTTGCGCTCACCGTCCGCATAGATTCTGACGGCACCGCGGACACGCAGCTTGTAGACACGGAAACCGGCGAGGAATACGTGCTGTACAAAACGGCAGCCGCCGGAGCGTTCGTCGGGGAAATCAGAACGGAAATAGAACGGCTTCTGAAAAACATCGCGGACGAATGCTTTGACCCGGCACTATTCAAGCAGGAGCAGACAAATCGGATTATAGACTTTGTGCGGCGCACCTGGGGCGGCGAGCTTGAATTCCTATGGAAGAAATTTGACGACAACGCCGTATGGCGCAGAAAGGACACGAACAAATGGTACGCCGCCGTTCTGACCGTGCAGAAAAAAAAGCTCGGGCTCGACTCGGACGAGCTGGCGGAAATCCTTGACGGAAGCGTACCGGACACGGAGATTCAGCAGCACATTCAGGAAAGCTATGCGCTTGCGGTAAAATAGACCCCATCTCCGCCAGATCAACTTCCGCAAATTAAAACTATCGCAGTTTTTCCCCTATCGTCTCGGAAATTATTTTACGAATGTCGTTCTTCATTCGGCTGTGAATCTGCTCTGTCAGTTCGCGGACAAATTCCTCTTTGTTTGCCGCAATTATATTTTCAGGGCTTTCGTTCTCGTCAAAAAACTGCGCCGGCTTTACATTGAGGACGGCTGCCATTTTATCAATAATCTCCGGCGGCGGAAAAGAATTCTTGTTTTCCAGCTGGTTCACATAATTCATGCTCATATCAATTGCATAGGACAGTTTTTCCTGCGAAAGCCCCTGCCTTTTTCTGTAGAATTTTAAATTCCTGATAAAAATATCGCGTAACGGTTCTGCCATACTCCAAGAATGAATGGAAACCGAATTTAAAATTACATTTTTACTTTATTATTTTTATATTTTAACTTGAATTCAACAATAAAATAATGTATAAATACACTATTACTTTATGTAAAACGCCACCAACACGCTTAAAACAACAAAATAAAACAGTGCAGAGAGGGATTTCATGCAGAATCAGGAACATTTTCACTATCTTTCATTTTTAAAATGCATCGGAATGTTTGCAGTCATCGGAATACACGTTGTATGCACGCCGTTTTCTTCTTTTGAAAACTATTATAGCCGTGCAGGAGAATTTTTTTCGTATTTTCTGACAAATGCTCTCCGTGCCTGGGCTGTTCCTGTTTTTGTGATGGTTTCAGGTGCGCTCTTTCTGGGAAGAGAAATCAGTTTTGAAAAAATGTGCAGAAAATATCTCAGGAGAATTCTTCTTGTAACAGTACTTTTCGGAACAGTCTTTGCCTTTATGGAAATCGTTTCTATCGAGCGGACGATAAATCTTTCCGTTTTTCTGCGCTCCCTGCTCAATGTTTACTGCGGAAAATTATGGGATCACATGTGGTTTCTGTATATGATTGCAGGACTTTACCTTATAACGCCGTTTCTTCAGAAAATGGTTCACGCGCTTTCTCAAAATGAAGTCAAATGGCTTCTTGCAGTTCTTTTTGTTTTTCAGATAATTGTTCCGCTCACAGATAACATCACAAAAACTTCATTCGGCTGGTATATTCCGTTTAATTCAGTCTGGCTGTTCTATTATATTCTAGGCTATGCAGTTCATATTCAAATACTAAAAATCAAGCCGGCGTTATCTTTCGGTTTTATCCTTTTTGGAATTCTGTGGTGCATATTCGGTCAGTTTGTTCCGGGAATGAAACAATCGATTGGAGCAGCAATTTTATATTCCGGCACTTCATCGCCAGCAGGAGTAATGATGTCACTGGGAATTTTCTCTCTTGCAAAGACGAGGTGCGGCAGAAAAGAAAATTTCATCGACACAAAAATAGTCCCGCTTTCGTTCAGCGTTTACATCGTCCATGCAGTTTTTATCAACTTTATCTACAAAGCACTGCATTTTACGCCCGACAGATACAACGTATTTCTTATGTGGACAGTAACTTTTTTTGCAACGGCATTCTGCTCTCTTGTTTCCGTATGGATTCTTCGGAAAATCCCGGCCGTCAGAAAATATCTTCTGTAGAAAAACATTTTTATTTTTCTGAGCGTGCCCCTCCAAAAAAGCAAAAACTAAAAAAGTGCTTCAGGTTTTCGCAATTTTTTTAACGTTTTCCTGCACGAATCACCGCATTTTTCTTGCAAAATTCCTTTCGATATGCTAGAAAAAAACTATGAACAGCAATCAGGAAAAAACTTCAGAAAACACTGACGACCAGACACGGAAAACAACGCAGAAAAAATCCAGGCGAGCATAGACTACATCGAATGGAAAAACATATCACAGGCAGCATTGAAAAAACTGTTTTACAGCAGGTCCTTACGGTTCCCTTCACGACTTTTTCAAAGCCCGCAAAACGGTAATCAATAATTCCACAATTTCTATAAACAGGAGAAAAAAAATGAGTACACTATCTTTCAGATTCGCAGAGGAAAAGGACGCTGCAAAAATCCTCTTTTTCATAAAAGAGCTTGCGTCATACGAAAAAATGCTTGATGAAGTCGTTGCCACGGAGGAGCTTTTAAAAGAATGGCTCTTCCAAAAGAAAAAAGCGGAAGTGCTGTTCGCGGTTTCGGACGGCACGGAAGTCGGCTTCGCGCTGTTCTTCCACAACTTCTCGACGTTTTTGGGACGCGCCGGCATTTATCTGGAGGACTTATTCGTCCTGAAAGAACAGCGCGGCAAAGGTTACGGAAAGGCGATTCTAAAGGAACTTGCCCGAATCGCCGTGGAGCGCGGCTGCGGACGCCTTGAATGGTGCTGCCTTGACTGGAACAAGCCCGGCATAGACTTCTACCTTTCGCTCGGCGCACAGCAGATGAGCGACTGGACTGTCTACCGTGCCGCCGGCGATACGCTCAAAAAGCTCGCGGAAAAATAAGCGCGCTATTCAGCGGACTGCGGCACCGTTTCAAGCCGCCTTTTTCAGCAGTTTACCGCAGTGCAAAAACGAAGTATACTTACAGCCGATGATAGAAACGTATATTCTGCAAAACCTTGCGGCGTTCGCCGAATGCGGAACGCTTTTAAAGACAAGTGAAAAGCTGCACGTCACACAACCGGCAATCACCAAGTCGTTCAAAAAACTGGAGATGCAGCTCGGAATTCCGCTTTTCAGCCGGACGAAAAATACAATCACGCTCAACGCAAACGGAAAGCTTGCCGTAAAATATGCCCGGCAGATTCTTTCGCTCCAAACGGAAATGGAATCGCGCCTTATTCAGCTCAGCAAGAACGCGCAGCATTTTTCAATCGGGGCAATCGCGCCCGCGCCGCTGTGGCAGCTGACGGAACTGATTAAAAAAAAGTACGACAAACCGCAGTTCAAGACAAAGATTCTTGACAACAATAAAGACCTGCTCGACGGCCTGCATACCGGAAAATTTGACTTTGCGATTCTGAACGAATTTCCGCAGACGGAAGCCTTCTACGCAAAAGAATTTTTCTCCGAACATCTGTACGTTTTCCTTCCGCAGAATCACCGGCTTGCCGGGCGCACTTCGCTTCATCTTGCGGAACTTGCCGGCGAAACGTTCATCATGTTTGCGGACTTAGGTTTCTGGTCGCGCATAAAAAAAGATATGATTCCCGATGCAAAGTTCATCACGCAGAAAGAAATGACCGATTTGCGTGAAATCCTCAGCTCCTCAACGCTCCCCGGCTTCGTCACCGATTTTTCAAAGGAGTCGCATCTTATTCCGGCATACGCTACGGAAAACCGCGTTGAAATTCCGCTGCTTGACGACGAAGTGAACGTAACGTACTACATCGTCTGCCCGTTTGAATTCATAAATCGTCTGAAAGAAATCACCGAGCAGTCGTAACGCGCACGCTTCCGTCTCCGAGAATCGCCTGCAGCTCCGTTTTTGAAACGCCTTCGATTTTTCCGCGCGGCGTGAAATTCCACGAATTTTTTATGTAAAATACTTATTTTCCATCATTGACCATACGTTTTACGCATACTACAATGCCAGATATGGAATTACGACACCTTACCTTTTTTCTTGCCGTTGCGAACGAAGGCAACATCACGCGCGCCGCGGAAGCAGTCCATACCTCGCAGCCGAATTTAAGCCGGCAGCTTCAGGAGCTGGAGGAATCGCTCGGCTGCAAGCTGCTCAACCGCGGAAAAGTAATCACGCTCACGGAAGCAGGCGAGCTTTTAAAGCGCCGCGCAGAAGAAATTCTGCGCCTTACCGCCAAAACGGAGGAAGAGCTTTCGGAATCCCCGGCGGAAATGGCGGGAACGGTTGCAATCGGCTTCGGCGAAATGAAGCCCGTGCAGGACATCGCGCGCCTTGCGGTGTCGTTCAAAGCGCACTATCCGAACGTCCGATTCGATTTTTTTACGGGAACCGCAGACCAGGTGAAGGAGCAGATGGAAAAAGGACTGCTTGACGCGGGGATGCTTCTTGAGCCGGTGGAAATAGAAAAATATGATTTTTTCCGCCTGGAGAAAAAGGTGCAGTTCGTCGCCGTCATGCAAAGCTCCGCGCCGCTTGCCGAAAAGAAATCCGTTACGCCGCAGGACCTTGCGCCGCTGCCGCTCATTTTTCCGGTGCGCCGGAACGTGCGGAACGAACTGTTCTCCTGGTTCGGGGAGTATGCGCAGAAACTGAACCTTGCAGCGACCGGAAACTTGGCAGCGAACACGGCGATTCTCGTGCAGAACGGATTGGGAACGGCGATCGGCTCGGATGGAATTCCCGTTCCGCTCGGCATGGAAAATCAGATTACCTGCCGCCCGCTTGAACCGGAACTGTCGTTTTCCGCCGTCATCGCCTGGAAAAAGAGCGTGCGCCTTTCGCCGCTTGCCGGAGCGTTCATCAGATTTGCAAAAAGCGAGCTTAAACCTAACTAAAATTATCCGGCGGAAAGCGGCGCGCACATACAGCGCGACACCATCAGCCGGAATAACGCGGTTCGGATTCAGTCCGAACGTCAAAAATACGCCAGCGGACGTTCGGATTTAGTCCGAACGCCGAAAACACGCCAGCAAGCGCTCGGATTCAGTCCGAACGCCGAAAACACGTCAGCAAGCGCTCGGATTCAGTCCGAACGTCAAAAACACGCCGGCAAGCGCTCGGATTTAGTCCGAACGTCAAAAACACGCCAGCAAGCGCTCGGATTCAGTCCGAACGTCAAAAATACGCCAGCGGACGTTCGGATTTAGTCCGAACGCCGAAAACACGCCGGCAAGCGCTCGGATTCAGTCCGAACGTCAAAAACGCGCCGGCAAGCGCTCGGATTCAGTCCGAACGTCAAAAACACGCCGGCAAGCGCTCGGATTCAGTCCGAACGCCAAAAACGCGCCAGCGGACGTTCGGCGCGCTGCCGCGAGCTGCTTTTCCGCCGGGCTGCACCGCTGCCCGAATCACAATCCGGCCGCTTCTATCGGCACGCTCAAACGGAATTCGCAGAATTCATGCTGCCGCGTCTTGACCGTCAGCTTCGCGTGCAGTTCCTCCGCGAGTGTTTTCACGTACGACATTCCGACGCCGCGGCCGCGGTGCACGTCGGCGGTATCCGCCGTAGAAATGCCGCCCGAAAAAATTGCCGCGAATAAATCCTTCCGGGAAAAACCGCCCTCAGGCAGCGGCTCCGACCGTTTCTGTGCGCGCAGCTTTTTCTCGATTTTGGCAAAATCGATTCCGGAACCGTCGTCCTTCACGCATACCGTCAGAATGCCGTTTTCCACCGCGGTGCTGATTTCGAGCAGTCCGGCCGTGTTTTTGGAACGTTCTATCCGCAGCTCCGGCGTTTCGATACCGTGTGAAACGGAATTCCGTATCAGCTGAATCAAAATATCCTGAATCCGTTTTTTACATTCTTTGGGAATCTGAGCGGCGTGAAACGCCTCGTACCGGAACTGAACGGATTTTCCCTGCTCCACGGCGATTTTTTCGGCAAGATTTTTAAGCGACAGCGCGATCAGATCCGCATTCAGCGTATTATGATCCGAAAACACCTTGCGGAAATTCATCAGTTTGTCCACCATCCGCGTTACGCTGTCAAGTGAATCGTACATTTCACGCAAACGCACCGTTACGGGAATAAAATCCGCGCTTACTATCGATTCCCGGTCCGTAATTCCTTTCACCGTATCTTCAAACGCATGGGCCGCCTCCGCAATGAAATCCAGATCAAGCAGCGCCGCGTTCCCCTTAACGGAGTGGACCAATCTGAAAATGGTTTCTGCCTGAGACCGGAGCGTACCGGAACCCGATTCCAAAATACCGTTGATCTTATTCAAATCGGCTTCAAAACCTGCCACAAAGTCGGAAAACAGCTCCGGATCCAAATGAAGAATCCGATAAAACACGTTCATTTCCGTTTCCGTACGCTGCCGTTCCGCCGCCATTTCCTGTTCCATTTCAAAACGCCGGGTATTGTCGCGCACCAGTACCATTACGTGCGCGATGCTTTTTTTGTTTTTGCCGTAAATACGCGTAAAACTGAAATCAAGATACTTCTTTTCGATTTGTCCGTTTCCCGTATCGATGAACACGTGTGCGTCGTGCAGCGGGTTCAGCCGCGTAATCGTGTGCATTTTGTACTGCGGATCGAACAGCAGTTCCGCGTAATCGCCGAGCGATTTCCATTCCTTTTCGGGAAGCGCCGGTTTCATCAGCACCGAAAAATTGAGCCCCGCAAGATCGCGCCGGCACATGATTTTTTCCGTCGCCGCCGAATAATTCGGACAGACGTTCAAATCGGGTGCAAGCAGGAATAATCCGTCGGAAATGTTATCGAGAATTTCCGTGTATTCTTCCTGCGCCATCGTCGTCTGCTCAAGACCGTCCATAACTTTATTATACAGCGTCGCGATTTGCCCGATTTCCGTAAACGGTTCCGTCGGCAGTCTGATCGAAAGATCTCCGGTTGCCGCTTGTTCGCCCATTTTCGCATACAACTCGAAAATTTCGGTGGAAGCACCGTGTTCGGCAATATTGAGCCCCTTGTGCTCGTCCGATTCGCTTACCCGCAGCGGAGAAATCCGGTTGAAAATGAAAAGCAGTATGAACGACAATCCGAACGCCCACACGCCGCACGCGGCGACACCCACGGCCTGCGCCAGCAGCTGACTGCCGAACAGCGGCTCCGTTCCCAGAATTTCCGGATCTCCGAAAATACCGACCGCAAGCGTTCCCCAGATTCCCGCCGCCAAATGTACCGGCACCGCGCCCACGGCGTCGTCGAGCCGCAGTTTTTCGAGCAGAAACGAAGCGCCCAGCATGATCACGCCGCCGGCCGCGCCGATAATAATCGCCTCAAGCGGCGTAACGCAGTGACAGTTCGCCGTAACCGCAACGAGCCCGGCAAGCGTTCCGTTTATTACGAAATCCACGTCCGGCAGCCCGGTTACTATCCATCCGACGAACAGCGCGCCGGCCAATCCCGCCGCCGCACCCAGACACGTATTCAAAATGACCGGCGCTACGTCGTAATTCATTGCCAGCGTGGAGCCGCCGTTAAATCCGATCCAGCCGAACCACAAAACGAACACTCCCGCAACGGCGAGCGGAACGTTCGAGCCTTGAATCTTACGCGCCGTACCGTCGGCGGCAAAACGTCCGTTCCGCGCACCCATAACGATGATACCCGCCAAACCGACGTAGCCGCCGACCGAATGGACGACCGACGATCCGGCAAAATCGACAAACCCGATCTGCTGCAGCCAGCCGGTCGCCGAAGAAACCGCATCACCCTGAAAACCGCCCCAAGCCCAATGCCCGAACACCGGATAAATGATTCCCGAAATGAGACACGTTACGATAATATACGCCGAGAATTTCATACGTTCGGCAACTGCTCCCGAAACGATCGTCGCAGACGTCGAACAGAACATCGCCTGAAACAACAGGAAAATCGCGAGCTGCTTGCTGCCCGCGCCCCAAAAATCGGGACAGAACCGACTGAAACCGAACACCCCCGGCAGCAAATCATTTCCGAACATGAACGCGAACCCGATCGCCCAATACAGTAAAAAAGAAATCCCCATATCGGTCAGATTTTTTATGGCGACGTTTATGCTGTTTTTTTCACGCGTCATACCGGATTCCAGCATCTGAAATCCCGGCTGCATAAAAAAAACGAGCGCCGCGGATACGATTATCCACAGATAATTCAGCAACTCACTCAATTGTTCCATACCGTCCTCCCGTAATCATTCCAACCCGATCGCCAAATAGCACGAATGCGATTTCCACGTTACCGGAATCACGTACACCGGCGGCGCCACCTGTACGAAAATATCTTCAGCCGCGCCTTTGATTACGATCGGAACCGAAATCATAAAACGGCTTCCGAACGATTCGCGCGCGTTTCCGGCAATCGTATTGGATAATTCACCGGCCATATCGATAATCCCCTGCTCGTCCACCTCTTCCGTTCCCAATATCGCCGAGGCGAGCATCTGCAGCATTCTGCCGCTCGCCGTTACGAACAGCCCGCCTTTGCTGCTGCCCGAAATTCCGATGATACCGGTATAGCCCAAAATCACGGGATTTTCCTTTTTTATATACGGAACCCCCATTTCGGCCTTTTCGCCGGTAACCGTTTCAAAATAATCCGTTACGATATCGATAAAAATCTTCAATTCCGCATCCGTCATACGATCTCCCCTAAAAAGGCAAGGAGGAACTGTCAATTTCCGGCTTGGCTTTTTACGCAGCTTCGCAGCAAAGTGAGAAGCTGCACTTGATGAAAAAGTTTGCAACGCAAACTTATAAAAGATACAAACCGACGATATTGCAGACGGTTTGTATCTTGCACTCCTTTTTCAGCCCGCAATATCGTTCATTGCCGCCGTCAATTCTTCCGTCAGTTGAACCGCCGTAAACGGTTTGGAAACGAATCCGAACGCCCCCGCTTTAAGCGCGGCCAGACCGGTTTCGTGATCCTTGAGCGCGGTGCACATGACGACGCGCGTCTCCGGTTTGATGTTCATGATCTGCTTCAGACAGCCGATACCGTCGAGCTTCGGCATCGTGATATCCATCGTAACGATATCGGGAAGCGTCCTTTTGAAGAGTTCTACCGCTTCTTCACCGTTTCCGGCGACGGCGGCAATTTCGAGTCCCAGGGAACGAACCGTGTTTTCAATCATTTTCCTGATGATATTTGAATCATCGACGATCATCAGTTTCATACGCGCCTCCTCGTACGGCGCTGCAAAAAAAAACAGCAACGGCCGCAGTTTTCTGCAGCATCGTTGCTGTTGCAATTTAAATACCATAAAAAATGAAAATTGTAAACCGTTTTTCACAAAAAAAGGCCGTTTTTCACGTTTTCCTCACGCACAAGCGGCGGCGCCTGAAACTAAACGGCGGCGGTGAAAGCGCAAAGCAGGCTGAAAGTAAGCGGCGCGGCCTGAAAGCGGCCTGCGGAAACTTGCGTTCACAAGCCATAATATGCTAAACTTTACGCATGGCAACCATAAAAGACATTGCCCAGATAGCGGGTGTAAGCTATACGACGGTTTCAAACGTTATCCACGGTAAAACGTCACACGTATCGGAACAGACGATACGGCAGATCAATAAAATCATTGAGGATCTGCATTACACGCCGAATATGTCCGCACGGGCGCTCGTTTCCAACGCATCGAAAGTTATCGCGATGATAAACCATTTGGTGCCGCAAAAAAGCGGCAGTTTCATAGAAGACCCGTTTCACACCGCGTTCATATCTTCCATAGAAGAAGTCCTGCGGCAAAACGGCTATTATTTTATGCTCAGAACGGTTACCGACAACGACGACTTGAAACGCTTCCTGCAAAACTGGAATATCGACGGAATGTTCCTCGTCGGTATTACCGAAGGCGCGTTCTTTCAGTGCCTGCCGGAATTACGCAAACGAATCGTGCTGATAGACAGTTATCTTGACAATTATTACGGTATGCCGAACATCGGATTGGAAGATTTTCAGGGCGGCTATTTGGCCACGCAGTACCTTATTGAACGGGGACACACGCGAATCGCGTTCGCCTGTCCGCCGATCCTTCATCACGGTGTAGTTGAAGAACGATTGAACGGCTACCGCAAAGCGTTGGCAGAGTTCGGGATTCCGTTTGACGAAACGCTGCTTTTCCAGCGGGAATTCAGCATAGACGCGACGACACAGCTCGGCATGCACATCGCTTCCCGGCAGGACATAACGGCCGTATTCGCAACCGCCGATATTATGGCGGCGGGAATTATGGCCGGTATCCACCGGGCAGGTAAAAAAATACCGGAAGACATTTCCATTATCGGCTTCGACGACATATCGCTGTGCAGACTCGTGCAGCCGAATTTAACGACGATTCATCAGAACGCCTACCGCAAAGGTGAAATAGCGGCGCAGTTCATGATTCAGCTTTTACAAAAAAAGACGCTGCCCCGTACCACCGAAATTCTTCCGGTGTGTTTAACGGTACGCGACAGCGTCTCACAAAAACGGTAACAGGCGCCGCCTGAAAACCGTTTCTCAGCGGGGCAGCATATCCTGCAAGCAGCGGATATACCGATCCGCGCCGGGAAGATTTTCAGGCGATCCGACCGCTACCGCGTACATGCCGCCGGCTTTCGCCGCCTGAATTCCCGCCAGAGAATCTTCAAACACCGCGCAGTCCGCCGGTTCGGTTTCCAGCGCGGCGGCGCCTTTAAGAAACACTTCGGGGTCAGGTTTGGCCTTTTCAACGGAATTGCCGTCGACGACGGCGTCGAACAGCGGCGCAATACGCAGCCGCTCCAGAATGAGCGGAGCGTTTTTACTGGCCGAACCGAGCGCGGTTTTTACACCGCCGTTCCGCAGATAACGCAAATAGGCCGCCGCACCGTCGAGCAGCGCCGATTCGTCGAGTTCATTCAAATATTCAACGTACCAAGCGTTTTTGCGGGCAGCCAATTCCGCTTTTCGGACGGCGTCCGCATGAATACCGCCTATCGAAAGCAGAATTTCCAGCGACTCCGTGCGGCTGACGCCTTTCAGCCGTTCGTTGTCTTTCTCCGTAAAATCGAAACCGAGCGACTGCGCCAGCCGTTTCCATGCCGCGTAATGGTATTTTGCCGTATCCACCAGCACTCCGTCCAAATCAAACAACGCCGCTTTTATTTTTTGCATATCGTATAACCGTCCTTTGTAATCGAAATTCGGTACGCCGCGCCGCGTACCACCGCAGAGAATGAAATTTCTTCCCACGACGGCGGCAGCCGCGGTGCAACCCTGATCTCACCGTTTGTAACCGAAAAGCCGCAGAATCCGCGTACCGCCGAAAGCCATGCGCCGCCGTTCGCCGCCGGATGCGTGCCGCCGATATACACGAGCCCGGCGAACTGTTTCGATTCGCCGGTGATATCGATCTCCGCCGTTTTCAGAAAAAACGGATACGCCCAATCCGTGTCGCCGACCGCGCAGGCAAGCAGCGCGTACACGCACGGACTGAGACTCGAGCCGTGTTCCGTCCGCGGTTCGTAATACGCAAAATTTACGCGCTTCTGCGCTTCGGTATATTCGTCCGGAAACACCGTCTGCAGCAGAATCACGTCCGCCTGCTTTATAATCTGCGTTTCCGAAGCGACGCCGTTCGCACCGCCCCAATATTCTTTCGGATCGAGCAGCCGCGAACGGACGTCCTGCAGCGAACAGTTTTCCAGCTGAAAATAACCGTCGAATTGTTCGATAATACCGTCCGCACCGGGCGCGGGAACGTACAGATCGGCCGACGCTGCGCGCATCAGCGGCAATTCGTCGGTAAAGCGAATCTTGTCCATAACGGAAGCAAGCGTTTCCGGCGCTCTGACCTTTGCCTCCGCGATGCAGAATTCCGCGGTATCGAACACGTCTTTCACGATCCGATTGGTGTACGCATCGTTGTTCACGCGTTCGTGATATTCGTCCGGCCCGGTTACGTCGAGCACTTCGTACCGCTTTTTCAGCGGCGAATAGTGTATCCGCGACAGATAAAACCGCGCGCACTCCAAGACCATTTCCAGCGCACCGTCGCGCAGAATATCAAAGTCGCCCGTCGCCGCAAGGTATTCGCGAACCGCGTGAACGACCGCGCCGCTGATATGTATCTGTTTATCCCGGAAATACGTGCGCATCGGACGACCGGTAAACACGTCGGTTACGTTATGCAGCGAACAGGCGTCGTCTCCGGTTTCCTGACTTTCCCACGCGTAAAACGCGCCGCTATACCCGTATTCGGCAGCTTTGCGCCGCGCGCCGTCGAGCGTTTCGACACGATATCTGATGAACCGTTTTACCATTTCCGGTTCCGTATACAGGAAATACGGACTTATAAACATTTCCGTATCCCAGAATATCGCCCCTTTGTACGTCTGACCCGAAAGACCGCGCGCCGGAACGGAAAGTCCGCCGGAAACGTCTCGGCTGCCGGGAGCCGCAAAGCGCGGCGCAATAATCTGCAAATGATACAGATTGTAGCGGAGCGCGCGGCGGGCGAATTCGTCGCCGGTTATTTCCACGTCTCCCCGCTCCCAAATTGAGTCCCATTCGGCACGGTGGGCGTTCAGCTCGGTCATATAGCGTTCGGCCGCGAAAGATACGCACGCACCGGAAGGAACGTATTCACCGGAGGGAACGTGCCCGCCGCTGGCAGAATCGCCGCCGGCAGTATGCGCATCGGCACTATGCCCGCCGCCGCCGGCGAATTCCGCGGAAAACGCCGCACTTGAGGCCGCCGCAAGCGCAGCTTCCGCCGTTTTTTCTCCGGCGGAAACACCTGCGAACACGTACAGGCAGTACGTACTGCCGCAGATCGGCGTTCCTTGAATGGTAAAACGTTCAACCTTTCCGCTAAAAAAATTTTTCGCGGGAGCCGTGTCCCACGCCGACGCGGAAACTACCGCTACGGACAGTTTCTTTTCCATCGTTTCCGCAGTTAAAATCAACGCGCGGCGCGCGGTGTCACAGGAACAAACGAAACTTTCCAAATGCGGCCCGTTTATATCGCGCACGTTGCCGTCTATCAGCCGTTCGCCGTTGAGTTCCATATCCGTCGTAACAAGATACCGTTCGCACAATAAATGCGCGTTCGTCATACTGACGAACCGTTCGGATTCAACGCGGACGAATCCGCGCTCGCCGGGAGCGGTATTTCCGTCGAAACGCCATTCCGTATGCCGCCGGAAAATTCCGTAGCGAAAATCGAGGCTTTGGGAATGCCGAAAAAGCGATTCACTGCGCAGCGACAGCGATCTTCCCGACGCCGTTTCCAGCCGGATAGACAATGCGTTCGGTATGCAGACCGGTTCGCGCCATTTGTCGCCGTTTTTATCGTACACTCCGTTGACGATCGTCGCCGGCATATCCGCCGCTACGGCTTCTTCAACGGTTCCGCGGTATCCCATATATCCGTTGCCGGTAAGCATACGATTTCCGTTCAGCAGAATATCGTTTTCACCGGTTCCCGTATCGGAAGCAAGCCATTCCCGTTCCAGTTTCATTGCCGGCCTCCGCAGGGAACGGAAATCCGTACGGCTCCCGGCAGCAAATCGTACCGCGTGCCGTAGATTTCAACGGGAACCGGCTCCGCCGGCACGGAAAAACTGCCGGCGCACAACGCGGTGTCGCCGCAGGATACCGTCAAAAACAGGTCTTCCCGCGTAACGGAAAAACGGAGTTTTGCACCGCGGTACACGATTCCGAACTCGTATTCGGTCCATCCTGACGGAACGAACGGCGCGCACGACAATACGTCGCCGTCGCTGCGCAGTCCGCCGAAGCCGTACACGATGTTCATCCAGGCGGCGGCGATACTCGTCGTATGCAGACCTTCACCCGTATTCCGGTTGTAATTGTCCAAATCCATGCGGGTTGCGAATTCAAAAAATTTGAACGCCTCCGCACGTTTTCCCAACTCGGCGGCCAAAATCGAGTGAATGGACGGCGACAAAGACGATTCGTGAATCGTCCGCGGTTCATAAAACTCGTAGTTTGCCCGCTTTACGTCCGCAGGAAATTCACTGCCGTACAAAAACAGAAACATCAGAACGTCCGGCTGTTTTATCATATCAGTACGGTAAATGCGGTCGTACGACCAGTGATAATACAGCGGAAAATCTTCCACCGGAATCGAATTGACGGCGATATGCGGCAGCGTAAAATACCCTTCGTGCTGCTCGAACAGTTTCGTTTCGGCATGATACGGAACGATCATCTTCTCCGCACACCGTGAAAGCTCGTACAGTTCCGCTTCCCGCAAATCCGTTTTCATAACCAGCGTTTCGTATCGATCGGGAAACCGTTCCCGCATATGCGCAAGCGTATCCAGCGTGTACTCGAACGTTTTTTTTGCCATAATATTCGTATAGCAATTATTGCTGACCATCATGTGAAATTCGTCCGGCCCCATCACCGCATAAAAACCGAAACCGCTTTTATCCTGATTCCAAGCGCCGCGTGAAAGCAGAAAACGGCTTATCTGAACGAGCATTTCCGCCCCGTCGCCGTACAGAAAATCGGTATCGCCGCTGATTTTTACGTAATGGGCTATACCGTACGCAACTCCCGTACTGGGCTGAAACTGAATACTGGCATGTTGCCACAAATCGCACGCTTCCGCTCCGTTCAGCGTGGCAACCGGATAACACGCACCCGCACAGTCGAGTTGTGCGGCCCGGTCTTTTGCCCGGTCGAGTGTGCCGTAGCGGAATTCAAGCAGATTTTTTGCCGCTTTCAGATTCGTAAACAGATAAAACGGCAAACAGCACGTTTCCGTATCCCAGAACGCGTGTCCGTTGTACGCTTCACCGGTTAAACCTTTTGCCCCGATATTGTTCGCCGGATTCTGACCGTGATACGTCTGCTGCATCTGGAAAATGCAGAAACGGATGCCTTGCTGATTCGGTTCGTCGCCGGTGATTTTGATGTCGAAGTTTTCCCACATCTGCCGCCACCACCGTTCGGTTTGCGCGGCCGCGTCGGAAAAGAGGCGTTTCCGCAGCTCTTTCAGTTTGCTTACGGAGCTTTCCCACACGGCGGTATCGGCCGATTCGGCGTTGGCAGCCGGATTTTTTTCAACAACGTTCAGAACTTTCTTTTCAATGAAACTTTCTTCACCGTCGATCAGCGGAACATCAAAAACCAGCGCGGCAAATTTGTCGCGGTTCAGCGGTTCCGCAGCGACGTCCCGGTTGGAATACCAACTGAAACCGGAAAACACGCGCTGCCCGGTCGTAAGCGTTCGGGCAAGAACGGCCGCCGCGGAATCAAAAAAGGCGTGCCTGATTTCGGTCCAGAAACAGGTTTTGCGCCCCGCGTGAATCGCGTTAAAATCGATTCCGCAGACGATCCGCACGGTACCGGAACAGCCGGCCGGCGTTACCCCAATCCGCTGAAACCCCTGTTCGGATTCTTCCATATCGAGAAAGCGTAAAAAAGAGAGGTGTAACGTTTTACCTCCGCGCGTAATCCAATCCAATTCGCGCGACAGCGTTCCGACTTTCATATCGAGCACCCGACGGAAATTTTTGACCGTCGACGTGTTCATATCGAATTGCTCGCCCTCATACGAAATGCGCGTGTACAGCCAGTCCGCCGCGTTCACCATAAAATGGGTCTTCGTTATGATGCCCTTATACGCCGTATCCTTCACGGGCGCTTCTTCGTAAACGCCGTTAAAATAACTGCCTTGCAGGGACGGAGCCGTCGTGCTTTCTTCAAAATATCCGCGGACACCCATGTATTCGTTCCCGAGCGAAAAAACCGACTCGGAAACGAGATTGCGGGCTGCACTCCAACCTTCTTCAATAATTTTCCACGGATCCAATTTGAAATATCTGTCTGCTATTTTTCCCATACGAAATACCTTTTACATTATCCTTTGATGCCGGATTGAATCGACACCTGCGTAATCTGTTTTTGAAAAATGAAAAACAATATGACCGGCGGCGTGATTGCGAATACGATTGCCCGCAGCATTTCAACGTCGTTCACCTTTTGACCGCGAACCATCGTGAACAGACGCACCATAACCGTTTCCTTGCCCGTATTGTTCAGTACCAAATACGGCAGCAGGAAGTCGGACCAGGCCGCGTTTACCGCGTACAGCACGACGACCATAACGATCGCGTGACTGAGGGGCACGATTATCTTGCTGAAAACGAACAGGTCGGAAGCGCCGTCTATCTTTGCCGCTTCAATCATCGACTGCGGAATGGAATCGAAAAAATTCTTGAACAGAACGACGTAATACGCGTTCGCACCCATGCACAGCCACAACGGAATAAACGTTCCCTGCATATGAACTTTGTTGATATTCAAAAACAGCGGAACGATACTCGTCGTTGCGGGAATAAGCAGTCCCCACATGACCAGCGCGTTCAGCACTTTATAGCCGGCCGGTCTGACGCGCGACAGCCCGAACGCGAACAGCGCGTTGAATCCGACGGCGCATGCCACCGCTCCTAAAACCGTGATACCGGAGTTCACGTAATATTTTGAAAATTTCAGGTCTTTCCAGGTTTTTGCAAACGTATCGAAATTAAATGAGGCGGGCAGTAAAGACGTCTGTCCCGTCAACTCCTTAATCGATTTGAATCCCGACAAAACAGTCCAAATCAGCGGCAGTACGCCGACGATAAAAAACAACGCCGCACCGCAGCACATAGCGACGTACCAAATTCGGACGGACATGCGGCTTAGATCCGTACCGCGGATAATACCGCCGGCACGGCAAGATGATTTATTTTTCAACATGACAGCCTCCCGTTACGCTTCCTGCTTTTTGTTCAACTTCGTATACACGGCGGTCAGTATGACCAGCACGATACAAATAATCACGGAGACGGATGATGCTTTCGGATAATCGTATTTTTCAAACGCATACCGGTACACCAGCTGCATGATCGAAATCGACGCGTTGTTCGGCCCCCCGTTCGTCATGACGAGCGGTTCGTACAATATTTGGAATACCGAAATGATCTGCAAAATGAACAGCATCCGAATCAGATTGTACAGCCCCGGAAGCGTTACGTACCGCAGCCGCTTCCAAATACCGGCGCCGTCTATCATGGCCGCTTCGTACAGTTCGGGATCAATCCCCTGCAGTCCGGCTACGTACAGCAGCGCAGTTGCGCCCGCACCTTTCCAGGTCAGCGCGACGACGATGAGCGGTATCGTCCATTTCGGATTGGAAAGCCACATCTGCGGCTGAAAGCCCAGTTTTCCCAGCAGAATATTGAGCACGCCCGTCGCTCCGGGGCGGAAAATGAAACTCCACATGAGTACCATCGCCATGCCGGGCACGATATTGGGCAGATACACACCTATTTTAAGCGCCGATTTTCCGCGGACAAGTTCGCTGATAAAAAGTCCCATAACGATAGGAACGGCGAAACCGATCACCAGCGACCACAATGTATAAAGAAACGTATTGCGCATCGCCGGCCAAAAATCCGGATGCATGAATACGTCGCGGTAGTTTTTAAGTCCGACGAACGCAATCAAACGCATTCCTTTTGCCGAATACAGGGAAATCTTCACGGATTCAAGCAGCGGTATCCACACAAAAAAGGCAAACAAAATGACACCGGGCAGCAGCAGCAGCCACCCCGGAAGATTTTTTCGTATAAAATTTTTCATCAGAGCAAGCCGTCTCCTGCCGCCGGCGTTCCAAAAAGGGTTGTAAAACGGAAAATCGGCCGGTAAAAAAACAGCAGTTTTCATACCGGCCGTTCCGATTCAAAACCGGTAATACCCGGAGACTGTCCGTGTGAAGTTTTTTGAACTTCCAGGACAGTTCCCCGAAGTATCGATTTTTACTTATTATACTGCGTATCAAGAATCGACTGGAAATTCTTTTGCGCGGTATTCAGCAGCGTCTGCACGTTCGCATTTTTATCGGTCAGAACTGCCTGCAGCACTTTCGTCAATTCGGCGTACAAATCCTGTGCAAGAATCGGTTCTTCCGACTTCAAATTCGTCGTTTCCGTCGTTTTGGCGTAATAGTCGTTGAACAGCGCCATGTCTACGTTGCGGTACGGTTTTTCGGCCGCGTCGCGGGCAGTAAGCAGCGCTTTATCAGTCCAAGCGGGGAACGGCGGAATGACCGGAATTCCCTCGTTGTAACGGTTGGCAGCGTCGGCTTTCATACCTGCAACGGATTCGTCGGTTACTTCCGGCGATTTACCCATGATAACCAGATAATCCAGCGCGGCATTGATTTCGGCAGACGTCGCGTTCGCGGCGAACATATACGGCGTACCGCCCATCAGCGAATACTGTCCTTTGGGACCGGCGGGAACCGGAACGATGGACAGGTCGTTAACGTCAAGGCCGTTTACCTGTGTAGGCATATTAACGGCGTCCTGAGCGGCAATATACATGGCCGCAGTGCCGGTACCCAAAGCGCGGAAACCGGTACCCCAGTCTTCGTTCGTCGGGTCGGGAGTCAAAACGTCGTACTTCCATTTCAGATCTTTTACGTATTGAACCGCAGCGGCTACTTCGGGAGTATTGAGTTGAGCGATGCATTTACCGCTCTTGTCGAATTTCTCGAATTCAGCGCCGAATCCCCAGGCAATATTTGAAAAATGCCAGCCGCCCGCGTTATCTTTTGCCAGCAGACAAAGGCCCGCGGCACCCGTTTTGTCTTTGATGATTTTCGCGGTCTGTGCAAGTTCGTCCCATGTCTTCGGATACTTGGGCACTCCGTTTGCGTCGACTAAACCGGCTTTTCTGAACAGATCAACGTTCAGCATCAGACCGAGCGCATACGCGTCGCGGGGCACTCCGTATATTTTACCGTTCTTTGAAAGCAGATTGGCAATGGACGGATTCATTTTTTCAATCCAGCCGCGCGCCTTCAATTCGGCGGTAATATCTTTGACGAATTCGCCGTCGATCAGTTTCTGCGGTTCGGTAAACCAGGTTTCAAAAACGGTCGGCAGCTGTCCCGATTCCGCCAGTGAAACGAACGTATCCGTCGCGTACTTGTAATACAGCGGTGAAACGGCTATGTCCGGATGCGTTTCCTTGAATTTCTGCAAATAACCTTCATGCAGCTTGATATCTCCGGTCAGCGTTTCCTCAGGCCACAGTCCCAATTTGAGCGTCGTCTTACCAGAAGACGCGTCCCCTTTACCACCGGCGAACAGCAAACCTGCCGCGCAAACGAACAGCGCGCAGACTGTTACCATAGTTTTTCTCATAAAATCCTCCTTTTTATGGAAAATGATACCTATATCAGAACCTGACTTCCGCAGTCAGCTTCAAATATCCCAAAACAGGCGTTTCCGCCAGCAAATCTCCCGTATTCCAGGCGATTCCGAACGTCGTATTTGAAATGGCGTTCTCAAGTTTTACACCGATATCCGTTTTAAATCCGTTTTTCCGCGAACCGGAGTCCGAATAATTATCATAGCAGATAATCGTCCAAGGAACGAGTGTTCCCATGGTTCCGGCAAATCCGGGCATCTCATAATCAAAATAAAACGTACCCAGCAGCTGCCAATCGTCTTTGCCCAGATTGGTTGCGTCCGCAATTATCTCCGAACCGAGTTTATAAAACAAGCCTTCGTCGCCGCGCGGCTCGAACAACGTAAATTTAACGCGGTGATCAAGCGATGACGCCGCGTCGCTCGTGCCGTACACGCAGTACGCCAAAGACATACCGGGGAACACACGGCCTTCTTTTTCCAAAATATAGTCCGTATACCATCCGCCCTGACCCGGCCACCGCATCGTCAGACCGCCGGACACTTCAAATTCAACGGGATCCGTGCCGCCGCCGTCTTTAAATTTGATGCCGATATCCGTTCCGGCATACGGTTCCACAGAAATGTCTGCGTTCAGCGGAACGGTATAGCCGATTTTCGTTCCGAACACAACCGGATCCGAGTTCGCGTCGGGACCGTATTGATACGAACCGCCTGCAGAGGCGAATATTTTAAGGCCGTTCACTGCGGGCGGCGTAATAACCGCGTCCACACCGGCGGCGATGCCGTTCTTATTGTGTTTTGAAATCGATTCGCTGTCATACGGAAACTCCGTTGCGAATTTCAAGTTCAAGCCGAACACGTCTTCTTTATTATACAGCGCGGCAACGGTTGCCCCCGTCAGATTCAAGCCGAACTTGTCGGTCGATCCGGGCCCGTCCTGCTGGAACTGTGTTACAACGGGATCCTGCGGTTTCAGTTCGGAAACTTTGCTGACGCGCTTTACGTCGACCATGGAATCCAGATACGCCCAGGTAAATTTCACCTTATCGTTCGTAAACTGAATTCCCTTGTTCCAGGGAGACCAAAACGGTTCGTTGCCCGCGGCGTTCAGCTGAAAAACCCAGTTACCCTTTGCAATGCCGGCAATAAATTCACCGGTCTGATATCTGTTCGTAGTGGCGTTTCCGGGCGCATTGTATCCTAGTACCTTGCCACTAAACAGCAGATCCAGATGAAACAACGTAAAATCAATAAACCCCACGGCACCCGAAGAATTAACCCGATTGCTCAGTTTCTGATACGGAACAAGTCCTATGACGAGTTCAAAAGTTGTCAGTTCCTGTTTCAGTCCGTACCGGTACGGATTATCCAAATCGACTCCGAACGACGTTCGCGACGTAATATTGAACGCAGCCGAATCGCTCAGGGAAATTTCTCCGGCAAACAATCCGCATAAACAGGTAAAAAAAACAAGAAGCGTAATTGCCATTTTTTTATTCATTACGATAATTTCCTTTTAACTTCAGGCAAGGTTAAATGCGGAACCCCGCAGGATTCCGCATTCCGCTTCATTTATTTTTCAAAGTCCCAAACGGCAGTAAACGTATCTTCCGATCCGTCCTTAGCCGCACCTTTTACATAAAAGCCGATATTATCAAAATAGGTGACATAATCCGTATCGACCTCACCCATAACGGTATCTGCTCCGGGATTCAGCACGGGGTTAAGGTTAAGCTGCTTTTGCGTAGTCTTATCCGTCGTAAGCCATTCCTTTAAAGTAGCGTCACCTAACAGAGGTTGTCCCCATTGGGTGTCAATCGCATCGGCAAAAGGCTTTTTAACCGTTACCCACACGAACGCGCCATCATCATCCGTTCCACGATACACAAAGTCTTCAGCAACCTTTACCGTGGTACCCTTCGGATTGCGGATCATAAGAAGGAAATTCGAAGAAACGGGTAATTTAACGTCGAACTGGAGTCCGTCGTATATACCGTAATCAACATCGGCGGGCAGCAGGGCGTACAGTTCGCACATCTTCCATGCTGCTGACGAAGACCAAGTAACCTTCATGCAATTCGCCTTGTCAGCGACTGCCGTTACCGCCTCTATCTTTAATTTGGCAGCGTCCACTTTGTTTTGGTCTCCGGGGGCAATGTGCCAATCCTTGACGATCGCCGCATCCCGAACAGTATCTTCCGGTGCAGGAGCCTCCCCACCGCCGTTTCCGTTAGGACATCCCGTCATACACAAACCGAGAACAACTGCCAGCGCAGCTCCCGTAATTTTCGCCGTTCTTTTCATATTCGGCTCCTCCTTATAATTCACCGCATAAGCGGTTTTGCGGCGGAACCGCACGCTTTTCTCCACCCGCACGGTACCGCCGACTTTTCCCGATTTTTTCTATCCGACGGATCGTCAAAAACGGGATTTTTCACAGCAGCAAGTTCGTTCCCGAACGGCCGTTTTTCAGGCAGCCGACCGGAACCGAAATCTATTTTTTACATTACGCTTATTTATTCTCCGTAAATTTCCAACTCCGCAATTTGGCCGGCGTTTGCCGCCGTATTGGCCGTAAACACGAACCGCACGTACCGAGCTTTAACGTTCAACGTAACGACCGCAGTATTTTCGTTTACCGCCGGATCAAACACGTACTCCACTGCCGGCAGCAATTCGGTAAAAGCCGTGCCGTCGTCGCTCGTTTCAACGGCAAACGTCTGCGTCCGCTTGTTCCAAATGCGCTTGGGATTCAATTTCAGCACTGCCGCGGAAAGCTGCCGGCTTGCTATCAAATCAACGGTAACCGTCGCCGGATACTGTTTAGCCGCGCCCTCCCAATAAGTCAGCAGATCGCCGTCAACGGCTTTATTGCCGGTAAAATCGTAGATACGGCTCGACACGACCACCGGCGCTCCAAGCGCAAGGTTCTTACGGCCCGCCGTGTCGAATACCGGCGTTCCCGAACCGGAAGCGCCGCCGGCACCTTGCGTAACCGAACGCAGCACCGGTTTTACGTCGAGCGACGCTTTTATGTTTCCGGCGCGCAGCGCTTCTTTATACGCCGCCGCATCACCGGCAAACAGCGCGTCTACCGCGGCACGGGCGTACGGTTTGCGGCCGTCCGGGTCGGAATCGGCTGCCAAAATCCGGTAAAGTTCAATCGGCATACGCAAATCGCCGTATCCCCAGCCGAACGCCGGATTGAACCGCCGCTTTACGTCCTGAATGCATTCCAATTCACGGTATCCCCGCTCAATCGTCGGTTCAATAATCGTGCCCTCGCCGTAATCGTTCCAGGTTCCGATTTGAATAACGTCCGGATTCGCCTGCAGCGCGGCGTCCATCGTCAGCTTGAACGTTTCCCCATCCGCATACTCAAGATATCCGTAAGAAAATCCGTTGCCTGCTTCCCGGTAAATATCGTGAAAGCCCGGAAACGCCGTCGCAACCAGATACGGTTTGGCGTTCTGTTTGGCGTAAAATTCGTTCAGATATTTTACCAGCCGGGCAAACGACAATTTTCCGCTGGAAGAAGCCCACATCGGCGGCCAGTCGTACGAACCGTCGGTCCAGCCTTCACTATGATTATCCAAACCGATAAAATACGGCCGCACTTCCATAACCGAAAAAAGATCGTCCCACTGCGCTTTATCCTTATAAAACTGCGGGCCAAAGCACAGCACCAGCGGGCGGCCTTCATACGTAACGTACGCGTCGTCGGAAAACCAATTCTGCTGCATCCAGGAGAACACTTTCTTTCCGGCGGCCTGCGCGTCGGCTTTTGCAAGCGCCGCGGCTTCTATCATTTTGCCGATGCTCTGATCTTCATAACAAACCGCGAATTTGAGCCCCGCTTTTTTGATCACCGCAATCATTGCAAGCGTCGATTCCTGAATTTCCTTATAGTCGAGCGCGTCCTCGATTCCGTACCAGTCGAAAATCACGCCGTCCACGCCGCTCATTTTCATCAGCGCGGCCTGATATTCAAGTACGGACGTATCGCGCGTATCGTAGGGTCCCGTCAGCGGATAATAATGGGAGGCTATTTTGGCCTTGCCGTCCTGATCCGTTTCAAACGGATCGAACACGCCGCCGCCCTGATGCCAGTGAAAACCGTATCCGTCCGAAACCGGCGGTGCCTGAAACCAGGGCATGTAATGCACGAGCACCAAAGGTTCTTTTTCTTCACGCACGGCCGGAGGAAATATCTGTAAAGACGCCCGGGCAGCCGCTATCTGTGCTGAAAAATCAGCCGGTTCCGTCTGTTTCGGTCCGATTGAACTCGTACACGCAGCGAACACCACCGTCAGAACGGCAGCTGAAACGACCGCGACAAACCCCGCCGGACTCTTTCCAATTTTCATCAAAGCCTCCTCGAAGCATAATTCCGATTACAGGTTGAACGTTTTACTTATATCGGTTTAACGTTCAACCTGTAATTAGTCTATACCCACAAATGGGAACTGTCAACAAAAAGTTTTCTTTTTTTGTTCTTTTTCGATTTTCTCACGTGCGGCGGGCGGAAAGCGCAAACCGGCTTGCGGGCGGCACGCAGACACTTTCAGCGCAGCGGGCAGTATTCGTACGAAGGCAGTATTCGTATGAGAGCGGCGGAACCCCGTATACGCGCCGACTGAAATAGAGTATAGTTACCGCATGGATAATCGACAAAAATTCAGCCGTATGCTCGTTATCGGCGCGCTCGCCTGCCTCGCCGTGGGAATCGCCGTTACGGTATTCGGCTCGAAACCCGGAGACCGAACCGTACGAACCGGCATGGATTATTATAAAAACGGAAATTATGCGCAAGCCGCCGAACGGTTTGAACAAGCGCTTACCGAAAAAACGAACTATTCGGAGCCGCTCCTGTACATGCTGCTCGGCAACAGTTATAAGATGACCGGCAATTACGCTGCGTCGATTGAATGTCAGGAAAAATCACTCGCCGCCAAAAAAGACTACCGCGGTTTTATCAATCTCGGCATGACGTACCGCGCGGCCGGAGACGATGCGGGAGCCGAACACGCGTACACCGACGCGATTGCGTTTGATCCCGCTCAGGCCGAGGCATACGCAAGCCTCGGCGCACTGTACATCGCGCGAAACGACGAAGCGGCGGCGCTCGGCGCACTTGAAGAAGCGGTCGCGCTCGATCCGAGTCAAAACGTTCCGCAGGCAAATCTGGCGCTCGCACGCGCGCTCAACGGCGACTTTGCCGGAGCGGAACAGGCGCTGGCAAAAGCCGAATCGCTCGAATACGAACACGCCGCCGAAATCCGCGCGCGCATAGACGCCCTCAAGCAGGAAAAACCGTAAACCGCCGCGCCGCCGCTTCAAACTTTCTAACGGCGGCGCGCATACATATCAGAGGAGATATAATGGAAAATCACGTATACACCGCAATTCTTTGGGATATAGAAAACGTTACGCCGCCGGCCGGCACGAGCTATATTCAATCCATCATCGACACCATTTCCGAAGCGGGCAAAATCTCGTACGCAATGGCGTTCGGCGACTGGAACAAAAACAACATCAAAAACATCGCGTCGGAGCTTGCCTCGAACAGCTTCGAGCTGATACACGTTCCGGCATCCCGCAAAGACAGCGCGGACATGTCGATGGTCGCACACGGCGTGGAACTCATCTTTCAATATCCGCATATCGAAAGTTACGTACTGATCACCGGCGACGCCGATTTTCGGCCGCTGCTGCTTTCGCTGCGCAAGTACGGAAAGCAGACGCTCATCATCTGCGACGTTAAAAACAACGCGTCGGAAGATCTGCTCAATATGGCCGACAAATACCTCGACTACCGCGAAATCATCGCCGACGACGACACGTCCGTCGACGACTCGGCTGCGGGAGACGATAAAGCCGGTTCCGCGGAATCGAAGCCCGACCGCAAAATGACCAAACAGCAGGCATTTGAACTGCTTGAAGAAGCGGTCAGCATCATGTCCAAAGAAAAACAGAAAACGAAAAAACCGGTCGCAATCGGTGCCGTTAAAATCCGCATGAAGCTGCTGAACGCCGACTTCGACGAACGCAAAATCGGGTACCGCAACTGGAAATCGTTCGTCAACGACGCCGTAAAGCAGACGAACGTCCGATACGCGGGCATAGACGAAGCGAATCTCGCGCTCGACGCCGCCGCCGCGGATCGCATTCCCGAAGTGTTTGCCGCCTTGCTCGGCGGGTTACCCGCTCCCGGCAAAGACGCGACCGGCGGCTGGATCCGCTTCGACGAAGCATCCAAAAAATTCAACTGGCGCAAATTCGGTTACACGCGGTTCAAGTCGCTCGCCCTCGACGCGGAAAAACGCGGCTTCGTCACTATCCGCAACAGCGGCAACACCTGGGAGCTCAAAAAGAACTGATTCCGCCGTCCGAACCAACGGGCGAACTGCCGGCTGAACCGCCGACTGAACTGCCGGCATCCGAATTACGCAGCGGGTTTCGCAGGAACAGCGCGGCGGCGGCGAGCGCTGCCGTATACGACAGTACGCCCGAAACGGAGGTTCCGGCGTCAGTTTTCGCGGTCGTGCGGCAGCAGCCGCTTGTACGTCCGGTCGATCAGAAACGAGCCGAGCGGCGCCGTTATCAGAATGGAAACGACGGCGACGGTCAGCACGATGTTACCGCACGCAAGTCCCATGCTTAACGGCAGCGCGCCGATGGCAGCCTGGACCGTCGCTTTCGGGATATAGGCGATCATACAGAAAAGACGTTCCCTAACGGAAAGGTGCGTACCGACCACGCAGACGGCGACGCCGATCATCCGGAAAACCAGCACGGCCGCAATCAGCGCGACGACGGCACCGCCGGCCTGCAGCGCGTACGACGCGTCCAATCCCGCACCGACGAGAACGAACAGGACGACTTCCGCACCCACCCACAATTTGGAGAACTTAACCGCAAGTCGCCGGGCAACCGGCGGACGGAAACGCAGCAGCGCCATCCCGCACGACATCACCGCAAGCAGCGCGGAGAACGGCACGTACGCTTTCACCGCCTGCTCGGCGCCGAGCAGCAGAAACGACACGCTCAGCAGTATCAGTACTTTCGCCGTATCCCGAACGTGTACTTTTGCAAAAAAGACGGATAAAAGTGCGCCCGTCGCGCCTCCGGCGGCAATTCCCGAAACGACGGATATCGGAACGTTCAGCAGCGTCGCCCAGGACGCCGTGCCTCCGAGCGCAATGTCCGTCGCAATCGTAAACAGCACGATGACGAAGATATCGTCTACCGAAGCGCCCGCGAGCAGCATCTGCGGGATCCGGTTGGCGGAACCGTAGCCTTCTTCCTGAAGTTTAATCATTTTGGGTACGATTACCGCGGGCGACACCGCCGCGATTACCGTTCCCAAAATCGCCGCGTCGAGCAGTGAAACCGACAGTAAAACGGGCGCAACGATCAGCATTCCCGCAATCTCGAACGCGGCGGGCACGAAGCACAGCAGCAGCGCCGGACGGCCGGCTTTTTTCAGATCACCTGCGTTCAGCGACAACCCGGCCCGCATCAGTATGACGACCAGCGCTATCCGGCGCAGATTGTCCGACAAAGACAGCAGGGATTCGTCCAATACGTTCAAGACGGACGGCCCCAACACGATCCCTGCGATCAGCATGCCGAGTAACCCGGGTAATTTCAGTTTTTGAAGAAGACTTCCGAAAAAGGAACCGAACAGAAAAACGAGCGCGAGACTTACCAGCATATATTCCCCTTTGCAGAATCCGAACGGAGACTCTGCGATCGTAATCACAGAAGTCATCAGAGACCGCGCGCCGTGCGTGCGCAGTTACGTTCTGCAGCGCGGCGGCCGGTCCCGGTTCAGGATTTTCCTCGGGAGAACTTCATTCCCGATTCAACTATAAAAACATCGGCACTCATTGTCAACGGGCGGCACGCGGGTTCTTGCCGGCACTCGGTTTGCATTGTCAACGGGCGTATCAGCGGCCCTCTTGACATAACGCTAAAAATCGCATTTAATACAAATATAATGACTGAAATAAAACTGCATTCACATCACCACGCATTCTCTTCTTTTTCCGCCTGAAAGACGCGTGCGAATGTCGAATGTCATACAGAAGACCGCTTGCCTCTCGGGTGAGCGGTTTTTTATTTGGTGCCCGCGGATCACGCACCCTGCCGTTCGGCAGATTCAGTCGCGGACCGCGCCCTCGGCTGTGAACCGAGCGTAACGAACACGGAGGATACTATGGAAAAATTGAAAATCTTGTTGCCCAAAGGCAGAATTTACGACAACGTCGTCGAACTGTTCAACGGAGCGGGCATCAGCGTAAAACTGCCCGAGCGCGCGTACCGCCCTACCGTCAATCAGGACGATCTTGAGGCAAAAGTCATGAAGCCGCAGAATATCGGCAAACTCCTCGAATTGGGCGCGCACGATGTCGGCTTTACCGGACGCGACTGGATCGAAGAAACCGGTGCGGACGTTGAAGAAATCATGGATCTCGGATTCGACACGGTTCGCATCGTCGCCGCCGTTCCCGCCGCAATCGACGACAACGCTCTCCGCGCAAAACGCGTTATCGTTGCAACCGAATACGAACACATCGCGCGCCGCTGGCTTGACCGCAGCAAAATGGATTCGCTGGTCGTGCGCACTTACGGCGCGACCGAAGTGTTTCCGCCCGACGACGCCGACATGATCATAGACAATACGGCGACCGGCCGAACGCTGATTGAAAACGGCCTGCGCATCGTGGATACCATCATGACCAGTTCCACCCGCATGTTCGCGTCGAAAGCCGCGCTCGCCGATCCCGAAAAAAAGCGTAAAATAATGGAACTGAAAATGCTTTTCGAGGCCGTCATCGATGCCCGCGACCGTGTCATGCTCGAAATGAACGTTACGCGCGCACGGTTTCAGGAACTCGTTACCGGACTGCCCTCCATGCGCAGTCCCACCGTTTCGCCGCTGTACGGCGACGACGGATACGCGATCAAAATCGCCGTTAAAAAAAGCGAAGTTCCCAATCTGCTGCCCAAACTGAAAACGCTCGGCGCAACGGACATTCTTGAATACGATCTGCGCAAAGTGCTTGCGTAACCGGTGCTTTTACAGGAGGTTCCCATGAACGGTACATACTCGCGGCAAGACGCGGCGGCGCGAACCGCTGCCGTTACGCGCACGACGGGCGAAACGGATATATCGCTTGAGCTGAATCTTGACGGAACGGGCGCGTGCAGCGTCGCGTGTCCGATCGGCTTTTTCGCTCATATGCTGAACTCGTTCTGCAAACACGGCCTTTTCGATTTGAAAGGTTCCATCGCAGGCGATCTGCACGTCGATCAGCACCATCTAATAGAAGATACCGGCATCGTTCTCGGTCAGGCGTTTGCCCGAGCGCTCGGCGACTGCGCGGGTATATACCGCACGGGTTCGTGCCTCTATCCGATGGACGAAACGCTCGCGCGCGCCGCCGTCGACTTCGGCGGACGGCCGTATCTGGTGTGCGAAGCCGCGCTTACCGGCGTACCGCTCGTTTCCCTCGGCGCGGACGGCACGGCTGCAAGTTTTCAGACGGATACGTTTGAAGATTTCTGGCAGGGCTTCGTTTCGGGCGCAAAATGCAATCTGCACCTCGACGTTTTGAGAGGCAGAAGCGATCATCACAAAATGGAAGCGCTTTTCAAGGCAGCCGCCCGCGCCGTCCGCGACGCGGTTAGCGCAGACAGCCGCCGCACGGGAGCAATCCCCTCGACGAAAGGAGTCATCGTATGACGCGGTTTGAATGCGATTATACCGAAGGCGCCCATCCGCTGATATTGGAAGCGCTCGCATGTACGAACGCGGAACAGACGCCCGGTTACGGAACGGACGAATATTGTGAAGCCGCTCGCTCCAAAATCAAAGCGGCGTGCGCTGCACCCGCCGCCGACGTTCACTTTTTGGTAGGCGGCACGCAGACGAATCTGACCGTTATCAGCGCCGCACTCAGGCCGTACCAGGGCGTCGTTTCCGCCGTCAGCGGGCACATCAACGGGCACGAAACCGGCGCCGTAGAAGCCTGCGGATATAAAGTACTGCCGCTTCCCTCCGCCGACGGTACGATAACCGCCGAACAGGTCGCCGCGCTCTGCGAAGCACACCGGAACGACGCTTCACGCGAACACTCGGTTCAGCCCGCGATGGTGTACGTTTCGTTCCCCACGGAAAACGGAACGCTCTACAGCAAAGCCGCGCTCGAGCGGCTTTCGGCCGTTTGCCGCGAAAACGACCTGCTGCTGTTCGCCGACGGCGCGCGGCTCGGGTACGGACTCGCCTCTCCCGTAAACGACGTAACGCTTGCAGACCTTGCGCGGCTGTGCGACGTATTCTACGTAGGCGGAACCAAAGTCGGCGCGCTCTTCGGTGAAGCCGTCGTCATTACGAATTCCGCGTTAAAAAAGGATTTCCGTTATCTGATAAAGCAAAAAGGCGGAATGCTTGCAAAAGGACGGCTGCTGGGCATCCAGTTCGACGTTTTGTTCACCGAAAAGCTGTATTTTTCCATAGCCGAACGCGCCGTTTCACTGGCACTGCGCGTCAGGCGGGCGTTCGCCGAAAAAGGCGTTCCGTTTCTGTACGATTCGTACACGAATCAGCAGTTTCCGATTCTGACGGCCGCGCAGATTGAAGCGCTCGGCAAAGATTATGCGTTTTCAATTTGGAAGCCGCTTGAAAACGGCGGAACGGCGGTTCGCTTCTGTACCAGCTGGGCAACGACGGAAGACGCCGTCAATCGGCTGATTGCGGATATCGCGAAACTGTAATTTCGGAACTGCGCGGGTCGGTACCTTCAGTGCGGATCGCAATCGGGTCGTTATCCGGCGCCGGTTAGTACCTTCAGCGCCAAACGTTATCCGGCGCGGTTCCGTAAATTGCGCTCATACAACCGGATCAGTTTGGGACGGTTGTTGCGCTGAATTAAAATAGGCGGAATGTTCAGAAAAAAGTTTATCAGCGCGTGCGGAATCAGCATCGACCACAGCAGGCTGTGCGTTATGAACAGAACGGGGATAAGTCCCGTGAGCGCCATCCACACGTGAATGGTTTCGGCGTAACAGGTTTCCACCAAAAACAAATGCAGATAATCGGTATCCGTACCGGTAATCTCGGACTTTGAAAGCCCCGTAGTCAATTTTCCGGTATCGGGAACGTAATCTTTCCAAGCGTTTATCCGTATCCTGCGATAGATCGAATTTTCGATTTTCAGCGGCTGATACCGTTTTTCATACGGATCAAACCATTTCGCAGGCAGCGCGTGAATGGCGGCCGCAACGGCGGCGTCAAGTCCGAATATCAGAATGGGATTTAAAAATCCGCACAATACGATAAAGCCCAAACCTATTCCGGTATTTATCAGAAACGCGTTCAGACAAAAAACGATCGTGATCGATATACCGAGAATCCATAAATATACTGTCGTGCGCATACCGAACCCCTGCTTGTAGCGTTTTCGATTTTCAATTATAGTCGATACATGCAGTATAAAGGACAAAACATAATTAGTAAACGTTTTTTTTCGGTTTTCGTTATTTTGGTACTGACGCCGATCGCAATTCACGCGGCGGCGGTGCTTACCGAAGCAGAAGCCGGAGTGTTGGCTGAAACGACCGATTTCAGATTTTCCCTGAAAACCGCCGCAAGCTGCGCGGAAGCAGTTGAAAAAATCGACGCGTACGCCGCGCGCATCGCCGAAAACACGGCGAACGCGGCCGTTTCCGATGAAATAAAACTGGTACTTGAAAATATTCTGGTATGGGAAAAATACAATTACCTGTACGAAAGCGATATCAAGCATCCTGATTTGGAACCGCTCATCAAAACGCAATATGAAAAAGTAAAAGCTTGGTTCAAAACGCATTCCGGCGAACCGCACAGTACGTGGCTGTATTATACGGCCGGCGATATTCTTTCCTGCTGTATGCAGTTTTTGCCTCTTACGACGGCGATGTCCGAAGGACTTACGGTTAAAAAATATTACGATACCGCGCTGGAACAGGATCCGTACATGGTGTTCACGCTGATAAACATCGCGCAATGGTATTTTTACGCACCGGCAATCAGCGGCGGCGGTAAAAAGAAAGCGCACACCGCGCTTGAAACCGCACGCGCCGTTGCTAAAACCGTTCCGGAACAGTTCTACGCGACGCTGCTGTTGTCGCAAGTTCTGTTTGAAGAAGGCGAAAAACGGGAGAGCGCCGAACTGCTCGCGGACGCGGACGAATTATATCCGGGAACGTACGAAGCACGTTCTTTTTCCGCATTGAACGGAGCCGGCTATTCGTATTTTTACTACACGCTGAACCGTGAAAAAGTCGACAAAAAATTGGGAGCCGCGCTCAAACGCTGAGTGCCGGCAATCAAAATAATTTGCACCGGAAAACGTCCGCCGAGTCGTCAAAAACTCGTCACTCGGCATTTTTTCCGGTTTTACGCGTAGCTTTTTTTGCCGCGAACTGCGCTTTCGTCCGCTGCCGAAGATTTTCAATTCCATCCGAATAGCTTTTACTGCGCATCGTCGGGAAGCGGTTTATAAAGCCGGTCAGTTTTTCCTGACGCGCGGAGAACGACTCTATTTTACGCATAAGCGATTCGCTGAATTTGGTTTGTCCGGACTTCGCGCGGTCGCGGACGGCGTCGAACATCTCACTGAGCGAAGACGCTTTTTCCTTGAACCAGGACTCTTCGGCGTACCGTTCTTTAAGCGATTCGGCGAATTCCTTGAGCTTGGCCATATGTTCGTTGAAACCGACCAGACGCTTTACGGTAACGTACAAATCGGCGCAGAATACGGTGCACAGCACACCCGCACACAGCCGGACGGTAAAATCGGAAAACGAAAGAACGAACGCTTCCAAAAACGGATGCACGAAATGGGCGGCCAGCATTCCCATGACGCCGAACGTTACCGCGCCGGTCAGGCACACGCGGCCGTTCAGATTGACTTTGACGTCGGAATAGTCCCACCATTTGGTGTGAAACAGTACTTCAAGTGCCCAGCTGCTTACGTATTCGAGCGCCGTCGTAATGAACATTGCCGCAAAAAACAACGGAATCCAGGTATCGGCCCAGGGCTTCAAAAGATACATGACCATCATTCCGCCGAATCCGTAAATGGGACACAGCGGACCGAACAAAAAACCGCGGTTCACGAACCGGCGTTCCTTTATTGAACAGAAGACGACTTCGCTGCACCAGCCGATAAAACTATACGCCAGAAACAGCAGAAAAAGACGGGATAAGCTCATGGTTTAAATATAAGTACAACAGGCAATAAAAACAAGACCCGAATGAATCGCAGCGCCTACCGCCCCCTCGCTCCGATCCGTTTAATCAGCATTTTCGCAGCGGAATTGATAATGAAAATGAAGAAAATGAGCACCGTTCCCGCGGCGAACGCCTTATCGGTTGAAATTCCTTCGGCGATAATCAGATACACGTGCACGGCGAGCGTCCGTGTCGAATCGAACACGCCGTGCGCAAGATTGTAGCTGGAGCCCATCGTATAGATGAGCGCCGCCGTTTCACCGAGCGCGCGGCCCGTTGCCAGAATGATTCCCGCGGATATCGACGGAAACGCCGCCGGCAATACGACCCTGAAAATCGTCTGTATTTTGGTACCGCCGAGCGCGAGGCTGCCTTCCTGCAGCGAGTGCGGCACCGCTTTCAGCGCTTCTTCGGCAGTGCGGACGACCGTGGGCAAAATCATGAGCGCAAGCGTTAACGAACCAGACAGCAGACAGATTCCCCAGCCGAACCCCTGCACGAAAATCAGCATACCGAACAGGCCGAAGATGATGGAAGGAATCCCCGCGAGCGTTTCCGTTCCGAGCCGCAATATCTGCATAAGACGTCCTTCTTTGGCATATTCCACCAGATACACGGCGGCGAACAATCCCGGCGGCACCGAAAAAAGCAGCGTCAGCACGATCATCATCAGCGTGTTCAATATAATGGAAGATATTCCGCCGAACCGGCCGCCGTCGACCGGCTTTTCAAATATGAACGCCGGCGTCAGATTCACGCCCCGCTCGGTACGGGCAAGCCGCAAACTGTCGATCGAATCGTCGGCGTACCACAGGGGAAGCAATCCTGCCGCACCGGAAACCGTCCGCAGCAGCGCCGTATATTCCGCTGAGTCCGACGCGTACACGTACCGCGCCGCGCCGCCGCCGTGGGCAGAACCGTCCCGTTCGGTCCGTTCAGCCCGTTCGGCGTGAGCGAACAGGGAAGCCAGCTGTTTTTCCGATTCGCCGCTTACCGCACTGTCAAAAAACTGTGCGGATGAAGGCAGAATCACCGTAATCGGCAGGTCTTTTCCGCCCAATTGCTGCCAATTGGTAATACTGCCGGTATATATTTTTTCAATCGAAGATTCGTCTATCGTTCCTATTTTGAAATTGCCGAACAATTCGGTAACGTCGGTATTGCACGCAAGCGCTACGTTCCGGAGCGAAATACGCCGCAATTGGTGCGGAATCTTTTTGGCGAACGCTTCGTATTCTTCTTCGGTTATCAGCACGATTCCGCCGGGATTCGACGCGGCGTACAGCAGCATTTTTTCGACTCCGTCGGATACTTCCGAAAGCCGTCCGATGCCGCCGAAAACCGGCTGTGCACGGGCGGCAGCCTGCGCGGACAGATACGGATATATATCCGCTGCGGAATCGCTGATTTTTTTCCAGTTCGCGTAGCCGTCCGTATAAATGCCGCGCAGCACATCGAAGGTCAGCTCTTTCCGTTTTACCGCCGTATTCGCCAGCGCAACCAAACCGGCCGCCGAATCGGACGTAAAAGACGCCGCCGGATATTCCACGCGGTTTTTATAGAAAAATCCATTGAACAATATGTAGCCTAAAATCAGAAACAGTACGCCAATCGTGGCACCGGCCGAAACGTAGACAAAACTTACGGAGATCCGCTCTGAAAAGCGCACCCGCCGGCGCGCCGGCCGTTTTGCACGAACAATATCCGTTGATTTCATTACAAACTTCCTTTCTGTTCTTTCATGGAGGATTTCAGGACGAGCTGAATTATCAGATTCAGTGCCAAGATGAACACGAACAGGACGATCGCCGTCGTAAACAGCGAGGTCAAATGGGTTCCTTCCGCGTAGGCCATATCGGTGATAATATTCATCGTCAGCGTACGCACCATCGACGAAAGCCCGTCCGGCATGATCGGCGCGTTGCCGCCCACGAGCAGCACCGCCATCGTTTCACCCATCGCGCGCCCCATGCCCAGTACGACGCCGGTCACGATTCCCGACCGCGCGGCCGGCAGCAGTACGCCGATAATCGTCTGCCACTTGGTGGCACCGAGCGCGTACGAACCTTCGCGCAGATCGTTCGGGACGTTTCTGACCGAAACTTCCGTCATATTGATGATCGTCGGCAGCGTCATGATCGCCAGAATGAGCGCGGCGGACAGAACGCTGTAGCCGCTGCCGCCGAACGTGTTCCTGACGAACGGAACGATAAACGAAATTCCGAACAGTCCGTAAATGACCGACGGAATACCCGCCAGCAGCTCCACCGCATTCCGCAAAAAAGCCCCGGCGCGACGGCCCGCCATTTCGGACAAAAAGATTCCGGCGGAAACTCCGACCGGCACCGCTATCAGCAGCGCAAGAAACGTTACGTACAGCGATCCGGCAACAAACGACAGGATACCGAATCCGGGATCCGGATCCCGAGTCGGCGCCCAATCGGTCGAAAACAGAAAATCCGCAGGTGAGACGGACGCAAACAGCGGTAATCCCTGCCGGAATATGAACACGCTCATCAGAATGACACTGGAAATCGAAATCAACGCACACACCAGAAATGTTTTTTCCAAACACCACTCTCCGGCTCTCCGTCTTTTTCTTGCCGATATTGCGTTCATGCTCCGGCCCCCCGTTTACTCGAATCTTACACTCCAAATATAGAAAGCGAACATAAGAAAAGCGTCAATCGTCGGTTAAAAACACGTTAAAAAGCACGCCGTTTTTTTGACTTACATAAAAGATTGCATACACTTAAAGATAACGGCGAAAACGAAACCGTACGGTTCGACGAACGCCCGCAAGAAACCAATCGGAGGTATCGAATGAAAGGAAATCAGAAACTGATAGACATGCTGAACAAACTGCTCGCAGACGAGCTGACCGCCGTCAATCAATACATGGTTCACGCAGAAATGGACGAAAATTGGGGATACGGCAAACTGAACGGCAGCGTTGAAAAACGCGCCATTCAGGAAATGAAACACGCCGAAAAACTGATCGCACGAATCCTCTTCCTTGAGGGAACGCCCATCGTAAGCTCTCTCAACGACATCCGCATCGGCGCCGACGTTCCCAAACAGATCGATTCCGATCTTGCGGCGGAACACAACGCCTGGAAAGCGTACAACGAAGCCGTAAAACTCGCCGCCGACGTCGGCGACAACGCGACCAAAGAACTGCTTGAAAGCATTCTTGCCGACGAAGACAAACACATCGACACGCTTGAAGAATATAAAGACCAGATGACGCAGATGGGCGTCCAACTGTTCCTGTCTACTCAAGTGGAAGGCTGAGCTTCCGCTGCGTATATCGCGGCGAAGGCCCGAACGTGCCTTTCAAGCAGTTCCAACGCTTCGCGCTCCTGTTCGGGCCGTCCGTCGTAACGGGTCAGCAGCAGAAACAGGGGCGCGTAAAAATGTAGCGCGGCGATCTCCGGATCGCCTTTTTTGAACACGCCGGAAGCCATCAGCTGGGAAAACAGCAGCGACTGATACGAAATACTGTCCCGCGTAAATATTTTCCGATATAAATCGGAAATTTCCGAACGGCAATACTGTTCGATCGTAAGCATCCTGCGGAAACGGGCGGCGAACGGATCTTTCAGATAGAACAAAAACACGCGTTCGGACAGTTCGACGAGCGCGTCAGTCGAAAGATTTTTAAAATATTCGGACGTATCGACCTTCGTTGCATCCGCAATGTGAAGCCGTACCGTCAATTCATCCATTTTCGCCGTCATTTGCAGTAAAATCGTGTCGAATATTTCCTGTTTGGTCGAAAAGTGTTTGTAAAGCGAACTGTCTTTTATACCGACGGCGGAGGCGATCTCTTTCACGCTGACGCCGCTGAATCCGCGGCAGGAAAACAGCGTCAGCGCTTCGTCCGTTATGCGCTCTTTCGTCGGCGACTGTGCCGAAGACGAGCGTGCGGGCGCCCCGTCGTACGGACCGGCTGCCGGACAGACGGGAACGGAATCCGGAGAACCGGCCTTTTCACCGGAAACGCCGCTCACCGCGCGCCTCCGTCCGCCAACGCCCGGACTTGTTCCCGCTTGCGGAACAGCGTGCACCCGCCGGTATGCTCTTCAAGCAGCATACCGCTTTCCCGCAATCCGGTAAACAGCGGCGATTTGAGCGCGCCGCGGATACCGGTTTCCGTTACGTCCGTATCCGAATACGGCGAAAACGGACACGGTTCCGCGCCGCCGTACGGATTCACGTGAAAAAAACCGCGGCCGGCGGCAAGGCAGCCGCCCGACGAGTGCTCGTCGCCGGGAAACGAAATGAAAATCATCGCCGCACGTTCCGCCCGAAGCCGCGCGACGTGCCGTTCAAGCGCGGCGCGCTGACCGCCGTTCAACGCCAGATTATCCGTATTTGCCGAAACCGGCACGTATTCCACGTATACGACCAGCCGGCATCCGTTGCATTGCAGTCGCTCCAAAAATTCTGCGGAGGTAACTTCCTCCATATTCGCCGCCGTTACAGTTACCGACGCACCGAACAGTATTTTTTCCGCCGCGAGCAGTTCCATGGCGGCGGACAGCGCGCCGTACGTTCCGCTCCCGCGCCGCCGATCGGTCGTTTCCTTTCCGCCTTCAATGCTCAGCACCGGAACCAGATTCCGATTGCGGGCAAAAAACGCTGCGTACGAAGCGTCGATCAGCGTACCGTTCGTAAAAACCGGAAACAGTACCGACGGACGCCCGGCGGCGCGTTCCAGCACGTCGCGCCGCAAAAGCGGTTCGCCGCCGGCAAGCAAAATGAAACCGACGCCCAGCGATTCGGCTTCAATAAACAGGCGCTCCCAGGTTTCCGCAGTGAGCGGCGTTTTGCCGCCGAAGCGATCGCCGCCGCCGCAATTACCGGTACCGCAGCTGCCGGTACCGTTCGGGCCGCCGTCCGTGCATATCCGGTTTTCACGCGCATAGCAGCCTGCGCAGTGCAGATTGCAGGAATCGGTGATACTCGCAATCAGAAACGGCGGCACGTGTTCACCCGACGACGCGTGAGACTGCCGAAGCGCGGCGGCTTTGCGGCTCGCAGCTGCAAAACCTGCGACAAACGCGCTTTCTTCAGGATTATCGAAAACGGCGCGCAGCGCGTCTTTGACGATACGGACGACGCCGCCTGCAAGATACGAATTAAGATCCGACGGTTCCATGAAATCCTCCGTGTGCGGAAACGTCCGTTCCGCCGAAATCTGAAACATACCGTATATTAGCTAGTAAACGCTAGCCTGTCAATAGCGCAGCGCGTTCCCGACAAAACATAAAAAAGCCGTTCCGGCAGAGAGTAATCCGGAACGGCCGCGAGTGAAACGAACTTTTTCAGCTATACTTTTTTTATATTATTTCGCTTATTTTACCGGAACGAATCCCGCGTCGGAGACAATAACCGAACCGCGGGCGCTCAGCGCGTAATTGACGAACGCTTCTTCAACGGAACCGGCTGCTATCGGGCCTTTCGTGGCAACGTACAGCGCGCGGGAAACCGGATACGTACCGGCCAACACCGTTTTCGAGGAGGCTTCAATGCCGTCGATCAGAAGCGATTTTCCGCCGGCTTTGGTGATTTCACCGACGAAGCCCAGTCCGACGTAGCCGATCGCGCCGGGAGTCGAAGCGACTTTCGCCGCAACTTCACCGTTTTCTTTTGCAACGATCGCGTTTTTGCTGAATTCGGTTTTTGCCGGATCAAGTACGATTTCCTTAAAGGATGCGTACGTTCCCGACGCTTCGTCGCGGTTTATCAGGCGGATCTGTTCGTCCTTGCCGCCGAGTGAGTTCCAGTTCGTGATTTCACCTGAAAAGATTTTGGCCAAATCGGCTTTTGAAACGTTCGCAACCGATACGTCCTTATTGACGACGATCGCGATACCGTCTTTCGCAATAACCGTCGGAACGAGTCCGCCGTCGAGTTCGCTCTGTTTCAGATCACGCGAAGATCCGGCCAAAGAGAGCGTTCCGGCGGAAAGCTGTTTCAGGCCGGTTCCCGAACCGACGCCTTCGTATGAAATTTTCAGATCGGGGTTGACTGCCGTCAAAGCTTCAATAATACCGTTCGCAATCGGCTGAACGGTCGTCGAGCCGCCGAACGTATACGAGCCGGAATAAGTTCCGCCCTGTTTTGCGGACGAGGCCGCGGCGTCTTTTGTTCCGCCGGCAAACGCACAGACCGCGGCGCTCAGCACGGCGGCAGCACACATCATCGTTTTTACTGCTTTCATCATAATCTCCTATACAAAACACCCGTAACGGGCCGGTTTTGTGTTACGGCGCGCTTCAGGCGCCGCACTTCGCTCAAATTCGGGCGAACGTTCCGGATTTTCCGCATCCGCGGCCGGCTCCGTTCGTCTTGCCTAGAATATACTTGCGGTACGTGAAAGAAACGTCAGCGTTCTGTTAAAATTATGTGAAGTTTTTGTCCTTTTACCGTTATTCCGTTATAGAGATGCCGGCTCCGTATTTCCGTTGCGAAACCGATAAAAAAACGGCGGCGCTTCATTAAAAATGCGTTAAACACGATGCAAAAGGATACACATAAAACTTTTTTAAAGTTACAATTCGTATATGAAAATTCTCGTTGTTGATGATGAAATGCCGATCCTCGAATTAGTCTCGTACAACTTGCAGAAAGAAGGTTTTTCGGTAGTGACCGCAGAAAACGGCACGAAGGCGCTCCAGATAGCCCGCAGTGAACATCCTGATCTTATCATACTTGATCTGATGCTTCCCGATATGAGCGGATTCGACATATGCCGAATCCTGCGCAACGATAAAACCACGGCCGTAATTCCGATCGTGATGGCGACGGCAAAAACCGAAGATACGGACGTCGTTTCCGGACTGGAACTCGGCGCGGACGACTACGTAACCAAGCCGTTTTCACCGAAAGTACTGGTTGCCCGCGTTAAAAACATACTGCGCCGCGCTCAGGAAGCGAAGCCGGCCGATACCGCCGCGTCGCCGTTCGACCGATTGCAAACGGTCAGCAGGCATTTCCTCGTCATCAAGCCGGAAAAATTTGAAGTCACCGTGAGCGGCAAACAGGTGCAGTTTTCGGCGACTGAATTCGCAATACTGCTGCACCTTGCCCAGAATCCCGGCCGCGTGTTTTCACGGCAGCAGATCATCAATGCGATCAAAGGGGATTCGTATCCGGTAACGGAACGTTCCATAGACGTGCAGATACTGAGCATCCGTAAAAAACTTTCCGAAGCCGCAGGCAACGATTCGGCTCAGAATATCATAGAAACCGTCCGCGGCGTCGGTTATCGCATGACCGAAGATACCGGAGCATCGGGTGATAAAGCATAAACCGCTTAAAACGTCGTTTTATCTCTTTCTCATAAACGGCCTCACGCTCTGTTTCGGATTTATTTCGTTCATCGTACTCAGTCTGAATACGCTTGAAAAAACGTCCATCAAACAGACGCAGCAAAACCTGCGGACGTTCGCGTATGCGATTGAAAAAATACTCATGCAGAATCAGGCGCCGCTGCCGCAGCTGGACAATCTGGTAAAACAGATTGCGTCGCACGATCCGGGGTTCCGCATTTCCATCATCGCCGAAGACGGCACCGTTTTGGGCGATTCGGACGCCGATCCGGCCATTCTCGAAAACCATTTGCAGCGTACCGAAGTAAGATCGGCCCTTGCCGGCAAGGAAAGCTCGGCGGTGCGCGTCAGCACCGTATACGCCGAATCACTCGTGTACTACGCAATACCGTTTCAGTATCAGAATCGGAACCTTGCGCTGAGGCTTTCCATTCCGGTACGTAAAAACGTGTTTTTTTCATCAACCGTGCGCACGGACAGCATCGTGTCGGCGGTGATCGTACTGCTCATCGTTTTGGTCATTTCGTTCGCAATCGCAGCGCGTATCATCAGCCCGCTGGAAGAACTGGAAAAAGCCGCCCAGCAGTACAAGCAGGGCGACTTCGACTACGTACCGGCGGTGTCTTCTCCCCGTGAATTTTCGGAATTGGCGGAAACGTTCAGCGGCATGGCGCGCACCATTCAAAAAAATATCGAAGACATTTCGCGCAGAAGGGATAAATTCGTGGCGGTGTTTTCCGGTATTACCGAAGCGCTCATCCTGTTCGACGAATCGTTCCAAATTCAGGAAATGAACGACGCGGCGCGTGATTTTTTTTCCGTTCCCCAAAACGCGCCGCTGCCCGAAAACAAGTCGCTGATCGCGGTGCTGCGGAACACGGATATCATCAATTTTATCAAGGACACCGTCCACGGTTCCGGCAAAAAAAACAAAACCGAAATAGAAACGCAGCTGCTGTCTTCAGGCTCGGCAGACAGTGAACGGAACGGCACCCGGTCGGTACTGGTTCGCTGCGTAACGATCAAAACGACCGTGCAGCCGGACAGCAAATTCCTTTTGGTAATCACCGATATTTCGCGGCTCAAACGGCTCGAACGGGTGCGAAAGGATTTCGTTGCGAACGTTTCGCACGAACTGAAAACGCCGATAACCTCCATCAAGGGATTTATAGAAACGCTGCAGGACGGCGCGCTGAACGAACCGGAAACCGCGAAACGGTTCCTTTCCATTATGGATCAGCAGTCGACGCGGCTCATAAATATAATAGAAGATCTGCTGACGCTTTCAAAACTCGAACAAACCGGATTTACGCTCGCAACGCAGCAAACGACGGTTCAGGAATGCGTTGCGGACGTGCTGCTGAGCCAGCAAATCGCCGCCGATGCAAAACACATTGCGTTCCGCCAAACGTACGTGCCGGAAAACGAACCCATACGCATAGCGGTGAACGAGGGCCTTTTCGAGCAGGCGCTGGGGAACATCGTCAACAACGCGGTCAAATATTGTCCCGACGGCTCTACCGTTTCCGTCAGCGCGGAACGGATTCCCGCGCAGGAAGGCACGGCGGCACGGCGCTACCCTGCCGTCAAAATCGTCATAGAAGACGACGGGGCGGGTATTCCCGAAGAATACCGGAAGCGCATCTTCGAGCGGTTTTTCCGTGTGGATAAAGGACGCAGCCGGGAAACCGGCGGAACGGGATTGGGGCTGTCGATCGCACGGCATATCGTGGAACTGCACGGCGGAACCATTCGCGCCTGCGGCCGCCCCGGCGGAGAACCGGGTGCGTGTTTTGAAATCACGCTGCCCGACCGCAGCACCGAACCGGCGGTTTCATAGGTTGTAGATTGCGCACCGCAAACGTGCTATACTCGGCCTCATGAAACTTTCTGCTATACCGGTATTGTCGCAGACTAAGGTCGGCGAACAGGACGCAGCGCTGCTGCTTATCGTTTATTTTGCGTTTTTTACCAGCGGCATGATGAGCACGCTGCTGGGCGCCGTGCTTCCCGCAATGACTGAAGAATACGGGCTGAATTACGTACTCGGCGGCATGATGCTTTCCGCTCATCAAATCGGAAACCTGGCGGCCGTACTGATCGCGGGATTTCTGCCGTATATTATCGGACGGAAAAAATCGACTGTTGGGCTGTGCACCGGTATCGTGATCGGGTTGGTTCTCACGACACTTACCGGCAACCCCGTTCTGCTTTTGATCGCGTTCGGCGCAACCGGCGTCGGGCGCGGCACGATGAGCAATATCAGCAACGTAATCGTTTCCGAAACGACCGGAAACAAAACCGCCGGGCTGAACCTGCTGCACGCCTGCTTTGCCGTCGGCGCGCTCATCGCGCCCGTCGTTACGATCGCCGCGTCGGCGGTGCTTCCTCACGGCTGGAAATTCGCCGTATACGTCGTCGCGGCGTTTGAAGTGGCGGCGCTGATCTGTTTGGCAGGATCTAAACTTTCAAACACACCGCCGCTCAGACATCCGGCGCGTACGAGCGCGCGGCCGGCTGCTGACATTCAAACTTCGGCTGACACGTACGCACACGGTTCGGCTGACACCCGCGCACCGGAAAGCGGACGGACAGCGGATACCGTTCCGTTCTTTAAATCGTACCGGTATTGGCTTAACACGATGCTCCTGTTTTTCTATTTATGCGGAGAATCGGCAATCGTCGGCTGGCTCGTAACTTATTTCAAAGACAGCGGCCTTATGGGACAGGCTTTCGCGCAAAGCACGTCGACGTTTTTATGGATCATGATCATGGCGGGCAGATTGTTCTGCGCATCGATTTCGGGAAAAACGAACCGAAACGTCCTCATTCTGATTTTGGCCGCGGCGCAGACGGTGTTTTTCATACTGATGATTTCCACGCGGAATATGGCGCTCATCATTACCGGCCTTTTGGGAACGGGATTGAGCATGTCCGGCATTTATCCGACTACGATGTCCACGATGCCGCAGCAGTATTTGTCTTCCACCGTGGCAACGGGAACGTGCATCGCCACGGCCACGATCGGTGCGATTCTGATGCCGATTATCGTCGGCGCCGTTGCCGAAACGGCGGGTATTGCCGGCGGTATTGCCGCCATATCGTTCGCGCTTGCAATCATGCTGCTGTTGGCCGCCGTCAAAACGATCACTTCCCGCCGCTGTAATTTTGCGGAAAAAACGGGGTTTTGAAAGTATGAGTAAAATACTTGTTATAGAAGACAATAAAAATCAGCTTGAAGCGCTGACCGACCGGCTGAAAGCGGAGGGGTACGACGTACTGTCCGCCTCGGACGGTACGACCGGCGCGCAGCTGCTTGCCAAAAACATATGCAGCTTGGCGCTGATAGACATCATGCTTCCCGGAAAAAACGGATTCGACATCATCACCGATTACCGGCGCGCCGGCGGCAGCGTTCCGGTCATATTCGTCAGCGCAAAATCGGAACTCACGGATAAAGTGTCCGGCCTCCGATTGGGAGCGGACGACTACGTGACGAAGCCGTACGATTTTCCCGAACTGATCGCCCGCATAGAAGCGCTCCTTCGCCGCACCAAAACGCAAACGGAAACGGAGGACTCTCCCGCCGAACTCGACTATACCGATGAAAACGATTACGTGTTCGGTCCGTTCAGACTGGTTTTCAAAAAAGTACAGCTTTTAAAAGACGGAAAACCAGTACCGCTTTCGCTCATGGAATGCAAACTGCTCATGTATCTGGTCGTACACCGCGGAGAACTGGTAAAAACAGACACGCTCATGGAATACGTGTGGGGTTACGAAACGGCCGCCGCATCCGGAACGCTGTACACGCATATTTCGTGGCTCCGCAAAAAACTGAAAACGCCGCAAGTCCCCGGCGGTTATATCGAAACGGTCAGGAACATCGGCTATATTTTTTCCGGTCAGTAAATGAAAAAAGCCGGGACTGTCCTGAAAATCGGACGCCTCGGCTTTCGGAAAGCGGAACCGTTCACACCGGAAACCGCACGCGCTTGTTCAGCGCAAGCGATTCCGGCGTAAGCTGGTCCGCCGCGCACCGCATTATAAATCTTTCGGTGCGTACAGATCTTCATCCACTTCTTTTCCGTAGGAAACGGTCCAGGAAAACGGTCCGTACGTCGTAGTTACGGTTTCAACGACACCTTCCTGCAGATACGGTTTCAGCGCGGCGGCGGCAACGGCGCGCAGTTCCGATTCGTTATCGGCATATACGCTGCGGATCTTATTGCGGTACGCGACCGGCATCGATTCAAGCGTCGTTCCGACGGAAGCCGTATCCAGTCCGTGATCGGCAAACCAGTCCACGATAGCTGCGGGCGGATCCACCACCAGCGGCATCACCGGCGTACCCAGCCCTTTTACCGACGCGCTCAAATATACCGGTGCGGAATCCGCAGAACCGGACGCAAACGCTCCCACACTTACGACGGCGGCCAATAACACGGTAACGATCATTTTCTTTGCTTTCATAATAGTACACTCCTGTATGTTGTTTCGTTAGCAAACTTTCCGTTCGCCTTACGGATATAACATACTCAAGTCCGGCGGTTTGTACCTTAAAAGTATCTGAAATCCATCTGAAATGCATTCTAAATGATGTTTAAAACGCTGAACGATTTCTTAAAACGGAGTATGATATACGTATGAAACACTCGAAAACAATCGTTTTAGTTGCGCTGCCGGCGACGCTCATACTCGCCGTCGTCGTACTGTTCATCATGCAGATACGATTCACGCTGGGCCAGTATCGGGCGGAACTCGGTTATTTGACTGACGAAGTAACACGCAACACGACGCAGACGGCTTTTATGATAGAAGACGAACTGCTTTTGCTGCCGGTACTCGCAAAAATGAGCGGAAAAACCGATTCGCAGGATATTTCATATGAACAAGTCGCATCGAACGTATCGAATGCAGTCAAATTCTGGAATAAACACGCGATCGTTTCGGAACTGTTTTCCGCGATATATCTGTATGCAAAAAACAGCCTGACGGAAAGCGGTGCGGCAACGCTGCAGCTCTGGGACGGAACGGGATTCGCCGGCGCACCGCCGACTCAGACTCGGATCATTACGGATATGCTCGACTCGGTTCTGCAAAGCAAGCCCGAAATCGCGGATCTTTGGTACATTTCATCTCCCGATATAGGCGAATTGATCGTTTCGCCCATAACGACGGAAGAGTCGGATTATGTTCTGATATCCCAAATCGATTCGACCGTTCTTTCTTCAAAATTGATTCCGATTCTTACCGCCAAGTTTTTTACCGGTGATTCGTCGTACCGAATTCGCGTGTACGATGAAACGACCGGCAATCTTATCTATACGAATGAAAAATCCTACAATCCGGCACATTTTACCGATCCCGATTTTTCATACCGGCTTTTCGGCAGCGACCGGCAGAAAAACGGTGCGTTCAACAGGATCAATCCGTCGTGGGATTTGCCGATTGAACTGTTTTCGCTCAAACAGGAAAACGAAATCGCCGGATTGCGCAGCCATATGCGCACGAAAGCCGCCTTCAACGACGATTTTTCGAGCGGTATCAAACCGTTTCCGTACAATTTGACACTGGAAGTCGTTCATAAAGACGGTTCGGTTCTGTCCGCTGCCAAAAAGGCGGCGGCGCTGAACATGACGCTTTCTTTCATTGCGTTCATCATACTGACTGCGGGAATCGGAATTTTGCTGCGGAACATGGCGAAGGCACAGAACCTGGCGGATCGGCAGCAGGAATTCATTGCGTCCGTAACGCACGAACTGAAAACGCCGCTGACCGTTATTTCGTCTTCCGCGCAGAACATGGCCGACGGCATCATAACCGACGCCGAAAAAATCAGGAAATACGGAAAAATGATCTGCACGGAAAGCGAAAAACTCAGGAATTCCATTGAATATTTTCTGCTGTACGCAAAAATGAACACTGCGGCAAAACTGCCGTGCAGGGAATGCAATATCGGTACGCTGCTGGAATCCGTTGCAGCGCTGCTTGCGCCGGCGGCACGCGAAGCGCAGATGCGCGTCGAACTGTCGCTGCCGCCGCAGGAGCTGTCCGTCGGCTGCGACGAAAACGCAATCAGGAGCGTTTTCCGCAATCTTGCCGAAAACGCAATAAAACACGCCGCGGCGGGCCGCTATCTGCACATAGAAGCCTCCCGGGAACAGGAGTTCGCCGTAGTTCGGTTTACGGATCGCGGAGGCGGCGTTCCCCGCAAAGAACGCAAGCGGATCTTCGACGCGTTTCAGCGCGGCAACGCGGCCGTTGAAAATCAGACGGAAGGAAGCGGTATCGGACTCAATTTGTCGCGGCGCATCGTAGCGCTGCACGGCGGCTCGCTTGAGCTCGAATCGAGTTCGTCCCACGGCAGCGTCTTTACGGTCAGGCTCCCTTTGCAAAGGTCGTAAAATCGGATATACTGATAAGCTGCTGTATACGGAGGCCATTCAATGAATACTGAAAAATCGAAAGTATACGTTACATCGTTCAGAACGACGCAGACGGAAAATCTGCTACAGAAATTGCGCCGGCTCGCGATCACCGCCGGTATGAAAACCATCGATTTTACCGACAAGTACGCAGCGATAAAAATACATTTCGGCGAGCCGGGCAACCTCGCGTTTTTGCGGCCCAATTATGCGAAAGTCGTTGCGGATCTGATTAAAGAACTCGGCGGAAAACCGTTTTTGACCGACTGCAACACGCTGTACGTGGGCGGCCGCAAAAACGCGCTCGACCATATGGACGCCGCGTATGTGAACGGATTCAGTCCGTTTTCCACCGGATGCCACGTCATTATCGGCGACGGGCTGAAAGGTACCGACGAAGCGTACGTCGATCTAAGCGACGGAGAATACGTAAAACAGGCCAAAATCGGACGCGCCGTTATGGATGCGGATATTTTCATCTCACTGACGCACTTCAAAGCGCACGAAGGAACCGGATTCGGCGGCGCCATTAAAAATATCGGCATGGGCTGCGGTTCGCGCGCCGGTAAAATGGAAATGCATTCGAGCGGAAAACCTTCAGTCACGCAGGAAGCGTGCGTCGGCTGCGGTATGTGCCGGAAAAACTGCGCACACGGCGCCATCACGATTGAAGCGAAAAAAGCTTCCATAAATCACGATAAATGCGTCGGCTGCGGCCGCTGTATCGGCGCATGTCCCAAAGACGCCGTTCATCCCGGAGCCGATCATTCCGGCGACGTTCTCAACTGCAAAATGGCCGAATACGCGGCGGCAGTGCTGCGCGGGCGGCCGCATTTTCATATAAGCCTTGTTATGGACGTGTCGCCGTTCTGCGATTGTCATGCCGAAAACGACGCGCCGATCGTGCCGGACGTAGGTATGTTCGCGTCGTTCGATCCGGTTGCACTCGATCAGGCGTGCGCCGACGCGGTGAACGCCCAGCCGGTGCTCGAAGGTTCGTATCTGGATGAAAAAGAGCACACGCACGGCGATCATTTCTGCGACATCCATCCTTCCACCAATTGGAAAACGCAGATCTCCCACGCGGAAAAGATGCACCTCGGCACCAGAAAATACGAGTTGGTGCATATCTGATAAAGCCAAAAGACGTTTTCAGTACAAGGAGAAAGAAGTGTTGAGGATTGAAAATTACATGAATCGCAAAAGATTTAATGAACAGTATGAAGAAATATATCAGTTCCTGACAGAAGCATCTGATTACGGATATAACGAACACTTCCATTGGGGACGATTTGAATGGATGATGAATCATTCAATGCTTGATGAAGAAAAACTTGAAAAGATTGCCATATTCAGAGACAGCAAAGAAAAAATCATAGGAATGATACTATATGATACATCATATGAAGATAGAAATTATCTGATCCATTTAGGAGATGATGAAGAATTATTAAGGAAAATGATAGAATATCTTTTGAAAAACGACGAGTATAATGTAAAGATAAATGAAAAAGATAAATTCATGATAACCATTTTGCCAGAGTACGGTTTTATAAAAAAGAATCTTGAAGAAAAACTGTTGGAAATTAAACTGAACAGAAAGTTTGAGTATCAATTACCCAAAGACTTTACAATCAGTTCAAGGAATTTCGATATCGATAATTGGAAATATCAAATAGCAATTCATAGGGGGTTTGATCACGACGGACTTCCTGCCAAACGGGAACGTTCGTTTTTCAGCCCTTCCCCGAATTATGATGAAGAATTGAAAATATTCATATTTGACAAGGATGACTATTGCGCACATTGTGGGATATGGTATACGAAAGGCAGAAGTGCATATATAGAACCTGTTGTAACGATACCTCGTTGCCGAAATCTTGGACTCGCAAAAGCCGCCGTTTATGAAGGATTAAACAGGGTACGAGAGTCGGGAGCAGAACGGGCAATTGTTCTTTCAGATCAAGAGTTTTATCACAAAATAGGGTTTGCAGAATCTTCAGGGTTTTATTGTTGGAGAAAAAACAAAAATACTTGCCGATAATTACTTCAAATGCACTCGACAATTGTTACCGATGCCTCTATAGTATGCGCGGTAATCACCGTATAGCTGTACGCATTTACGGTGATTTCGCAGTCATCGGTGAGCACGTACCAGTTTTTACCGCGACGCGTTATGCGGCTGCGGGAATCCAGTATTTTGTTCCGGCACCAGGCGACGACGTCTGGGACGGAAAGGCCCAGATTCCGTTTTATACGCTCGGCGCCCAGCGGCGTCGTGTGCACGTGCCGTACGTGGTTTCTCAGCACGTCGATCGATTCGGTATTATCCATAACCGTTTCAGTATACCGCTGCCGCGAGCGCATGACAAGATTCGCAAACGCACTTGGCGGCGGAAACACTGCGGATCGTTACGCCCGACACCTGAGAAAGCGAACGTACTGCTTTTAAACTCGATTGCGCGGATCCTGAATCGAAACGGTATGCGGCCGTAACCGCGTCGCATGTCGTATTTTTACAAGACTGACGCCGCTTGTTCCGGTATACTGCGAAGTAGACAAAACGATAGCAGGAATGTAAGATAAAACCTGCCGAATTCGCGTTCAAACTGTTTTTTACGGGAGCATTCATATGAAAAGAGTTTTAATGCAAGCGTACGTTACCGGCAGCATCCAAGCCGTTGAACGTTACAAAAAAGCGTTCGCAGCGGTGATCGTCAGCAGTTATCTGAACGAAAACGGGTCGTACTACCATTGTGAACTCGATATTGAAGGCGAAATTCTCGCCGTTGCCGAGCGGCAGGAATCCGCCGTTTGCGGAAACGTGATGCAGTTCTGCCTGCACTACGGTGAAGGAAACGAAGCTAAAATCCGGCGCGCGTATGAAACCCTTCAAGACGACGCTCAAATTCTGGTCCCGCTCGCCCCGTGCGATTTCAGCCCGCTGATGACGGATTTTATCGATGCGTACGGCGTACGATGGTGCCTGTTTATTTGAACACAGCGGAGGAGCGCATGAGCGGCAACAAGGAATTGGCGGCATACATACTGGATCAGCTGGCGGAGTTGGAAAATGTCCGCTGCATACCGATGATGGGCGGTTATATCTTCTATTATAACGGACGGATATTCGGCGGCATATACGGCAACGGGTTCCTCGTGAAGATTACGGAAACAAGCAAAAAATTCATGAGCGACAGCGAACCGGAACCACCGTACGAGGGAGCAAAACCGATGCTGCCGGTTACGATTCTTGAAGATCGGGAACAACTTACGCAAATGATCAGACAAATGTATTGCGAACTTCCCGAACCCAAAAAGAAGCGTACACGCGGAGCTTGAAACACCTGCGGTGCAGACGGAAACAGGCCCCAAGTCTCCCAAAAAAATCCGCCGGACCGTCAAAGGCCGCCGCTCGGAACAACCGTTCTTACCGAATCACGTTTCAAGTGCAAGCTCGACGGCTTTCTCCGCGTGAATCAGCGTAGTGTCGAACACGGGCAACGAAGTATCGTTCTGACTGACAAGCAGCCCGATCTCGGTACAGCCGAGAATGACGCAATCAGCTCCCTGCGCGGCCAGCTTATCGATAATTGCAAGATAACCGTTTTTTGACTGCCGGGAAACGACTCCGCGGCACAATTCGTCAAAAATAACCCGGTCGATATACGCGGAATCCGTTCCATCAGGTACGACGACGCCGATTCCCCGCTGTGCAATGCGGGTTTTGATAAAATCCTGCGACATCGTAAAACGGGTACCGAGCAGCCCCGCCGTCGTCAGGTTTCGGACTTTGATTGCTTCGGCAGTAGCGTCGGCGATATGGATAATCGGAACGGCGACCCGCGATTGTACGTGCGGTACCACTTTGTGCATTGTGTTCGTTCCGACAAGAATGAAATCGGCGCCGCCTTTCTGAAGCGTCAGCGCGGCTTCCGTAAGTTTTTCCGTGATAGTCTGCCAATCACCGGTTTGCAGACACGTTTCAAGCTCCGCAAAATCCACGCTGTACAGCAGCAGTTTGGCTGAATGGAGCCCGCCGAGGCGCGTTTTAACGGTTTCGTTTATTATCCGGTAATACGTTACGGTACTTTCCCAACTCATACCGCCTATAAGCCCAATCGTTTTCATGTATGCCTCCGCCACAGCATCGTATTTTCCGTAAGTATAGCAGAAAACAATCTTTCTCCACAACAAAGCTCCTTTCCAAACGGAAGCTGTTCCGCCGCCCCCACGTACAGGTAAAAAATAGGGCGGACGCCTTGAACTCAGTAAGGTCACCGGCAGCGGCTGCTGCTTCGACATCGGGATTCAGCCGACGCAAAAACGAATCTCGCCCGCCGGAACCGTTACTATCAGGGACTTATGGACGTTGACAATCTTCCCTCCGGCCGGTGATTACAGCGAACTGAAAAATAGTTACGTCATTACCGCAAATTCAGCCGGACGGGGCACATTCCGACAGTCCGTTTCCGTACTTGCGTTCCGGAGTCGACCGTGGTATGATTTACGGATAAGGAGTTTTGACTTATCGATACTATCAATTTGAAAAAGGATATTGTTCGCAGCGCGCGGTAACGGCGTGTTTCGAGATGGTATCCGGCGCCACTACCGCGTTCGGCAAAATCGTTTGAAAAATCATTTTGTTTGGAGCGCACAATGGGCTACGTAAAAGCCGGCGACGTGCTGCCTGCCGAATTACTCGACGCAGTACAGCGATACGCCGACGGCGTGTATCTGTATATTCCGCGGCGCGGAGACAGCAGAAAAAAATGGGGCGAAGCAAATTGCTCCCGCGAACAGCTCGCCCGGCGGAACCGTGAAATATGCGATAAATATGCGGACGGAGTTCCGGTTTCCGTTCTTGCCGAAACATATTTTCTTTCCGGCAAGCGGATTTATAAAATCATTGCGGATCGTTTGAAAACGGAACGCGTTTAACGCGCAGGCGATCCGTATGCTGAACGGAGACTGTCAAAATCCGAAAGGATTTCGGCAGTCTCTTTTTCTTTTCCGAATTGATAAAGCGGTTTGAAAAGCGCGCGTTTCAGAGTATCATACTGATATGAAAACAAACGACGACACAGGCAGCGGTCTTCCGCACGATGCGGCGGCCCCGCATTCGATTCACGATTTCGATTTTTCACTCATCTGCGAATATTTTGCGTCGTTCAACCGACAGGGGCCGGGCAGCCCGGAAACGACGCGGCGCGCGCTCGGTTTTATTGAGAATTTGCCGGCAAACGCGCGGATCGCCGATGTAGGCTGCGGTACCGGCGGTCAGACGACGGTGCTTGCCGAAGAACTCGTACGGCGATTTTCCCGACGGCACGAAAATTCCGCACGCGGCGCGGCCGAAACGACAGATTCGGGTACGGATTCAGATACAGATGCGACGTTCAGCGTTACGGGAATCGATCTGTTTCCGCAGTTTGTCGAATTGTTCAACCGGAATGCGAGTGAACGCGGCGTTTCCGCGTACGTTCACGGAAAAATCGGTTCTATGGACAAGCTCGATTTTGAACCCGAATCGCTCGATCTGATCTGGTCGGAAGGCGCGATTTACAACATCGGTTTTGAGCGCGGCGTAAACGAATGGAAGCGCTTTCTCAAACCCGGCGGATATCTTGCCGTAACCGAAGCGACGTGGCTCACCGACGAACGCCCGGCGGAAATCGAAGCGTTTTGGAACAACGCGTATCCCGAAATCGGAACGATTCCGCAGAAAATCGCGCAGATGCAAAAAGCGGGATATACGCCGATCGCCGCGTTCACACTGGGCAGCGAATGCTGGACGGATCATTTTTACGCACCGGCCGCCGCCGTGCAAAAAACGTTTCTGCAAAAACACGCCGACAGCCCGGCCGCACGCAACCTGGTCGCCGCGCAAAAACACGAACAGGCTCTGTACGCAAAGTACTGTCAATATTACGGTTACGTATTTTACATAGGCAAAAAGCGCTGAGCGCGGCCGTTTGCGGCTTCTGCGGCTTCTGCGGTCGTTTGCGGCTTCTGCGGTCGTTTGCGGCTTCCGCGGCCTTTTGCGGCTTCTGCGGTCGTTTGCGGCCGGATTCCGCGAACAACTGCACATCAATACGGACGGTTACGCATCAGCGTAAACCGGCGCCCGTTTATGCAGATTACGCCCGGTTGTCTTTGGCGATATACGCAATCGTAATGAACAGCGTAATCGCCTCAGACACCGGAGAGGTGAGCCAAATACCGTTCATGCCGAAAAACACCGGCAGCGTGAAAATGCAAATCAAAAGGACGACAAGCCCTCGAGCCGATGAAATGACGGCGGATTCTTTCGCTTTTCCGATCGAAGTAAAATAGAACGAGCTGACGGCGTTTATGCCGCAGAACAGGAAATTCGTCATGAAAATAAGCACACCGGTGCGGATCATCGACTGAACGCCGGGATCCTTGACGAACAACGTGCTGAACCGTACCGAAGTACCGCTGATAAGCAAAATCATGAGCAGCCCCGCGGCGAATATCAGCGCGTTCGTCCGGCGGCGTAAACTCCGGGCAAGCGGTTTTTCTCCGGCGCCGTATGCAAAACTGACGAGCGGACTTATTCCCTGCCCGAAACCGATAACGATAGTGCTGAACAGATACGCAACGTATCCTACGACGGTAAAAGCGGTAACGCCGTCCACACCGATGCGGTGCATAATGACGTAATTATACGCGAACATACTCACGCACATGGACATTTCACCGATAAACTCCGAAAATCCGTTGAAAACGGTATTGCGAAAAACCGCACGGTCAAAGCGGAAACGTGCGAATCCGAAAACCCTCGATTTTTTCAAAAAGAAAAGCAGACTGCATAAAAGTCCCGCCGCCGCCGAAATCAGCGACGCGAACGCAATGCCCCGCACACCGAAGCGGCACGGACCGACGAACACGTAGTCGAGCGCAATGTTCAGCACGACGACTAAAATCATCACCCCCATCGAATACAGCGGATGCCCTTCGTTTCTGATAAACATGGAAAACAACGAGTTGAGAATCATCAGCGGCAGCTCGACGAGCATGATCAGATAATACGCCTTGAAATGGACGGCGACCGCTCCTTCGGCCCCCAACACGCGGAGCATGGGATCAAAGCAGAACAGCACGACCGCGCTTAACCCGACAAGGCAGACGGTAACCGTCGCCATAGTCTGATTGAAAACGGCGCGGCATCGTTCAAGATTCCGGGAACCGAGCGCGATGCCTGCGATTACCGAGCCGCCGACGGAAATCATCAGACCGGTTGCCAGAAACAGATATATGATCGGCAGCCCCAAATTTACGGCGGCGATAGCTTCTTTGCCGATAAAATTTCCCATAAAAAAGCCGTCGGCGATCGTGATAAACGACGTCAGCAGCATACCGATAACAGCCGGAAGTGAAAACTGCATGATGGTTCCGGTTTTATGCGCCTGAATGGCGGCCACGTTCAATGAATTCATGAAAAACTCCTATACGAATTTGTACAGCAATACCGCCGTGCACCGGCGGTTCGAGAACGAGGAGTGATTTGAAGCTTCCGATCTATTCCTTGCAGATTCAGTATAGGAGAAAAAAGGATTTAATATCTCTGAATTCTTGCTCTTTTAAATCGATATGAGCTCAGGGAGGAATCGCTTCGGCAAAACCCTCGGAGCCGGAATGGCATCGCTGCGACTGGAAAGTTACCACTGCGGCCATAAAGTCACCATCGCAGCCGGGAGGAGCGCAGGTTCAGCAGATCGGAATACATCCCGTTTTTATAGTATTTGACGGAAAACAGGATTTGAAAAAAAAATCTCTATCGCCGGATACGCGCTTTTTGCGAACCGGATGCGCTTTTTTAGCGTTACGCAACTTGAGTTGCGAGAGTTTCTGCGATATCTCTTTCAGACGGTCATACACCTGTGTCTGTCCGGCGACGAACTAACCCAAGTTTACACGTTTTGCTCGCCCGTACCGTATCCGTAAAGTCGGAAATTCCGCTGAAAAGAAGTGATTTTCACTCCCCCGGAAATCGTGGTAAAATAAAAGAACTAGAACGGTAAATCGATTTGCCGAAGCGATAATTTTGCGTTTATCGACGGGACAAAGAGAAGCAGCATGGGAATAGAAGAACAAACACTTGAAATGCTGTTTATTACACCGGAAGGAAGAGGCAACGGTTTGGGGAAACGATTAATGGGATATGGAACAGAGAATTTTTCAATCAAAGAATTAGCTGTTAATGAACAAAATCCGCTTGCAAAAGGGTTTTATGAACACATGGGTTTTCAAGTCTATAAAAGAACAGACCACGATGAACAAGGGAACCCCTATCCGCTTTTATACATGAAATTAAATTAGCAATACCGATTTATTCAGTTGACATAAGGGGAGACAGCGAATATGAAAAGATATATTGCCTTTTTGCGTGGTGTCAATATAAGCGGTAAAAATGAGATTCCAATGGCAGAATTAAAAAAGGACTATGAAAAAGCGGTGTTCTGGTCTTTCAGCCGAAAAGATTATCAAAAAACAAACTGGTGGTCAAAAACGGCGAGTGCAAGCATCGGCAACAAACTGACAATAAGAACGGCACATACTGTCGGGAAAATAATGGGAATATAATTGCTTTCCCATTATTTCGGATATGAGGAATCTCGCCGTGTGTTATTTTTCAGTTCCTCCCACATGTCATGCATATTGGAGCGGACAACAGTTGATTCAACGGAGTCATATGATTCATTTTTACGGATCTTCGTAAAATTTTTGTAAAAACAGACAATTTATGGTAATATAATGAATAATCAAAACAGAACGGCATTTTATACTGACGGAAAGCAGGGTTGTGAGGATGTTATGCGGAACCGACGAAGAAATGTTATACGGACGCCGGACGATCCGGCGCTGAAAGGAGAATAGAGAATGAAAAGGCTTTTTTGTTTATTACCACTCTTACTAATAATTAATATGGAAAACTGTTTTGCCCAAAATACAGATTTAAAGTACTATTCTTCGATTCAAGATGGCGATTATGATAATAATTTCAAAGGAGTTGCAGCTGCAATTTTTTTAGGCGATTCAACTGAAGTTGATGATGAAATGATAGAAGAATTTAAAAATAAATTTCCTGAAGATATACGAAATATCTCAAAACTAACAAGAAACAATTTATGGTTATGCAGAAAAGCTTTAAATGAATGGGATTATAAGAAAGGAGAATACTATCTAGTAATATGTGCAGATAATGCTTACGCAACAGAAGCAATTGTTCTTTTGGTAACAATTACTGGAAAAGATGATTTTACATGGTGGGGAAAGGTAATAACAGAAAAAGATTTTGCTTTCTTTGAAAACATGTCCGATAAAACAGAATAAATGAGCATATTATTAGTAATTTTAATCGTAATTATTGTAATTATATTTAGAGTTAACTCTTCAAAGATTAAAGGTTCTGTTGGAGAGTTCAAAGTAAATACAATATTAAGTTTTCTTAATTTTGAATGTATTTCTTTGCACGACATGATGATAAGGAATTCAAAAGGATCAACTTCCCAAATTGATCACTTAGTTTTATCGGAATACGGAATTTTTGTAATAGAAACAAAAAATTATAAAGGATGGATTTTTGGAAATGAAAAATCAGAATACTGGACACAGGTTCTTTTCAAAGAAAAGCATAAGTTTAGAAATCCAGTTAAACAAAATTGGAGTCATATTTATGCGCTAAAAGATATTTTATTTGAATATAAGAAAATAAGGTATTATCCAATTGTTGTTTTTTCCGGAAATGCAACATTGAAAGATATAGAATCGTCAGTTCCTGTAATTTATGAATCTTCATTAAATCAAACAATTAGAAATTACAGCACAGAAAAATGCTTAACAAATGAAGAAGTTCTACAAATTAAGAATTTACTAGAATCAAAAAAAATAACAGAGAAAGGTGCTAAAAAAGAGCATGTAGAAGAAATTCATCAAAGTATTTTTGAAAAACAATTAAAAAAGGAAAGCTTAATTTGTCCGAGATGTAATTCGGAATTGAAATTAAGAGAAGGAAAATATGGTAAATTTTATGGATGCTCAAATTATCCAAATTGTAGATTTACCATGAAGTATTAGAAAAATAAACGTATAACAATCGCTTCAACCTCATATGATGAGACCTCTGTCAACATAGAAAAGGGACAAAGCTGACGATTTATAACGGCTTGACCACTCTCATATACGTGGATTGGATACCACAGGTCAATGGTCCGCCAGAAATAAGTCCGTCCTCTCTGACAATAGGATTCAGATCTTTGTAATAAAAAGAACTGTCCTTACGGTTGAATCGACGATGACTTGAATAGCGTAATCGTCAAACTTTGTCCCCGAGCAAAACACAATAATTATGCAATATTATTCGTCATCATTCCCCAAATAAAACAGGCCATTTCACGGGCGGCTGCAGTCGTCGCTTTGTTTGGGTTGACACCACGAAAAATCATTGAGTTCCTTTTTCGTTTGATACGTTCGGTGGCTTTATCGGCATAGAAAACAATCAAAGGATTCATGTCTTTCTGCCGCGCTAATAAACGAAGCGATTTTTTCCCGCATAACTGCGAGTGGCTCATGGATTGTGCGGCCTCGATCAATAGACATCGCAAGTGTTTATTTCCTGCCTTTGTGATTCCCCTGTTTTGGCTTGATAAACCACTTGCATGAATACCCGGACATAAACCAAGATAGCTTGCGAAATACGTTGCCTTTTCAAAACGATTGAAGTCTTCGACCTCAGAAATAAGAGTTACGGCGGTAAGAATGCTGATACCGCTGAAACAGCATAGTTTTTTAACGTCATCTTTGATTAAGGGGGTTTCCGCAATTTCTGCGATTTTGTCATCGAGCCTGGATACCCTGCTCATTTGGTGATTGACCTCGGAAAGATATTCTTCAAAAGAGTAGCGTTCGATATCATTAGTGAACTCGAGAGTCTTGAGCCAAGCATAAAACTTTTGCGTCCAGTATTTAGATCTGTTGCCATAGGGATATACCATGCCTTTTCTCAGTAAGAAGGACAGCAAAATTTGCTTTGCTCTCTTTTGGGCTTTCAATGCGGTAGCTCTGGTTCGGGTTAATTCCTTAATCGTTTCCATTTCTGGCGTTAAGACGTTCACTGATTTATAGGTGTTATGGGCTAAATGCAGGGCGAGCTGACGAGCATCGATTTTATCAGTTTTTCTTTTTTTATCATCTGTCGATTTAGGCAGTGATGATGGCGCCATAACAACGCAGGATATATTTTTCTTTTGGAGCTCTCGACATAATGAAAATCCAGTTGGCCCTGCCTCGTATCCGCAGACGACCATCACATCATCATCCTTAAAACGATTTTCGATCGTCTTAATATATGCAAGTACTGCAGTAGTCTCTGATTTAATCGTTGTCTCTGAAAACATATAGTTTTCATGAGAGTCAAAACTGCAAAGACTGTACGTGTCCTTATGGACATCCATTCCAATATAAACTATTCTATTCATGAAGGGGCCTCCGTTTGTGTGCGGTATGCACGTATTGGTTTCCAGTATGCTGCTAATCCGCGATTAATAACATACTGGAGGTCTCTTCATATTGTCTGACTCGGCTATGGCGCATCGCAGGTCAAGCAACTGTTGGGCGGACGCCTGCGGCGAAAAAGCCTTGACTTCGTGATGTAATAACAATATAATTACTTATTGTGTAAAGAGTTAATCATATGCTAGTGTCGCTTGTCGTAATAGGTAATTCCAAAGGAATAAGACTGCCCAAAACAGTCATAGATCAACTACAAGTAAAGGATAAGCTCGAATTAGAAATAGAAGACAGCAAGATTGTGCTTAAACCAGTAAAGTCAAAAGCTCGGCAAGGCTGGAATGAATCATTTATCAACATGCATCAAACAAATGAGGATACTATCATTGATGAGGCTCCGATTGAATCCGAGGCATTTGAATGGGTATGGTAGTTAATCAATATGAAGTATTTCTCATTGATTTAGACCCAACGATGGGACATGATATGCAGAAAACAAGACCTTGTTTAGTGCTCTCGCCAAATGAAATGAATCATCATATTAGTACAGTAATCGTTGCACCTATGACAACGAAATCACACAGTTTTCCAACGCGAGTACAATTGAAATTTGCAGAAAAGCAAGGGTGGATTGTGTTGGATCAAATACGAACAATAGACAAGGTTCGCTTAGTGAAGAAGGTGGGAAAGATTGAAACAAAAACAATAAAGAAAGTGAAAGAAGTCTTGATGGAAATGCTCATTGATTAGAATCACTCGTCTAACGCGATTGTAGGAAAAGCGGTTTTTGAAAAATGATAAAAGGACGGAAGGGAGGAAAAGGCTAATGAAAATGCCTGTGAAAATTGATACGGAAATGCTTGCGCCGTGCGGTATGAACTGTCTGGTCTGTTATAAACATTGCCATACAAAAAAAACGCACCAACCTTGCCAGGGATGTCTGCTTGAAAGCAAGGGAAAGCCGCAACATTGCCGCAAATGTAAGATTAAAGAGTGTGTCAAAGAAAAATCCCTGTCCTATTGCTTTGAATGCAGTGATTTTCCGTGCAGGCTGATAAAAAACCTTGAAAAAAGCTATAATCAACGATATTGTGAAAGCCTTGTTGAAAACAGCAGAATTGCAAAGGAACAAGGCATACCGCACCTTATGGAAACACAGATACAAAAATACGGCTGTTCAGACTGTGACGGTATAATATCATTGCATGATACTGTATGTACGGAATGCGGAAAAACAAGAATGAACGACGCTGATCAGGCGGTGCAAATTTGCTCAGATTCAGATAAGGAGTAAAAAGGAGCTATCTGAATCTGACGTTAGAAAATTAAACGAGCGGGTAAAAGCTTTTATTGAATATGGTCCGTCCGAAAAAGCCTGACTTCCAATCTCGGCGTCGAATTACTATGCACTTGGATGCTTTTTGGTATCGGGACAATATAAAGGAAAAGGTCATGGAAAAGCATTATTGGAATATGTGATAACGGAAGCCAAAAAAATGAAAAGAGCGGAATTGTTGCTGTTGTCGGAACAAAAAACTGCATTTTTTGAGCGACACAAAATGGCTTTTAAAACAGGGATTTGTTGAATGCGACGTCCTTCCCTACGGATATAGTCTTCTTGCTATGAGTTTTAATGATTCTGCAAGAAAGTGAAAGTGCGAACATAAAAAGAGATATGTCGTTTATTATTCAAATCGCTGTTCCTTTACCGAATATCATGTTGCAGCTGAACTTGCAGAAACACTGAAAAAACGGAAACAGGAATGTAAGATCGTAAAACTTGAAAACTGCACTCAAGCACAAAATGCACCGAGCCCTGCAACAATTGATGTAAGTGTTTGTCTTGACAACCGTTGGGATAAGGCTATGGGAAAATAAGAATTTTCATCTGACAACTGCTTCAATCTGACATTGCCAATCCGCTTCGGCAAAACCCGCACAGGTCACTATCGCCGCCGGAATGGCATCGCTGCGGCCGGGAGGCGCGCAGGTTCAGCAAATCGGAATACACAAATCGATTTCCATATGCGACGCGTCGGCGGCGACATTCCGGTAAATGTCGAACCCGTACCGATTGTCGGTCAGCGCGCCCGTGCACGGCATCCATACGTTGAACACGCTCTGATACGCGGCGAATATCAGTTTCGGAGATCCGTTGAAATGGTACACGGCGAACTTTCCGCCGGTCAGCGTGCACGTGTTTTCAAGCGGACAGCCGAGCGGCACTTCCATACAGATATCGTACAAACAGCTATCGGCGTCGGTAACGGACGGGTCGCTGTAGGTGCGCTCGAACAGCAGGCTGTTTTCAGTATGATATGTTCCGTATTTTTCAATAAACGCGCACCAGTCGCCCGATAAATTGTGATAATTGCCTTTTCGGCGCTCATAAACCACGTGATAATCGGGCAGCATTTCTATGGTGATTTTTTTCCGGCATTCGTCGAACGATTCGAGTTCGTCGTTTTCCGCGTGAAAAAACGGATGTTCCACGGAACGCCGGACGGCACCTTTTCGGAAATAGTACGGCGACGTGTCCTGAAATTCCCTGAAAAGCGTCGCAAAGTTCGACGAACTCAAACCGTAATCGATTCCGATGTCGCTCACGGTGCGGTGCCGCTCCACTTTAAGCCGGAACGCACATTGTTCCATCCGCATCCGTTTGACGAACGCGTACACGCTCTCACCGGTCTGCGTTTTGAATAAACGGCAGAAATGGAATTTGGAATATCCGCAGTACGCGGCGACGTCGTCCACCGAAATATCGTTCCGTAAATTGGCCAGTATGAAGTCTATCGCCTTGTTCACGATTTCACACGTAATCATGGGTATACGATAAAGGAAATTCGCTTTTCCGTCACCTCCGCGGACGGCCCATTATTTTTTAAAGTAACAAATTTCCGATTTTTCCGTGTTATACCTCGTGAAAGATAAAAAACACGAGAGGATTCAATGAAGTGTGTAAAACGAATTGCGGTATTGCTAACCGCAGCGGTCATGGCGGCGAGTCGCACCGGCACTACCGCACGCGGCTGCGGTACCTGTCGGCGCGGCGTTATTTTTTGAGCAGCGCGGCGAACGGATTATACGTGTCCGAATCGTCCTGATTTTTCAGATATTTCGCCGCCGACGAGTCCTGTTCGCTCGAAGCCGCGGGTTTCAGCGACAAGCGTTTCTGCTCCGCGTCGACCGCTTTGACCACGACCGACAGTTTGTCGCCGATTTTATAGAGCTTACGCAGATTCGTGTTCCGGTTTGCGTCTTCCAGCTCGGAAACGTGAACCAACCCGTCCACCCCCGGTTCCAGTGCAACGAACAGACCGAATTCGGCAATCCGCGAAACCGTCCCCGCGTGTTTTGAATCTGCCGGATATTTGCGCACAACGTCGTCCCACGGATCGCGCTCAAGTGCCTTCAGACTGAGCGAAATCCGTTCGTTATTCCAATCGAGTTTGATAATCTGCGCTTCGATTTTCTGTCCTTCGGAAAGCACGCTGCGGATATCGTCCACGCGGCTGTGCGAAATCTCGGAAACGGGCAGCAGCGCCCTGAATCCGCCGATATCGACGAACGCGCCGTAGCTTTGAACGGCCTCTATAACGCCGGCCACCGTAGAACCGATTTTCAGCGTTTCCTGCAATTTCGCCAAATTTTCTTCATACGATTCTTCACCCATCACGCGGTTCGACACCAGAATGTTCCGGCCGTTTTCCTTGTATTCCTGAATCTTGAACGGCAGCGATTTACCGATATAAAAATCGGGACTTTCTTTTTGTCTGAAACCCATCTGCGAATACGGACAGAACGCGCGGCTCGTTCCTATCTTAATTTCAAAACCGCCTTTAATTTCTTTTTCAACGTGACCCTCGACGGGGATACCGCTTTTATACGCGTTTTCGAGCACGGTTTTATCGGCCTTGTCGCCGCTGATTTTGGCGGTAAAACGCATTTCGCCGTTTTTATCACCCATGAAAAAAACTTTTACCGTATCGCCTTCTTTTACCGTAAGCTTACCGTCCGCATCGGTAAATTCGGCGCGATCGGCAACGCCCTCGCTTTTCATATTCAAATCGAGAAAAATACTATCCGCTGAAACGGCAACCACCGTCGTCTCTATTTCCTGCCCGGGTTCCAAAAATTTCATGTCACGCTCCTATCGTATCCATAGACTATAGAAAAAATCGGGCATGTGTGCAAGCACAATCGCCGTACGAAGCGCACCGCGTGGCACGAATCGCGTTCACGCATCCGCGCCGAGTTCTTTTTCCTGCACCAGGGCGATAAACGCTTTCATTTCACGGCTGACCCATTTATCCTTGTGGTAAACCAGCTGCCGCCACGTACGCAGCTGAAAATCGGCCACGTCGAGCGCGGTAAGCGAACCGCACGCAATATCGGCACGGACGGTAAATTCCGGCAAAAACGAAACGCCCGCGTTGTCCCGCAGCAGCGTAACGATAAAACCCGTATCGCCGATTTCCAAAAAAGGCCGAATACTTTTACCGGCGGCAGCGAGCCGCTGTTCCAGCGCCAGCCGGTAACTGGCGTTGTACTCGGTCAGCAGCATCGGCTGCGCGATAACCTCGTCTATGGACAGCTGCTTTTTTCCGGCGAGCGGAAATCTGGTTGAAGCGGCAAAAATAACCGCTTCCGGCTGTTCCAGCACTTTGATCCATTTTGCGTCGTATATCCGCCGGTCAAGAAAGTACACCAGATCCAAGGTGTTTGCGTTCAGCATGGAAAGCAGTACATTTGGCGTGTCGACGACGATTTTCAGCGCGACGTTCGGATACAGCCGGTGAAATTCAGCGGCGAGCGGCGGAAGCAGCGAACTGCACACGGATTCTATCGTGCCGATAACCAGCATTCCTTGCAGCTGGGCCGACTCGGAAAGCATCCCTTTCACGTGATTTAAATCGCGGATCACGTTCAGCGCGTACTGATAAAACGTCGTGCCCGCGTGCGTCAGCGAAATCCGCTTTCCGATACGATCGAACAGCTGCACGCCCAGATCTCTTTCAAGACTTTTGATTTGAATCGTAACCGCCGCCTGCGAATAGCCCAAAACGTCGGCGGCCTTGCAGAAGCTGCTCTGCTTTGCGACTTGCAGAAAAGTTTTCAATTCACGGATTTCCATACGCTGCCTCCGGCGATTGCCGCGCAGACTGAATTTCGGTTACCCAAGTTTCCGACTGCCGGCGGCTCGGGTTTCCGATTGCCCGATTGTTCAATTGCCCGATTGTTCAATTGCCTGATTGTTCAATTGTTCAATTGCTCGGTTGCCCGATTATTAAAAATAATTAAACGTTTCAATAAAAACATTTAATTTTACATATAGTCATATCCATGCTACAGTAAAAACGACAGAAAAAGCAACATCGTTGCAATGAAAATCCGGGAGCATTCTCATGAAAAAAACAGACGAAAAATATGCCGCATACGTGCAGATACTGAAAGAAGAACTGGTTTCGGCGATGGGCTGCACCGAACCGATCGCCGTCGCCTACGCGGCGGCCGAAGCGCGCCGGGTACTCGGAACGCTGCCCGACCGCGTTACCGTCGGCGTCAGCGGAAGCATCCTCAAAAACGTCAAGTCGGTCATCGTACCGCACACCGGCGGGCTGAAAGGCATCGCGGCGGCAGCGGCGGCGGGAATCGTCGCCGGAAATCCTGAAAAACAGCTTGAAGTTCTTGCCGAAGTCACGGACGCCCAAATCGCCCGCATCAAATCATTTATGACGGAAACACCCGTTACCGTCGAACACGTGGATAACGGCATTACGTTCGACATTATCGTCGAACTGCACGCGGACGGCGGAACGGAGAGCGGGGAAACGGCGCTCGTCCGAATCGCGAACTATCACACGAACATCGTCCGGATAGAAAAAAACGGCCGGATCCTCGAACAGCGCGAAGTAACGGCGGAAACCGAATCTCTGACGAACCGGGAACTGCTCAACATGGCCGATATTTGGGATTTCAGCACGACCGTCGACGTGGGCGACGTGCGCGACGTACTCGAACGGCAGATGCAGTATAATCTGGCTATTGCCGAAGAAGGACTTCGCGGCGATTACGGAGCGAACATCGGTAAAGTACTTATGACGAGCGCGGGCGGTACTGTCGCCGGTAAAGCGAAAGCGATGGCCGCCGCCGGATCGGACGCCCGAATGAACGGCTGCGAACTGCCGGTGGTCATCAATTCCGGCAGCGGCAATCAGGGCATTACGGTGTCGGTACCGCTGATCGTGTACGCCGAAGCATTGAACACCGGCAGGGAAAAACTGCTGCGCGCGCTCACGCTCTCGAATCTGACCGCCATTCACGTCAAAACGCCTATCGGCAGATTGTCGGCGTACTGCGGCGCAGTCAACGCCGGCGCGGGCGCGGGCGCGGGCATTGCGTATCTGTCCGGCGGCGGCTATGAGGAAGTGATACACACCGTCGTCAACGCGCTCGCAATCGTATCGGGCATCGTGTGCGACGGCGCAAAAGCTTCGTGTGCGGCGAAAATCGCCTCTTCCATAGAAGCGGGAATTCTCGGCTACGATATGTACGCGCACGGACAGCAGTTTTACGGCGGTGACGGAATCGTTACCAAAGGGGTGGAAGCGACGCTCAAAAATATCGGACGGCTGGGTAAAGAAGGTATGAGAGAAACCAACGAACAGATTATAAAAATGATGATAGAATCGTAGCGGAACCCTGTTTCCTGCACGTTCGGCGTATCCGGTCTGGCGCGATTACTGCGCTCGGTCTCGGGGCGACCGGCGTGTACGGAACGGCGGATGATTCGCTGCGCGGAATTTTTAAGGAGGCTAAATATGAAAAACATCGTGAAGAGTCTGCCGTTCAAGCTGCTGCTGGGGGTCGTACTCGGTATTCTGGCAGGGCTTGTCGCCACCGAAAGTGTCATGCACGTCGTCGTAACGATCAAGTACGTTCTGAATCAGGTTATCGTATTCTGCGTACCGCTGATCATCATCGGGTTTATCGCCCCGTCGATCACGAAGCTGGGCAGCAACGCGTCCAAAATGCTCGGTATAGCGGTACTGATTGCGTACGTTTCATCGCTCGGCGCCGCGCTTTTTTCCATGACGGCGGGATTCATACTGATACCGCATCTTTCCATTTCTTCCGACGTTACCGGGCTGAAAGATCTGCCCGGCATCCTGTTCCGCCTCGACATTCCGCAGATCATTCCGGTCATGAGCGCGCTCGTATTTTCGCTGCTGCTCGGTTTGGCCGCTACCTGGACGAAGGCCAAACTCATCACCGGCATTTTGGACGAATTTCAGGAAATCGTACTGGTTATCGTAACTAAAGTCGTCATTCCGCTGCTGCCGGTGTTCATTGCGTTTACGTTCTGCGCGCTTTCATACGAAGGTACTATCACCAAACAGCTGCCGGTGTTTCTGCAAGTCGTCCTCATCGTTATGGTCGGCCACTATATTTGGCTCGCCTTGCTGTACGGAGCGGCGGGAATTTATTCGCGGAAAAATCCGCTCGCCGTTATCAAGAATTACGGGCCGGCGTACATTACGGCGGTCGGCACGATGTCTTCCGCCGCAACGCTCGCCGTCGCGTTGCGTTGTGCAAAAAAATCGCAGCCCACGCTGCGCGGTGATATGGTCGACTTCGGCATTCCGCTGTTCGCCAACATCCATTTGTGCGGTTCCGTTCTGACCGAAGTATTTTTCGTGATGACGGTTTCAAAGATACTGTACGGTGCCGTCCCCTCCGTCGGAACGATGGTACTGTTCTGCGTTCTGCTGGGCATTTTCGCCATCGGCGCGCCGGGCGTACCCGGCGGTACCGTTATGGCGTCGCTCGGTCTCATCATCAGCGTTCTGGGATTTGATGAAAGCGGAACGGCGCTCATGCTGACCATATTCGCGCTGCAGGATAGCTTCGGCACCGCCTGCAACGTTACCGGAGACGGCGCGCTCACGCTGATACTGACGGGATTCGCCGAAAAGCACGGCATCAAAAAACAGGAAAGCGGAACCGCCGTACTGTAGGAACATACGGTAAAACCGTACGGTAACAGACCGCCGCGCAGTGGGCCGCCGCGCGGCAATCCGTGCGCGGCGGCGATCTGCCGGATCGCCGGTCGGACGTTTAACAGAACAGATCGGTAACGAAACCGGCAGCGGCGGCGAACACGACGGAAAAACCGATGTACGCAAAAAAATGGCCCGAACCGAGAACCGTTTTGAGCGCACCCAGATTGGTTATTTTCGTCGCCGGACCGCTGATCATGAACGCGGCGGCAGCGCCCATGCTCATCCCGTCTGCAAGCCAGCCGGCCATCAGCGCGACGGTACCGCCGCCGCACACGTACAACGGAACGCCGAGCGCCGCGGCCGTGAGCAGTCCGAACGCTTCGTGTTTTCCGAACAGGCGCCCCACGACTTCCGCGGGAACGTACCGCTGATACGCAGCCGCAGCCGCGATACCCGCCAGAAACCACGGTCCGGTCGCCCTTACGTTCCGCCACAGATTTTTAAGATACCGCAGCGCCGCGTTCGGATCCGTATCGCGACTCGTCGCGGCAGAAAAACCGGTAAACTTAAAAAACGGCTTGCCGCGCACGCGGCAATACAGACGGACGGCGAATCCCGCCGCCACTCCGCAAAGCAGACACGACGCGAATCTGACCGCAACCGCCGTTTTTCCCAACGCCGCCGTATACAGCAAAAGCTGGGGATTGAGCAGTACCGAAGCGGTCATGAACGCGGCGAGGATACCGTCGCCCGCTCCGGCGACCGAAAACGACGCCGCGAGCGGAACCGTTCCGTACATGCACAGCGGAGAAGCGATGCCCAGCAGGCTCGCCGGTACGAGTCCCCTGAAAGAAACGGTTCGCGGTTCAGCGTTTTTTTTCCCGCCGAACCGCGGTGCGGCGTTTTGCAATTCAGCGGTTCGCAATTCAGCGTTTTGCGGTTCAGAGGTTCGCGCCGAAGCCAAAAACAGCGAAGCGATGCGGTCTTTCAAAAACACCGACACGGCGGAACCGAGCAGCAATCCGAGCACCCAATACGGAACGATCAGCTGCACTTGCAGGCACACGTAATACCACAGATAAACGCATTCCCGCCTGACGATTTCCCACATACGGCGCCGTCCTACTCAAGCCGAACGAGCCGGTACGTGCAGCTGCCCAAACCGACAGCGGCGGCGTGTTCCAGCGTGTGAATACCGTTGCGGCTTTCGATGCGCTGCCGGAGCGAACCTCCGTCAGCCGCCGCGTACACGAAATCGACGCACGCCTGATCGAGGGCAACCGGATCCAGCGACGCAAGAATACCGATATCGTGCATATCGGGTTCGGCGGGATTCGCATCACAGTCGCAGTCGACGGAAAGACGGTTCATGACGTTGATATACAATATCCGCTCACCCTGATAATCGGCGAACCCTTTGGTCGCTTCCGCCATCGCCTCAAGGAATTCGTCCTGCTTTCCGCCCCAGGGATTGGTTTTACTTTTGCCTCCGGAGTGAACCCACGCCTTGCCCATCGACGACTGCATTCCGATGGCGATATTTTTTATCGCGCCGCCGAACCCGCCCATCGCGTGTCCTTTGAAATGGGAAAGGATAACATAAAAATCGTACCGATCGAAATGGGAACCGACGAACGCTTCTTTTATCCTGATACCGCCGGTTACCGGAATGGAAGTTGAACCGTCTTCATCCAAAATATCGCACGGCGCGACGGCCGTAAAACCGTGATCGGCGAGCACCTGTTTATGCAGCGCGGTGCTCGCACGCCGTCCGCCGTACGCAGTGTTGCATTCGACGATCGTGCCGTTCAAATCCCGGATGAATTTTCCGATCAGCGCCGGCTGCAAAAAATTCTTACCGCCGGGCTCGCCCGTGGAAATTTTTACCGCAACTTTGCCGTCCGGCGTTGAAGCGGCGGCTTTGCGACCGAGCGCTTCGTACACCCGCTGCAAACTCGCGGGACTGATTTCGGCAGTCATATACACGACGGGACCGGCTGCCCGCTCGTGCTCAAGCGCCACCGGCACGTTCCGTACATTTTGGGCGGCAGCGCTGCCGGCGCATACGCTCAGCAGCAGGACAAGCGCCGCACTTTTAAGTACGAACGCCTTTTTTTTCGACAATTTCATAGAGCCTCCGAGAAAACGGGCACAGCCCGACAGTCAATGTATGATAAAAATACCGAAAACTGCAATCAAGAACGACGCGCAGCGCAACTTTATTCGCAAAAAGGAATCAGCCGCGTACCGGCTGTTCCCGTTTTTACACATTCAGGTAATTTTACAACCTGGAGTTAACTCTAAGTCAAGAAAAATATTTTCAAAAAAAAAGGAATGTGCTTGACTTGGAGTTAACTCCAACACGTATCTTTACGTCATACCCTGCAACCGGTTACGGCAGCAATCGGAAATTATAAGGATAAAGAGACACATATGTATTTGGAACACATCGATTCTCCGGCAGACGTAAAAAAACTGCACGGAAGCGAATTGGAAAGTCTGTGTGCGGAACTGAGATCCGCACTGATCGAAGAACTGAGCGTACGCGGCGGACACGTCGGCCCGAATTTGGGCATGGTTGAAGCGACGACCGCGCTGCACTACGTGTTCGACTCGCCGAAAGACAAAATCGTTTACGACGTTTCGCACCAAAGTTACGCCCACAAAATGCTTACCGGCCGGAAAGCCGCGTTTACGGACTCCGCGAAGTACGGCAGCGTAACGGGCTTTTCAAATCCGAAAGAAAGCGAGCACGACTTTTTTACGATCGGGCACACGTCGACGTCGGTGAGTCTCGCTTCGGGCCTTGCAAAAGCACGAGACCTGAAAAACGAACGGTACAACGTGATCGCCGTCATCGGCGACGGTTCGCTCAGCGGCGGAGAAGCGTTCGAGGGGCTCGATTACGCCGCCGAAAACGGAACGAACCTGATCGTCGTCGTCAACGACAACGAAATGTCCATTGCGGAAAACCACGGCGGACTGTACGCCAACCTGCGGCTGTTACGCGACACGAACGGCGCGGCTGCATGTAATTTTTTCAAGGCGATGGGCTTCGAGTATATCTACGTGCGGGACGGCAACGACGTTCACGCACTCATCGGCGCGTTCCGGGCCGTTAAAGACTGCACCCGCCCCGTCGTCGTCCATATTCACACCGTCAAGGGAAAAGGGTTCGCTCCGGCGGAAGCAGACAAGGAAACGTGGCATTACGGCGCGCCGTTCGACAAAAACACCGGTATGCCGAAACGCATTGCGCAGGCGAACGGTTCCGCGGTACGGGAAAAAGATTACGCCGCGCTGACGGCGGAGTATCTGCTGGCAGAAATGAAAAAAGATCCGACCGTCGCCGCCATTACGTCGGGAACGCCGACCGTCATCGGTTTTACTGAAGAAAAACGACGCGCAGCGGGCAAGCAATTCATAGACGTCGGTATAGCCGAAGAACACGCCGTCGCGCTCGCAGCCGGCATCGCCAAAAACGGCGGAAAAGCGGTGTACGGCGTATACGGAACGTTCATCCAGCGCGCCTACGACCAGCTGTCTCAGGATTTGTGCATAGACCGCAACCCGGCCACCGTTCTGGTATTTTGGGCTTCCGTTTGGGGAATGAACGACGTTACGCATTTAGGCTTGTTCGACATCGCGCTGATGGGCAGCATTCCGAACCTGATCTACTTGGCACCGGTTTCCGAAGAAGAATATTTCGCCATGCTCCGCTGGTCGATGCGGCAGACCGAACACCCCGTCGCCATTCGCGTTCCCGCCGGACCCGTCGTTTCCACCGGAATCGAAGATACGACCGACTATTCCGTACTGAACGCGTATCAGGTAACCCGCGCGGGTGAAACCGTCGCGATTCTGGCGCTCGGCAGCATGTACGGCACCGGCGAAAAAACGGCGGAACTGCTGGCGCAGCGCGGAATACACGCCACGCTGATCAACCCCAAATTCATCACCGGACTGGACACGACGCTGCTTGAATCGCTGAAAAAAGAGCACTCCGTAACGGTTACGATTGAAGACGGCGTAAAAGAAGGCGGCTTCGGTGAAAAAATCGCGTCGTTTTACGGCGCATCCGGCATGAAAGTGCTGAATTACGGTGTGGCCAAAAGTTTTCCGGACAGATACGACCCCGCCGAACTGCTGAAAGAAAACCGTATGATGCCGGCGCAGATTGCCGAAGACGTGCTGAACGTATTACAATAACCGTGCGCGGGCGCGGCGGATTAACGACTACAGCACGGCCGTCAATTGCAGCAGCGGGCGACGCGGTAGAGGAACGAATCGCGGTCACGGCGGGCGACGCAGCCGTCAATCGCTCCGCCGCGTTTAATATTACGCCGCCGCCCGAACTCATCATAAAGAATGTAAGATAAAAACCGCCTACCATATCGTCGGTTTTTATCTTTTATAAGTTTGCGCTGCAAACTTTCTTATCAAGTGCAGTTTCTCACTTTGCTGCGGAGCTGCGTAAAAAGCCAAGGCGGAAATTGACAGTTCCTCCTTGACTTTTTATGGGAGGATCACATGACTATTGCAGAAGTTGCGCAGAAATACGGACTTTCAACCGACACGCTCCGCTATTACGAGCGCATAGGACTGCTTCCGCCGATCGGCCGAACCGCCGGCGGAATCCGCAGCTATTCCGAAATCGACTGCAACTGGGTAAGCTTTATCAAATGCATGAGACGCGCCGGTCTTCCGCTGGAAGTGCTCATCGACTACGTATCGCTTTTTCAGCAAGGCGAATCGACCAAAAAAGCACGCAAAGCACTGCTTGTCGAACAGCAGGCGGCGCTGCAAGAGCGTATTGCCGAAATGCAGCAAACGCTCGAATATCTTTCGTACAAAATAGACCATTACGACGATATCGTTTATCCGATAGAAAGTTCGTTGGAATAAAAAAAGAGCCGGCCTCACGCCGGCTGTTATCGACCTGCGGAATGCGCACTGCATGTAACCGCTCTGGTCAACCGATATATTCCTGCACAAAGCAGGTGTAGTACTTTTAACAATACGCGGCTGCCCGCAAAGCGAAGTTTCCGGACCGCACCGCTGTTTCAGGCGGATTATCCATAAGACCTCCTTGCCGTACGTTTTTACGGTCACTCTGCCGACCGTTTTCACACAACCCCTTACACTTATAAGATACCACATATCCGCCGAAATGCAAGCTTTTTTTTGGACTTTTTCGTTATTTTTTTATCAGCGTCGTTTTCAGTCTGATGGACTGATACGAGCCGCTGCTTTTGTGCTGAATGCGCGCTATGAGCAGCTGCGCGGCGAGCGTTCCCATTTCCTTCGCCGGCTGTGCTACGAAGTACCGGCAGTGCTGCATCAGTGAAGAATAGAACACGTTGTCGAAACTCGCACAGACGATTTTTTCCTGAACGGCGGCGGGCATTTCAACCAGATACTGCACCGCGCCCAGCGCGACCATCAGGTTTACGAAAAAAAACGCCTGCGGATGATCCGGTTTTGAAAGCAGTTCTTTCATTCCCGAATAGCCGCTTTCCACGTCCATACCGGACAGCGCCACGCATTCCGGCTCGAACGCCACGCCCGCGGCGGCGAGCGCCTGTTTATATCCCTCGAAGCGTTCGCGGCTGGTCATCTGGTTCACGTCTCCGCCGACAAATCCTATCCGGTCGAATCCGTCGCCTATCAGCGCGGTAACCGCTTCCTTCGTCCCTTCGTCGTTCCGCACGAGCACGCTGTCTCCGGCAACTTCGGCATATTCGCGGTCGATCATGACGATCGGAATGTTGCATTCTTTTAAATGGGAAAAATGGGTCCCGTCGTTTCCGGCGGGAATGACGATGAGTCCGTCCACGAATTTGTCGGTCAGATACTTGAGCTGTTCCACTTCGCCTGCGACGGAATTCGCCGACGAACACAATATCGCCGTGTAACCTTCCTTGCGCAGCACGGCTTCCATATATCCGAACAGCGACATGAAAAATATGTTGGATACTTCCGGCACGATGATGCCGACGAACCGCGTTTCACCCACTTTGAGAGACCGCGCTGCCGGATGCAGGCGGTATCCCAGTTTTTCAATGGAAGTGATTACTTTTTCGCGGGTGACGCCGGCTACCCGGCTGTCGTGGTTCAAAACTCTTGAAACGGTAGCCGTTGAAACTCCGGCATCTGAAGCGACATCCTTGATTGTAAACACTTCCGAAACGCAGCTCCTTTAGAACGATCCGTTACGATTTTTTAGCATGTTTGCGCATATCGAAAAATACGGCGATAATGATAATCGCGCCTTTCATGAGCAGCTGGTAATACGAATCGATACTCAAATACGTCATACCGTAATTTATGATACCGAGCGTCAATACGCCGATTATCATGCCGCCCATCGTACCGACGCCTCCCGCCTGCGACACACCGCCGACGGTAACCGCCGCAATCGCGTCGAGTTCCATACCGTTTCCGGTCAGCGAGTTCGCGAGTCCCAGCCGCGAAGACTGAAGCACGCCGGCGACGCCGTACAGCAGACCGGCAAAGCAGTACACGAACACCAGATTGTGTTCTACGTTGATACCGGCCACGCGCGCCGCCAGCGGATTACCGCCGATCGCATACAGATTCGTACCGATCTTCGTATGCCGCAGCAGCACGAACACGATCAGCGCCGCTATGGCGACGAAAATGACCAGATTCGGTATCGGGCCTACGAAACCCTGTGCAATATGCTTGTAATCGTCGCGCAAACTGCCGACGACTTTAGCTTGAGTATAAATCAGTTGCGCGCCTCTTGCAAGAGACAGCGTACCGAGCGTCGCGATGAACGGCGGTAATTTTGCATACGCGACCAGCACGCCGTTGAACGCACCGAACAGACCGCCCACGGCGATTCCCGCCACGATCGGTACGATAACCGGAAACGCGACGCCCGGATACATGGCGGCCGAATAGTCCACGTTCTGCGCGAACGAAGCCGCAACGCTCGTAGTCAGACACACGACGTATCCGATCGACAAGTCGATTCCGCGGCTGATAATGATCATTCCGACGCCCAACGCGGCGAACGCCCGCACCGATTCGGCGATCACCAGATTCTGAAGAGAAGCGAGCTGCAGCGAACCGCCGCGCGTCAAAATTCCCAGTACGACGAACAGCACCACGAACGTGATATAGTTCGTATATTTGTTCAGGATTTCTTTCGGCGAAAGTTTTAACGTATTCTTGATTTCGGACATACAATTCTCCTATTAAAATGACCGCTAAAATTGGGTGGCGAGACGCATTACGGCTTCCTGCGACGCGTCCTTTTTATCCAGCACACCGGTCAGCCGCCCGTTGCACAGCACCATAACGCGGTGCGCCATGCCCAGCAATTCCGGCATTTCCGACGACACCATGATGATCGACTTTCCCTGTTTTACCAGGTCCGCCATGATCGTGTAGATTTCATACTTCGCACCCACGTCGATACCGCGCGTCGGTTCGTCCATGATCAGGATATCCGGATCGGTCATGAGCCAGCGGCTCACGATCACTTTCTGCTGGTTTCCGCCGGAAAGATTCTGTATTTTGGAATTCATGGACGGCGTTTTCGTATGCAGCAGCTTATTCAGTTCCATCGTTTTCGCCGCCACGTCTTTGTGCCTGATAAAGCCGAATCGCGACAGATATTTGTCTACCGCGGCAACCGCCGTGTTTACGGTGATCGAAAGCAGCGGGAAAATTCCGGTTCCGCGGCGGTCCTCCGTAATCAGTCCAATTTTATTGCGGATGGCGTCTTTCGGCGATTTAATCGCGACGTGCCGCCCGTTGACCGAAACGGTACCGCATTTTATCTGCCGCAGACCGAAAATCGATTCCACCAGTTCGGAACGCTGCGCACCGACCAAGCCTCCTATGCCGAGAATCTCGGAACGGTGCAAATCGAACGTAATATCCTGAAACGAATTGGGTTCGGCTGAACACAGATGTTCGACGTGCAGGCAAACGTCTCCGGGCCGAGCTTCGACCGGCGGAAAACGCTGCGTCGTTACGCGTCCGATCATCAGATTGATCAATTTATCTTCATTCAGTTCCGCGGCGCTCCACGAACCGATCATGTTGCCGTCGCGCATAACTGAAATTTCATCCGCAATTTGAAATATTTCGTTCATTCGGTGCGAAATATAAATGATCGCCACCCCTTGAGAACGCAGATCGTTTATGATTCTGAAAAGATGTTCCACCTCCCGTTCGGAAAGCGACGAAGTCGGTTCGTCCATGACTACTACGGACGCGCCCGCCGACACGGCTTTTACGATTTCACAGGACTGCTGTTCCGAAATCGACAGCGTTCCCATTTTACACAGCGGGTCTATGCCGAGGCCGAGCCGTTCCATAAGTTCCGCCGTTTTTCCGAACATCTCGCCGTGATCGATGAGCGGCGTACCGCGGCGCATCGGTTCCCGCCCCAGCCAGATGTTCTGGCAGACCGTCCGATGCGGAACGTTCGACAATTCCTGATGAATCATCGAAATTCCCGAATCGAGGGCGTCCTTCGCACTGTGAAATTTGACTTCCTTATCATGCAAAATTACGGAGCCGGAATCGGGATGATAGATGCCGAACAGACATTTCATCAGCGTCGATTTTCCGGCACCGTTTTCACCCATCAGCGCGTGCACCGTTCCCGGCCGGATATTGAGACTGACATCGTTCAGCGCGAGCACTCCAGGGAACTGCTTCGTAATGTGTTCCATCCGGAGAATATATTCTTCACTCATATTGCTTCCTGTAGTTGAATCGGTGCGTCCGGAACGCACACGCAAATAAGTATGTCTGCAACGCAAACTGCACAGGAAAAGGGGCGCGCCGGCACCGCTGAAAGCACGAACTTTCACACCGCCCCGCGGGCGCCCCCGTTTCCGCCGATTATTTACTTGGTAACCGGAACGAACGGAACCAGATAACACTGATCCAGAATCGACCAGTCGGTAACCGGATCTTCACCCGTTACGAGCGTAGCGGCGCTCAGTCCGTTGGCAATGGAACCGATCGCGGTACCCTTCGTGGCCACCGTGTACACCAGCTCGAACGCCGTCGTGGACTGACCGACGGAATCCTGAAGAACCGTCGCGTACATTTTGTTTTCCTGCATTGACCGTTTGCCCGTTTCCGTCGCGTCGATACCGATGACCGGCACCTTCAACACCGTTCCGTCACCGTTCGTATCTTTGGTGATATTGTTGGGGTCGTCGGTGTATTTGTTCGTCAGCATGGATTCGACGGCGCCCAGCGCCATATCGTCGTTCTGGGCAAGCACCAGATTGAACTGACCGCGATACGCGGCGATCCAGGCGTCCATTTTCTGCTGCGCTTCGGCGGCGCCCCAGTTGGCCGTATCTTTAGCCACGATGTTCACGTTGTAGCCGAGTTTTGCCAGTCCTTCAAGCGCGCCTTTTTCACGGTTTACCTGAGCCGGGTGGCCGAGCTGTCCTTCAAGCAGTATCAGGTTAATCGTCTTATTCGGGCCGAGTTGATCGGGATATTTTTTGAAATAGCTGTCGGCTATCTGCGCCTGAATGTCGCCCGCGACGGTTTCGGGAGAAGAAGCAAGGAAGAAGTTCTTTCCGACTTTCAGTGCGGCAACGGACGGCTGTATATTGGAAAACGCCGCCGCTCCGCCGCGTGCCTGGATAGCTTTGCACATCTGTTCAGTTGCGCTCGTATCCTGCGGAATGATAACGAAATACTTCACTCCCTGCGTCAGCAGCGTGTTCAGCTGGTCCAGCTGCGTCGCAACGTCGCCGTTGCCGTCCAGCAGGCGCAAATCCACGTTGTTCGCACTCGCCAGTTTTTTCAGATTATCCGCATAGTCGCGGACGAACGTTTCGTTCAGGTTTCTGATGAGCGCGCCCATAACGATTTTTCCGCTACCGCTGTCACTTTTGCCTCCGGCAAAGACCATGCCTGCCGTAGCAAGCAGCACGAACAGTACTAGTGCCATTTTCTTCATAGTAGTTTCCTTCCTTTATGCGTATTTTCAGGAAAACCGGTACGGTCTTCCGCAAAAACAGAAATGACGAAAGGATCGGTCTTGCAGGTCCGTCCGCACGGAAAAATGCCGCCGGATAACGGAAATCCGTCCGAACGGCGGACGCACGCCGGTACTCGGTGCAAGCGTCCGCACGCCGGCGTTTACCCCTGCTGCCGGAATTCGGCGGAAACGGGAACGACGCCTTTTTTCAGAATGACGTTGCCGTATTTGACCGTTTCGCCGGTCACTACGACGGCGAACGCCGTTTTCGCCCGCTCGTAAAAAGCGAAACGTTCGATACGTTCCACGGGCGGCGTTCCGGGCCAGCGGCGGTCGATAACGTCTCTGTAAGCCGATTCCACCGACATATCCAATTCGTCTCCGGCGACCGGAGCCATCATCGCGACGGGCGAAGAAACGTATGCATCAAGATTCATAAGCCGAAGAATACCGTCGAGCAGCCGCGGAATTCCGATTCCGTCCGCTCGGATCACACGCGCACTGCACGTGTCGCCGGGAAAAAACGCGTCGGCAAGCACGATTTCATCACCGTGACCCATACGGTGTAAAACGGCGAGCAAATCGGGACTGATAACGGGTGAAACGCCTATAAGCATGATACGTACTCCAAAAAAGTATTTACAAAATGTAAACGATTACATTCAAACTTGGTTATATGGTCGCACTGAATTTTTCATCTGTCAAGTTTTTTTTTGCGTTTTATCCGTTTTTTTTCCGCCGAAATCGCATTTCAGGCCGAATCGGACGATCCGGCAACGGCAGTTTGCAGCAGTTTATAGTACATCACCGGCGGTGCAACATACCGTTGCCGACATGCCGGCGGCAACACATCGCAGCGCGGCTCGACACATCGCAGCGCGACATGCCGGCGGCGAGTTCCGTGTTAAGACGAACCCGTGCCCGATCCTTCCTTGCGGAACGCGTTGGCGGATACGTCCTTGTATTTTCTGAACAGTTTGCTGAAATAGCTTATGTCGTTAAAGCCGCACTGCAGCGCGATTTCGGTTACGGACAGCTGCGTGGAAAGCAGCAGTTCGGCCGCACATTCGATGCGGTAATAATTCAAATAATCCACCGGAGTGCGCCCCGTTACCTGCCGGAACACGCGGCAAAAATATTGGGGCACCATGGACGCCTCTTCGGCAAGCTGTTCGAGCGTAAGCACCGAAGCGTAATCCGTCCGTATCCGGCGCAGCGCGTTCTTCATCTGCATCGCGCGGCGGCTGTTGCGCCGCTCCTCTTCCGTCGGAAGCGAACACAGACCTTCGCGCAGCACGATCCCGATAAGCTGCCACAATAAACCGGTCGTCGTGAACTCGTATCCTATCTGCCTTTTTTTAACCGCGTCGAACAGCGCCTTGACCGTACCTCCGGCGATCGACTCCGGCGGAAACAATCCGTTGATATGCATTCCGGTACCGATCAGTTCCGCGTACGGACGGCGGCAAACCGTTCCGTCGCTGACGAACCGTTCCATATCGAACACCAGACACTCGTACACGCAATTACGCGGAATTCCGCCGTGAACGACGCCTTCGGGAATAAACGCCGATTCTCCGGCGCGCAGCGTAAGCGGCTTGCCGTCGAGCGACAGTTCAAACAGTCCCTGCAGCACCAGAATCAGCTCGCATTCCATATGCCAATGAAACGGCATTTCGTAGCGGGGATGAAATCGATTCACGTAATACAATTCGATCGGAAAATCGAACGTACCGCGCGTTTCCTTTTCATGGCAGACCAGATATTTCATAAACGCCCCCAAAAGTGAATATCGTCATACTTTTACTCATTATAAGCGGAGCACCGGAAAAAAAGCAATGTTATTATCAAAGCAGACCGCAAAATCAGGGCGCAGCATCAGCACGCAGCGGATCCGGACTTTTACATGGAGGCTTTCCCGATGAACATTTCAGAAATCAAAGACCAAATATGCGACGTCTGCCATAAAATGTGGCAGCTCGGCTGGGTAGCCGCGAACGACGGCAACGTTTCGGCAAAACTTGACGACGGTACGTACCTTGCGACGCCCACCGGTATGAGCAAAAGTTTCATTACGCCGGAAAAGCTCATCCGCATCGACGGCAGCGGAAAAGTGCTTGAAGCGAAAGAGGGGCTGCGCCCTTCGAGCGAAATTAAAATGCACCTGCGCTGCTACCAAAAACGTTCGGACGTGGGCAGCGTCGTCCACGCGCATCCGCCGGCAGCCACCGGGTTCGCCGTGGCACACCGGGCCATGGACATGTACAACATGATTGAAGACGTAGCCGTATTGGGTGCCGTACCGCTGACACCGTACGGCACGCCGTCGACGACCGAAGTTCCCGACGCGATTGAACCGTATCTCGACGAGCACGACGTCATGCTGCTTGAAAATCACGGCGCGCTCGCAGTCGGTTCGGACGTTATCACCGCTTTTTACCGGATGGAAAGCCTCGAATTGTGGGCGAAAATCACCATAAACGCAATCATCCTCGGCGGCAGCTGCGATATCAGCCGTGAAAACATCAAAAAACTGATCGACCTGCGCGGTTATTACGGCGTTACGGGAAGACATCCCGGATACAAAAAATTCGCTCCGCGGAACGACGAACCGACGGACAAATAGCGAAAGGTGCGATAAAAGCTGCCGGAAATGCCGCCGGCTTTTATTTACGCGTTTACACGATGCACGTTTACACTGAAGTTTTCATTTTGGATTTTTACGGGAGGACACGATGAGCAGCGTACTTGCATTCGACTTCGGTGCGTCCGGCGGGCGCGCCGTAAAAGCAACTTATCGAAGCGGAACACTCGAATATGAAGAAATTCACCGGTTTGAAAAAAAGCCCGTGGAAGAAAACGGAACACTCTGCTGGGACTTCGGCGCGCTGCTTGCCGAAGTCCGCACCGGCATACAAAAAGCGGGACGCGTCGACAGCATCGGGTTCGACACTTGGGGCGTCGACTTCGGTTTGCTCGGAAAAGACGGCGCGCTGCTGGCTCGCCCCGTACATTACCGCGACAAGCGGACGGCGGGACTTCCGGCAAAAACGGAATCCGTCATGCCCGGTAAAACGCTGTACGCCGCGACCGGCAACCAGATTATGAACATCAACACGCTGTTCCAGCTCGTCGCGCTTAAAGAACAGGATCCCGCGCTGTTCGCCCGGGCGGACAGACTGCTGTTCATGCCGGATCTGTTCGCCTACTCCTTGTGCGGAAACGCCGTCTGCGAACGGTCGATCGCGTCTACGAGCCAGATGTTCAATCCGGCGACACGCGAATGGAGCGCGGAAGTGCTTTCCGCGTTTGGAATTCCTGAAACGCTGTTCGCTCCGCTTGCGGAAAGCGGAACGGTCGCGGGCACGTACGACGGCATGAAAATCATTTCCGTCGCCGGACACGACACGCAGTGTGCCGTCGCCGCGATTCCGGCGGTAAAAGCGGAAAAGGTCGCGTTCCTTTCGTGCGGAACCTGGAGTCTCATCGGAACGGAACTCGACGCGCCCGTGCTGACGGAAACGAGCATGGAGCGGGAACTGTCCAACGAATGCGGCGCGAACGGAAAAATCAACTATCTGAAAAACATTATAGGCTTATGGCTCATACAGGAAAGCCGGCGCGAATGGAAGCGGCAAGGTACGACGTATTCGTTCGCGGATTTGGAAGCGCTCGCACGGGAAGCGCCGGGTGCGCGCTGCTGCATAGACCCCGACGACCCGTCGTTCGCACCGCCGGGCGACGTTCCCGAACGGATCCGGGAATTCTGCCGCAAGACGGGACAGTACGTTCCGCGCAGTCCGGGAGAAATCATGCGCTGCGTATACGAAAGTCTGGCGTTTAAATACCGGTCGGCGCTCGAACAGCTTTCCGAAACGACCGGAAAACGGTTCGAGCGGCTGCACGTGCTCGGCGGCGGCTGCCGCGACCGCTTTTTATGTCAGACTACGGCGGATTTCTGCGGTATACCCGTCGTAGCGGGTCCGGTGGAAGCGACCGCGCTCGGAAACATACTTATTCAGCTTACGGCGCTGGGCGACATTCCGGATATCGCCGCCGGACGCGCGCTGCTGCGAAAAACGGAAAAACTCAAGCGGTACGAACCGGCAAAAACGGAGTCAGACGGCAAAGTGTTTGAAAAATTCCGGAAAATCATAGACTGCGGCCGCTAATCGGTCGCAGCCGCAGTCGCTGACGGAAGCCGCACGGTAAGGGGAAAAGTGTCCGGTGGCACACGCGCGGAACGACCGCTAATCGGTCGTGGCCGCAGCGTACCGCAGTCGAGGCAGAAATGAAATAAACGCACTGAAGCGGCCGGTTTCCACGAAGCCGCCGCTGCAGATATTCGCTGCAAGTATTTAATCAGGAGGAAATCGATCATGCTGTATCCTAAAATCGGTATACGCCCGGTAATAGACGGGCGCTGGGGCGGAGTTCGCGAAAGTCTTGAAAAACAGACGATGGGAATGGCGGAACGCGCCGCGAAACTCATCAGCGAAACCTTGAAATATCCGGACGGAACACCCGTTCGGTGCGTCGTCGCAGACACGACCATCGGCGGCGGAGCGGAAGCGGCCGCCGTTGCGGATCAGTTTTCAGCACAAAACGTCGTCGCGACTCTGTCGGTAACGCCGTGCTGGTGTTACGGAACGGAAACGTTCGACATGGATCCGACTACCATTAAAGCGGTGTGGGGTTTCAACGGAACCGAACGCCCCGGAGCCGTATATCTTGCGGCGGTCATGGCGGCGCACGCACAGCGCGGACTTCCGGCGTTTTCCATTTACGGACACGACGTGCAGGACGCAGCCGACACGTCGATTCCCGAAGACGTCGCGCATAAAATCCTCAGTTTCGCCCGATGCGCCGTCGCCGTCGGCTGGATGAAAAACAAATCGTACGTCAACCTCGGCGGCGTGGCGATGGGTATAGCGGGAAGTTACTGCGACGCTTCGGTAATGCAAAAATATTTCGGAATCCGCGCCGAATGGGTAGACATGACCGAAATCCTGCGGCGCATCACGCTCGGCATTTACGATCAGGATGAATTTGAAAAAGCGCGCGAATGGGTAAAAAAGAACTGCAAGGAAGGTTTCGACTGCAACGCCGGTAAAAAACTGCCGGAAATCATTACCAAATCGAAAACGGTTCCGCCCGAAGAAGATTGGACGTTCATCACCAAAATGACGATGGTCATGCGCGACATTCTCTACGGAAACCCCAAACTGGCCGAACTCGGCTGGCATGAAGAAGCGCTGGGCAAAAACGCCGTGGCCGGAGGCTTCCAGGGGCAGCGCAACTGGACGGACTGGCTGCCGAACGCCGACTTCACCGAAGCGATCATGGCCTCCACGTTCGACTGGAACGGAACCAAACCGCCGACTCCGTTTGCAACCGAAAACGACACCTGCAACGGCATTTCAATGCTGCTCGGAACGCTCGTTTCCGGTACCGCGCCGTGCTTTCACGACGTACGCACGTATTGGAGCGCCGAAGCCTGCGAACGGGTAACCGGACGCAAACCTTCGGGCGTTGCGAAAGACGGATTTATTCACCTGATCAACTCCGGCGCAACCGCACTCGACGGAAGCGGCGCGTGCAAGAACGCGAAAGGTGAAAACTGCATGAAACCGTTCTGGCAGATGACCGAAGCCGACGTAAAAGCGTGCCTTTCGGCAACCGACTGGTGCCGCGCGAACTACGAATATTTCCGCGGAGGCGGATTTTCAAGCCATTTCCGGTGTGCGGCCGAAATGCCCGTTACGATGCTGCGTTTCAATATCGTTGAAGGAATCGGACCCGTTCTGCAGATTGCGGAAGGCCGAACCGCACATCTGCCGGACGACATTCATTCCGTCATCGACAAACGTACCGACCGGACCTGGCCGACGACCTGGTTCTGCCCGCGCCTTACCGGACACGGCGCGTTTACGGACGTGTACAGCGTAATGGCCAATTGGGGAGCGAATCACGGCGTTACCGTATACGGACACGTCGGCGCGGATCTTATCACGCTGGCGTCCATGCTCAGAATTCCGGTTACCATGCACAACGTCGAAGAAAGCGCCGTGTACCGCCCGCACAGCTGGGCCGGTTTCGGAACTGAAGACAAACAGGCAGCCGACTATTCGGCCTGCAAATTTTACGGGCCGTTGTACGGCTAGGAGGCATTTCACATGGCACAAAGATTCGTATTGAACGAAACATCGTATCACGGTTCCGGTGCTATCACCGCGATAGTTCCGGAAGTCAAAAGAAGAGGGTTCAAAAAAGCGTTCGTCTGTTCCGATCCCGATTTGGTCAAATTCAACGTTACTTCAAAAGTAACGGATTTGCTCGGCGCGGAGGGAATGAAATACGAACTGTACTCGAACATCAAGCCGAATCCCACGATTGAAAACGTACAGACCGGAGTCGCCGCGTTTACCAAAAGCGGCGCCGATTACCTGATCGCCATCGGCGGCGGTTCGTCCATGGACACGGCGAAAGCGATCGGCATTATCGCGGCTAATCCCGAATTTGCCGACGTCCGCTCGCTCGAAGGCGTGGCCGACACCAAAAACAAAAGCGTTCCGATCATAGCCGTACCGACGACGGCGGGAACCGCGGCGGAAGTTACGATAAATTACGTTATCACTGACACGGAGAAAAAACGGAAATTCGTCTGCGTCGATCCGCACGATATTCCGATTCTTGCCGTCATAGATCCCGATATGATGTCGAGTATGCCCAAAGGGCTGACCGCCGCTACCGGAATGGACGCGCTCACGCACGCAATCGAAGGTTTTATAACCAAAGGCGCGTGGGAATTGAGCGATATGTTCCATATAAAGGCGATCGAAATAATCTCCCGTTCGCTGCGGAACGCCGTCGCCGGCACGCCGGAAGGCCGTACCGATATGGCGCTCGGCCAATACGTCGCCGGAATGGGGTTTTCAAACGTCGGGCTGGGCATCGTGCATTCGATGGCGCATTCGCTGGGTGCGTTTTACGACACGCCGCACGGTATTGCGAACGCGATTCTGCTTCCGACTATAATGGAATACAACGCGCCGACGACGGGAACCAAATACCGCGACATCGCGCGCGTTATGGGCGTTACCGGTACGGAAAAAATGACCGAAGCCGAATACCGGAAAGCTGCGGTGGACGCAGTTAAAAAACTGGCGGCTGACGTCGGCATTCCGATGAATCTGAAAAACATCGCGAAAGCGGAGGACGTACCGCAGCTGGCGATGTCCGCGATTGCCGACGCATGTACGCCGGGTAATCCGCGCGATCCGACGGTTGCAGACATTTCGGCGCTGTATACGTCGCTGCTGTAAACGCAGGCGCGTAAGGTACGCCGGACGCGCAAAGCGTGCGCATAAAGCGCAGCGCGCAAGACCCGTAAGGCTCTGAGCACATGGTGCAGGCGGCCCGTTCCGGAGGCACAGCTTCCGTAACGGGTCGCTTTTTTATGCAGCACGTAATTTACAATACTCCTGAAAGAAAACAATGCTTGCCCGATCACCGGTTATACCATATAATTATAGCCGGTGTAAGAATATGAAAGAACACTATCAGAAACGACATTCGTATGTTACGGCAGGAATCACTCTGCTTTTCATTCTTCTCGCGTACGTTTTATTTCTGATAAAATATCGGATCAGGACACGGATTCCTCTCGTGTTTGAAAACGACGTCGCCGGAAATTCGTTCCTGTTTTACGTAAATTTTTACGTACCGCTTTTAACGGCATCGCTCACCCTCGCCGGCGCATTCTTTAACGACCGGTGGTTTCCCCGCCTGCTTTTCTGTTCAGCAGGTATTTTTTCCGCAACACTCTCGGCGTATACCGTTCCCGATCTGTTTACCATAAAATTTGCAATATGTGCTTCGCACGTCGTCGCTTACACGGTGTTTCCTTTTCCGCAAAATATTGCATATCCGACGGCGACATTGTTTCTTTTTTCGGCGGCACTCTTCCATCCCGATCAACTCGGCAAAGGAAACATCAGTCTGAAACAATTCAACCCGACCGTACCTGAAGCGCTTTTCTTTTACGTGCTCGTACTCCTCTTTTGGGGCGGCGCATTGTATTCCAAACGACTTTCAAAATATTGCGACACATTCCGTGAAACGGTTGCGCATTTGCACCTTACCGAAACGCAACTTGCCGCAGTCAACCAGCATCTGCAGGAAAATGCAAAAACCCGCGGAGAACAGGCAAGCAAACGGGAACGTTCGCGTATCACCCGAGATATGCACGACAGCTGCGGCTATGTATTTACGAACATTATCGCACTTTCCGATGCGGCGATGAGCACTGCCAATATGGACGATCAATACGCCCATCGGATGTTTCAGCTGATCCGCACGCAGGCGGCCGACGGACTCAAACATACGCGCGAAATCCTGCATCTCATTCGCAACATACAGGATCCCGTCGCAACTGGTATACAGGATATTTATCAGCTGAAAACCATATTTGAAGAAGTAACCGGTATTTCAATCGACATAGAAACGGGAAACATGGAACATGAATACGGACGCGCTGTCAATTCCACGCTGCGGAAAATCATACGAGAAGCGTTCACCAATTCCCTGCGGCACGGACATGCGACTCACATTCTGATCCATTTTCAGGAATTTGAAGGAAACCTGACGATAACGGTGAGCGACAACGGAATCGGAGCAAAACAGATCGTAAAAGGCATCGGTTTTGCCGGAATGGAAGAGCGGCTGCGCGAAATCGGCGGTACTCTTTCATTTTTTTCGCCGGAAGACGGCGGTTTCAGACTGATCATTTCAATTCCGCTTACCGGTGCGGAATCGGAATTCGGCGGAGCGGGAGACACTCATGACGACTGAACGACAGGAAACATCAAAAATTCTGCTGGCAGACGACCAGATAATTTTTATCGAAAGTCTGAGTACGTATCTGACCAACTACGCGGACGACATAGAAATAGTCGGAACTGCGCATAACGGAATAGAAGCCGTCGCACTCGCCCGACAGTTTCTTCCGCATATTATCGTAATGGACGTTTCCATGCCGGAAATGGACGGAATAGAAGCCGTTCGGCAGATAAAAAACCTGCTGCCGGAAACTAAAATTATCATGCTTTCCACGTATCAGGAAGACGAATTGGTACGTTCGGCACTGCTTGCCGGAGCTTCAGGATATCTGCTAAAAGACATTTCACCCACGGAATTGATAACGGCAATTCGTGCTCTGAAAAGCGGTATAATGCAGATTTCCCCTGGTATAATAAAAAAACTGGTAAAAGAACGGTTCACCCCCGCAAGCCGCCCCGACCCGGACGACGCGCCGTGGCTCAAGGAACTGACTAACCGGGAACGGGAAATAGCGACGCTGCTGGTAACCGGATACAGCAACGAGCAAATTGCCGAAAAACTGCATTTGGCCATTCAAACGGTACGAAATCAGGTGAGCGCAATTTATTTTAAAACCGGGGTAAAGGATCGCTTTGAAATGATCCGGTTGGCCAACAGAAACGATCCTTGCACCATTTAACTTATTTGACGGAACCCAGAATACCGGACACAAAGCGTTTCTGCTGCGTAAAAAACAGGATCACGGTCGGCAGCGTGCATACGGTAACGGCAAGCATCAGCGCACCGTAATCGGTTGTGTATCCGGCAGTCATACCCGCAATGAGCAGCGGCATAGTCTGACTTCGCTGCGTCTGCATGATAATGAGCGGCCACAGATAACTGTTCCAATTGTTCATAAACGTCACGATTCCGGCGGCAACGAACGAAGGCATCATAACCGGCAGATAGATTTTCAGGTAAATACCGAATTCGCTTAATCCGTCCACCCGCGCTGCCTGCACCGTTTCTATCGGAAACGACATGGAATTCTGACGAAAGAAAAAGATAAGAAAAGCCGTGGAAACGGAAGGCAAAATAAAACCCATCGTTGTGTCGAGCATTTTAACCTGGCTGAACAATCTGAAAAGCGGCACCATAATGGAAGCAAACGGAACCATTATCGAAAGCAGCAGTATTTTCATCAGCATGTCCTTGTTTTTATCACGATACACCTGAAATCCGTAACCGGCCAATGAACAGACGAATAAACTGGCAGCCGTCCCCGCAACGGTATTCCGCAGTGAATTCCAAAAAGCACCACCAAGATTTACCGTCGCCGTCAACGTCTTCACGTTATCAATCAGCGCCGTCCCAAAAAAATTACTTCCCTTAATAACGTCGACACTGTAATTCGTTGCGGCAACCAGCATCCAGTAAAACGGAAACACGGAAGCCAAACACACTACCGTTAAAAACGCGTACATGACGACGCGCGAATGAATTCTACCTGTTCGCATCCGAATCTCCTATTTTCATCTGAATAAAAGACAGCACGGCCACCATTATCAGTATCGAATACGATACCGCCGCCGCGTAACTGAACTGCGGATTATACTTGAAAGAAAGATTGTATATGTAGTTTGAAATGGTGATCGTCGCGTTTCCCGGACCGCCGTTCGTAATGTTCTTGACTTCATCAAACAATTGCAGGGTTCCGTTCGTAGACATGATCGCCGTAAGCAAAATAACCGGTTTCAAAAGCGGTACGGTAAGCTTGAAAAATTGCTGCCGGTCGGACGCGCCGTCTATACGGGCCGCTTCGTAAAGGGACGCATCTATATTTTGAAATCCCGCTAAATAAAAAATGGTATTGTATCCCGTCCAACGCCACGTGATGGCGATAATGATGATCACCTTCGCCCACCGCGGATGTCCTAACCAATTTACCGCCGAATCGATAATACCGAATTTCATGAAATATGCGTTTACGATTCCGTCTACGGCAAAAAACGATTTAAAAATAAGTGCGGAAGAAACCAAAGCCGTCGCGCAGGGTAAAAAAACGATAGTCCTAAACACTCCTTTGAACTTCAAATCGGGTTTGTTCAAAATCGAGGCTAACACGAGCGCAAGCAGCAGCATCACGGGAACTTGAAAAATAAGATACACGAATACGTTTCCTACGGACGTAAGAAAAATTTCATCCTGAAATAATCGCAAATAATTTTTAAGACCGGTAAAACGTAAATTATTGCCAAGTCCCGACTGTAGAGACAGAACAAGCGCCTGCATCATCGGATAAAAACTGAACACGAAAATCAACAGACTCGCCGGTGCAATAAAAAACCAACCGCAGCGTTTATATTTTTCTTCAAGTTTCAATTGTCGCACAATGGTACCTCCCGCCGGACTCCCGGCTGATGAAAACGACTGCCGTCGGAAGAGCAAACGGCAGCCGAACGGAACCGGATGAAAAAACATGCGTTTTACCGGTTCCTTTTTTTTACATTCCCATCAGGAATTCAACCTGCTTCTGAGCATCGGCAAGCGCTTTTTCAATCGTTTTCTTACCGGAAACGATATCCGTTATCTGCTGACCGATAGCGTCGCGGGCTTCATAATTGAACACGCCGTATTTTACCAGCGGTACTTTACCGGCAAAACGGACGAGATCTTCATATATCTTCTGCCCGCCGAAAAATGCATTCGGTTCCGCATATACAGAAGATTCGGCCGCAGGCAGCCACGTCGCGATTGCACCCGACGCAGGAAGTATCGTCTCATACAGCTTTACGCTGCCGCCGAACGTCTTGCTCAAAAAATCCGCCGCAGTGTCGGCGTTTTTGGAAGCCGCCATAATCATCCAACTGGAACCGCCTTGATTACTGTAATTGACGGAACGGGAAATCGAAGCGAAGCGCGGCGTATTGACAACAGCCCATTTACCGGACTGCGATTTTTCCGCCGAAATGGAACCGATAATCCAGCAGCCGTTGATCGTTGCGGCAACGGAACCGTTGTTCAGCGTAGCAATATAGGCGTTCCAATCGGGAACCTGAATACAAATGCCTTCTTTGATCATTTCGGCATATAACCGAACGGCCTCGCGCAGTGCAGCGTTATCTTTTAAATACGGGTTTCCGGCATCGTCGAACAACCATATCCCGCAGCTTTGCAGCATGATCATTATAAAGTCCGGCTCGTTTGCCATCGTAGAAACCATCGGCTTGCCGGTTGCGGCTTTTACGGTTTTACCCAGTTCGATGAAGCGCTCCCAGGTAATATCGTTAAAATCGGAAACCCGTAATCCGGCTTGTTCGATAATATCCCTGCGCAGGAACGTTCCGGTCACACCGTTATCGAACGGTACGGCGTAACTTTTTCCGTCGATCGTACCGCTGCCCACTTTAAATTGGGCAAAACGGGATAAATCCACTTTACCGTTCAGCGGCAAAAACGCGTTCTTATAATTCATCACGTTTTTCTGAATGGCGTTGTCCTGACATAGAATGATATCGGGCAGCGTTTCCGTCTGTCCGGAAGACAGCGACGTTATCAGTTTTTGCTGCAAATCCGGCCAGGGAGTTTCCACGACCTGAACCGTTACGTTGGGATGATCGGTTTTATAGATTTTTGCGGCCTCGTTCATCGCAAAAATGTTGAACATAGGATCCCAGCACCACACAGTGAGCGTAACAGGCGCATTCGGATCTTTTACGGCAGCGTCCTTTCCGCCTCCTGCAAACACTACGGCAGCGCAGAGCGCGGCAGTACACACGGCGATTGCCAGTTTTTTCATCAGATTCCCCCTTGAAACTTGTATTCTCCGATACGGTATCGGTATCATCAGTCAAGTATACGATCGGTCTTTTCAGGGCACAAGTTACAAAAATACCGAGTTTCCGTAATTTTTCGGTATTCCCATACTATTGACAATAGGGAAAAACGCCCCGTATCATAGGCATATGAACATACCGAACGTTACCCCGTTATGGGAAAATCCTGAAATACAGGAATTGAACCGGCTGCCCATGCGCAGTCCGCTGCTGCCGTTCGCTTCCATTACGGAAGCCGTAGCCGATGCGTATGCGGGTCCCGAATTCAGGGACTTTTCCGCGAATGACTATTGTCTCAGCTTGGACGGTCAATGGCTGTTTTCGTTTCATGCCGGCCCCGACGAACCGATTCCCGTATTTCCACCGGAAAACGCCGCGCCGATCACGGTGCCCGGAACCTGGTCGCTGCAAGGGTATGACAAACCTCATTATACCAACGTACAAATGCCGTTCGCCGAACTGCCTCCCCGCGCACCCAAAGCAAATCCGACCGGCGTTTATTATAAAACGGTTACATTTCCCGCTCAATGGCGAGAGCGCCGCGTCGTGCTGCATATCGGTTCCGCCGAAAGCATCTGCATGGTTTACGTTAACGGAGAATTCGTCGGTGCAGGAAAAGATTCCCGCTTGCCTAGTGAATTCGATATCACACCGTTCATCCATTACGACACCCAAAACGATATATGCATTAAAGTTATCCGGTACTCGGACGCCAGCTACGTAGAAGATCAGGATCAGTGGTGGTTCGGCGGCATACACCGCAGCGTGTATTTGTACAGTACCGAACGGCAATACATTCAGGATATAAGCGCTATCCCGTCGCACGCTGCGGTTCAAAACGACTGCACGAACACCGATCGTACGGCGTCGCTTACCCTGCACATCGCCCTTGCCGGAGATCTGCACGCGGGTACCGGCATAGGCAACGCGCCGACCGATGCGGAAATACGGACGGCAAAGTACGATACGTTCGACATAACCTGCGCATTGTATCCGTTCACGTTACCGTCGAGTGCGGCTGAAGCTACCGAGTTTGCACGGAACGTGCTCCCGATAACGCAGACGGTGCGGAGTTTCACCTGTAATTACCGCACCAATTCCTGCGTTGCTGAAATTCCGCTCACCATATTGAATCCGGCCGAATGGTCACACGAAACGCCCGCACTGTACGTCGTCGCCGTATCGATTCATAAAGACGGCCGCCATCTTGAAAGCACGGCGTTTTGTACCGGATTCCGAAGCGTTACCGTCGCGGAACGGGAACTGCGCATAAACGGACGGGCGATTTACATAAAAGGCGTAAATCGCCATGAACACGACGAACACACCGGCAAAACGCTTTCCGTACAGTCCATGCTGAAAGACATTCAGCTTCTGAAACGGCATAACTTCAACGCAGTCAGAACCTGCCACTATCCGAACGACGAACGGTGGTACGAATTGTGCGATAGATACGGTATTTATCTGACAGATGAAGCGAACATCGAAAATCATTGCTTTTACGATCAATTGTGCCGCGACGCTCGGTGGACGTATGCATACTCGAGCCGGATTCAACGCATGGTGCTGCGTGACAAAAATCATCCGAGTGTTATCGTCTGGTCGCTGGGAAACGAAAGCGGCGACGGTGAAAATCACGTCGCCTGCGGCGCCTGGATCCGGCGAAGGGATCCGTCACGTCCGATCCATTACGAAGGGTTTATTCGCCCGGAACGCGGACAGGGCGCTTACACACTCGACTCGCTCGCCCGCGGTAAAGGACTTACCGACATCGTTGCACCGATGTATCCGCCTATCAGCCTCATTACGGATTACGCAACGTATCGTGACGACGATCGACCGCTCATCATGTGCGAATATTCACACGCTATGGGGAATTCAAACGGCAGTTTAGCCGACTATTGGGAAGCGATAGAAAGTCATCGCGGATTGCAAGGCGGGTATATCTGGGACTGGATAGATCAGGGAATTGCCGCCGTTTCCGAAACCGGTGTAAAATTTTGGAAATACGGCGGCGATTTTGCAGATAAACCGTGTGATTACGACTTCTGTCTGAACGGACTATTGTTTCCCGACCAAACGCCGAAACCGGCGCTTGCCGAATGCAAACACGTATTCGCTCCGGTTCGTATGCGAAGCGTACCCGGAATTCCGTTCAGGTACGCGATTCAAAACAAATTCGACTTTACCGCTTTGGACATTCTTGAACTCGAATGGACAGTATGCTGCGACGGCTCGGTTCTCGAACGGGGAATCACCGAACTGCCCCGCACGTTGCCCGGCCGAACAACAGAAATAACGCTGCCGGTAACGCAAAGCACTATGAACGAAGGAACCACTTACGTGCACTGCGATTTCCGTCTGAAACATAAAACGCCTTGGGCAGACGCGGGTTTTATCGTTTCTTCCGCAGAACATATTCTCCGGGAAACGCTGCCGGTGTTTACGGGTGCACCGTCAGACGCCGCGTGTCTTGCCTTCATAGAATCAATTACCCCCTGTCTGTTCCGGGTTCCCACGGAAAACGACGGCCTCAAAACGTATTTCGACCGATACGGAGACAGCGAGTCCGCCTTTTACTGGAAAGACAAAGCCGTAAATCCGTGGCTCGAGCTCGACCTACTCCATCTGCGATATGAGAAAACGACGGAAAACGAGTCGGACAACGACGTTCTGTTTGCAGAATCGGGGAACCTGATCGCCGGAAATAACGCCTGCTCCGCGTATCGGAACAGATTTTTGGGAACCTATTCGCTTCGCGCGCTTCGGGAAAAAAGAGATTCGGCCCCCGTCCGACTCGACGTGTCGTTCGATCTGGATCCGGCACTTCCCGAACTGCCGCGCGTAGGTATTTCCGTACGGATACCCGCGGATACCGCGCGTATCGAATGGTTCGGTTCCGGTCCGCACGAATCCTACGCAGACAGAAAAACGGGAGCGTTTTTAGGATACTACGCCGGTAGTCCGGCGGAACTCGAAGTACCGTACATCGTACCGCAGGAAAACGGCAACCGTACGGGCGTACGCGACATTATCCTAAAAGGCAGCCGGGAACCGTTCGGCATACGCTGCGGTTCGCCGTTGCAATTCAGCGCCGAACGGTATTCACCGGAAAACATGCTGAACGCCCGGCATACCGACGAACTGAAAGACACCATTTCCCAAAGCGGCTTTTGGACGCTGCACGTCGACTGCGCACAACGCGGCGTAGGAAGCGCAGCGTGCGGGCCGGATACGCTCGAACAGTACCGCGTACGCCCGGGACGGTATGAAATGACGTTGTATCTGCACCGTTAACCGAAAATCCGCGTACGCAGCAGCGCTTTCGCCCTTCGCCTTTCAGACGGATTCCCGACGCGCGCCGAACCGTACCGGCAGCTCGTGCCTCATCGGTATCCGGCGGCGGCTTGTGCCGCTCCGCCTCCGATGATATAGTAAGCCCATGAATATCGGTGTAATAGGCAGTATCTACATTGCGCAATTGATGCGAACCGCGGGGCAGCAGCCGCACGACGGAACCGCAGCCGTACCGTTTTTTACGGCAGAACCGGCCGGCGGCGCGTTTACGGCGGCGCTCAACCTTTCACGTGCAGGATACGGCGTACTGTTTTGCGGCCGGATAGGCGGCAGACAACCCTGCCCCGCACCGGCAGTAGTATCGACAACGGCAACATCAGCGGCACAGATAACATCATCAGTACCGGCGGAACCGGCACTCGCAGCAGAAATCCCCGCTTCTCCGCCAAAATGCGATGCCGTCTGTGCCGATCCGTACGGCGGTTCGCTCCGTTCGTATCTTGCAAACGCGGGCGTAAACTGCACGCATTTGAGCGCCGACCCGCACGCCGCTACCGGAATAATCACGTTATTAAAGGAGGAAAACGGTACGCGACGCTTCGTACACGACGGCGCGAACGGCAGGGTAAGCATTCCGGACGTCGCCCTGTTTTTTGAACACACCGATTCGCTTGCGGAACCGCTCGCCGCCCTCGTCGTGCTGCCGTTCGGTTTGTCGCCGCAGACCGTCGACTTTGCCGTTCGGGAAGCGACGAACCGACGAATCCCCCTTTTTCCCGAAAACGAACACTGCCAAACGGCAGAACCCGGTACGACCGGACTTCCGCTGTCCGATGAAGGCGACTTGCTGAAAACAACCGAAAACGAGGCCGAATCGCACGTCGGGATTCTGCCGCCGGACGTTCGGAAAAAGATCTCCGCCACCGTTCGGCTCGCGATGTTAGCGGATGCAGCTTCGCTTGCCGAAAAATCCGCAGCGGCACAAAGCGGCGTCGGCGGAGACGACAGTTGGGGGGCGGCGGTTCACCCGGAATTCAAAATCTCCGGACAAAATACGCGAACGTTCGAGTTCGACATTATGGGCTTCTGATCTTTCGGGCGGCTCCGACCTGTCCCGCATCGTCAGCCGGCCAGGTCGGACCGGGTGCTTGCCTTTATCTTTTGCTGCGCAAAAGTATACCGGCAACGCCCCCTGCCGCGTCGTGCGAACGCCCCGGCTCTAATCTGCAAGCGCCGGGGTCAGCGCCAAACGTCCACCGTATACGTGCCGCCGTCGGCATACCGGAACGTGACGACCGGATCGCGCACGACGCCGTCCAAATGAATCAGAGACGGCGCGTCTCCGTCGTAATTCGAGCCGATTGCAAAATGACACGTACCGAACGCTTTTTCGTCTTCCAGCATGTTGCCGGTGATCCGCGCGGCCGGATTCAAACCGATCCCCAATTCGCCGATGTTGCGCGCGTTCCGTTTATACACGGCCGCCTGTTCGGCGCTCAGTATTCCGACTTTTTCCATATCGAGCGCGGAGCGTTCCGCGGCGGCGATCGTCGCGTTCAGCTTCGCCGCTTCTTCACCGCCGGAAACGGACACGGCGAACCCGCCGCGCACTTCAACCGTAATCGGCGTTTTTATGACAATGTCGCCTTCGTTCAGCGACATGGAACCGTCGAACACGATCCGTCCGCTGCAGCCGCCGGGTGCGCCGGCATCAGCGGGATTTTCGCCGCCGGTGCGGTCTGAACCTTTTCCGACAACCGGACTGATGAACACTTCTCCGGCGGGAACGTTTCCGCCGGAACCCGCCGTGCGGAACGAACCGTCGTCGGTAAGCGCCTTACGCCCGGCGACGGGCACCGTTATATCGGTTCCGCCGGGAGCCGTAACGTGCACGCTTACGACGCCCTCGTACCGGGCGCACAGCTCCCTGCACCGTCCGTCCAATTCGTCATAATCGATATCGACCGTCCGCGCAAACATATCGAGCGTAATGCCCGGCGTCCAAACCGCCCGCATCGATTTCTTTCCATATAATAGATAATCGAAAATATGATCGTGCTTCGAGCCGTCTTCGGCAATATACGGATTCGCGATTCCTTCGGGATCCTTGCCGAGTTTATTTTCGGAGACGGAAAAAAACACGTCCGGTTCGGTCTTGAGCGCCGCAAGCACCACAGGATCCGCCGAATCAAGCGAAGCCTTTTCCGGCTGCACGATCAGCACGGGCTGAGCGCCGGCCTCTCGGCATTCGTCGTAAATCGCCTGCGAAATCTCATACGTTTGAGCCGCTCCGTTTTTCAGGGAGCGGTTCGTAACGATCAGAACCCGTTCGCCGGATTTTATCGCACACACGTCGCGCACCGTTTTGCGCGCGGAATTGCGTATCGAACGCGTATCATTAGCTGAATTCATGCCGGTATCATACCACATTTTCAGGATAAAATACTATGATTTATCAGTGCGGCAGCCGATATATAAAAAGCAGGTTTATTTCGTACGGACCCGCGCATCAGTCCATTACAGGAGTGTCATATGGCTCAGCCGATGATCGGCATACAAGTCTCCGACCGGCCGTTCGTTCCGCTGCTTCCGTTGGGAAGCACTGCCCGCAAGCGGATCGTTTTATCCGGCGGACAAAACGCACGCACCGCCGTTCCGCTTATACTGCGCCGCAGTGAAACGAAAACGGATCTGGACGAAAAAATCGGCGAGTTTGAAATCGTCATCCCTTCCGGCACAAAGTCGGCACGCAAGTCCGTCGTCGTAGAAATCGGATTTGAAAAGGAACGGCTGCTCGTCGTTACCGTTTTGTACGCGGATATGAACGAACCGAACGTACTCACCTTCAGGATTGCGAACACACGCACACGGCAGAGCCGAACACTGCCGTACGGAACGTTCGTATATCCTGAAAAAATAGAAACGGCCGTACCTGAACAGCCGCCGACGGACGTACCGCCTGCCGAAGCCGAAAAATCTTCTGCGGAAGCTATGCCTGCCGAGAACACGCTGCCGGGCAAGCCGCCGGTATTTGAAAACGCGATTCCTCCGGCAGCCGGGCAATCCGCCGTTCCGGAACCCGAACCGGCCCGTACTCCCGAAGACGATTACTATACGCTCGCCGACAGCACGCCGAAATCGAAATATCGCATCAGCGCAAAACTCATCGGCATCATATCGCTCATCGTCGTGAGCGCGCTCGGCCTCATCACGATGCTCGTTTCGCATTACGTTACGAACGACGTCCGCATTTCCGCCGAAGAAAACAACCTCGCCATAAACCGCCGCACCGCCGCCGAAGCGGAAACCCGGCTGCAATCCATCGTAACGAACGTCCGCACGCTGCTCGACATAACCGGCAGAGACGGCGCGTCAGCGGTTCCGCCGGAACAAGCCGCCGTGCTTTTTTTCGAGCGGAATCAGGATATAGCGGCGGTTGCCGGCACGCAGCAGGACGTACTGATAAACGCCGTTTTTGCCGGAATCGGAAAATTGACGCCGACGGACGTTTCCGCTTTTTTGACCGGAGAAAAGAACCGCCTGGCGCAGGCGGCGGCGGGAACGACGGCGCTTTTAAACGTTTCGCCGTATTTTTCAACACCGCTCATCGCACTGCTGCTTCCCGACCCGCGGGACGGCGAACAGCACGCGCTGGTCATTCTGTTTTCACCTGAAACGCTGAGCGAAACGTTCGGTATAAGTTCCACGAATTCCTCGTATTTGGTGAACAACGAAGGCCGCGTTATCGCACATCCCGACGCCGATCTTGTCCTGAAAGCGGCCGACTTATCCGCAATCCCTATCGTCCGCGAAATGCGTGAAAACAGTTACGAAAACCGCCAGCTGCTCTACGACGACGCTGCCGGAGAATCGTTTTTCGGCGCGTATCGGAAGCTGCCCGCGTTCGCCGATGCGGGCGTCATCACCGTCGTGCAGGCGTCCATCGTGTTCGAGTCGGTCAAAGCGACTACGCGGCGGAACATTTACCTGACGATTGCCGTATTGGCCGTGTCGGTAGCCGTCATTTGGTTTTTTTCAAAAACGATCAGCACGCCGGTCAAGGCGCTCGCCGCCGCCGCGCAGGAAATAAAAGAAGGCAAATTCGAGCTGAACTTAAAGCCGCATACGAAAGACGAACTCGGACTTTTGACCGAAAGTTTCGTCAGCATGGGCAAAGGACTTGCCGAACGGGAACGGCTGAAAGATACGTTCGGCAGATTCATCAATAAGGATATCGCCGAAAAGGCCATGCGCGGCGAACTGTCGCTCGGCGGAGAAACCAAACTGACCACCATCTTTTTTTCGGACATACGTTCGTTCACCGCCATATCGGAAAAACTGGAACCGGCGGAAGTCGTTGAATTCCTGAACGAATACATGACGCGCATGGTCGACTGCGTCAACCGAACCGGCGGCGTCGTAGATAAATTCATCGGCGACGCGGTTATGGCGGTTTGGGGCGCGCCCGTTTCTTCCGGCAGTCCCGAACGGGACGCGCTCAACTGCGTCCGCACGGCGCTCCTGATGCGCAGCGTGCTTATCGAGTTCAATAAAAACCGCGGCGGAGACAAAAATCCTATCATCAGAATCGGATGCGGCATAAACACCGGTCCGGTCGTTGCCGGACAGATCGGTTCAACGGAACGTATGGAATATACCGTTATCGGCGACGCGGTTAACTTCGCCTCCCGCACCGAATCGCTGAACAAACCGCTCGGCACGGATATCCTGATAACGGAAAACACGTATGAATTGATAAAAGACCATATTCTTGCCGAACAAATGCCGGCGGTTACGGTAAAGGGCAAGGAACAACCGGTCAGAATTTACGCGGTCGTCAATATGCCCGAAGCGCGGGACATTCCCGGCGCGGGCGCGGACGGCCCGCAGTCGGTGCGTGAAATCAGAGCCCTGCTCGGTATTCCCGAGCCGAATCTAAACGGAGTAAACCTTGACGAGGAAGAAAAGAAATATCAGATTCAAGGCAAGTGACGCGGTCATAACGGTTCTCTGTCTGCTGGTACTGATCGCGAGTTTATTCCTGTTTTACAAGGATATCACCCGAATTCAGACGAAGCGCAACGAACAGGCCATCGCGACGATCACTTTCAAATATCGCACCGCCCAACGCAAACTGAACGGCCGCGTCATCTGGGACCGGCTGCGTCAGGAATCTCCCGTGTACGACGGAGACACGCTGCGCACTGCGGAACAATCTGAAGCGATGATTCACCTGAAAGACGGCAACGTCCTGAATATGGACGAAAACACGATGATTCAAATCTTCTATACCGAAACCGGCGCGGCGCTCGTTACGAACGGCGGAACCATTTCGCTCGACACAACCGCAGGCTCGGCCGGATTTACCATCGTTACCGAAAACGGTTCGCGCATAGAAACGGGAACCGGTGCGACGCTGAGCGCGCAGACCGCGGCGGACGGATTCGCCGTACAAATACAAAACGGAATGGCGCTCGTCGCTTCCGCCGACGGTACGGTGCGCACCGCCTCGAACGGCACCGAATTGCGCGTTTCCGCTGACGGCGGCATCAGCGAACCGCCGCTCACCGTTACCGCTCCGCTCCCGAACGCGCGTATCCTGCATTTTATGCAAACGCCGGCGGACGGAACGGACGAAGAAACTGCGGCCGTTCCGCTGCTTTTTTCATGGAAATCGAATAGGCCGGAACCTGCCGATTCGGTTCTGATAGAATTATCGTACGACCCCGATTTTACGCGAATTACCGAAAGCCGCACGGAAGCGGCCTCCGGCAATGCGGTTTTCCCGTGCAAAAGCGGAACCGTTTATTGGCGCGTTACGCGAATCGAGGCGAACCGAACGGACGGCAGCCGGGCCGATACCGGCACGGACACGGACGGCACGGCCGGAAACGACACAACTGAAAACAATGCCGCAGCCGAAACTGATGCCGCAGCCGCTGCACCCGCATCGGTTTCCGGCAAAGCGGTACTCGCCGCAGTTCCGCAGCCGCAGCCGCGCTATCCGCCGGCCGGAACCGTCATTTCATACCGAACGGGAAATCCCGTCATCCGCTTTGCCTGGGACGGCAGCGACTGGGCCGCCGGTTACGAATTGGAAGTATCGGGGTCTCCGGAAATGACCGATCCGGCCGTCAAACAGTCGGTTTCAGGCAATTCCGCCGTAACCGCAGATTTGGCGGAAGGCACTTGGTTTTGGCGCGTTACGCCGCGGTATCTTACGCAGAACGCCGCGGAGGCCGAACCGTCGCCCGTAACGCCGTTCACTATATATAAAAAAGAAAAGTTGTCCGCTCCCGTTCCCGTAACGCCCGGAGACGGAAGCGTCATCACCCGCCGCGCCTCTGAAGCGGAAAGCGTCAAATTCGCCTGGAAAGCGGATCCCGACGCCGCAGCCTATACGCTCACCGTAGCGGCGGATCCGCAGTCGGAACAGCCGGTACTTGAACTGAACACGACGGATCCGTACGTTTCGGTTCCGTTTTCGGCGGAAACGCTGGATATCGGCACCTGGTACTGGAGCGTAACGCAGCGCGACGGTGAAAGCGACGTTTCCGAACCGTCGCCGGCGTTCCGATTTTCGGTTGAACCGCGTAAAATTCCCGATCGGCTGCTGCTCTATCCGCCTGAAAACTATACCGTTCAGGCTTCCTCCGTTTCCGCAGTGCAATTCAACTGGAAAACGACGGACGCACAAAACGAATGCAGACTGCAATTCGCACAGGATGAGACGTTTTCAAATCCCGTTATCGATACGCAAATCAACGGACAGACGGCGGACGGCGTCGCGCTTGCCGCCGGAACCTGGTACTGGCGGATCTGTGCGGCGGACGCCGAAACGGGCGATCCGCTGTATTCGCCGGCACGAGCGGTTACCGTCGTACCCGAATTGGACGCGCCGCAGCCGATTTTACCCGCAGACGGGGCGACGGTCGTCGCACATAACGGAAATCCCGTTACGTTCAGCTGGCAGCCGGTGATCGGCGCACAGCATTACACACTCCGCGTGTACCGGACGGCGGCAACCGAAAGCGCACCGGCAAACTCCGCTTTGATTGCAAACTCCGCTTTGGCTGCAAACGCAACAGTCCCGGCAGACGCGGAACCGATCGCCGAACACCGCCGCATCACCGGCACCTCAGTCAGCCTGCATTTGCCTGCGGCGGAACAGCCGGTGTCGTACACGTGGAGCATTGAAGCCGCTGCGGAAGAAACGGAGAACGCGGCAGCCCGCACCGGCCGCAAAACGGAACGGACGGTCAGCGTCAGAAGCCCGATTCCCGTTACGCTCTCATACCCTGCCGATAACGAACTGATCGACGGCCTGCAAGCGCTCCGCTCGCCGCTGCGATTCACTTGGACAGAAACGGATCCCGCCGCACAGACCGTGTTCATCCTGCGGCGGCTGCTTCCCGGCGGCATCACGCAGACCGTACTCACCAGAACGGATCCCGCCCGTCCGCTGTATTTGGAACGGCTGAGCGCGGGAACGTATCAATGGACGGTGGAAGCACGCACGAGCGACGGCGCGGACATACGGGCGCGTAAACCGCGGACGTTCACCGTCTCCGCTCCCGAACGCCTTTCGCCGGCGGTACTGCTTCAGCCCGAAGCAGGGACCGTATTCGGCCCCGCGTACTTCCGCACGCATCGTACGCTGAGATTCGCATGGCAGAGCGTTCCCGAAGCAACCGAGTATACGTTCACCCTGTACCGTAAAACGCCCGACGGAACAGTCGCAGACCCGCTCATCAGGAAGACGCTTTCCGCCGAAAAAACGGAGCTGACGCTGCGCGACATGTCCATTCTTGACGCGGGCACTTTTATATGGAATATTGATACGAACGCCCGCGCAAAAGACGGCTATATTGAACGGCAAGGTACTTCGTCCCAAGCAGAATTTACCGTAGATATTGCGCTGCCGGGCAAAATATTACCCGAAACGCCCGGAACATTATATGGAAATTAAAAAACCGGCTCGCCGCCACATACCGTATGCACTTCTGTGCCTTCTGCTTTTCCGCACTCCGGCGGCGGCACAGCCGTCGGCTCCAACCGAAACACCGCGGCGCTCCGCCGTTACGTATGAAAAACGGGAATTGGACGGGCGAACGACCTTTATGCAGCAATTCTCATGGGAAGCCGATGAATACGCGCTTTCATACGAACTCGAAATTCAGGACGAACGTTCCGAAACGAAATCGTACGCCACCGAACGGAATTCGCTGGAACTTTCACTTCCGCCCGGCAGCTACCGCTATCGGATTCAGGTATACGATTTATTGGGCCGCCCCGCGTCGGTTACCGAATGGCAACACTTTGAAATTCTGCAGGCGGTGCAGCCGGTCGTTACCGGAGTCGCGGAGATACCGCCGCTGATGCCGAACAAAGCGACCGCAGAACTGGTCGTGAGCGCGTACGGCGTTACCTCCGAAAGCACGATCAGTCTCGTTTCCGAACAAACCGGAGAAACAATACCCTGTTCTATCGCCGCAATCACGGAATCCGAAGTCCGCGTCTCGTTCAGCAGCAGCGCGGCCGTTCCCGGCCGATACACGGTGCACATTGCAAACCCCGCGGGGCTCGAATCGGAAAGCGAAGCGGTATCTTTGACGGCCGCGCTGGCTCCGCATATACGGTCTGTCGTTCCGAATGAATTTCTGCTGCAACCGGACGAACCGCTGCACGCGGCAATAACCGGTTCGGGACTGACCCCGCAGACCGTGATTGAACTCGTTTCCGCAGACGACGCCGTGCGAATCCCGGCGCAGCTGCGCATCGCCGGCAGCAATTCGGGCAATTTTGACACTGCGGGCGGAACAGTCGGCGGTAAGTCCGGCACCGGTTCCGGTCGAAATAATACCGGCGATTCCGGCAATAAAGGCGCGCCCGAAACGACGGCGGAATTGACCGTTCAAAACGGATCGGACGCGCCGCTCGCGCCGGGCATATGGCGGCTGTCGGCGGTGAACCCCGGCGGACTTGCCGATCAATCGGAACCGCTGACCGTCGAGGAAACGTTCCGGCCGCACGTCGTCTCCATCACACCGGCGCAGTCGGTGCTGATTGCCGACGAATCGGTATCCGTTACGATCGACGGCTCCGGCTTTTTTGAAAAATCGGTGTTTCTGCTCGTTTGCAGCGACGACCCGGCTGATCCGAAACGGGAAGACGTGCTCATCCTTGCCCCCGAGGCGCGGACGGTGTACGCGGATTCCGCACGGCTCGAATTTCCGGCCGTTCCCGAAGCGTATGAAGGCGGTTCGTTCGTCGTTACCGTTGAAAACCCGGCAAACCTGACCGACCAATCAGCCGCCGTATCCCTTCGATTCACCGCACGTCCCGTTATCGTGTCGGAACCGGCAAACGAGTACTGCGCCGTCAAAGCGCAGCCGCTTCTCATAACGTTCAGCGCACGCGGTGTGCAGCCGGACGCCGCAGTACGGCTGATCGGCGACGACGGCACGGAACTATTTCCCGAAACGGTCGAACGTCCTGCGCCCAAAAAAAACGGCACGCAGCCGATCGAACTGACGTTCGGCGCAGACGCCATTCAGGAAGGAACGTATTCGATCCGAATTACCAACAGCCGCAGTCTTTCCGCCGCAACCGGGTCGTTTTCGATCGTTAAAACCGAACAGCCAGACGTAATCAAGGCGGAAACGCAGGCGAAAATCTTAAAACAGGGAACCGCGTTCACTGTTCTATTTGAAGCCGAAGGAATTACGCCGAAAACGCGATTCTATTTGATACCCCGCGCCGCCGATCTTTCAAAACCGAAGCTGCCGCGCCGGGCGATTCCCGCCCGCGAAACGACGTTCGACGGAGCGGCGGGGACGGCCGTGTTCAGCTCGCAGCAGCTTAAAGAAACCGAATATGCGCTTCTGGCGGAAAATCCGGGCAGCTTGCGGGACGCGGAAGGAGACATGACGTTTACGCTCATCACGCGCATAGACGTTGCCGCCGAAGCGGCGTTCGGTACCGCAATCCGTACGTACGGCGGCGCAGAATACGCCGTTCCGGCCATTGCAAGAGCGGCGCAGATATCGCTGTCCTGCATTCAAACCAAAAAGGACAACGGTTATTACGGTGCTGAAATCTCGATTCGGAATCAAACCTGGGCGTACCGGCAGAGCGAATACGCCTTGCGGAACACGCTGACGTCGTTCGGTTTTAACTTGCTGTATCAGTATCCGCTGCTGAACGAACAGCTGCGTCTCGGCGCAAAAACCGGTATGGGAGTTACTTTTATCAATCAGCAGAACACATACCGCGACGATTCGTATACGGAACCGATACCGTCGGGGCTGGCGGGCTTCATTTCGTTCACCGCCGGCGTTTCGGTTACGTATTTTCCGTACCGCCACGTGTTTTTTACCGTGGGAACGGATTTTACGCACGTTACCGGCACCACCGCTTTTATGGGATTCCTGACGCCGCGCCTTGCAGCCGGCGTACGCTTCTGATTATCCGCAGCGGGCTGCGGCAGGCACGGAACCGAGCCGCCGGTTCAGCGCCCCGCCATCGGCACGTAGTCTTTATGCCCCGAAACCGACTTGTACGCCGGACGGATGATTTTTCCGTTATTTGAAAGTTCTTCGATCCGATGCGCGGACCAGCCGGCCATTCGCGCGGTCGCAAAAAGCGGCGTGTACAATTCGGGCGGCAGACCGAGCATCCGGTATACGAATCCGGAATAAAAATCGATGTTCGCACTCACGCCTTTATACATTTTCCGGCGGCGGCTGATGACGCGCGGCGCAAGCGTTTCCACTTTGGAATACAACAGATATTCTTCACCGGCGTTTTTCGCTTCGGCAAGCTCCTCCACGAAGCCCCGAAAAATAAGCGCGCGCGGATCGGACAGCGAATACACGGCGTGCCCGATACCGTACACAAGTCCGCTTTTATCGAACGCCTGCTTATCCAGCAGCTTTTCAATATACGCGCAGATTTCGTCGTCGTCGTGCCAGTCCCTAATGGAGGTTTTCATATCGTCGAACATCTGCATCACTTTTATGTTCGCCCCGCCGTGCCGCGGCCCTTTGAGCGAGCACAGGGACGACGCCATAGCCGAATACGTATCAGTGCCGGAAGACGTTACGACATGATTCGTAAACGTCGAATTGTTGCCGCCGCCGTGCTCAGCGTGCAGCACGAGCGCCAAATCCAAAATGCGCGCTTCAAGCGGAGTAAAACGGGAATCCGGGTGCAGCATGTGCAGAATGTTTTCCGCCGCGGACAGCTGCGGGTCGGGCGAATGGATAATCAGACTCTGTTTGTTGTAATAATACGCATACGACTGGAATCCGTACACCATCAAACTCGGAAACTGCGCTATCAGGCGCAAACACTGGCGCAGCACGTTCGGAATCGAAATGTCCTCCGGATCCGAATCGTACGTGTACAACGTCAGCACGCTCGTCGCCAACTGATTCATCATGTCGTGGCCGGGAGCGTTCATGATCGTGTTCCGCAGGAATTCATCGGGCAAAGACATGTATGAGCTCAAAACGCGGCGGAATTCGGCATATTCGTCAGCCGACGGCAAATGTCCGAACAGCAGCAGAAAACAGACCTCTTCAAAACCGAAGCGGCCGTCGCTCAAAAAACCGTCCACAAGGTCGCGGATATCGTAGCCGCGGTAAAACAGACGGCCGTCGCACGGAACCAAATCGCCGTCTTCTATAACGTACGCGAGCACTTCCGATATTTCGGTCAGTCCGGCGAGCACACCTTTACCGCTGATGTCGCGCAGTCCGCGTTTGACTTCATATTTCGTATACAAATCCGGATCGATTTGACTGCACGAACGTGCAAAAGAACTGTATTCGGCAATTTTATTCTGCAAAAAAACCGAATCGACGCCGTTCTCCGGCTGACAGGGAAAATCGGACATAGAGCCTCCTTATATAAATCCGCGTTACTTTATAGCGCAGTTCTGCCCCAGACAGCAGAATCCCGGCTCACCATTTATACGTTTTGTTTAAAAGATAATAAAAAATTTGTCCGGTGTCAAACAGCGTGCCTATTCTTTCAGGAAATTTTCCACCGTGTCTACAAGCTCGTTCAGGTTGGTTCGCAGGCGAGTCATAAGCTGTTTTGTACGCCGGCTATCGTAATTTACCGGCTGATTCCGCGGCAAAAGCAGCTCGTACGGTTCTACGCCGAGTGCATCGGCAAGGTTTACCAGCGTATCAAAGGAACCGGAGCTTCTGCCCGTTTCCAAATCACTTACGTATTTTACTGAAAGACCGAGTTTTTCAGCAAGTTCCGCCTGATTCAGTTTCTTTGCAATTCTGATTTTCTTGATATTCGCTGCGTACGTTTCATAAACATCCATTTTAAATAGTAAAAAAGCATTTCCGTAAATAGTAAACCGTTTAAAAATTATAAAATATAACTTATAACTATTGAATCATATACCATAGTTATATATAATCCGGTTATAACTTAGAAAAATATAAATTTCAGACGGAATTTATGCTGCCCCGGCTGCATCCGCGTGCAGACGAAAACATTCGGAATCGAAAAGGAAGCACGTATGGAAAACGGTAAATCGGCGAATACGGAAATTGATCCGGAACTGTCAAAAAGAATTACGGCGCTGCGTTTTTTGCTGAGCACATTCGTCGTTACGATTCACAGCGGCGCACTTGCAGAAATGTTTGAAAATTACGGAAAAGGCGTTGAAGTTTCAAAGTTTTTTTTAAGCTCGGAGAATTTCATTACGAATCATTTTTTTATCTGCTGTGCGGTTCCACTGTTTTTCTTTTTTTCGGGATATCTGTATTTTGCCAAACGGGAATCTTACGGGACAATGCTGAAAAAAAGACTGCGCAGTATCGTTCTGCCGTATTTTTTATGGATTTTTTCTTCTTTCGTTTTATTTTTTATAGCCGATTCTGCCGGTCTTACCAGAAACCATGTTGCGGATAAAACCGCTGCCGGCTGGCTGAAAATATTCAGCGGATTCCCTGCGGATGAAGACGGCACTTTTTATCCGTTTCTCATTCAGTTTTGGTATCTGCGCGAATTGATGCTGGTATTCGTTTTATCTCCGCTCATCAAAAAAATTATTGACAAATGGCCTATTCTTTATTTTTGCGCCACGTTTATCTTTTGGCAAAGCAGTCTTCCCCTGCATTCCATGTACGGACAGGCGTTCATATTTTTTCCGCTCGGATACTGCGCAGTCAAATACAACATAACGGCGGCAAAAATCGATAAACTCGAATTCCGAGAATTGGGAATCGTGTACGGATTGGTGATAGCAGCGCAAACGGCAGAATACGTACTTAATCGGCATGATTTTCAGATTCTACAGGCACTTAACATAATTTTAAGCTGCCTGCTGATTTTAAAATTTGCCGGACTTTGGGTAAAAAAGGAAAAAATATTTGCAGGATTACAGTCGCTTTCCGTTTATTCATTCTGGATTTTTGCGGTTCACACACCGCTGACAGCAACCGTTGTGAACAAGTTGATTCTCAAATTCATTCCGGCAGTTACACCGAAACTGCTGTTCGCAATTTTTTTTCTCAGACTCATTTTCATCGTATCGTTAAGTCTGCTAAGCGGAATCCTGTGCAAAAAATTATTTCCGTCCGTATTCAGTCTGTACACCGGAGGCAGAATTCGGCGAAATGGCAAACTCATCGCTTGAGTGCCGGCTCTCTGCCGTTTACACGGTACGCCGGCACGCACGGTAAACAGGTTACCGTTGCCGACTTATTGTTTAGGAACGTTTATTCCCCTACACTTGCGCTACTTGATGTTACACACTATAATAAAAAATCATGGTGAATATCATTCCTGTCGCGAGCGGCAAAGGTGGCGTTGGTAAAAGTGCGGTATCGGCAAATCTTGCAATAGCTCTTGCCCAAAAAGGAAAACAGGTCATACTCTGCGATTTCGACTTCGGCGGTGCCAATCTGCACACATTGCTGGGATTGAAAAACAATCACGCGGGTATGGGTAATTTTATTTACCGTCAGCAGAATTCACTTGCGGAACTGCTTCAAGAAACCCAGACGGAAAACCTGCGGTTTATCGCCGGAGACTGCCTCTTTCCGGGAACCGCGAACATGGATTTCTTTATCAAGAAAAAAATAATGAAAGAATTGTCGCTGCTGCCCGCTGATTATGTTTTGCTGGATCTCGGCGGAGGCAGTTCGTACAACATTCTCGACTTTTATTTGATGACGTACAATTCGCTTTTGGTCACCACACCGGAAATTACGTCCATCATGAACGCATACTCGTTTCTGAAAGCATCCGTCTTCCGCTTTTTTACCCAGCAATTTCCGGCAAAAAGTGCTGAGCGGAAAGCCGTCGCGGATTTTATCCAATCGGTTTTAACGGGAACCGAAAGTTCGTTCACCGCGCTCATCGAAACGATATGCCGCAGTTATCCCGAATCGGGAGAAAAAGCCCGCCTTGAACTGGAACGCTTCAATCCGCAAGTCGTTCTCAACTGCGGCTCTTCCGCGCAGGATCTTGAAATGGGCCGCAGACTCCGCTCGCTCGTCCGCACAAAGCTGAACATCCGCATGGATTTTATCGGTTTTATCCCGAAAGACCCGAACGTTCCCGTCGCCGTTGCGCGGCGTACGCCTTTATACCTTCTGGAACCGCAAAGCCCGTTTTCGATCGGAATCGGCAGAACGGCCGAACGCATGCTTGCATATGAATACGGGGTCAACGACACGTTAGTGCCGGATGAAGAAGACGGCGATCTTGAACAACTGAAATCAGAATACATAGCAGCGGCCCAGGAAACATAACATGAACATACGCAACCTTTCTTCACAAATAGAATCAATCAGTACTCAAATTGAAGATATATTTATAACTCTTTCCACTGAATTTCCCAAACTGATCGGGTCTTCGCACAGCGGCTCCCTCGACGAGCTGCTGGCACTTTTGAAAGAACTTGAAATTGCAAACCGCAAAGCATCCGCTTCCGAAAATACGTATTTTGCCGATTACGATGAAAAATACACCGCGCTGTTCGACCAGCTGAACGTGAAAGTCGAAAACCTGCATCGCATAAACGAACAGATCGCGCGCATAAAAAACAACAGCGAAGAAATGGAGCTGATCGCGCTCAACGCGATGGTCATTTCCATAAAATCAGGAGAAAAAGGCCGCGCGTTCTCCTGCATCACCGAAAATCTGCAGCGGCTGTCCGGCGACATGATAAAATTATCGGCAAAACTGACCGACGAAGAAACGTCGCTCATAAAAAACATCGCAAATCTTAAAAACGTGTTTACCGAAATCGCCGGCTGTCAAAAACGAATTGCCGAGCGGAGTCCTACGGAATTGGCCCGTATTTCCGAAAATATCGAAGCGGCAGCCGCTCCGCTCGATCAGATCATCAGGTTGTCGCAGTCGGTATTTCCCGCCATTCAAGCCGCCATGGAAGGCATACAGCTTCAGGATATTATCAAACAGGCGCTGAATCACGTCATTCTCTGCATGAACGAATTCGTGCCGCCCGAAGCGGTGGAAGATCCGGTAAAAAAATTGGACACGGTCGCGTTCGATATTTCGTTATCCGACCTGGCCCAAAGCGTTTTAAAAGACATTTCCGGGCATCTGAAAAAAAGTTCGGCCGTATTTGACGAGAAATGGGGATCCGTGCTGAACATCCTCGACCGAACGGAACAGGAACGTCTTGCATACCTGAAACGTTTTTTTACCGGCGACACGAAAATCGGCGGCACGAAAATTACCGATGCGGAAAACGCCGGTACCGAAAATACCGGCAAGACGCTCGTCGCCGAACTCCAAGCCGCACTCGACGGATTCAAACTCCTGATACGCGACTTCGGCCAATTCAAATCTTCACAGAAAAACGTCGTGCTGCTGTGCCGCACCGTAACGGATAAAGCCCGTTCCATGTACGAAGTATTCGGAAATCTGCGGCCGGTAATCAGCCGTTTGCAGCACGTCCGCATCCTGCAGGAAATAGAGGTATCAAAAAACGAAGCCATTACCACGGTAAAAGATTTTGTTACCGATATGGACAAGCTGATCTCTGAAACGACCGATTCGCTCGACCTCATGCAGACAACGATCGTCAGTTTTATAGAAGAAATCGAAGAAATGCTTTCCGGTTTTTCGGAAGCCGTTGCGCAGGACAATCTGAAAATGTCCGAAATCCGCAGCCAGAAAACGTTCTTTTTTGAAAACCTGAAAAACGTTCAGGAACAGATTTTCTCCATCATGCAAAATTTCAACGTGTATCCGCCGGAATTCCATAAACAGTGCGAAACGATTCACACGCTTCTTTCACAGCTGCGAAGTATCAACGACGGATTTACCGGTACGGCGAACCTTTTGACCGAAGAAGTCAAAAACATGACCGTACAAAAACGGCAGCTTATGGAAAAAACGGGATTATCCGATTGGGAAATAGAAGACGATAAATTCAAGGATCTGATACAGCATTTCACGATCACCGCACATAAAGAGGAAGCAGGCAAAATTGCCGGCTTCATCGTTGAATCGGGAACACCGCCCGGCGATATCACCTTTTTTTAGGGCAGCGCATGAACACATACTATGATTCACAATTTGGTAAAAAAATAGTAACTATCTACCCCGGCGAATATTTTTCGGGATCCGGGGAGGAATACATTTCCACCGTACTCGGTTCGTGCATCAGCATCGCACTGTATGATCAAAAACTGAAAATAGGCGGATTGAATCATTTCATGCTCGCATACGACGGTGCGGGCACACGCGAACACGATACGCTCGCCGGGCGGTTCGGCGAATACGCGATGGAACTGCTCATGAACGATTTGATCAAAAAAGGCGCCAACCGCAAATACCTCAGTGCCAAAGTGTTCGGCGGAAGCAACGTTTTATGTACGAAAGAATCCACACGGATACAGGTCGGAGAAGCGAACATCAACTTTGCGTTTTCATACCTTGAACGGGAAAAAATACCGGTCGTTGCGTCCAACGTCGGCGGCACCCAGTCGCGTAAGATTTTCTACGACCCGGCTTCGTCCAAAATATGGCTCAAACATATCCACAACACGATCCACGAAATCGAATACATCAAAAAGCAGGAAGCGCAGTACGCCGCGCAGGTTCGCGAAAAAGAACAGCATACCGGAGACATCGTCTGGTTCTGAAACCGGACGCTCCGGGTTCCGCCGTTATTTTCCGGAAAGTTCGGCTTCAATCGACGCCAGAATCCTGCCTAAATCGAGGATCAGCACGAACGCGTCGTCGAGTTTTCCGACAGCCTGTATGAAATCGGTTCGCTGCGGCATGGAACCGAACGTAACACTGTCACTGTGCACGCGTTCAAGCTTCGTTACCACGTCGACTTCGTCCGCAATCAGCCCCACGGTGATCGGCTGTTCCGCTCCGCGATTGATTTCGGTAACGATGATATCGGTATCGGCAAGATCGCCTGAAGCCTCGAAACCGAATAGAATACGCAAATCTATCACGGTAACGACGGAACCGCGTATATTCATTACCCCTTTCATATAAGGTAAAGCCTTGGGAACTTTCGTAACGCTTTCAAAATTCAGGACTTCTTTGACCTGCGTTACCTCGACAGCGTATTTACCCGTACCCAGTTTAAAGGTAAAATAGAGTTCGTCAGTCAGAGCTTTTTCTTCCATAACTAATGTTTATAATGCATTTTCCGATAATAGTAAAGAATGGGAAGGCTCTAAAAGCTGCTTTACCGTATATCCAAACAGAAATCGACCGAAAAACCTTGACGTCCGTTCCCGTTCGGAATATATATATCGTACACCATTCAAACAGGAGTATTTTGTGTCCAAAAAGAAAACCGAAACGCAAACCATCGTCTGGAAAGAAACTGTTACTATCGAAAATTCGCAGGAAAAAACACAGGAATTGCTGAACGCGTTCAACACAAGCAAAGAGATTGCTCTCGATATGTCTGAACTTGAAAACATAGACGTTACCGGCGTCCAGCTTATTATTGCCGCACAAAAAGAAGCCATCAGAAAAAAAACCGTATTCAAGATTATCGGAACCATTCCTCCGGCGATTGCTTCCTATTTTACTTGCATCGGAATTCCCGTAGACACCATAAGAGGCGGTGAGCAGTTTTCTTCAAATATTTTGAACCCCATATCCGCAGGAGACAACAATGCTTGAACAAATAAACGAAGTCTTTTTTGAAGAAGCCAACGAATTGCTGGAATCGCTCGAAGGGATGCTGCTTTCGCTGGAAGAAACGCCGACCGATAAGGAAATCATCTCCGCCATATTCCGCGTCATGCATACCATTAAAGGGTCTTCGGGAATGTTCGGATTCGACGCGATTTCTAAATTCACGCACGAAGTCGAAGGTGCGTTCGACATGGTGCGCAACGGAATCGTACCCGTTACCCCGCAGCGTATCAATTTGACGCTCGCTTCGCGCGATCATATCCTGAAAATGCTTAAAGGGGACGACTCGGAAGCAACCAAGGAACAGTCCCGCCTGATCATAGACGCCTTCAAGGAATTGACGGCGCCCTACCGCGGCGATACGGCGCCAAAAGCCGAACCGAAAACGGCCGTACAGCCTCAAAGCAGCGAATCGCAGCAGTCCGGTGAATCGCAGCAGTCCGGCGGCCTGCCGGCGGAAAAGCAGACGACTTGGCGCATTTCGTTCACGCCGTCGCAGAAAATTTTATGCAACGGAACGCGGCCGTCGCTCATCATCAAGGAAATCGAGGATATGGGAACGGCGACCACGGTGCTGTTCTGCCAAAACGTACCGCTGCTTTCCGAGTACGATCCTCAGCTGTGCTATCTTTCGTGGGACATCATTCTGACGACGTCTCATTCCAAAAACGATATTGAAGACGCGTTCATTTTTCTTGATGAAGAATCGTCCGTCAAAATTGAGCGGATTGATCTGTCCTCCGCCGAAAACCGAAAAATCGGCGAAATTCTTATCGAACGCAAGGCCATTTCAAAACAGGATCTCGACGAAATTCTCAACCAACAGAAAAAACTCGGCGAACTGCTCGTTGAAAAAAAGCTGATTTCAAAAGAAAACCTGCAATCCGCGCTGGCAGAGCAGACCCACATAAAAGCCGTTTCCGGTGCGGAAAAAAGCAGCGCGGATAAAGCCGTCGAGCAGGCGGTAGGAACCGGCGCGCAGCAGAGCATCCGCGTCAATTCCGAAAAACTCGATCAGCTGATAGACCTCGTGGGCGAACTGGTAACGTTCAACGCGCGCCTCGGGCAGCTTTCCCAGAAAACGAACAACGCCATGCTGCTCACGCTCAGCGAGCAAAGCGAACGGCTCATTCTGTCTCTGCGCGACACGGCGATGGACATGCGGATGCTGCCGATCGGCACTATATTCACCCGGTTCCGCCGCTTGGTGCACGACCTCGCGTCCGATTTGCACAAAAATATCGAACTGGTAACCGAAGGGGCGGAAACCGAGCTGGACAAAACGGTTATTGAAAAACTGAACGACCCGCTTATCCACATGATCCGCAATTCCGTGGATCACGGTATCGAAACGCCCGAAAAACGGGCCGCCGCCGGCAAAAATCCGCAGGGAACGGTCAAACTGGTAGCGCAGCACGCCGGTGCGTTCGTTCTGATTACGATTTCCGACGACGGCGCGGGACTGGACAAGGAACGGATTTACAAAAAAGCAGTCGAACGGGGGCTCGTTTCCGCAGGCATCGAACTCCCGGACAACGAAATTTACGAAATGATTTTCCTGCCCGGATTTTCCACGTCTGAAAACGTTACGTCGGTTTCCGGACGCGGCGTCGGAATGGACGTGGTCAAAAAAGACATCACCTCTCTGGGCGGTACGGTTTCGATCGAAACGACGCCGGGAAAAGGCTCGAACTTCATTCTGAAAATTCCGCTCACGCTGGCTATTATCGAAGGCATGATGGTGCAAATCGGCAACGCCGATTACGTCATTCCGCTGACGAACGTTGAAGAATGCCTCGAATTCAACCCCGTGCATGAAAAGGACGGCAGCGTCTGTTCTCACATCGAAGCGCGCGGACAATTCCTGCCGTACATCAACCTGCGGACTTATTTTGAAATTACCGATCCGCTGCCGGCTTCACAGCAGGTAGTCGTCGTCAACGATCAGGATTCAAAACTCGGCATCGTCGTAGACCGGGTGATCGGAAACCATCAGACGGTTATCAAACCGCTCGGTATGCTGTATAAAAACATTCAGGGACTTTCGGGAGCGACGATTTTGGGCGACGGTTCGGTGGCGCTTATTCTTGATATTTTCAAACTGTCGGATGTTATCCGCAAAACGGAGGCGGCGGTATAATCCATGAGCGATCAATCTTTATACGCACCCATGCTCCTTTCCGAAGCGGAATTCAGGAAACTCGCGTCTTTTATAGAAAAGAGCGTCGGCATAAAAATGCCCGAACAGAAACGGCTCATGATGCAGTCGCGTCTCACCAGCCGCTTGAAAGCGCTGCATTTAACGTCTTTCAAGGAATATATCGAATACGTGTTTTCCGGCAAAGACACGGACAACAACGAAGTCATCATGATGATCGACGCGATGACCACGAATCTGACCGAGTTTTTTCGGGAAGCGCAGCACTTCGATTATATGACGAACTCGGTATTGCCCCGCTTTGCCCAAGAAGGCCGCAGCCGTATCAAATTGTGGTCCGCCGGCTGTTCCACCGGACAGGAACCGTACACGCTTTCCATCGTCATGTCCGAGTTCATCAGCCGGAACCCCGGAAAAATCACCGATTTTTCCGTATTGGCAACCGACGTTTCCACGAAAGTGCTCAATAAGGCACAGACGGCGATTTATCCCATGGAAGCTATTCAGAACATCCCCCTCGATTTGAAGCGGCAGTATTTTCTGAAAAGCAAAAATCCGCAGACAGCCGAAGTGAGACTGAAACCGGCCATCAGAAACCGGGTAACGTTCAGCCGGCTCAATTTTATGGACGACGACTTCGGATTCAGGGACACGATGCAGATCATCTTCTGCCGCAACGTACTCATTTATTTTGATAAAAATACGCAGGAAGCGGTGATCAAAAAATTCATGCAGTATCTGGAACCGGGCGGATATCTGTTTTTAGGACATTCCGAAACGATATTCGGCATGGACTTGCCGCTGAAAACGGTTGCACCAACGGTGTTCCAGCGGATATAATGACGGAAAAGGGGAACGACATGAAGATTAAAGTTCTTATCATAGACGACTCGGCGGTAGTCCGGGAAACCATGACGCAAATTCTGTCCGCGGATCCCGAAATAGAAGTGATGGGAACGGCTTCGGATCCTATTTTCGCCGTACGGAAAATCCAGACCGACCGTCCCGACGTTATCACGCTCGACGTCGAAATGCCGCGCATGGACGGGCTGACGTTCTTAAAGAAAATCAACAATCTTACCAATCCCATTCCGGTAGTCATCTGTTCTTCAAAGGTCGAAGACGGTAGCAACAACGCCTTTAAGGCGATGGAATACGGAGCGGCGGAACTGATTTTGAAGCCGCAGATGGGAACCAGAGCGTTCCTGCAGGAATCGCAGATCCGAATCTGCGACGCGGTGAAAGCGGCGTATTACAGCCGGAATAAAATAAAACGGCTCGCCGCGACGGACTCGCTTTCCCGAACGGTACAGCCCAAACTGACGGCGGACGTCATTCTCGATAAAGCGCCCGCGCGCCTTTCGCTTGAAACTACGGAAAAAGTCGTGGTAGTAGGCGCCAGTACCGGCGGAACCGAAGCGCTGCGCGAATTTCTTGAAATGCTGCCGATCGACGCACCGGGAATGGTAATCGTTCAGCATATGCCCGAACATTTTACCAAATCGTTCGCGGACAGACTGGACTCGCTCTGCAAAGTTACCGTAAAAGAAGCCGAAGACGACGATTCGGTCGTGCGCGGACGCGTGCTTATCGCGCCGGGAAACAAGCACACGCTGCTTAAACGCAGCGGAGCGCGCTATTATGTGGAAGTAAAAGACGGTCCGCTCGTTTCGCGGCACCGCCCGTCCGTAGACGTACTGTTCCGCTCGGCGTCGCGCTACGCCGGTAAAAACGCCGTGGGCGTCATTATGACCGGTATGGGCGACGACGGTGCGAAAGGCATGAAAGAAATGCACGACACCGGCGCCTGGACGATCGCCCAGGACGAAGCGAGCTGTATCGTGTACGGTATGCCGTGCGAAGCGGTTAAAACCGGCGGAGTGGATGAAATCGTCCCGCTTAAAAACATCGCGGCGGCCGTTTTAAAGGCCGTCGGACAGATCAAGTAAAACGCAGGGGGCACGCGTGAACAGATTTCGGTCGAACGGAATGCGTAATCCCTGAAGCAGAACGGCGCTGCCGTTGTTTTTCATCCGTAACTGTGATATACTCGGAAAGAAGTATAATCGTACTTGACAATCCAGGAGGGGATATGGCATCCAAGAAAATCCTTGCAGTAGATGATTCAGTCTCAATCCGAAAAAGTATTTCTTTTATCCTCAGTCAAGAAGGATATGAAGTCGTTGAAGCCGAAGACGGTGCCGACGGTTTGGTAAGGGCGAAAGCGGACAAATTCGGCCTGATTATCACCGATATCAACATGCCGAACATGGACGGCATTCAACTCATCAAGGAGCTGCGGCAAACGGTTGAATATAAGTTCACCCCGATCATCGTACTGACGACGGAAAACCAAGACTCCAAAATGCAGGAAGGAAAAGCCGCCGGAGCGACGGGCTGGATAGTGAAACCGTTCGCGTCGGAGAAATTGATCGCCGTCGTCAAGAAAATCATCGGGTAGCGGCGGAGGCGTTGGTATGAGCAATCAATATTTGACATTTACCTTGAACGAGTCTTTATACGCCGTAAACGTTACGCAGGTGCGTGAAGTACTTGAATACCGGCAGCCGCAGGAACTGCCCTGCCCGGATCCGGTGATAGCGGGACTTATCCGTTCACGCGGACAAAGCATTTCCGTCGTCAACATGCGCCGGAAGTTCGGGTTTCCCGACGCGGAAGCGACCGCCGACACCCGTATCATCGTGCTTGAAATCAACACGCCCGATCATCCCGAAAAAACGGCGCTGTTCGGAGCGGTCGCCGATTCGGTAAACGAAGTTATGGAAATAGACGCTTCCGCCGAAGAAACGCCGCCGGAAGTCGGGAACAGCATCGCTTCCGAATTTATCAGCGGAATCGGGCAGCACGGAGAACAGTTCATCATCATGCTCGATATAAATTACGTGTTTACTTTTGAAGAGATTCAGTGTATGAACACGGCTGCTGCAGCCGACGCAGCCGAACGGAAAGCGTAACCGCACAGCCGGCGAAACCGCAGAACTGCGGCGGGAACTCCGCCGCGGGTAATTTTACAGGAGCCACATATGAACCGTCAGTTTTTATCATTTTCATTACAGGATACGTTGTACGCCGTCGAAGTTTCCCAAGTACAGGAAGTGCTTGAATACGCGCAGCCGGTTCGGCTGCCGTGCACGGCGAATTACGTCGAAGGGCTTATCAATTCGCGCGGAGAAGGCATTTCGGTTATCAATTTACGCACCAAGTTCGACCTCGAACAGACGGAGCATGATAAAAACACCCGCATCATCGTACTTGAAGTAAGCCATTCCGGCGGTGCGGCGGAGCGCGTTACGACGTTCGGCGCCATAGCCGACAGCGTTGAAGAAGTGATCGAATTGGACGACAAATCCATAGAACCCGCGCCTAAGTTCGGAAACAGCATAGCCGGTGAGTTTATCCGCGGCATCGGTAAAAAGGACGACCGTTTTATCGTCATACTGGACGTGGACAAAATCTTTTCCGAAGAAGAAGCGGCTTCACTGCACGTATCCTGAGTATAACGCTTTATTGCGCAAAAAAACGGCAGAAAAGTCCAAACGTTTTGCCGATTTTGCTTATATACTTCTATTGTATGCAGCCGCTTCGACTGCATACGGGAGGTATATATGTTCAATACGGACAGTTTCAGTCTGAAAGGAAAAACGGCGTTCATAACCGGCGCCTCATACGGCATCGGGTTTGCCATCGCAACCGCGTTCGCCAAATACGGCGCCAAAATCGTATTCAACGACATTAAACCCGAACTGGTGGAAAAAGGGCTCGCCGCCTATAAAGAACAGGGAATCACCGCGTACGGATATGTATGCGATGTTACGGATGAAGCGCAGGTTGCCGAAACCGTTGCGAAAATCGAAAAGGAAGTCGGCACCGTAGACATTCTGGTCAACAACGCCGGTATTATCAAGCGGATTCCCATGATCGAAATGTCCGCCGCAGAGTTCCGTCAGGTGATCGACGTGGACTTGAACGCACCGTTTATCGTTTCAAAAGCGGTCATTCCGGGAATGATCAAAAACGGGCACGGAAAAATCATCAACATTTGCTCCATGATGAGCGAACTGGGACGCGAAACCGTTTCGGCATATGCGGCCGCAAAAGGCGGACTCAAAATGCTGACGCGCAACATCTGCTCGGAATACGGGCACGCGAACATCCAGTGCAACGGCATCGGTCCGGGGTACATTGAAACGCCGCAGACCGCTCCGCTGCGCGAACGCCAGGCAGACGGTTCGCGCCATCCGTTCGACGCGTTCATCGTTGCAAAAACGCCCGCCGAGCGGTGGGGAACGACGGAAGACCTCATGGGACCGGCAGTGTTTCTGGCATCCGACGCGTCGAATTTCGTCAACGGGCACGTACTGTACGTCGACGGCGGTATTCTCGCCTACATCGGCAAGCAGCCGTAACGGCGACGCAAAACGGCAGCCGCAGCGAGCACGCATACGTGCAAAACGGTAACGGTGATTTTCAAACGGAAAGACGCCACAGCTTCCTAACGGGCTGCGGCGTTTTTTCTTTATCAAAGTGAAAGCAGCATGTCTCGGCGGGCGGGATTCGAGTTTTCCGCGGAAACGAAAAAATCAGGATATTTGACCGCAATGTCTTTTATTTCGGTTTCGAGCTGATGTAGATGTTTTTTCATGAGCGTATGCGCCGATTCGGCGGAACCTTCTTCGATTGCCGAGACGAGCCGCTGATGCTGCGAAATGTTTTTTTCCATGATCTGCGCCGTCCACACCGCTATAAACCGTACGCGTGCATAATGACTGCTGACGTCCATAACCGTTTCCCAGGCAAGTTCCTGCCCGCCGATCGTAAACAGCAAATGATGAAATTCGTTGTCGAGCCGCATATATTCATAATAATCACCGGCGGCGAAAACCTTTTGCTGCATTTCGATATTGGCGTGCAGCGGCGCGAGGTTTTCGGCAGTTCGGTTCGCCGCGACGGAATCCAAAACGGTACATTCCAGCGCTTCGCGGATAAAACGTTCCTGCCAGACACGCTGCAGATCGATGCGGGAAACGATCGTTTCCTTCTGCGGAAAAATATCGACCAAACCGTCGCGCTGCAGCCGGATAAACGCTTCGCGTACCGGCGTTCTGCTGACTTGCAGTTTCGTCGCGATTTCCTGCGTACTCATTACGGTGCCCGGTTTAAGCTGAAAGCTCATAATGCTGTTTTTCAATATCGTGTACACCGTCGCCTGTACGCTTCTGTCCTGAGTGGCTGTGCTGTCTGTCATTTTCCGTTTTCCTTAATGCGTACATAATACCATATATGGAATAAATAAAAAAGCTTTAATCTTCACGAACTCGCCGCTGTTTGCAGCGCACTCATTCCGTCAGGACAACCACTTTCATATAGTTTTCGGGATTTTTTTCGATATCGGCGAGTGTTTCGGGCACTTGTTCCAAACGAACCGTTTTCGTCAGAATTTTCAGCATGTCGACTCTTTTACTCGAGATGAGTTCAAGCGCTTCGGCGAATTCGCCGACACTCGTGCGGGCGCCGCGGATATCGATTTCCTTTTTTGTGATAAGATCGGTCGGCAGCGACGTTTCGCGCTTCGGCCAGCCGGTCAGCGTGATTCGCCCGGCGTGGCTGACGAAGTCGAGCGAACTTCTGATCCCGACGTTCGAGCCGCTGCACTCCATCACCTGCTGTGCCATCGTGCCGCCGGTAATGTCGCGGATGCGCGCCGCAGCGTCTTCCGTTCCGGAATTAACGGTGAACTCGATACCGAGCGAAGCCGCAAAATCCAGCCGTTCCTGAACCAAGTCGAGTAAAATCGCGTGCGCGCCGTACGCCTGCGCAACCATTCCCGCTACCAGACCAATGGGACCCGCACCGATAATCGCGCAGTATTCGCCGGCGCTCAGTCCGCCGCGATGAATTCCGTGCAGCGAAATGGTCAGCGGCTCAGCCATCGCCGCCTGTTCCCACGTCATGCCGTCAGGAATCTTCGTCAGCATATGCGTCGGATGACAGAAGTATTCGGACATACCGCCGTCGACGTGCACGCCAAGTACGTTCAGACTCGTACAGCAGTTCGTCCGCCCGATGCTGCACGGATAGCAGCTGCCGCAGTACAGATACGGATCCACGACGACTTTATCGCCCGGTTTGAATCCGGCCGGCTCTCCGTTAATCGACACGATTTCTCCGGCAATTTCATGCCCGATGACGCGCGGATACGACACCAGTCCGTTTGTTCCGCGGAACGCACCGATATCGCTTCCGCAGATACCGGCAGCTTTTACTTTTATCAGCGCCTGTCCGTTTTCGGGAACGGGTTCGGACAATTCGACGAGGGAAACTTCCCACGGTTTTTCAATTTTAATCGCTTTCATACATATCTCCTATTCTTTATGGTGCGGATTTTTCATTCGTCAAACGTAAGTACGATTTTCCGGATTGACGGATCGTGCGAATCGATAAAATCGAACGCTTTCTGCGCGTCCGCAAGCGCGAACGTGTGGGAAACGCTTCCGTTCAAGTCGAGTTCGCCCCGGACGATAAGGTCGATCGCCTTACCGAACATCCGGTTCTGTAAGCGGGAACCCCGCACGTCCAGCTCTTTCGAGGTAACGACGAATTGATTTATTTGAGTCGCCGCGGTGGAAAATCCCATGGTGATAACGCGGCCGGCGTTTCCCGTCGCTTCAAGCAGTTTCAGCAGCGAGTCGGCGCTGCACACGGCGTCGATGGAAACGGTCGCGCCGTGACCGTCGGTATATTCTTTGACTTTTTCGGTCAAATCTTCAGTGAGAACGTTGATCGTGCGGGTCGCGCCGTTTTTGCGCGCGGCTTCGAGCTTTGACTCAACCACGTCCGCCACGATAATCGTATCGCACCGCAGCCGGGCAATTTTCAAAATCGAACTGCCGAGCGCTCCTGACCCGAACAGCAGCAGCATATCGTCTTTTACCAATTCCGCGCGCGTACAGGACTGAATAGCAATCGTCGTCGGTTCAATCATAACCGCGTCCGCGTCGGAAACGGAATCGGGCAGCACGTAGCAGTCCGATTCGGGAACCGCGATGTATTCGCGGTAGCCGCCGTCGATGTGCACGCCGCGGACTTTCAGCCGGTCGCACACGTTGCCGCGTCCTTTCCGGCACGGATAGCACGTTCCGCAGCTGGTAACTTGATTCACGATAACCCTGTCGCCAGGTTTTACCGCGGTTACGCCGGGGCCGGTCCGTACGACGCGGCCGACCATTTCATGGCCGATGATCCGCGGATACGTGGCGGCTGCGTTCGTACCGTGATAAATTCCGACGTCGGAACCGCAGATACCCGCGGCCGTCATTTTTATAAGAACATTGTCCGCCGCATTCAATACCGGTTCTTCCATGTCGATTACTTGCAATTCGCCCGGTTTTACAATCTGTACTGCTTTCATTTACATTCCTCCACGTTTTTCATACGTGTGCTTTTCGCTTACATGTAAGTATGCTAGCATGACGAACAAAGACTGTCAACATTTTTTTCCTGCTGCTTGAATAGATCGCCCGATCGATCGGGAGAACGGACAAAAAGGACAAAACGGGTGAGAACGGACGGATAAACGGACAGAAACGACGCTTTTTACCCGAAAATCGAACATCTATCAAACATCGATAAAAAAAACTTGACAAAAGGAAACTTGCATACTAACATATTACCATGCAAGTAAAATTACACTTGCACACATCAAGGAGGTTCACATGAAACTGTCAATGAAAAAAACACTCGCCGCTGCGTGCATTCTCATTTTGGGATCGGCATCGGGCGCCGTCTTTGCTGCCGGCGGCCGCGACGGAGGAACGTCAAAATACACGCTTAAAGTGGGCGACAACTGGGGCGCTACACATCCGATGGGCCGGGCGATGGCATCCGTATTCAAAACGCAGGTAGAAGAAAAAACCGGCGGCGCCGTCAGCGTTGAAATTTATTCCGACGGAACACTCGGAAACGAGGGCGACTTGTGGAACGGAGTACGCAACGGTACAATAGAAATGGCAGTCGTGGGAACGCCATTCAATCAGGAATGGCCGGTAAGTATGATTTCCGACTGGCCCTTTCTGTACCGCGATCTGGAACACGCACATAAAGTCTGGACAGGAACGATTGCGGCGGAACTGAACGCACAGTTTCACGCGCAGTTTCCCACCGTATACATGCTCGCCTGGGGCCCCAACAGTGCGCGTACGTTCACCAGTAACAAAAAACTCACCAGCGTGGCCGATTTTAAAGGACAAAAATTCCGTATGCCGTCCAATCCGATTCACGTCGGAATCGCGCAGAACCTCGGTGCGAGTGCGCAAGTCATTCCGCTGAACGAATTGTTTTCCGCACTGGAAACGGGCGTCGTCGACGGACAGGACAACGGCATGGTTACCGTGTTGAGCCAGAGCTTCGATCAGGTACAGAAATACGTCTATGAAACGAATCATATTATCGCGACGCTTGAAATCATCGTAAGCGCGCCGTTCTTTGACAAATTGCCCGCCGAATATCGGAAGATCGTCACGAACGCAGCGAAAGCGGCCGCTGAAACGGCATGGACGGAATACATCAAGAGCGTGGACGTTGACCGCAAAACGCTGCGCGACAGAGGTTTGACCGTTACCGAATGCACTCCCGAAGACCAGCAGCTCATCATCAGCAAAATCAAACCGCTGACCGACAAACTGTACGCGGAACAGACCTGGGCCAAAGATCTGACCGATAAGATCAAGGCTTACTAAGCAAAACGGGCTGCTTCGGAACCATGCGTTCCGCAGGCAGCCTGAGGAGTCGGGCCGCGTTTTCATGCTGCGACAACGCGGTTTCGGCTCCGTAGAGAGAAAGGAGGATAGCGCCGTGAAAAAAATTATGGACGGCTTGTTCAAGGGAATTGAAATACTTATTGCGGTTTTTTTGGCAGCGATGATCATTCTGGTATTCATGAACGTCGTACTGCGATACGTATTTAACAAAGGCTTCGTGTGGTCGGAAGAAATCGCACGCCTGTGTTTCATTTATCTGGTATATTTGGGCTCGATAGGAGCTGCACGCGACAACAGGCATTTGCTTATAGACACACTGTTACTGAAATTTCCGCCCGTTCTGCAAAAAATCGTATACACGCTCGTACAAGTCTGCGTGATTTGGCTGATGGGAATACTCGCAACCGGAAGCTGGGGGCTCATTCTGCAAAACCTGAACGACAAATGGGTGGCAACGCATTTTCCCACGTATCTCGTATACGCTTCGGGACTGCTCACCGGGGCGGCGATCATCATCATTTCAATCGTAAACATTATCAGACTGTACGTTTTCAAAATTCCTGTCGTACAGCTCGTATCCATTTCGGAAGAGGAACAGGAAGAAGAAATTGCCGCAAGTGCGGAATGAAAACGGAAACCGCACGCGCGTGCTGATTTCCCGGAGGAATATATATGGTAACTGTATATACGGTCGTTTTTTTGGCGTCCCTCGTAATAGGAATAATGCTCGGATTACCCATCGCCTATTCGCTCATTTTAAGTGCGGCGGCAACGGCGCTTTCCATGGGCGGAAGCGCTACGAATCCGCAGATTGTTGCGGCGCAGCTCATGCGCGGAACCGATTCGGTCACCATGATGGCGCTGCCGTTTTTTATTTTAGTCGGTGAACTGATGAACCGCGGCGGACTGACCAAGCGGATCATTTCATTTTGCAATATTTTCGTCGGCCGCGTCCGCGGCGGACTCGGTTACGTAACTATCTTGGCATGTCTGATGTTCGCCAGTCTCGTCGGGTCGGCCGTCGCGAGCACCGCGGCGCTCGGCGCAATTCTGATCCCCATGATGGTTAAATCCGGATACGATCGGGCAAAGGCAACCGGACTGCTGGCGAGCGCAAACCTCGTGGCTCCGATCATGCCGCCGTCCGTTCCGATGATCGTGTACGGCGTTACCGCCGGCGTTTCCATCAAATCGCTGTTTTTAGGCGGAATCGCGCCCGCCGTGTATCTGACGGTCATCATGTGTATCGTCTGGTTTTTCGTTTCCAAAAAAGACGGCATCAAAGAAGACACACCGAAGCCCACGTTCAAAGAAACCGTCCGCTGTTTTATTGAAGGAATGTGGGCGCTGTTCCTGCCGATTATCATTATCGCCGGACTGCGTTGCGGCGTTTTTACCGCAACAGAGGCGGGCGTCGTCGCCGTCGTATACGCACTCGTGATCGGACTGTTCGTCTATCGGGAATTGAAACCGCGCGATATTTTCAAATCTTTTATCGGCGCGGCCAAAATGTCCGCAGTCGTCATGTTCCTCGCAGCGGCGGCACAGGTTGCCGCGTATATTCTGACAATCTCACGAATTCCGCAGCTCATCACGCAGTCGCTCGCGCCGCTCGTCGAACATCCGATGCTGCTCAACTTCGTGCTTCAGGTGATCATCATTCTGATGGGAACGTGCGTGGACGTCGTACCGACGATTCTGATCATGACGCCGATCATGTTACCGCTGCTGCGTGCGGCGAACATCAATCTGGTATATTTCGGCGTCGTCTTTACGCTCGCAAACGTACTCGGCCTGACCTCTCCGCCGGTAGGTCCGGTGCTGAACGTAGCTTGTGCGACCGGTAAAGTCAAAATGGACAAATTGATACCGAAAGTAATGCCGTATTATGTTCTTCAAATAATACTCGTATTCTTACTGATATTCATTCCGCAATTGATCACCGTTCCCCTTCAGTGGATAGACGGTTGACGGATACAAAAACACGCAAAGAGGTAAAGTTATGCAAATGACGATGAGATGGTACGGCAGCAAACACGACACCGTTACCTTACGGCAGATCAGACAGACCTGCTACGCGACGGGAGTTATTTCCACTCTGTACGGTAAAATGCCCGGCGAATTATGGACGCCGCAGGAAATCAACGCGCTTAAAGCGGAAATCGAAGCGGAAGGCCTCACCCTTTCCGGCATAGAAAGCGTGAACGTCAGCGACGCCATCAAAACCGGCGGCGCGGCGCGCGATAAAGACATCGACGCGTACATTAAAACGCTTGAAAATCTGGGAAAAGCGGACGTGCGGCTGGTGTGCTATAATTTCATGCCGGTTTTCGATTGGACCAGAACCGAACTCGCCCGCGTCCGTGCCGACGGTTCCACCGTTCTGGCATATTCGCAGGCCGCCGTCGATAAAATCGATCCGGCGAACATGTTCGAGTCCATTTCGGGCGATATGAACGGAACCGTTATGCCCGGCTGGGAACCGGAACGTATGGCGAAAATCAAGGATCTGTTTGAAATGTACAAAGACACCGACGCCGAAGCGTTGTTCGCCAATCTCAAATATTTTCTCGACGCGATAATGCCGGTATGCGACAAATACGACATCAACATGGCGATCCATCCGGATGATCCGGCGTGGAGCGTCTTCGGACTGCCGCGCATCATTACGAATATGGAAAACATCCGGCGCATGATGAAAATGACCGATAATCCGCATAACGGCGTTACGTTCTGCGCAGGCTCGTACGGCACGAATCCGGACAACGACCTGCCGGCAATGATCCGCGCGCTGAAAGGCAGAATTCACTTTGCACACGTGCGCAATCTTAAATTTAACGACGGCAGAAACGATTTTCAGGAATCGGCGCACTTGAGCTGCGACGGTTCGTTCGACATGTACGAAATCGTCAAGGCATTATACGACATAGGATTCGACGGTCCCATCCGGCCCGACCACGGCCGCATGATATGGGGCGAAAAAGCCATGCCCGGATACGGATTGTACGACCGCGCGCTCGGCGCCGCCTACATTCGCGGATTATGGGAAGCCGTTGAAAAACAGCACGCCCGCAAGCAATAATCGAGGTAATTATGAAATTAACGCGTGAAGGATTGAAAGCCGAAACGGCATGGAAAGAAGCGGGGATTTCTCTTCCTTCCTATGATATCGCGGCAGTCGCCGACCGTACGAAAAAGGCGCCGAAGTGGGTACACTTCGGTGCGGGAAACATTTTCCGCATTTTTATCGGCGGCATTGCCGATTCGCTTCTTGAAAGCGGGAACACCGACACGGGCATCACCTGCGTGGAAACGTTCGACTTCGACGTAGCCGACAAAATCTACGCACCGTACGACAATCTGGTGCTGGCGGTTACGCTCAAATCCGACGGTTCTACGGATAAACGGGTGCTCGGTTCGCTCACCGAAGCGATTAAAGCCAGATCGTCCGTTGCCGCCGAATGGGACCGGCTGAAACGGATATTTACCGATCCGGGGCTGCAAATGGTTTCGTTCACCATTACCGAAAAAGGATACGCCTTAACCGGCGCGGACGGCGCTTACTTTCCGTTTATCAAAACGGACATCGACAACGGCCCTGAAAAACCCGTTTCGGCAATGGCGGTCGTCTGTGCGCTGCTGAACGAACGGTACAAAGCCGGCGGAGCGCCGATCGCCGTCGTCAGCATGGACAACTGTTCGCACAACGGTGAAAAACTGCGCCGCGCGATAGTTACGATGGCGGACGAATGGCGCAAAAAAGGATTCACCGGTGAAGGATTCGCTTCGTATCTTACCGATGAAAAACGGGTGGCGTTCCCGTGGTCGATGATCGATAAAATCACGCCGCGCCCGGCGGATTCCGTGTGCAGTGAACTTGAAAAACTCGGCGTTGAAGACATGAAACCGGTGATAACGTCAAAGAAAACGTATATCGCACCGTTCGTAAACGCCGAAGGGCCGCAGTATCTGGTTATTGAAGACACGTTCCCCAACGGGCGGCCGCCGCTCGAAAAAGCGGGCGTATATATGACCGACCGCGAAACGGTTAACAAAGTCGAACGCATGAAAGTAACCACGTGCCTGAATCCGCTGCACACCGCGCTCGCCGTATACGGCTGCGTCCTCGGATACACGCTCATCGCCGATGAAATGAAAGACGCCGAGCTGCGCCGATTGGTACACGAAATCGGCCTCGTCGAAGGAATGCCCGTCGTTACGGATCCGGGAATTCTGTCTCCGCAGAAGTTCGCCGACGAAGTTATCAACGTGCGCATTCCCAATCCGTTCATGCCCGACACGCCGCAGCGCATCGCGACCGACACGTCGCAGAAAGTCGGCATCCGCTACGGAGAAACGATCAAATCGTACGTTGAAAAATACGGCAGCGCGGCTAAACTGAAAGCAATCCCGCTCGCACTGGCCGGCTGGTGCCGGTATCTGCTCGCACGGGACGACGAAGGAAACCCGTTCGAGCTTTCTCCGGATCCGATGATTCCCGACCTGACCGCACAGCTCGCCGGCATAACGGTGGGAAAGCCCGAAACGTACACCGGACAGCTGAAACCGATCCTGTCGAACGCGCATATTTTCGGCATCGACCTGTATGAAGCGGGAATAGGCGGCCTGATAGAAGCGATGTTTCTGGAACAGATCGCCGCGCCGCACGCCGTCCGCGCGACGCTCAAAAAATACCTGGCGTAACGGAACCGAATCTCCGTACGCATAAACGAATGAGGCTCCGTAAGCGTTTCGCTTGCGGAGCCTCACCCTTTTTACGGCGCATTGTCCGTTACCCTGCAAATCGCCTGGCAACCCGCACATTGTCCGCTAATCCGCGGCCAGCGCGGAAAGCGGTTTCAGGTATTTTTCCGCCGCATACGACGAAAGATAAAACGCGTACGGCACCGCGTCGGACGTGCACAAATAATTGCCGTCGTTGTCTTTGCCGAAAACGGTAACCCGAACCGTGCGCACTTCTCCGGAAGAAGCCGCGGCGAGCGTTACGGTACCCGCCGCTTCCTCGGAATCGGGGAGAACGACGTTGTCCGGCGCCCAGGAAACGACGTTCAGCGCGGCAAGCGAATCGATCCAGGAAGCGGCTTTTTCCGCATCCACCGCCGACTGCAAATCGGAACCGTCCGAATCCGGAACGAGCTGCCAGCGCGGCGGTTCGCCCGACTTTTCAAGCGCGTACGATTGCGCGCCCGCGCCGGAAGCGGCTCCGAGCGTTACCGTCACGCCGCCGATATCCGCGGCGGACAGCGTGTAGACTTTCCGGCTTCTGAAATCATCCGCCGATTTGTTCAAAAGCGCCGGAACGTTGCCCGACACGAGCAGCACGTCTTTTTTACCGTCAAGCTGCACGTACGTTTGCTGCGTCGTAACAGACGTTTTTCCCACCGTAAGCGTCCGCACCGCCTGCCCGTTCGTGAGAAGCGTTACCTTTATTCCTTTTCCGTCGGAAAAACCGTACCGGCTACCGTCTCCGTCCGGAGAAACGGTTCCCAACACCTTCAGCATACCGGCCGTACGCAAAACGGTATCGACCGCCGCCGAATCCGCCGCGCGGAACGAATCCGGCGACGTTTCGGAACCCGATGTTTCGGAACCCGCAGCCTCGGAGCCTTTTGCCGAAGCACCGGATACCGCCCAGGTTCCGTCTTTTAAGGCGAGTGTTACCGTACCGTGCACGTTTTCGATAACGACCGTATCCGGCTCCACGCCGAGCGTAAGCTCGCGCACCTGATTGCGGCCCGAAAGGACGAGCTGACCGGCGTATATCGCCGCAAGAATTCCGATCAGAGTCACTAATACTGTTTTTCTAGTACTCATTCCGCCACCCCGCTGTTGTCCGTTTCCGATACGGCGTCCGTCTCTCTGGGATCGGATGCCGCGTATCCGGCGCGGATCTTTTTACGCCGCGCAACGCGCAGCCGCCACACGATAAGCCCGGCCAACGCAACGAGCGCGGGCACACCGTACTGGTTGAATACTTGCGCCGCTTTACGTGCCGCTGCGTTTTTGAACGTCAGCGTATCGAGCGAAAGTCCTTTCGTTCGCATTGCACACAATTCAGGCGCACCGTTCAAGTAATCAAGTGCGTTCTGCATGAAAAACGCAATTCCCTGCTGCCCCGACTCGTCTATCATCTGCGGCGTCAGCATCAGCGAAGACCCGGCAACGAACAGTTTACCGCCGGCAACGCTTTGTGCCAAATGGTCGTTCACCGCAAGCGCCGAATCGCCCGAACCGGCAGAATTCGCCGCACCCGGCGTTTCAGAATCCGCCGTTTCGGGTGCACGATCGAACGCACTGGAAAACCGGCCTTCTGCGATCAGCGCGAGCGCTTCGCGTCCCGTATAGCCTTCCGCGGGAGGCTTGACGTACAGCGGATTGAGCACGATATTATCGGAAACCGTCCAGGATTCGGGCGAAGACTGCGCCAAAATCGAAACGGTGTGCGCGCCGCCGTCCGCCGTTTCCAAAACGCGAACAGAGCCGGCCTGCAAAAACAGCACGTATCCCAGATTTTCCGAAACGACGTGTTTCTGGTTCAATCCGTTTTTCTGTATCAGCGGTGCAAAATTCAGCGACGTTTTACCGTATCCTTGCTGAATGCTTTCAAAACACTGCGCGTCCATAACGTAATTTTTATCCGCCGCAATTCCGTACGCGTTCAGCAGCCGGTCGAGCCCCGTTTCAACGGGAACGAACGTCGACGGTTCGTAATACGACTGAGCGGCGACTTCGGCAAACGGATCCAGCAGGAACATGACGTTTCCGCCTTTCATGATAAACTGATCGATTTTATACAATTCCGCTTCGGAAAACGCCGTCTTTGGACCGGCGATCATCAGCGTCGAAAGTCCCGCCGGAATCGCGTCCGCAGTCAGATCAAGCGGTTTGAGCGTATACGATCCGGAAACCAGCCCCGTAAAAACACCGGCACCGCTGCGGGTATCGTTCAAATCGAGTTCGCCGTGACCGGTTACGTATCCGATCTCGACCGACTGCGCGAGCAGACTTTTCAGCGTTTCGGGAAGCGACTGTTCAAGTTCGTCAAGTCCCGCGACCGCGTATCCGCCGAACAGTGTCCGCGACAGATACAGCGGAAGCTGCCGGAACGAATCGCCGTATTCGAGAACGGCGCCGATAACGCCGCGGTGAACGGTACCGTCGCGTTCCTTCCATGAAAGCGTCTGCAGCCCGTACCGCGCGGCAAGCGAATCCGCTTCATCCGGCGACGGATCGACCCGCTGATACGTCAATTTATCCGAAGACTGCTTTTTTACGGCGGCGTACGCGTCCAACACCGACTGTTCGATACGGTCGAAACCGCTGATACCGAACGGCGCGAGCCGGGACGAAACGTACAGCGTCAATTTTACGTCGCCGCTCAAACCGGCGAGCGTATTAACCGACGAAATCAGCCGCGACATGGCCGTCGTCAGTTTGTATTCAAATCCCTCGGCGGAAGAAATGCCGTCGAGCGTTTCCATGCCGTCGCCGTACACGAGGACCAGTCCCATGTACGCGCTTTTCACGCCGAATTCGTTGTTTTTTATTTCCTGAATCTGTATCGGCCTGATATTGTATCCGGCGGCAAGTTCGGCGTTTTCCGGTTTATCCACATCATAAAACTCGTACGAAAAATGCCGATTCGCCGCGCCCTTGTATTCGGCCAGCAGATCGCGTACGTACTGTTCAACCGAATTATACGGCGCCGGCAGATTTTCCGAAAAAAACGCTTTTACCGAAAGCGGCGCGTCGAGCGTTTTCACCAGTTCGCGGCTCGCCGGAGACAGCGAATACGAGCGCGCGGACGTCAAATCGATTCTGAAAAACGCGCGGCTGCACACCAGATTCAGCAGCACGACGGCTATCACGAACAATATGAAATCACCGCGGCTGCCCGCAAACCAACGGGCAAAGCCGCCCGTACGGCGACCGTTTCCGCCGCGAACGGCGCTATCCGAATTGCCGGATCGTTGCGGCCTGACGGCGCGCCGATCCGTGTCGATAGGTTCCAATTTGTCTTCCATAAATTACGCCCTCCTCCGTCTTTCAACCGAACACACCGTCAGTCCGATAAACACCGCCGTGAGCGACAGGAAATACACGATGTCGCGGCTGTCTATAATACCGCGCGCGACGGATTCAAAATGAGCCGAAGCGGACAGGAAATTCGCCGCGCTTACGAACGCTCCCGGCAGAAAAACCAGAAAATTGTCGATCATCGTAAGCACGATGCACACTGCAAACGCGGTAAAGAACGCGATAATTTGATTTTTGGTGATGGACGACGCGTACACGCCTACGGCGCAAAACGCTGCGGCAAGAAAAATCGCGCCGATGTAACCGCCCGCAAGCGGTCCCGGATCCGGATCGCCGAACACGGCCGCCGTCGCCGCGTACAGCAGCGTCGGTACCAGCATCGACGCGGACGCAATCAGCGACGCGAGGTATTTGCCGGCAACCACGTCGGCCGCGCTTACCGGAAGCGTCAGCAGCGTTTCCAAACTGCCGCTGCGCGTTTCTTCGGAAAAAACGCGCATGGTGAGCGCCGGAATGAAAAACGCGAACAGCACCGGCAGCAGCGTAAAAAACTGCCGCAGTTCCGCCCGATCCGCCAGAAAAAATACCGAAAAGAAAAAGAATCCCGAAAACACCAAAAAAAGCCCGGTAACGATGTACGCAATCGGCCCGGTAAAATACGCGGCCAATTCGCGTTTCATGATAACGAACGCCGCCCGTTTTGCACCCGCACGGCGGGCGGACGCAGTGCATGTCGTATCTATACCGGCTGAATCTATGCCGGCCGTATCTATTTTAAAAGAAGCGTTACGGCCGGCACGTTCGCTGGCAGTACGTTCGCTGGCAGTACATTCGTTGGCAGTACGTTCGCTGCCGGCCTTTTCCGTCTCGTTCTCAAATCGTTCACTCATCGGCGTCACCTCCGGCCGTTACGTTTCTGAACACGTCTTCCAGACTGTTCCGGCAGACGTTCATTTCATATAAAATCCAGCCGCGCTTTACGATCTCCGCAAAAACGGCAGGTCTGAGTTCCGTTCCGGCGGAAAAGGAAACGTCCGCACAGGCCGCCGGCCGGTCTTCCGCAGCGGGCAGCGTGCACGATTCCGCCGTTATCGCAACTGCCGAACCGTCGGAATCGACGCGGGTTGCGTTCCGGCACGCCGTTTCAAGCGCATCCTGCAATTCAGCCGCCGTACAACCGGCGGCCGCAACGTGCAGCGACGCGCCGTTTCCGTAACGCAGCCGCAGTTCGGCAGTCGGACTGTCCGCAACGATTTTTCCGTGCGCAATGATAACGACGCGGTCGCACAACATTTCGACTTCGCCCAAAATATGGGTGGAAATGATGACCGTGCGGGTTTTGCCGATTTCTTTTATCAGAGCGCGAACTTCGCCGATCTGATTCGGGTCAAGACCGCCCGTCGGTTCGTCCAAAATCAAAATTTCGGGATCGTTCATCAGCGCGTGAGCAAGCCCAACCCGCTGCCGGTAGCCGCGCGACAGATCCGCAATGTTTTTGTGCATCACGTCGCGCAGTCCGCATTCGGCAACTAAAACCGGCAGCCGCTCGTCGGCACACACGCCCTGCATGTCGGCGACGTACCGAAGGTAATCGTCCACGATCATATCCGCGTACAGCGGCGCCGATTCGGGCATATACCCGATCTTGCGTTTTGCCCGCACGGGGTCGGACGCGATATCCTGCCCGTCGATTTTGATGCTGCCGGAAGACGGTTCAAGAAATCCGGTAATCATTCGCATCGTCGTCGTCTTGCCCGCACCGTTCGGTCCCAGCAATCCGACGATTTCGCCTGTCTGAATGGAAAAACTGACGTCATCCACTGCCCGGAACGTTCCGAACGAGCGGCTGACATGCTCCGCCTCTATCATGCGACCTCCAAATGATGAATAAAATGAGATGCGCAAATCCGTACGGAATACCGTGCGCCCCGTACGGAATTACTTTTATAAAGATATACCCTATTTAAATGAAAAAAGACAAACGAAGTTACAGAATTGAAAACTGCGGAGGCGTTTGCGGGAAAAGGGATAGCGTATTACAATATACGTATATGAGGAGACGAAAATGTATGATTTAATTGCGTCGAATTACAGTTCGATATTTCCCCTGGAAGCTGCAACCGTTCGTTTTATAGAATACTATCTCAAGACGATCAATGCTAAAAAAATACTGGATATCGGCTGTGCAGCGGGTGATTTGGCGTTAGCCCTCTGTCAACGCGGATACTTCGTGTCGGGTATCGATTTGAACAAAAAAATGATAGATATTGCGAAAGCTAAAGCCGGAAAACACAACGCTTCAGTCAGTTTTAAAACACAAAATATGCTGGAGCTTGACGCGAATGAAAAATTCGACTGCGTCCTCTGCTTGGGAAACACGTTGCCTCACGTGTCGTCATGGACCGAACTTGAAAAGTGTATCACGATAATAAACCGACTGCTGAATAAAAACGGTATTTTCATCTTTCAAATACTCAATTATGATAAAATAGTACGAGATGCATCCGTTCAATTTCCCAAAAAGGAAAACGGCGAGTACGTTTTTTCCAGAAACTATACGAACATTACTGAAGACAAAATCACGTTTGAAATCGATTTCTTCGATAAAATCCGGGGCACGCACCATACGGATTCTACGGAATTGTTACCGGTAAAAAGGACAAGAGTTCTGGAGTTATTACAGGCTGACGGATTCATCGATTCGCAAGTGTTTTCAGATTACGAAAAAAATACCGCCGGACGCGATGACTTTTACAACGTATTCGTTAGCCGGAAACGATAAAAGAATCGCGCCTCGCCGTCAGCCTGCTCTGTTCTCCGGTACAGGCGGAGGAGATGGGACGTTCAGCCTTTTACCGCACCGGCAACCAGTCCTTTTATCATGTATTTTTGAAAAAAGAAAAAAAGCAGTACCATCGGCAGCGCATATTGCACAGGGAAGAAGCAGGTTTTATCAGAACGGTGATATTTTCAGGCACGGAGAACTTCTCCGGTATCGGATAGTCCGGCGATCATAGATACCGCACTGAACGGCAACTCTTTCTGGAACGATTTCATTTTTGCAGTATAGCACACTGACGGCAATCGGGGAACCGGCCGGCAACATTCGGGAGTTCAATCTCACGCTATCCGGCAGCAACGGGGCGGCGTTACCGCAGTCGTATCCAGAGCTTCAGCATGAAAGATTACAGCCAGCTTTCATAATTTACCGATTGATATTGACGAGTGGTGAACAATGTGCGAACGCTTTATTTGATATAACGGAGAGTTTATACGGATCCTCATAAAATGTTTGTAAAAATGGACAATTTGTGATAATATAATGAATAATCAAGGCGAAACGGCATTTTATACCACCGGAATCGTGGTAGAGAGGATGTTATATGGAGCTGATGAAGAAATGTTCGATGGACGCCGCTTTCGCGGCGCACATACTTGAAGTATTTAATATTATTTGATATAATTTTTGGTTTGAGGTTGAAATGGCACGATCGAAGAATAAACAACAGAACTATATGGTTAAATCTGTAGACGATGCTAAAAAAATTGCATTTGTTTATCTTAAATCAATAATGCTTGATAAAGTAATTGATTTCGGACTACCAGAAGTTGATGATCGTTACCATATTTGGCGTGTTCCCCTGCTTCATAATAGTCATCTATTGGGTGAAGTAGTAATTGATTCATTGACAAGCTTAATTGATGAGCAAAAAACAACAAAGCCTAATATTTTAGAGAATCGAATACTTCAACGAAAAGAGAATACTGCTCAATCCAAAAAAAATGGTGATAGCCCAAAGATTTCTCATGTAATCAACACAATTGGCTTAGGTGATTCGGAAGAGCTTCTTAACGAAACACCTGCAGAATCAATTGATCTAGTTTTTACATCACCGCCTTATTACAACGCAAGACCAGAATATGCTGACTACGAAACCTATGAAGATTATTTGAATAAAATGCGGAAAATAATCCGTGCCTGTCATCGAGTATTAAATGAAGGACGTTTCTTCGTAATTAATATTTCTCCAATACTAATTAGAAGATCAAGTAGAAGTGAATCATCAAAACGTATCGCTGTTCCATTTGATTTTCATCGTTTGTTTATTGAAGAAGGATTTGAGTTTATTGATGACATTATTTGGGTAAAACCAGAGGGTGCCGGATGGGCAACAGGACGCGGACGGCGTTTTTCTGCTGACAGAAATCCTCTTCAATACAAACCTGTTCCAGTAACAGAATACATTCTGGTATATAGAAAAAAGACCGACAAACTTATTGATTGGCATATTCGCAAACACCCAGATCAAAAATTAGTCGAACAATCAAAAATTGAAGATGGCTATGAAGTAACAAATATTTGGAAAATTACTCCGGCTCATTCAAAAAAACATCCAGCTATTTTCCCTGTTTCTCTTGCTGAAAAAGTAATACAGTATTATTCATTTGTTAATGATGTCATCCTTGATCCTTTTGGTGGAATCGGAACTGTAGGAGATGCAGCAAACAAGTTAAACCGTCGTTATGTTCTTTTTGAAATGAATGATGAATATATGAAGGAAATTAAACAAAAAGCATTACGGTGGACATCAGGAAAAGTTGATCAGATTAACTGGATTAATACACAACCACCTAATAGAAATCAAAAATACCTTGAGTTTACAGGAGAAGATGATGAATAAGAAAAGCATTTCAGCTCTTATTCCAAAAACAGGCAAGGAACTCTCTTTTTATTCTGGTACTGAAATTATTGATAGGTTAGGCGAAGATGTCATACGATCTGTTGTATTATCAATATTATCTGGTGGGAATGTAAGATCATTAACTGAAAGCCTCACAAGACGAAGGTTGAATTTGTCAAATGGGGCAATGCTTATCACATTCCTCGCATGCTTAAAAAACATTGATAACTTTAGTGAGAACCTAAACACAATTATTGCAGAAGAGTTAAATAAGAAAAAAACGATAAGGAAACCAAAATATTTCTAAACTGGATTGTCGGTTTAACAGGAAAAAGCATACAAAATGTATTAAGAAGTGATGACTCAGAGTTTCAATCATACTTAACAGATTTATCTGCATCTCTTGAGAAAAGTGTTGCTGAGTCTTCACAAGTATATGGGGAACTTACTGCAAAAATCATTGATAAGGAAAATCAGGAATATTTCCTACAATGGCCTGAACTACTTCAACTATTTACAGCAATTGGTGCACAAACATTAACTATACGTGGTTCTGAAAAATCTATGTATGGGAAGTTTTTTGAAAAATTGGTACTTGGATCTTTATTAAGTGTATTAGGTTTTAAATTGAAAGATGATCCAAGTATTACAAAAAAAACATTCTGGCTCTCTCAAAGAGAAGATAAACGAGAAAGCGATGCGACATTAATAGTTGAACCAGGTATTGGCGTACGTTTTGATATTGGTTTTATAGGTCCTGGGAACACCGAAATTTCACTTGATAAAGTATCACGATTTGAAAGAGAAATAGAGATGGGCCGACAAAAATACTATATGTCAACAATAATACTCGTTGATCGAATAGGAGAACGTAGTAGAATTGTTGACATGGCAAAAAATATCGATGGAACTATTATTCAAATGAGTATGTCAAACTGGGTGAAAGAAGTTGCGACAGTATTAAAACAAAAGACAAACTATAAAGCAGAAATACTTTCGTTATCAGATGATGACTGTAAAGAATATATAGAAAAAAAACTTAAAAATATCGATTTGCATCTATTCATTTAGTCATTCATCTAACAACTGCTTCAACCTCATATGATGAGACCTCTGTCAACATAGAAAAGGGACAAAGCTGACGATTTATAACGGCTTGACCACTCTCATATACGTGGATTGGATACCACAGGTCAATGGTCCGCCAGAAATAAGTCCGTCCTCTCTGACAATAGGATTCAGATCTTTGTAATAAAAAGAACTGTCCTTACGGTTGAATCGACGATGACTTGAATAGCGTAATCGTCAAACTTTGTCCCCGAGCAAAACACAATAATTATGCAATATTATTCGTCATCATTCCCCAAATAAAACAGGCCATTTCACGGGCGGCTGCAGTCGTCGCTTTGTTTGGGTTGACACCACGAAAAATCATTGAGTTCCTTTTTCGTTTGATACGTTCGGTGGCTTTATCGGCATAGAAAACAATCAAAGGATTCATGTCTTTCTGCCGCGCTAATAAACGAAGCGATTTTTTCCCGCATAACTGCGAGTGGCTCATGGATTGTGCGGCCTCGATCAATAGACATCGCAAGTGTTTATTTCCTGCCTTTGTGATTCCCCTGTTTTGGCTTGATAAACCACTTGCATGAATACCCGGACATAAACCAAGATAGCTTGCGAAATACGTTGCCTTTTCAAAACGATTGAAGTCTTCGACCTCAGAAATAAGAGTTACGGCGGTAAGAATGCTGATACCGCTGAAACAGCATAGTTTTTTAACGTCATCTTTGATTAAGGGGGTTTCCGCAATTTCTGCGATTTTGTCATCGAGCCTGGATACCCTGCTCATTTGGTGATTGACCTCGGAAAGATATTCTTCAAAAGAGTAGCGTTCGATATCATTAGTGAACTCGAGAGTCTTGAGCCAAGCATAAAACTTTTGCGTCCAGTATTTAGATCTGTTGCCATAGGGATATACCATGCCTTTTCTCAGTAAGAAGGACAGCAAAATTTGCTTTGCTCTCTTTTGGGCTTTCAATGCGGTAGCTCTGGTTCGGGTTAATTCCTTAATCGTTTCCATTTCTGGCGTTAAGACGTTCACTGATTTATAGGTGTTATGGGCTAAATGCAGGGCGAGCTGACGAGCATCGATTTTATCAGTTTTTCTTTTTTTATCATCTGTCGATTTAGGCAGTGATGATGGCGCCATAACAACGCAGGATATATTTTTCTTTTGGAGCTCTCGACATAATGAAAATCCAGTTGGCCCTGCCTCGTATCCGCAGACGACCATCACATCATCATCCTTAAAACGATTTTCGATCGTCTTAATATATGCAAGTACTGCAGTAGTCTCTGATTTAATCGTTGTCTCTGAAAACATATAGTTTTCATGAGAGTCAAAACTGCAAAGACTGTACGTGTCCTTATGGACATCCATTCCAATATAAACTATTCTATTCATGAAGGGGCCTCCGTTTGTGTGCGGTATGCACGTATTGGTTTCCAGTATGCTGCTAATCCGCGATTAATAACATACTGGAGGTCTCTTCATATTGTCTGATAATTCCTTTTGTCATGAAAATTGCAGTCGTCGCTTCGCTCCTCGGCAAAAAGTGCGCCAATGTACGCAATGCAGGTTAAGCAAATGTTAGCTGGACACCGCACAGCGGTGCTCAATGGAGAAAGTTTATAATGAAGAATAAAAATATATGATGACAAATAAATCAAACGGTAATAAAGTAATAAATTTTTTACAAGAGAATGATTTTATATGTGATGATTGTTTATCAGAAAAATGTAGTATCTACCCCAGACAACAAATAAACTCAATAACAACAAAACTTGCTTCTGAAAAAATAGTAAACAAAGAAAAAGGTATTTGTTCCATTTGTTTAAAAGATAAATTAGTTTCATCAAAAGCAATATCAAAAATACAAATACAAACAAGAAAAATGCTATTTCCAACAGAAAAAGAAATTGAAAAGTATTTATTAAAATGGAATTCTTTAGACAACTATGTTCTTCAAGAAAGTAGTTTAGATAAATTATTTCATAGAACATATCCTTCCAATACAGAAATGGATGATGTTTTAATAAAAGTTTGTTCATTAAATGATTTCTACAGTACCAATATTTTTTCACCATTTGATGTAGCAAAACATATTGTTCAATTAAAAATAGATGAAAGATTAAAAGAAGGTGATTTAAATTTGGTAAATGATATAGCAACAATTACAATAAAAAAAAGGCAAATAAATTTCTATTCGTTTGCTTCTAAATATTGTAGTCATCATTTTGAAACTAAATATCCAATCTTTGATAGTTTTGTAGAAAAGGTTTTAAAATATCTTCGAAAAGAAGATAAATTTTATATGTTTGAAGATTGTGAATTAAAACAATACAAAAAGTTTTATAATATTCTATTAGAATTTAGGAAATTTTACAAATTAGAGAAGTATAATCTAAAAGAGATAGATAAGTATTTATGGCAAGTTGGAAAAGACTATTTTCCGAAGAATTATAAAAAACACAGCTAACACAGTTTTCAACGCTGACAAACGGGTCAAGCCCGTTTGCAGGTTAAAACAATGTTGGATTGACGCCGCTCGTGCGCAAAAAAGGATAAAATATGAAGAATATAATTCAGTATCTACAAAGCGATGAAACAAAAGAACGAATAGTCTCCCTTATTAATGATAATATTCTGTTGTATCAGGGAATAAATACAGATATTCAAATACAGAAATACACTGGCTTGATTTATAATCAATTTGTTAAAGAATGTGTGCAGAACAACCAGTATGTTTCACTTTCAAATAAAACAATAAACGCGATTAATGAGATCTATAAACAACTCGTACTTAATTTGCGCAAAATTAGTAGTAAAAAATATGAAATTATTGAATTACGCTGTATAGTCGATGAACATCGAAATAAGTTAGTTTCAGCACTTGAAAACAATGATTATGAGGATAAAAAAGAACAATTATTTATTCCCTGCGCAGAATATACTGGTGAATTTCAGAACGAAATCCTAAGAACTGATCTAAATCAATTACATGAACCAATTATCGATATCGGCTGCGGATTATCATATGAATTAATTAAACTATTACGAAGAAATGGTTATTCAAAAGTATATGGATTAGATCAATATGTTAGTAATGATTCAAAAGTAGCATGTAGTAATTGGTTTGATTATTCATTCCAGGAATCAACTTGGGGAACGATTATTGCTCATATGTCATTTTCGAATCATTTACGAAGATCAATAATTAATAGCGACGAATATAAAGACACATATATGAAGAAGTATTATGAAATACTCCATTCATTAAAGCAAGACGGCGTGTTTATATATACACCCTCGGTTAAAGTAATTGAGGATGAATTAAATAGAAGCGAATATGAAATACAGTATTTCCGAAACGTTAATGATAAAAACCTTGATACTGTATATATAAGAAAATTGCTCTAACAACGATTTCGACCCGACAGCGCTATTGTCACGTTGCTTGCATAGATTTCACACAAATATTGTTTTGCAGTAAATGCAAGCAGCGCGCCAATGACGTGCTGCAGGTTAAAACAATGTTAGCGCTGCGCGCGCGGATATAATATTATAAACCTACAGGAGATTTATTATGACACATGTAATACTTGAAAAATCTTATTGGTTCATATACTTATAGATAAAGCTAATAATATATAAATAAGAAATTATTGAAATAGCTTTCAATTTATTCAGGCATAGTTTTGTATATTAGCAATAAGGTATTATTAATTGTCCATTATAAAACGTGTATAAAAAAGGATATAAAAAAAGCAGGAGATTTTTTATGAAAGAAAACTACATTAAGCAATTTGAACAGTTTTATCGGATGTTTTCAGACATTGTTAATGGCTTTAGTGATGATGCATGGGTATCGGTTGGGCATAAATTAACTGTTCCTCAAAAACTATCATTTCATATTCTTCAGTCAACTAAGTTTTATATGACTGATACTTCTAATTTTGAAGAATGTAATGGGAATACAGGCTTATGTCATGATTACAAAATTGATAATAATTTTAGTATTAAAAAAGAAGAAATAATAATAAATATCAAAAAGCAATATGAAAAAATAAAGAACTGGATTGAAAATATAGATTTAAATGAAAAGAATGAAAAATTTCCATGGACCGGGAAAGATATTGAAAGTGTAGTTATATTCATATCCAGACATAGTTACTACCATCTTGGTGAGTTGAATTGCTTATTAAATGAAAATTTACTCGGTGAGGGCGATGATTTCTTTGCTCATAATATATGGTAACCGCAATTAAACAAAAAGGCCTAACAACTGCTTCAACCTGATGCTTTCTTTGTCACGATTTGTGCTGTTGCTTCGCAAAAACCGCAAAGGCAGGTTAAAATATAGTTAGCTGGACGCTGCACACGCGGCAGATTAATACAGAATAATATCATTAATCAGTTATTTAGAAGTAAATAGAATAGGTTGTTATCGTATTAATACATTTTTTTATTAATGAAAGAATGAAATCAGTATTGAATCATATTTACTAAATATTGGAGTTATATACTAATAGTCGTTATTTGGTAGATTTTATGACCCCATAATTACGCAGATAAAATTTCGCTTTTGGAGAATATTAAATGTGCTTTAAATTGATTCCTCTTGAACTCGAACACTTAACACAATTTTAAAAAGATATGCAAGAATCTTTTCAACAAGGTGCAGTTGATGGGTTTAGTGATGTAAATACAGAAATACTTCCTGAAAAAGATATTGATATATCTGTTTCTGTTAATGGTTCCTTTACTTACGAAGCGTGGTTTGATGGAAAGTTAGTTGGTGGCGCAATTGTTGTTATCAACAACGAAACACAACATAATCATCTTGATTTTTTATATGTTAAAAAGGGAAGTCACAGTAAAGGCTTAGGACAGTTAATATGGAATGCAATTGAAAAATTATATCCTGATACTAAAATATGGGAAACTCATACGCCATACTTTGAAAAACGGAATATACATTTCTATGTTAATAAATGTGGATTTCATATTGTAGAGTATTATAATAAGTATCATAAAGATCCAAATGAAAAAGAAGATGCAGAGCAGTTTCCCGAAAATGATTACTTCGCAGATTTTTTTCGTTTTGAAAAAAACATGAAATAGATATTGATGTAATAACGGTATTTAGTGATAGTGAAATAAAATATGGACGAAATAGTTAACAACTGCTTCAACCAGACTCGGCTATGTCACGATTCTTGCTAGTCGTCGCGCCCCAACTACGTTGGGGAACGCTCCTCGGCAAGAATCGCGCCAATCCGCTATGCGGAACGGGCTGCGCAGCTCAAGCCCGCTGCGGTGTAAAACAATGTCAGGCTGACGTCTGCAGGGCGCTAAAATATGCAAAAAATACTATGTTACGAGTATATGGCAGCATAATAATTGCAGATGCATATAAAAATTGTTGACTATGCATATAATATGCAATACTATTATGCATAGTAGGATATATATGAGAACAACATTAGAACTCCCTGACACACTTGTATAGGAAGCGATGGCGCTTACAAAAATTCAAACGAAAACGGATGTAATAAAGGTTGCGCTTGAAAATCTGATTCAAAAAGAAAAAATACAAGGTTTAAAAAAATATTACGGAAAAGTTGACCTTGGAATAGATGTAGATACGCTGCGGAAGCGTGCATAAAATGATACTTATAGTACAAAATGCGATTGATAATAATATGCAACTTTTTTCATGCGATAAGCATTTCAGGTCAATGAGTAATTTATTTGGATTACAATTGTTTATGCGGGAAAGTCTAACAAAAAGTTAAACTTGACATTGCTGTTATCAGGAAACCTGCTAAACGCTTCGTGTTCTTCACACGGGTTTCGCGCCAATTTTTGCTACGCAAAACCGGCAGTGCAGGTTAAGCAAATGTTAGATTGCCCCTTGCGGGCGTCAGGAGAGGGAAAAAAGAATATTTTTTGCATAAGGAACAATGTGAAAGATAACGAAGCTTTTTTATGAAAATCTACTGCTTTAGAATAAAACTATAAAGAAATAAAATTATGGAGATAAAATAAGATGAAAAAATGGTCATTTTTTGGATTTTTATTTGTTGTATTTATATTATTTTCTTGTTCTTCGCAACCATCATATTCTAAACAAAGAAATTTAATTAAACCATTGCTTGATTCTGAATTTAAGAGTATTATTGAATCAGCTCCTGAAAATTCCAGAATTGGTGTTGATTGGTGTTTTGACTTACGTTTTGAGGAAGGTACTGTATCTACTGTTTCAGATTGGGTACAACGACAAATTGAGAGATTATTGGTAGATTCAAAAAAATTTGTTGTAGTAACTCGTCGTTATTTAAAAGATATACAAAGGGAACAGGAACTACAATTATCTGATAGAATGGATGATAAAACAGCTTTATCACTAACTCGCAATCTTGGTTTATCTTATTTTGTTAAGCCTGAAATTACTCGATCCGGTTCATTAAGTATACAGGTTATTGATGCAGAAAGTGGAAGAGTATTTTATGTAAATATTGTTGACTTTTATTAAGGTGGTCAATTTTGGGAAAATCTATACTAATTGTTTCTGTTATTGTATTTATTTTGGGATTTGGCATCGGGCACTCATGTTCACGTGTAGAAGAGAAAATTGTTTATCAAAAAGAATATATAAATGATCCTGATAAAGTATCAAAAACGATTATGAACTCTGAAATTGAAAAAGCAAAAAAAACTTCTTATGACATTGGTTACACAGACGGGCGTAAGATTGGTTATGACGAAGGAACAGAGTACGGTAAAGGACTTATATTGGAACAAATTGATTTACGCATTGAAAAAGCTGTAAAGACTGATAAAAACGTTCCTTTATTTAAGGTTAAAGACCAATAAATTTTTTGAGTTTGGATCGATTTTAGTAAATAGGATACAAAAAATAAGGAGTTTTCTAGTCTGACAACTCGAATTGGATTTTCTGGGATAAAAGTTTGTTTACAAGGGAAATGTAATCTTTGTCATTTGAAAGCGATTTTATCCAGATTAAGCCTTAATTCTTTTAAAGGAATTTGCATTTGTTATACGCCATGAATGGTCAAACGGAGGCGTATAAAGTAAAGACAGATCCGTCCATCATGGTTATCGCCGAGACGCTTGTCTTGGGCCCTAGAAAAATTTGTTTTCCATTGGAGTCAAATGTTCCGTAGCCAGGCTTCAGTCCAGACTGGAAAAGCACAAATGGGAGCGAAACGCAAACAGAGTCCCCGCTGCATCTGCTGAGCGCTTACAGTCACAAACTTGACGTGGTCTTGGTGCAAAAAAATACAGCCGTGAAAAAAGTAATGAAATCACAGGCTGCCAGCAGCTTTTGGGCAGCCTGAAACTTTCAGAAGCGGTGATAACCACCGACACAATGATGTGCCAGAAGGAAATAGCAGATAAGATTATATTCTGGCGTCAAAGAAAAACCACCTGTTGCCGTATGAAGAAGTGAAAGAAGTCTTTGAATGAGAAGGCAGGCAATCTTTTTCACATTATGAAACGTTCGGCAAAGCCATGGCAGAACAGAGCGGCGTGAGGAGAACAGGTATCATTTGCCGCGTCAATGAAGTAAAAACGTTTGCCCAGGCAGAGAGAAGCCGTTGGAGTATTGAAAATAACCTGCATTGGTGTCCGGATGTCGTTTTCAAGGACAATGAATGCCCGGGGCTGGACAGGAATGCGGCGGAGAATCTTGCCATAATCAGGCGTATAATCTACAACAAAATCAAGATGCTTTCCGACAAGGATACTTTGAGAATGCACAAACGTTGCCGCAGCCGTACCAGTCCCGTATTGACACAAAGAGCGGCCCCCGCTATCATATGCCGATGAATTACGATACATCGAAACCTCTCGCCGCGCTGTTCGACCTTGACGGCGTCATCATAGATACCGAAAATCAGTATTCCGTTTTTTGGAACGGAATAGGAAAAACCTACCTCGGCCGGGACGACTTCGGAACCGCGATCAAGGGTTCCACGCTCCCGCATATTTACGCCGCGCATTTTTCCCGAATGTCTCACGTACAAAACGAAATAACCGCGGCGCTCGATGCGTTTGAAGCGGACATGGACATGCAGTTCGTAGCGGGGTTTCCCGAATTTTTCACCCAAATGAAAACTGCCGGCTGGCAAGCGGCGATCGTTACCAGTTCCAACGCCGCAAAAATGGCAAGCGTGTACCGGCGCCGCCCCGAACTGCGCACCTGGTTCAGCAGCATTTTTACCGCGGAGCAGTTCACACGCAGCAAGCCCGCCCCCGATCCGTATTTATTCGCTGCCGAAAAACTCGGCGTTCCCGTACAAAACTGCGTCGTGTTTGAAGACTCCGTCAACGGGCTCACGTCCGGCAAGAGCGCCGCCATGAAAGTCGTCGCGCTCACTACCACCAATCCGGCGGAAGCCGTCGCACCGTTCGCCGACCTCATTGCACCCGACTTTACCGCTTTAACGGAACGCGAAGTCAGACGACTCGTAATCCGCTGATTTTTCACGCCAGCGCGGCCGGTTCCGCCGTTTCCGTTTCACGGCCCGGTACGCCGTAGACTGCAAACAGTTTCCGTGTTTCGGCTTTATCATAAGACGAATCGCTTGAATAGCCTTGTCCCACGTACACGGAATTTTCACTGCCGGCGTCCGCCGTATATGCTCGCCGTACGTGCTTTCAGCCGATATGCAAACTCATCGATTACTCCTTGTGTGATTGAAATACGGCGGGGAACCGAAACCGGAAACTGTTCCCCGCCTGCATAAAAATCGTACGTTCGCGTTCCTATTTTATCAAATTACCTTTTTCCCCGGACACCACGATCTGCCCGATTTTTATCAGTTCCGCGATATCCGATACTTTTTGCACAACCGCCGCATCGAGGTTGGGATTTTCGGCGGGAATTCCGACGCCGTCGTTCTTTACGTCGAAATACAGCGTCGTTCCGCCGGGGAAGCTCTTGTTCCGTTCCGCTTTTATCATATCGTAGGCGGCGACGTCGATGCGTTTAATTGCCGAAGTGAGAATAACGGATTTTTTTCCGGAATACACACCCTGTTCGTACTGGTCGGAATCGACGCCGACTATCCACACGCCTTTCTGCGCGCGCGCTTTGGCTTCGTTGATAGCGCCGACACCGACGCCGCCCGCCGCACAATGTATGACTTTTACTCCGCGATCAAACATTTGAGCGGCCAACTGCTGCCCGGCGGCAACGTCGCTGAACGTTCCCTGATAGATGACGTTTTCAGGTTTCAGCGTAATCTTCGTTCCCAGATTTTTATTGGCGTACGCGATTCCTTGCTGCCAGCCCCAGTTGAATTTTTGTACCGCAGGAATTTCCATTCCGCCTATAAAACCGAAATCGCCTTGCCGAACCTGCAAAGCCGCAGCGACGCCGGCAAGAAATCCCGCTTCGTGTTCGGCAAAAAAGATGGAAACGGTGTTTCCGCCGACTTTTTCTTTCCGCGTCGCATCGTAGGCACCGTTGTTCGGACTGCCGTCCAAAATGACGAATTTCGCTTTAGGATATTTGTCCTGTGCGATAAACAGCGCCGTTTCAAATTTGAATCCCGGCATGATGATCAGCCGATATCCGGCATCGTACAGATTGCTTATTTCCTTCAGATAATCGGCTTCAGTCGTTCCCGACGGCTTCAGATATTTTGCTTTCAGCCTCCATTCTTTCTGTGCTCGGACTATTCCTTCCCAGGTACCCTGATTGAAAGACCTGTCGTCGATCGTTCCCGCGTCGGTAACCATTCCGACTTTCTGTGCAAACACGTTCAGGGGAATCAGCGCGCATAACGCAAGAATACTCAACATTGAAATCAATTTTACTTTCATTTTCATCTCCTATCAGATTATATCGTTCAGTATAGCCGCGAATCGGCATAAAACGGTGAAGCCCGTCAATCCGTACGAAGCTTTTTCGGCTGCCGTTTCATTTTTTCCCGACTATCTGCACACCGTTGCTCGTTCCCAACCGCCGAACGCCCATTTCAACGTACCTGCGCGCCGTTTCATAATCGCGAACGCCGCCGGAAGCTTTGACTTTCGCGTTCACTCCGACGGTATCAAGCATCAGCTGCGCGTCTTCAAACGTCGCCCCGCCGGTTCCGAATCCGGTCGACGTTTTGACAAAATCCGCGTGCGCGGCAACGGCCAATTCGCACGCCTTTATTTTTTCCGCCTTATCCAGATAACAGGTTTCGATAATGACTTTCAAAACACGGGAACCGATCGCCTTTTTTACGGCGGCGATTTCTTCCCGAACCGAATCGTACGAACCGCCCTTCAGTAACCCGATGTTGACGACCATATCGATTTCATCCGCCCCCTGCTGTACGGCAGTCGTCGCTTCATATACTTTCGCTTCTTTCGACATCGCACCGAGCGGAAATCCGACTACGGAACACACTTTTACGCCTGAATCGCCGACTTCTTTTTTTGCCAGCGGCACCCAGCAGGAATTGACGCACACCGAATGGAATCCGTATTCTTTTGCTTCAGCGCATAACTTCCGTACGTCCGCTTGCACAGCCGTTGCAGCAAGAATCGTGTGATCGATATACCCGTTCATTTTCACGTCCATATTTCATTCTCCTATGAAAAAGCAAGACGAAAGAGTCTGCTTTCCGATTGATTTTTCACGCTGCTTTGAAAAAGCAGCAGACAATAACACAGTTTGCAACGCAAACTCTCACCCGTTCACCTAAAAATCATCGCTGCCCTTTGTCAAAGATGACCCCGGAAGCGCGCGGCGCCTGCGTCGTCTTTGAAAAGAATACCAAAACGCACAGCGTTACGATATACGGAAATACTTTCAGCACGACTTCGGGAATCACCTGCAGCGCCGGTTCCGCCTGAGACGAATTCGCCAGCGTTACGGCAAAGCCGAAGAAAAAAGTTGCGCCGAGAATTCCCCACGTCTTCCACTGACCGAAAATAAGCGCCGCCAAGGCAAGAAAGCCCATACCCGCGACGGACCCGTTGAATTCACCGGAATACGTTACCAGAATGGCCGCGCCGCCCAAAGCCGCGAACGCACCCGAAATCATCACGCCGGCATACCTTATCCGGTACACGTTGATACCGGCGGCGTCCGCCGCGTGCGGATTTTCACCGCAGGAACGGAGCCTCAGGCCGAATTTCGTTTTATTCAACACGGCGGCGCTTATCAGCAGAACAGCTAAAATCACCCACGTCGTGCCGTACGTCTGCCGGAACAGCAGCGGCCCGACGACCGGAATACGAACCAAAAGCGGGATGTCGAACCGGGGAACGCCTTGCTGTAATTGAATGTTTCCCGAACCGGTTACGATACGGGCAAGATACACCGTGACGGCTCCGGCGATCATGTTTATCGCAGTCCCGCTGATAACCTGATTCGCGTTTAAATTGACACTGGCGAACGCATGAAGCAAAGAAAACAAAACTCCCGCGAGCATTGCAAACGGCAGGCTCACCCAAACTGCGGCGATGCCGATAATCGGATAAAAAACGGAAGCAAAAACGGCGCTGGCAAAAGACCCTATGATCATCAGCCCTTCCAAACCGATATTGACGATTCCGCTGCGTTCGCTGAACAGACCCCCTAAAGCCGTAACGAGCATCGGCATTGCAAACGCAATCGCATACGGAAATATGTTTACGATAACAGACCACATACTATCCTCCTATCTGCCTATTTTTGCAAGAAAACGGCGAATCATGACGCTCGTTGCCGAAAAATAAATGATTACCGCAATAATCGTATCGCCGATTTCCGGCGGAATATCGGTCATCGCGTTCATAAACCCCTTTCCGCTTTGCAATATGCCGAAAAACAAAGCGGAAAGCACGACGCCGGCCGGAGCCGTTGCGCCCAAAAGCGCCACCGCTATACCGTCGAATCCTTGAGACGGCATAACGCCGATCTGAATGGTAGAAGAGTATCCGCAATACAGACAAAACCCCGCGACACCCGACAACGCGCCTGATATGACCATGGATGCGACGATATTACGATTCACTTCGATTCCGCCGTATTCGGCGCAAAATCGGTTAAAACCGACGGCTTTCAGCTGATATCCGAGCGTCGTGCGGTTCAGAACGACCGCAGTGCAGACGACGGCGGCGAGCGCGATAAAAATTCCCAAATTGATATACGAGCCGTCGAACAACGCCGTCAGCCAATTCACTTTCAAAGAAGCACCCGCCGTTATATGCCGGGATTCCGTTTCAAAACTGCCCTTAAAATAAGCCGGCACTACGTAATACACAATCCAATACGCAATCCAGTTCAGCATGATGCCGGAAACCACTTCGTGAACGTTAAACCGTGCTTTCAAAAACCCTGAAACGGCTCCCCAAACTCCACCGGCGGCAAACGCCGCCGCAAACATCATCATCAGCAGCACCGGTTTCGGAAGCGGCACCGTTAAACCGATCATCGTGGCACACAAACCTCCGCATAAAACCTGACCGGACGTTCCGATATTGAACAATCCGGTACGGAAAGCGAATGCCACCGATAATCCCGTCAAAACGAGCGGCGTCGCCATCGCGAACGTATCGCCTATGCGCTCGACGGACATCAGACCGCCTTTGAACAGGAACAGATATCCGCTGAACGGATTGTTTCCGGTACAAAGCATCAATATGCCGCCGACGAAAAGCCCCAGTATAACGGCGAGCAGTCCGACCAAAAATTCCCTGCCCGTTCTTTTACGCGACATCATGATTCCTCCTTACTCCCGCCATCATGAGACCTATTTGTTTTTCCGTTACCGACGCGGCGTCCGCTACGTCGATCAATTCACCGTGACTGATAACGGCGATTTTATCGGAAAGACCTAAAATTTCATCCAATTCGAGTGAAACGAGCAGAACCGCCTTTCCTGTATCGCGCAGTTCAACGATTCGACGGTGAATGTATTCCGTACTGCCGACGTCGAGCCCGCGCGTCGGTTGCACGGCCACCAGCAAATCGGGATGTAAGGAAAATTCCCTGCCGACAATCGCCTTTTGCTGATTTCCGCCGGACATGGTTCTGACAATTGAGGCAGCTCCCTCGGGCGAACGGACGTCGAAATCCCTGATTATGCCCTGCGCGTATCCGGCTATCGCTTTGCGATCCATAAATCCGTATCGGGAAAAAGGTTCGGTGCGGAATTCATGCAGGATCAAATTCTCTTCTATATTATAGTCAAGAACGAGTCCTCGTTTTTGCCGATCTTCGGGAATATGAGCCAAACCTTTTTTTATCCTGTCACGCACCGGCAATCGGCTGATTTCGGTTCCGTTCAGCAAAATCGAGCCGCTTTCTATCGGCCGCAACCCCGTCAGCGCTTCAATCAATTCGGTTTGTCCGTTGCCGTCGACACCGGCCAGGCCGACAATTTCTCCGGCGTGCACGCAGAGACTGAAATTTTTTACCGCCGGTACTTTTCGCGCACTTTTAACGGAAAGATTTTCGATTTCCAATATCGCTTCGCCGGGTTTCGATTTTTCCTTTTCAATCGTGAGAAATACTTTACGGCCGACCATCAATTCGGCCATTTTTTCTTCACTCGTTTCACGAACGGACACGGTGTCTATCAGTTCCCCCTGCCGGATGATCGTACAGCGGTCGGCAATCGCTTTTATTTCTTTCAATTTATGGGTAATCAGTATGATTGATTTTCCTTCCGCTTTTAAACTTTTCAAAATGCGGATAAAATCTTCAATTTCCTGAGGAGTCAGAACCGCCGTCGGTTCATCAAAAATCAATACATCGGCGTCCCGGTACAGCATCTTCAGAATTTCAACGCGCTGCTGCATCCCTACGGAAATGTCTTCTATTTTTGCATCAGGCTGCACGTTGAGCCCGTATTTTTCCGACAGAAACCGGATTTTTTCCGCAGCGTTTTTTACATTTAAAAAGGGGCCGCCAGTAGGTTCCCTTCCCAACACGATGTTTTCCGTTACCGTAAAATTGGGAACCAGTTTGAAATGCTGGTGAACCATGCCGATCCCCAGATCATTTGCAACGTTCGGGTCGTTTATCCGCACCGCTTTGCCGCAGATTTTCAATTCGCCTTCGTCGGGCTGATACAAACCGAACAGGATACTCATCAGCGTCGACTTCCCGGCGCCGTTTTCTCCGAGCAGCGCGTGTATTTCCCCTTTTGCCAGTTGTAAGGTTATATCAGCGTTCGCCTTAATTCCGGGAAAAAACTTGCTGATATGCAGCATCTCTACAACATATTCCATAAAAATACGCCCCCTTTATTTTACCGCAGCACGTTTCACGTATCGGTTTTCACTTCACCGGTGCTTCCCCTGACCGTTAACGTATAAGGAAAGACGATCTCTTTCCGTTCCTTTTCATTCTCTTCAATGCATTCCAGTATCATCCGAGCGGCGGTGTTCCCCATCAGTTCATAATTCAGGGACATCGTCGTTACCCCCGGATAACAATATTTCAGCAGCGAGGTGTCGTCCACGCACGCAACCGACACGTCCTGCGGAATCCGATATCCGTGAGACAGCAGCCAGCTGCAGCAGGCAATCGCCAAACGGTCGGTTATGCAGAAAATCGCAGTCGGCGCCGCGTCGCCTCGAAGCATCAATTTTTCGGTTCCTTCGTAGCCGGAACTGTATTCAAAAGTACCGGCTACTATCAGTTCCTGGTCGGAAGGAATCCCCTGCTCCGTCAGCGCCGCTTCGTATCCGTGCCGCCGCAAAACGCTGCTGCTGTAATCCGTAGAATCTGCGCATAAACAACCGATCCGGCGGTGTCCGAGCGAACACAAATACGTAACGATATCCTTCGCCCCTGCGAACGAATCTTTACGCACCGCCGGGCGATTGAAAGCGATTCCGCTCTGATCGAGAATCACGACCGGCACCGGCAGCCGTGAAACGATCCGCCGCTGCGTTTCGCTCGTTCCGACTACGAAATACAGGATTCCGTCTACCCGTTTTTTGCAGAAAACGTCCAGATATTCCAATTCCTTTTCGAGATCCACGTGCGTATCCGCCAGCAGAACGCTGTACTTTCTTTCCGACAAAACGTGTGAAATTCCGTCGAATACGGCAGAAAACGTTTCCAAGTCGATACGGGGAATGATGATTCCTATCGTATGAGTCCTTTTCTGCTGCATTTCTCTTGCCTGCAAACTGGGCGTGTATCCGGTTTCGTTCAGAATTTTCCGAACACGCCGTTCCGTTTCAGGATTGACGTAAGCCGTTTTGTTGATAACCCGCGACACGGTGGAAATGGAAACATCTGCCAATTTTGCGATATCCTTAATATTGAGCATATTATTCCTTTTTTCTTAAGAAAAGCTTTGGTCATGCTAACACAGGCATTTCGCATTGTCAAACATTTATCTTCTATAATATAGATATCCTCCACAGGCAGATTGCCGTCCGGTTTCGAGCTCGGCCGGACGGTTTTACACGCGCGCTATTTTCCTCCTATCACGATTACGCGTCCGTCCGTATACGGAACGGCTGGTGCGGATAACGATTTGCAATAATCCAACAGCATCTGCCCATATAAAATGGAAGTATTGAACGAATCCGTGCTTCTTTTAAAAACTTCGTATCCGTCGCCGCCTTCGGCAAGATAGTTGATCGTACCGATCGTATACTCCGCGTCGGGATCCACGGGGCGACCGTTAACCGTCAGATTTTCCGTTTTACCGGTTTTATAATTGACCGTATAGCGCACCTGTTTTGACACACTGGGAAACGCGCCCGCCCCCTGCGGCACGGTTGCAATAAAATCGAAAACGTCCAGAACGTCGGATCCTTTCAGCGTAATAACGTAAAGGTAATTATTGAACGGTAAAACGGTCAGAATATCGCCTTTCGTAACGGCTCCCGCCGGAATGGACGCCCGAATACCGCCGCCGTTCAGCAGCACGAAATCGGGTTCGTGACCGATCGCGGTAAGCCGGGCATAAAACGCGTCGCAGATAAAATTGCCGAGAGCCGTTTCTCCGTATCGCGTCTGTTTTTTATCGTTGGCAAAAGGCTCGGCAGCCTGCATGACGACTTCACTAAGAGACGATTCTGCCTCTTGTTCATACGGACGAAGCATTGCCGCAACGGCAGGATCGGGAGGAAACACATCTTCCGATAAAACGACCGTGTCCCAGTCAAAACCGATAATTTTGCCGTTGCGCACCGTAACGACGGCTTTACCGACAGTCTTTCCGTAAGATCCTGCGGTAATTATTCTCGTGCTGCCGACGACGAGCGGAGACTCAAACAAGGAATGCGAATGCCCGTCGACAATGATATCGATTCCGGGAACCGCCGCCGCCAGTTCAGGCGAAGTTACGTGATCTGCCGATTCCTTGACATCACCGATATGCCCCAGCAAAATAACGATATCAACCTTTTTTTTATTGCGCAGTTCGTCAACCACCGCTTCGGCAGTTTTGATTTCATCGGTAAAAGTCAAACTTTCATCGGGATTTTCGAGAACGGTCGTACGCAGCGTCGTCAACCCGAAAATTCCCACGCGAATACCTTCAAACTCCCTGATAAGATATTCGGCCGTACCGAGCGATTTACCGTTGCGCCGCTTAACGTTCGCCGAAACGAAAGGAACACCCGCAATCTGCATTTGCTTTTCCAGCTGTTCCAGCGATACGTCGAATTCATGGTTTCCGAACGTAACCGCATCGTACGCCATCATGCTGTACGCCTTATATTCCGGTTCGGCAAAAAACATGTTAGATACGGCTCCGCCGGTATTGACGTCGCCGGCGTCAAGCAGTAATACGTTTTCATTCGCCGCACGAGTTTGCGCAACGAACGTCGACAACGAAGCGGCCCCGCCTTTCCCGTTTTCCGCAACGGCTCCGCCGTGATAATCGTTCGTATGCAGCACGACGAACTGATACTCCGCATCCGGAGTCCGTACCACGGCGGTATTTTTCGGGTTCTCCTTCAACCCGCCGCCGAATACGAAAACGGCAGTCAGCAGCATTGCGATACCGGCATACCATTTTTTCATTTTAATTTCCTCCTTTCAAAAACGGGCGTCGAAACCGATCCGCTGAACGGTTAAACGGCGCACCGCTTGTTTCCGTTCATAAACCGATCTGCACGAACACCGGATCACCCGCAGCTATTCCCGGCGGTTTTACCGCCGGTTCACCGGGAATATTCTGTTTGCATCCCGTAATCAATCCCGAAAACGGCAACAACACAGCAGCAGGCAGAAATATTTTCCGTTTACACTTCATATGAAGTCTCCTCACGAAAGGACAAACGGAACCTGTACGCCATATAATAAAAATTGGAAATTATGCATTCGGCAGTCCCTTTTTAAAATGAGCAGTCGTTTTGCACGAAAAAACGACAGTGTCCGGCAGATAAATCACATTTTTTGATGAAAAAAACATGAAAACACTATGAAAAGCTTTTCATAAAAAAGCATAACACCGTAAATTCAATTTGTCAAATTTTTTTTTGCAGCCCGTAGAGTAATCGAGTTTTTTGCAGCCCGTAGAGTAACGCCAGCGTAACGACTGAACATACCACCGCGTTTTTCACGTTTTTTGCGTTTTTTGAGGTATCAAAAAAAACTTGTCTTTTCACCGGAACTGTGCAATACTGAAATCCGCAATCAGCCGGAAAACGGGGACGCTGATAAAAACAGACCCTGAACCCTTTTATCAGTACGGTTTCCGCCGTCGGCAGGAACCGTGATCCGGAAACAGCATATCTCGACGCAGCGCGCGGAGGTACGCTGTTCTCAAAAGGTATCGCTGTCGGGGTTTACACCCTTTATTACGCCGCAAGCGTCGGGGCATAACACCCTCCGCACGAATCACCTTAAAACGCCCCCGCCGAATCATTTTTTACAGGAGTTTTTATGCAAAACTATTCTGGAGAAGCGGATCTGCAGTACCATCTGCAAATCAGACCCGGTCAAGTCGGTCGGTACGTCATTATGCCCGGAGACCCGAAACGATGTGCCAAAATTGCACGGTATTTGGACGACGCGGTGCAAATCGCCGACAGCCGTGAATACGTTACGTTCACCGGCACGCTGGACGGCCAAAAAGTCAGCGTAACGTCTACGGGAATCGGCGGACCGTCGGCATCCATCGCAATGGAAGAATTGGTTCGCTGCGGCGCCGACACGTTCGTCAGAATCGGCACCTGCGGCGGTATGGACGTCGATGTCAAAGGCGGCGACATCGTCGTCGCAACCGGTGCCATCAGGGCGGAAGGTACGAGCAAAGAATACGCTCCCATCGAATTTCCGGCTGTCGCGAATCTGGACGTTACCAACGCGCTGGTTCACGCCGCGCAAAAACTCGCCCTGCCGTACCACGCCGGCATCGTCCAATGCAAGGACGCCTTTTACGGCCAGCACGAACCGGAAACGAAACCGGTCAGTTACGAGTTGCAGAACAAATGGGAAGCCTGGCTCCGCATGGGATGCAAAGCGTCCGAAATGGAATCGGCAGCACTGTTCATCGTTGCCGATTATCTGAAAGTGCGCTGCGGCTCGGCGTTTCTTGTCGTCGGAAATCAGGAACGGCAAAAGGCGGGAATGGATAATCCCATCGTGCACGACACCGACGCAGCCATCCGCGTAACCGTCGAAGCCATACGGCACCTTATCGCCGACGACGCAAAAAAAGAGGAACCCGCTGAAGCCTATGAAGTATAAAAGAGTTTTTATCATCGTCCTCGACTCGCTCGGAATAGGCGCGATGGCGGACTCTGCGTCGTTCGGAGATTTCGACGTAGACACGCTCGGACACATAGCCCGTTCCGTTCCGACGCTGCACATTCCGAACTTGCGGAAACTCGGCCTGGCCAATCTGCATTCCGTCAGCACCGTTGCACCGGCCGAACGGCCGCTCGGTTATTACGCCCGCCTCAACGAAGCGAGCAACGGCAAAGACACCATGACCGGACACTGGGAAATGATGGGGCTTCATACGACCGAACCGTTCCGGACGTTTACCGACACGGGATTTCCGCAGGAACTGATAGACGAACTGTCCGCACGCACCGGCAGAACCGTTATCGGCAATAAAAGTGCGAGCGGTACGGAAATTCTGGAAGAACTGGCGGAAGAAGAACTCGCGCACGGACACCTGATAGTATACACGTCGGCTGACTCGGTTCTGCAAATATGCGGAAACGAAGAAACGATGGGACTTGAAACGCTGTACCGGTACTGCGAAATCGCCCGGGAACTGACGATGAAAGAAGAATGGAAAGTCGGCAGAGTTATCGCACGCCCGTATACCGGAAGCAAACGCGGCGAATTCAAACGGACTGCGAACCGCCACGACTACGCCTTGAAGCCGTACGGCAAAACCGTTCTCAACGCACTCGCCGAAGCCGGATACAGCGTCGTATCGGTCGGAAAAATCAACGACATTTTTGTCGGAGAAGGAATTACCGAAGCCCATAAATCCGAAAGTTCCGTGCACGGCATGAAACAGACGATCGAAATTGCGGACACGGATTTTACCGGACTGTGTTTTACAAATCTGGTCGATTTCGACGCGCTGTGGGGCCACCGGCGCAATCCGCGCGGATACGCCGAAGAACTCGAACGGTTCGACGCGGAGCTGGGCATACTGACGGAAAAACTCACCGATTCCGATCTGCTGATTCTGACCGCCGATCACGGCAACGACCCGACGTATACGGGAACCGACCACACCCGCGAACAAGTTCCCTTCATCGCATGGTCGCCCGGCTTTTACGCTTCAGCCGGCAGCGGACGCAACGGGCTTCCCGAAAACGGAAAACTGCCCGATTACGACACGTTCGCAGTTATCGGAGCAACCGTCGCGGACAACTTCGGCGTAGCGATGCCCGAAGGAACGATCGGCCGGTCGATTCTTTCCGCACTGCGCTAAAAGCTTCCGCTCCGGCGGCAAACAATACGACGGAGACTGCGGATTCCGCCGGATAAGAAACGGCCGGAAACGCCCGCGCAGCCTTTTCGTTCACGATTTTTTTCCTGAATGAATAAAAAACTTGGCAGATCCCTTTTTCGGGTCTGATAATGAAAAGATAAGGGAAAAACGGAGCATGTTATGAAAAGCTTTTCACAACATGCTCCGAACCTTTATAAAGCACGTACGAAAGTTCTTGCCAGAAGAAAACGTGAAAAAACAACGACCGCAGGCATTGCGGATCGTATTACGCACGGCGCTCGTCTTACTCGTCGCGCGCACGCTCGGCTGTACAAACGCAAATCGCCTTCTATGCCTTCTATGCCTCCCATGTCTCTGATTGACAGAAACAGCGGCCGCCCGTATACTATACAGATGTACATACCGCAAATCGAACATATTCTGCGCACCCTGTCGGAAAAACGAATCATGGTGCTCGCAACGTCCCGGGACGGGCAGGTAACCGCCCGCAATATGAGCGTGCTCGTCGATTACGACGCCGTCTACTGTCAAACCGACTCCCGAATGGAAAAAACGCACGCCGTCGAACGGAACCCACGCGCCGCCTATTGCGTCGACAATTACCAAATTTACGGTACGGCGCGCGTCATCGGCACTTGGGACGACCACCCCGAACTCAGGCAAAAATTCAAAGCCGTCCACGCCGGTTCCTACGAGCGTTATAAAAACCTCACAACCGAAGTCGTCATCGCATTCCAAATCGAGCGCATCCAAATCTGGGAATACGAAAACGATATCCCGTACATCGTCACCGCCGATTTACTCCGGAACACGTACGAAAAAACGGAATATACGATTGCATAAGTTTTTTACGGGCGCCTTCGCGCTCCTTCCGACCTTCGCCTCCTCCGGCTCATACTGAAAAATCCGGAGCACGAGTTCATATAAGCGTACGTTTCCGTCCGACCCGGATTTTTCAGTACTCCGGGTCTCTAGGAGCGGGCGCGAAAACGATTTTGCAAGGAGCATATCATCGGTAAATTCGACGCCATCCTCGAAAGAAGCAAAACCAAACATAAGGAAATCATGCGCAAAATGCGGCATCTTTCAAAGCTCAGCAAACGCGACTTCGACGCAACCGTGCACCGTTACCACGACGAAGTTTTTGCGGAAATCGACTGCACCGAATGCGGTTTGTGCTGCCGGAATCTGGGACCGGTGTTCCGCAATACCGACGTCATGCATATCTGCTCCGCCATCGGTACGAACGAAAAAGAGTTCAGAAACCGCTACTTGATGCAAGATCCCGACGGCGTCGGCTATATGCTCAAAGAGCTGCCCTGCCCGTTTCAGGAAGCCGACAACACGTGCGCCGTCTACGAAGAGCGAACCCTGTCGTGCAGGAATTTTCCGCACACCAAATCGGTGAACGTACAGAAAAAACTGGTCGGCTTGGCGCTCGACTCCCTGTATTGCCCGGCCGCCTTTCTCATCTGCGAAAAAATCATGGAAAACTATAAATGATTTGTGAATGTTGAGGCACGTAAGGAGTCCGTATGAATTATTATCACGTCGACGTATTTTCTTCACAGCCGCTGTCGGGCAACGGCCTGACCGTCGTATTCCTTCCGCAGGAAACGGATCCGCAGACGCTGCTGCACATTGCACAGGAATTCAAACAGTTTGAAACCGTATTCATCTATCCGGAGCGGGACGGTGTGTTCCCCATCAGGATATTCACCGTGCAGGAAGAACTGCCGTTCGCCGGTCACCCGGTGTTGGGAACGGCCGCTCTCCTGCACGAATTGACCGCTCCCGACTCCCCCGAACGGAAAATCACCCTGCAAATCAAATCCACCGGCAGAAGTCTCAGTCTGCAAAGTCTGAAACGCGGCGCGTATATGACCGTTGAAATGAATCAGGGCAAAGCATCCGTTGTCAATCCGGAACCGATTCAAAACGTGCGGGAACTGTGCGAATTTTTGCGCCTTACGCCGCAGGATATCGACGACTCGTATCCGATGCGCGTCGTTTCCACCGGACTCGCATATCTGCTGATTCCGATCAAGCAGAACCTCGCGTACGCCCGTATCCGTAAAGACGGATTTGAAGCGTATCTGGCCGAACGGAAAGCAAAATTCGCCTATTTTTTTCAGACCGATACGCTCGAATGCCGCACGTGGGACAATTCCGGCTCGTACGAAGACGTCGCCACCGGCAGCGCCGCCGGTTCGCTCGTCGCGTACCTCGTGAACGTCGGCGCGTATCCCGCGGAAACGGACATAACGCTCAGTCAAGGCCGCTTCTGCGGCAGACCCAGCACCATAACCGGACGGGTTACCCGGAACGGCGACGTCGTTATCCGCGGCGACGTATCCTTTTTCGCATCGGGAACGCTCCTGAACTGACCAGCAGCGCACCGCGAACGGCAACCGGCCTCACGTCTTGACCCTCCCCTTACGGGAGACTGTACAATCACGACATGAACAATGACGAAATCAGCATTATCGGATTAAAAGAAAACAACCTCAAAAACGTTTCGCTGCGCGTTCCCAAACGCAAAATCACGGTGTTTACCGGCGTGTCGGGCAGCGGCAAATCGAGCATCGTGTTCGACACGATCGCCGCCGAATCCCAGCGTCAGATGAACGAAAGTTATTCCGCGTTTATCCGCAGCCGGCTTCCCAAATATCCCAAACCGCACGCCGAAAAGATCGAAAACCTGACCGCGTCGGTCATCGTAGACCAGTCGCCGCTCGGCGGAAACGCACGCTCCACGGTAGGTACGATCAGCGATATGTACGCAAGTCTGCGGCTGCTTTTTTCGCGCATCGGAACGCCGTACGTAGGCACGTCCTCGTATTTTTCATTCAACAATCCGAACGGTATGTGCCGCACGTGCGCCGGAATCGGCAAAGTAACCAAAATAAATATGGAACCGCTGCTGGATCACGAAAAATCACTCAACGAAGGCGGCATCCGACATTCGCTGTACAAACCCGGCGGCTATTACTGGAGCCAGTTGGAACGCTCCAAACTGTTCGCCCTGGACAAAAAAATCAAAGAATTTTCACCGGAAGAATACAATCTGCTCGTATACGGGAACCGGGCGGGAATAACGGCCGAACAGATCGCCCCAAACGGCGCGGCATCCGCGAAAAACGCAGCCGCGAAAAACGCAGTCGTCCTGCGCGAAAGCAAATTCGTTGAAGGACTGCTGCCGCATTTTACCCGACTCTTTTTAAATCGCGACACCAGCGTTATGAGCAAAGCGTCTCAAACGCATCAGGCGAACGTTCTTACCGAAGAGCCGTGCCCGGACTGCCGGGGCGACCGGCTGAACGCTGCCGCACGCAGCTGCCGCGTCGCCGATCACACCATAGTCGAAATGTGCAATATGGAATTTACCGATTTACGCCGCATACTCGCCGCGATCGGCGACAGCCGGGTTTCCGCCGTAATCGAAACGCTCCTGACCAGCCTCGACAGACTTATCGGAATCGGACTGCCGTATCTGCACATGAACCGCGAATCGGAATCCCTTTCCGGCGGAGAAGCGCAGCGGCTCAAACTGGTACGCTACATGGGATCGAGTTTAACCGATCTGACGTATATATTCGACGAGCCGAGTACCGGACTGCACCCGCGCGACGTGGGGCGTATGAACGCACTCCTGCGGAATCTGCGAGACAAGGGGAACACCGTCCTCGTCGTGGAACACGACAAAGACGTCATTTCCATCGCCGATCATATCGTCGACGTCGGCCCGCACGCCGGACAGGACGGCGGAAAAATCGTCTTTCAGGGATCGTACGCACAACTGCTCGAATCGGACACACTCACCGGGCGCGCCATGAAACAGTCCCTCCCGTATAAAACGCACGAGAGAACACCGCGCGCCTGGCTCTCCGTTGAACACGCGACGCTCCACAATCTGAAAGACGTGAGCGTACGGATTCCCGAAGGCGTCCTGACCGTCGTAACCGGTGTCGCCGGAAGCGGTAAAAGTACGCTCGTTTCGCACTGCTTCGCCGACACGTACGCCGATCGCGTCGTTAAAGTGGATCAAGGTCCCATCACGGCGACGAACCGTTCCATGCCGGCAAGTTTTTTGGGATTCTTCGACGACATACGCAAACTGTTCGCCGCCGCAACCGGTGAAGACGCGGGTCTTTTCAGTTTCAATTCAAAAGGCGCATGCCCCGTCTGTCAGGGCAAAGGAGTCGTCGTAACCGAACTGGCGTTTATGGATCCGATCGTCACCCCGTGCGAAGCGTGCGGCACGTCGCGATACAACGAGCGCGCGCTTTCAGCCGCATACCGCGGAAAATCGATCACCGACGTTCTCGGCATGACCGCCGACGCCGCACGCTCGTTTTTTACTGAAGAACCGACGGCAAAATCCGCCGCAAAAATCACCGCGCAGCTGAAAGCGCTCACCGAAGTCGGCCTATCGTACCTGACGCTCGGACAGCCGCTTTCAACGCTTTCAGGCGGCGAACGGCAGCGCATCAAATTGGCTAAATACGTCGGCAAAAAGGGAAACATCTGCATTCTGGACGAACCGACGACGGGGCTGCACCCTTCCGACACCGGAAAACTGCTTGAACTGTTCGATAGAATGGTGACAAAAGGCAACACGGTCGTCGTTATCGAACACAATCTCGACGTCGTAAAACGCGCCGATTGGGTCATCGACATCGGCCCCGACGGAGGTAAAAACGGCGGACAAGTCGTCTTTACCGGCACACCGCGGCAGATGCACGACACCGCTCAAACTATCACCGCAGAATGCCTCAGAAACGCAGAATAGAAAGAGACAAATAGCACAGCGACTGCCGCCGTACCGCAGCCGTTCCCGTCCACAACAATCCCCGGCACCGAAAAACAGTACCGGTACTTTCCGATAAAACGCTTGACAAACCTCCGAATATGATATTAAAATGATATCATAAAGACATCAAAAAGTCGGCAGCAAGCGGTGCGCACGTTTTACGGCAGACTCTGATGTCACGTCGTTTCATGGAGGAACATACGTTATGCAGGAAAAAATTTTACATACCAAACAAAACGGTATGGCCGCGCTGCTGATTACGGCTATCGTATATCTTGCAGCAATCGTGGGAACAGTATACGGCGCCGTCATAATGGACGAAGGCGATTCGCCGCTTCTCTTCATCGTTAGCATCGCCGTCGTTTCGTTCGGCTGGGTGCCGTTTCTGGGTCTGAAAATCGTCAAACCACAGGAAGCGCTGGTACTGACATTGTTCGGCACGTACGTCGGAACACTGAAAAGCAACGGATTTTACTTCGTCAATCCGTTCTGTACGGCCATCAATCCGGCTGAAAAAACGAAGCTGAATCAAAGCGGCACCGCTGCCGACACTCCGTCAAAAATGTCGGCCCTCAGCGCCCGCAACGCGGCGAACGCAGCGGAAGCCTTCGGTTCCACCGGCAAACACGTGTCTCTCAAAATCATGACGCTGAACAACAACATTCAAAAAATCAACGACTGTCTGGGAAATCCGATTGAAATCGGCATCGCCGTCATGTGGCGCGTAACCGATACAGCGAAAGCAGTTTTCAACGTGGACAATTACAAAGAATATCTGTCGCTCCAGTGCGACAGCGCGCTCAGAAACATCGTCCGCCTGTACCCGTACGACGTAGCCCCGAACGTAGACACCACCGGTGACGGCACTGCGGACGAAGGCAGTCTGCGCGGTTCCAGTGAAATCGTCGCACGGCGCATCAAAGACGAAATCCAGCAGAAAGTAGCCGAAGCGGGACTCGAAATACTTGAAGCGCGCATAACCTACCTTGCCTATGCAACGGAAATTGCCGCAGTCATGCTGCAGCGGCAGCAAGCGTCGGCTATCATCGACGCGCGCAAAATGATCGTGGAAGGCGCGGTCAGCATGGTAGAAATGGCACTGGCGCGGCTCAACGAAAACAACGTCGTAAACTTGGATGAAGAACGCAAAGCCGCGATGGTTTCAAACCTGCTGGTCGTCCTCTGCGGAAACCGCGACGCGCAGCCTATCGTCAATTCGGGAAGCTTGTATTAGCATATGGAAAAAACGGAAAAAAAAGAAGCGCAGAAAAAACAGATTCCCCTGCGCCTTTCCGCAAAATTATACGATGCCGTCGCAGCCTGGGCGGAAGACGATTTCAGATCGGTAAACGGTCAAATCGAATATCTGCTTTCCGAATGCGTGCGGCAGCGTAAAAAAAACGGAAAATACGTTTCAGAATCGCTCGACGAACCGCCTGAACTGACGATAGAATAAAGAACGGATATATTGCAGCCCGTTTTTTCCCGTGTTATAATAAAACGGTAACCGAATCGGGATAAAAACGGGAGGCGATATGGAAAAACGGAAATTTTATATCAAAATTGCTCATTTCTACTATGTATTGAAATTGACACAGGATGAAATCGCAAAAAGGTTTTCCATTTCCCGCCAAAAGGTCAACCAGATAATCAATCAGCTGGAAGACATGCAAATTGTTTCCATAAAGATAAACGGCTACGAAAACCGCGATTTTATTCTTGAGAACACTATTGAAACCGAATTCAACTTGAAACACGTTCTGGTTGCGTCCGTGTCCGACGATTTCACGCCGGAAAACGTCATGAACGAAGTAACGTCGCTTGCTGCGTCCTGTTTGGATGTCTTTTTGCCGCAGAAAAAACGGATCGGCGTTTCGTTCAGCAGAACGCTGTCAAAAACGGTGCAGAAAATGGAATATAAGAAAAATGCGAACGGACACGTCGTGCAGATGTTCGGCGTGCAGAACGCCCTTTCCGACAGCACGAAGGACAGCACCGTCGCCCATTTGCTTGCCGAAAAGTTGGACTGTACCTGTTACACCATGTATTCTCCGGGAATCGTTTCTTCCGCGGAACTGCGCAACATGCTGCTGAAGGAAAAACCGATACGCGACTATTTCGACTACCTTACCACCTGCGACGCCGCCCTTGTCGGAATCGGATCCATCGATTCAGACACGTTTATCCGGCAGAACTTTTTTGCGGAAGCGGAGATCGAACAGCTGCGGTCAACGGGATTCCATTCCGTCGTCTGCCTGAATCCGATACGCGACGACGGTTCCTGGCACGACTGCCCGCTGTCCGATCGGATAATCGGCATAGACATTCCGACGCTCCGTAAAATACCCGACGTAATCGCCGTATCGGCCAACGCCGATAAAGCAAAATCGATCGTAAGCGCACTGCGCACCGGCTGTATCGACACCCTCATCGTCGATTCTCGCACCGCCGCCCGCATCTGCACGCTGATATCTCCCGCCGCTCCGTAAAATCGCACGAAAAACCGAAAAAAAATTTGACAACTTCCGGTAATGGGTTCATACTATCCATAACCTTACATTTGTAATATTAAATTACAAATGTAAGGTTAAAAAAGGAGAAGCTCATGACCTACGTTATCGGAATAGACTGCGGAACGACGAACATAAAAGCAGTTCTTTTTGACGAAACAGGCGCGGAAATCCTCGTTACATCACGGGAAAACCGGCCGATTTATTCCGGTACGTCGTCCGCCGAAATGGATATGAATCTCATTTGGGACAAAACGGCGCACTGTATCAATGATCTCGTCGAATCGGGACCCGCAAAAAAGGAGGAAATCATGGCCGTCGGCATCACCGGACAAGGTGAAGGCCTTTGGCTCATAGACAGGAACGGGGAACCCGTGCAGAACGCCATTCTCTGGTGCGACGGGCGCGCAACCGAAGAAGTTTCGTATTTCAAGCGATCCGATATCGGACAAATAATACACACCATCACGGGAACACCGCCGCTCGAAGGGACGCAGCTGATGCTCCTGAAATGGATGCAGAACAACCGCGCGGAAACGCTCGACCGCGCCGCCGCCTGTTTTTTCTGTAAAGACTGGATCCGGTTCAGGTTATCGGGACAAATTGCGTGCGACTGGACCGATTCGGGAACAAGCCTGCTTCATCTGGATCAGGGAACGATCGCCGTCAATATCCTGCAAGCTATGGGACTTAAAAAATATCTGCCGATTCTTCCCGTTCCGATCAGCAGCGACACGCTGTGCGCATGCGTCTGCGAACAGGCGGCGGCTCAAACGGGACTGTGTATCGGAACGCCCGTTATCACCGGCGGACTGGATGTGTCGGTTTCGGCGCTGGGTATCGGCGCAATAAAAGAACACGATTGCTGCGTTATTCTGGGAACCACGTGCGCGACCGAAGTGATATACCGCAAAAAAGGCTGCGAATTCGGTGAAGCCGGTTCCCGCTATGAAAAACATCCGCTCACAGATTTGTATATCTCGCTGCAGCCGACTATGAACGGGACGCCGAACCTCGACTGGGCAATGAAAGAAATTATCGGCACCGAAGATTTTTCCGTCGCACGGCAGCTGGCCGCTTCCGAGCCGGCCGGATCCCGCGGCGTCATATATCTGCCGTACATAAGCACGTCCGGTGAACGGGCGCCGTTCCATCATCCGTACGCAAGTGCGGGCTTTTTCGGCATAAACGTGCAAACATCCAGAGCGACGCTGATACGGGCCGTTTACGAAGGCATTTCGTTTTCCATCAGGGACTGTCTGGGAAATATCGACGGCCGCGGCACGATATATCTTGCCGGCGGCGGCGCGAAAGACACCGTATGGGCGCAAATGATTTCCGACATCATGGGCATGCCGGTGAAAATTCCCGACACCAAAGAATTGGGAGCAAAAGGCATCGCTCTTATGGCACTGGTGCGCACGGGCGTATTCGGTTCTTACAAAGCCGCCGTTACCGCTTCCTGCAAATTCAAAGCCGAATACACGCCGGATCCGCAAAAAAAAGAACGCTACGACCGCGTGTTCGGTCTTTTCCGGGAAATTCGGATTGCGCACATGCCGCTGTGGAACAGACGCCGCGAGCTTCTGGAATATCTGCGGCAAACGGACTGCCCGTAACCGGGAACACCGCCGCTCGTGAAAACGCACCTTTTCTTGAGCAACCGCATCGATTCTCAAGAAAACGCAATATAAACCACTCGGATTTTACCTGAATTTTTTACAGGAGGAAATATGGAAAAAATCAAAATCTTTTTTACCGCGGAATACGACGCGAATGAATTGGAACCGCTGGCGGAATTCGCCGAGATTCTGTTCGACGGCTGGGCACGCGGGCTGCCCAAATTAACGGAAGCACAGCTTGCCGAAAAAGCGGCGGACGCCGACATGATCGTTACGTCCTACGACGACATCACGCGCGAAGTTATTGAACACGCGCCGCATCTCAAACTGATAGCCTGTACCCGGGCAACCCCGGTTAATATAGACGTACAAGCGGCACGGGAAAAAAACATACCGGTGCTGTTTACTCCCGGGCGGAATTCCGATTCCGCAGCGGAACTGACGGTCGCACTCATGCTGTGCGCCGCACGGCACGTTCCGCAAGCGCATTCCGCGCTGAAAAAAGGACTGTTTACCGCACCGGAAACCGTGCCGAATCAGGCTAAGGCGGGACTCAAACAGGACGTCATTTGGGACATGACCGTCGACGCGCCGTACACCGTGTTCAAAGGCACTCAATTGAAAGGAAAAACGCTCGGCATTCTCGGATACGGCAGTATCGGCCGCCGCGTGGGAAAAATTGCGCGCGCAATGGGTATGCAGCTGCTCGTGTATGATCCGTATCAAAGCGAAATCGAAATTGAAGAAATCGGCATCATGAAAGTCCGTTCGCTGGAACAGCTTATGCGCGAATCCGATTTTATAACCTGTCACATGAAAGTTACCCCCGAAACGAGGGGCATGATAAACCGCGAACGCATCGCGCTGATGAAACCTTCGGCGTATTTTATCAACACTTCCAGAGGATCCGTTCTCGACGAATCGGCGATGATCGACGCGCTGCGCCGTAAAAAAATAGCCGGCGCGGCGTTCGACGTTTACGAACACGAACCGCTCGCCCGTAATCACCCGTATATTACCGAACTGGACAACGTCGTCGTCACACCGCATATCGCCGGCGCCACGCGCGAAGTGCTCACCAATCACACCAGACAAATCGTTTCGGATATTATCCGCTTTATGCGGAAAGAACCGCTGCTGTACCGGTATAAGTAAAACGCAAACGCGGCGAAAGCCGCGGATAACTATGCTTCAGGAGGTTTTTTATGTTATTGGAAAAAGAACGGATGGACGTCATGCATTATTGCAGAAAACTGGTTTCTGCGGGACTTACCAAAGGTACCGGCGGGAATATCAGCATTTACAACAGGGATCAGAATCTCGTCGCCATCAGTCCGAGCGGAATGGATTATTTTGAAGTGGAACTGACGGACATTCCCGTCGTTTCACTCGACGGCGCCGTCGTTGAAGGAAAACGGAAACCGTCGAGCGAACTGAAAATGCATCTCATTTATTACGCGAACCGTGAAGATATTTCCGCCGTCGTTCACACGCATTCGCCGTACTGCACCGTGCTGGCAACGATACGCGAACCGCTGCCGGCTTCAAGTTATTTGGTCGCGTTCGCGGGAAAAAACGTCCGCTGCACCGACTACCGGCAGTTCGGAACGGAAGCGCTGGCCGACGTTGCGTTCGACGGCATGAAAGACCGGAACGCCGTACTTTTGGCGAATCACGGACTGATTGCCGGCGGTGAATCGATAGCCCATGCGTTCACCGTGGCAGAAGAAATCGAATTCTGCGCACAGATATACGTAAAATCGCGGGCTATCGGTACGCCGGTTATTTTGGAAGACAGTGAAATGATTTCACTGATCAAGAAATTCAAACAGTACGGTCAGTGATCGTACGAAGGAGGTTCCGTATGAGAATTCTGGAAATCGTCGTACCCGTATTTTTTCTGATAGCATTGGGCTACGTCCTGAAACGCAAAAAAATTATCAGCGATTCGGGTATCGCTTCGATAAAAAATATAGCCGTAAACGTGTTTCTGCCGGCAATCGCTTTCAACGTGTTGATAAACGGAAAATTCGGCAAAAGTTCGCTCGTTTTAATCGGTACGGAAATCGTCGTCCTGTTTGCCGCATACGGCGCGGGATTTTTCTGCAAACGGTTTTTCGACCGGAGCGTGCAGGGATACGTACCGCTCGCCGTTACTACGTTTGAAGGCGGAATGTTCGGCTGGGCAATGATATCCATACTCGTCGGGGCGGAAAACCTGTTTTACATCATTCCGATGGACATGATGAACGGCATTTTCTGTTTTACCATTATGGCGACCAGCCTGAAAATACTCGCCGGCTCGAAAATGACGATCGGAGAAACCGTAAAATCGTTTTTTACCAGTCCGCTCATTCTTGCCGTTATCGCCGGATTTATCGGCTGCGCTTTCCAGTTAGGAACTAAAATAAACGATTCGGCCTTTTCGGAGGTATACCGGCAATGCATACGCTGGCTGACAGAACCGCTTTCGCCGGTCATACTGTTGTGCATCGGCTCCGGCTTGGAATTCAACCGGCGGATCTTTGCAAAGGGTATCAAACTGGTTTGCTGCCGGCTCGTCGTTATGGGGATTTTATGCGCGCTCGTCCTGTTTTTCTTGTCACGCATAATCGGATTGTTTCCGGCGCTGACCGTCTCCATCGTTACGTACTTTTTCATTCCGAGTTCTTTTCTGCTTCCCATGTATACGAATGAAAAAGAATCCGTCGAATTCACTTCCGGATTTTTATCGCTCCAGATAATCGTATCGCTTATCATTTTTACCGTCATCAGCATCTGCGTACAGACCGGCGTTTTCGGCTCCATTTCATAAACCGTAACCGAAAACGTACAAGCGTAACAAACGGCGTTTTCCTGTAGTAACCGGGAAACGCCGTTCATCTCCGAAGGAGTTTCTTGAACCCGTACTCTACCGAGCAGCACAATTTTCGGCGCAGGAATTCTATCAGACCGCAAACGGTGAACACTGCAAACACGCACAAAATCAAATAAAGCGGATAAAGCTTGTCCGTTTCAAAATGCGCACCAACGTGCAGCCATTGTTCAAACAAAAGTGCCGTTTCACTCAAGCCGTTTTCTCCATAAGAATGGAACAGCAGATTCTCATGGAAAATATACACACCGAACGTCGTATTAGCCACGGTATTTATGATTCTTGAGTACCCGATTTTCACATGGTTTTTGAAGATATAGAACAGACTCATGGCAAGCAACATAATAAAAATATGGCGACTGCTATAAATGTGCAGAATAACGTTCCGTGTCAGATTTTTGCTGAATTCTAACCGATGGCACAGGATATTCGCGGCAAAAAGTGCACTCCACATCAAAGCAAGAAGCGCCGCAAAAATAATTCGGCAGTATTTTTCAAGGTAATTGCCTTCTTTTTTCTTCAAATATGCCACGGCGATGAACACATAAATAAAATCCCCAACGTTCCCGAATTCAGATTCAACAAAAAAAAAGAAACGAAACACAGGCAGAAGGATCGTCATAATTGCAAGCAAGCGAACTTGAAGTTTTTCATCCGCCTTCCGGACGTAATCCTGCAGAAACGGTACCAGCAGATAAAAGAACAGATACGTCCTGATAAACCAGTAACCGCCGTATATCGGCGTTAAAAAGGTTTTTACAAGTTCCTTAAATCCTACAGGCTCAAATCCGCCGAGCTTTACGAACACAAAAACCGCAACGCTGCACAGCATGGTCTGAAGATACAGGCGCACGACCTTTTCGGAGTGAATACTTTTCGCACTACATAAAAACCAGCTTGAAACAATAACGAACAAAATCACCCCAAGCTGTCCGTACGAACCCAAAAGATAATTCGCCGCCACATTTACACTGAAAGGCTCAATCATCAAAGAGAAGTTTCCGGTGCGGGAATGCTGCACCGCGTGACATGCAACAATCATCAACATTGCAAGAATTCTAAGCAGCTCAAAATTTGAAGAACGCTTAACGTATAATTTGTTTTCAGTTGTTTCTTGCATGATAAACCCTCACGATAACATTGTTTTAATGGGAAGAATAATTAAATTACTGCCTTTCACATTGTTTTAGCAGATTATATACATTGTTTTAAAGAAATTCAAGCAAATATAAATTAGATATGCTATAAAACAATGTTTTTTAACAGTAAAAATGTTCTATATAGAAGTATGTCATTGCAGGAAACGTTTATAGAAAACCTGAAATTCTACCGGAAGCAGGCAAAATTTTCACAAAAAGATTTATCAATCATGTTGAATAAAGGCTATAATTACGTTAACAGTATTGAAGGCGGTGTTTCGTTTCCGCCGCCGCAAGTCATAGATGAAATAGCCGGCATTCTGCACATTGAGCCGGAAATTCTCTTTTCAAAAAGTGGCAGTCCTGCAAACATCAATGCGTCGTTCAGAAAAAGATATGCCGCTACGCTCAAAGACACGCTTATTTCCCACATCAGCGCCGAAATCGAAAAAATCTGCCGTGAAATGATAGAAAAATAAATTCCGTACGATTTCTGCAATATAATTTTTTTCTCGTTACTATTGACAGAAACCACGTTTATATATTACAATTCTACACATAGAAACACTGCGTGTTTAACGGAACCCCGTATATCTGAAAGGCGGAATGATAAAAACTGCCGCAGTGCCGTCAGTTTTTATCTTCCCAGTTTGCGTTGCAAACTGTTTCATTATTTGCTGCTTTCGTCAAAGCAGCTTAAAAAAGCACTCCGAAAATTGATACTTTCGCCTTGCTTTTTTATAGGAGATCATATGAAAGTACCCCACCGTTTATATCTTACCGAAGACCAAATGCCCACGCAGTGGTACAACCTGCGCGCCGACATGAAAGAGCAGCCCGATCCGATGATAAATCCCGCCACCATGAAACCGGCAGCCGTCGAAGACCTCTACCCCGTTTTCTGCACGGAACTCGCCAAGCAGGAAATGGACGCAACGACGCGCTACATCGACATTCCCGCGGGCATCCTCGAAATGTATAAAATTTACCGCCCCTCGCCGCTCATCCGCGCCTACAATCTGGAAAAAGCGCTCGGCACTCCGGCAAAAATCTACTATAAATTTGAAGGCAACAACACCTCCGGCAGCCATAAACTGAATTCCGCCATCGCGCAGGCGTATTATGCAAAACAGCAGGGACTCACCTCCCTCACCACCGAAACCGGCGCCGGACAGTGGGGCACCGCGCTCAGCGAAGCGTGCGCGTACTACGACATCCCGCTCACCGTCTTTATGGTCAAATGCTCGTACAACCAAAAACCCCACCGCCGCACCGTCATGAACACGTTCGGCGCAACGGTTATCGCAAGTCCCAGCGACACCACCAACGCCGGCCGCGCGATTCTTGCCGAAGACCCCGCCAACAGCGGCAGCCTCGGCTGCGCCATCTCCGAAGCGGTCGAAAAAGCCGTCTCCACCGAAGGCTGCCGCTACGTCCTCGGTTCGGTACTCAATCAAGTACTGCTGCATCAGTCCGTCATCGGCCTTGAAGCAAAAAAAGCCATGGAACTCCTCGACGAATACCCCGACGTCGTCATCGGCTGCGCGGGCGGCGGCTCAAATCTGGGCGGACTGATCGCCCCGTTCATGCAGGACAAACTCACCGGCAAAGCCGCCCCTCGCGTCGTCGCCGTAGAACCCGCTTCGTGCCCCTCGCTCACCCGCGGAAAATACGCCTACGACTTCTGCGACACCGGCAAAATCACCCCGCTCGCCAAAATGTACACCCTCGGCTGCGGTTTTAAACCCTCGCCCGACCACGCCGGAGGCCTGCGCTATCACGGCATGTCGCCCATTCTGTCCAAACTGTACCACGACGGATATATGGAAGCCGTCTCCGTCCGCCAGACAGACGTATTCAAAGCCGCAACCATGTTCGCAAAATACGAAACCATTCTGCCCGCCCCGGAATCGGCCCACGCAATCCTCGGTGCAATCAACGAAGCCCTCGAATGCAAAAAAACCGGCGAAGCAAAAACCATCTTGTTCGGACTCACCGGCACCGGCTATTTCGACATGGTAGCCTACGGTTCCTACATCGACGGCACCATGAGCACCTACGTCCCCACCGACGCCGATTTACAGAAAGGCTTCGCCGGCCTCCCCACAATTCCCGGCATTCAATAACCGCTCCCCCTCTTGTGAGGGGGAAAGCCTTCCCCCTGGCCCGCACTTCGTTACGGGCACACCCCCTTCTTCGGCAAACGGGCACGTTCGCGCGGCACCAACGCCGCGCGAACGACTTGACCCAACCCGTTCCGCTTCGTATACTCTTTTCATGCGCAGAACCGACCGAGCCGTAACCGACATCCGTGAAATCGAAGAAATCATCAGCACGTGCAAAACGTGCCACGTCGCCATGATAGACGGAACCGTTCCGTACGTCGTCCCCCTTAATTTCGGATACGAACTGAACGAACGGCAGCTCACACTGTACGTCCACTGCGCCGCCGAAGGCCGAAAAATCGACGTCTGGCGCGCCAATCCGCTCGTCTGCTTCGACGCGGTAAACGAAGGCGAGCCGCTCTTTCCCGAAACGCCGTGCAATTCGGGCTATTATTTTTCAAGCGTCATCGGAACCGGCCGCATTGAAGCGGTTGAAAACGCCGCGGAAAAATGCCGGGCGCTCGCCCTGCTGATGAAGCACCAATGCGGTAAAGACATCGCCTTTACCGCAGCGCAGGCCGCCGCCGTCGCCGTATATCGGATAATTTCCGCCGATTACACGGCAAAACGCAAATCGCGCCCGCACCGCATCCGCTAAAAACGTGATTCCCGCCGTCCTTTTTCCATTTCCGCCATCCTATGTTATACTGATACGAAAGGATCGGCTATGAACGACAGAGCTCAAATCTATTTTCACTACTACGGCTATGAAAAATGCAGACCGGAACATTTTTACGGTCCGGCGGTACGGGCGCATTATCTGGTGCATTTCGTTTTGAACGGGAAAGGTATCTACCGAACTGCCGGAAATCTTTTTCACATACATAAAAATCAGGCGTTTTTGATACGCCCCGGAGACGTAACGTTCTACCGTGCCGATAAAGCGGATCCGTGGGAATACGTGTGGCTCGCCTTCGACGGGCCGGAAGCGGACCGCGTGATCGCCGCTTTTTTTCCGGAAAAAGATTCATACGTATGTCCGGCAATCAACCCCGACGGATTTCAGCAATATATGCGGATGGCACTGCCCAGCTTTTACCGACTCGATTATTCCCAAATGGAACTTGCCGGCTGGTTTTACCTGTTTTTTTCCTGCCTGCGTCAAAAAGATATCGCGGAAGTTCCCAAAGAAAAAAAATATCTTGAATCAGCCGTAAACTATATCCGATACAACTACATGCGCGACATCAACATCGATGAAATCAGCGCCCGAATCGGTATAGACCGGACGTATCTGTATAAGATACTGAAAAAATACGAAAACTGCTCGCCCAAAGAATACCTCATGCGCCGCCGCGTCGCCGCGGCAAAAGACATGTTGTGCTATTCAACCGTCAGCGTTACGGAAATTGCGTCGATGTGCGGATTTCACGACAGTTCTTCATTCTGCAAGATATTCCGCCGGTACGAAGGAAAATCGCCGTCCGTATACCGCCGCATCGTACGTGAAGAAGCCGCCAGACAGGCAGCCGAACGCACAAGCGCTCAGCCCGGCTACAACTTGCTTCCGGAAAAAGCGATTCCGCTGATAAACTGTTTTTGAAACATCAGATATATCAGGATCATCGGCACACACGCAAGACACGAAGCGGCCATCAGTTCCGGATAATTCGTAACGAACTGCCCCTGCAACTTTGCCAGCGCGGCGGACAATGGAATCGTATTCTGATCCGTGTTTACGACCAGCGGCCACATCAGTTCCTTATAAGCGAAAAGTGCCGTAAAAATACCGAGCGCCACCAGCGACGACTGTACGAGCGGCAGCATTATCCGCAAAAATATCTGTCCGGTATTACAGCCGTCTATACGAGCCGCCTGTTCCACATCCTGCGGCAGTGCAATAAACGCCTGACGCATCAAAAAAGTTCCGAACGCGGAAACCAGCCCCGGAAACAACAAGGCGAACGCCGTGTTCAGCATTCCCAGTTTATTGACGATCAAATACTGCGGAATGATGAATATCTGCGGAGGAATCATCATCTGGAACAAAACGAGCGCAAACGCAACGTTTTTTCCCGGAAAATGCAGCCGGCCGAGCGCGTACCCGGCAAGCGTCGCCGTTACGAGCGTGCACAGAATCCTTCCGGCTATCAATACGAGCGTGTTCCAGTACAATCGGATAAAATTCATCTTGCGGATAACGGAAACGAACGCATCCGTCCGCCACACCGACGGAAAAACGGCAAACGGATGCAGTTGGGTCGATTCCGAAACGGATTTAAACGCCGTAAGTATCATCCAAAAAAACGGAACGGTCATCAGCAGCGCTCCGAATATGAGAACCGTATAGAGCGCAACGGCCTCGTAAGCCCTCAATCGCTTCATAGAAACTCCTTAAAAACGCGGCGAAAGCCGCACGGCGCGGGTATCGCGTCTGTCAGTTTTATCACCCGAAAATGCGTTCAGCAGGAAGCATTCCATTTTTTCTGAAAATATACTTGAATTGCGGTGATAATCATAATAACGGCAAGCAACAATAAGACGATCGCCGAGCCGTATCCTTTATTCGATTCGATAAACGAATATTTGTAAAACAAATACACCAGCGACTGCGTTTTATACGCCGCCGGATTTGTCCGATCTATCATGATATAAAACGTATCGAAAACCTGCAAAGCAGCCATCACCCGCGTAACCGAAACAAAAAACATCGTCGCCGACAATTGCGGCAGCGTGATACTGAAAAATTGCCGGATAACGCTCGCACCGTCAATTTCAGCCGCTTCATAAAAATCGGACGGAATTTCCTGCAATCCGGCCAAAAACAGGATCATGTTGTATCCGGTTACGGACCAAACACCCACGAACGCAACCGAAATAAACGCAATATGCGGATCAGAAATCCAATTTATCCGCGGGCCCCCTATTGCCTGCAACAACTGATTCAGCAAACCGAATTCCGAATTGTACAGCCACCGCCATACCATTGCGACGGCAGCGGGAGCCGCAACCATCGGCAAAAAATAAATCGTGCGAAACGCCGATCTTCCGCGTATATTGCAATTCAATAAAACGGCTGCAATCAAGGCAAAAATGACGGAAAAAGGAACTTCCACAAGCGTATATTTACACGTATTCAGTAACGCTTGCCACACCGTTTTATCAGCCGCAAGTTTGACGAAATTCTGTATACCGATAAACTGATTTCCCCTTCCGAACGCGCCGGTTTTAAAAAAACTTTGCCAAATCGTTTGAAAAACGGGAATGATATTCAGGATCAGCAGTCCGATCACCGTCGGCAATAAGAATGCCCATCCCCACAAGAACTCTTTTCTTTTTCCGCTCAAACCATATGTGTGCATTCGTTCACTCCTCCCGAAGTTCATGCAATTTGCAAGGAACCGCCTTTCCTCATGAATGCACTGCTGAAAGGGCGGTTCCCCGCGTTGATTTTATTCCTCCGCAAGCATACCGTTCATCAAACGGGCAATTTCACGGCATACTTCCGCCGCATTCCGTTTTCCGGTCCAAACGTCTATCAGTTTTTCGGTAGCCATATTCTCCCAGGCAACCGTCGATGCCGAATACGGGCGAATTACCATATCGGCGGTCATATCGATATACGCCTGCAAATTGAAATCGGGATAGGCGGAAATCCAGTTTTCAGTCGTTCCTTTATACGCAGACATAACGATACCCAAATCAGACTGCTTCCGTTGGGCTTTTTCCGAGCCCAAATATTCGATCAGCGTCCACACCTTTTCCGGCTGCTTCGTAGCGGCACTGGCAGCCCACCCCAATCCGTTGTAAATTGAAACACGTCTTCCCGTTCCGGCATCTTTCGGCAATACGGCGATATCGCCGTGTTTTTTCACATAGTCGTTGTTGCATAATTCAGGCAGCATCCAGGAACCCATCATAACCATCGCAACCTTTCCGGCTTCAAACAGCGCTTCGGCAGTATTTTCGGAAAGCACTTCATACGGCGGCATCGATCCGTCTTTTGCCAAATCCGCAACGAATTGCAGCGCGTTAACGGTTCCGATTTGATCGAATCCGGATTTTTTCTTATCCGCGGAAATGATACTGCCGCCCATATCGTACACAATGTTGTACCAGCCGGACTGATTGTCGGACGTTTTCAGGGTAAAACCGTATTGACGGCCATCACCCGTCGTCAGCTTTTTACAGGCGTTTCTGAACGTATCCCACGTCCAGGATTCGTCCGGATACGGAACACCCGCCGCAGCGAACATCGTTTTATTGTACCATAAAGCAATCGTATCGATATCTTTCGGAACGGCATACGTTTTGTTTTTCCACGTATACAATTCGACGATATCCTGCGGATAATTCGTCAGACTGATTTTCTCACTGCCGGCAATTCGGACGGATAAATCGAGCAACATTCCGTATGAAGCGTATTTTGAGAACTCGTTTGAATGCATCCAAAACACGTCGGGCAATGAACCGCCCGTTGCACCGGCTTCAAGCATGGTCCAATACTGTTCCCACGGCGTAACCTGTATCTTAGCCTTAATACCGGTAGCCGCGGTAAAGTCATTCAGAATCTGCGTCAGACCCGGCTCCTGATTTTTATCCCAGACAGCAACTTGTAAGACCGCAGTTTCACTGTTTTCCTTTCCACCACCCGCAAACGCGATGGAACCCGCCAGACAGGCAATAAGCAGCACTGCCGTAAATTTTTTCATATAGTCCTCCTATAAAAATAGCAGAAAACCGGCGAACCATACACGGAACGCTGAATGCTCCGGCCACGACCCGCCGCCTTTCCGTTAATCATACGAAGCCATATACGATCCGTGCGCGGCTATCAGTTCGTCGCACAGGGATCTGATATCATCAATACTCAATTCCGCCGCCGTATGAGGATCCAGCATCGCCGCATGATAAATATGTTCACGCTTTTTTGTCCGGGCGGCTTCAATCGTGAGCAGCTGGACGTTGATATTCGTCATATTCATCGCGGCAAGCTGAACGGGAAGTCTGCCCAGACGGCACGGCGTAATACCGTTACCGTCGACGAGGCAGGGAACTTCGACGCATGCTTCGGCAGGCAGATTTTCTATACAGCCGCAATTAACGACGTTTCCGCCGATTTTATAGGGCGTGTCCGTAACGATTGCTTCCATAATATACGAAGCGTATTCTTTGGAGCGGACGCGGGCGGTTTTGCCGTTTTGCGTAAGGCCGTCGCGTTCGGCAGCCCAGTCCGCAATCTGTTTTACGCAGCGGGTCGGATATTCATCGAGCGGAATGTTGAATTTTTCTATCAGCTGCGGATAGCGTGATTTAATGTAAAACGGATTATATTCCGCGTTATGTTCGCTCGATTCCGTACAGTAATAACCGAAATTCCGTATGTAATCAAAACGAACCATGTCGTTGTGAGTACCGGCGGCGTTTTTTTCGGCAGCCCGTTTTCTGATCTCAGGATACAGATCGAAGCCGTCTTTATCGGTTATGGTCAGCAACCAGGCCATGTGATTGATTCCGGCAATGCATTCCCGGCGGCCTTCCAGTTTGTCGGTCATTCCGAGTTCCGTCAGCAGCGTTTCCGAGCACGTCTGCACGCTGTGGCACAGCCCGACCGTTTTTACTCCGGTATACCGCTGCATATACCCCGAAAGTATCGCCATCGGATTCGTATAATTGAGGAACAGCGCATCGGGGCACACGTTTTCCATGTCGCGGGCAAAATCTTCCAAAACGGGAATGGTTCGCAGTGCACGCATGATACCGCCGATTCCGAGCGTGTCGCCGATAGTCTGCCGCAAACCGTATTTTTTAGGTATTTCAAAATCGGTAACCGTACAAGGCTCGTATCCGCCCACTTGAATCGCGTTTACGACGAAGTCCGCGCCTTGCAGTGCCGCCCGGCGATTTTCCTGCCCCAGATAGCAGCAAATTTCGGCTCGACTTCCGTTCGTATTTTTATTGATTGCCGACACGATGCGTTCGGATTCTTTCAAACGCGTCGCGTCGATATCGTACAACGCCACTTCCGCATCCTGCAGAGCGGGAGTACACATACAATCACCGAGCACGTTTCTGGCAAAAACGGTGCTGCCTGCTCCCATAAACGTAATTTTCAAAATTGTTCCTCCTAAAAGCCGTATCCCGTGCGGGAATCGGAACCGTGAGAACCGGAACGACGCACGATGAACGCCGAACGATGAACGCCTGACATCGAACGCCGGCGTCAGTACCGGATTCGGTTTGACGGCTCACATGTTTATAGGTTAAAATGGTTTTCAGCGGAAAGATAGGTTCTTTGTTTCCGAAAATTTGTCAATTTGTTGCATTTTCACCGTCCGACGACAAATTCCGTTCCGCGATTCGAGCGAAAATCGGGCTGCCAATACGAACCGCAGTACTATTCGCCGTTTTAAGGAGTTTTCATGCAAAATTCGTATATTGCCGGTTTTTTACTGCTCCCGTACGCAGCCCTTTCGGCGTTTCATCTGACAGCGTGTCTGCGCGGCAAAACGGCGGCTGCCGACCGTTCCAAATGTTTTCTGATGCCGTTGCTTCTGCTCGCTTACGCGGGCGCCGCAATCGTACGCGGAACAGCCTTCCATTTGCTGATCGCCGCCGCACTGCTGTTCAGCACGGCCGGAGATTATTTTCTTCTTGACGAACGAACGGCGGCCCGCGTCCGGCCGGGAATGATTTTCTTTTCCTGTGCGCAGCTATGCTACGCCGCCGCCGGAGCGCAACTGATACGCAGGAACGGGCTGCCGCCGTGGCTCGCCGCTACCGCAGCCGCCGTTTACACGGCGGGCGGCGCGTGCTTATACGCACGGTTACGGAATCACATTCGGCAGTTCGGAGGCATGGTGCTCGTTTACCTTGTCTGCATCAGCGTGATGAGCTGGACGTTCGTAACGGGAGCGATTGCCGCACCGCGCGCATCCACCGTAGTGAGCGCCGCCGGGTCATTGCTGTTCGTTTTATCGGACAGTCTGCTTTCAAAAAAAATGTTCATCGGCGAATATCCGGCCGCCCGATTCAAAGTCATGAGCACGTATCTTGCCGCGCAGCTTTTAATCGTCGGCGGATCGATGTTCGCATAAAAAAGGCCGATACCGGCATATTATGCTTACGGCAACAATTACAGGGAGAGACGATGACAAAAATAGAATATGAAAACGACGGTATAAATATAGAGCAGAAATACGGATGCTGGGCTCAAAAAAGATTCATTGCATACGACGATATCCGGGGTTACATCGGATTTCAGAAAAAATTCGACGGTTTTTCTGCCGCACTAGGAATTTTATTCATAAGTTACGGCTCATTTAAAATCTATGGAATGAATGATCTACCACTCAGCATATTTTTCATTTTTGCCGGATTATATCTTATATACTCAGTCATTCATAATTATGCAAATTATAAAATACTGAGCGTTTCCGGAAACAGGGATCTGTTCTTTTCAAAAACCGATGCAAAAAATATAAAGCGAATCATCGAAAAACGGAACGACTATTTTCGTGAAACGTATTTTCTGAATATGGAAAAATATGACGCAACTACCAAAATTTATACGGCAAACTGGTTGTACAAAGAATGCGCCGTTACTGAAGCCGAAATTTTGAAACTTGACGGCTTCTTTTACAACGCAGAAACGGGTAAATTCGATTATAGTGAAAAAAGAAACGAAGCGATAAACGAAGCCGAAATATGAAATTACAGCGGGGGCTTTTCACGCAAAAGCCCCCTCACGCCCCTCGCATATAATAAACCGAGTTTCGAGAATTCGCCAATCGTATGGACTGCAGAAGTATAGGCAGCTTCCGGGCAACCGTTATTCCTGCGGTTCCGGTTTTCGGATCCGGCTTAAAAGCTGCGCACACGCCAAACCGCCGGCAAAACAGAGCGCGTACAACAGCCAATCGACGGCGCCGGTGCCGAACGTGTACCCGCGCGAAATCAGCAGTTTGACCGGCGGCAGAATTACCAGCGTGGACGCGATAACGACGCCGATAACCGCGTGCATAAACACCGCGTACTGCCTGCGAAGACAATAATCGACCGCTTTCGACAACGCGAGCACCGTCAGCAGCAGGCACACCCCCATCGGCATTATAACGCGCAGATCGAAGCGGCCTATCGCGGCGTACATCGGCTCGGCAAGGCCCAAAAATAAAAATATGTTTGACGGGCTCATGCCCGGAACGACTATACCGAGTCCCCACAACACGCCGCACGCACACCACCACCAGATCGACGGTGTTACCGACGCGGCGCCGCCGAGCGACATCGGAATCATCCATGAAAGCATAAGCACTGCCGCTGCGAACAGTGCACCCCACGCACGCCGCGGCGCTCCTTGAATGCGCGCTTCCTTAAACAGGGAAGGAAACGTTCCGGCAATCAGTCCGATAAACAGAAACAGCGCGTGCGTTTCGGCCTTTTCCAAAAATATGCCGATCACACGCGAACTGAGCAGCGTGCCGGCGGCGAATCCGATTCCCACGAACAGCAGAAACTTCCACTGTTTTTTTATTTCTTTCAGCGGATGGCACAGCAGCGCCATAACTTGCCGATATATACCCAAAATGACGCACAGCGCGCCGCCGCTGATCCCCGGCAGCACCGCACCGATGGCGATAACCGCTCCCTTAACGATATTCACTAAGGGTGCGCCCGACTGTTCCCGCGTTTCGGGAACGCCGGCACCGGGTTCCTTGTTTTTCTGCTCCATCGGTTTCCTCCGCCGAAAAATGATACGCTTCATTTTATACTATATCTCCGGCGGCGCGCAATCCGTCTTGTGCATAACAGCAAATAAATCGGAAAAGCAGTTCTTTCCGGAAATTTGTGATTTACGATTATATGCATAAATGGTTTTAATTACGTTGAAAAGAATACGTTAAAGGATAGCGACTTGCCGGAAATGATGACGGCTTGCCGAACCGTTTTTCATTGGCGAGACTGCAGATCGGCGATCGCATCGGCAAGCGTCGTTTCACGCAGTTTGTTTTCGAGCGCGGCGGTAAATTCTATCAGCCGTGAATCGAGTACGTCGTGAATACGTCCGCCGACCGGACAAAGCGGATTCGGATGTTCGTGAAAATTGAATATTTCCCGCTCACCGCAGCCGGCGGCAGCGTACACGTCGTAAAAAGAAATCGATTCCGGGGGCAGAGCCGAAAGTTAACGCTTTTGCACCGCCCTCCCCCACACACGCAAAAAAAAACGGAATCGAACGGAACGAAGCTCCGCCCGATTCCGCTATCCGATTCTGCCGAAAGTTTCCGAAAATGAAGGGGAAGCTACTGGACGAGCCCAGTCAAAATAACGTATACTGAACGTCTATTCTGCTAAAAAAAGCAAGAGAGGTTAAAACGATAACACTGCCGCCCTGCGGCAAACCCCACCGGTAATGGAGAATTCAGTATGGCACATACCGACTCAACGGCCACCAACCAGTTTTACATGGCTCGCCAGGACGAAACCGAATCCAGCGCGAGAAGTTATCCCCGGAAATTTCCGTTTGCCCTGAAAAAAGCCCGGGGTTCATGGATTGAGGACGTAGAAGGAAACAAGTATCTTGATTTCCTGTGCGGAGCGGGAACGCTCGCTTTGGGACACAACGATCCTGAAGTGAATCAGGCGATGATCGAAATGATCGCCGGCGACGCTCCATTGCATACGCTCGACTTAACCACTCCCGTAAAAGATACCTTTGTCCGCACGCTGCTCAACCTGCTGCCCGAAGAACTGCAGCAGACAGCAAAAATCCAATTTTGCAGTCCGTCAGGATCAGACGCGGTAGACGCGGCCGTAAAACTATGCAAAACTGCAACCGGACGCAGCGCCGTCGTCGCTTTCAGCGGCGCGTATCACGGCATGGGACACGGCGCGCTCGCGCTTACCGGAAACCTCGGTGCCAAAGAAAAAATACCGGCGCTCATGGGCGACGTGCATTTTCTGCCGTACCCGTATTCGTATCGATGCCCGTTCGGACTGGGCGCGGAAGCGGGTGAAAAAGCGGCGTGCGCGTATTTCGAGCGCGTTCTGAAAGATCCCGAAAGCGGCATCACCAAACCGGCGGCGGTTATCATCGAGCCGATTCAGGGCGAAGGCGGCGTCATTCCCGCTCCGATACGTTTTCTGCAAACTGTCCGCCGCGTTACGGCGGAACTCGGCATTCCGATGATCGTTGACGAAATCCAGTGCGGCATCGGCCGTTCCGGCAGATTTTTCGCGTTTGAATACGCCGATATCGTTCCGGACGTCATCCTTGCCTCCAAAGCGATCGGCGGTTCGCAGCCGCTGGCAGTCGTCGTTTACAACAAAAAGCTCGACAAATGGACTGCGGGTGCGCACGCCGGAACGTTCCGCGGCAATCAGCTTGCCATGAAAGCAGGCACCGTCGTCATGAACCGCGTTTCAAAACCCGAATTTCTTGCCGCCGTTGCCGAAAAAGGCGAAATCATCCGGAACCGACTGCTCGAACTGAAACGGCGTGTTTCCATCATCGGCGACGTACGCGGCAAAGGACTCATGCTCGGCTGCGAATTCGTCGATCCGAAGGCAGCACCCGACCAGCTGGGTTCCCTGCCCGGCTCCGGTGAAATCGCGGCGCTCGTCCAAAAACGCTGCTTCGATTACAAACTGGTTATGGAAAAAGGCGGCCGCAACGGCGCCGTCATGCGGTGCCTGTGCGCGCTCAACGTAACGCGTGAAGAAATCGACAGAATGCTCGACACGTTTGAAAAAGTCGTACTGGAGATAAACACCGATGCCTGCGCATAACGATCAGCTTTTTTTGACCGATTCGCCCGAATCCAAACGGGCGTACGCGGAACTGCTGCATAAAACCATCGACGACGTTGCCGCCGCCGTAACCGACGGCAAAGCGTACGCGGGACTGACGCCGCAGGAACTCAAGCAAGCGATTCACACCGCGACGCTCCTTCCCGAAACCGGCTGCGGCCTTTCCGCCGCCTCGGAATTACTGCGCACCAAGATACTGCCGTATTTTCTGCGGACGGCTTCTACCGATTACATGGCGCACCTGCACAGTCCCGCGCTGATTGAAACCGTCGCCGCGGAACTGGCGCTCGCCACGTTCAATCAGTCCATGGATTCATGGGATCAGTCGCCCGTCGCAACCGAAATAGAACTCGAAGTCGTAAAAGAATTGTGCCGGCTGTACGGATACGGCGATTCAAGCGACGGTGTGTTCACGTCGGGCGGCTCGCAGTCGAACTTGAGCGGCATCATGCTGGCGCGCGACCGATACTGCAACAAAGTGCTCGGACACGACGTCAAAAAATACGGACTTCCCGAAAATTACCGGAAATTCCGCTTATATACGTCCGAAATAGCGCATTTTTCAATGGAAAAAAGCGCGCATCTGTTAGGATTGGGATACGATGCAGTCGTCAAAGTGCCCGTAGACGAACGGCAGAAAATGGACGTCGCCGCGCTCCGGCGCCTCGTTGCACAAGACGCTGCCGACGGAAACCTGCCGTTCTGTGCGGTCGCAACGATCGGCACGACCGATTACGGAAGCATCGACGACGCGGCGGCGATTCACGCGGTCTGCGCCGAATACGGCATGTGGCTTCACGCGGACGCCGCGTACGGCAGCGGCGTCGTCATGTCGGCTCGTTACCGCAGCCGCATCGGTAACTTGAACCTGTGCGACTCCATAACGGTCGATTTTCACAAGATGTTCGTCATGCCGGTCAGCTGCGGCGCGTTCCTGCTCAAAGACGGGCGTAATTTTGAAGCACTCACGCTGCACGCCGATTACCTGAACCGCGAAGAAGACGAAGAAGACGGCTACACCAATCTGGTCGGCAAATCGATGCAGACGACGCGCCGGTTCGACGCGCTCAAAGTCTGGATTGCGTTTCAAACGCGCGGCAGGGACGGCTGGTCAAACATCATTTCCGCCTGCATGGAAAACGCCGCGTACTTATACGGCGCGCTCCGATCGGATCCGGAATTCCAAACGGTAACCGCACCGGAAATCAGTTCCGTCGTCTTCCGCCGCACGCCGGACGGCCTTTCCGCCGCGGAAACGGACGCACTGAACAAGGCGATCCGCCGCACGCTTATCCACAAGCACGGCGTCGTCATCGGTCAGACCGTGTTCGCCGGCGCAACGTACCTCAAGTTCACGCTGCTCAATCCGCTCGTTACGCACGAAAAACTGGACAGTCTGCTCGCCTTGATACGGAATCTGGCGGATACGTGCCGCCTCAGCCGCTGACGGCTGCTCACTTGACAGCTGCGCGCTCCGCATGTTATCGTAATTCATAGAGGAATACTATGAAAATCTCCACCCGCGGCCGTTACGCGCTGCGCTTTATGATAGACTTGGCGCTTCAGAATTCGGATCAGTTCATCGCTTTGAAAGACATTTCGGGCAGGCAGGAAATTTCGGTTAAATATCTGGAACAGATTACGTCCCTGCTGGGCAAATACGGACTGCTGCGCAGCGTCCGCGGTCAGCAGGGCGGCTATAAATTGGCAAAACCCGCGTCGCAGTATACGATCGGTGAAATTCTCAGAATCACGGAAGGCAATCTCGCTCCGGTCGCTTGCCTCGATACGGCGGTAAACGAATGCCCGCGCTGCAATCAATGCAAAACGCTGCCGTTTTGGGAAGGGTTGGCGGCCACCATCAATTCGTATCTGGACAGCGTAACCCTCGCGGATCTGGCCGCACAGGAATCGGCCGTAGCACCCGTATCCGAGCGGGCGCCGCTACACGCGCAGCGTCCGTAATTCGGTTCCGTTCATATCGTACAACGTCAGCGTCCGTGCTTCGTACACGGCGAAACCCGCAGGCGAACCGCCTTTCGGCAGCGCCGCCGAACCGGGATTGCACAGCACGACGCCGTCCGCATTTTTTTCAAGCATTTGAACGTGCGTGTGCCCCGACAGGAACACGTCGCCCGGTAAAAGCGGCGGCAAACGTTCGGGCGAATACACGTGCCCGTGAGAAGCCACCAGCCGCACGCCGTCGTCGACGATCAGCGCCGTGTCGCCCATCGTCGGAAACGCAAGCAGCATCTGATCCACTTCGGCATCGCAATTTCCCCGGCACGCGACGATTCTGTCTGCGTACGGGTTCAGCAAATCGACGACGCCCTTCGGATCGTGCCCCGGCGGCAGCGGATTACGCGGTCCGTGATACAGCGTGTCGCCCAAAATGACCAGCCGGTCGCAGCGCAGCTTTTCAAACCAGCCGATCAGCAAACCGGCGGCTGCCGCCGAACCGTGTATGTCCGAACAGATCAGATATTTCACACGCTTACCACCGGTATTGCAGCGACATGCTCGCGGGCGTTACCACCGGCCGCAGCCCCTTGTCCGCAAGCGGCAGCGTGTGCAGGAACGGAACCAAAAATCCGGTCGCACTGCCCAAAACCGCACCGGCAAGTACGTCGGTCATGAAGTGATTGCCGCTCAATATGCGCTGAACCGCAGTCGCAACCGCAATCGACATGCTTCCGGCAATCACCGGAATTTTCAGCTTCGAGTCAGGAAAGTATTTTGCGAACACGTAGCTGGTAAAGACCGCGCCGTTGAACGCCATCGTCGTATGTCCCGACGGAAACGAACGTGCAAAATCGCCGTCGGAAATTTTATCGGAAGGCGCGCCGTCGAAATACATGTACGGCCGTTTCCGTTCCGCGAACGTTTTAACCGTTTCTTTTAACCCGTACGACCACAGCACGGATTCGGCGTACATGACGCCGATGACGCCCCATTCCTCTTTATCGGCCACGGCAAGAACGGCCGGCGTCAACATGGCGAGCGCTTCGGTAACCGTTCCCGAAATATGCCACGCGCGGGAGTACGGCCGCATGGCCCACCGGTCAAACGGATTTACGGAATCTTTATCGTAAGCGGTTCCGTCCCAGACGGGAGTACCGTTCACTTTATCCAAAACGAACGCCGTACCCGTCAGAGCCGCGCCGCCGCCGGCGATTAATCCGTCGTACAGCGGGTCAAGGGCAAAGACGCCCGCGGAGCCGGCAAAAAAATCCTTGAACGCAACGGGCGAAGCCGGCGCGCGTACTCCGAAAACGTCCGGTCTGAACGAGACGCTTTCCGCCGCGCTAAACGCACCCGCACATACGGCGAGCATGGTAAAAAATCCGATAAATTTGTACAACGGTTTCATATATTCTCCTCAAAAAATTGAAAGGTGCGGCGCCGGTTGGACGGCCGCCGCCGCAGTTTGGGCTGCACTCTTTGGGTTGCCGTCTGGGCTGCACGTTTCAGCCGCAGTTTGGGCCGCCGCAGTTGCCAGCGGCAAATACGCTGCCGTCTAAGCGGCGCTTTCACGCCGTCCTAAAATGGCTATAAAATCAAACCCGGTTTGCGTCCGGTACGCAGCACGGTGTATTCTTCTATCAACTTGTTCAGCGGAAAACGGCCGCGGTTTGCCGGACTGGTGGAAGGCAGCGGTTCCGCTTCTATGCCGGTTACCGGCAAACACAGTTTCGTATACAGCTTGTACGCCTGCTGCCCGGTCGTAAAAATCCGCTCAACGGGAGCCGCCGCAAGCAGCGCGCCGAAATCGTTCGCTATCGGATTTTTGATGGAAGCGTCGTCCGCACCTTTTATTTCGCACGAAGCGAGCACGTCCCAGAGGGCCAATTTATGCGTAAGAATCAGTTTTACCTTATCTTCTATGGAAAACGGAATCGGCACGTCGAATACGGCGGACAATACCTGCCAAAACCGATTCTGCGGATGTGAATAGTAAAAACTCTTTTCCCGTGAAACCGGCGACGGCATGGTACCCAAAATGAGGAATCGGCTGCCGCCGTCGTACACCGGATCGAGCGGATGTTCTATCTTTTGAAACGTCATATGCGTCGATTATATCGATTTCCGCCGGGAAAGGCAAATCCCGCACACACGTTACGAACGGAGCACGAATGGCGCACATCCGTTCGGGCGAATGACGGAAATTCGTGCGTCCCTCTCAGTTCCGCACGGCGGTTTTACTCTTTCGCCAATTCGTACAGAATGATCGACGCCGCCTGCGCGACGTTCAGGCTTTCGACGGCGGCGTTCACCGCGGGAATGATAATCAGATGATCGCAGTTTTCACGGATGAGCGGCGAGATTCCCGCTTCTTCATTGCCCAGAACGACCAGTGCGGCTTTTCCCGCGCGCAGGCGGGCCATATTGCTCACCGGGGCGGCGCCGCGCACGTCCGTTCCGAAGCGTACCATCTTGCCGCTCATGTCCTGCAGCAGCCGTACCGCCGAGCGTACCGAATACACGCGCACGTACTCCATGCCGCCCTGCGCAACGCGGTACGAGCTGGTCGTAACCGAAGACTGCGCTTCGTCGAGCGGAATGACGATATTCCGTATCCCGAAAAACGCCGCGCTCCGTACGATTGCCCCCAGATTGTTCGCGTTGCCCACGCGGTCGAGCAGTACCGCCGATTCGCCGCCGCGCACCCAGTCGGCGGTGATTTCAACGGTGAGCGGTTCTATTTCCGGCTGCGCGATCATGGCCACGACGCCCTGATGGTGCACGCTGCCGCACAGTTTTTCAAGGTCAAGCGTTTCCACTTTATTGTACGGAATTTTTTCCTGAGATAAAAAACGGCATAAATCGCCGAACTGCGCGGCCCGTTCCGCCGTAAAATACAGCCGCCGGATCCGCTCCGGATGTTCTTTTTCCAGCGCTTTTACCGCGGCAAACCCGCATACCGCGAGTTCCTGATATTGTTTATTTTTCATGCGCACAGTATACCTTTTAATCGCGTTACATGCTATACGCAACGCGATTAAAGGCGAACCGGCTCACGCCGGTCAGAACGGCCGGCTTTGCGGTTGTTAGCCGGCTTTGCGGTTGCTTATCATGCCGTTGACGCGTCCGATTTCAATTTCGAGTTTTGAGGTAAAAGGAGTGTACACGCCGGGGTTTGCCATTATCATTGCCGCTACATACGGAATGAGTTTTTCGTTGATGATTGCGATGAGCTGTTTTTTTACGGAAGAGGCGCTTTCGCTTTTAACGCTTGAGGCGGCAACGTACGCATCGTTCGCCTTGTTAAAAGCGTCCTGTGCCTGCCTGATCTGCACGAGGATTTGCGGAATTCCGTCTAAAGCGGAAACGGAGCCGGAAAGTTTTTCCGCCCCGAAATCTTCAAGCAGGCTTTCTATCAGGGACGATTCGGTTGCGTAGTTTGCGGTCGCGGCGGCTTTTCCGTATTTTGCAAAAATCGGCTTCAGAATCTGCGCGGCGTCTTTTTTTGCCGGAACGGGAATCGCAGCGTACCCGTCGAGCAGCGTGCCGAGGCTGCGGATTGCTTCGTCACGCACGGTGTCCGCCTCGTCAAGGCGGCTGAACACTTTGTCTTGTTTGATTGCCGTCGTAAGGTCTGCCGAAATTTTTTCGATTTCCGACATTACGTCTTTTAAGAAAACGTCCTCCGCCAAGTTTTCATCCGATTTGTACAGTCGGACAAGAACGTCGCTTACGGTGTCCACTTCCGAAACGCGCGCCCGTGAAATAAGTTTAGTCATACAGTCTCTCCCATTTTGACTTTTTAAGTGCTTCCGCAATGTAAGTGAGGAAGCACCGTTGATAAAAAAGTTTGCAACGCAAACTTATAAAAAATAAAAACCGACGATATTGCAGGCGGTTTTTATCTTATATTCCTTTAAGAACATATCAAAAGTCTGCAACGCACCGTTTAAAAACCGCGCCAAGCTGCCTAAAAAAATATTCCGCGCCTTCAAAACGGGCCGCGGCACGCTGCGGAATAATTCCGCGAGGCAAAAACACGCCAAGTTGCCCTGCGGAATAATTCCGCGAGGCAAAATCATGCCAAGTTGCCCTGCGGAATAATTCCACGAGGCAAAATCATGCCAAGTTGCCCTGCGGAACACCGTGCACCACAGCTTTACAGGCTGCGCACCACGCGGAAGCCCAAGTTATTATCGGCAAAGGTATGATCGGCGATGCCATAAGCGGTGCCCTTAGTCCGACAGGAAACGGCGCAATTGTACGCGCTGCCGAGACAGCTGCCGCCACGTATGACTGATGATGTGTGCAGGATTCTGCGTGCCGAGCAGTTTACACCGGACAATCTTACTTTTTGCATATATTTAGTATCACATGGTTTTTTGCATATTGCAAGCAAAATTCCTGCGCGGTCCAGAGGCTTGCATCATCACAGGCTGACAGCCCCCGCGGACACCAAATAAAAGGGCGCATTTTGCGCGCTTTACAAGCGCACAAAACCGGGCTTTCTGGAGTAGTCCTCGCTCGGCTCCGCCTCGCTGTGGTCTACTCCTGCCAATCCCTTGCGCAGTACGCTCACACGCGGGCACTTTACACAGTAGCAGTGCCACTTGCAGCGAACGCTCCTGACATAACACCGCTTTGGAAATTATTCCGCATTAAGATAATTAGTATTTGAAGTTGCAGTTACGAAATTGTAAGTTCCTTCAGTTTCGCAATATATTTGTCCATAACTCTGATTATTACGAGACTCTCTATCATCTTTTGTGTTACCGGTAATCACCGTTTCCGTATCTGTTGTTACAATCCCTGCTGCTTCAATATAAATTGCAGGTCCACGAGCGTATTGCTCTGAAGATAATTTATTATTTTTTATTTGAGTTTCGTTATTTGAACTGTCTTTGGAAATACTCAATATTCCTGCGCAATAGAAAGCTCCGCCCTTACATACAGAAGAGTCTGCGGTATTACCAATCTCATTCTCCGAATAAGTTCCTCCGGTTACCTTGATTGTAGCACCGAAAGCGACTGCGATTATTGCCCCATTATTACCAGTTCCTGTATTTGATGAAAAAGTGCTTTTATCGATTGTTAACACGCCCCCGCTTCCGCTGTAATAAATAATTTGACCGATATAACCTTGACTAGCTGAATCAAATGTATTATTTGAAACCGTACATTCTTCTATTACATTCTCTGTATTTTCAGAAGATGAGGTCAACAACAGACCTGAATTATCAGACGAATTACTTAATGTATTGTCGGTAACTTTGCACTTTGAAAGTGAGAGTTTTACAGAATCTTGCGTATAAATAAGATTTTTTACAGTATTACGGGTAATTTCAACGTTCGAAATACGTAGCGTTGAAGAACCAGCGGCATATGCCAAGAATCCGGTTGCATTGCCTCCGGTTGAACCGTCAGCAGCAGTAAAAGTTCCGCCGTTGTATGTTACAGAACTTGTACCAGTTGCATAAATACAGCCGCCTGTTATTGTTCCGCCTGCTATATTACCTGTAAAATCTACATTCGTTAGATTTGCTGTTCCGCCGCTTATATTTAGGCAAGCTCCTGCGACATTACTAGCACTTGTATTACCTTTTATTTCAACATTATTCGCTGTAAACGTGCCCCCGCTTACAGTAAGCAAAGAAGAAGAAGTATTTGAACTTGTTATAACAGGCTTGGTAGTTACATCCCCCATACTGGAAAATTCAAGAGTATTCCCAGAAGCAATTGTTATAGGCGGTGTTGTTAGTGTTACTCCATCTGCACACTTTATAATTGTATCACTTGAAATTGAAACGCTATCATCTGAAATTGTTGTTGATTCAAAAATGTAATTGCGAGTTGAAAGCTCAGAAGCAGATAGAGAACTGCCCGTTATTTTTTTACAAATATATCCGGCATCATCAATTATATAATTTGTATCTGAAGTACTGAATTTTAAGACTTCTTCTGCAAGCAAAACGCCGTCCGCCGCAATAACCTGCGGGTTAGTCGTACAGTCTTCCGGCGTAATCGTGGCAACCGGCGCGGTTCCGGTGAGCACACCGGTAACAGTAATCGTCTTGCCGCTCACCAGATACACGTCGTTATCCGAATCAACGACGGCCGAGCCGCTCATATTGAAAGTACCGTTATTGTACACACCGCCGCCATATCCTGCTGAAGAACCTTCTGCCGTATTACCGGAAATTGTTCCGCCGCTCATGGTTACGCTGCCATTAAAAATGTACAGCCCGCCGCCTTGACCAGCCGGGCCAGCCGTTAGAACTTTGCAGTTTTGTATTGTGCAGCCGGTAAGCGTAAGCGTTCCTGCGCTGTAGATGCCGCCGCCAGCTCTAACGGACGTGCAGTTCCGGACTTTTGATTTATCAAGGGTCAACGTGCCGCTTTTTGCGTAAATGCCGCCGCCGTCAAGATTAGTTCTGCTCGTGTTAAGCGTTCCGTTTTGAATGACGCAGTTTGTAAGCGTACAGCCTGTGCCGCCCATGTCAATGCAGGCACCGTTTCCGTCGTTTTCAACATTAGAGCCGTCAATCGTTATGTCCATCATATTGAGCGTGGCGTTTTCTTCAACCAGTATCACGCTCATGTTGTTGTCGTCCTCGCCTGTACCGCGCGCAATTGTTGCGTTCGGGTTTATTTCGCTTCCTGCCACAGCAGGAACGAAGCTTTTTATCGTTACCGTTACGACCGGTTGTCCATTACCATCCCCGATTACAATCTGCGCCGTTTCCGTCGTCGTGCCGTCAACGTAAATCGTATACGCCGTGTCATACGCTATGCATTTTGCGGCTGCGGCGGCGACGGTTTTAAGCGGCGCCCCGGCGGAAAGTCCTGAATTCGTGTCTTTTCCCTCGTCAGCCAATCTTAAAGGATTATCACCGCATACGTAATAAATCGTTCCGGTGTTACAGTTAACTGACAAAGTTTCTTCTTCCGAGCCGCTCGCTGCATACCATTTGTCTGTCGTAAGTCCGGGGAATACGGATATTGTCTGCGTAACATAATCCGTTGCAACGAGGTTTGTACCGTCCGAAAATTCCAGTGCCAACGAGTATGTTCCGGCAGCAACTTCGGAAGCTGATAATGTCAGGACTGTACCTGAAAGACTTGCGTCAAGCGATAAAGGAGCGTCGTCCATTTTGTTAGCACATTTCAAAGTAATATTGTCTTTGTTTTCGATTTCAGCAGATAAATCATCTGAAAGTAAAATTTTCAGACTGATAGAACCTTTCGCAGTGTCTTTGTATGTTCCGTTCAGGGAAACGTTTACGGCTGCGGCAGCCGTTTTGCTGCCTGCAGCTACAGTGAAAGTTCCGCTGCCGCTTACCAGACAGTCGGCACTGTGTGACGAACCGTTGTAACCGGAGGAAAATCCGTAAAGCGTAATCGTTCCGTTCCAGCCGGCTGTCTGCAGGGGAAACAGGAATACGGGAGAAGCCGTGGCGGTATCGCCTGCTGAATTTTTAAGATACACAGGATCGCCGCTTGTTCCGGCTGCCGAACAGTATGTGCCGCTTGTCTCGTTGTGAATGACGGCATAGTAGAACAGCTGCGGCAGGGCGGAAGGGTATGCGGAGCGCGCATACGATGCGTTTACGTTCAGAGAGCACATTCCGTCTGCTGTCTGCGCAGCTTCCGCCTGCGCAGCGGAGAATATGTTTGTGCATGAGGCTGAAAGCAGCAGCGCAGCTGCCGACATTGCAGCAAAAACGCTCCGGTAAAATAGCTTCTTTTTCATGTACTTGTCTCCTCTAATCACTTGAGCTGATTTGCAGGCCGCAGCTGCCTGAATACGTTTTGCTTCTTATAGTCGCTTCCACGTATACTTGATAAGAACCTGCTGGCAGCCAGTCCGGCAGCTTGATTGAAGGCAGGCCATCTGTTGCCGTCGCCGTACATCCGGTTATAGCCCCCAGTGAAGCTCCGTTCTGGTACAATGTAAGTGTTGCACTTGAAGGATTCGGAACTTCTGCGCCGCCCGAAGCGGTAAGAGTCATCGTTATCGTCGTTGTTCCGGCTTTTGCGGTGCTAGCCGGGTCCTGCCTTATGCCGAGTTTATACTCTATTCCGTCTAAAGTTATAGTTCCGGCAACGCCCGCTTTTGCAATTTTTCCGGTTGTACCGCCCGGAGCTATCATATACAGTCTGCTTATGCCGTCTGCTGCCGATTCTGCCGAAAGGGCAGTAAGCGAAAAACGATTGCACATTGCCCATGTTGCAGTTGAATCGAAATTCAGGATTTCAGCACCCGCACTGTCGTTTCCGCTGCCGTACGTTATTGCGGCCGAGCCGGTGAAATTATCGTTAACGGTAATCTTGTCAGAAGCGGTTGTACCTACATAAATATAATTGCCGCCTGCTACACAGGCAGTGCCTGACATGTTAAATGAACCGCCTGAACAATTACTACGCCGTATACCGGGAGCTATTTTAGAACCATTAGCAGTATTCTCTTTTATCGTTCCGCCTGTAAAATTGAACGTACAAGCACCGGCCTCGTTATCCATCGTTACAGCGGCACATTGCGCACTATCACTTGTTTCATTTCCGCTTATTTCTCCGGCAGACATGGTGAATGTTCCGGTTTTTATCCGGACACCGCCGCACCAGTTGTCTGCAGAATTCCCCGTAATTTTACAGGCATCACCGGCCATTGTGAATGTTCCGCCGCCGTCAATAATTACACCGCCGCCGGAGCCTGCTCTGTTTGCTTTTATCACTCCGTCCGTTATCGTGCAAGTTCCGCCGGAAACGCAAATACCGCCGCCGTCGCCGTCCCAATCGCCGCCTGTAAGCGTAAGGTTTTTCAGCGCGACGCCGATTGAAGGCAAACCGCCGCCGGACGCACCCGCAACGTTCATGACACGCCGTTTGTTGCCGGCTGACGCGGCGGCGTCGATCGTCCTGTTTTTGGCAGTTCCGTTTTCATCCACGCCTTGAACCGTCAGTTCGATTCCGCCGCTAAAATCGGAAAGGCTCACTTCAACGGCGGCCGCACCGGACGGATAGGTTACATCGGAAAGCATATTGATTGTTGAAATCGCGTCGGCCGGAGTATATTTTTTAATCATGCTTACCGCGTCCTGCAGCGTCGCCAAAGGTTCCGCCGCAGTTCCGTATTCACGCGAGCCGGGAATATCGGCATTCACATAAACGCGATTTGCCGTTACAACTATGTCGGAAACCGTTTTTACATTGCTGTCCACGAACGTCGCTTTTTGTGCATAAGCTTCCAGTCTGTATTTGCCCGAAGCCAGAGCCGCAACCGCGGTTCCTTTGCCGCTTCCTGAAACGTACGGTTCGTAACCGCCGTCTGCATCGTTCCATCTTGTAATCGTGTAAAACGCCGTTGCGTCCGAAGTGTCCGAACCGCTTCCACCTGAGCCGGAAACGGCAGGTACCGTTACGGAAACCGTCATCACGTCGCCGCCGCCGTCTTGGGCATAAACTGCCGAGTCGGAAAGAACGCTGTCCGACGCATAACTTTTTATGCTCACGTCGCCGAGCTGAACAGCCTTTGAAGAAATCTGCGCGGACGTTGAAAGGTTTCCGTCGGAAACCGTAACAGTGTACACGATGTTGTCCGTGCTTACGGGATCTCCGGTGTAATAGTAGACTGACTGCGCAGAAGCTGTATCGCCGCTTGCCGCAAAAGAGCCGCCCATGGAGCTTATGAACGATGCGAGGTTTGCCGGCTTGTTCGCCGAAATGTCCAGACCGGAGGCAAACGAAATTGCACCGTTCGTGTTTACAACGTCAAACGATTTCACGTTTCCCGAACCGTTGCTTATCGTAACGGTTTTAATATCTCTTTGTATACCGGACGACATGTCCTCGGTTCCCGGCATATTGAAGCAAAGCAGATATTGATTGTAGTGTTCGTCTGCCTCCACGGAATCAACGACGACGAGCGTATTTTTGGGCGATGACGGCGGCGTGTTGCACCTGAGCGTCAGCGAATAAGTTTCAAAAGAGCGCCCGGACTGCGGCTCGTACAGGGAAACTACGGGATTCAAATCTTTTCCGCAATCGTTCAGCACGAGGAATTCTTTTTTCATCACAAGCCGGATTGTAGTCAAATCCGGCAAAAGGCTTATCGAACAGTCCGACTCGTTCCATCCCGTACCGCCGTCCACGTAGACAACTGAATCAGCAAACGAAACTCCCGGCGTAAGTTTGTAAAGCTGCGGATTTCTGAGCGAAAACGTTACGGTGCAGTCGTCTTCCGACGGAACGGAAAGCATCCCGCCGCTGTCCGTCGAATAGCTTTTGCCGTAGGCGTAATCTACAACGGCCGCCGTGTTCGTGTATTCTTCAAAATATTCTTTTATCGGCACGTTCCACATGTCGCACGATGAAAACAAACTCATTGCGAGCGCGAAAAAGATTTTCTTTGCAACCGAAGTGCTGTTTTTCATATCAGAACTGCCATCCTATTGAAACGGAGGGAACAAACATACCCAACTGCATATCGGGTACGAACGCCATAATATACTCCGCACAGATATCCGCGTACAAACGTTTGGTAAAATATATCTGTGCAGCCAAGGCTGCGTCGGCAGAAAGCACGACGCTGTTCAAAGGTTCGCTGTTTATGTTGTTTTGGAAATGAAACGCGTAGTTGCAAAAATATGCCGCACCCGCGCCGCCGTGAAGTTCAAGCACAAAACGCCTTTTGAAAAGCGGCAGCTGATAGACGAAATTCGCGTTGGCGCAAAGAAAGTTTCCCTCTATCGAATAGGTGTCGTATTCCGCGTCCATCCTTGCGGCGAATGCGCTCACGCCCAAACCGAAATATCCGTATCTGTGTTTTGAAAACATGAACGAAGCCCGCGCGGCGGCGCTCACCGGCCAAAGGTTTTTTCCCATGTAATCAGGAAGCGTCCGATCGTACAAAATCATCGGGCAAGCGTAACCGAGCGAAACGTCAAAGTCCGTTACTTTTTTGTATTTGATTTTAACGGGGCCCGCGCCGGCGGAAAGTCCGCCGGGATTCATAACCGCCAGATCGTAAGTCCCGACGTCCAGCTTTTTGATATCGAATTGAAGCGAAACTTTTTTATTGCCGTCGTCATGTTCTTTTATATCCGCGGTATAAGAATCCTTGTCGCGGTTCATTTTTTGCAGGGAATACATGCTTTCTTCCAAAAGGTTTTTCCCCGAAGCGTAAAACACGCCGTCGTTTTGTTCATCAAGATAAACCGTCGACGGGCTAATGGAATTCACTTCCGGCTGGTACGCTTTTATAACGTCAAAGTAATACCAGTCCGATATGATTTCAGGTTTGTCGAGCAAATTGTAGACTGTCAGGTTGTAACGGTAACTGCCGGAGGAAAGCGTTATCTCCACGAAACTTTCTTCGGTTTTTACAACCGGCAAGATTTCAAAACCGTCTTCCGTGATTTCGTTTTCAGACTGTTTTTTCGATTTCTGATTTTTTGCGGCGGCGTCGTCCGAGAGTTTCTTTTCAATCTGCACTTCATAGCGGAGAATGTCTTTCACCGGCTGCCAGCTGAGCCGCTGCACGATTTCTTCGTTGCCGTCATCGTTCGCACGGATATAATAATTTTTCGGCTCGGAAATTTCCTCTGAAAAAGCTATCGTCAGGGAGATGAGGAAAACAATTGCAAAGCATGATTTTTTATTTCCCATAGAGTTTTCCCACGTCGTTCAAAAGCGGCTTGTCCAGCTTCGGCAAATCCACGGTGAATTTCGCCTGCACGGGAATTCCCTCCTGCAATATCGTGTCGTCCTGCATTCTCCTCTCGGCTTCCACCGACCAAGTGAACGTACCGCGGTCAAGGACGGCCAGGTCTTCAAGCGTGTACGCCGTGCCGGCGTTTATCCTGTGCTCCAAAAGCCCGTTTCCGGCTGAGTCCGCTATCCTGAAAATATAGTCGCTCGCATTTTTTACCGCCGTCCAAGTAAATTCGATTTTCCGGGACTGCCTTATGTACTCGGCGTTGTAAACCGTCCTGTCGGCCGGAGTCTGCAAGACCGCAGCGGGCAGCGGCGTTACGGGCAGAACCGTAAACTCAAAATCTTTCACTGCGGAAACGTCGAGGTCGTCGTAAGTTTCGGCGGTCACCGTCCAACGGTAGTCGCCGGAATGCAGGCGGTCAAGCTGTATTGTCTTATCCGGATTTTTTATGCTCATCACGGTTCGTTCTTCTTTGCCGTCAATGCGTGTCAAAATGAATTCGGAAAGCTTCGTAGCTTCAACGGAATTCCAAACGGCTTTTTCCGGATTGAGGATGGCCTGAACGCCGTCAAACTGAGTTTTATGTGCAGGCGACACGAGCGTAACCGGCTTCAATTTTTTCATCTGAAAAACGCTTTCGCCGAGCAAACCGGTCCGCCTTGAAGACATTTCCGTTTCTGCGGCGAACGACTGCACTGTCCAACGGTACGCACCCTCGTCCATTGCCGCCATGTCGATTTTAATTGAAGTGCCGTCTATAAATCCGCGCTCGTACACCGGAGTTTCTGCGCCGTCCTTGAAAAGCTGCACTTTGTAATATCCCGCGCCGGAAACTTCCGACCATTGGAACTCGTAAGGTGTTTCCGGTCTGATTACGGCGCGCGTCTTGTCTGCCGGACTTTGGCAGACGGGGGCTTGGAGCGAACCCAAAACGGAAAACGTTTTTACCGTGGAAGAAAGCTGCATCAAATCGGTGTCCGCAATTATCCGCCAGTAGTAGGTTCCCTCGGCAAAATTCTGGCCGCTCAACGCGGTGGCTTTCAAAACATTATCGTAAACGTTGTGTGTAAAATCCGCGTTCCCGGAAATCTGTATTCGCGTGTCGAACGGAATGTTCGTTTTCCACGTAAAGCGTACGTCCTGCACTCGCCCTGAATCTACGGCGTATCCGTCGGGCGGAAAGACCGTCCGCTGAATCATGTCGCCGTCAACGGCAAGGAAGGCGCGCGCTTTTGAAACTTGCGAAACGTTTCCCTCCGTGTCCACCTGCGCCACGCCCCAATACCATTTGCCGTTGCTCAGCAATTTCACCGTGTTTTCAGAAATATAGTAATTGTCGCCCACGTCGACTTTTACGGCCGGCGCGCTTAAATCTTCATTGCCGGAAATAAACAGCTTGTACCCGGCGGCCTCTTCCTCGGACTTCCAGGAAAATCCTGCCGAAGCGCCGTTTTTCGTATTTACAAAACCGTTTTCCGGAGGGCGAAGCGGCGTCGGCGGCGGAAAGTCGGCGCGCTGCTTTATTGTAAAAGAATTCACTGAGGACGGAGATTTCAGCCCGATTCTGTTGATCGTGTAGTACGGCGTTACCTGCCAATACCATTTGCCCGCGCCCAAAGAGGACACGATGCTCGACGGAAGCGCCGACATCTGCTCGACCACAGGATTTTTCAGTTCCTTGTTGTCGGCGATTACGAACTTGTACGATGTGGCGAACGCGCTTTCCGTCCACAAAAACCGCACCGGCGGCTTTTGCGTGCGGTAGCTGTAAGTGTAGTCCACCACCGGCGCAATGAGGGTTGGCGGCAAGGATTTTATTACGGTAATCTTTCCGTTTTTACTTTCCCCGGTATGGGGGGGGGCAGTCATGCGCCAGTACCATACGCCGTCGTTCAGTTCCACGGAAACGCTTCCCGCATCCGTAACGGAAACGCTTTTTTCTATCGTCTCGAACGTGTGGACGGAAGAAATCTCAAGCAGAACTTCAGTATGCTCAGGCGTGTTGTGCAGCTTCCAAACGAATTCCTGCACCGCAGGTTCCGCGCCGTGCTTTAAAATTTTGACATTGGGGCTTGGCGAAACGACGGACAAAGCCGGAGCTGCTGAAGTTTCGCCGGCAGATGAAACGTTCAACGCATCGCCGGCAGAAACCGCCTGCCGGGCGCCCTTCGAGTCGGACAAAACGGCTGTGCCGGAAGTTACTTGCAGCGAAATGTTATCCGCCGAAGCCGCCGCGTTCATCGTAGAGCCGGATTCGATCTGCACCGAAACGCCGCCGGTCAGAAGTTTCACGCCATTTTCACCCGATGAAGAATCCACCGAAACGCCACCCTCGTCCAAAACCGCGTTCAGTCCGTCGTCGCGCAGAAAAACCTGCGCCATCGTGTTTTCATAAAGCTGCATGACGTTGCCATCGGAAAACCAGATTGTGGCTTCCGAAAGCGGCGCGGTTCTGATTGTGTCGCCGTTGTACACCGAAGAACTTTGGCGCAGCCTGTCCCACACAACTCTGTCCATGAATTTACGCTGGGCGGTTTTGTACTTGAACGTGATTGTGGCGATCGGCGTTTCGCCCAGTCTGAACAAAGCCTGATTGAAGCTCTTGAGAAACAAAAAGCCGTTCAAACAGGCGGCAGCGAAACAGACTAAATTGACGAATACGAACAAAAAGGAAAGCCGGTTATTTTTGAATGTCGTATTTTTGTTCTTCTTCATCAAGATTTACCTTTTTATAATCGGGGGTTGGAATGCCGAGCTTTCCGCGGATTTCGTCCATCGTTTTTGGACCGTCGTCTCCGCAGCCCGGAATGTCCGTGCAGCCAATCATGTTTATAACTGCAAACATTCGGCAAGCTCCTTCCTTGCCTTTAACCGTTACAGAAGGCATTTCTTCCACCAGAACTTCGTCTTTTACCAGTTCCCACGTGTTTTCCGTGATGAGGATATCCGTTCCAAGCGGCTTGTTAAGTGCTTCCGTCCTTGACGCAAAGTTCACCGCGTCTCCGATGACGGTGTATTCCATTTTCTGCTTTGAACCGATCTGCCCCGCAATCACCGGGCCGCTGTTTATGCCGCAGCCGATTTTGATGATCGGTTTTTTGTCGCCACCGCGATCTTCGTTGAATTCCATAAGGCTGTGCCTCATGCGCAGGGCTGCCCTAACGCACCGCCGGGCTTCGTTTTTCGGATCACCTGAATTCAGCGGCGCGCCCCAAACCGCCATGATTGCGTCGCCCTCGAATTTGTCCACCGTGCCGCCTTCGGCAACAACGCATTCCACCATGCGTCCCATGTACACATTTAAAAAGCCGACCACTTCTTCAGGGGAAAGTTTGTCGCTTATGGCAGTAAACCCGCGTATGTCGCTGAAAAAAATCGTGCAGTTTTTGCGCTCGCCGCCAATCGTTATTTCACCGCGCGCCGCGCGCTCCGCCACTTCTCTGTTCGTAAATCGCCCGAAAGTGTCTTTTAAGCGTTCGCGTTCGGCAAGCCCTTTGCCCATCTTCACAAAGCTCTGCGTAAGCACACCGATTTCGTCGTGGCTTTTCGGCTTCAAATTTATCTCGTAATTTCCGTCCTCTATCTGCTCCGAAGCGAGCGTAAGAATTTTGAGCGGCTTGGACAACGAGCGCGAATAAAAAAGGATTATTATAGTGGAAATGCACAAAACTATGATTGTCAGATACAAATTGTTCCGCGTTGTGCGCCGCACTCCTTCAAGAATCACATCATAAGGTGCGGTGGTGAGAACGCCGATATCTCCCACGGAAAGTTTCTGGTATGCGCCGAAATATTTTTTGCCGTCCGCGTCATTGAAGATGATTTGCCTGTTTTCGTCGTTGTTTTTGCGCATCTGTTCGATAAGCGGCATTTTGCTGAAATTCGCTTGAAAAAAGAATCATGCAAGTCTGGCTGCGCCCGCTTTCCTTCCACGGATACAAAAGCGCAACTACCGGAAGTCCGAAAACAGGGGCGGCGTTCAGCGCAAGAATTTCCCCGCCGCAAGACCTTGCCACGGCCTCCGCGTTCGACCGGACGAAATCGTTCACAATCTCGCTGTCCAATTCGTTTGAAATGAAAAATTTTATGTTAGTCATCCGCAAATCGGAAAGCGACGGCGTTTTCAGGCTGTTTTCCGACAGCAGCGCGATGGACGCAATCTGCTGGTTTCGCTCGAAGAAAAAGACCTCGGCCTGTTTGGAAAGCGATGCAAAGCTTCCGGCCGCGTTCACCAAATCAAGCAGCTGAAAAACGTTGGAGCGCACCGTCTGAAACTCGCTTTCCGCCGTGCTTGCAGAACGCGAATTTATTGTAAGATTGTTGTCCTCGGCGGTTATTCGCACGTCCTGTGTAACGAAATAACTCACAATCGCCGTGATTGTACCTAACGAAACCAGCACAATCGCAGTAATCATGATTACAAGCTTTACCCCGATAGGATATTTCACTTTAAAATCATCAAACTTTTTACTTTTATTCATCAAGGAATCTCCTTTTTTGAAATTCTAACACATAAAAAAATTATGTCAAGGAATATTGATAATTATAGAAAATAAAATCGCAGTTTTCCGATCTTTTTTGCGTTTACAAAAAAAGGCTGTCCAAGAAGCGTATGAAACGACTTCTCGGACAGCCCCTCGGGTAATTGAAAGACCGGTAAAACGGGCGGCGTAAAACGTGCTGTGTAAGCGAGCCGCCCGCGTATAAACGGACTATTTGAGCAGGTTGTTTTCCTTCGCGTAAGCGATACCGGAATCTTCCCATGCTTTACCGCCCATTTTGTCGAATTCGGCAACCCAGGCGTCCCAATTCGCTTTGGTCAGCGTGCGTTTGCCGGTCAGGAACTCGACGACGCCCTGTTCGTAGAAACGTTTCAGGTCGGCGTTCGGGTTCGGCAGCGTATCCGCAGAAATGGTGGCCGTCCACGGCTTCGACTGCATCTGGCGCAGAACTTTCAGCGCACTCATTTCCTTACCGGACGTGGGGGCCTTGTAAGTGGGATAGCGCGCGGCAAGTTCGATGTCGCTGTTATAGTATACCATGTTGCGCAGCTGGGTCAGCGGCTGCATTTCGGGTTTGGAGAACGCTTTCGCCGGATCGGCAAGGCCTTCTATCGTCGGAACGCCGTCCGCACCTTTGATATAGTTGACGCCTTCAACGCCCCATCCGAGCAGATAGTAACCTTCGTCCGAAGACATCCATTCAAGCAGTTTTGCGATGGCGGGCATTTTTCCCGCTTTCGCCGCTTTTGCGGAAACCGCGTACATACGGTAGCCGACGGTATAGTTACCGACCGATTTCTGACCGTTCGTGTTCGCCGGCGGATCGATTACGATCCATTCGCCGTTCGGGAAGTTTTTGTCGAACGGTGCGTAGTTCGATTCGGAAGCGAACGCGGCGTTCTGCTCGCGCATGATGCCGAATTTTCCCTGTTTCCAAGCGGCGCGGAAATCGTCTTTCTTATACGCCAGCCAGTTCGGGTCGATCACTTTTTCATCGATCATTCTCTTGATGTACACCATCGCGTCGTAATAACCGGCTTTGCGGACATTCAGTCCGGCATCCGACGCTTTCATCGACCAGGTACCGGGAACGCCGAACGCACCGAAGAACGGGTTGAACCGGCGGCCGAGGCCTTCTTCCAGCGTGTTGATTTCAAGGAACGCACCGAAACCGTACGTATCGTCTTTGCCGTTTCCGTCGGGGTCGTTGAACGTGAACGCTTTCATGACGTTCAGATAATCTTCAAGCGTAACGGGAACTGTAAGTCCCAATTTGTCAAGCCAGTCTTTGCGGATCAGCACGCCTTCGTTTTTGGCGATGGCGCCGGGCTGTGCAAGCGCGTAGGATTTTCCGTTGATCGTCGTAAACGTCCGAGAATCTTCGTCGTACAGTTTTGACGTACGATCGGGCATCATCGCGTACATTTCGTCAACCGGCGCGAGCAGGCCGTTCTTTACCAAGTTGGGATACGTTTCGCGGCGAACCATGAACAAGTCGGGCAGACTGTTCGCAGCGCCCGCGGCGTTGACTTTAACGTCCTGATCGGATTCGTTCGACGGAAGCGCGGTCAGTTTCAGCTCGATTCCGAGTTTGTCTTTAATGATCTGAAATCCAGCCCAATCGGCGGGAGGCGGTCCGGCTTCGGTAACGGCAGCGCCGTACCACAATTCGATCGTAACAGGGCCGTTTGCACCGGAATCTTTCGTTCCGTTTGCAAAAACGGGCAGCATAAGTCCGCACATCAGCAGTACGGCAATAACTTTAACAAGCTGTTTCATTGTTCCTCCTTAAGATTATGAAACGCAACGTGATATTTCAGCGCGGAACCGTATTTGAAATCGGCCCCGCACGCTACACCCGATATTAACCCTTGACGGAACCGAGCATGGTTCCTTTGGTAAAATATTTCTGGATAAACGGATACGCAATGACCATCGGAATGGCGGACATGAATACGGACGCCGCTTTGATAGCCTGAACCGAAGCCTCGCCGAACGCGTTCACTTCAACGAACTCGTTCATGCCGCTCGCCATCAGGATATTGCGGAGCAGAATCGGCAGCGGGTTCAAATTGTTGTCGTTCAAATACAGCATCGCGTGAAAGAAGTCGTTCCAGAACGAAACGCCGTAATACAAACCGATCGTCATGATGATCGGCTTGGAAAGCGGCAGAATGATCATCAAAAGTACTTTCCATTCGGCGCATCCGTCGATACGGGCGGATTCCTTCAATTCATCGGGAATACCTTCAAAAAAGCCTTTCATGATCAGACAATTGTACGTTGAAAGCGCACCCGGCAGAAAAATCGCCGAAAGGTGATTCGTAAGCCCCATACCCGTAATGACCAAGTACGTCGGAATCATACCGATGTTGAACAGATACGGAATCAGAACGAACACGTTCAGGAACTTGCGTCCGGGCAGCGTTTTGATCGACAGACAATATGCCATCGGAATGGTCAGGAACAGTGCGGTAATAACACCGCCGACGAGGATTTTCAGACTGTTGGCGAACGCCAGCAAAAATCCGTCGTTGCCCAGCAGCGCCTTGTACGCGGCGGTAGACCATTTCCACGGCGCAAGGAACATCGCTTCCAGATTCGTACCCAAAAAGTGATTGGGCCGGAATGACGTCGTTATCGTACTCCACAGCGGGATCGCAACGACGACGAATATCAGAACCAAAAAGGCGTCCAATCCGAAATAGAATATTTTATCGGCAGTTCCCAGCCGAACGGATATCGCCGATTCTTTTGTTTTTGCCATTTTCACACCGCCTTAGAATAATGATGAATCAGAAATACGGGCAACCAATTTGTTGGACACGTAAATCAGTGTCATACCGATAATACCCTTAAAAATACCGACTGCGGTTGCGAGCGCGAACTGGAACTCGAGCAGACCCTGCCGGTACACCCACGTGTCGATGATATCCGCAACGCTGTATACCGGAATCGAATACAACATGAACATCTGGTTAAAACCTGCGTCCAGAATCGTACCCAACCGAAGCAATACGACCGTTACGATAACCGGACGGATCGAAGGCAGCGTGATGTACCAAACGCGCTGGACGGCAGTCGCGCCTTCCACCATGGCCGCTTCAAACAGGGACGGATCGATCGCCATCAGCGCGGCGATAAAGATGATCGCCGACCAACCCATTTCCTTCCACGCGTCGGAAAGGATTACAATCCAAGGAAACGAGTGCGTGTTCGTCAGGAAATCAACCGGCTGTCCGCCGAAAAACTTGATAATATCGTTGAGGATACCGTCGCCGGGGGCCAACAGAACGAGCAAAATACCGTACATGATAACCCAGGACAAAAAGTGCGGCAGATACGTCAGCGTCTGAACCACTTTGCGCAGGATCGGGCGGGTGCATTCGTACAGCGTCACTGCAAGAATGATCGACAAAGGTACGGAGATAAGCAGCTTACCGAAACTGTAAAAAACGGTGTTTCTCAGCAGTTCCCAAAAATAAAACGAATTGAAGAAATCTACGAAATTCTTGAATCCGACCCATTTACTGCCCCACACGCCGTCGAGGGGAGAAAAATCCTTAAACGCAATCTGACCGTTCCAAATCGGAAAATATTTGAAAATAATGTAGTACACGACCGGAATGATCAGCAACGCGTAAACCGAAAGATGTCTTTGAATGTCTTTTTTCAAATTCCGTTTCGGTGCAGCAATTTGTTTGTCCATAACCTAACCTCATATTCAGATTACCGCATTTCCACGGTAAAATGCATGTAAATTATTGGACAATTCCGACATTACGGCATACTTTTTCGCTCGGCGAACGCCGCTGGACGGCACAGCCGCTTCGGCGGCGCACTAAACGGATGCCGCAGCCGCTTCGGCGGCGCGCGTTATTGTTTGGTTCGGATTTTTCCCGGCGGAATTCCGTATATCTTTTTGAACACGCGGCAAAAATACGCCTGATCCTGAAACCCGGTTTTCTCCGCGATTTCGTAAATCGTCGCGTTCGTTTCCAAAAGCATTTTCGTCGCCAGATGAATCCGGTACCGATTCAAGTATTCCCACAGGGAAAGTCCGATCTCCTTATGGAAAATGCGCGTCAGATAATCCTCACTGACGCACACCGCGTCGGCAAGCTTCCATCGGACTATCTGGGACGCGGCGTGCCGGTTCAAATACAGTATGGCGTTTTTGACCAGCGCGCCCGTATGCGGCGGCAGGATTTCGATTCCGGCGAGGATATCGTGAACACGCTTTGCAAATTGTTCCGATTCGGCCGCGCCTTGGTTGCACAAAATGATTTTTGGGTACGCACACAGCATTTTTACCGTTTCTTCCGATTCGATGGAATCGGGCAGCACCGCAATCGGCGTCAGAACCGTTTTGGATATCTGCCTGATCCGTTTTATATCCGCTTCTTCGGCGTTTTCAAAAACGATCAGCGCGGGCGTAATTTCTGCCAGAATGCGGTCGAGTTCGTTTATCGAACCGATCGATATGCTGTTCACGTCCGTGGCCCACAGCGGATAGCGCGTTTTGGCCGTACCGATGAACAGAATCGGTTCTATTTTTTCCGTCCGGATTTTGCTTTCAAGCACTTCCATAAACGATTTTCCGGCGAATTCTTTTCCGTAACACGCGACGGGCGCGCGGAATACGTTCGCGTCGTTACGCAGACTGTACAGCCGCACCCAATTCTGCATCGGCGTCGCATCCGGCAGCAGGGCGAGCAGGAACGGCCGCACCTCCTCCGCGCCCGGCACCACTTCCGAGTCGAACGGATACGCGCTCAAATCCGGCAGCACGCGCGGCGCGGCGGTGAAATCGGAAACCGTACACACGCATTCGGGACTTTCATGCATTTTAAGCGGCGGAAGCCCGGCAAGATTCGGATACGGAAACACGACGGTACACGCCGCGCCGCTTTTAATCACCCGGCCGAAATGCAGCGCGATGATTTTTTCCGCCAGCAGATACACCGGATACGACCAATCGCCGAACACCGAATCGTCGGCGTACGTAAAACGCAGCGACAAGCCCGACGCCTCGGCGCAAATCTGCACCGGCGCCGCGCTCTTTTCCGCAATGACGCGCAGCGCTTTTTCTATCTGTTCCCTGTCGCCGAATATCAGCGGATACGGAACGTCCGTCGCGGGCTTGACGTCTTCCGGCAGAATATCCGGTACGTATACGAGCGTTTTGTCCATCGGCAGATCGTTCACCTGCGAACGCGTCAAATCGACCAGCACGGACATTTCCCGCAACTGCGCTGCCACTTGCGCTTTTATGAACAGCAGCTGTTCGCCGATTATATCCGTCGCTTCCGGGTGAGCCGCAAGCGTAAGTCCTATCTGATCGAGTTTATCTTCGATTTCGTTCAGCGGATCGCACAGCCCGCTTCCCACGTTCGCAAAAAATTCCGTCTTTGCAAATTCCGCCGATTCGGCTATCTGCCTGGCCTTCGCCGTCTGCTCGAACAGGAAAATACCCTGAAGCGCACTGCTGATTGCCGCACGCAGATCTTCGTACACGCCGCCGTCGTAAAACGCGATATTCGTCAGCAGATACCCGATCGGCTGATTTTCAATGAACAGCGGCTGCACCATAAAACAGCCTTCCTTATAGTACCGGCCGATATCCGGCGGAAACAGCAACTGAGACGGAAACACGTCCGGCGACTCGTGCAACTGGGAAACGGTGCGGCAATAGCCGGAACCGGTCCAGGATTCGGGTCTGCCGTCGGGAGCGAATCCGCCCATATAAGAAGATAAATCGTCGTCTTCATACAATACGATCGACATCGTGTGTACGCCGATTTGCGGCAGCAGCTCCTTCAAAATGGAAAGCAGTTCTTTACGGGAGTGTGCGCGCAGAAGTTCGCATTTGAGCCGATTCAGGATATCAATCAGCTGCATGGATTCGTATTTTTTTGCGGAAAAGATGCGGTTCTGAATTTTCGGAATGGAAAAAAGCATATATTCGTGCATTTCCATAAAATACGATTCCGGTACGAGTTTTGCCCGCCGAATTAAATCGCCGATCGCCGGCAAAACGGAAAGATCGCCGTCGCTTTTCAAATAATAGAACAATATCTGATCCAAAAGCGCTTCACATTGTACCCGCGCTTTTTGGGAGAACGCGGCGACGGCTTTTTCAATCAGTCCCGGCAGTATCGGATGCGACGAAGTTATTAAAGCGCAGATACGCGATGCGAGCGTCTGCACGGAATACGACGCGTGTTCCGGGCCTTTTGGCGCGTAACACCGCGCCTCCGGCGCAGGTTCCTGCATATCAGCCTCATGTCCCTGCATATCCGGCGCGTCCGCGCGGAATATGAACGGTTCGCTTCGGTTGCATCCGCACGATTCGCGGATAATAACCGGCGCTTCGATTTTTTCATCGGAAATAGGCGCCGCAGGATTTTCAAGCACGGACGTAATCATCCGGTACGCCGTCCGCGCCAGATCCGTATACGGCATGTGCACCGTGGAAAACGGGCATGAAGCGATGAGGCTTTCCGCCGAATCGTTGAATCCGCCCGTACGGAAATGCTGCGGCACGGAAAATCCCTGCCGCTCGAAATACCTGACGGCTGCAAAAACCAGCATGTCGCTGGAACCGATCAGCGTGTCGAAATCTTTTCCCGGAATCAGCCTGCGTTCGGCAAAAAGCTGCGCCGCCGCGCTTTCTCCCATTCCCCAGGGAAACGGAGACGTTATCAGCGTGTCGTCGAGCGTAAGTCCGCTTTCCGTTACCGCGTCGCAAAAGCCGGTAAACCGTTCCGCGGCGGACATGTGATTTTCGGGTCCGCGGATAAACGCCAGGCGCTCGGCTCCGTGCTCGCGGATAAAATGGAGCGTCAGATTTTTCATTCCCGTATACGCGTCAAAATTGGCGAACGCGTGTCCGTCTATTTTCTGCCCGATCGTTACGAACGGAAGCGGTTCCAGCCGGTGATGAAATTGAATGATTTCTTCTATAGATACGAATCCGCCGATGGAGGAACTCCAGCTTATCAGACCGTCCAGATTTTCCTTATTGGCAAGAGCGTAGACGCCGTTGCGCAGATATTCGGAATCCCTGCGCGAATTGAGCCGGCCGCCGGAAAACACGAAAAACGGATTTCCGCTCGACTCGGCTTCACCGGCAAGTTCCGTCCACAATTTCAGCGAAGATCCGGTGTGTACGGTGGCAAGTGTCAGCCCGATCCGTTTTGCAGTATTTTTCATAAACGATACCTCCTGCTCTTATCAGTTTACCTTGACAGTTCAAAATTGACAAGCTATAATTTTGAAACAATGTTTTAAAAACGGAGATTATATGTCGTTTTTATACAAAAATTCGGCATTAAGCGCAATACCTCCGTTCGCATTATTGCACTAGTATGTTTCTCAGGAGGCTTACATAATGAAAGCTATACATGAAGTAAAACAGACAGTCGCGCGCCCTGAAAAAGTGCTCCAGTTTGGAGAAGGAAATTTTCTGCGCGCATTCGTCGACTGGCAAATCGATATTGCGAATGAAAAAAGCGGATTCAACGGAAACGTCGTACTGGTGCAGCCGCTTGCCGGCGGCATGGCCGCTATGATCAACGACCAAAAGGGACTGTACACCACCGTTCTGCGCGGGATTCAGGACGGTAAACAGGTGTGCGATATGCGCGTCGTTACTTCGGTCAGCCGCTGCCTGAACGCGTACGAAGATTTCGGCAGCTACATTGCGTACGCCGCCAGTGCGGAGCTGCGCTTTATCGTATCGAACACGACGGAAGCCGGCATTTCGTACGCGGAAGGCTGTAAGCTCGACGACGAGCCTCCGGCGTCTTTTCCGGCAAAAGTAACCCAGTTCCTGTACCGCCGGTATCAGGCGTTCAAAGGTGACCTGTCCAAAGGCCTCGTCGTCATTCCCTGCGAACTGATCGACCGTAACGGGGAAAAGCTGTACGAACTCGTTCTCAAATACAGCACAGAATGGCAGCTGGAACGGGAGTTCATCACCTGGCTTGAAAAAGCCTGTACGTTCTGCTGCAGTCTCGTAGACCGCGTCGTTCCCGGTTATCCGCGCACCGAAGCGGAGCAGCTGTGCGAACAGCTCGGATATAAAGACAACCTGCTCGACGCGGCCGAAATTTTTCACTTGTGGGTAATCGAAACGAAGGGAAACATCGAAGCGCTCAAAAAGGAATTCCCGCTGGAACAGGCCGGACTGAACGTTGTCTGGACGAACGACATGACGTTCTACCGCACCCGCAAAGTACGCATTCTGAACGGTACGCACACGATGTTCGTTCCCGCCGCGTTCCAGTTCGGACTGGATACCGTCGAACAGAGTCTCAAAAACGAAACCGTTTATAAGTTCATCAAAAAAGGACTCTTTGAAGAAATCATTCCGTCCATGGACGGCGACAAAGACGCGCTCACCGCGTACGCTGCCGACGTGCTGGAACGCTTTGCGAATCCGTGCATCCGGCACATGCTGCTGGACATTACGCTCAATTCAACGTCAAAGTTCAAGACACGCGATCTGCCGTCTGTCACCGGATTTATTGCCAAAACCGGTAAAACTCCACGAACACTTGCGTTTTCCCTGGCAGCGCTTATCGCGTTCTATAACGGAAAAGACGTAAAAGACCGCGCCATGACCGGCACGCGCAACGGAACGCCCTATCTGATTAAGGACGACGAATCGGTACTGCGGTTTTTTGAAGATCTGTACGCGAAAACCGCTTGTGCAAAAGAGATTGCGGACGCCGTTCTGTCAAATACGGAATGGTGGGCCGAAGATTTGACGAAATATACGGAATTCGCCCAATCTGTTACCGAATATTTAACAGTTATACGTGAAAAAGGTATGACAGAAGCGCTTACCGCGTTCGTAAACGCATAAGCGGCCGCCGCTGCCGCAAAAGGAAAGACCATGAGTTCTACAAAAAACTGTATCCGCATACATCCGCACGACAGCGTTGCGGTGGCGCTCGTACCGCTTGCAAAAGGAACCGTCGTCACGATTCCGGCGGCGGCGGACGACCGCGAAACGCTCACCGTAACAGTCGCCGACGATATTCCTGCCGGTCATAAATTCGCGCTCAAAGCGATCGCCGCGGGCGAACCCGTCATAAAATACGGCTACCCGATTGGCGCCGCCAGCCGGGATATTGCCGCCGGAAATCACGTTCACACGCACAATGTAAAAACGCTGCTTGCCGAATCGGCCGCGTACACGTACGACGAAGAACGCGCCCGTGCCGCTTCCGCTGCCTGGAAAGCGGATACGGCGGCGCTCGGCGCGCACGTTCCGACCGTGAACGCGTACCGGCGTGCCGACGGTAAAATCGGTATCAGAAACGAAATCTGGATCGTTCCCACCGTCGGCTGCGTCAACAAAATAGCCGAATCGCTCGCCCAATGGGGAAACGGAGAATTCTGCGGCGGCAAGCCCGGGCCCGCCGAGCGCGGCGGCATCGAGGGCGTCTTTGCCTGGACGCATCCGTACGGTTGCTCTCAAATGGGCGAAGATCACGAAAAAACGCGCACGATCCTCGCGGATTTGGTGCGTCATCCCAACGCGGGCGCCGTACTGGTGCTCGGTCTCGGCTGTGAAAACAACACGGTTGCCCAATTCAAACAGACTATCGGCGATTACGATGAAAATCGCGTAAAATTCCTGATTGCGCAGGAATCCGCCGACGAAATCGCCGACGGACAGGCAGTCTTGAAGGAACTGGCGCGCTTTGCCGGACAATACGAGCGTGAACCGGTACCGGCGAGCGAACTGGTCGTCGGTATGAAGTGCGGCGGTTCGGACGGTCTTTCCGGTATTACGGCGAACGCGCTCGTCGGGCGCGCGTGCGACGCATTGAGTGCCGTCGGCGCGTCGGTTATGCTGACCGAAGTTCCCGAAATGTTCGGTGCCGAACGGATACTCATGGATCGCTGTGAAAACCGCGCCGTTTTTGACGAAACGGTTCGGCTCATAAACGGATTTAAAGATTATTACGTACGCCACGGACAAGTCGTGTACGAAAACCCGTCGCCCGGAAACAAAGCCGGCGGCATTACCACGCTTGAAGACAAATCGCTCGGCTGCGTCCAAAAAGGCGGTAAAGCTCCCGTACGCGGCGTACTGCGGTACGGTGAGCAAATCGCGAAAAAAGGGCTCAATCTGCTTGAAGGGCCGGGCAACGACATCGTTTCCACAACCGCGATGACCGCAGCGGGCGCGCATTTGATTCTGTTTACCACCGGACGCGGCACGCCGCTGGGCGCGCCCGTGCCCACCGTGAAGATTGCGACGAATCACCCGCTTGCCGCCGGCAAACCGGGCTGGATCGATTTCGACGCGGCCGCGCTGCTCGACGGAAACGCCGACGCCGTGCGCGACGAACTGCTCGAACTGATATACGATATTGCGTCGGGTAAAATCCGTACTAAAAACGAAACGAACGGATACCGGGAAATTGCCATATTCAAAGAAGGAGTTACGTTATGAAACGATTTATGGATGCGGATTTTCTGCTTGAAACCGAAACGGCGCGGAAACTGTTCCGCGAAGCCGCGGCCGATCAGCCCATTTGGGATTTTCACTGCCACCTGATACCCGCCCAAATCGCCGCGAATAAGAAATTCGCACATATTACCGAAATCTGGCTCGGCGGCGATCATTACAAATGGCGGCAGATGAGGACGTACGGCATCGATGAAAAATACATCACCGGGGACGCCGATCCGTACGATAAATTTTTGGCCTGGGCGGAAACGGTCGAACACCTGATCGGAAATCCGCTGTACCACTGGACGCATTTGGAACTGCAACGGTACTTCGGTATTTACGAACCGCTGACGCGTAAAAGCGCGCCGGCAATCTGGAAAAAGGCGAACGAACTGCTCGCAACCGACGAACTTTCCGTAAAAGGTATTTTTGAAAAAATGAACGTCTATGCCGTCGGCACTACCGACGATCCGATCGATACGCTCGAATATCACGAACAGATCGCGTCGGGAACTGCTCCCATCGGCAAAATTTCCACGAAAGTCCTTCCGTCGTTCCGTCCGGACAAAGCGATCAACATCGGAAAACCGGATTTCGCGCACTATATCGAAAAACTTGCCGCAGCGAGCGGAGTCGCTATCAATTCGGTAGACGCGGTTGTTGCCGCGTTGGTAAACCGTCTCGATTTTTTTATCCAGCACGGCTGCCGTGCTTCGGATCACGCGCTCGACTACGTACCGTTCGCCATTGAAGGCGACGCGAACAAGGCGTTTCACGACGCGATGCGCGGCCAGCCGGTTTCAAAGGCGGACGCGGATACCTACAAAACGGCCGTGCTCGCCCGTATGGCCGAAGCCTACGCGAAACGCGGTATCGTCATGCAGTATCACATCGCGGCCATTCGCGACAACAACGGCGCCATGTACAAAAAACTCGGCCCCGACACCGGTTACGACGCGGTTCACGACCATCAGGTCAGCGAAAATCTCGCCGGCCTGCTGAACTATATTGAATCCGCCGGCGGACTCCCCAAAACCGTACTGTACACGCTCAATCCCAAAGATTACTATCCGCTAGGCACGCTGATCGGCTGTTATCAGGGCGGCGGCATCCGCGGAAAAATCCAGCTCGGTTCGGCCTGGTGGTTCTGCGACCACAAAGACGGTATGGAACAGCAGATGAAAGTACTCGGAAATCTGGGTATGCTCAGCGCGTTCGTCGGTATGCTGACCGACAGCCGCAGTTTTCTGTCGTATCCGCGCCACGAATACTTTCGCCGCATTCTGTGCAATATCGTCGGTACGTGGGTGGAAAACGGCGAATATCCGGCCGATGAAGACACGCTGAAAGGGATCGTTTCCGGCGTTTCCTTTACCAACGCGCTCGCCTATTTCGGAAAATAACGGCCGCTCGGATAGACGCGCGCAACTTTCCGCTGAACGCGAGCCGCTCGGATAAACGCGCGCAACTTTCCACTGAACGCGAGCCGCTCGGACAAACGCACGTATCGTATACATCGTTCCGACGGAACGGGGACGGGACACTCCTCCTCCTTCACCGTCCGCGTTTCGGTTCAGATAATCGCATATATCTATTGTCCATTTAAAAAAAATACCCCGTACCGGAACGTTCTCCACCGGTACGGGGTTTCCTTTTCAGGTGTGGTTACCGCAGAATCGTGATTTCTACCCGGCGGTTCTCGGCCCTGCCGGCTGCCGTCCCGTTATCGGCGACGGAACGGGTTCCGCCGTATCCGGTAAACAAGAACTGCTCTTTCCTGAATCCCCGTGAAACCAGCGCCGCAACGACCGCCTGCGCACGTTCAACGGACAGTTTTTTTTCACCTTCCGGTTTACCCACCGAAGCGGTGTGTCCCTCCACCAAATACACGGCATCCGGTTCGCTCCGCAGCATGTCCGCAATCGCGTCCAGACGCCACGACTCTTCACTCAAAATTTCGGCGCTGTCCGGCCGAAATCGGATATCGCGCACGGAAAGCCGGAGGCCTTGCTGCGTATCCTCTATTTCAAACAAAGACGCCGTGTTCACACCGCCGCCACCGGTCTGAGTCTGCTTACCGGCGGGAACATCGCCACCGGCCTGAGTCTGCTTACCGGCGGGAACATCGCCACTGCCACCAAACGTATCGTCGCGAGAAGCGATCGGCACGGAAATCTGCCCGTCCGCTTTTTGAACGGCTTTTTCGGCTATGAGCGACGTCCGCCGGTACAATTCACCGCTTTCAACACGCACCGGCATTTCAGTAAACCAGGAAGTCGTTCCCCTAAAACGAACGGTACCGCCGTCCGCGTATGAAAACGTTTCGTCGAGTTTGTCTATCATCAATATGACCGCGCACGTTTCCGCGTCCGCCAAAACCGAGACGTCGTGACTTCCCGACGCTGTCCGTAATTCGGCGTCGGCAGTGCGCGGCCGGTTGTACGCGTTCAGCCGCGTTGCAAAGCGGGCTTTTATGCGGTACACGGGCTTACCGTTGTAAATTTCCTGTCCGATAAATTCATATTCGACGACGATCGGCAGACACGTAAAGTGCTTATCGTTTTTGGGATCTACAATCCGTTCCCCTTCGGACTGCCAGCGGTCGCCGGGTTTTACCGCGGCAGAGGGAAACACGGGAAAATTACGCAGTTGCGGATAGCGATTGTCTTTTTCAAATAAAACGCTGCCGTCAGGCCGCACGGTAAACGCCGCGTCCTGAATTTCATCCAAAGCACGCGCGGACTGTACCGCGTTGCGCAGCGTCCGCTCCGTTACGTAAAAACGGCCGCTATACTTCGTTCCGCTTTCCGTCCGTTTTTCGGGATTCATATAACCGCGCGTTTCACGGCTCGTCAAACCGACGTATTTACCATTCACATACTGAGACCAGTCGGAACGCTCCACCAACGTATACGTTCCGGAAAACGTATACGCAAGCCGGACGGGTGCGGCGAGCGGCGATATCGATTCCTCCGCCCGAACGGAAGTCTCTCCCACCCGCGCCGTGTCGTCCGCCGTTTGCGCAATTATCGGCAAAACGCACAGCAGGGCAAACGCTGCAAATATATAAAAAAAGAACTTTTCAAATTTCACAAACCTATCCCCCAAAATATGATATGAAGCAATACAGAGCTGCCGGCCGTTAAATTGTTTGAATGCGCATGCTCCAAGGATGTAGTATACCGTTTCTTTTCGATATATTCTTCCGTTTATCACTTTATATAAAGAATTTTTTCAGACAGGGCCGCTTTGTACCGGTCTTTTCGGGCGCGTTTGAAACGCATCTTCCGTGCGTTTCAAAACGGGCTATCCGTACTTCGCCGCCCAGCGGCTCATACCGGGAAGTCCGCTAAACCGGCCCTCCCGGTACTTCGGTACTCCTATCCCTCGCGCCTGACGCGTAAGCTGTGCCGTAGGGGTAAAAGCAGAACGATATTATCTACCGCTTAGCTTCTTCTGCCTGTACCAGTTCCAGCAGTTTTTGCCGATGCAAGGGCAGCGTCATATCCGAAGCCGTTTTACTTTCATCCGTGTACCACACTTGTTTATCAAAATGATTCTTCAAATCTTCACTCTTGAACGTATATCCGTACAGTGCAAACACTGTGTTTCTTAACAGGCGCAGTTCCGCTTTGCTCAGCTTTGCAAGTGTCTCTTCTACATACTTACCGTAACTGTCGTCCGTATATCCGTTGATTGCCATGGCGTACAGGTCAGGTTCTCCCCAGGTTCGCCGTATACGGAATACTTCCGTATACTCTTCCCCGGCTATGTAGTAATAGATGTTTCCTCCAAACCCGACGTACATACTAGCGGAATACCTTTCATCTGTAATCTTTATCCGTTGCAGAACATTGGAACTGTCAAATAATTGTATTTTTTTCAGTTGTTTTCCGTCAGACGATACAATCGTAACATTTGTCCCATCTCCTTTATAGCGGAAATTTTCCATATATCCGTTTCCCTGCAAATCATATTGTATTGCATTACTTGAATTTGGATATAAATATTTCTCCGGCTTCCAGAACTTTTGTAATATTTCTACTGTCGAATAATATGTCCGACCCCATACCAATACTTCATTATTCCGGAACCGGTCTGCCAAACCGAGTTCTGTTGCCCGCTGCACGCTCTGTTCATACTTCTGCTCATCGTATTCTTTTAAGTACGCTATCGCTTCCGTATTCTCGTATATCCGGCCTTCGGTGTCTACTGCTCTCGGTATCCCTTTATCGTTCACATAATATACTATATACCCATTCCCTTCCTTCAGGATAAAACTGATACCGGAACTGGCATATAAAGGTTTTAAAATAATTTTATCACCCTTCTTTATTCCCAAATAACCGCTCATTCCGATTTCGTATTCTTGCAGTTTTACTCTATATAAATCAAATGATGATTCATATTTTGCTTTACCTTTCTTTTGCAACCCCTTTACTGTATACTTTGTATTATCACTTTCATTCATTACTTCAATTATTTCTTCTTTTTCATTCACTGTTATGAAATTGGGACTGCCCGCTCCGCCCGCCTTACCTGAAATAGCTGTTACTTCTGCTATATTTCCCAATTTCTCTATTTGCTGTGAATATACTACATTTAGGCATAAAATAAGTGTACATATTATATAAACTTTTTTCACTTTTTTAACCTCCTTAATTCGTAGAAATGCTTTGCTGTTTTCTGCCCCGTTCCTAAATCAAACCAACTTCCTGTCTGTACATTCCAACCATACGGTTCATTTAATCCCCCGCTTGTCGAATGTATCACATCCACATCTGCATAGTTTTTGACAAACACTTTGCCGTTTTCCTGTGTGAGCCTGATATCATTGATAATTACCACGTGTGAATCGGCTACAACCAGTATATCCCCGGGTACTGCATGGGAAAGGATTTCTCTATCTGCTTGTTTTTGTTCTTCCGTCGCATCATTGTCTGTCAATGTCCACCCTCCTTCCCTTATCTGTAGCGTATACATATCCGAGGCAAAGCCAGAAGTATTCACCGTTTTTCCCGCACTTTCACTTGCCTTATTCGGTAATTCATATCCGTTCCCGCTGTATACCGCCGCCAGATGTACCAACCCGGAACAGTCTATTCCGCTCGTATCGTATTCATGTTTTCCGGCTACAAATTGGTTGTTCTCGTCCCAATACGTACTCAACCCCGGTACCGATACGTCTGCCGTATTCGTACTGATTGTCTGCTTATCCGTTTTCGATGATCTTTCCTTAAACAGATAATTTGCCCATTGCCCTCCCGGAGCTGTCATCTGCGATTCATCCCAATTCGTATCAAGTTCTCTATATTTCTTATTCTTTTCTTCTCTTCCTTCCCGATATGCTTTCATTTGCGCAGATTGAGCTTTCAGTTCTTTATTAAAACCTTCCACACTGTCCCAACACCCCCACCCATACGCTACGCTTTTGCTCTCCTGCCTGTTATCGTTCCATCGGGTCCAACTGTGTATCGGTATTTGTCCTCCGTCTCCCGTTTCCTGCCATTCGTTTTCTCCCCACCATTCTATCTTCTGTCCAACTGGCGTTTTCTTCCTGCTGTCCCAGGGGTGTTCATTGTTCCAGTCGGTCGTGCCTTTGTCTATGTACAGGTTCGCTCTCCACAAAAGTTTCTTATCGTACATGGCGATATAGTCTTTTTCTGCGGCTTTTACCGTGTATTTTTTACCTCGGTTTTCAACTTCCAGTGTCAACAGCAGGTCGTCTCCGGCGTACGATGTTGCGCTGCTTTCTCCCCGTATTCCGATTTCGACGGGGGTTCCGCTTTCCGCATAGGAGATTCGGCTGCTGCCGTTTATTTTCAGTTCTATTTTTTCAAGTCCTTCACTTCCGTAGGTTTTTCCGCCCGTTCGGTTCAGCTGTGCTTTGCCTTCGTTTCATTTCATTCCTACCGTATCAAATAGTGCTATTTCAAATCGGTTCGCCTTATTGTTCCGGATGTTTCCTTTGTCTTTTTTGCTTTCTTCGTAGTTTCTGTCTTCCGCTCCGAGGTTTTTCACTTTGAATGTTTCTCCCGTCGGTACCTTCAGGCCTTTTTTCGTTTCCGCACGAATTTTTATATCGCTTAACAATAGGTATTCTCCCGTATTCGGGATAAATCGCCATTTCTCTTCATTTTTTTGGCTTTGTTCTCTCATCTTTCCTATCGTCAATTCTGCTTTCGCTATTGCCAAGTCCAGTACGTCCCAATCGGCGGTTTTATACGATTTGCTGCCGGGCCGTTCTTTTTTCAGCAGTCTGACGCAGACGCTTTTGCCTGCCTGAGCGGCAAACGGGCTTTCTTTTACTTTTCTTTTAAGCGCTTTTCCCTGTTCTTCATCCATATAGACGATTTCCATTTCCTCCATAAAGGTTTTCTGATTCGTTCCGTACGCGCTCCCGGCGGCGGGTATGCTGCTGATTACTCCCGCTTTAATTCGGTTTCTCACCGTATCCGCGTATACAAGGATATCTCCTCTGCGTATCTGCGTTGCGTCTGGGACGTATGCGCTTATTTTTTCAAAGTTTTCCCGGTTCAGATATCTTCCCTCGTATTGTGCCGACAGTTGTTTTTCTTTTTCCATGCCGGCGTTTCCGGCTATGCTTTTTTCATATGCTTTCAATTGTTCGGCGCTGTCTTTTTCAGTATCATTCCATTTTACGCTTCCGTCAAGTCCGGCCGTTACTATCGAGCCGTTTATAAGTCCCAGTTCGTCGCTTCCGGTCGTTCTTCCGGGGATGTGGCCGTTTTCCGCGTATTCGCTATAGTCGTTTCTTAAAAACTCGGCTATTGCTACCCACGATATACTGTTCTTTACCGGTAGCGTTGTATTTGATTTTTTCCTTTCGGCTTGTTCTGCCATTTTATACCAGAAGATTTTCGCGGTGTCCGTTCCTCCTTCCATATACGGTAAGGGGTTGCCTGTTTCGTTTTCTATTATCAGTTCCCGCATTCGTGTCTCATATTCTTTTATCGGACTGAAAATACGCTTTTCTTCCCGTGTTTTGTCGCTTTCATATTCAACGGCGTTCGTCAGATACGTTTCGGCTGCTCGGGCTATTTTTTCCCGTTCGGTTTCCGTCAATTGTCCGTACGCGGCCGGGTTATACGTTTTGCCGCTTTCTTCATACAACAATTCTCCGTAGACACTGCACGCTCCGCCTTTATCTGCGTCCAGAACGAATTCCAGATACTTTCTCAGATACCAGTTGCCTTCGGTGTCCGTTTCATACAGGCCGCCCAGCCGGCTGTTTCGGCTGTTCAGCAGCGTGTCCCGGAGCAGTTCGGCCAATTTTACGTTTCGTTTTTGCGCTTTTTCGGTTTCCGTTTTTCCGTCGCTGCTTTCAAGCCATTGTTCCATACTTTGCCAGATTGCTTCTTTGCTCATGTTTCCTTTCAGTTCGTAAAAGCTTTCCGTGCGTTCCAGTAGGACGGTGTGCGTTCCAGTAGGACGGTGTGCGTTCCGTCTTGTCCGTATACTTGTATGACGACGATACAGCCGGGATCCGCCGGGATCGGCACGGTTACTTCGTTTCTGATTATCTGTCCGCTGCCCGACGTCTTTTCCGCTGTGTAGCCGGCTTTTCCGATGATCGGAGCACTGCCGTCTTTTGTTTCTATCGTGCCGTTTCCGGCTTTTTTTTCTATTGCGGCAAGCGTTTCCGTTTCCGAAGCGGAGGCGATTTCCCAGATAAGGAGACCGTCTTTGTCTTTGAGTATTTTCCAGCCGCCGCTTTTATTTTTACTTCCTGCCGTATAGGTCGTATGGTTCGAGGGGTCGCTTTTACTTGCCCATTCGATTTCATAGTTCATGAGGTGTACCGTTACGGCGATGTCGGTCGAGACGGTCGTTCCGTCGTCACCTTTCCGTTCAATCGTGTATTCGGCTGCCGATGCGAGGGCGCACAGTAGCAGCAGCACGGGTACTATCAATCGTTTTTCGTTTCCGCTCATCTGGCCGCTCCCGTTTCCTTGTTGGTGTTTCTTTTTTTGATTTAAAAAGAGCCGCTTACACAGATACGTGTACAGCGGCTCCATCGCATATGATATTTTAACTTTTTCTATTTTACACGAACCAGTTCCACGTCGAACGCAATGTACGCGTCGCCGGGAATAACGCCCGCGGCACCGGCACTGCCGTACGCCTGTTCGGGCGGCAGAACGATCGTCCGCTTTTCACCCGTTTTCATATCCTGTACCATCGTATCGAAACCGGGAATCATTTGACCGGCCGCAGTAGAAAAATCAAGCGTACCGCGTCCTTCCGATGAATCGAACACCGAACCGTCCAGCAAATACCCTTTGTAATGAACGGAAACGGCTTTACCCTTTCCGACCTTACTTCCGCTGCCTTCTTTCGTTACAACGTAATAAATACCGTCGGCAGTTTTCCGGGCACCGGGAAAATTCTTTTCGATCAGCGCGATAGTAGCCGCACGGCCCTTTTCCTTTTTCTCAACGGCTGCTTTTTTTGCCGCCGCGCTGCGTTCGTCAAAATCGTCCTGACTCGCCGTAAAAGCCTGTGCATCGGCACCCTGACGGACGATCGTTACTTTTTCGATAAGATCGCCCTGTTTTATTTTGTTTACGACGTCCTGTCCTTCAACGACGCGGCCGAACACCGTGTGCTTTCCGTCGAGCCACGGCGTAGGAACGTGTGTGATAAAAAACTGACTGCCGTTGGTTCCGGCTCCGGCGTTCGCCATGGAAAGCGTCCCCGGCACGTCGTGCTTCAATTCATCGACAAACTCGTCGGAAAAACGGTATCCCGGACCGCCGGTACCGTTGCCTTTCGGGTCGCCGCCCTGAATCATAAAATCGGCGATAACGCGGTGAAATTTGAGTCCGTCGTAAAACGGCTTTCCGTTCGTTGCATTAAGCGTACCTTCGGCAAGTCCCACGAAATTGGTTACCGTCAGCGGGGTCTGTTTGTAATACAGTTCCAAAACGATATTACCTCTCGATGTCTGCATAATCGCGAACACACCGTCTTTACCTTCTATAGCTTTCATACTCTTTTCCATCGGTGAACAACTCCCCGCACAAATAATATATCCCGCACACAGCAGGATCGCACTCAGCTTTTTCATTTTACGGCTCCTTCTGATTCGCGCTTTTTCGCATCCAGATATTCCGACTCGAACCAGTTGTACGTCGCGTCAAGGCGTGCACCGAACGATCTGTTCAGCGCGTTTTCTATCAGCGACAGCGCCGGAAATTTGATCTGCGCCAAAAGATAAACCAGCAGATCGTCCCCTTCGTCCACGATAAGCAGTGACAGCGCCAAATTTTGGGGCTTTATCGCCGTGATAAAAGACAACTTCACGGGCGCAACGTTGTGAATCACCATTGAAACTTCATTTTCACGCTGCGTATATTTGATTTCGTATACGATTTTACCGAAGGTTCCGTCTTCCTGAAACGCATATATCGACAGATTATCGGCGGAACCTTCCGTTACATCAGGAATTTTCTGCCGGTCGGTGGGATTATTAATCGTATAGGATTTTTCATACAGTGTTTTCATGCGTTTTTCACTGTTTGAATAATACGGAATACCTTCCATCGTGGAAACGGAACGGACTACTTTCGATATGAGATCCGTATCGTTTTTCAATCCGACGGACGATTCGGGTTTTTTAAGCAAATACAGCGTTTCCGCCAAAAAAACCGGATCAGAATCACCCGCCCACGTGTCGAGCAGCGCGGCTCCCAGTTCGGTTCGCGGATATAAAACGGGTTTTGCTCCGGGGTCCTTATAATGATTTTGTTTGATATTGCCGGTTTTTTCCAATTCGGCCCGAACACTCGGATCCAATAAAACGGAACCGGAAAAAGCCGGTTTCGGAACCGCGGCGGACTCAACGGCCGCCGGCCCAGTTTCCGCAGCCGGCACGGTCCCTGCAACCGCAGGCGCAACTGCCGCAGCCGGTTCGATTACCGCAGCCGGAACCGATTCGGCTCCGGCGAACGATGCGGCACAAAAAAGGCACACGGAAAAAACGGTATTCCTCAGTGCGAACCTTTTCAGCATCATCAGCGTACACCCTTATATAAAACGCGCACCTGTTTGTACAGACCTTCGCCTTCGCTTTTGGTCTCTACGTCCGAAATGTCGTTCAGCGTCGTATGTATCAGCCGGCGTTCAAACGGATTCATCGGTTCAAGCAGAATCGAATTCCGAGTCGTGCGCACTTTGTCGGCGGTATTGTACGCAAGGCGTACCAGCGATTCTTCCCGCCGGATGCGATAATTTTCCGTATCCAGAATGACGCGAACGTCTTCACGGCCCAAACGGCCCGCGTACACGTTCGCTAAAAGCTGCAACGCGTCGAGGTTTTTGCCTTTACGGCCGATCAGAATCGAAGAATGGGCGGAATTCAGTCTGATACCGATTTTCCGTTCTTCACGGAACATGATTTCAACCGTTACTTCGTAACCCATTTTGCGGATAACGGACGCCGTAAAATCTATCAGTTTCTTTTCAAATTCATCCTGCGGAAGCGGATCGGCAAACAGCGTGTTTTTCGTCTTAGGCATTCCGCCGTCGAATTCGGGAGCAACGTGCTCGTTCGTATCAACGGTATGAACGCGGATACGCACGTAACCCTTTTTGAACAAACTGTTTTTCTGCGTTTCCAGAATCTCTACGTCAAACTGATCCCGTTCGAGTCCGAGTTCCGAAGCGGCGTTTTCAATAGCTTCCTTTTCGGTCTTTCCTTCATATTCGTATACCATATATAACTCCACCGCCCGGACGGGCCGGGCTAAAAAATATTATTTTTTCTTTCTGGGAACAAATACTTTCTTTTCAGGTTCTCTGCTCTCAATTTCAGCGCGTTTCGCTTTCATCGTCTTATTCAATATCACTTGCTGCACGAGCTGCAGCGCGTTGCTGACCGTCCAGTAAATGAGCAGTCCCGACGGTGCGTTATAAAAAATAAAGAAGAAAAACAGCGGCATACCGTACATCATGATTTTCATCTGCATACCGCTCGCACCCGCGGCGGTACCGCTTTGAGTCACCTTACCGAACAGCAGCTGCGAAATCACGTATATGATCGGCAGCAGCCGCAGCTGATTGCCCAAAAACGGCAGATTGAAATTCAGCGCGTACACGCTGTCTCCCACCGACAGATCGGGAATCCAGCCGGGAATGAACATCGCGCCGCGGAACTCAAAGTAATTGTTGAACAGATTGTACATTGCAAAAATGAGCGGAAATTGAATCAGGAGCGGCAGACAGCCGGAAAGCGGATTGTAACCGGTTTCCTTATACAGTTTTGCCATTTCCGCATTCATTTTATCCGGCTGATCTTTAAATTTCGCCTGAATTTCCTGCATTTTCGGCTGCAGTTCCTGCATTTTCAAAGTCGAAAGCGAACTTTTTTTCGTCAGCGGGAACAGGACCAGTTTCAGCAGAATGGTCAAAATGATGATAGACACGCCCCAATTCGGAATGATTTTATACAGCAGTTCCATACACCATTTCAGGAACGTTTCAAGCCAGAACAGTATGCCGGAAGATTCCAGACTTTCGTTCAGTTTCAGCCCGGAAAGATGCCACACGTTTTCCGCAGCGTTGTTGTAAATTTTCAGCGTTTCTTCCGTCTTGGGTCCGACGTAAAAATAATACGTATCCTGCGCGTCGCTCTGCGTGATCGGACCTCTGCTCATCATAACCTGGGCGTTCGCGTAATTGTCGACTTCGAGTGCAGCCGAATACGTAACGTCCTGCATGACCGTCGGATTGAGCGGTACGCCGAGTATTTCAAAATATTTACCCGAAACGCCCGTCCACGTGTAACCGTCGTCGTACACTTTCGACTGGCCGGAACCGAGCGTCGTTTTTTTCTTTTTGCTGCCGTTGTAGGACATGAACGTACGGTTTTCATACCGGTTGTTTTTCGAGTCGAAATACGGCCCTATCTGCGGAGACGTGCGGATCGTGTACGCCGAATTGCCGAACGCCAACCCTTTCAACGTGTCGTCGCCGTCGATCGACACGTCGAGCCGGAACATATATCCCGCCGGATCGAAGGTATATTGCTTCGCAAATACGAAACTGCTTTCCGTTCCGTCGTTGTTTTTTACCGTAAACGTCTTATAAAAACCGATAGTGTTATCGTCTATTTTTTTTACACTGAAAATATCGTCGATAATCGGCGTACCAGCTGCACCGAATGAAACGGAAAAAGCCCGGTTTTTTGCCGACACGTTGTCGGCCATTTCCACGCCGGAATTTCCGTCTTTATGTTCAAGCAGTTCGTAATTGATAATATCGCCGCCTCGGTTCGTAAACGTTACTTTTACTTTACCGTTTTGAATGACGAACTGTTCTTCGGTAACGGCTGCTGCCGAATCACCGGCGGAACCGGCCGCATTTAATGAACCGTTTTCTTCCGCACCGGAAACGGCAACCGTGTTTACCGGCAGCTGTCCCTGCGCGGAAGAAACGTCGGCCGTATTCTGATACTGTTCAGTCTGCTTGGCCGCCGGAACTGCCGGAAAAAAAGTGATCTGAACGAACATGAAAATTACCAGAACAAGCGTCGACAATATGATCGCCCAAACTGTATTTTTTTCCATAAATGATTTTTCTCCTGAAATTGATATTCCTGCAGCCGTTTACGGAACGGGATCGTACCCGCCGTCGCAAAACGGATTACACCGCAAAACGCGCCGCACCGCCATTAAAAACCCTTTAAATGGGCCGTGTTTTCGGATAGCCTCCAGCGCATACACCGAACACGTCGGATAAAATCTGCAGCAGGGAGGAAAAAGAGGGGAAATACAAACTTGATACAAACGAATCAGCGAACACAAAACTCGTGTCAGAAAATTTTTCACAATGAAAGAATTCCGGCTTTTTGACACAAATAACGAAATTGGGCACACCGGGTACGGAACGAATCATTTCCCGGATAGACAAGAAATATCATGTCGTATCCGGTGTTCAGGAATGCTTTAAAATAACGATAAGCTTCACGGCTCACGCGCTTTGAACGATTCCGTTCAACCGCGTTGCCGTAACCGCGGGGAAGAGTAAAAGCTATACGGTTTTTATCCGTATTATTCGGCAGAACAAACATTTTTGCGCCGGATACGCCCACCCGTTTCCCTGTTTTAAACAGATTCTGAATGTCTGCGGAACGTTTTATCCGCTCTTCGCGGGTAAAACGTCCGGTTCTTACCAAGTCTGTTCCCATGCCCTGTGTTTAGTAAAAATTAATAGGGCTTCTTTTCGTCAGAAACAGTAAGCTTATGGCGTCCTTTCGCACGGCGCCGTTTCAGAATGAGACGTCCTCCGTGGGTAGCCATACGTGCGCGGAAACCGAATTTTCTGTTGCGCTTTACTTTACTGGGTTGATATGTCCGTTTCATGGAACACGTCTCCTTTATGATAAGGATACGAGACGTAAATTTTTACGGCAGCGATCCTCGAATTTATAATATGAGTCTTCAGACAATATCACATTTTTGACTTATTAGTCAACATTGATTTTTTAAATCGATCGAAAATAGTTTTCAATTCAGGCGGAAGTTCCGCATTTTCCGCAGATTCCGGCCGTTTTTTTTCACCGGACACTGCGCAATCCGCACCGGAACTTCCGCATTGTTTTTCAACGGCCGCTTCCATTTCTTCTCTGGTGAGGTCGCGCATCCCGCCGTGCAGTTCTCCGCGCGCGCCTTTGAGCCGGTATGAAAGGGATTTTATTTCAAGCATCGGTATTTTCATTTTAAGCCCTTTCAATATGTACGCGCGATGCATTTCAAACAGCTGGATCCATCCCGGATGATCGGTTTCTATCAGCAGCACGCCGTTTTTCAAATCGATGATTTTACTGTGATCGGCGAGTTTTTGGCCGCAGCCGGTTATGGAAACGAGAATATCCTTCCACCGCGCGGACATGTGCTGCGCGTTTTGCATGTCGTTCACGCTGATTCCCGAAAACACGGTGTTTATGACGTCGGCAGCCGAATACACGTCTTTACTCATGCCATTCTCCGTTTTCAATGAAATACACGCGCGTATCGCTGCGGCGATACCGTTCATACGGTTCTCCCGGTAAAAACGTACAGAAAAGCTGATCGTACGGCGGGAGCAGGGCGGTTACTTTCTGTCGTTTATCGGGGTCTAGTTCAAGCAACACGTCGTCCATCAGCAGAACGGGTTTTCTGCCCGTTATCTCCGTATAATACACCGCCTGCGCTGCCCTGAGCAAAATGGAAGCAAGCCGCCGCTGTCCGGTGGATGCGGTCGGAATGAACGGCTTTCCGCCGCGGATAAATCGAATCCTATCCCGGTGCGGGCCGCTCATCGTCGTCCCCATCATCATATCGGCGGATCGTCTGTTTTTGAGCAGATCAACGATACTATCTACGTCCGGTACGGTGTGAGACGTTTCTTTCCACGAAGGTTCGTACGATATGGTCACTCCGTCTATTCCCGTTACCTTTTCATACAATGCCGTAAAAATACCGTTGAACGTAAATATCATTTTTTTACGTTTGTATTGAACGTACAGACCGTTCTGAGCAAGTTGCGTGTCGTACGCATCGAGCATGTCGTACTGTTGGTTTTTGAGTACGAGATTCCGACTTTTCAGCACTTTTTTAAATCGGCGCATTTCGTCTATATACAATGCGTCGTACATGGAAAGCGACTGGTCTATGAAAAAACGCCGGCGTTCCGGTTCGCCTACGGCAAAATCCAGATCGTCGTGGCAAAAAAGAACGCACGGAATTGCATTGACGAGTTCCTTTCTGTCGGTTATTTTCTTGGCGTTTTTCTGGATCGTTTTTTTTCCATTTTCAAAAAGAATCGACATCGAAACGACCGAATCGTTTTCTTCACGGAACAAAGTGCGAATGCTGAACGCTTTTTCATCGTAACGCACCAGTTCCTGTTCGTTGTGAGTACGAAAAGACGAAGCGTATGAAGCGTAATACAGGGCTTCGAGCAAATTGCTTTTTCCCTGACCGTTTTCACCGACAAAATAGACCTCCTTTGAAAGAAGGTCTATCTTATCGTTTTTAAGATTTCTGAAATTGGTACACGAAAGTGAAAGAAACGGCACCGACTGTTTTTACTCCATCTGCATGGGCATAATGATGTGGAAGTAGTCGGATTCGGGAACCGGTTTGAGCGTTACCGCGCGCATTGGTTCGGTAAATTCGAATTTGATTCTGTCGCAGTTCATTACTTTCATAGGCTCGTCGATATACAAATAGTTCATTGCAATCGTAACCGTTTCACCGTCATACTGGCACGGTATTTCTTCTTTGGCCACGCCGATATCCGATTCCTGTGAAGTGATTGTAAGCGTTCCCGGATTCAGCTCGAAGTAAACGCGGCGTGCTTTCTGATCGACGAGCAGTGCAACGCGTTTTAATGCGTCGGCAAGATCGCTTTTCTGAAGTTCAAAGCTGTGCGCCTGGGTTTCGGGAATGACGCGCTGATAGTTCGGGAACTGACCTTCGAGCAGTACCGATGAAAAATGGTAATTGCCGAATTTTATGTAAATCATTTTGTCTACGATAGCCAGAGAAATCATTCCTTCGGAAGAAGCACGTTTGAGCACCGCGGTGAGTACTTTCGGGGGAACGATTACCGACGGAAAATCGGTAATGCCCTGACAGAGTGCTTTTGAAGAAAAAGCCAGACGGCGGCCGTCGGTCGAAACGAGGTTGAGGTTGTCGTCTTTTTTTTCAAAGAACACGCCGTTCATGAAGTAGCGCGTTTCATCGTCGGAAACGGCGAAAATGGTTTGCGTAATCATTTCCTTGAATTGGTCGGCGGGAACGTCGAAGTAGGGAACGTTTTCCGCAGATGAAAATTCCGGAAATTTATCGCTTGCCATACTTTTAAGCTGGAATTTTACTTTTTTTGAAATGGGTTTTATCGTAACTTTTATATCTTCCTGAATGAATTCGATTTCTCCCGGAGGAAGAGAAGCGAGTATACTCATGAATTTGTCGCAGAAAATGGTGGTGGTTCCTTCTTCTTCAATGACGACGGGAATTTTCGTTTCAAAGTTTACTTTTATGTCCGTTGCTTTGATGGCGAGCGTGTTGTTTTCGGCAATGAACAATACGTTTGAAAGTATTGAGAGCGCGTTTTTGGTAGAGATTATTTCCTGAGCGATTGCAATTTCTTTTACCATTGCGTCTCTGTCGAACGTGAATCTCATATGTATCTCCTTTAAAAATAATACTGTTTTGAGCAGCTTATTATATACTAATTTATATATTAGTAATAGTAATAGTAGGGGCTGTGGAAAACGGGAAAACCGATATATCTGTTTATAAGATAACGGTTTCCGGTTCTAACAACCGCTTATCGGTTATGCTTCGGTTTTCCACAATGCCTCCGAAATCCGAACGGTGAACGTTGCTTCCACAACATTTTATCATATTATACACAAGTTGTCTAAACGTTTATCCTTGTTTTTTATAATCTTTTATGCTGCGTACCAGCGTCTGCACGGTGGATTCAAGCGTGGAATCCGAGCGCAGCTGATCTTCTATTTTCTGGCACGCGTGCATGACGGTAGTATGATCGCGTCCGCCGAATTCCATTCCGAGTTCGGTCGTCGAATATTCGGTCAGTTCACGTGCGATATATAACGCTAAATGGCGGGGAAGCATGACGTTTTTGGTGCGTTTTTTGCCTTTTATATCCGAATACGATATGCCGAAATAATCGGCGACGACCCTCTGTATGTTTTCTACGGTAATATTCGAGGCTTTCGGAGAAAAGAACGTATCGCGCAATTCCTTGCGCGCAACGTCGATCGTCAAATCCTTTCCGGTGAGTTCTATATACGCAACCATCTTGGTAAGAGACGCTTCCAAATCACGGACGTTCGTTTGTACGTTCTGAGCGATCAAATCGATGACTTCGCCGGGAACTTTTTTGCCCATCGACTGCAGTTTCCGTTCAAGAATCGCGCGCCGGATTTCGTATTTTGGCATATGGATATCGACGGAAAGTCCGCGTTCAAAACGCGAACGCAGCCGGTCTGTCATGTTTTTCAGTTCCGATACGGGACGGTCGCACGTGAACACCAGCTGTTTAAAATTTTCGTACAGCGCGTTGAACGTGTGAAACAATTCTTCTTGAGTACCGTCTTTATCCTGAAAAAAGTGAATGTCGTCTATGAGCAGTATGTCCGCGTTGCGGTACTTCGACTTGAATTTTGACTGGGTTTTGGTATTTATGGACTGAATGAATTCGTTCGTAAAGTTTTCGGCGGTAATGTAGACGATGTTTCCGCCGGACGATTTGTATACTTCGTTTCCGATAGCTTCCATGAGATGCGTTTTACCGAGACCTACGCCGCCGTATATCAAAAGCGGATTATACGTACGTCCGGGGTTTTTTGAAACGGCGAGTGCCGCGTTGTATACGAACGAATTATCGTCTCCGGTAACGAAATTGTCGAACGTGTAGTTCGGGTTCAACTGAGGATGCCGGCGGGTCTGTTCGTGAAGCGGTTCGCCGAGCGGACGGGAAGCCGAACGTTCGCCGTATTGACCGAAAGGTTTCACTGTGTCGGACACCGTATCGGCAGGAGCGTCTGCGGGGAGGCGGTACGCCGCCGGCCGGCCAGACGACGGCGTGTGAGCGGCTGAATCCGGATGAACGGGCGCCGCCGGGTGAACGGATGAGGCCGGGTGTCCGCCGCCGGTTTGAGCGGCAGTTTGCATGTTTTTTGGTATGATTATGAATTCAAGCTGTATGGCCTGACCGGAAAGTTCTTCGAGCTTGTTCTGTATAAGCGCCGCATATCCGCGGGAAATCATCTGATCGCGGAAAAACAACGACGGAACCGACGCGACTATTTTCATATCCTGCGATTCGGCGTACGTTATGTTAAACCAAATCCTGAATTCGGCTTCTTTTCCGTTTTGAATAAAGGTTTCTTCTATTTGTTTTAGTGATTCTTCCCAAAAGGGAGCGTAGTTGAGTTCAGCCATTTATCCATTATAGACTGCCTTTACTTTTTTCTGCAATATGGGTATACTAAA